>CAWKKV010000003.1:0-47570 GCA_963850375.1 uncultured Acidobacteriaceae bacterium | reverse complement strand
CGAATCCCTGTCTCCCCGCCATTCAGTCTTCCGATTCCCTGAGACATACAAGTGCAGGAAACCTCAGCAATCGATGAGGTTTCTGCGTTTTGGTCCTCCGAGCACGTCGGAGAAGCCGATCTCTCTAATGGAAATATCTGTTATTCCCACCTTAAGGTTCGAGCTTCGAGGGCAAGCTCTCTTCCCAAATGACGAAATGGGGATGGAAACGATCTGGTGTTAGATCGCTCGCGTTACAAGCCCAGTGAAGGATAGCTACTCCGGAGGGCCGGCCGACGCTACTCGCGTGGGTAACGGAAGCGCGGCGGCGCGGTGGTTCACGCACGACCAATGTCGTGGTCACATGGTGCTTCGTCGTGCCCTTGGCTGCCGCATGTTCGATTCGGCTCAGCAGGGTGCGATAGCTTGATGCGCTATTTCTGTTTGGGACATGCTCACGGTCGTTAGCGGCGGGTTTACGAACTCGGCCAGATGAATATCGTCAAACCCCACGACGGACATATCTTCAGGCACACGGAAACCACGTTGGTGCAGCATCTTTAAGGCCCCTATGGCCATCATGTCGTTTGAGCAAAGTACTGCCGTTGGTGGATATCCGGTCTTGAGTAGGGTCACGATCCCTTCCATGCCGCCCTCCAGCCGGTGATCGCCTTCGACCATAAACGAGGCACGTGGCTGACATCCGCACTGCACCAGAGACAGAAGGAATGCATCGCGGCGAAGGATGGCAGAGTGCTGATTGAGCGGCCCACTTATGAAGCCGACGTCCCGATGGCCGAGCCCGACGAGATGCTGGATTGCCTTGGTCATCCCATGCTTGTAGTCGACCATGAGGACGTCCTGCGTGAACGTCTCCTGCGAGACGTCCATGAAGACCATAGGAATCTGCCGGCTGGAGAGCTCCTCGAGGACGGGGTCCTCAACGCCGAAGGTCATGACGGCCACGCAGTCTACGTTGCGTTCAATCATGCGTCGCAAGCAGTGCTGCAACTCGGAGTCGTAGTTCGTCGATCCGATCAGGAGCTCGTAGCCATGCTGAACTACCGCCTTCTCGAAGCATTTTAATCGGCTCAGGAAAGAAGGGATTGGTGATATCCGGTACGAGCAGGCCCACCAAACGGCTTCTTCCCGAGACGAGGGCGCGTGCCTGGGTGTTGGGGTAATAGTTGAGTTCCTGGATCGCCAGCCGGACACGGTCGGCCATCTGCACGTTGACCGATGGAATGTTATTGACCGTTCGGGACACAGTTGCGACAGATACGCCAGCTCGCTTTGCCACATCCCGGATATCAAAACGCCCTCCCGGATTTCCGTTCTCATCTCCGTCAGGCTTCTTGGGCATATCGAACAGGCTTTCTCGTCAGGTTCTTGAAGCTAAGATGTACAGTCTAAACCCTGTAGCGTCAAGGCTGGATTGAGGAGAGACACCACAGTTTCTGGTCTTCGCCAACTTGTGCCGCGAACCGCAGCGAGTTCACTGGTCAGAGGTGGTTCCATTTGAAGGAAGCTGGGATCCTTGCGCGTTGGCCGCAACGGCAGCCAATGCGAACCACACCGCGCAGATCCTGACACCCTGTTGTCAGAACCAGTTCTCCAGGTGTTGCGAGATTTGGAGCTGCCCGATTGGTCTTGCATTTTCGCGCTCACATGAGACTCATGCTGAATGTAGATCCACTCCAGTGTGATTCGGGAACAAGCCGTGTCCTTACCCGACCTGCTGATAGAGACGATAACGTTCAGATTTGATGGACGCATAGGGTCTCATCGGAATTTTGCCCATGTTACTGGCGACCTCCCAATCCCCAGAGGCACCACTTCTCTGCGCCGCAAGCATCTGCTTGGAGGAGATCTTCGCGGCGCCCTGTTCGATGGCAAAGAGCGCGACCGGTCCACGAACCAGTGCTACCGTCTCCGGGTGTGCCGGATCGATCGGGACGAGCCGGAGCGGCATGTCGATTGAGAGCTCGACGCGGTCGCCGTCCTTCCATGTCCGGTCGAGTCTGGTCCACGTCCCTGGCTGCAAGCTCGCTTCTGTCGGGCTGCCATTCACCTTGACTGCCGTATGCGGCCCTGCCCACGCGGGGATTCGTAGAGCGATGGTGAACCGTTCGGTACGGTCGAGCTTGAGCTGCAGTGCCGTTTCGCCGTTGTTGGGGTACTCGGTTTTCTGGGTCAGCGAAACCCGCGCATTGCCCTGCCGCCAATTAACGCGCGAAGGCACGTACAGGTTGACGTAGATGCCCTGAGGGCTGCGGAGGTAGGAGCTGATGCCGTAGTCGGCTGTGAGCTGCGGGAAGGTGCCGGAGCAGCAGGGCCACTTCTGGTCGTAGTCGACCTTGGCCGCGTCCATGTTGTAGTCAGCATAGTAGAAGCTGACGCCGTCCGGGCGGATGGGGCGCGCGCCGAGGATCGTGTTGTAGAGCACAGCCTCCATGCTGTCGCCGAAGGTGCTGTCTCCGCTGACCCGCATCAAGTAGCGCGTGATCTTGAAGTGGCCGTAGGCGCCGCAGGGCGTCTCGAAGCTGTTGTGTGACGAGGTGAGCGTCTTGACGAGCTCGTCGGTGCCGGGTTTGCGGAAGGTTTCGTCCGGACCCCAGCCGCCGGTGGCAAAGCTCTGCTCCTGCACGAAGCGGAAACCGTTCTGCGCGGCGCGGAGGTGCATCTCGCTACCATCGGTCAGATAGCACTGCATCGCGGAGCAGAGTGCGTTGACGTGACTGTACGCGTGCTGGCCGGGAAGGACGTTTCGCCCTTCGGCAAGCGGACCGAAATAGGTGTCGTCCTGCAAGTAGCGCTTGGCAAGCTCGTGATAGCGATCGCCCGCGCCGCGTTGGTAGCCGAGATAGAAGTTCTCCGGCAGCGTATAGGTCTCGTCCCAGGTAAAGGAGATGTTCTTGTGAGGGCGCGCCATCATCTCCTCACGGTTGAGTGCCTTGGGCGGAAGCCAGGGGAGAACGGCATCGGTCGCTTTGGCGAGGACGTCGAATGCGATCGGATCGGAGGCGAATTCATGCGCATCGATTAATCCGGAGTTCGTTTTGTCGAAGGTGTACGCCGGGATGTTGTAGCCCTCATAAAACTTCGGCGTCACAGTAGGGGCAAAGCCGCGCACGAGTCGGAAGACCTTTTCCTGGGTCGCCTTGTCTCCGGTGACCGCGTAGGCGCGAGCGAGACCGGACAAGTATTGCCCGAAGCTGTGGCCGGGAATGTAGCCGGTCATATCCTTGGGCGGATCGAACTTGCTCGATGGTGAGTACCAGCCGCCCATCTCCTCACCGGGTGCCGGCATGCCGGCGAGTTGGCGAAAGGGCTTGAGCAAGCTGTCATCGCTCAAGTTCAGAAACAACGAGTGATTGTGCCGGAACTGGTCGAGCATCGGTCCCTCGAGAAGCTGGACGTCAGCGTATGCGAATTGCGTGAGTTGCGTCTGTCGTTGGGCGACCGGACCTGGTTTCTGCAATGCGCTCGCGTGTCGCATGGTGACCGATACGGCAGCGGCGGCAGCACTGCCTTTCACGAGAAACTCTCGACGATTTGTCTTGTTCACGGTGCCCTCATAGCCTGTTCACGATTTAGAGCTGCCGATTTCCTGCTCGGGTAAGCGTTTACCCGAACGCACCTGAAAAGAGCAGCTCGAAGCGAAATGAGGCTAACACGCAGACGAGAGGATGAACAACCGGAGCTTCGCGAAGGAGCTGAACTATTTCGGCGGCGGCGAAGCCCTGCTCTCTTCGAGAACATACTTCGTGACGGCGACCTGGTTATGGGCCTTGGCCTCTTCGAGCTTCCGGGCCAGGTCTTCGGTCCGCTCAGGGTTCTTCAGTTTTCTTTCAGCCAGGAGTGCCTGGTATAGCGCGACCTCGTCGTAGGGCTGACGCCTGGTCGCCTCCGCGGCCTCATTGACGACTGCCTGGAACTCGCCGTGGCGCCCCAGCAGCACGCAGAGCAGATCTCGTGCCGGCTGGTAGGACGGCTCAAGCAGGAGCGCTCGACGGGACGCTGCGATGGCTGCCTCGATTTTTCCCGGACTGTTTGTTCCCGACTCTGACAGAGCCTCCGCGTAGAGGTACTGCAGTAGTGGATCATTGGGCTGCTGCCTGCTTCTCTCTTCGAACAGCGTGAGCGCGGACGACAGGTCATGTTTCTGGCTGAACAGTACGCCCATGGCGTCATCCGCAAAGGACAGCTTGGGATCGAGTCTGTGAGCCTCCTGGAAGTCGCTCAGCGCGTTATCGAGCTTGGAGATCTGGACTTCGAGCACGCCACGCGCGACGTGCAAACGAGCATCTTTGGGCAAGACCTTAAGGCCGAGATCGAGGAAGTCGATGCCGACCTGGTACGAGCCGTGGTTGAAAGAGATTTCGGCGAAGTAGAGATAGCTCTCGACACGTTTTGGATCGACTTGTATCGCTTGACGGAGCCACGCTATCGCCTGTGGTGTCTGATTATCCGCCTCGGCGATCTCCGCGGCGAGCAGAAGGGCGCCACTATCGTGCGAATCGCCTGCGAGGAGAGGCTGCAGGGTGGCAAGAGCATCGGTGCGCCGACCAGCATCCTTTTGAGCCCGGGCGAGTGCCTGCCGATTGGGACCATTGTCTTCCAGCGTGAGCAGGTGCGTAAGAACATCGACTGCCTCAGGGGCGCGACCGAGCGCGGCGAGGCAGCCGCCATACTGTCGAAGAGCAGAGGTACTTCCCTCGATCTGCGCTCGACTCTTGCTATAGTTTGCGACCGACTCAGCGCACTCGCCTGACTCTGCGTGAAGTGCTCCGAGCATGGCGTGAGCTGTCCCATCCTCCGGGCGAAGTTCGACCACTCTGGCGAGCAGGGCTCTAGCTTCCGGCATTCTGCGGGCGTAAGCAATCTCCGCGGCACCTTCGACTGCGGCGAGTGAATCCGGACAGAGGTTGGTGGCTGCGACGAAGGAGGTGTACGCCTCGAGCGGTCGGCTTTCGCCGCGTAGTGCCAGGCCCAGCATGGTGTGGGCGGTGCAGTCCCCTGGAACGCTGGCGATATACTGACGCGCGGCTGCCTCGGCATCCGGGAATCGCCGGGCTTGTAAGAGGGAGTAGATCGTCTGCTTTGGCGAGGCCTGAGTTTGCGCGCCGCAGGGAGAGACAGCCGAGGGAGCGAACAGAGCGCAACCGATAAGGACTCGTCCGATCCAGAGAGAATCGATCATCGTGATCAGGATAAAGGAGGGGTCAGCCTGGCGGGCTGACCCCTCGCTTATGTGGCTTGGCAGCGGTTTAGAAGGTGAGGTTGCCACCGAGTTGGAAGAAGCGCGGTGGCCCCTGGTTGGTTGCTTTGCCGAAGTTGCCGTTGGACTGGTCGGTAACGACGCTATTGAGATTTGGATGGTTGAAGACGTTAAAGAATTCGAAGCGGAGTTGGAAGTTGACCGATTCGGCGATTCTTGTGTTCTTCAACAGAGAGGCGTCCCACTGCTGGAACCCGGGACCCCGGAATGAGTTGAAGAGCTCGTTTCCATCGGTACCTGGCGTCGGCTTGGTGAAGTTCGCCGTGGTTACGGTTCCATTTCGCAGAAAATCCTGTCGTCCCCTGTGCTGCGTGTAACTCGCAACATCCGGGAAGTCGTAGTTGTCGCCGTCGGCGTTGTAGTCGCCCCCGTTGGCAAACGGAGCACTGTTGTAGACGTTGAACGGGTTTCCGCTCTGCAGGATGATGGTCCCACTCACCTGCCAGCCGCTTCCGACCCGACCAACAAAACCGTCGCCCCTGTTCACATCTGGAACCTGGTAGTTCCAGACCATGGAGAACCGGTTGGGAGCGTCCCAGTTCGAAGGCCCGTAGTAGCGATGGGGATTGATGTAAGTGGGATAGACCTGCGTATCGTCCTTTGAGGAGGAACGAGTGTAGGAGGCATTGAAGAATGCGCGGTTGAATCTTCCCCGGAGCGCTGCGATGAAGGCGTTGTAGCTAGATTCGCGGTCATTCGCCGTGTAATTCACCGCGCCGAAGCTGGTATTGAGACGTGTAGGAGAGGCACTGTGATGTTCGACCAGGTCCCCTTCGAAGACGTTGATGTCCTGGCCATAACTGACGTTATAGACCTGCCCGCCGCCAGAGAGCATGTCTACACCCTTGGTGCCGGCGTAGGATGCGCTGGCGACCAGGTTTCGGCCAAGCTGCCGTTCCACACCGCCCGAGTAGATGTAGCTGATAGGCGACTTCAGGTTGGCATCGATGCCGCCGATGGTGAACTGGAGTCCGTTGATTCCGCCTTTCTCGTTCAACGGCCGAGAGGGCAGTGCGGGAGCCGGGTATCCGAATGGCTTCGTGTTCGAGGTGCCCAGGGCGAAGATGGGCGCGGGTGTCTGCCCCTGGTAGAAGGTTGGGAAGATGTTTCCAGGAGGGTTGCCGCGATACTGTTCCTGCAGGTTCGCGAGTGTGGGCCAGTTGTGGAAGATGCCCGAGCCGGCCTTGATTAACCACTTGCCGTTTCCGTCGGGGTTCCAGGCTATGCCGGCACGCGGGCTGAAGACGTCCGTGATGGACCGGTTCAACGCATGATGGTGGGCGACGACGGCTCCGTTCGCAATCTGCTCCTGATATGTCGCTCCCGAACCAGGGAAGAAGTTAGCGAATGCGGTTGTGGCGCTGCGCGAGTAGGGGTTGCCATAGTCGTCCCAACGCAGACCATAGTTGATGGTCACTTTCTGCGAGATCTTCCACGTATCTTCGGCGAAGGCGCCGTGCGTGACGCCGGCGGCATCCCAGTTGTACTGAGAACGTTGACCGCTCACCGGATCGTAAGCCAATCCCGTTTCGGTGTAGACGTTGTCCCGCGCGAGATCGAGAAGGCTGTTGAAGGCAAAGGTCGGTTGATCGTAGGGACCGTTGAAGATCTCGACGTCATCGGCAAAGAGGCCCTCGTAGCCGGCGCGAATGTCATGCGCCTTGAAGGTATGCGTCAGGACGTCCCGCCAGTGGTAGTTGTGCTGAATAAAGTCTCCCTGAGCGAACCCCGCGCCGAATCCCTGTCCTACGCCGGTGACATTTACGACCGGAACGCTGAAGAGTCCCGTGGAGGGCTGGACGCCTTCCACACGCATCGCGGCGAAGGTCGCTTCGTTGAGTGTGCTTGCACTGAAGGTGTGAGTCTCGTTGCCTTGAATGGCGTATTGCGAGAAGGTGTTTGTGGCGTCGAACGCAGCTCGCGGGTTGGTCGTGTTGGAATTGAGCGTGGTGCGGTAGAAGGTCGCATAGATTCGATCCTTCTGGTGGAAGTTTTTATCACCGCGGATGCTGTATTGGAGGCCGTTCCGGAACGCGGTGTCGGTGTAATTTCCGCTGTCCAGAACGGGTGTGCTACAGGGTAGGTTGAACGTCGATGCGGTGCCGCATGGGGTCGTTCCCGTGACCGGATAGATTGAGGCGGCCGTGGCAGCAACCTGGACGTTGGAGACCTTGCTGACCGGATACGTCGTGAGCAGTTGAGTTCCTATGGTGTTCGGAAAATTGGTCGTGGCAAAGGCCGTGAAGGCCGGATCTTCGAAGGTGATGCTGGACGTCACGGCGTTTGAGGCACGGAGGGGCTCTATCGAGAAGAAGAAAAAGCCATCATGATGCGGGATGATGGGGCCGCCGACCGTGGCGGAGATGTTGTTGCTGTGAAAGGGCGTGTACTTTTTCGTGAACTCCGTTCCAGCAAAGAAGCCCTGGTAGTTGAAGTAGTCACTGATATTGCCGTGATACGTGTTTCCGCCTGACTTGGTCGTCATGGTCATCTGGATCGAGCTCGACCTGCCGTAGTCGACGTTGTACGTGTTGGTCTGGATCGTCGCCTCCTGGATGGAGTCAGGGTTCGGCGTCATATTGAGAACGCCGGGGCGAATGGAGCTGCTGACGTCGAGACCGTCGACGATGTACATGTTTCCGACCGCACCCTGGCCGTTTGCGCTGGCATCGACTTGCGTCTCGGTGGAGAAGTTATCGCGCCCCGAACCGGGACTTCCATTGCTGGTCACACCCGTCCCGGTTACTCCCGGGGCAAGCGTCACGAGAGAGATCATGTTCCGTCCGGCCAGCGGAAGCGATGAGAGTGTCTGGGTGGAGAGCGTCTCCTGAAGACGGGTATCCGCCGTGTCGAGCAGGGGTGCCTGGGTGGAGACCTCAACCGTCTGGCTGGCTCCCCCGAGCACCAGGCCGACGGGCACATTGAGCGTCTGATTGGTTGTCAGCGTCAGAGCGACACGGGAGGACCGAAAGCCCGACATGGTGGTTGACAGCTCGTAGCTTCCCGGCGCAAGGCTGATGAACTGGTATACGCCCTCGTTATTCGAGACAGCGGTTCGTTGCTCTCCTGTAGCGGTGTTGCGCAGCGAGAGTGCAGCGCCCCCTATGACGGCCCCACTCGGGTCGGTCACGATGCCGGAGACGTTTCCACTGAACTGGGCGAGGGCTGTGCGGCCGACACCGAATGTGAGCAGTAGCAAGGCTGCCATCTGTACGACAATTCCAATTCTTTTGATCACCTGACCTCCTCCGAAAAGCGACAACCTTGGCGTGCAGGAACTGAGGGCGATATAACGTTTACCGAGTCCGGAAAACGTTTACGCATCGTACGTCCCTTTGCCTCTCTTTTTGCACCGACGAACTCTAGATCCCTTGAGCAACGCCGGTCAAGCACAATCTTTTCCCGAGAACACCTGTTCTTTTGTATGAAACGGCGCCCGCTCTGGAGCGAAATAAGAACGAGGCCGACGATTTGTCAGAACTGGACGGAGACCGGATCACCTGTGACCGTAACCTGTCTGCGGGCGGTAGTTCCCGCGATCTCCACCGCGAATTTCGGCTGCCGATGCATGTTCTTCGGCGACTCCGCCCGTATTCGAAGGGTTCGGGAGTTTTCATGCCAGGAGCAGGCGATGCGCGTGAACGCTCCACTCTGGTATTCGAAGCTGACGCCGTCATCCTCGTAGAGCGTCATGGCCCCATCCGCACCGGGATAGATCCGGAGCGTGACGGGCTCGCTGCTTTCTTCGTCGGTGTGCTGCTTTTCCGGGCCGATCGGCAGAATGGCGCCGGCTTTTACGTAGAGCGGCAGCGTCTCGAGATCAACCTCGCAGGTCACCTCTCGACCTCCCTCGACGCGAGCAGCGGTCCAGTAGTTCCACCATAGCCCGCGCGGCAGATATGTTTTGCGTGTTCGTGCACCGGGCTCCACTACTGGTGCCACAAAGATGCTGTCGCCCCAGAGATATGCATCCTCGGTCGCGACCGCTTTCGGATCATCCGGGTAGTGCAGCCAGAGAGCCCGCATCAGTGGCAAGCCCGTTCTGTGGCTCTCGGCTGCCGCCGAGTAGAGGTATGGAAGCAGCGCGTAGCGGAGGTTCAGGTACTTGCGGCAGATACTCTCGACCGCCTTATTGTGCAGGTCTTGCGGTCGGGGCAGGATCGAGGAAGCGAGTCTCTCGTCCATCTCGGCAGGCCCGTACGTGCCCTCGTCCCACCCCCAGGGCAGGCGAAGTCTCCAGGTACGTCCGTGGCTCCGAAACGAGGGGCAGAAGGCACTGAACTGGAACCAGCGCACAAAGAGCTCCGCGGTGAACTCCTTGGTTGGGACGAAGCCCCCGGTATCTGTACCCCAGTACGGGATGCCGCAGATCCCGGCGGTGATGCCGACCATGATCTGCGCTGCCAGGGTTTTCCAGGTGGAGAAGGTATCACCGGACCAGAGCCAGCCGAACCGTTGAATGCCCGCGTATCCGTTCCGGTGCAGGGCGAAGGGCCTGACGTTTGGCTGAAAGAGCTGCGAGCCTTCGAAGTACATGCGGTTCCTTGCCAGGCGCCCTGCGGGAGGGAGTTCGTCGCCTTCGTCGGGCCACCACCCATCGACGCCCGTGCGTTGCACGTCTCTGTGCTTGAGCCAGTAGGTCGCAGCGTCACTTGGGTCTCCGAGTGCCGCTCCAGTGTCCCTCACGTCGCCATGAAGATCCTCTGGGCAGCCGGTCACGTGGAGTATCACCTTGAAGTGCTCATCGTGCAGGTCATGGAAGATCGCCGCGGGATCTGGAAAGACGGCGGAGTTGAAGGTGAAGGAGCCTTGTCCCGTGTTCCACCCCGAAGGGCAGAAGCCTGTGCCGAGATAGATCATGGCATCGCATGGCAGCTTCTTCTGCCGGAATAGCCTCGCCTCCGCGAGCACCGCTTCCCTGCTCTCGAGGGTGCGATGAGACTGCTGATAGCCGAAGGACCAAAGAGGAGGAAGGTGAGGGTAGCCGGTGAGCTCGGCCCACTCGCGCAGGAGCTCCGCAGGCGAGTCAGCCAACACGATGAAGATGTCCCGGGTCGGCGTCTCTGCGGCTGAGATCCAGCTTCCCTCGCTGCCGGAGAGATCGAAGGTGCCCCAAGGATGCGCGAAGAAGAGTCCCCATCCGCTCGCGCCCACGATCCATGGGATGGGCACGCGCGCTCCGTAGGTCGCGAGTTCGGGGCTGTGCTGGCCGTTGCGCATGTCGTCGGTGGTCCCTCGGCGATCGAGAGGATGACCTCCCTCGCCGAGCCCGAACAGCGGGCCCTCGCCCAACGCGAAATGGATGGACTCGGTGTCGGGATCCTGGCGAAGGCGCTGACGCATCTTTCCTGCGGAATCGGTGATGGTCAGCTGCCAGGGCTTTTCCTGGAGATGGATGGTGTACCCCGCCCATCTGACGACACCGTTGTCGCTCTCTTCGAGCGGCTCCGGCCACTGCCTTGGGACCACTCCGAGCTCGTTGGCCGGGCCCTGTTTGCCCTCCTGAACGACCCGCAGCCGCAGGGTGTGTGAGCTGAGCGCGACCAGCGTGAGCAGATGCGTGTTGCCGACCGCCGGCACACCCTGGCGCGAGCCAACTACCTGGGAGAAGCTGAGCCTTCGCGAGAGCAGCAGATCGGCCGCTCCGAGGGTCAGTCCGGTGAGCACTCCACGCCGGGTCACGGGTTCGTTGTTCAAGCCGTGTTCCTCCTCAGTCTCCACCTTGGTGTATCTGAGCGGCCAGAATGCAAGCTGTCCAAAGCTCGGCCGCGCCATGAACTTGCGACAGCGTGGGCTGAGTTCTCCGTTTAGGAGGAAGGCTTAGACCTGCCGATCAGGTATCCAGACCTGCATTGCGGCGGGCGCGCGGTTGGCCCAGGCGTAGTAGGGGATCAGCCGGAGGGAGACGGCATTCTCGCGCGTACTCTCCTTCGCTTCGGCAGAGAAGTAGAGTCCTGTGCCGGATGGGGAGGATTTGAGCGATCCCGGATGTTCCAGGACCATGACGCCGTCGAGGAGGTGAGGATCGAAGTGTGAGGCCGTTTCGCCCTCGATCTCGACCGCGTAGCCAGCGATATTTGTCCCTTGAGGATGATTCGGCTGATCGAGCTCCTCCATACAGAAGACGACGGGGCCACGTTGAAAGGCGACCCTGCCCCGATCCTCGGTGACCAGGGGGTTCGCTCTGAGCAGCCGTGTTGTCATGTCAAATGCGAGCTCGATGGTTTCGTCTCCTGACCATCGGCGGCGGATGGCGAGGTACTCGCCAGCTTTCACTCCGTGCATTTCCGTCCCGTTTACCTTGACGACATTGTTCGCAGACCAGCCAGGGATCCGGACGAAGACGACGAAATCACCGGGTTTGGCGGGAGTAACCGTGATCTTTACGTCGCCGCTCCACGGATAGTTGGTCTCCTGCTGGATCCGGAGGCCATTTCCGTCGTGAAGGTGCCAGTTCATCTCCGAGTTGTCGTAGAGGTGAACATAGACCCCTTCCGAGCTCGTGCTGTACATGTAACCGGGCAGAGACGCAAAGGTCCTTTCCAGATTGGGGGGGCAGCAGGTGGTGTCGTACCACGGATTCCGAATCTTGCCGTCAGGAGAGTGACGGTCGCTGGAGTTACCCGACGGCTCAAAAGCGAGCGGATTGCGGTAGCAGTACGTGGTTCCGTCGAGCGACATCCCGGAGTTGATGCCGTTGTAGAGAGCTCGCTCGATGACGTCTGTGAAGCGTGCCTCGCCGGAGGCCGCGAGCATGCGCCAGTTCCACATCATGTTGCCGATCGCCGCACAGCTTTCCCCATAGGCACGAGCGTTTGGCAGCTCGTACGCATCTCCAAATGTCTCGCCTGCTTCACGCGCGCCGATGCCGCCAGTTACGTAGAGCTGATGCGCGGCCAGGTCCTCCCACAAGGTATTCAGGGCTTTCCAGTAGCTCGGGTCACCCGTCTCGAGGTAATAATCGGTGGCTCCGCAGCAGGCATACATGGCCCGGACTGCATGACCTTCGAGCCTGGTGCGCGAAGCAAACGGAACTCCGCAGAACATGTAAGAGATCTGCTGCCTGGTCAACGGGACGCGGTCGTCGCCGTGGAGGATGTAGCCGGCAAGGTCGACGTACTCGTGTTTGCCAGTGGTGCGATAGAGCTCAATCAGGGCCATCTCGATCTCCGGATGACCGGAGACGATCGCCTTCTGGTCCTTCTTCGGACCGTAGTTGGGCAGGAGAAACTGATCGACGAAGCGGATTCCCGCGTCCAGCAGCGTCCGGTCGCCCGTTGCGCGGTAGTACGCAATCGCGCCCTGCAGCATATGACCGATGTTGTAGAGCTCGTGCCCGGTCTCCTGGGTGGGGTACAACATCCTTTCCGTCTTCTTGTCACCGACGTAGTAGGTGTTGAGGTAGCCGTTTGGCTCCTGGATGGCGACGACGTCGCTGATCATCGCAGCGGTCGTTTTCCGTAGCTGCGGCTGATCTTGCGTTTGGAGAGCGAAGCCCACGGCTTCGGTCCACTTGTAGATATCAGAGTCCGAGAAGACGGGTCCCTTCTGGGGCGCGGCAGACTTTCCAGTGAGCCGGAGAAAGTTATCCATGCGCCCATGCCCGATCAGCTGGTCGTGCATGCTCGGGATACTCGCCGCGAGGTTTGTGTTGCGTCGCTTCGACCAGAAGCCCTCGCGAATCACCACAGCTCTGACCGGCAAGGTCTTCAGCTTGGCATGTGGCGATCGGGAGAGATCGATGACGCCGGCGTCTTTCCAGTCGGGGGTTGAATTGCCGCCGGGTTGCCGCTCGGCCGAGAGCAGAGAGAGGAGAGCTCCGGCTTTCGGCTGTGCATAGCCGATTACGGGTGGGATCGCCGAAGCGGCTGCAGAGGCGATAAAGGTGCGGCGAGAGAATGGGCGTTTCATGGCGTGCTCCCCAAAGTGGCCAGTCAACCTTCTATTCCCGGAGAGCGGAGATCGTCAAGAGAACGTTTACTCAACTCTTGACGGAAGACCTTCGCAGGGGCTTGTATGGATAGGGCAAGGCTCGAAGGGGCCACGGTTCGGCACGGTCTGAGGGTCATCGAGCCGAGTTTCGTTTTCATCGATTTCAAGGGAGTACGGACTGATGAGCAAGCATGTTTCCGGCAGGAAATTGAAGGATCTGGTCGCAAAGGCTGCAGGCGTGGAGCAAAAGGGCTCGCTGAACCGGCGTGGATTTCTTGCAGGCATGGGTGCGACGGCTGCGGTGGCCGCCTGCGATCCTTCGCGGGCGTTTGCCCAGACCGGAGGTGTCGATCCCCTGAACCTTGCCAAAGTGGCCGTGCCCTCCAGCCTGACGACGACCAGCGAGAACAAGATCGGCGCCCTCAATGACGGCTTCACACCGTCCAGTTCCGGGGATCGTCAGAACGGCTCCTATGCTGTTCGGCGCGGTTTTGAAGAGGAGAACTCCCCCGCCGAGTGGGTTCAGTATGCGTGGAGCAAACCCGTCGCCTTGAACAAGGTGGATATTTATTGGGGGATCGATGCACCGCGCCCGAACGGCCCTCCGGGTAGCGGATATGCGCGCATGCTTGCTCCTGTGTCGTACCGGATTCTTTATTGGAATGGAAGCGACTTCGTTCCGGTTACGCGAGCCAAAGGTCTCGGCGTCGCAGCAG
Organism: uncultured Acidobacteriaceae bacterium; assembly: GCA_963850375.1. Taxonomy (GTDB): domain Bacteria; phylum Acidobacteriota; class Terriglobia; order Terriglobales; family Acidobacteriaceae; genus Edaphobacter. The sequence goes on along the minus strand of CAWKKV010000003.1, from coordinate 33,662 downwards.
ACACCTTCAACGCGACCAGCTTCGATGAGGTGGTGACGGACAAGCTGCGTATGGAAGTCGTGCCGGACGGGATTCACCCGGCGGGCATCCTGGAGTGGAGGGTTTACGGCTCAGGTCCTGTTCCCTCGCTTCCCCCGGTTGTGAACGCGGGGATCGATCGCTCGGTCGTGATGGGCGGCAGGACCTACCTTGCCGGCAAGTCCATCTGGCTTGAGGATCGCCCTTCGAATGCTACGACCTGGACGAAGGCTTCCGGTCCCGGTTCGATTGTGTTTGCGAACGCGGCGTCGCCGGTGACGACGGCGACGTTTTCTGCCCCTGGGGACTACGTCCTCAAACTTACCGCTTCAGGGGATGGCCACGAGACGGCGTCGACGGTCCATGTTCACGCGGAAGCTGCTCCACCAAAGCAACGGCTCGATGTGGTTTACACGAAGAGGTATTCGATCGACAGCCCGCTCTGGAACGCGCGTGCCAAAACTCTTATCGTCGATTGGATCCCGCACTGCATCGCCTATTGCGAGCGGACCGATATCGCTGCAAATGAGGGGGACGGTGGTATCGACAACTTCATTGAAGCTGGAAAGGCGAACCGCGGCGAACCGCATGGGCGACACAAGGGATTTGTGTTCTCAAACGCCTGGGTCCATCAAACCGTGGAGTCGATGTGCATCGCGTTAATGGTCGATCCGCAGGGCGATCAGGAGATCATGGACGCCCAGCAGCACATGCATGTGACTCTGGAGAAGTGGATCCCCATCATCCTTGCGGCGCAGATGCCCGATGGCTACCTGCAGACGGCCTATATTCTTGCTGATCGCGCGCAGTGGCCGGAGCGTTGGTCGCCCGAGCACCGCGGGAACCATGAGGGGTATGTTTCCGGCTACTTCATCGAGTCGGCGATCAATCACTACACGTTAACCGACGGGCAGGACTTGCGCCTGTATAACGCTGCGAAGAAGCTGGCCGACTGCTGGGTGGCGAATCTCGGTCCCGGGAAGAAGGACTGGTTCGACGGACATCAGGAGATGGAGCAGGCGCTGGTGCGGTTTGGGCGCTTTGTGAATGACCAGGAGGGCAACGGGCGTGGAGACGCTTACATTGTGCTCGCTAAATTCCTCCTGGACTCTCGACGCGGCGGATCGGAGTACGACCAGAGCCACCTTCCGCCGGGGCAGCAGTATGAGGCCGTGGGACACGCTGTGCGAGCGACCTACTTCTACTCGGGTATGGCGGACATTGCGGCGGAGACGGGCGACCATGACTACCAGAGCGCTGTGATGTCGCTGTGGGACAACATGGTGAACAGGAAGTATTACCTGACGGGCGGCATCGGCAGTGGCGAGACTTCGGAGGGTTTCGGGCCCAATTACTCGCTGCGCAACAACGCGTACTGCGAGTCGTGCTCGAGCTGCGGCCTGGTCTTCTTCCAGTACAAGCTCAACCTTGCCTACCATGATGCGAAGTACGCCGACCTGTATGAGCAGACGATGTACAACGCCCTGCTTGGCGCGGTTGACCTGGAGGGCAAGAGCTTCTGCTACACCAATCCCTTGGTGAACACACAGCGCACGCTCTGGCATGTATGCCCCTGCTGCGTTGGGAACATCCCACGCACGTTGCTGATGATGCCGACGTGGGCCTACGTGAAGGACAAAACCGGCGTGTACGTGAACATGTTTGTCGGCAGCCGCATCCACGTCGGGAAGGTCGCTGGCACAGATGTTGAGATGGTTCAGAAGACCGAGTACCCCTGGAAGGGCGCGATCACAATTACTGTAAATCCGGAGCAGGCCAGTACCTTTTCCGTATATGTCCGGATCCCCAACCGCAGCTTCAGCAAGCTCTACACGGAGTCGCCGGCCATCAGCGGTGTGAAACAGTTCTCCGTGAATGGCAAGCAGATTACGCCCAGTATCGTGAAGGGCTATGCGGTAGTGACTCGCGAGTGGAAGAAGGGCGATCGTATCGAGTTGGAGCTGCCGATGGAAGCTCAGCGAGTGATTGCAGACGAGCGAGTAAAGGCAGACCTCGGCTCCGTGGCCTTGCGCTATGGACCGTTGGTGTACAACGTGGAGACTGCGGATCAGAAAGACATCGAGCAGCAGCTGAGCGACGCTCCGCTCAAAGCGGATTGGAGGCCGGACCTGCTTGGCGGCGTGATGGTGATCACAGGGAGTTGGAAGGATGGCTCCCCTATGCTCGCAATTCCGAACTATGCGCGCATGAACCGTGTCGGACCTCCTCACGAGTATCTTGAAGATCCGCGGATAAACTACGCGCCCGGTGCGACGACCAGTGCTGGAACCGCGACGCGCAGCGGCTCACCGAAGGCCGCGCCGGCAACCCCGGCCATTGTGACCCCCACTGCCGGGGCCGGGAACACCACTCCAAGCGACAAGCGTCGGAACAGGTCCACGGTAAAAGTGGAATCGAAGGTGTGGATCTAGCTCGATCGTATCGACCTCCTGTTGGTGCTCTGGCCTTTCGCTTCACCTCTCGGGAGCATCGAGATGAACGATCGCCCGGATAGTAGATGATCGTGCGGATACCGATGGGCTGTTGGGGGATCGAGCATATCGAGCCTCCGACGCCCAACCAGCCGGGTCGTGCGCTCAGGGTCTGCGGATTTTCAGCCGCGCAATGCTGCGAGGCGTTGGAGCGGGGACTTACTTCGCGGAGCGGTTGGTTATGGTAACGCGGAAGGGTGGCTGCGCGGCTTCGGCGGGGTCCTCCGTGAAGGTTTCGGAGGTGCGGGCGGGGTTGTAGTTGCGCCAGAGCCAGGTCATCTCGGCGGGAAACTCGGCGGCTCCATGACCGGCGTTGTGGGTGCCGTGGGCGAAGCTGAAGTGCATGTCATAGCCCTTGAGGTGGAGAGCGTTGGACATGCGGATGTTGGCAAGGGGCCAGGAGCCGTAGCGTTCATTTTCCATGTCGTTGGAGCCGTCGGCGAGCCAGACGCGGAGGTTGCGGTGGGGTTCGCGGAGGACCTTTTCGGGGAAGTCCTGCCCGCCGTCAGGGACGCCCGGATCTTCGTGCCACTGAATGGCAGTGAAGGAGCCGATCCAGGTGATGACACGAGCGAACTGATCCGGCTGCTGCCAGGCGGCGTTGAAGGCGCAGATGCCGCCAGAGGAGAGGCCGGTGATGGCGCGGGAGTAGGAGTCGCGGCGGATGTTGTACTTCGCTTCCACGTCGGCGAGGATCTCGTCGCGAAGGAAGCGTCCGTAGCGATCGGAGACGGTGTCGTACTCGACGGAGCGCATGGAGTCTTTGAGGGTGCGGGACCACTTCTTCGAGTAGGCGTCGACGGCGGTGTAGGTAGGGGTGCCGGGATGGGCGGAGATGTCGCCGGGGTTGATGAAGACGGCGATCATGACGGGGATCTTTCCCTGGGCGATGAGGTTGTCGAGGTCGTTGAGGATGCCGTGGTCGCCGTCACGATTGCCGTAGCCGGAGCCATCCTGGAAGACCATGAGGGCGGCGGGGGTCTTGGGGTCGTACTGGGCGGGGACGTAGATCCAGTAGTCGGACTGCATGCCGTCGTAGATTTTGCTGATATGCGAAAGCTGGGCGGAGAGGGTGCCCGCCGGAACGCCGGGGTGGGCGTAGTGGTCTTCGGTGAAGGCGGGGAGGTCGAGCCGTCCGCCGAAGGGCTTGTCGGCCACGAGATAGGAGAAGCGGTGGAGCGTGCCGAGCTGATCGATGTGGGCGGTGGCGTAGTAGAGATCGGTGCCGGGGATGCGTTGGGTGTTGATGCCCTGAGCGGACCTGGCGACGTCACGCTCGGCGTCGTCGATGAGAAGGGTGGGCTGGGAGGGGGCCTCGGCGGCAAAGAAGAAATCGTGAAGGTGGCCGCGGAAGGCAGTGCCTTCGGCGAGCTCTTTGGGGGTGAAGGCGGAGCGGATGGCCCGCTCGAGATCGGGGCTGTGATTGGTCGCGAGGGCGGTGAGGTCTTCGGGCGGGCGGGCGGGTGTCTGCTGCTGCGCGAGCGAGGGGGAGAGGGAAAGGAGAACGGAGGCAGCGGTGAGGAGGACGCGCATGAGTAACCCACTTTAGTACGGAGTTGAGATGGAGGCTAGGGCTTCCGGGGGGAGAGGCCGACGCGGAAGAGGACTTCGAGGATGCGGGTGGCGGCTTTGACGGAGGCCCGGAGATTGCCGGCGACCTTGCTTTCACCGCCGATGCGCTTGCGATAGTTGACGGGGAGCTCGAGGATGCGGAGGTTGTGCTGGGCGGCCTTGATCTGCATCTCGAGGTTCCAACCGTAGGTGAGCTCAGACATCCGTAACTGGTTGAGGCACGAACGGCGAATGGCGCGGAAGGCGCCCATGTCGGTGTAGCGGGCGCGACGGCGGACGGAGGGGACGAGGCGGAGGAGAGTGCCGACGAGGTGGGCGGCGAAGATCTGCGAGGCGAGCATGGAGCCGGGCTCGCGGGTGCCGCGGATGCGGGAGCCTATGGTGAAGTCGGCGGTGTCGTTGAGGATGGGATCGGTGAGGCGGGGGAGGTCGGTGATGTGGTCGGAGCCGTCGCCATCGAGGTAGACGAGGATCGTCGAGGTGGGGAGAGCGGCGTTGGAGCCGGCGAGGCAGGCGGAGCCGTAGCCCCGGGGTGCAGTGATGACGCGGGCACCGGCGGCGGTAGCGTTGGCGGCCGTCTGGTCGGTGGAGCCGTTGTCGACGACGATGCACTCGGCGATCAGGTGCCAGGGCATGGACCGGACGACGGCGCCGATGGATTCGGCTTCGTTAAGGGCGGGGATGATGACGGAGATCTGGTCTCGTGACATGGTGGACGGTTTTACGTATTAGCTGTCAGCGTTCAGCTATCAGGTTTGAGAGAGAGCTTTCTGGAAGCCAGCGGCGGAGGGCGAGGTGGAGGATCGTGGCGAGGAGGATGGCGCCATAGAGGAGTTGGTTCAGGAGGAACTGCTTGGGGCCGTAGCCGACGGCGAGAGCGGTGGTGCAGAGATAGAAGAGGCCGAGGATATAGGCGGCCATAGGGAGGTTGGGAAGGATGGTAAAGAAGGGGATGAGCCAGGCGATGTACCAGGGGTAATGCGGGCTGAAGAGGAGCATGAGAGCTGCGGCGAGGGCGAAGGCGGGGCGGAGAAAACCGGCCTGAGGCTCGAGTCGTCGAGGCCGGAGAGAACGGTCGCGCTCTGCGCGATACTCCGTCTTTTCCGGCGATATGGCCGCCTGAGACGAGGGGGCATCCGGGGTTGTGGCGAGGGGAGACGCAGGTCCATCCACTTTGCCTGCGGCTCCGGTCGGGATGTCAGGTGTTTGTGGGGATGCGTTGGGGGCGGGCGAGGCGGTGAGGAAGGCCCAGACGGAGAGTGCGGCCAAGGTGAGTGCGGCGAAGGCGAGGTAGGCGGCGGAGGGGAGATTAGCGAGGCCGGGGAGGTGCTGGGCCTGCTCGAGGAGGAAGTAGCGGGTACCGGTAGCCATGCCTTCTTCCTGGACGTAGCCGCCGAGAAAGCCGAAGACGAGTTTGCCGACGGAAGAGTACAAGGCGTAGGCGGGGATGGCGACGGCGAGCATGGTGGTGGGCATCTTCCAGTCGAGCGTCTGGACGAAGGTGCGGCGGTTCCCTGCCCGATCGACGGCGGGCTTGCGGAGGTAGAGGGCCGGGAAGAGGACGAGGGGGTAGAACTTGATGAGGACGGCGACGGCGAGAAAGAGGCCGGTGAGCGCGGGCCGGCGGTGAAAGCGAGCGAGGAGGGCGAGGCCGATAAAGGCCATGGCGGAGGCGTCGAGGTGGCCGGAGCCGGCGATCTCCCAGATGAGGAGCGGGCACCAGGCGTAGAGGATGGCCTGCTCGCGGGGGCGGCCCAGGAGGTGGAGGAGCTTGAGGATGGTCCAAAGGGTGAGGCCCTCGAAGAGGACCATGACGGTCTTCATGCAGGTGACGGTGGGCGAGATGAAGGTGGTGATCCAGAAGATGACCTGGGCGAGGGGCGGGTAGATGGTGCGGGCGTACTCCTTGCGGTTGATCATCGGGTAGATGTTGCCGTCGGAGGCGTCGCGGAGAAAAGCGAGGTGGGCGTCTGCGGGGACGTAGCGGTAGGGGTTGATGCCGGCGTGTTGGACGATGCCGTCCCAGACGTAGCGATAAATGTCGGAGGAGAGGGCAGGGTCAGCGAAGAGGGTGGCGAGGCGGCAAGCGACAGCGATGATGAGGATGATTGGGAAGGTGAGGCGGTCGGTGGGGCCAAAGAGGACGAGGAGGCTCGCGAGGGCGTAGCACCAGACGGACCAGCCGGATGTACCGGAGAAGCCGATGGTGTAGGTGTCGTACTCGGAGATGAGGTGGCGGGAGAGGAGGAAGAGGCAGAGACCGAGGAAGATAAGGGCAGCGTTGGTATGCCAGGGCTGGGCGGCTGACCAGTGCGGCGGCCTGGATGCTACCGGTTGAGTGCCGGGGCGCTTCGGGCGAGATACGGGGATTCTTCGCTTCGCTCAGAATGACAAGCCTTATTTGGAATGGCGTGAGTTCGTGGGAATGGGCGTGTGAGGTTTGGCGCTGATGCTAACGCGGGGTGCTTCCCTGCTGTTCGGCGGGTTGGGCTACGAGGTCGGCGGGGCTGTCGAGCTCGAGGAGGAACTCGCGGGTGTGGGGGGCGGGGTAGCCGGGGATGGTAGTGAAGGGGGGCGGGATGGCTTTCGAGGATCTCGGCGTTGAGGAGGGCCAGCGTTTGGGCGTCGTCGACGTCATACCAGAGGGGGAGCTCGACGAGCGGAAGGGAGGCTTCGCGGCACCGCTGGCGGGTCTCTTCGGCGACGGAGGCGGTGGACCAGGAGATGCGATCGAAGGGCTCGGGGTGCGGCTGCTTGAGGCCGATGAGGTAGTAGCCGCCGTCGTGCGAGGGGCCGAGAACGATGCGGTCGCCGGGTTTGGCGAGCTCTTCAACGGCCTGGGCGAACGCGGCGTGCGGGACGGTGGGGGAGTCGGAGTCGATGAGGGAGACGGAGGCGAAGCCACAGGCGAGGATGTCGGTGGCGGCGGCGAGGAGGCGTTCGCCGAAGAGGTCGCCGCGCTGGGGGATCAGGGCGAAGTGTTCGGGGAGGAGGTGGTCGAAGGCGGCTTCGTCGCCGACCGGGGTGTAGCAGATGAGGCTGAAGGCGTCAGGGCCAAGCATGGCGAGGTTGTGGGCGGTGTCCTCAAGAAAGCAGATGTTGATGGCGGCGGTCTGGGCGAGGGAGAGCGGGGGGGACAGGCGGGTCTTGACCTTGCCAGGGCGGGGTGCCTTGGCCATGATGGCGAGGGCGTGCTTGCCGGCGTGGCTGGGGTCGGGGGTTTGGGGGGACAGGATCTTGTAGGGCATTCGCTTATCTAGAGTAGCGGATGCGGGTGGTTGGATGGGATGGAGCGTTTGTTAGAGAAGCAGATCCTCCGCTACGCGAAGGATGACAACAGAAAAGGTGATGCCACGCTGGTCGGTTCACGAGACGGGTCGCAGCTGCGGCTTATTGGAGGAGGCTTTCTTCGCTGGAGCGGAGGCGGAGGACGCGGTCGACCGCGTAGGGGGCGCGGTGGTTGGCGGTGTGAAAGTGACGGACCTGGAGCTCGCCGAGGAGGCCGATGCCGAGCATCTGGATGCCGGCGAGGATGAGGACGCCGGCGATGATGAAGATGGGGCCGTGCTGGTCGAGGACGTGGCCGTGGGTGAGGATTTTGAGGATGAGCATCCAGCCGGCGAGGCCGATGCCGGAGAGCATGCCGATAGCGCCGACGGTTCCGAAGAAGTGGAGCGGGCGCGTCATGTACTTGAGCAGGAAGCGGATGGTGAGGAGGTCGAAGAAGACCCGAAAGGTGCGGGAGATGCCGTAGTGGCTTTTCCCAGCGGTGCGGGCGGGGTTCGAGATCGGGATCTCGCAGATGGATGCGCCGTACCAGCTGGCGAGCGCGGGGATGAAGCGGTGCATCTCGCCGTATAGGGGGATGTTCTGGATGACCTCGCGGCGGTAGGCCTTGAAGGTGGTGCCGAAGTCGTGGATGTCGACGCCGGAGAGGACGGCCATGAGCTTGTTGGCGGCGCGGGAGGGGATGCGGCGCATGAGGAAGTTGTCGCCGCGCTGGGAGCGCCAGCCGCTGACGACGTCGTAGCCTTCTTCGAGCTTGGCGAGAAAGGTGGGGATCTCTTCGGGGTCGTGCTGCAGGTCGCCGTCCATGGCGAGAACAAAGTCTCCCTGAGCGTGGTCGAAGCCGGCGGCGAGGGCGGAGGTTTGGCCGAAGTTGCGGCGAAGCTTGACGACAAGGACGCGTGAGTCTACGGCGGCGATCTCTTCGAGGAGGCGGTAGGTGCGGTCGCGTGAGCCGTCGTCGACGAAGACGAGCTCGAAGGTGTCGTTGACCTGCTCCATGACGGCTTTGAGGCGGTCATAGAGGGTTGTGACGTTTTCCTCTTCATTATGAAAAGGGACGACAACTGAGTATTTCGGCACGTTGTGATGATACTCCTTGCCTCGAGCTGAGCCCTTGCGTTTTGGATGAGGCGCACCACGCGTGAGGCTCAGGTTTCTTCAGGTCCGGGGCTGGGCGGAAACCGGTAGTTAGCCGTTGCGATAAGTTTTGTTTGGCTTTCGCGGAGCTTCCGAGCGATGATAAGTGCATCAAAATGTGTGAAACGGGAGCTCCCGTGAAAGCTGCGCAGGAGATGTCGGCGGGAACGGTCGGACGTGTCGGCTCGGGTGGGCCGAGGCGGACGTGCGTCCTTGCTCCCGAATCTGACAGTTGTGCTCTGTGGGGCGGCAGGTGTTGGAGGGCGGCATGCTGAAGGGTGTGCTGGTCGGGCTGATGATCCTGGTGCTGGTGGTGTTTGCGTATGTGGGCTACAGCAGCTACGCGACGGGGCGGAGTGCGGGAGCGGAGGTTTACTCGGACGGCATGACGGGTGGCCGCGCGCGGACGGATGTGAAGGCGGAGACGGCGGGAACGGCACCGGCGGCATCGACGCTGCCGGCGACTGCGACGACGGGTGATGCGGGTGGGAACCTGGTGGCGCAGGGTGGTGGGTCCACGGGCGCGAACGGGATGACACCGCCGGCTTCGGATTCGATTGCGGCGAATCCGCCGAACGGGATGACATTTGGCGGGTCTGGGCACTATCAGCTGTATCGGCAGGGCGACCTGACGTGGCGTCTGAATACCGATACGGGTGATACGTGCGTGATCTTTGCGACGAATGAGGAGTGGCGTAAGGCGCAGGTTTATAAGGCGGGGTGCCGGGGGAAGTAGGGCCTCCCCTGGGGTGTGTCGGTTGCGGGTCCGTGGGTGTGTCGACTCGAGCGAATACGAGTTTCTTACCCTTCGGCTCAGAATGACACAACCGTTTAAGCGCCGGGGCTACCTTGATGTGTGTGCGGGCTTTGGCGGCTAACGGATGCGCTCCAGGCGGATGGCGGTGGCGTCGTAGTCTCCGTGGAGGTCGAGGTCGATCCCCTGCCCCATGAGCTGGGAGCCGTTGCGTTCGGCGGCGAGGCCGGGGGCCTTTTTGTTGTCGAGGGGTGTGAGGCGGTAGGTGGCGGCGGGGTCAAGGCCTTCGAGGTGCAGGGTTGGGAATGGGTTGCCGTAGTGCTGCGAGTGCAGGTACGCGAAGACGACGGAGCTGCCGCCGTCCGAGGCGACGTACTGGACGGCGCTGGTCTCGCCAGTGCTGCCGTCTTTGCTGTCGCGAGGGTGCAGGAGGCGGTGGAGCTCTCCGAGCTGGACTGCAGGGCGTACCTGCTTGTAGAAGGCAGTCATGCGGGTGGCGGTCTCCAACTCTTCGGGCGTCCACTTGTTGAGGTTGCCGCCGATGCCGAGTGAGCCGGACATGGCGACGAGGAAGCGGAAGTCGAGCGGCTCGGAGCGATGGTCGACGAAGTTGGGGACGTCGGTGACCCAAGCCATCATCAGGTTGGGGGAGTAGGCGTGGGTGAAGCCGTCCTGGATGACGATGCGGTCGAGGGCGTCGGTGTTGTCGGACGGCCAGACCTCGTCGGTGTAGCGGAGGATGCCGAGGTCGACGCGACCGCCACCGCCGGAGCAGGATTCGATCTCAAGTTTTGGATGTTTCTTACGAAGGTCGGCGAGGATGCTGTAGAGGTTGTCGACGAACTTCACGTAGATCTCTTTTTGCTGCGCGAGCGGAACGGCGTCCCAGCCGGGATCCGACCAGTTGCGGTTGTAGTCCCACTTGAGAAAGGCGATGTCGTTTTCGCTGACGAGTTTGTCGAGCCAGTTGAAGACGTACTCGCGTACATCAGGGCGGGCGAGGTTGAGCAGGAGTTGATTGCGTGCCTCGGTGCGGGGGCGGCCGGGAAAGTTCATGGCCCAGTCGGGGTGCTTGCGGTAGAGGTCGGAGTCGGGGTTGACCATCTCGGGCTCGACCCAGATGCCGAAGTCCATACCGAGGGCGTGGACGCGGTCGATAACGGGCTTGAGGCCGTGGGGGAACTTCTGGGGGTTGATGTACCAGTCGCCGAGGCCGGCGTGGTCGTCCTTGCGCTCGCCGAACCAGCCGTCGTCGATGACCATCCGCTCGACGCCGAGTTTGGCGGCCTTTTCGGCGAGGGCAACCTGACCGGCCTCATCGACTTTGAACTCGGTGGCTTCCCAAGAGTTGAAGATGACGGGACGGGGCTTGGGCGAGGGGCGCTGCGGAAGGATCTCGGCGCGCTGGAAGCGATGGAGGATGCGTGAGGCCTCACCCTGTCCTCCGGCGGTGTAGCCGGCGTAGAACTTCGGCGTGTCGAGGGATTCGCCGGGCGCGAGAGGGTAGGCGAAGTCGAAGGGATTGTAACCGCCGGTGATACGAATGCGGTTGGCGTAGTTCTGCTCGACGGCGATGCGCCAGCTGCCGCTCCAGCCGAGCTCACCAAACCAGACGGGGCCGGAGGTTTCGGTGGTCTGATCGCGAGCACCAATGGCGAACCATGGGTTGGACTGGTGGGAGGTGCTGCCGCGGCGGCTTTCGAGGATGTGGATGCCAGGGCGGAGGGTCTCGGTGGCGAGCTGCCACTCGGCGCCCCAGCGTCCGGTGAGAGAGCTGAGCTCGTAGTTCGGGCTGGGGGGAAGATTGTAGGTTGCGGAGCCGGCCTGCTCGACTGTGACCGTGTCCTTGCCGCGGTTTTCGATGTGTGACCAGCGGGCGAGGACGCCCTCGGGGTAGGTGCGATAGAAGAGGTGGACGAAGATGGGAGCGAGGATGTCCTTGGTGGTGATTTCGAGCTCGTCACCAGTAACCCTGGCATCGACGAACTGAAGTTGGAGTGAGCGGTTGCCGTTGGGGAAGCTGATCTTGACGGCGGGCTCGTAGGGGAGGCCGCCGCCCCAGCCGGGGTACTCGAGTGGTGTGGTGCCGACGCCGGGGTCGAAGGAGGCGGCTTCGGGGAATTCCCTGGGCTGCGGGAAGGTTGCGGAGGGATCGAGGCGAGCGCCCCAGTACATGGTCTGGAGGGCGTGCTGATCGTTGACGCCAAGGACGTAGCTCATGCTGCCGGCGGAGAGATGCCAGACGTGCTGCGCGGCGTCGTAGTGAATGGACGTTTGCGCGAGGGCGCTGGGGATGGCGAGCATGGACGCGCCGAGGAGGATGAGGAACTTCCGCATGATGTGGATCTCCGTACGAGTTGTGCTGGTGGCCTGATCCCGGGCGGGTTTGCTGTGCAAGCGACGCTCGCTCGTGAGAGGATTCCCGGGAACAAGTTTGAAACTGTAAGCGGTTGCAAGATTACACGAGGAGAGGGCATGCGGGGAGCGTGCACACCGAGTGTGATCGGCATTACGAGATCAGGAGCTTTCTATGGTGCGCACTTGCCGGCGGTACGGGTTGCTTTCGATGTTTGTGCTGGGTTCTGTAACGTCGGGCGCGGTGTGGGGACAAAGTTCCGCGACGGCTCCTCCGCCCGGGGCCATTCTTCCGGACGTGCTGTATGGGGCGGCGTACTACAACGAGTACATGCCGGCCGACCTTCAGCCGGGGAGGCTTGAGAAAGACGTCGCGCTGATGCACGAGGCGGGCATCACGGTGGTGCGGATGGGCGAATCGACGTGGAGCCTGTGGGAGCCAAAGGATGGCGTCTTCGAGTATGCGTGGATGGATCGCGTGGTGGACGCGATGGGCAAGGCGGGGATCAAGGTGATTATGGGGACGCCGACCTACTCCATGCCGACGTGGATGGCGAAGGCGCATCCGGAGTTTTATGCGCGGCCGCTGGGCGGAGCCGCGGTGAGCTACGGGATGCGGCAGAACATGGACACCGATAATCCGAAGTTTCGGTTCTATGCGGAGCGGGTAATCACGAACATGGTGGCGCATTACAAGGACAACCCGGCGGTGATCGGGTGGCAGATCGACAACGAGACGGGGTCGAACGGGGCTTCGAACCCGGACGTGTTTGCGGGATTTGTGGAGCACGTGAAGCAGAAGTACGGGACGACGGATGCGCTGAACAAGGCGTGGTTTTTGAATTACTGGGGCGAGGATGTGAATGACTGGGCGGACATGCCGACGCGCGACAATGCGACGAGTACGAGTTACAAACTGGAATGGTCGCGCTGGCAGCAGATGCGGGTAACGAACTACCTCGCGTTTCAAGCGGCAGCGGTGCGGAGGTCGCGACGGCCGGACCAGTTTGTGACGCAGGACTACGGGTCGATGATGAAGATGGACGTCAACGAGTTTGAGGTGGCTAAGTCGCTCGACGTGGTGGCGAACAATGTGTACCACGGGACTCAGGATCACCTGGATGGAGCATTCCAAGCGATGCAGGGAGACTTCTCGCGATCGTTGAAGCACCAGAACTTCCTGATCACGGAGACAAACGCGCAGACGCTGGGGTGGGACTCGGCGGGACAGTATCCGCCGTATGACGGGCAGCTCCGGCTGGATGTGTACACGGAGCTGTCTTCGGGCGCGAACATGGTGGAGTACTGGCACTGGCACTCGATCCACGCGGGGCAGGAGACGTACTGGAAGGGTGTGCTGAGCCATGATCTGGAGCCGAACCGGGCGTACGCGGAGGTGTCGCGGATTGCGCATGAGTTGAAGAAGGTTGGGCCGGAGATCGTTGACCTGAAGATCAAGAACGAGGTAGCGATTCTTTACAGCGTGGACTCCTCAAACGCCCTGAGCTTTATGCCGATCGAGCGGCAGGAAGGCGCCGGATGGGTTCCGGGCAAGGCTTCGGGCGGTTACAACGCGATTCTCTCGGAGCTGCACCGGGCGCTGTACGACGCGAATGTGGGGGCGGACTTTGTCTTTCCGGAGGACGCGGATTTCTCGCATTACAAGTTGCTGATCGTGCCCGCGCTTTACTCAGCGGACGATGCGCTGTTGAAGAAGATTTCGGATTACGTCCATGGCGGTGGGCATGTGCTGATGACGTTCAAAAGCGGGTTTACGAATGAGAACTCGGCGGTGCGATGGGAGCGGGCGCCGGGGCCGCTGCGGGATGCGGCAGGGTTTACGTACCAGGAGTTTTCGAACCTGGAGCATCCGTTGGCATTGAAAGGCGACCCGTTCCATGTCTCCCCGGACGAGAACAAGGTGAGTATGTGGGCGGAGTTCCTGCAGCCGACGACGGCGAAGCCGCTGGCGTTCTACGACCATCCATTCTTTGGGAGGTGGCCGGCGGTGACGCGCAATGAATTTGGAAGCGGCGTGCTGACGTACGAGGGCACGATGCTTTCGAACGGCCTGCAGCACGCGGTGATGCTGGGCGTACTGCGCGATGCGGGTCTGTTGAGCGCCGACCAGGGGCTGCCGGCGACGGTGCGGGTGAAGCACGGGGTTAACCGTGCTGGGAAGCGTATCCACTACTACCTGAACTATTCGAGCGCGCCGGCGAGCGTGACGTATGGGTACGGCGCGGGTCGCGAGCTGCTGACGGGCGCGGCAATGCGGTCCGGAGGCAAGACGACGCTTGGGCCGTGGGACCTGGCGATCGTCGAAGAGGACCGGTAGATCGGGTCAGCCTTTGACCGCGGCTTTGATTGCGGGGGCGCCGGCAACGGCCTCTTTGACGCGTGCGTCGTTGCTCATCAGGGAGAGCATGGCTTCGGTGACCTTTTGGTCAACAAGGGACGCGTTGCGGATCTCGACGGGGTAGCGCACGAGAAGCTGGAGGCCACCATCGAGGAGCTGGAGGCGTGAGTCGACCTCGGGCGAGTCGATGGGGGCTCCGACCCAGCCTTCGATGCCGCGGTGCTGTTGTTCGACGCGGGTACGATAGGTCTCGTAGACGGCCTTGACGGCGTTCAGCATGGCGCCGGCGGCTTTGGGGTAGTCGGCGGTCTGCTGGAGCTTCACGGTGAGCTCGTGCCAGGCGTACTCGGTACCGGGGATCTGTTTATAGAGCGGCGTGCCGGCCTGGAAGAGGATGGCGTTCGAAAAGACGGCGACGCGACCAGTCTGCTGGAGCTCGGTTCCGCTGCCGGCGAGCTCCATGACATAGAAGCGGACGAGGCCGACCTCGATGACGTCTCCGGTGACGCCGGCGACGGTGATGCGATCGCCGACGCGAACGCCGTAGCGGCCGATGATGAAGAAGTAGGCGGCGACGGAGAGGAGGATGGTCTGGAGGCCGACGGCGAGACCCGCCGTGATGAAGCCGGCGAAGGTGGCGAGCGAGTTGAACTGGGTGACGAAGCCGAAGAGGACGACGAGGCAGCTCAGGAAGCCGATGACGGTGCGGCGCAGAACAAGGAGCTGCCGGCGGCGGCGGAGATCGTGGACGTAGCGCGTGGTGGCGCGGCGCCAGATCTCACCGACGGCGAAGAGAATGCCGAGAGCGATGGCGATCACGAGGAGGCGGAGGAGGAGGACGCGAAGGACACTGCGGTACTCCGTATCGACGGCGGCGCGCCAGGCGAGGAGGTTGGCGCGGCTCTGCTCGAGGGTGATGATCTCTTCGCTGAGCGGGACGGCGGCGGAGCTGAGGATCTTGAAGGTTGCGGTGACCGAGTCGAAGTCCTGGCGCGTCTTCTGCACTGACTGGGGATCGGCGGCAGCGGGTGTCGCGAGGTCCTGCTGGGAGAGGGCCTGGCCTTTCTGCACCATGGAACGGAGGATGTTGGTGACGGGAGTTCTGAGATCAAGGGCCTGCTGGTGAAGGGCATCGGTCTCGGCGATGGACTGGTCGATCTCGTGGCGTGTGCCGAGGAGTTGGAAGAGAACGACTGCCTGGCTGCTGACGCCGGCGGAGCGCTCGCCGCTGAGGCTTTCGAGTGGGGAGGCGACGGGCCTAACCTTTGGGTCGATCAGCTCTGGGGCCGTGCGTTGGAGGCGTTCGATGTCGCCGGCGAGACCTGACCTGCCCTGGGTATCGGACATGGCGACGATCTTGCCGAGCGCCTCGTTCATGGCGGCGTTGAGGTCGAGTGCCCCTTGGATCTGCTCTTTCTGAGCACGGAGAGCGTCCCTCTGCTTGGGCCTGGCCTTATCGAGCGCGGCGTCGACTGCGTTTTCCTGCTCATGGAGGGCGGCGATGCGACCGGCTACGGAGGCTCGCGCGGTTTGCAGCTTTTGCGCTTCGCCCTCGGGGGCTGCCTGACCGCCCGCAGCGCCGCGCTGTTTCTGGTAGGCGGTGAGGAGGCTGGCCTCCGCTTTTCCGGCCTGGAAGGCGTAGATGCCGGCCTGCTTGGCATCGGTGATGGCCTCGTCGCGGTAGAGGGCGTCGCTGGGCTCGCCGACCTTTTGGATGGGCGCGAGGATCATGCGGTAGTAGCGGATCACGGCGCTCAGGTGAGCAAGAACTTGCTGGCTTCGAGCATCGACGTCGAAGCCGGCTGGCGGCGGCTGGATGGGGGCGGTCTCCGTTGGCTTGAGGGCGTTTGCCGAGGCCGACGCCGAGCGTGGTGCTCTGCGCGGACGCCGCCCCGGTCGCGGTGGACACAGGCTCACCGTGGGTTGCCGGGGCGGTCTGCGCGGCGAGAGCGGCGACCGTCGAGAAGAGCAGGAGAGACGCGAAGCGCCATGGGCTGCGAGTTGCGGCCGGGGAGTGGGTTTGATTGGCGTCGGTTCGTTTGCGACAAATGCCCATCTCCCTATTATCGCAACTCGTGCGATTCGAGGTGGACGGCTAAACGCTTTTACTGCGATCTGGTTCGGGCGTAAGATTTGCAGGCAGAAGAATAGGGAGGAGTTTTCGATGAGCAAGGGCGACCAGGGGAGCAGGCCGGGACGACGCAATTTTCTGAAGTCCACCGGAGCGATTGCAGCGGGACTGCTCGCGCCGGCGGCGGCTTCCCCGCTGAGCGCCGAGCCACAGTCAGCGGCGGCGGATCGGCATCGAGGTGGGCGGCAGCATGCCGACGCGCAACCTGGGCAGGACGGGGCACAGGGTGGGAGTCTTCTCGCTTGGGGGCCAGTCTGCACTTGAGCACGCGAATAACGAGGAGATTGCGGTTCCGCTGATCGAACGGGCGCTGGATCTTGGGGTGAACTACTGCGACACCTCCTCGATCTATGGCGGGCCGGATCGATGGAGCGAGCAGTACTTCGGCAAGGTCATGAAGAGGCGACGGGCGGAGACGTTTCTCGCGACCAAGACGAAGGAGCGGACGCGGGACGGGTCGATGCGCATGATCGAGCGATCGCTTCAGCTGCTGCAGACGGACCATGTGGACCTTTGGCAGCTGCACGATATCGGGACGATGGATGATGTGAATCAGTGCTTTGCGAAGGGTGGCGCGATGGAGGCGCTGCTCGAGTGCAAGCGACAGGGGATCGTGAAGAACCTAGGGATTACCGGGCATCACAGGCCAGAAGCGCTGATCGAGTGCATTCACCGGTACCCGTTTGACACGATCCTGATGGCATTGAATGCGGCGGACTCGCACGAGCATGCGTTTACGGCGGAGCTGCTGCCGCTGGCGGTTGAGAAGCAGATGGGGATCATCGCGATGAAGGTGCCGGCTCGCGGGCGAATCCTGGCCTCGTGGACGCCGCCCGCTGTTGAGAAGCAGAAGCACTCGTGGGAGGGTGAGGCGGTGATTTCAACCAGGCCGGGGACGCTTCACATGCGCGAGGCGCTGTACTGGACGCTGTCCCAGCCGGTGAGCACGGCGATCATTGGGTGCGACTCGATTGCGCAGCTGGAGGAGAACGTCGAGCTGGCGCGGCAGTTCAACCCGTTGACCCAGCGACAGCTGGCGGAGATGACGGAGCGGACGGAACCGATCGCGAAGCAGGCGTTGTTCTTCAAGAACTTCGATCGCGCCAACGTTTGAGGCTGCGCTGAGTACGTAACAGGGCGCGGTCACGGTGCGGGGTCCGTGTGTCTGTGCCTGTGGGGAGAGTTAGGTGCCTCTAGGGAGCTGGCCCGGCCCGTGCTTCTCCTCTGCGTGCGCACGGATGAGCCTGTTGGCAGAGATCAAAACGAGGATTTTCCTTGCCGGACCGCGCATGGTGCGGACTGTTCTTATACAGTGAAAGTTCCCTGATCTCTCATGACTCCGCGTCCTCGCGCGAAAGGAAGTATGCGATTTCCTCGTCTCCTCTTGATGTTTCTCCCTTTGGGTTTGATGGTGTGTTCTCACGGTTTTGGGCAGGCTGGGGCTGTTGGAGCACGGGGCGGGCCTTCGGGTGTTCGGCTCGACGCGACCTATGCCCGCGACGCGAAGCAGCCGGTGGATGAGGCGTATTCAGCGAAGATCAGGGAGTATACGACGGCTCCGGAGTTTGTATCGCCGCTGGTTGCGTATCTTCCAGCGT
This sequence comes from uncultured Acidobacteriaceae bacterium, assembly GCA_963850375.1. Classification (GTDB taxonomy): domain Bacteria; phylum Acidobacteriota; class Terriglobia; order Terriglobales; family Acidobacteriaceae; genus Edaphobacter. The sequence goes on along the minus strand of CAWKKV010000003.1, from coordinate 15,958 downwards.
CGAAGACGGTGCCGACGCCGAAGGAGGTGCTGGGCGATGTTTCCGGCGCGCCGAACATGCTGCCGTATGCGGAGGAGGTGTACCGGTACTTCCGTCTGCTCGAAAAGAGCACGCCACGGGTGAAGGTGTACTCGATCGGGAAGACGGAGGAGGGCCGCGAGATGATCGCGGCGGCGATCGCGGACGAGGCTCTGCTGAAGGGCTCGAAGGAGAACGAAGAGCGACTGGCGAAGCTGGCGGACCCGCGCACGATCGGGATGGACGATGCGAAGGCGCGGGAGCTGCTGGACCGGAGCTACCCGGTGTACTACATCACGGGGACGATCCACTCGCCGGAGACGGGCGCGCCGACGGCGCTGATGGAGCTGGCGTACCGGCTGGCGGTGGATGACTCGCCTTATATCAAGTACATCCGGTCGCACATGATTGTGCTGATCACGCCGGTGGTGGAGGTGGACGGGCGCGATCGCATGGTGGATCTGTACAAGTGGCACCTCGCGAACCCGGGCAAGACCTACCCGCGACTGCTGTACTGGGGACATTACGTCGCGCATGACAACAATCGCGATGCGATGGGCATGACGCTGGACCTGACGAAGAACGTGCTGAATACGTATCTCGACTGGCACGCGCAGGTGCTGCACGATCTCCATGAGTCGGTGCCGTTTTTGTACGACAACACGGTGGGGGATGGGCCGTACAACGCGTGGATTGATCCGACGCTGGCGGATGAGTGGGCGGAGCTGGGGTGGAACAACGTCGCGCAGATGCAGAGCTTCGGGATGCCGGGCGTGTTTACGCATGGGGACTTCGACACGTGGAGTCCGGGATACCTGATGTTTCTGGCGGGGATGCACAACGGGATCAGCCGGCTGTACGAGACGTTTGGAAACGGCGGAGCGGATACGGAGAAGCGGGTTCTGGGGCCGGAGGAGTATTCGCGAACGTGGTATCGGCAGAACCCTCCGGAGCCGGTGGTGACGTGGTCGCAGAGAGATAACAACAACTACGAGGAGACGGCGCTGCTGACGACGCTGGCGTACTTCTCGCAGCACACACGGCACTTTCTTGAGAACTACTACACGAAGAGCAAGCGGTCGATCGAGAAGCCGACCCTGGATGGGCCGGCGGCGTATGTGCTTCCGGCAGATCCGGCGGAGGCGAACCGGCAGGCGCAGCTGCTGGCGGTGCTGAAGCTGCAGCATGTGGAGATCCAGCAGCTTGCGGAGGCAGTGACGGCGCCGGTTCCAGCGGCCAAGCGTGGAGACAAGCCGGTGCAGGCGACGTTTCCGGCGGGCAGCTTTGTGATCCGGATGGACCAGCCGTTTTCGCGGGCGGCCGATGCGCTTCTGGACCGGCAGTTCTGGGCGCCGGACGATCCGCAGAAGCATCCCGTATGACGACACGGGTTGGTCGTTTCCGGCGCTGTTCAACGTCGGTGTGCAGCGGGTGACGGACGCGGCAGTGCTGAAGGCGAAGATGACGCCGGTGGACGATCCGAGCAAGGCGACGGGCACGATCAGCGGAAGCAGCGGGGACAGCTTTGCGGTTGCGAACAGCGGTCAGAGCTCGCTGCTGGGGCTGATGTATGTGCTGAAGGGAGCGCACATCGAGATCGCCGAGAAGCCGTTTGACGCGGGTGGGCGGCACTTCGGGGCTGGTTCCCTGCTGGTCAGCCAGATTTCGGAGGCGGCGATGAGCGACGGGTTGAAGAAGCTGTCGCTGGATGCGGTTCGACTGTCGGCGAAGCCGGATGTGGCGGCGCATGCGGCTGCGGCTCCACGGGTTGCGTTTATGCACACGTGGCTGGCGACGCAGACTGAGGGTTGGTGGAGGTATGCGTTTGACAAGGAGGGCGTGCCGTTCGACTACATCAACGTGCAGACGGTCGCGAAGGAGAGCGATCTGCGCTCGAAGTATGACGTGATTGTCTTTGCGCCGGTGGGCGGGGGCTCGACACAGGACATTGTGGATGGGCTGCCGATGTGGGGCAATGCGATGCCGTGGCAGACGACGGAGCTGACACCAAACATCGGAAAACTAGATGCGACGGCGGATACGCGGCCGGGACTGGGCGCGAGCGGCGTGGAGCACCTCCGGGAGTTTGTGAGCAAGGGCGGGCTGCTGATCACGTGCGAGGATACGGCGCGGTTTGCGATCGAGAGCGGGCTGGCACCGGGGGTAAGCGTTGCGGCGGTTGGGGACGCACGAGTGGTCGGGACGGTGTTGAATACCGCCTTTGTGACGACGACGAGCCCGGTGGCTTACGGGTTCGGTAAAAATCTTCCGGTGATGAGCGCGGAGGGCATGGCGTTCAACGTGAGCAACACGACGGCGCGGGCGAACCGGCGGGTGCTGATGGATCCGTACTCGCAGCGACCGACGGGCAGGGGGACGGTGGAAGACAGCGACGTTCCGCAGGGGCGCGCGATTGTGGAGCCGGAGCCGTTGACGAAGGAGCAGCCGTGGGAGCCGAGGAAGTTGACGGATGACCAGACGCGGAACAATCCGCGGGTGATCCCGGTGCAGTATCGGCCGGAGGTGATTCTGCGGTTTACGGACGCGAAGACGATGCTGATCTCGGGGCTGCTGGATAAGGCGGGCTCGATTGCGGAGCATGCGGTAGTGGTGGACGCGCACCTGGGCACGGGCAATGTGCTGCTGTTTGGGAACAACCCGGTGTATCGGGGAGAGACGGTCGGAAGCTATCCGCTGGTGTTCAACGCGATCATGAGCTTCGACCATCTTTCGGCGAGCCCGGGTGTGGAGAAGAAGTAGCGGCTGGTTGAACGTGAATGGATGTCGGTGAGATTGAAGCTGAGGAGATGAGTGGATGGAGATGCGAAGGTTGGGACGTGTGGGGCTCTGCACTGGCGTAGCGGCCGTGGCGTTTTGCGGGGTTGCATCGGGTGCATGGGCGCAGGCCGCAAAGCATGGGATGACGCTGGATGACATGGCCAAGCTGGTCCGGGTGGGTCCGCCGGAGGTGTCGCCGGATGGGAGGTGGGTGGCGTACACACTTTCCTCGACCGATGTGGCGGAGGACAAGAGTGTGAGCCATCTGTGGATGGTGAGCTGGGATGGCAAGGAGGATATCCAGCTGACGTATGGGAAGGAGTCGGCCGGAGGACCGAGGTGGAGTCCGGACGGACGGTGGCTGGCGTTTACGTCGTCGCGGGAGGGAGCGGCGAAGGGCAGCCAGGTGTGGGTGCTTGACCGGAGGGGTGGCGAGGCGCAGCAGCTGACCAACGTGAAGGAGGATCTAGATGGATTTCGGTGGTCTCCGGACAGCAAGCAGCTGCTGTTGACCTTGACGGAGAAGGAGGAGCCGGAGGACGACAAGAAGGACGCCAAGCCGAAGCCGCCGAAGCCGATCGTGCTGGATCGGTATCACTTCAAGCAGGACGTTCAGGGGTACTTATCGGACAGGCGGCCGCACCTGTTTCTGTTTGACGTTGCGACCAAGAAGCTGACCAAGCTGACGAACGGACCAGCGAAGGGCCCGACGGCGTTTGAGGAGCAGGGGGCGGAGTGGAGTCCGGATGGGCAGGAGGTTGCGTTTGTGAGCAACCAATCGCAGCCGGATCCGGACCGTGTGAACGACAGCGATGTGTTCGTGGTGAGTGCGAAACCCGGTTCGGCGCCGCGCAAGCTGACGACGTTTACGGGACGTGACGAGGGGCCGCTGGCGTGGACGATGGACTCGAAGCGGATTGTTTATCGGCAGGGAGTCTCTCCGAAGTACTCGATTTATGACATGACGCAGCTGATGTCGGTAGCTTCGGCGGGTGGAGCACCGGAGCCGCTGGCTCCGTCGCTTGATCAGTGGGTGGGCACGCCGTCGCTCGGGCCGGATGGGAAGGGCGTGCTGGCGGGCGTTGCCGAGGATCGTGTGGAGTACCTGGCCGAGTTTCCGCTGAATGGAAAAGGCGCGGTGAGGCGTCTGACGACGGAGGTGGGTTCGGCGAGTGGGGAGAACGTTGGGGGCGGGCACGTTGCCCTCCTGTGGACGACGGACGCGACGACGCCCGAGATCTATGCGCTGGAGGGAACGAAGCTGCGGAAGCTGACGGGGCATAACGATGCGCTGGTGGCCTCGCTGAACCTTGCGCCGACACAGGATCTCTCAGCGAAAAGCCCTGACGGAAACGAGGTACACAGCCTCCTAACAATGCCGGTGGGGTATACGGCGGGGACAAAGGTGCCGATGCTGCTGCGGATTCACGGCGGCCCGACCTCGCAGGACTCGCACGGGTTCAATACGGAGCGGCAGCTATTGGCGGCTCGCGGGTATGCGGTGCTGAATGTGAACTACAGGGGCAGCACGGGACGGGGGCATGCGTACAGCGAGGCCATCAACGCGGATTGGGGCCAGAAGGAAGTCGTTGATCTCCAGGCGGCGGTGGATGGTGCGATTGCGACGGGGCAGATCGACGCTGACAAACTTGGCGTGGGCGGATGGAGCTACGGCGGGATCCTGACGGACTACCTGATTGCGAGCACGACGCGGTTCAAGGCGGCGTCGAGTGGCGCGGGGATGGCGAACCTGCTGGGGCTGTATGGGATCGATCAGTACATCCTGCAGTACGAGAACGAGCTTGGACCGCCGTGGAAGAATCCGGAAGCGTATATCAAGCTGTCGTATCCGTTCTTCCATGCGGACCGGATCAAGACGCCGACGCTGTTTATGGGCGGAGACAAGGACTTCAACGTGCCGCTCGAGGGCGGGGAGCAGATGTACGAGGCGCTGAAGAGTGTCGGGACGCCCGCGGAGCTGATTGTGTACCCGGGGCAGTTTCACGGGTTTACGCGGCCAAGCTTTATCAAGGACCGGTATGAGCGGTGGTTTGACTGGTATGACCGATACGTGAAGGGTGTTGCTCCCGCGACGCCGGCAGCGGCGACGAAGACGGCGGCCGAGTAGAAGGAAGGCTGTGAGGCCGGGGTGGCGAGCCGCAGCCGGCGATCGTGTTGGGGAGCTACTCGGCGTGGAGAGGTTGAAGGAGGGTGAGCGTCTCGGCACGGCTTCCCTGCTCGGCTCGTTGGATGCGGTGGCGCCAGACTAGGGCTAGGGCCGCTCCGGTTGCGAGCGAGGCGACGGCTCTGCCGGTCCAGAGGCCGCGAAGGGTGAGCGTGCTATGGAAGGCGAGGAAGTAGGAGAGGGGGACACCGATGGTCCAGTAGATGGCGGTGTTGGCGATGAGCGGGGTGCGCGTGTCGCCGAGTCCGATGAGGGACGCGCAGCAGAGGACGTTGAGGGCATCGCCGAGCTGAGCGAAGCCGCAGATGAGAAAGAGCGGGGCTGCGGCGGTGATGACGGCGGGATCGTTGGTGTAGATGCCGGCCCAGAGGCGAGGGAGACCTGCGAATAGAAGCGCGGCGACGGCGATGAGGCTGAGGCCGAGGATGAAGCTGGCCTTTGCGGAGCGGCGGACGGATCGCAAGCTGCCGGTGCCGGCGCTCTGGCCAACGCGAGCAGCCGTGGCGTAGGAGATCCCGAGCGGGATCATGAAGACGAAGGCGTCGAGATCGAGGACGACCTGGTGCGCCGCGAGCATGGTGGTGCCGAGCCGGGCGCAGACGATGGACATGTAGGTGGAGAAGCCGAGGTCGGTGAGCTCTTCGAGACCTGCAGGCCAGCCGATGCGTGCGAGCAGGCGAAGCCGGGTGAGGTCGGGACGCAGCGAAGCGAAGGAGAGCCGCTTGCCGTCGCTGCGCAGGCTGAAGGCTACGCCGATCAAGAGGAGGGCGACCATGTAGAGGCGGACGATGCCGGTGGCCCAACCGGACCCCGCGATGCCGAAGGGACGGAGGCCGAGGTGGCCGTAGAGGAAGGCCCAATCGCCGACGAGATTCACGAGGTTTGCGGTGATGAGGGAGACGGTGATGAGCAGGACGCGGTTGATGGACTGGAGATAGCGGCGCAGCGCCCAGTAGAGGAGGAGGGGTCCGGCGGACCAGATGAGGGCATGGAGGTAACGGCTGGTTTCGGCGATGATCTCAGGCGAGGTGCCGAAGGAGTTCAACAGCGGCAGCGACGCAAGGGTAAGAAGCATGACGAGAGGTGTGCCGACTATGACGAACCACATGGACTGCGCGAGGGTGTGTGCACAGTCTTCGGTGTCATTTCGTCCATAGGCCTGCGCGACCAGGGTCTCGACGCCGGTGAGAAAGCCGATGGCGGAGAAGACAATGGCGTAGAAGATGGTATTGCCGAGCGAAGAGGCGGAGATAGAGAGGGCGGCATGGGGCATGCGGCCGATCATGATGGCGTCGACGATATAGGTCGACATCCAGCCGAGCTCTCCGAGGGCGAGAGGCGCGCCGAGGCGGGCGGTGAGTTTGATCTCGCGAGGCAGGGTCCGGGCGTCGTGCGTGCGGACGGGTGTATCGCGGAAAGCGAAGATGTCGATCAGAACATGGCTCCAGAAGATCCGGTGGCGTCATTATCAGATGCGGTCCGTCTCCGAAGCGAGCAGCGGGAAGCTTCTTCTGAAAAGAGAGGGAACCCGAGTGAGTCTGGTGAAAGTGGGTTCGCGGATGGGCCCGGAGTCACAGGTGACCGGAGGTTACGAATGGCCCGAGAGGATTGAAGCCGGGATCTGAGCCAGCTCCACGAACAAAGGTGGCGGTATATCCAGATGCGGTGAAATACTCGATCACCGAGCGTTTTCAATGGTTCGTTGTAGCCGATCCATGTGGCCGGATTCCGCTGGCAGCTAAGGGCCTTGACAATAGACGGACGAACAATGAGTGAGAATGGCGGTATGAGCTCAGACCTGCTTTGGAAACGACCCAGCATTGGGAAGAGGAGGCGGGCTTCTACGGCGGCTAAGGCTTCTGATGGCGGGATGGCTGCCGGATCAAACGGGGTGAGGCGTGCGCTTCGCCGCGCCGACCTGGCGTACGTTGCTTTGGCGTCGAGCGAGATCGCCCGAGACATCAATCGGGACGTGGTGCTGGAGCTGGTGCGATCGAACCAGCCAATAGCCCGTGTGGACCTGGCGCGCTTGTCCGGACTGCAGCGGAGCACGGTTTCGGCCATCATTGAAGAGCTGATCAAAGAGGGCTGGATCGTGGAAGGCGGCACGGTTCGAAAGGCGCGCGGCCGACGTCCGACGCCGCTCTCGTTGAACGAGGACATCGTGATGCTGGCGGTGGATCTGCTGCCCACGCGCGCCCTCGTTGCCATTGTGGATCTAAACAGCCGTTTGCTGTCGCAAGAGACGGTGATGTTGTCGCGCGATCCGGAGAGGGCGGTGCCGCTGTTGATTGAGTGCATCAGCCGGATGCGTGCGATGCACCCGTCGAAGAAGTTCGAAGGGATCGGGCTGAGTGTGCCGGGACGCGTGGACCCGACGACGCAGAAGCTGGTTCTCGCGCCGAATCTTCGCTGGGTCGGGTATGACGTTGCCGGCGAGATCGAACGTGCGGTGGGGCTAAAGGTGGAGATGGAGAACGAGGCTAATGCGTGCATGGTGGCCGAGGTCTGGTCGGGGAGGCTGGACGGTGTACGAAACGCGGTGGTGGTGGCGATCTCGGAGGGTATCGGGACGGCCATCCTGGCGAACGGCCAGATGATCACCGGGCAGGGAGGACTGGCGGGTGAGTTTGGGCATGTGACGATCGATCCGCAAGGACCGGCGTGCGGGTGCGGGCGAAAGGGATGCTGGGAAACCTTTGCGTCCACCGGGTCCGCGTTGCGCTATTACGGGGAGATCGTGGGGCAGCCGGCGGATTCCATCTCCGTGCAGCGGCTTTTCAGCCTTGCGAGCGAGGACGACCCGGCGGCGGTGAAGGCGCTGACACGGCAAGCGGAGTATCTTGCGTCGGGACTGCACGCGATTGTGGCGGCGCTGGCGCCTGAGATCATCCTGTTCACCGGCGATCTGACGAGGCACTGGGAGATGGTGGGCCCGATCATCGAGCACGGGCTGGCAAGCCAGGTGATGGCGGGTATTCCACCGCGGGTGATGACGACAACGAACCCTGAATTTGCCCGGCTGCGTGGGGCGGCGGCGCTGGTGCTGCAGCGGCACTCGGGGTATCACCGGCTGTCGTCGAACTGAGGATCGACGGCGAGTGCGTTCTCCTTCTCAGTCAGTGGGAACTCTGGGTCGAGGTGGTGGGGACGGGCTGTAGAGGCTGCGCGAGCGTCACTCCCTTCCCTTCTTCGATCGTGTAGATCTTGTCGGCGGCGAGGTCTTTGAGGATCTCCACGGCGCCGCTAGGCCACTCGATGTTGAGCGTGTTGATTATTGGAGCGGAGCCCAGACCGAAGTGGAGGCGCTGATCGTTGGACGAGAGATAGCCGGTGCCGGCGCGGACCTCGTCCATCTTCCGTGAGCGATCCCGCGGTTACGGTGACACGCGCCCCGACGGCCCCACGGTTGCTCTTTGTGCCGACCAGGCGGAGGAGTACTTTGTGATCCGCCGAGGGGGAGACGTTGAGAAAGAGTGATGGCGGGGCGCCGACGTTGTAGACGACGACGTCGACGTTGCCATCGTTGTTGATGTCTCCGAAGGCGGTGCCGCGGCGCGAGTAGGACGGCCCTGAGTTCAGGCCGGAGGCATCGGCGACGTCTTTGAAGGAGCCGTCGCGACTGTTGCGGAAGAGTTGCAGCGGCTCATGGTAGGGCAGGTCATGCGGCAGCTTATCGACCATGGAGCTGACGTTGCCGTTGGCGATGAGGAGGTCGGGCCAGCCATCGTTGTCGAAGTCGGCGAAGCCTGCACCCCAGGCGACGAGCTGGTTCTTTTGATCGGCGAGGGGCGTGGTGCCGGCGCGGTCTGTGAAGCCGGTCGCTCCGTCGTTGTGGAAGAGGCTCATGGGTTGGTAGCCGTAGCGGGTGACGGCGATGTCGAGCTTTCCGTCGCGGTCATAGTCGGCGAAGTCGGCTGCCATGTTGCCCATGGTTCGGCCATCCTCGCTGAGGGCGGTCCCGGTAACTAGGCCGAGCTCCTCAAAGGTTCCGTCGTGCTTGTTGTGATAGAGGAAGTTCGGTCCCATGTCATTGGTGACGAAGAGGTCGGGCCAGCCGTCATGGTCGTAGTCGGACCAGATGACGCCCATGCCGAAGCGCTTGTCAGGGTTCTCGACTCCCGCTGGGTGCGAGAGTTCGTCGAAGGTACCTTTTTTGTTCGCGTGGAAGAGCAGGTCGGTTTCGCCATTTCGAAGCGGGACTTCGATCGGAAGACCTTGATAGTCGAAGGATTTGTCTCCGGGCCTGGGAAGATGGTGGAGATCGGTGTCGACGTAGCGAGAGACGAAGAGGTCGAGGTGGCCGTCGCGGTCGTAGTCGGCCCAGGCGGCGCCGACGCTAAAGCCGGAGCCGGCGAGGTTGTACTTGGCGGTGACGTCCTCGAAGCGGCAGCCGCCGAGATTTCGATAGAGCACGTTGTGGCCGTAGCCGGTGACGTAGATATCCGGGAGGCCGTCGTTGTCGAAATCCGCGATGGCGAGACCCATGCCCCAGCCGAGAGTGGTGAGTCCGGAGCGTGCGGTGATGTCTGTGAAGTGCGGGGCGGCGCCGGGAGCGGTGTCCTGGTGATAAAGCCTCAGCATGAGCTCTCCGCCATGGAGGTAGGTCTCGACGGTGGAATCGGTGACGGAGACGATGTCGAGCTTGCCGTCGTTGTCGCAATCGAAGAGCGCGACGCCGCCGCCCATCATCTCGACGAGATACTGCTTTACGGGTGCGGTGTGGAGCGGCGTGGTGATGCCAGCCTGGCGGCCGATCTCGTGGAACCGGATTGCTGCGTCCGGAGTTTGCGCCGGGGCGATGCTGGCCGTTTGCGTGATGAGGAGCACGAGGACCAGGGGGATCGCCGGCCGAGGGATTGCGGGCATGCTAAGGCTGAACGTGGACCAAGGCCAGCTGCAGTTGGTCCTTGGCTTCCTTGTCGGAGGGGTTTAGCTGTAAGGCGGCCTGGAGCTCGGAGGTGGCCAGGCGGTACTCGGCGTGGCTGACGTAGGCCTCACCCAGGGCGCGATGCACCTCGGCCATGGCGGGATGAGCAGTGCTGAGTTCCCGCAGAGCGGTGATGCCACGAGCGTAGTCGCCGCCCAGAACGAGTGATCGGGCATACATATATTGCAGCTGCGGTGCTTTCGCGAGAGATGGCTCGATCGGCTGCAGCGTCGTGACTACGGACGGATAGTTCCTGAGGCGGTAGTGACTGATAGCGAGCATGCTGCGAAGTGAGTCGTCGTGCGGATCCGACTGGACGGAACGGGTCAGCGGGGTGACGGCTTCGCTGAAGAGGCTCGCGGCAAAGGCTGCGCGTCCCCAGTTTGCGTCGAGACCTCCGGTGGCGGGATTCCATTTTGCAGCCATCTCGAAGTTGAAGACGGCCGAGCCGAAGGACTTGGACTGCGCGGCGATAACCCCGAGATTGTTGTAGCTGTCGGCGACGGCGGGAGTGACGCGATCGGCAAACTGGCGGATGGCTTCGCGGGCCGCGGGGCTGACTGCGCTGGTCGATGAGTTGTTTTGGGTCGGAGGCTTCGCGGGATCAGGTTCGGCAGAGGCGCCGGCCATACGCGCGTTATCGCGCACCATATTTTGCTTGAGGAGGTCGGCGGAGGCCTCCATCTGCTGCTTGCCCTCGTCGGGGTGGCCGTCTTCGATGAGTAGGCGGCCGAGCAGGTAGTGCGCGCGCTGCACCTGGAAGTGGTTGCGCGAAAGATCGGTCGTGAGTGCGATGGATCGGCGGTACGCCGCTTCGGCATCCGCTGTGCGGTGGAGCTGGGTATAGACCTGTCCGAGCAGGAGGAAGTTATCCGGGTTGTTGGGGTCGAGCTCGGATGCCTTCTTGAGCGACTTCTCGGCTTCGGGCACACGGTGCTGGGTGAGGGCAATGTAGCCGAGCTGCGAGATGCTGAAGTAATCGTCGGGGTTGAGAGCGAGCTCATGTTCGAACTCAGCCTGAGCTTTGCCGAAGCCAGCCTCGCCTTCGCTTTGGAGGTAGGCTGCGCCGAGGCAGTACTGGGCCTGGGGGAGTTTGGGGTCCATGCCGATTGCCTGCTTGAACTCGGCGATGGCGGGCTCCGGGAAGCCGGCTTCGGCGTAGGCGCGGCCGAAGTCAAGATGGAAGGAAGCCTTGTCACCGAAGCCGGAGAGCATCTCGGCGAAGATGGGCTTCGCATCCTTGAGATTGTTTTCGGCGAGGTAGGCGGTTGCGAGCGCGAGACCCTGGCGGTACCCGGGATCGAGGGCGAGAGCTGCCTCAAGCTGCTTGCGAGCTTCGCCCGTGTGCTCCACCTGGAGGAGCGCTTCCCCGAGGACGAGGTGAGCCTCGGCGTTCTTGGGGTCGTCTTTTAGAACTGCTTCGGCGAGCGTCTTTGCTTTGGGGATGTCGCGTGCGAGCAGAGCCGCGTCGGCGTAGGCGGTACGGACGGCGGATGTCGGATCCACCGCGAGAGCTTCGTCGAAGAGCGCGGTTGCTGCATGGTAGTCACCGGCCCGCGACTGACCGTCTGCGAGGCGCAATAGGGTGTTCTGGAGAAAGCGACGGTAGCCTTCGGCGGCGTGGGCGAAGTCGCCCGCGGCTTGTGCGCGCTGAGCGAGGTCGAATTGCTGCTGCAGATCACTTCCGGGTACCGAAGTGCTTTGTGCGCGGCAATAAGGATAGGTGAGCGCAACGGAGAGACAGGCGAGCCAGGCAGCGCGGGAACGAGTTCGCCAAAGGTAAGGGCGCTGCATCTGGGAAGTATAGCGAAGGGGCGGCTTGGGAGACGAGATCACTAGATTGCGTGCGAAGGCAAAAGAGGAGCCAGGAAGACGATGATCCGTCTCCCTGGCTCGGGTTGGTGAAAGGTTAGAAGTTGTACTTGACGGCAAGTTCCAGGATGCGGGCGGCGTGACCGCCGGCCTTGGTATCGAGGAAGCCAAGCGTGGGTGAGTTTTGCGACGTGTTGGGCGAAAGATCCGGGTTGTAGTGGAGCGCCAGCTGGTTGCCGCCGCTGAACTGGGTCAGCGGGTGGTTTACCCAGTTGAAGGCCGAGATACGGAACTGTGCGGACTGGTGTTCGGTGACCCGGAAGCTCTTGTAAGCGGCCAGATCGGAATCGAAGTAGTCGGAGTTCCGGAGGTACTGGTAGGTGCGTGGACCATTTGTCCCGATCGCAGGAGCGGCGAAGCATGACGCGTTGACGCGCTGTTTGTCAGCGAGGTGAGCGCCTGGGTCGCAGGTTTCAATCGGTTGAATGGTCTTTGCCGCATTGGTGCCGAAGTAGGTCGGAGCGCCGATACCGGTGATGCTCAGACCGAAGTTCGGGCTATTGTTGGCCTGGAGGTTGTTGCCTGCCTGCCAGAGAGTGATGCCGGAGAGGGTCCAACCATTGGAGACACCACCGAGGAGGTGGTTTTCTCCCTTGTAGACGCGGCCGAAGTTATACGCGTAGGACGAGTTGAAGACGTAGGGGCGATCGATAGCCTCAATGCCGTAGTTGTTGCGCAGGACAAAGGGGTCTTCCTGCAGGCCGGTTCCAAGGCTCTTGGACCAGGTGAAGTTGACGTTGAGGGTCAGCCGCTCCGAACGCTTGACGACGCTCATCTGCAGGCCGTTGTAGTTGGCGTAACCTACGTGCTGGTTAACCGCGATGCTGCTGTTTCCGTAGCTGGTCGCGTAGGGGTGGTAGTCCGCTTCCTTATTTGCCACCGTTCCCTGAGGAAGGTTCTCGGGATTTGGCGAGACGACACCGGTGATAGGATCCGGCGCGAAGAAGGCGCCAAGCGGAACCTTGTTGACGTTGATGAAGTCGGAGAAGCCGCTTCCGGAGATGGATTCGCCGCCCATCAGAAGCTGCTGGCTGTTGTTTCCGACGTAGGCGACCTCGAGCAGTGAGTTATAGGGTAGCTGCTGCGAGATGGTGAAGTTGTAGCTGTCGGTGACAGGAATGCCGTAGTCGTTCGCACCCACGGCACTGACGCCGCCGTTGATGCCACCTGCTGCAGGGGCGGGGATATTGCCGATCTGCGAGAGCAGGACGCTGCTGTTGCCAGGGAGGTTGTAGCCCCTGATTCCCTGAGCGGTTGTGAGGGCGCCGGTGTAGTCGTTGTACTGATCGCTGAAGCGATACCGTCCCCAACCACCGCGGAGCAGGGTGCGACCGGTTCCGAAGACGTCATACGAAATGCCCAAACGAGGCGATACGAAGAGGAAGCGGTCCGGCGAGCCAGCCTTGGAGAGTCCAGGGCTGATGCCGTGCCAGTAGACACCAGGATCGAGCTTTCCGCTGGCGTGATCGGGAGCAACGAGATCCGGAACGAAGACGGCCAGGCCGTTGCCCTGACGTCGTACCAGTGACCGATGTGCTCGAAGCGGAAGCCGATCTGAGCGGTCACACGCGAGCTGACCTTCCAGGTGTCGTCTCCGTAAAAGTCGAGCGTCTGGTACGCCATGTCGCTAACGGGTGAGGCGCTGTTTTCCGCGTAACTGACGACGTTGCCGAGGAGGAAGTTGGCGGTGGGGTTATTAGGCGAGCCGAGGGCTTGTCCGGTGAGGAGATTGTTGTAGACGTGACCGCCGGCGTTGAAACTGTTCAGGGCTCCGTTCGGGGACTCCGAGGAACCCTGAATGTTGCTCACGTTTTCAGCGTAGAAGCCCGCCTTGACCGTGTGCACGCCGAAGACCTTGGTGATGTTGTCCGCGAACGCCGGAAGTTCTTTACGGACGAGGTACTTGCCGTACCGACTCGAAGATGTCCTGCTGCGAGAAGTCGGGGAAGGTAAGGGTGCCGGCGCTGCTGTAAGACGGGATCAGAGCCGATCCAGATTTGAAGACGGTGCCGTAACACGTTGTCGGGTAGCCGAGTGTGGACCTGTAGGCGCCGGTCGCGTTGGGCGGACCCACTGGAAAGTTGCCGTAGCCCCACCTGGCGATGAACTCGTTGGTGAAGGTCGGGCTGAAGATGTGGGTGAAGTGGCCGGCGACCGCTTTCGCGAAGGAGCTGATGAACCCGCCGCCAGGGTACGGGATGGAGTTACCGGGCGTCCAGTAGATGTGGGCGCCGTTGCCCTGTGACGGGGCCGATCCTGACCGTACTGGTAGGAGATGAAGAAGCTGTTCCGATCACTGAGGTTGTAATCGACGCGGGTACGGAAGAATAACCGTTATGGGTTCCGGCGATGACCTGGTTGTAGTTATAGCCGCCGGGGGTGGTGGTCGGGTCGGCGTTGGCGTTGGGCCAGAAGCTGGAGAGTGCCTTTGCGCCTGGATCGAGGAACTCGGGCGGGATGATGCCGGCAGGACGAGAGCCCTGTCCGATGACGGTTCCATCCGGAAGAACTGTCCCGGTTAGATCGTTGCAGCCGTTGGTCGCCTTTGCCGTCGAGGTCCGCCGCAGAAGGCCAGATTGGCCGGCGTGTCAGTGAAGTTACCGGCGAGCATATCGGGAGTGGGGATGAAGGACTGAAGGCGGTTGGAGTTGCCGGTGTTCTGGAGGAAGCGCTCGTAGCCGATCCAGCCGAGCACCTTCTTCTTGGTGAAGGGGATGGGACCGCCGAAGTTTCCGCCCGGGTAGTAGTAATGTGCGCTGCCCCGGGGTTTCCGGCGTGGTTGCTCTGCCAGTCGTTGGCGTTGAGGATGTCATTGCGGACGTAGAGGTAGCCCTCACCGTGATAGGACGAGGTTCCGGACTTGCTGACGGTGTTGATGACAACCGGGCCGCGGACAGCTTCGGCGCCGAAGTTGGAGGTTTGGACGCTGACCTCCTGGGTCATGTCGGAGTCGATGACGGCGATTAGTTGCAGTTGCAGCCTGGATCGTCGACGTCAACGCCGTCCACGAGCTGGCTGGTGCCGCCGCGGTTGGGTGTGCCATTTGCGTTCAGGCCGTTGCCGACGCCGCCGTTGCCGACGCTGACGACGGTTGGGTCATATCCGGAGCCGTTGCCGTTCCCGAGTCCGCCGTTGGATGTGCTAGTGACGCCGGGCAGGACCTTGAGGAGCTCGGTGACGTTGCGGCCTTCGATGGCCAGTTGCTCGATATCCTTGGCGTCCAGCAGGGCTGCGCGCTGGCCGTTCTCGGTCGGGATGATCTGGGTGTTGGCCTCGACGGAGACGGTCTCACCTTCGGAGCCGACCGCGAGTGCGAGGTCTGGAATCTTGCGATCGTCGCCGGCGTTGAGCTGGATGCCATGCTGCTCGTAGCTCTTGAAGCCCTTGGCAGAGATGGTGATGCTGTAGGTGCTGGGCAGAAGGGCGGGAACCGCGAAGTAACCTGCACCGTTGCTGACGGTCGCACGCCGCTCCTGGGTGGCGTCATTGATCAACGTGACGCTGGCTCCTGGAATAACGGCTCCAGTGTTGTCGGTGACCGTTCCATTGATGGTGGCCGTTACCTGCGCAAGGGCGAGGGACGGCGAAAGGGTGACGGCAAGCAGCAGAGCTGCTCCGAGCAGGGCGCCGTACCAGCGCTTCAGCGCCCGAGGGCGCTTCAGCTGTTCTTGAATCAAAGACATACTTCCTCCATAAATACTTCAACTGATCGCGTAAAGGGTCATACGCCCTGTGATTGTTCGTGGCGCTACGACGTCCCTTTTGGTGGGATCCGGGGTTGAGCACCCCTTGCCTTCCTTGCTATCGGCGGTGGTTGGACCGCAGTTCGCTTAGCGGTGTCACGGTAAATTTGTGACTCAAACCAAATCTTTGCGCGAGGCAACACCTGTCAATGCATTTCTTACGGCTGGAGCAATTGACTGATTCTTCAGACGTTAGCTGAATCGTTTTCAAGGGTTTTAGGACGCGATCAGGGCCACTTCGCATTCTGAGGAGGTAAACCGAAGTACCTCCCTCTGTCTGCTCGTCGTGGATGCCATCCCGTGTGGACCACTTCCAGCGCGCCGGGATCAGGATGAACTACGCACTAGTGGCTTTCGATCCTAGGGAACCGCGGGCTGCACTTCTGGGCCAGCGGCGTTGCGCACGCTGTTTCGGTCGCAGGTGCTCCAAGT
>CAWKKV010000002.1:0-3110532 GCA_963850375.1 uncultured Acidobacteriaceae bacterium | reverse complement strand
CGTCAAAGCCGCCACCCGCATCCTCGAAGTACTCTTCCGCGTCGGCCTCTCCCCCCGGAAGCCCTCGCCTCCATCTCAACTCCGTACTAAAGTGGGTTACTCGTCGCGTCCTCCTCACCGCTGCCTGGGTTCTCCTCTTCCCTCTCCCCTCGCTCGCGCGGCGGCAGACACCCGGCCGCCCGCCCGAAGACCTCACCGCCCTCGCGACCAATCACGGCCCCGATCTCGAGCGGGATCCGCTCCGCCTTCACCCCCAAAGAGCTCGCCGAAGGCACTGCCTTCCGCGGCCACCTTCACAGATTTCTTTTTTGCCGCCGAGGCCCCCTCCCAGCCCACCCTTCTCATCGACGACGCCGAGCGTGACGTCGCCAGGTCCGCTCAGGGCATCAACACCCAACGCATCCCCGGCACCGATCTCTACTACGCCACCGCCCACATCGATCAGCTCGGCACCCTCCACCGCTTCTCCTACCTCGTCGACGACAAGCCCTTCGGCGGACGGCTCGACCTCCCCGCCTTTACCGAAGACCACTACGCCCACCCCGGCGTTCCGGCGGGCACCCTCTCCGCCCAGCTTTCGCATATCAGCAAAATCTACGACGGCATGCAGTCCGACTACTGGATCTACGTCCCCGCCCAGTACGATCCCAAGACCCCCGCCGCCCTCATGGTCTTCCAGGATGGCTCCGGCTACGGCAATCGTGACGGCGACCACGGCATCCTCAACGACCTCGACAACCTCATCGCCCAGCGTAGGATCCCCGTAATGATCGCCGTCTTCATCAACCCCGGAGACATCTCCGCCCATCCCGGCACCCCTACCTACACCGCCGTCGACGCCTACTCGAAGAAGTGGTCCCGCACCCTCAAAGACTCCATGCGCTCCGTCGAGTACGACACCGTCTCCGATCGCTACGGACGCTTCCTTCGCGACGAGATCCTCGCCGACGTGGAAGCGAAGTACAACATCCGCCGCGACCCCTACTCCCGCGCCATCACCGGCCTATCCTCTGGCGGCATCTGCGCCTTCAACGCCGCCTGGCAGCAGCCGGATCAGTTCGCTCGTGTCATCACCTGGATCGGCTCCTTCACTGCCATTCAGTGGCACGAAGATCCGGGCGTCCCTGACGGCGGGCAGGACTTCCCCGAAAAGGTCCTCCGCGAACCCCACCGCAACCTCCGCGTCTGGCTCGCCGACGGCTCCAACGACATGGAAAATGAACGCTACGGCTCCTGGCCCCTTGCCAACATCCGCATGTCCAACGCTCTCCACCTCAAGGGCTATGACATGCACTTCAGCTTCGCCCACGGCACCCACAACGCCGGTCATGGAGCCGCCGAGTTTCCCGCCGAGATGACCTGGCTCTGGCGCAACTACAACCCCGCCCGCACCTCCGAAACCTTCACGGAGGACCCCGCCGAAGCCGCGCAGCCACCCTTCCGCATTACCATAACCAACCGCTCCGCGAAGTAAGTCCCCGCTCCAACGCCTCGCAGCATTGCGCGGCTGAAAATCCGCAGACCCTGAGCGACGACCCGGCTGGTTGGGCGTCGGAGGCTCGATATGCTCGATCCGGCAACAGCCCATCGGTATCCGCACGATCATCTACTTTCCGGGCGATCGTTCATCTCGATGCTCCCGAGAGGTGAAGCGAAAGGGCAGAGCACCAACAGGAGGTCGATACGATCGAGCTAGATCCACACCTTGGATTCCACTTTTATGGCGGACCTGTTACGACGCTTGTCGCTTGGGGTGGTATTTCCGGCCCCGGCAGTGAGGGTGACAATGGCCGGTGTCGCCGGCGCAGCCTTCGGTGAGCCGCTGCGGCTTGTACTTGCAGCACTGGTCGTCGCACCGGGCGCGTAGTTTATCCGCGGATCTTCGAGGTACTCGTGCGGAGGTCCGACACGGTTCATGCGCGCATAGTTCGGTATCGCGGGCATAGGGGAGCCATCCTGCCATTTGCCCGTGATCACCATCACCCCGCCCAGCAGGTCCGGCCTCCACTCCGCTTTCAGCGGAGCATCGCTCAGCTGCTGCTCAATCTCCTTCTGATCCGCAGTCTCCACGTTATAGACCAACGGCCCATAGCGCAGGGCCACTGAGCCCAGGTCTGCCTTCACTCGATCGTCTGCAACCACCGCTGAGCCTCCATCGGCAGCTCCAGCTCAATCCGATCACCGGTCTTCCACTCGCGAGTCACCACCGCATAGCCCTTCACGATACTGGGCATCACCTGCTTGCCGTTCACCGCGAACTGTTTCACCCCACTGATCGCTGGCGATCCGTGTAGAGTTTGCTGACGCTCCGATTAGGAATACGCACATATACCGAGAACGTCCTGGCCTCCTCCGGATTTACAGTGATTGCGATCGCGCCCTTCCACGGATACTCGGTCTTCTGAACCATCTCCACCTCTGTGCCAGCCACCTTTCCGACGTGGATCCGGCTGCCGACGAACATGTTCACGTAAAGCCGGTCTTGTCCTTCACGTAAGCCCACGTCGGCATCATCAGCAGTGTGCGTGGAATGTTGCCAACGCAGCAGGGGCATTCATGCCACAGCGTTCGTTGCGTGTTCACCAAGGGATTCGTGTAGCAGAAGCTCTTTCCCTCCAGGTCAACCCCGCCCAGCAAGGCGTTGTACATCGTCTGCTCGTACAGGTCGGCATACTTCGCATCGTGGTACGCAAGGTTGAGCTTGTACTGGAAGAACACCAGGCCGCAGCTCGAGCACGACTCGCAGTACGCATTGTTGCGCAGCGAGTAGTTCGGCCCGAAACCCTCCGAGGTCTCGCCGCTGCCGATGCCGCCGGTCAGGTAATACTTCCTGTTCACCATGTTGTCCCACAGCGACATCACGGCGCTCTGGTAGTCATGGTCCCCTGTCTCCGCAGCAATGTCCGCCATGCCCGAGTAAAAGTACGTCGCTCGCACTGCGTGTCCCACGGCCTCATATTGCTGCCCCGGCGGAAGGTGGCTCTGGTCGTACTCCGATCCGCCCCGCCGCGAATCAAGCAGAAACTTAGCGAGCGCGATGTAAGCGTCTCCCCGGCCATTCCCTTCCTGGTCGTTCACAAAGCGCCCAAACCGCACCAGCGCCTGCTCCATCTCCTGGTGGCCGTCAAACCAGTCCTTCTTCCCGGGACCGATATTCGCCACCCAGCAGTCGGCCAGCTTCTTCGCGGCGTTATACAGGCGCAGGTCCTTGCCATCGGTCAAGGTGTAGTGGTTTATCGCCGACTCGATGAAGTATCCGGAAACATAGCCTTCGTGGTTCCCGCGATGCTCGGGCGACCAACGCTCCGGCCACTGCGCGCGGTCAGCAAGAATGTAGGCCGTCTGCAGGTAGCCATCGGGCATCTGCGCCGCAAGAATAATCGGAATCCACTGCTCCAGCGTCGCATGCATGTGCGCCTGGGCGTCCATGATCTCCTGGTCCCCCTGCGGATCGACCATCAGCGCGATGCACATCGACTCCACTGTCTGATGAACCCACGCATTTGAGAACACGAACCCTTGTGCCGCCCATGCGGTTCACCACGGTTCGCCTTTCCCGCTTCAATGAAGTTATCGATACCGCCGTCACCCTTATTTGCAGCAATATCGGTCCGCTCGCAATAAGCGATGCAATGCGGAATCCAGTCGACAATAAGAGTCTTGGCGCGCGCGTTCCAGAGCGGGCTGTCGATCGAATATCTCTTCGTGTACACCACATCGAGCCGGTTCTTCGGTGGAGCAGCCTCCGCATGAACATGGACCGTCGACGCCGTCTCGTGGCCATCCCCTGAAGCGGTAAGTTTGAGGACATAGTCCCCCGGGGCAGAAAACGTCGCCGTCGTCACCGGCGACGCCGCATTCGCAAACACAATGGAACCGGGGCCGGAAGCCTTCGTCCAGGTCGTAGCATTCGACGGGCGATCCTCGAGCCAGATCGACTTGCCGGCAAGATAGGTCCTGCCGCCCATCACGACCGAGCGATCGATGCCCGCGTTCACAACCGGGGGAAGCGACGGAACCGGACCTGAGCCGTAAACCCTCCACTCCAGGATGCCCGCCGGGTGAATCCCGTCCGGCACAACTTCGATACGCAGCTTGTCCGTCACCACCTCATCGAAGCTGGTCGCGTTGAAGGTGTCTGCTGCGACGCCGAGACCTTTGGCTCGCGCAACCGGAACGAAGTCGCTTCCATTCCAATAAAGAATCCGGTACGACACAGGAGCAAGCATGCGTGCATATCCGCTACCCGGAGGGCCGTTCGGGCGGGGTGCATCGATCCCCCAATAAATATCCACCTTGTTCAAGGCGACGGGTTTGCTCCACGCATACTGAACCCACTCGGCGGGGGAGTTCTCCTCTTCAAAACCGCGCCGAACAGCGTAGGAGCCATTCTGACGATCGCGGGAACTGGACGGTGTGAAGCCGTCGTTGAGGGCGCCGATCTTGTTCTCGCTGGTCGTCGTCAGGCTGGAGGGCACGGCCACTTTTGCAAGGTTCAGGGGATCGACACCTCCGGTCTGGGCAAACCCCCGCGAAGGATGGCAGGCGGCCACCGCAGCCGTCGCACCCATCCCTGCAAGAAACCCACGCCGGTTTAGCGAGCCTTTTTGCTCCACGCCTGCAGCCTTTGCGACCAGATCCTTCAACTTCTTGCCGGAAACATGCTTGCTCATCAGTCCGTACTCCCTTGAAAGCGAAAACGAAACTCGGCTCGATGACCCTCAGACCGTGCCGAACCGTGGCCACTTCGACCTTACCCTTCCATGCAAGCCCCTGCGAAGGTCTTCCGTCAAGAGTTGAGTAAACGTTCTCTTGACGATCTCCGCTCTCCGGGAATAGAAGGTTGACTGGCCACTTTGGGGAGCACGCCATGAAACGCCCATTCTCTCGCCGCACCTTTATCGCCTCTGCAGCCGCTTCGGCGATCCCACCCGTAATCGGCTATGCACAGCCGAAAGCCGGAGCTCTCCTCTCTCTGCTCTCGGCCGAGCGGCAACCCGGCGGGAATTCAACCCCCGACTGGAAAGACGCCGGCGTCATCGATCTCTCCCGATCGCCACATGCCAAGCTGAAGACCTTGCCGGTCAGAGCTGTGGTGATTCGCGAGGGCTTCTGGTCGAAGCGACGCAACACAAACCTCGCGGCGAGTATCCCGAGCATGCACGACCAGCTGATCGGGCATGGGCGCATGGATAACTTTCTCCGGCTCACTGGAAAGTCTGCCGCGCCCCAGAAGGGACCCGTCTTCTCGGACTCTGATATCTACAAGTGGACCGAAGCCGTGGGCTTCGCTCTCCAAACGCAAGATCAGCCGCAGCTACGGAAAACGACCGCTGCGATGATCAGCGACGTCGTCGCCATCCAGGAGCCAAACGGCTACCTCAACACCTACTACGTCGGTGACAAGAAGACGGAAAGGATGTTGTACCCCACCCAGGAGACCGGGCACGAGCTCTACAACATCGGTCATATGCTGCAGGGCGCGATTGCGTACTACCGCGCAACGGGCGACCGGACGCTGCTGGACGCGGGAATCCGCTTCGTCGATCAGTTTCTCCTGCCCAACTACGGTCCGAAGAAGGACCAGAAGGCGATCGTCTCCGGTCATCCGGAGATCGAGATGGCCCTGATTGAGCTCTATCGCACCACTGGCAAACACGAGTACGTCGACCTTGCCGGCTACATCCTCCACGGCGACGACCGCGTCCCGTTGACCAGGCAGCAGATCTCTTACATGTTCTGCGGAGTTCCGTTTGCTTCGCGCACCAGGCTCGAAGGTCATGCAGTCCGGGCCATGTATGCCTGCTGCGGAGCCACCGATTATTACCTCGAGACGGGTGACCCGAGCTACTGGAAAGCCCTGAATACCTTGTGGGAGGACCTGGCCGCGCATCAGCTCTACGTAACTGGCGGCATCGGCGCGCGTGAAGCAGGCGAGACATTTGGAGATGCGTACGAGCTGCCAAACGCTCGTGCCTATGGGGAAAGCTGTGCGGCGATCGGAAACATGATGTGGAACTGGCGCATGCTCGCGGCCTCCGGCGAGGCACGCTTCACAGACGTCATCGAGCGAGCTCTCTACAACGGCATCAACTCCGGGATGTCGCTCGACGGAACCACGTACTGCTACCGCAATCCGCTCGCTTTTGAGCCGTCGGGTAACTCCAGCGACCGTCACTCTCCTGACGGCAAGATTCGGAATCCGTGGTACGACACCACCTGCTGCCCCCCCAATCTGGAAAGGACCTTTGCGTCTCTGCCCGGTTACATGTACAGCACGAGCTCGGAAGGGGTCTATGTTCACCTCTACGACAACTCGGA
The DNA here is from genome assembly GCA_963850375.1 of uncultured Acidobacteriaceae bacterium. GTDB lineage: Bacteria > Acidobacteriota > Terriglobia > Terriglobales > Acidobacteriaceae > Edaphobacter. The sequence goes on along the minus strand of CAWKKV010000002.1, from coordinate 3,104,211 downwards.
GATGAACTGGCACCTTCACGACGGAAATGGCCTCCGGATCCAGCAGGAGACCAACTATCCGTGGAGCGGCGACGTAAAGATCACGGTTACTCCCGCCAAACCCGGTGATTTCGTGGTCTTTGTCCGGATCCCTGGCTGGTCTGCGAACAATGTCGTCAAGGTAAACGGGACGGAAATGCACGGAGTGAAAGCGGGCGAGTACCTCGCCATCCGCCGCCGATGGTCAGGAGACGAAACCATCGAGCTCGCATTTGACATGACAACACGGCTGCTCAGAGCGAACCCCCTGGTCACCGAGGATCGGGGCAGGGTCGCTTTTCAACGTGGCCCCGTCGTCTTCTGCATGGAGGAGCTCGACCAGCCAAATCATCCTCAAGGGGCAAATATCGCTGGCTACGCGGTCGAGATCGAGGGCGAAACGGCCTCACACTTCGATCCTCACCTCCTCGACGGCGTCATGGTCCTGGAACATCCGGGATCATTCAAATCCTCCCCATCCGGCACAGGACTCTACTTCTCTGCCGAAGCGAAGGAGAGTGCGCGCGAGAATGCCGTCTCCCTCCGGCTGATTCCCTACTACGCCTGGGCCAACCGCGCGCCCGCCGCAATGCAGGTCTGGATACCTGATCGGCAGGTCTAAGCCTTCCTCCTAAACGGAGAATTCAGCCCACGCTGTCGCAAGTTCATGGCGCGGCCGAGCTTGCATTCTGGCCGCTCAGATACACCAAGGTGGAGACTGAGGAGGAACACGGCTTGAACAACGAATCCGTGACCCGGCGTGGAGTGCTCACCGGACTGACCCTCGGAGCGGCCGATCTGCTGCTGTCGCGAAGGCTCAGCTTCTCCCAGGTAGTTGGCTCGCGCCAGGGTGTGCCAGCGGTCGGCAACACGCATCTGCTCACGCTGGTCGCGCTCAGCTCACACACCCTGCGGCTGCGGGTCGTGCAGGAGGGCAAACAGGGCCCGGCCAACGAGCTCGGAGTGGTCCCAAGGCAGTGGCCGGAGCCGCTCGAAGAGAGCGACAACGGTGTCGTCAGATGGGCGGGGTACACCATCCATCTCCAGGAAAAGCCCTGGCAGCTGACCATCACCGATTCCGCAGGAAAGATCCGTCAGCGCCTTCGCCAGGATCCCGACACCGAGTCCATCCATTTCGCGTTCGGCGAGGGCCCGCTGTTCGGGCTCGGCGAGGGGGGTCATCCTCTCGATCGCCGAGGGACCACCGACGACATGCGCAACGGCCAGCACAGCCCCGAACTCGCGACCTACGGAGCGCGCGTGCCCATCCCATGGATCGTGGGCGCGAGCGGATGGGGACTCTTCTTCGCGCATCCTTGGGGCACCTTCGATTTCTCCGGCAGCGAGGGAAGCTGGATCTCAGCCGCAGAGACGCCGACCCGGGACATCTTCATCGTGTTGGCTGACTCGCCCGCGGAACTCCTGCGCGAGTGGGCCGAGCTCACCGGCTACCCTCACCTTCCTCCTCTTTGGTCCTTCGGCTATCAGCAGTCTCATCGCACCCTCGAGAGCAGGGAAGCGGTGCTCGCGGAGGCGAGGCTATTCCGGCAGAAGAAGCTGCCATGCGATGCCATGATCTATCTCGGCACAGGCTTCTGCCCTTCGGGGTGGAACACGGGACAAGGCTCCTTCACCTTCAACTCCGCCGTCTCTTCCGAATCCCGCGGCGATCTTCCATGACCTGCACGATGAGCACTTCAAGGTAATACTTCACGTGACCGGCTGCCCAGAGGATCTTCATGGCGACGTGAGGGACACTGGAGCGGCACTCGGGGACCCAAGTGACGCTGCGACCTACTGGCTCAAGCACAGAGATGTGCAACGCACGGGCGTCGATGGGTGGTGGCCCGACGAAGGCGACGAACTCCCTCCCGCAGGGCGCCTGGCAAGGAACCGCATGTACTTCGAAGGCTCGCAGCTCTTTCAGCCAAACGTCAGGCCCTTCGCCCTGCACCGGAACGGATACGCGGGCATTCAACGCTTCGGCTGGCTCTGAGTTGCCGGTAACACCTTCTCCACCTGGAAAACGCTGGCAGCGCAGATCATGGTTGGCATCACCGCCGGGATCTGCGGCATCCCGTACTGGGGTACAGATACCGGGGGCTTCGTCCCGACCAAGGAGTTCACCGCGGAACTCTTTGTGCGCTGGTTCCAGTTCAGTGCCTTCTGCCCCTCGTTTCGGAGCCACGGACGTACCTGGAACCGCGCCTGCCGTGGGGGTGGGACGAGGGCACGTACGGGCCTGCCGAGATGGACGAGAGATTCGCTTCCTGGGTCGGTCCCCCCCCGACCGCAAGACCTGCACAATAAGGCGGTCGAGAGTATCTGCCGCAAGTACCTGAACCTCCGCTACGCGCTGCTCCCATACCTCTACTCGGCGGCAGCCGAGAGCCACAGGACCGGCTTGCCACTGATGCGGGCTCTCTGGCTGCACTACCCGGATGATCCGAAAGCGGTCGCGACCGAGGACGCCTATCTCTGGGGAGACAGCATCTTTGTCGCACCAGTGTTGGAGCCGGGTGCACAAACACGCAAAACGTGTGCATTTGCCGCGCGGGCTATGGTGGAACTACTGGACCGCTGCTCGCGTCGAGGGATGTCGAGAGGTGACCTGCGAGGTTGATCTCGAGACGCTGCCACTCTTCGTAAAAGCCGGCGCCATTCTACCGATCGGCCCGGAAAAGCAGCACACCGACGAAGAAAGCAGCGAGCCCGTCACGCTCCGGATCTATCCCGGTGCAGATGGGGCCATGACGCTCTACGAGGATGACGGCGTCCGCTTCGAATACCAGAGTGGAGCGTTCACGCGCATCGCCTGCTCCTGGCATGAAAACTCCCGAACCCTTCGAATACGGGCGGAGTCGCCGAAGAACATGCATCGGCAGCCGAAATTCGCGGTGGAGATCGCGGGAACTACCGCCCGCAGACAGGTTACGGTCACAGGTGATCCGGTCTCCGTCCAGTTCTGACAAATCGTAGGCCTCGTTCATATCTCGCTCGAGAGCGGGCGCCGTTTCATACAAAAGAACAGGTGTTCTCGGGAAAAGATTGTGCTTGACCGGCGTTGCTCAAGGGATCTAGAGTTCGTCGGTGCAAAAAGAGAGGTAAAGGGACGTACGATGCGTAAACGTTTTCCGGACTCGGTAAACGTTATATCGCCCTCAGTTCCTGCACGCCAAGGTTGTCGCTTTTCGGAGGAGGTCAGGTGATCAAAAGAATTGGAATTGTCGTACAGATGGCAGCCTTGCTACTGCTCACATTCGGTGTCGGCCGCACAGCCCTCGCCCAGTTCAGTGGAAACGTCTCCGGCATCGTGACCGACCCGAGTGGGGCCGTCATAGGGGGCGCTGCACTCTCGCTGCGCAACACCGCTACAGGAGAGCAACGAACCGTTGTCTCGAATAACGAGGGCGTATACCAGTTCATCAGCCTTGCGCCGGGAAGCTACGAGCTCTCTACCACCATGTCGGGCTTTCGGTCCTCCCGTGTCGCTGTGACGCTGACAACCAATCAGACGCTCAATGTGCCCGTCGGCCTGGTGCTCGGGGGAGCCAGCCAGACGGTTGAGGTCTCCACCCAGGCACCCCTGCTCGACACGGCGGATACCCGTCTTCAGGAGACGCTCTCCACCCAGACACTCTCATCGCTTCCGCTGGCCGGACGGAACATGATCTCTCTCGTGACGCTTGCCCCGGGAGTAACCGGGACGGGTGTGACCAGCAATGGAAGTCCCGGTTCGGGGCGCGACAACTTCTCCACCGAGACGCAAGTCGATGCCAGCGCAAACGGCCAGGGTGCGGTCGGAAACATGTACATCGTCGACGGTCTCGACGTCAGCAGCTCCATTCGCCCCGGCGTTCTCAATATGACGCCGAACCCTGACTCCATCCAGGAGGCGACGATCCAGACCAACACGTACAACGTCGACTACGGCAGGTCGAGCTCGATCCAGATGACCATGACGACCAAGTCAGGCGGAAACACGTATCACGGCAATATCAGTGACTACTTCAACTACCAGGGCTTCTTTGCTGGAACGGAGTTCACGAAAAAGTACACGCCCTTTCACAGCAACAACATCTCCGCCACGGTCGGCGGCCCCATCATCCCGCATCATGATGGCTTTTTCTTCTTCTCGATAGAGCCCCTCCGTGCCTCAAACGCCGTGACGTCCAGCATCACCTTCGAAGATCCGGCCTTCACGGCCTTTGCCACGACCAATTTTCCGAACACCATAGGAACTCAACTGCTCACGACGTATCCGGTCAGCAAGGTCTCCAACGTCCAGGTTGCTGCCACGGCCACCTCAATCTATCCGGTCACGGGAACGACCCCATGCGGCACCGCATCGACGTTCAACCTACCCTGTAGCACACCCGTTTTGGACAGCGGAAATTACACCGACACCGCGTTCCGGAACGGCCTCCAATACAGCATCCGCGGCGATAAAAACTTCCACCAGAAGGATCGAATCTATGCGACCTTCTACCGCACCACGCTCAATTCCAACACGACTAACCCGCGAGCTGCGTTCGACGCCACAAACACCTTTTCGCAATACGCCATTCAAGGCAACGAGACTCACACTTTCAGTGCGAGCACACTCAACGAAGCGACCTTCGCCGCGATGCGTGTGGAAGGCGTCCAGCCCTCCACGGGACTCTTCAGCGTTCCGGTCGTAAATGTCACCGGCGTAGGACAGGGATTCGGCGCGGGGTTCGCTCAGGGAGACTTCATTCAGCACAACTACCACTGGCGGGACGTCCTGACGCACACCTTCAAGGCGCATGACATTCGCGCCGGCTACGAGGGCCTCTTTGCCGATGATGTCGAGATCTTCAACGGTCCCTACGATCAACCGACCTTTGCCTTCAACAGCCTTCTCGATCTCGCGCGGGACAACGTCTACACCGAAACGGGATTGGCTTACGATCCGGTGAGCGGTCAACGTTCTCAGTACAACGGGATGCCGCCGGCGTCACGCACGGCGCCTTCGCCGAAGATACGTGGAAGATCTCGCAGAAAGTGACCATCAACTATGGTCTGCGTTGGGACGACTATGGCAACCCCTACTCGCGCAGCGCCACAACCGCATTCGCTAACTTCTTCCCTGGTTCGGGAGCGACATATCAGGAGCAGATTGCGAACGGAGCCGTCGTCGCCCACCATCATGCGTTGAACCGGTCCATCACGGACGTCTTCAGCCCGCGTGCCGGCATAGCCTGGAACCCCGACGGAAACGGCAAGTGGTTGATCAAGGCCGGCTCGGGCATCTTCCATAACTGGCCCACACTCGCGAACCTGCAGGAACAGTATCGCGGCAACCCTCCTGGAAACATCTTCCCAACCTTCTACCAGGGGCAGACACCCGCACCCATCTTCGCCTTGGGCACCTCGAACACGAAGCCATTCGGATACCCGGCTCCCGCACTGCCCTCTCGGCCGTTGAACGAGAAAGGCGGAATCAACGGACTCCAGTTCACCATCGGCGGCATCGATGCCAACCTGAAGTCGCCTATCAGCTACATCTACTCGGGCGGTGTGGAACGGCAGCTTGGCCGAAACCTGGTCGCCAGCGCATCCTACGCCGGCACCAAGGGTGTAGACATGCTCTCTGGCGGCGGGCAGGTCTATAACGTCAGTTATGGCCAGGACATCAACGTCTTCGAAGGGGACCTGGTCGAACATCACAGTGCCTCTCCTACACGTCTCAATACCAGCTTCGGCGCGGTGAATTACACGGCGAATGACCGCGAATCTAGCTACAACGCCTTCATCGCAGCGCTCCGGGGAAGATTCAACCGCGCATTCTTCAATGCCTCCTACACTCGTTCCTCCTCAAAGGACGATACGCAGGTCTATCCCACTTACATCAATCCCCATCGCTACTACGGGCCTTCGAACTGGGACGCCCCCAACCGGTTCTCCATGGTCTGGAACTACCAGGTTCCAGATGTGAACAGGGGCGACGGTTTTGTTGGTCGGGTCGGAAGCGGCTGGCAGGTGAGTGGCACCATCATCCTGCAGAGCGGAAACCCGTTCAACGTCTACAACAGTGCTCCGTTTGCCAACGGGGGCGACTACAACGCCGACGGCGACAACTACGACTTCCCGGATGTTGCGAGTTACACGCAGCACAGGGGACGACAGGATTTTCTGCGAAATGGAACCGTAACCACGGCGAACTTCACCAAGCCGACGCCAGGTACCGATGGAAACGAGCTCTTCAACTCATTCCGGGGTCCCGGGTTCCAGCAGTGGGACGCCTCTCTGTTGAAGAACACAAGAATCGCCGAATCGGTCAACTTCCAACTCCGCTTCGAATTCTTCAACGTCTTCAACCATCCAAATCTCAATAGCGTCGTTACCGACCAGTCCAACGGCAACTTCGGCAAAGCAACCAACCAGGGGCCACCGCGCTTCTTCCAACTCGGTGGCAACCTCACCTTCTAAACCGCTGCCAAGCCACATAAGCGAGGGGTCAGCCCGCCAGGCTGACCCCTCCTTTATCCTGATCACGATGATCGATTCTCTCTGGATCGGACGAGTCCTTATCGGTTGCGCTCTGTTCGCTCCCTCGGCTGTCTCTCCCTGCGGCGCGCAAACTCAGGCCTCGCCAAAGCAGACGATCTACTCCCTCTTACAAGCCCGGCGATTCCCGGATGCCGAGGCAGCCGCGCGTCAGTATATCGCCAGCGTTCCAGGGGACTGCACCGCCCACACCATGCTGGGCCTGGCACTACGCGGCGAAAGCCGACCCCTCGAGGCGTACACCTCCTTCGTCGCAGCCACCAACCTCTGTCCGGATTCACTCGCCGCAGTCGAAGGTGCCGCGGAGATTGCTTACGCCCGCAGAATGCCGGAAGCTAGAGCCCTGCTCGCCAGAGTGGTCGAACTTCGCCCGGAGGATGGGACAGCTCACGCCATGCTCGGAGCGCTTCACGCAGAGTCAGGCGAGTGCGCTGAGTCGGTCGGAAACTATAGCAAGAGTCGAGCGCAGATCGAGGGAAGTACCTCTGCTCTTCGACAGTATGGCGGCTGCCTCGCCGCGCTCGGTCGCGCCCCTGAGGCAGTCGATGTTCTTACGCACCTGCTCACGCTGGAAGACAATGAACCCAATCGGCAGGCACTCGCCCGGGCTCAAAAGGATGCTGGTCGGCGCACTGATGCTCTTGCCACCCTGCAGCCTCTCCTCGCAGGCGATTCGCACGATAGTGGCGCCCTTTGCTCGCCGCGGAGATCGCCGAGGCGGATAATCAGACACCACAGGCCATAGCGTGGCTCCGTCAAGCGATACAAGTCGATCCAAAACGTGTCGAGAGCTATCTCTACTTCGCCGAAATCTCTTTAACCACGGCTCGTACCAGGTCGGCATCGACTTCCTCGATCTCGGCCTTAAGGTCTTGCCCAAAGATGCTCGTTTGCACGTCGCGCGTGGCGTGCTCGAAGTCCAGATCTCAAAGCTCGACAACGCGCTGAGCGACTTCCAGGAGGCTCACAGACTCGATCCCAAGCTGTCCTTTGCGGATGACGCCATGGGCGTACTGTTCAGCCAGAAACATGACCTGTCGTCCGCGCTCACGCTGTTCGAAGAGAGAAGCAGGCAGCAGCCCAATGATCCACTACTGCAGTACCTCTACGCGGAGGCTCTGTCAGAGTCGGGAACAAACAGTCCGGGAAAAATCGAGGCAGCCATCGCAGCGTCCCGTCGAGCGCTCCTGCTTGAGCCGTCCTACCAGCCGGCACGAGATCTGCTCTGCGTGCTGCTGGGGCGCCACGGCGAGTTCCAGGCAGTCGTCAACGAGGCCGCGGAGGCGACCAGGCGTCAGCCCTACGACGAGGTCGCGCTATACCAGGCACTCCTGGCTGAAAGAAAACTGAAGAACCCTGAGCGGACCGAAGACCTGGCCCGGAAGCTCGAAGAGGCCAAGGCCCATAACCAGGTCGCCGTCACGAAGTATGTTCTCGAAGAGAGCAGGGCTTCGCCGCCGCCGAAATAGTTCAGTTCCTTCGCGAAGCTCCGGTTGTTCATTCTCTCGTCTGCGTGTTAGCCTCGTTTCGCTTCGAGCTGCTCTTTTCAGGTGCGTTCGGGTAAACGCTTACCCGAGCAGGAAATCGGCAGCTCTAAATCGTGAACAGGTTATGAGGGCACCGTGAACAAGACAAATCGTCGAGAGTTTCTCGTGAAAGGCAGTGCTGCCGCCGCTGCCGTATCGGTCACTATGCGACACGCGAGCGCATTGCAGAAACCAGGTCCGGTCGCCCAACGACAGACGCAACTCACGCAATTCGCATACGCTGACGTCCAGCTTCTCGAGGGACCGATGCTCGACCAGTTCCGGCACAATCACTCGTTGTTTCTGAGCTTGACGATGACAGCTTGCTCAAGCCTTTTCGCCAACTCGCCGGCATGCCCGCACCCGGTGAGGACATGGGCGGCTGGTACTACCATCGAGCAAGCTTCGATCCGCCCAAGGATATGACCGGCTACATTCCCGGCCACAGCTTCGGGCAATACTTGTCCGGTCTCGCTCGCGCCTACGCGGTCACCGGAGACAAGGCGACGCAGGAAAAGGTCTTCCGACTCGTGCGCGGCTTTGCCCCTACTGTGACGCCGAAATTTTATGAGGGCTACAACATCCCTGCGTACACCTTCGACAAAACGAACTGCGGACTAATCGATGCGCATGAATTCGCCTCCGATCCGATGCATTCGACGTCCTCGACCAAAGCCACCGATGCCGTTCTCCCCTGGCTTCCGCCCAAGGCACTCAACCGTGAGGAGATGATGGCGCGCCCTCACAAGAACATCTCCTTTACCTGGGACGAGACCTATACGCTGCCGGAGAACTTCTATCTCGGCTACCAGCGCGGCGCGGGCGATCGCTATCACGAGCTTGCCAAGCGCTACTTGCAGGACGACACCTATTTCGGTCCGCTTGCCGAAGGGCAAAACGTCCTTCCCGGCCAGCACGCGTACAGTCACGTGAACGCGCTCTGCTCCGCGATGCAGTGCTATCTGACCGATGGTAGCGAGATGCACCTGCGCGCCGCGCAGAACGGTTTCCGCTTCGTGCAGGAGCAGAGCTTTGCCACCGGCGGCTGGGGTCCGGACGAGACCTTCCGCAAACCCGGCACCGACGAGCTCGTCAGCGCTCACCTAGTCACACGACAGCTTCGAGACTCCCTGCGGCGCCTACGGCCACTTCAAGATCACGCGCTACTGATGCGGGTCAGCGGCGACAGCCCCTTCGGCGACAGCATGGAGGCTGTGCTCTACAACACGATCCTCGGCGCGCGCCCCATCCGCCCGGACGGCGTCAGCTTCTACTATGCTGACTACAACATGGACGCGGCCAAGGTCGACTACGACCAGAAGTGGCCCTGCTGCTCCGGCACCTTCCCGCAGCTCACAGCCGACTACGGCATCAGCTCCTATCTCCGCAGCCCTCAGGGCATCTACGTCAACCTGTACGTGCCTTCGCGCGTTACTTGGCGCCAGGGCAATGCGCGGGTTTCGCTGACCCAGAAAACCGAGTACCCCAACAACGGCGAAACGGCACTGCAGCTCAAGCTCGACCGTACCGAACGGTTCACCATCGCTCTACGAATCCCCGCGTGGGCAGGGCCGCATACGGCAGTCAAGGTTAATGGCAGCCCGACAGGAGCGAGCTTGCAGCCAGGGACGTGGACCAGACTCGACCGGACATGGAAGGACGGCGACCGCGTCGAGCTCTCAATCGACATGCCGCTCCGGCTCGTCCCGATCGATCCGGCACACCCGGAGACGATAGCGCTGGTTCGTGGACCGGTCGCGCTCTTTGCCATCGAACAGGGCGCCGCGAAGATCTCCTCCAAGCAGATGCTTGCGGCGCAGAGAAGTGGTGCCTCTGGGGATTGGGAGGTCGCCAGTAACATGGGCAAAATTCCGATGAGACCCTATGCGTCCATCAAATCTGAACGTTATCGTCTCTATCAGCAGGTCGGGTAAGGACACGGCTTGTTCCCGAATCACACTGGAGTGGATCTACATTCAGCATGAGTCTCATGTGAGCGCGAAAATGCAAGACCAATCGGGCAGCTCCAAATCTCGCAACACCTGGAGAACTGGTTCTGATAACAGGGTGTCAGGATCTGCGCGGTGTGGTTCGCATTGGCTGCCGTTGCGGCCAACGCGCAAGGATCCCAGCTTCCTTCAAATGGAACCACCTCTGACCAGTGAACTCGCTGCGGTTCGCGGCACAAGTTGGCGAAGACCAGAAACTGTGGTGTCTCTCCTCATTCCAGCCTTGACGCTACAGGGTTTAGACTGTACATCTTAGCTTCAAGAACCTGACGAGAAAGCCTGTTCGATATGCCCAAGAAGCCTGACGGAGATGAGAACGGAAATCCGGGAGGGCGTTTTGATATCCGGGATGTTGCAAAGCGAGCTGGCGTCTCTGTCGCAACTGTGTCCCGAACGGTCAATAACATTCCATCGGTCAACGTGCAGATGGCCGACCGTGTCCGGCTGGCGATCCAGGAACTCAATTATTACCCCAACACTCAGGCACGCGCCCTTGTCTCGGGAAGAAGCCGTTTGGTGGGCCTGCTCGTACCGGATATCACCAATCCCTTCTTTCCTGAGCTGATTAAATGCTTCGAGAAGGCGGTAGTTCAGCATGGCTACGAGCTCCTGATCGGATCGACGAACTACGACTCCGAGTTGCAGCACTGCTTGCGACGCATGATTGAACGCAACGTAGACTGTGTCGCCGTCATGACCTTCGGCGTTGAGGACCCCGTCCTCGAGGAGCTCTCCAGCCGGCAGATTCCTATGGTCTTCATGGACGTCTCGCAGGAGACGTTCACGCAGGACGTCCTCATGGTCGACTACAAGCATGGGATGACCAAGGCAATCCAGCATCTCGTCGGGCTCGGCCATCGGGACGTCGGCTTCATAAGTGGGCCGCTCAATCAGCACTCTGCTATCCTTCGCCGCGATGCATTCCTTCTGTCTCTGGTGCAGTGCGGATGTCAGCCACGTGCCTCGTTTATGGTCGAAGGCGATCACCGGCTGGAGGGCGGCATGGAAGGGATCGTGACCCTACTCAAGACCGGATATCCACCAACGGCAGTACTTTGCTCAAACGACATGATGGCCATTGGTGCCTTAAAGATGCTGCACCAACGTGGTTTCCGTGTGCCTGAAGATATGTCTGTCGTGGGGTTTGACGATATTCATCTGGCCGAGTTCGTAAACCCGCCGCTAACGACCGTGAGCATGTCCCAAACAGAAATAGCGCATCAAGCTATCACGACCCTGTTGAGCCGAATCGAACATGCGGCAGCCAAGGGCACGACGAAGCACCATGTGACCACGACGTTGGTCGTGCGTGAGACCACCGCGCCGCCGCGCTTCCGTTATCCACGCGAGTAGCGTCTGCCGGCCCTCCGGAGTAGCTGTCCTTCACCGGGCTTGTAACGCGAGCGATCTAACACCAGATCGCTTCCATCCCCACTTCGTCATTTGGGAAGAGAGCTTGCCCTCGAAGCTCGAACGTTACCTAGGGTGGAGAACAACAGATATTTCCTGTAGAGAGATCGGCTTCTCCGACGTGCTCGGAGGACCAAAACGCAGAAACCTCATCGATTGCTGAGGTTTCCTGCACTTGTATGTCTCAGGAAATCGGGAGACTAAGTGGCGGAGAGACAGGGATTCGAACCCTGGATACCTTGCGGTATACACGCTTTCCAAGCGTGCGCCTTCAGCCACTCGGCCATCTCTCCGCGAGCACACCCAACCCTGTTGAAGGTAACACAAACCGCTGCGGTCCAGATCTCCCAGGCTCCTCCAGCGAGCCCCGCATCCTTCTGCGGTGCGGCGTTCGAAGCATCCAACAAATTGCACGAGGAACCGAGAGGCAGAAGCGCTCCCGGTCAAGTCCATTCCGTACGCTTCGTAACCACGGGAGTGCAACGATGAGCAGAAGAGCAGTGCTGGGGGGACTTGTAGCAGGAGCAGCCGGCGTGGCCGCGATGACCTTTGCCGAGAAGCTGGAGCAGCGTATGACCCATCGGCCTGACTCTTTCGTGCCGGCACACACGCTGGAGCGACTTCTGCGCCAGCCGTACCGGCCCGACAATCAACGGCTCGGTATGAACTGGGCCATGCACTGGGGGCAGGGGATCCTTCTTGGCGCCGTGCGAGGCTGGATGGCGGAAACGGGAGTCCGCGGACCGTTCGCCTCGTTTCTTCATCTCAACCTCCGTCTCCTGAACGACCAAAGCCTCGAGAACCTCACCGGTGTCGGTGCGCCACCTTGGACCTGGCCAGCCGACGAACAAGTGATCGATCTGATGGGCAAAGGGGTCTATGCATTTGTCACGGGCGTCGTTGCGGACCGCCTCATCCCAGGCCCTCCTGGTAGGCCGGAGCCGATCAAGCCTTGGGCGGATCGTTGACACTCAATACGGCCGAGTGACCGGGCGCCCCGGTCTGAGCGCAAACCCTGCTCGACTCCACGACACTCCGGTCGCAGCACCGAGAAAGCGTTCATTTCGGAAGTAACCTCGCGCCGAATCTTGTGAGCCCGTCCTACCATTCGGCCGTGATGCAGCGAACGAAAGTGTCGTTGTGCTTACCTTTTCGGTGTTATACCGTGGCACCGTGCATATCGATCTGGAGACACCTGGCCTCCCGTCCGCCTTTCATTCGGACGTATGCGTGGTTGGCGGCGGGGTCGCAGGGATCCTGCTCGCGTCGCGTCTCAGCCGAAGCGGCATGGATGTGCATCTTTTAGAGGCAGGCGGTCTCAAGATCGAGGAGCGCAGCCAAAAGCTATATCGAACGGACATGGCTGGGCAACATCACACCGGAGCCGCGGAAGGCCGGTTCCGCACCTTTGGAGGCTCCTCCACCCGCTGGGGCGGCCAGCTTCTGCCGTACACCGAAGACGTGCTTCACCCGCCTCGTTTCCTTGGGCTCCCACAATGGCCCATCGGTCTCGACGAGATCGAACCCCACTACCGAGATCTTCAAGAAGCAATGGGCGTCTCGCCCGCCCCGTTCTCTTCCGACCTCCTCAAGGAGTTCGGCCGCCCGGAGCCCTTCCACTCGGATGACGTCAGACTGCGCTTCTCCAAGTGCGCTCCTTTTAACAAGAGAAACCTGGCGCGGACTCTTGGACAGGATTGCCTCTCCGCAAAGCCTGTTACGGTCTTCACCCACGCAAACGTCACCTCGGTCGACCTGTGTGCCGCGGGCGATGCGGTAGAGAGTGTAACGGCGGTCAACTACGGCCGGGTGTCCTTTACCTTTCACTCCCGGCAATTCGTGCTCTGCACCGGCACGATCGAAGTCTCACGGCTTCTTCTCTCCTCAACCCACGTCTGCCCACAGGGTGTGGGCAACAGCAGGGATCAGGTCGGCAGGTACTTCCACGATCACATCGGTGTCCGCGCTGGTGTCGTCGGACCGGCTGATCGCAAACGCGTTATCCGAAGCTTCGCGCCTCTGGTGCGCGGAGGGACCACCTACCGCGCGAAGCTCGAAGCCACCCCGAAACTCCGGTCTGAGATGAGTCTGCTCTCCGTAGCTGGCCAGTTCGCAATCGAGGAGCCCCAGGGGTCCGGAGCGCATCGCGTCCGGGACCTTATGCGTGCCGTCCAACAGGGAAGTTTCAGCCGGGAAACCCGGCGAGAGATCCTCGCCCTACCCTCTGCGGCCTTCAACATTCTTGGTTTCCTCCTCGCAGCAAAGTTTCGCAACAGGAGGTTCGTCTCCAGGCAGGCAAACGTGGTCCTGGATCTCGACGTCGAGCAGCGACCGGATCGCGAAAGCCGTATTCGCCTCTCCCCTGAAACCGATCCTCTCGGGATGCGAAAAGCCGTCCTGGACTGGAAGATCTCGAACGAGGAACATCACAGCATTCGCTGTTACGCGCAAGAGCTCGACGCGCTCTTTCGAAGGCACTCACTGGCCACCATCCCGTGGAATCCGAGTATCACCGCTGAGGACGATGCGTGGCTCGCGAGCGATCGCCTCGACACCTTCCACATGATGGGCGGCGCCAGGATGGGTACAGATCCCGCAACAAGCGTCGTCGACAGCTCCCTCAAAGTTCACGGGGTGAGAAATCTGTACATCGTGAGCTGCGCTGTGTTTCCAACAGGGGGCAGCTCAAACCCGACCTTCACGATGATGGCTCTGGCCTTCCGGCTGGCCGACCAGCTCAAGCAGCACTGATCGCGTCTCATCCAAACCGAACAGGCCGCCAACTCGATTGCCGTCCTTACCCGCGCATCGGGATCGAGCACCCGTGAGGAACAGTGCCTCAGGCCGTCAGCCCGTGCTGTTGGATCTTGTAGAGCAGTGTCCGGTAGCTGATATTCAGGTTGGTCGCAGCCCGTCTGCGATTCCAGCCTGAAGCCGACAGCGCGTCCTGAAGCATGCGGATCTCCATCGCATTCTTCACCACGCTCACCGCGTCCTTCATGCTTGGAGCCGTCGCCGGAGCCTTAGGAGTCACAGTCTCCGCCCGGGTCTCCTCAACAGGCACGCCCACCTTTAGGGTTGTCTTTGAACGCAGATACTTGTACGCCGCATCCTCGTCCCTCAAAATCAGCATTCGGGTCACAAAGTTGCGCAGTTCGCGGAGATTGCCCGGCCAGTGATAATCCTGCGCAGCCTCTACGATTCGCGCGGGACATTCAAAGCTCTGCCCCAGCTCCACAGCTCCCCTCCGGAATAGCTGTTCCATCAGCAACGGGATCTCCTCCCGGCGTTCCCGAAGAGGCGGAACGGTGATCGTCAATGTATTCAGGCGGTAGTAGAGATCCTCCCGGAAACGCTTCGCGGCGATCGCCTCCTGCATGTCGATGTTCGTGGCTGCCAATACACGCACATCCACGCGTGACGCCGCTCGTGCTCCCAACCGGCAGAACGAGCCATCCTGAAGCACATGGAGCAGCTTCGCCTGCATCTGGGGGCTCATCTCGCCGATCTCATCCAGCAGCAGAGTCCCCTTGTTTGCCAGCTCAAACATCCCCGGCTTGGATCGCGTGGCACCGGTAAAAGCCCCAACCTCGTACCCGAACAACTCACTCTCAAGAAGCTCGTTCGGAAGTGCCGCGCAGTTGATGTTAAGCAGCTGCTTCTCCGAACGCGCGTGATACTTGTGCAACAGCATCGCAACGTTTTCCTTGCCGACACCACTCTCGCCCAGGATCAGGACCGGTATGTCGACCGACGCAAGCACCCGGACGTCCCGGTAGAGCTTCAGCATCGCCGGGCACGCCGCCATGAAGAATCGCCCATTCTCGAGCTCTTCAACGTGATACTGCGGTGTGATTGCCCGCTCCGTCCCCGAAGACTTCAACGGCATAACATCTCGCTCAAAAGGATTGGTCAAACCTTCCAGCTGCTGACGGACCAGGGGGGCCGTCAACACCGTCGTGATCTTCCACTTGGCCGCGTGCTGCCGCCACGACGTATCCCCGGCCTCGGAGAGTATGCAAAGCTTTTCACTGCTGACGCTCCGCATCAGGGCAGGATCGAACAGGTGGTCACCCGATCGACCACGGGTGGCGTCAATCAGGACATAGTCGGCGACCAGCCCGCGATCAAGCAGGCCAAGCGCTTCCACGGGAGAAGAGACACAAACCGATTTGCCACCATCGGCTTCAAATGCCTGGTGAATGGAGGAGGAGCTCTTGTGATCCTCGCTTATCGCCAGAAACTTTACTGCGTGATTCATCTTTGCGACCTCGGCAGAAATATGGAACAAATCCAAAACGAGCTATGGCCTGCGCCGGGACGAGAAGGCTTGGACTCGGTCGTCAAAGTCGTCTTCGCATCGGTTGAAATGGAGGTAAGCGGGCCCAGGGAATTCGTGCAGAGAGCAGATTTGCTGCGCACTTGCATCACAAGCAAACCAGAAAAAGTGACATTTGCTTCAGCAATGAAACAATTCTTTTCAGCTTGGTAAGTTACTCGGTGGGCATACCAGCCGGTGTCTGGAACAGGTACACCAGCGCTGAAGTGCACAGAATTTATCGCCCTCGACAATTCCTGTCAAACGAAAAAATGGACTTTGCTTTTCACACTAAGCTGCAGTTTGCATAGCACCGCACAACTGCTGACCTACCCCGACTTACACCATGGACAGGACCCCGCCGCCAGGTGAGGACGCGGTAATTAATGGCGGTAAGTTAGTAAGAAATACGCAACCAAAAGTGCGCAATTTGTGCGCAGTAGTAACAAGCGGCAGCTTACCTGACTACGTTTGGTGAAGCAGTTGCTACATCTCGTGAAGCTAAAGAGAATGGCCCATTGGCCTGTTCAAGTGCTCCTCGCAATCACCAGAGGCCATCTCGCAGGCGGCACTCGCACCGGAGCTCACTTAGGAGGCAAGTCATTACACCTCACGTAGACGTCGCAATCATCGGAGCAGGGATCGTCGGTTTGGCCACTGGCCTCGAACTCACCGTGCGCTTTCCTGGCCTGTCCTTGGCTATTCTCGAAAAGGAAGCCTCCGTCGCTGCACATCAGACAGGTCATAACAGCGGCGTCATTCACTCCGGCATCTACTACAAGCCAGGCAGTCTGAAGGCCTCGCTCTGCGTCGAGGGTAGTCGCGCACTCATCGAGTTCTGCCAGCACCACGCGATCCCGCACGAACTCTGCGGCAAGGTCATCGTCGCCTCTACACCCGCCGATCTCCCCAGGCTCGACGAGCTCTACCGTCGCGGAATCCAGAACGGCATCGCCGGCCTCCGGATGCTCACATCTGCCGAGATCTCTGAACTTGAGCCCTACGCAACCGGTATTCGCGGGATCCACGTCCCGGGCACCGGCATCGTCGACTACGTCCGCGTCGCCCAGAAGTATGCGGACCTGATCGTGGCTCGGGGAGGTACCATCCACTTGTCTCGTGAGGTCTCCGCGCTCAGGCCAACCAGCAACACAACCGTCATCGAGACCAGTAAGGGCCCGCTCGAGGCCAGGCTGATCATCAACTGCGCCGGCCTCCAAAGCGATCGCGTCACTCAAATGTCTCGAACCAGGCTCGACCTCACCATCGTCCCCTTCCGGGGCGAGTACTACGATCTGGTCCCCTCCCGCCATCACTACCTCAACGGGCTGCTCTATCCCGTGCCCGATCCGGCCTTCCCATTTCTCGGTGTGCACTTCACCCGGCGCATCGGCGGCGGCATCGAAGCCGGTCCCAACGCCGTCCTCGCGTTCAAACGCGAAGGCTATCGGAAGAGCTCCTTCGCCCTGGGTGATGTCGCGGCTTACGCCCGCTTCCCCGGCTTCTGGATCATGGCCAGAAAGCACTGGCAGATGTCCCTCGGCGAATACCACCGCTCCTGGAGCAAGGCCGCCTTCGTCCACGCGCTGCAACGCCTTATGCCCCGTCTCACACCGGACGATCTCGTTCCCGCACCCTCCGGTGTCCGAGCCCAGGCGCTCGACCGCAGTGGCAAGCTGCTCGACGACTTTCATTTCGCCTACACGGATCGCATGGTCCATGTGTGCAACGTCCCGTCTCCCGCAGCCACCGCTTCGCTGGCTATCGGTCGGTGCATCGTGGACAACGTCCTTGCGAACTACGGTCGCACGCTCATCCCGACCCTCATCTCGGTCTAGCGCACATCAACCCATAGCCTGCAGGCTCTGGGTTCGGATGACAGCAGTTTGCAACTTTTTGTGAAAGCCGCTGACGTGCACTGCACAGGACTACGCCTCGATTCCCCCGCTGTCGCGACGTCAAGCGCTAACCCCAGCCGTGATTGCACAAAACCTGCAAACTGATGCACACCTAACGCTGCGCCATGTGCAGATCTCTCTTCTCTGAATTGGCCTTCGACGTGCAATAACGACGGCAGTCTATCTCTTCTTCCCTGAGATGATCGCGTCCGCTGCATCACTTGCTCGAATCCCGATCGAGAGCAGCTAAAGACGCGTCGTTGCGTTCCGCGATCCGCCGACCGCGACAGGGCAGAAGCGTGGCAGAGGTCGTCCCGATCGGCGACGTCGGGCTTGCACGGAAACGCACAGTACGGCGCACTAATCGCGCGGGCCTCTGAAAAACAGCGAGGGAACGTTATCAAACATTCAACGCAATTGCCGCCTTCGAAGAGCAGCTTCAGCCTGCTCGGATTGATATCTGCCCTGATCCTCTGCTTCGCCGGACAAGCTCACGCACAGTGCACCAGTCCCGCCAACGCCATCGTCGCCGAGAACTGCCTCGCCGGCAGCCCTGCAAGCGAGTGGGACCTGGGAGCTGGAAGCACCGGAGATCTGACCATCCAGGGCTTCGCGACGGACATCAGCGTCAACCAGGGTGACACGGTCAACTTCAAGATCAGCACGCCCGCCTCCGCCTATTCCATCGTCATCTATCGCATCGGATACTACGGCGGAAACGGCGCGCGCAAGGTCGCCACCATCACGCCGTCAGCGCACCTTCCGCAGACCCAGCCTGCCTGCGCCAGCGACAAGACCACCGGTCTGGTCGACTGCGGCAACTGGGCCGTCTCCGCTTCATGGCAGGTGCCCTCCACCGCGACCTCCGGCGTCTACTTCGCGCACCTGATCCGCACCGATACCGGGGGCGAAAGCCACATTGTCTTCATTGTGCGCAACGACGCCAGTCACTCCGCCATCATGTATCAGACCGCGGACCAAAGCTGGCAGGCCTACAACTACTACGGCGGAGGCAGCTTATACGGTCAAAACACGCCCGAGTTCAACCTCACCGGTCGTTCCTACAAGGTCAGCTACAACCGCCCTTTTCTGACCCGTGGCTTCGCGCAGGAGTGGGACACCTGGATCTTTGGCGCCGAGTTCGCCATGATCCAGTGGCTCGAGTCCAACGGCTACGACGTCACCTACTTCACCGGAATCGATGCCGCTCGCAGCGGCAGCCTTATCAAAAATCACAAGGTCTACATGGACTCCGGCCACGATGAGTACTGGTCCGGGCCGCAGCGTACCAACGTCCAGGCAGCTCGCGATGCCGGCGTCAACCTCGCCTTCTTCAGCGGCAACACCATGTTCTGGAAGACCCGCTGGGAAAACAGCATCGACGGGTCCAACACCCCTAACCGCACCCTTGTCTGTTACAAGGAGACCCTGGCCTTCGCGAAGCTCGATCCCCAGGACCCTCCCGTCTGGACCGGCACCTTCCGCGATCCGAGCTTTAGCCCGCCGGCCGACGGCGGCAACCCGGAGAACTCGCTCGTCGGAAGCCTCTTCATGGTCAACGGCACGGGCGATGACAACGACGGCAGCCTTCAGATCAAGGTTCCCGCGGCCGATGGAAAGATGCGCTTCTGGCGCAACACAGCGGTCGCCACGCAGGCGGCCAATGCAACCTACTCGCTCCCGGCTGGAACCCTCGGTTATGAGTGGGATCTCGACGTCGATAACGGGTCGCGTCCCGCTGGCGCGTTTCAACTCTCGACCGCCACCTACAACCTCACTACCGACTATCTGCTCGACTACGGCGCAACCTACGGCGCGGGCACGGCCACGCACCACCTGATGCTTTACCGCGCGCCCAGCGGAGCCCTTGTCTTCAGCTCGGCCAGCATCGACTGGTCCTGGGGCCTCAACAGCAACCACGACAACCTGTTCAACTTCGCCTCACCTAATCCTGACAAGAACATGCAGCAGGCGACCGTCAACCTGTTCGCTGATATGGGCGTACAGCCCGGAAACCCGCAGGCCGGCATCGTCCCCGCCAGCGCCTCGTCAGACACCGTTCCGCCGACCTCCACCATCACTTACCCGACCGCAGGCTCAACCATCAACACCGGCAGCACCGTCACCGTCACCGGTGTCGCGAGCGATTCGGGCGGCAACGTCGCCGGTGTCGAGTTCTCCTCCGACGGAGGCACCACCTGGCATCCGGTCATCGGGCGCTCCAGCTGGACCTACTCCTGGACCCCGTCCGCCGTGAACTCCTCGACCACCCTGCTGAGCCGCGCCGTTGACGACAGCGCCAACCTCGAAAAGCCCGGCAGCGGTGTCACGGTTAATGTTCTCCCCCAGGTCTGTCCTTGCAGCATTTGGAGCTCGTCCAAGGCGCCCGCCGCCCCTGATAGTGGAGACGGCAGCGCCGTCGAGGTAGGCGTCAAGTTCCGCGCCGATTCCAACGGCTCCGTCATCGGCGTCCGCTTCTATAAGTCGGCAAAGAATACCGGGACCCACATCGGACACATCTGGACAAGCTCCGGAACCCTGCTCGGAACTGCGACCTTCACCAGCGAGAGCAGCTCAGGCTGGCAGCAGGCCAGCTTCAGCTCAGCGATCCCCGTCGTGGCGAACACCACGTACGTGGTTTCCTACTTCGCTCCGGCCGGACACTACGCCGCCGACGCCTACGCGTTTGCCGAGGCAGGCGTCGACGACCCACCACTCCACGCGCTCGCCAACGGTGTCGATGGCGGCAATGGCGTCTTCTTCTATCCCCCGTCCAACACCGCCGGCGGCTTTCCCTCCTCCAGCAATCTCTCCGCGAACTACTGGGTCGATGTCGTCTACACGTCGTCGAACACCTACGGCATCAGCGGATCCATCTCTGGTTCGGGAGGTGCCGGCTCAACCCTCAATCTGACCGGCCCCGAGACCTCGACGACCACCGCCGACGCCTCCGGCAACTTCACCTTCAGCGGCGTTGTTAACGGGACCTACACCGTCACTCCCACCAATGCGGGTGTCACCTTCACGCCGAGCTCCAGGTCCGTCACCGTGAGCGGCGGCGTCGTCACCGGCGTCACCTTTGCGGCCGTCGTTACCAACCCGCTTACCATCTCGGGCAACATCAACGGCGGTTCCGGAGCGGCTGTCGCTCTCTCAGGCGCGAGCTCCGCCACGACTACGGCGGATGCGTCGGGCAACTACTCCTTTGGCGGCCTGCTCAGCGGTTCCTACACGGTCACGCCATCCGAGCCCGGCTTCATCTTCACGCCCGGAACACAGACGGTCGCGCTCTCCGGGTCGAGCGCATCGGGCGTCAACTTCCAGGCCCAGCTCTGCAACTGCGTCTCCATCTGGCAGCCCTCGACCACGCCGACCCTGATCGACAGCAACGACGGCACACCCATCGAACTCGGCGTCAAGTTCAGAACCGATTCGCCGGGAAGCCTTACAGCCCTGCGCTTCTATAAGGCCACGACCAACGTCGGCACTCACATCGCCCACCTCTGGACCAGCACCGGCACCCTGCTCGGAACAGCCACCTTCTCGAGCGAGTCGGCTTCCGGCTGGCAGCAGGTAAACTTCTCGTCCCCCATCCCGCTTGCGGCGAACACCACCTACATCGCGTCCTACTACGCACCCTCAGGGCACTACTCGGCGGACACCAACTACTTCGCCAGCAAGGGTGTCGACACTCCACCCCTCCATGCCTTGGCCAACGGAGTCGACGGCAGCAACGGAGTCTATCTCTACACATCCAGCCAGTCCGGAGGCTTTCCCACCAACACCTACTCCTCGACCAACTACTGGGTCGATGTGCTCTTCGCCGGCTCTCAAAGCTTCAGCATCAGCGGAACCGTCGCGGGCGCTCCCGGGGCCTCCGTCGCTCTAAGCGGACTCAGTTCAACCACCACCGCCGACTCCTCCGGAAACTACAGCTTCAGCGGCGTCTTCCCAGGAACGTACTCCGTTACCCCCAGCCTCGCGCACTTCGCCTTCATCCCCGGAAGCCAGAGCGTCTCGATCAGCTCGGCAAGCGTCGCTGGCGTGAACTTCACCATTCCCGGCATCTGCCCCTGCGACACCATCTGGGCGCCTACCATCGTCCCCGCAACCGTCGACTCGGGCGACACCTTGCCCTACGAGCTTGGAGTCAAGTTCAAGGCGGACTCCGACGGCTACATCCTGGGCGTGCGCTTCTATAAAGCCTCCGCCAACACCGGTACGCACGTCGCACATCTCTGGTCGCCGGCCGGAAACCCCAACCCGCTCTCCTCCGCCACTTTCAGCTCCGAGACCGCATCCGGCTGGCAGCAGGTGATGTTCGCCAGTCCTGTCCCGGTCAGCGGAAACTCCACCTATATCGCCTCCTACTTCGCTCCGGGAGGTCACTACTCGATCAGCCCGTCCTACTTCACCTCAAGCGGCGTCGATCAGGCCCCACTGCACGCGCTCGCCAGCGGAGTCAGCGGCGCCAACGGCGTCTACAACCAGGCGGCGGCCAGCGCTCTTCCGTCCTCGAGCTACCAGGACAGCAACTACTGGGTCGACGTTATCTACGCCACCACCTCTACGCATAGCCTCGGCGGCGTCATCTCCGGCCCCGGTGCGGCGGGTGCCACTCTCGCGCTCAGCGGAGCCTCTACGGGCACGGCCACGGCCGACGCGTTCGGAAACTTCAGCTTCGGCGGCCTCGCTGACGGAACCTACACCGTGACGCCCAGCAGAGCAGGGTATCTCTTCAGTCCCGCCAGTCAGACCGTCACGATCAGCGGAGCGCATAACCTGGCCGTCAACTTCACCTCCGCTGTGCCTACCTACACGATCTCCGGTACCGTCACCGGAGCTCCTGGAATAACGGTCGCGCTCTCCGGCGCCGCCACCGCCAGCACCACGGCTGACGCCTCCGGTAACTACAGCTTCCCGGCAGTTGCGAATGGCAGCTACACCGTTACTCCCAGCAACGTCGGCTATGCCGTCACGCCCACCAGCCAGAACGTCACGGTCAGTGGAGCCGGCGTCACCGCCGTCAACTTCTCCGCTTCCGCAACTGCTTATGCCATCTCGGGAACCATCACCGGAGGTGCCGGAGCGACCGTCGCCCTCACCGGCCCGCTCAACCTCACCACCACCGCCGATAGCTCCGGCAACTACAGCTTCCCCGCGGTCACCGGCGGCTCCTACACCATCACACCCGCCCTGTCCGGCTTGGTCTTCGTCCCCACCAACCTCGCCGCCACAGTCGCCGGAGCCAGCGTCACCGGAGCCAACTTCGCCGTTCCCCAGGGCTGCCCGTGCAACACCATCTGGCAGCCTGCCACCACGCCTGCGCTGGTCGACGCTGGCGACCACAGCAGCATCGAGGTCGGCGTGAAGTTCAGCTCCGACACCCCTGGTGTCATCACCGGGATCCGTTTCTACAAGAGCGCTGCCAACACGGGCGTTCACGTCGGCAATCTCTGGTCCTCAACCGGCACGCTTCTCGCCTCCGCGAACTTCGTCAGTGAAAGCGGCTCCGGCTGGCAGCAGGTCTTCTTCACAACACCCGTCGCCATCGCCGCAAATACCACCTACGTCGCCTCTTACTTCGCTCCCGCCGGCCACTACTCCGGCGATACAGGCTTCTTCACCAACGGAGGCGTCGACGCACCGCCGCTCCACGCACTCGCCAACGGCACCTCCGGCACAAACGGCATCTATACCTACGGTTCAGCCAGCGCCTTCCCAACCAGCAGCTACAACGCCGCCAACTACTGGGTCGACGCTATCTACCAGCCAGCCTTCACCGTGTCGGGAACCATCAGCGGAACCGGTGCGTCGGGGTCTACCGTCACGCTCGCCGGCCCGTTCACCTTTACCGCAACCGCCGATAGCTCCGGCAACTACAGCTTCCCATCTGTAACCAGCGGGACCTACGTCGCTACGCCAACCAGCGCGACCTCCGCCTTTACTCCCGCCAGTCAGAACGTCACTGTCGCTGGAGCCGGCGCCACCATCCCGGCCTTCACGACCACGGCCAAGGGCTACACCATCACCGGAACCATCTCAGGAGCAGGTGGCGCGAATGCAACCGTGACCCTCACCGGAGCGGCATCGGCGACCGTCACCGCGAACGCATCCGGTGTGTATACCTTCCCCAATGTCGTCGACGGCTCCTATACGGTCACGCCCACCAACTCCGGCTTTACCTTCACTCCGCTCAACCAGGCGGTTACCGTGAGCGGGGCCAATGCCACCGCCAACTTCAGCTCCATCGCCGTCTTCACCATCAGCGGAACCATCTCCGGACCCGGTGGACCTGGCGCCAGCGTTGCCCTCTCCGGCGCCTCCAGCGCGACCGTAACGGCCAACAGCTCCGGCGTCTACACGTTCGCTCCGGTGCCTAACGGGTCCTACAGCGTAGCTCCCACAAATTCCACCTACGTCTTCACACCGGCAAGCCAGGCCGTCACCGTGAGCGGGGCCAACGCTTCAGCTAACTTCAGCTCCGCCGTGCCGACCTTCACCATCAGCGGCACCATCTCAGGAGCAGGTGGCTCTGGCGCAACCGTGACGCTCTCGGGCGCCGCATCCGCTACAGTCATCGCCAGCGCCTCCGGTGTCTTCACCTTCCCCGCCGTGCCCAACGGCTCCTACACCGTTACACCCACGCAAACCGGCTTCGCCTTCTCTCCCGTAAGCCAGGCAGTCGTTGTCAGCGGAGCGAACAAGACGGCCAACTTCACCGCCACGGCCGTCTACACCATCACCGGAACCCTCAGCGGTGCGGGGGCCTCAGGCGCAACTGTTCGCCTCACCGGCTCAGCCACGGGCAGCGTCATCACCAGCTCGGCTGGGACCTACAGCTTCACCGTACCCAACGGCTCCTATACCGTCACACCCACCAGTACCGGGTTCGCCTACACACCGGTAAGCCAGGCAGTCACGGTCAGCGGAGCCAACAAGACCGCGAACTTCACCTCGGTGGCCGTCTACACCATCACCGGCACCATCAGCGGCCCTGGTGCCTCAGGCGCCACGGTCAAGCTCACCGGCTCCGCCACGGCCACGGCGACCGCGAACACCTCCGGGACCTTTAGCTTCACGGTGCCGAACGGCTCCTATACGGTCACGCCAGCGACTACTGGCTTCGCCTATACGCCGGCAAGCAAGGCAGTCACCGTCAGCGGCGCAAACGTCGCTGTGAGCTTTACCTCCGTCGTGACCTACGCCATCAGCGGAACGATCAGTGGTTCCGCCGGCTCTGGTGCGACTGTAAAACTTACGGGAGCAGCAACGGCTACGGTCACTGCAAACTCGTCCGGCGTCTACAGCTTCACCGGTCTGGCCAACGGCTCCTACACCGTCACTCCGAGCAAGTTCCTCCGAGCCTTCACACCGAGCCAGCAGACAGTCACCGTTAGCGGCGCGAACAAGACAGCGAACTTCAGCACATTGTTTTAGACTGCGCCCACGTGTACCAGAGCCGGCGCCCGCGATCCACTCCCTTTCGCGAGGCCGGCTTTGCATCCTTCGACTAAGCCCCTCTCGCCGCCACACCACTCTGCCGTCAGGTAAGACCATGACACAGGTCATCCTTGACATCGAACATCCTTGACCGGCGGAACCCCAAGGCTGGGGCCTGACGAGGCCTGCCCTCCACCCACGAGGCCACTCCCTTAGCGGAGCGGACCGCCGCCGTGTTTACTCGATCTAAGTGGAAAGCACGAGAAGGCCGGCCATCGCGGCCGGCCTTCTCGTGCACCTACTCTCTTTAGCGCAGGGCCAGTACGCTCTCGATCACGTAGTCCTGCTCCTCGTCCGTCATCTGGTGAAACAGCGGAAGAATCAGTCCGGTGTCGGCGACCAGGTTCGTCTCAGTCAAAGACTGCTCCCACCGGTCCGAGCGGTAGGGAAGCTCTCGGTGCGTTGCCATGATCGCGCGTCGCGTCGATATCCCCTTTTCAAGCAGCTCCTGCATGATCGCGTCACGCTTCGCGGCAAACCTGTCCACCAGCCGCACCATGTAGGACTGGTAGTTGTGCCGGCAGTTCAGAGGAGAAACCGGCGTCTGGATCCAGGGATGACCACCCAGCTCCGCCGTGTAGCGGTCGGCAAGGTAGCGCCGCCGCGCGAGGAAGTCACCCAACCTGTCAAGCTGCACCAGGCCAATGGCCGCCTGCATATCCGTCATGCGGAAGTTGAAGCCTACCTCGTCATACGTCTCGGTGGCGATCTGCTTCGCATTGTGACGCGCCACGTCGGACAGGCTCATCGCATGCTGGCGCAGCCGGCGGAGTCGATCCGCCACAACAGGATCGCTCGTCGTGATCATCCCGCCTTCGCCTGTCGTCAGGATCTTGCGAGGGTGAAAGCTGAAGCATGCCATTGTTCCCAGGGGTGCTCCGATCACGTGTCCGTCGAACTCCGAACCGATCGCGCAGGCGGCGTCCTCAATCACCGGCAGACCGTGCTTCGACGCTACCGCAAGAATCTCGTGCATCGCCGCAGGCAGACCGATCTGGTGCACCACCAGGATCGCCTTCGTGCGCGGCGAGATCACCTCTTCCAGCCGCGCTGGGTCGAGGTTATATGTGTCGCGATCGATATCGCCGAAGATGGGTGTCGCCCCCGTGTACGCGATCGAGTTGGCCGTCGCGATAAAGGAGAGGCTCGGGCAGATTACCTCGTCGCCCGGCCCCACCCCGATCGCCAGAAATGCCAGGTGAAGCGCGGTCGTGCACGACGAAACGGCCACCGAATGCGCGGCGCCCACATACTCCGAGAACCTTCGCTCGAACTCAGCGACCCGTGGCCCCTGGGTCACCCATCCCGAACGGAGGACCTCAACGACGGCCCGCTCCTCCTCGCTGCCAATAAAAGGACGAGCTACCGGGATCATTGCGGCAGCCGAGACTGGTGAACTGCTCATCGCGCACCTCCGGCCATCGCGGCCGATGCCATCTTCGTCTGGTCGCGCCACTTTACGAGCGATCTGAGCCCCGCTTCGAGGTCGACCCCTGCGCGGAAGTTCAGCATCCTCTCGGCCTTTTCGGTCGCCGCGCGTCGCGCCTGGACATTGTTGACCTTGCGCGCCTCGTGGAACTCGGGCTCGAGCCGCGATCCATAAACCTTCAAGAGCAGGTGACAGAGCTCGAGCAGCGTCGTCTGCACACCCGTCCCCACGTTGAAGACCTCGTCGGTAACGTCGGCCACCAGCCCTGCCACGTTCGCACGCGCAACGTCCTCCACATAAACGAAGTCCATCGACTGCGACCCATCGCCAAAGATCTTCGGAGCCTGCCCGGCATCGATCGCGTCCATCCAGCGGATCAGGACCTCCGTGTACACGCCGTCGATATCCATCCGCGGACCATAGACATTGAAGTACCGGAACGCCACATAGGGCAGCGCAAACATCTCGAAGTACGACCGCAGCATCTGCTCGTTCGCTATCTTTCCGGCTCCGTAAAGCGTCCGGTTGTTGAACGGGTGCTCCTCGTCCATCGGGAGATACGAAGGGTCGCCATACACCGAAGCCGACGACGCCGCCACGATCTTCTTCACCTTGTGGCGCACGGCGCTCTCGAGCACGTTCGATGTGCCGTCCATCAGCACCTCCACGGCCTCCCGTGGGGCTTCGGCGCATCGCGTAATCCGCAGCGCAGCCTGGTGAATCACGTAGTCAACGCCCTCCACTGCCGCATCCACCGCAGCCGCGTCGCGGATGTCGCCTTCGATAATCAGCAGCCGCCCAGTTCCCTCAGCCCTCTCGAGGTTGCGCATATTCCCGCGCACGAAGTTGTCGAGCACGCGGACCTCCGCGGCTCCGGCCTCGAGCAGCTGGTCCGCCGTCGTGCTCCCTACAAAACCAGCGCCGCCCGTGATCAGTATCCTTGTCCCATCAATCCGATTCATCTGGCCTCTCTCTTCGAGTCAAGTCTCTCTGCTGACCCGATCACCTTACTGCAAGTCAATACCCAAGCTTCGGCAACCCTCGCCCCCAGCTACTTACGAAAGCGAATCACCTTTGCCGGGACGCCCGCGACCACCGCGTACTCCGGAACGTCGGTGGTCACCACAGCACCCGCGCCCACGATCGCGTGAGCCCCGACGTGAACTCCCGGAAGCACTGTCGCATTGGTCCCAATGTCAGCACCGTATCCGATCACGACCGGCTTGATGCTCAGCGCGGTCGCAATGATCGGGACGTCGATCGGATCGCCAGTGTGCGATGATCCCAGCACCTTTGCTCCAGGACCCCAGCCTACGTAGTCCTCCAGCACAAGGTCCCGGGCATCGAAGTAAGCCTGCGGTCCGATCCACACGTGGTCGCCGATCGTACATCGACCGTCGAAGCGTCCCTGGATCATCACCTGCGCCCCGAGAAACACCGAGTGCCCGATCTCCATCGTCTCCGGATGTTTAACAACAACACCCGGTCCGACCTGCAAGCCATGGCCTGCTCTCCGGCACATCGCGCGAAAGATCATGCGGCGAAGCTGCGCCTCAAACGAGCCCTCCTCACCCCTGTGTCTCGAATAAAGGGCAAGGAGTTCGGCCGGCGAGTAGGTCTGCTTCAGATGCGCGGCGTACTCCCACTCCCAGCCCGCGTCTTCAGCCACCTTTGCACGCCCGAAGACCGCTGGTACGACCCTCGGCTCAGACACCGGCGCGGTCTCCAGTTCAGCCGACATAGCAGGTCTCCCGCAGCTCGTCTGCAACGCGCTCGATCGCATCAGGCTTGATCCCCGGATACATCGGCAGCGACAGGATCCGGCTCTTCACACGCTCGGTCACCGGGAAGTCTCCCTCTTTGTACCCGAGAAACCGATACGCCTCCTGGAGGTGCAACGGCGTTGGGTAGTGGAGCCCCGTCTCGATATCAACGTCCGCCAGGTGCTTCCGCAGAAGATCGCGATTGTCCGTCTGCACCACGTAAAGGTGGTAGACGTGGCGGCCGTAGCTCATCTCCATCGGCGTCTCCACATCCGTGCCAGCAAGCACGCTGCCGTATGCAGCTGCAGCCTCGCGACGCTGGTCGTTCCACCGGTCCAGATGTTTGAGTTTCACCGAAAGGATGCCGCCCTGGATGCCCTCCATCCGCATGTTCAGGCCAGGAAAGACGTGCTCGTACCGCTTCGACGAGCCGTGATCCCTCCACAGCCGGATCACGCGCGCAAGCTCGGCGTCATCCGTCGTCACCGCACCGCCTTCACCGCAGGCGCCCAGATTCTTGCCCGGGTAAAAGCTGAAGCAGCCGGCTATGCCAAAAGATCCCGCCTTGCGGCCCTTGTACTCCGCCCCATGCGCCTGGCAGGCATCCTCGATCACAGGGATGCGGTGATGATCCGCAATCGCGAGAATGCGGTCCATGTCCGCCATCTGCCCATACAGGTCAACAGGAATGATCGCCCGTGTCCTCGGAGTGATCGCCGCTTCCAGCAGCTCCGGATCCATGTTGAACGAGATCGGGTCGATATCAACAAACACCGGGCGCGCTCCCACCGCCGAGATCGCCTCCGCTGTCGCGATAAAGGTGTGCGGCACCGTGATCACCTCGTCGCCAGGGCCGATCCCCAGAGCCGCCAGCGCGAGGTGCAGCGCCGCGGTTCCGGTGTTAAGTGCCACGCAGTATTTCGTTCCAACGTAGGCAGCGAACTCTTCTTCGAACCGCTGCACCTCCGGCCCGAGCACAAAGCTCGAGTTGTCCATGACGCGCTCAAAGACCTCGCTCAGCTCTTCCCGGATACCTACATGCAATGACTTCAGGTCCACAAACGGAATCTTCATCGCTCCTCCATCCTTCTCAAAATGCGTGCCGGATTCCCGGCGACCACCGCGTCCGCCGGAACGTCGCGCGTGACCACGCTGCCCGCTCCCACGATCGCGCGCTCCCCGATCGTCACACCGCACATAATCGTCGAGCTTGTGCCGATCGAAGCACCGCGTTGCACGGTCGTCTTCACCACCTGCCAGTCGGCCTCGGTCTGTAGTGCTCCGGCTTCACTCGTCGAGCGCGGATACTTGTCGTTGATAAACGACACGTTGTGGCCGATAAAGACGTCGTCCTCGATCTCCACGCCCTCGCAGATGAACGTGTGGCTCGAGACCTTGACATTGCTTCCGATCTGCGCGCCCTTCTGGATCTCTACAAACGTCCCGATCTTGCTGTTGTCCCCGATGGAGCAGCCGTAGAGGTTCACAAACGCGAAGATCCGCACATCCCGCCCAAGCTTCACGTCAGGAGCGATACGGCTGAACTCCGGCATCGCGAGAGCATGCGATCTATGCTCATCTCCCACGCACATGCTCTCGTCTCTAAGGTCAGTCGTCGGCATCACGCGGCTCCCACTCTCTCCATCAGGCCCTCAGGGGCGAGGTGAACGAGGCTGCCGCGCTGCTTCATCGACAAGGACGCGCTCTCAAGAATGCGCACCACGCGAAGACCTGCCTGTCCGCCGGTTATCGGCTCCGCGCCCGTGCGGACGCACTCGGCAAAGTGCTGGATCTCGACCTTGAGCGCCTCGCAGAGGTCAAGCTGCGGCGCAAACATGTCGCCCGACCGGTATCCCACAAGTGCCTTGTAGAGCGAGTCGGGTGATCCGCCGTTCACGGTAATCCCCTTGTCATAGACCTTTACCTTTTCGCTCGGCTCCATGTCGTCGTACACGATCATCTGCTTGCTTCCGCCCACAAGCGTCCGCCGAACCTTGACGGGCGAAAGCCAGTTCACATTGACATGCGCAATCAGGTTCTCTTCAAAAAACATCGTGATGTACGCCAGGTTCTCTGTCCCGCCGAAGACGTGCTTGATACCCGTCGCCGCCACCGCGCACGGTGCCGAGGGAAGGATGTAGTCCATGATGGCGAGATCGTGAACCGCCAGATCCCAGATCACATCCACATCTCTCTGGAAGAGGCCCAGGTTGATCCGGGTGGAGTCGTAGTAGAGGATGTCGCCAAGCATGCCCGAGTCGGCGATCGCCTTGATCTTGCGGACCGCGCTTGTGTACACAAACGTGTGGTCCACCAATAGCGTCAGGTTGCGGCGCTCGGCCTCCTCGATCAGCCGCATCGCCTCTTCGGATGTCGAAGTCATCGGCTTCTCGACCATGACGTGCTTCCCGCTCTGCAGCGCCGCGAGCGCCAGCTCGTAGTGCGTGTGCACCGGCGTCGCGATCGCGATCGCATCGATGTCCGGGTTATTCAGCAGATCCTCGTAATCTGTCGAAACGCTCACTGACGGGTACCGTCGCGTCACCTGTTCCAGGCGGTCCGCGCGCATGTCACTCACTGCGAGCACCGTGGTCTCCGCAACCTCAAACAGGTTGCGAACCAGGTTTGGTCCCCAGTACCCGTAGCCGATCACACCGAAATTAATCACCTTGCCTCCTCAACGCCGTGGCCCGTTCTCGGGGCGGCCGTGTCTTCAAACGATTGGGCCCAAATCCAAAACTCAGCGGAGATCCTCGAGCTCGGGGCTCCTTGCCGGCACCGCGGCCGGCGTCAACGGAAAGCTCGGCGGTCCGCCTGATGCCCGGGGCAGCCCGACCTCTTTGATCTTGTACAGAAGCGCGCGGTAGCTAATGTCAAGCGACTGCGCGGTCTTCCGGCGATTCCACCGGTGCGCCTCAAGTACGCCGAGGATGATCGTCTTCTCCAGGTGTTGCAGGGCGCGCTTGGTCTGCACCCGCAGCGGAGTAGTCAGGTCCACAGCCAGCGGAACCAGCGGACGAAACTCCTCCGTCTGCTGGAGGGCCGAGACGACGTGCTCTTCGCCTCCAAACAGCACGTACCGCTTGGCCATGTTTTCGAGCTCACGGACGTTGCCCGGCCAGTGATACAGGGAGAGCTTGCGCAGAAACGACACGCTCAGCGGTGCGGCGCGTCCGCCAAACTGCAGTGCATACATCCGGATGAAGTGCTCCATCAGCATCGGGACATCGGCGGCCCGCTCGCGCAACGCCGGCATCTGGATCCGGACCACGTTGATCCGGTGAAAGAGGTCGGGGCGAAATCGCCCGCGCACGATCTCTGCCTCGAGATCGCGGCTCGTCGCACAAATCAAGCGGATGTTGATCGGCCGGTCCATCGCGGAGCCAAGGCGCGCCTCACGGCAGTCCTGCAGGGCGCACACAAACTTCGGCTGGAGGCTCAGGTCCAGCTCACCGATCTCGTCCAGAAACAGCGTTCCGTGGTCCGCCTCGGCGCAGGTGCCGGACGCGTACTCGATCGCTCCTCCTGCAGGGCCGCCGACCTCGCGAACCAACTCACCGGCAAAGATGTGATCTGTCACGGACGGGCAGCTGACCTTAAGAAGATGGTTGTCCCGGCGGCCGCTCCAGCGATGCAGAAGCCTCGCAGCCAGTTCCTTGCCCGTTCCGCTCTCCCCTGTGATAAGGACGGGGACCTCCGTCAGGGCAGCCCTTTGCAGCTGGTCGCCGATGCGCTGGATCGCGGGTGACGGCCCGATCAGTGCTTCAGCCATTTCATAGGAGTGGTTTGCAAACATATGGTCTCGGTTGTGTGCTAAAGCACGTCGATGACCAAAAGGTTGCCTGGAGCCGTCGGAATCTTTGCACTCCTTATGAACAGCCCGCGGATCCCTGATCCGTGCCGCGAACTCGTCTCTATGTCACACGCCCGCTGACCCGCCGGACAACACGAGGAGCGGCTGCGGCGCGCTCGGGCCCAACTGCACGCAGCAGCGTCTGTCTATATTCAGTAAACATCTGCACCCGGCGGTTCGCTCAGAGCTGAGGACCGGACAGCCGCCACGCACTCACTCAGCAACCCCGTCCCTCGGGCCCCGCCAGTGCTCGAACGCTGTCCTCTCGGTACATCTCTTGCAATACGCTGCATGAATTACGAATCGTTGCACACTTCCGCAGCTCAGCCCCTCACAACATATCTCCGCCCTTGGTCAGCGTCCGTGCGCACGACCTTCAGCACGGCATCTTGTCCTACACCGGTGGACCGCAGCAGTTCGCCCCATAAAGCAATCCGCCAGAACCTCACAAACGGTTCGGGATGCACGAAAACGTGCATAGTTCCTGCAAGCGGCTGCAAACCTTTCGACACAGGCGAGGTGCATTAGGCCCGCAATCGCCAGAACAGCTCCTGAAACCGGGGATGCAACTTTGGCCCTCGGGTTGCTTCTCCTTGGGTGAGGCGGACGCCAATCGTCACCAAGGCGGCTTCGCTCGAACCAGCTCTCAAGGGAAGCACCTATGCGCGTCCTCCAAATTAAACCGCTGCTCTCTGTCGGGCTTGCCCTGGCTCTCCTCGCAACGAACTCCCAGGCACAGACCGCGGTTGCCGCGGAGGCTGGTGCGCCGGCCGTCAGTGCCGCTGCGGACCGTCCATCCACAGCCCCGGCTGCAGACAGCCCGGCAGCCCTCGCGACCTCACAGTACATCCTCGGTGTCTCCGACGTGATTCGCGTCAACGTGTGGAAGAGCCCGGACCTTTCGCAGACCGTCACCGTCGGGCCCGACGGCTTCGTCTCCCTCCCGCTGCTCGGCGACATCCACGCCGCGGGGATGACCGCGAACCAGCTGGCCAGGGATCTCGGCACACGTCTCGGCAGCTACGTCGTCAGCGCCCAGGTGACGGTCAGCGTGGTCGAGTTCCGCAGCCGGCAGGTCTTTGTTACCGGCCAGGTCGGTAAGCCGGGAGCCTACTCACTTATCGCCCCCATCACCGTCCTTCAGCTCATCGCGCAGGCCGGCGGACTCAACGCCTTTGCTAACCGAAAAGCGATCTTTGTCTTGCGCTCTGGCAACGGCATGGAAAAGCTCAAATTCAATTACACCAGTGCCATCAAGGGAGACACCAAGCAGAACATCAATCTCCTTCCCGGCGACACGGTGATCGTTCCATAAGGAGGTCAGCGCTGATGTGCCACATGCAAATCTCCTCCATCGCCGCTGTCCTGTCTGCGCTTCTTCTTCCGGGGCTCGCCCAGGCTCAGCGCCCAGGGGAGGATCCGTCCAGCACCGATTCGTCAACCATGTCCCAGTCCTCCGCTCCCCCCGTCGAAGAGGCGCCCGGCGGAGGCGCACAGACCGCAATCCCCGCCTATGCCAGCGCCCTCGACGGCACCGGTCTGATCTCGCTCGATCGGCAGCCCGCCGGGCATCTGCTCCTGGGCGCAAGCACCGGTGGCGGGTGGGACAGCAACCCCGCGAACATGCCAGACGCCGGCTCCTCGGCCTTTGGCACGTTTAGCCCTTATATCGGCCTTCAGGCCGTCACGCCCACACTGCGCGCTCTGCTTCAGTACCAGTACACCTACACGGGGTTCGGCTCGAGCTACGCCCGGCAGTCGATGAACATCGGCTCGGCAACGGTTCTGGGCAGCATCAACGAGCGCTGGAGCTGGGACCTCAAAGCCATGGCGAGCTATGGGCAGGACTCCATCCGCTTCCTGGGCGCCCAGCAGACCGTCGCCGTCGGCGAGGTCCCCGGAACAGGCCCCAACTCCGCCTCCTATCTGCTCGATGCGGGTACCGTCACCTACGTCGACGGCGGGGCCGGCGTTAGCTATCGGCGCTCGGAACGGGACAGGATCAATCTCCACGCAAGCAATCTCTTCACGCACTACACCGGCCTCGACCAGAGCAACGGCGTCACCACGGTCGCCGCCGAGTACGAGCGCGATGTCCGGCCGTCGCTCGGCGCCATCGCCTACGCGCAGAGCTCTATGTACTACGGCGCCCTCCATTGCCAAAGCTATGGTGCCGGCGTCGGTGTTCGCTGGAAGCCAAACGTGCAGACCTCCATCTCGCTCAGCGGAGGTCCGCAGCTCGATAGCAGCGGCTGTGGATCTCAGCAGGGCTTCTCCTACAGCGCCTCCCTCAGTACCCGGCTCACCGGCAGGTCACAGCTCTACCTCCTCTCCTCCCGGGAGCCCACCACCTCCTACCTCGGCCCCGGCCTCTGGCAGGAGAGTGCGTCCGGAGGCTACCAGCGTGAGGTCGCAACCCACGGCACCTTTGGTGTCGATCTGGGCTATGTCGCCAGCGATACCCTCGCCTCCGGCAGCAGCTATCACGGCACCTACTTTGACGTTATCTACGGACACCGTCTTGGACATGGCCTCCAGGCCTCCTACAGTTACCGGGGCTATGTGGGCGACTCCGGCGGAACCGGTTTGACCCGCAACGTCGCACAGTTCTCCCTTGCCTGGACCCCGGGAGCAGGGCACATCTTCCAATGAGAGATCACCTCGAATCACGTCCCGTGGCGAGCCGCACACCGCCTCGTCCCAAGCGCCCATCCCCCACCCCCGGCCAGCTCTGGGAGGTCGTCCGCAATCGCGGCAACGTCGTCATGCTCTCGTCGGTTCTCCTCCTCGTCGCCGGCACCGTGATCACGTCGCTCCTCCCCAACGTCTACCGCGCGACGACCACCATCCTCGTTGACCCGCAGAAGATCCCCGAGAAGTACGTCTCGTCGACCGTCACCACCGATCCCAACGCCCGTATGAACACCCTGACCCAGCAGGTGCTCAGCGCCTCCCGCCTCCAGGAGATCATCGATCGCGACAACCTTTACCCCGAGCTGCGAGCCCACAAGACCCGCGAAGAGGTCCTCGACTTCATGCGCGAAAAAACCAAGATCGAGCTCAAGCAGAGCCCGGAGCCGGAGCAGGGGCTGAGCAGCTTCAGCATCTCCTACGAGGATCGTGATCGGCTCCTGGTCGCTAAGATCACCAACCAGCTCGCCGCCAGCTTTATCGACTGGAACCTCCGTGTCCGGCAGCAGCAGGCCCTCGGCACCACCCACTTCCTCTCGGGCGAGCTCCAGCAGGCAAAAGAAAGCCTCGAGGAGCAGGAGAACCGGCTTCAGGCCTTCAAGATGAAGCACGTCGGCGCCACACCGGATGAGCTCAACGGGAACCTCCAGGCGCTGTCACGCGTCCAGTCGGAGATCCAGTCCAACGAGGACGCCATCAGCCGGCTCGATCAGGAACGCATCCTGCTCGCGCGCGTCAAGGCTCCCGAATCGCCCAGCGCCACTCTTTCCGAGCGGGACCGGCTCCTTATCGAGAAACGTCGGGTCGAAAACGAGCGCTGGACCTTGAAGCGACAGTTCACCGACTCCTACCCCGACGTGATCGCAGTCAACCAGCAGCTCAGCAATCTCAACGCCCGGCTCGCCGCTCTCCCTCCTGCAGGAAACGACGCTTCCAGCTCGCACGACCCCGATACGGAGGTCCGGCTGGCTCTGATCGACAAAGAGATGCGACGTCACAAGGAACAACTGGCCGAGCTCCAGGCGCAAATCCGCAGCTACCAAGGCAAAGTCGACTCCGTTCCTGTGCTCGAAACGCAGCTGGCCGAGCTCAACCGCAACTACGAGGTCTCCCGTCAGAACTACCAGTCCCTGCTGGAGAAGACCTTCTCGGCGGGGATGTCTGAGGAGCTCGAACGCACCCAGCAGGCCGAGCGCTTCACCGTGCTCGACCCGGCTCGGACCCCCGAAAAGCCGGTCCGCCCCAAGCGCGTGCCCTTTATGGCCGGTGTTCTGCTCGCCGCTCTCCTCCTGCCGGCCGCGACCGTCATCCTCCTCCACATCTTCAGCGGGGCCATTGCCTCTGAAGCCGAGGTACGGGGAATGCTCTCGCTCGGCATCCCCGTCCTTGTCACCATCCCGCCCATCATCAGCAAGGCGGCTCTCCAAAAGAGTCGTTGGCGCAGGGTTCAAGCTGTCGTCTTCTCACTAGCCGCATGTGCTGTCCTTGCCATCTTCCTCTTCAAAGTCAGGCCAATCCTATGAGCTCGTCCCTGGGGCTGCATACCGCATTCACCCATCGTGCCACTATCGACATCACCCCGCGTCCCGCGCCCCCGCCCGCACCTGCGAAGCGCCTGGTCATGCCTCAGATCGGCGAAAGCTCATGCCTCGTCTTTGAGACCGAACCCGAAGGCCTCGCCGCCGAGCAGTACCGCATCCTTCGCCGCCGGCTCACCAACCTCCATCCAACCGGTGGCGCGATGCTGATCACCAGCCCAAGCCCAGGCGAAGGCAAGACCCTGACCTCGGCAAACCTCGCCTGGTGCATGGCCGAGGCCGGCCATCAGACCTGCCTGGTTGATCTCGACTTCCGTGCCCCTGGGCTCTCGGAGACGCTCGGTCTCTCGATCGATGAGGACGGCGTCGAAGATGTCCTCACCGGGAAGCGAACGGTCCAACAGGCACTTCGACACCTCGGAGATCGTCCACTTTACGTGCTGCCCGTCCGCAGGCGCCGCGCCTCCATCGGCGGCCTGCTCTCCCCGGCCGCCATCATCCCAATGTTGACCGAGCTTCGCGCCAGCTTCCAATGGATCATCCTCGATTTCGCGCCCGCCATTCCGATGGCCGATGTCGGCGAGGTCCTGCCGCACGTCGATGGCGCCCTCCTGATCGTTCGCTCCGGCAAGACCAGCCGGGCGATGATCGGGCCCGCACTCGACATCCTCGGCTCAACTCTCTGGGGCGTCGTCGTCAACGACACAACCATCAGCGGGAGCGCCTACTACGGCAACTACGGCAAAAAGCATTAAGCTCGCGGCCGTGCGCTTCCGGAACACAAGCCGATGTCAATACTGGCGGAAATTGATCTCCATCAACCTTGAGCCCTCGTGCGGCTCTGCCCAGGAAACCTCGGCTCGGGCCAGCTTTATCGCCCCGTAACCCCATTCGAGGGATGGACACCCGGTCAGCCTCACGATAGCCTCACACCGTCGTTGTCGCCCCAAAAGGCACGACCATACTCCTGCAGCACACGAAGAGAGGGAAGTGTTGACCGTCCGGAATATGGCTCCCGCGCTCCTGCTCTGGATAGGCTTTGTCGGCCGACTCTGCGCGGCGCAGGCACCAGCCTCCGGCGCACCCGCCGCAGCGGCTCATACCTCCCACTCAATGTCCATGCCTGCACCCGCCCAGGCGCGTCCGAAGCCCGCAGCTCAAAGCACCGTAGCCGAGAAACCCGGCGTTGTTCGGACCTACTTCATCGCGGCGGACGAGATCGACTGGGACTACACACCGCACGGCAGAAACGTCGCCGGCCTGCCCCACATCGAGAACCTCGAAGACGAGACCGGCGGTGGCGCCAGCCACCGGATCTACCACAAGGCCGTCTATCGCGAGTACACAGACCAAACCTTCACAACGCTCAAGATCCGCCCGCAGCAATGGGAGCATCTCGGCCTGCTCGGTCCCCTGATTCGTGCCGAGGTCGGCGACTCCATTCGTATCTTCTTCAAGAACAACACCCACCTCTCGGTCACCATGCACGCCCACGGCGTCGAATACAAGAAAGACGCCGAGGGTGCTGTCTATAACGACGGCACCTCCGGCTCTGTCAAAGCCGACGACAAGATTGCGCCCGGCCACACCTACACCTATATCTGGACCGTCCCCGAAAGAAGCGGCCCGGCTGCCATGGATGGCAGCTCGGTACTCTGGATGTACCACTCGCATTTTGTCGAATCGACCGACATGAACACCGGGCTCGTCGGCCCCATCATCATCACCGGTCGCGGGCTAGCCCGACCCGATGGGTCTCCCAAGGATGTCGATCGTGAGTTCATTGCCGACTTCTCGCTCTTTGATGAGACCGACAGCTGGTTCTATGAGCGAAACGCCGGTAAAGAGGCGCGCGCCTTCCGCTCTAAGACCCTGAACCCCGCCCTGCGCGAAGCGCACACCCTCTACAGCATCAACGGCTACATCGAAGGCAATCTCCCCATGCTCACCATGCGCAAGGGAGAACATGTGCGCTGGTACCTCCTCTCGAACGCCAACGAGGATGACATCCATATGGCGCACTGGCACGGAAACACCGCCGTCTGGAACGGAATGCGGATGGACTCCGTCTTCCTCGGCCCCATGGCCATGGCCATCGCCGATATGGTCCCCGACTCCGAGGGCATCTGGCTCTTTCACTGCCACGTCAACGATCACCTCAACGCCGGCATGGTCGGCCGATACCAGGTGCTCCCCTAACACCTCTTCTCACTCTGTCTCCTCAAAGATCCGCTTCGCCGGAACGACGCTAGGTCCGAACCCGATCACGCATCGCGTTGCGCTCGAGGAGGACGTATGCAGCGTCTTGCATGCACCGCTCAGCACGCCTACCTTGCACGTGACCCGCACCGCGCTTGAAAGACGGCCCGTCTCTCTCCGCCTCAAAACCTTCCCCCACACCCACGTGGACTTGCACCGCCCGGCACCGGTGTACAGAACTTTGCATACTTTGCTACGTGTCACTGTCCAAAAGCGCTGCACATCGCGGATCCGCGCCCATCACCTCGGCATCGCTGTCCCGGAGGCGGCTTCATGCTGCCAGCCAGATCAGCCCTCGCAAGTGCCTTCGAGCTATTCTCCCGGGCAGAATCCAAGCAAAAGTGTGCTCGGGCTCTCACCTCATCCCGTTTGCCGAAAATCGTCAACATGCGAGGCAACCAAAGTTGAGGATCTGCTTCTAGCTGGCAGCTCAATTGCTTAACCAAGGTCGAGGAGTGAGCAGGATACCGCTCAAGCAAGCTTTTCCACAGTGACTGGCTGTAAGTCACCAACGCGAAGCGCGCTCTGTCTTTCCTCAACTGCGATCGCACTCCCGAAAGGTCTCATGAGCTGCATGAATGCCACGCTGCCTGCCCCCGGCCAACACCTCTGCAACAACGGTGCGGGTCACGATCTGCGCTGGCACGCGCTTTACACATATCCCCGTCATGAGCGAGCCGTCGCGACCGAACTCGAGTCCCGTTCGGTCGAGGTATTTCTCCCCAGTCAGGTAACCGAAAGCCGATGGAAAGATCGCCGGGTCAAGCTCCAAACCCCCGTCTTTCCTGGGTACGTCTTTACGCGAATCCGTCCGGCGCAGCGCCGCGACGTCCTCAGTGCCGCCGGTTCCATACGGCTCCTGTCATTCAACGGAGCACCCGCCCCCATCGACGATCGCGAGATCGAGGCCGTCAGGCTCTGTCTCGACCGGGGCGCCTCCATGGAGCCTCGTCCCCAGTTCGAACTCGGCGATCACGTCCGGGTATGCGGGGGACCGCTTCGAGGTCTCGAAGGCCGGATCTCGCGCTGCAAGGACGAGCGTCGGCTCCTGGTTCCGATCACCCTCATCAACCAGTCGGTCGCGGTCGAGGTCGACGTCAGTCTCCTCGAGGCGATCGAAGCCACCACCCCAGGACCGAGGTCCCCCGATCTCTTCCGGAGCGCCGGCGCACGCTTCTGAACCTCAGGCGGCGACTCGTAATTCAGGCCCTCCGACGTCCTTCAACTCCCCTCCCACCAGCGACACACACACACCCGGGCCGACCTAAGATGCAGGAACCGATCGATGGTCTCGTACGCACCTTCAACAGATCTGATCTTTGACAATCCGAAGGGACCATGTGGATGGCTACGCATAAATCAATGCTTCTACCCTGGGCAAAGACATCGGAAGACGTGAGCGCACCTGCTCGCACCTCCAAGAAACGAACTCCGCTGACCGTCATTCCGGAGTCCAGCTTCGTCGAGATGCTGCGCTTCGAGCGCCGGCGCACGGAGCGCTCTGGACGGCAGTTCATGCTCGTGCTCCTTAGCACCAAGGAGTTCCGCGGCAGAACGGTCGTCCCCTTTCTCGCCGGCATCGTCGCCGCTATCTCGGCCAGCACCCGGGAGACAGACGTCCTCGGCTGGTACGAGCAGGATGCCACCCTGGGTCTGCTGATGACGGAGATCGGCCAGGCAGATACCGCTACCACCGAGATCATCGTCAAGAAGATCTCGGAGGCGGTGCGCAAAGCCATCAGCCCCGAGAGCTTCAAGCGCCTGAGCCTCGTCTTTCGCATCTTTCCCCAGGAGATCGAAAAGGAGTCCACCAAAAAAGGGCACTTCACGGTCTACCCTGACCTCGCAAAACGCCATGCCCCCAAAAAGCACGCCCATCTGCTCAAGAGATCGATGGACATCGTCGGCAGTGTCCTCGCTCTGATCGTCTTCTCCCCTGTCATCCTGGTCGTCAGCATCCTCATCAAGCTCACCTCACAAGGTCCCGTTCTCTTCTGCCAGAAGCGCGTCGGGCAGTACGGCAAAGAGTTCAGCTTCCTGAAGTTCCGGACCATGTACGTCAACAACGACCCCGCCATCCATCGCGAATACACCGCCCGGCTCATCGAAGGCAAGGGCGATCTCGGTGGGGGAAAAGGGATGTACAAGCTCGCCAACGATCCCCGCATCACCCCGCTCGGTCGCTTTCTGCGCCGCACCAGCCTCGACGAGCTTCCGCAGTTCATCAACATCCTCCGTTGCGAGATGTCGCTGGTCGGCCCGCGCCCGCCGCTACCCTACGAGTACGAGCGCTACCAGCCCTGGCACCGCCGGCGTGTCCTCGAGCTCAAGCCCGGGCTCACCGGGCATTGGCAGGTCCACGGCCGCTCCCGCACCAGCTTCAACGAGATGGTGCGCATGGATCTGAACTACGCCGACATGCGCTCCTTCTGGGTGGATTGCAAGATCCTGCTTGAAACTCCAGGAGCGATGGTCTCCGGCAAAGGCGCCTGCTAGAAACCCCGATACGCCGCTTCAACCTTGCTGAAAGACGCTTCAAGCTCCTTCTGACCCTCATGTCCTCGATCACTCTCGAAGAAAAGCCGTCCGCTCTCCCCCAAGTCCTCGCCGCCGATACGGCGTCCGAGGAGAAGGGAACCTACGGACAGATCCTCAAGTCCTCGGCCCTTGTCGGCGGCTCCTCCGTTCTCAATATCGGGATCGGCATCCTGCGCACCAAGGTTCTGGCCGTGCTTCTCGGTCCGGCCGGATTCGGTCTGCTCAGCGTCTACGGATCGATCGTCACCCTGACCCAGACCTTTGCCGGCATGGGCATCAACAGCAGCGGCGTACGGCAGATCGCCGAGGCGGCCGGCTCCGGCGAGCGAGAGCGCATTGCCCGCACGACGGTTGTTCTGCGCCGCATCTCGGTCGTCTCCGGCCTCTTCGGTGCCGCGCTTCTTCTGCTCTTCTCGCGGCAGGTCGGTCTCATCACCTTCGGCACAACGGAGCACACCGGTGCCGTCGCCGCGCTCTCGATCGCCGTATGCTTCACCCTCATCGCGGCCGGCCAGGGCGCGCTCGTTCAGGGCATGCGCCGCATCGCCGATCTCGCCCGCATGGCCGTCCTCGGCGCTCTGCTCGGTACCCTGCTCAGCATCCCCGTCGTCTACGTCCTTCGCGATCGCGGCGTCGTCCCCTCACTCATCATCGTCGCGCTCATGACCGCGCTCACCTCCTGGTACTACAGCAGCCGGATCCGCATCGAGAGACCCCTGCTGACTCGCGCCGCCATCCTGGTCGAGACCGCCGCACTCCTGAAGCTCGGCTTCGCGTTTATGTCGAGCGGCCTCATGACCATCGGCGTGGCCTACGTCATTCGCATCACCGTGCTTCGCAAGGTCGGTTACGAGGCCACTGGCCTCTATCAGTCCGCCTGGACGCTCGGCGGCCTCTACGTCGGCTTCATCCTCCAGGCCATGGGCGCGGACTTCTACCCCCGTCTCACCGCCCGCGCCGGCTCCAACTCCGCCTGCAACCGCCTGGTCAACGAGCAGACGCAGGTGGGCCTCCTGATCGCCGGTCCGGGAGTCATCGCCACCCTCACCTTTGCGCCGCTCGTCATTGCCATGTTCTACAGCGCCAGCTTCCAGCCAGCGGTCCCCATCCTCCGCTGGATCTCGCTCGGCACCATCGTCCAGGTCGTGACCTGGCCCATGGGCTTCATCATCGTCGCCAAGGCCAGGCAGAAGCTTTTTATCGCCTGCGAGCTCGCGTGGACGGTCGTCAGCCTCGCCCTCGCCTGGGTCTGCATCGGCCGGTTCGGCCTCACCGGCGTCGGCATCGCCTTCTTCGGCTCTTACATCTTTCACGGAGTCCTGATCTACGCGGTCGTTCGTCAGGTCAGCGGCTTTCGCTGGTCAGGGGAGGTCGCCCGAACCGGCCTCCTCTTTCTCCTCGTCATCACCGTCACCTTTGTGGGCTTCTACGTCCTTCCGTTCGCCGTGGCCGTCTCTGTCGGCACCCTTGCCATGCTCGGCACGACCTTCTACTCCCTCCGGGCACTCGTTCACCTCGTCTCGCCGGAGCAGATTCCCGCTCCCTTCCGGCGCATCCTCCACGGGCTTCGTCTTACCCGCCCACACGCCACAAACCTCTAAGAAATACGCCTACCTGTTCCACTTCGATCCTCTCTGCCGATGAACTCTCTCACCCTCTCGATCATCATCATCAACTGGAAGTCCAAGGGCTTCGTCCGCGCCTGTCTTGAGAGCATCGCCGACAACATCGGCGACCTCCCGCACGAGATCTTTGTCGTCGACAACGCCTCCTTTGACGGCTGCGGAGAGATGCTCGCCGCCGAGTTCCCCCAGGTGCTCTTCCTCCAGTGCGAGCACAATCTGGGCTTCGCCGGAGCCAACAACCTCGCCTTCAGCCGCAGCCGCGGCCGCACGGTCCTCTTCCTCAACCCGGACACCGAGATCCAGGGGAACGCCATCCAGGCCCTCATCGCCGCGCTCGACAGCGCTCCGGGTGCGGGCATGGTTGGCGCGCATCTGCTTAACTCCGATCTCACCCTTCAGACCACCTGCGTCACCGCCATCCCTTCCATCCTCAACCAGACGTTGAACTCCGATCTCCTCCGCCGCGCGTTTCCGCGATGGCGTCTCTGGGGAATGCGTGCGCTCTCGCTTGACGCAACCGAGCCCGTTGCCGTCGAGGCCATCTCGGGCGCCTGCATGCTCGGCACGCGCGAGATCTTCGAGCGCGTCGGCGCCTTCAGCACCATCTACTTCATGTACGCCGAAGACATGGACCTTTCGCTCAAGGTCGCCCGCGCTGGGGCCACCATCTACTACGTCCCCAGCGCCAGGATCATCCATCACGCTGGCGGCAGCAGCTCCCGGCAGCCTGACTGGAGCTTCAGCGATCTTGTCCTCCGTGAGTCCCTCGTCCGCTTCTTTGTCGAGCACCGGGGAGCAGCCTACGCCGGCCTTTACCGCATCAGCATCGCCCTGATCTCCGTCCTCCGCGTCCTTGTGCTCGCCCTCGCCTCGCCTGTTCTCCTGCTCAGCGGTCGCCGGCGTACCCTTACCCGCGCCGTCAACAAGTGGTCTCACATCCTCCTCTGGTCCGTCGGACTCCTCGCCAGCAAACCACCCGCCGCGCCGTCCATCTCCCCATCCCTCTCGCTCGGGCAGAAGCTTCCAGACGTTCGGACCAGCCTCTAGATCGCAAGCAAGCTTCACCCCCGTATCCTCAGTCTCCACCCATGATTCTCATCCTCGGCATCCAGATCGTGATCGTGCTCAGCCTCGTCCTCGCCAGCCGGCGTCGGCTCGAGGACGCCTTTCCCGTGCTCTGCTTCTTTCTGGTCCTTATGCCGCTTGAGTCCCGCCTGGTCGTCCCTGGCCTGTTCGACTTCAACACCATGCGGGTCTCGCTGATCACCCTCCTTATCCTCACGCTTGTTCGCG
Source organism: uncultured Acidobacteriaceae bacterium (assembly GCA_963850375.1). Classification (GTDB taxonomy): domain Bacteria; phylum Acidobacteriota; class Terriglobia; order Terriglobales; family Acidobacteriaceae; genus Edaphobacter. Next base: position 3,060,009 of record CAWKKV010000002.1, on the reverse strand, counting down.
GCGAACGGACCAACCCCGACCCGATTCCGCTCAAGCACCTCATGTTTCTTCACATCGGCTGGGCCGTCTGCTCCACGCTCTACTCCCTCTCGGTCGCCACCAGCGCCAAGCAGCTCATCTCGCAGGTGCTCGAGTACTACCTGCTCTACTTCCTTCTGGTCCGCTCCATCACCAGCATGCGCACGCTCTACAACATGATCTTCGCCATCAGCATGGCGATGGGCGTCTGCTGCCTCTTCGCCCTTCTTGAGGCATACGCGAACTGGAGCATCCTCCGCATCTTCCCCCGCAACCTCTGGATCACCTATAACGGCGGCGTCGACCCGCTCTATATCGAATGGGGCAGGGGATTGAGAGTCCGCTCCACCTTTCCGCATCCCATCCTCTTCGGCGACGCCCTTGCCATGAGCATCCCGCTTACGCTTTATCTCCTCAGCATCTGGGAGCGGCAGTCCCAGCGCATCGTCCTTTGGATCTCGCTCCTGCTCATGTTCTGGGCGATCTATAAGACCTCGAGCCGTGGTCCCTGGATCGCAACCGGCCTCTGCTCCGTCATGCTCTTTCTTTTGATCCGCAACCAGGTTCGCAAGTATCTCCTCACCATCGCTCTTGTCACCGTCGTCGCCCTGGTCGCTCGCCCGGGGATCTGGTCGACCGTCGAGGGTCTCTACACCGCCTCCACCGACGCCTCCAGCCCTGTCGGCTCGTCCTATCTCTACCGCGACGCGCTCAACGCCGCCGTCAAGAGCGCTGTCGCCAAAGAACCAGGTCGCGCCCTGCTCGGCTACGGCCTCGGCACCTTTCGCGAGCTTGGCCTCGACATCCCGTTCCTCGATCACGTCAACCACTGGTACACCTGCGATAACAACTGGGCAGCCTTTCTTTACGAGACGGGCTACGTCGGCCTCCTGCTCATCGGCGCCCTGCTCTTTCGTGCGCTCTTCCTCGCATTTCAGAACCTACTGGTCTCTGCCCGCGCCCGACGGCTACCTGAGCGGCGTCATCGCCATCGCACTGAGCGGCTTCTTCTTCCTTCTGCTCAGCGTCGCCGGCTATAGCTGGGGGCAGCAGGGCTATATGGCCTGGATCCTGATCACGGTTGCTGTCAGCCACGCGCGCCTGGCCGCCCAGGCCAGCGAGGAACCCGGAGAGACCCACGACCTCTACGAAGACCCGGAAACGGAGTTCCAGCTCTATGTCGCCTGAGATGCTTCTTGACCTCGCATCACCCGTCGCCACAGGGGCCGAGCCCGTCCGCCGGCCGCTCCGTGTCTGCATGCTGGCCTATGCCTTCTATGAGAGCGATACCCGCATCCTCCAGTACGCCACCGCGCTCGCGCAACGAGGAGATTCCGTCGAGGTCATCGCACTTCGTCACGACCCTTCGCTTCCCGCGCAGGAGGTGATCGACGGCGTCACCGTCCATCGCATCCAGTCGCGCACGATCAATGAAAAAGGCGCCTTCGCCTACACCAGCCGCGTGCTCCGCTTTTTCTTCCACTCCATGCGCTTTCTCAGCCGCAGCCAGGGGCAGTTGCCCTTCGACGTCGTCCACGTCCACAATGTCCCGGACTTCCTCGTCTTCGCCGCGCTCTCCGCCAAGCGCCGCGGTCTGCCCATCATCCTCGACATCCACGACCTGCTCCCGGAGTTCTTCGCCAGCAAGTTCAAGGTCCCGCACACCTCCGCACTCTTCCGCATCCTGGCCTGGGTCGAGCGCCGCTCGGCCGCCTTTGCCACCCACGTCATCATCGCCAACGACCTTTGGCGAGATCGCCTGGTCGAGCGCTCCTGCCCCGCAGCCAAATGTTCTGTCGTCCGCAACCGGCCCGATCTCAGTATCTTCAAGGCCCTGCCCGCGGCCGACCGGATCCCGAACGCTCGCTTCCAGCTCACCTATCCCGGGTCGCTCAACGCCCACCAGGGCCTGGACGTCGCCATCCGCGCCTTCGCCAGCATCGCCGATCAGGTCCCCGACGCTGACTTCCACATCTACGGCGAGGGCGCGGCCAAGCCCTCCTTGATCGAGCTCGTGCGCTCTCTCGGCATGGAGACCCGCATCCTCTTCCACGGCTATCTCCCCAGCCACGAGATCGCCGCCGTCATGGCCCGGACCGATCTTGCCATCGAGCCCAAGCGCTCCACCTCCGCCTTTGGCAACGAGGCCCTCAGTACCAAGATCCTCGAGTTCATGTCGCTCGGCGTTCCCGTCATCGCCAGTCGCACCCGCGTCCACGCGCTCTACTACGACGAGTCCATGATCCAGTACTACGACAACGACGATCCCGACGAACTCGCCCGGCAGATCCTCCGCCTCAAGGCCGACCCCGCCCTTCGCGCGCGTCTCGTCGAGAACGCCCGCAGCTACGTCGAGCAAAATACCTGGGACGCCCGCAAGCACGAGTACACCGCCCTTGTGGACGTTCTCGCCACCTGAATCCCTCGCATCGCACCTCTCCGCCCAGACAGGACATCCCCATGACCCGATACCTCATCATTACGCCCGCACGGGACGAAGCCGAATTCCTCGAGAAGACCATCCTTTCGGTGGTCAATCAAACTATCCGGCCCGTCCAGTGGATCATCGTCAACGACGGTTCGCGCGATTCGACCGGCGAGATCATCGAGTACTACGCCAAGCTCTACCCGTGGATCACCGCCGTCCATCGCGATAACCGCGGCTACCGTGAGGCCGGCCGTGGCGTCGTCCATACCTTCTACGAGGGCTACCAGCACATCCAGTCCGGCGAGTGGGACTTCCTCGTCAAGCTCGATGCCGACCTGAGCTTTTCCTCCGACTACTTCGAGCGCTGCTTCCACGAGTTCGCCGCAGACCCTACGCTCGGCATCGGTGGTGGCGGCATCTACCACGAGGTCGAGGGTGAGCTCAAGCTGGAGACCAATCCGAAGTTCCACGTGCGCGGCGCCACCAAGATCTACCGGCGCGAGTGCTGGGACGCTCTTGGTGGACTGGTTCCGTCGCCAGGCTGGGACACCGTCGACGAGCTCAAGGCCAACATGCTCGGATGGACGACGCGCAGCTTTCTTGATCTCCGCGTCTCGCACTACCGCTACACCGGATCAGCCGACGGCGCGTGGAAGAACTGCGTCAAGGACGGCCGCGCGAACTACGTCGCCGGCTACCACCCGCTGTTCATGCTGATCAAATGCGTCAAGCGGCTTCTCAGGCCTCCTTACATCATCGGCTCGGTCGGTCTCATGTGGGGCTTCCTCCGCGGTTACTGGACGTCCGCTCCCCGCATCGCTGATCAGAAGCTCATCCGCTACACACGCAATCAGCAGCTGCGCCGGCTCATGCTCCAGGAGAGCATCTGGAAGTAAATCCTCTCCTCCCCGCATCGCCTCTCTCGACATTCAAAACCCGGCCCAGCAGCACATCTCCATAGAGCCCCAGCAACTAAACGATTCGAGGATCAACACCGTGAGCACGGAAGCCAACGTCGAAACCCATCTCTTCAACCAGACCCCGGTCGTTCTTCCCAGCCGGAGTGAACACGTCAAAGGCGTCTTCGAAGACTCGCAGCACTACCTCAAGAGCCGCCGCGTCGATATCCTCTTCCGTACCGATACGGTCAGGTCCTTTGCCGAACGCGTCACGTGGAGCCGTCTGCTGGACGTCGGCTGCGGTGACGGCACTATCTCGCTCCAGCTCGGCCGTCCAGGCAAGCGCCTCACCCTGATGGATCTCTCGCGCAGCATGGCCGAGCTCGCCAGCAGCAACGTGCCCGAGGCGATGATCGGAAGTGTCGACGTCCTCAACGGGAATTTCATGACGACCGATCTTCCCCACGAGACCTTTGAGCTCGTCGTCACGGTCGGCGTCCTCGCTCACGTCGACTCGCCGGACGCTTTTCTCGCGAAACTCCGGCAGCACCTCCGCCCAGGCGGCCACCTCATCCTTGAGTTCACCGACTGCCGTCACTTCGTCGGACGTTTTGGACGCGCTCTCGACCGCCTCAAGGAAAAGCTCGCCCCCGCCAAATACCAGACCAACAAGCTCTCCTACCCGGATGTCGCGGCACTGCTCGGCCGGCACCAGTTCCGCCTCCTCGACACATTCCGCTACAGCCGCATCCCCCTCCCGTTCGTCGGCCGCTTCATCAGCGCCGGCCTCCAGCACAGGCTCGCGAAGTTCGTCTTCGGCGACGCCCGGCGAAACACCAACGCATCCTCCGGAAACGAGTACATCTTTCTGCTTGCCCGGGACTGACCCTCACTCCAGAAGCCGTCATCACCCCTTGCCGAGAACACCACACCGCTCATGACTTCGACCTCCGCCATCCTCGCCGAACCCGCTGTTCCCTCCCAGGAAGCGTCGCGCAGGCCCTCTCGCGCTACGAACGAGCGACGCTCGATCGTCGAGCTCGATCCGCTTACCGACCCGCGCTGGCCGGAGTTTGTCGCCGCTCACCCACGCTCCTCCATCTTCCATACCCAGCCCTGGCTCCGCGTCCTTGAAACCACCTACGGCTACCGTCCGGTCGTCTTCGCCGTCCTCGAGGGCAGGGAACTCGTCGCCGCGGTCCTCTTCTGCGAGATCCGCAGCCCGCTTACGGGAAGGCGGCTCGTCTCACTCCCATTCTCTGATCACTGCGAGCCGCTCGCCGACGCCGTCCCGCTCGCGCACATCCTTCGCCATGTCGAATCGCTCCGCCACATTCGCGGCTGGCGCTATATCGAGCTTCGGCCCGCCACCCTGCCCGCGCCGTCCACCTCCTTCGGCGTGAGCGAGCGCTTCGCCCTCCACACCATCGATCTTCGGCCACCGCTCGAGGCGATCTACGCCGGCCTCCACCATAGCTGCATCCGCCGGAAGATCAAAAAGGCAGAGCGGGAAGATCTCACCTATGAGACCGGGCGTTCGGACGATCTGCTGCGCAGGTTCCGGCACCTCCTCCTGCTCACGCGTCGTCGGCACAAGCTGCCGCCTCAGCCGGCCTCCTGGTTCAGCAACATCGCTCGCCTCCTTGGCAATGACGTCACCATCCATCTCCTCTCGAAGGGGGACACCCCCATCTCGAGCATCCTTACTCTTCGCCACAAGGACGTGCTCACCTACAAGTACGGCTGCTCGGACGCCGCCTTCAGCAGCCTCGGAGGCACGCCGCTGCTCTTCTGGAATGCCATCCAGCTCGCCAAATCGGACGGCATCGAGCACTTCGATCTGGGTCGCTCGGACTCCGAAGATCCCGGCCTCATCGCTTTCAAGGAGCATCTCGGCGCCAGCGCCTCGGAGCTCGTCTATCTCCGCACACCGGCTCCTTCACCCTCTCGCTCGGCCTCTTTTCCTCAGGTCAAAGCCCTCGCCCAGCAAACCCTGATTCGTCTTCCCGACCCGCTCTTCTCCGGCGTCGGCCGAATCCTGTACCGACATATCGGCTAAGCTCCCTCTGCCTCAACTGCATCACCTTCTCTGCCTCCTAAGCCATGAACCAGGCCTTTCGCGACTACTTCCGCTGCCCGGACTCGCTCGTCAGCTTCGAGTTAACCGGCGACCGTCCAATCTCCAAAGACCCGGGCTACTTCCGCTTCGGCCCGGATCTCATCTGCTACGGACGATCTTCTGTTCCCGCCGGTGACCGATCCGTCCGGCTCGCTCCCTGACGCCCTCCTCGAGGTCCGCCGCGAGCTCTCCACCTGCACGCTTCCGTTCGATCCCACGGAGGTCGCCCAAAACCTCCGCCTCGAGCGCTACGTCGATCGCACCTCGCCGCCTGTCTGGAAGCGGCTCACGCGCGCGGTGTACTACGCACTCCGGCCCGCGCTTCCCGTCTCCCTTCGCCGGCACCTCCAGCGAGCCTGGTTACGCCCAGGTAAGACCAAGCCCTTTCCAAAGTGGCCGGTCGATCGCACCGTCGACCAGATGTTTGAGCGGCTGATGCAGCTCGCCGTCGAGAGCTCTCCTTCCAGGCGCATCCCGTTCATCTGGTTCTGGCCCGAAGCAAAGTCAAGCTGCGCCATCATGACCCACGACGTTGAGACCGATGCCGGGCTCCGCTTCTCTGGCGAGCTCATGGATATCAACGACAGCTTCGATATCAAGAGTTCATTCCAGCTCATCCCGGACGCGCGCTACGTCGTCACCCCCCAGACGATCGCCGCGATCAAAGCCAGGGGCTACGAGGTCAACGTCCACGATCTCCGGCACGACGGTCATCTGTTCGACACCCATCATCAGTTCGACGCCTCGGCCCAGCGCATCAACGACTTCGCCGCCGACTTCGGCAGCAAGGGCTTCCGGGCCGGCGCGCTCTACCGCAACCAGGAGTGGTTCGACGTTCTCAATGTTGACTACGACATGTCCGTTCCTAACGTCGCCGCCCTCGACCCGCAGCCCGGCGGCTGCTGCACCGTGATGCCTTACTTCGTTGGCCACGTCCTCGAGATCCCGGTCACCGCCACTCAGGACTACACGCTCTTTCACGTGCTCTCCACCTACTCCCAGGAGCTCTGGAACGAGCAGATCCGCCTCATCCGCGAACAGCACGGCCTCGTCAGTTTCATCGTTCATCCGGACTACCTCGACCACGCCGAAGCGCGCTCCGCCTACACCGCTCTCCTCTCCAACCTCGCTCAGCTCCGTGCCGAGTCCAACCTCTGGATCGCCCTGCCCGGCGAGGTCGACACCTGGTGGCGGCAGCGAAATGCCATGACCCTGGTCGCGGACTCACGTGGAGCATGGCACATCGAAGGACCCGGCGCTGATCGCGCCTGCGTCGCCTATGCCACGCTTGAAGATGGCAAGCTTCACTACAGCCTCTCCTGATCCTGTTTCTTCTTCTCGCCTCTCCAAAACTATGACCAGACCCAGACCAACCTTCCAGCCGTCAGCATCTCCTCTGGCTCTTCGGCTGCCTCGTCTCGCTCCTTGCGATGGGCGCACGCCCAGCGGTCGCCGCCGAGGTCGTCTACCTCGCGGCTCACACCGGCCCCACGTACACCCAGTCCCAGATCGAGACGGCAGCCCGCTTCTACGGTCTCGATCTCGAGATCAGAACTCTCCATGCCGCCGGAGACCTCGTCCCTGCGCTCCGGGCCGTCTCCGACCGGGGCACCCTCGCCGTCGTCATCGACGCCGACGCGCTCCCCGCGCTCCCCCTCGATCAGCTCCTCAAATCCACGCACGGCAACCATCCCTCGGTCGCCATCCTTGTCGCGGGCATCACCGATCGCACCCCCGCCCCGCTTCTCAGCTCTTGGTCAGCAGGCACCATCTCCTCCGCTCACCTCTCCGACTCTGCCGCCTGGAACCTGGTCGGCTCGGACCCCGAGATCACGCGCCAGCTCAGCGGCGTCCGCCTTCCGCTCGCGCCTGGTAGCAGCGCTCCCGCGCTCACAATCGGCAACACGGGTTCCGTCCAGACGCTTATGGAGCTCAGCCCCGCCTCCAGCCCTTCGCCCACCTTCGTTCGCACCCGAGTCGGTAACCAGGAGATCTTCTTCGCGACCGAGGTCCACGCTCCTGCGGTCAGCCTCGGTCCTGACCCGTACCGCCAGCAGGCGATCTTCTCCTCGCTCGCCGCACCCATGCTCTTCCTACGCTACGCCGGAGGAGATCGCGCCTGGCACACTCCCGGCGACTACGCCAACTTCACCATCGACGACCTTTGGCTCCGTGAGCCCTACGGCCACGTCAACTTCGCCGGGCTCCTCCGCGAGTCGCAGGTTCACAACTTCCACACCACAATCGCCTTCATCCCCTGGAACTTCGATCGAAGCCAGCCGGCCGTCGTCTCCCTCTTTCGCGCGAACCCCGATCGCCTCTCAATCTCGATCCACGGCAATAACCATCTGCACCAGGAGTTCGGTCCACTCGACAAGCACCCTCTCCGCCAGCAGACCGAAGATATCGAGATCGCGCTCGCACGCATGGAGCGCTTCCGCCAACTCACCGGCATCCCATACGACCCGGTCATGGTCTTCCCGCACTCCGTCTCCCCCTCCGCGACCCTCGGCGCGCTCAAGCAGGCCAACTATCTCGGCACCGCCAACTCCCTCAACGTTCCCTCTGACGCCCAGGCCCCAGCCGACGCAGAATTCGCACTCCGCACCGCAACCCTGAACTTCGCTAACTTCCCCAGCCTGCGCCGCTACTCCGCCGAGTCCGACATCCCCGAGACGCAGATCGCCATCGACGCCTTTCTCGGCAATCCCATGCTCTTCTACGCGCACGAGAGTTTCTTCAGCAGCGGCGTTACCGCCTTCAACAACGTCGCGGACGAGGTCAACCGTCGGCAGCCTGGCATCCGGTGGACAGGCCTCGGCAACATCGTCCAACACCTCTACCTCGAGCGCACCCGCAGCGATGGAGACATCGACATCCGCGCCTACAGCTCTTCGCTCCGGCTCCGCAACACCGAGGCTCGCGACCTGACCTTTGTCGTTCGGAAAGACGAGGACTTCACCTCACCAATCTCCGTCGACGTTGACGGACAGCCTTACCCCTTCGAACGGGTCGGCGACACGCTTGAGCTGCGGCTCCCCATCCCCGCCGGTCACACGCGGGAGATCAGCATCCGGTACGGCAACCCCGCCGGCCCCACACCTGTCAACATCGCCCGGACCTCTCCCTACATCGCCTCCATCCGCATGCTCTCGGATCTTCGCGATAACTGGGTCTCGAACACCACGCTTGGTCGTCGCTTCATCCGCTCTTACGCCGACTTCGGTCCGCAGTGGAACCGCGGCTTCGCGGCGCTCGCCTGCCTCGTCGCTCTTGCCTTTGGCACCTTCTACCTCCGCCGCACTCAAGGGAGAGTTGCCGCTGTCTCTCGCCGGTCCGTCACGAAGATTTCGTAACCGCGACAGTATCAACAGATCGCCATCCTGCAAACCGAACTCCGTTCGGCCCATCGCTCCTTCTCCCTTAGTTGTAGGCCGGCTCTCACCGAAGCTTGATACCATAAGCAGGCGGCTCGGGCCCCTTCAATGACGCACTCCGATGCGAGCTCTCAAAATGGCAGAGCCCATCTTCGAACAACCGTATTCCTCAGATTCGCCCCGGCAGTTCTTGAGATCGAATGGGCGAGATGCCTTGTGACTCTGTTGATTTGGAAGACTCCTTTTGAGGTATACGGTATTGCGATCTGACAAACGACATCTGACGTCTCTCCCTGCGCTCCTCCTCCTTCTCCTGTGCACAGCGGTCCAGGGCCTCTGCGCCAACTACTACGTCCGCAAGGGCGCCGCCGGCACCAACAAGGGTACCGACTGGAACAACGCCTGGAACGAGATGAACCAGATCAACTTCGCCTCGCTCGCCTGCGGCGATACGGTCTGGATCGCGGGCGGCTCCTACACCACCTCGCTCGGCGGCAACGCCTCCTGCAGCGCCGGAAAGATCCTCACCCTCCAGCGCGTGCTCGCCACCGATGCCGTCGCCACATCAGCGCCTGGCTGGAACGCATCCTTCGACTCGCTTGTCATCCTCCCGAACATCAACATCCCCGGTCCCGCAGCCTACATCACCGTCAGCGGCCGCAACGCCTACGGCATGGAGGTCCTGATTCCCGGAACCAGCGGCGATGGCATCGATGGCGGAGAAGGGAACCGCTCCGGCACCGCTCAGCCCATCGATCACATCACCTTCACCTACATCGAGGTTTATGGCCCCGCCTGCGTCAACAGCGGCAACTGCACCGGCAGCGGCATCGTCGGCGTCAACATCATGCCCTATTGCGGAAGCGCCAATCGCACCAATATGCTCTTCGACCACATGAGCATCCATCGCACCGGAGAAGCCTTTCGAGGCTGCGGCTGGGACTCCAGCACCGTCCAGTACAGCCTGATCTACAACACCGCCAACGATGGACAGCAGCACGAAGACATCCTCTACTCCAACCCGCCCTACCAGAACGTCACCTGGCGCTATAACAAAATCTTCCAATCGCCCAACGACGGCCTCTTCTTCGAGTACGGAACCGGTGCCGTCAACTTCGCCTTCTACGGCAACGTCGTCTATCACTCCGGAGGCTGGCTGATTGCCTTCAAAGCCGCGACCGGCCAGCAGTTCGGCCCCGTCTTCATCTACAACAACACCTTTGAAAACGACGGCACCTTTGGCGACTACCAGCCCGGCTTCCTCGGCTTCTCCAACATGGTCGCCGGCAGCGAGGTCGCCAACAACATCTTCGAAAACGTGAACTCCAACGCCGAAGACGCACCGCCAAACCCCAGCCACAATGCCTACAGCGGCTCAAGCGACGGCGGCACCGGCTCGTTCACCTTTAGCCCCGGCACGCTCGGCGCCAGCGCCATGTTTGTCAACGAATCGCCCACCAATCCGATCGCTGCTGACTTCCATCTCACGGCCAAAGGCGCCACCACCTTTGCCTCCGGGAAGACCCTTCCGGCACCCTACAACATGGATCCGGACGGAAATACGCGAGGCTCTGGAGGCAAGTGGACCATCGGTGCCTACCAGGTTTCAACCACGGCCCCCGCGCCTCCCACCAACCTCAAGGGCGTCGTCCACTAACCTCCACCCCAACCTCCGAGCCACCACGGCCGCCGGGGCCGCAGCGATCCCCGGCGGCCCTCACCCCTCCACACCGTACCGAACCGCTGCCACGCCGAGCTCTCGCTCCAGATCGCGGCCAGTTGCATGCCGCAACGCTCAGCTTTCATCCTCTCCGCTCAGCACCTCCCACAAAAGATCTGAGTCCAGGCGCTCCCTCCGACGGCCGCCTCGATCCGAAGCAATCACCACCTCTCCCCAAGCCAAACCCATTCGATCTCCCGCGACACACAAACACTCCGAGCCCCGGCGGTCATCCCCTATGTACGAAGCAGAAGCAAACACCCTCACGGCACCTCGAGAGCTCCTCCCAGCCGACGCGATCGCTGACTTCGCCGGCCTCAACGGCAGGCTCGTTACCCGCACCGTCCTGTCCTGGAGCGAGCACTGCACCGAGTGCGTCTGGCCCACCTGCTACACCACCTGCGACCTCTACAGTCCGCGCCCGGACGGCCGCTGCCGCCGCTTCGTCGACGGCATGGTCCGGGTCAACTGCCCCGAAGCCGTCAACGGCTACCTCCTCCAGATCCGCTTCAAGCAGTGGGGCAAGCTCTGGACCCCCGGCAATCTGAACCTGCGCTCGCTCGCTCACGCGCGACGTATCGAAGGCCGCGACCAGGGCTTCGGCACCGTGCTCCATACGCTGCCGATGCCGTCCTCGCTCCGAAACGTCATCGTCGGCAAGCGCTACGGCCTCAAGAAGCGCCTGGCCAGCCGTCCCTCCACCAACGGCGAGACGCCCACCTCCTTTCTTCTCGAGTGCTTCAACCCCACTGACCGCTCCATCCCCCTGTCGCTCACCTTTCGCTCCGCCGGCAAGAACAACAAGATTCCCTTCCAGCGGCTCGCTCCTCTCGAGCCCGGCTTCCAGCTCGTCCGGATCCCCTTCAGCGAGATCGCAGCCGTCGTCGACCTCCACGCGCCCTTCAACGTGGAGCTCATCCCCAACGACTTCGACAACGAGGTCACCCTCTACTTCGGCCTCATGGACTTCGTGGAGGAGATCGCACCCGAGCAGCCCACCGGCGGCATCAAGTGCGTCGTCTGGGACCTCGACAACACTCTCTGGGACGGTGTGCTCGTAGAAGACGGCGCCGCCGCCCTGCGCCTGAAATCCGGCATCCTCGACGTCATGCTCACCCTCGACCGGCATGGCGTGCTCCAGTCCGTCGCGAGTAAGAACAACCACGACGAGGCTCTCGAAATTCTCAAACGCCTCAAGATCGATCACCTCTTCCTCTACCCGCAGATCTCCTGGGCCCCCAAGGGTGAGGGCATCCGCGCCATCGCCCAGCACCTCAACATCGGTATCTCCTCCATCGTCTTCGTCGACGACTCGGAGTTCGAGCTCGCGGAGGTCAAGTCCTCCTGCCCTGACGTTCAGCTCATGGACGCCACAGACTTCTCATCGCTCCTTCACATCCGCGAGTGTCAGCTCCCCGTAACCAAGGAGAGTGTCAGCCGCCGCGAGATGTACGTCGTCGAGCAGGAGCGCAAGGCCCTTGCCACCAGCTTCAAAGACGACTACAAGGCCTTTCTCAAGCACTGCGAGATCCGGCTCACCATCACCTCGCTTGCCGACGAAAACCTCGAGCGCGTTCACGAGCTCACCCAGCGCACCAACCAGATGAACTTCTCCGGAACCCGCTACGACCGCGACCGCCTCCGCGAGATCATCGACACCCCTCACCTCCAAAGCTACGTGCTCACCTGCGACGACCGGTTCGGCAGCTACGGCATCGTCGGCTTCGGTCTGGTCGACACCCGGGAGCCCGTTCTCACCGATCTCATGTTCAGCTGCCGCATCCAGTCCAAGCGCATCGAGCACGCCTTTCTCACGCACATCATGCGCCATTTCCTCGAACCTGGCGATCGAGACTTCCACGCGCTCTATCGCAAGACCCCACGCAACGCCCCCTCCGGCCAGGTCTTCGCTGACCTCGGCATGGAGGAGCGCGGCACCGACGACGGGCTCACCTCTCTCTTCTTCCCCTCCACCCGTGATCTCGCCGATGACGGCATCATCGAGATCATCACAACGCAGCCAGGCACTCCGCTGGGTCAGACCGCATGACTCTCCGCTCCCGGCTCGGCTCCCTCCGCGGCGCGCTGCTCAGCTCCGTTCACACCCGGCCCTTGCCGCTCGGAGATCATGGCCCGGTCGTCTCCTTCTGCTTTGACGACTTCCCCCGCTCCGCCTACAGCGCCGGCGGCGCCATCCTCAAGAGCTTCGGCGCGCGCGGCACCTACTACGCCGCCCTCGGTCTCATGAACTCCACCACGGCGCTCGGAGACCAGCTCACCCGCGCCGATATCGACTGCCTCCTGCGCGACGGGCACGAGCTCGGCTGCCACACCTTCCACCACAGCTCCTGCCGCAAGGTTCCGCTCTCCGCATTCGAGCAGGATGTCACCCGTGGGCGCGAAGCCATCCGCGAGCTCACAGGCTCGGACGCCGCCAACTTCGCCTACCCCTATGGCCATGTCTCGATCAAAGCCAAGCGCCGGATCGGTTCCCGAATGACCAGCGCCCGCGGCATCTACGGCGGAGTCAACGCGCCGCTCGCGGACCTCAACCTCCTCCGCGCCAACAGCCTCTACGGCGACATCGACCAGAGCCCCGCCGTCGAAGCCCTGCTCACCGAAAACCGCGCACGGGGGGGCTGGCTCATCTTCTACACTCACGACGTTCGCCCGAATCCGTCGCCCTTCGGCTGCACCCCCGCCCTCTTTGATCGCGCCGTGGCCCTCGCCGAGAAAAGCGGAAGCGCCATCCTCCCGGTTCAATCGGCCATGACACACTTTCGCGGCACGACCCACGACCGCGCTCACGGCAGTCCCACAGCTCCTACCGCCTCCATCTAGAGGGCAACATGACCATGTACGCCGCAACCGCACTCGAAGATCAGCTCGAGGGCCAACACACCGAAGTCCGAACGCGAGAGCCCCTCCCGGCTCAGCACCGTTGATGTCGTCGTGCCCTGCTACAACTACGCCCGCTACCTCCGCGGCTGTGTGGCGAGCGTCCTCTCGCAGCCCGGTGTCAACGTCCGCGTCCTCATCATCGACGACTGCTCCTCGGACGAAACACCCGAGGTCGGCCGCGAACTCGCCGCCTCCGATTCGCGCGTCACCTTTCGGAGGCACGAGCGCAACAAGGGACACATCGCCACCTACAACGAGGGCCTTATCGGCTGGTCGACCGCGGACTACTGCGTCCTCCTCTCCGCCGATGACCTCCTCGCACCCGGATCCCTCAGCCGCGCCGTCACGCTCATGGATGCCGACCCCTCCATCGGCATGGTCTACGGCAGCACCGTCCACTTTTCGGACGAATCAGTAACGCCCACGGTTACCGACACCCGATCTCGCTCCCGGCGCTGGTCCGGTTCACAGTGGCTCGATCTCCGCTGCCGTGCCGGCTACAACGTCATCACCTCGCCGGAGGTCGTGGTCCGCGGCTCCGTCCAGCGCTCCGTCGGCGGATACCGCCCGGATCTCCCGCACGCCGGCGACCTTGAGATGTGGCTCCGGATCGCGGCCGTCTCGGACGTCGCCTACGTCTCCCGCATTCCGCAGGCCTTCTACCGCGTCCACGGAAAGAGCATGATGCGCACCGTCTACCGCGGGAGCTTTATCGATATCCAGCAACGCAAGGCCGCCTTCGACAGCTTCTTCGATCACAACCACCACCTCATCTCCAACGCCGACCAGCTCCGCGACACGGTCAACCGCACCCTCGCACGCGAAGCCCTCTGGGACGCCTGCCGCGCCTACGATCGCAACGACCTCGAAGCCTCGCAAGTAGACGACCTCGTCCGCTTCGCCATCGCAGCATACCCGGATGCAAGCTCGCTTCCGGAGTTCCGCGCCCTCCGCCGGCGTCAATGGCTCGGCCCCGTCTTCTGCAAGCGAACGCAGATCTTCGCCGCTCCCGCTCTCATCCGCAGACTTCGGAGATCGGCACTCAAGCGGCGCTGGCAACGGCACGGCGTCTAACGCACACTCAAGGAAACGAGAAAGAACTTTGACAACCAGGATCAAAAGCGCTGTGGTCCAGTCACGCCGACGCTACCGCCAGGTCGTGCAGCTCTCGCGCAACGAGGGCGTCAGCGGCATCGCCGAGCGCGCACGCCGCGTCGCCTCGGACTGGCTCGCCCCGCGCTCTGCGCCCGCTCCCGTCCGCCGCGAAGATCTCATGGCCGTCGATCTCGCGCATCCCTTCCATCCGCCCGTCCCCGCCATCGTCCCCGGCGAGCCCCTCGTCGCCAACTGGGTCATCACCCCGCCCGCTCCCGGCTCCGGAGGTCACACCACCCTCTTCCGCATCCTGCGCTACCTCGAAGCCCACGGCTATCGCAACCGCGTCTACTTCTACGACGCCTACCGCAGCGACCACGCTTACTTCGAATCCGTCGTCCGCAACTACTACAACTTCCACGGCCCCGTCGCCAGCATCGACGGCGGCATGCTCGACGCACACATCGTCATGGCGACCGGCTGGCCCACCGCCTACCCGATCTTCAACGCACGCTCCGCCGGCAAGCGCTTCTACTTCATCCAGGACTTCGAGCCGCTCTTCTACCCCGCCGGCACCATTAGCTCGCTCGCCGAAAACACCTACCGCATGGGCTTTCACGGCATCAGCATCGGCACGTGCTTCGCCGACCGGCTCGCCACCCAGTACGGCATGACCGTCGACACCTTTCGCTACGGCTGCGACATCTCTCAATACCGCCGCTTGCCCGGCTCCCCGCGCACAGGGGTCGTCTTCTACGCTCGCCGCGACAACGCCCGCCGCGGCTTCGAGCTCGGCCTCATGGCGCTTGAAGCCTTCGCCGCCCGCCGGCCTGACATCGACATCCACATCTACGGCGACAAGATCGGAAAGCTCCCCTTCCGCTTCATCGACCACGGCCGCATCTCACCCGACGAGATCAACAGCATCTACAACCGCTGCTACGCCGGCCTCAGCCTCTCCTTCACCAACGTCTCGCTCGTCGCCCTGGAGATGCTCGCCGCCGGCTGCATCCCGGTCGTCAATGACACGCCGGAGGTCCGCACCGACCTCGACAACCCCTTCGTCCGCTACGCTCCCGCCTACCCGCAAGCCCTCGCCGCCCAGCTTGAGGCCGTACTGGACACCAACCACTTCGACCTCATCTCGGCCGAAGCCGCCGGCAGTGTTCACACCATAACGTGGGACCAGGCCGGTGCTACGGTCGACGCCATTCTCCGGCGCGTCCTTGCGGCCCCGGTATCCTCGGTCACCCCCTAACACTCAAACCAGACACAAACGCCGCATGGGCACCTCCCGCAGAAGATGGGGAAGCACGACGCGAAACCTCGCTCCGTGCTTCCCCATTCTCATTTAAGCGACATCCACTGCGCTGGAGCCCTAGGGGATCGCGACCGTGAACTCGTTCGAAGCAGCGCTCTCGACCGAGCTCGCGTCCACACTCTTCACCACGTAGTTGTACGTCGACCCGCTCGCAATCGCCGTGTCGATATAAGCCGCGGACTTCAGCGGAGACGAATTCAGCAGCGTGAGCGTCCCGCTGCCCAGCGCGCGATACACGTTGTATCCAGCCACCGGATCAGGCGAGCTCGCCGGGGCATCCCAGCTCAGATCGATCTCGTGAGCGGCCGCAACTCCCGTGCCGCTCAGCGAGACCACCGCCGAGCTGCCCGTCGTCGAGTTGCTGCTGATCGTCACCTGCCCCGTATCCGGGCCCGCAGCCGTCGGCTTGAACTGCACCGTTACCGCAACGCTCTGTCCCGGTGCGAGCGTCACCGGGAAGCTCCCGCCTGTCACGCTGAAGCCCGTGCCCGCAATTGCGACCGAGTTCACCGTGACGGCCAGCGTTCCCGTCGACGTCAGCGTGATCGCCTGCGTCGCCGCCGCATTCACGTTCTCATTGCCGAAGCTCAACGCCGTCGTGCTCACCGTCAGCTGCGGGATCGATACGGGCGTTCCCGTCCCCTTCAGCGCCACCGCGACCGTCGATCCGCTCGTCGAATTGCTGCTGATAGTGATCTGCCCCGTCGAACTGCCAACCGCGGTCGGATCGAACTGCACCTGTACTGTCATCGACTGACCGGGATTCAGCGTCGCCGGGAAGCTTCCACTCACAATGCTGAAGCCAGCTCCCGTGATCGTTGCAGAGTTCACAGTCAGCGCCGCCGTCCCCGTAGATTTCAACGTAAGCGCCTGCGACGTCGCCGTTCCTACCGGCTCGGACGCAAATGTCAGAGTCATCGCGCTCAACGTCAACTGCGGAGTCGCCGCCGCCGTGCTCGTTCCGCTCAGCGAAACCAGCGTCGTCGCCCCGCTGCTCGAGTTGCTGCTCAGCTTCAGCTGCCCCGTCAGCGATCCCGTCGTCGTCGGCGCAAACTCGATCTCAAGCGTGATCGACTGCCCCGCCGCCAGCGTCACCGGGATTCCTCCCCCGGCTATGCTGAACCCCGCCCCGCTGATCGTCGCCGCACTTACCGTCACCGGCGCCGTTCCAGTCGAGGTGAGCGTCAGCGCCTGCGTCGTCGAAGAGTTCACCGTCACGCTCCCAAAGCTCAGCGTCCCCGCACTCACCGTGAGCTGCGGAACCGGAGCCGCAGCTCCCGTCCCTTCAAGCGACACCACCGCCGTACTTCCGCTGGTCGAATCGCTCTTGATCGTCAGCTGACCATCCAGCGTCCCCGTCGTCTTCGGATCGAACTGCACCTGCAAGGTCGTCGACTCCATAGGGTTCAACGTGATTGGCAACGTGCCCCCCGAAATCGTGAACCCTGCCCCGGTCACCATCGCCGCGCTCACCGTCACCGGAGACGTTCCCGTCGACGTCAGTGTCAGCGCCTGTGTCGTCGCCGAGTTCACCGTCACACTGCCAAAGCTCAGCGCAGCCGTGCTCAGGCTCAACTGCGGATTCGGCGCCGCAGTGCTCGTCCCGCTCAGAGAGATCGTCGTCGTACCCCCGCTGCTCGAGTTGCTGCTCAGCATTAGCTGCCCGTTCACCAGCCCCGTCGCCGCCGTCGGCGCAAACTGCACCTGCAGCGTCATCGATTGCTTTGGTGCCAGCGTCGCCGGGATGCTCCCGCCCACGATGGCGAAGCCCGACCCCGTGATCGTCGCCGCGCTCACCGTCACCGGCGCCGTGCCCGTCGAGCTCAGCGTCAGCGCCTGCGTCGTCGACGAATCCACCGTCACGCTCCCAAAGCTCAGCGCAGCCGCACTCACGGTGAGCTGAGGATTGGGAGCAGCCGCCCCAACACCCTCAAGCGCCACCACCGCCGTCGCACCCGTCGTCGAGTCGCTCTGAATCGTCAGCTGCCCGTCCAGCGTCCCCGTCGTCGTCGCCTCGAACTTCACCTGCAGCGTCGTCGACTGCATCGGGTTCAGTGTGATCGGCAGACTACCGCCCGACAGCGAAAAACCGCTTCCGCTTACCGTCGCCTGGTTCACCGTCACCGGTCCGGTGCCCGTCGAGGTCAGCGTCACCGCCTGCGTCGTCGACGAGTTCACCGTCACACTTCCAAAACTCAGCTTCGTCGCGCTCACCTTCAGTTGTGGCGTCGATGCAGGCGCCTCACCCGCACCCGCGAGAGCAACCACTGAAGTCCCGCCCAGCACCGAATCGCTGTTCACCACAAGCTGCCCGCTCATCGTTCCCGTCGTCGTCGGATCGAACTTCACCTGCAGCGTGACCGACTGTTTCGGCGCCAGCGTCACCGGGAAACTCGCACTCACCAGCGAAAATCCCGATCCCCCGACCGTCGCCGAGTTCACCGTCACCGGAGACGTCCCGGTCGACATCAGCGTTACCGCTTGCGTCACCGCCGAGTTCACCGCCATCGTCCCGAAGCTCAGCTTGGCCGTGCTCAGGCTCAGCTCCGCCTTGCCCGCCGCAGCCAGCCCCGTCCCGCTCAACCCGATCACCGTGCTCCCGCCGTGGCTTCCGTAGCCGATCGCAATCTGTCCGTTAGCGCCGCCGTTCGAGACCGGCGCAAACTGCACATTGAGCGTCACCGGCTGCCCCGGATTCAACGTCAGCGGCAAGCTCACTCCCGCCGTGCTGAACCCCGACCCGTTCGTCGTGATCGAGTTCAGGGTCACCGGATTGATCCCCGTCCAGCTCAGGCTCACCGTCGTGGACGCGCTCGACCCCGTCGCAACGTTCCCAAAGCTCACTGCCGTCGGACTCGCCACCAGCTGGCCTCGCTGCCCCCCATGGCCATACATCGCCATTACCGCGATCGGCTTTGCGGATGCATCCGCAACCGTCAACTCCCCGGAGAAATCGCTCTCGGCCGCCGGCGCAAACCCCACCTTCACCGTATGCGTTCCCCCCGCAGCGATGCTGATCGGCAACTGATCTGCACTCGCCAGCGCAAACATCTGGCCTGCAATGCTCACCTGCGAGATCGCGATCGGCGCCGCTCCGCTGTTCACCAGCGCAATGCTGCTGTCCACGATCTGCCCCACACTCACGTCTCCAAAGTTCAGAGATCCCGGCGAGATCTTCAGCGCTCCCTGCAGCGACATCGACGTCCCTGAGCCACAGCCCAGAGTCGCCCCAGCTACAAGCAGCGACACTGTCGCCAGCATCAGCGCACGGCACCATGGACGCGCATCAAGCCGTCGCGAACCAGGCAGTCGCGAACCAGGGGCGTTCGCAACAGGAAGATCTGATTGGTTGAAGGTCGTCGGCGGGAGGACACGGGGCCGCGAAAACGATAGGGACGTAGAAAAAAATCGCACGAATTCACCTCTTCTGCTCGCAAAGTTGGCATGGTAAGAGGCAGGAGAAGAGGTGGGGTGACTGCGCGTCCCGGCGCAACAACCATAGGTTGCTCGGGTCCTATGCTCTCCCAGCTTCAAACAAGAACAACAAGCACTGCAACGTATCTAGGCAAGACAAAGACAACAAGACACAGGTGAGATAGGCCCAAAAGCAGATTCGCACACCACCAGAGTGCGGTGCAATCACACAGGTTCGCCATACCCTCCATTTGCCTATGGCGGAAAACGTGCTAACCACCTCAAGCAGAACGACATCCAGAGCACTATGAAAATTAGTGCAAACTAAGCTCAAGATCGTCCCCGACACACCGCAAAACCACTCCGGATCCCAACCATCAACAAACAAGCAGCCCCTCACGCCTTCATCGACGCGCGGACGTCCGGCCCTCAAACATCGCAGCTCGCCTTCTGCCGGTGTAGCCTATCCACGTGAAAAAACCTGAAGACGTCGAGCTCCTCGCGATCGACGGCAATGAAGTCCGCATCACGCATCCAGGCAAGCTCTACTTCTCGCGCGAGGTACAGCTCTCCAAGCTCGACCTCGTCCGCTACTACCTCGCCGTCGCACCGGGAGCTCTCGCCGGCATCCGCGATCGTCCCTTCGTCCTCAAGCGCTTCGTCAATGGAGCCGAAGGCGAGCCCTTCTACCAGAAGCGCGCCCCCGCAGACTTCCCCAGCTTCCTCCGCACCGTCACCCTCTCCTTCCCGTCCGGCCGCACCGCCGAAGAGATCGTCGTCGATAATCCCGCCGGCCTCGCCTGGGTCGTCAACCTCGGCTGCATCGAGCTCCACCCCCATCCCGTTCGCTCCGCCGATCTCGACCACCCCGACGAGCTCCGCGTCGATCTCGACCCCGGCCCGGGCGTCCCCTGGGAAGACGTTCGCACCGTCGCCGTCGAGGTCAACGCTATGCTCGAAGAGGTCGGCCTCCGCGGCTGGCCCAAGACCTCCGGCTCCCGCGGCATGCACGTCAACATCCGCATCCACCCCCGCTGGACCTTCACCGAGGTCCGCCGCGCCGCGCTCGCCCTCTCCCGCGCCGTCGAGCGACGCCTCCCCGCCCTCGCCAGCTCCAAGTGGTGGAAAGAAGAGCGCCACGGCGTCTTTCTCGACTACAACCAGAACGCCAAAGACCGCACCACCTGCTCCGCCTTCTCCGTCCGCCCGCTCCCCGACGCCCGCGTCTCTGCGCCCCTGCACTGGCACGAGGTCCCCGACTCCAACCCAGCCGACTTCACCGTCCTCACCATGCCCGCCCGCTTCGCCGCTATCGGCGACCCGCACGCCGACATGGACGCCCACCCCGGCTCCCTCGATCAGCTCCTCGACCTCGCCGCGCATGACGAGGCCTCTGGCATCGGCGACGCCCCCTGGCCGCCCGCACTTCGCTAAAGCGGAAGGCGAGCCCAAACGCGTCCAGCCCTCCAAAGCCCGCTCCGCAGCCAAGCCCTTCTCCGAGCAGCTAGGCGAAGGCTTCGGCGCTCAGCGCTTCCGCAAGCGCTCCGCCGCGAAGTCTTCCAAACCCGCCGAAACCTCTCCGGCAGACGCCGCCACCATCCATCAGGACACGGCCGCGCTCACGGAGGAGCTCTCATCCCTCCCCGAAGGCGAAGCATCTGCTTCCCACATCGCCGAAGCCGTTCCCTCCGAGGAGGCAACCGCGTCGCAAAAACCCGCCCGAAAAGCCCCCGGGAGACGAGTCCCCAGGCAGCCCCTTATCACCGTCGCGCAACTCCCCTGACAAAGCCGCCGCCGAAGCCGGTCTCGAACGCTGGAAGCAGCGCCACCCCGAAGCCGCCGCCCTCCTCGCAGTCGACGACGTCCTCCTCGACCGCATGCGCGGCTCCTCCTACATCTGGTACCGCATCCGCCTCAACCTCCGTCACATCCCCGAAGACCAACGCCCCCCACAAGCCACCCCAGACCCCGACGACGACCCCACCCGCGCCTGGCGAACCTCAGGCGCAGCCGAGCAAAAGAACCCTTCCGCATAAGCCGGTTCGCCTCAGGCCGCATCAGCCCAGATGGAAGAAGAACCGCCCCCGGCCGCCCCGATTTGTGCGACAGCCCATCCAAAGTCTGACGAGGAGCCCGCGGCAGCCACTTCGCACGAAGTAGAGCCACGATGGGTGCCTGCCCGGCCATCAGCAGCTGCCAAAGGTGTGCGACAGCGCCTTCATCCTTGTCGCGAATAGCTCCAAACATCGCGACATCTCCAAGCACCATCGCTAACGCCACCAACGACATCATCAAAGGAACAAACGCGCTCGGCTGTCTGAGCACCTCGACAAACGACCTCGATTCGCGATCCATACCGCCTCCTCGTTTCGGAGATACGTGCTCCATGAAAGCTGCCCAGATCACGTCGGCCGACCTCCCGGAGCCCGCCACCATCCGTAAGCAACATCTCCTCGAACTCCGATCCGTACCGCTCCCTCCACGCGCGGGGATAAAGCCGGGTCAGCACGCGCGCGATCGAGCAATTCATAGCACCTCAAGCCTCCCAAGCCCCGCCGCGGCGAACTGGTGCAGCGTCGTCAGACGGGCCCGCAGCACCTGGAGTCCCTCTCCCGTAATCTGGTACGGCTGGCGGCGGTGCTCCGGCGCAAGCGGCTCGATCCAGCCCTGCTCCTCGAGCCGCGAGATCGCTCCATACAGCGTCCCTGGTCCCAGCCGTGTCCCGCAGAGCCGCGCAATATCCTCGATCATTGCGTGCCCGTGCTTCGGCCCATTTGCGAGGCTCGCCAGTACCAGCAGAGGAGGATCCGAGTAGCGGCCCAAACCCGGCGCCATCTTCCCTTCGTCAACTACGTGCCGCGAAGTACGCATAACGTAGTTATCTCACGAGCGGGTTCACCCCGCAATAAGGAAACTGTAGCCAGCTACTTTGCCCCTTCAATCACCGCCCCGCCGCAAAGATAGCCCGCAGCTCCTGCGCCGGCACCTCCTCCAGCTGCGCATACGTACACTCCCGCGGAGCCTTATCCACCCGCCATCGTCGAAACTGCGCCATATGCCGAAACCGGTCGCCCTGCATATGCTCGTACGCCACCTCCACCACCAGCTCCGGCCTCAGCGGCTCCCAGCTCAGATCCTTTCCCGCGCTCCACCGGCTCTGCCCGCCCGGCATTCGCGAGCCCGCAGCCGCCTCCGAAGCCCAACCCGCCCAGGGATGCCCCGTCAACGCACTCTCCCGGTACGGCTGGAGAAACTCCACCAGCTCCCTCCGCTTTGCCACCGTAAAGCTCGCGCACACCCCCACATGCTGCAGCGCTCCCCCATCGTCATAAAGCCCCAGCAGCAGGGAACCGATCGCCGTCCCCTCACCATCCTTGTGCCACCGGAACCCGGCCACGACGCAGTCCGCATCGCGCTCATGCTTCACCTTCAGCATCGAGCGCTTGTTCGGCTCGTATAAGCCCCGCCTCACCCTTCGCCATCACCCCATCCAGACCCGCGCCTTCGAACCGCTTGAACCAGTCCGCCGCCGTCCCCCGGTCCCGCGTCGCCGGCGTGATATGCATCGGCGCCTCCGCCCCCGCCAGCAGCTCCTCCAACCGCTCTCGCCGCCGCGCAAACGCCTCCCCGCGCAGATCCTCATCGCCCACGCACAGCAGGTCGAAGAACACTACCGACGCCGGCGTCTGCTCCGCCAGCATCTTCACCCGCGAAGCCGCCGGATGAATCCGTAGCTGCAGCGCATCGAAGTCCAGTCCCTTCGCCGTCGCAATCACGATCTCCCCATCGAGCACGCACCTCTCCGGCAGCGCTCGCTTCAGCGGCTCCATCAGGTCAGGGAAGTATCGGTTCAGCGGCTTGGTATCCCGGCTCTGCAGCAGCAGCTCATCGCCGTCCCGAAAGATCACCGACCGGAACCCATCCCACTTCGGCTCATAGATCCAACCCTCGCCCTCGGGTAGATCGCTCACACGTTTCGCCAGCATCGGCAGCACAGGGGGTTCAAAGGGAAGTCGCACGCCCCAAATCCTACATCTCCAACCACCCTCCTCGCGATATCCTCAGCTTCCTGCCTCGCCATCAGCCCCCACCATCGCCGACAATCAAAGCAGCATGCGAAAACCACTCCTGGCCCTCGCCGTCTCCGCCTTCGGTATCGGCACCACCGAGTTCATCATCATGGGGCTCCTCCCCGATCTCGCACGCTCCTTCAACGTCTCCATCCCGCGCGCCGGCATCCTCGTCTCCGGATATGCCCTCTCCGTCACCTTTGGCTCCCCACTCCTCGCCCTCGCCGTCTCGCGCCTCGACCGCAAGCGCGCCCTCGTCATCCTCATGGGCGTCTTCCTCTTCGGCAACGCCCTCTGCGCCCTCGCCCCCACCTACCTCACCCTGCTCTTCGCCCGCATCCTCACCGCCCTCTGCCACGGAGCCTTCTTCGGCATCGGCAGCATCGTCGCCTCCAACTCCGTCCCCCGCGCCGAGCGCTCCTCCGCCATCGCCATCATGTTCTCCGGCCTCACCCTCGCCAACGTCCTCGGCGTCCCCGCCGGCACCGCCATCGGACAGCACCTCGGCTGGCGTTTCGCCTTCTGGGCACTCATCCCGATCGGCCTCCTCGCGATGGCTGGCCTCGTCCGCCTCGTCCCCTCGCAGCAGCCCGAGATCATCCACCTCCGGCACGAGTTCCACGCCGTCCTGCGCCCGCAGGTCCAGCTCGTCCTCGCCCTCAGCACCCTCTCCTCCGTCGCCCTCTTCTGCGTCTTCACCTACATCGCCCCCACCCTCGAAACCGTCACCCGCCTCTCCCCGCACGCCGTTACGTGGGTCCTCGTCGTCTTCGGCGTCGGCATCACCCTCGGCAACCTCCTCGGCGGCAAGCTCAGCGACTGGCGGCAGATGCCCTCCATCCTCGGAGGTCTACTGCTCCTCATCGTCATCTTCCTCATCATGCCGCTTACCCAGCGCAGCCCCGATCCCCGCCGTCGCCATGATCTTTCTCTGGGGAGCCGTCCACTTCGCCGTAGGTGCCCCCTTTCAGTCCCGCATCGTCGACAAAGCCAAAGGCGCGCCCAACCTCGCCTCCACCCTCAACCAGGGCGCCTTCAACTTCGGCAACGCCCTCGGCGCCAGCCTCGGCGGCCTCGTCCTCACCGCTGGATACAGCTACACCCGCCTGCCTTTGGCCAGCGCCGCCGTCGCCGTCCTCACCTTGTGCGTCGCCCTCATCGCACGTGCGCTCGACCGCCGCGCCCCCATCTCCTCCCACCCCGCCGAACTCGCAACCCCCTGAGTCACCTCACGGCCGCGGCAGCGCAAACGCCACATACACCCCGCCAATCCGCCCCCGCGGATTCATGCTGCTCCCTCCCGCCGCAATCACCACGAACTGCCGTCCCCCCGCCTCGTACGTGGCCGGCGTCGCGTTTCCCGCAAACGGCAGCACCGTCTCCCACAGCAGCCGCCCCGTAGCCTTGTCATACGCCCGGAACTTCTTATCGAAATTCGTCGCCCCGATGAATAAGAGACCTCCCGCGGTTACAATTGGCCCGCCGTAATTCTCACTGCCTGTATCGGCCATCCCCTTCGCCACCAGCTCCGGATACTGCCCAAACGGTAGCCTCCACAGGTACCGCCCGGTCTTCGTGTCGAGCGCATTCAGCGTCCCCCACGGCGGCGCCGTCGCCGGGTACCCATCCGGATCGTTGAAGCGCCGGTACCCCGTCATCACGTACTGCGTCCCGGCCTCTTCCTCTCTTACTTCAAGTTTGGCCGGCCGCAGAAACCGCAACAGTGCCTCCATCTCCGCAGTCGGCATCTTCCCGAACCCTGGCATCCGTCCCTTGCCCGCATGAATCAGCGCCACCAGCTGCGCATCCGTGTACCGGTCGCCCACCCCAACCAGCGTCGGAAACGAAGGCACGATCCCCTCCATCCGTTCGCCATGGCAAATCGCGCAGCTCCGCGCATATACCCTCGCGCCCACAGGGTCAGCCCTCTGGCTCGCTCTCTCCGGGCTCGCCGGCCCCTGCTCCTCCCGCGCACTCATCGGATCTGCATCCGTTCCCAGGTACGCCAGCAGCTCCTCGAGCGCTTTACCCGCGACCGGCATCGCCGGCATCCGTCCCATGCCCGCGTGGATCGTCCCCGCAATCTGCTCCGGAGTCAGCCTCGAGCTCACCCCCAGCAGCGAAGGAAACTCCGGCGGCGATCCAGCCCGGCGGACGCCATGACACACACTGCACTGCGCAAGATACGTCCTCCGCCCCGGCGACCCACTCTTCTCCTCCGCCAGTCGTCCCAGCGACGCATAGTTATTCGCATTCACGTACAGGATGCCCGTCTCAGGATCCACCGCCGGCCCGCCCCACTCGCCACCGCCCTCAAAGCTCGGCTGCACCAGCGTGTCCAGTCCCACGCTCAGCGGAACATACTGCCCCTCATGCCGGATCTCGCGAAACCGCGCCACCGCCCACGCATGTGCCTCCGGCGTCCGTCGAGTCAGCTCCTCCTCCGTCACACTCTGCCGCGCAAACGGCTCCGGCCTCAGCGGAAACGGCTGCGTCTCTGCCGCCCTTTCACCCGGCGTCGTACTGCCCGGATACGGCCGGCTCTCGATCGGAAACAGCGGCGTCCCCGTCACCCGGTCAAACACATAAAGAAACCCCGCCTTCGTCGTCTCCGCCACCGCCGGGATCACCCGGCCCTCACGCCGCAACGAAAACAGCATCGGCGGGGCAGGGAAGTCCCTGTCCCAGATATCGTGGTGAACTCCCTGGAAGTGCCAGATCCGCCGGCCTGTATTCGCATCCAGCGCCAGCAGCGTATTCGCAAACAGGTCGTCGCCGTCCCGCTGCGCTCCATAGAAGTCCGGCGCTGCCGATCCCGTCGGCACATAAACAATCCCACGCTCCGTATCCACCGCCATACCCGCCCAGTTGTTCGCCGCGCCCGCCGTCTTCCACGCCTCCTTCGGCCAGCTCTCGTACCCGAACTCACCCGGCCGCGGAATCGTGTGAAACGTCCACCGCAACACCCCGCTCCGGATGTCATACGCCCGTACATCGCCCGGCGGTGCCGGCAGCGTCTCAGGCTCCCGCCCCCCCACAATCAGCAGATCCCTGTAGACCACCCCGGGGCTCGTCAGCGCAACTGACTGCATCCCCGGCTCCCGCCCAAGCCCCTCCCGCAGGTCGATCCGCCCCTCCTTCCCAAAGCTCCGGATCACCTGTCCCCGCGCAGGGTCGAGCGCATACACAAAGTTCATTACCCCCACCAGCAGCCGCTGCTCCTTGCCATCCGTCCAGTACGTCATCCCACGATTCGGCCCCGTCCCGGCAACCCCGGAATCGAACCTCCACAGCAGCTTGCCCGTCGCCGCATGGAGCGCAATCACCTTCTGGCTCGGTGTCAAACCGTACAGCACTCCGCCTACCACCAGCGGCGTCGTCTCAAGCCCCCCACCCTCGCCCGTATCGAAGCTCCACGCCACCTCTAGCTTCGCGACGTTGGCTCGGTTGATCTGCTTCAGCGCTGAGTAATGCGCATTCCCCGGCTCACCACCCATCACCGCCCAATCCGCCCCCGCCTCTTGCGCCACCACCCGCACGCCCGCACAGGCCAGCGCCCCCGCCACCACCCCGATCCGTGCCGCTCCCCTCATCCTTTCCCGCTTCCCGCTCCCACCCACAGCCTACGTCCCATCCGCACCCGCAGCTCCAACCACTCGAAGCCTCCCCAGCCCGTACCACCCATCATCCCCCCGACCCTCGATCGCCAGCCGTATTCCCGGCTGCAGCGTCACCGGATCCAGCATCGCCACACTCACCTCATACTCGCCCCCGGGGAGATCGCCCGGCGCAAACAGCGGTCCCTCAAACACCGCATCTCCCGGCAGCCACCGGCGCACATCCGCATCCGTCCGCAGCACCACCGTCTTTCCCTTGCTCGAGCTCAACCGAAACGCCAGCACAAACGGCCGGTAGATCGGCGCCACCCCCTCGTTCACCCACCACGTCTTCAGCCCCAGCGTCTCTCCCGGCCTGACCTCCGAGCTCCACTCCGCGCGCCGCAGCGCAAACCGGTACCCCATCTTCCGCTCGAAATCCGCAAAGCTGCTCTCCCAGGCCTTGGGAATCGCGCTCGACTTCACGTTCAGCGTGCTCACATGCCACCGCAGCGCCTCGCCGAGGATGTAGTGCACATCCCATCCGTTCCGAAGCCACGCCTCCGGTACATCGCACGTCTCCATGGACACCGGCGCCGTCCTCCAAACCTCCCCAATCCCCGTTCGCGCAATCTCCTCCGGATACTGGTCCAGCATCGCCGACCACCGCGTCCGCATATCTCCCACGCAGTCAAACCGCCACCCCGCACCCTTCGACGTCCCGTACACCAGCGCCTCCGGCTCATCGAAGTTCATCAGCAGCGGCGTCTTCGGAAACGCCTTAAGGTACACATCGATCAGCCCCCGCTGCACCGCGAACGCCGGCATGTAATCGCTCCAGCCCTCGCCCCAGTAACCCACCGTCGAGATATCAACGCTGTCCAGGTCAGGGTGCCCGTCATACCGCCGCCCCGCCTCCTCCACCAGCCCGCCCCAGTGCTTCAGGTAAAGCGCATCGCTGAAGTCCGGCTGCCACACCTTGCCGTCCTTCGACGTCTCCGCATTAGCCCGCCTCGCACCCGACCTCCGGTACCACTCCGGCAGCGGATGATCCTGGTCGTACGGCATCAGTCGCATCGCCAGCCGCTGCCCGTGACGCCGTGCCTCCGCAAGCGCCAGGTCCACGATCTCCCACCGCACCTTGCCCTCTTCCGGTTCGAGCGTCTCCCAGAACCATCGGCAGTACGCCACCGTCGATCCCGGAAACTCGGGCGCCTTCGCTGGTGCCTCGATCCGCCGCACCGGACCCTCCTCCGACCACGTCACGCCCCCGTTCAACGCGTCGCCGTTGTACCGCTGAAACGTCTCCACGCCCATGCCTGGATTCACCAGTACGTCCCCGATCTCCGCCGGCCTTACAATCACCGTCTGCGCCAGCCCCGCACCGCCAAGCGCCGCCCACATCAGGCCCAGCCCCATCCCCCACACCCGCCACCCCGAATGCACACCCATCATGCTCTCGATCTCCCTGCCCGTACGCCGTCGTCAAGCTCCGAAACAAAGTTGGCGAAACGAAGAGTAACACCTATACCATACAAACACCGCAAATCGTAACCAAAGCACCCGCCCTCAAACCCTGCAAAACTCCCCACGGAGACCGCGTCCATGCCCCGCTCCCGCCTGCTCACCGCTGCCTCCCTCCTCCTCCTCCTCCTCTTGACCACCACCTTCGCACGCCCCCAAGGCCCCGCCACTCCGCCTCCCGAAGCCTTCCGCGTCCTAGGCCCGCCCGAGCCCGAAGGCCCGCAGATCACCCCATATCTCCTCTACCTCACGGACCTCGCCTGGCAGCAGGACCGCGCCCGCCAGATCCGCTGGTCGGACGTCCACTCCGAGGCCGACCTCCTCCAGCTCCGCTCCGAGCTCCGCACCAAACTCCTCAATATGATCGGCGGCCTTCCCGCTGAAAAGACCGACCTCCACGCCACCGTCACCGGAACCCTCCCCGCCCACGGCTTCCACGTCGAAAAGCTCGTTTACCAGAGCCTCCCCGGCCTCTACGTCACCGCCCTCGTCTACGTCCCCGAGAACGGCGCCGCCGTCCACCCCGCCATCCTCGTCCCCGCCGGCCACTCCCCCATCGGCAAGATCCACTACCAGGACCTCTGCCAGCGACTCGCCCTTCGCGGCTACCTCGTCATCGCCTGGGACCCCATCGGCCAGGGCGAACGGAGCCAGTTCTGGGACGCCCGCAAACACGACTCCCGCTACAACCTCGTCTGCGCCGAGCACGCCGTCCTCGGCAACCTCGCCTACCTCGCCGGAACCAGCCTCGCACGCTGGGAGATCTGGGACGGCATCCGCGCCGTCGACTATCTCCTCACACGCCCTGACGTCGACCCCCATCGGATCAATCTCACCGGCACCAGCGGCGGCGGCACCCAGGCCGCTCTGCTCGGCGCACTCGACGACCGCATCCACGTCATCATCCCCTCCTGCTACATCACCGCGCTACCCATGCGCGTCGAAAACCGCATCTTCGCTGACCCCGACAGTGACCCCGAGCAGGACCTCTTCGGCTTCATCTCGAAAGGCGTCGACCACCCCGGTCTCCTGCTCATGATGTACCCGCGCCCTGTCATGGTCGCCACCGTCACCCTCGACTTCTTCCCCGTCCAGGGCTCGCACAAAACCTTCTCCGAAGTCAGCGACCTCTACACCCGCTTCGGCCACCCGGACCGAATCGCCTTCGCTGAAAGCTACAACACCCATAGCTACTCGCTAAAAAATCAGGAAGCCGCCCTCACCTTCCTCGATCGCTTCAACAATCTCCCTGTCACCCACGAACTCCCACCCGTCACCCTCTTCGCCCCCGCCGACCTCCAGGTCACAAAAAGCGGTCAACTCTCCGTCGACTACCCCGACGCGAAGCCCCTCCTCTCCTTCATCGACCAGTACGCCGCCGAAGCCTCACATCAAACCCGCCCCACGCTCCCCGAGCTCTACGCCAGCGAGGGAGACCCGCATATCTCGTCGTGGACCGTAGCCCCCTACACCGGCGACGTTCCCTCTCATCAGCTGCGCTGGGAGTCGACCGGCACCACCACCTCCGGTCCCATCCACATCGAGCGATTTGTGCTTCATCACGACACATATCTCCGAACACCCCTCCTCCACCTTCATCGCGATGGAGCTCCCGCCAGGGACGCGATCCTCTGGCTCGGCCTCAACAGCAAGCTCACCCAGAAGGACTGGCCCGAAGCCCTCACCCTCCTCAACGCCGGTCACGACATCTACTCCATTGATCTCCGCGGCTCCGGCGAAGACGCCATGCACTTCCGCTTCACCTACTCCGACGGCCCCGCCACCAACCAGGCGACCGACCCCGTCGAGGCCTACACCAACCCCCTCGCCAGCGTGCTCGCCGGCTACGTCTACAACTCGCTCCTCACCGGTCGCCCCTACTTCCTGCAGATGCTCGACGACCTCAACATCGCCACGCTCTTTATCCGCAGCCGCACCCCGCACCAGCCGCTCGTCATCCACACCTCTCCCGGACGCAGCACTCCTCGCCGCGAGCTTCCACACACTCGAGCCCACCGTCACCGTCCTCCCAACGTCAGCCCCCGCCCCGCAGAACTGGTCAACCTGGCTCGCCGCCAATCAGGAGCAGTGGCCGATCGCCTACCTGCTTCCCTCGGGCGCGCTCCTCAGGTAGCCGTCCGTCTTCGGAGCGCGAATCAGCAGCAGCAGGCACGCCGTCGCCGCCAGGGGCAGCAGCCCCGCCGCCAGAAACGCCGGTCCGTATGAGAAGCGATCCACCGTCAGCCCCACCGCAAACGTAAACCCCACCCCCGCCAGCCCCGCCGCAAACCCGCTCAGCCCCGTCACCGTCGCCACCACATCCTGAGGAAACAGGTCCGACGGCAACGTCAGCCCCATCGTCGACCAGCTCGCGTATCCCCACAGTGCCACGCAGATCAGCAGCAGCGCGCTCCCCGCACTATGCACCCGCGCCGCGGGTATCCCCGCCAGGATCGGCAGGCAGCTCACCACGCACACCAGCGTCCGCGCACGCACAATCGACAGCCCCCGGCGAATGCAGTACCCCGACAGAAACCCACCCGTGAAGTTCCCCGCGTCCGCCGCCGCAAACGGCAGCCACGCGAACAGAGCAATCTGCTTCAGGCTGAACCCCCGCGCATCGCTAAGGTACTGCGGCAGCCAGAAGACATAAAACCACCAGATCGGATCCGTCAGCGCCCGCCCCAGCACAATCCCCCACGCGTTCCGATTCTTCAGCACCTCCATCCACCGCCGCACGCCCTTCTCCCTCGACGTGCTCGGCATCTCCTGCCCCGATCGGATCAGCGCCACCTCCTCCGGCCGGACCCGCGGGTGCCGGCTCAGCGGGTGGTACACATGGAGCCACAAGGCCAACCACACAAACCCCAGCGCACCCGAAAATACAAACGACCACCGCCACCCAAACACCAGCGCAATCCACGGGATGATCAGCGCCGCCAGCGCCCCTCCCACGCTCGACCCGCTATCAAAGATCGCTACCGCAACACTCCGCTCCTCGCTCGGAAACCACTCCGCCACTGCCTTCGTCGCGCCCGGCCAGTTCAGCCCCTCGCCCATCCCCAGCATGAACCGGAACGCCACAAACCCGCCCACCGAACTCGCAAAGCCCATCAGCACATTCACGAGCGACCACCACACCACCGCAACCATCAGCCCGATCCGCGTTCCCACCGCGTCCAGAAAGATCCCGCCCAACAGCCACGTCACCGCATACGACAGCTGAAACGCTCCAATAATCTTCGCCAGGTCCGTATGGTTCAGGTGAAACTGCGCCGCAATCACCGGCGACAGCACCGAAAACGTCTGCCGGCTGATGTAGTTCGTCACCGTCGAGAAGAAGAGCGTCCAAACAATCCACCAGCGCGTCCGCCCCACGCCGCGCACCGCCCCCACCCTCATCACTCTCCTCGCCTGGCCGCTGAGCTCATCGGTCCCGCCTCCCCTTAAATCTCACGCACAACTCCGTCCTCACCCCCACCCCACCTACTCCAACCTCAAACCCAACCCACATCCCCACCAAAGCTTGTCATCCTTCGCGAAGCGGAGGATCTGCTTCTCCCAGCCCGACCCATGGCTTACCCAAAACCAGGAACCTCGTTGTCATCCCCCGATGCACGCCCGGCACCCAGCCTTGACATCCCCGGAATCGAAGAAGATGGATGTTAGATACGCCCCGAAACCGCTCATGTCAAGAAATGTTGCTCGAAACTCAGATCTGTTTCACGATCCCTCCCGGCAACCGCAAGAAACCGCGCTATACTCCACAATCAACCAGCAAATCACCAAAGAAACATCACCGCAGAACCGCCGTTTCCACCCCTGAAAGGTTTCCCATGCGCCTCCCCAGTCCGTCCGGCCGCCTCGCATGACGCCCGTCCCGGGGCCTCGCGGCAAGATCCGCCTCCGTGAGATCGCCGCCGCCTCAAACGTCAGTGTCGCCACCGTCTCCCGCGTCCTCAACGGCAACAGCCGCGTCGACCCCGCGATCCAGCAAACCGTCCTCAAAGCCGCCTCCCGCCTCGGCGTCGACCTCTCGGAGCGCAACAAGGCCAAGGCTCTCGCCTTTCTCCTCAGCAACCGCATCATGCTGCACCCCTTCCATTCCCGCGTCCTCAGCGGCGCGGAGGCCCACTGCGCCGCCCACGGCTGGGACATGGTCTTCCTCTCCTTCAACTACCCGCCCAACCTCCCCTCCGAGCAGCTCCACCTGCCCGCCGTCGTCGGTCGTCGTGACGTCATCCGCGCCGTCCTGCTCGCTGGAACCAACTCGACCAACCTCATGGATCTCCTAGAAGGCAAGGGCATCCCCTACGTAGCCCTCGGAAACAACATCCTCGGCGATCCGCACGGCACAGCCGGCGACCTCATCTTCGCCGACGACATCGGGGGAGGCGCCGATATCACCCGCTACCTCGTCGACTTAGGCCATCACGACATCTGGTTCGTCGGCAACACCCGCCTCCCTTGGTTCGCTCGCTGCTTCGCAGGCTACAACCGCGCCATGGTCGAGGCCGGTCTCGCCTCTCGCCTCAGCAGCATCGACTCCGCCGACGACACCGACGCGGGCTATCTCGGCACCAAGTCTTTGCTCAGCCGCGGCGAACCCGTCACCGCCATCTTCGCCGGCAACGACTCCACCGCCCATGGCGTCTACAAGGCCCTCCGCGACAGCGGCCTCCGCATCCCCGACGACGTCAGCGTCGTCGGCTGCGACGACACCATCGGCGCCTGGCTCTACCCCGGCCTCACCACCCTCCGCGAATTCCCGGAGCAGCTCGGCAAACAGATGGCCGAGCTCATCCTCGAACGCATCGCCGCACCCGCCCGCAAACCGCAGCGCATCACGGTCCCGACCGAGCTCATCAAGCGCGACTCCTGCCGGCCCCTCCCGTCCCCTCTCGCCACGGCTCGCAAGCGCTCCCCGCACTCTGTTGAAAGCGCGTGAGCTCCATGAAAAATTTTCTCGTGATTCAGAAATGTTGCTTGACGCGGCCTCACCACGGATTTATCAACAAGCATGGCGTCAACCACCCAACTCCCCGAGCACCTCGCGATCGGCCCGCTCAAAATCGAGATCCATCCCACGCGGAAGGACGCCGGGATCGCCGCTGCCCAGGCCACAGCCACAGCGTTACGCAAGCTCGCCGCTCTCTATAGCAGCATCGCCGTCATCTTCGCCACGGGAGCCTCCCAGCTCGAAACTCTCGAAGCTCTCACCTCCATCCCTGATCTTCCCTGGCCCAGCATCCAGGGCTTCCATCTGGACGAGTATGTCGGCCTGTCTCCTGACCACCGAGCGTCGTTCCGTCGATACCTCAAGGAACGGCTCACCGGCAGGGTCACTCTCAAATCGTTTCTCGAGGTCGACGGCAACGCTCCTGATCTCGCCGCCTTCTGCCGCGAGTACGCCACGAAGCTCAGGCTCGCGGCTCCGCAAATCTGCCTGCTCGGCATCGGCGAAAACGGGCACCTCGCCTTCAACGATCCTCCAGTTGCCGACTTCAAGGACCCGCTCGACGTGAAAGTCGTCGACCTCGATCAGACATGTCGGGCCCAACAGGCCGCCGAAGGCTGGTTCGGATCCATCGAAGAAGTTCCCGCACAGGCCATTACGGTCACCATCCCCGCCCTGCTCAGGGTTCCCCGGCTCATCGTCTCCGTCCCCGGACCACGCAAAGCCGAGATCATCCGGCGCACGCTCGCAGAGCCCGTCGCAACTGCCTGTCCAGCCACGATCCTCCGCACCCATCCAAACGCCACCCTCTACCTCGACACCGATTCCGCAGCCCTCATCGATAGAGCCCTGCTCCGCTAGCACTTCACGCACGCGCACCCCACCACAGGAGAGATCCATGGGCGACAAGGCCGGAAACGAGATCGATCGTCGAACCTTCGTCAAACAGACCGCAGGAGCCCTCGCCCTCGCCGGCATGGACGCCCGCTCCTACGCGCGCATCCCCGGCGCCAACGACCGCATCCGCATCGCCCAGCTCGGCTGCGGTGCTCGCAGTCACGGCCACGTCCACATGGTCCAACTCGCCTCCAAAGAGATCCCCGCCGAGACCGTCGCCCTCTGCGACATCTGGAGTCTCGCCCGCGAGCGCCGCGCAGCCCAGGTACGCAGCGCCTTCCATCTCGAACCCAAACTCTACAAGTACTCCGAAGACATGCTCGGCCAGAAAGACATCGATGGCGTCATGATCGCCACCGGCGACTTCCAGCACGCCAGGCTGTGCATCGAAGTCGTCCGCGCCGGCAAAGACTGCTATGTCGAGAAGCCCTTCGCCAACGTCCTCTCCGAGGCAAGGGAGGCTCGCGACGTCGTCAAAGCCTCGAAACAGGTCGTTCAGATGGGCGCCCAGCACCGCAGCGAGCCCTACCAGCTCGCGGTGCGCGACATCGTCCGCTCCGGTCGCATCGGCAAGATCGTTCACATCGAGCAGGAGTGGAACGTCAACGAGGAACGCTGGCGATTTGTCGAGATGGATACCGGCAACTCCGATCTCATGGAGCAGGATCCCGAGATGCAATGGCGCAAGTGGCTCTTCGACAAACCATCAAAACTTCGCGAAGAAGACACCGACTGGAAGCGCTGGCTGCTCGGCAAACCCCACCGCCCCTTCGACCCTCACGTCTACCTCGAATTCCGCCTCTACAAGGACTTCTCCTCCGGCATCTTCGATCAGTGGATGAGTCATGGCAGCGACCTCGTCCACATGTGGACCGACGAGACCTACCCCGAAAGCGTCGTCGCCTCAGGAGGCATCTACGCCTGGCCCGATGGCCGCGAAAACCCGGACACCTGCATCGCCGCCGTCACCTACCCCAAGGGCTTCCTCTACACCTATAAGTCTGTCTTCGGCAACAGCTTCCGCAGCTTCTCGCGCATCCAGGGCCGCGACGGCACCATCGCCAACTACGGCGGCGAGGGCGCCTCACTCTTCTCCGTCAGCAGGGAAGGCGGCCGCAAGGAATACGACGGGTCCGTCAGAGCCAGCCGCCTGCCCCTTGTTGCTCCGGCTGAAGATCGCGAAGAGATCGTCACCGTCCCGGGCGTCGAGCCGCCGGACACCCGCGGCCCTGAGGACGACAGCGTCATCCACATGAAGAACTGGCTTCGCGCCATGCAGTCGCGCAATCCACCCAACGCTACCGTCGACCATGGCTTTTCCCACTCCATCGTTACCATCATGGCGGCGCAGTCCTACTGGAGCGGGAAGAAACTCTACTGGAACCCGGCCACCGAGCAGATCGTCGACCAGCCGCTCCCCTCATCTCCATCGCCGAAAACGTAACCCTCAAGGTGATAACGCCACCTCCGAAGGGTCCGCCGCGTCTTTAACGCTGCCCCGTCACAGCGATCGTCCCCATCGCATACCACCCATCTTCGTCCCGCCCCTCTATCCCGAAGCGGATCGCTGGCTTGCCCGTCGTCGGGTCCAGCATGCCCACACGCACCGTGTACGTCCCCGCCGGGCAGATCCTCCGGCACATACAGCGTCTGATCGACCACGGCATCTCCCGGTAGCCAGTCTGTAACCTTTACAGGCACATAAAGCACAGCACCGCCCACAGCCGAGTGCAGCTGCACAGCTAAGGTGTACTCGCGATAGATCGGAGCCACGCCCGCGTTCAGCCACCACATGTGCACCGGCATCATCGATCCCGCCTGCACCGCCTTCGGATACTGCAGTCGCCGCAGCACAAACCGATACCCCATCCGCCTCTGGAACTCATCGAACTCCGCCTTCCACTCCGGCGGAATCGGCGACGACTTCACATTCAGCGACGTGATGTGCCATCGCAGCGCCTGGTCCAGGATGTACCGCACATCAAACCCATCCTTCTTCCAGCTCGATGGTGTCCCGCACGTCTCAAGCGACACCGGCTTCGTTCGCCAAACCTCTTCAATCCCCGTCCGCACAATCTGCTGCGGATACACATCCAGCATCTCAGGCGGAAAAAACGGCTCGGGCGACGTCAGCCGCATATCGCCAAGGCAGTCCAGCCTCCACCCCGCACCGCCCACCTTCGTTCCGTACGCCAGCGCCTCCGGCTCATCGAAGTTCATCAGCAGCGTCGTGCGCGGAAACGCCTTCGTCCAGATATCGATCAACGGCTTCTGGCCCGCAAACGGCGGCATGTACGGGCTCCACCCCTCGCCCCAGTACCCCACCGACGAGATGTCGACCGTGTCGAGATCTGGATTGCCGTCATACCGCTTGCCCGCCTCGGCAACGAGCTCGCCCCAGTACTTCAGGTACAGCGGATCGCCGAAGTCCGGCTGCCAGATCTTGCCGTCTTTGTCGGTCGGCTTGTTCGCTCGACGGGCGCCTGACTCGCGATACCACTTCGGCAGCGGCGCCAGTCCATCCTCGTCGTATGGCATGATCCGGATCGCCAGCCGCTGCCCGTGCGCCCGCGCCTCCGTCAGCGCAAGGTCGATCACGTCCCAGCGAAACTGCCCGTGCTCCGGCTCGATCGCATCCCAGTACCACCGGCAATAGGCAATCGTCGTCTCCGGAAAGTCTGGCCTCGTCTTCGCCGCCGGTAGCTTCGCGAGTGGCCCCATCTCCGACCACGTTAGCGGCGGGTTCAACTCCTGCCCGTTGAATCGCTGAAACGTCGTAATCCCCATGCCAGGATTCACCAGCACATCCGGGATCTCCTTCGGCCGAACCACCACGTCCTCGTTCTGCTGCGCAACGGCCAGCGGCGCAACAGACATGCCAATCAACATCAGTAAGCAGATAATCCGCCTCATGCGTTCCCTCTGACCTTTTCTACTTCGCGTCTGCCCCCGCCATGGCAGTGCGCGCCAGGTGGTACGAGATCTTCTGATCCGCCGTCAGGAACACGCTCCGGTACGCCTCCGCCGCTCCAGCCTCGTCGCCCAGAGCCCGCTCGAGCAGCAGCAGGTTATAAGCGCCAGACGAGCTCGACTCCGCTCGCGTCTTCGCTCCGGGAAGTGCTGCTGTCAGCCGCGCTCTCCATGCAGCGGCATCGTACGCGGGCAATCGCCGCGCCGCCGCATCCGCCCACACGAGATCTCCCGGTTCCTTGCTGTCCGCAAGCTTCTTGAGCACCGCCTCCGCCTCCGCATTGCGCTTGCACGCACGATCGATCAGGGCAGTCTCGTACCGGACGTGCGCCGCCCCAAGCATCGGCGCCATCCCGTCCGCGGTGAACGACATCCCGCTCTGCGGCCGGCTCATCTGCGTTACGCCCTCAAGCGCCTGCGCACACTCGCCCTTCTCCGCCATCGCCCGAAGCCGCTCGATTTCCAGCTCGACATACACCTGCCGCACATTGGTGCCGCCCTCTTCCCGCGGAAAGAACCTATTCCGCAGCAGGTCCTTCCCTTTGTCGTACTCGCCTGCCTCAGCATGGTGGAACACGAGCTCATACACCAGCTCTGACTTCATCCCCGCCTTGTCCGGATACTGTTCCATCGCGGCGATAAACTCTGCAGGCGGCCGCCGCAGCATGCTGAGCGCCTGGTCGATCCCCAGGTACACCGCATCGTTCGACGCATCATTCTTCAGTCCCTCGCGGAAAGTCACGAAGTGCACCCTCCGGATCCGCATGGTTGTAGAGCCGCGACAGCCCACGGCTCACATCCAGGCCCGGCAGGACCGCACCCAGATCATGTGCGCTCTGCCAGTGAGCCTCCGCCTCCTCCGTCCTGCCCACAGAAAACAGCAGCGTCCCGAGCAGCGCCTGGCCCGTCGCATCCCCCTTGTTGCTCTCAACCGCGGCCCGCAGCACCTCCTCCGTCTGCGCACCGCTCGGAAACACGTACTGGATCGAGAGCTTCGAAGCCGCCGCCTCCTGCTCCTGGTAAGGCCGCCCAAGCTTCCGCAGGCAGAACGCCCTGTAGTAGCCCACGATCGGGTTCGCCGCCGGAGCGACAGACCCCGGCTCCACCTGCCCGGCCGGTGCCGCGGGATACTCGCGCGAAAGCACACCCAGCGCCGATTCATACCGCCCCAGCCGCATATACTCCGCCGCCACGTTCAGCACGCGCTCCGGCTCCGCCCCCAGGTGCGCCGTCTCGGGCTTGCCTAGCTCTTCAGCGAGGAAGTAGCTCGTCGGGAACCGCGCGAACCACAGCTCCGCCAGCCGTCGCGCCTCGGCATCCTCCCCCCGTGCCCGCCGGACTGCCGCCAGCTCCTCCGCCGTTCGCAGATCGTCCGGCGCATCGTGCAACGCACCCGCGAGCCATCGCTCCGCGCCCGGGAGATCGCCCTTGCGCGCATGGAGCTCACCCAGCCGAAGCTCTGCCGCCCCTCGCATCAACGGTACCCGAGCAGCCGTCTCGTACGCGGTCCGCGCGTGCTCCTCATTCCCAAGCCCGTCGTACGCCAGGCCCAGGTAGTACGCAATCTCAGGGTTCGGCGTGTCACGCGCCTGCGCCGCCTCGAGCAGCGTGCTCGCTTGCCCGTAATCGAGCAGAGGCCGTGTCCAGCCGACCCAGCGCAATCCGCAACGCTCTGGCTTCGCGGAAACAGGGTCAACCCATCGCGATAGGCCTTCGCTGCAATCAGGAGCTGCCCATTCAGCTCATTGTCGTGGCCCGCCTGCACCCACTCGTCTTCCGTGCGCTGCCCCGCTGCTGGAATACCCTCCACGCTCT
Organism: uncultured Acidobacteriaceae bacterium; assembly: GCA_963850375.1. Classification (GTDB taxonomy): domain Bacteria; phylum Acidobacteriota; class Terriglobia; order Terriglobales; family Acidobacteriaceae; genus Edaphobacter. Next base: position 3,020,888 of record CAWKKV010000002.1, on the reverse strand, counting down.
GCGGCCCCGTGTGCACCTCGGCGTCAGGTGTCCAGTCGTACTTGCCCTCCGTCTGCGCCAGCACAACCTTGCCCTCGTGGTCGCGCAGCTCAAACGTGTACCGACGCTCGGCATCCGCGTTCGCGATCTGCTTCGTCCACGTATGCTCCGGGGCGAGATCCGTCGTCTCCGTCTGCAACACGCGATCTCCGTCGAGCAGTCGCACCGTCGCACCCGGCATCCGGCTGTTCACATTGAGCGATGCCGTCAACGCCCCGCCTGATCGGCTGAGGTTGACCGCACCCGCCAGGTTCGCACGCGCGAGCCCACCCAGGCCGCGCAGCGGCATCCAGAACTCGGTGAAGTGTATCGTCTGCCGCGGTTGCAGAAATGCGTACGTCTCCTGGTTGCGGAACAGCCCCGCCTGCACCTCCATGTATGCGCTGTTGTTGTCCGAAAGCGCCTTCCTCCAGTCCATCGCGTCCGCGTCCACGCCCCACGACCAGATCTTCTTCGCCGGCAGCTCCGCATAATCCGCGAAGTGCGCCACCCCCGCATCCGTCTTCGGATTCCAGATACCCATGAAAGGTTCCCGGCTCGCATGCACAAACCGCGACACAGGTCCGAACACCTGGTTCTTCACCAGGCTCAGATCCGTACCCGTCGAATCCACCGGCCAGCGATCGACGTCCGCATAGCCATGCGCCGCACTGTAACGCATCGGGTAACAAATACGCGTGTCGTCCCACACCTGCACGCCCGCATTGCTCCACCAGTAGAAGCGATGCCGCACGTCGCTGCGATTGTTCAGCGTCACCTGCTGCTCCAGCACCGTGCTCCCAGGATGCAGCAAGAGCCGCACCGTCCACTGCATCCCGTACACCCGATCGATGTTTGATACTGTGACCGAGGCGCTGCCGTCCGGCTCCTTGCCATACGCAAAATCGACGGGCGAAACCGTCATCCAGTTATGCGAGACAGGGAAGTTGAACTCCACGCCAAACGCCGCCCATCCACCCCGCATCCCGATCGCCGCCTCTTTGATCGACGGATTCTCATAAAACATGGGCACGTGGTTGATCTTGTCCGTGCATGTATAAACGTGTCCGCCCACATCCGGCAGCACCGTGCACTTCAGGTACTCATTCTCGAGCGACACCGTCCGAAACACGCGCTCCGTCCGCTTGGACGTAAGGTTGTCGCGCAGCGCATACGGATAGTTGAATCGCGACGACGCATACTGATCAAACGGCGGGTTAGGATTCGGCGGCCCCTCCTGGTACGCCGGCAGCGACAGCGTACCCTCTGTCACCTGCACCTGCGCCCGCAACGGCTGAGCAAACACAACCGCAATACCTGCAACAGCAAATAGCGTCTTCTTCAAGGGCGAACTTCCATCTCTGGTGTGGCGATGTCGAGCACCGCTGCCTCCGTCGTAACGGAGCCGTGCCAGACGCCCCCGCCAAAGGTGGTGATATACACGCTGGTCGGATCCTTCGGATCGAGCACAACGCGATTGCCCCACTTGAAATCAAACCCGGCAATCCGCTTCCAGTGCCCGCCAGCGTCCCGAGAGACCCACGCCGAAGACTCGAAACCGGCCGCATACACCGTCCCCGGAACACGCGGATCAACGGTCACATCGTACACATGCTGGTCTCGGCTGAGCGACACCGTCCAGTGCTTTCCGAAATCCTCCGACTGATACACGCCGCCACCCTCGCCATGCATCCCCACTGCCCGCGCCCACGCCGCAAGGTACAGATGCGCCGGATTCGCCGGGTCGACCCCCAGGCCATTCGGCCCGTTCACCCCTTCCGGCAGCCGAACCGGATGCCAGCTCTCGGCACCATCGGTCGACCGGTACAGCGCACCATCGCCGCCATTCCCAATACTCCCATCCTCGGAGCGCCGCGCAACCACCAGGTAAAGCGAGTGATCCGGCGCCAGCGTAATCCGCCACGCCAGCGGGCGACGCCTGCGTGATCCCGGCATTCTTCAACGTCCAGCTCCGCCCGTCGTCCACACTCTTGTAGACTCCGCGTCCAAACGCAGTCACATACAGCGCGCGCGCGCCCTTCGCACTCGCCGGATCAAGCACGATGTCCGTCGGCGCCGTCTCCGGCATGCCCGCATTCGACACCGCCCACGTCCGCCCCCCGTCATCACTCCGCACCACGCCACCCCGGTACGTATCGGTCGACGTATGCCGCCACATCTTCGGCCGCGGCAGATCGTGCGTCCCACTCGCCACCGCCCACACCCGTCCCTTCACCTCCGGATCGAACACCATCCAGTAAGTTGTATTCAGCCACTTCGCCGGGATTCCGCTACTCGAGCTCATCCAGGAGGCACCGCCCGTCTCACTCCGGAACAGCGCAACATCCGTATAGGTAATGAACTCCCGCCGGAGATCAAACGGGTCGAAGTGAACGCCGTAGTCCGTCGTCACATCCAGCCCCGTACTCCTCCATCCGCCGTCCGCCGCCTTGCGCGAGTACGCCGCATGCCACTCCGCACCGCCGTCGGTCGAGATCAGCGTCCGCCCGAAGTCAGTCCCAAACACCAGCTCCGGATCCTGCTCCGCCACCCCAAGGTCCAGCGGATTCTCTCCCCAGTCCGTCCCAAACCGCTCGGTGATCCACGCGTCGTGCACGTTCGGCGCGGCCTCCACAGACTCCTTCCACACCAGCTCCCAGCTCGTGCCCCCATCCCGCGTACGCGCCACTCCGTGCCAAACCGCCCCGTCTAAATGCAGTTCACTGTAGGAGGCATACGCCGTCTCTGGATGCAGGAAGCTCGTCGCAATTGCCCGAACCCGCGCGCCTGTACCCGGCAGGGCCGCCGCCTTCCATGTCACGCCGCCATCGCGTCGAGACCGAAACCGCAGCATCGCTCGCCGTGTAAACCGTCCAGGAGCCCCGGGGCCCCCACGCGGCCGAGGCGTCCTTAATCTCCGCCGGCGCGTCGTGCTGCTCCACCTTCTCACCCTCGACAGTCACGACAGATCTCTGCCCGGTGATCAACACCGAGTGGGAACCCTTGCCAGCCATCCACATCTTGTTCGCCACCTCGGGCAGGGAAGCGCCGCGCCTCCAGTGCGCCCCTGCATCCTCGGAGAGAAACAATGCCGGATGCGCTCCGCCGGCTGCCGCGTAGAGCCTCTTCGAATCCGACCGGTCGACCGCCAGCGCTGTTATCGGCCCGTCCGGCTCCCCCGTCGAGATGATCCTCTCGTCGCTGTGGTCCGACGCCATCGAGATACCCTTGATGGTCGCCGGTGCCGGAGACACAAGCGCCCACGTCTCGCCGTCATCCCGGCTTCGCCAAAGCCCTTCGTTGCTCGCATAGATCACCCTGGGCAGCGTCGGATCGAACAGAAAGAACCGCACCGCACCGCGCAGGTTGAACATCCGCCACGTCCGCCCGCCGTCGTGCGTGATATACGACCCCGTCATGTCGCACGCCACCAGGGCAGTCGATGGATCATGCGGGCTCACCGTAGGGTGAAACATCGCGCCTCCGCCGCCCGGTCCCACGACGACGAATCCACCCGGGCGCTGACCAAAAGCACTCCCCGCAACAGCAGCAAAGAGCGCCAGCACTCGAACGGTTCGACTCATTCTGGAGTTTCCCTATCTTTCGGAGTTACGCGTTTCATTACTTTCTCCCCTTCTCCGAAACCTGTCAACGCAATACGGCTGTCCCTTCTGGTCCCCCTCCCGACTTCCTTCTGGGTCGTCTCGAAGACGCTTGCTACACTTTCAGGGGCTCAGCAGCGCCTTTCGTTTCCGGAGCTCATCGCATGTCCACAAAAAAGACCAACGCAAAAGAATCGCCCATGCTCATCGAAGAGCGTCGTCAGCACATCCTCTCGCTCATCAAAACCAACGGCCGTGTGCTTGTCGACGAGCTCTCGCAAACCCTGCACGTCTCCAAGATCACCATCCGCAAGGATCTCGATCACCTCGAAGCCCGCGAGCTCGTCACCCGGACACACGGCGGAGCACTCCCGCGCACCTCCGGCACCCTCTCCGATCCCACCATCCAGGAAAAGAAAGAGCTCCATCACGAGGAAAAGGTCAACATCGCCCGGGCTGCCGTCGCCCTCGTCGCCGAAGGCCAGTGCATCATCCTCGACTCCGGCACCACCACCACCGAGATCGCGCGCCAGCTCCTCTCCTTTCGCCGCCTCACCGTCATCACCAACGCCCTCAATATCGCGGCCGAGCTCGCCCACAGTGACTTCGACGTGATCCTCATCGGTGGAACCCTGCGCCGGAACTCGCTGTCCGTCGTCGGCCCGCTCGCCGAAGATCTCCTCAAGGAGATCCACGCTGACATCCTCTTCATCGGTGTCGACGGCTTCGACACCAGGGTCGGCCTCACCACGCCTAACCTGCTCGAGGCTCGCGTCAATCGCGCCATGGTCAGGGCGTCCGAACGGGTCGTCGCCGTTTGCGACTCAAGCAAATTCAATCGCAGAAGCCTTTCGCTCATCGTCCCGGCCTCGGACGTCCACCACGTCATCACCGACCGAAACCTCTCCGACGAAAGCGTCCGCGCCATCCACGACGTCGGTATCCAGGTAACGCTCGTCTAGGAAACGCCGCCTGCCAGCAGGCCCGCTCCTTTCCGTCCCAGCCACCCCGGCCTCCCTCTGTCCCCCGAAAAGCTCCCCACCCCGGAGCTCAAAGTCATGCGCGCATCCGAAAAGCGTCTCTTTGCTACCCCTGGGTGGTTCCGCATTGTTGCGTTCTGCAAGTTTTGCTTCCCTTCACCACGCTAATGTGTTACTCATCTGTTCACCGCTTCTCGAGAGGTCCACCATGACACGACGTCCCCTCGCACTTCGACTCGCAGCTTTGCTCCTGGGCTTCGGCATGCTCCCCTCCATTACGATCGCGCAGGGAACCGACCTCGGCACGATTCGCGGCACCGTCACCGACTCAAGCGGTGCTCAGGTCCCCAACGCGACCGTAGATATCACCGACCTCTCCACCCAGATCACCCGCACCGTCAAGAGCGGCGGCCATGGAAACTTCGAAGCAGCCGCACTCCCCTCCGGCCGATATAAGGTCGGCGCCACAGCACCGGGCTTCGGCACCACCGTGGTCGAGAACGTCAGACTCTCCGGCTCCGACGCGGCCAACGCAGACCTCGTCCTCCACGCCTCCGCCGATACCTCCGTCCAGGTGACCTCCGACACCTCCCTCATCAACACGGAAGACTCCACCCTCAGCCAGACCATCACGCCCACCGCGATCATCGAGCTTCCGCGCGACACCCGCGACGTCTACTCCTTCCTTTACCTCAATCCCAACGTCACCCAGAGCGGTACCTCAGGCGACTTCAAGTTCCTCGGCGCGCAAAGCTACGGCGCCAGCTTCTCGGTCGATGGCCAGCGATCCAACGGCGGCATCTTCGGGCAGCAGACACAGAGCAAGCCCTCGCTCGAATCCGTCGGCGAGTTCAATGTCCTCTCGAATGGCTTCAGCTCCGAGTACGCCGGCATCGCCAACATCCGCGTCAACACCAAGCGCGGCGGTTCCGACTACCACGGGTCCATCTTCTATAACAACAAGAACTCCGCCCTCGCCGCCTGGACCATCGCCGACAAGACCGCCGCCGCCGGCTTCGCCCCCTCGAGCTTCCAGACCCACTACCCAAACCCCACCTTCAACATCACGGATATCGGCGGCTCCGCCGGCGGACCCATCCCGCATCTCAAGAAGACCTTCTTCTTCGCCGCCTATGAGCACGACTGGACCGTGCAGCCCTCGTCCACCGGCCGCGTCAACAACCTGCCCCATCCCTCCCTTATCGCTGGCGACTTCTCACAGGTGAGTCTCGCCGCGAAGCCTTACGTCCCCGCAGGTACAGTCCTCTCCGCCCAGGAGATCGCAACCGATACCGTTGGCGGCCTCGGTCAGCAGTTCATCACCATCCCCCAGCGACTGCTCAACCCCACCGTCCAGAAGCTCTTCAGCGTCTACTATCCGCATATCGGTACCAGCGCTCCTATGGACCCCGCCACCGGTCGCGTCATCGGGTACCAGACCTCCGTTCCGGCTCGCTCCGGACAGAACCTCGCCGATCTCCGCATAGACCACGACTTCTCCGACGCGAACCGCCTGTATGGCGTCTACCACGCTGGCTCGGAAAACGACGCCCTCAACCTCGTCGCCTCGCCCATCACCGGTCTCGGCCTCAGTCAGACCGACCGCCTCAACAACACGCTCTCTCTCTCGTTCACCCACCTCTTCAGCGAGCACCTCATCAACGAAGCGCGGGGCGGGTTCAATCGTCAGTACCTCTACACGCACAGCAACACCACCCTGCGCGGATTCCTCCAGGGTGCGGGCTTCTCTGACGCAGATATCGCGGCCTATGGCAGCGTCGTTGGCGCAGGTGAGCTCGACACCCACGGCCAGACTGCCATCAACATCTCTAACTTTGCCGGCGTCGGCAGCGGCGGCCGAAACACCGACCGTCCACTCAGTCAGAACCTCGTCACGTTCGGTGACACCCTTACCTGGTGGCTTGGACGGCATAACATCCGCGCCGGTGCGGACGTTGTTCGCAACGCTGCTGTAGACGGCTTCGCCTCCGGTCGCGGATCACCGCGCGGCGCAATCACCTACTCCGGCACCGGAACCACGGCTCTCGGAGACCTTCTCCTCGGCAACGCGCCCACAAGCGCAACCTTCATCGCGGAGCCCCGCCCCGCCACCGACGTCTACAACTGGGAGACGGGCTACTTCGTTCAGGATGACTTCCGCGTCTCGGACCGCCTCACCATCAACCTCGGTTTGCGCTACGACCTCTTCTCGCCCTTCGTCGAAAACAACGACATCCTCGCCAACTTCAGCCCCGACCTCGTCAATCCGGCTACCGGCGCCAAAGGCATGTACATCCTGCCCTCGGCTAAAACCCTCAAGTACGTCGACCCAAGCATCATCGACTTCGGTTACGTTCTCGCCGATCAGTCCGGCCTCGGGATCGGTCGCAGCCTCGTCCGCACTGATCGCACCGATATCAATCCGCGCCTCGGTCTGGCCTTCCGCATCACCGACAAGTCCGTCCTCCGCGGCGGCTACGGAATCTTCACACCCACCTCCTCGGCGCACGTCATTCGCGATCCGATCGCTACGAACCCCTTCAACCAGACCTACACCAAGCGCACCGTCGCCGGCGGTCCTCCGCTACAGGGCTGGCCAACCGGCGGTGAGACCACCGGCGTCTCCCCCAACGTGGGCGGAACGACCTCCGGCTTCGGCAACACACCGTCCGCGAACAGCGTCCCCGTCAATCTCAAGAACCCCCGCCTGCAGCAGTGGAACGCCACCTTCGAGCAGCAGCTGCCTCACGCCGCCTCGGTCCGCTTCTCCTACATCGGCGGCTACATCAGCGGTGAGATCGTCGGGCACGATCTCGATATGCTCCCGCCCAGCGATAACCTCTTCGGCGTCACGACCGGAGACGGCGTCACCATCTGCGATCCTCTCGGCGCCGGCGACTGCGCCTACTCCGCGGCAGACAAGGCCAGGCTTGCCTTCCCCGCGCTCGGCGACTATGTCACGCAATTTGGAAACAACGGCCACGGCCTCACTACCTCCTTCCAGGGACAGATCCAGCGCCAGACGCGCGGTTTCACCCTGAGCATCGCCTATACCTACCTCCAGCAGAAGTCCACTGGCGTCGACACCGACAACGACAGCCTCGGCGGCGACGCCTACAACCCCTTCCAGCCTGACAGCGACTACGGTCAGGACTCGTTCGTCTCCCGCCATCGCGTTGTCGCCTACGGGGTCATTGACCTCCCCGTCGGACGCGGCAAACAGTTCGGCGGTGGCATGTCCGGTCTCGCCGATGCCGTCGTCGGCGGCTGGCAGACCAGCTTCAATATGTTCGCCAAGACCGGCACCGGCTTCACGCCCTTCTACTACTGCAATGGTTGCGACCCGGTCTTCCCCGGCAACATCGCCTCAGGTGCCATCGACGCCGTCGGTGACTTCGGCGGCGGCATCCGGCCCACCATCATCTCCAATCCGAAGTCTGGTGCCGGTTCTCTCCAGTGGAACCCCGCAGCCTTCGGCTTCCCGGACACCGGCTCAACCTTCTTCTCTAATCCGCTCAACGCTCGCCGCAACTCGCTGCTCGGTCCCGGAACCTACGGCGTCAACTTCGGTCTCCATAAATCTTTCAGCCTGTCCGATCGGTTTGCCCTCCAGATCGGTGCCGACGTGGATAACCTCTTCAATCACCCGCTTCTCTCGCCAGACTCAAGCGGTGCCGACGACTTCTCCAATCTCGGAACCTTCAACATCCACCTGGATCCGAAGACCGGCGCAATCCAGCCCCTATCAACCGACTACACCGCCAACCCGGACTTCGGTCTGAAGTATCAGAGCTACACCCAGGAAGGAATCGACAACCGCCGCTCCATCCGCCTCCGCGGCCGCATCACCTTCTAGGTCCCCAACTCGCACGCTCAACCGGGAGGGCAGGCCATGATGGCCTGCCCTTTCGCTCTTGCTGTCCACACTGCAGCGACCTACCCTGCACAACAAGAAGAATGGCCACCCCGCGCACAGGCCGGGTGGCCATCTGTCTCTCCAGCCGAGCTCGTTACGCGTAGATCGTAAAGTGGTCCACAACTCGGCTGATCACACCAGCCGGGCTCGGCGAGTCGGGCTTCAGCCCCCGCTCCACGGAGGCAAAAAGTCCCAGCATCTGCCCGAAGATCACGTCCACCGCAGGCCGGTAGTCATCCCCTATCTGCTCAAAGCTCGGATGGTAGAGGCTGTGCGTCGCATTCGGCTGCAGCCCCCCAACCGCCACGACGCAGCGCAGCAATCGCTTGCGTTTCAACTCCGACAGGAGATCCGAGTCATAGCGCTGCCGCCTCTCGCCCCCGGAGAGCAACATCACAAACAGCGTCTCCATGTTCAACGACGACATCGGCCCATGACGTAAGCCCAGGGTCGTCTCACTGATTGCCCGTGTCGCCCCGCTCGTAAGCTCCGTAAGCTTCAACGCAGACTCCCGCGCCGCCGCATGGAGTGCCCCGGCGCCGATAACGCACGCATCGCGATAACGCTCCGCCGCCAGCTGCGCAGCCAGCGGTGCGCCCTCCTCAAGCAGAAACTCCGCGGCCTCGCACATCGAGGCCAGAGTCGCGGCGTATCCCTCTCTGTGCCACAGGTGGGCCAGCGCCTGCCCAAACACAACCATGTTCGTGAACGAGCTCGTCATCGCTAGGCTGCGATCGTTCACCGCGTCGTCCAGCACAATCGCCAGGCACCGCGACGGGTTCTCCTGTGCCAGCTTCACCATGCGCGCATCCTGGTTGCAGCTCACAATCAGGTGACGCACATTCTCGCTCAGCGCCAGCGCCTGTTCCAGCACCGCCACACCCTCCGGACTCTCCCCCGATCGCGAAAACGAGATCCACAGATACCGCCGCTCCGGCATCACGAGGTCCTCGCGATTCGTCAGCAGGTCCGTACTCGCCACCGCGTTCACCTCGCATCGCCAGCTCTTGCGAAGAAGGTGCGCCAGCGTCCCTCCGATGTAGTCGGAAGATCCCGCGCCCACCAGGTAAACAATCGAACCGGCCTCGACCAGCGGCTGCAAAAAGGCCGTCAGCTCCCGCTCACTCTGCTCGAATAACCGAAACGTCGACTTCCACGTGTTCGGCTGCTGCAGGATCTCCGCAGGCGTATAGACCAGGCCGCGGTCCAGCTTCTCAGACACACTGAGCGCAACAAGTTCAGAGAGTGGGTTCACGCGGTCAAGCTCCTCAGAGGGGATAATACAAGGAAAGAATACGCAAGCAAAGTACGCATTGCATGTAAAACCTGAATTGATATTGTGTCTCGCCTCCTTCGTTTCTTCTCTGCACCGCAAAAAACGCTACCTTCAATGGGGTTACCGGGTGTGAAACACCTCTTCAGCCCGGGTTGACCGCCTCCCGGATACCAGCTAACGTCGTCAAAAGAAACTCAGAACCGTAACCAAACGCTCTATCACAATGGCCCGCTGCATCTCGCCCCGATACCCGCGCGTCAGGCCTACAGAACTTCACCGCACCAGGCCCTACATTGAGGTCATCCTATGCCGTGGCAGCACGTTCTTCTATCCTGCGCCCTCCTCACCGCCGCACGGGCCGCGTTCCCCGCCCAGGCTCCGGGCCGCCATGCCCAGCACGCCTCCGCAAACACCATCAGCGCCGGCACACTTTCGGTCGAGACCTTTGACGACGGCACCTACGCCCTGCGCTCCTCCGCCCTCGGCGCACCCGTGCTCCGTGCCGCCGTAGAGGCCGATCTCGGTAGCGGCGTCACCCTCCGCTCCACCCTCTACCCTCGGCATACCGCGTCCCTGGCCGACTTTCACGATCAGCTCGGCTCCGGTCACGTCCTCACCATCATCCACACCGGCCTCCCCGCCACGCCCGACCTCCTCTGCCGCCTTCGCCTCTACGACGGCCTCCCCTGGGGCGACATTCAGATCACCGTGGTCAACACCTCCGGCCAACCCGTCGCGATCCACGCCATTCGTCCCGTACAGGCACAGGGCCCTATCGCCAGCCTCGGCGGACCCGACGCCGACGACCGCATTCTCTCCGACAGCTTCAGCGAAGACGGTCCGCAACTCCGGCTTATGGACCTCGCAGAACCCGCCGATCGCATCCATCGCGCCGTCGGCAGCCAACTCATCTACAACCCGAAGAGCAACACCAGCCTCTTCCTCGGCGCGCTCTCGGCCGACAAGCTGCTGACAATCTTTCACCTCAAGACCGCGGGCCAGGGCTCCGGTGCGAAGATCCTCTCCTACGACATCAGCTCCACCGGCACCAACGAGCTCCTCCACGAGAACTCCGCCCACTACCCCGAGGGCAACGACGTCCCTCTCAGCATAGCCGTCGCAGCCGGCGAAAGCCTCTCCTCCGAGCCGCTCCTCTTCTCCATCAGTCGCGATTACCACCGGCAGCTCGAAGACTACGGCAGAGCCATCCGCATCCTCCACAACGCCCGCGTCACCGCGCCCACACCCATCGGCTGGTGGAGCTGGACCGCTTTCTACTACGGCGTCACCGAGGGCACCGTTCTCACCAACGCCCAATGGCTCGCCCAGAATCTTACCTCCGTCGGTTACAAATACTTCCAGGTCGACGAGGGCTACCAGTTCGCCCGCGGTGAATATGCGACCTCGGACGCCAGCTCCTTCCCGCGCGGTGTCGGCTACGTCGGCCAGCGCGCCACCGAGCTCGGCCTCACCTTTGGCGTCTGGGTCGCGCCCTTTCAGGTATCCGAGCGCTCCTGGGTCTACGCGAACCACCCCGACTGGCTCGTTCACACCCGCGACGGAAAGCCCGTCCACCTCGGCAAGGTCGGCAACAACTTCGACGAGCTCTACGCCCTCGACACCACCAACCCCGGCGCACAGGATTACCTCCGCTACACCTACCGCACTCTCGTTCGCGACTGGAACGTCCGCTTCATCAAGATGGACTTCATGGACTCCGCCGCCGTCGAAGGCGTCTTCTACCGCCCCAACACCACGGCCATCGAGGCACTTCGCACCGGCCTCCAGATCATCCGCGACACTGTCGGCGACAGCGTCATCCTCGACAAGGATGGCAGCCCCATGCTCACCCCCGTCGGTCTCGTCGACGCCGGCCGAACCTCCCAGGACACCGGCCACACCTTTGAGTCCACCCGCGACGCCGCCTCCGGAGTCATCGCCCGCTACTACATGAATCGCAACTTCTACATCACCGACCCCGACGCCTTCACCATCTCGAAACAGGTCGTCGGCGACCGCGGCTGGCACGGCAACCGGACGCCCCTCACCCTCGACGAGGCCGAAAGCTCCATCGCTCTCTCCGCCGTCTCTGGTGGCATGTTCGAGATCGGTGACGACCTCCCTACACTCGGCGCCTCACCGGAACGCCTCGCTCTCGCCCGCAACGCGGACCTCCTCGACATGGCCAGGCTCGGCCGCGCCTCCATCCCCGTCGACCTCATGACCTACCTGCCCGCCGACAAGCAGCCCAGCATCCTCGCCCTCCAGGAGGACCGCCGCCAGACGATCGTCACCGTCTTCAACTGGACCGACACCCCGCGAACCCACACCCTCTCCCTCGATGAGCTCGGCGCGAAAGACAGCGGCCCGTATACCGCGACCGACATCCTGCGACCAGGCGACCTGCCCGTCCATGACCGCGCCATCACCGTCACCCAGCCGGCCCACTCCGTTCGCATGTTCAAGCTCGTCGACACCTCGATCCCCGAAGCCGCGCCCGAGGTCGACGCCCACGCCGCGCCAACCGCCGTCGTCGGCAAAGCCCAGACGTACGAGGCATCCGCACACGACCCGCAGAACCCCGTCCTCCGCACGGAGTGGAGCTTCGGCGACGGTGTCACCCTCGAAGGCCAGCACGTCGAACACACCTACACCTACGCCGGCCAGTACACCGTAAAGATCACAGCGTTCGGCCTCAACGGCAAAACCTCCGCGCAGACCCTGCCCGTCTCTGTCACCGGCACCTTCCCGACCGTCTACGACCCCGCCGCAAAGCGCCGACCCTGACCCGGCGTCACCGCGCGATCGCCACCGGCGTCGCTACATCCTGGTGCGATCCGTCGCCGGCCGCCGGCCCGTGCCACACACCTCCGCCATACGTGGTGATGTAGATCTGCGACGCGTCCGCCGGATCCGGAATCACCCGGTGCCCCCACTTGAAGTTGTACCCCGCGATCCTCGCCCAGTGCGCGCCGCGATCCGTAGATCGGTACGCCGCCGCATCGAACCCGCAGATATACAGCACGTCAGCGTTGCGCGGGTCGATCGTAAGGTCGTATACGTGCTGGGTCTCCGTGAACAGCGCCTTCCACGCCTTGCCCGCCGTCCTCAGAGACGTACACACCGCCACCGCTGTCCGCGTCCGTTCCTTCCTTGCCCCACGCCGTCAGGTAAAGCCGCTGCTGATCACGCGGATCGATCGTCACAGCGGTCGGCCCGGTCACTCCCTCCGGAAGTGCAACCCGCTCCCAGTGCTCGGCCTTATCGGTCGAGCGGTATAGCGCACCCATACGCTCCGGAGCCCGGTCATGCCCTTCGCTCCGCCGCGCGACCACCAGGTACATCGCCCCATCCGTCGCCCGCGTCAGCCGCCACGCAAACGGCTCGGCCCCTGCGATCCCATCGTTCTTGAGCGCCCACGTCTTCCCGTCGTCCGTCGACTTGTACACCCCGCGACCAAACGCCGTCGCATACAGCGTTCGCTTGCCCACCGGACTCTCCGGATCCAGCAGAATATGCGTCACAGACGTCGACGGCATCCCGGTGCCGCTCGGCTCCCAATGCGCTCCGCCGTCGTTCGAAACCGCAACCCCGCCCGTGTACTCCTGCGTGCTTCGGTTGCGCCACATCTTCGGCCGCGGCAGATCGTGGACCCCGCTGAACGCGCCCCACATCCGCCCCTTCACCGCCGGGTCAAACGCCAGCCAGTACGTCGTATTCCGCCACATCTCCGGGATCCCCACCGTGCTGCTCTGCCACGAGCTCCCGCCGTCCCGGCTCTGAAACAGCCCGATATCCGTGTAGTCGATAAACATGTGCCGCCGGTCAAACGGATCGAACTGCACACCGTAGTCCGTCGTCACGTCCAGCCCCGTCGATCGCCATGTGTCGTCCTTCACCTGCGCCGAGTTCATCTCCGCCCAGCTCTTCCCCCCATCCAGCGTCCGGTACGTCCGAAACAGGTCCGTCGCATACACCACGTTCGCATCGGTCGGCGCCACACCCAGGCTGTACGGCGCATCGAAAAAGATCGACTCTCCATCCTGCGTCGCCCGCTCCTCAATCCACGTCCCCTTCAGGTTCTCCGCCGGCCGCGTCGACTCCCGGAACACCACGCCCCACGTCCGTCCTCCGTCCACGCTCTTCGCCACACCGTTGTAGAGGTGCTCCGCTCCCGACCCCATCTGAAGCTTGCGGAAACCCACGTACGCCACCTCCGGATGACGCTCGCTCGTCGCAATCGCCTCAAACTGCCCCGAGCTCTGCCCCAGTGCCGGCGTGATCCCCGCCCAATGCTCGCCGCCATCCTTCGACCCAAATACCTGGCCCTCACGATTCGTCGCATACATCCACACCGCATCCGCCGAACGTGCCGCACTCGCCGAGTTGATCTTGCCTGGCACCTTTCCGACCTCGACCGCTTTTCCGCCTGGAGAGATCCGGTACACCGCAGACCCCGACAGCGCCGTCACGCTGCCGTCCTTCACCACCAGCAGCGACACTCGCTCCGGAACGCTCGCCAGCCGGCTCCACGTCCGTCCGTCATCTGCCGAGCCGACGATCACCGCCTCCTGCCCGCGTCTCTCAAACGCCGCATAAATCCGCTTCGTGTCAACCGGATCGACCCCGATCGCACTCACATCCCCACCCGGGTACAGCGGGTCCTCTGAAGTCAGCGAATAATCCGAGTGGTCGCCCAGCTGATGCTCCACCGTCCCCTTGCTCGGACTCGGAAACAACATCGTCCAGCTCTTCCCACGATCCGTCGTCCGCCACAGCGCAGAGTTGCCCGCGTAGATCACGTCCGCCCGCACCGCATCGAACGCAAACGTCGCGATCCCGCCGCGGAGATTGAACATCCGCCACGACCGGCCGTTGTCCGCGGTGATATAACCGCCCGTCATGTCGCAGTGCTCAACCACCAGACTCGGATCATGCGGGCTGATCGTCGGCCCGATCATCGTGCCTCCACCCCCCGGCCCGATCACCCTCCACTGGTTCAGGCGAGGTCCTTGGCAAAACGCACACGCGGCGAACACCGACACCAGAGCCGGAACTACAAACAAGCGCTTCATCATCACTTCCTCACTCTTGGATTTCCAATCCCGACATTCCGCGGGAACACAAAACATCACGTCTGCCCACACCACTCGTGAACTCCGCATGCACAAAGGCGCTCGCCCGTGAGGCCGCCTGATTTCAAGCCCGGCGCCAAATGAGAGCCCTTATCTGCTCACCAGCTTCAAAGTTCCGAACCGCTCGGGAGTATGAAACGTCTCGCTCATCGGCGCCCGCCAGGCAACCGCCTTCGCCCGCTCGGGCGGACCCTCCGTCCGAAACAGGTTCGCCCGGTACGTCCGTCCAGCATGTGGCGCCTCAGGGTCAAGCGCAGGGAAGGGAATCCGCATCGCTCCATACCAGACCTTTGCCTCGCGATCGATCCGCGCCCGCACCTCCACCCCCGAGTTCCACGTCCACCCCACCGTGTGGTCCGGAAGATCGAGGTTGACATCCAGGTCCACCCACTCTCCCTGCGGCGACACCTCGAACTCCTTGTACCGCCGGATACTGCCGGACTCCGTGCCAATAAACAGCTCCGCCACATTCCACTCCCACAATCGGTTCGTCTCCGCCGAGACCACCGGCTTCGGGTTCAACGAGAGCTCCTCGTACGGACACCGAAACAGCAGGTACAGGCTCCCCGCCGTCCAGCGCGAGCGAACCTCCGTCCGCACATTCGGCACGGGCCGCCCGAAGTTATCGACCTCCGCATACACCGGCGTCGCCGCTTGCCAGAAAGCAGATTGCGGATCCGTCCCGAGCGTCACATCCTTTGCGCTGTACAAACTCTCAAACGATTCAGACACACCGACCCCCCAGGCCACGGGCGCGCACAGCAGCAGCAGCAGGCATGGAGCCAGCACTCTCGTCAACATCCCGCGACCTCACGCACTCTCCGCACCGACACCTCTCCCACACCTTCATCCGAAAGCCTCAACTTGCGCCGAGCCCAAGCTCCCGCATCGCATTTCCGTTATAGATCTTGCGCAGCACCCCGTCCGGGAGACCGACACCGTAGATCCTCCATCGCCCCTGAGGCGGAACCCGCGCCGGCGCATAGTCGAAGTACTCGTCCTCCGTCTCCAGGAACCGGTAATAAATCTCATACAGCTCATCCTCAAACACCTGCTGCGGATACTCGTCGCCATGCGGCGTCGCATCCGTCCCAAACAACACCCGGTCCTGGTACTTGTCGAAGAACGCTCGCGCGGTCCGCGGCTGCCGGCCAAGCTCGCCGATCCGCGCAGCAATATCCACTGTCATATTCGGGTAGCGATCCATCGCGTCCGACACATTGCCGAGATTCTCCCCGAAGTTCCCCGCGTGCAGCGCAATGAAATGCGTCTTCGGATGCCGCGCAAACACCCGGTTCCGCGCCTCCAGCAGCTCCGCATTGCTCGGGAAATCTCCCCCGTGAAACGACCAGTCCGGATGGTTCTTCAGCTCCTCGTACCGCTCGTTGAAGCGATCCGTCGGCCGGAAGAATGCAACCGGATCCGATACATGAATCGCCACCGGCATCCCGAGCTGCCCACACGCGTCCCACATCGGGTCGAACCGCGGGTCGTCGATCTTTACCAGCTGTCCCTTCGTAATATCGCTCCGCAGGTAAAGCCCCAGCGTCTTCAGGATCTTCAGCCCGCGCGCTCCATCCCTGTGCGCCTGCCCGATCGCCTCCGCCTGCAGCCTCGGATACCCCGGATCCAGAAACTTCTCGTAGGTCGGCTCCGCAAACGTATAGAACCGGTCCTTGTGGCTCGCGTCATACCTCTTCACCGTCTCCCGCAGCCCATCCCCATACCCGCCCGTCAGGTTCACCATCGACCGGATATTTCTCCGGTCCATCACCGCGAGCAGCTCCTCCGGTGTCCCCAGATACGTCCGCTCCGACGCGAGCGACACCCCGTTCTCATCCTTCGCCGACACGGTGATATGCGTATGGATGTCGATCACCGGATACCGCGATCGCCCCACCGCAGTCTGCCGTACCTCCAGCATGCTCTGCGGCTGGTACTCCACCAACTCCAGCCCACCCCCGCCCGCAGCTGGCGCCGAACCGGAAGCACCCACACCCGAACCGGGCCCTTGCTCCCGCGACTCTGCCCCGCTCACTCCAGCCCGCCCCGCTGCACCCGCGAGCAAGCCCATGCCGGTCCCGCGAAGCATCTGCCGACGATTCATTCGCTGTTGGCTCCCCTTGTATGTCCCACCACGCTGCAACCGGAGCTCATCCGCAACCAGCGCCTCGCACTCCGGTACAGCACAGCTCCGTGGTGGCTGCCAGACTAGCATCCGATGCTCACAATTGCATCTTTTTATTTCCTTTTGCTCCCTCGGTACAGATCCGTCTCCGGCGGCAGCTTCCGCGCAGCGACTCCGGCACGCCCGCCTGATCCATCAAGGCCAGCTTTCTTCGTCGATGCAACTCGCGCGTTCCTGCGCAAATACCTCGTCACACCGGAAAGCCTGTCCATAACCCGCCCTCTCATGTACAAACGAAACACGGAGTAACAAAAGAGTCGCGGAGGAACAGTGAACGACGTCACCACCACAGCCGAGCCCCCCCGCCTCGAACGCTCGCTCAAGCTCTGGCACCTCGTCGTCTACGGCATCATCATCGTCCAGCCCACCGCTCCCATGGGCATCTACGGCGTCGTCAGCAATATCGCCCACGGACACGTCGCCACCACCATCCTCATCGCGATGTTCGCCATGCTGCTCACGGCCGTCAGCTACGGCCGCATGGCCCGGGTCTACCCCCGCGCTGGCTCCGCCTTCACCTACGTCTCCGAAGAGCTCCACCCCCGCGCCGGCTACATCGTCGGCTGGGCCATGCTCATGGACTACATCCTCAACCCCATCATCTGCGTCATCTGGTGCAGCCAGGCAGCCCGCAACATCGTCCCCGGAGTCCCTTTCCCCTTCTGGGTTGTCGCCTTTGCCGCACTCTCCACCTTTCTCAATACCCGCGGCATCCAGACCTCCGGCCGCCTCAACGCCATCCTCTCGATCGCCATGGGCCTCGTCGCCATCCTCTTCCTTGGCGAAGGCATCCACTACATCGCCACTGTGCTCCACCCGTCCGCCACCGATCTCACCCGCCCCTTCTACGACCCCGGGACCTTCTCCGCCTCCGCCATCTTCCGCGGCACCTCCGTCGCCGTCCTCACCTACATCGGCTTCGACGGCATCTCCACCATGGCCGAGGAGGTCGAAAACCCCCGCCGCAACATCCTCATCGCCACCGTCCTCACCTGCGTCATCATCGGCCTGCTCTCGGTCGCAGAGGTCTACGTCGCCCAGCTCGCCTGGCCCGCCACCCAGCCCTTCGCGCCCGCCATGGTCGATACCGCCTTCGTCCACGTCGCCGCCCGCGTCGGCGGCACCTTTCTCTTCCAGCTCCTCAATGCCACCCTCCTCATCGCCAACTTCGGCTCTGCCGTCGCCGCCCAGTTCGGCGCCTCACGCCTCATGTACAGCATGGGCACGGGCAACTCGCTCCCGCCGCGCATCTTCGGCGCCATCGACCCCACCCACCACGTCCCCCGCAACAACGTCCTCATCGTCGGCCTCATCGCCCTCATAGGCGCCTTTCTCCTCACCTACGAGCAGGGAGCCGAGCTGCTCAACTTCGGTGCCTTCATCGCCTTCATCGGCGTCAACGCCGCCGCCCTCGTCCACTACACGTTCCGCACACAGGAGAAGGTCGTACTCCCATTCCTTATCCCCGCGGTCGGCATCCTCGTATGCCTCTTCATCTGGATCCACCTCAGCCATAGCGCGCAGATCGCCGGAACCGCATGGATCGTCCTCGGCCTTCTGATCGCCTGGCTCATGCGCCGATCCACATCACCCACTCTCGAAACCTCCTGACCCTCGCACCCGAAAACCCGGACCACACGACATGACCAAGCCGTTCGACCTCGCCATCGCCGGAGAGCTCAACCTCGACCTCATCCTCTACGGCCTGCCCGCCAACATGCCGCTTGAGGTCGAGATCCTCGCAA
The DNA here is from genome assembly GCA_963850375.1 of uncultured Acidobacteriaceae bacterium. GTDB lineage: Bacteria > Acidobacteriota > Terriglobia > Terriglobales > Acidobacteriaceae > Edaphobacter. The sequence continues at coordinate 3,002,028 of CAWKKV010000002.1, read as the reverse complement.
GCGGCTTCCGCGCCACCCTTGGCAGCTCCTCCGCCATCGTCGCGCACAACGCCGCCGCGCTCGGCGCACGCGTCGCCTTCACGAGCCTGATCGGCAACGACGACTTCGGCCGCATCGCCCTTCGTCGTCTCAGCGCCGCCGGTGTCGACACCACCCACGTCCGGGAGCACGCCACCACCGCCACCGGCGTCACCGTCCTCCTCCCCCACGGTGCCGAGCGCCACATCCTCACCTACCCAGGCACCATCGCCGAGCTCACGGTCGCCGACCTCGACCTCGATTTCCTCGCGGCGGCACGCCACTTCCACCTCTCCTCGCTCTACCTCCAGCGAGGCCTCCAACCCGCTCTCCCCGACCTCTTCCGCCACCTCAAGCAGGCTGGCCTCACCATCTCGCTCGATACCAACGACGACCCCGAAGATCGCTGGGCCGAACCCCTCTTCGACCTCCTCCCCTACGTGGACGTCTTCCTCCCCAGCGAGTCCGAGATCCTCCGCATCACGCGCGCGCCCGACGTCCACGCCGCCATCGCCGCGCTCGTTCCCCGGATCTCCACGCTCGTCGTCAAGCGCGGCTCCCGCGGTGCCCTCGTCCACCACGCCGGCCGCAGCATCGAGATCCCTCCGCTCACCGTCGTCCCCGTCGACACCATCGGCGCAGGCGACAGCTTCGACGCAGGCTTCCTCCGCGCCTATCTCCAGGGCAAGGACCTCGTCACCTGCGCGCGTGCCGGCAACATCACGGGAGCCCTCTCAACCCAGGCCCCCGGCGGAACCGAAGCCTTCCTCGACCCGCAACTCCGCGAAGCCTTTCTCACCGAGCACAACTTCTTCGATCTGCTCGCCTAGCGCGTCTGCCCCGGCGCCTTCGATGCACCACCCGCGATGTGCCGCTCGATCGCATCAGCCCATGTCCCCGCCAGCACCTTCGCCCCTCCTTGGTTCGGGTGGAGGTAAAAGACCCCGTGCTGTCCATTCTCCGGGCGCAGCAGCTCCTTGGATCTCTCGCGAAATACATCAAACGCCCGCGTGTCTCCCACAAACACGTCCTTCCGATAACTCGCCGCGACCTTTGGCAGCAGCGGGAAGTAGCTCTGCAAGCGCCGCAAACCTGAAGCCCCATACTCCGACCGGTTCGCCGTATTCGGCGAGTACCACGTCGGCTGCTCGAGGACGACAACGCTCCCCGGAAACTCATTCCGCAGTCTGCCGACAATCGTTCGGAGATTCTTCTGAAATGTCTCCGCCGAGACTGGCGCCCCGTTCGTCCCCGTCTCCGCACTGTCATTCGTTCCCAGCATGATCGAGAACAGGAGCCGCCCCGCGTGCGCCTTCTGCAGCGCCCGGGCATTTGCCTCGGCGAGCCCGAAGTCCTTTCCCGTCCCCGGCAGGAAATCCAGAGTCGTGTCGCCGCTCCGTCCAGCGTTGCTCCCGTAGATCTCCGCACCCGGCATCCGCCTGCGCAGCTCGGCCGTACACAGAGCCGGCGGTGCGTTCCGCTCCGGATCACCCAGGTAATCGCCCTCCGTGATGCTGTCCCCGATAAACACTAGATTCCAGACATCGCGTCGCACCTCAGGCAGGGAACCGCCAGCCGCTCGGCCCACCCCCGCAGAGCATACCCAGCATCCGACCGCCACGCTCACAACACCGAACCATCGCCCAAGCCGCATCCACGTCCCTCCGCAAACACTCAGTCTCACCGCAAACGCGGCAGGAGCTTCAACGCATTCTCCCGGTAAACCTTACGCAGCACATCGTCAGGGAGAAACAGCCCATAGATATTCCACCGGCCCTGGCGCGATGCATGCGACGGATACGCGAAGTACTCGTCCGCCGTCTCCAGGAACCGGAAGTAGAGCCGGTACATCTCCACCTCCGGCAGCAGGTCCGTCCCAAACAGAATCCTGTCCGCATACTTCAGAAAGAACGCGCGCGCACGATACGGCTGCCGCCCCAGCTCCGGAGTCCGCGCACTGATGTCGACCAGGAGATTCGGCAACGCATCCATCTGCTCCGCCAGGTACCCGAGATCCTCCCCGCTCTCCGCGCAGTGCGCCCCCACAAACGTCGTCGCCGGATGCCGCGCGATCACCCGGTTCCGCGCCTCCAGCAGCTCGCGCTTCGTCACCGGCACATCATGGAATCCCCAGTCAGGGTGTGCCGCCAACTCCTCATATCGCTCATTGTGCCGGTCGATCGGCTCAAAAAACGCGCTCGGGTCCGCCGTGTGAAACATCACCGGCAACCCCATCCGTCCGCATGCCTCAAAGATCGGCGCAAACCGCTCATCGTCGATCCGCAGCAGCCTCCCGCTCGCATCCTTCAGCGTCAGCCCAAGGTCCTTCCAGAACTTGATCCCGCAGGCGCCGTGCTCCATCATCCGCTCGAGCCGCCCCACCGTGACCTCCGCGAAGTCCGCCCGCTCCACCCCCTCCCAGTCCATCCACCCGATCGACGAGAACCGCTCCGGCGCCGCCTGGTGAAACCGATCCATCTGGTCAAGCGCGCTCTGCCCCACCTGCATCGTGATATTCACAACATGCTCCACACCGCACGCGTCCATCACCGCCAGCACCTCACTCGGCTCAGTTGAATCCAGATGATTGTGATAATCGATCACCGGAAACCGGGCCCTCTCCACCACACTCACCGGCGTCTCGAGCGAGCTCCGCGGATCGAAGTCGCTCAGCCGCAGGTCCACCTCGGCCTTCGCGCTCACCATGTCCACAAACTTGTCACGCACTTCAATCGACTCCCCCACCCGAACCTCCCCGCACGCCCGGCGTGCTTCATCTTCTCAATGTATTGTTTTGTTCCGTTTGCTTTCGACTTAGCGTAGACTCAAGCTTCATTTCCGGTCAAACCAGCCGGATCGGAGCGGTCCTTCCTCCGCCGCTCAAGACGAGCGCTGTCCAGACAAAAAGCCGCCGACAAAACCGCCCAGGCCATCTCAAGACCCCGGAGATCCTCCCGCCACCATGACCACCCGGCTTCAGAACCACCTCGCGCTGCTCAACGCGCCCCACCCCACCCGGGGCATCTACTCCGTCTGCTCCGCCCACCCCTGGGTCATCCGCGCTGCAGTTGGGCAGGCCCTCGACGACGGCACCCCCCTCCTCATCGAAGCCACCTCCAATCAGGTCAATCAGCACGGCGGCTACACCGGCATGCAGCCCGCCGACTTTCGCCGGCTCGTCCTCGACATCGCCGCCGATGCCGGCCTTCCCGCCGACCGCATACTCCTCGGCGGCGATCACCTCGGTCCCAACCCCTGGCAGAAGTCCGGCGCCGCCGAAGCCATGGCCGCCGCAAAAGTCATGATCGCGCAGTACGCGGCCGCCGGTTTCGCGAAGCTCCACCTCGACGCCAGCATGCCCTGCGCCGACGACCACGCACCACTCTCCGAGCAGCTCATCGCCAGCCGCGCCGCCGATCTCTGTGAAGCCGCCGAAGACGCCGCCGCCACCGGCCTCCGGCCCATGTACATCATCGGCACCGAGGTCCCCGTCCCCGGCGGTGCCACCGAAGCGATGGACCACCTCGCTGTCACCTCGCCCGCCGCCGCCGCTGAGACTCTCCGCATCCACCGCGAAACCTTTCACGCCCGCGGCCTCGATCGAGCCTGGGAGCGCGTCGTCGGCCTCGTCGTCCAGCCCGGCGTCGAGTTCAACCACGACACCGTCGTCGACTACGTCCCCGAGAAAGCCCGCGATCTCACCAGCCTGCTCCGATCCTCCGACGGCCTCGTCTTTGAAGCGCACTCAACAGACTACCAGCGCCCCGAAGCCTACAAGCAGCTCGTTCACGACGGCTTCGCCATCCTTAAGGTCGGCCCCGCTCTCACCTTTGCCATGCGCGAAGCACTCTTCGCCCTCGCTGCCATCGAAGCGGAGCTCATCCCCGCCGCGCAACGCTCATCGCTCCCCGACGTCATGGAAGCCGCCATGCTCGGCAACCCCGCGCAATGGTCCGCGCACTACCACGGCACACCCGAGCAGCAGCGCCTCCTCCGTCGCTACAGCTACAGCGACCGCATGCGCTACTACTGGACCGACCCCTCCGTCACGGACGCCGTCGAGCGACTGCTCGCTAATCTCAATTCGGTAAAGATCCCCGACACCCTTCTCAGCGCCTGGCTCCCGCGGCAGTTCGAACAGGTAAGGTCCGGCAGCCTCCGCAGCTCGGCCGTGCCCCTCATCCTCGCCGCCATTCGCCACACCCTCGTGCCCTACGCCGACGCTTGCCGCTGACCTGCATCCAGTCGCCGCCAGCCTCGCCCACCAACTACCTACATCCGCATCTCCGCCTGGTCCCGCGCCTTCGCCAGGTAGCGTTCCTTCGCTTCCATCAGCTCGTGGACAGCCTGCTCGCGCAACGGGCTCGCCGACCCCAGCCGATGCGCCACCAGGCAGATATTGGCGAAGTGCTCCACCGTCTCCATCTTCAGGAACGCGTCCAGCAGCCCCGTCCCGTACGTCACCGCACCATGGTTTGCCAGCAGAATCGCTGAGTGCTTCGGGATCAGCGCCTCGATGCTCTCCGCCAGCTCATCGGTCCCCGTCGTCGCATACGGCGCCAGCGGAACCGCTCCCAACGTCATAATCGCCTCCGAGCACAGCGGCTCGTCCAGCGCTCGCCCCGCACACGCAAACCCCGTCGCCACCGGCGGATGCGCGTGCACCACCGCATGGACATCCGGCCGTGCGCGGTAGATCGCCAGGTGCATCCCGATCTCGCTCGTCACATGCCGTGACCCCGCCAGGTGCCGGCCCTCCGGATCCACCACCACCATGTCGCACCCGCGCAGCAGGTACTTGCTGCAACCCGTCGGCGTCGCCAGGATCGCCCCCGATTCCAGCCGCACAGAAAGATTCCCCGACGTCCCCGGCATATACCCCAGCCGGTAAAGCCATCGGCCAAAACGAACCAGGCCCCGCCTGAGCTCGCCCTCAACCTCGCACATGGGATCCGTCCAAATCTCGATCGCGTTCACGAAATCTCCCCCAGGCTGCCGCTCCCGAACCGCACTCCACGTACCCGCTCCCGCATAAGGCAATACCGATTCTCGATATCATCAAGCGCACGCCCATCCTATCTCTTCGGCACCGCGGAACAGGGAATTAGCTGCAAAGAAATCTTTCGGGCGGGGAACTCCCCTCCCAAAATGCTCCCTGCTTCGCAAGCTCCCGGACCCCGGCACCGAGCTGTCTACCGCGCACACCAGCCGCCAGGCCTCGTGCTCACGAGCCGTGCACCGCAAACCGAGACCCAGCCGGTGTTACGCTCATCGCATGCGCTTCCGCTTCGACTTCAAACAGACAACAGAAGGCAAGTTCCTCGTCGACGCCCATGCCAGCGAGGCAAGCCCTCGCGCTCGCGCCGAACGCCACAACTCCGCGGCCGTCCTCTACGCAAGCCCGGAGGTCTTTCTCGAGCTCGTCCACTCCGGTGGCCTCTCGCCGAGCGCCATCAGCACCCTCGAGCAGGCCGTGCGCACCTCCATGGGCCAGCCCGGCACCAGCGTCTGCTGCAGCGAGGTCGACCTCTCCGAAACTCACCTCACCCATCTCAACCTCTCGCCGGCACGCGAGCTCTACCTGTAACCTTTCTCGGTTCCGGCAGCGATTCGCCTCTCGCCCGGCGAACTCCATCGCCCGTTCCACAATCAAACCACCCATGGACCCTCGCCTCTCGCTAGCTCCCAGTCTCCGCAAGCAAGCCCGCCTTTCGGTACTCGCCCTCGCAACTCTCGCCCTCTCGACCGGCCTCTCCGGCTGCGTCATGGTCGGCGGCTACACCAGCGGTGGCGGCTGGTTCCTCTTCCCGGGCCTCGGCGCCCTGATCGTCATCTTCCTCATCTTTACCCTTCTACGCCGGCGCCGTTGAGCTCGCTCCGGCCCCGCTCACCGGCCGGCCATGCGCCGGCACTGCACCACAAACTCCAGCCCCTCCGTCCAGCTCATCCCCTGGGCCTTCGCCAGCGTCATGCAATGGTTGAAGAACGGCGTATCCTCAGGCGCGGGACACGCCTCCTCATACAGCCGTCTCTGCTTCTCGGTTAGTTCTTCGGTAGTCATCGGCAAGCTCGACATAACGACGCGGAGCATATCCGGCCAGCATCAGCACAGGCACTCCCACGTTGGCGTCAGCCCAATCCGGGTCACGCCCCCTCCCCCATCCGTACTCGCCGCTCCCTCATCCAGAACACCAGCACCCCCGCCCCCACCAGCAGCACCGTCGACCCGATCACCTTGGCCACCGCCAGCCTTTTGTTCGGCTCCTCGTCCGCCGGAACCAGCGCCAGCCCAATCGTCAGCACCGTCGTCAGCAGACCCGTCCAGGCCAGCCCCAGCGCCGCCCTCCGGCCTCCAAACAGTCGCATCACCCCCAACGGCGCCGGCTCCCGCTGCAACCGGATCATCGACAGGAACAGGAACATGAACGGGATGAAGTAGGTCACGATCGACATGCTCACCAGCACGTCGTACGCGCTCAGCACGCTGCTGCCCGCCTGGCTCAACACCGCGCACAGGGCCCCGGCAAGCCCATACACCGCAATCGCAACCCACGGCGTCCCCCACCGCGGATGCACTCTCCCAAACGCCGCGGGCAGGTACCGGTCGATCCCCGCCACAAACGGCAGCCGCGACGTCGACGACAAAAACGAAGCCGCCCCGCCCACACTGCTCAGCGCCACCAGCACCGCCACCACCACGACTAGCCAAGGCAGGCCCAGCCGTCCGCACATCGCCTCCATCGCTCCCAGGAACCCGCCCACGCCATTGATCCGTTCACTCGGAATCGCCACCAGCATCGCCACCGTCCCCACCACGTAGCTCACCGCCAGCACCACCCCTGAGGCGATCAGCGCCCGCGGAATCGTCCGCCGCGCATCTCGTATCTCCTCGCTCATAAACGAGCCCGTCTCGCACCCGCCAAACGCAAAAAAGATCGTCGACCAGAACACCGCATTCTTGAGGTCCGCATGCGGAGTCATGCTCGTCAGCGAAAACACCGTCGCCGACCCGAAGCGCCGCAGGCTCACCGCCGCCAGCGCCACCAGGATCGCCACCGGGATCCAGCTCCCGAACGCACCCAGGCTGTTCAGCCACTTCCCAAACCGCAGCCCCAGCACATTCAGCACCGTGATCACCGCCAGGGCGCCCACCGCAAACAGGAGGTAATACGTCCGGCTCGCCGCCAGGGCGGCCCCATGCCGCGAGGCAAACAGGAGGCTCCCCGCCCCGAAGTACAGCACGGCAGGGAAGTACGGCAAGTTGCTCATCCAGTAAGACCACGCCGCCAGAAATCCCGCGAAGTCCCCAAACGCCCGCTGCGTCCAGATGTACAGCCCGCCCTCCTCCGGGTACCGCGACGAGAGCTCCAGCACACACGCCGCCAGCGGCACGAAAAAGAAAGCGCACGCTCCCACCCAGATCACGATCGTGCTCGGCCCCGCTCCCGCCGCCGTCGCAATCCACCGCAGGCTCAGCGCGCCCGCGATATAGAACAGCGTCAGGTCCGGAAACCGCAGCTCCCGCTTCAGCAGCCGCTTCTCGCCACGCTCCGTCACGCCGTAGCAGCCGCAGGCTTATGGGTTGCGGGTGAGGTGTCCCGCAGCACCGCCATCGCCGCGTTCCGCCCATTGATCCCGATCACACTCCCGCCAGGATGCGTACACGCACCGCACAGGTACACGCCGGGCATCGGCGTCCTCGCAGGGAACCGGTTGCTCCACATGTACGCCGGCAGGCACTCGCCCTGGAAGATGTGCCCACCCGTCAGCCCCACCTCTCGCTCGATATCGGGCGGCCCCAGCACCTCCACATCCACCACCGCGTCCTCCATGTTGCTGCAGAACCGTCCGATCGACCCGAGCGCCAGCTCCCGCACTCTCCCGCGATGCTCATCCCAGCTCCCCTCCCGAAACCGGTACGGCACATACTGCGCAAACACGCTCATCGTGTGCATCCCCTCCGGAGCCACGCTCGCGTCATGCACGCTCTGGAAATACAGCTCGCACCACAGCCGCTCCGGCAGCTCACCCGCCCGCGCCGCCGCATACCCCGCCTTCCATTCATCCTTCGAAAGCGGAGCATTGATCTGCCCATAGTGGTGCGCCTCGTTCACCCCCGGCCGAGCCCGGAAGTTCGGCAGCTCCCGCAGCAGCACATTCAGCTTCACCGTGCATCCCTCGATCGGCACCCCGCGCACCTTCGCCGCCCACCCCGCATCCGCCGCTCCATCCAACATCCCCAGCGTCCGTACCGGGTCCGCATTCGATACCACCACCGGCGCATGGACGCGCTCCCCACCCTCAAGCTCCACACCCTCGCCCGGCACAATCCGCGCCACACCCACACCCGTCGCTATCACCGCGCCCGCCTCGGTCGCCGCATCGCAGAAGTAGAACGAAACCATCCCCATCCCGCCCTTCACATACCCCCACATGCCCGGCATCCCGCCCAGCCGCCCCGACGCATGGTGAAACCGGATCGACGCCGTCCCCGCATCGAACGGGCTCGCATTCGTCCCGATCACCCCCTGCCCCAGGTACGCCACCTGCAGCCGCTCATCATGGAGGTACCGCCCCACAAACTCCGCCATCGACCACTCCAGCAGCAGCGCCCGCGCCTCCGCATCCCCCGCCAGCAGCTCCTCCAGCTCCTCGCTCGTCGGAGCCTCCCCGATCCAAAGATCCCGCGGCCCCTCGCCCCTCCCCGCAAACCCCTCCGCCGGCCGCACCTTGTCCCGCAGTCGCCCCAGCACCGCATTCATCGCTCGCCAGCCCTCCACGTCCCCCGGCGCCAGCCGCCTGACCTCCTCCTCGCATCGCTCGTCGTCATCCCACAACTGCACACTGCTCCCATCCTCAAACGGCACAAACAAGCCATTCACCGCCGGCGCCCACGAGAACCCCCTCTCCGGCAGCCCGAGCTCCTCCACCACCAGCGGATGCAGCAGCCCCGCAAGATACGCGCACGGCGACATCCGCACACCCGGAAACGGCTCCTGGATCGTGCACGCCCCGCCCACCCGCTCCCGGCTCTCAAGCACCAGCACCCTCCGCCCCGCCCGCGCCAGGTACGTCGCACACGCCAGCCCGTTATGCCCCGCACCCACCACGATCACGTCCCACCGCCGCGCCGACATCTCGGCAACCGGCATCGGCAGCCCCACCCGCCCCAGCACACTCCGCAGTCCTCGACATCCGACGAGTATCTATGCCACTCCATGGACGAGCAACAGGAAACGCCGGCCGCTGCTCCGTGCCTCCTCGAACACTGGACACACCACCGCCCCATCCCATACCTTTCTTATCGCGACCGCGAAATAGTTTCTACTCCACCCAAAAGTGAGGCCCCCCAGAAGATGCCCGATCGCAGAGCATTCCTTCAGTCCGCAGCCAAGTCGGCAACCCTTGCCGCCGTCTCCACCCGCCTCAGCCCACTCATCGCCCAGCCCCTCACTCAGGACGCCGCGCCCGCGCCACGCTCTGCGACCGACACCATCAATCTCGCGCTCATCGGCGCCGGCATCCAGGGCCAGAGCGACACCCGCTTCGCCCTCCAGGTCCCCGGCGTCCGCCTCGTCGCCGCAGCCGACTGCTACGACGGCCGACTCGCCCACGTAAAGGAGCTCTGGGGCAGCGACGTCTTCACCACCCGCGACTACCGCGAGATCCTCGCACGCAAAGACGTCGACGCCGTCCTCATCGCCACACCCGATCACTGGCACAAGCAGGCCGCCGTCGACGCCATGCACGCCGGCAAAGACGTCTACCTCGAAAAACCCATGATCCACCTCTACTCCGACGGGCCCACCATCATCGACACCGCCCGCTCCACCAACCGCATCCTCCAGGTCGGCAGCCAGCGCGTCAGCTCCATCGTCTACGCCAAGGCCAAGGAGCTCCTCGCCGCCGGCGCCATCGGCAAGCTCAACATGGTCACCGCCCGCTGGGATCGCAACTCCTCCATGGGCGCCTGGAACTACTCTGTCCCCCTCGACGCCTCAACCGAAACCTGCGACTGGCCGCGCTTCCAGGGCTCCGCCCCCAAGACCGCCTGGAACCCCGAACGCTTCTTCCAGTGGCGTAAGTGGAGCGACTACGGCTCCGGCGTCGCCGGCGATCTCTTCGTCCATCTCTTCAGCGGAACCCACTTCATCACCGGCTCCCACGGCCCCACCCGCGCCATGGCCACCGGCGGCCTCCGCTTCTGGAAAGACGGCCGCGACGCCCTCGATGTCCTCCTCGCCCTCTTCGATTACCCCGAAGGCTTCAACCTCTCCCTCCACGTCAACTTCGTCGATGGCGGCGAAGAAAGCGAAGGCTTTCTCTTCACCGGCTCCGAAGGCCTCATGGAGATCGACGGCGCCACCCAAAGCGTCACCGTCACCCGCACTCCGCTCGAAAAAGAGCCCGGCTACACCGTCTCCACCTTCGCCAACGCCATGCAGAAGGAGTACGTCGACCAGTACCGCAAAAAGTACCCCATCACTCACCCCAGCGGCCCACCCCCGCAGGAAGTCGAGCGCTTCGTCGCGCCCAAGGGCTACGCGGATAACTACGATCACTTCCACAACTTCTTCAACTCCGTCCGCAGCCGCCAGCCTGTCGTCGAGGACGCCACGTTCGGCTTCCGCGCAGCCGGTGCCGCCCTTCTCAGCAACGTCAGCGTCGAGAAAAATGCCGTCGTCCACTGGAACCCCGAGACCATGAAGATCGTGTAGATCGTGTAGATCGACTGGAAACGCTCGCCATCCGGCCACCGTCTCTCGACATCTCGCCTCTCAGGGCTTCGCCTCTCTCGGAACCAGACCCAACACGGAGTCAGAAAGATCGCCATGCCTGCAAAATCCGTAGCACCGCTCCTCCTCGCTCTTCTTGCCGCGAGCCCCGCGCTCGCGCAGGATCCCGCCCACGCCACCGAGCTGCGCATGCAGCAGCCCGGACCCGGGCCTGACGGCAAACCCCGCATCGCCACTCTCGCCCACCGCCTCGGCTCCGACCACGCCGAAGGCATCTCCCTTCTGGACATGAACGGCGACGGCTTCCCCGATCTCCTCAGCGGCGCCTACTGGTACGAGAACCCCGGAGCCAATGGCGGCACCTGGAAGCAGCACCAGTTCCGCACCGTCGGCATCCACAACGAGTTCGTCTCCGACTGCGGCGAGTGGATCGTCGACGTCGACCACGACGGACTCCCCGACCTCGTCACCACCGGCTGGATCGCCAACGGCCTCTGGTGGTACAAAAACCCCGGTCCCAAGGCCACCGCCGCCGGCGAAATGTGGAAGGCCGAAAAGATCGCCGACAGCTACGACACGGAAGGCGGCGCCTTCGGCGATATCAACGGCGACGGCAAGCCCGACGTCGCTCTCGCTCACTACAACCACTCCGGTGTCATCTGGGCCGACTTCGGCAAGGACAAGCCCCGCGTCCACCACGTCGGCGGCTCCCACGAGGACGGACACGGTATCGGCATCGCCGACATCAACGGCGACGGCAAGGCCGACATCATCACGCCGCACGGCTGGTTCGAGCAGATCGACGCCGACAACGACAAGTGGACCTGGCACGGTGACTGGGACCTCGGCGACACCGGCTTCCCCGTCCTCGGCTACGACGTCAACCACGATGGCAAGCTCGACCTCATCTACGGCCAGGGACACGGCTACGGCCTCTACTGGCTCGAGCAGGCCGGCACCCCGGCCAACCGCACCTGGATCCGCCACACCATCGACGAGAGCTTCTCGCAGTCGCACGCCATCGCCCTCGTTGACCTCGACGGCGACGGCACACCCGAGCTCGTCACCGGCAAGCGCTACCGCGGCCACTCCGGGAACGATCCCGGCTCCTACGATCCCGTCGTCGTCTACGCCTATCGCCTCCCATCACCCGAAGAGGTTCGCTCCGCCAGCGCCAACGCCGGCACCCCACACAACACGCCGCCCGGGGCCAGAACACCGCCCTCCATGCTTCTCTCGGCACCTGCTGGCGACCCGCCCTTCACGCGCGTAGCGCTCTCGGTCAACGGCACCGCCACCATCGGCACCCAGATCGTCGCCGCCGACCTCGACAAGGACGGCGACATCGATCTGGCCACAGCCGGCAAGCTCGGCGTCCACGTCCTTGAAAACCTCCAGGTCAACAAGGTCCCCAAGCAGGTCCGCGAAGACACCCAGCCCCTTAACAAGCAGTGGCCCTTCCCCAACGAAGGCAAAGAGATCGAGCAGGAAGATGGCCCGGCCGTACCCCAGTAACTTCCACCGACCTCGCCTCATCACTATCTGCTGACTCGCTCGAAAAAATGTTCGTGTCGGGAGCTCTCAAACCACAGGCCGCGCATAAGTCGCGGCCTGTTCCTCTTTACGACCACAAGTACTCACGCGGAACAAGTTTGCCCTCACATAGCAAAGTCTTTCACGTTGTTGGTTCGATCTCGCCGCGTGTACGCTCGGTGAAACTTACAACGAGGTTCCCCATGCGTCATTTGAGGCTGTCCTTCGTCACCCTGGTCCTGATCGGTTGCGTTACCTCCATGCACGCGAGCGTCACACCGTACCCCGTCGGCATCACCGACTCCGGTACCGTGGTCCTCACCGCGCCGTATGGGGTGTGCACCTCGGATACCGCGCCCTGCTACTACGTCACCCACCCCTTCAACACCATCCCCGACTACCTCGCCGAAGGTCTGCCCGCTCTCCCTTACGACAGCGGCGCGAGTTGCGCAGGTCTCCCTGCGGGAGCAGATCCCGCGAATTCCTTATGTAACAACGGCTATTACGTATTCGAGGTGCCCGGCGTCCTCAACGGCGGCAGGATCTTCGACGGCTACGGAGCGTATAACTACAACCCGGATCCACGCTTCAGCGCCGCATCCATCGATGCGCTGGTCCTCAACAGTCACGGTCAGTTTGCCTTTGCCTCCGGAGCCGACGAGCAGGACTACTTCGGAACCGTCCTCACACCCGAGCCCGCCACCTTCGCCCTCCTCGGCACTGGCCTGCTCACCGCCCTCGGAGTCGCCCGCCGCCGGCTCTTTTAACTGCCCGCTTCTAAGCGGGCCTCAAGGCGCGCCACACCGCACCTCGAGACTCGCTCACAGCCAGCAATCCCCGGCTACCGCTCAGGCCGCTCTCCGCCTGCGCAGCACTCCCGCCGCAGCCGCAACCCCGCTGCCCAGCAACACAAGCGACGACGGCTCCGGCGTCGGCGTCACTGCAGTCGCAAACTGCGCGCCCAGCAGCGCATCCGCAGCCGTGGTCGGGTGGATGTTATCCCAGAAAAGGTACGAGCTCGGGTCCGAACACACCGAAAAGCCGGTAAAGCAGGGCGTCGTCACATTGCTGAATCCGTACGCTCCAGGGTCCGCCACAATCGTGTTCAAAAGCCCGTACACGTCCGAGTACGTCGCTCCCGCCGGCAGGCTTGATTGGAGCCCCGCGTTGAACTGCTGGCTGAACAGCGTCGCCGTCGGATCCCCGTAAAACTCTGGTGTCAACCCCAGGTCCGGCAGCCCCGGCACAAGGATGTGTTGCGCCCCGACACCCTGGAGCGAGGCCACAATCGCATCGATGTTGCTGACCGCCGTCGTCGCAGAGCCCATGTCCTCGAAGTCGTTCGCGCCGCCCCAAACCACAAACAGCGAACTCGGCACGAGCACCGCGGGAATCGGCGCATTGGCCAGCTCCGTCACCATCCCAGGCAAATGGAAAAGCCCCGGGCTCGTCTGCGAGCCGCCATCAATCTGGTTGCCCAAACCCGTCGTCGCTCCACCCCACGCGAAGTCAAACAACGGTGCATTCAGGCGCCCGGCCAATTGTTCCACCGCCACCGGCCCATTCGAGAACCGGCCGTTGTAGTACGGCGGAGGAGGATACCCCACGGCCGAGTACAGGTTCCCGTTGTCCGACAGGCTGTCACCAAAGACAAACACCGCGGAAAACGACTCGGCTCGGCTGTGGATCGAAAAGGCCAGGAGCAGAACCGCGGCCAACGCTGAGCGAAGTGCAACGATGCGAGTAGGCACAAACTCCTCCTTGGTGCTTAGGGCACGGCTCTCAAACCCTGCCCACTCCAACCGCAAACCTCGATAGCTCTGTGTCTAGTGCTGGGCCGAAGGCCCGACGCCGAGCCCGATAACCTCGTCAGAGTGACGAAATCCTACCATCGGCATCTCTCCGCCAACAACTCCGCCGCCCCACCCTCTGGCGCGCCCGCCAGCTCGGCCCGGCTCGCGCCAACCTCATCCCCCGCCAGCATCGTCCGTACCGCCTCGAGCACATGGGCAGGCGACTGCGCGGTAGTTCGGGAGCAATACGGACTCACCTCCGCATCCCACGTCGCGATTCTCAACAAGGGCAGATCAGGGTGCCGCTCGCGTATCCGCTGGGCAATCCCCACCTCGGTCTCCACAAGCGCACGCCCCAGCAGAACCAGGTCAAACGTCTCGCGCCCAAGCAGCACCATTGCGCCGTCATCGCTCTCGACCTCACACACCCTGTAGCCGTCCGAGCGCAGCACCGCTCCTCGCGTCTCTCGGAGCACGCGGTCATTGGCAATAACGAGGATGCGTTTCGATGACAGATTCATAAGTTCAATACGGGGCTCTGCGTCTACTCAAGCGGGGAGGTCTCTTCGGCATCGATCTGAATCACCTGCGTCGCCATCGCATGGAGCAAGGTCTGAGGGTAAAACGCTATCGTGCCGTCCTCGAAGTACAGGAGCACGCCGTTCCTCAGACGATCCAGACCCATGATTTGAGTCGCGACGACAATCTCCATCCCAAGAGTCTGAAGCGGACGCTCCCACTCGTCTGTGTCCCATCCAACATAGGTCGCGAACCTGCGCCGCCATCCTTGCAGCCGCGCATCTCGCCACCTGCTCCCGCCGCCCGAACCCGTACACGCCAGGCGGGGATCTCTCCCTCCGCTCCGTGCCACCGGAGCGGAGAAGAAGAAGCCTCCCGGTACACGCACCTAGGCCGAACTCAGCCAGTACTCCGAATCAACTTAGGAGCCCCGCTTCAGCTCCACCCGCGATCCCTCAGCCGTCGTCGCATCCCCGGCCGTCTCACGCGAGTGCTCCTTCATGTTTCCGCCAAACTGCTGCTTCTCCCCCTTAGGCCGCGCCGCAAAGATGGCACGGATCACACCCGCCTGGACATCGCTCGTGAACACTTCCTTGGCAACTCGTTCGTCGTTCATCGTACCTGCCTCCGTACACTCCGCTTAAAAGTCGTGGAGCTAAGACTTCCCACAACCGAGGTACGGAGACGCAAGGTAATCGGATTGTGGATTTCGGTAACTTATTAGTGCGTTCCCTCGGATCCTGCCGGGCACCCCGTCCATCACTGGTCTAAGAAGTCATCATCACCAGGGCCGCGCTTCCTGCTCGCACGGATACCCGAACCTCGCGTCCCCGAACCTCGGCGGCCTCCGTATGCGCTCCCCTCCACTCGCCCCCCGGCGTCACCGCCGCCCCGCCCAGGGTCACGCCCGTCGCGCTGTTGAGAGTCGGTGCCTCCATCCGCATCACCGTCGCCCTCCGAAACCCTCCGTCCGTCAGAACGCTTACCTCCGCGCCCCGGCTCGCATCCTTGTTGATCACCGTCACTGTCGCCCGCTCACGGCCCGGAGCCGCCGCGTACGCCGTCAGGTTCACTCCACCCGTCTCCACATCTACCGTCAGCAGATCACCCTGGCTCCCCTGCGCAAACGCCAGCATCCCGTAGAACTCCGGCTGCGCATGGTAGGTCCCATGCTCGTCATCGCCAATGGGCGAGTACGAGCTGACAAACCCGAGCTGATTCACTCCCGTCTCGATATTCACTCCCGCCATCCCCGCCGAGGCCAGCGTATACATGTAATCCAGCACCCACAGCCCCGCGCCCATCGTCCCACTCACCCCCGGCCGCCCACCGCCCGAAAACGAGTTCACCTCGCATATTCTGCACGGCACGTGCGAGCTCTCGGACGCCTGCCGCAAAGTGGCCAGCGTCGGAGCAAGCTTCGGGTCCGGGTGGAGCAGCATATCGAACGAGCTCGCCGGGCTCTGCCCACCACGGTAGTAGTGGTGTGTCAGCAGCCGGAGATCCTTCCCCTCGGCCTCGGCAAACTGCGTCACCCAGTCCGTCTTGCCCGCAATATCCGGCCCCGCAAACGGCACCCCCGGCAGCTTCGCTCGAATCGCCCTCTTGTACCTCCGGTACTCCTCGAGATACTGCGCAAAGCTGTACCCCGCCGGTCGATGCCCCTCGTGCGAAAACAGATCCACCTCGTTGCCGATCTCAAGCGCCAGCAGCCTCTCACCCGTAGCCGCCGCGACCGCCGCCGCCTCTTCGGCCGCCTTCTCCGCCGTCCCTTCGCCCAGGTCCACACTCCAGATCAGCTGCCACCCCGTCGCGTCCAGAAAGGAACGCAGCTCCCGGAGATTCTTGTCGTTCACCACCGTGCCCTTCGGCACCGACACCGCCGCCCCATCCTTCGAATACGACGCATAGTCCGCCGTATTCCCGCCCACGCGAATCACTCCCTGCGCGCCCAGCGTCCGTACCATCTGCACATACGCTCGGTTCGATCCGCTCAGCAGACCCGGTCGCGCCACCGAAGAGATCTCATAGCCCAGCCCCGTAAAGTCCTTCGGAATCGCCCCCATGGGCCGATCGCGATGCACGGTGACGCGAACCGGTGATCCGCTCTCATCGGCCTTGCGCCACAACGCATCCCCGGTCACCATCGAACCGGCAAAACCGGCCGAGCGCATCAGAAACTCTCTTCGATTCGTCACGGACACATCCTACCTGCCCGCCGCACATGCCTTGCGACGAGCAAACGCAGCGCTTCGCCTAGTTCGAAACAAACTCCGCCATTCACTCGCCCACCCGTGTGCGGCGTTACGCTAGAGCCTGGAAAGACAGAGGTCAACATGGGACGACGATTCGCAGAATTGGCCTTCACACCAGCAGTCAAGGAGCAGCAGACAGCGCACGGCAGCCGGGAACAGTACCGGCGCGTCGAACAGTTCGCCGAGATGGGCGATAGCCTCGGAGACTTTGAGCAGGCGTTCATCAAGCGGCGCGACGGCTTCTACATGGCCACCGTGAGCGAAACCGACTGGCCCTATATCCAGTTCAGGGGCGGTCCCCCTGGCTTCCTCCACGTCCTCGACAACAAAACACTCGGCTTTGCCGACCTCAGCGGCAACCGCCAATACATCACCACCGGCAATCTCGCGCACAACGACCGCGTCGCACTCTTCCTCATGGACTACCCGCGACAGCAGCGCCTCAAGATCTTCGGGCGAGCCGAAATCCACGAGGGAACCCCCGAAGCCCGCGCCATGCAGGAGAGCTTTCGCGCCGAGCCCCGCGACCGCCAGGAACGAGCCTTCGTCATCCACGTCGAAGCCGTCGATTGGAACTGCCCCCAGCACATCACCCAGCGCTTCACCATCCCGGAGATCCAGGCCCTGCACGAACACGACCCCGACCTCTTCGCCCAGATCCTCAAGAAGCCGGACGCAGCATCGAAGCAGCCCCCAAAACCACCACAGCCGTCATGACCAGGGCTCCTCTCCCGCGCTCCTTTTACAACCGCTCACCCGAGATCGTCGCCCGCGATCTCCTCGGCAAAGTCGTCGCTCACCACTACCGGGGCGAATGGCTCGAAGGCCGAGTCATCGAGGTCGAGGCCTACCTCGGTCTCAACGACCCCGCCTCCCACGCAGCAGTCGGCAAGACAACCCGAAACGCCGTCCTCTTCGGCCCACCCGGGTTTGCCTACGTCTACCTCATCTACGGCCTGCACGCGTGCCTCAACGTCTCATGCCTCCCTGAAGGCGAGCCCGGCGGAGTTCTCTTTCGCGCGCTCGCACCTCTACGAGGCCGCGACACCATGGCCAGGCTGCGTGGCCTGAAAGAGGACGCCGCACCCGATCGCCTCACCGGCGGCCCGGGCAGGCTCTGCCAGGCCCTCGGCATCACGCGCAAAGAGAGCAACGGCATCGACGTCACGCTCCCGACGTCTCCGCTTCAGCTTCTCGACGACGGTCAGCCCGTCCCCGCCATGGAGGTCACGCCCCGCATCGGCATCAGCAAGGCAGCAGACCAGATGCTGCGCTTCGTCGCGATCACAAAATAGAGAGCTCAACCAGCCCCGAGATGCTTGCGCACTCTCACGACCGGTCTTTCGCCTTGCAAAGCTCCTTCGAGTGCCAGTCCGTCACCAGCGTCGTGTGCTGCTGCCCCGAAACATGCAGCACCAGCACAATCCCCCGCCGCGTCTCGTGCCCGGTCGCGACCAGCTCCATCGGCACGCCCTCCGGAACAACGACGTCGGCGCCCTTCTTCCCCAGCTGCGTCCCTGTCGGCGTCTCCAGGCACGTTTCACCGCTCTCCGTGTAGAACGCCTCCGGGCCCGGGTGCTGGTGCGTTCGGCTCACAGCCCCAGGCACCATGATCGACTCTCGATACTGCGCCGTATAGTCCTCGCCCGCTCTCACCGGCAGAGGTCCGATCTGCGTCACACGTTGGCCCCCCACCGGCGCGGCTGCTTTATCTCCAACCGTAAGCAGCCAAACCTTTCCAAGCACCTGCAGGGCAGTGCTCCCTTTGGTCGAAGCCGCCTGCGCACTCTCCAGGCTCGGATAGGTATCAAGAGTCCAGAACACAGGTCCCGCAGGGAGGCGTCCCAGCGGATTACTCGCCAGGATCCAGCAGCCTTCGACCCCGGTTCGCTCACTCACCGGCTTGCAGCTCTCAAGCTTGGTCTCCGCTCCGGACGCCGCCGCAACCGGACGCGATGCCACCTGGACGGCAAGCCACCCGAACACCATCAGCAATAAAACCCGGCCCGTCTTCCGCAAGGACATCCGCTAACCTCCACTCAGAACTTCAACGCAACGTCTAGCATCGTGAAGCTCACTCGATCGCCGCCTAGCTCAAGTTGTACCGCAAAGCATGCCGGAGAACCCGGCAATTAACCTGCCTGCCAAAAAGCGCGCTCAGGGCCACCACTCCCACACCGCAAGCAACGCACATTCATCGCCCACAGATCCCAGAGCCCGGCCAGCACCGGCCCTACTGATCCAAAGCCGCCAGCATCATCAGGTCAAACGGAACCGGCGGCGTAAATGGGGGAAGCTCCGGTATCCCGCCAATCCGCAGGATGCTCCGGCCCTCACACTCCACATAGAGCGCACGGTCGGTCTGATCAGAAAGAGGATCGAAAAACGCCGACTCAGGCCGCCCCGGCAGCGCGAGGGAGTTGAGCACCGGGAACCAGCTCACCCCCGAATCCATCGTGCAGAACACCCCCGCCGTCCCCAGCGCAAACCTCGTCTGCCGCTCTCCTCGAAAGAACTGAAAGTCCTGCAGCAGGGAAGCGGAGATCGCAAGCGCGCCACCCGCTGTCACCGCCGACGTCAGCCCCGGATCAAACATCCAGTCCTCGCCTCCGTTCGCCGAAACCTTCACCCCCTGCCAGTCAAGCACGTACACGATCCGCGGATCGTACGGATCCACATACCACCGCAGCGCCCCAAAGACCGGAGTCCCGGACATAGTCGAGTGCGGCACAATCTGGTCCCAACCCGTCACATGGAAGTCCAGTCTCCAAACGCTGCCATACGGGTCCGCGACAAAGTACACCGGCGCAGCATGCCCCCCGCTCACCTGCACAACATTCGCCCCCATCGGCAAACCCGACGGAGGCCCAATCGGAGACGCTTTGCTCGTATCCGCCCAGTCCGCCGCAGTCGTAATTGACGAGATCGCCGTCGTGCGCAGCAGCGTGGCGATCCCCGTGTCCAGGGCTTGGTCGATGAACACGTAATCCCCGTCTGCGAGCGGCGCCTCGGTCGCCAGCGTCTTGATCACCGGACGGTACCCTCGCAGCACAATGCCCGAAGAAGCATACGGCACCAGCGCTGGAGGCGGACCCGCGACGCGAGCCTTCGTCGACGGGATATAGGTCTTGCTCCCCCCATCGCTCGCGTCCGGATACTGCCCCGGATCGCTGCTGCGGATCACCGCCACGTCCCCCGAACCGCTTCGCGGCAGAAACAGCATCACCCTGTCGGCCTGCGCGGGGTCCGAAAACCACGCATCACAATCTCCGCAACCCGATCCCGGGTCCTGCCAGCTCGCGCCGCCGTCACGACTGAAGAAGTCGTTGTTGTCCCCACTTCCGAAGTAGAGAGCGGGCTTCGTCCCCAGCCCCGTCAGCCCCGCAAGGTTGACAGCGTCCAGCGTCTCAAGCCCGATCGGCCACTTCCAGCTGCCTTGGTCCTGCCCGCCTGAGTCGTTCCAGTTCACGCCCCCATCGTTCGCCATCCAGATCGTTCCGCCAGAGTATGCGCTGATCACGCTGTTGTAAGCGTTCGCCGGCGCAAGCGTGATATCGAAGTCGGAGGTAAACACCAGCCCGTGCGGATCCGGATGCACAAACAGATAATTCGAGTGGTGTCCGGCCGCCTGCGCCGCCGAAACATCCTCGCCATCCAGCCGGTGCCAGCCATTCGCAGTGGGCACACCCTGCGAAACATGCACATGGCTGCTGTCAGAAAAGAACAGGAGAAAGCCGTTGCTCGAGGGCTTCGTCTTCAAAAAAATATTCCCGCTCGGAGACGTGTTCCCGTAATACACCGGAGGCCCGGGCAGCCACTCCCACTGCGCGGTCGCATTGCTCACCTGATCGAACTGGCTGAAATCCCCGACCCACAAGCTCCCCTCGCCCGCCAGCCGCCCACACATCGTGTTGCAGGCCGTTCCATCTGGAACATTGCCGTTGTAAAAGCTCGGTCCGTTCGCCGCCCCCTCGGTCGCCAGGTAAACCCTCGTCGGCTGGCCCGGCTCCACCGCCAGAATCTGCCCGGCCGTTCCCCCCGCATAGGCGATCCCTCCCGCGAATCCCCCCACGCCCGCCTTCGGATCGCACGTCTTCTGAAAATCATTGACCACCTTGCGCGCAGCAAGGATCGTCGCTGCCCCTGCGTCCGCCGACCACGTCGTCCCGGAGTCCGTCGAGTACCAGATCGCACTGCTGCCCGCTGCATAAACTCGCCGAATCCCCCCCGCCTCGGCAGGCCCCACGGCGACATGCGACGCACCACTCAGCGGCTGCACCGTCCACGTCACACCACCGTTGTCGCTCACACCGATCTGCCATCCCATCGCCGCAAACACCAGCTCAGCGTCGTCCGGCGCAAACACAAGGTTCGAAGCCGCCGTCGTCTTGTACACCAGCGTCCACGTCGCCCCGCCATCCGCACTCCGGTAGATCCCGTCCCTCTTATCCAGGAACTGACTGTCCCCGGCAGAGACCAGCACTACATCCGCATCCGTCGGAGAAGTCGCCACGTCGTAAATATGCGGAGCAAAAAGAGCGCCAGCGATCTCGGCCGGCGGTGCCCCCTCATTCGGTTGCGGCCACGTCAGCTGGCGCCAGCTCTGGCCACCGTCATCGGATCGCCACACACCCGCATAGCTGCCCGCGTACAACCGGCTGCCATCCGCGCCAATCGCCAGCGCCGTCATCCGCCCGGTAGCGGAGTGCCCGGTGTTGTAGGCAAATGTGTCGCGGGTAGGTCCGACTCCCGTGATAGTTAAACATGGGCGAGCTGTCCTCATGCCGTGCTGCCTACGGCATATCCACCTGCACCGCCGTCACAATCGACGAGTCCGGTTCGGCCGTAATGTGAACCGTCAGCTTGCGGAACGCTGCCTCGCGTACCAGCGCCAGTCGTTGCGTCTGCGTCACACGATGCACCGGCGTGTCATCGTCACGCGCAAGCCAGAGGTAAAAGAGAAAAGTCTTTTGCGTGGCCGCTTCCACGACTGACAAGTTGCACTGGTCAAACGCATTTGTGGCGCCCGGCAGATAACTTGCCACCTTGATGCTCGCGATGGTCCCTATTGTGATCGCCATTTCCTTAATCTCCAATCAGCATGGGGCGACGTACTTCGCCGCAGGATCGCTTAGGTGGCGAGTGATCGCCTTCCCCATCGCAAAGTCACCGCCCACCCGGATCTTTCCGTTGAACAGAGCTTCGTACGGCGCCAGCCGCCCCTGCGCAATCTGCGCCCACGTCTCCGGCCGCAGCACAACGAGCACGTCAGCACTCTTCGGTTCACCCCGCCGCGCCGTTCCGTTCGGAGTTCCGCCCTGGATCTCCCAGTGCTCCACCTCTTCGCCTTCCTCTCCTTCGATCAGGCTCATATGGAGCAGCACCGGGTGCGGGAAGTCGCGAAGCGCCAGGGCCAGGCTCTCCAGCGTCTTCGGGGTCTCGTCCTGCCCCGCCGTCAGCGCCTTCAACCGGGCGAACGGCGAAACCGGCTCGCTCTCTCGCCCTCGCTTTCCACCTTGCCATGTCATCGCTGCTCCTCCACATCGTTCGCTGCGAACTTCGCGGAAACCACGGGGACCCGTCATAAAAACCAACTCAGCTGATGAAGGGCGAAAGGGGAAGGGAAGCGCAGCCCGGCTCGCACCCAACAAGGGGATCTTCAAAGCGACAGCCTGTCTTCTTTGGCCCTCTGTCTCTTCTGATACGCCCGGGTCAAAAAGTAAATCGCCGGCATCAGCAGAGCGAGGCAGATTCCAAGCTCTGTGCTTCCGTCCCCGCGATCCGGAGAAAGCCCGAAGAGCTTCTCGATCCAGTCCATGTTCCCGGCCTCCCACGTCTGCGGACGGTGCACATCGCACGCACGTCACCACGACGATCCGACTCAGCTTTGGGGCCCTTGAGAATAGACGAACACACTAGCCAAGCCTGCGGGCATTGTCAATCGCGATTCGCAAGCACCGGCCTGTAAGTCCGCGTCCACGCGTGAAACACCCTCCAGCATGGCTTCTCCAGAGCGCAACCCTCAAAGCTCGCGTGAATCAGCCTTTGACGAAAGCTCCCGCCCGCTCCCGCTCCGGGCCAGATGTCCAACCGAAAAATAAGCTCCCGTCCATGAGCCCAGGGCCGCAAAGGCCACATAGATCCAGTTCTGGGTGTAGCTGATAATCGCAAACGCAGAAAACATGTACCAGATGCTGCTCCACGTCGCAGCCGGCACCCTGCGCCGGGAAGCCACGGCCGCCGTAAACATCACGTACACGGCATCCGTCGCTGCCGTCGATACAAACACTCCAGCCGCCAGCCATGGGTCGATTCGTGTCACAAGCACCTTCTTCCGCAAGCTCACGCCAACTCTATCTCACGCGCAATCGACGCTGCCTGACGGCCCCTCCGCAGCTGCTCTGCCGACTCCGAAAACTCACACGCCCATGCGGCGGCGCCACACCTCCCGTTTGTACTGTTCGTCCGTCACCTTTACATCCCGCGACTCGGCCCGGCTCCGGTGCCTGAACAAGATGTCCACCCAAACCGCGCCGCTAAAGTCCTCGGCCGCGCCCTTGGCAGAAGCCTGAGATCCAACTCGCTTGCTTTCCATAGCTCTACCTCGCCGGCGCCAAAGCTTCCCCGTGGTAGATTGCTGCCATGACGCCTACCCCCTCCCCATGACGCCCTGCGCTCTCCCCATAAGGTCCAGCGCTCTCTTGTAGATCAGGCCGATCCTTGAAGGCGGTGCGCTCCGGAGGGAATGACCCCTCGAACACAGAACGATCAGTTGTTGAGGACGGTTGTTGTTGCAGAAAGTCATGCAAGACCCTAACCGAAGCGAACTTCGCCCAGCCCGCTTGGGCATCCTTGATGCGCTCGGTATCGCGCTGCTCGTTGCCGTGCTCCTTCTCCTGTCGTTCCTTCAGTCGCGACATCGCATCTTCTGGAGCGACGAGATCATGGGAGACTACGTCCTCCACCCAGGCACCTGGCGAGGCTTCCTCGCACGCTGGCGGGGAGGCCTCGATAGCAGCGGCTTCTGGTTCTACGCCTTGGCTCAGCCCTGGGAGTGGATCTTCGGCAGGTCCGAGCTCAGTCTCCGGATGTTCTCCGCGGCCGGTGTCTCCGCCGCCGCAGCACTCACGTGGGCCGCTGCACGACGCTTCTACTCCCTCCCCATCGTCGCCGTCTCGACGGCCCTGATCTTCCTCGAAACGCTTAGCCTGCGCTGGCAGCTCTCAAACGGCAGATCCTACGGCCTCATGCTCGCCGCCGTCGCGCTCGTCATCCTCCTGGTCGTCCTCGGAGAAACCCGCAGACGCCCCAGCCCGCTCTTCCTCGTCGGCACCTTCGCCGCCTATGGCCTGCTCGTGGGAAGCCACATCCTCGGCATCCTCTACGCCGGATCTCTGCTCGCCATGCAACTCGCCCTTGACCTGCGTTCGCGGCGGCTCCGGCCCGCGCTCTACGGTTCCGCGACCCTAGGCATCGCGCTCATGGGCGCTCTCAGTCTTGCAAACATCCAGAGCACCCTCGCCGTCGGCAAGCCCAGCTTCTGGACCCCTCGCCCCATGCTCCGTGACCTTCTCCTCCGCACCGACTTCACCAAAGGTCCCGTCCGCACAACCCTCGTCATCCTGTCTCTCCTCGCGCTGCTTCACCTCCGGTACCGCTCCGAACGAAGGCCCGCCTACTTCCTCATGACAGGATTCCTGGCGCTCGACCTGTTCGCCTTCGCAATATCCCGCGTGGGCACGTCCATCTACATCGATCGCTATCTCCTCCCCATCACCCTCGCCCTCGTCTTTCTCTCGGCCGAGCTGCTCACACAGATCAGGGACGCAAGCGCTCCGCGGCCGGGGCTCCGCGCTGTGCTTCCGCTCGTGGCGGTCATCGTCTTCGGCTTCATCAACCGCCCGCGACCGAAGGACTTTCCCCTCCCCGGCCCGGACTACACGGACGCGCTCATCGCAAAGCTCCCCCCTGGCCTGCCCGTAGTCTTCGACGACGTGGCTACCTTTGTGGAGATGGAGTACTACCACCACGGGCAGCCCTACCTCTACCCCCTCACCGCCTCCTTCACCGACATAACCTCCAACCCAGCCGCGGTCTCAGGCTTCAACGAGATCAGGAACTTCTATCGGCTCGGCATCGACGCCCCCGACCTCCAACCCTCGGACCTCATCCTGTCCCGCGACCCCAATATGCTCATCATCACTGAGGGCGGGTTGAATACATGGTTCACTCACAACATCATCGACTCACAGCGGTACGAGGTGCTCGATCGCGGCGAGATCCCCGGTGCCGCCGGCGCGCCCCACCACCTCTGGGAAGTCCACCGCAAAACTCACCTGGCCCCTCGAGTCGCTCCGCCACCTTGCCTCGATGCACAGAACCCTTCATGCACAAAAAAAGTCGCACGCACCAACGGCTACGGACGTATCGATCGCGGAAGTCGCTCATCTGATACGTTGAAGCACCGGCCCGAACAGGTGGATCCTCCACCGGAGTCCGCACGAACCCTATGAAAGCCTATGTCGTGGAGACCGTCGACGGACCCTTTCGTGCCGTGGACACACCGACGCCGCTCCCCGCGCAGGATCAGGTGCTCGTCAACATCCACGCAAGCGGAGTCAACCCGCTCGACACCAAGATCCGCTCCGGGCAAGGCGGCCACGCCAACCAGCCACTCCCCGCGGTCCTTGGCCTCGATATGGCAGGAGTCGTCCACGCCGTGGGTGCGGGCGTCACCGCATTTCGCCCGGGCGACGAAGTCTTCGGAATGGTCGGCGGAGTCGGTGGCCTGCAGGGGACGCTCGCGGAGTTCATCGCCGCCGATGCAGCGCTTCTCGCACCCAAGCCAAAGACACTCAGCATGCGGGAGGCGGCCGCACTCCCGCTCGTCACCATCACCGCATGGGAAGGCCTCGTCGATCGCGCCGGCGTCCGCGACGGACACACCGTCCTGGTGCACGCAGGTGCGGGTGGTGTTGGCTACGCCGCCGTACAGATCGCCCTCGCATTCGGCGCAAGGGTCTTTGCAACCGTGTCAGACGACAAGCGCCCCGTCATCGAGGCACTGGGTGCGACCCCGGTCGACAGGTACGCGTCCGTCGAAGCATACGTCGCCGAGCACACCGGCGGGGAAGGGTTCGATATCGTCTACGACACCGTCGGCGGCCCCGTCCTCGACGCCTCCTTCGCCGCCGTCAAACGCTACACCGGCCACGTCCTCAGCTGTCTCGGCTGGGGCGCACACTCGCTTGCGCCACTCTCCTTTCGGGCGGCGACCTACTCCGGTGTCTTCACTCTCCTGCCCCTGCTCACGGGAGCGCAGCGCGCGCATCACGGCCACATCCTCGAGCGCGCATCCGGGCTCGCCGACAAACATCAACTCAAACCGCTGCTTGCCGAGGAACGGTTTGGCCCAACGGACATCGCGGCCGCCTATGACCTCGTCGCGAGGGGCAGCAAGGGCAAGGTAGTCGTTGAACTTTGATCGCCGTCAGCTCCTGTCCTCCGCGTTCGTGCGCCTCGACGCTCTCCGCCACGCAAGAAAACTCCTGGTTTGATCCCAATCAGCAAACCCCCACTCCGAGGACCTCTATGACGCAGCCTCCCAACATCCCGCTGACCTCTCACGGCCGCATCGAAGCCGATGGCGTGCACGTCTTCTACCGCGAAGCTGGTCCCGCGGACGCTCCCGTCATCCTTCTGCTCCACGGCTTTCCCACCTCATCCTTTCAATATCGAGAGCTGATCCCGCGCCTCGCCGATCGCTATCGCGTCATCGCTCCGGACCTGCCAGGCTTCGGCTTCACGGAGGTCCCCGCCGAGCGCCAATACACCTACACCTTTGAAGCCCTCGCCAAAACCATCTTCGCCTTCACCGAAGCACTCCATCTCACCCGCTATGCCCTCTACGTCTTCGACTACGGAGCCCCGACCGGCTTCCGCCTCGCCCTTATGGCTCCCGGCCGCGTCACCGCCATCGTCTCCCAGAACGGCAACGCCTACGAGGAAGGACTCGGCGATGCCTGGCAGCCCATCCAGCGCTACTGGCGTGAACCTACCCTCGAACACCGCAACGCCATCCGTGCCGGCCTCACTCCGGAAGGCATGCGTCATGAGTACTCGGTCGGCATCCCCGACCCCAGCCTCATCAAACCCGAAGGCTACACCCTCGACGCTGCCCTATTGGCGCGCCCCGGCAACGTCGACATCCAGCTCGACCTCTTCCTCGACTACGCCAACAACGTCAAGCTCTACCCGAAGTTTCAGGAGTACTTCCGAACCGCGAAGCCGCCACTCCTCGCCGTCTGGGGCAAGTTCGATCCCTACTTCATCCCCGCAGGTGCCGAAGCCTTCAAAAGGGACATCCCAGGCGCCGTCGTGCAGTTCCTCCCAACCGGCCACTTCGCACTCGAGACGCACCTCCCGGAGATCGTCACCGCCATGCGCGCATTCCTCTCCGAACACTCCCTCACCTAGACCACCTGTTGCTTGAGCACAACTCTCACCAGCCCTCGCCCACCCAGCCGTTCTGCCCCGCCCCTCGATCCCGCCTCGCTCCTGCTCAACGTGTGCCTGCCCCGCGTTCCGCTTGCCCTATCATGAGCTCATCGCAGCCAAAACATCGCCCCGGGGAATCTCCATGCTGAATCGCCGCACCTTCCTCCGCGTTGCCGGAGCCACAGCCGCAGCCCTTCCGCCCTCTCTCCTCGCCCAGGCCTACGGCACCCCCGGCGCTCTCCCTCCCTATACGGAGAAGACCGTATCCCTCACCGGCGATGCCGCGCCCACCACTGAGGCCGCCCGCGTCACGCATCTCGTTACCCTCCTCCAGAAATACCCGGAGGCTCCCGACCGGTACCTCCACGGCGGCGCCGTCGGTCAGCTCGAACAGGCCTTCAGCGCGCTGCTGGGCAAAGAAGATGCCGTCTTCCTCCCCACCGGAACCCTCGCCAACAACCTCGCCGTCCGCATCCTCTGCGGAGACAACAAGCACGCTCTGGTCCAGGCGGAAAGCCATCTCTACGCCGATGAGAGCGACTCCGCCTCTATCCTGAGCGGACTCACCCTCGTCCCGCTTGCCCCCGGCAAGGCCTCGCCATCCTACGAGGAGATCGCCGAAGCCATCGACTCCGCCGAACATCGCCCTTACCCTCTGCGCGTCGGTGCCATCTCCCTCGAAAGCCCTGTACGCCGCTCCGACGGCAGCAGCATACCCCACGAGACCCTCGCCCGAATCTCGGTGCTCGCCAAGCAAAAGGGCATCGGGATGCACTGGGACGGAGCCCGCGCCCTCCTTCTCAGCGGCACCCCCGGCTTCGATATCAAGAGCACCAGCGACCTCTTCGATACCGTCTACGTCTCGCTCTACAAATACCTGGGCGCTCCCTTTGGAGCCATCCTCGCCGGGAGGAAAGAGCACATGGCGCAGGCGCGCGATCTCCGCCACATCTACGGCGGCCTCATCTACACCGGTTGGGAAACAGTCCTCCCTCCACTTGACGCTCTACCCGGCTTCACCGCCGACTTCGTGCGGGCGCGGCAGGCAATGGATCAACTCCTCGCTCGCCTCGGAGCCGCCGGCGGTTTCACCGTGGAGCGCGTCCCCAACGAGAGCAACATCATTCACCTCGCGATCTCTCCCGAACGCATGAAGGGTTTCTACGACCGCCAGGGAAGTGCAGACGTCTTCACCGCCAAGCCAAAAGACGGCCGCATCTCCCTCTTCATCAATCAAAGCATCCTGCGCCGCCCCGTCGATCAGATAGCCTCGGTCCTCATCGGCTGAAGGACATCAGGATGCCGGTCTTTGGGATCGTTTATGGTTTCGGGCATGCGGCAGAAGAAGGCAAGCCGCGGAAACGGGACGATCTGCTGCGCGGTTGTTGCACGGAGGATGACGGTGTGCAGTCAGAGATACGTTCTCAGCGCTCGACCGAGAGCCGAGGATCTTTCTTCGAAGCTACCGGATGGCGTGGAAGGTTCGGCTCCAGCGAGTCTGGTCGAAGATGTGGATGAGGACGTGGCCCATAAAGGCGATGCGGTCGCCGATGCCGGTCTTATCCATCTGATCCGCAGGGGTCTGGAAGGACCAGTAGACGAACATGGGGCGGCCTTCGATGTTCTCGAGCGGGACGAAGCCCCAGAAGCGGCTGTCGGCCGACCTGGTGCGGTTGTCGCCCATGGCGAAGACGCTGCCGGGGGGGACCACGAGGTCGCCGTTGACGACGTGGTTGGGCAGGTCGACGGCCCACAGCGCGGCATAGCTGGCGCTGGCAGCCTGCTCGATGCCGGGGAGGTCGGAGGGGAAGTCGTCTCGGTAGTGGATATAGCTGTCGCCGGGGTCTCCGTCGTCCCGGGGCATGCCGGCGTAGGGCTCGTTCTGGGCGACGCCGTTGAGGTACACGACGCCGTGCTCCAGGTGGATGTGGTCGCCGGCGATGCCGATGCAGCGCTTAACCAGGTGGAGGTCGGGAGTTTCAGGGTGTGGCTTGAGGAAGACGATAATGTCGCCTCGGCGGGGCGCGCGATAGTGGACAAAGGGGAACCAGCGCGAGGGCGGCGCAAGGGAGATCCGGTCGACGAGGACGTGGTCTCCGATGAGCAGGGTCTTCTCCATGGAGCCGGAGGGAATCTTGAAGTTCTGGAAGATGAACGTCATGACGAAGAGGCCGACCGCGAGCACGGTGCAGATGGAGGCGAGAGATTCGAGCGCGGTCTCGCGCTCTTCGTGTCTTGCGGCGGTGGCGGTTCTTTCGTCGGGGGTAATGACAGTTCTTTCAGACAGATCAAAATCTCCGCACGGATCTTAGGGCAGGAATAGTGTATCGCCGCGGGAGCGCGCATCCATGCTGGCAGTGCGGAACTGCACCGGGCACCAGACCGGATTTCCAATACCCACTCTCGAACGCTTGTTTATGGCTGGGATACTGCGCTCTGGATCGAACACTCAGTCGGTTTAGGCGAATCCGAGTCGAGATCGTTCCGGCTCGGGAACTGCGCCCATTCGTCCCCCTAAAATCTGTGTCGCACCTGACGGAATCACGCCGATTGCTAGGCTCGTGTTCATGTCGTTCTGGAAGCCTAGGAGAGACTTCGCCAGTGTCGGGCCAGAAGGCCTACGCAACCAATCCCTAGCAGGGAAAAGGTGGCAGGCTCGGGTGTGGCGGCGGTGGTACTGGCGGGGGTGATGCTCAGGCTAGCGGGGGGCGCGCCTATTTCGGGGGACCCTATTCCCAAGTACGTCCCAGGAACGAACGTGCCTGTATCAACTCCAGCCGCTGTGCCTGGGAGAAAGGTGGGTTCAACGACGGAGCCGGCTTCGTATAGTCCATAGTTGGCATCGGGTCCAGGCCCGCCGTAGATGCTGAGAAAGAGAGTTCCTCCAAGGAGGGACGAACCCTCACCGCTGAAGAATGTGGTTGCGACTGTGTACCCCGCAACACCGTCCAGCGCGCCGGGGGTGGCGGCACAACAGGGAATAGTCAGGAGATGGAGCTGGTCAGGAAAGCTGAAGCTCGCCGGGAGAGAGAAGGTCACGATGTGTGAGCCTTCAGCAAAGGTGAAATCGTCGATAGTCTCGGCGCGGACGAACCCAGATGTGAGGAGAATGGTGGCGGCAGACATGCAGAGAAGCGTTCGGAGCATGGGGATGTCCTCAGTTGCGATGTAAGGAGAGTGCGACCGATTCTCCCCTGCGTCAAGAGCCAACCCGATGCAGCCGAGTGAAGAGCACATACTTATGCCCGATGCTGGCCCGTACGTCACTTCGGCCAGTCACCTTGATCTTCTCGGGCAGGATCCGGAAGACATGGCAGTAGACCTCATGCGCCAGTGTCACCGACTCGTCGATCGCGTTCCAAATAGCGTCACGCTCTCAACTTCGCGTACTGCTCCGCATTCAAGCTCAACGTCAGCCAATTGCACCTCTGGAGCTTGATCTTCAGATTCGCATGTCATCTGGTTCGGTCCCGCAGGAGTCCCGTCCATCTGAGGCCTACTCAGTTGTAAGATGTAAACCCTTTTGTTATTGGCGTCCCCGACGGGATTCGAACCCGTGTTACCGCCGTGAAAGGGCGGTGTCCTGGGCCACTGGACGACGGGGACGCAAGCCTTGCCGGCAACGGGGCCACACCCTCCCATCACCAATCCCCAAACTACCACACCGCCGGGCCATGTCAAAATGGTCCCAGCCCCCTCGTACCACCCCGCAAAACACCGCCCCCAAGAACGACCTCATGCCGCCATCCCCACGCTCCCCCACCACCTCCTTCCTCTACCTCGACGCCCTCACCACCGCCTTCGTCGTCATCCTCCTCGTCTCCAATCTCCTCGCCCAGAAGATCTGCCAGATCGGCCCCTTCGCCGTCTCCGGAGCCATCCTCCTCTTTCCCATCACCTACATCTTCGGAGACATCTTCACCGAGGTCTACGGCTTCGCCGCCTCACGCCGCGCCATCTGGCTCGGCTTCTTCGCCACCGCTCTCCTCTACGCCGTCGGAGCCCTCACCATCGCGCTCCCTCCCGCGCCCGGCTGGCACAACCAGCAGGCCTTCAGCACCGTCTTCGGCATCATCCCCCGCATCCTCGCCGCCTCGCTCGTCGCCTTCTGGGCCGGCGAGTTCGCCAACTCCTACACCATGGCTCGCCTCAAGCTCCTCACCGGCGGCCGCGCCCTCTGGACCCGCACCATCGGCTCCACCGTCGTCGGCCAGGCCGTCGACACCTTCCTCGTCATCACCCTCACCTTCGCCGGCACCACCACCACCCGCACCCTTGCCAACATGATCCTCACCGGCTACGCCCTCAAGGTCGCCTACGAGATCGTCGCCACACCCATCACCTACCTCGTCATCAATGCCCTCAAGCGCGCGGAAGGCGTCGACACCTTCGACACCGCGGAAGACTTCAGCCCCTTCCGCTTCAACTCACCCCGGTGACACGCACGGGACTGCCACCGCGACCATCTCCGGCGACCTGCAAACTTTTCCCTAATCGATAGGGGGCACCTACAGCCCTACTCGCGTGCCCAGGATCACCGTCGCCGCAACCGTCATCATGAGCGCCGTCTTCGTCATCGCTCTCTTCTCCTCTGCGCTGGCCGCCTGGTACTGCTTGTCCGCCGTAGGACCAAACGCCCCGACAAGCTTGCCGTGGTAGCTGCCCGCTGGCTCATCGAGCCTGGCAAGAAAAGATGACGCGTCAGCTCCATTGAAAGCGTCGTAGCCGTCCTGCATAAAGCGTTTCTGTAGGTGAGCCGTCAACTCCCAGCGTTCAGCTTCGCTGATGCGCCATCGCCCAGGTCCGCTCAGCAACGTAAGAGGAACCTCCTCTGGATAGAAGGCATGAAAGGTGCCCGCACCCCCGGGGAAGCTGAACGGAATTCCTGTTGGTCCCGCGATCCCCGATGGATCCGTAATCATCAGAATGAAGGCATTCGGCGCCCCGCACGTTCAAGGAGATTCAGACCCGCTTTGAACAGCAGTCGCGCGCGAGTGCGGTAGTCCCCGTCCCCGTACTCAACCTGCTCTTCCTTCGTCAGAATCGACGAAAGTGCCTTCGACGTCGCAGCAAAATACTCCTGATCTTCACCACCACTCGCTTGCAATTGCGCGAGCGCCGCTTCCCGCTGAGCACCTGCTCCCGCCCCAATCCCGAAGATCAGATCCCCGAAAGGAACAAATCTCTCCAGCTCACGGAGCCCTGTACTCGTCCCATGGGTACCGATCGCCGCGGCTTGGACTCGTTCAATGCCCTCACGATCTTTCTGGTACTCCACCCGGTGAAAGATCTGATCGAAGATCTGGACCGGTTCAAGATCGCTGGGCTTCGGTATCTTCGGTCGCTTCGCCGACGCACTCACCGCGCCCGGATGGTCAAATGCTTGAATCTCTTCCTGAGTTCCGTATCGATGAACAAACGCCGCTCGGATCTCCGCCGCTCGCGCCCTGAGCTCAGCCTCGTTCGCCAGGCTCTCATTGCTCTTGCTGGGTAAACCGGCCGCCAGGCCCGGAGCACCATCCGCAACCTGCGCAAACGAGCGAGGGCAGGGAAGCGAGACGATCCCGGCAAGAAGAAGACCCAACACTCTGACCATCCAACACCTCAAGCAGCCAACAGCCTCGCCCCCACACCGCCCGCACAGTATGGCACGCACCCACGCGTCACCGGGAACCAGCCTCCGCCCCTACCCCAGCCTCGCGCTCGAGGTGAGCCTCGATCTCGCGCAGGCTCGCGTGACACTGGAGCGCACGGTACGGAAACGTCCCGCCCGACTGCCGAAACCGCTGCGCCGCCGCCTCGTTGAAGTCGCCATCCCGCCGTGCAAACTGGCCCCACCAGTTCCGATAGTTCCCGGGCGGAGCGACTCTGCCGTTGCGAAACCATCGCTCCGGAAACAGCGCCCGGAAGTGCACGTGGTCGTTCAGCCAGGTATTGCACCACAGCTCCCGCACCTGCCCGTGACGCGACCGCACCTCAGCGATCAACGCCTGCAGTGTCGCCCGGAGCCGGGCCATGTCATCAAACGGCGATTGCGGCACCAGTGCATTCACAAAATGCAGCACGCCGTCGGGCGAAGGCCGCGGGCTCAGACCCACAGCCTTCCGCAGGATCGCCTCAACATGCACAGGATTCGTCACCTTGCCCAACACGCCGCTGCCATCCGCCAACCCCGGCCATCCGAGCTCGTAGCTCCAGCACTCGAACGGACGCACCGGAGGCGGACCGACGTCCTTCCGCATCCGCGCTTCCATGCTCGGCTCGAGAGCCGCGAGGACGCGCTGTTCCAGCTCCCCGATCCCATCCATCGGTGTGCTGCCGATCCACCCCGCGATCTCCCTCGCGCGTGACATCCACTCCGGATCCGCCAGGCCATCGTCGCGATCGTTCGTCCCACTCCACAAGTCCGTCAGCCGGTAAAGATCCACTCGCTTGCACAGCGCCAGTGGCAGGTCGTCTACCGCCACCTCGCCGCGCTCCAGCAGCACGCGGACGTACCAAACCGCCAGCCGGCCCATCCCATGCACATACCGCCGCCGCTTCTCAAGATCGAGCGTCCACATAGAGGTTCAGACTTCCTGAGATGAGGTAGCCAGGCTGCGCCGTCTCATCGGCTGATCGTGCAGGCACGCCTCCGCCGCATCGATTCCGGCAAGCGTAGCGCGATCGATCCCCGGCCGGCTCGTGTCGAAGAACCGGGGCAGCTGGTCGAGATGCTCCGATACCTCGCGCATCCACTCTCGTTTACGGTCATGGATCACCGTCGCTGCATTGACGTTCGGAAGCTGCAGCACCAGGTGATCCTCCACGCGCGAGCGCTCGACCAGCCCGCAGGAGGACGCCTCGCCAAGGGCGAACGTCAGCAGGTCGTCCTTGCTCATCTGCATCACCGGATCGTCCTGCAGCACGAAGTACTCGAAGCACAGCCCCGTCTTGCCCTTCGGAATCATGTCGCCGTTCCAGGTAGCGTAGTTTACAACTCGCCCCATCTTCAGGTTGAGGTCATTCACCTCCAGCCAGTTGTGAGGGAAGCTCGGATCCCCGTCAGCCACCACGTACACCAGCGCCGTCGACTTCTTGAACACGATCTCCTCGCTCGGCGGTGTTCGCAGTCTCGCGGGCAGCTCAGGCCGCAGCACCCCCGCCAGGAACGGTGTGGGAAGGCTGCTGATCACATACTTGGCCGTCACCGTGCTCTCCTCGCCATCTCGCCGCAAAACAATCCTGTAGTCGCTCTCCGGTTCGGACTCAACTGCCAGAACCTCCGCGCCCATCAGGAACTCGACGCCGCTCCCTCGACTTCCTTCTTCCAGCCGATCCACGATCTGCTGTGTGCCCTTCGCCGGATGCCGCCACTTCGGCTGCCCGGCAAACAGCGCATCAAGCGCAGGCGCATCCTTGGTCTTCTCTCGCCGCAGAAAAGCAAAACGTGGCACGTTCTGTTCGCCAACCGTGTTCGGCATCTGCGCCAGCGGCTGGCCCGTAAACTTGCGGTTGAACCCATGGACAAACGCGTCGTAATACTCACGCCCATAGCGCAGAACGTAGTAGTCCTCGAATGACTTCGCCTCGCGAGATCCTGGCTTCACCTGGCTCAGGAGGTAGGAAGCCCCAAGCCGCGCCGTCTGCATCCCCGTCATCCCGCGCAGCCGCCCACGGTAAGCCGACTCCTTCTCCAGGATCCCGCCGTCGTACACCACGCCGATCCGGTGCGGATACTCCCGGTAGTCATCGCCCAGCAGCTCGGTCCAAAGCTCGTGCACAGGAGCGAAGCGGTCGTAAAGCTCCTTGCGGCCCAGGTCAAACGAACAGTTGCCCCGCTTGATGCCACGCATCAGCCCGCCACAGTGGGGCCCCCGTTCAATCACCGCGGTGCGTGCGCCGGCCTTTCCGAGACAGTAAGCGGCGGTAAGACCGCTTGGTCCGGCGCCGAGCACAACGACATCGAAGTGGAGCATGGGTCTCCCTTGAGAAAGAATCCCTGGCCGTTCAGCTAGGGTTTGCTGCGAGTTGCTTCGTGCGGCTGCGGCGAACAGGACCGGCCAGCAACCGCGCCACCTGCGAAACAGATTGCTCAGGCTCGCAAGGCAGCCGCAACAGCGTATGGAGGTCACTCCCCGGTGCGTTCATCCCCGTGATCGCCTTTACCGCCGCCTTGAAGTGCCCTCGCACGCAGTCCACACTAACCTTGTTGACGTCGTCCCGCATCCCGTTCGGGTAAGCGAAGAAGTCGACCGGACGCTGCAGCTTCTCTTCGATCTCCGCCTTGGACTGCACGATCTCCTGCTCAAGCTCCCTGGCATCCTCAATCCGGGAAAGAATCGGGTGCGTCACCGTATGCGCACCCATCGAGACACCACCCTCGGCAAGTTCGCGGATCTGCCCCCAGGTACACGGCCTGTACTGCTCTGGTATCGAAGCCGCGTCCGGCACAGGGAGGTCACCGTCCAGCTCGGACAGGATGCGCCTCTTTGTGCGCTCCGGAACCCGCTTCAGCAAGGCACGAAGCGCGTCTGGCCCATCGGTCCCCTTGGTGCGGAACGTGTGCACGATGCCCGCATCATCGGTCACCGTCGCCGTCTCTTTCGCTGTCGTCGCGAAGAATCGCCTCACCCTGTCGCCCGGCATCCAGCACGTACGATTCACAAATCCCGTGGTCAGAAAAAGCGTCGCGGGAAGCCCGTACTTCCGCAGAATCGGAAACGCCACCTCGTGCATGTCGGCATAGCCGTCATCCACCGTGATCACCGCCGTATGTGTGGCCGGTTTATCTCCCTCCAGCCGTCGGACCGCCTCCTCGAGCGGGATCACGTCGTAGTTCGCCCGGAGAAACGCACACTGCCTGTCGAAGCTGGTCCGGTGCTCCCGAGGAAAGCGGTGATACATCAGAATGCGCACGCTACTCTCGTTGAGCCGTCGCACAAGCTCAAGTGCGCCCGATCGGTGAACAGCAAGTCTCGTCAGATGTTTCAACATGGGCAGACCAGTAGGATGCGGCTTGGAGGCCAACTCAACCGGCACCGGTACTTGGGCGGTGCCTACGCGTAAGCAGACCCTCATCCGTCCATTCAGGGATCAGCCTAAAAGATAACGCCATCCCAGGAGGACCCGCCCGAATAAACCGCCCTTTCGAGGCAACCTCCCGGCTGATACCATCACCTGCCATGAACAAACTCGCGCCATTCCTCTGGTTCAACGACAACGCCGAAGAAGCCGCCGAGTTCTACCTGGGCGTCTTCCCGCACGCCCGCAAACTCGACGAGCTGCGTTCCAAAGGCGTCGGCCCCTGGCCCGTCGGCGCAATCGCCACCATCACCATCGAGCTCGAAGGGCAGGAGATGGTCTTTCTCAACGGCGGCCCCGCGCAGCAGCTCAACCCCGCCTTCTCGTTCTTCATCCGTTGCGACTCGCAGGAGGAGATCGACAGCTACTGGGAAAAGCTGATCGAGGGCGGCAAGCCCATGGCCTGCGGCTGGCTTACAGACCGCTTCGGCCTATGCTGGCAGATCGTCCCGCGCGACATCAGCGAGCTGATCGATCACCCCAGGGGAATGGAAGCCATGATGCGCATGGTCAAGCTCGACATCGCAGCACTCCGAGCCGCCGCCCTCGAAGGCTGACAACTCACACCTCGCGACACACTCACCACCAGCGCCTGAATGACAGTCACCCACCGCCGCTCCGCAGCAGATAAGCGAGCGCCCGGCATCGCCCTGTCCGCACCCGGAGTGAGTGTACCGGGACCTGCGCTACAACCTTGGACCGGCGACATCCATTACAGCCCGTGCGGTAGAAGGGTTTGCCCTAGATCCAGTACCGTGGTCTGCGTCTGCTTGTGGCTCATTCTGTCATTACCGAAAACACCGTTTATCGTTACTTACGCCTCCGCTCGAGGTAAGACGAAGGAGACATCTTGAACCGATCATTGGCAATAAGAACCTCAAGGATTAATGGTCTTGGAGTCTTTGCCGAAACAGGCTTTTTGGCTGGTGAAAATGTACTTACGATTGACGATTCTCATCATGTTGATGAGCAGCATCCAGTCCCCGCAGGCGAAGAGCAGCATTGCGACTTTCTAAGCGCGGGAGAGGTCATCTGGATGCAATCGCCCGAACGCCACATCAATCACTCGTGCGAACCGAACGTTTATGTAGACGACGCAAGTGGGGTACGCCGTGTAGTGGCGATGAGAGAGATCAAGGCTGGTGAAGAGATCACGTACGACTACTCTATCAATGGCTTCGGCGACGTAGTCTGGAGATGTCATTGCGGCTCAAGGCGATGCCGGAACCTCGTCCACTCGGACTTCTTCCATCTTCCTCTCGAGCTTCAAGCGGAGTACCTGCCCTATCTGAACAAGTGGTACCGCTTGGAGCGAAGCGCGGATGTCGAAGCTCTCGAGCGGAGGATTCTAGAGAGCAAAGTGTTCTAGGCGAAGACAACTACGATGTCACTCTGCCTGCCAGTTACTCCCTATACGTCATGTTTTCGGCAACCGCCCTGCTCCAGACCGCCCGGGAGTTGCCGAAGTTGCCGGAAACGCCGTTTTGCGGGAGCGACTACGCCCGAACATATGGTTCCTCATTCAGCCGCACGGACTGCCCGCCAGAACCGGACACACGGAATGTCGCTGCTATTTTCAGGGTGAAATCCAGGGCTGTTCTCTATTGAGCAACCATGTGCCCAGGAATTTGAGAAGTCGCACTCACCTCCGAGATTGTCTTGTATGAACTTGCAGTTCACCAGTTCGCAATCGATGAATCTGCTTTCTGGAAAACAAGCGAGTGTCCTGCTGATATGGAGGATAACCGCAGAGTTGAAGTCGTCGCTTTGAGCAGCGATGGCAGAACTTATCTCAACGACGCGCCGGTAAGCAAATCGGACTTGCGGGCGGAGATCGCATCGCGCATGAAAACAAGGTATGAACCGATCATCTATGTACGCGGGGACGGTGATCTGACGTATGGCGACTTCTTTTCTTTCGCGTCTGGTTTCGTTGATGACACCCCGTCGATCATGGTCGCGCTGGCGACCACCTCTCAAGCTGGGCGCGTCGATCCTGCCGAGCGGAACGACTTCTGGAGTCGCCGTCGTTGGAAAGAGGTGATCCCGCAGCAAATGCGGTTCGGATACTGCTTGTCCTCTCAGTCCTGGAATACGGCTGTCCGAGGAATGCGTGCGGAACAGTGATGAGGACTTGAAGCGAAGCGACTGATAGAGCAACCCTTCCTCGAAAGTCGGCTCATAGCTAAGTTCGGACGGACCGAACACCACATTTCGGCTCGATCCAGAAAGAACTGGGCCGAACTCGGGTCAAATCCCCGCTCTAAGGAGCATTACTACGGAAGCGAGTAGAGAGGTGGTTCCGGTTTTGAGCATACGACGACCTCGGTAGGGGCGCGACCGAGAGCGTCGTCGCCGTACCCTCATTGCTTCATTTCTGCCTAGCTTATAGCGTCGTGAATGCGAGGAACATTCGGCGCCGGAGCTGAGCGCACAGGGCTGAACGAACCTGTGTGTTTCACACATCGGTTTTATGGACAAGACTCTGTGTAGCCATTTCCATGTGCTACCGTATCCGAATGAAAATCACACCAGCCTTCATCGCATCGGCGATTCCATCCGGTCGCCTCGTGCCAGCGGTGAAGCGATAACAACGACACCGGTTGCGACATTCCTTACGGACCGTCGGCGCGTTCGCACGGAACTATTGTGGTTTTTCGGTCTTTGCTTTTTACTGACGTGGTCCATTGCTCTTCTTTTAGTAAAGCCTCCGGCGGCCGTGACGGCGAGGCTTGGCCCCGTGGACTTCGACCATCCTGGGTATCGGGAGATTTTTATCCTTGCCTGCTGGGTCCCGTCACTGTTGGGTATAACGCTAACCGGCTTGTTCGGCGGATCCGATGGGCTTCGCGAGCTGTTTGGTCGGCTCTTCAAGTGGCGCGTTGGTGTGTGGTGGCTGTTGATCGGCGTAGGCGTGCCGTTATTAACTTGGTCCATGGAGTGGATGACCCACGACGTTCTACACATCGCGCGAGGCGCGATGAGGCACGAGCTTTACCCTTTCGGCTGGTTCTCCTCTCTGTTCGCCGGCGCAATTTTCCTCGATCCCGGCCCACTAGGCGAGGAAGCAGGGTGGAGGGGGTTTGCGCTCCCGCGCCTCGCTGCGCTGATGCCATTCTGGCCCGCGAATGTGGTCCTCGGGCTCATATGGGGCTTGTGGCACATCCCCGCTTTCCTTGTCGCCACCTCCAATCAGGCGAGTACCAACTTCGGCTTTTTCCTGGTTGGGACGATCGCGCTCGCAGTGGCCATGGGGGCGGTCTACCGGGCAACGGCAGGCAGCGTCTTGGTAGCGGGATGGTTGATGCATGTCCTCGCCAATCAACTTGGCGACACACGCAACTTAGCCATCGATACCGTTCGCTACCTTCTCATTGCGGGAATTGTGGTCCTGCTGACCCCGAGGTTCGGCCTTAAACGTACCGACAATCGAGATGCTGATCGACCCGCTATGGAATTGGGTGCTTCCAACATGGCCCCGTAACGGCGGGGTTCGATGGGCGCGGTGGTTCGGAAGAACTTAACATTAGAAGCCACGATGTCTAATACGCCGACGTTGTTCCGGCATTCTGGCTCTTCCATTTCGTAGCAGCGCGGATGCGAACATATCCACTGGGTGATCGAAGAAGATAAATCTTCGACCGGGCCGAGTTCGAGTTTGCGATATTGTCCGCTCTAAGGGCCATTTGCGCGCCTCAGGGCTGCCATGGTCGTGCAAACAAGGAGCCGACATAAGCCCAGAAAGCGGGAGTGCAGATAGCGCCGTCCGAATGCCGACCAGCGAGAAAGGAGCGAAACAATGCCGAGAGGAAATCTCTACCATCTCCCCTGTTCAACTCCTCCTGCCGAGTACATCCATGCGGTAGGAGTAGCTGAATGCCGTTTGCAGTCTGATCAAGAGTCCGCCAAATACTCGGAAGTACCCAAAATGCGCCAAGCCCAACAGACATCCCGAACAGAGGACCCAACGCCTTCGCCATACCAGAATAGACAGCCGGCTTCTCGGTTTTGTTCCGCAACTTCCTTGAAAGTCGGGTTTTCGGCAACTTGAGCCTGGATGAAGGCGGATTCGGACCCTTCGAGCGGCCGGGGCGAGGCTCGAACTTTCCGAAAACGCCGTTTTGCGGGAACTGCTATGGAAGGGAATAGAGAGGTGGTCTTGGCTTCGAGCACACCACCACCCTGGTCGGGAAATCAGCCACAATAGAGGGATTCCCTTTGCATCTCTCGCTGAGCTTGTAGCTGTAGGTGACAACGAACGTTTGGGCTGGCATTGAGAAGAGTTCCCACGACCCAAGGTTTGATTCTGCGGCCCGGGAAAGCATCGGGTGCCCACTCAAAAGTTTTGTGGATTGAACCCGGCCGCCTTCCACCGTCACCGTCAAGACGACGGTGCCTTGCAGATTTGTTGCTCGCGCTATCGGTGGGTAGAGAGGCACCGCCGCGCCGACAACGTCAGGAAGGCCTTTAGGCTGCTGACTAAAAGCGGTGGAACAGCAGACAAAGAAAGAGGTGAAAAGACCGATCCTCAACACGGCTCGTTCAGGCATGCCCAATTATCGAATGCGTTCTTCCCGGAAAGTCGGGTTACCGGCAAGCTCGGTGAGTTGCGAAGGGCGATGAGCCTAGCCTCCTGACACCCTCCCCAGAGTCGTCGATTGCACTCTGCCTGCGGTCTTCGGCTGGAGCTTCCCCAAGAGCGCCTTCAGCTCCGCGCTCCCCAGCTTGGGAGAAGAACGAACTCCGGAGAAACCCTCCAGAACAGCTCTACTCCATGACTACTCGACGATTGCCCCGGCAGCGTTCGGCATCGGCACCCGAGAGTTCGCCGCAGCCGTCTCACTGGTCCGGCTCACAGGCACGTTGCCCACCGGCATCACCGGCATCGCCTCCGTTAGGCTGAACACCAGCAGCGTATCCTCCGGCAGCACCGCCTGCCGATCTTCCTTCAGCCACACGATCGCGCCTGCACCTGCGCCGATGCCCGCACCCACCACCGCTCCAACACCGCCGCCGATCATCCCGCCCGCGACCGCCGCTCCGCCCGTCGCCAGGCCAACCGCCGCCAGCGTCTCCTTCGGATGGTCGCGCCGCACCATCGTCCCTTCGTTGTCGACCTTCACATGCCCCACCTGCCCCGTGTCCACAAGCTGCGCGTGGATCATGTATTGCGTCCC
Organism: uncultured Acidobacteriaceae bacterium; assembly: GCA_963850375.1. GTDB lineage: Bacteria > Acidobacteriota > Terriglobia > Terriglobales > Acidobacteriaceae > Edaphobacter. The sequence goes on along the minus strand of CAWKKV010000002.1, from coordinate 2,960,437 downwards.
ATCCGGCAGCGTCACGCTCCGCGGCTCAAGGTGCATCATCGCCGCACCCGAGATCCGTCGCCCGCCATGCACCTCCGTCACCCGGCCCTCCAGCACCGCGCCCGCCGGCAGCACCACCCGCCCGTCCTTCTCCACCGGCTCCGCCAGCTCCGCCGTAAACTTCGTCCCCGGCTGCGTCGTCACCGTCGACAGCCTCTGCTTCACCCGCGCCCGCAGCAGCGTCCCCTCACGCACCTCGCCCGGACGCTCCTCAACTGTCGTCACAATATTCGCGTCCGGATCCGCTCCCGTTGGCGCCGCCGCGAACCCACTCCCCCCTGCCGCCGCTCCACCCCGGTACGGCACATACGGCCCATACTCCACCACCGCCCCGCCCCCGCTCGCTCCAGAACCCGGAGCAGCCGTCATCGGAATCGCCGCCGAAGGCTTCGCCGGCTGCACCTTCACCGTCACCGTCTCGTCCGGCTGCGCCGTAATCACCACCGGCTCAGGCGTCGAAACACCTGTACGCGCACTCTGCGCAAACGCCGGAACAGAAACCAGGGCAATCGTTGCAGTCGTCAGGGCAATCTTCATGGCAGCACTTCCTCCGAGGCGGGCAGCTCCGCACGCCGGTCCGGCGCACACTGCCTCACAGAAAAATCCTAAGCCGCCCCACACCCCCGCGCCCGCCTTTCCTCCGGCAGGGAATCGACCCCGACACTAACCTCGCGCCCGCCCACCCACCCCAAACCCACGCGCCCCAAACCCTTGCTAAAATCCGTCTGGTGAGCAAAACCCCGGTCGAACTGGTCCACACCATCACCAACGCCGCCGGCAACCCCGTCCCCATCGATCGCCGCCCCAAACTCCAGGACCGCCTCCACCACCACATCGCCCTCGCCGCCGCCCCCCGCGCCCAAACACAGAACAGGAGCACCATGACCGAGATCGTCTCTATCCACGCACGCGAAATCCTCGACTCCCGCGGCAACCCCACCGTAGAGGCCGACGTCGTCCTCGAAGGCGGCATCCGCGGCCGCGCCGCCGTCCCCTCCGGTGCCTCCACCGGCGAGCACGAGGCCGTCGAGCTCCGCGACGGAGACAAGGCCGTCTACCTCGGCAAAGGCGTCCTCAAAGCCGTCGAAAACATCGAGTCCATCCTCGCCCCAGAGCTCGCCGGCATGGACAGCTCCAACCAGCGACTCATCGACGCCACCATGATCGCCATCGACGGCTCCCCCAACAAGGGAAACCTCGGCGCCAACGCCATCCTCGCCGTCTCCATGGCCGTCGCCCGCGCCTCCGCCGAAGCCCTCCGCCTCCCGCTCTACCGCTACCTCGGCGGCGTCAACGCCTCCATCCTCCCCACGCCCATGATGAACATCATCAACGGCGGCGCCCACGCCGACAACAACGTCGACTTCCAGGAGTTCATGGTCATGCCCGTCGGCGCCGAAACCTTTGCCGACGCACTCCGCTGGGGCGTCGAAACCTTTCACACCCTCAAGGGCGTCCTCAAAAAGCGCGGCTACGGCACCGCCGTCGGCGACGAAGGCGGTTTCGCCCCCTCGCTCAAATCCAACGAAGAAGCCATCGACGTCATCCTCGAAGCCATCACCCTCGCCGGCTACACCCCCGGCGACCAGATCGCCATCGCCCTCGACCCCGCCTCCTCCGAGTTCTTCAACGCCGAGTCCGGCAAGTACGTCTTCAAAAAGTCAGACAAGCGCGAGCTCTCCTCCGAGCAGATGGTCGACTTCTACGAGAACTGGACCCGCCAGTACCCCATCGTCTCCCTCGAAGACGGCCTCGCCGAAAACGACTGGGACGGCTGGAAGCTCCTCACCGACCGCATCGGCGACCGCATCCAGCTCGTCGGCGACGACCTCTTCGTCACCAACTCCCAGATCCTCCAGAAGGGCATCGAGCAAAAGGTCGCCAACTCCATCCTCATCAAGCTCAACCAGATCGGCACCGTCTCCGAAACCCTCGAGGCCATCGAGCTCGCCCGCCGCTTCGGCTACACCTCGATCATCTGCCACCGCTCCGGCGAAACCGAAGACACCTTCATCGCCGACCTCGCCGTCGCCACCGGCGCCGGCCAGATCAAAACCGGCAGCGCCAGCCGCACCGACCGCATCGCCAAATACAACCAGCTCCTCCGCATCGAAGAAGAACTAGGCCAATCCGCCGAATTCCTCGGCATCGAAAGCGTCAACTACGGGGGTCATATAGCTACAAATCTCACGCTTGAGATCTGAGTCCAACTCCCAAACTCACAAGAGAAATGACATGCCGACGTCAGCCGGAGAGTAAATAGCTTTACGATGACCTCTCTCTTTCACCTTTGTTCTCCGTTTCAATTCTGCATTCGCTTATTCAATAATGCTGACGGTCGCTTTTTGCCGGAGAGCTCTGCGCACAAGCAGTGCAATACCTGATGACAATTTGGCATACCCAGTTTTGATCACGATGAGTGATCACAGCTCTGGCTCCGGGTTTTTCTTGCGCAGCGGAAACGCGGTTTATCTTGTCACAGCACAGGCACGTTCTATTCAAGAACACAGTTGCCCGAGGAGATTTCTGCTAAATCTTCCCAGCCCGATCAAATTGCTCGAGGACCTCATGCACACTAGTTGCATACTCTAAAGACCCGGCTGATCAGAGTAAGAACGTCTTTACGTTGGAATCTCGAAGCCCTGCAAGTCACGGGCAATATCCACCCCTCACGATTTGCAAGATGTCGCAATCGTAAGATACTCAAGGTCCCGTCACCGGACTCTGGAAGCAAGACAGGCAGAGACATATAAAACAGAAGTCGTACCGGGCGTAACTGTCAACCAGAGTTCAGAGCGCAGGCATACTCGCGGTGAGTACCGATACTGTGAAAAAGCTTTGCCGACACTTTGGGAATGATGTAATTGTCTTTGGGATATCCCAGTTCTATCGGATTTGCAGAACCTTTCCACAAATCGATTATCAACGGCCGTTATTGCGGAAAGGCATCATAGCTGGCAATAACCCAGCCACTAGGTTACTGATCCTCGATTGCCTCAGTTTACTTTGGCAACACGCGGGAGCCTGTTCTTGAAATAGATAGAACTGCCTTCCAAGTCGCTTACAGAATTGTTGGAGCTCGTGATTCAATACATACCCTTCAACCAAACTGCAGGGTCTGAAACGGTTGGTATCACCGTTCTCGGAAACTCAGGGTATTCCGTTGCCGCTCCGATGGATTTCGTCTTGGAATTGATAAAGCGGTTAGGCTAAGACATAAAGGAGGGTTGGACGGGCCCAGGTCTCCGAATCACAACTACTGGTGGCGGGTGGCCCAGGTCTGAAATTGAGCCACAACCCCGGGTGCCCCATCTTTGCGACGGTCTTGCCCGCTCGAAAGAGATCAGCTATAAAGCCGTATGCCATTACCAGCGACAAAAGAAGCATGCATTCTCTCCGGGCGGTTTACATGCTACATTCCGCCAGGGTTTGAACGGGCAACCCCAACGCATCCTCTACATCGGTAAGGCCACCAGCGGCGCCTTCGATGAAGAAGACGCCTCCGAGGCGCGTGGTTCGATGGCGACGGCCCCTTCTGGAACTTCGCCCGCTCCGTAAGCAGCTTAGCGGACCCGAGCTGCCACGATCTATCCAATCTCGCTTGGAGCAACATCTTCAAGCAGGGAGTCACCGAGGGCAATCCTCTGGGCGAGGTAGCCGAAGCCCAGAGAGACAAAGCGGAGGAAGCACTCCGCGAAGAAGTAATCCGATTCGACCCTACGCTGATCCTGCTGGTAGACCGCGGGTTTACTACGAAGAAATCCCGAAAGCGGCCTTCGACATCGCCGACGGCGAGATCGGGCCAAAGGCTCTCACCCGCACACCAGGTGGCAGGCGAGGACAAGAACGACCTCTGGTCCCGTCCTCAGTACGGCATCTTCCCCCCAATCGTCTGGATGTACCACCCGCAAGGCAAGCGCACGGTGTACCTCGATGCGGCCCGCGCACTCATCGCCTCGACAGCGGGATTGGACCCTACACGAAGGTGAGAAGGATATTCCTTCATCGGCAGGTACAAGTGGGTGATCGTCCCCTGAACCATCCAACCGACACCCTGTGCGGTGCAGACCTCGAGCCAACCACTCTCCAGGACTTCTGGATTTGGGCCTTCAGTGATCTCTGTGATGACGACGTTAAAGGCATCTTTGCAGAGTGGATGGTTCTCAGACTGCTTGGCATCTCTACATCACGTCGCTGTAGCTGGGCAGACAACGATCTTGTTCTAGAGAGTGGCGTCACCATTGAAGTAAAAAGTAGCGCGTATTGGCAATCATGGCGCGCACTCGACGGCCTCGGCAGAACGCGCGAGATCGTCGGGACTCCCCATCTCGATGAGGCTAAAATTCGTTTCTGCGGTCTCGTTCGAGGGAGATCAGACCTTGGGGAAGCTCACTCCCCCAAGCTCCGTTCACACCTTTACGTGTTCGCATTTCAGCACCACCCTGACTATCAAACATGGGATGCTATGGACCTGTCGCAGTGGGAGTTCTATGTAGTGCCTGCGAGCGCACTTCCGGCCAAATCGGTTAGTCTCAAGTCGCTGCGTGCTCACTACCGCAAGCTCGATGCAGCGTCACTGAAGGATGAGATCAGTCAGTTTCACCTGAAGTGAAACGCTCAGGGCAGCCTGCCCGATCCCCGCGACAGCTCCAAGGTCAACGTGGTGTGCCTGACGGGTACGCGTGAACGCATGGTCAACTCTTTAGAGGATCGCTTTTGGCATAGTTACCCTGTTCAATCCGGGCGGGTGGCCCAGAGTCTGAAATCAAGCCACAACCCCGCGGCACGCGCGAACCCCCCTACAAAAATCCTCGCCACCCCACCCCCACCCATGCGAAACTTCCTCCCGGTCCCCACATACAGGAGGAACCATGCGCCAAAGCCTCACCGCCGCTGCCGCCATCCTCGCACTCTCCCTCGCCGCCCACGCCGACACCCTCACCCTCAACGGCGCCTTCGCTTCCGGCGGCACCCTCACGGGAACCCTCACCCTCAACACCACCACCCACCTCATCACCGGCTCCAACCTCTCCGTCACCTCCAACGGCCAGCCCGTCAACTTCACGGGCGCCCCCACCTCCCAGCAGCCAAACGACGGCGACTTCTCCATCGTCCTCTCCAATACCACCGGCAGCGTCTCCTCCGTCCTCGACCTCTATCTCCCCATCACCACCCTCGTCGGATACACCGGCTCCGCCCTCTGCTCCTCCGCTCTCCCCTGCGGCACCGCCCAGGACGCATCCGTCATCAACGTCACCATCGGCCAGTTCGAGACCATGGACCTCCTCGCCTCCGGAACCGTAACGTCCGGCTCAACCGTCACCCCCGAGCCCGCGTCCCTCACCCTCCTCGGCACCGGCCTTGCAGGCGCTCTCGCCACCCTCCGTCGAAGGTTCCGCCGCGTGGCGTAGTTACTCGCTCGGCCAGCTAAGATAGAGATAGACACATTCAGAAAAGAGCCCGGCTCAAGCCGGGCTCTCTGCATTAACCCAGCCTCGATCTCCGAGCCCAACCAAAGTCCAGCGAAAAAAGGAGCCGCACCATGAAGCCCACCGTCCAGATCCACCACTCCCGCACCACCACCCACATCCCCGCCCACGAGGCTGCCGCCCGCCGCCAACGCGCTACCAGGAGCCTCCCGCTCTTCCGCAAACCCACGCCACCTCAGAACCCCACACCCCGCGGCGGCCGCAAAACCCTCGACCTCCGCTTCACCCTCATCTAGGACCCGCCAACCTAAACCGAATCAACCGAAGACTTTACAAAAAGTACCCGGGGGGAGGGGTACCACATCATGCCGCAGACCGACATCATCACCACGCCCACACGCCGCTTCCAGTGCCGCCACATCTTCACCGGCGGCCACCGCTGCGGCAGCCCCTCCCTCCGCCACGAGGACTTCTGCTTCTACCACCGCGGCCTCCACGCCCGCCAAACCCTCCCCACCGTCGACCTCTCCCAGGGCGAGCACCACGCCACACCCTTCACCCTCCCCATCCCCGAAGACCGCTCCGCCATCCAGCAGGCCATCGGCGAGATCCTCAACCGCCTCGCCGGCAATGAGCTCGACCCCCGCCGCGCCGGACTCCTCCTCTACGGTCTCCAGATCGCCTCGCTCAACCTCCCCAGGACCGCACCCGTCCTGGCAGAGCAGGGAACTCCCATCGAAGACATCACCACCGACCCCACCCTCGGCCCCATCGCCCCCCGCACCGAGCTCCCCGACTCCGACGCCCCACCCAGGGACAGCCTCGTCGCCCGCCTCCTCGAAACCCTCAACCGCGCCCCCGAACCCGAACCCGAACACCGAACCCGGCACCCCCAGCACTGACATCAAGGAGCCCACCCCAGGCACTGACATACCCAGCGAACCCGAAGAATCTGCCTCTCCCCGCACAGCACGGAAACCCATCACACTCTCCGATCTCAAGGGCGCAGCCGACACTCTTGCTATCCTCGAAACTGCATGCCCAAACCAATCGTCCTCACCATCCTCGACGGCTGGGGCTATCGCCCCGAGACCCACGGCAACGCCATCGCCCAGGCACGCAAACCCATCTACGACAAGCTCCTCCGCGACTTCCCCAACACCCTCCTCCGCGCCTCCGATCACTTCGTCGGCCTCCCTGACGGCCAGATGGGCAACTCCGAGGTCGGCCACCTGAACCTGGGCGCCGGCCGCGTCGTCCGCATGGACATGACCCGCATCGATACCGCCATCGCCGACGGCTCCTTCTTCTCCGACCCCACGCTCCTCACCGCCATCGCCCACGCCCACACCCGCGGCTCGGCCCTCCACCTCTTCGGCCTCCTCTCCGACGGCGGCGTCCACTCCCACACCCGCCACCTCTACGCCCTCCTCCGCCTCGCCGCCACCCAGGGCCTCACGCGCGTCTTCGTCCACGCCTTCATGGACGGCCGCGACACCATGCCCACCAGCGGCCTCGGCCACCTCGAAGCCCTCGAGCAGCAGCTCACCTCCATCGGCACCGGAAAGCTCGCCTCCGTCTCCGGCCGCTACTTCGCCATGGACCGCGACCTCCGCTGGGAGAAGGAGCGCCAGGCCTTCGAAGCCATGGTCACCGGATCCCCCGAAGGCGGCTCCTACGCCGACCCCATCGCCCGCGTCAAAGACCTCTACAACTCCGACATCACCGACGAGTTCATCCCGCCCTTCACCGTCGTCGACACCCATGGCACCCCCGTCGGCCCCATCCGCTCCAACGACATCTGCATCAACTTCAACTACCGCGCCGACCGCGTCCGCCAGATCACCCGCGTCCTCGCCCGCAACTCCGACGTCCCCGGCGGCCTCACCGCCTCCAGCGGCTACGACCTCCCCAAAGCCGCTGAGCTCGAATCCGAGATTCCCCGTGCCGAGGCCCCCGACAACATCCACTACGTCTGCATGACTCAGTACGACAAGAACTTCAAACTCCCCGTCGTCATCCCGCCCGAGTCCATGGACAACCTCCTCGCCAACCTCATGGCGCAGGCCAATCTCCGCAACCTCCGCGTCGCCGAGACCGAGAAGTACGCCCACGTCACCTACTTCTTCAACGGCGGCATCGAGAAGCCATTCCCCGGCGAAGACCGCGCCCTCGTCCCCTCGCAAAAGGTCGCCACCTACGACCTCGCCCCCGAGATGTCCGCCGCCGGCATCGCCGATGCCGTCATCAAGGCCGTCGAAGACACCGCCTTCGACGTCGTCATCGTCAACTTCGCCAACGCCGACATGGTCGGCCATTCCGGCAAGATGGAGCCCACCATCCAGGCCGTCGAAACCGTCGACCGCGAGCTCGGCCGCATCTACGCGTCCATCCGCCAGCGCGGCGGAGCCCTCCTCGTCACCGCCGACCACGGCAACGCCGAGCTACTCATCGACCCCCTCACCGGCGGCCCCCACACCGCCCACACCACCAACCCCGTCCCCTTTCTCCTCATCTCCGAGCAAGCGGGGCAGGGAACCACCACCCTCCGCCAAGGAGGCAGCCTCCGCGACATCTCCCCCACCATCCTCCAGCTCCTTCACCTCGACAAGCCCACCGACATGACCGGCGAAAGCCTCATCCTCCCATGACCCGCGCCTCGCTCTTCCTCTAGAGACTCGGACCTGTGTACCGGAGCGGGTAACCACCTGGAACGCAAACTTAAGATTAGCGTGGCCCAATTTGGCGATTGCTCCTTGGGGATTGCCGCGTGTACTTTATCCACGTTCCCGGTCGTTCAATTGTTTGTCCGTCGTGCGTATTTGGGCCCGCGCCGTTCCATCTCCATTTGGGGTGTCTTATGGACCTCAGGATTCGCCTCGTTGTGCTCGGCACGGCTCTGGCTGCCATAGCTCTCTACCCGGCCCGCCGCGTCGCGGCATCCCATGTCCAGGGGAGTGAGCCTTCCGCTTGCGAAGCTCTTCCGCCGGCTAGCTCTCCAGGATTCGAAGCGAAGCTCGATGCCTACATGGCCGATCTCTGCTATCGCAACGCGCCTGGGTGGAGGCACGATCAGGACATCCGCTCCTCCGGCGGCGTCCATCCCCTCGTCAAGATCTGGTACTCCCCCCAGATGTGGCACTGGATCGTCATCGACCATCGCAAGGGAAATCCCGCTGACGGCGCCATGCTCGTCAAAGAGCAGTTCACGGATGCCACCAAGAACCTCGACGAGTGGACCATCATGGTCAAGGACTCCAAGAGCTCGCACGATGGCTGGTACTGGGCAGACCTCTCCGCACATTCACCCGCAGGCACAACAACCGTCTCCGGAGCCGCAGGCAATGCACCGGAGCAGAAGAGCACCCTCAACTGCCCGCAAGCATCGTATCCCAGCATCGGCTACGGGCAGTACTGCCTCAACTGTCACGCGTCGGCCGCCGGATCGACGTCCACCTACGCCAACCCGAACCACGTGACAGGGGCGGAGCCTCCGCCCCCGAGTTCCATCGTCGCTCCCGACGACAACATCCATCACCGCCTGGCCCGCAAGCTCTTCCAGCAGGACACCTTCGGTCCGCCACCCTGCATGATCCCCGAGTCCTTCGATCATGTCGTTGCCAAAGCGCCCGCCAACCACCCGACGCACTTCGTCACGTCCGACCAATGCACGGGATGTCACAACGCGACGGGAACGCTCTCGCCCACCACGGCAGATCTGCCTCGCATGCTCTGGCCCAACGCGCTCGCCGACCCCATGGCAAACGTCTCCCCCAACGGCGAGTGGCGCTTCTCCATGATGGGTCTGTCGGGCAGGGACCCGATCTTCTTCTCGCAGCTGAACTCCGAAAACACCCTTCATCCCGTTCTCGCCGGGCATGAGAAGGATGCGAAACCCTTCGTGCAGGACCTCTGCCTTAGCTGCCACGGCGTCATGGGCCAGCGGCAGAACAAGATCGATAACGGGACCTACTTCACTCGGGATGAACTTCTCAAGGTCGACTCGCCCTACGGCGCCCTCGCCAGGGACGGCGTCTCCTGCGCCTCATGCCATCACATCGCAGACACCGGGCTGGGCGATCCATCCACCTTCACCGCGAAGTTCAATCTCGGACCCGTGGATGAGCTCTACGGACCATACAAAGACCATGTCGCTCCCTACGCCATGAAGTCGGCCATCGGTATGGAGCCCAAGGCAACAGCACAGAACCAGATCGAGTCCGCCAAGCTCTGCGGCTCGTGCCACACCATCGTGCTACCCGTCTATCGTCAGGATGGCACGGAAGCCAAACACGGTGGCAAGCCAGCGCAGTTCTATGAGCAGACGACCTATCTCGAGTGGCTCAACAGCGACTTCCTCAATCAAAGCTGCCAAAGCTGCCACATGCCGCACGACTACAAGGGCAACCCGCTCTCCTACAAGATCGCAAACATCGAGGACAACACCTTCCCCGCGATCACAACACGTGCTCCCGACTCCGAAGTCACGCTCGTCCAACGCGACGACTACCACCGCCATGCTCTGCTCGGGATCAACATCTTCGCGCTCGAGATGTTCAAGCAGTTCCGCAGCGAGCTTGGCCTCTACGCGCAGGACCCCATGCTGCGTAGCCCCGAGAAGACCATTCCTGGCATCGACACAGCCATCTCTACCAGTCTCGAAAGCGCCTCGCAGAAGACGGCCATGGTCGAGGTCCGGTCGCTCGGAAGAACAGAAGACCGGCTGGTCGCCGATATCAAGATCACCAACACCGTCGGGCACAGCTTTCCTTCAGGAGTCGGCTTCCGCCGCGCCTTTGTAGACTTCCAGGTGCTCGATAGCGAGGGCAACGTCCTCTGGGAATCGGGTAAAACCAACGAAGAGGGGGTGATCACTGACGGCCAGGGTTCACCTCTCGAAACCGAGATCTTCACCCCATCGCAGCAGAAACATCAGAAGCACCACTGGGTAGAAAACCCCATCCGGCGCCAGGACCAGGTGCAGATCTACGAAGAGCTGGTCGTCAACCCGGAAGGATTTCTTACGACGAGCTTCATCGCCCTGGACCACAAGGTGAAGGACAATCGCCTGCAGCCCCGCGGCTGGAGCGCAAGCGGTCCCTTCGCCGACGAGACCGGCCCGGTCGGCACCTGCCTCAAAGAGCGCGACGGTGGCGACTGCGATCCCAACTACCGTGATGGCAGCGGGACCAATGTCATCCGCTACGAGGTGCCGCTCAACAGGAAGACGGCAAAGGCCGCCTCGGTCCGCGCCACCCTCTACTATCAGTCCATCCCGCCCTACTACCTCTACGATCGCGCAACCGATGCCAGTGGAACCGACACCGAACGCCTCGTCCGCTTCACCCACGAGCTCAATCTCACCGACACTCCGGTCAAAAGCTGGAAGCTCCCCATCGCGTCAGCCCAAAGACCTCTCGGAGCCGTGTCGACCGAGATTGCCGACGCAAAGCATGGCCCGTCGCAACCCTAAAAGGTCTCCCGATCTGCGGGAAGTGCCTGGGCCCTGACGAATTGTCAGGGCCCAGGCACTTCCTACGGAGCCCACCGGCCGAACTACGCCAGACCACAGCAGAAGATCTAGCCCCGTTCCTCCAATCCCGCCCAGGCCAAGCCGAACTCGAGCGATCGCCCTCCTCAACCAGAACCGATCGATCGTCCGGAGTAACCGGGCTTACGACTAACCTCCCGCGAAAACAGGATCGGCTCTGATGTAGAGCACTGGCCAGTCCGGGCTATTTCGTATAGTATGTTTGAATTCGGATGAGTAGTTCGAAAAACAAGACGACCATGCCCAGTGCGCCAAAGGCAGCCCGATCCAGCAGCGAGCACGGTTACTCCGCTCATCGAGATCGTCAGCGGCAACGCATCCTGTCTGCCGCAGAAGCTCTCTTCACCAGCTCGGGGATCGACCGTGTGTCGATGCTTGAGATCACAACGGCCGCAGGTGTGCAGCCATCCACGCTCTACCAGTACTTCAAGCACAAGGAAGATATCGCTCTGGCAATCGCAAGCGAGATCGCGTCTGACTTTCAGCATCGTTTCCAATCACAGCTCTTCGAGCACACGACCGGCCTTCAGAAGATCGTCACGCTTCTCGACATCATGAGCGCTGACCTCGAGACCCGACTCGAGAAGGTCAGGTTCATGGCGGAGTTCGACGTGCTCTACGCGCACAAGCTGCCGGCGGAGTCACTCCTGCACTTGCACGGGCAAATCAGCCCCAACTTCCTCGACGAACTACATTCCTGGATCGCGACTGGTATCGCAGATGGATCGATGCGGCCCGAGCTCGATCCGGAGATCACACTCCACGCTGTGCTGAATGCGGTCGTCGGGACCCAGCGAAGATTGGCTTTCTTGGGCAACAAGGTTGAAACGGAATACGGCAGACCCCTGGGTGCATTGTTTCGGGAAGCCATGCGAGTCATGCTGCTGGGCCTAAGCGCCGAACCCGTGTCTCAACGGGCGCCGAAGCCCGGAAAGACCGGAGCAAAGAATCGATCCACTTCCAGGACTCCCAGGAGAAGAAAGCCATGACGCACAAGCGCAGATACCTGTCTCTCACAGTTGCACTCCTCCTCATCGCCGGCCTTCAATCTCTGCTCCTGGGCGAGTCGCCGCGTCTCTCGCTCAACGCGGACCGCGGGTGGAAGTTCCAACTCGGCGAGCAGCAGGGAGCGGAGGCGCCCGCCTACGGAGACCAGAGCTGGCGGACGGTGAACCTCCCCCACGATTGGAGTATCGAAAGCAAACCGAGCAAAGACAATCCCACTGGGGCTGGCGGAGGTTTTTTCCCTGCCGGGGTCGGCTGGTACCGAAAGACCTTTCAAGCGCCCACGAGCTGGAAGGGACGGAAGGTCAGCGTGGAATTTGATGGGATCTACCGCGATGCCACGGTCTACCTGAATGGTGTGAAGCTCATCACGAAGCCCTACGGATACACGAGCTTTTCGCTGGATCTGACAGGAGGATTGAAGCTGGGTGGGTCGAACACGCTGGCCGTTCGCGTGGATAACTCCGCCCAACCGAACAGCCGCTGGTACACCGGCTCAGGCATATACCGGCATGTTCGTCTCGTCGTTACGCAGCCGGAACACGTTGCGCACTGGGGTGTCTTTATCACCACTCCGGAGATCACCGCCCAGACTGCTGCCGTAAAGGTTCAGACAACGCTGGCAGCTGGCGCTCCCCGATCCGATGAGCTTGTCGTTTCGACCTCGCTCTATGACGGCAAGGGCGCCGAGGTGGGCTCGGCCGAGGCACCTTTCTCCGCTGCCGGAGAGCAGCCCGAAGCAACGCAAACGATCACTATCAAGAGCCCCGCGCTCTGGTCTCCATCATCACCCACCCTCTACCGTGCAGTAACGCAGATACGGCGAGGGAAATCGACGGTTGATGAAGTTACAACAAACTTCGGCATTCGATCTTTGTCCTGGGCGGCGGGCACAGGCATCCTCCTGAATGGCAAACCGATCAAGTTGACGGGGGGAAGCGTACACCACGACAACGGGCCCTTGGGAGCTGCGGCATTCGACCGGGCAGAGGAGCGCAGGGTTGAGCTTCTAAAAGCCGCCGGCAACAATACCGTTCGTACCGCGCACAATATCCCGTCGCCCGCATTTCTCGATGCATGCGATCGCCTCGGCCTCCTGGTGCTCGATGAGCCATTCGATACCTGGGAGGCTCACAAGGTGAAAGCCGACTACGGCACAGACTTCGACGCAAACTGGAAAGCCGATATCTCCGGGATGGTGCTCCGCGACCGCAATCATCCCGCCGTCATCATCTGGGGGATCGGGAACGAGATCCCCGAGCTCACGGTTGACAAAGGAGCGCCGTTCGCAAAGCAGCTCATTGCGGAGGTGAAGGTGCTGGACACGACTCGTCCGCTCACACTAGCGTTTCCCGGAACGACGACGGAGCCGAAAGCGCAGGCAGTCTTTTCGCAGCTGGACATCACCGGGTACAACTACAGCCTGGAGAAGAGCTATCAGCAGGACCACCAGGCGCTGCCCGACCGACTCATGCTCACGACAGAGTCCTTTCCCGCCAAAGCCTTTCAGCTTTGGGCGATCTCAACCGACCATCCGTACGTCCTGGGGGACCTCACCTGGACTTCGATGGACTATCTTGGCGAATCCGGCATCGGCGCATGGACCTATGGCACGCCGGAGCAGGCGGCGTTGGCGTCACAGGTCATGAACGGGATGATGACGACCGCCACAATAGACAAGATGTTCAATGGGATGGCAAGCGGCGTCGACATGGATGCAGCCATGAAGTCGCAGAGCGCGGATCCAGCGGCAAAGGCAGCCATGGCAGTGCTCACGCATGACTTTCCATGGCACGCCTCGGATTGCGGTGATCTGGATCTGACCGGGTTCCGCAAACCACAGTCCTACTATCGCGACATTCTCTGGAACGGCGGCAACAGGGTCTACCTGACCGTCCGGCAACCTGCCCCGGCAGGAAAGGCAATCGTTGCGGCAGGCTGGGCAACGTATCCCTCCTTTCCAAGTTGGTCGTGGCCAGGGGAAGAAGGACGAGACCTGCAGGTCGAGGTCTATTCCGGGGCCGAGCAGGTGCGCCTCTATCTGAATGGAAAGGTGATCGGAGAGCAGCCTACGGATCGTGCGCACGAGTTCAAGGCCAGCTTCTCCGTTCCCTATACGCCAGGCGAAGTGAAGGCGGTCGCACTACGGGCGGGTCAGCCCGTAGCAGAAACCGTTCTCAAGACGACTGGGGCGGCGAAGCGGCTCCGGCTAACGGCTGACCGGACAACGCTGAACGCCGACGGTCAGGACCTGGCCTTCATCACCGTTGAGGCACTAGATGAGGGCGGCCATCTCGTCCAGTCGGCTGACGGCGACGTCACCTTCGCCCTTAGCGGTCCAGGCACGATCGCCGCAGTTGGTAACGGGAATGGTCAAGACCCCGGTTCCTACACAGGGACCGAACGGAAGCTGTTTCACGGACGAGCTCAGGTCATCGTCAGGACGAGCGAAAGGGACGGCAAGATCACCGTTCGCGGGCAGTCGTCTGGCCTGTCCGAAGCGTCGGTATCGATGACGTCTGCACCCTCTGCTACGGCAGAGTTGAAGTAGCCCGGGAAACCTCGCCGATCAGGTCGGGGGATCGGGCACGTCGATTCTCGATCTGGCGCTGTCCTCGCACCTCAAGGCGAGGACGCGCCAGGCGGCTTCTCCCCGGGGCCGAATGCAGGGAGGAAAACAGATCGCGACTTGGCGTAGCTCTTGCTCGATCTCGTTAGAATGGAAATAGGGGGCAAAACAGCTGAAGCGAGACGGTGGGTGCAGGCCGCACCTGAGCCGGACAAGTCCCAAGTCCGACGATAAGCCCAATGCCTCGAAGACTTTGCAGAAAGTATGGGGGGGAGGCGGGTACCCCTCAGACCTCGCGCCTTCCATCCATCGCCCGCGACATCGTCACCTCGTCCGCGTACTCGATATCGCTGCCGGCAGGAACGCCCGTAGCGATGCGCGTCACCCGCAATCCCGGCCGCACCCGCCGGAGCTCCCCGGCCAGGTACCCGGCCGTAGCCTCGCCCTCGGTCGTCGGCGACATCGCCAGGATCACCTCGTCGGCCTCCAGGAGCCGCGTCAGGAGGTTCGCGATCCGGAGCTGCTCCGGCCCGACCCCGTTCACCGGCGATAGCGTCCCGTGGAGCACGTGATACACCCCCGGATAGCCGCGGGTCTTCTCGATCGTTCCAATATTGGTCGGCTCCTCCACCACGCAGATCACGTGCTGGTCCCGCACCGCGCTCGTGCAATAGCCGCAAGGATCGATATCGGTGATGTTGTTGCACACGCTGCACAGCATCAGCTTCTGCCGCAGCGTCAGGATCGCCTCCGCCAGCCCCCGTGCGTCCGCATCACTCGCACGCAGAACATGGAAGGCGAGCCGCTGGGCGCTCTTCGTCCCCACCCCCGGCAGCTTCTTCAGCTCATCGATCAGCCGGCTCATCGGCTCTGCGAACCGCGGCACCCTAGGTCAGTCCAGGCAGGTTCAAGCCACCCATCATGCCCTGCACACTGCTCTTCATGGCATCGTCGGCCCGCCGGCCGGCCTCGTTCACCGCCGCCGTAATCAGATCCTCCAGCAGCTCCAGGTCGCTCCCCGCACTCCCCACCGCCGCCGGGTCGATCTTCAGCCGCAACACCTCCTTGCGCCCGTTCATCCGCACC
The DNA here is from genome assembly GCA_963850375.1 of uncultured Acidobacteriaceae bacterium. Classification (GTDB taxonomy): domain Bacteria; phylum Acidobacteriota; class Terriglobia; order Terriglobales; family Acidobacteriaceae; genus Edaphobacter. The sequence goes on along the minus strand of CAWKKV010000002.1, from coordinate 2,944,758 downwards.
GTCACCACCCCACCCCCCGTCGAAGCCTCCACCACCGTCTCCCCAAGCTTCTTCTCCATCTGTGCCTGCATCTGTTGGGCCTGCTGCATCATCTCCTGCATCTTCCCAAGATCACCGAAGTCCATCTGTCTCCTCCTGCCTATTTCCCATCTGCCAGATCGATCACCTTGCGGATCTCCGCATGGAACAGCTTCTGCGCCTGCTGCACGATAGGATGCTGCTCCGCCTTGGCCTGCGCTGAGCCCGACCTGCCCCTCGGCCGCTTCGCCTCCCCGGCAGCCTTCGGCTTGCCGGGCAGCAGCTCGATCCTGAGCGCCCCTGCCCCCGCCTCCCGCAAAGCCGCCCGGAGAACCCTATCCGCCTCCGGATTGATCACCATCGGAAGCATCGTCGGTGAGAGTGCCGTCTGGATCCTAAGGCTGCCGTCCTCGATGGTCCACTCCGCCTCCTCGATCGCGTCCGCGGCCGAACCCTGCGACCGGGCCCCTGATAGAGCGACCCCCGCCACCCCCCGAAGATGCTCCACCAACCCCTCCCTGGGTACGCCACCTTGGGTCTGATCGACGCTAACGAGGGGCGAGGGCTCTGAAATGTTCTCTGCGACGGTAAGGCCGTCGGAAGCCGACGCCGAACTGCTCGGGGACGCGGGAGATTGCTGGGATAGGTCTGGCAAGGGAGAACGCAAATCGGAAGCAGGGTTGTGGTCTTCTTGCGACCGCCTGGACCGAGTTGAGTCTGCTACCGCCCAACGGGAAGCCTCTCCTTTTGGGGCGGAGAACATTGCCTTTATCCCCTGGGAGACCACGGCAGGAGACTCCTCGCGGGAAGCAGAGTCGATCAGTCCCGATGCCGTTGCCCTCGGTACTCTGGCCTCTTTCGAAGCCCTTGAACTTCCACTTGCAGCTTTCGGGACTGATGAGGGAAGCTGACTCAGTACCTGTTCCATCGGTAGAAGCCTACGGAGGTGCACGAGTTTTAGCAGACCGAGTTCGAAGTGGAAACGCTGCTCCTGTCGGTACCCGAGCTCGTCGAACGTGCGCAGCATCATCTGGAGAAACCGGGTCAGCTCTTCTTCCGAGAACTTCACAGCGGTGCGGGCAGCCCGGCGCTGCTCGTCCGCCGAAGTCTGCAGTAGCTCGTTGGAAGAGACCTCAGACTCCACGCTCTCCGGTGTGAGTCCCGAGATCTTCGCCATGAGACAGTTCCGAAGATAACGGACAAACTGCCTAGCCAGTTGTGGAGGGCTGTTGCCAGCATCCAAGAGTTCATTCGCGATCGTGATGACCTCGGCGCTTCTGCTCGCATCGACAGCTTCCAGAATGCGCTCAAAGAATGCGTTCGAGATGGACCCCATCAACTCACGGATCTGAGCCGCGTCGAGCCTTGGGATTCCGCCCTCTGCCGGAGCGCTAGCAATTGCCTGATCCATGATGCTCAGGGCATCTCGCATAGAGCCGTCGCCCGCTTCGGCGAGGAGGTTCAGGGCGGCATCGTCCGCGGCAACACCCTCGTTGCGCGCTATTCCTCTGAGCTCGTTTAAGATGTCCGCCATCTTCACCGCATGAAAGCTGAAAAGCTGACAGCGCGAGCGAACGGTCTGCGGGATGTCCTCCGGTTGCGTTGTGGCCATCATGAAAACGACATGTTCCGGGGGCTCCTCCAGAGTCTTCAGAAGCGCATTGAACGCTGCATCCGTGATCTGATGCGCCTCGTCGAGAATATAGATCTTGTACCTGTCGCGCGCAGGCCTATACCGAGCGGCGTCGCGCAATTCACGGATCTCATCTATGCCTCGGTTAGTGGCCGCGTCGATCTCAATTACGTCGACAGCATTGCCGGCCCGGATCTCCGTACAGCTTTCGCATCGCTCACAAGGTTCTGCAGAAGCCCGCACTGTACTGCCGATCGCATTGCGACAATTCAAGGCCATCGCGAGAATACGGGCGATGGTCGTCTTCCCTATACCTCGATGCCCACTAAAAATATAACCATGCGCTATCCGGCCCTGAACCAAGGCGTTCATCAGCGTGACGGTTACGTGTTGCTGGCCGGCGACATCGCCGAAGCGCTGAGGGCGATATTTTCGAGCAAGTACCTGATGTGCCATAGAAGTCGCAAGGCGGGCGTCTTTGCCGAGCAGTTATAGGGATTGTAATCTTCGGGGATGAAACCCGAACTCGGCTGCGGCCGTTGCGTATCAGTTCGACCTTGAAGCTCTACTTCTTGGTCCAGATTTGATTCCGAGCTTCGCCCGCCTCCTTACCTCGGCATCACTGAACATGGTTCCGCGGCACGTCTTTGCACCGCAGTAGCAATCGCCCTTTTCATCATCCGAGTCATGGAGGTTGTACTCATAGGTGAGCTCTTCCCCGGCGGCGATGTCCCGAATCGATGAGATGTATATGCGCCCATTCTCTTCTTCCGATTCACAGTTCGGATCACATGAGTGGTTTATAAACATGGCAGTGCCAAAACCGTCGATCACGGTATCCTTATCGCCGCAGCTGAAGAGATAGGTCACGTGACGGTCCCTGTAACGATCATCCGCCACCTCCTTGCTGTAGCGCGGACCGTCATACTCGCAGACCTTTTCTCCTTTTCGGAGCGTTGTCAGGGTGTAGCAGCCCGCAGCGTGAATGGACGAGGATCGGATGATCAGCCTGGGTCTCATGAAATCTCCAACGCTGAGCATACCTGTTGATTGACGAAGATGCGTCGCAGTCTCAGCACGGAAAGACGTATTGGCGGGAGAGGCGTAAAATCACAGTGCGTGAGACTTATCTGGGCGGCACTCTTCCTTTCGCTTACTGCGTCCGCTACCCGTGGTCAGTCGCCTACGGGCAGACCAGGAGTGCATGAAGAGGCACCCTGTCCTGCAAGCAGCAAGGCAGGAGGTCAGCCTGTCGAGCCGCCGTGTGCCTCTTCATCGCCACCGAAGTCGGCAGCGGAGCAATTCCCTTTTCCAGGAGAGGCTGCTTCGAAGACGGCCAAGCCACCCTCATCGAGTACTCAGTCGGGTGATCCCGCGAAGAAATTCCCCTATCCTGGAGACCCATCAGCGGACGACTCGAGTAGCTCCTCGAGCAGCCGTAATTCGAGTTCCTCATCTAGCCGCTCAGGTATCGATGATTCGAGCCCGGAGGATGCACCGAAGCCGCCGGGAGGTCGACGCAAGCTCGCGAAGGTTAAACAACTGCAGAGTGACGAGGACCGGGAGAGTGAGGATCTCGATGTCGCCAAGTACTACCTGCAGGCCGGTAATCACCAGGCGGCGTATCTGCGAGCGAGCGATGCTGTTCACCTCCAACCTTCTGATTCGGACGCTCACTATCTCCTCGGCGCGGCTGCAGAGCACCTTGGGAAAAAGGATGAGGCGGTCAAGGAATACTCGGCTTATCTCAAGCTAGACCCGGACGGAGACAAGGCTAAAGCCGTGGAAAAGGCCTTGGCGACATTGAAATAGGAAGCGACTGGTTACAGGGTCGGCAATGCTGTAAATTGGGCGGTCATGAATGTGCAATTTGCGGATCTTACAAAGGAGCTCGCCAGGAGCATCGACCGGCTTGACGCCGTTCAGACCCAGACCGGACCACCCGGGAAGTGGAGCATCCAACAAATTGTTGAACACCTAGTACTGACCTACGATTCCACGGTCGCGATTCTTGGTGAGCGAATCGAGAAGGGGAGGCCGACCCGAACCAGGCCGAGCTTTCGGCATACTTGCATGACGCTCCTGGTCCTGAAAGCTGGATATCTCCCGAGCGGGCGTCGGGCCCCGGCGGCAATGATGCCGCAGGACGGCAGCTCGCCCCGCACCGGAGCCGAGCTTTTGAAAGATGTGGAAGAGCATCTCCGAAAGCTGGACAGGAGATTGACTGAGACCGCATCTGAGTTCGGACTGCATACTCGGTCGGTGAGTCACCTGGTTCTGGGCCCGCTGAGCCCAGTGCAATGGAGGCGCTTCCACTTAGTCCACGGACGCCTCCATATTCGGCAGATCGACCGCATTCGGCGAGGGATGGACTCCTCAGGTTAATCGATCAAAAGATCTTCTTCGTCGATGATGAATCGCGGATCCCTGGTCGAGTTCTCTGGCAAGGAGAGGGCGGCTCCGGACTCGGCTTCCAGATCATCTTCGACCCTGAGAAATCTTCTTATGTAGCGCAGCGGGTCTTCCGCCGCGGCCATCTGCCGCAGATGGTACCGCCATGCGTCAGGTCGGGTTCTCCGGCGTGTGAATTGCTTGCGGTGTACCGTTCCGATAGTCCCATTCGACAATCTCCGCTGAAAACTCCGAGCCGGCATCTGCAACGTCATCTCGCTCCCGCTCTTCCAGAAGCTCTCCGCGAAGTCGCGTGAAAAGAGCAGGGCATAGTAGCGACGCTCGTGTGAGAGGACATCGACGGCCTTCTGCACGCCTTCCCACGGAACACCGAGCCAACCCACGTACCACCTGCGGAAGTGAAAGCCGTTGCTCCGTGCCTGCGCAAGCAGTAGTTGAAGGAGCTCGATCCTTGTCACGGGATGTCATTCCTCCAAGGTGCCAAAAAGATGCGATTGGAGAGCGAACAAACAGCAATCAATGCTGAGATCGTCTCTTTCGATTAGGCTAGCTTACGCTGGCGCGTACAAGTGCGTCTCTAGTCCGTCCAAGTACGTAGGAAGGTCATGCGATCAAGGTTCCATTCGTTAGCTCTCGGTTCGTGTATCAGCCTTGTATGTCTGCTCTTGACCCTGCCTCGTCCGAGCAGTGCTCAGAGCGGTGCGGCGACGCACACCGATCCCATTAATCTTTCTCCGCAGGTCCGGGAAGCTCATCTGCGTTTCTATAACCTTGATTACGACGGAGCCCTGAGCCGCTTTGAAGCGATTCAGAGAGCAAATCCGCAGAGCGCCCTAGCAACGGACTATGTCCTCATGGTAGTCGTCTTCAGAGAACTCTATCGTCAAGATCTGCTGGACACGACCTACTACGCTCATGATAATTTCCTTACCTCGAAAAGGAGTGTGCCCGTCCCCGAGGCGACGCGACAGCGCATTGAAGCTCTGACGAACGCTGCCATTGAGCTCTGCGACAATCAGATCAAGGCAAACCCTACTGACAAGAACGCCTGGTTCGCCCGCGGCTATGCGCATGGTATGCACGCTGCCTTTATCACCCTGGTGGATCACAGCTACGTGGCTGCAGCACGCCAGGGATTAGCGGCGCGCAGCGACAGCGAGCAAGTTTTGAAGTTGGATCCGGACTACGCGGACGCGAAGATGGCCGTCGGTATCCAGCAGTTTGCAGTCGCAAGCCTCCCCCGCTTCCTGCGAATGATGATCGGTATCGCCGGCGTGAGCGGGAGCAAGGAGAAGGGGCTCGACATGTTGCGGGACTGCGCGTCTCACGGCCTGGTGAACAACATTGAGTGCCGGACGGCGTTGTCGTTATTTTTGCGCCACGATGGTCGCTACCCAGAGGCGCTGGTCGTGCAGCATGGGCTTTCGGAGGAGTTTCCACGTGATTACCTTTTTCGCCTTGAGGAGGCGAACCTTACCAAGGACGAGGGTAACGGGGGTGGTGCGATTGCCGCCTATCGCAAGGTACTGGAAGACGCGCGAAAGCCAGGTTACTTCATCGAGCCCAGGCTGCAGTTGGCCTATTTCGGTCTTGCAGACACGTTGCGGGGTCAGAACGAGGTCGCTTCCGCGGCCGAAAATTACCTGCTTGCGGCAGCGCAACCGAACTGCAGTGACTGGCTGCGCAAGCGAGCACAGCTGAATGCCGGACAGATGCTCGATCTCCTACGGCGCCGGGATCAGGCCATTGCGGAGTATCAGCTCGCGAGTACCGGAGGTGGCGATCAGTCGCAGAGTGAGGCGGCCCGTCGTTATCTCAGGAGCCCATACACCGGCAAGTGATTCTGGGACAGTTCGCAGGATGTGGCAAAATGACTCAGGAGCGATGGTCCATGTTCTGCACAAACTGCGGGAAGCAGCTTGGTCCGGGAACACAATTTTGCCCCGCCTGCGGCACACAGGTTGCTGGTTCCGGCCCTCGCGTCGCTGAGACGCCCGGTGACGGCCCGGGCAGGGGCGCTGGGTACAGCCCGGATCCACGAACGGCCTGGAGCGGCCCAGGTGCTACTTCGCGACCTGGGCAGAGGTTGGAGCGTCCCCGATCAACGAGGATGCTGGGTGGGGTGTGCGCAGCATTCTCTCTTCACTTTGGCTGGAACTTGGATGTCGTTCGCATTGTGACTGCGATCTTGGGCCTGTTCTATGGTCTCGGCATCGTGGCCTATGTCGTCTTGTGGGTTGTTCTTCCCGAAGCACCGTTCGCGCTTCCGCAGCAAACTAGGTAGATGCCAATCTTGGCGCAGAACTCAACTGACAAGATTGCGGATCGCTCGCCCTACCGTCCGTTCGTCTATGCGAACGGCGCATTGACCTGTGATGGCATGGCCCTTGAGGCGCTGGCACAGGAATTCGGTACACCGCTTTATGTCTATTCGGCAGAGCAGATTCTCGTATCGCTTTGGATTGTTTGAACGAGCCTTTTCCGGACACTCACACGTAATCTGCTATGCCGTTAAGGCGAACTCGTCGATCGCCATTCTTCAAATGCTCGGCAGATCAGGATCTGGTTTCGACATCGTTTCGGGTGGCGAACTGGAGCGCGTGCGCGTGGCCTGCCCAGAAGCTCTTCCGAGGGTGGTCTTCTCGGGTGTTGGCAAACAATCGTGGGAGATCGACGCGGCTCTGAGGGCTAACATTCTTCTGTTTAACGTCGAGTCCGAGGCGGAACTTGAGCTTCTTGCGAGACGAGCAGAGGAGCTTCAAGTACCCGCCCGATTTGCGCTGCGGGTTAATCCTGATGTGTTCACAGATACTCACCCGTACATCTCTACGGGACTTCGTGAACACAAGTTCGGTATTGCGATCGGAGAGGCGCGAAGGCTTTATGCGACAGCATCGTCGAGCCCCTGGCTTCAGCCGACCGGCATCAGCGTTCACATAGGCTCGCAGATACGGGATGTAGCGCCTTTTCGCGCTGCTTTGAGCCGAATTGCTGTCTTGTTGAGAGAGCTACGCCAAGACGGGCACCAAATAGGCTTTGTCGATATAGGCGGGGGCCTCGGGGTCGATTACGGGCCTTCATCGAGCTTCAATCCCCAAGAAGAGATCAAGCGGTACGCCGATGCGCTCGAATGGGTGCTGCCGGAATTGCATGCCACACTGCTGCTGGAGCCAGGACGCTTCATCGTGGCTCAGGCGGGAGGTCTGCTCACCTCAGTACTCTATCTGAAGCAGAACGGGAGCAAGACTTTCCTTGTCACCGACGCGGGCATGAATGACCTCATCCGTCCTTCCTTGTACCAGGCACATCACGAGATTCTGCCCGTCCGGGAGGCGCCTCAAGAGCAACAGCGAATATACGATGTGGTCGGCCCGGTATGCGAGTCCGGCGATTTCTTCGCGCGAGATCGTTCCATGAGTGAGATGCGAGCGGGCGAACTTGCTGTCCTGCTTGACGCAGGCGCTTACGGGATGAGCTTGGCTTCGAACTACAACACGCGTCCGAGGCCGGCGGAGATATTGGTTGAGGATGGCGCGGCGCGGTTGATACGACGTCGCGAGACCATCGCGGACCTGTTGTCTCTGGAGTCAATCGACGGCTGAGGACTCCACCTCGTTTGAGCTGACACAGACGTGCTAAACTCGCAGGGTTGCGCAAGGGCAGGCAGCTTACCGCCAGCGTGAAATCCCAAGATCCGTACCGAGGTTGACGCATGTCTGGCCATTCAAAGTGGGCCACAATCAAGCACAAAAAGGGCGCTCTCGACGCGAAGAGGGGCAAGATCTTCACTCGTCTAATCAAGGAAATCACAATTGCCGCGAAAGGCGGCGGTGGTGATCCGGATGGCAATCCACGTCTTCGCACCGCTATTGCGGCTGCGAAGGCCGAGAATATGCCCGCCGATAATATCAAACGGGCTATTCAGCGTGGTACGGGCGAGCTCGAGGGCGTCAACTACGAGGAGATCACCTTTGAGGGCTACGGTCCCGGAGGAGTTGCTGTCATCGTCGAAGTCATGACCGATAACCGCAACCGCGCTGTAAGCGAGATCCGTCATGCTTTTTCAAAAAACAACGGCAACCTCGGGGAATCTGGATCGGTCGGCTACCTGTTTGCGAAGAAGGGTTTGATTGTTGTGCCGAAGTCCGCCGCGGACGAGGATAAGCTGACCGAGATCGCGCTGGATGCTGGGGCCGAAGATCTCTCAGGTGATGGCGAGAGTTGGGAAGTCACCAGTAGTCCCAAGGACTTCGAGGCTGTCCGCGACGCGGTCAAGGCGGCCGGTATCACGCCAGAGGTCGCTGAGGTCACGATGATCGCGTCTACTTATCAGAAGTTGGAGGGGGCGCCGGCGAACGCCATGATTCGCCTGCTCGAGACATTGGAGGATCTGGACGATACGCAGAATGTCTACTCCAACTTTGACATGGAGATGTCTGAGGTTGCGGGCTGAACCTATGAACGTCAGGTAGAAAGCCGCCGGCGACGGCGGTTTTCTTTTGCAGTGCGGCGGACCGGCGTCAATGACTGGAGTACTTCGTTGCGAATACGTTTAGGAAGAATCCGAGCAAGAGCCCTGGCGTCCGGGTCAGCTTGCCTGCTGGTCTTTGGATCTCAACTCGTTGCTCCTCCTCGAGCTAACGCCCAGAGCAGCAACACGACATCGACCGCCCTACCTCTCGAGGTGGGTGCGATAGTTCAGGGAGGCGCCGGTGTTACGGACGATCGTGGAGATTTCAAGTTTCTGATGGCTGGGGTGCATGCCGGTAAGGTGCTTACTCGTGAGCACGGGCCGGGCTCGTTGCGCGGCACCTTCGAATACGCCGTCGAGCTATTCCCCTTTTGGCAGGCCTATACACCACAATTCCAGCGTTCGAAGTGCCTTCCAACGTCCACACCTGGGATAATCACGTGTTCTCAGCTCTATACCGTCGGGGGGACGTTTACGGGTGCCTCCATCACACCGATCATACTGAGATGGAATTTCGCTGCCGGCCGCCGGATCGCGCCTTGGGCGCAGGCAGCAGGAGGCCTCCTGTGGACGAATCACAAATTCCCAGCGTTTGGCTCGCCAGTTCTCAACCTCCAAAACGATGGACCGAACGCCGACACAAGTGTCTGGAACTTCACTCCGCAAGGAGGTGTTGGTTTGCACTACTTCGTCAGCTCGAGCCGGTCGATCGACCTAGGAGCGAATGCCGTGCACATCTCGTCAGCATCACTCGGCGATCGGAACCCGGGTGTCAACGCCAGTGTGCAGTTTTCGATCGGCTACACGTGGTGGAAAAACCGGTAGGAACTAGTTTGCCTCCGGGCTCGCCGAGGATCGTTGCTCTACACAAGATCTTTCAGGAGCAGTATGCCCCCTGAGCAAATCGTCGAATGTGTCCCGAACTTCTCGGAAGGCAAGGACGCGAACAAGGTCGCCGAGATCGTTCGCTCCATGCGAGTAGAAGGCGTGCACCTGCTCGATTTCTCTCGTGACGGGGACCACAATCGCTCGGTGGTAACGATCGCGGGTTCGCCCGCCGCGGTGATGGAGGCGGCGGTTCGGGCCGCCGGCCGCGCCTCCGAACTGATCGACTTAACGGGGCAGAGCGGCGTCCATCCTCGCATCGGTGCCGCTGATGTGATCCCATTTGTCCCGATTAGCTCGATTTCACTGGCTGAGTGCGCGATGCTTGCCAGGCAAGCGGGCCTCCAAATATGGCACCGCTTCGGTGTGCCGGTCTACTTTTATGGCGCGGCGGCAGCACGACCGGATCGCTTGGAGCTAGAGAACGTGCGAAGGGGGCAGTTCGAAGGCCTTCGCGAAGCGGCACTACGGGATGCCTCGCGGCGGCCGGATATCGGCGGGCCGGAGCTCCATCCGACGGCCGGTGCAAGTGCGGTGGGTGCCCGTACCTTTTTGATCGCTTATAACGTCTACCTTGCTTCAAGCGCCCTCAGCTCCGGCGTTCCTCCTGACATAGTGGTCGCGCGCGCGATTGCGAGAGATCTTCGCGCGTCCTCGGGCGGTCTCCATGGTGTCAAGGCACTGGGCGTGCTGGCAAATGGCAGGCCACAGATCAGCATGAACATAACTGATTTCCGTGTCACGCCGATGCGACGGGTCTACGAGGCTCTGCAGGAGCTAGCGGTACGTCACGGCGCGTCCATCGCCGAGGGTGAGCTCGTAGGCCTAGTGCCCGAGGAGGCCTTTGAGGCCGGTGCGCAGTGGGCGGAGTCCATCGCCAACTTCGACGCGGCAGCGAAGATACTGGAGCGGCGGCTCCGACAGCCGATGTCGTGGCCTGAGCCGGTATGACAAGGTAGAAATGACGCCCCACGCAAGGACCTTCCTCTACAACTTTCGTCCAAGGAAGCGGCGCATTTGCTTGCGCATGTGTCGGATAAGAGAAAAAATGGTTGCGGCGGGGCACCTTCCGCCTCGGAGTTTTCATCGTGTTCATCGACTTCAAGAAGACACTTGTGATCACCGCTCTCACCCTAGCGGGCGCTACCGCCAGAGCTGCTCAACTTTCGAATGACGCGAGGGCGGCCATTCCACATGACGTTCAGCAGATCATCGTCGTTGACTACCGGGCCATGCAGAACTCGCCGGCTGCGATGAGTCTGAAGGATCGCACTCTGCCCCCAGAACTCAAGCGGCTCGAGGTCTCTCTCAAGAGTTCAGGTTTGAAGGTCGATCAGGATGCCGACATCCTCGCCTTTGCGTCCTTTCGTGTTGCAGGGGGAGAAGGTACGCGCACTCTGGGGATCGCTCAGGGACAGTTTCACACTCGCGAGATCTTGGGGACGTTTGCCAAGCAGAAGACCAAGCCGATCGTGCTAAGGAATAACAACATCTACCCGATGGGATCGGCGGGCATGAGTGTCGTCTTCCTGAACCAGACGACCATGATCTTCGGGGATCGCGACTCCGTGAAAGCAGCCCTCGATGCTCGCGACGGAATGATGTCGAACTTGCTTTCAAACGGGGACATGGTGAATGAGATGATCGCGGTTGATCAGCGAGCCATGTGGTCCCTTCTTGACCAGAAGGGAACGCAGACCATGATGAAGGGAGTTCTTGGTGACGCTTCAGGCTTGGCCGATTACGATACTGTTCGCAATCGGATGAGGAGTTCGCGCTACACCATGGATTTCCAGAATGGCGTCAAGTTCAACATGGCGGTCGTAATGTCTGACACGATGACAGCTGCAACGGCGGCCACGCTGATGAAGGGCGTCGCTCTCCTCAAGAAGACCTCTGGAACGCCACTCGAAAAGACAGCGCTCGACGACACTGTCATCGACTCGAACTCGGGCACTCTAACCGTGGCCTATTCATCTTCGGATAGCCAGTTCGCTAGTCTGCTTAGTTCGCCTCTATTCCAATCGGTCGTGAAGTGAGTCGCATGGGCGGCGCAGGGCGGGATGGAGGCCGGTGAGACAATCGGACCTGAGTCAGCGTTGGTTCTACAGGGAGGTTCTGGTGCGTCGTGAGATCGAGGCTGATGAGCCCGCAAATCTCCCGTCAGAGCGAGCGGAGCCCGTGGACTTTGCAGACAAGAGTCGCGCGGCGAGATTGGCTCTGTTGCGATCAGGCATTGAGGATGGCAGCTATCGCGTTGACGCCGAGGCAATCGCATCGAAGTTGATGGATCGGCTTATCGGACGCTCGCAGTCGACCCGCGAAGAAGGAATAGCCGTCCATGCGACAGGAACTCAGGTTCATATGGAGATCGACCCGCGGTTTTCGACTCAGACCTTGGGATAGCCCGTATATTCGGTGGCGGATGGAGACGTTCTCGGGCCTCAAGGCAGACGAGCTCACACTGGCCTCGATCATTAACATTATTTGGGTCGAAAAGACACAGTTCTGGCGATTCCTCCGCTGGACGGGTGAGATGCCGGTCCGTTCGGGACCAAGGCTCTCATCAGAACCCGCTGAACGATTCACTCTTGAGAGTCTGCGTCCTCGAGCATTGCTGCGTCTTTGCCCCGATGCTATCCTTACAGGAACACTAACGAGTGAACTAGAGACTAGGAGTATCGAATAGCTGTGTTGGCATCGGCAAGGAAGACAGACATCATCGAGAAGTTCCGGACCCACGATTCGGATACTGGAAGCCCAGAGGTCCAGATCGCTATTCTCAGCGAGCGCATCGGAGAGTTGACGGAGCATTTCAAGACACATAAGAAGGATCACGGCTCGCGCCGCGGGCTTCTTATGCTCGTGAGCAAGCGCAGGCGTTTGCTCGACTACCTCAAGAAGTGCGACGCGGATCGGTACCGCGATGTAATCGGCAAGCTTGGAATTCGCAAGTAGAGGCCGCCGGAAGACTGCGCAAGACACTTGAGCCTACACCCACGCCGCAGATACACCTGGAATCCGAGTACAAGGTCAACCATGACCCAGTTGGGGAACGTGGTGCGATGTGATGCTCTCGCGACATGCAGATGCCGCGGGAATTCAGCCGTTTTCGGAGATCGGCAATATCAATAACGGGCAGCCGCATGTTGCGCTCTGAGCGCCTGCTGGTAGCCCGTTTGTCATTATGTGGCGAGCGTTATTGAGATACGAAAAGAGAAGAGGATGAACATGATGCAGGACGTAACTGTAGAGCTTGCCGGGGGCAAGCAGATTCGATTCGAGACGGGCCGCATGGCCAAGCAGGCTTCGGGTGCGGCACTGACTTCGAGCGGCGACAACGTTGTTCTTGCGACTGCGGTCGCCTCGCCTGATCCGAAGGAAGGCATCGACTTCTTCCCGCTCACAGTGGAGTACCGCGAGTTCACTTACGCCGGAGGACGCATCCCGGGAGGATTTATCAAACGGGAAGGCCGTCCGAGTGAAAAGGAAATCCTGACCAGTCGTCAGATCGACCGGCCCATTCGTCCGCTCTTCCCTGAAACCTTCCGGAATGAGACCCAGGTGGTCGCGTTTGTCTACTCTGCAGATAAGGACAACGACCCGGATGTCCTAGGGATCAACGGTGCCAGCTGCGCTCTTGCGCTGAGCGATATCCCTTTTCACGGCCCCGTCGGTGCGGTGAGGATCGGCATTATCGGCGATCAGTTTGTCGTCAATCCGACGTACACCGAACGCACGGGAAGCAAGCTCAATATTATGGTGGTTGGCACCAAAGATGGCATCGTGATGATCGAGTCTGGGGCCAAGGAGATTGAGGAGAGGCCGGGTCGTGGATGCGATCGAATTCGCCCACGAGGAGATCAAGAAGATCTGTGCAGCGATCGAGGACCTGGTCCGACGTGCGGGGAAGACCAAGCGCGTTGCGGGTGCAGTTGAGACTTGATCGGGAGTACCTCTCCGAACTGAATGCGAAGGTGGGTGACCGTCTGCGGGATGCGCTGGACACGAAGAAGCATCCCAAGTTCGACAGTTACGCCCTCGTCAAAGAGCTCAAAGATGAGCTGAAGCAGAACCTGCCCGACGGGGATGCGACTGCCTCGAAGAAGCTGAGTAAATACTACGAGCTGCTGCGGGAGAACATCTTTCGGGAACAGGTTCTCAACGATCGGATTCGTCCCGATCACCGTGGCTTCGACGAGATTCGTGCCATCTCGATCGAGGTTGGCGTTTTGCCCCGGGTGCACGGCTCCGCCCTGTTCACGCGTGGTGAAACGCAGGCACTCGTATCAGCAACTCTCGGCACTACCGATGACGCACAGCGTCTCGAGAGCTACGAGGGGGAACAGAAGCGGCGCTTTATGCTTCATTACAATTTCCCGCCCTTCTCGGTGGGCGAGGTGGGGCGGATGAGCGGTGTAGGCCGACGCGAGATCGGACATGGCGCTCTCGCGTCGCGAGCGATAGAAGCAGTTCTGCCCGCTGAAGACGAGTCGCCCTATACGCTTCGTGTCGTATCGGACATCCTCGAGTCAAATGGCTCCTCCTCAATGGCGACAGTATGTGGAGCATCTCTCGCTCTTATGCAGGCTGGTATAGCTATCAAGGGTGCCGTTGCGGGTGTCGCAATGGGACTCGTCAAAGAGGGCGACAACTACGCTGTCCTTACCGACATCGCAGGTGCCGAGGATCACTATGGCGACATGGACTTCAAGGTCGCCGGGACCCGCAACGGCATCACTGCCCTCCAGATGGATATCAAGATCATGGGGATCACACCTCAGATCATGAGAGAGGCTCTTGAGCAGGCACGCCGAGGCCGGCTGTATCTCCTGGATCAGATGGATGCGGTCATATCGGGAGCAAGCCAGGAGAAGTCGGCGTTTGCGCCTCGCATTCATACGCTTCAGATTCCCACGGACAAGATCCGTGACCTCATTGGACCTGGCGGCAAGGTGATACGTGGCATCATCGACGCGACTGGTGTCAAGATCGATGTCGATGACAGCGGACGTGTCAATGTCGCTTCGAGCGACGCCGACGGTCTCTCACGCGCGATCCAGATGATCTCCGATCTGACTGCCGTGCCGGAGGTAGGCAAGACCTACCTCGGCAAGGTAGTCCGGATCGCGGAGTTTGGGGCGTTTGTCGAGATCTTCCCTGGAACCGATGGCCTGCTTCACGTCTCAGAGATCGCGGAACATCGGGTTAAGGATGTCAAGGACGAGCTTCGCGAGGGTGACCAGATCCTCGTCAAGGTGCTTGCAATTGAGGGCAACAGAATCAAGTTGTCCCGTAAAGCGGTTCTTCGAGAGCAGCGGGCAAAGCTTGGGCTTACGGAGCAAACCAATGACGGGAGCGCAACGCCTCACGACGCTCTTCCTGCCGCCAGCGCCAGCGAGGATGTCGAGCCTGTCGATCTCGACGATGAGTTCGACGATGCCGAGGTTGAATCCGAAGAAGATGAGCCCAACTTCAACCGAGCTGACAACGTGCCCGTGGTGGCAGGGGGCGATGCTCCCCGGTCCGGCGGGTCCGGAAGGCGGCGCAACGGCGTCCTGGTGGCGGCCGACGACGGAGGGGCGGACGGCGGTCTGGCGGACCTGGCGGCCCGCCACGTCCTAGCGCTGGACAGTAGTTTGCAGATTGCATTCGTTGCGTGCCAGTACGTTGGACGCCGGCCCGCACGCTCATCGCGAGCTTGGGGCCGGTTGGTTTCAAGGGACTGCTATGAGCCGGCGCGGCATGGTCCTGTTCGGGTTCTATGCCGTGCTGGCCTCTTCCCGATGGCTGGTTGCGCTCCGCTTTCCATCCTCCTTGCCTCCGGCGGAGTTGTTGAGTATCGCCTGCTTTCTTGTGTGGGTCGTCGCCCTTTTGCCGGTGCGTGAGGCGGGCGTCGGTGTGCGGAGAGGGGGCTGGGGAGGGGCGGGCGCGACAGCCCTGTTCGCCGCGGCATGGTCTCTGTCCGAGTCGGGCGAGGTTGGCGATTGGGGCAATTACATGGAGCGCTTTGTTGGCGCTGGTGCCCGTGGTGATTGTGCTCGTGGGAGCGATCGTCGGCGCTGAGGAGGTCGATTTCCTGTCGCTGCTTGGAGCTTGTGTCGCGGGGACTGGAGGTGTGTTTCTTTTGCTTCCGGTGAACCTCGACTCGGTGCTCCGTCACCCGTTGGAACTGCTGGCGGTGGTGGGGGGGCTGGGGGTGGGGGGGTGGTGGGTGTATCGGGCGGGGCGTGAGCTGCCCTGGAGGGTGTGGGTATCATTGCTGCTGGGTCCGGGGGTGCTGTTGGGGGCCGGCTTCGTGGCCTTGGGCGGGGCTGGTTTGCGTGTGCCCGGGCGGGGCGATCTACTGCAGATTGGGTGGGAGGCGGCGGAGATCGGTCTGCTGGTCGTCTTGCTGAGGGAGGTCGAGCCTGTTGCACTTTCGTCGCGGTTCTTGCTCCTGCCTTTGCTGGGGGTGGCGGAGGGGTATGCGGTGGTGCGGCCGGAGCTGACTTGGAGGATGGTGGTGGGGGTGGGCGCTGCTGCTGTTCGGGTCGGTGCGGCTTTTGCGTGGGGCGAGGGGTGCGGGACTCATCGGCTGTCACTCCTCTAGGATCTTCTCGAAACCTTTCTCGGACGCTACACTCCCGTATATATGGCTGCGTCGATGTACATCGTGGTGGAGGGTGAGGATCCGGGGTTCGACATCTTTGTGAATGGCCGGTCGATGGCTCGTCACGAGGATGCCTTAGAGAAGCTGGCGCTGAGCGTCGGGGTTCGGCCGCTTATCGAGTTCTTTTCCGCCGATGAGAACTCGATGGCCCTGCTGATCGAGGAGGGGGCAGGGAACCAGGATCTGCTGCGCCGGCTTCCACCTCCGCAGTGGTACTCCGGCCGCGACGGTCTCCTGACGGTGCGGGCGCTGATCCAGACGCTGGAGGCAGAGCCACAGCTGCTGGGCAGCGAGGGCGGCCGGGTACTGGCTGAACTTGAGGAGTACGCGCAGGTGCTTGAGAAGACCGAGTCCCGGGGACTTCGCTGGCATCTGGCCGTGAGCTGGCGCTGAGGCCAGTCCGGCAGGTACCCTCCCCTCCCCCCGTACTTCTTGCAAAGTCTTCGAACGAGGAGGTTTAGAGGCAAGGACCCTCGACGGGTTAGCCCGCTAGCGATTTGCGGCAACGCGTTCTCGATCGCAGTTTGACTTCTACTGAGTCACGCGAGTCAGCGAGTCCGCGAGTCAACGAGTCAGCGAGTCAGCGAGTGGCGAGTCACGACGAAGCGGGTTGCTTACTCTTCCAGTTTAGCGGAGCGGCTTGGGTGATTGCGCCAGTTTCCCCGCGGTTTCTAGTGTGCGAGGAGGGCCACTCCGATGCAGACGAAGATGGCGGCGAACCAGCGGCGGCGGTCGACGTTTTCGTGGAGAAAGAACTTGGCGGCGAAGGCGTTGCCGATGAAGGTGAGGGAGGCAGAGGCGGGGGCGGCGAGGGAGACGTCGACGCGGGACAGGGTGAAGAGGAGGGTGAAGAAGGAGAGCGCCATGGAGAGGACGCCCAGGAGGAACAGGGGGCGCGAGATGACGGCGCGGATGGGGCCGGCGTAGCCGCGCAGGCCTGGGCGCGTCCGGAGGAGGTCGAGGTCGCCGATGCGGCGCATGGCTGCGGCGGTGAGGACGTCGCCGGCGATGGCGGTGAGCGGCGACGGCGAGGATGGTGGTCCAGGTGAGAAGCAGACCGGTATGGGCGTGGTTCATGAGGTGGATCTCTGTCCGGCGCTGGCGGGCTCAGGCACCGTGCTTGGTGGTGACGGCGAGGGGGTCGAGATCGGGGGCGGCGGGCTTGGGCGGATGTTCGGTGAGCGCGGGCCCGTTGGCGACGAAGCCGACGCCGCAGACGATGAGGAGGATGCCGGCCCAGCGGTAAAGAGAGATGTGCTCGCCGAGCCAGAAGTGCGAGAGGAGGGCGACGACGACGTAGCCGAAGGCGGTGGAGGGCAGGACAAAGGTGAGGTCGGCCCAGGAGAGCGCGGAGAGGTAGCTGGCGAAGAAGCCGAGGAGACAGAGGATGCCGGCGATGACCCAGGGATTGGCGAGGGCGTGGATGAGGAGGAGGAGGTGGGCGAGCGAGACGGGGCCGACCTGTGACATGCCGTGCGAGAGCAGGGTGTCTCCGACGCTGGCCGTGAGCATGACGGCGAGCAGGACGAGGTAGCGGGATGGGGTGAGGGTGTGGGACATCAGGTCCTTGGGATGCTAAAAGGAGACATCGACGGACCGGGTGACCTTGAGAACGGATTGATCGCCAGTCTTTTGTTTCCAGGCAGAGCGGAGCGCGTCGACGCCCGTGGCGTTTTCCGGGGTGTCTGGGTAGATCAGGATGAGCAGTCGGGTGTTGATGCGGGAGGGGCGGGGCTCGTTCTTTCCCTGCCACTGGCCGTAGAGATCAACGACGCTGAGACCGGAGGGGAATCGGGGCGTGACCTCGTGATCGAGGAAGGTGGCCCAGGTGCGCTCATTTTTGTAGCTTCGGAGCGGGCCAAGGCCGAAGAAGAGCTGTGTTTCGACCCAGCCGTGGGTGGCGGCGGGGTGAGCGGGGTCGTTCTGGAGCGTGGGCGCAACGGTCTGGAGTGGCAGGGACGCGCGAGGAGAGTTATGGCCAGAAGGATATGGCGGGGGTGAAGGGTAGGCATGGCGGGTCTATCCAGTTTAGTGCGGTTTTTGAGTGAGGGACGCCGATTCGGTGTTTACTTGGGGCGTCTCGAGTCTTTTTGGGGGCGCTCGGGTGAGATTGACCGCCGTGGAGGTAGTGGCCGAATTCGGAAGTTCTTCGCTTTGTTCAAAGTGCAGGTGCGAGGGTTTGGGTGATGGCAAGAAGGTGTCGTGCAGAAGGAAGCGGCCAGCTTTTTAGGCTGGCCGCTTGGGTGCAGAGGGTCGTGTCTTGAGGTCTAGGCGTTCATGCTGACGGATTCCTGCTGCTTCAGGGCGTTCTCTTCGGCCTTGGCGCGGGAGGCTTTGTTGCGTTGGGAGCGGAGCTTCATGAAGGCTTTGGCTTCGACGTAGAGGCGGGGGACGTCGCGGTTGACGATGGCCTTCCAGACGACGCGGGCTGCGGCCTTGGGGCGGAAGTAGTATTCGTCGTAGAACTTGTGGACCATCTCCATGACGTACTCGGTGGGCAGGCCGGGGTACTCGATGTGGGCCATCTGGTGGCCGCCGCCGTCCTCCATCTTCTCGTTGGTGATGAAGTTGTTGCGTTGGGCGAAGTCGTAGAACTCCGTGCCGGGATAGGCGTGGGCGACGGAGACCTGGATGGTTTCGCAGTCGAGGGTCTTGGCGAAGTCGATGGTGTTGCGGATGGACTGGTTGGTCTCGCCGGGGAGGCCGAGGATGAAGTCGGCGTGGATGATGAGGCCGAGGTCGTGGCAGTCCTTGACGAAGTCGCGGGCGCGCTCGACGGTGGCGCCCTTCTTGATGTTCTTGAGGATCTGGGGGTCGCCGGACTCGAAGCCGACGATGAGCAGGCGGCAGCCGGCGTCCTTCATGGCCTTGAGAGTTTCGCGGTCGGTAGTGACGCGCGAGGTGCAGGACCAGGTGATGCCGAGGGGCTTGAGCTTGGCGCAGAGCTCGATGGTGCGGGCCTTCTGGATGTTGAAGGTGTCGTCGTCGAAGAAGAACTCCTTGACGTGGGGGAAGTTCTCCTTGGCCCACTTCATCTCGGCGGCGACGTCGTCGGTGGAGCGCTTGCGCCAGGCGTGGCCGGAGAGGGTCTGGGGCCAGAGGCAGAAGGTGCACTGGGCGGGGCAGCCGCGGGTGGAGTAGAGGGAGATGTAGGGGTGGAGGAGGAAGGGGACGTTGTACTTGGTGACGTCCATGTCGCGTTTGTAGATCTTGGTGGCCCAGGGCATGGCGTCGAGGTCTTCGACCTGGGGACGGTCGGGATTGTGCTGGATGGTGCCGGTCGCATCTTTGTAGCTGATGCCGAGGATCTCGTTGAGGGGCTTGCCGTTGGCGAACTCGACGACGGAGAAGTCGAACTCGCGGCGGCAGACGAAGTCGATGACGGGGCACTCGTTGAGGGCGCGGTCGGGGTCGGTGGTGACGGGCGGGCCGACGAAGGCGATCTTGATGGTGGGGTTGGCCTTCTTGATGGCCTGCGCGAGGGCGTGGTCGCCGGACCAGCCGACGGTCGAGGTGAAGAGGACGAGGAACTCGTAGCTCTTGGCGATCTCGATGGTCTCTTCGGCGGAGACGTGGTGAGGCGGGGCGTCGAGCAGACGCGAGCCCTCGAGCATGCCGGCGGGATAGGCGAGCCAGACGGGGTACCAGTAGGACTCGATCTCACGGGTTGCGGGCCAGCGGGAGCTGGCGCCGCCGTCGAAATTCTCAAAGGAGGGCGGGTTCAGGAGCAGCGTCTTGAGAGGAGCCATGTGTAGTGTAAGTTTACCATTTTGCAAAGGGTTGGGGTGGTGCCGGGGTGGGTTCCCGGGTTGGTTGGTGGTTGAAGAGAAGGCGAACGCGTCCGGGTGGGGGAGCTGCCAGTCCAAGACGGCGAGGCTAAGGAGTGGCGGCGACGGCGGCGGCGGCGGCGGTCGGTTGGGAGCCTGCGACGGTTTTGAGCCAGGGCTCGAGTCCGCCGGTCTGGCGGAGGAGGTTGATCTCCGCCTGGCGTGTCTGGAACTGAGCGTCGAGAACGGCGAGGTACTTTTCGCGCTCGGCGATTCGTGCGTTCTGCTCGTCTTTGGGGGTCATCTGCTGGCCGTTGGGGTTGCCGTCGTTGAGCTGGACGAGGAGGATATCGAGCTGCTGCTGGGCGAGCTGCTGGTCGAGGCCGGCGACCTCGGCGCGGGCGGAGAGCTCGAGTGCGGTGCGCTGGACGCGGAGGCGGCCTTCGGTGAACTGGTCGCGAAGCTGCTCGGCTTCGCGCTCGGCGTGAAGCGCGTCGGCGGCGGAGCCGCGGGCCTTGGCGCGGTGGCCGGGGTCGAAGAAGGGGACGGTGATCTGGATTCCGATCTCGGCGTTGTTGTGCTGGAAGTGCTGGTAGTAGACCTCGTAGTTGTTGTACGAGGCGAAGCGGCTGTATTGGGCACCGAAGGCGATCTGCGGGCGATAAAGGTAGCGGGCGTCGCCAAAGGCGATCTCTCGCTTTGCGCGGGCGCTGGCAAAGGCGGCGTCGACCCCAGGGGAGGTGGGCGCTGCGGGGTTGTAGGCGGAGGGCTCGGGGGTGGCGATGGCGGGGATACTACCGGGGATGGTGTCGAGGTTTTCTGGCGGCAGGCCGGTGAGGTGAGCGAGCCGGAGCTGATCGATGGCGTGCTCGTCTTCGGTATGGAGGATGCTGACGCGAAGCTGGGCGGAGGTGAGGCGAGCGGTGGTGAGGTCGATGGGAGTGTCTTCGCCGGCATCGAGGCGGGTCTGGATGATGTTGACGAGATTGCCGGCGAAGGCTCGCTGCTGGTTGAGGGCGTCGAGCCGGCTCCGGTCGTGATCGAGCGCGAGATAGGTGAGGACGGTGTCTTCGGCGACGGCCTCCCGGGCATCCATGAGGGCGAAGTTGGCGGAGGCGAGGCTGGAGCGGGCGGCGCGGATGTAGTCCTGCTGCGAGAAGTTGAAGACGAGGGACTGAGCGCTGAAGTTGAAGATGGAGGGCTGGCCGATGGGGAAGCCGTAGGAGTATCCGAGGCCGGAGCCGCCCACGATGCTGGGGATGTAGACGTCGCGGGCCTCGGTGAGTGCGGCGCGGGCACGGCTGACGTCGGCCTCAGCCATGCGGACGCGGGGGTTGTTGCGGAGCGCGAGATCGACGGCGGAGGTGAGCGAGATCTGCGCGCGCGCGGGCGTGGACCCGGAGAGAGCGAGGATGGCGGCGCAGAATGTAACGCAAATGAGGCGGATCATCTGGGAGGTGCGGAACTCTTTCATCGTAATGCCTGGAGGGCGCGGGGCAGGGGTGCTCCTTCGGATGCCGGCCACTGCGCGTATGCCCGCTCGTGCGCAGATGCTCGGTAGTGCGCCGATGCCGGCTACTGCAGGGATGCTGGGCGGTGCGGGCCCTGCGTGCCTGGGGCGAGAGCTCAACGGCTGCCCTGGCCGGCGGCGTTCCGGGCGGCGGGGAAGTTGGGTGCGAGGGCGTAGGCCTGAAGAAACTCATGGTGCGCACCGGCGTGGTCGCCGGTTTTGTCGAGCAGACGGCCGAGCTGGAGGTGGACCTTGAAGGCGGGAGCGGCGTCCGAGCGAGCGGGTGAGGCGAGGTACTCGCGGAGGAGAGCGGCGGCGAGGGTGGGGTTGCGGTTGGAGTCGATAAGGACGCTGGCGGCGTCGACAAGGACGGGGCCGCGGAGCTTGTCGAGATCGACGGCGGTGCGGGCGGCGACCTCGGCCTGCGCGCCTTGCCGGCGGCGTGCGTAGAAGGCGCCGAGGTCGACCCAGGCGCCGGGCGAACTGCCGGCGGTGGCACGGCGGAATTCGGCCTCGGCCGTGGACATGTCGTTTGTTTTTTCAGCGAGCAGGGCGAGGATGCGGTGGCTGAGAGCGGAGGCGGCCGGCTGGTGAGTGGCTTCGAGGCGAGCGGCGAGATCTCGCGCCTTGCCGACACCACCGCCGACGATGGGGGGCGCGGCGACGTAGAACTCACCGAGATCGCTGGCAGCGGCGAGATTGCCGGGGTCGAGCGCTGCGGCGCGTTCGAAGGCGTCGCGCACCTTGCGGGCGATCGAGAACGCGACGACGGGGTTGGCGGAGCTGGCTTTCATGCCCTCTGCACGGCCGAGCCACATGTGGACGTCGCTGCTGCCTGGGGCGGATGCGGCGGCTGCCTCGCACTGGGTGACGGCGTCCTCGGCAAACTCCTCCGAGTAGAAGGCGCGACAGAAGAGAAGGTGAGCTTCGGAGTCGCCGGGGTGAGCGGCCAGCCATTGTCCGAGCTGAGAGGCGGCGTTCTGGACGCGGCCTTCCTCGAGCGCTGTCCGAGCGCTGGCGATGTCCGCGTGAAGGGCTGGAGCTAGAAGGAAAGCGAGGGCGAGGTGCCGGGCGGCGTGACGCAAGGGGAACATGCTATTCGACAGTGCTGACCTGCATGCCGTTGGCGAGATCGCGATTGCTGGTGGCAGTGAGGGCGACGGTGTCCTTGTCCGTGAGGCCGCCTGTGATCTCGACGCGGGTGAGGTTGACCAGTCCTACCTGCACTGGGGTACGAACGAGCTTGCGACCGACGACGCGGTAGACGAAGTTGCTGTTGCTCTCGGTGTGGAGGGCTTCGCGGGGAACACTGAGGACGTTGAATCGCTGCGAGGTCGTAACAGTGACGGTCACGTTTGTGTTGGGGAGGAGATCGCCGTGAGCGTCATCGACGGTGATGATGCACTCGCCGACGTTGCGTGTGCCGTAAGTGATGACCGTGGTGGGAGCGACCTCTATGTGACCGTGCCAGACCTGGTTTGGTCGCGCGTCCCAGACGATTCTGACGGCCTGGCCGGGAGCGAGCCTGCCGATCTCGGGCTCGTCGAAGTAGGCGCGGACGCGGATGCGATCGAGATCGGCGAGATCGAGGAGGTCTTCGCCCGCGGGAACGAAGTCATAAGCGCTGACGGGGATGGCGTAGACGGTACCGGCGAAGGGCGCGCGGATGTTGTATTTGGCGTAGTCAAGCTGCGCGGCGGCGAGGGCCTGTCGAGCGTCGGCAAGCTGCGCGCTGTTCCTGTTGAGGTCGGTGGGGCTGTAGCGTTGGCTTTGCCGAAGCTGTGTGGCCTGAAGGGTGCTGTTGGCGGACTCGAGACGCCCCTGGGCGGCGGTAACCTCAGCGGCCGAGGCGGCGCCCTTGGCCTGGAGGGCGCGGAGGGCGGCAAGATCCTTTTCTGCCTGTGCCTGCTGGAGGCGGGCGCGGGCGAGGTCGTTGGAGATGCTGTTTCGTTCTTCGAGGGTGCCGCCCTGATGGAGGTCGCTGGCACTTGCCTCGGCGGCGCGGAGGGTGGCGGTGGCGGACGCGATACGGGCGACGACGTCGGCGTCGTCGAGCTTGAGGAGGAGCTCACCGGCGCGAACCTTTTGGCCGATATCGACGAAGACGCGCTGCACGACGGTGGGCGCAGGTGCGTGGGCCTGGAACTCTTCGACCGGCTCTACCTTGCCGTTGGTCGGGGTGGAGCTAACGAGATTCTCGTGGGTGACGGGCGAGACGCGGACTTCGACGGTTTCGCGGGTAAAAGCACGGATGGCGAAGACGGCCACGAGGCCAAGGACGATGACGGCGGTAACGGTGAGAACGGGGCTGCGGCGTTTTGTCTCAACCGTGGTCATTGTCGCTCGATCGCAGTATATAAGAGCGACTCTGGATCGCTTCGGATGCAGAAGTTCGATCTGTGGCGTGAATGGTCCGAGCGAGACGAGGGCTCAGGGAGTGGGATGACGGAGGTCGGTCAGGTCGAGCTCGAGGCCCTGGAACCACTGAGTGGATTTGCGGCGGAGGCGGTAGACGAGGTCAACGACGGTGCCTGGTGTGAGCGTGAGGCTTTGCGAGCGGGTGAGCCACTCGTCGGTGCGGCTCCAGCCGATAGCCTGGAGAGGGGTGGAGGAGGTGGAAGAGAGCTCCACGCAGATGTGGCGGTCCTTGATGAGGCGGACGGGCGAGGCAAGGGTAAGGCCGCGTGTGAGGAAGAGGGGTTCGGGGTTGCCGTTGCCGAAGGGCGCGCAGCGCTCGAGCCAGTCGCAGAGATCGGGGGTGAGGCTGGCGGGAGAGATCTCCGCGTCGCAGACGATGGGAGGCGCGAGGACTTCGGAGTTGAGGATGGACGCGCCGTGGGTGCGGAGGCGATCGCGAAGGAGACTGACGTGCGGAGTGCGAAGGGAGAAGCCGACAGCGTGGGCGTGGCCGCCGAAGCGATGGAAGAGGGTTCCGGCTGGGGCGTGGTCGCAGCCGGCGGCGTGGGCGGCGGTGAGGGCGTCGAGGAGGTGGAAGCCGTCGATTGAGCGGCCGGAGCCGTGGGCCTCGTCGTCCTGGTGGGTGAGGACGAGAGCGGGGCGGTGGGTTCGGTCGACCACGCGTGAGGCGAGGATGCCGAGGACGCCGCGGTGCCAGGCGGGGTGATCGAAGACGAGGGTCTCGGCGGGGTAGTGGCCGTGGTCGCGAAGGAGGGCGGCGAGGCGTTGCTCGATGTCGTCGAGGGCTTCGCGCTCGGTGGCGCGGCGATCTTCGTTGAGGGTGTTGAGCTTTTCGGCGAGCTCGCGAGCGCGTTCGGGCGAGCGTGTGAGGAAGAGCTCGATGACGTCGTCGGCGATGTCCATGCGGCCAGCGGCGTTGATGCGTGGGGCGATGCGGAAGCCGACCTCGGTGGCAGTGGGCGGGCGATCGAGAGGGAGATCGGCAACGCGCATGAGTTCGCGGAGGCCGGGCTGGACGGGATTGCGAAGGGCTTCGAGGCCGAGGTGAGCGAGGACGCGATTTTCTCCGATCAGCGGGACGGAGTCGGCGATGGTGGCGATGGCGACGAGCTTGAGGAAAGATGGAAGGAGGCGGGCGTTGAGGTGGGCGAGGGCGACCGTGGGATCGGGCTGGGTGTGGGCGTGTGCGAGCAGGAGGGCGTGGGCGAGTTTGAAGCTGACGGCGGCGCCGCAGAGATGCTTGAACGGGTAGGGGCAGCCGGGCTGGGCGGGGTTGATGACGGCGAGGGCGTCGGGGAGGCCGGCGAAGTCGTCAGGGAGGTGGTGGTCGGTGACGATGAGGTCGAGGCCGAGCTGCTTTGCTTCGCTGGCGGCGGCGAAGGCGCGGATGCCGGTGTCTACGGAGATGACGAGGCGGATGCCGGCGGCGGCGGCTTCGGCGAGGCGCGTGGACTGGATGCCGTAGCCCTCGCGGATGCGGTGAGGGACATGCCAGGTAACGAGCGATGGGGCGGTGGGGACGCGTTGCGCGTTGCGATCGGCGTTTGATGGATCTGGGGTGATTCGATCGATCGCGGTCTTGAGGAGGACGGTCGCGGTGGTGCCGTCGACGTCGTAGTCGCCGTAGATGAGGATGGGCTCGGCGCGGCTGACGGCCTGCTGGATGCGGGCGACGGCGGGGGCCATGCCGAGCAGGAGATGAGGGGGGTGGAGGTGGGCGAGTTGCGGGTGGAAGAAGTCGTCCGCCTGCGCCGGGGTGGCGATGCCGCGGGACGCGAGGAGATGGGCGATGGGGGTGGGGCAGCCGAGGTGAGCGGCGAGGGTGCGGACTGAGGTGGGGTCTGCGGGTTGGAGGTGCCAGGCGTTTGCTAGGGGGTCGGGCACGTGCGTGTGGTCTTTCGAGTCTGGCTGAGATGAGTGGGCTGGGGCTGGGTCGGAATCCTGGCTTGCGCGTTCGCTTTGGCTCAGGGTCGAGAGGACCGGTGATGACGATGTCGCCGTGAGCCGCGGAGGGTGATGCGACTATTCTTCGTCGGTGTCGTCGACGACGATGGTGCCGAGCTCGGAGACGGTCTCCATGAGGTTCTGGAAGCGGTCGTACCATTCGGTGGCGGTCTCAAAGAGAAACATGACGCCCTGGTGGGCGAAGCCGAGCTGGAGGTAGCCGATCTTGCCGACGTGCCGGACGAGGAACTCGGCGTCTTCGAGCTCGGGGATCTCGGGGTCGGGGAAGTTCTGTTCGCGGATCTGTTCGAGGAGGACGGAGACGTCTTCTTTTTCGAGGACGACCTCGCTCATGGTGAGGAAGGCGGCGCCGCAGGCTTTGGCGTGCTCGACGAAGTCCTTCCAGCTGTCGGGGGTCTCCTCCTCGTAGATAACGGAGGCGACGTCCTCGGTGACGTAGGCTGGGAGGCGGCGCATGCCGTGACCGGCGATGAAGGCGATCATGTCGTCTTTGAGCGTGATGAGGTTGTCGGATTGCATCTCTCTTATTTTCGCAGATCGGGGCGGAAGTGGCATCGAAGGGTTGTGGGGAACGAGAGAGGGAGCGAATTTGGCTGGGTTTGAGAGGCACGTATTTGTGTGCACGAACGAGCGGGACGAGAGCGCGTCGCGGACGAGCTGTCGGCCCAAGGGTGCGAAGGCGCTGAAGGACGAGTTCAAGGATGCGATCAAAGAGGCGGGGTTGAAGCACCGGGTGCGGGCCAACGAGGCGGGGTGCCTGGATCAGTGCGAGCACGGGCCAGTGGTGGTGGTGTATCCGGAGGCGGTCTGGTATGGGTTTGTGCGGGAGTCTGACGTTGCGGAGATTGTGCGGGAGCACCTCCTCGGGGGGCGTCCGGTGGAGCGGTTGCGGCTCAAGGAGACGTGCCTGAATACGGAGCATTGCCCGCATCGAAAGGGGAAGCACTGAGACGCAGTGGGGCTCTAAGAGGCGCGGTTTCAGCGTGGTACTATCGGGGAAAGGCCAATGATTTTTTCCAAGGATTACGTGGGCTATCTGGCCCGGCAGACGGTGAAGCATCTCGTCGAGGCGAAGATGATCGAGACGAGCAAGCCGGCACTGGTGAATGAGCGGGTGAGCTCGGCGCTGGTGGAGGAGCTGTCGCTTGAGGACCGCATCAACGACGAGGTCCGGGTGATCCTGGAGGCGATTCAAGAGGATATGCGCAAGGGTGGGGTGAGCTACCCGGAGATGTTCAAAAAGGTAAAGATGAAGCTGGTCAACCAGTACAAGGCGGTACTGTGAGGATTTCGCGCGACAAGTTGAACAAGCTGGCGCACACGGTGGCCGATACGCTGGCGGAGATCCAGGAAGTCGATTTCAAGGAAGACCGCAACACGATCCGGCAGGAGGCGCGGAAGGCGCTTGAGAAGCTGCTGCTGGAGGAGTTGAAGATCGACCAGGCGGCGCGGCAGAAGATTGCGTCGCAGAGGAAGATCATCCTTGAAGGTTCGCAGGAGTGGGACATCCTGTACCGGAAGTACTACAACGACGAGGTCAAGAAGCTCGGGTTGTAAGGGATGCGTTTGAGTTCTGACCGAAGGAGCCCCGTGATGCGGGGCTTTCGTTTTTGGCAACTATGCCGCGAGGCGGATGCGCTGGTATACTTCGGAGCAAGGGAAGCGCGGGCGATGGCCCTGGCTTCCGACCATGTCGAACGATGTGGCGTTATGGTGTAACTGGTTAACACGTCGCCCTCTCAAGGCGAAGAGTTCGGGTTCGAGCCCCGATAACGCTACCAATCCTTTCAGCAGAGAAACTGAGCAAGGCACTTAATCAGTCGACGTTTAGTTCCTGATCACCACGCTGTAGGCATATCCTCCACGCGAACCCGTACCGCCGGATCCCCAGAGTCACGTAATTCCGTCATCTTTCTTGATAGGGCGGCCCACCGGATATTGAACGAGTTAGTGCATCCCAGCCGTTCGCCGCCTAAAGGCGGGCGAAGACGCGGATAAACAGTGCTACATCAACGCTGAAGCAAGCTGCGGTTGAGTCCGGAAATGGACCCAAGTTGAGAACGGTACTTGGGGAGGGTGGAAAGTAAACCCAGCAGCTTCGCCGCTCTCAATCGACGGTGCGGCCGTCACGCTAACAATTCACTTCAGCACCTCCATCCAGGTGGGTGTTTGCGCGCCTTCTGTTCGGGTCGAGATGAGAGAGCGGAGCTTCGGTAAGATGGTCGAGTTGTTAAGGTGGGCTGCGGTTTGGTCCAGCAGCGTGCCCCCAGCCAGAGCCTTGTTTCGACCAGGAGAGATTCTATGCGCACCCGTACCCGCCCTGCTGCCCACGCACCTCTCTCGCGCTACTTCTCAGACCTGCGGTGGAAACGCCTGGCGTCGGCCTTGCTCCTGGTTGTCTGCCTCGAACCGAAGTTGCGTGCGCAGCCTGCCGCTCCCTCGATGCAGTTTGACGTGGCGAGTAAGGTGTTCCGGATCGATGCCGCGGATACCTCCTATGTGATGGGTATCAATGAGCAGGGCGCGCTCCAGGCCCTTTATTGGGGCAAGCGCCTGGCGGCAAGCGATCGGTTTGCGCCGGCCAAGGCGAAGCCCGGGTTCTCGTTTGATCTTTCGAGGACAGCGACCCCGCAGGAGTTCGTCGGGTGGGGCGGAGGCCTGTATGTCGAGCCAGACCTGAAGATTACGTTTCCGGATGGAAACCGCGACCTGGTCCTGAAGTATGTTTCGCACAGCATCACGGGCGATGTGCTGCGTGTCGTGATGAAAGACATTGAACGCGACGTCTACGTGACGCTGGAGTACCAGGCGGATGCGGAGACAGGGATCATGCGGCGCTCGGCCAAGGTCGAGAATCGCACCCCTGCGCCGTTTGTTATCGAACAAGCCGCCGCGGGCACCTGGAGTTTGCCGCGTGGCACGGACTACCGGCTTCGCTACCTGGCGGGTCGGTGGGCCGGAGACTGGGGCCTCCACGAGAGCCCTGTGGGACCTGGCAAGACGGTGCTCGAAAGCCGTCGAGGAACCACTGGACCGCAGAACAATCCGTGGTTCGCGATCGACCATCAGGGTCAAGGGACAGAGAACGGGGACGTGTGGTTTGGGGCTCTCGGGTGGAGCGGCTCGTGGCAGATCAGTATCGAGCAGGATCCGTTCCAGCAGGTCCGGGTTACCGGTGGATTTAACAGCTTTGATTTTGGGTATCGGCTGAAGCCGGGAGAGACCTTTACGACGCCGCCGTTCTACGGCGGGCATACAAACCAGGGTATCGGCGGAGCGTCCCGGATATTGCATCGGTTCGAGGTCGATCGCATTCTGCCCCACCTGGCGGGGAGCGACGGTCCGAAGCTGCGTCCGGTGCTTTACAACTCGTGGGAGGCGACAGAATTTCACGTCAACGAGGCCGGCCAGATGGCTTTGGCGGAGAAGGCGGCGAGCCTTGGCGTAGAGCGGTTTGTGATGGACGACGGCTGGTTTGGCCAGCGCAAGGACGACCATGCCGGGCTGGGTGACTGGTACGTGAACAAGGAGAAATTTCCGAATGGCCTGAAGCCGCTGATCGACAAGGTTCACTCGCTTAAGATGAGCTTCGGTCTTTGGGTTGAGCCGGAGATGGTGAACCCGGACAGCGATCTTTACCGCGCGCATCCCGATTGGGTGTTGCACTTCAATGGCCGGCCTCAGACGGAGGGACGCAATCAGCTTGTGCTGAACCTGGCGCGGCCAGAGGTGCGGGCCTATGTTTTCGGCTTTCTGGACAAACTGCTTCGCGAGAACGATATTGCATTTCTCAAGTGGGACTATAACCGGCACTGGTCCGAGCCGGGGTGGCCGGCCGACGCTCCCGAGGATCAGAAAAAGGTTTATGTGGACTTCATCCGGAACTTCTACTCCATCCTTGCAGAGCTCCGGCAGAAGCATCCGACGGTGGAGATCGAAAGCTGCTCGAGCGGTGGAGGCCGAGTAGACCTTGGTGTCATGCAATACACCGACGAGGTGTGGCCCTCGGACAATACGGATGCTTACGACCGGCTGCTGCTTCAGGATGGATTCACTTATGCGTACACGCCAGCGATCATGATGGCGTGGGTGACGGACTCGCCTACATGGGTGAACCAGCGCACGCTTTCGCTTGACTACCGGTTTCTCTCGTCGATGCAGGGATCGCTCGGCATAGGCGCCAACCTGAACAAGTGGACGGCAGAGGACTTTTCGAAGGCCAAGCAGATGGTCGCGCAGTACAAGACGATTCGTGAGACAGTGCAGCGGGGTGCGCTATACCGGCTTATGAGCCCGGAGAACGGCAGCGAACACTCGGTGACGGAGAGTGTTTCGCGTGACGGACGGCAGGCGGTCGCGTTTGCTTTTCTGCATTCGAGCAATGAGTTCTACCCCTTTCCGCAGATCCTGCTGCGGGGCTTAGATGAGGGGGCGACCTACCGTATGAACGTGTTCGCAGGGAAAGCTTCAGAGGGCACGCCGGAGACGGCGAGCGGGGCGTACTGGATGCACCAGGGAGTCGGTCTTGATCTCCGCGGAGATTTCCAGGCGGCGGCATTCACGCTTGAGCGCGTCGAGAAGTAAAGAGTCGCTGGTAGGGAAGCTGGCCATGAACCCGGGTTACGCGGTGGTTTCCAGCAGGATCTGATCGTAGACCGCGCGCGCGTGATCGTAGGCAGCCTTGGCCGCGTCGCGCTCCTGCGGCCGGATGCGTGGGGCCTTCTGCTCCCAGCAGGCATCGACGCCTTTGCGGCACCATGCGGCGCTCTCCCTGGAGGCACGGATCGGCCGACCTGCGACGTGGACGAAGACTGGATTGGTGTGGGAGGAGGGGAGGATGCGCAGCGCGATCCAACTGCTTCTCCGGACGGGAACGGTAAAGGTGATCTCCTGCACGGAGCCGTCAGCCTCGACCTCGAGGTGCTGAACGGGTTCACCGTTGACGACCAGCTCGAGCCGCACCTTGCGGGACGTTGCAATTCGGGCTCGCTCGAGATGCCAATATGGCTGCCCGTAGGGCGAGGTGTTGCGGATCTTCTCCGTCGCCCCGGTGCTCTCGGGCTCAAGACGGGCGCAGACGCTTGCAGAGATCCGAACTTCGGACGGTTCGTCGAGGCGGAGCTCCTGGCCGTCCTGTGACGACACGGGACCGTGCACGCTGACGTTGAACAGATGGCTTCGACCGTCTCCGAAGTAGGAGGTTCCGTGCTGGAAGCCGTGCGTGGTCCAGGCGCGGTACCCGGCATCTCCGATGGGCGGGGTGTCGAGTTTGACGTAGGATCTGCCGCCGCCGACGCAGTGGTCGGTGATGCAGGGGAAGTCGGTTTCGCCTGCGAACCTGAGCGGGAAGCCGCAGTTCAGGACGTGGTACCAGAGGTTGAGTTCGACAAAGGGCCAAAGGTCGCAGCCGGAGACGAAGTCGAGCAGGCCAGGATGGGTCACATCGACGAGGTATTCGTTCGCGCCGCAGCTATCGAAGGGTGGGACGATGTCATTTGGGAGCTTGGTGCTGTCGACGACCATGCCGTGGCCGGAGTGTGCGTAGCCGGTGATCGCGCCCTGAGCTTTGGCCCAGCGCAGGATGGGAATATTCCAGCTGGGCCAGTCGTCGGGCATTGAGGTTCCGGGGTACATCTGCTGTGCGAGGTTGAGGAGGACGAGGTGACCGCAATGGCTTGAGGGGAAGCCGGAGACCTCGAGGTCATACCGGAGCGTCGGATCAGGCTCGTGGGCGGCGGTGCTGTGCTCGACCCCGTGTCCGGAACCTCTGAACTGGTGAACATGGCCGTTGAAGAACTGGCTCTGATACCGGAAGCCGGGAGCCCAGGTGAGCACAGCGCCCACGTCCAGGCCTTCGCCTTCAACCTGGCGGCGCATGACCTCTGGCGTGACGCCCTCCGACGGACTTTCGTAGTGAGAACATCCGGCTGCATGGATGTGGCTATCCCCGGAGTAATAGCCGAAGCGGGAAGGAACGACCCAGCGATCGAGGGCGAGCGCCAGGGGATGCGGGCTTCCGCCGTCGAGATCGAGTGTTACCGATCGGGTTACGAATTCAGGGCCGCGGCTGTATTGGATGGTGTAGGAGCCATTCGGCAGGAGGAGCGTTTCGCCATCGCCACGGTAGATCTGTGGCTGAAACCAGAGATCCGGCAGCGCGCGCTTGCCCTGGGCGGGGTAGATCCTTGAAAGGCTGTCGGTGATGACGAGCGACGCGGTGCCGGGGAGGCCGGCGGCGTCGTGGATGTGCAAGGGAACGGAATGGGCTGGGAGGCAGTTGAAGAGGATGGGCAAAGAGCTGCGGTAGCCGACATCCTGAGATCCTGCGCCGGTGACGGCCTGCAGGGTGGCCTCGCGGGCACCATGGTCGCGGCTGTAGATCTGGAGGATGCGGTACTCGATCTCCAGGCCGGAGAGTGTGGGCTGCAGCGGAGGCTTGTCCCACGTGTTGAGCGCGATCCATCGGCTCTCGGCTTCGACCTGGTCCACTGCGCCGATGGTGAAGTCGTGGGCACTTTCGGTCGAGTTTCCCGATGGGCGTCCCATGGGAAGCGCGAGCGGCGACTGGATTTGAAGGGCGGAGGTCTCCTTTGCCTGGTTGCTGACGCGCAGGAGAAATGTGCGCCAGCCGCCCTGGACAAGCTCGGCCTGTGCGGCGCCCCGGGTGACGCTTACGAGCCCTTCGGGGTTGATCAGGATGTCGATAAGGATATGGGGCTTGAGGATGGCCTCGAGACGGTCCACCGTTTCCTGGCCAGGCGGCTGTGTGAGGATCGTGTGGAGGGTGGCCATCTCGGCTGCGGGCAGGGGATTGCCGATCAGCTTGAGGGCAGCCACGACGCGCTCCACCTGTGCGCGGAAGGGCTGGGCGAGGTCTCTCCAATCCGCGGGAAGGGCGAGGGCCCGCCGTGGGGACAGAAGTTGTTCGCCCGCTGCAAGGGCGAGTAGCTGCTGGAAAGCGCGGCGGTTCAGGCGCATGATTCCTGGTCTCCTTCAGCACGGGCGAGGGCCGACCTGGCCGAAGTCTGCCAGGGCAGGAGGCGCGGCTTCTAAACTTCCAGGGCGGAGACCTCTTTGAGCTCCGCCCGCTGGGCTCGACCGCGTTTTACGAGCAGGGTCTTGATCTGCCAGGGAGCGAGCGGGACGGGGTGATCAAGACCGAGAAGCGAGCTCTTGAGGGTCGCCGTAACTGCTTTTCCTGCTCGCTCCTGGATGCGAATGACGGTGCCGGCATCGGCGTCTTCGGCCCGCTTGAGCGCGAGGATCCAGACGCTGGCGGGAAGGACTTCCAGGAAGGACCGTTCCCATGGCTCGTCTCCTGCATGGGCCGAATCGACGACGTACTCGGCGGGTGTTTGCAACTCCTCCGATCTGCGGTCGAGCGACAGCTGCTGGTAGGCGCCCTTGCCGGCTACGAGCCAGAACCGCCGCTCCTGCCTGCCCTGATCCTGCCAGGCGTTTGTGTCGAAGTAGGTGACCGGCGAGGGTTGGTGGCGCGCGAAGGGAGCGGAGCGAATGAGGACGGTGCGGAAGAGTCCGTCGAGGCAATCGTAGCTGTAGGTGGAGTTGTTCAGGATGCCTACCGTGTAATCCTCTTTGCCGACCTTGCCCTGGACTGCGGCCCAGTCCTGATAAGGCTCTTCTTCACCGTTCGTCTTCCGTTCCAGGATCTCGCCGGGAACCTTGGCGAAGAGCCGTGGTTGCGCGAGAGCGGTAGGAATTTCAAGTTTGAGCATCTGCTCATGCTCACGCCAATTGATGACGAACCGGAGCTCGACGGCATCAATCCCGGCGAACTCCGCGATGTCGAGGATGATCTCGGAGTTCATCCACGTCGCTCGGTGCCTGGTGACGCGGGTGACGGGCCCGTCCTCGACGACGCTCGCGGAGACGAGCGTGGGGCGGCCCATCTCCTGGCGGAACTCGCGGACGTCGTGAGCCCAGGTGTCGGCTGTATCGCTGAGCGCGATGAGACGTATGGGCCCTGCGAGCATTTCGGTGCCATCCTCGGCCTTGAGCGAGGAGATACCGAAGCCTGTCTCGGAGACGGTGGCCAGCTTCGGGTACGCAGCGGCATCCATGGAGGGCTCGTGGCCGAGCTCGAAGACCCTGTATCCGCACGGGGGAGGTCCACCCAGGCGCTCAGGCGCGGCATCCCGATGGTCATGCTATCCGGGGGACGGAACTGAATCGGGATGCGCGATCCGTCCTTTCCTTGAAGGTTGGTGATCGGGCCATGCCCATCCGGATCCCGTTCCGTGTGGAACTCGACGAGCGCCTTTCGGCGCCAGGGCAGGGGATTGAAGAGAAAGACGGCGCCTTCTTTCACGGCCGAAAGGTCGACTCGCTTCGCCATGGTTTCGAGGGCTTCGACCTTTCTCGTCTGTGCGACCTCGCAGGCGTATCCGAGGCTGTCTCGAACGTCCTGGTAGTCGGAATAGAGCGCGGTTCCTGCCAGCATGTCGTGGAATTGGCAGAAGAGCAGCTTCCACCACGAATCGGCGTACTCCTGTGCGGGGTAGGTGCGGTTCGCGGCGAGGCTGGCAACCAGGGAGATTGCTTCGGTCTCGAGGAGCGAGCGCTCGGCGCGGCGGTTGAGGAATTTGCCCTCGCCATAGGCGGAGTAGCAGCCGCGGGAGTGGTGCTGCAACTCGGTTCGAACCACCGGCAGAGAGGCAAAACCGGGAGAGCTGGTCACGTCACGAAAGAAGCTCTGGAGGGTGCTCCATCGCAGCTCCGGGAGTGTCCTATCGGACTGCATGGCTGCTACTTCCCGGACCTGCGCCGCAGTGACTGCACCACCATGGTCGCCGACGCCGAGGAAGAAGGCACCGTGATTGATTCCCGGCGCAAAGACGTGGCGCACGGCCTCGGGGATGGCGTTGGCCTTGCTGTCGTATTCCTTCCAGATGCGCAGGGTGAGAACGCGTGAGCCGTCGGCGGCTTCCCACCAGAAGAGCAGCGGGAGGTCGGCTTCCCCATCGCGCGGGCGCATAAAGACGTAGGCGTCATAGCCGGAGTTTTTGAGAAGCGTGGGGAGGCCTGCGGCATGGCCGAAGGAGTCCGGATTGAAGCCGATTCTCACATCGACGCCGAGCGAGTGCCGGCAGTAGGCCTTTCCGTAGAGGGCGTGGCGTACAAAGCTTTCCGCGGCGGGGATGTTGCAGTCCGGCTCGACGGGCCATGCGCCGACGACCTCCCACCGGCCTTCCTGGATACGCTGCTTCACTTCGGCGAACATCGCTGGATCGGCCTGTTCGACCCAGCGGTAGTGCATGGACGAGGAGTGGCTGTAGCAGAAGCCGACGTTTTCCTTCATGCGGTTGAGAGCGCTGCGAAAGGTGTTCAGTACCGTGTCGGCGCCGTCGCGCCAGGGCCAGAGCCAGGCTGCATCGATATGGGAGTGCCCGATGATGTGCAGCACCTTTCGACCCTCCTGGGAGACCGGAGCCACCTCTGCCCCGAGGCCAGCGGGCGATGCGAGAAGTCCAGCGGCGGCTGAGCCCTGGATCACGAAATCCCTTCTCGACAGGGGCTTTCTGGTGCTCATGCAGGTGATCTCCTTGGGTCGAAGTGGATGTTGGGGAGCGAACTTGATCCACGGCTCATCGGTTCGCGGTTGGCGTTCCGACCCGGCTCTCAAGGGAAAGACGCGTGATCTGTACGGATATGGTTAGCCGGACATTATCGCGGTGGTCTAAACCATGTCAAGGAAGGGTGGCGTCCGTTAACTGGAGGATCTCAGCCCATTTGTTTCCACTGCAGGATTTTGTAGGGCCTGCCGAGTTTGGCCGACTGCTGGACTCGGCCTTTGTTCTCACCGGGGTTCCACGAGAGCCTCAGTGAAGGCTCCTGGGCAGCGTCCAGTTGCCAGGGGAGATGACCGTCGCCGTAGATGTGCACCGTGAGTTCACGGCCTTCTGCATCGGCGGTCGAGGAACCTATCGACGCCATCGGGATGACGGATCCACCTTTGACGAAGACCGGAATCCTGTCTGTGGATGCGGGCACGGTGAGGGCTGCTCCGGAGCTGACGAGAGCACCCGTCCAGAAGTCGTGCCAGGGCCCTGGAGGAAACGTCACGGTGCGGCCGGGCTCGCCGGCGAAGAGCGGAGCGACCAGCATGCGGTCGCCTATCAGGTATGCGTCGTCGACCCCATGGAGGCTTTTCTCGTCGGGATAATCGAGAACAAGGGCGCGGAAGGGCGGCGTCCCATCGTCCGCGTAGCGATTGAAGGCTGAGAGGATGTAGGGCACCAGCTGCATGCGCCAGCCGATGATGTCGCGGCAGCGCGCTTCCAGAGCTTGCCAGCGATCGGCGAGCTGGTTCCGGTTGTTGAGCTCTCGGTCGATCTGTTTCCATGGCGGGTTTTTGATGTACCAGGCGTTCACCATTGCGAGCGGAGAGAAGACGACGCTCTGCAGACGCCGCACCAGATCCTCTTCGCTCGTGGCGTCTCGGACCTCCGGGCACCAGAGCAGGCCGGAGAAGCCGGAGTTTGCGAGGGCGCGGATGAACTGCCGGTGATCGTACAGGTCGCTGTAGAGCACAAACGGATAAGGCGCGGCCAGGGCACCGCTCGATCGAACGAGGCTGTAGGTCGGTTGATGGCGATCCTTGAACTCCTGCCAGAGAGCGTCCTGGTAGCGCAGGCCGAAGGTGGCGTGCATCTGCTCGCCATCCAGTCCGGAGGGGAACCGCGACATGTCCGGGAAGGACCAGCCGCCGGTGTAATCGGAGTTGTCGCATTCGTCGAGCTTGAACCCGGAGACGCCTGCGTCGATGAGTTGCTCGCCGTGATATCGGCCAAAGGCGCGGCGTGCGGGCTCGCCTGCGAAGTCGGGGACCAGCCCTTCCCAAACCGCGAAGTCTCCCGCGTGGGGCACGAGCTGGGGGAAGATGGGAGAGGCCGGATGGGTGAAGGCATGCTCCCAGAGATTGACCTTGTAGCCGAGCTTTGAGGCATCGTCGAGAAAGGACCTGGGATCGGGAAAACGTTTCGGGTCCCAGGCGAAGGTGCAGGAGTAGGCATGGGTCTGCCAGCCTGGTTCAAGTCCGAGCACGTCGCAGGGGATCTTGCGTTCCCGGAATGACCGCGCCAGACTCAGGATGGCGGTGTGATCGCCGTGCATCTCGGCGCGATACCAGAAGCCGAGCCCCCACTCCGGCGGCGCGACTCCACCGCCGGAGAAGAGGTTGTAGCGCTGCACAGCCTCCATCATGCTGGGGCCGCCGAACAGGTAGATATCGACACCGGACGCTCTCGGGACTTCCACCTCGACCTGCCCGGCAGCGGTTTCATCGCGGTCGCGCATCTGGTCCGGCGTGTTTACAAGGAGAGACTGCGCGCTGACGGGCTTTGTTGGCTTCGGGTGCGCTTCTCCGCAGAAGAACTGGGCGTTTCGGAGCGTATCGACGAGCAACGCGTAGCCATGGGTGGTGACGTAGAACGGAGCGGGGGCATGCGAGTCTCCGGCATCGCCCTTGGGGTCGGCGTTGACGCGAATGATTCTCTTTTTGCCACGCTGCTGAAAGGAGAGCAGCTGCAGACCGAAGCCGTAGATCTGTTCGCCGGGCTGAAGCGCGATCGAGAGCCTGCAGCCCCGCGCGGTGACCACGCCGTGTGGCGCCGCGAGCTGGGGAGCTGCGACGTCCGACAACGCTTTGAGCGCTCCGATGGAGGGAGGCACGGAGCGCAGGGAGACGGGGGTGTGTGCCTCGGGGTGGCCGAGGGTGGCCTTCCAGACTCCTGGGTGGATCTTGACCCAGGGCAGCGGCGATGAAAGGCCGGGTGTGGCGGCCAGCAACTGCGTCGGGGTGAAGGTGGATGCGGCGATCCCTGCCGTGAGGCCTTTTGCCAATTGTCTGCGGTTCATCGATGCCTTCAAATCGAACTCCGTCCCGCGTGCTGCTGCGGATACACGGAACGATCTTTGCGCGAACCGCGCCCGGGCGCAAGCGGGCCTGTAGGACGAGCAGGCGGATGCGCGCGTTGGTTCCCTCCGTCGCTTGCTGTATCGGTGCCCATGGCCGATACTTCAAGGCGTCGGAGGAGAGGCGCCGCTCCTCGTTCGAGATGAAGGTTTTTGCTCCGGGTATTTAGGACGGCCGAGAGAGGTGAGAGTTTGGATCGCTTTGCAGAGTACGGTTTGCCGTCGAGATCGGTGAAGAAACTTCTGGTATGTGGCGCGCTTGCGCTTGGGGCAGCGTCCTGTTCGCGGTCGCAGAAGAACATCAGCGGCTATTGGGACCTGCGGGTTCCGAATGGTGACGGGACGTTTCGAGAGACGTTTCTCGATCTCCAGCAGACGGGGGAGACACTTTCGGGGCGGCTTCTCGGGCGCACTCCTGAGGGTCTTCCCATTCAGGGCACCGTGAAAGGCAACGTCGTTCACTTCGACGTGATCCCTCCCTCGCCCCGGCCTGGTGCTCCCACGGGTGGTATGGGGCGCCGCACGATCGTGTACGACGGCACCGTTCATGACGGCAAGATCTCGCTGCAGACGCATGCTTTCAATGGCCAGCCCTTGAGCGGCGATGCGGAGCCTTCCACGAAGGAAGCTGCGATGCCTCCGCCAGCATTGCCCCTGCCGGCGCTGCACGATCTGCCGGACAACGGCCTGGTGCGCACGCCGCCAATGGGATGGAACAGCTGGAATAAGTTTGCCGGCAAGATCACGGATGCGGATGTTCGCACGATGGCGGATGCCATGGTAGCGAGCGGCATGAACAAGGTGGGATACACCTACATCAATATCGACGACACGTGGGAGCTTGGACGAGACGCCAACGGCGCCATTACAGTGAACACGAAGTTCCCGGACATGAAGGCGCTGGCCGACTATGTCCACTCAAAGGGTCTGAAGATCGGGATTTACTCCTCGCCGGGACCGAAGACGTGCGCCGGCTATGAGGGCAGCTATGGACACGAGGTGCAGGATGCGAAGACCTACGCTGCGTGGGGTATCGACTACCTGAAATACGATCTCTGCGGTGCGCGTGCGATCTACCCTTCGAGCCAGGCGAACCACCAGGGGCTCTATCAGAAGATGGGCGAGGCCTTGCTGCAAACGGGCCGGCCCATCGTGTACAGCCTGTGCCAGTACGGCGAGAACGATCCGTGGAAGTGGGGCTCCAAGGTAAGCGGCAATCTTTGGCGCACGACGGGCGATATCCGGGATTCGTGGGAGTCGATGGACAAGATCGGGTTTAGCCAGCTTGACATCGCCTCTTATACCCGGCCCGGGCACTGGAATGACCCCGACATGCTGGAGATCGGCAACGGCGGTATGAACGGGGACGAGTACCGCACCCACATGAGCCTGTGGTCGCTCCTGTCTGCGCCCCTGATTGCCGGCAACGATCTCCGGACGATGTCGGACGAGACGAAGTCGATTCTGATGAACCGCGAGGTGATCGCGATCGATCAGGATCCGGATGCGAAGCCGGTCAAGGTGCTTTCGACCGACAGCGGCGTCGAGATACTGTGGCGTCCCCTGCATGACGGCTCGATCGTTGTCGGGATCTTCAACCGCGGATCCGCGCCCGTCGCCGCAAATCTTCCGTGGAGCAAGCTGCCCGGTGGATTCGCCGGGAAGAAGGTTCATGTGCGGGATCTTTGGAAGCACGACGAGGAGAAGGCTGGTGGAGCGGCCTTCACCGGAACCATCGCACCTCACGGCGTCGCTCTCCTGCAGATAGGGAAGGCGTAAGGGGAGGTCGGCTCGTGACAGCCATGGAAGACAGCCCTGTGGGCCAACGCATGGAGGCCTCTGAAGGTACGGACGCCAAGCTCCGTCTGCCGGTCGCGCCAGCAGCGGAGGTTGGCCCGGTGAAGGCGTGGGAAGAGCCCGTGGTGCTACGCACCTACATGCCGGGGAAGCCTGACCGGAATCCGCTGTTTCTAGAGAAGCGCGTTTACCAGGGCAGCAGTGGCCGGGTGTACCCGTTGCCAGTGATCGACCACATCTCGACCGAGGCGGAGCCGCATGCATGGCGGGCGGTTCACCTGGAAAATGAGTTCGTTCGGCTTGCGGTGCTGCCGGAGATCGGAGGACGGATTCACGTTGGCCTGGACAAGATCAACGGCTACGACTTCTTCTACCGGCAGAACGTGATCAAGCCCGCGCTGGTCGGGTTGGCTGGGCCTTGGGCCTCGGGAGGTGTGGAGTTTAACTGGCCACAGCACCACAGGCCTGCCACGTTTATGCCAGTGGAGGTTTCGATCGAGCGCGAGCAGGATGGCTCGGTCACCGTGTGGTGCAGCGATCATGATCCGATGGCGCGCATGAAAGGCATGCACGGTCTGAGGCTGCGCCCCGGGGTGGCATCACTTGAGCTTCGCGTGCGGTTGTACAACCGCACCATGGACACGCAGACGTTTCTTTGGTGGGCCAATGTTGCCACGCAGGTTCACGAGAGATACCAGTCGTTCTTTCCGCGCGATGTGCGCTTTGTTGCGGACCACGCGAAGCGTGCCATCACGGAGTTCCCTCTCAGTCAGGGGACGTATTACGGCATCGATTACGGGGAGCGGTCCAGGTCTGGAGTGGCCGAAAGCGAGCAGCCAAGCCACTTCGTTCCGGACGGCTCGTATGCGCCGAACGATCTCAGCTGGTATGCCAATATCCCGGTGCCGACGAGCTATATGGTGGTGGGTTCACGGGGCGATTTTTCCGGCGGTTATGACCACAAGCGCGCGGCCGGATTGGTGCATGTCTGCAATCATCACGTGGCCCCAGGGAAGAAACAGTGGACCTGGGGCAACCATGAGTTTGGCTACTCCTGGGACCGCAATCTTACGGATGCGGACGGACCGTATATCGAGTTGATGGCCGGGGTTTACACGGACAATCAGCCAGACTTCTCGTTTCTCGCGCCGGGTGAGACGAAGACATTCAGCCAGTTCTGGTACCCCATTCGGGATATCGGCATTCCCGATCAGGCAAACGTGGACGCTGCGATCCGGGTGGAGTGTGAGAACGGGCGTGTGCGTGTGCATGCGCTGGTGACGCGGGCGATGGAACAAGCAGCGGTGCGGCTGCGGATG
The DNA here is from genome assembly GCA_963850375.1 of uncultured Acidobacteriaceae bacterium. Taxonomy (GTDB): domain Bacteria; phylum Acidobacteriota; class Terriglobia; order Terriglobales; family Acidobacteriaceae; genus Edaphobacter. The sequence goes on along the minus strand of CAWKKV010000002.1, from coordinate 2,903,977 downwards.
GGGGGGCAGGAGTGTGGGGTCTGGCAGGGTTCTCTGCACCCGGAGATCTCTCTTCATCATGAGTTCGAAGTTGAGGGGGCGATCGTCGACCTCGAAGTGACGCTGCTGGAAGGCGGGAGCACGGTGCTACGCTATGCGCCCAGTGAAGTAATCCCGGTCCCCGAGCCTTGCGTCGCGAACGAACCTGCGCTGCCTGACCAGGTAGCGAGCAGCGATGAACTTTTCCTGATCGGGGTGCACCTGGAGCAGTATCGCCATCCGACCCGCTCCCCTGAGATTTATTGGCGTGAGGCGATCTCGCGCGATCGGAAGGACAGCCGCGCGAATCTTGGGATGGGCCGTTGGTATCTGCGCAGGGGGGAGTTCGCGCTCGCGGAGCGACATCTTCGCACTGCGATTGAACGCCTGACCGAGCGCAATCCGAATCCGTATGATGGGGAGCCGCATTACCACCTCGGACTCACGCTGCTGTATCAGGGCCGACTCGCCGAGGCGTACGGCGCATTTTATAAGTCGACCTGGAATGCGGCCTGGCGCGGGCCCGCTTACCATCGGCTTGCGGAGATCGATTGCACCCGCGGCGAGTGGGCCGTGGCCGTCGATCATGTTGACCGGTCGCTGCGAGCCGATGCCGACAATCTGAACGCTCGAAATCTGAAGGTGCTTGCGCTACGGAGAAGCGGCCGCGACTCGCAGGCAGCCGAGGTGTTGCAGGTCACGCGTGCGCTCGATCCCCTGGACATCTTCAGCCGATACCTTGTTGACGGGGCGCTGCCAGCCGATGGGCAACAGGCGCTCGATCTTGCGTTGGATCTGCTCCGGGGCGGCTTTCTGGCGGAGGCTCTCGCGACTGTTTCAGAGCGGTCCAGCGACACAAGGGATGGCAGTGCCGCCATGCTGCTGTACACGGAGGCTTGGATCCTGCAACGGATGGGACAGGTCGAAGAGAGCGCCCGAGCTTACGTGGAGGCTGCTGGGTCGGACTCCGACTTCGTGTTTCCGAGCAGGCTGGAGGAGCTCGTACTCCTTGAGGCGGCTATCCGCAGCAACCCAGACGACCCGCGGGCGCCATTCTACCTGGGGAATCTCCTGTACGACCGTCGCCGGCATGAGGAGGCGCTGGTCCAGTGGGAGAGGGCAACGGCAATCGATCCTCACTTTCCGACCGCCTGGCGCAATCTGGGATTCGGGTATTACAACATCCGTCACGATGCAAAGCTCGCGGTCGACGCCTTTGAGCGTGCCCGCGCTTGTGCCCCGTCGGATGCGCGTGTTTTGTACGAGCAGGACCAGTTGCTAAAGCGGATCGGGCACCCGACAGCGCAGAGGCTTGCGGTGCTTGAGGCCCATCGCGATCTGGTGGGGCGTCGGGACGATCTGTCCGTCGAGTTGGCTTCGCTCTGCAACAGTGCAGGTCACCCGGAACGCGCCCTGGTCATCCTGCTGTCGCGCCGGTTTCAACCGTGGGAGGGCGGTGAAGGCCTGGTCCTCGGGCAGTACGTGCGATCAAACCTCTTGCTGGGCCAGCGGGCGCTCGAGGCCGGCCAGACGGAGGAGGCCCTGCGCCGATTCGAAGCTGCCATCAACCCGCCAGAGAACCTGGGCGAGGTCGCACATCCCCTGATGAACCTGAGCGTAGTCCATTTCTGGTTGGGTGTTGCAATGGTGCGATTGGGACAGACCGAGGCTGCGACGGCGGCATGGTTTCGAGCTGCGGCGAAGAAGGTCGACTTTCAGCAGATGGCGGTTCAGGCGATCTCGGACGCGACCTACTGGAGCGCGATGGCGTTGCGCCGGCTAGGTCTTGAAGACGAAGCTCGAGTCTTATTCCAGAAGATTTATGGGTATGCCGAGGAGCTGGAGCAGAAGATCCCCAAGCTCGACTACTTCGCAACCTCGCTGCCCGCGATGTTGCTCTTCGACGAAGACCTCCGCGAACGGCAGACGATTACGGCGCAGTTTCTGAAGGCGCAAGCACTCTCCGGCCTGCGCGATCGCGCTGGGGCGCATCGGCTGCTGATGGAGGTGCTTGAACTGGATGCGAGCCACGAAGGCGCGACGGATCTGCTCCGATCGCTGGCCGTCGAGGACCGGTAGCGAATGCACGGGCCACCATCGTCGCTTGTGCCTGAGGGAACATCAACCCACGCCGAACACACGGCCTTCGTTTGGGTCATGGCGGCGATTGCGGCGCTTGGTGGCTTGCTGTTCGGATACGACTGGGTGGTGATCGGCGGAGCGCGCCAGTTTTACGAGGTCTATTTTCACCTCACATCAGCGGCGCTGATTGGATGGGCCAATAGCTGCGCGCTGGTGGGATGCCTGCTCGGCTCGGTGGCGGCCGGATACTTCAGCGATCGCTTCGGCCGCAGGCGCGTTCTGCTTGCGGCCGCGATCCTGTTTGCGGTTTCGTCCGCGCTGACCGGATGGTCGTATTCTTTCGCGAGCTTTATCGTCTGGCGCATCGCCGGAGGTGTGGCGATCGGGCTCAGCTCCAACGTTTCACCGCTTTACATTGCCGAGATCAGCCCCGCAAAGATTCGCGGTCGTCTGGTGAGCCTGAACCAGTTCGCGATTGTGGTCGGGATTCTGCTGGCGCAGGTCGTGAACTGGCGCATCGCGAGAGCTGTCCCGGAGCGGATCAGCGCCGATGCGATGATGCACTCCTGGAACGTGCAGCTCGGCTGGCGCTGGATGTTCTCCGCCCTTGTTCTCCCGGCACTCGTGTTTGTGGTGGCTTCCTTTGCTCTCCCGGAGAGCCCACGGTGGCTGCTGGCCCGTGGAGAGACGACCTCCGGACGGGATGTGCTCCGGCGCGTGGGCGGGGCTGCCTACGCGGAGACCGAGGCCGCAAACATCGAGCACGCACTGCACGAGGAGGCGAGCGTGACGCAGTCCTGGCGAGATCTGTGGCAGCCCGGCATCCGGCGGATTGTGCTGATCGGGATGGCGTTGGCTGTGCTGCAGCAATGGACGGGTATTAACACGCTGTTCAACTACGCGGCGGAGGTTTACCGCAGCGCGGGGTACGGGGCCAATGACATCTTTCTGAACATCGTGATCACGGGTGCGATCAATCTTGTGTTCACAATACTCGCGATGATGCTGGTCGATCGCCTGGGGCGGCGAAGGATGATGATCTTCGGGTGCATCGGGATTGGCTGCTCGCACCTGTTGTGTGCTCTCGCGTACCGCGCTCATTGGCAGGGAAGCGCGATCCTGGCGCTGACCCTGTGCGCCATCGCTTGCTACGCTCTTACTCTTGCGCCGGTCACGTGGGTACTGATCGCGGAGATCTTTCCGAATCGTGTTCGGTCCCACGCTGTCTCCGCCGCCGTGAGCGCGCTTTGGATCGCCTCGTTTGCGCTGACGTACAGCTTCCCGTTCCTGAACCGGGGTCTAGGGACGGGCGGAATCTTTCTGGGCTACGGAGTGATCTGCCTTCTCGGGTGCGCGCTCGTGGGCTTTTTCGTTCCCGAGACCAAGGGGTACACGCTGGAGCAGATCGAGTCTGCGATGGTTGCGACGCAACGGCAGAGACCTTAGCGGGAGACGGGCAGCGGTCCAGAAGGCAATAGCCTCATGCCCCCCGTCGGTCTCTGCTTAAGGCGCGAGTGACGCAAGCGCGGCATGCGAGCTGGCGGGCTCGATATCAATGGCCACGCCTCCTGCGAGACGCATCGCGAGGTCGAGCGTATCGGCGGAGGTGACGTGGCGTGTCGTTTGCGTCACGGCCTCGTAGCTGGCGTTGGGATCTTCCGGGTCGGCGAAGATATGCGCCACGTAGTCCCCCTTCGGAAGGAATGAAAGCGAGAGTTGATACTTGTAGAGCTGATCGCCGGTCATCCCACCAACAAACCATCTCTGCCCACTTCTCCTCGCCATGACGATGTGCTCTCCGACCGCGCCATCGAGAACCCTGGTCTCATCCCATACGGTGGGCACGACGCGCAGGAACTCGAGACCGGGCTGGTCCTTGTAGTTGACCGGGTCGTCTGTCACGCAGGTCAGCGGGCTCCAGTAGACGACAAAGAGTGCGAGCTCCTGTGCGCGGCTTCCCATCACCTCGGTCGGGGTGGTTTGCTTCCATTGCGATGGGCTGCGATTCAGGAATCCGCCGGGTGTGTAGTCCATAGGACCCAGCAGCAGGCGGGTGAAGGGCAATGTGAGTTTGTGCAAGGGGGTGACACGCGTGCTGAACTTGTTGTACTCGTTGCCGAGGACCCCTTCTCTCGTGAGCAGATTGGGCCACGTCACACGGAGCCCGGTCGGCTCGAACGCTCCGTGGTAATCGACCATGAGGTGATGTTTTGCTGCGAGAGAGAGCACGTCCTCGTACCAGTTCACCATGGCCTGATCGTTGCTATCCATGAAGTCGATCTTGACGCCGGCGATGCCCCACTTTTCATAGGTCGCGAAGGCACTGTCCAGCGTTCCGGCATCTTTGGCGCGCGTCACGTCTCCCGAGTGAAGCCAGATCCACTCTCGCACGTGATGCTCCTTTGCGAACTGAAGGAGGCCGGGCATATCGATCTGCGGTGCGGGCTGCGTGATCTTGGCATCAGGCTTGTCGTAGGGGCCGTACCATTGCCAATCGATCAACTGATACGGGAATCCCATCTCTGAGGCGAACGTGATGAAACGGCGATTGGTCTCGTTGTCCATTTTGACGTCGCCGCTCCACCAGTGATCCCACGCCATCATGCCCGGCTTGATCCAGGAGGTGTCGGCAATCTTGGAGGGAGGATTCAGGTTTTCGATCAGATTGGATTCGATGAGGTCGCCCGGTCGCTGTCCGAGCATGATGACCCGCCAGGGCGATAAGTGGGGGGAATCGGCTTTCACCAGGCCGGCGCCGTCCAACCTGGGCGATAGGTCGACGGAGACGGTCGAAGGGCCTCCGGGAGTGAGATACATCCCGGCCCAGTCCGTGAGGTCGGCCTCGGTCACTGCGGCATAGGTGTGAGGATCGACCTCTGTCAGGAGTGGAAGGATGACGTGGGCCCCGGCCGGGATCGCGGAGAGCCGGCCTTTGGGGAACTCGTGCTCGTAGGAGTGATGGTATTGCTCGGTGATGCCCGCCCAAACGGTTGCATCGGAGGCGAAGTGGAAGGAGGTGCGTTCCCTGGTCACGATGAAGTGTTCCAGGCCACGCTGCTGCGGCAGCGAGTAGCGGAACGCGACGCCATCGGTGTAGGCGCGAACAATTACGTCCATGCGCCGGTGCGTACCGGCCCGTTCCTGGAGTGAGAGATCCAGCTCCGTGTACCAATCCCGGATCTCCCTGGTCTTGCCCCACACAGGCGTCCAGGTTCGATCAGTCGTGTGCTGGTCCCGGTGAAGCAGCGTCCAGCCACCCATGGCGGGCTGGTCCTTCAGATCGAGGCCGAGAGCCGAGGACGCCAGTACCGGTTTCCCGCGCATGGAGACGGAGTAGGTGAGGGGATCGAGCTGGATTTGCACCTGAACGGAGCTGTCGGGCGAGCTCACGGTCTGAGATTGTTGCGCCATCGCGGACGCTGCGGGGAGCAACCCCAGCGCGAGGAAAGGAAGACTGAAAGGTGCGATGATGCAGGCGTTGCTTGCCCGTTTCCAGATCCTAAACATGCATTTCACCCTCGATGAAGCTGCCCAACAGCATACATCCGTGATCCTGCGTCGATCGATTGAGTCTCTGAGCGACCGAAGCCCAGAGACGGTGAGGCGGATCGAAGCGGAGCCTTCCCATGAAGGCGCTCCGGTCCCGCCCCGAAGTACCGCCGACGATCGCTGCCTTATTGCGGAGATGCCGCGTAGAGGGCGCTGCTGTGGGGTGCAAGGGAGACATGGATGTTCTTTTGGACACCCAGATCCTTTCGCGCCCACAAGTCACGGACCGAGGCCCGGGGAGTGTTCACGCCTACGTCACTCCAGTTCAGGTCGATCTGGCGCGCCTTGTCGCCGACGTTGAATACGGCAACGTACTTCACCTTGCCTCCGGGCTTGTCCGCAACCCAGGCGATCGTATCCGCCGTCCGGTACGCCTGATGACCGCCTGCGCTTGCCTGGTCTACCGCGAGCACCTCCGGGTTGCTGATGAGGGAGAACGTGTAGGGATCGTTGCTGGGGAGATCGCCGCCAAACATCAGCGGCGACCGGAAGATCGACCACAGGGTCATCAGGGTTTGCTGCTCGTCTCGTGTGAATCCGGTCATCCGTGGCTCGCCGACCTCGGCCCTCAACCCGATCTTGCCGAGCGGGAGCATGTCTGCATCCGGCCAGCCGCCGGGCTGTACCTTGCCTTCCCAGGCGTGGGTGAGATCGAACTGCTCCTTCAGCTTCGGCCAGGTGTCCCAGAAGTCCCCGGAGATGCGCCAGAGCTGCGCATTCGCCTTCAACTCCTGGTACTTGTCCAGAGGAGCAGGACCCGGGGACAAGCTGAGGACGATGGGACGTCCGGTCTTCTTCAAGGCCACGCTGAGCGCATGGATCTCTCTTGCGTGGAACGGATTGCTCATGTCGTCGGCCTTGATGTAGTCCAGACCCCACGAGGCGTACAGGCGGGCGATGGAATCGTAGTAGTCCTGCGCGCCGGGCTTGGACATGTCGACACCATACGTGTCTTCCATGCCTTTCCACTTGCAGACATCCTTCTTATCGGCGACGTCCGCGGCATGGAAATGGCTGCCCTCGATCGGCAGGTTCTGGTCCACTGCACGCCGGGGAATGCCGCGCATGATGTGCACACCGAACTTCAAACCTTTGCTGTGGGCATAGTCGGCGAGAGACTTGAAACCCTGGTCTCCCCCAGCGGACGGGAACCGCTGAACGGCAGGTGTGAAGCGGCCGAACCGGTCCATGCTGACGGATCCGCCGGGGATGTAGCCGTGGGTCTTTGGGTCCGTCGCATACCACTCAATGTCGACGATGACGTACTTCCATCCAAGCGCGGCCAGATGGCTGGCCATGTAATCCGCGTTGGCTTTGACCTCACCTTCCCGAATCGTGGTGCCATATGCGTCCCAACTGTTCCAGCCCATCGGCGGTGTCGGTGCAAGCTGTTGTGCCGCTGCAAGACCGGGCAGCATCGCCATGCAAGCGATCGAGGCGAGCTTTCGCCGTGCCATCCGAGCAGGGTGCCGAGACGGAGTGTCCGGAGTTGCGCGGCGGCTGGGTCCGATTGCAGCGTGCGGCGTATGGGACGTGTGATCACCGTGGGACAGGAATCCCCGGCTCAGGGTTGCGACAGCTCTTAGTTTCACTCGACCTCTCCCCAAGGACTTCCAGGTTTCGTGGATGAGTCTAGGCGGAACGCAAAGCGGGCGCAACGCGGGCAGTCCGCTCCTGGCGGCTGATCTCTGGCCCGCATGGATCCAGCGGTGAGGTTGGAGAGATGGGCAAACGCATGTGCTTGACAGCAGTTGCGCGCTCTGTTTATCGTTCTCAGCCAAAAGAACTTGGGCAAAACCTGGAGTGTTGAGAAAACGTTACCCGGCGTTTGAAACATTTGCTGCAAGCCTCTTTCAAAACTCGTGATCTGAGTTCGTGGTTCGATCCACTCAATCGCAACGACAACCCCTCCCCAACCCCCCTTCGAGGTCAGCATGTCGCAACGTCTCAGATGGATCATCAGCTTTTTCTGGATCGTGACCGCAGCAATTGTGTTTCCGTCCGCCAGCTACGCTGTGGGCCCCACGGGCAGGATCGTAGGTACGGTTACAGACCCGGGCGGCTCTGCGGTTCCGGGGGCCAAGATCACGCTTACGAATGAAGACACGGGTGCAGCCCGGACCGATGCCGCTGATGCAAACGGGGAGTTTACCTATCCGACGCTTCCGGTGGGCAGCTACTCCATCCGGGTGGAGAGCCAGGGCTTTCAGAGCTATATTCAGCGAGGCATCCTGCTCCAGGTCGATCAGAACGTATCGATCAAAGCTGCCCTCACACTTGGCGAGGTGTCGCAAACCGTTGAAGTATCCGCCGCCCCGCAGGGGGTGAATCTGGTGGATGCGACTGTCAGCCATGTGGTGGATCAGCAGCGAGTGGTCGACCTGCCGCTCAACGGTCGGGATCCGCTGCAGCTGCAATACATCATGCCGGGCGTTTCCTATGACAACAACAACGTCTCCCACGGGCAGGGGCAGCATGAGGGCGTCGTGGTGAACGGCAATCGCCCGGGCTCCAACTACTACCTGCTGGATGGCGTGGACATGACCGACAACTACTTGTCGACTGCGCCGGTATTTCCTGCGCCCGATGCTCTTCAGGAGTTCGACATCCAGACGAGCAACTTCACGGCCCAGTATGGCCGGAACTCGGGCGGACTGGTGAACACTGTGACCCGCGCCGGCACTAACTCGTTTCATGGCGGCGTCTTCGAGTTCTTCCGCAATACGGTCCTGGACGCACACAACTTCTTCGACACACCCGGGCAGAGAAAGCCCTCCTTCAAGCTGAACCAGTACGGAGGATTTCTCGGAGGCCCCATTCAGAAGGACAAGACCTTCTTCTTCGGCTATTACCAGGGGACGCGCCAGAGAAAGGATGAGACGCTCACGATCGGGCAGGTGTTAAGTCAGACACAGCGTCCGGACTTGAACGGCGGAACGGCGAATATCAGCGGCCTGAAATCGAACTCGGGAGGTACACCGATCGATCCGCTCACCGGGCAGCCCTTCCCTGGGGGCATCATCCCGGCGAATCGGATCGACCCGACGGCCGTGAACCTGATCAAGGCACTGATGCCGCTGCCGAATAACGGCGGAGGCGGGTACACCTATATCAGCCCGGTCGCGAATAACCAAGACGACCTGAACGAAGATCAGTACCTGGCACGCATTGACCACACCTTCGGTCCGCACGACACCTCCTTTGCGCACTACTTCTACAACCAGGACAACTCTACCGGTGAAGGTGCCGGCAACCTTCCGAATCGGCCGCATCTTAAGTACTTCCGCAACCAGAATGTTGCTCTCGATTGGACCCACACCTTCAATCCCAATCTGCTGAACACCGCCGTGTTCGGGTTCACCCGGGTTGCGCACCATCGTGGACCGACGGCTCCCGTGGGCTGGGAGGAGTTTGGAGGGCCGGCCAGCGGATCCGCTCCCGGTGTTACGACCGATCTCTTCACCTCGGTCAACGGTTCCATCAACGCAAGCGGTGATGGCGCCTTTGTGCAGAATCGCCAGACGTGGCAATACACGGACAGCCTCAATATCATTCGGGGCAAGCACACGCTGACGTTTGGCGGAGACTACCGGCGAGAGGCTTCCAATCGCACGGAAGATTACGCAACAGATCCCAGCTTCAACTTCAACGGACAGTATTCCGGTAACGCACTGGTCGACCTTTTGCTAGGACTCCCGAACAACTTCAACCAGCAGACCGAGGTTAAGAGCCGTCTTCGCCACAATGGCGTCGATGCGTTTGCACAGGACAACTACAAGGTCACGAGCAATGTGACGATCGATGCCGGGATCCGATGGGAGCCGTTTCTTCCACCGGTCGACAACCTCAACGATCAGATCTGCTTTGATCCCTCGCTGCAAAGCAAGTCGACGTTCTACCCCACTGCTCCTGCGGGTCTGACCTTCCCTGGCCCACCGGTTGGCAGTGAGTCTTTTGGAACCGGCGATAAGGGCTGCCCGCGCTCGGGAATCCCGAACCGCTATAAAAACTTCGCACCACGAATCGGTGTCAACGTCGACCCGTTCAAGACGGGGAAGACGTCGATTCGGGCGGGATACGGCATCTTCTACGATCAGGCAAGGCTGATCGCATGGAACCGCTTCTCAACGGCCCAGCCATTTGACTCGAACTCGACAGTGGCCGGACTGACGACGCTGGCGCCCAGTCTCTCGGGCAACAACGTCTTCACGAACAGCGGACGCGTTAATCCGTTTCCATTCGTGATTCCTCGCACACCGGAACAGCGCGCGTCCTTTGTGTGGCCGACCGAATCTGCAGAGACGGTCTTCTCCCCGAACTTCAACGAGGGCTATACGCAGCAGTTCAACCTGACGGTGGATCAGCAGCTCGGCAAGAGCAACACGGTGACTATCTCCTACATCGGGAACAAGGGAACGCATCTCTTTATCTCGCGCGAGTACAACTACGCCCCGCTCTCGAGCTTCGTGAAGAATCCCCCCATCGATCCCTCGACCGGCAAACCGTTCGATCCGATCGTGTACAACAACCAGGACGCTGTTCTGTCGGAGCGTCGTCGTCTCAGCGGGGTTCGGTGCCCAACCTCGGCCGGCAGCGCGACCAACGGTCCATGCTACGGTCCGACGGAGATGCTGGAGCCCAGCGGCTACTCCAACTTCAATTCGGTGCAGTTCGAACTGAACCACCGCTTCGATCATGGCTTCAGCATCCTGGCGTCCTACGTCTTCGCCAAATACCTGGATATCGTCTCCTACACGGCTGAGGGCGGAAACGGTCCCCGGGATCCGGAGAACTTCGCGCTGAACTATGGCCCGTCCGACAACGATGTTCGGCACCGCTTTACGGCGTCGTACATCTACCAGCTACCGAAATGGGGCGCTGCACACGGCCTGGTTGCGGGCGTGGTAAACGGATGGCAGAATCAGGGCATCATTACGGCGCAGACGGGCGCTCCGTACTCGATCAACTCCGGTCTGGATACGGCGGCTGCCGGCGTGGGTGGTGAATTTGCAGATGTGGTTCCCGGACAAAGTGTGAAGCCTGCTACCAGGAGCCTCAGCACTTACTTCAACCCAGCTGCCTTCACCAACGCGGCACCGGGGACGGTGGGGAACACTCGCCGCAACTTCCTGAATGGGCCGAGCCTGGTCAATGTGGATTTCTCACTCTTCAAGGAGTTCCAGGTCTTCGAGCACGGAAAGGTGCAGTTCCGCAGCGAGCTGTTCAATTTGTTCAATCACCCGAACTTCTACAACCCCGACAATACTGTGGGTGACGGAACCTTTGGGCAGGTCCTGTCGGCGAGGGATCCAAGGATTGCGCAGTTTGCTTTGAAGTACTTGTTCTAGGTTTCGGAGCAACGAAACGGGGGTGCCGGCCTTTGCGCTGGCACCCCTTGCCGTCTCATAGCGGTTCGTTTGCCCCGCTTGCGCGACGCCTCACGGTGATGGTGCAATGGAACACTGAAACATGGAGGTGATGCGCCTGCGCTCAAAGACGCCATCCAGAGGACGAGGTTGCATGAGGCGACCTTCTGTTCTGCTGCTGCTGCCTCTCCTTGCGCTGCCGGGTGGGGCGAGCACGCTGGTGGCACAGACCCAGGCCACAACCTCAACTCCTTCGGTGCAGCAACAGACTGCACGGGTTGAGCAGGCGTTGCGGGCTCAGGATGTCGATGGAGCGATGCGAGAGTACCGGGCGATGGTCGCAGCTGATCCGAACAACAGCCAAGCCTGGACGGGGATGGGAGTTCTGCTGTACGGCTCCGGGCGTGCTGCGGAGGCAGGCGACGCGCTTCGACGGGCGCTGGCGATCGATCCGGCAACCCCGCGAGCGGAACTGTTTTTGGCGCTGAGCCAGGCTGATTCGGGCGGATGTGAACGAGCCCTTCCAGTGCTGGGGAGGTACTTCGAAAGCGAGCCCGTCGGTAAGCTGCAACGCCTAACGGGCATAACGCTTCTGGCGTGCTCCGCGTCCAGCAAGGATGCGACAACGGCGCTGCGCGTAGCCGGGCAGATGAAGCAGAACTACCCGGGGGACCCGGATGTCCTCTATCAGTCCGCCGAGCTCTACACGAGGATGTGGAGCGAAACCGCGAACGAACTGATCACGGCCCACCCCGACTCCTATCGCGTGCACCAGCTTGCCGCGGAAGTGAATGAGGCTCAGGGAAACCTCGCGCAGGCGATACGGCAGTACCGGACTGCACTTGCGGAGAATCCGAAGCTGACCCAGATGCACTTTCGCATCGGGCAGCTGCTGTTGCGGGCCGGCGATCCGGATGCGGATGAGAAGGCGATGGAGGAGTTTCGCGCGGAGCTCGCAGTGAATCCACAGAGCGCGACATCGGCGCTGGCGATGGCTGAGATTGAGCGGCACCAGGGCGCTCTGCCGAAGGCAGCCGCCGACTACGACTTAGCGATGAAGCTCGAACCCGGGCTTCCCGAGGCTCGGGTCGGCCTGGCACAGACGCTGCTGGCGGAGCACCAGGTGGAGGCCGCACAACGGGAGCTTCGCGAAGTGATTGCGGCGAATCCGGAGAACGCGCAGGCGCATTACGCGATGATGCTTGCCTACCGTGAGGAGGGTAAGTTACCGGAAGCGGCGGCGGAGATGGCGACCTTTCAGAAGCTGCAGCAGGGGAAAGCGGACCAGTTTCAGAAGAAGCTGGACGCGTTGCTAAGCGGAAGCAAGAACGACCTGCCGTCCGGTCCGGGAGCTGGGCCGAGTCGATGAACGGATTGGCTTCAGGGTCGCGATGGAACCGAACGGGCGGATCGCGGCTGCACTCTCCGGATCGCCGCTTACTGCTGAAGGCGGCGGGGGGAAGTCTGCTGTCAGCACTGGTTCCGTGTGCGGCGCCCTTGGGGAGGGCGGCAGCTCCATCCGATGCAGGCAAGCCGCTGGGGTACTCCGTTCAGGACATTGCCGTGCACGCCGGGCTGGACTTCCAGCAGGTTTCAGGCGGTGATCATGCGAAGAAGTACATCCTCGAGACAACCGGGTCTGGCGTGGCGTTCTTTGACTACGACCATGACGGCTGGCTCGACATTTTCCTTGTAAACGGCGCTCGCCTGGACCGCACGCCAGCCGGGCAGGAGCCGCAGAACAAGCTGTTTCACAACAACCGGGATGGCACGTTTACCGACGTGACTGCCAAGGCAGGTCTGGCGCGGAGTGGGTGGGGACAGGGTGTTTGCATCGGAGACTACGACAACGACGGCTTCGATGATCTCTTCGTAACCTACTGGGGTGAAGACCTGCTCTATCACAACAACGGCGACGGCACGTTTACGGAGGTCGGCCGCAAAGTCGGCGTCTCAGGCGCACCCGGCCGTTGGAGCACCGGATGCGCGTTTGTCGACTACGATCGCGATGGCTGGCTCGACCTTCTGGTGACGCACTACGTGGACTTCTCGCTTGAAACCGCAAAGGACCCGGGTAGTAATCCGTACTGCGTGTATCGCGGACTGCCCGTGATGTGCGGACCGCGGGGATTGAAGAGCGAAACGAGCACCTTGTATCGCAACAATCGGGACGGAACCTTTACCGATGTCTCGTCCAAAGCCGGGATCGCCGCCAAGGGCGATCTTTTCGGGATGGGAGTGCTTGCGGCGGACTTCGACAACGATGGGTGGCCTGATCTTTACATCGCCAGCGATTCGACCCCAAGCCAGCTGTTTATGAACAATCGGGATGGCACATTTCGCGAAGAAGGGACCTTGCGTGGCGTGGCCTACAGTGTGGAAGGGATGGAAGAGGCCGGGATGGGCGTGGCAGCGGGGGACTATGACAATGACGGCTGGCTCGACATCCTGAAGACGAATTTCTCGGACGAGGTGCCGAATCTGTATCGCAACACGGGCAAAGCCCTGTTCACGGATATGGGCGAGTCTGCGGGCCTGAATCGGCAGACGCACTTCGTGGGGTGGGGTTGCGGGTTTTTCGACCCTGACAATGACGGCTTCGCTGACGTACTTTACTGCAACGGCCATGTCTACCCGGAACTAGATCGCATCCACGCCGATACTGTTTACCGGGAGCCCCGCGTGCTGTACCGCAATCTTGGGGACGGACGGTTTGAGGATGTCTCCAGGCTGGCTGGCGAGGCGCTCATGACTGCGGGGACGGGCCGGGGCTGCGCGTTCGGCGACTTCAACAATGACGGCTGCGTGGACGTGATTATCAACAACCAGGGAGCAAGGCCCTCATTACTGAAGTTTCAAACCGAGAACGGGAATCACTGGATCAACCTGAAGCTTGTTGGAACGAAGTCTAACCGGAGTGCAATCGGTGCGCGGGTCCGCTGTGCTGCGGGTCCCCTGTCGCAGATCGGCGAGGTTCGCAGCGGGGGCAGCTATCTATCCCAGAATGATCTTCGGCTGCATTTCGGTCTGCGCGACCACACGGTTGTGGATCTGATTGAGATCTCGTGGCCGAGTGGAACGGTCGATCGTCTCCAGAAGATCGCGGTAAACCAGTTCCTACGAATCGAGGAGGGCGGAAGGTGGATCAGCCTGTCGAAGCCAAGGTCGTGATTGGCGCTGCTGACAGCCTGCCCGATGCAGCCGCGCGGCCTACCTCTGCACGCCAGGCTGCCCTGAGGGGGCGTGGAAGTGGGCGATCGCAGGCGGCTACTGCCTTCCTTGTGCTGATCCTCCATACAGCCTGCTTTGCGCAGAGCGCATCCGCGCCGGGTCAGCGGGAGATCGCGGAAGGCGTGCAACTATTACGTAGCGGGCAGTCAGCGCAGGCTCTCGACAGATTCAACACGGCTGTGAGGGCCGCGCCAAGATCGGCGGATGCCCTGACCTGGCGTGGCGTTTGCGAAAACCAGACCCAGCAGTACACAGCCGCGGCCACGGACTTTCGCGCAGCGCTTCGCATCGATCCGTCGATGCTCGCTGCGCACTACAATCTTGCGTTGAGTCTGATCCGGCTGCATGAGACGGATGGCGCCATTGAGCAGCTTCGCCTTGTCGTTCGGGCGCAACCCAGATCGGTCCAGCCTCTCTACAATCTGGCTGTTCTGCTGGAGGCCAAAGGTCTGGTCGCGGAGGCGGTCCGAAATCTTGAGGCGGCCCATGCGCTTGCTCCCGACGACAGTGGAGTAACACTCCACCTGCTGACCGACAGCCTAACGCTCAAGGATGCCGGCAGAGTTCCTTCACTGCTCGGACCTCTCGAGGCTGAGTCCACGCAGCTCGACGTGCAGCGGCAGGCGGGGGCGGCGCTTCTGGAGGCGGGCAGGTTTGACGATGCACTTGCCCTGCTGAAGATCGCACACGCACGTGAACCGGGGCATCCGGAGACGGATATTCTGCTCGCGCGGGCTTGGATCGGACATGGGGATAACGCGGAGGCTATCGCGCTTCTAGCGGGCTCGCCGGGCGCGATAAGTACGGAGGAGGGCCGATATTTGATGGGACTGGCGCATACGGAAGCCCGCGCGTTCCAAGAAGCGGCGGATGACTTCGAGGTTGCGGCGAGAATGGACCCAAAGGATGCACGGCCCCTCTACCATCTGGGGCTGATCGCCTCGGCAAAACCGGGAGGGGAGGCGGATGCGATTCGGCTGCTCCGGTCCGCAAGCCAAATGGATCCAAAGAATCCGGCGTATTCGGATGCGCTCGCGCGTGTTCTGCTGGCCAGCGACCAGGCGGAAGAGGCGAGATCGGTTTTAGCTGCTGCGCCCCAGGCAGGCACTAACGACGCGCAGCGGCGTACCTTGATGGGCGCAGCGCTGGCAGCCCTGCACCAGATTCCGCAGGCAACTGCGGAGCTGCGAAAGGCAGTCGAAGAGGACCCGGCGCTTGCGCTGGCTCATAACATCCTGGGCTTCTGTCTCTTGCAGCAGGGCCAGTATGCGCAGGCAGCGGTCGCCTACGGCAAGGCGTCGGAACTCGATCCCGCCCGTCTCCTGTACGCTCGGGACGCGGCGCGTGCCTCTGAGCGCGCAGGCAAGCCGGATGAGGCGCTGCGGTTTGCGGAGAGAGCGACCGCCCTGGGCGGGGCGAGTGCTCCCGATCACGCGCTGCTCGGGAAGCTCTACGCCGGGGCGGGGCGAAGGGATGATGCCGTACGGGAGTTGACCAGGGCCGCTGAACTGGATCCCGACCTGGATTCCGCGGTCTATCTGCTTGCGCGCACATACATGCAGATGGGTGACCAGGCGCGGGCGGCCCAGTGGAGCGAGAAACTGGCGGCACTGAAAGAACGTCACCAGGCCGAGTTCGCGTTGCAGAAGACCACTGCGACAGCCCCGGTCCGATCGTCCACCCTGCTTGAGGGTGGAGCGATGAGTGCCGAAGCGGGTACCCCCTGATGGTGCTCTGGCCTCGGTCACTTGGCGTGCTGCTCATGACCTGCTTCACTGCAATCGCGGGCGCTCAGATGAGCTCCAGCCATACGCTGCCGCAGGTCGAGCCCAAAGCAGGTTCGCCGATAGCGGACTTTGTAGATGTCGCTGCGCGCGCAGGGCTGACGGCCCGGTCCACCCTGGGTGGTGAACTAGGAAAGCATCACATCAATGAGCTCACAGGCGGAGGCGTCGCGCTGATCGACTTCGACCGAGATGGCTGGCTCGATATCTTCCTGGTGAGTGGCGGACCGACTGACGCGGTAACCGGTGCAGCCGCAACGAATCATCTCTACCGTAATAATCACGATGGCACCTTTACCGACGTCACGGAAAAGGCCGGCCTGGTGCGGCACGGATGGGGCCAGGGCGTTTCTGTGGGGGACTTCAACGGAGATGGCTGGCCCGATTTGTTTGTCACGTATTACGGCAAAAACGTCCTCTACCGCAATAATCGCGACGGCACCTTCACGGATGTGACGGAGGCAGCAGGTCTGAAAACGGCCGACAACCTCTACAGCACCGGATCAGCCTTTCTGGATTTCGACCGGGACGGGCACCTTGACCTGTTTGTATCGCACTATGTTGCTTATAGCGAGGCAACATCGCACGACGCGCAACGTGGAGACAGTTGCCAATGGCGTGGCTTGGCGGTGCTTTGTGGACCACGGGGACTCAAAGGGGAGAAAGATACCCTGTATAGAAATCGTGGAGACGGGACCTTTGAGGATGTCTCGGCGAAGGCGGGCATCACGACGGGCCTCCACTACGGGTTTACGGTGCTTGTGCTGGACTACAACAACGACGGTTGGCCCGACATTTACGTTGCCAATGATTCGACACCGTCTCTGCTCTTTCGCAACAACCGTGACGGCACCTTTACCGAGGTGGGGGTCTTGAGCGGTGTTGCTTATAACGACGAGGGCCGCGAGCAGAGCGGCATGGGCACAGATGCGGCCGATTACGATGGAGATGGCTGGCTGGATATCGTGAAGACGAACTTCGAGCAGGACACGAGTTCGCTCTACCGGAACCGCGCAGGCGAAAGCTTCGACGACGAGACCTACCCGAGCGGCCTCGGCGTGAACACCAGCTTTGTGGGCTGGGGTACCGGATTTCTGGACTTCGACAATGACGGCTGGCCCGATCTCTTTATGGCGAACGGACATATCTACCCGGAGGTCGACGCTCTGCCGGACAGCTCCTTTCGTCAGCGCAAGATTCTGTACCGCAACAAAGCGGATGGGACCTTTGAGGATGTTTCCCTGCGTGGTGGCCCAGGGCTGTTGTCCAAGAGGGCATCGCGCGGCGTCGCGTTCGGGGATCTGTTCAATCGTGGTCAGACGGACATCGTCGTGAACAACCTTTCCGATCCGCCCTCGCTGCTTTGCAACGAGAACCCGCCGAAAGATCAGGCTTTGACTGTTCAGTTGGCCGGAAAGGCTCCGAATGAGCTCGCAATCGGGGCCCGCGTCTCTGTGACCGTAGTCGGTCATCTGATGCTCGGCGAGGTGCGCAGCGGGGGAAGCTACCTCTCCCAAAACGAGCTGCGTCTGCACTTCGGGCTGGGCAAAGCGCAGAGGGCTGACCGCGTCGAGGTTCGCTGGCCGGACGGACACAAAGACGTGTTGACGGACGTTGCAGGGGGAGCCATCGTCACCATTCAGTACGGTGGAAAGATACTCTCGGCCACCCCTTACACAAGCCTGCCTCGGAGACTTCGGCCGCAATAGGTCGGCCTTTGCGATTCGGCCGGCTCAACATCCGACGCGGATCCTCGGAGTTCATGCAGAGTCGGATCCTGTTCTCGATCAATGCATCGCTCCAGGTTGCCGCAGACCAAGACTCTAAGTAAGAAGTCGGCGTAGTCCTGTGGCTGATGTAGCTGTAGTGGAACTAGGACGACGGCATAAGGAAGAGAGTGCTCACACAACCATATTCTTTTCGAGGTTGCTGGCTGGAGGATGTAGGACGGCTATGATCCGCCAGAAATGAGATTTTGGCACGCCCGGCGGAGTTCGCCATGGCTGAGTGGTGCTCAGTCAAGCTTCGACGGCGCCGTTCTCAAGAACTGAAAAGAAGGACGGCCTGGTGAAAGGCTGTTCACCTTAGCCACGGGGTCGAAGAGTTCGGGTTCGAGCCCCGATCACGCTACCAAAATACTTACCTAAGCCGCAGAGTTGTTGTGATTGCTCCTTGCTCGCCTGGTTGGGTGACGTCCTGACTGATGGCGATATTTCCGTGCGTGAAGAGGTAGAGCAGAACCAGAGTCATCAGGATGATGCCGATCTGTGTGAGGGTGTCTGTCGTGCTGAAGCGTTTCACTGGTCCCGCCTGGGCGTCTTCCGAGTTGATCGAAAGCCTACTAGAGGCTGTATCGGCAGATCCGACGAAGTGCTTAGAGTTACCATTTTGTAGTAGTCGAATTCCCGGATCGGGACGCCGGGGCGGATCGCTTCCGAGCTGACAGGGCGTTCGAGATTGTGACTCAATCCCTACAGATTGACAGGGAGAGCGGGGTGAGCGGTTCCCTCCGTGACCAGCTAGCGTCCGGGGATTCGAAACGGTAGGATGAGCACCGGAAGCTGCCGCTCTGGTTTGCTGGAATTGCTGAGGAGAGATGGATCGAAGAAAGTTTGTGGTTGGGACGGGGGCGGCCCTGGTTTCCGGTGGGGCCATGGCCGCGCTCGCGGGCGGACGGGAGAGGGCGGACCTCCGTTTGCGGATCGAGCCGTGCACGCTGGAGCTGGGGCGGGGAGTGACGATCAAGACGACGGCGTACAACGGGCAGGTTCCGGGGCCGCTGCTCCGACTGCGCGAGGGCAGGCCGGTGCGGATCGACGTGACAAATGCGACGGATCACGAGGACCTGGTGCACTGGCATGGGCTGGCGATCGACTCGCGCAATGACGGAGCGATGGAAGAGGGGTCGCCGATGATTGCGCCGGGGGCGACGTTGCGGTATGAGTACACACCGCGACCGGCGGGGACGCGCTGGTACCACACCCATGCGGTGGCGAGGGACAACTTGTCCCTGGGGACGTATACGGGGCAGTTTGGATTTCTGCTGGTGGAGAACGGCCGCGAGCCGGGTGGGTACGACCAGGAGGTGAACCTGGCGGTGCACCACTGGGAGCCGGAGTTCGTGCCGATGGTGGAGACGATGCGAGCGACCTCTGCGAATCGGCCACAGACCGCGGGATCGGACGTGGGCTATCGCTATGCGAGCCTGAACGGGCACATGCTGGGCGCGGGCGAACCGATCCGAGTGAAGAAGGGGCAGCGCGTGCTGATGCGGCTGCTGAATGCGAGTGCGACGGAGAATGTGCAGCTGGCCTTGCCGGGACACCGGTTCCTGATCGTTGCTATGGATGGAAATCCGGTGCCGCGGCCACATGCGGTTGAGGTGCTGTCGCTGGGGGTGGCCGAGCGGGTGGACGCGGTGGTGGAGATGAACGAACCGGGAGTTTGGGTGCTGGGATCGACGATTGCGGCGGAGCGTACGAAGGGGCTGGGCGTAGTGATCGAGTATGCGGGGCAAAAGGGCGAGCCGGTGTGGAGGGATCCGGTCGCGAGCGAGTGGGATTACGGGCAGTTTGCAAACCTGGTGAAGGCGCCGGAGCCGGAGCGGACGTTTGAGCTCACGTTCCGCGACATCGGGCAGATCGGTGGATCGAAGTTCGATACGTGGACGATCAACAATAAGAGCTGGCCGGAGATCGAGCCGATGATGGTTGAGCGGGGCAAGCGATATCGTCTGGTATTTCGAAATGGCAGTGGGGATCAGCATCCGATGCATCTGCATCGACACACGTTTGAGGTGACGCGGATTGGGGAGCGGGAGATGAGCGGGCTGCGAAAGGACGTCATCAACGTGATGCCGCTTGACTCAGTGGCGGTGGACTTCGTCGCGGATAATCCGGGCGATACGCTGGTGCATTGTCATCAGCAGCTCCACATGGACTACGGGTTTATGCAGCTGATCCGGTACGTGGGGTAACGGAAGGCGATGCGACCGAACGCTCTGGCTTTACTGTTCTCGTTGCTGCTGTGGCACGAGGCGCTTCCCGGGCAGGCGCGGCATGGGGCCGATGCAGGCGCGCCAGGGCGAGGCGCAGTGGTGGACTGGCCGGTGTACGGGGGCGATGCGGCGGACGATCACTACTCGGCGCTGAAGCAGATCAACCGGGCGAATGCGAAGGATCTCAGGGTCGCGTGGACGTATGACACCGGCGAGGTGGGTCAGATGGAGACGTCGCCTATCGTGGTAGGGCGTGTGCTGTATGGCGCGACGACGTCGCAGAAGATCTTTGCGCTCGATGCTGCGACGGGGCGGGAGCTGTGGCGATTCGACTCTGGGTTGAAGGCGGGTCAGCCGATTCGCGGAGTTGCGTTCTGGAATGACGGTGGTCGGGGGCGAGTGCTGGCGGGCATCGCCAATTTTCTATATGAGCTGGATGCGGGAACGGGCAGACCGGTGCCGGGCTTTGGCGAGGGCGGCCGGATCGACCTGAGGAAGGATCTCGATGCAGATCCGGAGCAGCTGACGTTTGCGCTGACGACGCCGGGCGTGATCTTTGAGGACAAGATTATTCTTGGAGGGCGTCTGCCGGAGACGCACCCGGCGGCGCATGGGGACATCCGCGCTTACAGTTTGCGAACCGGAAAGCTTGATTGGAGCTTTCATACGATTCCGCATCCCGGCGAGCCGGGGTCGGAGACGTGGCCGGCGGGCGCATGGAGGGGGGCAGGGTCGGCGAACAACTGGGCCGGCATGGCACTCGATAAGGGGCGAGGGATTGTGTATGTGCCGACGGGCTCGGCGGTGGACGACTTCTACGGTGGGGATCGGCTTGGCAAGGATCTGTATGCGAACTGCCTGCTGGCGCTGGATGCGCGAAGCGGGAAGCTGCTGTGGTATTTCCAGAGTGTTCACCATGATCTTTGGGATCGCGACTTTCCGTCTGCGCCGGTGCTGCTGACGGTGAAGCGCGAGGGACGCGAAGTGGATGCGGTGGCGCAGACGACCAAGACTGGTTACGTATTCGTGTTTGATAGGGTGACGGGGAAGCCGCTGTTTCCGGTGGAGGAGCGTGCGTATCCGAAGAGCGATGTCGCTGGGGAGGAGAGCTGGCCGACGCAGCCTTTACCGCTGAAGCCTGCGCCATACTCGTCGCAGGTGGTGACGGAGGGAACGCTGACGAACCGGACGCCGGAGGCGCATGCGTGGGCATTGCGAGAGTTTCGTACGATGCGCAGCGAAGGGCAGTTTGTGCCGCCGAATGCGCATGGGCAGACGGTGGTGATGCCGGGCTACGATGGCGGTGCGGAGTGGGGAGGAGCCGCGACCGATCGTCGCTCCGGCGTGCTGTACCTGAACGCGATCAACATCGCGTACACGGGGGGACTTGAGGAGGCGAAGCCTTCGTTGGGGATTGGCGCGGCGACCTATCTTTCGCAGTGTGCGGTCTGCCACGGAACGGAGCGCAAGGGGTCGCCTCCGACGTTTCCTTCGCTGGTGGATGTGACGAAGCGACTTCCGGAGGCGCAGATCGTGGCGACGATCCATGAGGGTAAGGGACGCATGCCCTCGTACCCGAACCTGCGCGATGAACGGCTTCGGGCGTTGCTGGAATATCTGCGGACGGGTGTGGATGCGGCGTCGCCCGGCGGCTTGCGCGTGATGTCGGTTTCGGAGCACACCGGCGCGCGCGGGACCGCGAGCGAGGACAAGGCGGGTGCACGGAGTTATGCGGCGCACTGCGCGATCTGCCATGGGGAGGATGCGAGCGGGATCCAGCCGGGCTTCCCCGCGTTGGTGGGTGTGGGGCAGCGGATGAAGCCGAAGGAGGTCGCGACGGTGATTCGGGAGGGACGCGGGCGGATGCCGGGCTTCCCGAAGCTGCCCGGAGCGGAGGTGGATGGGCTGCTTCGATACCTGGCGGCCGACGATCTCGGGGAGACGCCTAAGAAGGAGCTCGAGGCCAGTGGGGGAAGGGAAGAGGCGCGTTTTCGGTTTACGGGGTACCGAAAGTTTCTGGATCCGGACGGGTATCCGGCGACGGCGACGCCTTGGGGAACGTTGAATGCTATTGATCTGAACACGGGAGAGTACTTATGGAAGATCCCATTTGGTGCGTATCCGGAGCTGGCCGCGAAGGGAATGGGGGATACGGGCACGGAGAGCTACGGGGGACCAGTTGTGACGGCGGGCGGGGTCCTGTTTATCGGGGCAACGATCTTCGATCGCAAGATGCACGCTTATGACAGCAGCACGGGACGGCTTCTATGGGAGACGGAGCTGCCGGCCGGGGGGCTGGCGACGCCGGCGACGTACATGGTGGACGGACGGCAGTTTGTGGTGATCGCCGCGGGTGGAGGCAAGGACCCGAAGCGCCCATACGGGAGCAAGTACGTCGCGTTCGCTCTGCCGAGAGCGGAGGGAGGCTCGGCAGAGCGGTCCGCGGAGGCAGGAGCAGGCTCGCGGCGCTAGACGGGCCACTTCCAGTTGCGGATGTCTTCGCGATCGATGCCGTTCTGGTGGGCGTAGTTGATGGAATCGATGATCTGATCTTTGAGCCACTCCTTGGTGTGGGCGGCGGTGGCCTGGAGTGAAGGGACGCGGTCGATGACGTCGATGGCCAGGTTGAAACGGTCGACCTGGTTGAGGATGGCGAGCTCAAGCGGCGTGTTGATGTTGCCTTTTTCCTTGTAACCGCGGACATGGAAGTTGTCGTGATTGGTCCGGCGATAGGTGAACTTGTGAATGAGCGAGGCGTAGGCGTGGAAGTTGAAGATGACCGGCTTGTCCCTGGTGAAGAGGCTGTCGAACTCGCGGTCAGATAGGCCGTGGGGATGTTCGCGCTCGGGCATGAGGCGGAAGAGGTCGACGACGTTGACGAAGCGGATCTTGAGATTGGGGCAGTGCTCGCGGAGGATGGCGACGGCGGCGAGCGACTCGGAGGTGGGGATGTCGCCGGCCGAGGCCATGACGACGTCGGGTTCCTGATCGGCATCGTTGGAGGCGAAGTTCCAGATGCCGATGCCCTTGGTGCAGTGTTTCACGGCCTCTTCCATGTCGAGGTACTGAAGATGGAGAGCCTTGTCGGCGACGATGACGTTGATGTAGTCGGTGCTGCGGAGGCAGTGGTCGCCGACGGAGAGAAGGCAGTTCGCGTCAGGCGGGAGGTAGATGCGGGTGATCTCGGGGCTCTTGTTCGTGACGATGTCGAGGAAGCCGGGGTCCTGGTGGGTGAAGCCGTTGTGATCCTGGCGCCAGACGAGCGACGTGATGAGGAGGTTGATGGAGGAGATGGGAGCGCGCCAGCGGAGCTCGAGCTTGGACTTCTCGAGCCACTTCGCGTGCTG
Organism: uncultured Acidobacteriaceae bacterium; assembly: GCA_963850375.1. Taxonomy (GTDB): domain Bacteria; phylum Acidobacteriota; class Terriglobia; order Terriglobales; family Acidobacteriaceae; genus Edaphobacter. The sequence goes on along the minus strand of CAWKKV010000002.1, from coordinate 2,880,603 downwards.
GTTGAACATGGAGTCGATGATGTGGACGAAGGCCTCGTAGGAGGAGAAGAAGCCGTGGCGGCCGGTGAGGACGTAGCCCTCGAACCAGCCCTCGAGGGTGTGCTCGCTGAGCATTTCCATGACGCGGCCGTGCGGCGAGAGATCGCCGCCATCGGCGTCCTGGGGGATGAGCTTTGCCATCCATGTTTTGCCGCTTGCCTCGTAGATGACCTGGAGTTTGTTGGAGGCGGTCTCGTCGGGACCGAAGACGCGAAAGCTGGTCATGTTGTTGCGCATGACGTCGCGGAGAAAGTGGGCGAGGGTGTCCGTGGAGGAGGCTTCGACCTGTCCGGGCTGCTCGACCTTGAGGGCGTATTCGCGGAAGTCAGGGAGGTCGAGCGGCTTGCGGAGAGCTCCGCCGTTGGTGTGGGGGTTCGCGCTGATGCGGCTGTGGCCAGACGGGGGCAACGCTCTGAGCTCGGGGATGAGGGCGCCGTTTTCGTCGAAGAGCTCTTCGGGTTTGTAGCTGCGCATCCAGGACTCGAGGAGAGCGAGATGCGGTGGGCTGGTGACGGGGTCGAGGATGGGGATCTGGTGGGCACGCCAGGAGCCTTCGATCTTGTGGCCGTCGAGCTCCTTGGGGCCGGTCCATCCTTTGGGTGAGCGAAGGATGATCATTGGCCAGCGCGGGCGCTCGGGATCCGTGCCGGGGGCAGCGGAGCGGGCTTTTGCCTGAATGTCTCGAATGGCGGTGATGCACTGCTCGGTGACGGAGGCCATCTGCTGGTGCATGAGGGCGGGATCGTCGCCTTCGACGATGTAGGGGATCCAGCCATAGCCACGGAAGAGGCTTTCGAGCTCTTCGGGCGAGATGCGGGCGAGGATGGTGGGGTTCGCGATTTTGTAACCGTTGAGGTGAAGTATCGGAAGGACGGCGCCGTCGTAGACGGGATTGAGGAACTTGTTTGCGTGCCAGGAGGTAGCGAGCGGACCGGTCTCGGCCTCACCATCGCCGACCATGACGGCGACGATGAGGTCGGGGTTGTCGAAGGCGGCGCCGAAGCCGTGCGAGATGCTGTAGCCGAGCTCGCCGCCCTCGTGGATGGAGCCCGGGGTCTCGGGGGTGCAGTGGCTGCCGATGCCGCCAGGGAACGAGAACTGCTTGAAGAACTTCTGGAGACCGGCGAGGTCCTGGCTCTTGTCCGGGTAGATCTCGGAGTAGACGCCCTCGAGGTAGCTGTTGGAGAGGGTCGCGGGGGCTCCGTGGCCCGGACCGGAGATGTACATGAGATCGAGGTTGTACTTCTTGATGAGCCGGTTGAGGTGGACCCAGGTAAAGGTCTGCCCGGGGTCGGAGCCCCAGTGGCCGAGCAGGCGATTCTTGATGTGCTCGGGCTTGAGCGGCTCGCGAAGGAGGGGATTGTCGCGGAGGTAGAGCATGCCGGCGCAGAGATAGTTGCAGGCGCGCCAGTAGGCGTCGGTGAGACGAAGCTCTTCGGCGGAGAGAGTTTGTTCGGCGGCTTGGGAGGGGGCGGTGACGGTATTCATGAGGACCTCGGATGCGAATGCGTACGCGGTTTGGGGGAATTGCCGCTTTATGCGTTTGCCGTGCTCATGCGCTGGACGTGTATGGCAATCATAAGGTCCTCCTGGGCGGGGACGACGAAGACGGCGACTCGGGACTGCGTCGAGCTGATGCTGCGGAGGTCAGAGCCGGCGGATTGGTTGAGTGAAGGATCGAGGGTGATGCCCTGAGCTTCGAGCCCCCCGACGGCGCCGGAGCGGGTGAGGGCGTCATGCTCTCCGATGCCGCCGGTGAAGACGACGGCATCGATGCCGCCGAGCAGCCAGCAGAAGGCGCCGATGGCCTTGGTGATGGTTCGGGTGAAGACGCGGAGCGCGAGAGTGGCTTGGGCGTTGCCGTCGGCGGCGGCCTTGCGCATGGCGCGGACGTCGTTCGGAAGGCCGGAGAGAGCGACCAGGCCTGACTCATGGTTGAGGAGGGCTTCGAGGGCCGAGGCGGCCTGATCGCGATCGCCAGACTGATGGCGAAGAAGGTAGAGAACGAGGCCTGGGTCGAGGTCGCCGGGGCGCGTGCCCATGACGATGCCGCCGGTGGGGGTGAGGCCCATGGAGGTGTCGACGGATCGGCCTTCGAGGAGGGCGGTGACGCTGCAGCCGCTGCCGAGGTGGGCGATGACGGTGCGGCGGGGACAGCCGTCTGCTGAGGTTTGAAGCTGGTGGACGACGGACTCGCAGCTTAGGCCGTGGAAGCCGTAGCGGCGGAGACCCTGGTCGCGCAGGGGCTTGGGGATGGGGTAGATTGTCGCCTCTTCGGGCATGGTCTGGTGGAAGACGGTGTCGAAGCAGGCGAAGTGCGGGAGGTTCGGGAAGGCGGCCATGCCTTGACGGATGACGGCGAGAACGGCTGGGTCATGCAGAGGAGCGAAGGAGGTCGCCGCCTCGAGGTCAGCGAGGACCTCGGGCGTGATCCTGTGATGATCGTTGAGTTTGGGGCCGGGGTGAACGACGCGGTAGCCCACGGCTTCGACGTCCTGGAGGCCGGCGCTCTGGAGCGCCTGAAGTATGAGCGGAAAGGCGTGCTCGATGGTTGCTGTTTGAGCGATGGGCGGGATGTTTGGAACGGGGGCGCCGTTGACGTCTTTTACCCGAAGTTCGGGGGACGGGGTGCCAAGGCCGCTGAGTTCGCCATCCGAGCGGCAGACGGGATCGGAAGAACTTCCTTCGGAGGCGGAATCGTAGATCGAGAACTTGATGGAAGAGGAGCCGCTGTTGATGACCAGTATGCGCATGTTGGGGCGATGGGATTGACGGTACACCCTCCTGTTCCGGAATTAGATGAAGATTGCGTTGTCCCCGGCGAAGGGCAGGCTGCTTCGGCTGGTCATGGGAACTATACTTAGGGTGTGAGCAAGACTTTTTACATCGAGACCTTTGGCTGCCAGATGAACGCGCACGATTCCGAGAAGGTGATCGGGACCTTGGAGCGGGAGGGGTATGCGCGGGTGGAGGACGAGGCCGAGGCGGGTCTGATCCTGTACAACACGTGTTCGATCCGTGACAAGGCGGAGCAGAAGGTGTTTCACCGTTTGAATGAATACAAGCGGCTGCAAGGCGAGGGGAAGAAGTTCGCGGTGCTGGGGTGCGTGGCGCAGCAGGAGGGCGAGAAGATCTTCGATAAGGCGCCCTATGTGTCGATGGTATCGGGGTCGGCGTCGTACCGGAATCTTCCGGAGATGCTGGGGCGGCTGGAGCGTGGCGAGCAGCGGATCACCGGGCTTGACGACCGGCAGACGGACGAGACCTTTGAGACGGAGTTTGTGGCGCGGACGAATCCGCATCGCGGGTACATCACGATCATCGAGGGATGTGACAAGTTCTGCGCGTACTGCGTGGTGCCGTATACGCGGGGCAAGGAGCGGAGCCGGACGGCAGCGAGTGTGCTCGAAGAGGCGCGGCGGATCGCGGATGCGGGATTTACGGAGATCCAGCTGCTTGGGCAGAACGTGAACTCGTACCATGACCCCAGTGGTGCGATGACCTTTGCGGAGCTGCTGGCGGCGGTGGGCGAGGTGCCCGGGATACGGCGGGTGCGGTTCACGACGAGTCATCCGCGGGACTTCACCAAGGACATCGTAGATGCGATCGATGCGGTGCCGGCGCTTTGCGATCATGTGCATCTGCCGGTGCAGTCGGGGTCGACCGCGGTGCTGAAGGCGATGAGCCGGGAGTACACGAGGGAGTGGTATCTCGAGCGCATCAGCTGGATCAAGGCAGCGAAGCGAGAGATCAGCATGACGTCCGACATCATCGTTGGGTTTCCGGGCGAGACGGAGCGGGATCTCGAAGACACGGCGACGCTTCTTGAGGAGGTGGGGTATGACGCGATCTTTGCGTTCAAATACTCGCCGCGGCCGAATACGCCGGCGCTGGTGATGATCGACTCGATCCCTGAGGACGAGAAGGCGCGCCGGCTGCAGGTGCTGCTGGACCGGCAGCGGGAGGTGCAGCGCGTGAGCTATGGACGGCATGTAGGGCAGGTGATGGAGCTGATGGTGGAGGGTCACAACCGGCAGCGCGGGCAGGTGATCGGGCGCAGCTCGCAGAACAAGACCGTGAACTTCACGACGACTTCGCCGATTCTGCCGGCGACGGGCAGTTATGTGCAGGTACGGGTGACGCAGAGCTTTCCGAACAGTTTGCTAGGTGAGGCGGTGTGATGAAGACGGCGGGTGCAGGGACCGAGGGTAATGTCGAGGTGGAGGTCCAGATACGGGGCCTAATGATGGACCCGGTGACGAATATGCCGATTATCGTGCTGAAGGATGTGGCGAGCGACCTAGTGCTGCCGATCTGGGTGGGGATGTTTGAGGCGAACGCGATTGCGCTTGAGCTTGAAAAGACGGCGACGCCGCGGCCGATGACCCATGACCTGTTGCAGAACGTGACGCGGGGCCTAGGCGGAGAGGTGACGCGTGTGGTGGTGAATGAGCTGCGCGAGGACACGTTCTACGCCCTCGTGTGGATGCGGCAGGGCGGCGAGACTGTTGCGGTGGATGCACGGCCTTCGGATGCGATTGCGATGGCCCTGCGGTGGGACTGCCCGATCTTTGTGAACCGAGACGTGATGGAGAAGTCGAAGCAGCAGTATGGTGGGGCGCAGTCGACCAATGCGGATGATGTGCGGCGGTGGCTGGAGGGCCTGAACGACGACGAGATGGGGCGGTACAAGATGTGAGCGTGCCGGCAACGGTTGGGGGCCGGATGTCGGCGAAGGAGCTGGTGAAGAGGGTGGCAGGCGCGATGGTGAGGCGCCTTGAGCAGATCACTCGGGGGCGTGCCTTGGTCGCGAGCGAGGTCCGCGAGGTCCTTGTCCTCGAGTACATGCTGCCGCTGGGGTGCTGCGTTCACCTGACCCCGGTATACGAGGCGATGAAGAGGCAGCGGCCGGAGATCCGGCTGACTGTGGCGACTAGCGGGCTGGGAGCGGAGTTGCTTCGGCACCACGCCTATGTTGACCGAGTGCTGGTGACGCCGAACCCGCTGACGGATCTCGCGGGTGCGGCGAGATCGCTACGCGCGCAGATGAGAGCAGCGGGCGTGCGGCCTGATTGGGTGCTGACCGGAGCATCGGACCAGAGGACGAGGATCGCGCTGCTGGCGGTCGCGACGGGCGGGTTGCGGGCTGGATTTACGCTGGCGCCTGAGCTCTACCAGAAGCCGCTGGCGTACGACGCTGGGCGGAGCCTGATTGACAACAATCTACGGCTGCTGGAGCTGCTGGATGCGGGCGCAGAGCACGTAGAACCGCGACTCTTCTTTTCGCGACGCGAGGCAGAGCGCGCCAGCCAGCTGCTCGGTGAGGCAAACCCGGATGGACGACCGGTGCTGGTGCTGGTGACGCAGACGAGCGGGGGGCAGAGGACGGGGTGGCTGCGGGAGCGGTTTGTCGAGGTGATCCGGTTTGCCGCGACGGAGCTGGCGATGCAGGTGGTGTATGTGGGCACGGCGGGCGATGCGGCGGCGATTGAGGAGATACGTTGGGCCGCTGGAGGGTTGGGGATCTCGGTGGCGGGCAAGACGTCTGTTACGGAGCTTGCGGCGCTGATCGCAGGAAGCGACATGATGATTACGCTGGATACCGGGACGATGCACGTGGGGCGGGCCGTCGAGATCCCGATGATTGTGATTGGGCCGTCGTGGCAGAGGCCGCTCGAGTGGATGCCGCTTGGGATTGAGAGTGCGAGGATCCTTCGGGGGGAGGATACTCAAGAGATTCCAGCTGGCTACCAGATCGACGAGGTGAGCGCGGCGGATGTAACGGGAGCGCTGCGAGAACTGCTGGGAGCTTACCCGCCTTCAGCGGAGGCGCGCGCACGGCGGATAGGACGCGGGATCTCTGACGTGGACCGGTGGGCGGCGGATCGAGGCTGAGAGACGGTTATTGCTGGGCCAGATCTTCGAGAAGGTGAAAGAACTCCGGGAAGGAGATGGATGCGGCTTCGGCTCCATGAATCTTGGTGTCGCCGGAGGCGCGGAGGGCGGCGACTGAGAAGGCCATGGCGATGCGGTGGTCGTCCCCGGAGTCGATCTCCGCGCCGTGAAGCTGCTGGCTGCCTGGGATGTCGAGACCATCCTCGTGCTCGGTGAGTTCGGCGCCCATGGAGCGGAGATTGCGGGCGACGAGGTCGATGCGGTCGGACTCTTTGACGCGGAGCTCTTTTGCGTCGCGGATGCGCATGCCGGAGCGGGTGTAGGGCGCGATGGCGGCGAGAACGGGGATCTCGTCAATGAGCTGGGCAGTGAGGGCTCCCGAGATCTCGAAGGGCTGTGTAAGCGTGCGGGCGCTGGGGTCGGCGTTGACCTGGATGGAGCCGACGAGTTCGCCGTGGTGCTCTTCGACGTTGAGGATGCGGATCTTCGCGCCGAGAGCGGAGATGACATCGAGCAGGACGGAGCGGGTGGGATTCATGCCGAGGGCGTCGAGGACGAGATTGGTCTCCGGAAATAGGAGGGAAGCGGCAAGGAAGAAGGCTGCGGAGGAGAGGTCGCCGGGGACAGTGAGCTCGGGGATGGCACGGAGCTGCTGGCCACCTTCGATGCTGAGGCGGCTGGTGCCGTCTGACGCGGTGGCGGAGCGGGTGAGGGTAGCGCCGAAGGCCTGGAGGGCGTGCTCGGAGTGGTCGCGGGTGCGAACGGCTTCGGAGAGCGAGGTGGTGCCCTGCGCCTGAAGCCCGGCGAAGAGGACGGCGGTTTTTACCTGCGCGGAGGGGATGGGCGTCGTGAAGTCGATGGCCTGGAGGGGATGGCCTACGACGGTCATGGGGGCGTGGCCGCCGAGGGCGCCGTCGCCTCCGGTGAGATGGATCTCGGCGCCCATCTGGGCGAGGGGCTTGCGGATGCGCTCCATGGGGCGCGCGGAGAGGGATGGGTCGCCGGTGAGGACAAAGGTGTGCGGATGGGAGGCAATGAGGCCGGCGAGCATGCGCATGGTGGAGCCGGAGTTTCCGCAGTCGAGGTTGTGCTCGGGCTGGTGGAAGTGGCCGGCGGCGCCCGTGATGGTGATGATGCCGTCTTCCTGCCTGGCGACAGCGGCGCCGAGCTGCGCCATGCAGGCGAGGGTGGAGTGGGGGTCGGCGCCCGTGGAGAAGTTGGTGAGGCGCGTGGTGCCTTCGGCGAGGCCGGCGAGCATGGCGTAGCGATGCGAGATGGACTTGTCGCCGGGAAGGGTGAGGGAGCCTTGGAGGTTGCGGGCGGGGCGGATGAGTTGGACAGACATCTGCGATCTATCGTAACCGGTTGCCGGTCGCTTGCTAGTTGCTGACGCATGGCTAAATGGGTTCAGCCGGAGGCCGGCGGGATCTCGGGGATCCGTGAGGCCGAGATTGTAACCGGAGAGCGTCAAGCGGGTGACCTGTAGCGCCTGGGGAACCGAAATCGCATGACAGAGAACTTCCCGAGGTCTAGGCTTTGTTTCGACGCAGTGTCTGTGAGCAGAGTGCGCGGCTTCTCTCTTATTCCCGGGCCCCAAAGCCGAATCGTAAGGACCCGAGGAGATGAGATATGTGGAAGACGGCGTGTGTTATGACGGTGGTGCTGGTGTGCGGCGTTGCGGCTCGTGCTGACTTCACGTACCAGGAGACGACGCAGATCACGGGTGGGGCGATTGTCGGCATGATGAAGCTGGCGGGCGCGTTCAGCAAACAGGCGCGGCAGGCGGGTGAGCCGGTGGTTTCGACGGTGGTGATCCAGGGCAACCGGATGGCGCGGATTCAGCCGGATCGGACAGAGATTGTGGATCTGGATCGCGAGACGATCACGGAGATCGACACGGCGAGGCGCCAGTACACGGTGATGACGTTTGCGCAGATGAAGCAGCAGATCGATGCCTCGGTGGCGAAGGCGAAGGAGCAGCAGGCCAAAGCGGCGAGCACGCCGGCGCAGCCGCAGCAGTCCTCGGACGTGGACATGAGCTTCTCGGTGAAGGTGAAGCCGACTGGGGCAAGCAAGGATGTGGCCGGGGTTACAGCACAGGAGTCGATCCTGACGATGACGGTAGATGCGACCGACAAGAGCTCCGGGCAGACAGGATCGATGGCGATCACGAACGACATGTGGATGGCTGCGGAGATCCCGGGGTACGACGAGGTGACGCAGTTTTATAAGCGGTATGCGGTGAAGATGGGAATGGTGATGAGCGGGGTGCTGACGCCGCAGATGCTGGCGATGCAGCCAGGAGCGGGCCGTGGCATGGCGGACATGGTGAAGGAGATGTCCAAGCTAAAGGGAACGCCGGTCCTGCAGGTGATGCGCATGGGGTCGACGGCGAACGGGCAGCCACTTCCGGCGGCATCCGAGGCTCCGCTGCCGCAGACGGATGCGCCGGCCATGCCAAGTGTCGGCGATGTGGCGCAGCAGACGGCGACGTCTGCGATTGCGAGCAAGCTGGGCGGGCTGGGCGGTTTAGGCGGGCTGGGTGGGTTTGGGCGGAAGAAGAAAGCAGATCCTGCACCAGATCCACCACCGCCGACGGACGCAACGGCTCAGGCTGCTTCCAGCGTGATGGTCGAGTCGCAGACACAGCTGACGAGTTTTTCCCGAACCGCGGATGCGACCCGGTTCGCTGTGCCTCCTGGCTTCACGCAGGTGGAACCGAAGCACATGGAGTAAGCACCGCGGTCAGGTCCGGATACGAAGCGCGTACGCGTAGTCGTTTGGCTTCCGCTCGGGAAGGGTGACGACGAGGGCTTCGGCTGTTTGCGTGAAGCGAAGGGGGGCTTCCGCGCCAAGGAGATCGATTCGTTGTATGGGCCTTTTGAGATGAGGTGAGGTGCGGGCGAGGGCGCGGATGGTGAGCGTGCCTGGCTTGCCCTCGTCAGCAGGCCAGCCGAGGGCGAAGGCGTAGAGGGTGTCGCCTTTGGTGGTGAAGCGGATATCGGCGGAGGTGTAGGGGCGCTGCTTGTCCTCGCTGAACCCCTTGTTGTCGGCGAGATCCTGGGTGCCTTCTCCGAAGATCGTGAAGGGACGGGTGCCGTAGATGGCCTCTCCGTGAGCGGGAAGCCAGGTAGCCATACCTTTGAGGAAGGCGTGTTCGTCCTCGTCGATCTCGCCGTTACCGCGGACGGGGATGGAGAGCAAGAGATTGCCGTTTTTGCTGATGACGTCGATCAGCGTGTGGATGACGGTGCGCGGGGTCTTGTAGGTGTGGTTCTCGAAGATGGAGCGGCGGTAGTGCCAGTCGCCGATGCAGGTGTCGGTCTGCCAGGGTTCGGCGAGGATCTCCTTGGCGCGTCCGCGCTCGATATCGAGAGTGATGGCGCCGGTGTGATCTGGTTTGAGGTTCTTTCCGTTGACGACGCACTGGAGTGAGCCGTTGCGGGCGATCGACGAGTTGTAGAAGTGTGCGGTGGCGTCGAGGCCGGCCTGACCGAGCGGGAGGTCGTCGTTGTCGAAGTAGACGAGGTCGGGCTGGTACTTGTCCATGAGCTCCTGGCAGCGGAGAAACCAGGTCTGGACGAATTCGGGGTTGTTGGGCGGCGGATCTTCGGTCCAGATGCGGTCGTGATGCTCGTGCCAGTCGTTTGCTGCGTCCACGGAGGTGATGCCGTCGGGCATGACGATGTTGCGACCGGTGTAGAGCTCCTGGGGGTCGAGGCCATCCCACCACTTGCCGCGGCCGTCGGCCTTCGTGAGGGTGTAGGCGTCATAGCGAACGCCCTGCTTTGGGCCGGTGGGGTCGTAGTCGTAGGCGGTCTGGAACCAGTGCCATGCGTGAGCGGAGTGGTTGGAAACGCCAAAGCGGAGGCCGTGGGCGCGGGCTATGCGGGCCCAGGTGCCAACAATGTCCTTCATCGGGCCGACGCGGGTGGAGTTCCAATTGTGGTGGGTGGAGCTGAAGTTATCGAAGTTGTCGTGGTGGTTGGCGAGCGAGACGAAGTACTTGGCACCGGCGGCCTGGTAGAGGCCCATGAGCTCTTCGGGACGCCACTGGTCGGCCTTCCAGAGATTGTCGATCTCCATGAAACCGGAGACGGAGGGGTGGCCGTAGGTGCGGAGGTGGTGCTCGTACTGGGGATGACCCTGAAGGTACATCTGGCGGGCGTACCAGTCGCCCTGCTCGGGGACGCACTGCGCGGACCAGTGAGCCCAGATGCCGAACTTGGCGTCGCGGAACCAGTCGGGCGTTTTGTACGCGCGGAGCGAGGGCCAGGTGGGCTGGAAGGGGCCGGGGGCGATGTGCCGAGGGGGCGCCGAGGCTGTTTGCGCGAGGAGCCTGGGCGCGATTGCTGCGGCGGCGGAGGTAGTGAGTGCTTGTTGGAGAAGGCGCCGGCGGGTGAGGGTTTGTGCCATGGGCAATGATGATACCGAGCTTCGAGGAGGCGCGCTCAATGGGAGCAGTGTTCTGCGAGGGTGGGGGAGAAGACCGTGTAGTATGGCGCACTTGAACGAAGCGGTGCGTATGTTGCCGCTCGCGAGGCTGGGGCAGTGACGGATAGCAAGAAGACGGGTGCATGGACTGTGCTGGCGATGCTGGGGATGATCGCGGTGCCCGCAGCGCTGACGCTCCACACGGTACGTGTCTCGTCTGTGGTGGATGTGGGCGTGCCGAACCCCTCACCTTACGGTTACACGGTGAGCCTGCTGTTGTTTCTTATGCCTATAGCCACAATCGGGTGGTGGTTTCTGCCGAGGGAGGGTGTGGAGGTCTCGAAGCGGGCGTTCTGGTGGACGATCGGGCTGTTGTTTCCGGTGGGAGCGGTGCTTGACTTCCTCTTTGCCCATGAGTTTCTAACTTTCCGGAACACGGCGGCGACCCTTGGGGTGCGTGCTCCGGCAATAGGTGGTGGCGTTCCGGTCGAGGAGTATCTCTTCTACCTGCTGGGCTTTGTTTCGGTGCTGCTGATGTATGTGTGGATGGATGAGTTCTGGTTGCACGCGTACAGCGTCCCTTCGGACTCGCCGGAACGATACGACTTTGACCGGCTGCTGCGATTCCATCCCGCTTCAGCACTCGTGGGTGTGGTTCTGCTTCTGGGCGGGGTTTTGTTCAAACGCGTTCATCCGGGGGCGGATCCTGGGTTTCCTGGCTACTTCGTGTTTCTTGTCGTCAGTGCGCTGGGACCATCAGCGCTGCTGTTTCCGATGGCGCGACCGGTGGTGAACTGGCGGGCTTTCAGCCTAACGTTTTTCTTTCTGCTGCTTACGAGCCTGCTGTGGGAGGCGACGCTGGGAGTGCCGTACGGATGGTGGGGCTACCAGCGGGCACAGATGCTGGGCATCGAGATCCGCGCTTGGGCGGGGCTGCCGATCGAAGCGGTGCTGGTTTGGATGGCGGTGACTTATATGACGGTGATGGTGTACGAGATCGCGAAGCGGTGGAAATCGTCGGGGCGAACGGCACGAGCGGCGTTTCTGGGTCGGGCCAAGAGTGGCGAGCAGTGACTCGATCTAGAGGACGCGGAGAGCGACGACGGTCTCGTCGTCGAAGTGCTCTGCACCCGCTTGAAAGATGCTGACGGCCTCGAGGATGGCGGCGAGCGCCTGGTCGGCGTTGTGCGAGGCCGTAGGGTGGCGTTCGAGCAGGGAGCAGAGCCGATCGGAGCCGTACATCTCCCCGTGAATATTCTCGGCGTCGACGATACCGTCGGAGAAGAAGACGATGAGGTCCCCGGGGCTGGTGTGGATGACCTGCTCGTCGTAGGTGACCCCGGGAAAGAGGCCGAGCGGGAAACCTTCGACTTCGACAGTGCGGACGTCGACTGCGTGGGTGAGGTCGGCGCGGCGCGAGGTGACGAAGAGCGGCTGTACGGAGCCGGCGTTGGCGATGCGGAGGGTGCGTTCCGTGTCATCCCAGAGGGCGATGATCATGGTGACGTACTGGGCGTCGAGCTTACGTTCCTGGAGCTGCTCGTTGAGGGCGGTGAGCAGCTCGGCGGGAGGGAGGCTGCGCGGGGCGAGGGAGCGCAGGATGCCACTGACGAGAGCCGCATAGAGCGCCGCGGGGGCGGCCTTTCCGCTCACGTCGCCCACGGCGATCGCGATGCGGCCGGGGAACTCGGGTGTGCTGTAGTTGAGGAAGTCATAGATGTCGCCACCGATGGAACGGGCGGGGAGGAAGCGGGTGGCGATCTCGGCGTGCGTGGGCTGCGGGGGAGCCGGCGGAAGAAGGCGGAGTTGAACCTGGCGGGCCATCTCGAGGTCGCGTTCCATGCGCTGTTCTTCCTCGTGGATGCGCTGGTAGAGGCGGGCGTTTGCGATGGAGACGGCGACCTGCGCGGCGAGGGTGGTGAGCGTGCGCTGGTGATCCTCGTTGTAGTAGTTGACGCGGGTGTGCTCGAGATCGATAACGCCGATGACATTGCCCTTGTAGATGAGCGGCACGGAAAGCTCGGAGCGGGTTTCCGGGTTTTCGGCGACGTAGCGTGAGTCTTTGCGGACGTCCGGGACGAGGATGGGGCTTCGCTGGGCGGCGGCGGTGCCGATCAGTCCCTGGTTGAGCAGGACGTTGCGCTCGCGGGTGACACGCTCGCCGTAGCGGGTGCTGAAGCGGTGCTCGAACTGTTCGGTGCGCTCGTTCCAGAGGAGGATGGTGAACATCTGGAAGTCGATTACTTTTTTGAGGAGCAGTCCGATCCGCTCGAGGAGGTCGTCGAGATCAAGGATCGAGGTTATCTCGCGCGAGATGTCGTTGAGTACGGTAAGGGTCTGGGCCTGTCGTGAGACGCGGGTGTAGAGACGGGCGTTTTCGACCGAGGTCGCCATTCGGGAGGCGACGAGCTCGAGCAGACGCTGATGCTCGTGGGTGAAGAAGGCGGGCGACTCGGACTGAATGTCGATGACGCCGATGACCTTGTTCTTGATGATGAGTGGGACGGCGAGCTCGGAGCGGACGCCAGGGTTGGCGTCGATATAGTGCTCGATGAAGCCGGAGGCGGTGCGGACGTCTTCGATGAGGATGGAACGGCGCTGGAGGGCAGCTTGTCCGGTGATGCCACGGCCGATCTTGATGCGCATGCGCTCGATCTCGGGGGTGTGGCCAGTCTGGAAGCGCATCCAGAGCTCGTTGGTGCGGTCGTTGATGAGGAGGATTGCGAAGATGCGGTAGTCGATGACGGCGCGGACGAGATCTGCGACGCGATGCATCAGGGTGTTGAGGTCGAGGGTAGTGTTGAGAGCGTCGGCGAGACGGTGGAGGAAGTCGACCTGGAGGGGCTCGACGCGCGGGCGGGATTCGCTGGCCGGGTGTGCGGGGTCGTTGGGCCGGTAGTCGCCCTCGAAGGTGTGCTCTGCCTTCTCGCCGAGCGAGAGCTTCTGAGTCGAGGCTGGCTGGTCCGCAGGAGGCATCGAAGAGCCGATGATACTACCGGGAGATGCGGCTGAGGACGGGGCAGGGGCGTGGGGAGCCTGAGCGCCAACAGCGATACGGGATGCTGGGCAGGACGAGGGCAGGGCTGACGTCAGTAGGCCGAGGCAGGGGACGCGGCGGAGCTTTGCCCGGATAGCTCGCCAAGGATTTTGACGCTGGCACTGGCCCCGATGCGGGAGGCCCCGGCCTGGAGCATGGCGATGGCATCGGACAAGGAACGGATGCCGCCTGAGGCCTTGATGCCGGCGCGACTCCCTGCCTTCTCACGAAGGAGAGCGATGTCGTCGATCGTCGCGCCACCGGTCGAGAAGCCGGTCGAAGTTTTGAGGAAGTCTGCGCCGGCTGAGAGGGCGATGTCGGCGGCGCGGAGCTTGTCTTCAAAGGAGAGCAGGCAGGTTTCAAGAATGACCTTGACGATGGCGCCGGCGCCGTGGGCGCGCTCGGCCACGCCGCGGATATCCTGGGCTACGGCGGTGAGGTCGGCGGCGGTACCGGACTTGAGGAGGCCGACGTTGAGGACCATGTCGACGTCGTGAGCTCCGAGCTTGAGGACCCGGACGGTCTCATCGCGCTTGGATGCGGCGAGGGTGGCCCCAAGGGGGAAGCCGACCACGACGCCGACGGGAATGCCGGTCCCGGCGAGCGTCTCGGCGGCGGTGGCGACCCAAGTGGGGTTGACCATGGCGCAGGCGAAGCGGTGCTCGGCGGCCTCGTGGCAGAGCTGGATGACCTGAGCGCGGGTGGCGTCGGGCTTGAGAAGCGTGTGATCGAGGACGGCGGCGAGGTTCCGGGATGAGGCGAGTGCCTGGGCGGCGAAGCCTGCTGTGTCCCAGCTGCCAGAGAGATCCGACTTAGAAAAGGGTGCGGAGTTGGTGGATGGAACAGAGTTGGTGCTCAAAGCGACTCCTACGGCGCTGGGGTTCGTATCTCCGGGGAGGGGTTCCGCGCCGCGTCAGTTCTATCACAGGCTGGTTGTTGCTGTCTGAACGGAGGTACCGTGTAGAGCAGCGTGGTAGGCGAGGGCAATGTCGTCCACGAGGAAGCCGTAAAGCTGGTCGCGGGACTGATCGTCGCGGGCACGGAGAACGGCCGAGGGATGAATGGTCGCGACGACCTTCTCGGCATAGGGCGTCGGGAGGATCTTGCCATGGTCACGCATCAGGGCGAAGGTGCCGCCGAGGAGGGATTTGGATGCCGAGGCGCCTAGGCAGAGGACGACCTTGGGGCGCACGGCGTCGATTTCGGCCAGCAGCCAGGGGCGGCAGGCGGAGATCTCAGACATGCGGGGGTTCTGGTGAAGGCGCAGTTTGCCACGCTGGACAAACTTGAAGTGCTTCACCGCATTTGTGACATAGACGGTTGACCTGTCAATATTTAGCTCGGCGAGAGCCTTGTCGAGAATACGGCCGGCCGGGCCTACGAAAGGCAGACCCTGGAGGTCTTCCTGGTCTCCGGGCTGCTCGCCCACCATCATGAGGGTCGCGGCCTTGTGATTTGTGCCCGGGGAGGGACCGGCGCCGGGTACGGCCTGAGTGGCATGGAGATAGAGGTCGCAGCCCTTGCAGGTGGGAAGGGCGGCGTTGATCACGGGGAGCTCGTGCTTTGATGGGACGAAGGGGGCGGCGGAAGGTTTTGCGGCCTGAGTCTGCACCATGGTTCCTACTCGATTGGATGCAGATGAGATGAGGTCGGGCAGCGTGGAGAGCTCCGGGAGGTCTTTCCAGTAGCGGACGGGCATCTCGGAGCGCATGGCGGAGGTGTTGAGGCGGGCGGGGTTGAAGATGCTGGCGTAATAGGAGCGCCAAAGGGTTTCGAGTTCGTCGGCCTGGGGAGCGGAGTCGCGGGGCAGGCCCTCGAACCAGTGAAGTTGGCGGCCCGCGGGATCCCAGGAGACGCTGGAGTCAGGGGTAAGGATGGTCCACTGCATGGGGGCGAAGCGCTCGACGAAGAAGGGAGCTGCGAGGGGGAGGATGCGGTGATCGGGCTGGTACCACGCAACGAAGTGTTCCTGGTTCTGCCGAGCTTCGCCCTCGACTATGCTCGTGGGCTCGGCCACGGGGTGAAGCACGAAGGGGTTGGCCTCGTCCATGGCGTCCGGCTCCACCTTGCGGAAGCGGAGGAAGGCATGCATCTTGTGGAGGTCGCGGCGGACCTGCTGGTCGAGGGTGCGTAGGTGGGCGACGTCGGCGTCGATCTCGATTTTGAGGAGATCACGGTTGCCCTGGAGGCGAAAGAGGATGCGGTAGAGGAGATTCCAGCGGTCGGGCGAGCGGTGGACGGCAGCGGCCTGAGCGAGGTCGAGAAAGGCCTGCGAGGTATGGGGAGTGGGGATAGGTGGGCCGGAGGGGCTTTGGTCCTCTGCCGAAAGATCGAGAGCGAGGGTCACGGGAACGGTGGCGTCCTGGAGGTCGAGGTCGTCGGGCGTGTAGCCCTCCTGCAGGGCGGAACGGGCATGGCTGCGCCAGTCAGCGAAGTCGGGTTGAATGGCGATGCGCTTCATGCCTCCCGGTGAGATGCCTCCGGAGGGGTAGCGATTGCAAAGGATCCGGCGCTGATGACGAGGGCCACGACGAGGCTGATGAGTTCATCGCGATTTTTGGGCGCATGAAGGACACGCGGCGTGTGGAGGAAGAAGACCCAGAAGAGAAGCATGAGACCCAGGAGAGTCGCGGCGAGTGACCGGAGGACATCGGAACCGATGGCCAGGGCAGCGGCGACGAAGCCGACGCCGGTGAAGTAGGTGAAGAAGACGTGAGCCGGGATCCAACTGGGAATGAGCGGAGCCACGAATGCGAGGTACTGGAAGTGCTGCTCGCCGAAGACCAGCATGGAGATTGCGAATAGAACTCGGCCAAGGAGGTCGAGGCGGGGGGATGAGGCGGTTGGGCGCTGAGACGCGATTGGCGAGCACAAAGGCTGCGCCGGAGATGGAGAGGGCCTCGAAGGCTCCGGTGCGAACATTGCCGTCAGCGAGGATGTCGTGGAGATGAAGGCCGTAGAGGACGACTGCACAGAAGAGAAAGACAATGGCGACAGTGAGGGCTGCGGTGAAGGCGCGAAAGCGGGCTGCGAGGGCGACACCCGCGATGGCCAGTGCGACGCCGAGCAGGTATGCCAGTACGGGGGCTCCTGGGGTCCATGGTGGGGCGGGAGGGAGGCCGCCAAGGAAGCGCCCAGTGAGGAGGTATTCCAGGCCGAAGAAGGCGATCGACAGACCGAAGACGATGCGGGCGGGGGAGAGGAGGTAGTTCATGGACTTGGGGCTCCTGGCGAGCGAGAAGGGTCTATGGACATGGTCTGTTCGCGGGTGCGCCCAATATACAGAAGCTCGCCGGCCGATTTAGGAGCTTGGGACGAGTGGTTGGAGCTGCCGGGTTCGAAGGCCTGCTAGGAGGTGGCCAGACTTGCTAACGGGGCTGGGCCTCGTGGCAGAGGGCCTTCGGCGGGAGATCTCACGCTATTTGCAGAATGTGTTTGCAGGACAGCGCTCGCTCAAGTACGCCATTGTGGCGGTGACGAAAATGGACGTCCCGGGGAGCATGCGGCTGACGCTGATTTCCGATGGTGCGCTTCCCGCCGGCGAGTATGGGATCGTGTATCCGGAAGGACGCAAAACTCGCGTCGGATGCGGTCTATGATTTCGCGATCGACGGCAGGGCCTAGTAAGTAAAGCGGATCAGACGGCTCCGCTGAGGGCGCTGGCGGCGGCAAAGAGATCGAGCTGGGTGGCGGCGGGGTCGAGCATCGCGGGACGAAGGATGGAAGCGCTGGGCGAGTGGTCGTCCGCGATGAGGTAGGGCGAGGCGTTTTTCACGACGACGTGGAGTTTCCGGAGGTCGTCGAGCGAGAGGCGGTGGTATTTGCGAATGCGGAGGATGCGATCCACGTTTTTGTAACCGATGCCGGGGATGCGAAGGAGGGCTTCGCGAGGTGCGGCGTTGATGTCGACGGGGAAGAACTCGGGGTGATTGCGGGCCCAGACGGACTTGGGGTCTTCGGTGAGGGATAGGTCGGGATTGGCGTCAGAGGTGAGCTCAGAGGCCTCGAAGCCGTAGAAGCGGACGAGCCAGTCGGACTGGTAGAGACGGTGCTCGCGAATGAGGGGAGCGGGTTTGAGGGGGAGGCGGGTGTCGGCTTCCGGGTAGGGGCTGAAACCGGTGTAGTAGACGCGGCGGAGCTTGTAATTCGTGTAAAGGCGCGTGGCGGTCGAGAGGATTTCGCGATCGGTGGCGGGCGTAGCGCCGACGATCATCTGGGTGGACTGGCCGGCGGCGGCGAACTTCGGCGGTTTAAGAGCGGGCGCGAGGCGCGAGGTGCGCTGATCCTCGTCGGACTCCTCCTTGCGACTGGCGATCTCGCCCATGGTGGATTCGATGACCGTGGACTTCTTTTCAGGGGCAAGCTGGACGAGGTCGTTCTGGGTGGGGAGCTCTATGTTGGCGGAGAGGCGGTCAGCGTAGAGGCCGGCCTCGGCGATTAGCTTTGGGTCGCAGCCGGGGATTGTCTTGAGGTGAATGTACCCGCCGAACTTGTGAACCTGCCGCAACGTCTTCGCGACCGCGACGAGCTGCTCCATGGTGTAGTCGGGCGATTGAATGATGCCGGAAGAGAGAAAGAGGCCTTCGATGTAGTTGCGCTTGTAAAAGTCGAGGGTGAGATTGACGACCTCTTCGGGGGTGAAGCGGGCGCGGCGAATATCAGACGAGACGCGATTGACGCAGAAGACGCAGTCGTAGGTGCAGAAGTTAGTGAGCAGGATCTTCAGGAGAGAGACGCAGCGGCCATCGGGCGTGTAGGAGTGGCAGATGCCCTCACCATCGGAGCTGCCGATGCCGCCGGGAGTGGCGGATCGCTTGGATCCGGAGGAGGCGCAGGAGGCGTCGTACTTGGCGGCGTCGGCGAGGATCTCGAGCTTCTGCTGGACGTTCATCATCGCTGACGATCTGATGCTCCGGAAGGAATCCAGTATATCGTTCGAGGCGAATAAAAAGGGAACATGATCGCTGCTTTGGTTCCGATGTTGAGCGAGCAACATCTAAACGGCATGAGTGAAGTGGCGTCGAAGAATGGGCTGCGGTTATCGGTGCTGGACCAATCGCCCGTGACTACGGGGAGCACACCGGCCGAGGCGTTGCAGCGCTCGATTGAGCTGGCAAGGAGTGTGGATGCACTCGGGTACCGGCGTTTCTGGATGAGCGAGCACCATGCGATGGACACCCTGGCGTGCACGGCGCCGGAGGTGATGCTGGCGCGGATCGGGGCGGAGACGGAGCGGATCCGGATCGGATCAGGGGGCATCATGCTGCCGCACTACGCGGCGCTCAAGGTCGCGGAGCAGTTCCGGATGCTGCATGCGCTCTACCCTGGCCGTGTGGACCTTGGGATTGGACGTGCGCCTGGCGGAGGCCCGGTGGAGTCGCTGGCCCTGCGGCGGGAGAGGCGGGTGCAGATGCAGGATGATTTCGCGGATCAGACGGCGGAGCTGCTGGCGTTTCTGGACGGCGGATTTCCTGCCGGGCACCCGTTTGCGAAGATCCGGGTCTCGCCTGCGATGCCGGGCGGTCCGGATGTGTGGATGCTTGGATCGAGCATGTGGAGCTCGGCGGCGGCGGCGGAGTTTGGGCTGCCGTATGCCTTTGCGCACTTCTTCTCACCGGTGCACACGCGGGTGGCGATCTCGGCCTACCAGAGCCAGTTTGTCGAGAGCAGGTACCGTGGACAGCCGGAGGCGATGGTGGCGGTGGGAGTGATCTGCGCGGAGACGCAAGAGGAGGCCGATTACCTCCATGCGAGTGTGCGGCTGCTGCAGCGGAGGATCCGACTCGGGGATCGGAGTCCGGTCGCGTCACCGGACGATGCCTTGCGAGAGCTGCGCGCGTTTGGGGATATGGCGGTTGAGGAAGGCGAGTTTCCGAGATACTTCGTGGGAACGCCGGAGCGAGTGAAGCGTGATCTCCACGCGATGGCGGGCGCGCTGCGCATTGGCGAGGTGGTGGTGAACACAATTACGTGGGACCATGCCGCGCGGCTGCGGAGTTATGCACTTCTGGCCGAGGCGTTCGGGCTCGAGAGCGCCCAGGATGTGGAACGGGAGACTGTCGCTCAGGGAAGGTAGTAGAAGGGGTTGGGAAGCTTGACGCTGCTTTCGGCCTTGGGCGCGCCTAGCAGATCGCTCCATTGGTCGCCGACGCTGAGGATCAGCTTGTAACCTCCAGCGACCATCCGGGCTCGCTCGGACGATTTGTACTCGATCGTCGCCATGTTGCGTTCTGCCTCGCTGCGGAGGACGAGGCCCTGCCAGTCTTTGAAGCCGGCCAGGCGCAGGTTGCTGGCCGTGGCCTCGGTGAGCTCGTGGGCGCGGCCGGTGAGAAAGAAGACGGCGACACCGGCGGCGCGGGCGTGGTTGAAGAGGCGGACGGTGCCGGGGATGGGGACCGCTGCCTGCGGTGTGACGGCCCACTCGGTCCACATGGTCTGGATGAAGCCGAAGTCCTCGTGCTTCTGCTCGCAGTAGCTGGAGAGCGAGGTGTCGTCGATGTCGAGGACGATTGCGAGCTTTTGAGCCTCGGCCTGTGCGGGCGTGGCCGCGTGGTGCTCGGCGAGGCGGCGGTCGAGCTCGGCCTCGGCACGACGCGTTTGCGCGTCGAGATCAGCCCAGTAGCAGCCGGCATCGCCGGTGCAGTCTGCGTAGCTCTGGGCGCGGTAGCGCGCTATCCCGAGGTTGGCTGGCTCGCTGGTGGAGAGTATGGAGGGGTCAGTGGTAGCGGAAGAGAGGGTGGCTTCGAGCTGGGCGGATGTGGGGACGGGAGCGACGGTGTGGTGGACGCCCTGGGACGGGGTGGTGGTAGGCGACGGGCAGGTGGGTGGGGCATTCTGAGGCTGGGCGGGAATGGCGGTCAGGAGTAGAAGGATGGCGACTGCGCGCGGGCTTCGGGTTTGAGAGGCCATGATTAGCTCCTTGTGGTTGGCTTCGGCAACGCTAGCAGTCGGAACTGTCCCGCTCAAGCACTAATCGGTGCGACATGCTCGCGAGCCGATAGGTAAGCCGACGAAGACAGAGAAGATCTTCAGAGCTATGCCCGGTGCACTGTCCGCGTAGCATTGCTTCGAAGGTGGTAGGAGTGACCCGAGTGGAACTTCTTCGACTGAACGGAGCTGTCGAGCGTAGCCCAGCCATCCACGTCTGGATGGAAGAGCATGGAGGTGAGCTGGGAGGGATCGCGCGCCGATGGTTCGAGGTCATGCGAGGGTGCGGAGACGAGGTACGGGAGCTCCTCCATGATGGCTGTCCTGTGGCGTGTCTGGGAGACGTGCCTTTCGGCTATGTCAATGTTTTCACTGCACACGTGAATGTGGGGTTCTTTCAAGGCGCAGGGCTGCCGGATCCGGCTGGCCTGCTCCAAGGCTCCGGAAAATTTATGCGTCATGTGAAGTTGAGACCGGGGACAGCGGTCGATTCGGCATCGCTTCGGAAGTTGATTGAGACGGCGTACGCGGATATGAAAGCACGTGTCGAGAACGGCTAAGGCGAAGACGGAGATCTAAGGGCGGCGATCGGAAACCACCTTTGCGTCTTGAGAGCCCGTAGCAAGGCAGCGAGTATCAATGCCCGGCGGCGGTCTCGGGGAAGAGGCGTATGTCTTCGACGTTGCGGTAGTTCTCGGCGTAGTCCATGCCGTAGCCGATGACGAAGTGGTTTGGGATCCGGAAGGCCACGTAGTCGGCTTCGATTGGAACGAGGCGACGCTCGGGCTTGTCGAGGCAGGTGGCGATCTTGAGCGAGGCGGGCTTGTGCTGGAGCATGAGGCCGCGGAGGTAGGAGAGAGTCAGGCCGGTGTCGAGGATGTCTTCGACCAGGATGACGTGCTTGCCTTCGATGGGGTTGTCGATGTCCTTAATGAGCTTGACGGCCCCGGAGGAGACGCGTGCGCGGCCATAGGAAGAGACGGCGACGAAATCAAAGGTGGCGTCGACCTCGATGGAGCGGGCGAGGTCGGAGAGAAAGATAGCCGCGCCCTTGAGCACGCCGATCAGGACGATGGACTTGCCTTGATAGTCGTGGGAGATATCGGCGCCCATCTCGGCTACGCGGGTCGCTATCTGCTGCTTGGAGAGGAGAACCTCCATACCAGAGGCAGCGGGAAAGTGAAGCTCGGGTGCGGCGGGCTTGCTGGGCACGGACGTGTCGGTGGACATCCCCAAGAGGGTATCGCAGATGTGAGCGGCGGGGCAAAGTGCAGATGCCCACTCGGCGCGTCGCTATACTTCGAAAGGAAGTGAGGCTTATGTACCCGTATATCCATCTTGGATCGATCAGCCTGGGGACGTTTGGATTGCTGCTGTGGGTGGCGGCGGTGATCGCGACGGTTGTGCTGCACAGGAACTTCGTTCGGAAGGGAGTGGAGGCGGATGCACTGAGCGTGGTGGCGGTCGTGCTGATCTGCGGGATCATCGGCGCAAAGGTGTGGCACGAGCTTCAGGACGTACACGGGCTGATCGCCGACATGCGGCAGATTGCATTACCGGGCCGGGCGCATCCGGGACAGGTCGTCATGGGGTTCCTCACGTGGCTGCGCGCCGGATATGCATGGTTCGGCGGGCTGCTGGCGGGCATCGCTGCGCTGATGTGGCAGGGACGGGAGGCGCACTTCAAGGGACCGCGCGAGGGAACGCCTGGAGAGCGGGTGGGAGCGCTGCGAATGCTGGATCTGGCGGCTCCGGCTGCGGCGATCGGATATGGCGTGGGCCGGATCGGGTGTTTGACGAGTGGTGACGGCGACTACGGGATAAAGACGACGCTGCCGTGGGGCGTGCATATGCGGCCGGATGCGCTGGTGCCGGTGTATCCGGCGAGTGCGATGGTGCAGCCGACGCCGGTGTATGAGCTGCTGTTTGCACTCCTGGTCTTCTGGGTGTTGTGGAAATTGGGCGAGCGAGCGCGGCCCGTGGGTTGGCTGACGGGACTGTATCTGGTGCTGAGCGGGGTGGGAAGATTTCTGGTGGAATTTGTGCGGATCAATCCGAAGCTTTACTTCGGAATGAGCAATGCGCAGGTTGCGGCGCTGGGAAGCGTGGGGGTGGGGATCGGCGTGATCGCGATGGCGTTATCGCGGCGGGTGCCATCGGAGCCGGAGCAGCCAGAATCGATCAAAGCAGTCTGACTTTGGACCGATGCGAGAGGACCGCGACTTGTCTCGACACCGGTGAGTCGGGCTGTTTGTCAGAGGAACGTTTTCAAGAGACGAGGGAGTTCGCGCATCTCGGAGAACGCCGCTGCTGCTCCTGCTGACATGAGCTGGTGTCCGTGGTCAGGGCCACAGTGGGATCCTCCGACGAAACCCAGAACGAGCATGCCAGCGCGTTTAGCGGCCCGCGTACCCGGGACGCTGTCCTCCACCACAAGGCACTGCTTCGGGCTCGTCTTCATCCAGCCGGCCGCGAAGATGAATATGTCGGGATCTGGTTTGCCGCATGCAACGCTGGTTCCGCTGATTACATTGGGAGCGAATCGCTTGTACAGGCCAACGGTCTCGAGCCCAAGCTTGAGCTTCTCGGGGTAGCTGCTGGAAGCGACGCAGACAGGCAGCTTGATCTCGTCGAGTGCCTCAGCCATCCCCGGAATGATCGTCAGCTCCGTTGCATAAGCCTCAACCGTGCGAGCGTTCACGTTTTCGCCATAATGCTCGGGTACGGGGCGCCCCCAATCGCGTTCGATCTCCGCCCGCATCTCGTGGTCAGGCCGGCCAGCAAATCGTTGAATCACCTGTTCTGTCGAAATCTCGTAGCCGAGCCTGGTCAACTCCTCGGCTGCTATGCGGCAGACGACGATCTCGCTATCTATCAAAACGCCGTCGCAATCGAAGATGATCGCTTCGTGTTTCATACACCTCCTCTGAATCCATGCTTCAAGATTGCCGAGCGCCTACGCCGCTTGTGACTCTGCAGCGTTGCCTGTGTCAACGTTATGTCCCGGAGGCTTGCAGGCGGAAGAGGTTGAAGATGCCCTGCGTCGCAGACCTGGGAGGCACATCGTGCTCTGCCTGATACGCAACGAGCGGCGGCTCGATTCGATGGAGGAAGCGATCGTTCGATCCGTCATATACCGCAGCGCTGGCGATCTAGGAGCTAAAGTTCGGACCCGCTGCTTTGGAAGAAAGGGCGACAGACCAAGCCAAGCCGACCTGTGCCGAAGTGTAAATGGAGCATGTATCTGCCTCGCGGTCCTGCATTTGGAAAGTTTGTGTGTGTAACCCAGTCGTTCCCGTGCGGCGATCTTGTCGCCTGGCTGCCAATCGAACTGTGCGGCAGGCCCAGGCGGCGATGGGGAGGGTGCAATTTTCCGTTGGACGACGACAGGCAAACGAGTCGTTGCTCGATCCCGAGGCTCAGAGGCCGGAGCTCGCTTTGACACCGCATAAACCGGTCTGCCGTGCTTTGTCGGCCAGAACGCAGACGTATCGCTGACGACGTGCTGAGGGTGTGCAGGGACGGACGTGGAGGACTGAAGTGAAAGCGACTAAAGGCGGCGGAGGTAGGCCTTGGCTTCGTCGAGCTGAGGGAAGAGGCGTTCTTCTGCCTGGAACTCGCGGGAGTGGACACAGCGGCGGCCGGCCTTGACGCGGACGGGATGTTTGAGGTGGAGCATCTCGTGGTAGAGCAGGTACTCGATGGCGCAGCGCGGGGTGTCGGGGCGGTCGAAGACGCGGCTGACGACGATGGTGTTGTGCGCGGCGTCGTAGTGGCCGAGCATGCGGCGGGCGTGGTGGGCGGACCAGGTGAGGGTGGGGCGGCCTAGGAGGCCATGGAAGAAGCGGGTGTTGAGGCTCTCAAAGACCTCATCAAGATCGTAGTGATGGCCGACGGGGGTGAGAATGCGTTTGCGGCCGCGGGTCTGGCGAATGTGCTCGGCCTGCTTGGAGACGGCCTCAGAGGAGACGTGGCGGCGGTAGCGGTCGGCGTGGGTGGGAGCGATGGGCTTCTTGTAGAGCTTGGCGAGGAGGATGTGGGCGATCGCGCGATGGACGCTCTCAGGTGCGTGTTCGAGGAGGTCGGAGAGGCGAACGTGGAGGCGTCCGTCGCGCAGGCGGATGGTGGTGTTGAGCGAAGTGAAGCGACGGAAGCGGATGTCGAGTGGAGGGATGGGCGCACGGGGGCGCAGCTCGCGGTACTGCTCTTCAAAGATGGGGTCGAGGGGAGAGAGCACTTCAACGTCAGTTTACATTCGGTTCCGAGTGGAAGATGGAAGCGGCCGAGGGGTCGGGTGACATGAGGCGTAGGGTGGACGGGCTAACGGGGGATGTCCATTGGGTGCGCCTGTGAGCCGGGGTTTTCGCGCTCCTTCTCGGCCTTGACGGCTTCGGGATGAGCGGCGAAGTAGGTCTTCTGCTCCTCGATCAGACGGGCCGCCTCTTCGCGCATGTCACGGACAGATTCGAGCGCGAGCTTACGCGCGAGGTCATAAGCTTCATTGCCGGGAGCAGTGCGGAGGGCGCTTGACCAGCGGTCGGCGGCCTCGACCAGCTTGGGGAGCTGCTTGCGGATGTCGCGGTGGCGTGGGCCGTAGTCGTCGAGGTTGTCGTTGAGCTCGTCAGCGATGGAGTTGAACTGCTCGAAGAGGTCGTGGAGGTCGTCCTCACGGCCGGGGCGGCGAGGTTTAGAGACGAGGTCCTGGATGGTCTTTGAGCGGGCGTCGAGGAACTTGATGAAGATCGCCAGGCGATCGTTGGGGACGTAGGCGGCTTCCCGTAGCTGCTCGACCTCGCCGTCGGAGAGTGCTGAGTCCTGCTGGGCGGGGGCATGGGGTGCAAGGAGCAGGGCAGCGAGGCAGAGAAGAGACAGACGGCGCATCGTGATCAGTGCTTGAAGACCTGGGTGAGGAGCTCATCCTGGACCTGGTTGAGCTGCTTGAGGGTGGCCTGGAGGGTTTCGCGGTCCTCGCTCGAGGCGGCATGGGCCATGTCACCGAGGCGGTGCGTGGTGTGATGCATCAGCATTTCGGCGTTCTTGAGGCGTTTGGTGTCATTGGCCAAGCCCATGTGGATGAGCTGGGCGTAGTGCTCGACACGCTTCAGCGTTGCGCTGGCGCGCTCGATGTCACCGTCGAGCATCTCCTTGCCGGCGAGCTCGGTCATGGTGTGGACGAGTTCGGCGTAGAGGAAGCACTGCTCGCGCGGACCTGCCTGCTGGGCACGGAGCTCCAGCTGGGAGAGGACCTGTTCGTCGGGCAGGAGCTCGTTGATTGCGGCGCGAGCGCGTGTCGGACCGGAGAAGAGGAAGGCGAGCAGGAGGGTGAGGGGGAGGAGGGATCGAACCGGGGCCGAGGGGCGAATGTGCTGCTTCATGACGCACCTCCCGAGGTGCGCAATCTACTTCATGTGTTCGAGGGCGACGAGGCGGTGGCGCGCCTCCCATTCCTCGTCGGGGAACTTGCCGTTCGCCACGGAGAGAAACTGCCGATACAGATCAGATGCCTGCTTCCCCTGGTGCAGCTTGTCGTGTGCCGCTGCCGCCAGGAAGAGCGAAGACGGTGACTGTGGCAGGAATGTAGCACGAAGAGCCAGCGCGCGCAATACGGTCTCGGGGTGATTGTTTTGGGTGGCTGCAAAGGCGAGATGACTTGCGGCTGCGGCGAGGTCGTCGTGGGTGGGAAAGGCGGCTGGCTGGGCGATGGCGCGTTCGAGGAGCTGTTCGGCCTCGGGGTAGCGCTTGAGGTGAATCAGGGCGTCGGCGCGGTCGTCGAGCAGGGTTGGGTCGTTGGGGGTCTGGGCGGCCAGGGTGGCCAGGAGGGGCTCCGATTGGTCGTACTGGCCGGTCTGGCTGAGCAGACGGGCGTAGAGGCGGGTGATGGCGGGGTCGGCGGGGTGTGCGGCGTGGAGCTTCTCGACCAGGGCCGTGGCCTGCTCGGCCTTGCCCGCATGGAGGTAGAGGGTGGCGAGCTGGGCGTTGAGGGCGGGGTCGTCGGGGTGGGCGGCGAGGGCGGCGGTGAGCAGCGGCTCGGCTTCGGCGGGCTTGTTGGCCGCGAGCAGGAGGTGAGCGAGGGCGGCGGTGGCGGCGGGGTCGTTTGGGGTGCTGGCGAGGAGGCGGCGGTAGGCGGCCTCGGCGGCGGCGGGGTCCTGGGCCTGTTCGGCGAGTTCGGCGGAGAGCAGGGTGTCCTCGGGGGTTTCGGGGGAGAGCTTGAGGGCGGCGAGGAGGGCGTCGCGGGCTTCGGCCGGGTTCGAGGTTCGGTCAAGCTGGGCGAGGGCCCGGTAGGCGCGGGCTTTGAGGGTGGGGTCGGGCGTCTTGAGGTTGGTCGCGGAGAGGAGCTCGGTGCGGGCCTCGGCGGTGCGGTTGTTGCGGGCGAGGAGGAGGCCGAGGGCGAGGTGTGGCTCGAGGAAGTTCGCGTTTGCGGCGATGGCGCGTTTGTAGGTCGACTCCGCTGCGGTGGTCTGGTCGAGCGCGTCCTGAGCGGAGCCGAGGTCGAAGAGGACGAGGGGATCGTCGGGGTAGCTTTGGCTGAGGCGGGTGAGGAGATTGAGGGCGGCCTGGTAGTCGCCCTTTCTCATGGCGTCCGCGGCTTCGGTGCGGAGAGGGTCATCCTTCTGACGACTCTGCAGCTGGGGCTGCTGCGAGCTGGAGCTGCTGTCGCTGGTGCCGGGAGGAAGCTGGGCGTGGGCGGCTGTGATGGAGGCGAGCAGGAGTGCGGGAGCCAGGATGAGACGTTGTCTTCCGTGACGATCGATACGATCGATACTCATGTACCCCCTCCCCCCGTACTTTTGCGAAACTCTTCGAAACAGGGTACTTAGCTTGCGAAGTACCCCCCCCCTGGACGTGCGGAAGCCCGGCGTCCTGCCGGGCTTCTGTGTTGTTTGTGCTGCCTCTACTATAGCAGCGTGGAAGGGGGAGTTACGCCACCTGGGGCGCCGGTGAATGGAGGGGAATCTCGGTGTTGGAGAGGACGTGAGCGGTCACGGAGCCCAAACGACGTTCACGTTGCCGATTCGTTTCCCAGACTGCTGCCCATTCCCTATAGTGGCTTCCGAGATGACTTCGACATTGCCCGGCGCGCCAAGAGCGGCGTATTACATCGCACTTGACGGCCTCCGGGCAATCGCCGTCATCATGGTCTTTTTCCAGCATTACGGGGCTGGTCATGCCCTTATTTTCGGGTGGGGATGGACCGGAGTCGATATCTTTTTCGTCTTATCAGGGTTCCTGATTACCGGAATTCTTTACGACAGCCAGAGCAAGGTCCATCGGTACAGGGACTTCTATATCCGGCGCACCCTCCGGATCTTTCCGCTGTATTACTTCGTCTGGGCTGTTGTGGTGCTCCTCGCACCCTTTGCGCATTGGCAATGGAATATGCGTTGGGCGCTCTGGCCCGCTTACCTTGGCAACTATGCCCGGTTCTTCTTTCTTCATCAACCCGGGGACCCGTACCGCTTCGACAAGCTTACGTTTGGCGCGCCGGCCAGCGCCTGGTTCGGATATCCGTTGCACCTCTACATCGGGCATTTCTGGTCACTTTGCGTTGAAGAACAGTTCTACCTGGTATGGCCGTTGGTGGTGTACCAAGTTCGCCAGCGAAGAACTCTGATCAGGATCTGCCTCGTTGTCCTGATCCTGAGCCCGATCGCGAGAGCAGTGCTGAGTTGGGCACTCTCGCCAGAGCTTCTCCGGATGGAACTGTTCTATCGAAGTCTTCCTACCCGGCTCGACGCATTGCTTATGGGCGGTCTCCTTGCCCTGTCCTTGAGGGGTCCGGAGGAGGTTCTCGTGCGTCGGCTTCGCCGCCCTTTGCTTGTCGTTTCCGGGGTTCTCTTTGTTGCGCTGTATTTTGTTTCCACCAAAGTGTTGTTTCTCCCCCTGGAGGGGTCGGCTTCGAACTGGATCGGCGTGTTTGGTTTTACGGTGATCGATGCTTTCGCTGCTGCGGTGATCCTTGAATGCATTCATCCGGGGAGTTTGCTTGGCACCTGCCTAAGCTGGAAGCCGCTGCGCGCCATGGGGATCATCAGCTACGGCTTCTACGTCTACCACGATCTTCTGCACGACTTCTATTCAGAGTTCGCTCACCGAATCTCCTCCAAGTACGCATATCCCTTAAATCTCCTGATTGCATTCGCGACGACTCTGCTGATTGCTGCGCTGAGTTACCGCCTGCTGGAAAAGCCCTTGCTGAAGCTGAAGGATCGGTTCACCGGTCAGGTGCACACGGCACCAGCAGCTTGAGCGAGCACTGTAGAAGATGCCGGATTTCAGATTGGATGTCCTCTAGAAAGTGCGAGGCACCGGTCTCCGGAAGGCGTGTTGGTGACAAGGGTGCGGGGGGGCTCCGCCGGTTCGCGTGAAACGAGTCAAGACGAGGCCGCTTGAAGAATAAGAATATTTATCGTTTACTAGTTCCTGATGCCTACCTCCCCCAGTGCCAGGGCTCGCAGCTTCCGTGAACTTTGTGCGGAGCATGGTCTGGCGGCGACGCACCAGCGGCAGGTTCTGTATGAGGTGATGCAGACGATGCCCGGGCACCCCAGCCCGGAAGAGGTTTATGCGCGGGTGAAGAGGCGTATTCCTGCGATCTCGCTGGCCACGGTCTATAAGAACATCCACCTGTTTGTCGAACGAGGCGTGCTGAAAGAGCTCAGCATGCACCATGGCACGTTGCGGGTGGAGATGAACAGCTTCGACCACCACCACATGGTGTGCTCACACTGCAGGGCGATCACGGATGTTGAAGAGAAGGATCTCGGGATTCCGCCGGCACCGCCGGAGTTGCCAGGGGGCTTCCGAGTGGAACGGTATTCGGTGGACGTGATCGGGATCTGTGCCGCGTGTCAGAGGGCAGACAAGCTGGCGGCATCCCCCCGTGGAAGTGAGGAAGTCGGAAGGGTCATGTAGCGCGGAATCAGGATGGAGATTACCCCTCGCCCGGATGCGACGTCCGGCCGTGGCGAGATTTTGGCGGGCGACCACGACCAGCCGCTCGAAACGAACACACCAACACCCCCCAAAGGAGAGAACAATGGCCAGCGAACCGACCGAATTTAGGGCCGAAGCGAAGTCTGAACCGAACGCGCAGGTAGCAGGCGAGGCAAAGTGCCCGTTCGACCACGCTGCCGCGGCGTCGAACGCGCCCGGCGCGGCACCGAGCAATGTTGCCGAGCGCCACGCGCCGATGAGCAACCGCGACTGGTGGCCGAACCACCTGCGGCTGGATCTGCTGCACCAGCACTCGCGGCTGTCGAACCCGATGGAAGAGGAGTTCAACTATGCCGAGGAGTTTAAGAAGCTGGACTATTGGCAGTTGAAGAAGGATGTCGGAGCGGTGATGACGGACTCGCAGGACTGGTGGCCTGCGGACTTCGGCCACTACGGTCCGCTGATGATCCGCATGGCGTGGCACTCGGCGGGCACGTACAGGACATACGACGGACGCGGGGGCGGTGGACGCGGGCAGCAGCGGTTTGCTCCGCTGAACAGCTGGCCTGACAACGTGAATCTCGATCGTGCGCGGCGGCTGCTGTGGCCGGTGAAGCAGAAGTACGGCAAGCAGATCTCGTGGGCAGACCTGCTGATCCTTGCGGGGAACGTGGCGCTTGAGACGATGGGCTTCAAGACGTTTGGGTATGGCGGTGGGCGTCCGGATGTATGGGAGCCTGACCAGGATGTGAACTGGGGCGCGGAGAACACGTGGATGGGAACGGACAAGCGCTACACCGGCGATCGTGAGCTGGCGGGGCCGCTGGCCGCGACGACGATGGGGCTGATCTACGTGAACCCGGAGGGTCCTGAGGGTAAGCCCGACCCGGCGGCAGCGGCGCGGGATATCCGCGTGACGTTTGGGCGCATGGCGATGAATGACGAAGAGACGGTGGCGCTGATTGCGGGCGGCCACACGTTTGGCAAGACGCATGGCGCCGGCCCGGGACACCACCTGGAGCATGACCCCGAAGGGTCGCCGATCGAGAACCAGGGGCTGGGCTGGTCGAGCGCGTACAAGACCGGGATCGCGGGCGATGCGATCACGAGCGGGCTCGAGGTGACCTGGACCACCAAGCCGCGGCAGTGGTCGAACGACTACTTCGACCACCTGTTCAAGTATGAGTGGGAGCTGACCAAGAGCCCGGGCGGAGCGCACCAGTGGAAGCCCAAGGGTGACCAGGGCGCGAACACTGTGCCGGACGCGCATGATCCGAACAAGAAGATCCAGCCGGGCATGCTGACGACGGACGTCGCCCTGCGGGTGGATCCGGTGTATGAGAAGATCTCGCGCGACTTCTACGACGAACCCTGACAAGTTCGCCGATGCGTTTGCGCGGGCGTGGTTCAAGCTGACGCATCGCGACATGGGTCCGCCGCGCTCGCTACATGGGGCCGGAGGTTCCGAAGGAGGAGCTGATCTGGCAGGATCCGGTACCGGCGGTGGATCATCCGGTGGTCGACGAGGCGGACATCCAGGCGCTAAAGGCGAAGGTGCTGGCCTCCGGGCTTACGATCTCGGAGCTGGTGTCGACGGCTTGGGCTTCGGCTTCGAGCTTCCGCGGCTCGGACAAGCGCGGCGGTGCGAATGGCGCGCGGATCCGGCTCCTTCCGCAGAAGGACTGGCATGCGAATCAGCCGGAGCAGCTGGCACGAGTGCTCGGGGTGCTCGAGGGGATCCAGGGTGAGTTCAACGGATCGGCCGCGGGCGGCAAGAAGATCTCGCTGGCGGACCTGATTGTGCTTGGCGGGGCGGCGGCGGTTGAGAAGGCGGCGAAGGATGCCGGCATCGAGACCACGGTGCCGTTTACGCCGGGACGTACGGACGCGACGCAGGAGCAGACGGATGCGGAGTCGTTTGGGCCGCTGGAGCCGAAGGTGGACGGGTTCCGATCGTATGGGTACATGGACCCGGAGCCGGCGGAGGTTGCGCTGCTGGACAAGGCGCAGCTGATGAGGCTGACGGCGCCGGAGCTTACGGTGCTGATCGGCGGGCTGCGCGTGCTGAATACGAACTTCGGTGGAACGAAGTTCGGCGTGTTCACGGATCGTCCGGGGACGCTGACCAACGACTTCTTCGTGAACCTGCTGGATATGAAGTACGTGTGGAAGGTGACGGACGGCGGCAAGAACACGTTTGAGGGTCGCGAGCGGGCTTCGGGCGAGCGGAAGTGGGAGGCCACGCGCGCCGACCTGATCTTCGGCTCAAATGCGCAGCTGCGGGCGTTGTCGGAGGTTTATGCGTGCTCTGATTCGCACGAGAAGTTCGTGAAGGACTTCGTGGATGCGTGGCACAAGGTGATGAACCTCGACCGCTTCGACATCATTCACACGGTCTGAGGCTTTGCAGGCCTCGGTGGCAGAGACCTGATTCGAGATTGGTTTCTCGAATCAGGAGCTCTGCCACGGATGGTCGCAATCCAGCCATAGCTGCGTGAAGGTAGTGGGGAGATCAGGCGATCGAGCTCTTCGCTGCCATGATCTTGTCGGGGGTGATGGGGTACTCGCGGATGCGTTTGCCGGTGGCGTTGTAGATGGCGTTTGCGACTGCGGCGGCGGAGCCGGTGATGCCGATCTCGCCGATGCCGCGGGCGCCGAGCGGGTTGAACCGGGTGTCGGGAATGCCGACGACGGTGGCATCGATGATGCCGATGTCGGCGTTGACGGGGACGTGGTATTCGGCGAGGCTTTCGTTGACGGTGCGGCCGACGTTGGGGTCGATGTGGGTCTCTTCGTGGAGGGCAAAGGACACGCCCCAGACGATGCCGCCGACGAGCTGATTGTTGCCGGTCTTGTCGTTGACGAGCGAGCCGATGTCGTAGGTGGCGACGATGCGGCGGACTTCGACCATGTGGGTGTCGCGATCGACGGCGACCTCGGCAAAGACGGCTCCCCAGGACTGCGAAGTGTAGGCGGTTTTATCCTCGCCCGGCTCCGCGGAGCCTTCGGCTTCGATGGGCTTGCCGCCGTTGCGCTGGAGGAGCGCGGTGAAGGTTTCGCCTACGGAGGGCTTGGCCTTCGAGAAGAGTCGTCCGTCCCGGGTCTCGAGGTCGGAGGTCTTGAGGCCGTGAAGGGGTGACTGGGCGTCGTTGATGGCGAGCTCTGAGATTTTGAGCATGGCCTGCTGCGCAGCGTCGTGAAGTGCCGGGCCGATGGAGGCGGTGGATTGCGAGCCGCCGGAGACGGGCGCCTTGGGCAGGGCCGAGTCGCCGAGGTGGGCGTCGACGAGCTTGGGATCGAGATGAAGGGCGTTCGCAGCAGACTCGGCGATGACGGTGTAGGTGCCGGTGCCGAGGTCCTGCGAGGCGGTGCCGGCGAAGATGCGGCCGTTGGGAAGGATGCGGACGACGGCCTGCGCGGCCGAACGGTTGGCGGGGTAGGTGGCGGTGGCCATGCCGTAGCCGATGAGTTTGTTGCCTTCGACCATCTGGCCGGGCTTGGGGTTGCGCTTGGACCAGCCGAAGCGCTCGGAGGCCTGCTTGTAGGCGTCCTTCAGGTTTTTTGAGGTCCAGGGCCGATCGTGGCTGGGGTCCTTGTCGGCGTAGTTGGCGAGCCGGAGCTGGAGCGGGTCCATGTTGAGCTTCTCGGCGAGCTCGTCCATGGCGATCTCGAGGACCGCGGTACCGGGGGCTTCGCCGGGGGCGCGCATGAAGGTGGGGACACCGAGGTTCATGTCGACCAGCTTTTCGGTGACGGCGTTGTTTTCGCTGGCGTAGAGCGACTTGGTTGGGGAGGCGGCGTGCTCGGTGAAGTCCTCCATGACGGAGGTGTGCATGACGACGTCGTGCTGCATGGAGAGGAGCTTGCCGTCGGGCGAGGCACCGAGGCGGATGTGGTTGACGGTGGTGGGACGAGCGCCGACGGGGCCGAACATCTGCTCACGCTCGAGGACGATCTTGACGGGCTTGCCGACGACCTTGGCGGAGAGTGCAGCGAGCGGGACGTGCGACCACATGGAGCCTTTGCTGCCGAATCCGCCACCGGTGTAGGGGCAGCGGGAGTGGACGTCGTCGAGCGGGATGTCGAAGATCTTGGCGAGCGAGGCTTTGACGCCGACGATGTACTGGGTTGCGTCGTAGACGTTGAGCTTTTCGCCCTCCCACCAGGCGATGGTGGCGTGAGGCTCCATCGGGTTGTGGTTCTGGATGGGGGTGCTGTAGACCTGGTCGAGTTTGACGGGGGCCTGGGCCATGGCGCCGGGGGCATCGCCGCGCTTGTTGCCTGGGGGCTCCTTGCCCGGCTGCCGGGGCCAGCGTGCCTCGTTGAGGCGGCCGTGGAAGTCGAGCTGGGCGGGCTGCTGGTTGTACTTGATCCTGAGCTGGCGCGCGGCGTAGCGGGCCTCGGGAAGGGAATGGGCTACGACGACCGCGATGGGCTGCCCGTTGTAGTGAATCTCGGTGTCCTGGAGGACGGAGAGGGCGCGCTTGGCAGGTGGCTGGGGCTTGCCGACGGGGAGCTTGGGGGCGTTGAAGGGGGTAAGGACCTTGACGACGCCGGGTGCGCGCTCCGCGGCAGAGGTGTCGATGGAGGCGAGGGATCCGTTGGGGATGGTGGACTGGATCATGAGGCCGTAGACGAGGTCCTTGCGGGGGAAGGGCTCTGAGAACTCGGCGGCGTACTTGGCTTTGCCGGTGACCTTGGCGCGTGCATCGTAGCGATACTCGAGCTGCCGCGGGTGCGGGTTGGGCTGCTCTTCCTGAAAGGCGTTCATGCCTGGACTCCTTGGGCGGCGAGGGTGAGGGCGCGCACGACGGTCTGCTTGCCGAGCTCTACCTTGAAGGCGTTGTCGTGGTAGCCGCGTGCGCCGGTAAAGGCGAGATCGGCGGCCTTGCGGAAGGTTTCGGGGGTGGCGGGCTGCCCGGTGAGAGCGTGCTCGGCTTCCGGCGAGATCCACGGCTTGTGGGCGA
The DNA here is from genome assembly GCA_963850375.1 of uncultured Acidobacteriaceae bacterium. Classification (GTDB taxonomy): domain Bacteria; phylum Acidobacteriota; class Terriglobia; order Terriglobales; family Acidobacteriaceae; genus Edaphobacter. The sequence continues at coordinate 2,846,370 of CAWKKV010000002.1, read as the reverse complement.
CGCCGCCGAGGGCGAGGCCCGCTGACTTGATGGTCTGGCCGTCCATCTCGAGGCCGACGGCTACCGAGACGAGGGCAAAGGCGTAGCTCTGGCGATCGCGTGCCTTGAGGTAGTAGGAGTTGCCAGCGAATTTTGTGGCGGGGAGGTCCACGGCGAGGATGAGCTCGTCAGGGCGGAGCGTGGTGTCGAGCTGGGGGTTGTTGCCGGGGAGACGGTGGAACTCGGCGAACGGAATGGAGCGCTTGCCCTTGGGACCTTCTACCTGAACCGTTGCTTTCAGGGCGGCCATGGCGACGTTCATATCACTGGGGTTGGTGGCAATGCAGGTTTCGGCGTTTTCGGGACCCTTGTCGGTCTGCCCGAGGATGGCGTGGATCCGGTTGAAGCCCTTGATGGCTCCACAGCCGGAGCCAGGGATGCGCTTGTTGCACTGCGAGAAGGCGGTGTCCATGAAGTAGTAGCAGCGGGTGCGCTGGAGGAGGTTGCCGCCGGTGGTGGCCATATTGCGGAGCTGGGGGCTGGCCCCGGCGAGTAGCGCCTGCGAGAGCAGGGGGTATTGGGTGCGAATGATCTGGTGATTGGCGAGGTCGGAGTTACGGACGCCGGCACCGATGGTGGCACCGCCGTTGGGGCCGGGGGTGACTTCGGTGAACTGGAGGTGGGTGATGTCGACGAGCCGCGTGGGGTGCTCGACGTTGTACTTCATGAGGTCGACGAGGTTGGTGCCACCGCCGAGGAACTTTGCCCCTTTTGAGGCGCCGGCGTGGATGGCGTCTTCGGGGCTGGTGGCTCGCTGGTACTGGAAGGGGTTCATGCTCGGGCTCCTGATGCGACGGCGCGGACGGCGGCGACGATGTTGGGGTAGGCGCCGCAGCGGCAGATGTTGCCGCTCATGCGTTCGCGGATCTCGTCGTCGGTGAGCTGGGGGTTGGAGGGGGCGTGGAGCGCGTCATTCCTGCCCTGCCAGGAGACGATGGAGAGCTGGCCTTTCTTGTGCTCGTCGAGAAGGGCGACGGCCGAGCAGATCTGGCCGGGGGTGCAGTAGCCGCACTGGAAGCCGTCGTGCTCGAGAAAGGAGGCCTGCATGGGGTGGAGGTCGTCGCCCTTGGCGAGGCCTTCGATGGTGGTGATCTCGGCGCCCTGTGCGGAGGCGGCGAGGGTGAGGCAGGCGTTGACGCGGCGGCCATCGAGGAGCACCGTGCAGGCACCGCACTGTCCGTGGTCGCAGCCCTTTTTGGAGCCGGTGAGATCGAGGTTCTCACGGAGGGTATCGAGCAGGGTGGTGCGGGAGTCGAGCGAGAGCTGTTTCGCTTCGCCGTTGATCTTGAGGGTGAGCTCGAGCATCTCCGGCGTGCTGGCCTGATCAGCGGGCTCAGCGAGAGCGACGGAGGGCAAGCCGGTCGCGACTCCGGCGCCGAGGACGCCGGCGGTCTTGACGAAGGTGCGTCGGGTGAAGCCGGAGTCCGGCGCGGCCGCAGCAGTTGCGTCCTCGAGCTCGAGGTCGGCGCAGGGAGGTTTGCTCATTCGGGGTGCCTCGGTGGGGGTTGGTGGAGCGATGGATGGGGAGGTGTGAGCTATTCGGATAGACGTGCTGTGCAGGGCAAAAGATGCCCATCGTGGTGGGCACCCGGAGCGGCGGTATGATGTTGGCAAAGAGGAACATGCGAAATTTCGATAGATGAGGAGATGTCCATTGACGGGTGGCAGGATGTGGGTTTTGCGGGGTGGGGCGTGCGTGTTGGGAGCCTGCCTGACGGCGGGTGCGCAGACGGGTGAGAGCCGGCCACAGGCGGCGCAAGCGCCAGGCGGCGACGCGCGGCAGTCACGCAACACGGAGCCAGGAGGCGAGGCTCGGGGGCGGAGCGAGGCGCCGCAGAACAAGGAGGGCGAGCTGCCGATTCCGCCGGAGACGAGCTCGGTGACGGCGCACGAGTGGAAGGGTGGCGGGCAGACGATCCGGTACACGGCGACGGCGGGAAACCTGCTGTTGCGGGACGAGCAGGACAAGCCGGATGCGAGCATCTTCTACGTGGCGTATACGGCGGACGGGGCGGATGCGCGGACGCGGCCGGTGACGTTTTTCTATAACGGCGGCCCTGGGGCGGCGTCGTTGTGGCTCCACATGGGATCGTTTGGGCCGGTGCGGGTGATCACCGAGAGTCCGGAGGCGACGGGGCCGGCGCCGTTCCGGTGGGTCCCGAACGAGTACAGCCTGCTGGACAAGACGGACCTGGTGTTTATCGATGCGCCGCTGTGCGGGTTTTCGCGAGCGGTGGGGAAGGGAACGGCGAAGGACTTTGCCGGGACGGACCAGGATATTCGGGCGTTTGAGAAGTTCATCGTGAAGTACATCACGGTGAACCAGAGGTGGGGGTCGCCGAAGTTTCTGTTTGGCGAGAGTTACGGGACGACGCGGTCTGCGGGGCTGGTGGATGCGCTCCAGAATGACGGGATCGAGTTCAACGGGGTGACGCTGCTGTCGTCGATCCTGAATTACAACCGGCGGAACCCGGGGTACGACCTCGAAGACTATGCGTACTTCCCGAGCTATGCGGCGATTGCATACCACTACAAGAAGGTGAAGGCCACGGGGTCGCTTGAGGAGTGGGTGGAGCAGGCACGGCAGTTTGCGCAGGGGCCGTATCTCCATGCGCTGGCCCAAGGCGACAAGATCCCGGCTGGCGAGTTCAACGAGGTAGCGGCGAAGATCTCCGCGCTGACCGGGCTGCCGGTCGAGTATGTGAAGGAGTCGAAGCTGCGGATCCCCGCGACGCGGTTCCGGAAGGAGCTGCTGCGCGATGAGGAGCGGACGCTGGGGAGGTATGACGCACGGTTTCGCGGATGGGATCCGGATGCGGCGGGCGAGGCTCCGGGGTATGACCCGTCGGACACGGGGATCAGTGGGATCTACGTGGGGGCGTTTCATGACTACATTCAGCGGGAGCTGAAGTACATGAGTGCGGAGCCCTACTACCTGCAGGGACCGGGGATCAACCAGGCCTGGGATTTCAAGCATCGACCGGGCGCGGCTCCGGGTGGAGCGGGCGGGGGCGGGCGCGGGGAGCAGACGGCGCCGGATGTGGCGATGGACCTGGCGGATGCGATCCGGAAGAATCCGCGGCTGCGGGTGTTTTCGGCGAACGGATGGTTTGACCTGGCGACGCCGTTCTTTGGGACGGAGTACGACCTCCAGCACATGATGCTGCCGGAGCAGCTGAGGGGGAATGTGGAGTTCGGGTACTACCCGGCGGGGCACATGGTGTACCTGAACGTGGACGCGCTGAAGCAGATGAAGGGCGATATGGACCGGTTCTACGGGGAGGCTGTGAGGCGGTAGCGAGGGTGGGTTGGGTAGGGGCGCGAACTTCGCCAGGGCAGGGCTGGCGACGATGCTTGGGAGAGACAGGGCCCGTGGTGATCGTGATGGTGGTGGATGGGATGGAGCTTTCTTCAGAGAGCTAGGTGCGGGCTTCCGCGACCGTCCACTGGAGGCAGAGCGAGTATCCGTCCGGATCGCGAAGGTGGATCTGCTTCATCCCGTAGCGTGCGACGGACGGAGGCTGCAGGGCCGGGAGCTTGTCCTTGAGCAGCTGGAAGGCGGCGTCGACGTCAGGGCAGCCGAAGAAGAGCGAGGTGTCATCGTGGGCGGCGGTGCGGGCGGGGTCGGGCGGGATGGGCCGCTCGTGGTCGAACTCATAGGCTGTGTTGAGCATGAGTTCGGCGGCACCGAGGCGAAGGAGTGCCCAGTGGAAGTTGTCGGAGCCTCCGAGTTCGGGCGAGGTGGTGACGACTTCGAAGCCGAGGAGGTCGCGGTAGAAGTGGACGGAGGTGGGCATGTCATAGACCTGAAGCAGAGGTGTCAGACCGCGGATATCGAGTGACATGGTGGCTCTCCCTGGGATCTGGTGGACCCGTTTGGACAGCAGCACGGAGGCTGAAGCGCGCTGGGGGTACGGAGCGATCCTACCGGTTTGCGCGAGGAGCATGGTCTTCTCATTCGCCGCGAGGCTCCGTGGAGGGTGGATGTTGACAATCCGTCGGGGCGGACGGAAGATTTCGTTCGAAGGATGGCAGGCGCTCAGATCAGGAGCCGACGTCATGACGCATCAAGCCGAAGAGACTGAAGTACGGCCCCTCCTCAACTCAACCGAAGCACAGTTGTTTGTTGCCGATATCCAGGCATCGTGCGCGTTCTATACGGAGAAGCTCGGGTTCGCGGTGACGTTTGTTTATGGAGATCCACCCTTCTACGCGCAAGTGACGCGCGACCAGGCCCGGCTCAACTTGAGGGTGGTGGGCGAGCCCGTGTTTGCCGGTGATGTGAGGGAGCGTGAGGGTCTGCTGTCGGCTTCGTTCACGGTTGCGGGGACGACCGAGATCAAAGAGCTGTTTGTGAGCTACCAGGCTGCGGGAGTTCGCTTCCATCAGCGCTTGAAGAAGGAGCCCTGGGGTGCGCGGACGTTTGTTGTGGCGGATCCGGATGGAAACCTGATCCTGTTTGCCGGGCCGGGGGATGCGACCGCTTAGCTGCGGGATTTTGCTATGGATTCAGCGGTTCGGTGCCCTGGAAGTGCTTGCTTTTTGAGGTCGATCCAGCTTAATATAAAGCGTTGGTTACAAAAGCGGATACGTGCGAGCACGAACGTGCGCCGCGGCTGAGGAGTTTCTAAGGAATGGCGAAGCGTCGTGGAAATCCGAACTGGGGCAAGCCCGAGCCGATAGGGCCGGTTGTTCCTACGGTGACATCGTTTGAGCAGGTTGTGAAGGAGTACAAGCTGACACCGGATCAGTACATCCGGTCGACGCGTCTGCGGGAGTGGGCGCGGCGGAACAAGAACTCGAAGTACATCCCGGAGTCGCTGCTTGAGGCCTGGGGCTTTGAGATCGAGTCCACGCTGTAGGTTTGAGCAGTGAGAGATGATGAGAGCGCCGCCCCATGGGCGGCGTTTTTGTTTGGGGAGGCCGCTGGAAAGACGGGAGCCGTTGGCGGCGGGAGCGAAATAGATAGATTCCGCCGTCGCCGACTCAGAATGGCGGGGTGGGAGCTTTGGATGGCGGGTCGGGAGTTCCGGGCAGGGATTAGAGTGACTGGTGGGTGCGGGAAGACGAGTTTGTGGAGATGGAGGGTAGCCGATGTTTGCTGATGTCCCTGAGGCGGTTGCGGAGATCAAAGCGGGGCGGATGGTCGTGGTGGTGGACGACGAGGATCGCGAGAACGAGGGCGACCTGACGCTGGCGGCCGAGCATGTGACGCCGGAGGCGATCAACTTCATGGCGCGCTTTGGGCGGGGGTTGATCTGCCTGACGCTGACGGAGGAGCGGGCCGACTACCTGCGGCTGGGGCCGATGACGCAGGAGAATACGTCGCGGTTCGGGACGGCGTTTACGGAGTCGGTGGAGGCCCGCGAAGGGGTGACGACGGGGATCTCGGCGGCGGACCGGGCGCACACGATCAAGGTGGCGATCGATCCGGGGTCGACGGCATACGACCTGGCGCGGCCGGGGCATGTGTTTCCGTTGCGGGCGCGGAAGGGCGGGGTGCTGGTGCGCGCGGGGCAGACGGAGGCGTCGGTGGACCTGGCGCGGATGGCGGGGCTGGTAAGTGCGGGGGTGATCTGCGAGATCATGAACGAGGACGGGACCATGGCGCGGGTGCCGGATCTCGTGACGTTCTGTGAGCTGCATGGGCTGAAGATGCTGACGGTCGCGGATCTGATCCGGTACCGGTTACAGAATGAGCGGTACATCCACCGGGTGGCGGAGAGCCTGATGCCGACGGTGCATGGGGATTTTCGGATGATTGCGTACGAGAGCGAGGTGGACGGGGGAGAAAGCCACGTCGCGCTGGTGTTTGGGGATGTGAGTGGGGGTGGGGTGGTGCCGGTGCGGGTGCATACGCACTGCCTCGCGGGAGATGTGTTCGGGTCGACGTTGTGCGACGACCGGGCGATTTTAGAGGGGTCGTTGCGGATGATCGCCGAGGCCGGGCGGGGGGCGCTGGTGTATCTCCACAACGGATCGAAGGGGTTCGGGATCGACCGATCGGTGCAGCCGCACCGGATTACGCTGCACCGGGAGCAGAGGGGGCGGGGCGACGACCGGAGCCAGCGGACGCTGCGGCAGGTGGGGCTGGGCGGGCAGATCCTGTCGGACCTGGGGATCCACAAGATCCGGCTGCTGACGAATACGCCGACGCATGTGCCGGCGCTGCAGGGGTTTGGGATCGAGATTGTGGAGCAGGTGCCGATCGGATTGGGACGGGCTAGCGTGCGCTAGGGAAGGCGCGGCGGGGTTTCGAGCAGGGACGCGAGGCCGCGGTCTTTGAGCTCAGCGACGAAGTGCTCGTGGTTGCTGTACTGGATGGTCTGCATGCCGGTCTCGCGGGCGGCCTCGAGGTTTTCGAGCTTGTCGTCGATGAAGAGGATGTTGAAGGGCGACTGCGCGAGGCCGTTGGCGGCGTGGCGGTAGATCTCGAGGTCGGGCTTGGCGGTTGAGAGCCGGTGCGACCAGGTGAGGTGCTGGAAGGAGGCGAGCCAGGGGTGCTTGCGGAGGACGCCGGCCTCCATCTGATCGCCGATATTGGAGAGGATGCCGGTGGGGATTCCGGCGCGCTGGAGGCTTTGGGCCCACTCAGCCATGGGAAGGTTGAGGTCGGTCCAGAGGTCGGTGTCGGCGTCGTAGAGCGAGGTGAGGCTTTCGTCGGTCGGCACGGGTAGGCCGGCTTCGGCGGCGATGAGTCTCCAGTAGGATTGGCCGGTAAGATGGCCGCTGTCGTAGGCGTGGCGGTGCTTCCAGTAGCCGCCGTGGAGCTGCTCCTGATCGAGGGTGGTGACGGTCTGAAGGCGTGACCAGGCCTCGGGGTTGGGCGGGCCTGAGAGGACCATGCCGTAGTCGAAGAGGATGGCGCGGATGGGGGTGCCTCCTCCCCCGTGCTTCTGGTCGAAAGTATTCAAACAATTCCCCTTAGGTCCGGACCTCGGACTATCGTGCCCGGCCCCGCGGGTGAGCTTGCGGTGCGGAATTCGGGCCGACGATCTGACGTTATTGTACCGGGCTGGTGCCCGTGGTTGCGCCACAGGGTGGGAGGGAGGACGGCTTAGGATGAGGGCATGGCGAGGTTTTCGAGGCGTACGGGCTGGGATACGGGCGAGAGTGCGTTTGCGGCGGCGGTTCGGGTGGCGCGGGAGGGTGGACGGAGGCTGGTGGACCTGACGGTGTCGAACCCAACGGTGTGTGGATTCGAATATGACGCGGAGGCGATGCTCGGGCCTTTCCGGAGTGCGGAGGCGTTGCGATACGACCCCCATCCGATGGGGATGCGCGGGGCACGGGAGGCGGTGGCGCGGTACTACGCGGAGCATGGGGCAGAGGTGGGCGCCGATGAGGTGGTGCTGACGACGAGTACGAGCGAGGCGTACAGCTTTGTGTTTCGGCTGCTGTGCGACGCGGGAGATGAGGTGCTGATCGCGAGGCCGAGCTACCCGCTGTTCGACTTTCTGGCGGAACTCGACGATGTGCGGCTGCGGAGCTATCCGTTGTTTTACGACGACGGGTGGTGGATCGACTTTGCGGAGCTGGAGCGGGCGGTGACGGAGCGGACGCGGGCGGTGGTGGTGGTCCATCCCAACAACCCGACGGGACATGCGACCTCGGCTGCCGAACGGGAGCGGCTGGAGGAGGTGTGCGCGCGGCGAGGGCTGGCGCTGATTGTGGATGAGGTGTTTCTGGATTATCCGCTGCGCGAGGGCGAGCGGATTGGAAGCTTTGCCGTGGGACCGCATCCGGTGCCGACGTTTGTGCTGAGCGGGATGAGCAAGATCGCGGGGCTGCCGCAGATGAAGGCGGCGTGGCTTGCGGTTTGCGGGCCTCGTGAGGCTCGGGGAGAGGCGCTGCGGCGGCTGGAGGTGGTGGCGGATACGTTTCTGTCGATGAATGCGCCGGTGCAGCTGGCCCTGCCTGCGTGGCTGGCGGGAAGGGAAGCGATGCGGGGGCAGATCCTCCAGAGGGTGCGAGCGAATGCGCGGGCGGTGGAGGCCTGCGGCTTGGAGATGCTGCGAATGGAGGCGGGGTGGAGCGCGGTGCTGCGGCTGCCGCAGCGGTCTGGAGATGTCGCGATGGAGTTGCTGGACCGCGGGGTGGTGGTGCATCCGGGGGAGTTTTACGGGATTGGCGAGCGCGGGCGGGTGGTGGTGAGTTTGATTGTGGGGGAGGCGGAGTTTGGGGAGGGGATGCGGGTGGTGCGGGAGTGGTGTACGGGATAGGTGAAGCGATCCACTATGCTGATCCGGATGCTGCGCTGGTTGGAGATAAGGAAGATCTGCGTGGGGGTGATCTTGTGCTCGGCAAGTCGTTTGCCGCTGGCGCAGACCGTGCCTGCTGCTCCGGCGATGGACTCGTTCGCGGGCAAACCGCGGGTCGCGATCATCAGCGATATGGGAAACGAGCCGGACGATCAGATGTCGTTTGTGCGGTTGCTCCTGTATTCGAATGAGCTGGATCTCGAGGCACTGGTCGCATCGACATCGACGTGGCAGAAGAGCGCCGTGCATCCCGAGACGATGCACGCGCTGATACATGCCTACGGCGAGGTGCGGCCTAGCTTGCTGTTGCATGCGAAGGGCTGGCCAACGGAGAAGATGCTCGACGGACTGGTGGTGCCGGGTCAGTCCGCCTACGGCATAGCGGCCACAGGTGCGGCCAAGAGCACGCCCGGTTCCGCCGCACTGCTTCGCGCGATGGAAAGGGAAGACGCGCGTCCGCTTTGGATCTGTCTCTGGGGAGGAGCCAATACCCTGGCGCAGGCTCTATTCGATCTCCGCGCCAACTCAGAGGTCGCCGCCGTAGCGCGGGTCGTCAGCCGCCTCCGTGTGTACTCGGTCTCGGACCAGGATGATGCGGGGCCGTGGATACGGCGTGAGTTCCCGGGGCTCTTCTATATCGTCAAGCCGAGCACGCCGAGCAGTGATGACTATTACCTGACGACCTGGACCGGCATCAGCGGCGATGAGTACTACCGCAATGGTGAGGGTGCCGACTCCAGTCTTGTGACAAACGAATGGCTTGACCAGAACATTCGCTCGAAGGGCCCGCTTGGGAGGTCGTACCCCAAGTTTCTGTTCATCATGGAAGGTGACACGCCCAGCTTTCTCGGACTCATCGACAATGGGCTAAACGCCTATCGGCGGCCGGATTGGGGCGGCTGGGGCGGCAGGTATGTTTGGCTTCAGCCGTATGGAGAGACACATCCTATCTGGACGCAAGGTGGTGATGAGTTCCTGCGCACGACCTCGCAGGATTCGGTGGCCGGCGTAGATGGTCGGACGCACACCTCGGATCAGGCGACGATCTGGCGTTGGCGTGAGGCGTACCAGAATGACTTTGCGGCACGCATGGACTGGACGGTTCGCGACTTCGCGCATGCAAACCACGCGCCCGACGTGGTGGTGAACGGACAACATGGCACGGCACCGGTCGAACTGACAACAGGGGCAGGTGAGCTCGTGAAGCTCGATGCCGCGGGCACGAGCGATCCTGACGGACAGCAGCTGACGTACCGATGGTTGCTTTATCCAGAAGCCGGGCTAACCGGCACACACGGAGCGACTGCGACTCTGAGCAGTGAGGGCGGGCCGCAAACTACGTTTGTCGCGCAGTCTGCCTGCCCGCGCGGTTGGTTGCCACTCCCACCGAGCTTTTGCAAGGGTCCAGGCGTGATGCACGTGATCCTTGCAGTGACCGACAACGGTTCCCCGCGCCTGACGTCCTATCGCCGAATCATCCTGCACGTGTCCGGAGGAGAGATTAGGAAGGAGTGAGGCGCATCGAGGTGAATGCCCCGGAGCCACTCTGCTTAGCCCTGCCAAGCCGCCGGTGCGATGAGTGATGGTTTCAACTTTTGTACCGCGCCAACATGGCGTTGATGGCTTCCGGTGGAATGGTCGCTACCTGGGCGGCGATCTCCTGCTCTGTCAGTGGGTGGCCGCAGTTTGTGCACTCGGCTTCCACAAGATCAGAGGGGACGCGCGGCACTGCGTCTGTTTGAAAGGTGTGTTCTCCGCATTCCGGACACCGGAACGGGAGGGTGTACTGCACCATATTTTCGTAGTCGATTGGCATGGAGTCCTCCTGGCTGGAGCGGTGTCCATCGTACGGTATTCCCCCGGGCTGTTTGCAACGATCTCCATGGGTGTGCGTTCTCGCTTGAAGGAAAGGGATGGGACCAGGAGTACCAAGTCTGCTTACGAGAGGTCTTGAAGAAAGGGGTTGGACTCGCGTTCTTCGCCGATGGTGGTGGCGGGGCCGTGGCCGGGGAGGACGCGGGTGTCTTCCGGGAGGGGGAGGAGGCGGTCGCGGATGGATTGAAGGAGCTGACGGGTGTTTCCGCCGGGGAGGTCGGTGCGGCCGACGGAGCCGGCGAAGAGGGTGTCTCCGGCGAGCAGGAGATTGTGGTCGGGGAGATGGAGGCAGAGGCTCCCTTCGGTGTGGCCGGGGGTGTAGAGGATGTTGCCGGAGATGCCGGGCTGGTTCTTAGCGAGGTCGGCGCCGAACGTGAGGGTGCTGTTGTCGGCGGGGCTGAGGTCGGGCGGCAGGACTTCAGGGGTGGGGACGTTGATCCAGCCGGCCTGGGTATCCATCATGGCGACGAGGGGGAGATCGAGCTGGTTGTAGAGGACGGGCGCGCCGGTGATGGCCTTGAGCTGCTTGGCGCCGGCGATGTGGTCGATGTGGGCGTGGGTGACGAGGATGTGCTTCACGGTGAGGCGGTGTTTCGCGAGGAGGAAGAGGATGCGGGCGATGTCGTCGCCGGGGTCGACGACGATGGCTTCGCGGGAGAGCTCGTCGCCGAGGATGGAGCAGTTGCAGCGGAGCGGGCCGACGGGGAGGACTTCGTGGATCATGTGGGGGCGGCTCCGGGCGGGTGAGGCGTTAAGCAGGAAGCGCGAGCCGTTTTGGGCTCGCGCGGAGATGAGGGAGGAGGCCTGACCTATTTTGTGGGCTTGGGCTGGGTCTGGGTCTGCTTGACGGTGCCCGAGAGCACGGAGTGATCGCCGCTGGAGCGGGAGAGCAGGATGGTGAGGCCGATGGAGGTGAGCATGAAGAGGACGGCTGACCAGGTGGTGAGCTTGGTGAGGAGATTGGCGGCGCCGCGGGGGCCGAAGGCGGTCTGCGATCCTTGTCCGCCGAAGGCTCCGGCGAGGTCGGCGGATTTGCCCTGCTGGATGAGGACGACGCCGATCAGGAAGAGGCAGATGATGATGTGGAGGGTGACGACGAGGTAGATCATGCTTTTTGCTTCGCGACCTTTGATCTTTCTTAGCCTTGGAGATCTTCTGCTGCGGTACTTCGAGGGGAGCTCGACAGGACCGTGTGGATGAGGTGGATTGGTGCGGAGGAGGGGACTTGAACCCCTATGCCTTGCGGCGCTAGCACCTCAAGCTAGTGCGTCTGCCAATTTCGCCACCTCCGCTTGTTTCCTGACGCAGTGTGGCGCAGGCGTGTGACGAGCAATCCGATGGGTAGTATAGCATCCGCTCCCGGGCGGAGAGAGGTCTGCGTGGGAGAGCTTTTGTGCCATTTCGGGCGATGTATAAACCATGAGTAGTTCAAGGGCCCGCGCCAACTCCTCCCCTTCTGCCCCAAGCACCCGGGCCGGCACCAGCATGGCCTCGGCCAGCTCTTTCGACTGACGGGAATGCGAAAGAGCAGCGCTCAATGACGCCCTCTGGCTTCTTCGCCCCTGATTCGTCATCAGATCCCTCCTTTGTCTCCGGGCACAGCATCGCGGCACGGTCCTCCGCAGCCGTGCTTGCGTAATCAGTACTCAAAGCCGTGGGAGCGGATGGGCATCTACGGTGCGGCCAGCGTATTTTCCGTGACACGCGTGCTTGCGCAGCAGCACTTTTCCTTCGGATGTGCTGTCGGGGTCTGCGAGGGGCTGGCTGATCGGGCGCTATGTGTTCACTGCACACAACAACCAGGCACGATTCGTGCATCCGTTGCTTGTGCTTACGGTACGGCGCAGCAGAAACTAGCTGTTGATCGAAGGTATGGAGCGACATCTATTTGCAGAAGAGCGACTCAAGCGTCCGGCAAGACATCCTCGCGACAAGCGCACGCAGATTGCCGAGGGCGCTTGTCCTGCTCTGCCTGTGCAGCGTGGCCTGTTTCGGACAGCAGCTAAGCCTGCATCAAGCCATAGAGCAGGCCCTGGCAGGACCGCAGGCGCAGGGGGCGGCAGCGCAGGTGGACATCGTTCATGGCCAGTTGCGGCAAGCTGGGCTGGGGCTGAACCCCCGCCTGTTTCTGCAGTCCGAGGACTGGCGACCATGGGCGGATGGATTCGACTTTCCGAACGAGACGGAGAACTACGGCTTCCTAAGCCAGACCTTTGAGACGGACGGCAAGCGAAACAAGCGCGTCGCGCTGGCAAAGGCGCGCCTCCAAGAGGCGCAGTCGCAGCAGGAGATTGTGCGGTTCGGCATTGCGGCGCGGGTGGCTTCGGCGTACTGGAATGCGGCGGTGCTGGACCGGACGGAGGCTCTTCTCCGCGAAGACATGGGCGCGGTGAACGAGATGGTGCGGTACCACAAGGAGCGTGTGGATGCGGGCGCGATGCGCGGTGTGGACCTGCTCCGGATGGAGATTGAGCGTGACCGCCTGGCCATGGCCCTGCGAGCGACAGAGCGTGACGCGGAGCAGGCGCGGCTGGAACTTTTCAAACAGATGGAGCGGCCCCCTATGACCAACCCGCAATTAACCGACGCCATCGACTTCGTGACGCCGGTTGCCCCTGTGCCCTTGCAAGAGGTCCTGGGTCGCCGCGCGGATCTGCAGGCGGCCCGCGAAGCAGTGACTGCAGCGGAGGCGGACGTGAAGCTGCAGCGGGCGAACGCCGTGCCGGATCTGGACCTCATCGGCGGTTACAAGCGCAACAGCGCGGCGAACACGGGGTACGGGGCTCTGCAGATTCCGCTGCCCTTTCGCAATCGCAACCAAGGTGAGATTGAGCGGGCAGGGGCCAGCGTGCGCTACGCGCAATACGCGCTGCAGGCAAGGGAACTGCAGGTGAGGGCGGAGATTGTGCAAAGCGAACAGCACTACCAGCGTGAGCTCGAGATGGTACAGACGCTGCTGCCCGACATGCGGGCGAAGGCCAGGCAAAATCTCCAGCTGATCTCAGAGGCGTACCGGATTGGCGGCGTGGACCTGCTGCGGTACCTGGACGCAGAGCGAACCGAGTTCGATGTGGAGGTGAGTGCTTTGCGGACCTTTGCCGAGTACCAGCAGGCGGCGCTTCGGCTTGAGCTGAGCTATGGGGTGCAGCCATGAGCGGCTTGCGCAGACAAAGGCTCGCAGTGCTGAGCGTGGCACTTATGGTGCTCGCCGGGTGCAGTGGCGGCGATAAGAATGGCAACAAGCCGGGCGGCTCCGGCTCGTCAAGCAGCGGGCAAAAAGGGAAGACGAGCGGGTCGGATGCGGGCGGCGGCGGAGCGGACACGTCAGGCAAATCGGGCGGAGCGCAGAGCGGCGGACCTGGATCGAGCGGGTCGGGAGATTCGAGCGGCGCGGGGCTGCCCGTAGGCACCGTCAAGATTGACCCAGCCAACCTGAGCAAGGCCGGCATCCGGATCGCGCCTGTGCAGGTGCGTACCGTGCCGAAGCAACTCGTCGTTGCAGGACAGGTGGTGATGGACGAGAAACACACCGACCACATCGGAGTGTATGCGGACGGGCAGATTGAACGTGTGCTGGTTTTGCCCGGGGACACGGTACGCGCAGGGCAGACGCTCGCGACCATGCACAGCCACACGGTGCACGAGACCGTGGGCGCGCTGGTTCAGGCCTTTGCGGCGGTTGATCGGCAGACAGCCGGCGTTCGCTTTGCCGAGATAAATCAGGAGCGCTATCAGCACTTATTCCAACTGCAGGTGGCTTCACAGGAGGAGGCTCAGCGCGCGGAGCAACAGCTGAAGCAGGCGCAGCAGGACCTGGCCGATGCCGAAGCCAACGTACACATGGAGCGCGAACACCTTTCGGAGTTGCTCCAGGTTCCGGCTAACACGCTGACGCCCAGCAACCTCTACAGCAAAGAGCTGATTCCGATTCGCGCGGTGGGAAGCGGCAGCGTGATCCAGCGCGAGGTGACTCCAGGGCAGGTGCTCAATCTGGGCGATGAGGCCTTTGTTGTGTCGAACCTCGGGACGGTGTGGGTGACTGCGGCGGTGAACGAGAAGGACCTGTCCGGGGTGCGTCGAGGAGCGCGTGCTGTCTTGACGACCCAGGGATACCCGGACACAAATCTTCACGGGACCGTGATGATGGTGGGCGATCAGCTCGACCCGCAGACGCGAACGGCGTCGGTGCGCGTACAGGTCCCGAACCCCGGCCTCCGGCTGCGGCCCGGCATGTTTGCTACCACGATGATCGATGAGGGCGCGATGCGCAGGGCGATCTATATCCCTGACTCCGCGGTGCAGGATGTGAACGGTTTTCGAGCGGTGTTTGTGACTGCGGACAACCAGACCTTTGAGGTGCGGGCGGTGAAGCTGGGCGAGCGGTCGCAGGGACTGGTGGAGGTTGTGGAAGGCCTGCAGCCAACAGACCACGTGGTGGTGGACGGCGCCTTCATGGTGAAGGGGGAGCTGCTGAAGGGCAGCGTGGGCGAGGGCTAGAGCATGGGACGGATGATAGATTTCCTGCTCGACAATCGCTGGCTCGTTGCCGGTCTTCTACTTGCATTGATTGTGGGCGGCATTTCGGTGATGCTGCGACTCCCGCTGGAGGCCTTTCCAGACCTCACCAACAACCAGGTCGTGGTGACGGTGCAGTGCCCCGGCATGTCGCCGGTGGAGGTCGAGCAGCTTGTGACGTTTCCTGTTGAGACGTCCATGATGGGTTTGCCAAAGCTGCAGATCGTGCGGTCGACCTCGAAGCTTGAGCTGTCGATGGTGACGGTGATCTTCGACGACAGCATGGACAAGTACCTGGTCCGGCAGCTGGTGAGCGAACGCATCAACCAGGTGCAGGGACGGCTGCCGCAAGGGCTGCAACCGGTGATGGGTCCCATGGCGACGGCCTTTGGCGAGGTATACCAGTACACCGTGCAGTCGTCGAAGCTGGACCTGATGCAGTTGAAGACCCTAAACGATTGGACGATCCGGTACGGCCTCCAAACGATCTCCGGCGTGAGCGAGATCAACTCGTGGGGCGGGTTGAGCAAGGAGTACACCATCGAGGTGGATCCGGAGTCGCTGCGGCGTTACAACCTGACGCTCCATGACGTTATGCAGGCGGTCACGGAGGATAACGCCAACTTCGGCGGGAGCTACATCGAGCACGCGGAGCAGCAGTACACGATTCGTGGCATCGGTCGTGCGTCGGATCTAAACGATCTGGGCAACACAATGGTGAGCTCTCCACACGGTGTGCCGGTTCTGCTCAAACAGGTTGCGACGATTGGCGCGGCGCCCCTGCTGCGGCATGGGGCCGTGATGCATGACGGGCATGGCGAGAGCGTCAGCGGGATGGTCATCATCCTCCGTGGCGAGAACGGTCAGAAGCTGATCCAGGACGTAAAGGCCAAGATCAAGCAGCTCAATCTTCCCGGTGGGGCCAAGATCATTCCGTTCTATGACCAGAGCGACGTGATCAATGCAACCACCCACACCGTAGAGCACAACCTGATCGAGGCCGCTGTGCTGCTGCTGATCATCCTGTTGATCTTCCTCGGTGATTGGCGTGCGGCGATCGTGGTGGCGCTGACGATTCCGCTAAGCCTCCTGTTTGGGTTCCTGGGCATGGATGTCTTCGGCATCTCGGTGAATCTGATGAGCCTTGGAGCTATCGACTTCGGGACCATCGTGGATGGATCGGTCGTGATGGTCGAGAACTGCATGCACCGGCTTGAAGGTCAGGTCGGCGAGCGAGAAGAATCGGCAGACCAGGGCAGGCGGGAAGATGATGGCGACCCGAAGGCACGGCGGGAGGCAGAGAATCGCCGGTTGCTGGAGATCATTCGAGGCGCAGCGCATGAAGTGGCGCGGCCTATCGTGTTCGGCGTGCTGATCATTATCTCGGTCTATCTGCCGATCCTTACGCTGCAAAGCCTGGAAGGACGGATGTTTCGTCCCATGGCCGTGACGGTCGTGTCCGCTCTAACGGGATCTCTGCTCCTGGCGCTCTTCGTGGTCCCCACGTTGTGCTCTGTGGCGCTGCGGCATCGGCTCCGCCAGGTAGAGAAAGGGAAAGGAAAGCGTCGACAAGAACAGAAGCAGGGCTGGTTCGACAAACTACGCGGGCACTATACAAGCTCGCTTGCCAAAGCCGAACGGCATCGCAACCCCATCCTGATCGTCTCGGCCTTAGCAGTCGTGATCGCTCTGGTGTCGATGAAGTTCATCGGCACGGAGTTCATGCCGAAGCTGGATGAAGGTTCGCTCGTGATCACGTCGAAGAAGTTGCCGGGCATCTCGCTCACCGAATCCATTCGCATCGGCAATGAGATAGAGAAGACCATCATGAGCTTCCCGGAGATCTCAACCGTTGTGACGAAGCTGGGGCGTCCGGACCTGGCCACCGAGGCGATGGGCGAGTATGAGTCCGACTCGTACATCAGTTACACCAAGAAGGTGCAGGACCAGAGTCCGGCAGACAAGCAGAAGCTCTCGGACCGCATGAATACCGAGCTCAGCAAGATCCCTGGTGTGAGTTATGAGTTCACGCAGCCCATGGAGATGCGTATGGACGAGACCATCACGGGCACACGTGGCGATGCGGCGCTGAAGATCTTTGGTGAAGACCTCACGACTCTGGAGCGGCTGGGTAAGCAGGCCCGCAGCATCATCAGTCAGGTCCAAGGCGCGAGCGAGACCCAGATGGAGTTGATCTCAGGCGCTGAGGAACTGCAGATCGTCGTCAACCGAGCGGCAGCAGCAAGGTATGGCGTGAGAGTGAGCGACATACAGCAGCTGATCGAGTCGCTCTATGGAAGCCGGCAGGTGTCAGAGATGATCGATGGCGAGGAACGGTTTCCGATTGCGTTCCGATTGCCCGCGACGCTTCGCAACGACCCCGACCAGCTCCGTGGCTTTACCTTCAGGACGCCGAATGGCGAGTTGGTGCGACTGGACCAGGTGGCCGACATCCACCAGGTGCGCGGGCCTATTCTGATCAACCGCGAACAGGCACACCGTCGCGTGGTGGTGATGACCAACGTCGAAGGACGCGACCTGGGCGGGTTCGTAAAGGACGCGGAGGCAGCGGTCCAGAAGCAGTTACCGCTGCCACCGGGATACCGCTTGGAGTGGGGTGGTCAGTACGAGAACCAGAAACGTGCGCAGGCGCGCCTGCTGATCGTATTTCCGGTATCGCTGCTGATCATCGCGGGCTTGTTGTATGCGACCTTCAGAAACGCAAAGCAGATGTTCCTGATCCTGATCATCGTTCCGCTCGCCCTGGTAGGTGGGATCGCGGCGCTGTGGATACGTGGCATCAACCTCAACCTTTCAGCGAGCGTTGGCTTTATTGCGCTGTTTGGGATCGCGGTACTGAATGGGGTGGTGATGGTGAGCCACATCAACTCACTTCGCGAGCGGGGCCAAAGCACGGAAGACGCGGTGCGCAACGGTGCCACGGATCGGCTCCGACCGGTGCTCATCACGGCGCTGGTCGCGAGCCTGGGCTTCATCCCAATGGCGGTTTCCACCTCACGCGGCGCTGAGGTGCAGCGGCCACTCGCCACGGTCGTGATTGGCGGCCTGATGACGGCCACGGTCCTTACGCTGTACGTCCTGCCACTCCTGTACGCGCGCTTCTCACCAAAGGAACTCGATCCCGCCGTCTAGGCCCGGGCGCACCGTCGTCAGCGTTCCATTCCAGATGCCCGAAGCCTGGGCAAAGGTGACATTTTCTACCTGGCAGAGGTACAAACGGAACATAAGATGCGTCATCAGCATAGGGCTGAGGACCTCATTGCATACAAGGTTAGCGGGAGCGGCAATGGACAGGCGTGGCTTTGTGCGGGGCGCGCGGGAGTTTTGTAACGGGTGTTGTTGCAGAGTGATTGAGGAGGTTGGGATGGGATGGAGTCGAGGGTTGGGGCTGACGTTGAGTCTCCTTGTGGGGGTGAGTGCGATGGGAGCGCAGACCGGTGCGGGTTTGGCGCCGCTGGTGACGAAGGCTCCGGCGGGTAAGTGGGCGATCGTGATGCACGGCGGGGCGGGCGTGATCGAGCGCTCGACGATGAAGCCGGAGACGGAGCGGCAGTATCGCGCGGGGCTGGACGCGGCGATTACGGCGGCGGCAAAGGTGCTGGACGGCGGCGGACACGCGATGGACGCGATCGAGGCGGGGCTGAAGGTGCTGGAGGAGGACCCGCTGTTCAACTGCGGGCATGGCGCGGTGTTTGCGGCGGACGGGACGAACCAGCTGGACGCGGCGATCATGGACGGGAAGACGATGAACGCAGGGGCGGTGGCGGATGTGACGACGACGCGTCATCCGATCTCGCTGGCGCGGGCGGTGATGGACAAGAGCCCGCACGTGATGCTGATCGGGCGTGGTGCGGATGATTTCGCGAAGAGTGTGGGTCTTGAGCAGGTGCCGAACAGCTTCTTCTTCACAGAACGGCGGTGGGAGGGGCTGGTGAAGCAGTTGAAGAAGGAGGGAAGGCCGGTGCCGCCGCGGCCGGTGGGAGCGCCGCCCGAGCCGACGACGCCGGTGGCGGAGATCGAGACGCCGGAGACCCACAAGTATGGGACGACGGGGATGGTGGTGCGGGACCGCTTCGGCGACATTGCGGCGGGGACGACGACGGGTGGGGTCTCGGGGAAGTTGTGGAACCGGGTTGGCGACACGCCGATCATCGGGGCGGGGACGTATGCGTCGAGCGAGTCGTGCGCGGTTTCGGCTACGGGGACGGGAGAGTATTTCATCCGGCTGACGGTGGCGCGGACGATCTGCGCGCTGGTGCAGTACAAGGGCATGGCGTTGCAGGCGGCGGTGGACGATGTGGTGCAGCGGCAGCTGGGGGCGATCAAGGGCGATGGCGGGGTGATTGCGATTACGCCGGATGGGCAGATGGCGTGGGGGTTCAACACGCCGGGGATGTTTCGCGCGCGGCTGGTGGAGGGTGGGACGGTGCAGATGGGGATTTATCGGGATGAGCCTTAGGGGTGTGCGTGGTGTGACTCCCTGACGAACGATTCTAAGAGGTAGATCTAACCGCGGAAGCGTTTTGCTGTCTGATGACCGATGGACCTTGGTGGGGCGTTACGGAAGGGAAGCGTGTTTGAGCGCTACGGGGTGACGGAGCAGTTTCCGGGGACGTACCTGCTCGACCGCGACGGCAGGATCGTAAACCGGAGTACGGGCCAGGACCTCTCGGGGCTGAAGCAGGAGCTTGCGAAGCTTGGCTTCCGTTGAACCCTTTTCTGGCAATTGTGACTTGACCGAGTGCTAGACTTCGCCATGAATTTTCCCCGTCTCTTCTGTCTTCCCATCGTTCTGTTTGCCGTGCCTGCGGCGTTTGCGCTGCCGCGGGCTGGGTCCGCTATCAGCGAGGATGAGCTGGTGCGCCGCACGCAGCAGCTCTACGACGCGGTGGCTCCGGGCAACCAGGCTCCGTGGAAGGCTTTCTATGCGGACGATGCGATGGTGTATGACGAGAAGGGCCGCGCGATGGACAAGAAGATGCTGCTCGAGGACGTGCAGCCGATGCCGGCCGGCTATGGCGGCACGATCAAGGTGGTGCATCCGCATGCGATCTTTGCGCCTGGCGTGGCTGCGCTGGCCTACGACTGCGATGAGAGGGAGACGATCTTCGGCCAGGAGCTCCATGCGCGATATCACAGCGTGGACACGTGGCTGTATCGCAACGGCAGCTGGCAGATCGTTATGAGTCAGACGATGCGCTACTACGAGGACCCGAAGGCGGGCAGCACAGATGTTGCGCGGCTTCCTGACTTCACCGGCGAGTACGAGCTTTCCCCGGGCAATCGGCGGACGGTCACGCGCGAGGGGAGTGAGCTTTTCCTGCAGCGTGGCACGGGCGCGAAGGCCACGCTGCTTCCAGAGACCGGCGATCTCTTTTTTCGTCCTGGGGTGGAGGGCCGGATCCTGTTTCACCGGGATGCTGCCGGGCACGTGGACGCTCTTTACGACCGACGCAACAATGAGGACGTGGTCTGGAAGAGGCTGCCGTAGCGCGGGGTCAGGGGTGGGCTAGAAGTGAGTGGAGAGGTCGGCGAAGCTGGCGAGCTCGAGTAGGACCTGGCCCTGGTTTGGGGGCTGGTCGACGGTCTCGTGCTCGAGGACCCAGGTGAAGTCGTGGGGGATGAAGATGGCGTGGAGGCCTGCGGCGAGGGCGGGGTTGATGTCTGAGCGCGGGCTGTTGCCGATCATCCAGGTACTGGCGGCTTCGCAGCCGTGGCGCGTGGCAAGGGCGTGGTAGGCGTCCACGTGCTTCTCGGGGAGGACTTCGACTTCGGAGAAGAGGTGCGCGAGGCCGGAGCGGACGAGCTTGTCGTGCTGTTCGTCGTGATTGCCCTTGGTGACCATGATGAGGCGGTGGCGCCGGGCGAGGTCGGCGAGGGTGAGGGCGACGGAGGGGAGGAGCTCGATCTCCTGGTCGGCGATGGACTGGGCGAAGCTGACGATGCGCTCGTGGCGCTCGGGTGTGACGGGAGCGGAGGAGAGCTGTTCAAAGCAGGTGACAAGGGAGTGACGGAAGCTCGAGAGACCGTAGCCACGCTCGGCGATGGTGGAGCGCTCGACTGCGTTGAGGTGTTCGCGGACCTCTTCGGGGGTGTGGACGCGGTGATCGAGGTAGGAGATAAAGGCGGCGATGGCGCGCTCGAAGTAGATGTTGTTTTCCCAGAGCGTGTCGTCGGCATCGATGAGGAGGGTCTGACCGAGTCGCCGGCCGGCAGGATGGGGGTTGGCTGCGCCGTTTTGTTGGGTCATATGGCATTGTATTCCGGAGCGGATGGCGAAGCGGTAAACGGAGGTTGAGGAGGCCTGGGGGCCAGAGCCGGCTGCTGGCCGGGTGATAGTCTCGTTGCGACGCGGGAGCTGGGAGCGTCGAGGAGAGTGCGGGTGGGGCAAGAGTTCCGGACGAAAAGGCTGCCGGCGCCTGCTATCTATGCGGTGCTCCTGGCGATCGTCGGAGCGTTCTTTCTGACCTTTTTCAATCGCTTTGCGGGTTTGCGGTCGGGTGACGGAGAGTTTACAGGGGGAGTTGCGTTTCTGAACGGCGTGATGCCGTATCGCGACTACTTTACGACGGCGCCTCCCTTGAATGTGCTGAAGTCTGCCCTGCTGCAATGGATCTTTGGCTCGGCGCTGATCGTGAATCGAGCGGCGGGGGTGGCGGAGCGGATGCTGATTGCGGCGGTACTGTTTCGATGGCTGCGGCAGATCTTTCGGCCGCTGCCCGCGCTGGTCGCATCGGCGGTGACGCTGATTGTGTCTGCCGGAGACCGGACGGATCCGGTTGCCTCCTATAACCACGACGCGATTCTGTGGGTGATGCTGAGCGGTCTGTTGGCGAGTGTTCTGCTGCAGGGGCGATGGCATGGATGGAAGAGCTGGGGGCTGGCGATGCTCTCGGGCTGCTGCGCGGGCCTGGGGGCACTGACCAAGCAGACGGTGGGGGTTGGCGGCGCGCTTGCCGTGCTGGTGGCGGTGGCGGTGCTTCGGTGGGCGACGGGAGAGCGGGATGCGATGCGCTGGGTGGCGGCGTTTGTGTCTGGATGCACTGTTCCGCTGGCCGTGGTGGCGGGGGTGCTGGCGCGATGGCATCTCCTAGGGGCGTTCTCCCAGATGCTGTTTGTGAGGGGGCCGGCGGCGAAGGCTGCGCACCCGTCAGACTTTCTGATTCGCGAGCTGCTTGTGGCGTGGGACAACTTCGGCTGGCTCGTGTTGGGTAGCTTTGCGCTTCTGTTGTCGTGGAGGGCCTTGAACCGGTTTCGTTGCGAGAGCAGAAGATGTGTCTGCGGCCGCTGCGGATGGGAGCGGATCGGTGACCGTGGCGGAGGCTGGATGGGTGCTGCTGTGGGGGCTTGGTGTG
This sequence comes from uncultured Acidobacteriaceae bacterium, assembly GCA_963850375.1. GTDB lineage: Bacteria > Acidobacteriota > Terriglobia > Terriglobales > Acidobacteriaceae > Edaphobacter. The sequence continues at coordinate 2,824,304 of CAWKKV010000002.1, read as the reverse complement.
CTGGCCGCGGGCGAGGCGCTGCGCGGGCTGCCTGCGCTCCATGATTTCTCGAAGAGCCTTGTGTACTTTACGTGTCTCGGCTTGACGGTGCTGGTGGTCAGGTATGGGTTTGCGGTGCGAGGAGGTTTCACGGGACGGCAGGCGCAGTGCTTGTTCTTCTGCTTGGTGTCCTGGGTGGTGGCGGCGACGTTGTCCTTATCCTGGCCGGCGTTTGAGGCAATGGCGCTGCCGGGATTGGGATTCCTGGTGGCGGCGGTCGTGGAGAGTGCGAGACCGCGGGCGCTGCCCTATGTGTATGCGGTGCTGGTGCTGGTTGCCGGGATGCAGGTCAGGGAGAAGCTGGACCTGCCGTTCGGGTTCGATTACCAGGACGAGGACCCGGTTCGCGAGGCGATGTCACGGTCTGTGCAGCCGGCATTACGGGGCATGCGGCTGCCGGAGCCGACAGTACGTTTTCTGGACGAGACAGTGGCGACGATCCGGGCAAATACACGCGACGGGGACACGATCTTTGTGTATCCGGAGATGGGGCTGTTGTATGCATTGAGCGGCCGTATGTACCCGACGTTCTCCGGATCGCACAATATGGATGTGGTGAGCGACAGCCTGGCGGCGGAGGAGGCGGAGCGGGTTCGGCGGGGTCGCCCGGCCGTGATTGTCTACTACCGGATCACGGAGCAGCAGCAGAGAGATGCCGAGCGGCTGTGGCGTGCGGGCGGGCCGAGCGGGCAAAGGCTGTTGGTGCAGGCGATCGAGGAGATCCTTCCCGGATATCGGCTGGCTGGACAGTACCGAATAGGGGAAGGTGACCCGGAGATCCTGGTGTATGTGCGGAAGCCGGCGTAAGTTGGCAGCGAGGCGAGCTCGCGAATTTTGCGGCTGGTTTGTCTTGATCGCTGTATGGGTACGCCCGTACCCTTAGGACAGCAGAAGGTGTGGTTGCGGGAGTGCAGCGCGGTATCATCCCGTTGGAGCTATCAAGCCAGCAGAGGGCGCCGCAAGAGGCGGGACCGAGCACGCATGCTTCCTGTAGCCGGACAGCGATTTGGGCCGTACGAGATCCTGGGTAAGCTGGGTGGCGGGGGCATGGGCATTGTGTTTCGTGCCTGGGACGAGAGGCTGCATCGCGAGGTGGCGATCAAGCTGCTCCATGACGAGTACACGACGCCTGGGATGCGGGACCGCTTTTTGCTGGAGGCGCGGGCTGCCTCGGCGCTGAACCACCCGAATATCTGCATGATCTTCGACATGGGGGAGCAGGACGGCGAGCCCTACCTGGTGATGGAGCTGCTGGAAGGGATGACGCTGAAGCAGAAGATCTCAGCGGGTGCCGTAGCGATGGAGGACCTGGTGCGGATCTCCGCCGAGGTTTCGGAGGCGCTGGCGGCGGCTCATGCGAAGGGCATTGTGCATCGCGACATCAAGCCCGCGAATATCTTCCTGGTCCGCAAGCCGGGCGGCAAGCCGCAGGCCAAGGTGCTGGACTTCGGGCTGGCGAAGATCAACCAGGCTTCGCGGGCCGGGTGGGCTTCGCGTTCGATCGAGATCACGACAGCGGGATCGACCGTGGGGACGCTGGCGTACATGTCGCCTGAGCAGGCGAGGGGAGAGCCGCTCGATGCGCGCTCCGACCTGTTCTCGCTGGGCGTTGTGATGTATGAGATGGCGACGCGGCGGGTGCCGTTTCGCGGGCCTACAAGCGCGCTGGTGTATGTGGAGCTGCTGAGCAAGATGCCGGACCCGATCCGGCAGTGGAACGAGACGGTTCCCAAGGACCTGGAGCGGCTGATCTTCCGGCTGCTGGCGAAGGACAGGTCGGAGCGGTTTCAATCGGCGACTGAGCTTCACGGCGCACTTCACAAGCTGGCCACACGGGGGGATGGGGACTGGCTGAAGAAGGTGCCGCGTGCTTCGGTTCCTCTAGTCGAGGCTCCGGACCCGATTGCGCGCGAAAACCGGATGCGGCGGCGCGACTCGGACTCTTCGGGGTCGACGCCGGAGTTTCGGGGCGAACCGGGTGAGAGCGGGGAGATGGAGTCTGAAGCGGGCGGCGACCTGATCCGGCCGAAGCGGCTGCCGGTGCGGGAGAGCGGGCCACGGGAGAGTGCGTTTCGGTCGAATGAGGCGAGCCCTGTGCAGGGTGCGGAGCCAGGAGGGAACCTCGATGAACCGAAGACGATCTCGGGTGCTTCCCATGCGGCCGCCCAACCGGTACCGGATGACTTGGCGGTCGCGCCTGCGGCATCGTCGGGGCCGGTGTCCGGGCGCGATCTCCGCGTTGCCCCGCCTGCTGTCCCTGAACCCCTGGAGCCGGCGCCGGTGGCGGAGGTCCATCCCCCGTCAGCCGCGGCTTCGAAGCTGAAGTCGAAGATCTCCGGCGAGGTCCCGGCGGCGATGGTGGGGAGTTTGCATGCGGCGGCGGACTCGAGCGCGGAGGGCGAGCCGGAGGCCGAGGTTGCGGAAGAGCGAACGCTCGACGGAGGCGGAGAGCGCTCGCGAACCGGACTGAAGATTGCTGTCGGGCTGCTGGGGTTGGCGGCTCTTGGGTTTGCGCTGTGGATCCGGGGAGGAGGGTTGGGCCGCGTTGTTCTGGCCCCGACCGATTCCGTGTTGCTGACTTCGGTGCAGAACAAGACGGGGGATCCGACGCTGGACGGTGCGGTGATGGAGGGGCTTGAGATCGACCTGGCGCAATCGCCGCTGCGGTGGCGAGGGCAGGAGGTCTACCGCGCGGGGATCCGGCAGATGGCGGCGACGACGCATGCGGAGCTGCACTCGATCTCGTCGGGGCGTGACGCGGCGCAGCAAGTGGCTGCGCGCGCGTATGTCTATGGGGAGGTAAGCGGGAGCGGCGCACCGTACACGATCAACGTGGAGGTCGTGGAGGCTTCCTCAAACGACAAGCTCGCGAGTCTTTCGGAGACGGCGACGGGAAAGGCTGAGCTGCCCCGTGCGATTGACCGCCTGGCGGAGAGTCTGCGGCGGAGCCTGGGCGAGGATGCCCACTCGATTGCTGGACATAACACGCCGCTCAGCGCGCAGGCGACCGGAAGCGTCCAGGCGCTTTCGTATTTCGGGGAGGCGGAGGACGCACGCGGGGCTGGACATCTGCAGAGCGCGATCGACCTGTATGGGAAGGCATTGCGGGAGGCACCGGGCTTTGCGCTGGCAGGGGTTCAGCTGGCGTGGCTGGAGGAGGGGCAGTATGCGGAGCTTGCGGCGGCGGATGCGGCGAGGCATGCGCGGCTGAACGCCGGGCAGGCTGGTGACCGTGTGCGCCTGTTGGCGGAGCTTTCGGCCGAGGCGCTGGATGTGCAGGATCTTGGGGCTGCGGGAATTGCTGCGCGTCGGCTGCTGGCGCTCTACCCCAGGGACACGAGCGCGATGGTCTCGCTCGCGCGGGTGATGCGGCTGCAAGGCCACATGACGGAGGCGCTTCTGTCGGCGGAGCAGGCGTTTCGGCAGGATGCGACGGATGGCGATGCCTATGCGGAGGGAGGACGCGCTCTGCTGGGGCTTGACCGGTACCCTGAGGCCTTGAAGCTGACAGAGACGGCGAAGCAGGCTGGGGTTGCACACATGCCCTGGACGACCGGAGCGCAGTACCTGAGTGGGCAGGGAACTGCGCCTGCCTTCAGCTTCAGAGATAGCAGAGCCTGATATCGCGATGCTGGCGGACCGGGCAAACGCGCTCGACAACTCTGGCGCGATGGCTGCGGGTGCGGAGGCATGGCGTACGGCGGCGCGGGCTGCCCAGGGCTCGGCGGCGCTGGCCTCTGCGGGAGCGGCGATGCTGGCGCGGGGCGCTGCAAACCGGGCTTTGCTCGGCCGCTGCACGCAGGCGCTTACGATGGCGGACGAGGCTGCGGCGCTTCCGTATGGACGTCGCGCCGACTTCGATGCTGGGATCGCGGCGGCGCTTTGCGGATCTACGGAGAGGGCGATGCGCGCGCAGGAACGGCTGCAGCGGGAGGGCGGCCACCACTCGTGGACAGAGGATTACTATCTTCCCGTGCTCCGGGGAACGGTGGCGCTGGGCGCAAAGGATGCGATGCGTGCGCAGGAGGCGATGTCGGGGGTGCACCAGATGCGGGATCAGCCTCCGCTATCGATTGCGCTGCTGGGGCTGGCGCATATCGCGGCTCACCATGAGGAGCTTGCGGTGGAGGACTTCCGATCGATTGACGCGCACCGTGGGTACGCCTTCGAGCAGGGAACCGTAGCTTATCCCGTGGCCCTGTTTCAGCTCGGGCGGACGGAGGCTGTGGTCAAGCAGACGGGGGCGAGTGCTGCGGCCTACAAACGGTTTGCGCGGCTGTGGTCGGGAGCCGAGGCTTCGGACCCTATGGTTGCAGAGGCCATGGACAGATCCCGGTAGAGCTCACGCGTGGTGAGAGCGGTCGAGTCGCTGCTCAGGTGCTTGCTGCCTGTGACGGTCACGGTGACCGCGGTTGAGGTGCTCGTGGCGTCCGTGGTATCGCCGGTGTAGGTGGCTGTCAGGACATTGTCTCCAGCGGGAAGGGCCGTGGTGGTGAGCGTGGCGGCGCCGAGGGTTACGGGTACGGTGCCAAGGACGGCGGTGCCGTTGTAGAAGGTCACGCTCCCGGTGGCGGCGGTGTTTCCGAGGGTTGCGGTGAGCGTGACGGAGGCTCCGAGGATGGCGCTTGGGGTGGAGCTGGTGAGTGAGGTCGTTGAGGCTGTGAGGGCCGCGCTGATGACCACGGTGACGGCGTTCGAGGTGCTGCCGTAGTAGACGTTGTCGCCGCCATAGACGGCCGTGATGGAATGCGTGCCGACAGCGAGCGAGGTGATGGCCAGCGTTGCGGTTCCTGAGCTCAGCGTGCCTGTGCCGAGGCTCGATGTGCCGTCGTAGAAGGTGACGGTTCCGGTTGCCACGGCGGTCACGACCTTGGCGGTCAAGGTGATCGAGGTTCCGGAGACGGCGGTGGCGGCCGAACTGGTGAGGGTGGTGGTGGTATGTTCGTCGGTGAAGAATCCGTCGCAGCCGATCGTAGAGCCGAGGGTCCCCAGCAGCACCGTGAGGAGCGCGAGTGTTCTCCAGGGGATCGTTCGTTTGGGTGGGCGGCGGCCGGAGGTGGGGAGCGCTCGAAGGTGGGCCTGGCGCCCGAGGTTTCGTTGCTGGGCGCAACGCTTCTGGTGAGGCCGTGCTGCCTGCGCCGTCTCGATCATAGGCCTCCAGGCGATCGTGTCAGTTCACGATCAGGTGTGGTCCAGTTTACCTGCCGCGCGGGCAGAAGTTTACGGAGTCTGACCCGGAGGAGGCTCTTGGGTGGTTCACGGGAGATCGAGGTTGTAGACGCGAGTCGCGGTGCCACCGAGGATTTCGCCCTGCTCTCCCGGAGAGAGCGGTGCGATCCAGGCCTCCACGGTCTGCCACCAACGCGCGTAGGTGCAGCCGACAGTGAGGACGGGCCAGTCTGTGCCGATCATCAAGCGATGCGGCGTGAATGCCTCGAGGGCCGCTTGGAAGTACGGCTCGAGCTGGGACGGGCTCCAGGTGTGCGGGTCCGCTTCGGTGACCATCCCGGAGAGCTTGCAGCTGACGTTGGGCCGCTTTGCGATCTCGTGGAGGTTGCGACCCCATGAGGCGATGTGGCCTGCGGCGATGCGCGGCTTGGCGAGATGGTCGAGAACGAAGGGCTGGCCGGGGTGGAGGTCGATGAAGCGAATGGCTTCCTCCATCTGGCGCTCGTAGATGAGGATGTCGTAGACGAGGTTCGTGGCGGCCAACGCATCCACGCCTCGGTTGAACTCGGGTGCGAGGAGAAAGCCGTCCGGCTCCCCCTGGACGATGTGGCGGAGACCTCTGAGCAGGGGATTGCCCGCGTAACGCTCGAGCAGGGTCGCGAGGTTGGCGTCGGCGATGGGCAGCCACCCGACGACGCCACGGATTACGGAGGAGGTCTTTGCGATCTCGAGGAGCCAGTCGGTCTCGGCGATCGTTTGCCTAGCCTGCACTGCCACGGTGCCCGCGACGGCTGCGGAACGAGCTGCGCTGAGGAGGTCCTCTTCGAGGAAGTCGTGGCGGAGGGGAGTGAGATCTCCGCCGAGCCAGTCGAACTCTTGCGGGGTGTAGTGCCAGAGATGATGGTGCGCGTCGACGCGGGGAACGGGCGCTACCGCCGGTTGTGACGTCTGCAGGTGGTCTCGCTCGGCTGCCTCGTCCATAGGTGTCTTGTCTCCCCTTTTTAGCGGCAGATGGCTCGGTGCGCTCCGGGCGGCTCAGGATATAGGTAGAGTAGTGTTCTGGTCGAGTTGGATGTGCGCCGGGTCCGTTGCCTGGAGGCGCTGAGACGACCCGAAGGAGTTTGCCGCGTGCAGCGATTTTGTCTTACGCTCAATCTTCGGCCCGATCCTGCGTTGGTGGCCGAGTATATCGAACATCACCGGGCGGTGTGGCCGGAGATCGAGCAGAGCCTCCACGACGCCGGCGTGCTGACGATGGAGATCTACTTCGCCGAGAATCAGCTTTTTATGATCATGGATACGACGGACGACTTTACGCTCGAGCGGAAGGCGGCCATGGACGCGGCGAATCCAAAGGTGCTGGAGTGGGAGCGGCTGATGGGGCGGTATCAGCAGGTGGACGAGGCGGCGGACCCCACGACGCGTTGGAAGCCGATGAGAAAGGTCTACGACCTGCGATGACGACGGAGGTTAGGCGCTGATGGATCTCGGTCTCACGGGCGCGGTTGTGCTTGTTTCCGGTGGTGCTTCCGGCATCGGAGAGGCGATTACGCGGGCTGCGCTGGCGGAGGGTGCGGAGGTTGTTGTGCTTACGCGGATGACCGAGCAGGCGCGGCAGTTTGCCGATTGGGTACAGGGGAGCGGCGCTCGCTGCACGGTGATCGAAGCGGAGCTGGCGGATACGGAGCAGTGTAGGCGCGGGGTTGAGCGGACCTTGGAAGCTCACGGCAGGATCGATGCGCTGGTCAACAACGCCGGGTCGAACGACCGGGTGGGTCTCGAGGGTGGTTCGCCCGAGGCGTTTATGAACAGCCTTCGCGAGAACCTCCTGCACTATTACACGCTGGCTCACTTTGCGCTACCGGCACTGAAGCAGTCGCGCGGCTCGGTGGTGAATATCTCCTCCAAGGTGGCGGTGACAGGACAGGGAAATACCTCGGCGTATGCGGCCGCCAAGGGAGCGCAGCTGGCGTTGACGCGCGAGTGGGCGGCGGAGTTGCTGCCCTTTGGTATTCGTGTGAACGCTGTGCTGCCGGCCGAGGTGATGACGCCTCTTTACCAGAAGTGGATCGGCAGCTTCGAAGATCCGGAGGCGCGGCTTCGTGAGATCGTCGAGCGGATTCCGTTAGGGCACCGGATGACCAGGGCAGAAGAGATTGCGGCGGCGGTGTTGTTTCTGCTGTCGCCGACACAGTCCGCGCACACGACGGGGCAGCACGTGTTTGTGGATGGCGGGTACGTCCACCTGGATCGTTCGCTATCGTGATGTCCGCATGCGTGGCCGAGATGGCAGCCGACATTGGTTACAAATGCGAAGGGCAAATGGGGAGCTTGCGTGAGCAGAGATGAAGAGAGGGTCGGTTCTGTGAGCGAGGTGGGGGCGACGCCGTTCTCGCTTGCCGGCAAGGTCGCGCTGGTCACCGGTGGTGGCAGCGGGATCGGAGCGGCGACGTGCCGCGAACTGGGGAGGGCGGGAGCCCGGGTGCTGGTGGCAGATGTGAACCTCCAGGCGGCCGAGTCGATTGCAGAGGAGCTGCGTGACGCGACGGCCATCCACGTCGACGTCACGGATCTTGAGTCGATACGGCGAGGGGTGGCGGGGCTCGAACGGCTCGATATCCTGATTAACAATGCGGGGATCGGGCACGTGGGCTCGGTTCCGGACGTTGCGCCTGAGGACTTTGACCGGTTGATGAAGGTCAACGTGTATTCGATTTTCTACGTTACGCAGGCGGTGCTGCCATTGCTGCTTGCGTCGCATGGATCGATCGTCAACATCGGTTCGGTGGCGGGTATGGTGGGGGTAAAGCAGAGGTTTGCGTACTGCGCGACAAAGGGAGCGGTGCTGGCGATGACGAGGCAGCTGGCCGTGGACTACCCGAAGGAGCTGCGCGTGAACGCGGTCGCTCCGGGAACGGTGCAGACGCCGTTTGTGGAGGGATATCTCGAGAAGTATCACGCGCATGAGAAGGACAAGATCCGTGAGCAGCTTGTGGCGCGGCAGCCGATCGGCCGGCTGGGAACGCCGGAAGACGTGGCTTCGCTGGTGAGGTTTTTGTGTTCGGAGGAGGCGGCGTTTATCAATGGTGCCGTGCTGCCGATCGATGGTGGATGGACTGCAGCCTGAGGAGCTTCTTTTGACGATTACTGATGTGAAGACGATAGACCTCCGATTTCCCACGGCACGCTTCCAGATCGGCTCGGATGCGGTGAATAAGGACCCTGACTACTCGGCTGCCTACTGCGTTCTGGAGACGGACGGCGGACTCGAGGGCCACGGGCTTACCTTTACGCTGGGGCGCGGGACCGAGATCTGCGTGATGGCGATCGAGTACCTGGCACGGTTTGTGCGCGGGCGCACGCTTGAAGAGATCGTCGGCAACATGGCGGAGTTTACGCGCAGCGTGTCCGGGGATACGCAGTTTCGCTGGCTCGGCCCGGAGAAAGGTGTGATTCACCTTGCTGCCGCGGCCCTGATCAACGCCGTGTGGGATTTGTATGCACGGCAACAAGGAAAGCCGGTGTGGCTGCTGCTGGCGGAGATGTCGCCGGAGCAGATCGTCTCGCTGATTGACTTCCGCTACATCGACGACGCGCTGAGTCCGGAGGAGGCGCTCGCGATCCTGCGGCGGAATGAGCCCGCGAAGGCGGAACGGATTGCGACTCTCCGGGCCGAAGGTCTCCCTGCGTACACGACCTCGGTCGGCTGGTTTGGATTCAGTGAGGATGAGGTGCGGAGGCTGTGCCGTGAGGCGCTGGCCGAGGGTTGGACCGCGTTCAAGCTCAAGGTTGGCGGCGATCCGGAGGACGATCTTCGCAGGGCGCGACTAGTGCGAGGCGAGATCGGCCCCGACAAGCTCCTGATGGTGGATGCGAATCAGAAGTGGGGTGTGCTCGAGGCGATCGATCGGACTCGCTCGCTGATTGAGATCAACCCCTGGTGGATGGAAGAGCCGACGAGTCCGGACGACATCCTCGGTCACGCGCGCATTCGTCGTGAGACGGGCGTACGGATTGCGACGGGCGAGCACTGCCACAGCAAGGTGATGTTCAAGCAGCTCATGCAGGCCGAGGCGATCGATGTTTGCCAGATCGATAGCTGCAGGGTTGCGGGGGTCAACGAGAATCTCGCCATCATTCTCCTCGCTGCGAAGTTCGGGATTCCTGTGTGTCCGCATGCGGGGGGTGTGGGCTTGTGCGAGTACGTGCAGCATCTTGCCGCGTTTGACTTTATCTATGCGGCTGGCCCGAGAGAGGATCGGGTGGTGGAGTATGTCGATCATCTTCACGAGCACTTCATCACGCCTGTGACGATCGACAGGGGTCACTACCGGATGCCCGAGGAGCCGGGGTACAGCATCGAGATCAAGGCGGAGACGATGAAGACGTATGCCTTTCCCAGTGGACAGTATTGGCTCGACGATCAGACCTCGAGGCACAGCTCACCGTCGGGGCGTTTGGGCTGAGCTGTCAGGCGGGCGATTGGGTGGCGATTGGGCGGGCGAGGAGATCGAGATGATGGAGACCCGAGAGGCGAGCATCTCTGGACGGAGAGCAGAGGCGGGACGGGCGCCCTTCGGGTCGAAGCGATGCCGGCGCGTCCTCAAGCAGATATCCAGCGCAGCTCTTCGACTGATTCTCTCTGCGGGAGCCGTTGCGGTCTTGCAAGTCTCCAGTCCAGTTGAAGCACAGGCGACGGCGGAGCATAGAACGATCGCGCTTACGTTTGACGATCTACCGGCCATGAGCGGCGACTCGATGAACGCCCTTTCCATCGCGGAGATGAATAAGAAGATCCTGGCGACGCTTAGGGCTGCGAGCGTTCCTTCGATCGGGTTTGTGAACGAGATTCGCCTGTACAAGACGGGCGAGGCGGATGCACGGATCGCTGTTCTCGATGCGTGGCTGGATGCGGGCTTCGATCTCGGCAACCACACCTACAGTCATACATCTTTGAACCAGGCCGAGCTGAGGGACTGGGAGGACGACGTTGTTCAGGGTGAGAGCGTGACGCGCATCCTGCTTACCAAGCACGGGAAGACCTTGCGGTATCTGCGGTATCCATATCTCCATACAGGTCCGGACCTCGCGACGCGACGCGCTGCGGAGGCGTTTCTGACAGGCCGGGGATACCGGGTGGCGCCGGTAACGATCGATCCGCTGGACTGGTACTTTGCCGATCTTTATGAGGATGCGAGAGCGCACGGGGACGCTGCGGGCGAGGCGAAGCTAGCGGAGGCGTGGCTCCAGTACACCGCCCAGGCGTTTGCATGGGGCGAGACAAGGTCGCGGGCTTTGCTGGGGTACGAGCCGAAGCAGGTGCTGCTGTTGCATGACACCTGGCTCGAGGCGGATCATCTCGGCGATCTCCTGGCGCTGATCAAGGCCCGCGGCTACGGGTTTGTGTCGCTCGACGAGGCTTTGCAAGATCCCGCCTATGCGCAGCCGGACGAGTACGTCTCGGACGTCGGTGCGACCTCCATTGAACACTGGGCGGTGACGCGGGGACGGATGGCGGCTCCGGGGGAAGCGCCACAGCTGCCGGAGTGGGTTCGGAAGCGTCACGAGGCGCTCGACGCCGCAGATGCGAAGTAGGTGTGTGCCGGGAGTCAGTGCAGCAGAACGGCTACCCGCGTGGTGGTGAAGCCGGGGTTGGCGGGCTTGCCCGCGCAGACACCGATCTCCGCGGATCGAAAGCGGGTAGCGCGGAGGCGACTGAGCAGAGCTGGTGGAAGCTGCTGTGGGTCGGGGCCATCCCACGTGACGGTCAGGCCGGCGTCTTCCGGTTCGGCACCACGCTCGCAGAGGGCTCGCGCGGCAGGGCTGCTCTCCGCGACGGGAACCCCGGCGCGATGGAGAGCGTCTCCTACTGCGAGCTCGATCTCGGCGGTGGTCCATCCGGGGCCGGTATCGGCGAAGTCCTCGACGGCGTAGAGCAGGCCACCGCTCTCGATGACGCCGACTCCGAGTGCGTTCCAGCGCGAGCTGAGGATGTTGCCGCGATGGATGGGAGTGGTCATCCATGTGGCGTGGAGCTCCCCTGCGCTGCGGGCATGGCGCGCGATGTTCTCACCGACGGCGGTGAAGTGGGCGCCCTGGCGGGAGGCGCGGAGCACGAGATCCGGCTCGCCCCGATACTGATGCTCGAGCTCACCGCCTTGCCGAAGAATCCAGGTTGCATGGAGGCGCGCAGCTCTTGCGAGCGCATCGTCCCAAACCAGCGGGCGGAGACCGTACTGCTTCCTGGTGGCGTTGACCATGCCGAGCAGAGCTCGCTCGGACGAAGACGCGCTGCCTTGCGCGGACGCGTGTGATCCAGCGAGGAGAGCACCGATGAGGGTGAGCAGCAGGAGTTTCGGCTTCAACGCGATGCCTCCGCGACGGACCCATAAGCGAACCCGTGCCGGCCGACGAAGTTCCGCACGTTGCCGCGATCGGGTGGCCGGCTCCCCCGCAAGTGGGAGAGAACACGGCCGGCGTGAGCGCTAGGCTGTCCACATGCTCGGTCGCTCATCGGTTGTCCCTCCTGAAGTCTTTATCGCATACGCACGAAGGTTGCACGCTGCGCGGCTCGATGCCGTGCGCGACCGTCTCCAGCTACAGATGAGGACGGAGCCGCGGCCCTCGAGGCCGAACCCGGCGCCCCCGGCGACGCGCCCCTTGCAACTCCCGAACCGCAGCAGGGGAGAGCGTACCCGCTAGCGGAGCCGGATCGTTTCTCAGCCTTGAATCGGCGAGAATGGATCCATGAGCGGTTTGCGATTGGATAAATGGCTTTGGGCGGCCAGGTTTTTCAAGACGCGTGCCCTGGCGTCAAAGGCGTGTGAGCTTGGCCGGATCCAGGTGAACACGCAGCCCGTGAAGCCGGCCCGCGAGGTCAAGCTCGGGGAGTTCCTCCAGATAAGAAACGAGAGCGGAGACTTCACGGTAGAAGTCCTTCTCCTGAGCGATGTGCGCGGTCCGGCTCCCGTTGCCAAGACCATGTATCGCGAGACCGAGGAGAGCCGGCTGCTGCGCCTGAAAGTGGCCGAGGAGCGGAAGGCGATGAACCCGATCGATCTCGGCAGCCTGGGCAGGCCTTCGAAGCGCGACCGCAGACTGATCCACCGCTTTCGCGGAGACTAGCGCGCTTGCCCAGGCTGTCTCCGCTTCAGTAGTGGAAACGAAATCGGACCTCCCCATAGATCTGTCGCGGATCACTGAAGTGGAAGCCGCCGAAGGTGAGGCTGTTGTCGAGCAGGACGCGTCCGTCGGTGAGGTTGAGGAAGTTGGCAGAGACGGTGGTGCTCTCGCCGAAGGTTTTTCCGATCGAGAGATCCCAGCTTGTATGCTGCGGCAGGTAGTCGCCGGGGTAGTTTTCGTCGGGCGATCCGTTGTGAAAGCCCGAACCGTAAGAGACGTTGCTGGAGATGAAGCTTCGGAGTGGCAGCCTTGCGTCGTAGCCCACGCTGAGCGTGTTTCGCTGATCGTGGTCGACCGGGGTGTAGTCGAAGTCCGTGCTGCAGTCAGGGGACGCGATGGGATAGCAGACCAGGCCGCCGGTGATGCCGCCCCGCTGCTTGGCGATCTGGTTGGAGTAGGCGAGATGAGCTCTGCCGAAGCGCCAAAGCTGGGGTGAGCGCAGGGTGAGCTCCCATCCCTGGATGAGGGCACCGTCGATTGTGACGGGGTAGTAGAGGCTTGATTCGCCGAGGTTCGCGTGATCGAGGAAGTTGTTTGCGCGGGTCTTGAAGGTGTCGGCATCGAGCAGCCAGCCACGATACGGGATCTGCACCCCGAACTGGTGCTCCTCGTCGCGCTCTCCGTGCAGCGGCAAAAAGGTCGTGCTCTGCGATTGCGCGTAGCTGGCGATGGGGCCGGAGGCGGTGAGCAGCGGCGGCGGCTGGTAGAAGCGACCGTAGAAGCCGCGGAAGACCCAGTGTAGCCGGGGAATCTGGACTGCCGCTCCGGCACGCGGGGCGAAGGCGGTTTCGGAGAGGTCACCGGTGAAGTGCGAGCCACGCAGGCCACCGAGCAGCGTGAGCCAAGGCGTGACCTTCACGCTGTCGGAGACGAACTCCTCGATGACTCCGCCTCCTATCGAGGCTTTTTCGAGGAATGGATCGGCGCTGCCATCGTTAAAGATCGAGCCGAAGCTGTTGCGATCGTGCTGGCCGAAGCCGTAGAAGCCGGCCTGCAGTGTGTTGCGGGCGACCTGGGTTGTGACCGAGGCCTGAACGCCCGCGTAGGTTGACGCTCGATCCGAGGTGGTGGCCACTGGGAGGTCAGCCGGTCCGGGCTGATAGTTTGCCTGGTTGTAGTGGTAGAAGGGGGAGAGCTGGAGCAGGGTGGAGGCCGAGAAGCTGTGGATCCACGAGAACTCTGCGAGTGCGTCGGTCTCGTGCTGACCATCGCGAAGGCCGCTTGACGGGTATTGGAGGTTTTCTGCGCTTCCCGGATCCGGATCGTACGGGATCTGGAAGTAGTCGGTACGAAGCTGGGTTACAAAGCGCAACTGATCGCTTGGCGTGCGGTTGTAGATCAGGGAACCGAAGCCGCCGTAGCCGTTTGCGGCGTCGTGGTGGACGTCGGCGACTGGCGGGGCTAAACCGTAGTCGCTTCGGTTCCCGTTGATGCTTGCGTAATAGGCGAGCTTCTCGGTGTGGCTGCCGAAGTTGAGCTGATCGTTGGTCTGGAGGTAGTTGCCGAAGCTGAGGAGGAGCTCGCCCTCGCGATTTCGTTCGAAGCCTGTTCGCGGGACGACGTTGAAGACGCCGTAGGTCCGGTCGCCGACATCCGCGTTGTAGCTGCCACGCTGGACCTCGAGGTATTCGATGTCCTTGGGATCGATCTCCGCGCCAACGTTGCTGGCGATGTTTGTATTGGGGATCTGGACGCCGTCGATCTGCCAGCTGAACTGATGGCCGCCGCGCAGGTGAAGCATGTCATGCGTCATGTAGGCGCCGGGGACGTACTCGGTGATCATCTGGAGGCTATTGGTCCGATCCGCGCCGGGCGTGTTTGCGATCTCGGTGCGGCCGACCAGGGTGGTGGGCGTAACGCTGTCGACCGTCGCGCCCCCCACGCGGCCGGTGACGGTGACGGTCTCGTTTACGGGTCCGATCTGCAGTTCGAAGTGGAGGTATGGCGAGGTGTTCGAGGCCACATTGATTGCCTGCTCCAACTTTTCAAAGCCGGGCCTGGTGACTGTGACGGTGTACTCGCCCAGGGGAACAGTGCCGAAGCGGAAGAGGCCTTCGTCGTTGCTGGCCGCGGTTAGGGAGAAGGCGGAGTGTGCGGCATGCAGAAGCACGGCGGCATCTTTGACGGGCCGGTGTTGGGAGTCGTGGACTACGCCCTGCACCTGGGCCATGACCGAGGCGTGACTTGGGCGAGACGGAGACAGGGACAGAAGAAGAGAAGGGAGACAGAAGAAGATCCTGCGCATTTGCGGATCGCGCCTCGTCACAAGGGCTTTGTGACAGCATGGACTTGCACGATGGGTGAGCGGAGTCAGTGGGCGCTCGGGAGAGGGCGCGCGTGGCTTCGCTACTTAGACAGCCGAGGTGCGGCGTGCCGGTGGTCCACGCTTGTGCCGGGCGCGTACGGAGCTGCTGCGATAGCGGGCCTCGGTCTGCGCGCGTCCGGACGGATGCGCGACGAGCTCAGCACAGCAGGACTCGGAGCGGGTGAGCGAGCCCTGCCGCAGCTCGAAGCCCCTGGTGGCATGTGGGTAGAGCGGGCAGCGGGCATGCACCGCGGTGAGCGTTGGTCCTGAGCCATCCGTGAGCGAGGGGGTCATTCCCGAGCAGTGATGTGCACCTGCTCTGCGGCAACACGCGGGGAGATTGGAGCTGCCGTCTGACGCAAAGATGGGCGCAATCAGCGAAGAGCTGAAGAGCACCAGCAGCACCAGGGAGAGGATCCTTCTCACGAGCCTGAGTGTAACTCGTTCTCACCCCGACCGCTTCCTCCCTGGGGTGAGGCGCTCATGGACGGCACCGGAGATCTTCTGTCGAGCCGAAGCGGGATGCCCTTTGCCGGGCGGAGGCTTACCGCGGGTTTGATGGGCGGCTCTTGCGATGTCGCCAGGGAGGGACTGAGCTGCCAGTCCCTGGCGATGACCGCGAGCACGAGTGTGCCTTCCATCCAGGCGAGGCCTTCCGCGATGCATTGGCGCGAGCCGCCTGCGAAAGGGAAGTAGCTGTACCGAGGCCGGCCGGACTTTGCCTCCGGCGTGAAGCGGCCGGGGTCGAAGATCTCCGGATGCTCGAAGAAGCGTCCGTCTCGATGCACGGCGTACTGGGGTGCGAGCAGCGTCGCACCCACGGGTATGTTGTAGCCAGCGATGGCGTACGGCTTGACGCACGTCCGCCCCGTGACCCAGACGGGCGGGTACAGGCGCATCGTCTCTGCGAAGACCTGCGTGGCATAGGAGAGTTTCGGGTAGTCGGCTGCTGTCGGGCTCGTGTCTCCGAGCACGGCGCGAGCTTCCGCTGCGACACGCTCCTGCACCTCCGGATGGCGAGCAAGCAGGTGGAGCGCAAAGGAGAGCGCGTTGGCCGTTGTTTCGTGCCCGGCGAGGATGATGGTGACGCACTCGTCGCGAAGCTGGCGGTCGCTCATCGACGCCGATGCCCTCCTCTGGTCGCGTGAGGCGGTGTCCGTGTGAGCGGCATCGTCGGGCTCCGGCTCGGGGTCGGTCGCGTTGAGCAACATCGAGAGGAGGTCGCCGCGGTCACGGGGGTCTGCGCGACGCTGCGCAATCATGCGATAGATGAGCTGGTCGAGGTGAGCCTTGCCGCGCCTGAGCCTCCTCATCGCCGGCACCGGCAGCGCCTGTACCTGCCGAGAGAAGGGAAGAAAGGCGAGCGGCAGGAAGCTCATGAACGATTCGACCGCGGAGGCCATCGCGTCGACATCGTCCAGCGTGTCGAGATCGAACAGGCACTTGCCGACGATGTGAAGGGCCAGCTCCAGCATCTGCGGGTGAAGATCGGTGACCGTGCCCGAGCGCCAATGCGAAGTTTGCGACAGCGCCTTGCTCCCGATGACCTCCGCGTAGGCAGAGATGCGCTCCCGCAGAAAGGCCGGTTGGGCCAATCTTCGCTGCCGCATGTGCAGGGGCTCTTCACTGGTAAGGAGTCCGTGCCCGAGCACGTCTCGCGCACGCTGCATGACCAGGTTCCGGTGATGATTCGGCGCGTCTTTGAGGAAGAAGTTCTCGATCAGATCGGGATGATTGATCTGGTAGATGTCACGTCCGAAGACCCGGTAGTGATTGAGGTCGCCGAACTCCTGTGCCGTCTGCAGCATGAACTCGGCCGAGTTCTGGCGAAAGGCCGCACCGGACAGGAGCCGCGGGAGAAAGGCGGGTCCGGCCGGGAACTTCGGGTTCCGGCTGTCAGGACGAACATCTGGTTCGCTGGACACAGGTCCAGTCTAGCCGCGGCGTTGTGACAGGCTCAACGCGCTGGGTATGCTCTTCTACTGAAGCCGGGTTTAGGGGGGCTAGTCCGAATCGGGCGAGGGATCGGACCAGCAGCTCCGACCTTGCTGGCAAAGGGACCGGTGGACGTAGTGCTCGTCCGGGCCTGCCTTTCCCATGGTCTTGAGGCACCAGTACGTGGTGGTGGCGCCCATGATCTCGACGAGCTCCTCGTGGAAGTCGCCGAAGGCGCCATAGGAGGATTTGCTGCGAAGGGCGCTGCAACGGATCTGCGTGAGTGGCATCGTCGTCATGATCTCTCCTTTACCCGATCGCGCTCGGATCGCGCTGCATCTGTCCGGCGGCTAAGAGGATGGTGCGGTAGATGGCTGTCTGGAAGAGCTGCGTCTTGAAGCCGTTCTGCGAGAGCGGGGTCGCACCTTCCATGGCGGCCTTGGCTGCCGCCCGCGCTGTCGGCTCGTCGATGGTCTTGCCGGCCAGCACTGCCTCGGCTGCTTTGGCCCGGATGGGTGTGGGGGCTGCGACGCCGAGCACGATCGAAGCACTGCGGCAGTGCGAGCCATCGAGGACAAGCACGACGCCTGCATCCGCGAGCGGCCAGTCGAAGCTCTCCTTTTCGCCGTACTTCTGATAGGCCGAGCGCGTTCCGGGTGCGGGAGCGGGAACGAAGATGGACGTGATCAGCTCGCCGGGCAGGAGCGCTGTCTCATTCTTCAGGCTCTTCTCCGGAGCGACGTAGAAGTCGGACATCGCGACTCTGCGCTTGCCTCGCTTGGAGGTGAGCTCGACCTCCGCGTTCATGGCGAGCAGGGGAACGGCGGTGGAGGAGGGGTGCACCATGGCGCAGGTGCTGTTGTTGATGATCGCGTGGTACTGGTTCTCGCCTTCGTGCGCGTGGCAAACCTCGCTTGTGCCGCCCTTCTTCTTGCAGTCGAAGTCGCTGGAGCGGAAGTACCAGCATCGCGGCCGCTGCATGATGTTGCCGCCCACGGTCGCCATGTTGCGGACCTGCGGTGTTGCCGCGTGTCCTGCCGCGTCCGAGAGCGCCCCGTAGCTGCGCTGGATCTCGGGATGGGCCGCGATCTCGCTCAGGGTCGCCAGGGGGCCGAGCTCGAGGCCGCGCGGGCTGGCCGTGATGCCGCGAAGACCCGCCACGTTGCGGATGTTGACGATGCGCGGGGGAGTGACGATGCCATCCTTCATCAGGTCCAGCAGATCGATTCCGCCGGCCTTGACGGTGGCGTCGGGCGTGAGTTGATCGAGGGCCTGATCGACGGTGGTGCAGTCGACATACGTGAACTTGTTCATGCCTGCTCCTCCCCCTGAACCTTGCCGAGTGCGGTGAGCACGTTGGCTGGTGTCATGGGTATCTTGCGCATGCGAACTCCGGTGGCGTTGTAGAAGGCGTTGCCGATGGCTGCGGCGAGCGTGATGATACCTGCCGACTCACCGATGCCTGCGGCATCCGTTGAGCTCTGCGCGATGTAGTTTTCGACGAGGACGATCTCGATCTCCGGCACTTCGCGCGCGCCGATGATCTTGTAGTTCTCGAGATTGGCGTTCAGCATGTACCCCTTGTTCTGGTCCATGATGCGCTGCTCGAAGAGGGCGTACGAGATCCCCTGGAGGACGCCACCGTTGATCTGGCTGATGACGCCGGTCGGATTGATGGGGCGCCCGCAGTCATGCGCTCCGAAGACCTTTTCGATGTGAACGCGGCCGGTCTCGGTGTCGACGGCGAGCTCAACGTAGTCGGCGCCTCCGTAGGTGATGCGTTCCTTGGAGTACTCGGCGACCCGGGTTGCGCGTGCGGAGATCTGGTCGGTCGGCAGCTTCGCAGCCGCCTGTTTCAACGACCACGATTGTGACGGATCGCTCTTGCGATGGACCCGTCCTCCTTCGAGCACCAGATCTTCGGGGTTGCCGCCGTACTGCGGCGCCACGGCCGCGAGCAGCTTGACCTTGGCCTGGTATGCCGCGTTGCGGGCTGCCGGCGTGATGGACCCGGCCGTGATGCTGCCGCCGGAGTCAGGCCCGATGGGGAAGCGTGTGTCGCCGATGCGGATGACAACATCGTGCGGCGGGATGCCGAACTCTTCGGCGACGATCTGCGCGAGGATTGTCTTGGTTCCGGTGCCGAGATCCTGCACGGCGGACAGCAGCTCGATCGAGCCGTCGCGCGAGACGCGCACCTCGCAGGATGAGTCCATGTTGACGAACCGGTACCAGACGGACTGCGCCATGCCGCTGCCACGCTTGATCGGTCCGGTGTCGGATCCGGCGGGCCGTCGCTTGCTCCAGTTTGTGCGCTCGCGGATGAGTTGTCGCTCTACCTTGCGTGCCGGGTTTTCATCGAACTTTTCGCGCAGGTCCATCGGATCCATCGCGAGCTTTACGGCGAGCTCGTCGATCGCCTGTTCGAAGGCGAAGCAGCCCTGCGGATGTCCGGGCGCGCGAAACGCGGCACCGGGTCCGGCGTTGGTGAAGACGTCGTACTCCTCCGTCAACAGGTTGGCGCACTTGTACAGGTTTGTCGCGGGCCCTGCTGTTCCAGCGCCGGTGCCAACGCCTGCGGTGCCATAGCTGGTCAGCTCGATTGCGGTCAGCGTGCCATCCTTCTTGGCGCCGATCTTTAGCCGCTGGTGCGAATCCGGGCGGTTGCAGACCATGTGCTCCTGCCGGCGGTCGAGCATGAGGCGAACCGGGGCGTTGGCCTTGCGGGAGAGGTTGGCCGCGACGACGCCTTCGTTTCCTGCTCCGAATTTGGCGCCGAAGCCGCCGCCCATGAATTCGGTGATGACGCGCACCTTGCTCTTCGGGAGATGGAAGACGTCGGCGAACTCGTTCCGGACGCTCGACGTTCCCTGGGTGGAGGCGTAGACGGTCACCTCTTCGGGCTTCCAGTCCACCACGAAGCCGTGGGTCTCAAGGGCCGAGTGCGTCTGCACCTGGGTCCAGTATTCGCCTTCGACGACGACGTCTGCTTCGGCGAGTCCTTTAGCCGTGTCGCCGACCTTTTTCGTTTGCGGGCCGTGGACGTTGCCGACCTGCGGCACGCCTTTGGGTCCGCCGCCGCCGCCTGCGCTGCCGGCTGCGTCAGCGGGTCCGGGGAAGACCTTAGGAGCATCTTCCTTTCGCGCTTCGGCCCGGTCAACAACAAATGGCATCGCGTCGTACTGGACCTTGACCAGTGCTGCCGCGTCGTCCGCGATGGACTGCGTGGTGGCGGCCACACCGGCGATCGGCTGACCGGCGTAGCGAACGATGGGGTAGCGCGACGGCGTCTCCTGCTTGGGGTCGCGGAGCTCGGCGTTGCCCATGACGTGCTCGATGACATAGACGGCTCGTACGCCGGGGAGCTTCTCTGCCTCCCGGGTGTCGACGGAGACGACCTTGCCATGCGGTATCGAGGCATCGACCATGCGGGCGTAGAGCATGCCGGGAAGCTGGACGTCGGCCGTGTACCGGCCCTTGCCCATCGCCTTGGCGGGGCCGTCGTAGCGCGCCGTGGGTTTGCCGATGTACTTGAGGTCCGCATTTGCGGCGAGAGGTGGGGGCTCATCGAGCGGCACCTGCCGATCCCGATGCTCGAGGCCGAGCTGCGGGATCCCGTAGACAAAGCTTTCCGTGCGGGTTGGCGTCTGCGCCTTTGTGGGAGGCGTCTGCGCGTCCTTCTTCTCAGCATCGCGGGTGGGCTTTGCCTCGCCCTCCACGCCTTTGGATCGCGACTTATGCTGCGAGGCGCCCTGCTGCTGCTGTTCCTGCTGTTCCTGGAGGAGCACTGTTTCCTCGATCATCTATGCCTCCCTCGTGGTCGCGAGCGTGACGAGACCTGCCGCTTGCCGGCGCTCGTGCGCCACATCCAGTGTTGCCGCGAAGACCTTGGGGTAGGTCCCGCAGCGGCAGAGATTGCCACTGATCGCATGCTTCACGTCCGCGAGCTTTGGATCCGGATTGCGTTCGAGCAGGGCAGCGCAGCTCATGACCATACCCGGCGTGCAGAATCCGCATTGCATGGCGTCGTGCTTCACGAAGGCTGCCTGCACGGGGTGCATCGTGTCACCCTGCGAGAGCCCCTCAATAGTCGTGATCTCGCGGCCGACCGCATCGATGGCCAGCGTCATGCAGGCCAGCGAGGGCACCTTGTCGAGCCAGACGGTGCATGCCGAACACGATCCCC
The DNA here is from genome assembly GCA_963850375.1 of uncultured Acidobacteriaceae bacterium. GTDB lineage: Bacteria > Acidobacteriota > Terriglobia > Terriglobales > Acidobacteriaceae > Edaphobacter. Next base: position 2,803,488 of record CAWKKV010000002.1, on the reverse strand, counting down.
GGTCGCAGACGACCTTGGTCCCGGTCAGACCGAGATGATCGCGAAGCGTCTGTGCGAGGGTGTAGCGGGGCTCGATCGACACGGGGTGATCCTGCCCGTTGATGCGCAAGGTCACGGGGACGGCGTTCGGTCCGACGGCTGCCGTGTCATGAGCGGCGGCGTGTGTCTCACGCGCCAGCGCCTGGGCGGATTCGAGCACAGTGGTGGCGGCGGTGACGCCTGCGCCCTTCAGGAAGCCGCGCCTGGAGAAGGTTGTCTTGGGAGTTTCGGCCATCAGTCTGCCCTTTCAGGAGGGGTTGACGATCAGGGGGGAGGGCGGAGTCTTGTGAGGACTCTCCACGGGTATGGGCCTACTCTACTCCGGGTGCGAGAACTCTGGCTATTCTGGCGCGAAAACCTGCATTTTCACGGGCCGTTTACACCAGGTGCTGCCATCATTTTTGATATCCTTAACTTCTATGCCAAACAAGAAGGAACTCCTCCAGCAGACCATTGAACACATCGACATCAAGCAGCATAATGTCGTCCCGCTTGTTGAGGCGATGCAGTCGATGGCGTTCAGCTCCCGTGACCTCGCCCGGGCCGCCACCATCTATGAGCGAATGCTCCACGACGGGGAGTGTGCCGTCATACTGTGCCTCGCCGGCTCGCTGATCAGCGCCGGATTGAAGCAGGTGATCGTCGACCTCCTCCGCAACAATATGGTCGACGCGATCGTGTCGACCGGCGCCAACATCGTCGACCAGGACTTCTTCGAGTCGCTCGGCTTCCGGCACTACATTGCCGACGAGGTGCTGAAGTCCGGCACCGAGGACTCGACACTCCGCGAGCTGATGATCGACCGGATCTACGACACCCTGATCGACGAGGAAGAGCTGCGGATCTGCGATGACACGATGAAACAGATTGTCGACTCGCTCGAGCCGAGGCCCTATAGCTCGCGCGAGGTGATCGCCGCGATGGGCGCCTACCTCGTCCAGCAGGGCAAGACGCCGGCCAAGGGTGGGGTCGACGGAATCGTCATCGCCGCGTACGAGAAGGACATCCCCATCTTTGTCCCTGCGTTCTCCGACTGCTCCGCAGGCTTCGGCCTGGTCTCGCACCAGCACGAACGGCAGGACAGGCCCAAGGTCTCGATCGACTCCGCCAAGGACTTTTACGAGCTGACCAAGCTCAAGATCGAGAACCCGACCACCGGTCTGCTCATGATCGGCGGCGGCGTGCCCAAGAACTTCGCGCAGGATATCGTCGTTGCGGCCGAGGTCCTTGGAATCGACGCCTCGATGCACAAGTACGCGATCCAGATTACTGTGGCCGACGTCCGGGACGGTGCGCTCAGCTCGAGCACCCTGAAAGAGGCCAGCTCCTGGGGCAAGGTGGACACGGTTTACGAGCAGATGGTCTTCTCCGAGGCCACCCTGGCCCTACCGTTGATCGCTGGCTACGCTTTTCACAAGAAGGCGTTTGCGGACCGGAAGGAGCTCCGCCTGGCGCGGCTGCTCGAACCTGTGACCGCCTGATTCAGGAACGCCCAGTTTGGATGCAAGAGCCGAGGGTTGCAGGAGCGCCCTCGGCTCTTGCCGCTTTTGTGGGGCATCCTCGGTGGCTTATCCATCCTGTCTGCCGAACCGATTCCTACGGGTCTGCTCCTATGCCGGTACAATTGCAAAAGTTTTAACTTCACATCGAGGGAATGACTCAGGCATGTCGTCCGCAGGGCACACCTTTACGGCACCGGGTCGCGTTAACCTGATCGGCGAGCACACCGATTACACCGGCGGCTTCGTTCTTCCGATGGCCATCGATTTCGAGACCAGGGCCGTCATCGAGCCCGCTACGGACGGTAAGTTCACCCTGATTTCGGAGAACTTCCACGAACGTGTGGTGTACGATCCGGCGAGTTTTCCGGTGCATGGTCGCGGCCACTGGAGCGACTACCCTATCGGCGTTCTTTGGGTGATGCGAAGGAAGGGAATCGAGGTGCCGCCGTTCACGATGCGTCTGGGCGGCAATGTTCCTCTCGGCTCGGGTCTCAGCTCCTCGGCGTCGGTCGAGGTTGCGACGGCGATGGCGCTGCTCGACCATGCAGGCACCAAGCTTCCTGGCGAGGAGATCGCCACCATGTGCCGCAGCGCGGAGAATGAGTTTGTGGGCGGAAGCTGCGGCATTATGGACCAATTTGTAATCGTTTACGGTCGCGCCGGGCATGCGCTCCTGCTTGACTGCCGTTCGCTCGAACACGAGGACCTTCCGCTTCCGTCAACGGCGAGTATTGTGATCTGCAATTCCATGGTGAAGCACACCGTTGCGCATGGAGAGTACGGTGACCGCAATGGCGAGGTGATGGCAGGGCAGGCCGTCATCGTGCGCGAGCGACCCGGCATTGGCTCGCTGCGTGACGCGACGCTTGCTGACCTCGAGGCCTGCCGTGCGCAGATGACAGCTCCCTCCTATCTTCGGTGTCGCCACATCATCACCGAGAATGCTCGCGTGCAGCGGGCGCGCGTTGCCCTGCAATCGGGCGATCTCCTTGCGTTTGGGAAGCTCATGTATGAGGCCCATGCGAGCTTTCGCGACGATTTCGCGGCGAGCTCGCCAGAGATCGATAAGCTCGTTGAGATCGCCGCCACCCTGCCTGGGTGCTACGGCGCTCGGATCACCGGTGGCGGCTTCGGCGGATGCACGGTGAATCTGGTCGCCGCAGATCAGGCCGAGGAGTTCCGTCACGAGCTCGTCCGGCGGTATAAGGGCGCGCTCAACATCGATGCCGAATCCTACATCTCACGCGCCGCCGACGGTGCGCTTGCGAGGGTCTCATGAGCTCTGAACAGACGGGATCCGCCCCAGGCGCGGCGGCAGCGACAGATCTGGACATTAGGGAACAGCCACATCGTCGCTGGAACCCGCTCAAGCGTGAGTGGGTGCTGGTCTCTCCGCACCGGACGCAGCGACCCTGGCAGGGGCAGACCGAGACTCCGGCGCAGCCACCCGCGCTCCAGTACGATCCCGAGTGCTATCTCTGTCCTGGCAATGTGCGCGCGGGTGGGCACGTTACAGACAAGTACACCAGCACCTATGTCTTTGATAACGACTTCGCGGCGCTGAAGCCGGATGTTCCGGAGTTCACGCTCGATCGCGAGGGTCTGCTGGTTGCGAAGGCCGAGAGCGGCATCTGCCGTGTGATCTGCTTCTCGCCCCGTCACGACCTGACGCTCGCAAAGATGGATGTGCCCTCCATCCGCAAGGTCGTCGATGTCTGGGTCGAGCAGGTCGACGAACTGGGCGGACGCGGAGACATCGGATACGTGCAGATCTTTGAGAACCGCGGCGCGATGATGGGCGCCTCCAACCCGCATCCGCATGGGCAGATCTGGGCCAGCCGGTCGCTGCCGAATGAGCTCGTGCTCGAGCTCGCGGGGCAGAAGGCCTACCTGGCCGAGCATGGGCAGCCGCTGCTCTCGGCGTATCTCGAACTTGAGCTTGCGCAGGCTGAACGGATCGTCGTTCAGAACGATCACTTCGTTGCGGTGGTTCCGTACTGGGCCGTGTGGCCGTTTGAGACGATCGTTCTGCCACGCGCTCGGGTGGCGCGCCTGGCCGATCTCCAACCTGCGCAACGCGATGGGCTCGCCGATATCCTCCAACAGCTCACCTCCACGTACGACCAGGTGTTCAACGTCTCGTTTCCTTATTCGATGGGCCTCCATCCCGCGCCGCCGGACGGTGAAGCGCACCCCGAATGGCAGTTCCATCTTCACTTCTATCCACCGCTGCTCCGCTCGGCGACGGTTCGGAAGTTCATGGTCGGCTTTGAGCTGCTTGCCTCGCCTCAACGTGACATCACGCCGGAGTCTGCGGCCGAGACGCTTCGGCAGGCTGCTGCAAAGAGGCCAGTCTAGAACTGGATTCGCACTAAGGAGGGAGCGATCGGATGCCCGAGCCGCAAGCCTACTTCACGCCGCGCGAAGCGGCGCACATGCTGGGCATCAGCTACCCCACCATCAAGCAGTGGATCCTGACGGGGAAGCTCCGCTCCCGCACAACGCCCGGCGGACACCATCGGATCGCGCAGAGCGCCTTAGATCCCTTTCTTGAGAAGGACAGCGAGCGCCCGAGTTCCGACTCACGTGAGCGCTTCCGACGGGTGAGCGGGCGCAACCAGCTTGCAGGCAAGGTCACCAGCGTTCGCATCGAGGGTCTGCTCGCGCAGATCGTCCTTGCTATCGGCGATCAGCAGATCACCGCGATCATCACCGCTGATGCCGCACGCGAGATGAATCTGCGCAAGGGTGATAGCGCGGCGGCGCTCGTCAAGGCGACCGAGATCATGGTCGAGCGCCTCTGATCTTCGGGGTTTCTCGCGTCTGTCAGCTCGGGGGAGGAAGCACCTATACGGATCAAATCGTGTAGAGTCGAACGAGAGATCTTGCGCGCCAGGACGCTTGCCGCAGATCACGTGATCTCTCAGTAGACCTCCCGGAGCCTGTGCTCATGTCTTTCTCCCTGCGTATCGTGCTGACGGTGCTGCTCGTCTGCGTCAGCTCCTTGAGCCTCCAGGCGCAGAGCGCCGCATCTGCCCGCGGCGTGGTTGTTGATCCTTCGGGGAGCGCTGTTGCGAACGCCCGAGTGTCCATCAGCTCGGAGAGCACAGGTGCGACGCGCTCCATCAACACGGGGAGCGCGGGGGAGTTCGTCTTTCCGCAGCTCATCCCGGGCCGCTACCGACTCGAGGTGGACGCCCCGGGCTTCGCGCGACTTGTACGCAGCGGGATCGTGCTCATCACGGGAGCGACTTCGGATGTGGACGTCGCACTTTCGGTCGGCTCCAGCGAGCAGACAGTGAACGTGTCGGCTGATGCACCGCTGCTCCAGGCAGCAACGAGCGACATCCAGACCTCCATTCCGCGCGCGGCAGTGGTCGGCCTGCCATTGAATGGGCGTAACTTCGTCCAGCTTGCCACGCTCGCCCCTGGCGTCTCGCTACCGCCCGGCACGCTCCTGCCGCGCATCAACGGCGGTCGTCCGCGTACCAACGAGTACCTCTTCGACGGCATCTCGGCGTTGCAACCGGAGCCCGGCCAGGTTGCGTTCTTTCCCATCATCGACGACATCCAGGAGTTCACCGTCGAGTCGAACAATGTGCCGGCGGAGTTTGGACGGTTCAACGGGGGCCTCGTGAACCTGTCGACGCGATCCGGGTCGAACACCATCCATGGCAGCTTGTATGAGTTCTTGCGCAATGAAAAGCTGAACGCCCGCAACTACTTTGCGGGCGCCAACGCAAGGAAGCCAGAGTACCGCCGGAACCAGTTCGGCGCGACCCTTGGCGCTCCCGTGCTCCGCAACCGGCTCTTCTTTTTTGGCGGCTACCAGGGGCAGCAGCAGGCGATCGGGATTACACGCATCTCCACTGTGCCGACCGTCGCACAGCGCCAGGGTATCTTCACCGGCACAGCCCATGTCTTCGATCCGGGCAGCACGGTGTTCAACAACGGCGCGTATACCCGCACCGAGTTCCCCAACGACGTGATCACTCGCCCCTTTGATCGGGCCGCTTCCGCCCTGCTAGCGCGCATTCCTCTTCCGACCAGTTCCGGCGCAGCCAACAACTACAGCCGCACGGCGAACGATATCGATCATCAGAATCAGTTCGACGCGCGGGTGGACACGACCTTGCGTGCGAAGGATCGAGCCTTTTTCCGCTACTCTTACTTCCACGATGTCGAGAATCCTGTCTCGCCGTTTCCGGAGGGCAGCGGGGCGATCTCGGGTTCGGTCACCGGCACCGGCAACGTTTCGGGCTTGTCGCACGTGCTTGGCCAACAGGCCGTTCTGAACGAGACGCACACCTTTCGGCATGCACCTGCTCAACGATGCGCGGCTGGGGTATACGCGTCGCAGCAACGACATCGTGGGAGCGTCGCTTCCGGGGTCCGCATCGGCATCGCTTGGCATTCCCGGCATCCCGTCCGATGCGGCGTTCGCGAAGGCATTGCCGCTGTTCACGATTACCGGCTTCCAGCAGCTTGGGTCTTCGGCAAGCGTGTTTTCGCAGTACCAGACCGGCGTGTGGGAGTTCGTCGACACCTTTCAGATCGATGCGGGCCGCCATGCCTTCAAGTTCGGGGGCGACCTCCGCTGGTACCAGCTCAACGCGATCGCGCCACCGAACCCGACCGGCTCCTTTGCCTTCACAACGACGGGCACCAACCAGCAGGGACTCTCCATTCCGTCGACGGACAAGCGCACGAATGGGAACGCGCTCGCCAGCTTTCTGCTCGGGCAGGTGGACACGTTCAGCATCGACCTTCAGACCAGCACTCTTCGTCCGCGCGACAACATCCAGGAGTTCTTCGCGCAGGATGACTGGCGCGTAACGCCGCAACTTACCCTGAACCTCGGCGCGCGTTACACGCTTCATCATCCATCTACCGAAAAGACGAACCAGGGTGCGATCTTCAATCTCGCGACGCAGCAGCTGCAATATCTTGGGGCCGATGGTTTCCCTCGCAGCGCACGCGAGCTTCACTACGGCAACCTAGCGCCGCGCGTAGGTCTCGCGTATCGGGTCGACCCTCGCACGGTGATTCGATCAGGCTTCGGTATTGTCTTTATCGACCAGTCGGGCATCACCACGCCCTTCACCACGCCGCAGTTTCCATTCATCCAGAACGTCCGGCAGGCCACGCAGGACAGCATCAACGCCCCGTTTGCGCTCTCTTCAGGACCGACCGTGCAGCCTATTGCGCTTACTCCTGATGCGGGGCTCGGCCAGAGCGTGTACACCGCCAATCGCGGCCTCGGCTCCGGCTACGTCCAGCAGTGGAACCTCGCCATGCAGCACGAGCTCACATCCAATCTCTCCTTTGAGGTCGCCTATGTCGGGTCGCACATCGTGCATGTTGGCATTCCGGATGCCAACCTGAACCAGCTCCCCATCGCGTCGCTTCCCGCGGAGTCGACACCCGCGGGCTTGAAGGCGCTGCAAGCGTTGCAGGCCAAGGTGACGAACCCCTACTACGGCCAGATTCCAAGCTCCTCCACGCTGGGGGGAAAGACGATTGCGGCCGCGCAACTCTTGAAGCCGTATCCCCGCTTTCAGAACATTGCGTTCTACCGGAACAACACCGGTACGACGAACTTCAACGCGATCGAAGCAAAAGTTGAGCAGCGTGTCTCGAATGGCTTATCGCTGCTGTTCAGCTATACCCACTCCAAGCTGATCGACGATGCCTCCTCCGTGTTCTCGTCGACCGTGTTTTCGTCTCCGAGTTCGAACAGCCTGGTGGGCGCGGACTATGCGCAGACCCTACCTTGAGCGCGATTCATCTACCGGCGACGTCCCAAACGTCCTCTCAGCGAGCGCGATCTACCAGCTTCCCGCCGGGCATGGTCACCGGTTCGCGTCGAGGGGCGCACCGGCCTTTCTGCTTGGCGGTTGGAATCTGAATGCGATCGGTTCCATGCAGTCCGGCATGCCCGTGACGGTGACCATGGCGACGAACGACTATGCGTTTGCCGGAATCGTGACCCGCCGGCCAGATATCGTCGCGCAGCCGAGCCTCACACCGGGCGCGAGGACAACGGCGAAGTTTTTCAACACCTCAGCCTTTGCCGCGCCGGTCGGTGTGCTCGGAACCGCGTCCCGGAATCCGGTGCGTGGCCCTGCGTACCGTGATCTTGATCTCGCGGCGGTGAAGCATACGGGCTTCGGTGAGCACTACGATGTGGAGTTCCGCGCGGAGATGTTCAACATCACGAATACGCCCGCGTTTGCGCAGCCCAATGGTAGTTATGGCACAACCGCCTTTGGGAGCATCACGGCCACCACGACTGATCCTCGTGTTTTTCAGTTCGCTGTGCGCCTGAGCCGCTAAGTGCCGGGACCGCCCGGTCACTTTGCGAAGATCTGCCCCATATCGGCGAAGGCTTTGAACTCAAGGGCGTTTCCGGCCGGGTCATAGAAGAACATCGTGGCCTGCTCGCCGACCTCGCCCTTGAAGCGGACATACGGCTCGATGACGAACTGCACCCCCGCCTGCTTGAGCCGTTCCGCGAGGCTCTCCCACTCTGGCATCGTCAGCACCACGCCGAAGTGCGGCACCGGCACCGCGTGTCCGTCCACGGCGTTGTGGTGGGCCGGCCGCGGCTCCATCCCGGGCTTCCGATGTGCGACGATCTGATGCCCGAAGAGGTCGAAGTCGATCCACTCGTCCGAGCTGCGCCCCTCAGGACAGCCGAGCGTCTTGCCGTAGAACTGCCGGGCCGCCGCAAGATCGTCGACTGGGAATGCGATATGAAATGGGGTAAGCGACACGTCTCAGATCTCCTTTGAAGATCATGATAAACGTGCCGCTCATGCCGTACGTGCGTCGCTCGTTCAGCCGCGCCGGTAACCGGCGGCATAGCCGCGGACGTACGCATCTCGAAACGCATTGCGATAGGGCTCGTGCGGTCCAAGTCTCGGGTCGTACCCTGGGGTGTCGTGGAACTTGCGATCGTGCTCCGGGCGGTACGAGTGACCCACGTAGGAGTCGCGGGCGCCATCGTCACGACCAGCGCGGAAACCCTCCTGCTCGGCGACGGTGATCAGGGGTGGCGGCTGGCGATAACCGTACACGGGCGGCGGTGGTGGCGGCGCGACAGCGTAGTACGGATGGGATGCACAGCCGGAGAGAAGCAGGGCAGCGGAGGAGAGCAACAGAACGGGGAGCGGTGCGTATGTCATGGAGACCCTCGCCTCACATGTGCCGATACGTGCCGGCACGTGAGCTCACCAGTAGAAACGCCGTCGCTCGCAGAATGTTGTGCGGCTCGTAGAAGCTCGCTAAACGCCAGGCTTAGTCGCGCTTTGCCGGAAGCCTGACAAAGAACTCCGTGCTGCCGGGCTCCGAGGTAAACCGCACGGTGCCGCCGAACTGCTCGACGATCCGGTAGACGATACCGAGACCGAGCCCCGTGCCCACGCCGACATCCTTGGTTGTGTAGAACGGGTCAAAGATGTGCGGCTGCACATCGAGCGGAATGCCGCTGCCGTTGTCGCCGATACGGACGCAGATATCCTCGCCCGGTCGGCCGTCCCTTCGCGCTTCGAGCAGGGTCTGTACGCGGATGGTGCCGCCTTGCGGGACCGCGTCGATGGAGTTGTCGAGCAGGTTGGTCCAGATCTGATTCAGGCCCGTGCACATGCTCTCAAGCATCGGCAGGTTCTGGGCCAAGTCCTTCTCGAGCACGATCTGCTTTTCGCGCAGCTTGTGCCCGAGGATGACCAGGGTGGCGTGGATGCTCTCATTGACGTCGATCGACTGCTTCTGCCCCTTGCCCTCGTAGGCATAGGACTTTACGGCATGGACAAGGTCCGAGACACGTCCGATGCTCTGCTCGATCGTGGTGACCAGCTGTACGCTTGAGACCAGAGCTTCGAGCCAGTTCAGGGCGTCGGCCAGGCTTTCAGCAGGGAACTGCTCGCGCGCGCACTCAAGCTCTTCGGACTGGATGCCGATGCCGACCAGCGTCGGCGCCAGCTTCCACGCGTTCGGGATCCGGGCGCCCTCCATCCACGTTGCCAGCTCTTCCTCGGCGTCACTCTGTTCGATCGAGCTCAGCTTCAGCGGTTCGTGCGTGGCCAGGGCCTGCTCCTGCAGCTCCCAGAGGCACTGCTTCTGCTCCCGGTTCATCTCTGACCGGCTAAACTTGGCCGTCAGCGCGTGCATCCTCATCAGGTTTTCACGGAGCTGTGAGGCCGCGCGCTTGGCCGCCGAGCCAGGGTTGTTCAGCTCATGCATCAGACCTGCGGCCAGGGTCCCGAGCGCAGCCATCTTCTCCTGCTGCAGCGTCCCGTTCTGCACCTTTTGCAACCGGAACGCCATGTTCTGCAGGATGCCCTGCCGGACCTCCGGGCACACGGTCATCAGGTTCCAGAAGGCGGTTTCGTCCAGCCGGAGCATGCGGGATTCGGTAGTCGCCCGGACACTCGTCATGTTGGGCAGATTGGCCAACAGCGGAAGCTCCCCAAAGGTGTGGCCCTTGGTGTACTCGAAGTAGTGGACCTCGGTCCCATTCGGGAGCGTGTCGAAGATCTTGAGCGAGCCCCCCAGCACGATCCAGAAGAAATGTGCCATCTCGCCCTGCTTCATTACCAGCTCACCCGCGTCCACACGGACGACGTGGAGCTCGCCCAGGCAGCGGAGGTCGTCCTGCTTCAGCGTCGAGAGGATCGGCACTTCGCGGATCTCGCGGCTCAGCTCCTCGAGGTTGAAATCGATCGGTGTGCCCGGCCCGGTTGCGTCGGCGCCGGTATGTACTTGCATTGCCATCGTGGGTCGTCCTGCCAAACCTGTGTTTAAAGTGTTGCGAGGTACTGATGAACAAACTGGATGGCGATGGAGCCTTCGCCTACGGCGGAAGCGCACCGCTTGACAGAGTTGAAGCGAACATCGCCGGCGACAAAGATGCCGGGGACGCTGGTCTCGAGCAGATACGGGTCGCGCTCGAGCTTCCAGGCACCAGGATGTTTAGCCTTCAGATCCGGACCGGCGAGCACAAAGCCCTTCTCGTCGAGTGCGATCTCGCCGGGCAGCCAGTCGGTCTTTGGCGCGGCTCCGATGAAGATAAACAGGGAGCTCGCCGGTCGTGGCTCCTGCCCTTGGGCGTCTTCAGGGTCATGCACTCGAGGTGGCCATCGCCGGACATTTCAAGTGACCTGTGTGCCCGTCTCGACCTCGATGTTCTGCGTTCCCTCAATCTGATCGATCAGGTACTTCGACATGCTCCTGGTGAGCGAGTCGCCCCGCACCAGCATCCGGACCTTGGAGGCGTAGCGGGAGAAGTGCATTGCCGCCTGCCCGGCCGAGTTCGCGCCGCCGACGATGTAGACCTCCTCGTCGGTGCACGAGATTGCCTCGGTCTGGGCGGCGCCGTAGTACATGCCCGCACCGCGGTAACGCTCCTCGCCCAGCGATGTCCAGCTTGCAGTAGGAGACGCCGGTCGAGATGAGGCAGACGTGACAGGTCACCTCGCGGCCGTCTTCCATGCTAGACGATGTGGTACTGGTTTTCGGAGCGGATGCAGGTGACGCGCTGCGTGAGGAACTCGGCGCCCAGCCGCGTTGCCTGGATGAAGGCGCGCTTGCCCAGCTCTTCGCCGCTGAGCCCGGTAGGAAAGCCGAGGTAGTTCTCAATGCGCGAGCTTGACCCGGCCTGCCCGCCCGGAGCTTCGGCTTCGACGATCAGGGTTCGGAGGCCTTCAGACGCACCGTAGACCCCGGCGGCCAGCCCTGCCGGCCCTGCGCCGATCACGACCACGTCGTAGAACTCCTGCTTGGCCTCTGTCCGGAGACCCACCTTGGCCGCCAGCTCTGTCGTCGAAGGCTGAACCAGTGCCGTCCCGTCGCCAAACAGGACGACCGGAAGCTTGGCATCGTCGACACCGCGCTCCTTCAGGAGGTCGCCTGCCTCGGGCGAGAGATCCGGGTTCAGCCACTGGTAGGTGATCCGGTTGCGCGAGAGGAAGTCCCGGACCGCGTGGTCGGTCGCCGACCACCGCATCCCGATGACCCGGATGCCCTCGTAAGGCGCGCGATAGCCCTGCTTCCAGGCCTGCAGGAGATCGTCCAGCACGGGGTAGAGCTTCTCTTCCGGGGGATCCCAGGGCTTATTCAGGTAGTAGTGGATCTTGGCCGAGTTGATCGCGCGGATGGCTGCCTCGGTGTCGGCATACGCGGTCAGAAGCACCCGCTTCGCCTCGGGATAGATGGACATGGCCTGCTGCAGCAGCTCGACACCCGTCATCCCCGGCATTCTCTGGTCAGAGAGCAGCAGCGCCACCACGTCGCCCCGCTCCTTTAGCTGCCCGCAGATATCGAGCGCAGCCTGCCCGGAGGCCGCCCTCACAATCCTGTAGTGCTCTCCATATTGGCGACGCAGGTCCTGCACCACTGCCTCAAGGACACTGGTATCGTCATCGACCGCTAGCAAAATCGGTTTTGGCATAGATCTATTTATACGTAGGGAGCCATCCAGATTGGATTTCCCGTCGTTACACGTATGATTCGATTGCCGATTACCCCTTCCGGGTTCAGGAAATCTCTGCAACTAAAGGGGTATGCGCAATTATGTAACAGCATGTCCGATTTGAGGGCATGTGTGGAATCCTCGCCATGGGGCCGATAGAGCAGTTGCCGAGATGTAGCACACGGCAGGAGGAAGTACCAGATGACACGAGTGATCTTGGCGGATAATCAAGCCATCTTCCGGGCGGGGGCGGCCCGTGTTCTTGCCCAGGAAGATGACATCCGGCTCGTTGCGCAGTGCGAGGATGCCCAGAAACTCTCAACCGCGGTGGAAGCTCACCCCGGCGTTGTTGTGCTCTTTGCCTCGGGCCTGAAGCACGATCTCCCCACGCTGCTCGAACGTGTGAACAAGGTCGGAAGCCGCGGCATCATGATCGCCGAGAACAACGAGGAAGTCCCTGAGCCTATCGCCCGGTCGCTTCACGGCGTCGTCTTCCGCAGCGTCGCCGGCAACGACCTGGTTGACTGCGTCCGCCGCGTCACCCGCGGTCAGCGCTGCATCAGTTCGGTCCAACGTCACCACGCTCCAGAACCCAGACAATGTTGGAGCGCGCGTTCGCGATCGCTTGACGCCGAAGGAGATGCAGATTGTCGCGCTGATCGTTCAGGGCTGCAAGAACAAGGACATCGCCCTGCAGCTCGACACGAAGGAGCAGGTCATCAAGAACTACCTCAGGGCGATCTACGACAAGACCGGCGTCTCCGATCGTCTTGAGCTTGCGCTGTTTACCATTCACCACAAGGTTCTGGCTGAGGCTGCGGCCAAGGTGGGCAACCTGCTCCAGATGAAGAGTGCCTGAACCACTCTCTGCATTATCTTTCTGGTTTGAAAGGCGGGGACTCACTACGGGTCCCCGCCTTTCTGCTTCACTGGTCCGGCCTGCAAGCCCTAGAAGCCGCCCATCCGGTTCTCCTGCTCTTCCGCAAAGGCGCCGGCGTAGCCGACCTTCTCGGCGATGCTCTTTCCCTGGGTGAACAGCAGGAGGTAGTCCGGCCCGCCTGCCTTTGAGTCCGTTCCGCTCATGTTGAAGCCGCCGAAGGGATGCGCTCCCACCATGGCGCCGGTGCACTTTCGGTTGAAGTAGAGATTGCCGACGTGGAACTCCTCGCGAGCCCGCTCGATCCTCTCCCGCGAGCTGGTGTACAAGGCGCCGGTGAGTCCGTATTCCGTGTTGTTGGCGATGGCGAGCGCTTCGTCGAAGCTCTGTGACTTGATCACGGCCAGCACCGGTCCGAAGATCTCCTCCTGGGCGATCCGGGCGGTCGGAGCGACGTCGGCAAAGACCGTAGGCTGGATGTAGTACCCGCCTTCCTTGCCCTCGATGGCCTCGCCGCCGGTCAGTAGCCGCCCTTCGGCCTTGCCGATCTCGATGTAGCTGAGCACTTTGCGGTAGGAGGTCGGGCTAATGACCGGCCCGGCAGGCGCGTTTTCGGCCGGCTCGCCCACCTGGATCGACTCCACTCTGGCGCGCAGACGGTCGCAGAAGACGTCGTAGATGCGCGCGTCCACGATTGCGCGCGAGCATGCCGAGCACTTTTGTCCGTTGAAGCCGAAGGCGCTCGCGGCCACGCCCTCGACTGCAGCGTCCAGGTCGCAGTCCGCGTCGACGATGATCGAATCTTTTCCGCCCATCTCGAGGATCGTGCGCCGGATGAAGATCTGTCCGGCCTGTGTCTTTGCAGCCCGCTCGTGGATCTCGAGCCCGACGGCCTTTGACCCAGTAAAAGCCACGAACCGGGTCTTCGGGTGCTCGACGATGGCGCTGCCAAATCCCGGCCCCGCGCCCTGGCAGAGGTTCACGACGCCGTGCGGCAGCCCGAGCTCCTCGAGCAGAGCGAAGAATCGCGCGGCGATGGTCGGCGCGTCGACTGACGGCTTCAGGACCACTGTGTTGCCGCACACGATCGCGGCGGCCGTCATCCCTGCCATGATCGCGAACGGGAAGTTCCACGGTGAGATCACCACTCCCGGGCCCAGAGGGATATACCGCAGCTCATTTCGCTCGCCCGGAAACTGGATCGGCGTTGTCGCCCCGGCTAACCGGGTCGCCTCGCGCGCGTAGAACTCAAGAAAGTCGATTGTCTCGGCGACGTCGGCGTCCGCCTCCGCCCAGTTCTTCCCGACCTCGAGCGTCAGCCAGGCGCAGAACTCAAACTTGCGCTCCCGGATCAGGGTCGCTGCACGCTGCAGAAACTCGACGCGCTCGGCCATCGCGCGTCTGCTCCATCCCGGGAAGGCGGCCGCGGCTGCCGCGACAGCGACTTCCGCGTGTCCTGGCCCCGCCGCCTGGTGAACCCCGATCACCTGCGCCGGCCGGGCAGGGTTCGTCGAGACGATCTTTTCCTCGGTTCGGAGCCTCTTTCCACCGACGATCATGTCGTACTCGCGCCCCAGCTCGCCCGAGACCTGCGCGAGGGCAGCCTCCATCGCGCGCCTGTTCTCAGCTTTGGTGAAGTCGATGAATGGCTCGTTGGCGAAGGGCTTTACTGCGGTAGCTGAGGCGACGGCAGGCGGGGCGGAGACGGAAGTGGCCATATCTCAATCTTACGCGCCGCTCGGCCGCGCCGGACAGCCTTAGCTCTGGGTCAGCTGCTCAGTCGCCTTGGACATCTGCGCCGTCCTGTCCAGCTTGTCCCAGTTGAACGGCTTGCCGTCGATCGCGCGCTTCAGCGTCTTGAAGAGCACCACCGAAAAGACCTGCCGGTAACTGAAGCGCTGGATCCAGATGTGGAACAGCAGCCATCCGTCTCCCTTGCTTGCGGGATGCTTGCGCTCGAGTGCAAAGGCCAGGGCGGAAGCCATGAAGTCGATGACCAGGAAGGCCGCGAAGAAGGTCAGCAGCTTGTAGAAGCTCGCTGTCGAGGCCGCCTCCGGATGGAAGTACCGGTCGACAAAGTAGTGAATTACACCCATGACAAACATCAGGTCGATCAGGGGTGAGACGAGCGGGAGAATGATCTGGAAGATCAGGATATTCGGCAGCGCAAACAGGCCCATGGCCCGATGCTTCGCGATCGCGCCCTTGTGCTTGAAGACGGCCTGCAGGATTCCGAACGACCACCGAAACCTCTGCCGCATCAGCCCGTCCATGTTCACCGGAGCCTCGGTAAACGCGAGCGCCTGGTCCTCGTAGATCACGGAGTAGCCCTGCTCTAGCAGGTTCATCGTCAGGTCCGCGTCTTCGGCCACTGTGTTCGAGTGGTACCCGCCACCTTCGCGCACGGCGGCGGTTCGCCACGCGCCAATCGCCCCCGGAACCACCATCACCACGTCGAAGAGGTCAAGAGCGCGACGCTCGAAGTTCTGGCTCGTGATGTACTCGAGCGCCTGCCACCGTGTCCAAAGGTTCACGCGGTTGCCGACCTTGGCGTTCCCGGCAACAGCTCCGATCTTAGGGTTCGCGAAGTGGCACACGAGCCGCCCGATCGCGTCGTGTGCAATCACGCCATCGGCATCGATGCCGACGTAGATCTCCTCGTCAGTCTGCTCGAGCGCGAAGTTCAGGGCCTCCGCCTTGCCGCCGTTCACCTTGGTCAGCAGCGTCACCCGGCCGGACTCGATTTCCTTGGCGTACGTCTCCTTGACCACGTCAAAGGTGTTGTCCTTGGATCCGTCGTCGATCACGATGATGCGGATGTTCTTGTAGTTCGACATCATCACCGACCGAATCGTCCGCGCGATCACCTTCTCCTCGTTGTACGCGGGGATCAGCACCGCAACCCGCGGCTGATACTCCGGCGTGGCGAAGTTCTGCCGCTTGCGGAAGCGGTCAATGGTCGCGAACAGACCGATGATGATCAGCCGCCCGCTCATCAGGACGTCGCCCACAAAGAAGACGCCCACGACGAAGTGATTGAAGAACGCAAACAGGAAGAATGCGACAGAGTCCGCACGTGCCTGCCAGCGCTGCTTGGGGGTCAGCGCCGGCATCACCTCGGCCCGCGTCTTGCCCAGCAGCTGCGACACCGGGACAATCTCGAATCCGCGCGCGCGCAGCGTCTGGATCAGCATGGGCAGAGCGGCCACGGTGGGTGACCGGTCGCCGCCGCCATCGTGCAGCAAGATGATCGATCCTCGCGCCCACGGTCGGTCCTTCATGGCATCGATCTGCTCGAAGACGCTGTCGGTGATCTCCTGCGGCGTCTTTCGCGGATGCTCGTCCCAGTCGTTGGTGTCGATCTTGTTGCCGATGATCACATAGCCAAGGCCCTGGATGCGGTCGACCGGAGCGGCCTGGTCGTTCGTGTCCGGCTCCTGGTCGATCGAGTACGGCGGCCGGAAGTAGAGCGGCTGCACCCCCAGCTTCGACGCGAACAACCGCTCCGTTGCGTTCAGCTGAAGGTCGACCTGCGTGTTTGAGATCTCGCTGATGTCGGGGTGCGTAAAGGTGTGGTTTCCGATCTCGTGCCCTTCGCGATACACCCTTTGCATGACGCGAACATTGTTCTGCGCCTCCTCGCCGATCATCAGAAACGTTCCGCGGACGTTGTACTTCTTCAGGATGTCGAGGATCTTGGGCGTCCACTCTGGATCAGGTCCGTCGTCAAAGCTCAGCGCGACCTTGTTCGGATGGTAGCCATACTGCTCCACCGTGTACGAGAGCGGGTACGAGTCCATCGACTCATCCACCACCGACCGGAACTGCAGCGGCACGGACTTGTCGTCGTCCATCGTGATGGTGCGTCGACCGACCTGCGGCTTGCGGGTGACCCGCAGGATGTCGCCCTCGCCCTCGGTATCGACGTCATAACCGGGATCCACCTGCGCCAGGTCCTTCGCCGGGTCCGCATGCAGTGGTGAGTCCCACACCTTCCAAAGTGAGTTGTCCTCCTGGCCGAGGCGCCACACGGCGTAGGTCTGGATACCCAGCGCTCGCGCGGCGCGCATCTCGTTCAGTGCCGTCACCGCGTCGAGAAACCAGACCTGGTGCCGCACGTGAGCGTCCTCGTCGTCGTAGGCGAAATGGGCGTTCAGCGAGTCGTCATCGAGCTCGATCGAGGAGTCCGAGTCCGACGCCGCCTGCCATGCGTCCTGCGTCGACATGTTCACGGCGCTCAACACCTTTGGCGGCGCGACCTTCTTCCCCGGCTTGCCCTTGGTCTTCTCGGGCGGTGGCAGCTCCGTCGTCCAGTCGTAGCCGTAGTTGCCAAGCGCACAGATGACCTTGTCCTTCGGCACGACCTTGAGGACTTCGCGCAGGTTGTCGGTGAACCAGTCCTGCCCCGCGATCGGTCCGGGCTCGCTGCCGGTCTGATGCTGGTCGTAGTTCATGATCAGCAGACCGTCGGAATGATCGGCAAGGAACTTCAGGCTGAAGCTGTCATCATTGACCGGCGTGTTGATGTAGAGCCGCAGCTTGCGTTGCTGGAAGTCCGCGTAGAGTGCCGCGATGAGCGCGTTGTACCCGGGCTGCGCAGCATCCGGGATCTCCTCGAGGTCCAGCGAAAGTCCGCGGTAGTCCGGGTTCGCCGCCAGCAGTCGATCCATCTGCCGCACGAAGTTCGCCCGCGCCGCCTCGTCCTGGAGGAAGTCGCCCACGGAGGGAAGGAACGCGCCCTTCTTCGGGTCGTAGTTGTTCACAAGCGGAAAGATCTCGGTGTCCACGCGCGCGTCCGCGATGACGCGCCGAACCTTTTGCTCGCGATCAATCTCGTGTACACCCGCCGCATCGACCACCGGGTAGGGCCGGTTGTCCAGTGTGTACGCGGTGAGACTACCGTCCGGCGACACGACATGGAGCCACTCCGGAAAAAGCAGGTCGATCTGCTTGATGTGCTGCTTCAGCGAAGAGTAGCTCGCCGGGTCATCTTCCACGTAGTACGCGGCACGCAGACCCTCACCCGAGTTCAGCGGGATGTCCGAGGGACTCTTGTCCGTGCGCCGATGCGACGAGCGCACCTTCTTGCCCGCCTTGGTCACTACCGGCGGATTCGCCAGGGTCCGATAGTTCCGCTTGGGTGTCTCGAGCAGCAGTTCCGGCAGCGGCCGGATGCGCAGAAGACCGATCACAAAGACCGTGCCAATCACGAGTCCCGCGAGAGCGAACACATCGAACAGCCGACGCAGCCGCTTCCAGCGCTTTCTTTGTGGATCGTAGAAGACCTGATTTTTCATTCGAGGAAGTGCATCGGAGCTCGTGCTCAAGCCCCGTAGAACCAATCCTATGCAGCCCCAACCGCACAGTCAATGAAAGCTCCGGATAAGACGTCGCCCGCGTGCTCGCGTCCGCCTCGATCTCAACTCCTTCACTCGATCACCAGATCAGCGGCCCCGAAGTATCATGCTGAAGAATGACTCAAGAGCAAGCCAGGCTGTGGGCGAGCGCCCTTGTCGCACTCGCGCTTGGCGCCCTCCTGCGCCTCTGGTTCATTCGCCACGCGGCCGTCATCTCCGGCGACACATACATCTACGGCGACATCGCGCTCAGTTGGCTCCAGCATGGCGTTTACGGCTTCTCGCGCCCGCCCGATCTCCCGATCCCAACGCTGATCCGGTTACCCGGCTACCCCATTTTTCTGTTGCTCTGCTTTCGCGTCTTCGGCCCGGAGCACTATACCGCCGTCCTCAACCTCCAGTGCGTGCTCGACCTCGTCGGCTGTCTTCTGTTGGCCGATCTCGCCCGTCGTCTGTTTGGCACAAAGTCCGGCCTGCTCGCCCTCGTGCTGGCCGCGCTCTGTCCCTTCACGGCCAGCTACGTCGCCGCCGGTCTCACGGAGACGCTTACGTGCTTCACCGTGACCCTCGCGCTTTACGCCCTCGCCCGCTGGTGCGCTCCCCATGCCGCCTCACGGGTTTGGACTCCGTGGAACCCTTGGCTCTGGGTGCTCTCCGCTGCCCTCGGCGCATCCATCCTGCTCCGCCCTGATCAGGGGCTGCTCGCCGCAGCCGTCCTTCCCGCGCTGCTCTTCCTCGGGCAGCCTCGTTCAACCTCGCTCAGCCGCCGGACGCTACCGCTGGTCGCCGCGAGTCTGTGCACTATCGTCCCCCTGGTTCCCTGGACCATCCGCAACGCCCGCACCTTTCACGTCTTCCAGCCGCTCGCACCGCGCTCGGCGGTCGATCCCGGCGAGCCCGTCGCCGCTGGGTTCGATCTCTGGTACCGCACCTGGGGCGTCGACTTCGCCTCGACCGAGGACATCTACTGGAACTACGACGGCGCCCCCATCCAGCTTGCCGATCTCCCGTCGCGCGCCTTTGACTCACCTGCGCAGCTCAGGGAGACGGCTGCGCTTCTTCGCGACTATAACCTCACCACCAAGCCCACACCTGCCCTTGAGGCTCGGTTCCGTGCAATCGCCGAGGATCGCATTCGGGCTCACCCTCTCCGTTACCGCGTCGTGCTCCCCATCGCTCGCCTCGCCAACATGCTCCTGCGTCCGCGGATTGAGATGCTCGACATCCCGCTCAGCTGGTGGCGCTGGCACGAGCACCCGCGGCAGACGGCCTTTGCAATCGCCTACGCTGCCCTGAATCTCGCCTACCTGGTTGCCGGCGCTCTCGGCCTCAGCCGCTGGCTCCGCCGGCCCTCAGACCCCACGCGCCCGATCGCCTGGGCCATGCTCGCCTACATCGTCCTTCGCTGTGCGCTGCTGCTAACGCTGGACAACTCTGAACCCCGCTACACGCTGGAGTTCTTCCCCATCCTGATCGTCGGCATCTCCTGCCTTTTCGTCCAGCCGCAGCAGCGCCGCGCTGTCGGGCATGAGATTGACAACCGGGAGCTCTACCGCCGGTCAAACGTCGTTTTCTTGTCCGTCTTGATCGCGAACTTTCCAGTGTCCACCTTTTCGTTCACGCGCACGTGCGTGTAGGTCGCCGTGCGGACATCCTCACTTGGCGTAAAGAACATCTGCTTGAGCGATATCGCCCGTGTGGGATCCACCCAGATTGTCACGTGCGTAAAGGTGTTCTTCGCATTCGGGTCCTTGGATACCAGATCCAGCTTCTCGACCTTGACGTTGGTTGCGCCGTCGCTCATCTGCTCCGATCCCTGATCCGTGATGGTCCAGGTCTTCTCGAGATCGTGCCCACTTCCGCCGAAACCGAGGGTCAAGAAGCTTTCATACGTGCTCTGGTTCGCGCCCGCGCTCATCTCGGTGACGTGGTTCTGCGACGGATCAAAGAGTGTCAGCTTGCCGCCCTTGTACTCGAGCGTCTTGGCCTCGGGAGGCGCTACCTTGGCTCCCATCTGCAGCGTGCTTCCGTTTTTCAGAAAGTAGATCTGCCCGGTCTGCGTGGTCGTCTCGCGCACGACACGCTGATAGAGATCCCACTTGAAGTCCGCCTCCGCCGACCGGAACCGCGTGCTGGCCGCATCCATCTGCCGCAGTACCGCGTCCAGGTTGCCACCCCCGGTATTCTGCTGCGCCTGCGCGCCTGCCACTCCAAACATCAGTACCGCTAAAGCAACTCCCGCAGCTCGCATCTCCAACCTCGCCGGCAAACGTCGTCCAGAAATTAGATGTACTTCGGGCACAAACAGCACTAGCGCACCACCCATGCGTTGTAGGCGATCACCTTGCCGGCCGCGTCCTTGACCTCTTCATACCGCTCCAGCGTCACTTCGCCTGAGATCGGCTCGATGACTCGCAGCATCGCCGCACGCTTCTGCTCGTCCGTTTTCGCCCCGCCCATGTCGTCTGATCGCACCTGGTAGAGGAAGCGGCTGTTGCCATCGCGGTCGCCCGCCTCCTTCACCAGCACCTCGCTCGCATGGAGCGCCACTGTCTCCACCGGCCTGTCCTTGAAATCGATCAGCCGGGGCGACAGGAACAGAAACAGGAGTATCAGCGTCACCATCACGTCATAGTGAAAGCTCCCGCGTTCATAGGTCCAGAACAGGTATCCCCGCAGCACCTTCAACATCGGCTAGCTCCTTTCCCGAACGGCACGTCGGCCCACGTGTCTCCCGATCACCCTCTCGCCGTCCATGTAGGGAATCAGCACCTCCGGGACCCGCACCGTCCCGTCCGCCTGCTGGTAGTTTTCGAGCACCGCCAGGTAGGTTCGGCCGACGGCGAGACCGCTCCCGTTCAGCGTGTGGAGGAACTCGCTCTTCTTCGCCCCTGCCGGCTTGTAGCGGATGTTCGCCCGCCGCGCCTGGAACGCCTCAAAGTTCGAGCAGCTCGAGATCTCGCGGTAGAGGCCCTGCCCGGGCAGCCAGACCTCCAGGTCGTAGGTCTTCGACGAAGTAAACCCCATATCGCCGGTGCACAGCAGCATCCGGCGGTAGGGAAGCCCCAGCCGCTCGAGCACCGTCTCCGCATGCCGCGTCAGCTGCTCGTGTTCTGCATTTGACTCCTCCGGACGCACGAACTTCACCAGCTCCACCTTCTGAAACTGGTGCTGCCGAATCATCCCGCGCACATCCTTCCCGTAGCTCCCGGCCTCGCTGCGGAAGCACGGCGTGTACGCGCAAAAGCTCACCGGCAGCTCCGCGTCCTCGAGCGTTTCGTCGCGAAAGAGATTGGTCACCGGGACCTCAGCGGTCGGAATCATCCAGTGATCGCTCTCTTCGAGCTCTCCCGCGACATACGGCCCTTTGTCATCGCAGTGGAAGAGATCCTCGGCAAACTTCGGCAGCTGCCCCGTCCCGTACAGGCTCTTCGAGTTCACCATGAACGGCGGCAGCACCTCCGTGTACCCGTGCTCCTTTGTGTGGAGATCGAGCATGAAGTTCGCCAGCGCCCGCTCGAGGCGCGCCCCCTGCCCGAACTGCACGACGAAGCGCGCTCCCGAGATCTTGGCCGCGCGCTCAAAATCGAGCACCCCCAGGCGCTCGCCGATCTCCCAGTGCGGCAGGGCAGGGAAGTCGAAGTTCGGTCTGTCGCCCCATACTTTCTCTTCCTTGTTGTCGTGCTCGCTTTTGCCCACGGGGACATCCGACTGCGGGAGGTTGGGCACGCCCTGCATCAGCTCCCGAAGCCGAAGATCTGCTGCCGCCGCCTGCTCCTCGAGCGCCTCGCCCTCGGCCTTCAATGCCTTCGTCTGCTCCGTCGGCCCGCT
Organism: uncultured Acidobacteriaceae bacterium; assembly: GCA_963850375.1. Classification (GTDB taxonomy): domain Bacteria; phylum Acidobacteriota; class Terriglobia; order Terriglobales; family Acidobacteriaceae; genus Edaphobacter. The sequence continues at coordinate 2,781,411 of CAWKKV010000002.1, read as the reverse complement.
CGCATCCTCGCCCGCCTTTCGCAGCCGCGCGATCTCCGCCGTCAACACATTGCGCTGCGCTTTCAGCGTCTCCGCCTGCGTAATGGCGTCGCGCCGCTCGCGATCGACCAGTTCGAAATCTCCCAGCACCGTCGCCGGATCCATCCCCCGCGCACGCAGCCGCTCTTCCACCAGGGGCAGATTCCCCCGCACAAAGCCTAGATCAAGCATCACGACATTCTATCGCCAAGCCATCGCGCCAGCGCCGGCCGGGAAGGCCCTGAAACCAACTCCCCGGAACCCGATATACCCTGTCAGCATGCGCAAGCAGGCCTTTGCCGCCGCCCTCCTCCTCGCCCTCGCCGCCCGATCTGCACACACGCAGGCTTATAACGCCCATCCAAAGCTGGTGATCGAGCTTGTGATCGACCAGTTCCGCGGAGATTTCCTCGAGCGCTACCGCGATGACTTCAAGACCCCTCTCGGCTTCAACCTCTTTCTTAACCGCGGCGCCTGGTTCACCGACTGCTACTACGACTACGCCAACACCATGACGGCTCCCGGCCACTCGACCATCGGCACGGGCGCCTACACGGACGGCCACGGCATCGCGATTAACCAATGGTGGGATCTTGACCGCTCGACCGACCACCCCGTCTCCTCGGTCGAGGACGAGCGATACGAGATCGTCGGCGATCATACCGCCAAGGACATCGGCACCTCGCCTCGCAGCGAGCTCGCCAGCACCCTCGGTGACGAGGTCGTCCTGGCCACTCGCGGCGAATCCAAGCTCTTCGGCATCTCGCTCAAGGACCGCGCCGCCATCCTCACCTCCGGCCACGCCTCGAATGGAGCCTTCTGGCTCGACCGCGCCTCCGGCCACTTTGTCTCCTCCACCTACTGGTACCCGCAGCTCCCGGCCTGGGTCCAGACCTTCAACAACTCCGGCCGTACCGAGCAGGCAATCGCCGAAGCCCACTCCAAGCCCGGCGACTTCTATGAAGGTGTCGGCAGGACGCCCGCCTCGGTCTCCTACCTGCTCGACTTCGCCAAGTCCCTGATCGCCGCCGAGCAGCTAGGCCACCACGCCACCACCGACGTCCTCACCATCTCCATCTCGTCGACCGACGTCCTCGGCCACAAGGTCGGCCCTGACGCCCCGGAGCAGCGCGAGATGATCGACGCCATCGACACTGATCTCAACGACCTCTTCGCCTGGCTCAACACCCACGTCGACGGCGGGATGTCGGAGGTTTGGGTCTCGCTCACCGGCGACCACGGTGTCGGTCCCACGCTCGCCGCCGCCGCCCAGGCGCGCATGCCGGCCGCGAACTTTTCGCTCACCTCCGTCGAAGAGGCGCTCGAGCTGACGCTGAACAATCGCTTCTCCCCCGGCAAGCACATCACCTACCTGCTCAAGAGCGAGCTCCCGTATATCACGCTCGATCCGCGCGCGTTTACCGAGCAGAAGATCGACGAGACCACCGCCGAGAACGCCGTTGCCGAGCTCCTGCTCGCGGCCTTCAAGACCACGCGCTCACCTGAGCCCGACACCTCCAAAGGTGCTGTCCGCCTGCCCACCCGCGCTCTCCTCCGGCACGCCTACACGCGCATCGAGATGGCGGCCGGCCAGGTGCCCGCGACCGACTACGGCCGCATTGTCCTCCACAGCTACTCTCCGAACGGGGGCTGGTATGTCATGGTCGCGCCGGGCATGTACGAGCAGATGTCCCACACCGGCACCGACCACTACACCCCGTACAGCTACGATCGCCACGTCCCGCTCGCCTTCTTCGGCTCAGCATTTGTGCCGGGCACTTACCACGACCGGGTCGCGCCTGTGGATATTGCGGCCACCTTTGCCTCGCTGCTCCGGGTGAACCAGCCGTCCGCATCTATCGGACACGTCCTCACCATGGCGCTTCGGCCGGAGAAACCCGTCGCCCCACCCGTCAGCCCTCATACACGCAGAGCTCACTAGCTGGCCGGGTCCTCGCCCTGACCTACCAGGCAGGCCCAACATGGTGAAACGAGACGAGCACGTTTCCGCGCTAAACCGCCTTGCGCTGAAAGGTCGTCTTCTTCGTTCCCGCGAACGAGTCCTTGGCCTTGAACGAAGCTGCAGAGTCCCGCGAGGACGGCTTCGCGCCGCTCTTCACCTGCGCCGCTTTGGCCCGGGCCGCCTCAAGCCTCTGCGCCTTACGACCCAGCCCGCCGATCTTCAGCTTGGTTGTCTTTGGTGCTGATTCAGTGCCTGCCTGGGCTGCTGTCTCTGTCCTGGTCGTTGCATCACTGCCGGTCTTGGGTGCTGATTCACTCATACAGGAGATGCTCTCATGTCCGCAGCACATTTTGAACGGGGAGATACGGCCGTTGCCCGTGGCTTGCCATAGCTCCGGAGAGCAAGAGTTTATTGAGGGCCCTAGATGTGCGGTCCTATCGTTCGGTTCAGAAAGGCCGCAAACGCATGCCAGCCAGAGGTCATGCCGATCGGCACAGCAAAAGCCCCCACAGCAAAGGTCAGCGGAGCCGCCCACATCGTTGTCCGGTGGATCCGGTGGAGCGCCAGGAGGTCATACAGCACAACCAGCAGGACGAGGATCCCCAGCCCTGTCACCGCTCCCGCCGCGGGCGGAAGTCCGATCCGGCCCCACGGAAACCGCCCCAGCGCCGCATCCACCAGGCCGATGGTCGCCAGCAGGATCAGCCGCTTGTGCGCGTCGGGCCTCCGCCGCGCTCGCCACGAAAACCAGATCAGCACCGCGAACCAGGAGATCCCAAGCAGCGGTATGGACAGCGAGACCGCAGGATCGAGCGGCCCGATCGAGACTCCCCGATGAAGCGCGTCGAGCGCGGCCACGGTCCCCAGAACAACCATTATCGGCGGAAGCAGAAAGGCAATCGTGCCCAGTGACCGGTGCCACGCGACACGACGCGCCGAGATCAGGCTCGCCTGCACGAGGTAAAGCACCATCCATAGCGTGAACACCGCCCCGTGGACGTGCAGGATCGGGCTCGGGAGCGGCGCTCGCACCATGCCCGCACGGAAGTACGTCGGCGAAAACCCGATAAACACCACGACGCACAGCAGGATCGCCATTCCGGCATGAAAGGTTCGCTCGAGCGAGCGGTTGACCGGCCGGTACACAGGCCGGCGCAGTGGGGCTGACGGCGCAACGATCGCCTCTGTTGCCATATCACTCACCAGTCTTTCGGGGGGAGATTCTTGGTGCAGGGGCCCTGCCGGCGAGCATCGCCGCCGGTTGATCTTGACGGAAAGGTATCACGCGAGCAGCGCGTCTCTCACTACTTTTCGTTAGATGGCCGGTTCAGGAAGCGATCGGGTCCGCTCCATCCACACCCGCTACACTGGTGGGATGTCGGCCTTCTACGCAAAGCCTCCAAAGGGCGCCAACAAGGGCCCCGACATGCGCGTCAACGTCGCCGGCGTCGAGCTCCGAAACCCCGTTATCGCCGCCAGCGGAACCTTTGGCTACGGCGTCGAGTTCGAAGAGATCCTGTCGCTCGACCGCATCGGCGCTTTCGTGACCAAGGGTCTTTCCCGCGAGCCGATGGCCGGCAACCCCGCGCCCCGCATCATCGAAACCGCCGCCGGCATGATCAACGCCATCGGCCTCCAAAACATGGGCGTCCGCGCCTTTATCGCCGAGAAGCTCCCCCGGCTCCGGGAGATCAAGGGCCTCATTACCATCGCCAACGTCTTCGGCTTCACCATTGAGGACTCGGTCGAGGTGATCCATGCGCTCAACGACGCCGAAGGCGTCAGCATGCTCGAGCTCAACGCCTCGTGCCCCAACACCTCGCACGGCGGCATGGTCTTCGGCACCAACCACGAGATGCTCTACGAGCTGGTCAGCAAGTGCAAGGCAGTCTCCCGCCTCCCGCTGATCGTCAAGCTTTCACCAAACGTGACCAGCATTGGCCTGATGGCCCGCGTCGCCGCGGACGCCGGCGCTGACGCGCTCTCGCTGGTCAACACCTTTCTCGCCCTGGCCATCAACATAGAGACCCGCCGCCCGCGCATCGCCAATATCACCGGCGGCCTATCCGGCCCGGCCATCAAGCCCATCGCCGTTCGCATGGTCCACGAGGTCCACCAGGCCGTCTCGCTCCCTATCCTCGGCATGGGCGGCATCCTCTCCGAACACGACGCGGTCGAGTTCATGCTCGCCGGGGCTACCGCCGTCCAGGTCGGGACGGCCAGCTACGCCGACCCGCGGGCCGTCGAAAATATCGCCAACGGGCTCCGCCGCTGGTGCGCCTCCCACAATATCAACCGCGTCACCGAACTCACCGGGTCCGTCATCCTCTGATCCGTTGATCCCTAACCCCATCGGCAGGGAAGGGAGGCTCAGGCCGATTGCCTCAGTGTTTGTTGAACAAGCCGCCCAGGGCGTTCTTGAGCGGATCCCCGACCACCTTGCCGTTCGGATTTCCGGTCTTCTTTGACAAGATCCCCTGCGCCGCGCTCGCTCCAACGCCTGTCGCGAGGTGACTCAAGTTTGGGGCAAACGTCGGATTGCTGGTCGTTCCGCCGATCGCCACCGGGATTCCCCCTTTGAGCAGACCGCCCGTCAGCCCGGAGATCGCGCCGAGGCCTCCGCCCGCCGCGCCGCCGCCACCCGGGATCAGTCCGCCCAGACCGCCGGCCAGGCCAGCAAGTCCACCGCCGCCGCTCGGCGATGACGGCGCCCCCGTATTCCCTCCGCCCGGAGCACCGGTCAGCTCCGTGAGCTTCAGCACCATGTTGTAGTCCAGGGCGCCGCCCTCGCTCACACTACCCGCGCCGGTCGCCGTACCCACGCCCGCAACAGCCAGCGCAACATCATCCGTCCGAATCCCGCCGCCCGCCTCGCGCACGTTCATGCTCAGCGAACGGATATGCGTGCCCGACCCCGTAGCCGACCCGATCTTTCCGCCCGTCAGCTTCGACAACGTCGCGAGCTTCGCGCCCAGGTCAAACCCCGCCAGCTGCGTATTGTCCAGGCGCACCGGACCGCTGATCACCGGGGCCGCCGTCGACCCTGACACGGTCAGGGCCGTCGTCACCGTTCCGCCCTGCAGCCGCGAGCCCGAAGGCAGATGCACTCCAACAGCCGGCAGAAACGCCTCCAGCTCATCGATCGGCACCGCCTGCCCATTTACCTTCAGATTGATCGCCGTCGTCGGCCCGCTTGTCTGGTAGGTCCCGGCCAGGTTGATCACCGCTCGCCCGATCGTGATGGTCGCCCGCTGGAGCTCGCCCGTCATGGCCTGCTCATTCTGTGAGAGCTGAAACTGCGCGTCCACCGGCTTGGCCGAGGGCTGCCCGTTCTTCGCCAGCTTGATCCCGTCCACGTGTGCCGAGCCCGTCGCATTCAGCGTCTGCCCGTTCGACTGTACCTGCGCCTGCAGGTCCATCATCCCGGCGATCCCCGCATCGGGAGGCAGCACGCCTGCCGTCCCGAGCTCCACCCGCTTCAGCTGGATCTTCGCATCGACGGGCGTCGCCGCATCGTTTGCCTGCCCGCTGGTCTGGTTGAAGAACGGCCCGGCCTTTCCATCCGCATTCAACGTCCCTCCTCCCGGCAGCTGCGCGTTCACAGTAAAGGGCGACCAGCTCTTCGGCGTCAAGTTTGTGATCGTGGCATTCAGATTCTGGTACACCGCGGGGGCGCCCGCCACACCCGCCGTCGTCAGCGTCACCGTCCCGTTCCTTACCACGGCGGAGTCCACCGAAAGGCCGTCCAGCATCGAGCTCCCCTCGGCGTTCGTTCCCGCCGGCTTGGGCTGCTTCGGTGCATTGCTCCGCACAATCGCCAGGTGCGGATTCTCAACGTCGAGCTTGGTCACATGCATCTGCTGCCCGCTCCACGCCGCATCCAGAACCAGGCTGTCCACCACACCCGAGACCCCGGCCGACGCATCTACGAATCCCGCAGCCAGCGGATCAATATGCTTCAGCTCCAGGTGTCCGCTGAACGGAGTTGCGGACGCATCCTGCTGGTTCAGCGGTCCCGCCGTCCCACTCACGTTCACCGTTCCATCCCCGGGCAGGTGAGCCGACGCCGTAAACGGAAACGAGTTCGCAAATCCGAAGTTCTTCACATCGAGCGCGACCTGCTCGTAGACGCGGTTCGGCACGCTCGCCGCCCCCGCCCCCGCCAGCGTGCCCACCGAGATACGTCCGTTATTCACCTCCACCTCGCCCACTGTCAGGTCTGGAAACGTGCTCCTTAGTCTCCTCGTCCTGCTTGCGCGCCGAGCCGCCGATGGTTGAGTAGTTCCACGTTCCGTTGGCCGCCCGGAGCAGCTGTACCTTGGGCGCGTCCAGAGTGAAACCCTTGATGTGGACCTCGCGATGCAGGATCAGCGGCAGCACCTCTACCCGGATCTTCACGCTGTCCGCCTGGATAAACGGCTGATTGCTGAACCGCGGGTCATCTGCTACTACGGCGTTCTGGGCGACAAGCCCGCCTGACCAGATCGAAAGGTTCAGCTTGCCGATGGTCACCGTGCGCCCCAGCGACTTCGACATGGTGGACTCGATGCGCGTACGGAAGTTGTCCGCGTTCAGAAACATCGGCAGCGCCACAACCACCACCACAGCAAGCGCAACCAACACACCCACACCGATCAGCACAAATCGCGTAAGTCTTCCCATCGCAGACCTCTCGTTCGTATAACGGGTCGGATGCCGTCATCAAATTAGCTGTTGCTCATGTCAACAAGACTCACGTCGTTCGCTCCTACGCGGAAGAAACCCTTTTCCCCAGGTAGAACTAACCGGCCAGGGCCATTCCGACCCGGTTTCGGCCCATGTGCTTCGCGTCGTACAGCGCCTTGTCCGCCCGGCGCACCAGCTCCGTGATCGAATCACCCTTCCCTGGCACGACGGCCGCAATCCCCAGGCTCACCGTCTGCACCCCTTCGGGACTTCCGGCGTGCACCAGCCCTTGCGCGTACACCTTCTGTCGGATGCTCTCGGCCAGCTCCCGCGCGCTGTCCAAACTCTCGCCCGGCAGGATCACCGCAAACTCCTCTCCGCCATACCGTGCCGCCAGCGCCGGCCTCCCCTCAACGTTGCGCGCCTCGATCGCCCTCGCCAGCACGGTCGCCACCGACCGGAGGCAATCGTCACCGCCCAGGTGCCCGTAAAGGTCGTTGTAGCTCTTAAACAGGTCCACATCCAGCAGCAGCAGGGCCAGGGACGATCCCGTCTCCATGCTACGTCTCCATTCCTGCTCCAGCCGCAGGTTGAAGGCTCGCCGGTTGGAGAGCCCGGTCAGGTCGTCCGCGTTCGCAAGCTTCCGGAACCGTGCCTCGCTTGCCGCGAGCGAGTTCCTCAACGCCTCTCGCTCTTCCAGCAGGGCCGCCACCGGAAAGGTCGTAATGATCGAGACGGCCAGAAAGATCTGCTCGACTACGATGCGCCGCAGCATCATGTGCTCGCCCGGAATCAGCATCAGCGGCCCATGCCCCTTAACGGTCAGAGCGATCGACAGGGGCGCAACAATAAAGATCGCCAGAACCGTGCCCGGAAACCCCAGCCGAAAGACCACCAGCAGCAGGGCGGGAGTGATGAAGAAGATCAGCGGGTCGTCGTTGTGCGTAAACACCAGGGCCGTCACCACGGTAGGCACCAGCAACACCAGCAGCGTCCGCGGCAGATGGCGCGGCTGCAGGATCGAAAACAGCCCCGGCCGCTGCACGATAAAGGTCAAGGGAGCCAGCAGCGCCATCCCCAGCATGTCGCCCAGATACCACGTCCGCCACATGCCCCACCACCGCAGCCCCGGGAAGCTCATCACGGTCCACGAGGCACCCAGTGCGCTCGTGATGGCCGCCGCCCCCACCACCGACACAAGCAGAAATCCGATCAGCGGTCTCCGCTTCGACAGGTTCAGCGGTGTCCCGAAGATCCGCGTCAAGACCAGAGTAGACGCGACGACCTCAAACGAGTTCGCCAGCGACACGCCAAACGCTACCCGGAACGGGTCACCGTAGAAGACGTCGGCCAGCGTGTCCGCCGCCAGCCCCGCCGCGAAGTACAACAGCCACTGCTGCCGCGGCCGCGTAATCAGGAGCCCGAAGAGGATTCCGTTGGTCAGCCAGATCGTCGCCACACCCTCTGACTGGTGGGACAGCACGATGCTCAGCCAGGAGCACAGTGCCAGCAGAGCAAACGAGAACACGAGCCGACCATATGCTGCGCCCGTCCAGCTGGCCCCGCTTAGTGCCCCGTGGCGCATCTCCCGCCAGATCGTCCCGAAGCTGCGGCGGGATACCCTCCCACCCTCTGGACTCGCCGGACCCGCCGTTTGCCCAAGTTCCCCGAGGCGCTCTCCTTCCCCGTTCCCGCCTGACGAGGTATCGGAGACAGACTCGGATTCGATGACTCGAAACGTCATGCGCAATCACACCTGAAGACAGCAATTCCCTGAGTCACGCCAGTCTATCGCTCCGGTCTGCCCGGTCCTCTGAAATCCTCAGCCGGCGGGCGTCTCCAGATAGACTGATGGGTGTGAACTCGACCGAAGCCGATCTCAAGCCCGTCCGCCGCGCCCTCCTCTCCGTCACAGATAAATCCGGCCTCCTCGACTTCGCCCGCACGCTCGCCCGGCATGGCGTCGAGCTCGTCTCGACCGGTGGCACCGCCCGCACGCTCCGCGAGGCCGGCCTCGACGTCCGCGAAATCTCCGACCTCACCGGCTTCCCCGAGATGCTCGACGGCCGCGTCAAGACCCTCCACCCCCGCGTCCACGGCGGTCTGCTCCACATTCGCTCGAACCCCGCACACGTCAGCGCCGTCCAGGAGCACGAGATCCAGCCGATCGACATGGTCGTGGTCAACCTTTATGCCTTTGAGGCCACCGCCTCGAAACCGGGCGTTGCGTTCCACGAGGTGATCGAAAACATCGACATAGGCGGCCCCTCGATGGTGCGCTCCGGCGCCAAAAACTTCGAGGACGTCGCCGTCGTAACGGCCACCTCCGACTACGGGGCCATCGCCGCCGAGCTCGACGCGAACGCCGGCTCGCTCTCCCGGGCTACCCGCTGGCGGCTCGCCAAGGCCGCCTTTGCCACGACTGCGGCCTACGACTCCGCCATCGCCGCGACCCTGCCCGGGCTAAGCCCTGAGGGCACCGCGCAAAACACCACCACATCAGCACCACCAAACACCGCACACTTCCCACAAGATCTCCAGCTGAAGTACTCACTTTCGGCCACACTTCGCTACGGCGAAAATCCCCACCAGGCCGCCGCCCTCTATACCGACGGCTCCGGAACGGGCGTCGCCTCGGGCCTCCAGCTCCAGGGCAAAGAGCTCTCTTTCAACAACTTGGTCGATCTCGATGCCTGCTGGAACCTCGTCCGCGAGCTTTCTCCCACCCCCGACAGCCCGCCCGCGATCGCGATCATCAAGCACACCAACCCCTGTGGCGCCGCCATCGGTAACTCAATACAAGACGCCTACTTACGCGCACTCGCCGCCGATCCCGTCTCCGCCTTCGGCGGCGTCATCGGCTCCTCGCACGAGATCGACGCCCCCGCCGCCGAAGAGATCGCCAAGCTCTTCGTCGAGGCCATCGTCGCGCCCTCCTTCACCCCTGAAGCCCTCGCCCGCTTCGCCTCGAAGAAGAATCTTCGCCTCGTCCAGATCACTCAATCGAAAGCAGATACGGCAATCAAGCAGATCTCGGGCGGGCTTCTTCTCCAGGATCCTGACCTGGCCCGAGCCACCGCAGCCGACCTCCAGATCGTGACCGAGCGCCACCCCTCTGCCGACGAACTCGAGACGCTGCTCTTCGCCTGGCGCGTGTGCAAACACGTCAAATCGAACGCGATCGTCTATGCGCGCACCGACGCCAGCTTCCCACAGACTGTCGGGGTCGGCGCCGGCCAGATGTCCCGGGTGGACGCGGCCCGCTTCGGTGCTATGAAGGCAGTGCTTCCGCTCGCCGGCTCCGTTGCCGCCTCGGACGCGTTTTTTCCCTTTGCGGACGGCCTCGAGGTCGTTGCCGACGCCGGCGCCACCGCAGTCATTCAGCCCGGCGGATCCGTCCGGGACGCCGAGGTCATCGAAGCCGCTAACCGGCGCGGACTTGCGATGGCCTTTACCGCCATCCGACACTTCCGCCACGGCTGAGGTCAGCTCACGCTCCCCCAAAGGAGTCAGCCAGGGGAGCCGAGGTGTCACGATATAATCGCGCCCAAGCCATCCCCACAGAGGCTGCATCCAAAGCATTGGGCGCCACCGTCTAACCGGAAGCTGTTGCGCATCTGCTCTCCAACTAGGAAATGAATGACCCTCTTATCGCGCGCCTGTAATGCCCGCACCTCCCGCATTCTGACCTCCGCAGCACTGTTTCTCGCGGTACAGGCTGGACTCGCTCAAACACCATCGGCATCCGCCTCTTCGCCGTCCGCCGCCCTTGCCGCGCAGCCGGATCGAGCCGCCGCGTACTACCACTACGGACTCGCGCATCTCTATGAGGACATGGCGACCAGCGCCGGCCGCTCTGACTACGCCAGCCAGGCGATCGAGCAGTACAAGCTCGCGCTGAACGCCGACCCCAAGTCCGTCCTGCTCCAGAACGGTCTCGCCGACCTATATTTCAAGCTCGGCCGCATCCGCGAGGCGGTCACTGCCGCCCAGGAGCAGGTCACCAAGAACCCCAGCGACGTCGAGGCCCATGAACTCCTGGGTAAGGTTTATCTCCGCTCGCTTGGCGATATGCAGAGCCAGCAGTCAGGCGAGATGCTGCAGCTCGCCATCGCAGAGTACGAGAAGCTCGCGCAACTCAAGCCTAACGATGTCGAGACACACCTCTTGCTAGGCCAGCTCTATGGCATCAACCACGACTCCACCAAGGCCGAGGCGCAGTTCAAGCTCGCGCAGAAGATCGATGGCGGTTCCGAAGAGGTCGTGCTCAACATGGCTCGGCTCTACAGCGAGCAGGGTGACTTCAAGCGTGCCGCCGAGACCCTTGCGGCTGTGCCTGAAGACGATCGGACCGCCCGGGTCGAGTTCGCGCTCGCGGCCAGCTACGATCAGCTCAAGCGCCCCAAAGACGCCATCACCGCCTACCGCGCCGCGCTCGAGATGCAGCCCGAGAACGCGATCGACGCCCAGCGCGGTCTGGCAAATGCCCTGCTCACCGACGGCCAGATCGACCAAGCTCTCAAGGTCTTCCAACAGATCGTCGCCGCCGAGCCCCAGGACGCCCAGTCGCAGATCCGAATCTCCGAGATCGAGCGTCGCCAGGGCCAGTATGAGAAGGCTCTCTCCACCCTAAACAAAGCCAAGACGCTTGTTCAGGACTCCACCGAACTCAGCTACAACGAGGCCCTGATCTACGATTCTCTGGGTCGTTATGACGAGGCCCTTGGAGTTCTCAAGCAGCTGCTCGCCTCTTCCACGCACACCGACGGCAAGTACACGGATCCCGAGAAGTCGAACCGCTACCTCTTTCTTGATCGCCTCGGGGCGATCAACCGCGAGCAAAACAAGACCTCCGAGGCGGTCGGCTACTACAAGCAGATGACCGAGCTCGGCGGCGAGTTCGCCCTCCGCGGGTACCAGGGAGAGATCGACGCTCTCCGCGAGGCGCATCAGCAGAAGGAGGCTACCGCGGTAGCAGCCGATGCCGCCAAAGCCCTGCCCAAGGATCACGGCGTTCAGCTTATGTACGCCGGCCAGCTTGCCGACACGGGCAAGGTCGAAGAGGGAATCGCTCTCGCAAAGGCGCAGCTCTCGAACGGCCCTGAAGACAAGGACACCTACCTTGCTCTTGCCCAGATCTATATCCGTCTGAAGCAGTTCTCAGATGCCGGCGACAACCTCAACAAGGCCGAGGCGCTCGTCACAAAGCCGGAAGACCGGCTCAACATCGACTTCGTCCGCGGCACCATGTACGACCGCGAAAAGCAGTACGAGCAGGCCGAGGCAAGCTTCCGCAAGGTCCTCGCGACCGATCCGCAAAACCCGACCGTACTGAACTATCTCGGTTATATGTTTGCTGATCGCGGTGTGCGCCTGCCGGAGGCGACCTCCATGATCCGCAAGGCCGTCGACCTCGATCCGCAGAACTATGCCTTTCTCGATTCGCTGGGCTGGGTCTACTACAAGTCCGGCCAGTACACGCTTGCCGAGCAGTACCTCCGCCAGGCCATCGAGCGCTCCAGCTCCGACCCTACCGTGCACGATCACCTCGGCGAAGTCTACGAGAAGACGGGCAAGCTCAAGCTGGCTGTCGAGCAGTGGGAGCGGTCCATGACCGAGTACTCTCACTCGCTGCCGGCCGACGCTGACCCGGAAGACGTTGCCAAGGTTCAGCACAAACTCCAGAACGCCCGCGTCAAGCTCGCCAAGGCAACGCCGGCAACTGACAAAGAGCCGAAGTAAGCCAGAGCGCGTCCGGTGAGTAAGGCGCGATCGCGCCGACCGCGGCTTGCCACTCTCGTCCGCTAAACTTAACTCTGGATGTCTTCTAACCTCAGCTCACTCGCCGTGGTCGTTCACCCGGACGACGCGGACGATCGTCTTCTGGCGCGCGTCTATCCCGCGCCTCCACGGCCTGCGCGAACCGCCTTCCAACGCGACCGCGAGCGTATCGTTCAGTCGCGCGCCTTTCGCCGCCTCGCCGGCAAGACGCAGGTATTTACCAGCCGCGCCTCCGACCATTTCCGTTCGCGCCTTACGCACACGATCGAGGTCGTGCAGATCGCCCGCGAGGTTGCCGGCCGCCTCGGTTTGAACGAAGACCTCGCCGAGACTCTTGCCCTGGTCCACGACATCGGCCACCCACCCTTCGGCCACGCAGGCGAGCGCGCCCTCGATGAATGCCTCCATCGTCACGGTCTTCGCTTCGATCACAACCTCCATGCGCTCCGCATCTGCGAGCACTTCGAGCAGCGGTACGCCGCGCATCGCGGCCTCAATCTCACCCTCGGTGTCCGTGAAGGCATCATCAAGCACTCCCGTGACTACACCTCGACGCAACACGCCGAGCTCGCGCCCTACTTCCTCGACCAGCGGCCGCCGCTCGAGGCGCAGATTATCGATCTCGCCGACGAGATTGCCTACCTCACAGCGGATCTCGACGATGGCGTCGAGTCGGGCCTGCTGGAGATAGCCGACATCCGCAAGCACGTCAGCATCCTCTCGGAGTCCTACCGAGCCGTCGAGATCCAGCACCCCGGCACGGACGAGAAGTACCTCTTCCACGAGGCGCTGCAGCTCATGCAGAACACGCTTACGGAGGATCTCATCGCCACCACGCTCCGCAACGCCGTCGCCATCGGCGCCGCGACGCTCGCCGACATCCGCCGGCACCCACGTCGGATTGCCGTCTTCTCCGATCGCATCGAAGCTCAGCGCGTTGAAGAGAAGCGCTACCTGTACGAACACCTCTACAGCTGCCCCGAGCTGACGATCGAGCACGACAAGGCCGAGGAGGTCGTGAAGGCGCTCTTCGACTTCTGGATCGATGCTCCCGAAGAGCTTCCGCAGGGTTACATCGACGAGATCCCCACCGAGGGCCTGGCTCGCGTGGTCGCCGACTACATCGCCGGCATGACCGACGCCTTCATTCTCCAGCAGTACGCCGTCATCAAGCGCGCCGTTCGCCGCTGATTTGACACAAGGCGAAGCCGGCACAGCTCAAGACGATCAAAGGCTGTTACAAATTCCACTCGGCCAATCCGTTAGCATAGAGCACATGGCATCTCACCAGAAACGCGCCCTGGTCACCGGAGGCGCCGGCCTCATCGGCTCGCACATCGTCGACCTCCTCGTCCGCGAGGGCTGGACCGTCCGCATCCTCGACAACCTCGAGCCCCAGACCCACAAGAACGGCAAGCCCGCCTGGGTCAACCCCAAGGCCGAGTTCCGGCAGGGCTTCGTCCAGGACTTCGACACGATGCACTCCGCACTCGAGGACATCGATGTCGTCTTCCACGAGGCGGCGTACGGCGGCTACATGCCCGAGATGGCGAAGTACGTCCTGGTCAACAGCTTCGGCACCGCGCAGATGCTCGAGATCATCCGAGACAAGCAGCTCCCCATCAAAAAGGTTGTCGTGGCGAGCTCGCAGGCCGTCTACTCGGAGGGCGCGGCGCGCTGCCCCGAGCACGGCGACGTTGTGCCCCTGCTTCGCCCCGCAGAACAGCTCCGCGCCGGCGACTTCAGCGTGCACTGTCCCGTCCTGGCCGGTGACAAGCCGTGCGGCAAACCAACCACCTCGATCCCCACACCCGAGTCCACCCCCGGCGGCGGCGAGACCGTCTACGCCCTCACCAAGGTCGATCAGGAGCGACTCGTCCTCCTCTGGGGCAAGCAGACCGGCATCCCCACCGTCGCGCTTCGCTACTCCTGCACCTACGGCCCGCGCCAGTCGCTCTTCAACCCTTACACCGGCGTCATCGCCATCTTCTGCACGCGCCTGCTCAATCAGCAGCCCCCCGTCATGTACGAGGACGGCGGCCAGACGCGGGACCTCTGCTTTGTCGAAGACATCGCCCGCGCCAACCTCCTCGTCGCCGAAACCGACAAGCTCGACGGCCTTCCCGTCAATGCCGGCTCCGGCCGCGCGACCAGCGTTCGCGACCTCGCTGGCATCATCGCCGGCAAGCTCGGCGTCGACCTCAGCCCGCTTGCCCGCGGAGAGTTCCGTCCCGGCGAGATCCGATCTCTCATCTCCGACATAAGTCGGATACGCACCATCGGCTACGAGCCCTCGGTCACCATCGAAGAGGGCATCAGCCGCTACATCGACTGGATTCGCACCCAGGGCCCCGTCGACGACTACTTCGCGAAAGCCGAAGCCGGCCTCCGCGCCAAGGGCATCGTCCAGAGCATTCAATCGAAGTAGCACATCAGAAAAAAGCAGAGGCCGTGCGCTCGGTTATAGGCGCACAGCCCCGGGACACTCACTTCACCTTACAGATTTCCGCGTGACGCCTGCTCCCGCTCGATCGCCTCAAACAGCGCTTTGAAGTTGCCCTTGCCAAAGCTCCGGCTCCCCTTGCGCTGGATGATCTCGTAGAACACGGTCGGCCTGTCCTCCACCGGTCGCGTGAAGATCTGCAACATGTAACCTTCGTCGTCACGATCCACAAGGATCCCGAGCCGCTCCAGCTCCTCGATCGGCTCGTCGATCTTCCCGATGCGATTCTGCAGCTCCCGGTAGTAACTGCTGCGGCACCGTCAGAAAGCTCACGCCCTGCTCCTGCATCTTCGAGACGGTTGACAGGATGTCCTTCGTCGCCAGCGCCATGTGCTGGACGCCCGGCCCACCGTAGAAGTCGAGGTACTCCTCAATCTGCGACTTCCGCCGACCCTCCGCCGGCTCGTTGATCGGGAACTTCACGTAGCCGTTCCCGTTCGCCATCACCTTCGACATCAGCGCCGAGTACTCCGTCGAGATATCGTTGTCGTCGAAGTGCTGGTAGAGCGAGAAGCCCATCACGCGCGAGTAGAAATCCACCCACTCGTTCATCGCGTTCCAGCCCACGTTCCCCACCACGTGGTCCACATGCAGCAGACCCACCGGCCGCGCAATCGGATCCTCCGGCATCGCCTGGTAGCCCGGAAGAAACGCACCCGTGTAGTCCTTCCGCTCGACAAAGGTGTGCAGCGTGTCGCCATAGGCCGCGATGCTCGCCGTCACGACGCGCCCCTGCTCGTCAGCCGTTTCAGTCGGCTCCTGCACCGATCTCGCGCCGCGGCTCGTCGTCTCCAGCCACGCACTCCGCGCATCGTCCACCCACAGCGCAATCGCGCGCACGCCATCGCCATGCCGATGCACATGCTCCGCAATCTCCGAGTCGCTCCTGAGCGCCGTCGTCAGCACAAAACGAATCTTGCCCTGCTGCAGCACGTAGGACGCGCGATCGCGCGCGCCCGTCTCCGGCCCCGCATACGCGACCAGCGACATCCCAAACGCCGCGCGATAGAAGTAAGCCGCCTGCCGAGCGTTCCCGACATAGAACTCGATGTGGTCGGTGCCCTTGAGCGGAAGAAAATCCTGTGCCGTCTGCTGCTGCGGTTGTGCAAGTGTTGCCATCGTGCTCTCCTCAACGCGCACGCGGGCTCGCCCGCTGCACAGCAAGAATCCGCTTCCGCTTGCACACCTGTCAATCCGTCGTTCCGCTCACGGTCAGCGCCGTGACCACGGTACCCCGGCACTCTCCAAGGCCGATCCGCGGCACTCCTGCGCGTTGGCAAAACCCACGCAGAATCACCTCGTCCCCATCCTCGAGGAAGCTCCTCGTCTCCCCAGCTGTAAGCTCGAGCGGCGAAGCTCCGCGCCGCGTCTGCTCCAGCAGCGACCCCTCTGAGCCTGCGTCGGGGCCGGAGATCGTACCGCTCGCAAGCAGGTCGCCCACCCGCAGGTTGCACCCGTTGCTCGTGTGATGCGCCACCATCTGGCCAAAGGTCCAATACAGATCGCGCAAGTTGCCGGAGCTGATCCTCACTGCCGAGACGCCGTCCCGGCGCATTGCTGCTGTCCGCAGCCACACCTCAACCGTGAGCTCAATAGCCCCGTGCGAAAAGTCTGCTGCATGGAGGTACGGAAGCGGCTTCGGGTCACCGGCAGCCCGCTCCGCGGGTGGTACGCCGATACGGCGCGAGCGCCTCCATCGTCACCACCCAGGGAGACACCGTCGTCGCAAAGCTCTTGCCCAGAAACGGCCCCAGCGGCTGATACTCCCACGCCTGCACATCGCGTGCAGACCAGTCGTTCACCAGGGAGATCCCGAACAGGTGCTCGTCGGCGCTTCCGATTGGCACCGCATGTCCGAGCTCATTTCCCTTGCCGATATACGCTCCGACCTCGACCTCGTAGTCCAGCTGACGCGTCGGCCCAAACTCCGGCGCCGCATCCGTCGGCAGCTTTCTCTGGCCCCGCGGACGTACCACTTCGTGGCCGCTCACGACGATCGACGATGCCCGTCCGTGATACCCAATGGGCACGAACTTGTAATTCGGCAGCAGCGGCTGCTCTGGCCGGAACAGCGACCCAACGCGGGTCGCATGATGGATCGAAGCATAAAAGTCCGTATAGTCCCCGATCTCGACCGGCAGCCGGAACTCCGCCTCAGCTATGGGTGTCAGCATCGGCTCCAAAGCGTGGCGGATGTCGGGCGCGGCATCCTCCCGCAACACTTCCATCAGCGCCTGACGGAGCAGGGAAGTGCCCGCCCTCACGCACTCCATCAGCGCGTTCAGGCTCGTCCGCACGCACGCCTCGCGCACAGCTTGGGGAAGATCACGGAGGTGCTCCGACCTCGCGAGCTCCCGGAGATTGAGCACGGCATCGCCGATACCCACCCCAATCGCGGCTTCACCACTCCTCCAAGCGAACACGCACAGCGGCAGGTTCTGAAGAGGGAAGTCACACCCTGCTTCATTGGCTCGAGCGACCCAGCTCTTCCAGGTCCACTCTTCCGTCAAGGCCGCCTCGGCCACGCTCACCTCTTGCCGCCGCCGCTCCCCGCGCCCGGAAAGTTCCGCTTCAGGCCCTGCCAGCACTCGTAGTACTCATGCTGCAGGATCTTCTCCTCGAGCGCATACCGCGTCGGCCGAACCGCCATGCGCGTCTCAAACATAAACGCCAGGGTGTCCTTGATGTACTGCGGCTTCAGCTCCGCCTGGCTCGCCCGCGCAAACGTCTCCGCATCCGGTCCATGTCCTGACATGCAGTTGTGAAGGCTCGCCCCGCCCGGTAGAAATCCCTCCGCCTTTGCGTCGTATTCACCGTAGATCAGCCCCATGAACTCATTCATCATGTTGCGGTGAAACCACGGCGGCCGAAACGTTCCCTCCGCCACCAGCCATCGCGGCGGAAAGATCACAAAGTCCACGTTCGCCACACCATGAAGCCCCGACGGCGCTGTCAGCACCGTGAAGATCGACGGGTCCGGATGATCAAAGCTGACCGTGTTGATCGTGTTGAACCGCGCCATGTCGTACTTGTACGGCGCATAGTTCCCATGCCACGCCACCACGTCGATCGGCGAGTGATTGAACTTCGCCGTCCACAGCCTGCCCAGAAA
Source organism: uncultured Acidobacteriaceae bacterium (assembly GCA_963850375.1). Lineage (GTDB taxonomy): Bacteria > Acidobacteriota > Terriglobia > Terriglobales > Acidobacteriaceae > Edaphobacter. The sequence goes on along the minus strand of CAWKKV010000002.1, from coordinate 2,763,369 downwards.
CTTCGACACCACCTCGAACTCGCCGTCCTCATCCTCAAACGCCGCCACCGGCGTCAGGAAGTCCCTGGGATTTGCCAACCCGTTCGCTCCGATCGGCCCCAGGTCCGGCAAGCGAAACGGCTGCCCATAGTTCTCGCAGATATACCCGCGAGCCTTGCCGTCCAGCAGCTCCGCCCGGAACTTGATCCCCCGCGGAATCACGACGAGCTCGCCCGGCCGCACCTCGATCACCCCACACTCTGTCCGCAGCCGCAGACCCGCCCTCCTGCGGCAGGATCAGCATCTCCCCATCCGCGTTATAGAAGAAGCGCCGCTCCATCGACCGCGTCGCCGTGTAGATATGCACGCCCACGCCATCCTGCACCGCCGGATCCCCATTGCCCCCAAGCGTCAGCAGCCCCTCCACGAAGTCCGCTCCCGCCTCCGGATACCCCGGCGGATTCCACCGCATCTGGTTCGGCGGCGTCGGCACCTCGTCAAACGGCCCGCTCCGCAGCAGCGTCTCCTTCGCAAATGCCTGGTACGGCTCATGCACCACCGAAGGCCGGATCCGGTACATCCACGTCCTCCGGTTCTGTCCCCGCGGAGCCGTAAACGCCGACCCGCTCACCTGCTCCGTGTACAGGCCCAGCGCATTCTTCTGCGGAGCGTTGCGCCCGACCGGCAGCGCCCCCGGCATCGCCTCCGTCGCAAACTCATTTCCAAATCCACTCTGATACTCGAGCTCCGCCATCCCAATCCTCTTTCGCCCTCCAAAGAGAGCACGGCGAGTATCGCACCGAACACCCACTCCTTGCACCGCCAACCCAGGAGATCTACGGCGCCAGCGCCACCAGGTCCTGCGCCACGTTCGCGCCTCCACCTACCCGCAGCGGGGTCCCGCGAACCAGGTACCGCGCCAGCGTCGCCGGATCGTGCCAGTTCACCCCCCAACCGTTGTCGATCGCCACCAGGATGTAATCGCCCGGAATGACCTCCTCGATCAGAAAGCTCCCGTCGGTGTTGGTCTCGTCGCGTCGAAGCACGGGGATGCTGTCCACCTGCCCGAAGCTCGCGGGCACCAGCATCACCATCGCCCCCAGCAGCGGCGCACCCGCTTTGGTCGCGACTCCGCGCACCGTTGCGCGCCCAGATGCCAGCTTCAGTGTCAGTACCGAGCCTCCGTCGCTTACCGACACCACGCGTCCGCCCGTGCTCTGGCCCTTGGTCACGATGCCGGCCAGGTAAACGTCTGCGTTGCCGCCCAGGGTTACGCGGTATTTGCCCGGCGGCACATCCAGCTTCCGTTCGTCCTCCGACGGCTGCTGCTCGCCCCCACCGTTTGCCGGCGCTCCCCGCCTCCGCTGCAGTCCGCCCTGCCCGAAGCTCCTGAACGTTGCCCCTGTGTCCACATCCGTCAGCACCACCTGCAGCCGCCCCGTATCCGCAGCCGCACCTTCAAAGCGCAGCGTCAGCTCGCATACCGGCATCGCAGCCGAAAGGTCCAGCGTCCGCGCGGCCCCTGCCGTCACTCGCAGAAACGAGGGTGTCTGCGCCCCGCCCTGCCCGCGCAGCGTCACGCGGTAGAGCCCTGGCGAAAGCCCGCCCACGTCGATCTGTCCACGCGCATCCGTCTGTATCGACGTACTCACAAAGGGGTTGCCCTCGTTGGTCACGCGCTCAATCTGCGGAAACACCTGTCCCCGGCTCTCACTGCCCGCCGGCAGCGGCATCCGAAGATGGGTCGCGGGGATCGGCGCAAGGTGGAAGTCCGCCTGCCGCACCTCGCCATGCCGCACGCTGATCACCTCGGCAGCGCTCCGCTCCGTCGCCCCCGGAAAGTACACCGGCGCGTAAACCACGTCCAGCACCGGATCGGGTGTCGAAGCTCCGCCGCCGCTGCCAAGCACCTGCCGTCCCGGTGCCCCCGCCGCGTACCAGGGCTGCGCCTGCACCTCCACGTTGTACTCACCGGGGGCCAGCTCCGCGAACTCGTAGTGGCCGCGGTCGTCCGTCATCGTCGACCCCCGCATCGCGTTTCCGGTCTCCGTCACATCGGCGCCCGGAGCCTCCGCAGCCAGCAACGCCACTCGCGCGTTCCGCACACCCTCGCCCGCCTCATCCAGCACAAATCCGCTGATCGCCGAGTCCGGCTCCAGGCTGAAACGCAGATCATACGTCGGTGCCGTCGCGCTCAGCACCACCCCCGCCAGGAAGTTCTCATGCCGCTCAAACGCCTGCCGACGGTACCCATGCGCATACCCATAGACCTGCCAGCTACCGGCCGAGGGCACCTTCAGCACGAACCGTCCTGCCGCGTCCGTCTCCGCCGAAGGCTGGTTGGCGTCATCGCCCTGGCCCCGCCGAGGAAATCCTCGCCTGCCTCCCACGGCCTGACCCGACGCCGTCGCCGTGATATGCGCTCCGGCCACCGGCCCACCGCCGCGCTCGCTCACCACCACCCCTGTAATCTCAAAGCCGGCTCCGTCCAGAGCTCTCGCCCAACCGGTCCCGAACAGCAGGGAAGCGAGCAGGGCAGCGGACGAGGCGCGCACCTTCACTGCAGCATCTCCTTCGCCGTCACCGCCCGGAGATCCAGCGTCTCCGAAGACCCCGGACCTACAGACACGCTGCCCATCTGCGTCGCGAAGCGGTCCAGGACCTTCGCATCCTCAAGGTCGAGAGAGTGCCGATACGGAAAGGCAATCACGCGATAGCTCCCGGGCGGTAGGTCCGGGATGTTGAAGGCACCGGACGAGTCGCTCCTCCGGACGATCACCTTGGGCAGCGCGGAGCCGCTCGCAAGGAGGTAGATCCAGCACGCCGCCGGCGCGCCCGCCAGCGCCACCGTCCCCTGCAGCGCACCCGTCTGGTTGCTTACCGTCACCGTGATAGGCGAGGGGCTTGAGGATGCCGAGATCAGCAGCGGCTCCGTCAGGAGGTCCGATCCTCGCGAAGTCGCACTCACGATGTACCACCCGGAGTTCCACGATGCGTTCAGACGGTACGTCCCCGGAGCCGCCGCAAAGCTCGCCGTGCCATCCCTCCCCTGTGTCGGTCGAACTCCGTTCTGAAACGGCGACGAAGGATCCGCCTCTACGGGCTGGAGCTCCAGGTTGAGCTGCATGACGTTGGGCGGCGACGCCGATCCGCGCCCGGAGGTTGTGGCGGAAGCCGACGCCGTGGCCGACCCGTCCGTCACCACCTCGACCGGTATATTCGGCAGCGACGAAAGGTGCAGCGCAGGCCCGGCGACGTCACGATCACCCACCGTGATGCTGCTGTCCCCGAACTGCACCCCATCTCGCCCAAACCGCGTCGCATGGAGTGCGTAGCTCCCGGGCGGCAGGTTAAGGCGCACCGCCCCCGCCTCCTGCGATCGAAATCCGCTCGCCGGAAACGTCACTCCCGTACTCGACCGCACCGTGATCCGCGGCGGCGGTCCTCCATCGCTGTCGGAATCAAAGGGGAGCGTCACGACGTGCGTCCTGCTCACGCCCGGCCGCAGCTCAAGGTGTGCCTCCTGCCCCGGAAGCAGGTGCACCGTCCCGGCCGTCCCACCCGAAAGCGCCGGGGGATACGCCGCCGGCAGCACTGCCTCGTCACGCTCAAATCCACGCTGCGAAAACTGGCTTTCCACCACGTAGTCACCCGCCGTGACCGGGATCCGGAACTCCCCGTGCGAATCCGTCTGCGACTGTCCCGCCTGCTGGAATCGATGGCCCTGCTCGTCAAAGACGCTCCTTCGCGCCTGGACCGCGATGTGCGGCAAAGGCTCACCGTCCGGCGCCAGCACCGTTCCTGTTAGGAGCGCCTCCGGCCACAGGGTAACGACGACGGCCAGCGGATCGCCGTTCCCGGATGTCGCGGCAGATCCACCATCGAACTGTTCGGGCGAGATCGAGTACCCGGGCTTGGTCGCCCGGATCACCGAAGGAGGCTGTCCGGCCTGCTCGAACCGGAACCGGCCCTCCCCGTCCGCGAGCATCGCCCGTGCCCCAAGCTGGACCAGGGCGCGAGACACCGGGGCCCCCGAGATTCCATTCACCACCTGTCCGGCCACCACGTCCGCAGCCGCAGTGCTCGACTGCCCGCCTGCCGTCACCTGCGCCTGCGCACCCGCGCCACCCGGAACCCATCCGCCTAGGAGCATCAGCAGGAACACCCTCCCGCACCATGACGGCAAGACCCTAGCCGCGCACGAACTCCATGCCCGGGGTGCCGCCACATCACAATCCGCCAGCGTCGCCGCACAGGCAGCATGGTTGAGGGGTGGAGGGCTGCTGAGGGGCCGGCGCAGGGAAGACCTCGCGCTCCGAACTCCATCAACGCACCACGCAATCACCACACCGACACCACGTTTTCCCGCCACAAAGATTACTCCCGGTGAACCATAACGATCCGGTGGCCTCACCAGACATGTCGGCTCAGGAACCAGCCGATCGTTTGACGTTGGCCGGCGCGCACAGGCTCCAAAGCCCCTGGGCCTGGAACGCCAATGTCTGATAACACATATTCTGTACAGTCGAGCCCGGAGGCTCTATTCCCTTTGCTAGCATCACATAGCGAGCTTCCCTATGCGCGTCGCCCAAACCGTCTTCGGTGTCTTCCATCACTTCGAACTCGCCCGCCAGCTCCTCAAACGAGGACACCTGCAACATGTCTACTCCACCTGGCCCTGGGCACGGCTCAAACGCGAAGGAATACCCCACGAGTACGTAAGTACCTTCCCTTGGATACATACGCCAGAGATGTTGATGTATCGCTTCCATATGACCCACCCATACCTCCTGGATCAAACGGGTTACCTAAACGCCTTAGCCTTCGACCGCTGGTGTGAGCAAAAACTAAGAGCCACCCCCCCCACCACCTTGATTGCGATCTCTGGGTCGAGCTTGCGGACGGGGCGAGCACTGAAGGAACGCGGAACCGTGTTCGTCTGCGACCGTGGTTCGTCGCACCAGCGATGGCAGGAGGTCCTTGTTTCTGAAGAATTTAGATCCTGGGGTGTAACCCGTTCCGTCTCAGATCCGCGGGACACGGAGCGCGAGGAGGAGATCTACAGTCTGGCCGATGCGATCACGGTGCCGTCGCAGTTTGCGGCGCGATCGTTCGTGGACCAGGGCGTTCCGGCGAACAAGGTTCACGTCATTCCGTACGGCGTTCGTCTCGAGAACTTCCGGCAAACCAGTCCGCCGCCAACGGGAGGATTTCAGGTTCTGTTCGCAGGAGCTGTGGGCCTGCGGAAAGGCTTTCCCTACCTCCTGGAGGCGTTTTCGAAGGTGAGACACCCGGCCAAGCTGCTGCGGGTTGCAGGCGCAATTCAGCCTGAGATCAGGAGTCTGCTGGACCGCCTTCCCAGGGACAAAGTGGAGTTTCTGGGTGTTGTCGGACAGGAACGGCTGGCCGAGTTGATGAGCACCAGCCACGTCATGGTGCTGCCCTCTATCGAGGAAGGCCTAGCCCTCGTTCAAGGACAGGCCATGGCTTGCGGCTGTCCGGTGATTGCATCCACAAACACGGGCGCAGAGGATCTGTTCACCGACGGTGTTGAGGGCTTCGTCGTCCCGATCCGGGATCCTGAGGCGATCCGGGAAAGGCTCCAGCGGCTGGCGGATGATCCTGCACTGCAGCGGGAGATGAGCGATGCCGCTTTGGTGCGCGTGCGTCGCCTCGGTGGCTGGGATGACTACGGTGACCGGTGGGAGAGACTCCTGGAGTCCCTGTCCAAGGCCCCCCCGCCTACGAACTGAACGAGCTCGACCTTGTCTCCGTCCGCGAGGGTCGTTTCGCTCCAGAGCGCACGGGAAACAATCGATCCGTTCACCTCAACTGCAACACGGTCGGGCTTGAATCCTATGTCGTCAATGACGTCTCGCACTGTGCGGGACGGTGATAAAAGCTCTCTCTTTTGCCCATTGAGAAGAATGCTGATGGTCATACTTGACCAGCGTACCAGTGCGAGTCTATGAAGCGCCCATTGGGTAGAGCTTTGCCAGCGGAGTGAGCTAACTCAAAGGCCAGAGAAGGTTGAGAGGTCCTTTGCCGTGACCAATGCTCTCGGCAGAGCGAATTGCGGAGGCTACATACCGCTTTGCTGACCTCGCTGCCTCGACCGGATCGGCACGCAGAATGAGACGGCTCAGAAGTGCGGACGAGTAGGCGCAGCCGGTGCCGTGGGTCGCAGAACTCTCAATGTACTCACCTGGGATAAGCACCGGTGCGCACTGGGCTTGGACCACGAGGTCATCGGGTGGATCGAGGTGGCCTCCAGTAACCACTACTGTCAGTCCCCTGCTGAGTTGCTGAAGTTCTCTGGCGGCAGCAAGCAATTGAGACGGATGAATCGATTCGCGGCCAACAAGGGCGGCGAGTTCGTCCGTGTTCGGCGTGATGAAATCGACGAATGGAAGAAGTTCCTGCCTGATGCTCTCCGCCCCGCATGGATCTGCTAAGCCGTGTCCTGAACTTGACTTGAGGACGGGATCCAGAACCACTACTGTAGGTCGTTCCGATCGCACCCGTTTGAGAAAAGCGGCAGTGGCGGTGATGGAGGCGGGGGTGGGGAGCATGCCGATTTTGATCCCGGCTGGGGGGAGGTCTTCGCAGAGGCGATCGAGGGTGGAAGTGATTGTTTCTGAAGGGGTTGGATGGACGGAGAAGACACCCAGGGTGTTCTGGACCGTGAGCGCGGTGATGCAAGCGGTCCCGAAGTGGCCGTGGGCTGCAAATACCTGAAGATCTGCGGAGATACCAGCTCCCGAAGAGGGGTCGAAGCCGGCGATGGTGAGGAGGGTCTTCACGATTTGTGGTGTCTTTTACGGTAACAAACGTGGTGAGTGTGTGGTGTTTCGTGGTGCCGGTGTGGTGTTTTGACGGAGGTAGGATGGGCAGATGGACGATGTGGAGGCAAGCAATCGGTTGATCGTGGCGCTGGACGTCCCTTCGCGAGCGGCGGCGATGGAGATCGTGAGACGGCTCGAGGGGCGGTGCCGCTGGTTCAAAGTGGGGATGGAGCTCTTCTACGGGGATGGCGGGCGGGAGGTAGTCGGGGATCTTCGGAAGCTTGGCTTCGAAGTATTTCTGGACCTGAAGCTCCATGACATCCCGAACACTGTAGCGGGAGCCGTGAGGTCGCTCGAGAGCAGCGGGGCTTCCCTGCTGACGCTTCATGCGGGCGGCGGGAGGGCGATGCTGGAAGCGGCACGAGGGGCTGTACGGAGCGGGACGATGCGGCTGCTCGGTGTAACCGTACTGACGAGCATGGATGCCGAGCAGCTCCGGGGTGTGGGCGTCCCGGACGAACCTATGGCCCAGGTGCTGCGGCTGGGGCGCCTGGCTGCCGATGCGGGGCTGGACGGGATGGTGTGCTCGGCGGAGGAGGTAGGGACCTTGCGGGCTGAGCTTGGGGCCGGGCCGCTGCTGGTGATCCCGGGGATCCGGCCGGCGGGCGCAGAGATCGGAGATCAACGACGAGTGGCGGGACCGGGCGAGGCGCTACTGCGGGGAGCCTCGATGCTGGTGGTGGGGCGACCGATCACGCAGGCTGCGGACCCGGGCGCAGCGGCGGGGAGGATTCTGCGGGAGATGTCGGTGGTGCTCGGGGGCGGTTGACCGAAGAGTTCGCCGGACGCCCGCGCCGGAGCGCAGAGGAGAACGGGTGCAGGTGAGGGGTGCACCTGGGTACATCAGTTTGGGTGTCAGAAACGGAGTGTGCCGCGCTCGAACTCTCCGCAGACTGGCTCCATGCACATCAACGTTGAACCTTCGATCCTGTACTTGGGCACACCGGTCGTTCTCGTGAGTACCCTGAACGAGAACGGCACGCCAAATGTCGCACCGATGTCCTCAGCGTGGTGGCTGGGGTGGAACTGCATGTTGGGACTCGGCGCGAAGGGACATACTGCGCAGAATCTCGCCAGGGAGAAGGAGTGCGTGTTGAATCTGGCTTCGGTGGAAATGGTGGAGGCGGTCAACAGGCTGGCACGCCTCACCGGATCTGATCCGGTGCCACCTCACAAACAGGCCATGGGCTACCGGTACGAGGCGGATAAATTGGGGGTAGCGCGTTTGAGCGCGAGCCCTTCGGAGCTTGTCCGGGCGCCCCGCATCCATGAGTGCCCGATCCAGCTTGAAGCGGTTCTGGAGGCGACGCATGCCTTCGGGACGCGACCGGACAAGCCGACCACTGCGCTTGCGTTTGAGGTGCGGATCGTTCGCGCCCACGTCGATGAGCAGCTGCTCGTGCCGGGACTACGGAACCGGATCGATCCGGATGCGTGGCGACCTTTGATGATGAGCTTCTGCCACTTCTACGGCCTGGGACCGAGGGTCGGAGGGTCGACCCTGGCGGAGATCCCTGAAGAGGCCTACCGTCCTGTCGCACACATGGCGAGGTAAACGCATTCGGGGCCAATCTTGTGGATTGATCACGGCGAGGCGAGGGCTCATAGCCACTCTCCGCAGGGATGCGAAGAGTGGTTATTCCAGGCGGCTCTGTTGTGGCAGGCCCGGTGAGCTTTCCTAGGCGAGTTCGGCGTTCAGGCTGATATCGCTAAGGCGGAGAGCGAGGGACTTGGCGGAGGCTCCGCCACGGTGGAACTCGCTGAGATCGAACTGCTGGACGTGGAAGCCGGCCGCAGTGAGACGGCTGGCGAGGCGTTCCCCGACGGTACCCGTGAGGATGTGGCGGCCAAGATTGATGACGTTGCAGGCGAACTGGGTGGCTTCATGCTCGCTGACGGCGATGCGTCGTTCGGGGGCGTAGGCGGCGTTGATGCGATCCAGCGAGGGACCGTCAAAGGCTCCTGGGAAGTAGAGAAGGAAGCCGCCGGCGAGCGGGGCGAAGCAGGTGTCCAGGTGGTAGAAGCGCGGATCGATGAGATGGAGCGAGGTGGCCTCGACATGCCAGGCAGCCGCGAGGTGACGATGGCAGTGTTCACAGGTGCGGGTGCCGTGGGCGGCCCAGAGGTGGCGACCGTCGGGGTCGAAGAGGACGTCGCCTTCGCCCTCGAAGTTGGTCTCGCGCGGCGTTTCCCAGAGGAGGAAGCCAGCGTCCTGCATCCAGGTACGGAGGTGCCGGGCCTCGGCCTCGCGCTCGGGGTGGGCGAAGTTGGAGATGGCGGCGACACCGTGCTGGACGACGGCGGTGTGGCCGACAAAGGTCATGTCCGGGGAGCCCTCGCGGGGGTGAAGCACGCGGATGTCGGCGAGTCGATGGAGGGCGTCGTACAGGGTGCGCCACTGGGCGAAGGCGCGGTCGCGCGAAGGTCGGTGGAGGTTGCCAGCCATCCAAGGATTGATGACGTAATCGACGTCATACCACTGCGGAGGGCACATGAGGTAGGTGGGTCGGCTGAAGTGTGGGGGAGGAACGGATCTGGGGGAGGTGGTGAGGGCTGGTGCTGCGTTTGCCATGGTGCTTGGGTCCTGCTTTCCACCTAGAGCGTGCCCATCCCGCGATACCGCTGTCAAGGCAGACCGGTTGATCGGACTACAACTTTGGGGGGGAGGACCCGAAGCGGTACGGTTGGCAGCAGAGCGGTGGTTACCGGTCTGTGCCGGTGTAGTAACCGTCGCGGGTCTGGATGTAATCGTTCTTCTGCTTGGGGAGGTCGAGGTCGATCTTGTGGTAGCCGTCCGAGGCGGTGGCGCTGTCGGGGGTGTAGCCGAGGCGGTACTGGGAGCGGAGCTCTTCGGCGATCTGCGTGTAGATGCTTTCGACGTTCTGCTTTTTGGAGACTTCGAAGAGGCGACCGCCGGTTTCGGTGGCCATGCGCTCAAGGATCTTTTTGCCGTCAACGCGGTTCTCGTTGCCGCCGCGCGGCTGTCCCCCGCCGTTGCGCCCTCCGCCACCGCCGCCAGGGTAGCCGCCACCGGGATAGCCGCCGCCAGGGAAGCCGATCCCGCCGCGATTTCCGCCGCCCGGGTAACCTCCTCCTCGATTGCCGAAGTCCTGGCGGGGCTGTTCGCCCTTGTAGTAGATGGCGTAGATGATGGTGTCCGCGCGCTGGGCGGACTCGATGGAGCGGGCGAGCGACTCCTTGGAGGCGTTGTCGACGCCGTCGGAGAGGATGATGAGAGCCTTGCGGCCGTGCTGCTTGGACATGAGCTCGTCGGAGCTGAGGAAGACGGCGTCGTAGAGGGTTGTGCCGCCGGTATGGCGATAGCCTCCGTTGCGGCGGTTACTGCCACTGTTGCCTCCGCCGCTGCCTGAGCCGTTGGAGTTTGGGTCGCTTTGGGTGTCCTGGGGATCGTTCTGGGAGCTGTCGTTGCGGTTGGGGGTATCGAGCTCTTTGAGGGCGGCCTGCAGTTTAGGACGGGAGTCTGTGAGGTCCTGGAGAAGTTCGGTGGAACGGGCGAACTGGATGACAAAGGCTTTGTCGGGCGGGTGGTTGGCAGGCGCCGTCAGCATGGTGTCGAGAAACGTGCCGCTGGCGGCGCGCTCTTCGTCGAGGACGCCTCGCTGGGACATGCTGGTGTCGACGAGGAGACCGAGCGTGAGCGGGAGGTCCTGGTCGCGGTCGAAGTAGCGGATGGTCTGGGGATGGCCGTCGACCGACAGGGCGAAGTCGGCCTTGGTGAGGTTCTGGATGAGGGCGCCCTTTTTGTCGCGGACGATGACCGGGAGGTTGACGAGCCGGGCATCGACCGAGAGGGTGGTGGGCTTGTCGGCGGCGGGGGCGGACTTGTTCTGGACGTCGGCGGCCTTGTCCGATGTGGCGGCCGACTGCTGCGCGGGAGCGCTGAGTGGCAGGGCGGCGGAGGCGAGGGCAGCGGCGCAGAGGAGCCGGCGAAGGAGCATGGGTCGTTAGACGTGCGGGGCCGGAGGGAGTTATGCCGGGTGGGGCTGCCGGGAGAGCGTGGCGTGGGGGGACGGAAGAGGGCGGCCATTGGCGGCCGCCCTTCTCGTAGATGCGTTTCCTGCTGGAAATTAGCTTTGCGGGTTTAGAGCTTCTCGAAGAAGTCGCAAGCGGAGCAGGAGATGTAGACGCCACCGGGGACGTTGCGTTCGCGGTCCTTGACGCGCTTGACGATGCGGGTGGGCTTGGAGCACTTGGGGCAATCCGTGCTCTTGTTGGTATCCATGACCTTTTTGCGGTCGCCGGTCTTGGCAATCTTTGCCATGATGCTGTGATCTCCCTGTGGGTGAGTGGGGTTTACTCGGGTGACGGACGGCCACGACCGCGTCTTGCGGTGAGCGTTGCGCCTGTTGAGCTTGTGGGAACCTGGCAGAGTGGAGCCGCAGAGCGGCAGTTTGCCGGGGACTTCTGAACCCGCTTCCGTAAGTTTACATGATGTGACCCGGCGCGATGTAGCGCCCTATCTCGCGCCACCTGGCGGCGAGATTGGAAGCGGGTGCGGGGTCGAGCGAGGGTGCGGACCGGGGCTTGTCGGAGGGCACCGGGGCTGGGGTGGTCGGGCCGACCGGGAACTGGACGCGATGGTTGCCGTCGGGCTCAGGGACGGCTTCACCGGGTTTCCGGAGGGTGGGAGCGGAGCCTGGGTTGTCCTCGCCCGTCTTCTTCACAGGATCGCCGAGGGCGATCTCGCGGGTGGGCACGGGGCTCAGATAGCCGTTGGTCTCGTCCTGCTGATGGATCTGCATGGGCTTACCGAGTTCGGCGATCTCGACCATGGAGACGCGATCGCCCTGGAAGCGGACGAAGCGGACGGTCTGGGGGACGTGGCCATAGATCCACTCCTCGTAGCGGCCGCCATTGGAGTCTCCGCTTTCGTGCTCACGGATCTTGTTTTCGGGCGAGCCGAGGGCGGCGAGCACCATGCGGTGATTCATTCCGACGAGGACGTCGTGGGCGGCGATGGCGTCCTTGAGGAACTGCGGGAGGGTGTCGGCGTAGGCCTGCTCGGAGGACTTGACGCCGAAGTCGATTACGGGATCGAGGAGCGACTTGACCTCCGGGGCAGAGATGTCGGGGACGTGGCCCTCGAAGACCAGGGTGACCCGGGCGCCGGTAGCCTGCTCCTGCGGCTGCGCCACGGGATTGTCGTTGAACGAGACGTGCGAGAGGAAGCGGTGCTTGGCGTACGGGCCACCGTTGATATCGATGATGATGCGATCGCCCTTGAATACCAGCGAGGTGATCACGACGCGATCCCCGGCTGCAGCTGCCTGGCCCTTTTCGAAGATCATTTTGCGGTACTTCTCGGGTCCGGGGTCGAGAGGACCATTGGCGCGAAGAGTTAGGCCAGCGCCCATGGGCAGGGCGCGATGGGCAAAGCCCTGCTCGGCCTCGAGATTGCGGATCAGCTCGCGGCGGCCACGCTCGGTGAGCGGCGTGCTAGGGAGGTCTACGACGGTCGGGTGGAAGTCGGTGGAGATATCAGCGGTGGCGGTCTTTTCTCCCACGACGAAGACCTGCGCTGCCGCGAACGGGAGGGAGGTCGAGAGCACGGCCGCAAGGAGAGCCCATCTGTGCGTACGCAATGCCATGGTGGCACCTCTACATAGACCATAGAGTGCGCCCTCGAGTGAAGCTTTGACAAGAGCCACTTTGCACGCAATGAACGGAACCGCACTCTGGTGAAAGGCGGACGGGTACGAGGGCTGTTGCCGAGCTTAGACGGGCGGGTCAGGGACAGAGCGTTGCTGGGGGGTAGAGGGGAGGATCTGGACCAGGGGGGGAGGCGGCGGGGGCGCCGACGCCATGGCGGTGTGGGCGGCTGGCGGGGCGACATCCATCGGGTAGCCCGCGGGGATGATGGGCGAATGTGTGTAGTTCCAGGCGTAGTTCCGGGTGAGGCGAACCAGGGGGATGATGGCGAGGAGGAGGGCGACGGCGGTGAAGGGGGCGGCTTCGGGGCCGAACTGCCCACCGGTGAGCGGGTGCCTGCCGAAGGCGGTGGCTTGAAAGATCGAGGAGAGTTCGGTCGAGCCGGCGACGGGCATGCCGAACAGTAATCCGAGACTGGCGGTCCAGGCGAAGTTCAAGCCCCAGGAGAGCCAGAGCCCGTGCGTCCGAAGCCAGCCGAGCGACAGGAGGAGTCCGAGCAGGGACATCACGATGAAGCCCATGCCGGACGCCCCGGGACTGAAGGCGAAGAGCACGCCGTAGATGAGGGACATCGTCATGGTTGCGCCGACCGGGCCCACGGCCTCGATGAGACGGCGAAGGCCGTAGCCGCGAAAGGTGATCTCAAGGGCGAGCGTGCTGAGAGCCACCCCGGCGAGAGTGAAGAGGGCGTAGAGGAAGGCGCGGCCCTCAGTCCAGAGCTGGATATGAAGGGAACCAAACATGGCGATGGGGAGGATGGAGAGGACAAGGGTCCCCCAGCCAATGGCGGCACCGAGACTCCACTCTTCACGGGTGGAGGCACGAGCAGGTAGCCCAAGGAGATCACGGGTGGAGGATCGGCGGTGACGGAAGAAGTCGAGCAGAGAGAAGCCGACTACCAGTAGAAAGAGGAGGAATAAAGGCTTAAGGACAAAACCGATGGCGATGAAGTCGAAACGTTGCGCGATCCCGGAGGCGGAACGGGCCGACAGCTCGCGGGCAGCGAGGAACCAGGCCACGGCAGCGATCGCGACGGCAACATCGAGGGTCTTGCTGGGGCGTGGCGGAGGTGGTGTGGATGCGGTCGCCGGCAAGGCTGGGGAGCTCCGTTTGGGGCACTCAGGCCGTGGTGGTGGAGGTGTAGAACTGCGCGATGTTGCGGAACTTGTTGTAGCGCTGTTCGAGAAGCGTATCGATGGGCAGCGCCTCGAGGGTACGCAGGTGGTGACGGAGACGGTCACCGACGAGGACGAAGCCGGTGGCAGGGTCCTTTTGGGTTCCGCCTGGGGGCTCGGCGATGACCTCGTCGACGCAGCCCAGTGATTGGACGTCCGGTGCGGTGTATTTGAGAGCGACGGCGGCCTGCTGCTTCCTGGAAGCGTCCTTCCACATGATGGAGGCGCAGCCCTCAGGCGAGATGACCGAGTAGATGGAGTTCTCGAGCATGAGGACACGGTCGGCGACGGCGAGGGCGAGCGCGCCGCCTGAGCCGCCTTCGCCGGTGATGGTGGCGATGGTGGGGACCCGGAGCCGTGACATTTCAAGGAGGTTGCGGGCGATGGCCTCCCCCTGGCCTCGTTCTTCGGCACCGATGCCAGGGTTCGCGCCGGCGAGGTCGATGAAGGTAAACACCGGCCGACCGAACTTTTCAGCGATCTTCATGGCGCGGAGAGCTTTGCGATAGCCCTCCGGGTCTGGTGAACCGAACTTGCGGGCGACGCGCTCCTTGAGAGTGCGGCCCTTGAGATTACCGATGACGAGGACAGGTGTGCCATCAAAGCGTGCCATCCCGCAGCTCATGGCAGCGTCGTCGCCGAAGGCTCGATCGCCGTGGATCTCGCTGAAGTCGGTGAACAGGGCTTCGATGAAGTCCATGGGGTAGGGCCGCTGAGGGTGCCGGGCGGTCTCGGTCCTGATCCACGCTTCGGGTACAGGTGCGGCCGGTGGCGTGGAGGTTCTGCTGGGGTCGTGTTCTGCCATTCTGTATCGGGTATCCCCTTTGATTGTAGAGCATCAGGTTTAGCGGTCGGGTGCCGCGGGGACGGAGTTGGCTATCCCGAAGAGCCTGGGCCAGCTTGTTTGATAGGGCCGTCGCAAGAAGAGGAGGACGAAGATGACGAAGCCGTAGATGAGCTGGAGACCGGCGGTGGGCCAGTCCTGCCGGAGCGTGACGCCGGCCATGAGCGCGATCATGAAGAGCATGCTCAAGGTAAGTGCAGTGCGGGTGAGGAGGCCGAGGATAAGGAGGGTGCCGAGGGTAAGTTCGATCCAGGGGATGGTGAGCGCGAAGGGATGAGACAAACGCCGGCGGGAGAGGGGTGGAGGACATCTGTGCAACGATGCCGGCGGCAAAGGCTGCCGTGCCGTGAAGGATGCGGATGAAGCCGTGTCCGAAGAGATCGACGCCCATCAGCAGGCGAAGAAGTGCGTAGGACCAGCGGCGTTCCGCGGTCTGCAACGCCTGGAGCTGCTGCGAGGCGCGCTCGTCAGACTTGTGCGTAAGGGGTCGCGCAGCTGCTCGAACCATGGTCACCATAGAAGTTAGATGCCTCCTTTGAGGGCGTGAGCGGGCCGTGTCCCCTGCCCTGGTTGGCAAGTGCGAGATCAAGCCGTTCAGTGACATTGATCGGCACAGGACGGTGGCCGCGACAGAGATGTGTCAAAGAGACACACGATGAGCACCAATGTGGCGCCTTGACACGGCAAGTTCATCGAAAGCAGCGCCTTGCGCACACCACGAGCGCAATCAACGAAGTCTCAATCGTGGAGGGAGCGTTCGGCGACGGGCCCGGGGCTGCAAGGGCGGGCGAGTGGAGTGGATGGGTTGTTAGTCGATGACGCGGACGCCTCCGCGGCCGACCAGCTCTTCGATGCGATCGATAAAGAGGCGGTCGGCCGCGACGAGGACGTCCTGCGGCTCGAGGACCGCGCAGAATTCACCGGGCTCTTCGAGGTCCAGCAGGAGCTTGCCCTTCCCGGGAGCGCCGATAAAGATGGCGTGGAGCTTATCGAGAAGAGCGACGTCGGGGTTGTGAAGGGGGACCTTGATGCGGAGGCTTTCAGGGAGCTTCAGCTTGATGTCTTCGAGCGCCTGGATGTGAGACACGGCCAGTTTCGGGGCGGCGTCTTCTTCACCGCGGATGACGCCGCGGACCACTACTGGAACGTCGATTTTGAGCGACTCGGCTACTTTCTCGTAGGACTGCGGGAAGGCGATAAGGTCGATTTTGCCGACGGTGTCCTCGAGGCAGGCCTGGGCGTACATCTCGCCGGAGCGTTTGGACTTGGCGACCTTGAGGCCGGTGATGACACCGGCGATCGAGATCTCGTTCTGGGGCTCCTGCTGGCCGCCGCGGCGGAAGACCTGCGGCTCGGGCTTCATCTCGCAGGCGGTTGCGGTGTCGACGACTTTGAGGTTGCGGAGCTTTTCGCGGTACTTGTCGAGGGGGTGTCCGGAGACAAAGAAGCCCAGGACCTCCTTTTCGTTCTGGAGCCGGGTGTGCTCGTCCCACTCGGGGGTCTTTGGGAGGGCTTCGTCCGCTTGGCTGGCGATGGGTCCGTCGTCGAAGATGCCGAAGAGTCCGTGCTGTCCGGCGGCGGCATCGCGCTGCGACTTCTGCGCGCGCTCCATGGCTTTGTCGAGGGCGGCTGTGAGCTGGGCGCGGTGGCCGAAGGCGTCCATGGCGCCGGCCTTGATGAGCGACTCGAGCACGCGCTTGTTGAGCAGGCGGAGGTCAACTTTCTCGCAGAACTCCCAAAGCGAGGAGAAGCCCTGCTTCCCTTCCCTCTTGAGAGTTTCGCGCGCAGTGAGGATGGACTCGATCGCGTTATGGCCGACGTTTTTGATCGCTGCCAGGCCGAAGCCGATGGCGTCGCCGGTGGGCGTGAAGTTTGCCTGCGACGTTTGTACATTTGGCGGCAGGACGGAGATGTTGATCTCGCGGCACTCGGAGATGTACTTGACGACGTTTTCGGGCTTGGAGGTTTCGCTGGTGAGGAGCGCGGCCATGAACTCGACCGGGTAGTGCGTCTTGAGCCAGGCGGTGTGATAGGCGAGCAGCGCGTAGGCGGCGGAGTGCGATTTGTTGAAGCCGTAGCCTGCGAACTGCGCCATCAAGTCGAAGATCTTGCCGGCGATGTCCTTGGGGTGTTTGCGGGCGGCTGCGCCGGACATGAAGCGTTCCCGCTGCTTGTCCATCTCGGCAGCATCTTTTTTGCCCATCGCGCGACGCAGGAGATCGGCTTCCCCGAGGGCGTATCCAGCAACAGCGGCTGCGATCTGCATGACCTGCTCCTGGTAGACCATGACGCCGAGGGTCTCCCGGAGGATCTCCTCCATCTCGGGAAGGTCGTACTCGACCGCCCTGCGACCCCACTTGCGCTCGATGAAGTCGTCGATCATGGACATGGGGCCCGGCCGATAAAGCGCGTTGAGAGCAGTGAGATCTTCGACGCGGTTGGGCTTGTAGCGGCGTAGGACGTCGCGCATGCCGCCGGACTCGAACTGGAAGATGCCGGAGGTGAGGGCGCGATGGAAGACCTTCTCGTAGACCTCGGCGTCGTCGAGCGAGATGGTGGTGAGGTCGACGTCGATGCCGCGATTCGACTTGATGAGCTTGAGGCAGTCGTCGATGACGGTAAGGGTGGTCAGGCCAAGGAAGTCCATCTTGAGCAGGCCCATTTTTTCGACCGCCTTCATGTCGTAGGCGGTGACGATGGCCTCATCCTTTGTGCGCGTGACGGGTACAAGCTCGGTGAGAGGCTGCGGCGCGATGACCACGCCGGCGGCGTGCACGCCGGCACCGCGGACGAGACCTTCCAGGCGAAGAGCCGCGTCGATGAGCTCCTTGATGCGAGGATCGGAGTCGTAGGCCTGAGAAAGCGCGTTCGAGTCCTTGAGAGCTTGATCGATGGTGATGCCGATGGTGGGCGGAATCATCTTGGCGATGCGGTCGACCTCGCCATAGGGCATGTCGAGCGCACGCCCGACATCCTTGATGGCGGCCTTGGCAGCCATGGTGTTGAAGGTGATGATCTGCGCGACCTGGTCGGATCCGTACTTGGAGCGGACGTACTCGATGACCTCGCCGCGACGGTTCATGCAGAAGTCGATATCGATATCGGGCATGGAGACGCGCTCGGGGTTGAGGAAGCGCTCGAACAGGAGCTCGTTCTGAAGCGGGTCGACGTCGGTGATCTCCATGACGTAGGCGACGAGGGAGCCCGCGGCGGATCCACGGCCCGGGCCGACCGGGATGTTCTGGTCCTTGGCGTAGCGGATGAAGTCCCAGACGATCATGAAGTACCCGGGGAACTTCATGGCCTTGATGCACTCGAGCTCGCGGTCGAGGCGAGCATGGTACTCGGGGATGGTCTTCTTGAGCAGGCCTTGATCGCGGAGGTGAGCGATGGAGGTCTCAAGACGCTTCTGCAGGCCATCGCGACAGACCTTCTCGAAGTAGGTCTCGAGGGTCTCTCCTGGGGGCACGACGAAGTTCGGAAACGGATCCTTGACCTTGGACATCTTGAGGTTGCAGCGGTCGACGAACTGCATCGTGCGGGTGCAGACCTCCTCATGTCCTGCAAAGGTCCGGTGCATCTCTTCGGCCGACTTGATGTAGAACTCCTGCGTGTCGAACTTGAAGCGCTTTGGATCGTTCATCGATCCGGCGGTCTGGACGCAGAGCAGGATCTCGTGGGCGCGGCTGTCGTCGCCGGCGACGTAGTGCGAGTCGTTGGTGGCGATCAGCGGGATATCGAGATCGCGCTCGAGCTTGAAGAGCTGGTCGCAGACACCCTTGTCAGGAGCGAGGCCGTGGTCCTGGATCTCGAGAAAGAAGTTGTTTTTACCGAACATCTCGGAGAACTGGCCGGCGGTGCGTTTGGCTTCGTCGTACTTCCCTGCCATCAGGTTCTGGTTGAGTTCGCCGGCCAGGCAGCCGGAGAAGCCGATGAGGCCTTCCGTGTGCCTGCTGAGAAACTCCTTCGAAACCCGCGGCTTGCGATAGAAGCCGTGGAGGGCCGCTTCGGAGGTAAGGCGGACGAGGTTGCGGTAACCCGCTTCGTTTTCGGCGAGGACGAGGAAGTGGCTGTAGCCGCCGGACAGGGTCTTGTGGTCATCCGTCTCGGAAAGGTAGAGCTCGCAGCCGAGGATGGGCTTGATGCCCTTCTTGCCCATGGCGTCGAAGAAGTGGACCGCTCCGTAGATGTTGCCGTGGTCGGTCATGGCGGCGGCGGTCTGACCGATCTTCGAGAGGTGGGAGGCGAGCTTGTCTACATCGCAGGCGCCATCGAGAAGAGAATAGTCAGTATGGAGATGGAGGTGCGTGAACTCGCTTGCCATTGCTTCTAGTTTAGTTCGTGAGCTCAGGGGCCGTTGGTGAGGAAAAGGTGGGACGGAATCGAGCTTGAGGCTGCCCTAGGTGACGAGGCTGGAGGCGAGGTCGACGTAGAGATCGACGGCTTCGAGAAGCTCTTTCTTTGCGATGCGTTCGTCGGGCGTGTGGGCTACGTGAATGGAGCCAGGGCCGAGCAGGAAGGGTTCGCCCCAGGCGGTAAGCGAGGGAATGTCGGTGGTGAACTTGGCGATCATGGTGGGCAGATCGCCCACTTTTCGCATGCGGACGAAGGGGAGGTCGAGCGAGAAGCGGACTTCGGCACGGTCGCCGACAACAGAGAGGATCTGCCGGCGGGTCTCATCGGAGGACCCGACCAGCCGAATGAGGAGGTGAGCCTCGGCCTGGTCGGCGATGACATTGGGCGCGCGGCCGCCGTGGAGCAGGCCGATGTTGAGTGTGGAGTGGCCGTCAGGGCCGAGCGAGGGCTCAAAGGGCAGCGGCATGGCGAGGAGGTCGTGGAGCGCTTCGACGAGCTTATCGATGGCAGAGTCGCCGAGCTCTGGGTAGGCGGAGTGGGCCATGCGGCCCTTGGCATGGAGCTCGACACGGAGCGCGCCTTTTGAGGCGAGGGCGAGGCGGTTGTCGGTGGGTTCGCCGTTGATGAGGAAGCGCGAGCCCTTGGGATGGAGGTTGGCGGCGGCGGCACCGGCCGAATCGCGCTCCTCGCCAACGACGAAGAGGAGGCCCACTTTGACGCCGGCTTCTCGAAGGCGGTCGGCGGCGGCGACCTGCGCGGCGATGATGCCCTTGGCGTCGCAGGCTCCGCGGCCGTAGAGGAACTGGTCGTCCTCGCGAAGACCGAAGAAGGGGGGCACGGTGTCCATGTGAGTGGAGAGAACGATGTCCGGCGTGATGCCGGGGAGGGCGGCGTAGACGTTGAAGCGGGCTTCGGAATCGGAATGGGAGTGGGTGCCAGGGCTTGCTTTGTGGTCGGGCTGCTCGACGGCTGTGCGTTCGACAGCGTAGTTCTGCGATTCGAGGTACTCGTGCAGAAAGACGCCGGCGCGGCCCTCGTGAAAGGTGGTGGATTCGATGTTGATGAGGCGGCGTGTGAGGTCGATGGGATCGACGGCCATGCGGTCAGGATACCCGAGAGCTGAGAGTGCTCTGACGGGCCGGCCTCGATAGGATGGAGGGATGATGCTGGATGCGGGGCAGGGTGTGGGCGGGGCAGCGGCGTGGCGATCGCAGGTGAGGACGATCGACGATATGCGCGGGCCGGCGGGGCGGCTCGAGGCGGTGCTGAACACCGGAGCGGAGGATGCCGGGTATGCGGCGCTGGTGTGTCATCCTTATCCGCCGGCCGGCGGCACGATGCACAACAAGGTGGTCTACCACGCTATGAAGGGTTTCAGCGCGGTGGGAGTGCCGGTGGTTCGCTTCAACTTCCGCGGTGTGGGGCTGAGCGAGGGCGCATTCGACAACGGCCACGGGGAGCGGGACGACGTGCGCTCGGCGCTGGACTGGATGGCGGAACGGCTGAAGCTGCCGATCCTGTTCTGCGGTTTCTCCTTTGGGTCCTATGTCGGCCTGCGGGCGTGCTGCGGGGATGAGCGAGTCGTGGGACGGGTGGGACTTGGGCTTCCGGTGCGGGCCGCAGGGCGGGACTACACATATGGTTTTCTGCGCGAGTGCGGCGGCCCGCGCCTGTTTGTCAGCGGCGACCACGACCAGTTCAGCCCGCGGTCGGTGCTGGAGCCGGTATTCGCAGGACTGCCGGAGCCGAAGCGACTACGGTGGATCTCGGGTGCGGACCACTTCTTTCAAGGGGTGACGGGCTCGCCTGAGCCAAAGCTTGCGAAGATGCAGGAGGAGCTGCGGATGTGGCTCCGGGACAGCTTCTCGTTGGGCTAACCCCTGGTGAACTCAGGCGTAGGAAGAGGTAGGCAGCACGGGGCTGCCGGAGTGATCGGGTGTGGGTGGCCGGCGCGCCGGAAGGGCGTTGTGAGCCACGGGGGCGGCGAAATCGCGTTCGGCTGCCGAGGTTTCCGCGAGAAAGTCGAGCACAGCGCGGTTGCAGGGTTCCGGCATCTCCTCGAAAGCAATGTGGCCGGCTCCGGGGAGGATGATCAGGCGCGAGCGCCGCAGGTGCTGCTGGAGTTCATGCGCGGACTCGAGGCCTACCGCGCGATCGCGATCGCCCCATAGCAGCAGCGTTGGAGTCGCGGCAACATTTGGAAGGGCGCCCTGGAGCGCAGCCATGTCGGCGTGCCATCGCTGGAGAATTTGCAGGACGTGGTCAACCGTTCCCGGAACGGCTATGCCTTGGGTGTAACCCTCGAGCGCGTCCATCGGAACGCGGCTCGCGTCACCGTACATGCGGGCGAGTGCGGTGGCCTTGGTCCACCGAGGAAGACGTGGGATGAGTCGCGCGAAGGCCCGTCCGCCGATCGTTCGGTAGAAGCGGATCAGGGGGTTGCCAAGGGCGCAGAAGGGATTGGCGGGTGCGAAGAGGATCAGTCGCGACACACGCTCCGGATACCGGGCGGCGAGGCTAAGGGCGATGGCGCCGCCGTGCGAGTGACCTGCAATATCGGCGTGCTCAAGCCCGAGCACGTCCATCAGGGAGACGATGTGGCTGGCTGTGGCTTCGAGAGACGCGTCGAGACCTTTGACCCGGTCGGAAGCGCCCATATTGAGCAGGTCGATGGCGTAGACGGTCGAGGAGGCGGCGAGCGCATCGATGTTACGGCGCCAGTTGCGGTGCGAGCCGACCAAGCCATGGATCAGGATCAGGGGAGGCCCGCTTCCCGCACGCAGGACATGCATGCGCCGTCCCTGAATAAGGACGTCCACCAGCTCCGTTTCGCCTGCCCTCGACCGCATTCACCACCACCCGCGTGATCGGGAGAACCGGTGCGGGTGCACGACTCTTCCGTACCACCTATGTTACAGGAGGGTGAACGACGAGAAAACCTAGATCGATGCGGTGGCGAAGAGCGTATCGGCGGGAGCTGCCTCGGGCCTCTCAAGCAGCCTGGCGAGGAGTTCCGCTGCGTGATCGACATCCCTGCGGTCCACGATCAGGGGAGGAAGGAACCGGAGTACGTTGCCCTGGACACAGTTGAGCAGGACGCCCTCTGCGAGTGCGGCCTCGGCGATGGGACGTGCGGGAACGGACAACTCGAGCGCCTGCATCAGCCCGACGCCGCGGGCTTCTACCGCAATGTCGGAAGACTCGGCGATCTCGGCGAGTCGGCGGCGGAGATGAGCACCAGTCTCAGTAACACGGGCAAGGATCTCTTCGTCTTCGACGATCGAAAGGAACTCCAGGCCGAGGCGGCAGGCAAAGGGACTGCCACCGAGCGTGCTGCCGTGCCGTGCCATGCCGAAGGCGTGAAAGAGATCGTCGGTAACCAGGATGGCGCTGAGTGGCAGGCCACCGCCCAGAGGCTTGCCGAGAATCAGGATGTCTGGGCGGACCCCGCTGGGTTCATAGGCGAACCACCGGCCAGTGCGCGCAAGACCGCTCTGGATCTCATCGAAGATCAGCACGGCGCCGTGGGTGGTCGCAAGTCGTCGTGCGGCCTGCAGAAAGGCGGCCGTGCACTCGTGGACGCCGCCCTCACCCAGAAGCGGCTCGAGCAGGATGGCGCAGGTATCGGAGTTGACCGCGGCCTCGAGCTGGGCGATGTCATTGCGATCTACGAAGCGGACGCCGGGAAGGATAGGGCCGAAGTCTGCCTGATACTTCTGCTGTCCGGTGACGGAGAGCGACCCAAAGGTCCGGCCGTGGTAGGAGGAGCGCAGGGCCACGATCTCGTGCTTGCGGGCCGAAAAGTTTCGGGCGCCGAAGCTGCGAGCGAGCTTGAGGGCGCCTTCGACCGCCTCCGAGCCGCCGGTCGAAAAGAAGACGCCGGTCATGCCGCTGATCTCGCACAGACGTTCGGCGAGGTGGCTGGGATGCGGGTTGCTGTAGTGAGGCGAAAGGTGGACGAGGCGCGCGGCCTGTTCGGCCATGGCGGCCAGCATGCGGGGATGGGCATGGCCAAGCGCGTTCACACCCAGACCGGCCATCATGTCGAGATATCGCCGGCCCTCGACGTCGAAGAGGTACACTCCTTCTCCACGGTCCATGACAATGGGATAGCGGGCGTAAACGGGGAGGAGGTGGTCGGCGTCACGCTGCAGTACGTCGCTGGCAAGAGTGAACGCGGGATCCTGACTGGAGGGGAGCGGGTCCATACCTTCAGTTCACAGGATGGCGCAGCTTCGGTCAAGGAAAAGTCGGGGTGGAACCTCCGTTGATCATCCCACCTTCATGTCATACGTGCCGCAGGGATTTGCCGATGATCTATGATTTTCTGTAACAACCTTTCAGGCGCAGCAGGTCCTGAAAACGACTCAAAGCACAGGTTGGGGAGTTTGCAAAGTATTTTCCTTTGGCCCCAAAGCTGCTAAGGCAACAGAAGACGGGGTGCATGACCAACGCCTTCCAAAACCGGGTGATCGCAATCACGTTAGCGCTGCTGACCTTGGGCGCGTGCGTGCTAGCCGGTTTGAATCTACGGGACGAGGGCCGGTACGACGTCCCGACGGACGGTGCCTGGTGGGTGGAGTCGCAGGCCGGTGGCCTACGGGCGGAGCGGGTCCCGGTCGGATCTCCGGCCGAGCGCGCCGGGATTCGCGCGGGGGATGAGGTGGTCGCGGTCAACGATCGCCCGGTGCCGCGTCTAGCACCATTTGTACGGGAACAGTTCCGCGCGGGGATCTGGTCACACGCAACCTACTCGATTGTCCGCCCCCGGGCTCTTGCGCCCAATGCGGAGCGGCACACCAAGCTCGATATCCAGGTCATCCTGGAGCCTGCGGATCGGAGCTTCAACCAGGGACTCCGACTGATCGCGCTGGTGTACCTGAGCATCGGGATCTACGTGCTGTTTCGGAGATGGACAGCACCCAAAGCGACACACTTCTACGTCTTCTGCCTGGCGTCGTTTGTGCTGTACTCCTTCAAGTACACGAGCGAACTCGACCTGCTGGACTGGATCATCTACTGGGGTAACGCCGTGTGCCGGGCTCTCCAGCCCGCCCTGTTTCTTCACTTCGCGATCAGCTTCTCAAATGCGCAGCATCCGGAGCGACGACGCCGGATTGGGCATGCGATCGCAATGGCGCTGATCTATGTCCCCGGGGCCTTTCTGGTCGGTCTCCAGGTTTGGGCAATCCGCCACTGGTCGGCGACCGAGCTTCTGAATCACCGGCTCGATCAGCTCGCAGAAGGTCACCTGGCTCTCTACTACGTGATTGCGGCTGTGGTCTTCCGCTGGCGCTACCTCCGGGCCGGCACGGCGCTTGAGAGGCAGCAATTGAAGTGGCTCTCACGAGGCACGCTGCTGGCGGTCACGCCGTACACCGTGATGTACGCGATCCCCTACATGGCCAACTGGACCGTGCCCGATCTGCTAACCAAGATCGCAGGGCTGTCGCTGGTCTTTGTGCCGCTGACGTTTAGCTGGGCGATCGTGCGCTACCGGCTGATGGATGTGGACCTGATCTTCAAGCGCAGTGTGACCTATACGCTGGCGACGGCCGCGCTGGTGGGCACGTACTTCTTGATTGTCGGTGTGACGGCGGAGATGGTGCATACGCATCTGCCCAACCTCCGGGTTTGGGGCCTGGTTGCGGCGATCATGATCACGGGGCTTACGTTTGATCCGCTGAAGCGTGCTATCCAGGGACGAGTCGATCGCGTCTTTGATCGGAAGCGATTCGACTACCGGGAGACGCTGGTTGAGTTTGGCCGTGGACTGAACGCCCAGACGGATCTCCGGACGCTGGTAGATTCCATCGTGAAGCGGTTGCCGCAGACGCTGCTGATCACCCGGGTTGCCGTCTTCCTAGCGGAGGATCCCGAGGCCGGAGGTGCGGGGCAGCAGTTCCGGCTTGCGGCTTCGCATGGGCTGGGTAACCTGCAACCAGGAGAGCTTGCCGCGCTTGATCTCCGATTCCTCGACTTCGACCGGCCCCGCTCCGGCAATCATCTGTTTTTTGAGACGCCCCAGTCTGCGGTTCGTCTGCCGGAGGCACAGCGTCAGAGTGCGGCCAGGCTCGACTTGAACTATTACCTGCCGTGCCGGGCCTCTCACCAGGGCGGCCTCGGAACACGCACGGTCGCGGTGCTTGGCTTCGGTCGTACGGAGCATGGAGACTTCCTTTCGAGCGAAGATGTCGAGCTCCTGGAGTCACTCGCCAGCTACATCGGCATCGCGATCCAAAACGCGCAGCTCTACCAGCGCCTGGAGCAGAAGATCTCCGAGTTCGAGCGGCTCAAGGATTTCCACGAGAACATCCTCGAGTCGATCAACGTGGGTGTGCTCGCGGTCGACCTCGAGGATCACATCGAGAGTTGGAATCAGCAGATGGAGGCGATGTTCGGGCTGAGGCGGTCGGAGGTCCTGGGCAGGCCGCTCAGCGAACTCTTCCCTGCCGAGTTCGTCACGAAGTTCGACAGTGTCCGGGGTGAGTTTGGGACACACACTCTTTACAAGTTTCGGCTCAATCTTCCGAGCGGAGAACCACGCACGGCCAACATCGCGATCGCTCCCCTGCTGACGCGCGAGCTCACGGTAGTGGGGCGCATTCTTCTGGTCGACGACATCACCGACCGAACACAGCTGGAAGAGCAGCTTACCCAGGCCGAGAAGTTATCCTCGATCGGTCTGCTGGCGGCAGGTGTTGCGCACGAGGTCAACACGCCGCTGGCGGTGATCTCAAGCTACACCCAGATGCTCACCAAGCAGATGAGCTCCGACAAGCGACTGACACCACTGCTCGAGAAGATCACCCAGCAGAGCTTCCGCGCATCGGAGATCGTCAACGGCCTGCTGAACTTCTCCCGTACGGGGAGCACGGACTTCGCAGGGCTCGACCTGAACGCACTCATCCGCGACACGGTGAACCTGATCGACCACCAACTCAAGACTGCTGGAATTCACGTGAATCTGGAGCTTGAGCCGAAGCTGGCGGCTATCCACGGCAACCAGGGCAAGCTACAGCAAGTGATGTTGAATCTCCTGTTGAATGCCAAGGATGCGATGTTTCAGACCCTGGACGCGCGCATGCGGATTTCGACCGAAAACCTTGGCGACCGGGTGCTGGTGCGCATACAGGACTCGGGCAGCGGCATCAGCCAGGAGCACCTCCACCGCATCTATGATCCGTTCTTCACAACCAAGACCAAGCCGCAGGCGGGCGGGCATAAAGGCACTGGGCTTGGGCTTGCCGTGAGCTACGGCATCGTGCAGGAGCATGGCGGCAAGATTGTCGTGGAGAGCGAATTGGGTGTTGGGACGACGTTCCTGCTTGACTTCCCTGCCGCGGACGAGCGGACTGGGGTCTACCTGCGCAGCGAGAGCACACGCAACGGTGAAAGGGCAAGAATGCATGCATGAGACGACCGAGATAGCGGAGATTACCGAAGCGAACGTGGGTGGATCCGCGCAGACCGGATCGAGGATCCTGATCATCGACGATGAGGCTGCGATCCGGGAGTCACTTGAGACGCTTCTTACGCTCGAGGGCTTCCGAGTGGCGATGGCTCCGGACGGCAACGCCGGTCTGGACATGCTCTCGCGTAACCAGTACGACCTGCTTCTGCTGGATCTGGCTCTTCCTGGGGAGAGCGGGATTGACCTGCTTCCACGGATCCTGGAGATGCATCCCGAACTGCCGGTGATCATGATCACGGCGTTCGGCACCGTGGGAAACGTGGTCGATGCGATCCGCGCAGGTGCGAAGAACTTCATTCAGAAGCCGTGGGATAACGAGAAGCTCCTCGCGGACATCCGCACGGCGATCGCACGCAACAGGGCCGAGGCCGAGGTCGTTCAGCTCAAGCGCGTGCTGAAGCAGCGCTATAACTTCGAAAACATCATCGGGAAGAGTGATCCGATGCTGCGGTTGTTTGACGTGGTCGCGCAGGTGGCACCCAGTCGCTCGACGGTTCTTCTGCAAGGAGAGAGCGGCACGGGCAAGGAGCTCATCGCCAAGGCGATCCATCAAAACTCGCCGCGTCGCGATAAACCGTTCGTGCCGGTGAATACTGGGGCGGTGCCATCCGATCTGCTCGAATCGACGCTGTTTGGGCATGTGCGTGGGGCTTTCACTTCGGCGGTCAGCTCGAAGAAGGGCCTGTTCGAGATCGCCAACGGTGGGACGTTGTTCCTCGATGAGATCGGGACCATGGGCATGGACATGCAGGCCAAGATCCTGCGCGTGCTCCAGGACCGTCGCTTCATGCAGTTGGGCGGCACCACGGAGATGCAGGTGGATGTCCGGATCGTGGCAGCCACCAATGTGAACCTGCAGAACGCGGTGCGCGAGGGACGGTTTCGCGAGGACCTCTTCTATCGGCTCAATGTGATCTCGCTTGAGCTGCCGCCGTTGCGTGCAAGGCGCGGCGACGTTCCGCTGCTGGCGACGCATTTTCTGAACCTGTATGCCGAGGAGAACGGCACGGGGGAGCGGGTGCTGTCGCCGGAGGCGTTGCGGGTGTTGCTGGAGTATGAGTGGCCGGGCAATGTGCGTGAGCTCGAGAATGCGATGGAGCGTGGGGTGGTGCTTTCTACCTCGCGAGTGATCCCGCCGGATCTGCTGCCACCGCAGTTGAAGGGCAGCACGTATACGTCGGCGGCGCTTGAGCATCGGCCGGATGCTTCCCTGTTTGACCTGATGGAGGAGATCGAGCGACGCATCATCGCCGACCGGCTGGAGCGCTGCCACTGGAACCAGACGGAAGCGGCGGAGTTCTTCAAGATTCCGCTTTCGACGCTGAATCAGAAGATCAAGCGGTTGAGCGTCGAGGTGAAGAAGCGGACGCGGGACTGAGCGGTGCCGGGGATCAGTGGCCGGGCTTGATGACGATCTTCATGGAGCCGGGCTGGGGGTTTGAGGCGAGGTCGATTCCGGCGACGGCGTCCTCCACCGAGAAGCGGTGCGAGATGAGACGGGTGAGATCGAAGCCGTTGCGATAGCCCGCGAACACGAGCTCCGTGACCTCATCCTGGATCGCGACGGAGGCGCTGTAGGAGCCCATCAGGGTTTTTTCGTCCATGCAGACGGAGGCTGGGTCGAAGGGGGCCTCCCCGTGCTGGGTGGAGGCGAAGAGCATGACACGGCCGCCGGGGCGAATGGCGTCCATGGCCACCTGGATCAGGGCGTTGCCGCCGACGGCAACGAGAGCGACATCGGCGCCGCGCCCGTCGGTGGCCGACCGGAGGGTGGAGACGATGTCGGTGCGGGCGTCGAGGGGGTGGGTTAGGCCGAACTCAGCGGCGACCGCGTGGCGTTCGGGGTAGAGGTCGCTGGTGAAGACGGTGGCACCGGTGCGGTGGGCGAGGGCGGCGAGCAGGATGCCGATGGGTCCCTGGCCGATGACGAGGACGGTCTCATCGGGATGGAGGCCGAGGAGCTTGACCGCCTTGTAGCAGGTGTTGACGGGCTCGAGGAAGGCGGCCTGCTCGAAGGGGATGTCGTCGGGGATCTTGACGACGCCGCGATCGACGATCCAGTCCATGACGCGGATGTATTGGGCGAAGCCGCCGCCGGAGGGGGCACCGGTGCCGGCGGTGCAGCCGACCTGCTTGTAGGTCTCGCACTGGGCAAAGGTCTGCTTGTGGCAGAAGTAGCAGTGGCCGCAGGGGATGTGGTGGTACGCCATGACGCGGTCGCCGACGGCGAAGCGGGTGACGCCTTCGCCGACCCTGGCGACGGTGCCGGCCATCTCGTGGCCGAAGACGCGCGGGGCGGAGTGGGAGCCGGTGTGAATCTTCTTGAGGTCGGTGCCGCAGATGCCGCAGGTGTCGATGCGGAGGAGGAGCTCGCCGGGGCCGATCTCCGGAACGGGGACGGTCTCGACGCGGACGTCGTCGATGCCGCGGTAGACGGCGGCGCGCATTGTGCGGGGAAGGGGTACCCCCTCCCCCCCGGGGGTACTTATGCTAAGTTCTTTGCTTCTCTTAGATGAGAGGATCTGTTCCGCTAAACTTTTCATTCCAGGCCATTTATAAGCAAAGTATTCTATCGATTGAGTTTATCTGGATCGGTCCTGATTCCGGTCTCAACCGGCTTACTTCATTGTACGAGTATCCGCGATACGAATGCGCCAAGGGGAGGTGGGATGTGGGAGCGTCATTGCCCTTCCGGGTTTGCTGCGACAGCTTGCGTATACTGAGTCACTTTGGAAAACAACACGTTCGTTCATCTGGTACATGGGACCTGGGGACGGGGCTTCCTTTCTGTGGTGTTTGAGGACCTTGGGCTGGAGGGCTGGTGGAGGTCCCGCGCGAGGACATCGACTTCGAAGGAGGCGTTCTGGTTCGAGGCTGGATCCACGTTCAGCACGAGCGTCGCCGAGGGGCTACGCACGCGGATCAGGGGCAGCGTCACGTTTCGTGAGTTCCTGTGGAGCGGGAGCAACTCGATGCGAGCGCGGAGGGCTGCAGCCGATGCCCTGCGCGTGCACCTGGCGTCGAGCTTTGCCGAGGCGCCGGACGCCTGCCACGTGCTGATCGCGCACAGTCACGGAGGCGTTGTTGCATTCGACGCGGTGACGCGAGACGAGTCGATAGGCAACCGGCAACTGGACGGGATACTGAGCCTCGGAACTCCCTACCTCGCGGTCGAGGAGGACACGGGCAACCAGCTGAAGCTCCTGCTGTTCAGCCTGTATCCCACGGCTGTGGGTGTGTTTGTTGGCGCGCTGCTGGCGGCGCTGACGGGAGCGGGTGACCGGCATGCCGCGGTGTGGCTGGCCTCGATGATCGCGGGATTCTCGCTCTGCCTGGATGTTGTGCCGAGGCTGATGCACCACCCGATTGCACGAACGGTGACAGACGTTCTGTTTGCGGCGAGTCTTTTGATCGCGGTCTGGGCGGCGATCGCCGGTCTGGCACCTTTGGCCACTTCGCCCGGCTTGCCTGTGGATCTCCTGAGCGGCTGGCATCTCGCTCTCCGATCGTTGCTTGTGCTGCTGACCGTTTCGCTGAGTGCCGCGGTGCTGTTGGCCAGTCGCATCTCCGCTGTGCAAGGCGGAAGAGAACAGGCGTATTTGCTTCGGGACACGATGACCACGGTTCGGAGCATGGCGAAACCGCTGACGATCTGCTGTGGGATTGCGTGGGCGCTCTGGTCTGTGAGTCCGTGGGCCAAGAACTTCCTGGCCTGCCTCCTCTTCTGGCCGTACGCCTCGCTCGGGGTCGTCTATGTTCTGCAGTCGGGGAAGGGGTTTTCAGCGCGCTCCCTTACGTTCTGGAGGACGCTGCAGGAGCAAGAGCGAAGACGGGTGCTGCCGTGTGCGCTCCACGCCTTGCGGCTGCCGGGCGATGAGGCGTCGCTGGCGATTGCGGCCAGTCTGATCGCGCGGCAGGTTGCGGATCTGTTCGGCGCTGCGATCAGTTGGCCGTTGACTTCAGAGAAGTTTCCCCGCTGGCTCATTGCACCACTGGCGCTGCTGGGTGTTGGAATGGTCGGCTT
The DNA here is from genome assembly GCA_963850375.1 of uncultured Acidobacteriaceae bacterium. Lineage (GTDB taxonomy): Bacteria > Acidobacteriota > Terriglobia > Terriglobales > Acidobacteriaceae > Edaphobacter. Next base: position 2,733,002 of record CAWKKV010000002.1, on the reverse strand, counting down.
TTGCATTCGCCAGATGAAGACGGCGGATCTGTCCGGATGGCGGCTGTATGTCCTAGGGGCGACCCTGGGACTTTTTGCTTTCGCCGCAGTACTGGTGATCATCGCGCTGATGCTGGTGGTGTGTCTTTTTGTGTTGTCGATGCTGACGACAGGTCTGCTGGCCATGGCGGTTGGGCCGGAGGTTGACGGATTTATGCCGGCGGCGCGTGTGGACTGCGAGCCGTTGCCACGGTGCGAGCCGGCGGATCGCTATCGACTGGAGATCTACTGGGTGGGGCCCACGGAACGCGCGGATCTATCGCTGCGACATTCTTTGTACAACCTCGACTCGGTGCGCAAGGGGGTGGCTGACTGGATCGCGTTGGCCAACGCGCGCAGGTTCGGGGCGACCACGCCGTGAGGCATGCCCGGGCATGAAGGGCGCGGACGTAGCGGATCAGCCTTGATGGGAGGACGTTGCGCAGTGGGTGTTGATGACACGGCGAAGGCCGGAGCTGAGGTTTTCGAGCGCGCGACTGGTGTTGCGGCCGAGGGCGGCGGTGGGCAGCCAGAGATGGGGGCGGAGCGCGGTGTGGAGGGCGAAGGCGGAGGTGCGGAAGTGGCCGCGGGCGTGGGCGAAAGCGCGCAGGTGGGAGAGGTCGACGGTGTGGTCGTCGGAGATGGCCTTGAAGGCGGCGAAGGGGATGTTGTGGGCGCGGGCGAGGCGGGCGACGGTGGCGGCTTCCATGTCGACAGCGGCGGCGTTGTAGGTGGCGTGGAGACGCTGCTTCTCAGAAGGGCTGGCGATCCGGGGCGTGGTGACGAGGATCGCGGGGGCTGCGATGCCGGAGAGGGTGGCGGGGGTGAAGCGCTCGCCGGACTGGCTGTCGATCACGAGCGAGGCTTCGAGGACGTCGCCGGCAGCGAGGCTGGGGATGCAGGCTCCGGCAAGGCCGACGCTGAGCAGGAGGTCTACGGGGCCGTGCGCCAGGGCGGCGGCGACGGCGAGCGAGACGCGGGTGGCGCCCATGCCGGCGGTGGCGAGGAGGATGCTCGGCTGCCGGGAGCGATGCCGTGTGGAGGACGACGCCATCGCTTGCTGCACGGGCGGATGGCTCGCGAGGTCTTTGCGAGAGGAGGGCTAGCTCGCGCGGGAGGGCGGCGATGATGGCGACCGTGCGGCGGCCGGGCGGGGTGCGCGGTGGCTCGGTCATGCGGGGGGAGCGGCGGCGAGGGCTGGGGGCGGGGGGGCGTAGCCGTTGGCGAGGAACCAGTCGATGGCGGTGCGGAGGGCGTTGTAGACGGGGCGGATCTCGAAGCCTAGGTCGCGCTCGGCCTTGGCGGAGGAGGCGAACATCATCTTTTTGCCCATGCGGACGGCCTCGACGGTGGCGCGAGGCTCCTTTCCGCGGAGCCTGCCGGTGACCGTCTCGTCGAAGAAGGCGAAGGCCATGGCGACGGCGTGCGGGACCTTGTGCCTGGGCGAGGGGAGGCCGGTGATGGCGGACATGCGGTCGAGGATCTGCTTGAGGGTGAGGTTTTCGCCGCCGAGGATGTAGCGCTCGCCGGGCGTGCCGCGGGTGAGGGCGACGAGGTGCATGCGGGCGACCTCCTCGACGTCGACGAGATTGAGGCCGGTGTCGACGTAGGCGGGGAAGTTGCGGTTGAGGAAGTCGACGATGATGCGGCCGGTGGGGGTGGGCTTCGCTGTCGGCGGCGCCGATGGGGGTGGTGGGGTTGAGGAGGATGACGTGCTGGCCGGCGCGCGCGGCCTCGATGGCGACCTGCTCGGCGAGGAACTTGGAGCGCTTGTAGTGGCCGATCATGTCGGCTGAGGGAGACGGGGGTGTCCTCGTCGACGATGGTGCCGTCGTGGCCGAAGCCCATGGTGGCGACGGACGAGGTGTAGACGACCCTGGGGACGTTGAGCTCGCGGGCGAGACGGAGGAGCTCGCGGGTGCCGTCGACATTCGACTTGTACATGTCGGCGGGATCGGGGACCCAGAGGCGGTAGTCGGCGGCGACGTGGACGAGGGCGTCGCAGCCTTCGAGGGCGGAGGCGAAGGTCTGCGGGTTGCGAAGATCGCCGTTGACCTGCTCGGTGTCGGGCGGGAGCTCGGAGAAGATGGCGGGGTTGGAGGTGGAGCGGGTGAGGAGGCGGAGCTGCGCGCCCTGGGCGGCGTAGGTGTGGGCTACGTGTGAGCCGACGAAGCCGGTGGCTCCGGTGAGGAAGACCTTCATGACTCGGGTGAGGGTACCGGACAGGCGGCTCGGCTGCCAAGTTGCTTGTGACTGCCGAGTGCATCGAGGGCACGCAGCAGGAGCGTGCGGTGTTCATGGTCCGGAGTAAGGGCGAGCTTGACTTCCGGGACGGATGCTCAGGGCTGAGTAGATCTCCTGGGAGAGCGCGATGCACCGCACGGCTGGATCCGGAGCACTTCGTCGCTCATGAATCAGTCGAGCTTTTCGGGTTCGATCTGGATGTTCTTTTCGCCGGCGGCCTTCTTCTCCCAGTACTTGCTGACCCAGGCCTCGAAGGTCTTGCCGGCGGCGGTATCGCGGCCGGTGAAGGCGATGGCGGCGATGCTCGAGTAGGGGATGGAGAGCTTTTCGCGGCTGGTGGAGGGGAGGATGCGGACGACGGAGTCGGCGAGATCGGCACCGGTGCGGCGGTCGAAGATGTAGCCCTGGACCTCGGAGCCGTCCTTGAGGGTGAGGGTGACGTCGCCGCGGTAGTCGAAGGCCTTTTCGAGGGCCTCGTTGATCTCGGCAGGGGTGGCGAGCGAAGGAATCCAGCCTTCGAGGTTTTCACGCTCGCGGCCGGCGGCGACCTCGAGATCGTTGGGGTTGTGGTCGTGAAGCTGTTCGAGCTTGAGGTGTTCCTGCTGATCGGTGGCCATGGTCGAGCTTAGTCTCCGGAGACGAGCGAGGTGGCATCGTGGTTTGCGGCGGCGGAGGCGGTGGAGATGACGGGGCTGCCGATCTGGACGAGGGGGGCGTGCGGTGTTGGCTTCCACTCGTTGAGCAGTGTCTGGGCGCCGGGGTCGTCGTAGCGCTTGAACATGGCCGCGGCGGTCGAGAGCAGACCCTTGAGCGAGCCGAAGGTGTAGTTGACGCCGCGAGGCCTCGTAGCCGGAGTGGACCATGCAGTTGGCGCAGCGCGGATTGCCGCTTTCGGTGCCGTAGTTGGACCACTCGGTCGCTTCCATCAGCTCCTGGAAGCTGTCGGCGTAGCCATCCTGCAGCAGGTAGCAGGGCTTCTGCCAGCCGAAGATGGAGAAGGTGGGCATGCCCCAGGGGGTGCAGGTGAGCTCGCGCTTGCCCATCAGGTATTCCATGTAGATGGGCGAGGCGTTGAAGGCCCAGGACTTCTTGCGGTTGGAGAGGATGGAGCGGAAGAGTCGCTTGGACTTGGCCTTGCCGAGGAAGTGCTTCTGGTCAGGAGCCTTGTCGTAGGTGTAGCCGGGGGCGACCATCATGCTCTCGACGCCGGCCTTCATGAGCTGGTCGAAGTGACGGCGGACGGAGTTGGGGTCGGCACCGTCGAAGAGCGTGGTGTTGGTGGTGACGCGGAAGCCGGCGGCGACGGCGGCAGCGACGCCTTCCATGGCGATGTCATATCCGCCCTCACGGCAGACGCCGAAGTCGTGGTGCTCGCGCTCGCCGTCGACGTGGACGGAGAAGGAGAGGTACTTCGAGGGGGTAAAGAGGTGAAGCTTTTCTTTGAGAAGCAGCGCGTTGGTGCACATATAGACGTACTTCTTGCGCGCGACGAGGCCGGCTACGATCTCCGGCATGCGGGGGTGGAGGAGGGGCTCCCCGCCGGGGATGGCGACCATGGGGGTACCGCACTCATCGACCGCCTTGAAGCACTCCTCGGGGGAGAGCTCGGCCTTGAGGATGTGGGCGGGGTACTGGATCTTGCCGCAGCCGGCGCAGGCCAGGTTGCAGCGGAAGAGCGGCTCCAGCATGAGGACGAGGGGGTAGCGCTTGCGTCCGCGAAGCTTCTGCTTGAGGACGTAGGTGGCGACGGTCCAGGCCTGCGATACGGGTACTGCCATCGGGTAATGCCTCCGAAGATCTTGATGACGGCGGGGGACGCCGCGATTCAGGCTGTGCGGGTCAGGCGGCCTGGGCCTCTTCGCGCTCCATCGCGCGACGGTAGGTGGTCAGGGCAAGCAGGGGAAAGTACTGCTTGTAAAGATGATAGCCAAGGTAGAAGACGCGGGGGAAGCCGGTTCCGGTGTAGTAACTCTCACCGTTGCGGCCGGGCATGAGCTCGTCCCAGCTGCCGTCAGGGTGCTGGCGGTCGATGAGCCAGCGGATGCCCTTGGCGACGGAGTCGGAGCGGGTATCGCCGGCGGCAAGAAGACCGAGGAGAGCCCAGGCGGTCTGCGACGGGGTGGAGGGGCCGACGCCGCGCTGGTCCGGGTCGTCGTAGGTGCCGCAGGTCTCGCCCCATCCGCCGTCGGAGTTCTGCACCATGCGGATCCACTCGGCGGCCTGCTGGACGGAGGGCTCGAGGTTGGAGAAGCCCATGGCCTCAAGACCGCGGAGGACGAGAAAGGTGCCGTAAAGGTAGTTGACGCCCCAGCGGCCGAACCAGCTGCCGTCCGGCTCCTGCTCCTTGAGGATGAACTGCACGGCCTTTTCGACGCGTGGGTCGGAGCGGGTGAAACCGTAGAGGGCGAGCATCTCGAGCATGCGGCCCGTGATGTCGACCGTCGGCGGGTCGAGCATGGCGTTGTGATCGGCGAAGGGGATGTACTGGAAGATGGACTTGGTGTTGTCCTTGTCGAAGGCGGCCCATCCGCCGTTTTTGCACTGCATGGCCCAGATCCAGTTGAGGGCGCGCTGGGCGACCTCGTGCTGGTAGCGTTCCCGGGGGTTCTCGACGCAGTTGAGTGCGAGCAGAACCTGTCCCGTATCATCGATATCCGGGTAGAACTCATTGTTGAACTCGAAGTACCAGCCACCGGGTTCGACGTTTTTGACCTTTTCGGCCCAGTCGCCCTTGTGCCGGACCTCTTTCGAGAGGAGCCAGTCGACCGCCTTGAGCATGCGCGGGTCGTCCTTGGGAACGCCGGCCTCGCCGAGCGCGTAGACGGCCTGCGCGGTATCCCACACGGGTGGGAAGCAGGGCTGCATGCGAAAGGTGGGCGTGGGGTAGTCGGCCGTGCCTTCGGGGCAGTCGATGCCGAGCTTTTCGAACTCATCCATGGCGCGGATCATCTGCGGGTCGTCGACGGAGCGGCCGAGCACGCGGAGGGCGACGATGGAGTTGAGCATGGCAGGATAGATGGCGCCGAGGCCGTCGGACTTTTCGAAGCGCTCGAGCATCCAGGCTTCGGCCTTGCGGAGGGCGACGCGGCGGAGCGGACGGATGTGAACGCGCTCAAACCAGTGCGCGACGCGGTCGGTGAAGAGGAAGAAGTTGCGCCAGCTTACCGGGTGCTTGCGGTCCCAGCGGAGGTGGAGGTCGGCGTTGGCGCGGCCGCCGACGAAGAGCTCGTCGATGCCCTGCTCGGGGGCGATCTTCTTGAAGGGCTTTTTCGCGTAGATGATCGAGAGCGGGACGAGGATGCCGCGCGACCAGGAGCTGATCTCGTAGATGTTGAAGTAGAACCAGTTGGGAAAGAGAACGATCTCAGGCGGGATGGCGGGGACGGCGTCGTACTCGTACTGGCCGAGCGCGCAGAGATAGATCTTGGTGAAGGTGTTGCATTCGACCACGCCGCCGTGGGCGAGGACCCACTCGCGGGCCTTGACGAGCACCGGATGATCCTTGGACCAGCCCATGAGCTTGAGGGCGAAGTAGGCCTTGACGCCGTAGCTGATGTTGGAGGGGCCGCCAGGAAAGAGGCTCCATCCGCCGTCCTCGTTCTGGTGCCGGAGGATCTCGTTGACGGCGCGCTCCATCTTTCCGGGGTCGCCGGTGCCGAGCAGCGTGTGCATGAAGATGTAGTCGGCCTCGAGCATGACGTCAGCTTCGAGCTCGCCGCACCAGAAGCCTTCGGCGTCCTGCTGGGTGAAGAGCCAGTCGATCGAGCGTTCGAGGCCGTCGATGACGCGGTCGAGACCGAGATCGAGCCGGCCAAAGCGCGGCTGCGCCGGCCGTGTTGCGGCCACGTGCCCGTTTTGTGAATCGTTGATCATAGTGAATGGGCTGCCTCGGCAGCCGGAGCTTACTGTGCTACCCGGGGAGCGGAGGAGATGGCCCGGACGATCTCAGGGGGAAGACCAAAGCGAACGTTTTCTGGCATGACCTCGACCTCGGCGGCATCGCCATAACCGCGCGCGGCGAGGAAGGCGACGACCTCCTGCACGAGGACTTCAGGGGCGGAGGCGCCTGCGGTGACGGCGACCTTGCCGACGCCTTCGAGCCACTCGGGCTTGACGTCGTCGGCCTTGTCGATGAGGTAGCTGCGCGTGCCCAGATTCTCCGAGACCTCGACGAGGCGGTTGGAGTTGGAGCTGTTGCGGGAGCCGACGACCAGTACGAGGTCAGCATCGTGTGCGACGTTCTTGACGGCTGTCTGCCGGTTCTCCGTGGCGTAGCAGATATCCTGCGCGTGCGGGCCGACGATGTTGGGGAACTTCTTTTTGAGCGCCTCGATCATGTAGCGCGCCTCGTCGAGCGAGAGCGTGGTCTGGGTGAGGTAGGCGACCTTGTTGGGATCAGGGACGACGAGCGCCTCGACCTCTTCTACCGTGGAGACGACCTGCGTCACGTCGGGCGCTTCGCCCTGCGTGCCTTCGACTTCTTCATGGTCGCGGTGGCCGACGAGGACGAGCGAGTAGCCCTGCTTGGCGAACTTGATGGCCTCGACGTGGACCTTGGTGACCAGCGGGCAGGTGGCGTCGATGACCTTGAGACCGCGATCACGGGCACGCTGGCGAACGGCCGGCGAGACGCCGTGGGCGGAGTAGATGACGCGGGCGCCTTCGGGCACCTCGTCAAGCTCGTTGACGAAGATTGCTCCCTTTTTTGCGAGGTCGTTGACGACGTAGCTGTTGTGGACGATCTCTTTGCGGACGTAGATGGGAGCGCCAAAGGTGTCGAGCGCGATCTGGACGATGTCGATGGCGCGGACGACGCCGGCGCAGAAGCCTCGCGGCTTGAGAAGCATGACTCGCTTGGTGTCGGTGTCCTGAGGGTGTGTCGGCCCGGTTACTTCGGGATCAAGTGTCGGAGTAGTCACGATCTAAAGTATACAGGTCCGGGCGCTCCGTGGGCCTTTCCAGACGAACCTCCCGAGGTGCGGAGTGTTACGCAACTAACACTGGGGAAAGGCCTTGGCGGAGCCGGCCGGATGGGCCGGAGCTCCGCGTTCGGGGCCCTGGACCTTATACGGCCTTGCCGGTGCAACCGGGGTGAGGGCAGTCGCAGCCGAGAGTGGTGGTCCCGGCACTGTCCTGGCACATTTCCGAGCAGTACTTCTGGCCCTCGGGGGCGATACAGCTACAGTTCTGATGCGCGCACTTCTTCCGTTCCTCTGCCATCGGTCTCTCCTCCTTGCGTTACTACCTACAAGGATGCGGACGGGGGAGGCGTGGGTAGCTCCCTAGAGGCTGGATTCGAGCAGGTGCTCGGCGTGCTTGAGGCTGGTCTCGGTGAGCGAGGCGCCGGAGAGCATGCGGGCGATCTCCTCGACGCGCTCCGGTCGCTCCATCTGGTGGACGGAGGTTTCGGTGCGGCCGCGCTTCTCGGATTTCGCGATCAGGAAGTGATGATCGGCAAAGGCGGCGATCTGCGGGAGGTGGGTGATGCAGATGACCTGCTGGGTCGCGGAGAGGGTCTTGAGCTTGCGGCCGACGGCTTCCGCGGCACGCCCACCGATGCCGATGTCAATCTCGTCGAAGACCAGCGTGCGTGGGAGGACGGAGCTCCTGCCGCGGGCCGAGCCGCGAGGTCTGGCCTGACCGCGCGCGCCCTCTTCGACCGTCACCTTGAGGGCGAGGAGGACGCGGGACATTTCGCCGCCGGAGGCGATCTCGTCGAGCGGCTTGAGAGGTTCGCCGGCGTTGGTGGCGATGAGGAACTCGATGGTGTCGAAGCCGTGCGGGGTCCACTGCTCCGGCTGCTGCCCGGGGTTGACGCGGATGGAGAAGCGGACGCGCATGGCGAGGTCGTTGATCTGCGCTTCGGCCTGTTTCTCTAGGAGGGCGGCAGCGGCGGAGCGCTCGTTGCTGAGGACCGCGGCGGCGGCTTCGTAGGACTTCGCGCGGGCGAGCTGTTCTGTACGGAGCTCGGCGAGCAGGGTGTCGCGATTCTCGACTTCGGAGAGCTTTGCCGCGGCCTCGGCGCCGAAGGCGATCACCTCGGGGAGGGTGGTGCCGTACTTGCGTTTGAGTCGGTCGAGTGCGGCAAGGCGGTCTTCGATCTCGGCGAGGCGCCCGGGCGAGGCCTGGATGTTCTCGGCGAAGTCGCGGACCTCGGCGTCGACGTCCTCGACGATGGCCTTGGCGGCGGCGAGCTGCTGGCTGGGCTCGGCGAAGCGGGGGTCGTAGCGGGCGAGCTCTTCGAGATGTTTGAGGGCGGCGCCGAGGGTGGACTCGGCCGACTGCTCAGCCTCGTAGAGGAGATCGTGCGCGGTGCTGGCGGCGTGGAAGAGCTTTTCGGCGTTGGCGAGGACGCGCTTTTCGGCTTCGAGCTCGCGATCTTCGACGTCCGAGAGGATGGCGGCGTCGCGGATCTCGGAGCTCTGGAACCGCCAAAGATCGGCCATGCGGAGGCGATCCTGCTCGGAGGACTCGAGCTCGCGGAGGCGGTCGAGGGTCTCGCGCCACTGCGCATAGGCGGCGGCGACGGCGCTCGGTCGAGAGATGGGCGAAGCGGTCGAGGAGGAGGCGCTGCTGCCCTTGGTCAAAGGCACCCATGGTCTCGCCCTGGGAGTGGACGAGGGCGAGCTCGGGTGCGAGCTGGCGGAGGGCGGCGACGGTGGCGGGCTGGTTGTTGATAAAGACGCGGCCTTTGCCGGCGGCGGTGACCTCGCGCCGAAGCAGGATCTCGTCGGCCTCTTCGGAGTCGTCGATACCGTTGGCTTCAAGGACGGCGCGGGCGCCGGGGGTGCTCTCAAAGGTGCAGCCGATGACGGCCTTTTCGGAGCCGTGGCGGACGACGTCGCCCGAGGCTTTGCCGCCGAGCAGGAGGGCGAGCGCGTCGATCAGGATGGATTTGCCGGCGCCGGTCTCGCCCGTGAGGAGGTTGAGCCCGGAGCCGAGCTGGACGGCCGCACGGTCGATCACAGCGTAGTTTTCCGCGCGCAGCTCCAGCAGCATTTCCCCAAGCCTCGAGAGGCGCGCTCGTCCGTCGGTTTCAGGAGCGCGCGACAAGCCGAGGATAACAAAGCCGGGCGACGCATCGGGGTGTGGAGAGGAGGGCAGGAAAGAGGCATCCAGGCGGGTACATTTGGCTCCCGGGAGCGGGCGCCGGGAGCGGGCGCCAGCAAGTACACTGGTGACCAGACGACCCTATGCCTGTTCTCTTCTCTCTTGCCCTCCTGCTGCTCCAGGACGAAGTTCCGGCGGCGGCGCCTCCGGTTGCCTCGAACTCGAGCGCGCTTGCCGAGATGATCCACAACAGCGGGCCGGTGGCGTTTACGGTGCTGCTGATCCTGCTGATTGCGAGCATCTTTTCGTGGACGATCATGATTTCGAAGTGGACGTACTTCCGCCGCGCGCAGCTCCAGGGGACGCGGTTTGTCCGGGCGTTTCGGAAGTCGGGCCGGCTGAGTGAGATCTCGGCAGTGGCCTCGCAGTTCAAGCCGAGCCCGCTGGTGGACGTATTTACGGAGATCCATGACGAGTATCACCGGCAGACGGCCGGGCGGGGTCTGCCGCGCAACCCGCAGGCGCTCGAGCGGGCGGCGCAGACGGCCTCGAGCGAGGCGCTGACCGTGATGGAGCAGCGCATGACGTGGCTGGCGACGATTGCGGCCATCGCACCGTTTATCGGCCTGTTCGGGACGGTGATGGGCATCATCGACGCGTTCCATGGGCTGGGGACGGCAGGCGCGGCGACGCTGCGGGCCGTGGCTCCGGGTATCTCTGAGGCGCTGATTACGACGGCGGCGGGGCTGGTGGTCGCGATCCCGGCGGTGGTCGGCTACAACCAGCTGACGGCGCGGCTGCGGGAGTTTGGCGCGCGCATGGATGACTTCGGCCGGGAGCTGCTGAATGCGATCGAGAATGCGGCGATGCTGACGCCGCCCTCGCAGGTTCCGGAAGAGCCGCGTCGGAGGGCGTTCTAGGCGATGGCCTTTTCCTCACGAGGGCGGACGCAGACGGCGCTGGCGGAGATCAACATTACGCCGCTGGTGGATGTGGTGCTGGTGCTTCTGCTGATTTTTATGCTCACGGCGCCGGTGCTGCAGTCAGGGGTTGAGGTGGCGATCCCGAAGACGCGCTCGGTGAACCAGCTGACCGAGGAACGGATGGTGGTGACGATCGACAAGGACCAGAACGTCTTTCTGCAGGACAAGCCGGTCAACGTCCACGATCTGCCGGCGAAGCTGCAGAGCGCGGGAAGCAGCGGAAAGGGCGATCCGGCGAAGCGCGTGATCTACGTGCGGGCGGATGAGCAGGTGCCGTTTGGGGCGTTTGCGTCGGTGATGGACGCGGTGAAGCAGGCGGGGATCACCAACATCAGCATTGTTACGCGGCCGATCGAGAGGTAAGGGGCGCGCGGATGACAGCACAGAGGGCATGGGCGACGCGGGATCCGGGAGCGGGTGCGGAGGAGATTCGCACCAGCCTGCTGGGCTCGGTTGTGCTCCACGGGCTTCTGTTTGTAGCGCTGTTTGGGTCGGCGCTGCTGCTTCGCCACAAGGGGCAGAGCTGGGGCGAGAACTCGGTGACGGCGGGCGCGATCCAGGCGACGATGGTGTCGTCGATTCCGTTGCCGCCGCGGCAGAAGACGCTGGAGACGGGTGTGCTGACGTCTGAGAAGCCGAGCCCGGCGCCGACGCCTGCAAAGGAGAGGACGGAGCCGCCGCCCTCGCCCAAGGAGATCCCCATCCCGGTGAAGTCGCAGCCGAAGACGCCGCCCAAGGTGGCGGAGCGGCCCACGCCCGAGCCGCCGAGGCATCCGCAGCCTACGCCGCCGACACCCAAGGCGACGACCGGCGAGACGGCCGGGATCCGGATCGCGCAGTCCACGATGCAGCTCAAGAACGGGACGGCGTCGGTGTCGGTCGAGGACCGGACCTTTGGCGCGCGGTTCGCGTACTACGTCAACATCGTGAACCGGACGGTGGCGCAGAACTGGTACACGCAGGAGGCTGACCCGCGCGCGTCCGAGGGGAAGCGGGTGACGATCGTGTTTGATATCGATCGCGACGGACTGCCGTCAAACGCGCGGATCGAGAGCCGCAGCGGATCGCCGACGCTGGACACATCGGCGCTGCGCGCGCTGCAACGGGTCGAGGGCTTCGGTCCGCTGCCCGCGGGCAACCACATCACGGTCGAGTATTCGTTTGATTACCGCAAGCAGTAAACGAGGGCGACGCCGGGTCCGTCCTGGCGATTGCGTCTACGATAAGAGGTGCATGCTTACGACGCAGTCTTTCTCCCGGTATCTGCGGCTCCTGAAGATTCAGGCGGCTGTGCTTGGCTCCCTTGTTTTGCTTCTTGCTGTTTCGCAGGCCCAGGCGCAGGACTGGTTCAAGACGGAGACGTCGAGCGGGGCGGACCGGATCCGGATCGCGGTGGCGGACTTCAAGCCGGGTTCGGGCGACGCACAGCCGTTGAAATCGACCTTTGATACGACGCTTTACTCAGATCTTTCCAACGCGGGCATCTTTGACATCGTCTCGAAGAGCCTGCAGCCGCAGGCCTCGCCGGGAACTCCGGCAGAGATCAGCCTTGGGCAGTGGTCGGCGGCGCCGAGCTCTGCGGCCATGGTGGCGTTCGGCAACCTGGGAGTGCAGGGCGGACGGGTGGTGGTGAGCGGCTTCCTGTTTGACGCGAAGAACACGCAATATCCGCAGGTGCTGGCGAAGCAGTACAGCGAGGAGGCGAGCGAAGATTCGGCGCGGCAGATCGCGCATCGCTTTGCCGACGAGATCATCTTCCGGCTGGGCGGCGGCATTCCCGGCATTGCCGAGACGAAGCTCTTCTACGTCAAGGTGCTGGGCGCGAACAAAGAGATCTGGATGATGGACTACGACGGCGCGAACCCCCATGCTGTGACGCATCTCGGAACGGTGTCGCTGTCGCCGCGGGTCTCGCCGGATAACTCTCGGGTGGCGTTCTCGTCGCTGGGGCGGGACGGATTTCAGATCAGGATGTTTTCGCTGCTGCTGGGGCGGATGGTGAACCTCCCGGTCTCGGGCGGAACGAATCTCTCGCCGGCGTGGTCGCCGGACGGACGCGAGCTGGCGTACTCTTCCTCGCGAACGGGCGATCCGGAGATATGGATCGCGGACTCGAATGGCGGTGGAGCGCGGCGCGTGACCAGCTTCCGCGGACCGGACGTTTCGCCGGTCTTCAACCCCAAGACAGGAGCGCAGATCGCGTGGATCAGCGGGCGGACGGGCCTGCCGCAGATGTACGTGATGGAGGCGGACGGTTCGGGTGTGCAGAGGATGACGGATGGCGGCTATGCCACGTCGCCCTCGTGGTCGCCGAACGGCCAGTTCCTGGCATTTGCCTGGAACCGCAAGTACGGTCCGGGAGCCCCGGGCGGGCAGGATATTTACGTTATGGAGATTGCCACCAAGCGCTGGATCCAGCTGACGCACGACATCGGCCGCTGCGACTTCCCTTCCTGGTCTCCGGACGGGCGGCATATTGTGTTTGCGAACTCTTCGAGCGGTCGCGCTTCGGACTCGAAGATCGAGACGATGCTGGCGGATGGGACGCAGCGCCACACCTTGACGGCGGGCGACATGCCGAACTGGAGTTGGAAGTAAGCTAGTAGCTGTAAACCGATCGGACAGGTCTGACGGCATTTCACGAGGTTGCTCGAGCGAGAGCGGGAGAGAAAAGAAAGATGAGTTCGACGAACGTACGAGTGCGGAGTGGCATGGCGATGACTGCGGTGGCGATCGCGCTGACCGCTCTCTCTGGATGCCATAAGAAGAGCAGCGGTATCAACCCCAACAGCCTGGGACCGACGACCGACACGACGGCTGCGGCGCCCACAGCGACGCTTTCGGCGGATCCGCTTTCGATCGACCTGGGGCAGTCCGTGGTGCTGAACTGGCGGACGCCAGAACGCCACGACGGTGACGATCGATGGCATCGGTCCGGTGAACAACAACGGGACGCAGACGGTTTCGCCGTCGAACTCGACTAACTTCCACCTCGTTGCGAAGGGCGACGGCGGAACTGCCGAGGCGAATGTGCGCGTGACGGTTCGCGTGCCGGTGGCGCCGACCGCGCCCGCCGCTTCGGACACGGGCGGAGACATGGGTTCGGACGCGGCGTTCCACCAGAATGTACAGGACGCGTTCTTCGATTACGACAGCTACGAGCTGCGGCCGGACGCGCAGGCGGCAGTCACGCAGGCGGCGAGCTACCTGGCAGCGCACCCGGCGATTCGGGTCGTGATCGGCGGCTACTCGGACGAGCGCGGATCCGCCGAGTACAACCTGGCGTTGGGCGAGAACCGTGCCAATGCGGCGCGCACGGCGCTGGTCTCGGCCGGCATCGCGGGATCGCGTTTGCGCGTGATCAGCTACGGAAAAGAAAAGCAGTTCTGCACGGAATCGACCGAGAGCTGCTGGCAGCAGAACCGGCGGGCGCAGTTCTCGCTCGACCGATAGAAGGAAGAGGCTGATCGGCATCGCTCGCGTCGTGGCGGGCGATGCTGGTTTGCCGATGAAGGACAGATAGAGAGTCAGGTATGACGCCCATGAGCAAGATCGCTTCTCCCCCGCGTAGAACAAAAGCCCTACTCGCCATGCTGGCGCTTTGCCCCGTTCTGTTGAGTGTTCCGGCACATGCGGCCAGCAAGGACATGATCCAGCTGCAGACGCAGATCCAGCAGCTCCAGGACACGGTGGCCCGGCTCCAGCAGTCGAACGACGAGCGCATGGGCGTGCTGAAGGATCTCGTGCAGCAGAGCGCCGACTCGATCAACAAGATGTCGACCAGCATGGAGACACTGCAGCGCAGCATGCAGACGCAGCAGGAGGCGTCGGGCGCCAAGGTCGACCAGGTCTCCGGGCAGGTTCAGTCGCTGAACGACTCGCTCGACGAGATCAAGGCGCGGATCGGTCGGCTCGAAAAGCTGATGCAGGATGTCCAGGGGCAACAGCAGTCGATGAGCGCGAATATCCAGGCTGCGCCTGCAAGCGGCGGTGCGGGTGCTGCGCCGATGCCGGCCGGCAATGACGCCCCGCCGAGCACACTGCCCGCTTCCTCGCCGACGGGCGCGGGTGCGGACGCTGGGACTCCGGTTGCGGCACCTCCTTCGCGCCGGGGCAAGCCCTCAGCGGCGGTTCCGCTCGACGCGGCACCTGACGGTGGAGCGGCAGCCGGTGCAGCTCCGGCGGGCGGTGGTGCGCCGCCGGTCGATGATCTCTACAAGACGGCGCTGGGCGATTACATGTCGGCGAAGTATGGGCTGGCCTCGTCCGAGTTCGCCGATGTCGCGAAGGCATACCCGGATCATCCGCTGGCTGGCAATGCGCTCTATTACCAGGGCGAGATCGAATACCGCGGCGCGCGCTACGCTGCGGCGATCAAGAACTACGATCGCGTGATCGAGCAGTTCCCGGACAGCAACAAGATCCCGGCGGCGCACCTCCACAAGGCACAGTCGCTGATCCAGCTGAAGCAGAACGAGGCCGGCATCCGCGAGCTGCGGGCGTTGATTCAGCGCTTCCCCAACTCGCCTGAGGCAATGGCTGCGCGCAGCCGGCTGAGTGGGATGGGTGTGCCGGTGAAGCCGCGCGCGTAAGCTCCGGCCGTCCCGTTGTACGAAGGTTGCGCGTCTAGTTGCGCATGGGGGCCATCAGGTCTTCGACCTCCTCGCGCTCCTCGCCCGAAAGAGGCAGTAGCGGGAGCCGGGGCTTCCCTCCGTAGTACCCGTTCAGATCACTGGCGGCCTTGAGCCCGGCGATGCCGAGCCGCTCCTCAATGGCGGCGACCGCGGCCTGGAGGCGCTGCTGCTTCTCCGCGGCGAGCTTTGGATCGCCATCCTTCCACGCAGCGAGGACCTCGTGAACAGCCTGCGGCGCCGCCACGGCGAAGGGCAGCATGGCAGCGGCTGATGCCCGGCCTCAAGACAGGAGAGCAGGTCGGCGGTGCGACCACAGACGATCTGGAATCCGACGCTCTTCGTGCGCGTTTTGAGCGCGGGCGGGGGTGGCGCGGTGGCGAGTGCCGTACCGCCTCCCGATAGCGAGCCGGCATCGATATAGTTGCCGCTTCCGACCGAGTCGGCGGGCGCTCTCATCCGGCGGGTAACAGGGGCGAAGACACTGGTGACCGTCACGTCACGCCTGAGACTCGATGCCGCGGAGCTGACTTCCTGTGCGCGCGCAACGCCGCCTCCGGCGAGGTTGAGGCCGAGAAAGGCCGGGTTTGCCGAGAGCTCGGCGATCAGCTCCGGCGAGAACGACGCGGTGATCTTCAAGGATGATCGGCAGCGAGGAGCTGTCGGCGATGCTGCCGTAGAAGAGCATCTGGGCTTTCGTCGCCTCGCCCACGCCCGAGAGGATGGCGGGCCGGCGGAGGTGGATGGCGTCGTAGCCGAGTACGGCGGCGTGGTCGGCGAGCTCAAGGGTCGCGCGGACGCCGTCGCGTGAGACGTCGGCGATCATCCCCTTGGTGGGGGCGCTGGCCCCGATGGCGATGCCCAGGATCTCGCGTGCTTCCGCGTCTGAGACGAGGCTTGCTTCCCCGGTGCGGCTCAGGACGGTGAGGCACGTCGCGGGTGTGCGGGAGTAGCGGTCAGCGTTGTGCTCAAGCTTGCGGAGGTAGACGCGACCGTCCGGGTAAAAGGGGGTCGTCAGAGGGATGTGCAGCCCGTCGAGAAGCATTCTTCTATTCTAGCGAGGGCCGAGCAGGGGCTGGCGGGGGCGGCACCTGTAACGCGAAAGGTGTAGCGGGGCGGCGTTTGCGGGAGCAGGATCTCGGATAACCTCAGAGGCATCATGATGCGGCGAGGATCGATCTCGAAGGATAAGACAGTAGGCGACCTTGGGCGCGAGGCCTTCTGGTTTCTGACGCACACCCTGCTGGCGGTCGCGGTGCTGGCCATCGTGATCGGGCTGATGTCGCTGATGCACCCGGATCCGGAGTCTTCGTCGCCGAAGCTGCTGGCGACGGTGCTCTGCGTTTTTCGTCCCGATGGTGGGCGGCTTTCTGATCTCTCGCATGCAGCAGAACGACGTTTCGCGTTACGTGTGGATCTCGGGCCTGCTGATGTTTTCGGTGGTGTGCGTGTGGGTGCTCGACCTGCCCACGGGCAACGGCCTGTGTGAGAAGTGCGGAGCGCTCGACAAGCTGTGGCGCACGTTCTTCGACATCGGCCATGGGAGTGGGCTGATGGGCGGCGACGGGCTGCTGGTGGGGACGTGGATTCCGCTGTCGATGATCGGCTACGCGATCGGCTCGACGTTCGGACTTGAGTCCGACTAAACACTTCTTCCAGTTACACCTTTACCTCGGCCAGCGCCCGGGCTTCGGCATGCAGGGTCTGGAGCGCGACGACGCGGCGAGTTCCCTTTTGGAGAGCAGAGATCCCCTCGGCCGCGGCGCTGGCAGCAGCCAGCGTGGTGATGGTCGGGATGCGGGCGAGCACGGCTGCGCGGCGGATGGCCTTCTCGTCGAAGACGGTGTCCTGCCCGCGGGGCGTGTTGATGATGAGCTGGATGCGATCGCCCTTGATGAGATCGACGACGTTGGGCCGGCCCTCCTGGACCTTGTAGACGCGCTCGGCGTGCAGGCCCACCTTTTCGAGGACGTCGGCGGTGCCGTGGGTGGCGACCAGGTGGAAGCCCATCTCGATGAACTGCCGGGCGACGGCGACGACGGCAGCCTTGTCGTGATCGTTGACGCTGAGAAAGATGGTGCCCTTGGTGGGCAGGATCTGTCCGGCGGCGATCTGCGCCTTGGCGAAGGCTTCGCCGAAGTTGTCGGCCACACCCATGACCTCGCCGGTTGAGCGCATCTCCGGTCCGAGGACGGTGTCGACGCCGGGGAACTTGCCCCAGGGGAAGACCGGCGATTTGACGAAGAAGCGTGAGCCCGTGTCGAGGTCGCGCCTGGTGTCGAGCTGGGCCTGGGTCAGATTTGGCAGCAGCTCGGCGAGCTTGCGTCCGGTCATGATGCGGGAGGCGACCTTGGCAAGCGGGATGCCGGTCGCCTTGGAGACGTAGGGGACGGTGCGCGAGGCGCGGGGGTTGACCTCGATGACGTAGACGGTGCCGCGCTGGATGGCGAACTGGATGTTGACGAGGCCGAGCACGTTGAGCGCGAGCGCGAGCCTGCGGGTGTAGTCGCGGATGGTGTCGAGGACGGCGGGCTCAGATCGATACGGCGGGGAGCACGCAGGAGGAGTCGCCGGAGTGGATGCCGGCCTCTTCGATGTGCTGCATGATGCCGGCGATCGAGGACGTCCTTGCCATCCGAGAGCGCGTCGACGTCGACCTCGACGGCGTCCTCGAGGAAGTGGTCGATGAGCACGGGCCGCTCCTGCGAGTACTCGATGGCGGTGCTCATGTAGCGGACGATGGCCGCGTCGTCGTAGGCGATGACCATGGCGCGGCCGCCGAGGACGTAGGAGGGGCGGACGAGGACCGGGTAGCCGACGCGGTTGGCGCCGGCGGTGGCCTCTTCGACGCTGGTGGCGATGCGCTCCCTCGGGCTGCGGGATGCCGAGCTCCGTCGATGAGCTTGCCGAAGCGCTTGCGATCTTCGGCGAGGTCGATGGATTCGGGCGAGGTGCCGATGATCGGCACGCCGGCGTTCTTCAGGGGCAGGGCGAGGTTGAGGGGAGTCTGACCGCCGAACTGGACGATCATGCCGATGTCGGCGCCGCCCGCGGCCTCGTGCTTGTAGACGGCGAGGACGTCTTCAAGGGTGAGCGGCTCGAAGTAGAGGCGGTCGGAGGTGTCGTAGTCGGTCGAGACGGTCTCCGGGTTGCAGTTGACCATGATGGTCTCGTAGCCATCTTCGCGGAGAGCAAAGGCGGCGTGGCAGCAGCAGTAGTCGAACTCGATTCCCTGCCCGATGCGGTTGGGACCGGAGCCGAGGATCATGATCTTTTTATTCGGGGTCGGCGCGGCCTCGTCCTCTTCGTCGTAGCAGCTGTAGAGGTAGGGCGTGAAGCTTTCGAACTCCGCGGCGCAGGTGTCGACGAGCTTGTAGACGGGCTGGACCTCGAGCTTTTCGCGCAGCTCGCGGACGCGTGTCGTGCCTTCAGCTCCGGTCAGAGCCCAGCCAGTCGCGAGGCGCTGGTCGGAGATGCCCATGCGCTTGGCGGAGCGGAGGTCGTCGGCGGAGATCTCGGCCATCGGCTTCTCGCTGACGAGCTTGATCTCGTCGGTGATCTGCTTGATCTGGTGGAGGAACCAGGGGTCCATCGAGGTGAGGCGGGCGACCTCGCGGACGCTCATGCCGCGGCCGTCTCTTCCACGCTCAAAGGCGTAGCGGATGTAGGAGAGGCGCTCGGGATGGGGCGTGACGAGGCGCTGCGTGAGACGGCGCGGCTCGATGTCATCCGCGGTCGCCTTTTTGCCGGTCTCGAGCGAGCGCACGGCCTTCATCATGGCTTCCTTGAAGGTGCGGCCGATGGCCATGACCTCGCCGACGGACTTCATCTGCGGACCGAGGATCTCGTCGGCGCCGGGGAACTTTTCGAACTGCCACTTGGGGATCTTGACGACGACGTAGTCGATGGTGGGCTCGAAGCAGGCGGGCGTGGCTTTGGTGATGTCGTTCTGGAGCTCGTCGAGCGTGTAGCCGACGGCGAGGCGGGCGGCGATCTTGGCGATCGGGAAGCCGGTGGCCTTCGAAGCGAGGGCGGACGAGCGCGAGACGCGCGGGTTCATCTCGATGACGGTCATGCGGCCGTTGGCGGGGTTGACGGCGAACTGGACGTTGGAGCCGCCGGTCTCGACGCCGATCTCGCGGATGACGGCGATGGCGGCGTCGCGCATGGCCTGGTACTCGCGGTCGGTCAGCGTCTGCGCGGGGGCGACGGTGATGGAGTCGCCGGTGTGGACGCCCATGGGATCGAAGTTCTCGATCGAGCAGATGATGATGACGTTGTCGTTGAGGTCGCGGACGACTTCGAGCTCGTACTCTTTCCAGCCGAGGACGCTCTCTTCGATGAGGCACTCGTGGACCGGCGAAAGGTCGAGGCCGCGAGAGAGGATCTCCATCAGCTCTTCGCGGTTGTAGGCGATGCCGCCGCCCGATCCGCCGAGCGTAAACGAGGGCCGAATGATGGCCGGGAAGCCGATCTTCTGGGCGAACTCGAGGCCGTCGCGGATGTTGTTGACCAGCGCCGAGCGCGGCATGTCGAGGCCGATCTTGTTCATCGCGTCCTTGAAGAGGAGGCGGTCTTCGGCTTTCTTGATGGCGCCGAGCTTGGCGCCGATCAGCTCGACGCCGAGAACTTTTCGAGCACGCCCGAGTCGGCAAGGTCGACGGCAAGATTGAGCGCGGTCTGCCCGCCGACGGTGGGCAGTACGGCGAAGATGCCGGAGCCGGGACGCAACATCGCGGACTCGACGCGGAGGATCTCTTCGACGTAGGCGGCGGTGAGTGGCTCGATGTAGGTGCGGTCGGCGACCTCGGGGTCGGTCATGATGGAGGCCGGGTTCGAGTTGACCAGCACGACCTCGTAGCCTTCGGCCTTGAGCGCCTTACAGGCCTGGGTGCCGGAGTAGTCGAACTCGGCCGACTGCCCGATGACGATCGGGCCGGAGCCGATCACGAGAATCTTCGCGATGTCATTCCTGCGTGGCATTGGTCCTCTCCACTGCCCTTATCTGGTCGGCGCAGGGTATTTCGTTTGCGGAAGCGTAAACAGGCGCTGCGATCAGATCGCGCAGATCATCGATCTGCACCGGAAGGAACCCCGATCTGCGTCCCGACGATCGCCCAGCTCGCTTCGTTGTTTGTAGTAACGGATGTCCTGCGGCAGATGGCCCGTCCCTGTCCATTTGCCGGCAGGGTAGTCTGCGCCACCCGACCTGTTCGCACAGATCTACGCTTCCCTCGACGAAGATCGGATGCCGCCATCCGAATTGAAGCGGTCAGACGAAGCGTGTTTCGCGGTCGCTGTGGAACCTTCGCAGCCTCAATCGCTCGACATGTCTGATCGAGCATCCAGATCTCGGCGAACGTGTTCTCCGCGCGGGGGTTGATGAGCGGATGGAACGACTGCAGGTGCGCAGGCACCGGCGGCATCCGGGATGCAGTATCGTGGTCTTGACAAGGCGCTTCTGCCCGCAAAGGGAGGTCGGAATTGACAAGTATTGCGACTGCGCCGCGCAGCTTGCTCTTCACCTCTTCCACTCTTCCATCATCTTGCGGAAGTCCTTGAAGAGGTAGTGCGAGTCGTGCGGGCCGGGGCTGGCTTCGGGGTGGTACTGCACGCTGAACATGGGGTCGGTCTTGTGCTTGAGGCCGGCGCAGGTCCGGTCGTTGAGGTTGACGTGGGTTACGGCGACCGAGCCGGCGTCGAGGGTGTCGGGGTCGACGGCGTAGTTGTGGTTCTGCGACGGTGATCTCGACCTTGTCGGTCTCCATGTTCTTGATGGGGTGGTTGCCGCCGTGGTGGCCGAACTTGAGCTTGTAGGTCTTGCCGCCGAGCGCGAGGCCGAAGATCTGGTGGCCGAGGCAGATGCCGAAGATGGGCGCCTTGCCCTGGAGCTTCTGGACGTTCTCGACTGGCGTAGTCGAGCGGCTCGGGGTCGCCGGGGCCGTTCGAGAAGAAGACGCCGTCGGGGTTCATCGCGAGGACGTCCTCGGCGGAGGTGCGTGGCCGGGACGACGGTGACGCGGCAGTTCTCGCGCGTCAGCATGCGGAGGATGTTCTCCTTGATGCCGAAGTCGTAGGCGACGACGTGCATGGGCTCGGCCTCGCCGTGCGGTGCCGAGCAGGCTGTCGCCGGTCTGGTTGCGCGGCTCCTGCGCGTCCCAGGTGTAGATCCTGTCGGTGCTGACGCCGGAGGCGAGGTCGGTGCCATCCATCTTGCGGATGGAGCGGGCGCGCTCGACGAGGTCGTCGGCGCGGAGGTCTTCGCCGGAGGCGATGACGCCGCGCATGACGCCGTTGAGCGCGAGATGCCGGACGACGGCACGGGTGTCGACCTCGGCGATGACGGGGACGCCGTAGCGCTCGAGGTACTCGTCGGCGACCTGGGTCGAGCGCCAGTTGGAGCTGATGGGCGAGAACTCGCGGGTGACGAGGCCTTCGATGTAGGGGCGTTTCGACTCGGCGTCCGCGGGGGTGGTGCCGTAGTTGCCGATGTGCGGATTGGTGAGAACGACGATCTGCCCGGCGTAGGAGGGATCGGTGAAGATCTCCTGGTATCCGGTGAGTGATGTATTGAAGACCACCTCGCCGAGCGACTCGCGCCGGGCGCCAAAGCTCTTTCCGCGAAAGGTGCGCCCGTCTTCGAGCGCAAGCATTGCCTGCATTGCCTCTCCTGATGGAGTGGATTCAATCGATTCTAACAGCAGCGGGCTGAACACTTTTTCGGGCCCGGGAAGCTCCACGGAGGGGATTGCTTGGCCAGAGGGGTAAGGGATGTGATACGTGTACATGGAGGCCCTGCGGACCGATTGACCGGGCCATGACCGCATGCTCTAATTGCGCCCCGCAAGGAAACATACAATTTAACGAGAAGTTTAGAGGAGACATCTGCATGCATTTGGTAGCTCTTTTGGCTGCTGCTCATTCAGGAGCAGCCAGCGTTTGCACCGGGGATGGCGAGTTGGGGATGATGGCCGGATGTGGCTTTGGATTGCGCTGGTGACTGGAGTTCTGGCGCTGGTTGCGGCGGGTCTGCTGGCGCGGGCGGTGATCGCGTCCGACACGGGACGGTGGAGATGCAGGCGATCTCGAACGCTATCCGCGAGGGCGCGGAGGCGTTTCTGCGGCGGCAGTACAAGACGATCGGAATCATCGCGGTGGTGCTGGCGGTGGTGGTGTTTGTGCGGCTACGAGCTCTCGCCGCGAACGGCGCCGTATGCGGTGAAGACGGTGATCAGCTTCCTGGTGGGAGCGATCTGCTCGGGGCTGGCGGGATTTACGGGGATGTACTGCTCGATCCGCGCGAATATCCGAACGGCTTCGGCGGCGCGCAACAGCCTGAACCGGGCGCTGCAGATGGCGCTGCGCGGCGGCGCGGTGACGGGGCTGGTGGTGATCGCGCTGAGCCTGCTTGGCGTGGGGGCGCTGTTTCTGTTCTTTGGCGGGCTGGAGAATCCGCAGGCGGTTCCCTACCAGCTGGTGGGCTTCGGCTTCGGCGCCTCGCTGGTGGCGCTGTTTGCGCAGCTTGGCGGCGGCATCTACACCAAGGCGGCGGACGTCGGCGCTGACCTGGTGGGCAAGGTGGAGGCCGGCATCCCCGAGGACGACCCGCGGAACCCGGCGGTGATCGCGGATCTGGTGGGCGACAACGTGGGCGACTGCGCGGGCCGTGGAGCCGACATCTTCGAGTCGACGGCGGCGGAGAATGTGGGCGCGATGATCCTGGGCGCGGCGCTGTATCCGGTCTTTGGCGTGAAGGGGATTCTGTTTCCGCTGATCGTGCATGCGATCAACCTGATCGCGAGTATGGTGGGCGTGGCCGTGGTGAAGACCAAGGAAGACGAAGACCCGATGCACGCGCTGAACCGCGGCTTTTACGTGACCTCGGCGCTGGCGCTGCTCGGGTTTGCGGGCGCGGTGTACACCATGCTGAATGGACCGCTGGTGCGTCCGGGCTGGCTGCTGGGCTGCGGCATCGTTGGTCTGGCGACGGCGTTTCTGTTCGTCTGGATCACGGAGTACTACACGGAGTCGCGCTACCGGCCGGTGCTGTCGATCGCGGAGGCCTCGCTGACCGGACCGGCGACCAACATCATCAGCGGCCTGGCGGTCGGCATGGAGACGCCGGCGATGCCGGTGGTGGTGATCTCGGCAGCGCTGCTGCTGAGCTACTACTTCGGCGTGCAGGGGCTGGCGGGCGTTGCCGGCATCAGCGACTACGCCAAGGGCATCTACGGGACGGCGATCGCGACCATGGGCATGCTCAGCTGCGCGGCGTACATCCTGGCGATGGATACGTTCGGGCCGATCACGGACAACGCGGGCGGCATCATCGAGATGTCAAACCAGCCGGACGAGATCCGGGAGCGCACGGACAAGCTCGATTCGGCCGGCAACACGACCAAGGCGCTGACCAAGGGATATGCGGTCGGGTCGGCTTCGCTGGCGGCGTTTCTGCTCTTCTCGGCGTATCTCGAGGAGATCCGGTCGATCGTCGTGGCAAAGGTTACGGCGGCGGGCGGCTTTATGCCGGCGGGATGGAGCTTTACGAACATCAACCTGGCGCAGGTACCGGTCTTTGTCGGCGCGCTGCTGGGGGCGATGCTGACGTACCTGTTCAGCTCGCTGGCGATCAAGGCTGTGGGACGAACGGCGCAGAAGGTCGTTGAGGACGTCCGGGCGCAGTTCCGCGAGAACCCCGGCATCATGGCCGGGAACCTCCAAGCCGGACTATGGCCGCTGCGTCAGCATCGTTACCGGCGCGGCGTTGCGCGAGATGGTCGTTCCCGGCGCGCTGGCAGTAGGGCTGCCGGTCGCGGTCGGCCTGATCTTCCGCAACTTCAGCTCGAGCTACGGTGCGGGCATCGCCGGCGTTGTTGTCGACCCGGCAACGGGCGTCAATGTTCTGGCGGTCCCGGCGATCGGCGGCGTGGCCGTGAACCTTGCAGGAGCGGAGGCGGTCGCCGGCCTGCTGATGGTCGGAACGATCTCGGGCGTTCTGCTGGCGATGCTGATGAACAACGGCGGCGGCGCCTGGGACAACGCGAAGAAGTTTATCGAGACGGGCAAGTATGGCGGCAAGCGATCGGACGCGCACAAGGCGGCGGTCGTCGGCGATACCGTCGGCGATCCCGTTCAAGGATACGGCGGGCCCAAGCCTCCATGTGCTGATCAAGCTGCTGGCGACGATCACGCTGGTGCTGGCTCCGCTGTTCGTCTGAGCTCGGCGCGCCCACGCGGTATCGGAGACAAACCGGTGGGCGCGCTGCTCGTCTAACAGCCGAAGCGCATTGACGATTGCCCGGGCTTAAGACGCCTTCCTGTGCGAAGTTCGCGAACTTTCGTGTAGGTCTCTGCCCGGACATGGCGGGCCCGGGAAGACTACAATCAAGGGTCGAACGGAGAGAACGATGGCTAAGATCTGCCAGCACCATGGGCACGGAGTCTGGACTGACTGCGGAGCAGTTCCGGCGACGGACTCAGCCCGGCTGAGCTGATCCAGTTCTACCGGCTGATGTACCTGTCGCGGCGGACGGACGACCGCGAGATCGTGCTGAAGCGGCAGCAGAAGATCTTCTTCCAGATCTCGTGCGCGGGGCATGAGGCGCTGCTGGTGGCGGCGGGCATGGCGCTGAAGCCGGGGTACGACTGGTTCTTTCCGTACTACCGCGATCGCGCGCTCTGCCTGGCGCTGGGCAATACGGTCGAGGAGCAGCTGCTGCAGGCGGTGGGCGCGGCGGACGATCCGGCCAGCGGCGGGCGGCAGATGCCTTCGCACTGGACGAGCAAGCGGCTGAACATCGTGACGCCCGAGCTCGTCGACGGCGACGCAGTGCCTGCATGCGGTGGGGTGCGCGGAGGCGGGGCGGTACTTCTCGCGGCATCCGGAGGCGGCGGCGAAGCACGACGGGCGACTATCGCGAGTTCAAGGATGTGACGTTTCCACGGCGACGAGGTGGTCGTATGTCTCGATCGGCGAGGGATCGACCAGCCAGGGTGAGTTCTGGGAGTCGCTGAACTACGGCCTCGAACGGCAAGCTGCCGGTGCTGTATGTGGTTGAAGACAACGGGTATGCGATCTCGACGCCGGTGGAGGCGAATACGCCGGGCGGCAACATCTCGCGGCTGGTGGCGAACTTCCCGAACTTCCACTTTGCCGAGGTCGACGGCACGGATCGCGCTCGCGAGCTACGAGGCGATGGTGGAGGCGGTGGCGTACTGCCGCGCGGGCAAGGGGCCGGCGCTGGTGCATGGGCATGTGATGCGGCCGTACTCGCACTCGCTGAGCGACGATGAGCGGCTCTATCGCAGCGAGGCGGAGCTGGAGGCCGATGCGCTGCGCGACCCGATCTCGCGGATGCAGATGTGGCTGCTGCGCGAGGGCATTCTGGATGCGGCGGGGATCGACGCGCTGGAGCGCAAGGTGGATGAGGAGGTGCAGCGGGCGGCGGACCGCGCGGTCGCAGGCGGCGCTGCCGGAGGTCGAGTCGATCCTGCAAGCATGTGTACTCGGAGGATCTGAAGCCCGATGGATGCGCGCTTCGAGACGTCGCGTCGGCAAGCGACTGCGGATCAGACCGAGCGGACGATGGCGGACCTGATCAACACCTGCCTGCGGGACGAGATGCGGCGCGATCGACGCGGATCGTGGTGTTCGGCGAGGATGTGGCCGATGCCACGCGCGATGAGGCGCTGCAGGGCAGGCAAGATCAAGGGCAAGGGCGGCGTCTTCAAGCTGACGGCCGGCCTGCAGACGGAGTTTGGCAGCGGACCGCGTGTGGAACTCGCCGCTGGCGGAGGCGAACATCATCGGGCGGGCGATCGGCATGGCGGTGCGCGGGATGAAGCCGGTGGTGGAGATTCAGTTCTTCGATTACATCTGGCCGGCGATGCACCAGATGCGCAACGAGCTGGCGCTGATGCGCTGGCGGTCGAACGGCGCAGTTCAGCTGCCCGCTGGTGATGCGGGTGCCGATCGGCGGCTACCTGACGGGCGGGTCGATCTATCACTCGCAGTCGGGCGAGAGCATCTTTACGCATACGCCGGGCGTGCGGGTGGTGATGCCTTCGAATGCGCTCGATGCGCTGGGGCTGCTGCGGACGGCGATCCGGTGCGACGATCCGGTGCTGTTTCTGGAGCACAAGCGGCTGTATCGCGAGACGTTTGGGCGGGCGGCCTATCCGGGGCCGGAGTACTGCGATTCCGTTCGGCAAGGCGAAGATCGTGCGGCCGGGCAAGGACCTGACGCGTGGTGACCTACGGCGCGGTGGTGCCGCGGGCGCTGCAGGCGGCGCAGAAGCTGCAGCGCGAGGCGGGGATCGACGTGGAGCTGATCGATCTGCGCAGCCTCTGCGCCGTATGACTGGGAGGCGATTGCGAGAGCGTGCGGAAGACCAGCCGTGTGATCGTGGCGCATGAGGACATGCTGAGCTGGGGCTACGGCGCGGAGATCGCGGCGCGGATCGGCGATGAGCTGTTCCACGACCTGGATGCGCCGGTGCGGCGGGTGGGGGCGATGGATACGTTTGTGGCGTACCAGCCGCTGCTGGAGGATGCGATTCTGCCGCAGCCGGAGGACCTTTACCGGGCGATGGCGGATCTGGCGGCCTTCTAGCGGGCGACCGCAACTGGCCGGCGCGATTCGGGTCTCTCCTCAGTATGCGCCTGCCGCGCACGATGCGGCTGCGCCGAGGTGTTCGTCATGCGGGGTTGCGCCGGGGAGTCCAAAGGAACAAGAGCGACAGGTGGGCTGATCCGTGGCGGCCACGCGCTGTGATGGCTGGGGTCCTCTGCGTGCTCATGGTCGATGCGCCTGCTTTGGCGGTGAGCTCGCCCCCGCGCCCCGAACGACTCAGAAGCGGCCGCAGCGCCGTGGCGCAGGTGCAGGGCGAGCAGCGCGTGCTTCATGCGCTGAACCGGTTCACCTTTGGCCCGCGTCCGGGCGAGGTGGAGGAGGTCGGGCGCATTGGCCTGGACCGCTGGTTCGAGCAGCAGCTCCATCCGGAGACGATCGACGACTCCGCGCTGGATGCCCGGCTGGCAGCGTTTCCGGCGATGATGCTTCCGCAGGAGGAGTTGTTTGCGCGCTTTCCCAGCCCGGCGATGCTGCGCGCGGTCTCCCGACGCGATCTCCCGCTGCCAGACGATCCCGTCGAGCGCGCGATCTACGCCCATGGCATCGCCGCGTACAAGAAGGCTCAGGAGCGCAAGGCAGCTGGGGAGAGTGCCTCGGCGTCGAACCCGGACGAGATGGCACAAGGAACAACCGCGGGCACGTCGACGATGCCGAACAAGGAGAGATCTGACGGAGCTCGGGGCCGTGTGAACCTGCTGGCCGGAGATGACTCCGGATACGTGATGGGCGGGAAGAAGAAGGCTGGCGGCACGCCCCAGATGGAGGATCAGGACGGCGACCAGCGTTCCGTGGAGCGCGGTCGTGCCTCCGCACAACGAGCGCGCGTTCCCAGAGTCGGAGACCTCGGCGATCCTGGCGTTGGCGCCAGAGGCGCGGGTGCGGCGTCTGCTGGCGCTCCCACCCGACCAGCTCGTGGACTTTCGACGCAGCCTGAGCCAGGCGGAGCTTGTGATGCTGGCTCACGACCTTACGCCGCAGCAGAAGGAAGTCTTTGCCGCGCTGCCAGGGGCCGGTGCGCATGGTCGGTGCGGAGGTGCTGGAGTCGCGCCTGCTGCGCGATGTCTACAGCGATCGCCAGCTTGAGGCCGTGATGACGGACTTCTGGCTGAACCACTTCAACGTGTATCTCCGGAAGAACCAGAACGAGCCGTATCTCCTGCCCGCGTACGAGCGCGAGACGATCCGCCCGCATGCGCTCGGCAAGCTTCGAAGACCTGCTGGTCGCGACGGCGAAGAGCCCGGCGATGCTGGTGTACCTGGACAACTGGCAGAGCATCGGTCCGGACTCGCAGGCGGCGCAACGGGGCGCGCGCATGGCGACCGTTCGCGAAGAACCCGCAGGTCGAAGCAGGCGCTGCCGGAATCGCGGCCTGAATGAGAACTATGCGCGCGAGCTGATGGAGCTGCATACGCTCGGTGTCGGCTGCGAGGTGAGCGCGGATCACGCGGCGGCGGTGCTCGACCGGCCTGCGGCAGCGGGTATACGCAGGCGGATGTGACGGAGGTGGCGAAGGTCTTCTCCGGATGGACGATCGAGCGGCCGAACCAGGGCGGCGCAGTACAGCTTCGAAGAGCGGCGGCATGAGCCGGGCGCGAAGACGGTGCTGGGCAAGACGATCCACGAGGACGGCGAGAAGGAGGGGCTCGAGGTGCTGCACATGCTGGCCACCAGCCCGGCGACGGCGAAGTTCGTCTCGACCAAGCTGGCGGTGCGGTTTGTCAGCGACACGCCGCCGCCAGCGCTGGTCGACCGGATGGCGAAGACGTTCCTGGCGAGCGGAGGCGAGATCAAGGCGTGCTGCGGACGATGTTCCACTCGCCCGAGTTCTGGTCGCCCGAGGTGTATCGCGCCAAGGTGAAGACGCCGCTTGAGTTCGTCGCCTCGGCGCTGCGGGCGACCGACGCGGACGTGCTCGAACGCGCTGCCGCTGGTGCAGGCGCTGGACCGGCTAGGGATGCCGCTCTACGGCATGCAGACGCCGAACGGGTACAGCTGGATGAGTGAGCCGTGGGTCAGCACAGGCGCGCTGGTGACCCGGATGAACTTCGCGCTGGTGCTCAGCTCGGGACAAGCTTGCCGGGCACGCGAACCGACTGGCGCGCTGCTCGCTGGAGCTTCGCCTTCCGGTCGCGCAGAATGTGGCGCTCCGCGGCGACAGCGGCCGCGTCGGGAGCCGCCGCCAACGAAGCACGTTTGGAGAAGATTACTGCTCGGAGTTCCGGCAAGCGATCGCACACGGGAGGCGGTGCTCACGCAGTCTGGCGACAGCACTGTCTCCCAACAGGCCGAGCGCGATTTTCTGCGCCTGGCGCAGCTCCGGCCGAGAGCGACGTCCGAGCTGATACGGCGCGAAGCAGCAGGATGCGCGATGGCCGGCCTGCTTCTGGGCTCGCCGGAGTTTCAGCGCCGTTAGCGACTTCAGCTGGCGAATAGACTTCCCGCCGGCGTCAAGCTCGAGAGCCGACCGAGTTCATGAATGTCGAGAATGAGGAACGTTATGGCAGATCAACACGAACGGGGATTCATGAAGGGCGGAGCGCTCGCCCTGGTCGGGACGTCCAGTATCCCCAGCTTTCTGACGCGCAGCGTCATGGCCGAGATGACCACGGCGGCGGCCAACAACAAGAAGCTGGTCGTGCTGTTTCAGCGCGGAGCCGCGGACGGGCTGAACATCGTGGTGCCGTACCGCGAGAAGAACTACTACGCGATGCGGCCGTCGATCGCGATCGAGCAGAAGCAGCGTGCTCGACCTCGACGGCTTCTTCGGCCTGCACCCGGCGATGGCGTCGTTCAAGCCGCTCTACGACGGAGGCCATCTCGCGATCGTGCATGCGGCCGGCTCGCCCGACACGACGCGCTCGCACTTCGACGCGCAGGACTACATGGAGAGCGGCACGCCCGGCGTCAAGGTGACCGCAGGACGGCTGGCTGAATCGCGCGCTCCAGGCCGAGGCGCTGTCGGGGCAAGCCGTCGGCGTTTCGCGCGGTCGCGCTGGGCACGCAGGTTCCGCGCACGCTGCAGGGCAAGCTGCCGGCGATCGCGGTCAGCAACCTGGCCGACTTTTCAGTCGGCGGCAAAGGCCCGCGACGTCGCCGATCTCGAACGCCTTCCAGGCGATGTATGACGAGAGCTCGGACGCGGTGCTGCATGGCACCGGGCAGGAGACGTTTGAGGCGGTGAAGATGCTGAAGGCAGCCGATCCGGCGCACTACCAGCCGGCGGCCGGCGTCAGCTATCCGAACACGCCGTTCGGCAACAGCCTGAAGCAGATCGCGCAGCTGATGAAGGCGAACCTCGGCGTTGAGGCGGCGTTCTCCGATATCGGCGGCTGGGACACGCACCAGAACCAGGGAAATGTGAACGGACAGCTCGCGAACCGGCTGAAGGAGTTCTCCGATGTCAATCGCGGCCTTCTGGAAGGACATGGGCGATGATGCCGAAAACATTACGCTGGTCACCATGTCGGAGTTCGGTCGTACCGCGCGACAGAACGGCACGGGCGGCACCGATCATGGTCACGCGAACGTGATGTTTGTGCTTGGCGGCGGCGTCAAAGGCGGCAAGGTTTACGGCAATGGCCGGGACTCGCGGACGAGCAGCTGAACGAGGGCCGCGATCTCGCGGTGACGACGGACTTCCGCCGCGTGCTGGGTGAGGCTGCCGCGAAGACGCTCGGCTCACGGGACCTTTCCGCGGTCTTCCCAGGCTTCCAGGTGCGGCCCGAAGACTTCCTGAATTTCAGCAGATCTTAAGAAATGTGACGCCGCTCCCTCGCTGTTTTACTGTGCGTCAACATAGTCGGAAGACGCGAGTTCGTATAGCACGAAGGTGGCAGAGACGAGGACAACTTTTCTTCTGTGCATGCGTCATACTCACTGTAGTTGAAAGCGCCGGGCTATCAGTTCCCTCGGTTCCGGCTTCCCCAATCTGCAACACCCCTCCCCACCTAAAGACCGTAAGGCTCCCAGAACACCGGGAGCCTTCACTCCTTTTGGAGTGGCTCTCAGCTCAGGCGGAGCCTGCGATCGACCGCCGCCACTCCGGCTCCATAGAACACCAGCATCAGCGAGATCGCGATCAGCGCCAGCGTGTACTCCGAGGCGTTGTAGCCCTTGTGAAGATTGACCGTAACGAGGGCTACGAGCATGTTGATGGTCACCAGGAACGCGGCGAAGCGGGTCAGAAAGCCGAGCACGAGAAAGATGCCTCCCAGGAGCTCAGTCAACGCGGAGACGTAGCCAAGCCAGGGAGGGAGGCCGAGGTTCGCCACAAAGTGGGCAAACGCTTCCATCCCAGCGAGCGGGTTTCCGTGCAGGCCGTTAGGAAACACCTTTGCATATCCGTGGTAGACCATGGCAGAGCCAAGCACCAGGCGCATCAACACGGCGCCCCAGGGCTGCAGGTTGTTCAGTGAGCGAGTCATTCAGGGGTCCTCCTGACCAGCCTAGCTTTGGCCCGGCACGCCGCGGAGGCTTTCACAGGCCGAGGTGCTCACCTAGGCACGAGCGCCGGCGCACCGGATCCCGGGACGTACTCGTCGAGAAAGCGACTGAGTGACTGCGCGTAGAGCTCGGGCGCGGACGTCGGGTGGAAGCACGACCGTCATCTTCGGATCGGACGCCTTTGACAACGCGGCGGCATCGACCCTGTTCTCGCGGGTAAGGATCAGCTTGGGCGCCCTGACCGCTTCGAGCCCGGCGGCGAGATCGAAGCGGTCATGGAAGAGAAGGCGGACAGGGATCATGCGCGACCTTGGATCCTGCCGGACGCGCCGGTCGACCTCGAAGTCTGGGGCATCCAGCACGAGCGCTGGAATCGATCCGTGACTCTCAGCCAGGGCGAGCGCGAGTGCACAGCCGAGCCCTCTCCCGTACGGGATGATTCTGTCGCTCTCGATCCCGCGAGATCCCGTCAGGTACTCCCACGCGCTGTTCGCGTCCTCGGTCATGCTCTGCTGGCTCGGGTGCTGGTCGGCGCTCTGCCCGTAGCCGCGGTAGTCGATTGCGAAGATCGAGACTCCCGCCCGGTGGAGCTCGCCAAGTCTCTTCCCATCGCCGGCCAACGAACCGTCGCCTCCGGGGAGGAACAGCATCGTCAGCTGGGCATGGGGGGCTCCCTGATCAGCCGGGATCCACCAGCCCGTAAGCTGCGGGACGCCGGTCGCCGCGGCGCCGAACCGCACCACCTCAAGCGGAGCGCCCTCGATGCTCGCGGGAGCAGCCGATGTGCGGGCCGGATGGAGCACCAGCTGCCACTGCCCGCGATAGAACAGCCCGCACAGCGTCACGTATGCGCAGACCAGCGCTATGCCGACCATGATCGCGAAGGCCTTGAGCAGCCATGCCGGATCGACCGTCTCTGGCGGAGGAGAGCTCTTCGGCCCTCGTCTGCCTGCTCCTGCTGGTGCGCCTCGTGCCATGCTCCCCTTTCCCGGTTTAGATGCCTGCCAGAACTGCGTCTAAGGAACAGGTTATGCGAGAGCGGTGACTGAACCGAAACGACAGACGGCCGAAGGGGGATCAGGATGGAGCATTGGGTAAGACTCTGCAGCGTGGCGGAGGCGCCGACAGAGGGAAATGTGATCGAGGCAGAGGTCGAGGGCGTCGGGGTCTGCCTCGCGCGGCTCCACGGAGATCTTTCCGCGCTCGACAACTGGTGCCCTCACCGGCGGGGCCCGCTGGGGCAGGGATGGGTGGAAGGAGAGGCGGTCGTCTGCCCCTGGCACTCCTGGGCCTTCAACCTCCACACCGGCGTTGCGGAGCCGCCCGAGCGAGCTTCGGTCGATGTCTTCCCCGTCCGGGTTGAGGGAGATGAGGTCCTGATCCACCTCGGATGATGGCTGCTCGATGAGATGGGGATGGGAACATCGGGAGGTTCCGTTGAAAATTCCTCCGTTGTTGAAGGGGGAGCGCGGCGGTAAGCTGCTGGAAGCCGGGGACCCATCACGTCACCTCAGGCCCAGAGAGGAAACTGCTTCCCATGAACCTTCGCAACCTGCTGCTTGCCATTGTCGCTGTCGCTGTCTTTACCGTCTCGACGGTGCCTGCCGAGGCATTCGCTCATCACCATCACCGCCGTCATCACCACCACCACACCCACTAACCCAGAGGCTCATGCCGCTGGATACAAGGGCGGGGATGTGAGGAGTCCAAGACTCTCTCACGCCCCGCCCTTCATCTTTTCCTTGACACTGTGGGCCAGCTTTTCGATCTCGTCGGCCTTTTTGACGACGTCGACTGAAAGTGTGTACTTGTCGGTCTTGTCGACCTGCTGCTTCAGCTCCGTGGCCAGGCTGAGCAGCTTGTCAGTATCTGCCACGAGCCGCTTCTGGCGATCCAGGTTGCGAGCCTTGGCCTGCTGTTCCGCCATCCGGCCAGCGAACGGATCATCTTCCTTATTCTGTTGCCCGATGGGCCGGCTGGGATCGACCGGTCGTGGCGCAGCAGGTCCATCCTGCGAGACGCCCGAGCTGCCACCCATCGCCAGCAGCAACACAGCCGCACAGCCCCCTCGAATCCATCCACCTCTCTTCATATGCGCCTCCGGCCTCGCCTCCGCGCGCTAAGCTGAAGGTGGTGCCGAGGTGGCCGGCCGGGCAGAACGATGCGCGCCAGCCTCCATCAGACCTCCCGACGAAAGCGAGTCTCAATGATGCTTCTAACCGCGTTGTCTTCGCAAGCCGATCCGTTCACCAAGATCCTCGAACGGGACTGGCACGATGACATCATCAACTTCGTCCGGTCCGATCTCCCGCGTCTCCTGCTGTTCCTCCTTGTCGCCTTTCTGCTGCAGCGAATCGTCATCTTCTTTGTGAACCGGATGCTTCGCCTGGCCGACCGCCAGGCCGGCAACTCGCAACGCGCCTCCCAGCTCCGGACCATGGCCGCGATCATCCGGGCCACCTCCTACAGCATCATCGGCTTCATCCTCCTGCTGCATGTGCTGTCGATCTTCAGTATCAATCTGACGCCGTTGCTGGCTTCGGCCGGCGTCGTCGGCGTTGGTATCGGTCTCGGCGCGCAGTCCATCTTCAAGGACATGCTGAACGGCATCTTTATCCTCGTCGAAGACCAGTACAACGTGGGCGAGGTCGTCCGGGTCGCCGGCCTGACCGGAACCGTCGAAGACCTGACGCTGCGGCTCACGCGGCTTCGTGACAGTGAAGGGACCCTGCACACCATTCCCAACAGCCAGATCGCCACCGTCTCCAACCTTTCGCGCAACTACTCGGTCGCTTCCCTGCCGGTGAGCGTGGACGCAAGCGCCGATCCTGATCGCGTGATGGATGTGCTGCGCGCGATCGCGACCGAGCTTCGCAACGACGCTGCCTTCAAGGAACTGATCATCGCTGACCCGGACATCCTTGGCGTGGACAAGATCAACGGCCGCGAGGTGATCTACCCGGTCAATATGCGCGTGCGGCCAAACCAGAGGGATGGCGTGCTTCGCGAGCTGCGACGCCGGATCATCAAGACGTTTGAGCGCGAGGGCATTCCGCTGGGCAACGACTCCAGCCTCCTGATCCTGCCGCATCCGGATCCGACCGCTCCGCCCGTGCCTGCGCCGCTGGGGAGCTGACCGACGGACTAGACCGACTGATTCATGACGCTGAGGAGGTCTTCGACTGTCTTCACCGGTGGCTGGCATCGGTTGCCGCTGCACACAACCGCAAAGCTGCCCGGGCTCCTGCAGGCTCGGAAGCAGCGGAAGCGTCTGCGCCAGCTCGGGAGGGAGGCGCGAGAGCTGATCACGCCGCAGCCGGATAACGCTCTTGTTGATGGCGAAGCGAGCCAGCGCGACCGCCTCCAGGCGATGCGCCTCGGCGTCTTCCCCGATCACACAGACCTGGATCGGACGTTGCAGCATCCTTTGCAGCGCGATCCCGTAGGTGGCAGCGTAGAGGCCGAAGTGCTCGACGACCCCCGCAAAGGTTTCGAGCGTCTCCTGCGCGATCGTCATGTAATCTTCCCGCCCGTTCAAACCTTCCAGTCGAAGCAGCAGGGCGGCGGCCACAGGGTTGCCGGCGGGTGTGGGCGAGTCCTGGAGCGGCTTTCTTCGTGCGGCCAGCGCACCGATCCTCCGGCTCTCCTCCGCCGTCTTGTCCGTGTCGAAGAAGGCACGGCCCTCACGATCGTAGAAGCGCTTCAGGACACTCCCGGCGATCTGCTCGGCGGCCTCGTAGTAGCGCAGCTCTCCGGTCGCCTCAAACGCATCGAGCGCCGCGTGCGCCAGGAACACGTAGTCGTCCAGGATCCCGGGAACGGCCTCGCGCTTCGCCGTGCCCTCGCCGTAGGAGATCACGTGCGTCACACCTGTCTTCCTGTTCCACGCGCTCCCCAGCGCCCGGTCGAGCGACTTCAGCGCAAACGCGGAGGCACCTTCGATCTCGAGCACTCGCCCCGCCTCGAGATACGCCGAGATACACATCGCGTTCCATGCCGTGTAGAGCGTCCTGTCGACGAACGGTGTAGGCCGCTTCAGACGCGCCTTGTACATCTTCTGCCTGGCGGAGGCGAGGAGGTTCTCGACCTCGCCGACGGGAACCTTGGCGATTCGCGCAACGCGATCGAGAGTGCCGTTGATATGAAGCACGTTCTTGGCCGGATTGTGATGCATGTTGCCGACCTCGCCGATCTCGTAGAAGGCACATGCGGCGACCAGCTCCTCCGGACTCAGCACCTCGGCCGCTTCGTCGCGCGTCCACGTGAAGTAGTCGCCGTCGTCGTCGAGCGAGTAGTCGGCATCCTGCGACGCGTAGAAGCCGCCAGCCTCCCGATCGCTGAGGCACGCGTCCATCCAGCCGACGATCTCCTGCGCGACGCGCGCGAACTCCGGCTCCACAAAGGTCTGGAAGCCGTGGACGTAGTTCTTCAGCAGCTCGCTGTTGTCGTACGCCATCTTTTCGAAGTGCGGAACGATCCACCGCTCGTCGACCGAGTAGCGGTGAAAGCCTCCGGCAAGGTGGTCGTAGATGCCGCCTTTGGCCATCTTCTCGAGCGTCACTCTCGCCGCGGTCTTTGCTCCTTCAACGACCTCGGTCCGGGAGCCCACCGAGACCCGGGAGGCAGCATCGATCAGAAGGTCGATCGCCGCAGAGTGCGGAAACTTTGGCTGCGATCCGAAGCCGCCGTAGCGAGGATCGAACTGCTTCAGCGCCCCCTCCACCAGCTTCGCCACGAGCTCGGGCCCGAGATGGCCGCCGCGCCCGGAGAACGACTCATTGTGCTCGATCGCCTGCATCACGCTGCCGGCGGATTCGTCGACCTCTTCCCTGCGCTGCTCAAATGCCTCAGCCATCGTTAGCAGCACGCGCCGAAAGCTCGGCCGACCGTGCCGATCATCCGGAGGGAAGTAGGTGCCGCCGAAGAAGGGCCGGCCGTCAGGCGTCAGGAACGCCGTCAGCGGCCACCCACCCTGCCCGCTGATCGCGGAGACAGCCGCCTGATACCGCGTATCCACATCCGGCCGCTCGTCACGATCGACTTTGACGGGGATGAAATGCTCGTTGATCAGCTCAGCGGTTGCCGTGTCCTCGTACGACTCCCGGTCCATGACATGGCACCAGTGACACCAGACCGCGCCGATATCCAGCAGGATCGGCTTGTCCTCTTCGCGAGCCTTGGCAAAGGCACTCTCATCCCACTCGCGCCAGTCAACAGGCTGGTGCATCGCGGAACGGAGGTAGGCTGAGGAGGCATCTGCAAGGAGAGTTTTTGTGGTCAGACATAGACGCCACCCAGTCTATCTTGACCGCTCGAGTGTCATCGCTGAGCCTCAGGGCGGGCGCGTCCCTTGTAAGAACGCGCCCGCTGAGAACACTACGCCGGAGGCGGGTTGTTGCTGATCGGCTTCGGCGGCTCAGGAGCCTTCGGTGCGGTCAGGCCAGGGATGTTGGGCTGCTGCGAGACCGTGCCGGCGGCAGCGTCGACGAGGCTGATGCCGTAGAGCTCCAGAGTGTTCGACAGGATCTGGCCAAGCGAGACGCGATCACGCGCATAGGCGGCCGTCGCCGAGATCAGGTTGTTCTCGGCTGTAGCCAGGTTGCGCTCCTGTTGCAGCACGTTGGCTGTCGTCGAGGCGCCGAGCCGGTACTTCTTCTGCTCCGCGTCAAGGCTCTGCGCCGCGAACTCGCGTGCCGCACCGGCCGACTGCACCTGGGCGCGATCGTTGGTCAGGGCATACTGCGCGTTGATGACCTGGATGCGGATCTGGATATAGAGCTGCTGGAGCCGCATCTGGTTCTGCCGGTACTCCATCTGCGACCGGGCCTGATCGGCCTGCGCCGCGCGGTTACGGAGCGGGATGGTGATGTTCACCCCGACGCCTTTGTCCGGCGAACTGTTGTTGAACAGGTTCCCAAAGGTCCCGGCGTAGTTGTTCGTGCCCTGTTACGTAGCCCGGCGGGCAAGCGACTGGCGTCGGAGAGCTGAAATCTGGGTTGCAGTTCAGGTTCGGATTCTGCGCTCCACCGACCGCACTCGCACCGTAGAAGCCGTACGCATCGATGACCGGAAGCAGCCCGTTCTTCTCGCCCCGAATCGTGATCTCGTTGTTCTTGAGGTTCAACACCGCCTGCTCGATCTGCGGGTTGTTGACGTAGGCCTGGCGAACCAGGTCCTCGACCGACATGTCCTCTTCCTTCAGACGCTCGAGGCCGACGCGGTCGGTCGGAACAACGGGCGCGTTCGAGAGAGCGGGGTCGTTGAGGTTGCGGGCGATCGCCTGCTTCATCACCAGCTGCTGGTACTCGAGGTTGGACTGGGACGAGATCAGCGCCTGCTTGTCGCTGGCCACGGACGCGTCGGAGTTGACCACGTCGAGCGGTGCCAGGGTGCCGATCTCAAGCTGCTTGCGGTTGTCGGCGGTCAGCTGCGTCGACTGCGCGAGCGCTCGCTCCTTTGCCTGTTCGTCCTCGTACGCGCTGACCAGGGCCCAGTAGATGCTCTCCACCTGGCCGACGGTATAGATGATCTGCTGCCGAAAGGCGGAGTCCGTGATGCGCCGGTTGTTCTTCGCCTCGATGATGAAGCGATTGTTGATGCTCGGTCCGAAGCCTTGCAGGAGATGCTGCGTGAACTGCACGCGGCCGCTCGACTGGAGCAGCGGGCTGAAGTTCGTGCGCTGGCTGTTCGTCGTCTGCCGCGTGTTGTCGAACGTCACGCTCAACTGCGATCCAGTCGAGAACCCCTGGAGGTAGCCGAAGTTGTAGTTGCTCGTGTTGTTGCTGAGCGTGTTCGTGCCGGTAATAAAGGTCGTCGTCTGCTGGCGTCTGCGCGGCCTCGTACTGGATGTTGCCGGTCAGCACGGGATCGTAGTTATACGGCAGGGGACCGCCACCGTTGGTCGTCGAAACGATGCCGTTGACGCCGGTGCCGCCGCCGCTGGTACCGCCGGAGGTTCCACCCGGACCACCGCCGCCCGTGATCGTGGTCGTGCTTCCGCCGAGCGTACCTGTTACCAGCCCGGTCGAGACGCCGCGAAAGAGCTGACCCGACTTCGTCCGCAGGATGTCGGTGTCGGCGATGTCGAGATTGATTCGCGCAATCGCGATGTCGTAGTTGTTCTCAAGCGCCAGCGTTACCGCGTCGGCCAGGCTCAGGTAGATCTTGCCGTCCCGCAGAAGCCCGTTCAGCCGTTCGGTGTTGGTCAGCCGCGGCAGCGGGACGTTGGTCGCGGTATAGGGCGCCAGCGGATTCATAAACTCGAAGTGCTTCTTTGGGATCGTGTAGTCCTTGGGCGTGTCCCGGAGATAGAGCGGGTCGGTCAGCTTCGGCTGCGGCGCCTGCGGCAAACCAGCCTGT
Organism: uncultured Acidobacteriaceae bacterium; assembly: GCA_963850375.1. Lineage (GTDB taxonomy): Bacteria > Acidobacteriota > Terriglobia > Terriglobales > Acidobacteriaceae > Edaphobacter. Next base: position 2,694,640 of record CAWKKV010000002.1, on the reverse strand, counting down.
CCCGTTGTGTCGTTCAGAACGCCGGTCGCCGCGGTCGGAGGACCTGCGGGCTGGGTGTTGATCGGCTGCTGCCCGGTCGCAGGCTGCTGGGCGGTTGCAGGCTGCTGGGCGAAGCCTTGCGTGTTCATGCTCATCAACATCAGTGCCACGCCTGCGATGGCCTGTAAATCTCTTGATCTCACGATGCGTTCTCCAGCTCCTCAAATCGTTCCTTCGGGAGCCCTTCCGCGCACAACGCGGAGGCGGACTTCCAAACCTTGTCGCAACCGGCACAGATATCCTGCCGGCCTCAAACTCTCCCACACGCTGCTTTACCCTGAACTCTTATCGACGCGTCCACCCCTCCGGAAGATTCGAACTCTTTTCGTGAACAAACCCTCAGAGACGTCAGGAGGCGGCATAGGCAGACATACGTACCGGCACCCGGCTTCGTTCCGCCGAGCTGATGCAATTTGCCCAGGAGACCCCGGTGACGCAACCGCCGCCGCTTTTTCGAGCTTCCGAATGGTCAAAGTATACCGAAGCGGGCCGGGCGGGCGGCTCATGGTACCGTCCAAGCCATGCCGCTCTGGAAGCTGACCCTCAGCTACGACGGGACGTCCTTTCACGGATGGCAGATTCAGCCGGATCTGCCGACCGTCCAAGGCACGCTCGCCGAGGCCATCCGGCACATCACGCGCGAGACGGTGCTTCCGCAGGGCTCGGGGCGAACCGACGCCGGCGTCCACGCGCTCGGGCAGGTCGCCACCTTTAATCTCGCCTGCTCGATCCCGCCTGCAAACCTCCATCGCGCCCTCAATCGCATCCTTCCCCCGAGCATCCGGGTGCTCGAAGCGAAGCACGTCGAGCCGCCCTTCCATGCCAGGCACAGTGCCCTCCGAAAGACCTACGAGTACCGCATCTTCCCCTTGGCGCTTTCAACGGGAGATCTCCGCGAACCACATGAGGCGCGCATCTGCTCCCCCATGCTCGCGCCATACGTGTGGGCGTGCTCGCTTCCGCTCGAGATCGATCTGCTGAACCGCGCCTCCGCCCACATCCTCGGCCGGCACGACTTCACCTCGTTCGCGGCGACCGGGCCGGAGCTCCCCGAGGCGATCCCGGCCGATCCCCTGCCCGGATATCCCAGCGCGCCCCCAACGCCCTGCCGGACAATCTTCCACTCCTCCTGGAGCCGCGATGCCGACTTGCTCCTCTACCGCGTCACGGGGTCGGGATTTCTGCATCACATGGTTCGAAACCTGGTCGGGACCTTTGTTCAGGCCGGATCCGGCCGCATCGATCCCGATACGATCCCGGCAATCCTCGAGGCACGCGCCCGCTCGGCTGCCGGTCCTACCGCACCGGCGCGCGGCCTCTTCCTGGTAGATGTGGAGTACGCATGACTCTGAATCCCTCTCCGCGAACTCCATCCCGCGTCTTCCGGTCGGCGGTCGCATGGAGGTAAACACCGCCCCTCTGGTCAGCGCACACCGTCGCGTGGTGGCCATGGCGGCGCTCACGCCCGTGCATCGCGCCTTCCACTGGCTGCACCTCCATCAGCCCCAGCTTCGGCAGTGGCTGCTCGATGCGGTCAGCATCCCCGCACCTCCGTTCGGAGAACGGGCTCGCGGTCGCTGGTTCGAGGAGCGCTTCCAAGCGCTCGGTCTCAACGATGTTCATACCGATGATGAGGGCAACGTCCTCGGCGTCTTCCCGTCATCCTCGGAGGCCGCCCCCGATCGCAACATGCTGCTGCTCTCCGCGCACCTGGACACCGTCTTCCCGGAGGGAACTGTCTGCACACCGCGCGAAGAAGGCTCGCGCATCCTCGCCCCTGGGGCCTGTGACAACGGTGCGGGCCTGACGGCTCTCCTCGCGATCGCTGCCGCACTCCGCTATGCCGCGATCACACCGCCGGTCCCCATCCTCTTCGCGGCCAATGTCGGAGAGGAGGGCGAGGGCGACCTCCGCGGGATGCGGCACCTCTTCACCCGCGGCCCCTTCCACAACCGGATCGCCGCTGCGATTGCATTCGAGGGTGCAGGCGCGGCGACGCTTGTTACGCGCGCGCTCGGAAGCGTTCGCCTCCGCGCTACCGTCACCGGTCCGGGCGGACACTCGTGGACCGACGCCGGAGCGCCCAACCCGATCCTTCTGCTCAGCCGCGTGCTGCTGGACGCGGCTTCGATCCCGCTTCCCTCGCAGCCGCGCACGACGCTTTAATGTCGGGCAGATCACCGGCGGCACCTCCATCAACTCCATCCCGGAGTCCGCCTCGGCGCTGATCGATCTCCGCTCCACGCACCCGGCACAGATGGCGGCGTCCGCCGGTGAGCTCTGCGCCGCGATGCGCGAGAGTGTGCGCAGCGCCAACGCGGAGAACCCGTCGCAGCCGCCGACCGCGCTCACCATCGAGACCATCGGCGAGCGCCCCGCCGCCGCCCTCCCTGACAGCTCTCCTCTGATCGAGACGGTGCGCGCCGTCGATCGGCACCTTGGCCTCCGCACCGAGCTCCGCATCGGCTCGACCGACGCAAACCTCCCGCTCTCACTCGGCATCCCCGCCATGGCCATGGGCGGAGGAGGGACCGGGGGCGGCATCCACACGCTTGCTGAGTGGTACGACCCGGCCGGCCGCGAGGTCGCTCTCCGCCGCATCCTCCTCGCCGTGCTCGACACGACAGAGCTGATCGCGGGAGGCGTGCTCGGAACGGAGCGCACGACCACGGAACCCTCAGGGAGCCTGCGCTACCGGGATTGACAGACTCCGGCGTTGATAGACTCCGGCTTGATAGACTCCGAGGGTGCGTACTCCCTCGCAAAAATTTCTTATCCTCGCATCACTCGCAGCTTTCACGCTCCCGAGCAGCTCGCACGGACAGCCTGCCCCCGGGCCCGCGCGAGTCGTGGACACTATCTTTCTTCACGGCAACATCCTGACCGGCGCACACCTCCGCCCGGACGACACCAGCCCGACCCCCGAACGGGTCACTGCCATCGCCGTCTCCGGCGGAGTGATCACCGCCGTGGGAACCGACGCCGAGATCACGCGGCTGCGCTCCGCCAAGACTCGCGTCGTCGACCTCAACGGCGCCTTTGCCATGCCCGGATTCAACGATGCGCACACCCACATGGCCAGCGCCGGGCAGCAGAAGCTATCGGTCGACCTGGTCGGTTGCCGCTCGCTGGCCGAGATGCAGGCGCGCATTCGCCGGTACGCCGAAAAGGCCGCGCCCGGTAAGTGGCTGGAGGGTGGCGGCTGGGACCACACGCTCTGGCCCTCAAAAGAGCTTCCCTCCCGCACCGATCTGGATGCCGTGACCGGGAATCATCCGGCCATCTTCTCCCGCGTGGACGGCCACATGGCGGTGGCGAACTCCGCGGCTCTCCTTGCCGCCGGCATCACGGACGCGACCGCTGATCCGTCCGGCGCGAAGATCGACCACGATCCTGCGGGCAAGCCCACCGGCATCCTCCGCGAACCGGCCGCGAGCTCACTCGTCTTCCGCAAAGTTCCGCCGCCGACACTTGAAGAACGCCGCGCCGCCTACCAGATCGCCATCGCGGATGCCCTCGCGCACGGGGTCACCAGCGTTCAGGACAACTCCGATTGGGAGGACTTCCTTGCGCTTGAAGAGATGGAGCGCGCCCACCATCTGCCTATCCGCGTCTCCGAGTGGCTCGATTTCAATCTGCCGGTTGCGGTTCTTCGCGAGCGCCGCGCGAGCCACCCTGCAAGCGACCCGATCCTGCGGCTCACCATGCTGAAGGGCTTTATGGATGGCTCGCTCGGCTCCCGGACCGCTGCTCTTGAAGCGCCATACAGCGACGACGCGGGAAACTCCGGCCTGCCCCGTTACGATCAGGACGAACTCAACCACATGGCCGCCGAACGCGCCGCAGCCGGATTTCAGCTCGGCTTCCACGCTATCGGCGACCTCGCCAATAACATGGCGCTAAACGCCTTCGCTGCCGCCGAGCAGACCGGCGTCCCCGCCGACCACCCGGTGCCCCCGGTTCACCCCGATGCAGCGATCGTCACCGAAAGCTCGCCCGAGATCACGCCCAAGGCTCTGCGGCTGCGCGTCGAGCATGCCCAGGTCCTCCTGCCCGATGACTTCGATCGTTACGCGAGCCTCGGCGTTATCGCCTCCATGCAGCCGTCGCACCTGGTCACGGATATGGCCTGGGCGGAGGAGCGCCTCGGTCCCCAGCGCATCAAGTACGCGTATGCCTGGCGAAGCTTTCTGGACCATGGCGTCACGCTCGCCTTCGGCACCGACTACCCCGTAGAAGTCATCAACCCCTTCCGTGGCCTCTACTCCGCCGTCACCCGGCAGAACGAGGCCGGCACGCAGACCTTCCAGCCTCAGGAACGCCTGACCATTCGCCAGGCCATCTACGCCTACACCCAGGCCTCGGCCTTCGCGGAGTTCCGCGAAAAGGATGTGGGCCGGCTGGAACCGGGCTTCTTTGCCGACATCGCCGTCCTTGATCGCGATCCCATCTCCGCCAGCCCGATGGATCTCCTCCATACCGAGGTGCTCAGAACCGTCGTCAACGGCGAGACCGTCTACACCGCCCCGACGAAGCAGCCGTGAGCCGGAAGACCCTCGCGCAGCTTCTCCTCCTTGCCGTAGTCGCCGTCTGGGGCGCCACCTTTGCCCTCGTCAAAGACGCGCTCACGGACGCATCCCCCCTGCTCTTCAATCTCATCCGCATGGCTGTCGCCGCTGCTGCCTTGTGGCTCGTCAATCGCCGGCAGCTCCGGGGTATGCCGCGACGGACCTATATTGCGGGCCTCGTCGCCGGCCTGCTGCTCGCCACCGGCTACCAGTTTCAGACTCTTGGCCTCGCACAGACCACCGCCGCGAAGTCCGCGCTGATCACGGGCCTCGTGGTCGTCTTTGTTCCGCTCCTGACAACCATCCCAGCGCTCCGTCCCGAGAGCTCGCCCCGCCCGCGGTGGACGGCGGCGGTCGGCTCCTTGTGCGCCTTCTCGGGCCTCGTGCTCCTGACGACTCCCGCCGGCACCACGCTCCGGAACATAACCGGCAACATCGGTGCCGGGGATCTCCTTACGCTCGGCTGCGCGCTCGCCTTTGCCGCTCATCTCCTGTCGCTGGCGCACCTTGCGCCGCAGATCCCGGCCGGCCAGCTGGCCACGCTCCAGGTCAGCTTTGCCTCGGTCTTCATGCTGGGTACCCTGCCGCTCGGGCGCGACCTCCACTTCCACCCCTCCGTTCGGCTCGCGGTGGCGATCCTGGTCACGAGCCTCCTTGCCACCGCTGCCGCCTTCACCATCCAGAGCTGGGCCCAGCAGCACATCCCGCCTACCAACACCGCCATCCTGTTCACGCTTGAACCCGTCTTTGCCGTGGCGATCTCGGTCTTCTTTCTGGGCGACCGGATGAGCCAGCGATCTATCGTCGGCGCAGTTCTGATTCTCGGCGGAATCGCGACTATCGAGCTCCTGGCACTGCCCACGCCGGTCACCACGGACCCGGCCTGACCCTCGCGCGCGTGCACTCCGCCTCCATCTCCAGATAAACTGAGAGTTGCTACTTCCGGGGTGTTCCCGGCGTCTAAACCTCGATACCTCGGAGGCCTGTGCTCTCCGTGCAACGACATGCCCCGATTTTTTGAGAGCCCCGAGACAACATCTTCGAACCCGGATCAAACCCGCATCGAACCGAAAGAGGACACACCTTCAATGGAAACACCGCACACTGAAACGAGAAGCATGATGGACCGGATCCGTACCCACCGCCTCACGACCACCTTTGCTCTGCTTGCGACGCTGTCGGCCGGCATTCTTGTGGGATCCGTCCTGACCCACGGTGTCAGCGGCAAGGAGCAGCAGCAGGCCGTCGACTCCTCAGACGCCCGCCCGCTCGTGATCCCCTCCCCCGTGACGCTCTCAAACGGCTTCTCCCAGATCGCAAAACAGGTCGGGCCCGCCGTCGTCAACATCAACACCGAGTCGCTTCCCAAGCAGTCGACCAACCGCCGCGGACGCCGTGGCGGCGCCCAGCGCGGCCCCCTTCAGCAAAACCCCAACGGGGGTGATGAGGACCAGGGCGGCGGCGGCCAGGGAGACATGCAGGACTTCTTCAACCGCTTCTTCGGTGGGCAGGGCGGACAGGGTGACGGCGACGATGACGGCGCGGGCGGCAGCGAGCGTCGCGCTCTCGGCTCAGGGTTTATCGTCGATCCTCGCGGCTACATCATCACCAACAACCACGTCGTCGACAAGGCCGACAGGATCTTCGTCAAGCTCTCGACCGACCCTGACAACCCCGGCGATCCAGGGCGCCCGGCAAAGGTGATCGGCGTCGACAAGGACACCGATATCGCCGTGATCAAGATCGAGGCTGCCAATCCGCTTCCCACGATCAAGCTCGGCAACTCCGACGGAGCACAGGTCGGCGATTGGGTGCTCGCGGTGGGCAGCCCCTTCGCCCTGGCCAAGACGGTCACGGCAGGCATCATCTCCGCCAAGAACCGGTCGATCGATGAAGCGCCCAACGCCAGCGGCGTCGCCCAGAACTCATTCCAGAAGTTCATCCAGACCGACGCTGCCATCAACCCCGGCAACTCCGGCGGTCCGCTCGTCGACATGGCGGGCCAGGTCGTCGGCATGAACACCGCCATCTACACCCAGTCCATGGGTTCACAGGGCGTCGGCTTCGCCATGCCGGCCAACACCATCGCCAACGTCTACAACATGCTCATCGGACCCGAGCACAAGGTCACGCGCGGATCCATCGGCATCACCTTCCAGGCCGCCCAGTCTTCGGCCGTCAGCAGGATGTATGGCTTCGCAAACGGTGGCGTGATCGTCAGCTCGGTGACACCCAACGGAGGCGCGGCTAAGGCCGGTATCAAGCCGGGCGACGTCATCCTCTCGATCGACGGACGCAACATCAAGGACGGTGACGACCTGATCGCAGACATCTCCGCCCGCAAGGTAGGAAGCAGCGTCAAGATCGGCTACCTCCGTGACGGAAAGCAGGAGTCCGCCTCGATCGCAATCGGCGACCGCGCCAAGACCTATGCGGACGTCGCCGGCGAGACCGAAGACAACTCCTCCCCGCAGGAGGCGGATGCCGGGCAGACCAAGCTCGGGATCACGGTCAGCGCCGTTCCGGCGCAGGTGGCGACGCGGCTCGGCATCAAGGGTGGCGTCCTCGTCACCAGCGTCACTCCCGGATCCTTTGCGGACGAGATCGGCCTCGGCAAGGGCGCCGTCATCCGCGAGATAAACCGCAAACAGATCACCGACGAACCCACCTACCGCTCCGTCGTCTCCGGACTCAAGAGCAAGGATGACGTCGTCTTCGTGGTCCGCTACCCGCAGTCGAAAAACGACACCTACGTCGGTGGCACACTGCAGTAAACACGACCCGGCTGGTCCTGTTCAAAGATGGCGTGCGTGAGCTCTTCACGCACGCCATCTTTCTTTCACGTCCGCAATCTCTGCTTCGCTTTGCTGGTCCTGGCAGCCAGTGACTCGAGACCGCTACAACGAAAGCGTCACCCGGAGGCGCCCCTCTCATTTGCACCTCACGTAACTATCGGGTTACCCTTCCTGAGTGCCGAGACCAAATCCGCAGAGCTTTGGTCGAAACTAATCTTCTGAGGTGCCTGGTTCATGCGCTCTAGCCGAATCCTTCAAGGCTCAGCAATCCTCCTCTTCACACTCCCAGCTCTCGCATCCACCCACATCCGGCGCGGTCCAACCTCGCAGCGGCTCTTTCACCGCCATGCCGCGGCGCATGCTGCCGCACGGCCGGCCTCGCAGCGTGCCATCGACGACACACGTGCAACCGAGATCCAGACGGCTCTGATCCACGCCGGCTATCTTTCCGGCGACGCGACCGGTCACTGGGACAGCGGCACCGAAGCCGCCATGCAGAAGTTTCAGGCCGATCACGGCTGGCAGACCAAGCTGATCCCCGACTCCCGCGCCATCATCAAGCTTGGCCTCGGGCCGAACAGCAACAGCGGCGTCGAGACGGGCGCTTCTGGTGTCTCGGGCGTTCAAAGCGCGACCGCCTCAAACGCCGGATTTCTTCGCTAGGCTCCACACTTCCTGAGTCACACGGGTCGCTCCCACACGGAGCGGCCTTTGCTATTTGCGCCCAAGGAGACCGTGGGTGCCAAGGGTCGAGCGCATCCGCAGCACAGCGGAGCTCCGGATCTGCGAGACTCGCGACTCCACCACTCCCAGCAGCTGGGCGATCTCTTTCATTGAGAGCTCTTCGTAGTAGTACAGGGTCAGCACCATACGCTCGCGCTCCGGCAGAGCGTCGATCGCGTCCACCATGTGCTGCTTCATCTCCGCTTCCATGCAGCGGAGCAGCGGGCTCTCCCCTTCCGGCGCCGCCACAAACGCGAGCTCCTCTTCGCCCGACTCCTCGCCGCGCTCCGCATGGAGGCTGCCGATCTCGAGCGACTTCAGGTCCGACAGGAGCCGCTGGTACTCCTGCAGCGACAGGTCCATCGCTCCAGCGATCTCAATCTCTGTCGGCGTACGTCCGAGGCGCTGCGTCGTCGCACGGATGGCCTCCTCGACACCGCGTCCCTTGCGGCGAAGCTCCCGCGGGCTCCAGTCCAGGCTGCGAAGCGAATCCAGAATCGCGCCACGGATCCGAAACTGCGCATACGTTTTGAACTGGGTGTTCTTGTCGTCGCTGAACTTGCTCGCCGCGTCGATCAGCCCCAGGATGCCGGCCGAGACAAGCTCCTCGAAGTCCACGTGCTCAGGAAGCCCCTTGTGAATCTGGCGAGCAACGAATCGGACGGTCGGGAGGTGCTCGAGGATGCGTGCGTCGGTCAGTGCCTCGGTGTTCGCGGTGGCTGCGGATGCAGTCTCAAAGAGCTGCTTGCCGTGCTTGCCATCAGCCCCAAATGCCGCCGTACCGTTGCTGAAGATCTGTCCCTGGATCTGCCCGTTTGCCATCATCTCTGCGCTCGCGAAGTTCATCATCCTGCTCCCGTTCCTGGTGCTCATGCACTCAGTTCACGCTGAGAGATATTGCAAGCTTCTGGCCTATTTCGCTCCACTTTCTATTAGGTTTCTCCCATTCTTCGCCTATCGGACACTCTAAGTGCTAACGCCTCAATCAATTTACCTGTTCCAGCAAGAGCGAAGATGAAGGCGAAAAAGGCGAAGATTCTTCTCCCCCGCTTCTCCCGCCCTTCGCCAAAGCCCAAGTTCTTAGCGTGCTCTCACGCTTGCGATGAGAGGGCACTCATCCAGCTCCGAAAACATTGCGTAGTCAGCAGCGCAAACATCCCCGGACGCGAAGATGCACAGAGCCGGTCAGGGTCTTGAGGGAGGGAAAGCCTGTTGGGGAAGCGGCGTCGAGTCACCCTCGACGAGAGGTATCGGCTGACACCTCTGAGAAATGAACAGTGACCTTAGAGAGAACGATCGCGCTTACGGATTCGGATATCCTCTGCCTCGATCTCGGGCTTGGACCCCGAGAGAATCAGAGCGCGTTCGAGCACGTGCATCAGCTCACGGACATTGCCCGGCCAGGCATGGCCCATTGAGCCGGTCCATAGCCTCCGGTTGCAGCCTCTTCGGAACCCCACCGTGACTCAACATCGACAGGAAGTGTCGTGCAAGCACGGGCAGGTCTTCCATCCGTGAGAGAAGCGAGGGAACTTCGATCGGAAACACCGCCAGACGGTGATAAAGGTCGAGCCGAAAGGCCTGCTCCTCCGCTCGTTGCTCAAGCGGCTGATGCGTGGCCGCGATCACCCGGACATCGACGTAGCTGGGCTCGTTCTCACCGACGCGCTGCAGCTCCCCACACTCCAGGAAGCGCAGCATCTTTGCCTGCAAAGCCAGGGGCATCTCGCCAATCTCGTCCAGAAACAGCGTGCCCCCGTCCGCGGCTTCGATTCTGCCGGTTCTGGACCGTACCGCCCCCGTGAATGCGCCGCGCGTATGTCCAAAGAGCTCTGCTTCAAGCAGCGCCTCAGGAATCGCCGCGCAGTTCAGCACAATGAATGGCTTATTGGCGCGCGTGCTCAGCCGATGGACAGCCTTGGCGACGAGTTCCTTGCCCGTCCCCGTCTCCCCCTCGATCAGCACGGTGGTCGATCGCGGCGCGACCAGCCGCACCATTCGGCCCAACTCCTCCATGGCCGCGCTCGCACCCACCATCTCGGGGAGCAGCTCATCAGCCCTGGGTGCGGCCGAGCCGGCAGCAGCACCAGCCGGAACCGTAGGGAGGAACACGTCTTTCGGGCGGGAGTCGGCGAGAAAAGGTCTGAGGCTGGCGGGGGTCGAGGATGGCCGCCGGCTCCTCAAAGGCCTCGCGCAGCGTTTGCTGGAGCTCCAGCCGGCGGGAGCTCACCAGCTCCGGCCGCAGCGGCGCGCCGTCCATGCCCAGGATGTCGATACGGGGATACACCGCCCGGACGTACTCAAGGAACTCCCCGACCTCAAGATCCGGAAGCCACGCGTCCACCAGCAGCGCCTCGGGCCGGAGATCGTCCAGGCACGCCATCGCAGCCGCGCCACCGAGCGCCTCTGCGACCTGCCAGCGCGATGCCATCAGGCAGTCACGCAGACGCAGACGGACCGCGTCCTCGCCGCCGACCAGCAGAACCACCCGCGCCGCCTGGTTGTGGGCCGCGACTTGAAGCGCAGGCAGGGACGATCCCTGGCGAAACTCCGGCGCCCAGCGGGAGGCGGCCGTCGCTGCATCGACCGGAAGTCGTGCGGAGCTCATGCGCTCGCGTAAACCTCACGATTGGTGAACTCGATCGGTTCCATCGTTCCCTGTCCCGATCGCGCCAGCTGGTACCCTGCCCCGCGCACCGTCACGATGCGGGTCGATCCGCCCGCCGCACGCAGCTTCTTGCGGAGGTAGTTGATATACACGTCCACGACGTTTGTCGCGTTCTCGGATGGGAGCTGGAAGACCTCGCCGAGCAGCTCCGCGCGGCTGCAGCACTGCCCGGCATTCTGCAGCAGAAACTCCAGCAGCTTGAACTCCTTTGTCGTCAGGGTGATCGGCCGTCCGTTCACCGTGGCGGACCGCGAGATGCGCTCCAGCCGAAGTCCCTCATGCGACAGCACCGTCTCGCCGCCCTTCAGCCGCTCCTGCCGGCGCAGAAGAGCACGGCAGCGGGCCGTCAGCTCCTGAAAGCTGAACGGCTTCGTCATGCAATCGTCCGCGCCCATATCCAGGCAGCGCACCCGGTATTCCACGGTGTTGTTCGAGCTCAGCGACAGGATGGCCATGCGTGGTTGCAGTGCCTGCGCCGTCGCCAGCAGATCCAGTCTCTCCGCCTCGGAAACATCGACGATCAGGAGGTCGGCCGGCCCTCCCTGCAGCAGCCGCAGCGCCTCCTGCGGATCGTTCATCGGAGAGACGTCATGCCCCTCGCCGTTCAAGCCCTTTTTCAGAAATAAACCCAAAGCCGCGTCCGGCTCCACGACGATGATGCGCATTTGTTCCGTCCTCAAACTCAGCAGATAGAGACCCGCCCCTGTACCTTCCGTCAGCCGGAGCAGGACGGCAAGATGAATGTGCAAATATTTGCGCCCGAATTCCCATTCTGGAAAAGGACGGGCAACTTCGCAGGCACCTCGCCCCAAACAGGTCATACGGGCTTGCACCAAATTGGTTATTGCAGTTCGCTTTTTATTCGCTACAATCTGCGCATGGCAATCACGCGGCGGCAGAAAGAAGTTATCGATTTCCTCACGCATTTCACCCAGAAGAATGGCTACTCCCCTTCGTATGAGGAGATCGCGAGCGGTCTGGGCCTGAACTCCCTCGCGACCGTGCACAAGCACGTCACCAATCTCCAGAACAAAGGGATGCTGCAGCGCGCGCACAACCGCAGCCGCTCGATCGACGTCTTGCCCGCCCGCAGCACAAAGAAGTCCGTCGATCGCCTCCCGCTGCTCGGGCGCATCGCCGCAGGCAGGCCCGTCGAGGCAATCGAGACCGCCGAAAGCATCTCGCTTGGCGACATCATCGGCAACCGCGAGGTCTTCGCGCTTGAGGTGCGCGGCGACTCCATGCGCGATGAGCACATCGTCAGCGGCGACTACGTCCTGGTCGAGCGCACCCGCACCGCCCGCGAAGGCGAGATCATCGTCGCTCTGGTCGACGGCAGCGACGCCACGCTGAAGCGCTTCTACCGCGAAGGCAACATGATCCGGCTCCAGCCCTCCAACACCGAGATGCCCCCCATCTACGCTCCGGCCGCCAGCGTCAGCATCCAGGGCAAGGTCCTGGGTGTCCTTCGCAAGTACGCCTGAACTCACGGTGGTTCCCCGTCGTCCCGGCGTGATCGAACACCTACGGAACCGGCAGGGAGCGATCTGCGTAAGCTCAGATTAGATCGCACCTCATCTGAGCAGGTGCGGCCCCGGAGTGAGCTGTGGCTACTGAGCGCAAACGGAAACGAAGACTCTGGCTCTGGTCGAGCATCGCGGTGGTGATCGTGGCGGTGCTCTTCGGCATCACCGTCGTTGCGCGTGGCAACGGGACCAAGATCGAGCCCTCACAGCTGGCCAAGGTCGAACGCGGGGACATCGCGCGCTCCGTCGTCGCCACCGGCAAAGTCCAGCCCATCACCAAGGTCGAGGTCAAGTCCAAGGCCTCCGGCATCGTCACCCAGCTCCACACCGACATCAACGCCCACGTGCACCAGGGGCAGGTCCTCGCCCAGCTCGATCAGCAGGAGATCCTCGACCAGGTCGCCGCCCAAAAGGCAACGCTCGCCGCTGCCGAGTCCAACGCAAGCGCCGCGGCAGCCGCGATCGAGTACGACAAGGTCAACGCCGAGGCCCCCGACCTCCCCATGTACAAGCACACCTACGACCGCGCCCAGCAGATGTCGACGCTCGGCGTCGTCTGCCAGCAGGCCCTCGACGACGCGCAGCAGAAGTACCTCTTCGCCGCCAACACTCGCGACAAAGCCGTCTCCCAGATCACCGTCGACAACTCCAAGCTCCGGCAGGCACAGGCCCAGGTCGCGCAGGCCCAGGCCTCCCTCAAGCAGCTTGAGGAGCAGCTCTCCTACACCACCATCACCTCTCCCATGGACGGCATCGTCCTCTCCCGCGACGTCGAAATCGGCGACGCCGTCAGCTCGATCCTTGTGCTCGGCTGCACCGCGACCCTCGTCATGACCATCGGCGACACCACCCAGGTCTACGTCCAGGGCAAGGTCGACGAGTCCGACATCGGCAAGGTCTACCTCGGCCAGCCCGCCCGCATCAAGGTCGAGTCCTTCAAGGACAAGACCTTCCTCGGCAAGGTCACGCGCATCGCGCCTCTCGGGGTCGAAAAGGATAACGTCACCACCTTTGAAGTCCGCGTCTCGATCGACAACCCGGGCGGCGAGCTCAAGGCAAACATGACCGCCAACGCCGAGATCCTGCTTGAAGAGCACAAAAACGTCCTCACCGTGCCGGAACAGGCTGTTATCTACGACAAGGACCGCAACGCCTCCGTCGAGGTCCCCGATCCCAAGCCAGAAGAAGGGTCGCCGCCCCGTATCGATCGCCGCCGGCATCTCGAACGGCACGCGCACGGAGGTCCTCTCCGGCCTCAAGCCAGGCGACACCGTCATCCTCCAGCAATAAGCAAAGCCGCACAAGCATCGATCTCGCTCGCAAGCACCATCGGCCAAAGACTTCCAGAAACACCGTTCGAGCAAGGAGCACCATGAAACTCCACAACGTCCTCGCCTCCGCCACCGTCGCCCTGCTTCCGATCACCCTGTTCGCCGCGGACCATAACTTCGAGCGGACCCTGTCCACCGGAAACAGCCCCAACGTCTCCATCGCGACCGGCTCGGGCTACATCCACCTGCGCCCCGGCTCGGACTCGCAGGTCCACATCGCCGCCCACCTCCACGCCGGCAACGGCTGGTTCGGCGGCAGCGATGCCGATTCGCGCATCGATCAGATCGTCAGCAACCCACCCATCGTGCAAAACGGCAACGACATCATCATCGGCGAGCGGCACGCCGGAGACCGGTACCGCAACATCTCCATCGACTACGAGGTCAGCCTTCCCCGCGCATCCACCATCGACGCCTCGACCGGCTCGGGTGATGTCGAACTCCAGGACGTTGGAGCCAGGTTCAAGGGCAGCAGCGGCTCCGGAAACGTGCGTGCGCGAAACGTTCACGGCCCGGCAAACCTGGATACCGGCTCAGGTGACATCGAGTTCACCCAGGCTGCTCCCGGCGACGTCCGCGCGCAGACAGGCTCGGGCAATATCCGGCTCGGCAGCGTCTCGGGCGGCCTCAAAGCCGGCACCGGTTCCGGCGACATCGAGGTCAGCGGAAATCCCACCTCGGACTGGAAGCTCGATACCGGCTCCGGCAACATCCGGCTGACCCTCGGCTCGTCCGCACGCTTCACCCTCAACGCCAGCACCGGCTCCGGCTCGGTCCGCACCGAGCAGCCGATCGCCATGCAGGGCGAGCTCAACCACCATCACGTCGCCGGCAACGTCAACGGCGGAGGGCCAACCATCCGCATCAGCACCGGCTCCGGCGACGTCGAGATCAAGTAGCGCTGTGGGGCACAAAAGGGCAGGGCGCCGGCGACGGTTCCCTGCCCTGTATTCTTAATGGATGTCTGCCTCGGCCGGGCACGTCTCCGCAACCACACCCTCCCCGAAACTTCTCGTCTTCGATCTCGACGGAACGCTGATCGACTCCAGCCGCGATCTCTGCAACTCCGTCAACGCCACCCTTCAACACTTCGGCAAGCCCGAGCTCCCCGACCCCGTCATCGCCACCTACATCGGCGACGGGGCCTCCATGCTGGTGCGACGTGCCTTCGGAGACCCGGAAGGCGACGTGCACGATGAGGAGTACGTCACCGCCGCGCTCACCTTCTTCCTCGACTACTACCGTGTCCACAAGCTCGACTACACCCACGTCTACGATGGCGTGCTTGAAGCGCTCGCCGCCATCCGGGCGAACCGGCCCGATCTCCAGATGGCCTGCCTGACCAACAAGCCCGTCCGCCCCTCGGTCGAGCTCTGCGACCAGCTCGGCCTCGCACCCTACTTCTTCCGGGTCTACGGCGGCAACAGCTTTCACACCAAGAAGCCCGACCCGCACGGCCTCCTCACCCTGATCGACGAGGCCTCCAGCACGCCCGCCGAGACCGTCATGATCGGCGACTCGGCCGTCGACATCCTCACCGCACGCAACTGCGGCGCACGGAGCATCGGCTGCACCTTTGGCCTCGCCCCTCACAGCCTCGAGGCCGTTCCCCCCGACTACACCGTCTCGAGCCCCACCGAGTGGCCCGGCCTCATCCTCTCGCTCTAGGCCCCTCCCGTCAGACCCGCGGCGTCCCTTGCGTCAGCACGACCCGCAGCGCCGCCGTCGCCAGCGCCAGCAGTACCAGCCACTTCACCCACCACCGAATGCTCGGCAGCTTCTCAGACACCGTGTACCCCCGGTCCGCGCCAGCATCGCTCCAAGCAGCACCAGCTCAAGCCTCTTCCTCCTCGAACGACCGGTTCCAGCTCTGGATCACGCGCGTCTCGCGCTCCCATCCCAGCACGCTCAGGCTCCCCGTCCCCAGCGCCAGCAGCGCGCCATCACGAGCCTCCAGCCTGATCCACCGGGCCGCCAGGATCCGCAGAATATGCGCATGCGCAAACAGCGCCACGCGTCCATGCTCTGCGTCCTTCGCCGCCTCGAGCGCCCGCGCGATCACGCCATCGGCCCGCTCCCCCACATGCTCCACGGTCTCGCCGTCGGTGATCGCGCTCGTCCATACGCTCCACCCCGGCTCGCCCTCGCGAATCTCCTTGGTCGTGCGGCCCTCGTACACGCCGTAGTCCCACTCCCGCAGACCCTCTTCGACCTGCGCCTCCGCTCCGTAGCCGGCGATCTCGCAGGTCTCCCGCGCGCGCTGCATCGGGCTCGTCAGCACGGCGTCAAAGTGCCGCCCCGCAAGGTAGCTCTTCAACTCCACCGCGCGCACCCTCCCCTTGTCCGTCAGCGGGATATCCGTGCGGCTCGTATGCTGCCCGCTCAAACTCCACTCCGTCTCGCCATGACGCATCAGCCACAGCTCCACACCTGCACTCATATCCGGCTCCTGAAACTGTCAGATGCGCCCGAACGCCGCATCACGCGCCCAACCCTCTGCCCCGCCCACCCCGACCCTTTATTCTAGAGAGATGGACTTCCAGCTTACGACCACCTACAAGCCCCAGGGCGATCAGCCCCGCGCGATCGGCGAGCTTGTCTCCGGCCTCGCCGCCGGTGAAAAAGATCAGGTGCTCCTCGGCGTCACCGGCTCCGGCAAAACCTTCACCATGGCCTCGGTTATCGCCGAGTCCAACCGGCCCGCGCTCATCCTCGCGCATAACAAGACCCTCGCCGCGCAGCTCTACCACGAGTTCAAGCAGTTCTTCCCCAACAACGCCGTCGAGTACTTCGTCTCCTACTACGACTACTACCAGCCCGAGGCCTACATCCCGGCCGGCGACCTCTTCATCGAGAAAGAGGCCACCATCAACGAGGAGCTCGACAAGCTCCGCCTCTCCGCCACCCGCTCCCTCTTTGAGCGCCGCGATGCCATCATCGTCTCCTCCGTCTCCTGCATCTACGGCCTCGGCAGCCCGGAGGCCTACTACGGCATGCTCCTCCTGCTCGAGCGCGGGCAGAAGATCCGGCGCGAAGACATCACCAAGCGCCTCGTCGAGATCCTCTACGAGCGCAACGACGTCGACTTCCGCCGCGGCACCTTTCGCGTCCGCGGCGACATCATCGAGGTCTACCCCACCTATGACGAGAACGCCTACCGCATCGAGCTCTTCGGCGACGAGATCGACACCCTCTCGCAGATCGATCCGCTCTTCGGCACCGTCAAGCAGAAGTACTCGCGCCTGCCCATCTACCCGAAGTCGCACTACGTCGTCCAGCCCGAGCGGAAGAAGACCGCCACCGAGTCCATCCTCAACGAGCTCTTCGAGTGGGAGGCCCAGCTCGAAAAGGAAGGCCGCCTCGTCGAGTCACAGCGCATCCACCAGCGCACCCGCTTCGACCTCGAGATGATCAAGTCCGTCGGCTACTGCCACGGCATCGAGAACTACTCGCGACACTTCTCCGGACGTCTCCCCGGCGAGCCCCCACCCACGCTGCTCGACTACTTCCCCCGCGACTACCTCCTCTTCATCGACGAGTCGCACGTCACCGTCCCGCAGCTCCACGGCATGTGGCACGGCGATCGCTCGCGCAAGCAGAACCTCGTCGACTACGGATTCCGGCTTCCGTCCGCGATGGACAACCGCCCGCTCAAGTTCGAGGAGTTCGAAGGCCGCACCGGCCAGATCATCTACGTCTCCGCCACCCCCGGACCGTACGAGCTCACCAAGTCTGCCGGCGTCGTCGTCGAACAGATCATCCGCCCGACCGGCCTCATCGATCCGCAGGTCGAGATCCGACCCATCAAGGGCCAGATCGACGACCTCCTCGCCGAGATCCGCGACCGCACCGAAAAGGACGAGCGCGTCCTCGTCACCACGCTCACCAAGCGCATGGCCGAGGACCTCGCCAACTACTACACCGAGGTCGGCGTCCGGTGCCGCTACATGCACTCCGAGATCGAAACGCTCGAGCGCATCAAGCTCCTCCGCGACCTCCGCAAGGGCGAGTACGACGTCCTCATCGGCATCAACCTCCTTCGCGAAGGTCTCGATCTCCCAGAGGTCTCGCTCGTCGCCATCCTCGACGCCGACAAGGAAGGCTTCCTTCGCTCGCAGGGCTCACTCATCCAGACCATCGGCCGCGCCGCCCGCCACTTGCAGGGCCGCGCCATCCTCTACGCCGACAACATGACCGACTCCATGCAGCGCGCCATCAACGAGACCGATCGCCGCCGCGAGGTGCAGGTCGCCTACAACGAGGAGCACGGGCTCACACCGCAGGCCATCAATCGCCCGCTCGAGATGGGGCTCGCCGGCATCCTCCGGGCCGACTACGCCGACCTCGTCGAAGAGACCGAAGGCATGCCCGACTTCAGCACCCAGGCCGAGCTCGACATCTACATCGGCAAGCTCGAGTCCGACATGCGCGAAGCCGCCAAGAAGTTCGAGTTTGAAAAAGCCGCCAAGCTCCGCGACACCGTCAAAGAGCTCCGCACCAAGGAGTTTCTGTTCAGCTGAAATAACGCGGGGTGCATCCTACTCTCTATGCCGGCCTCCGATTCCGTACGAGAGAACATCCGATCCGTCGCCGACCTGGAACGCAACTTCGAGAACCGCCGAACGGTCACCGACCGTCTCGCCGACACCATCGGAGGTTTCACGGGAAGCTTCTGGTTCGTCATCATCCACAGCGTCATCTTCGCGCTCTGGTTTCTGATCAACACCGGTGTGCTGCCCATCATGCATCGCTTCGATCCCTACCCCTTCATCCTCCTGGCCATGATCGTCTCGGTCGAAGGCGTCCTGCTCAGCACCTTTGTCCTCATGAAGCAGAACAGGATGCAGCAAAGAAGTGACGCGCGCGATCACCTCAACCTGCAGATCGATCTCCTCGCGGAAAAGGAAGTCACCAAGACCCTTCAGTTACTGCGCGTGATCTGCAAACGTCTCGACATCCCCGAGGCCGAGCTCGACACCGAGCTCCGTGAGATGTCCGACACTACCTCCGTCGATACGCTCGCAGACACCATCCAGAAGGATCTCCCCTCCATCCGCTAGGTCACATCCCCTTCACCCAAGCTCCAATGCTCCGTGCTCAACCAAACAGCCGCATCAGGCCATCCGCCGGCAGCTCCGGCGCCATAAACCGCAGCCGCTCGCCGGCCACCTCACCCGCCGCAAGCCGCCCACTGCGCACCGCACCCTCCATCGTCGAGGGCCACTCCGTCCTCGTCCAGTCGCCCGCCACAAACAGTCCCGGCCACCGCGTCCGCTGCTGCGGCCGAAACCGGTCCAGCCCCGGCGTAACAGAAAACGTCGCTCGCGCCTCTTTGAGTACATTGCTCTTCAGGAGCCGCGCCTCCCGCATCGCCGGAAAGAACACGGTCGCCTCCTCGAGCGCGGCCCGCAGGATCTCCTCGCGCGACAGCTCCAGCTCCGCGAACGAGGCGCTGATCACCAGCTCCAGGTAACTCCCGCGCGACGCCTCCCACCGCCGGATCCGCGATTTCTGCGAACATCCACTGGATCCGCGTATCCAGCAGCACCGCGTGGTCAAGCTCCGTCACCTCGCGATCGAACCACAGGTGAACCGTCGTAATCGGCGCCGAAACAAACTGCTCCCCACCCCGCGCCATCTCCTCCCCACCATCGAGCCCGCTCATCAACTGCAGCGCCTTCCGATGATCGGTCGCGAGCACCACTGCCCCGGCACGCAGCGTCTCCTCCTTGCCCACCGAGAGCACCCAACCGTCGCCATCGGGCCGCAGTGCCGAGACACCCGACCGCAGCCGCACCTCCACCCCGCTCCGCCGCGCCAGCTCCGCCACGGGTTCGAAGAACTCCGTCAATGGCCGCGCCGGAATCCCGAGCCGGCCCGCCTCCGCCGATCGGAGAAAGCTCTCGTGAAAGACCTTGCCCGCATACTTCACCGAGCAGCGATCAAACGTATCGTTCAGAGCACCCACCACCACCGGCTCCCAGAAGTGCCGCACCGCCCGCTCCGTCTGTCCCGTCCGCGCGAGCCAGTGCGAGAAGCTCTCCCCATCGTCCCTGGGATACCCCGGCAGAAATCGCGCCAGCCCCTGCGCAATCCCGAGCTTGTCTCGTACAGACAGCATCGGTGCCCGCAGAAAGCTCATCGTCTGGTGCGCAGGCGCCTTCAGCCGACCGGGTTTCAGCCAGCTCCGCCGCCCGCTCGGCTCCAGAAAGACCAGTTCGTCATACCACCGGATCCAATCCGAGATCCCGGCCCTCCGGCAAAGGTCGAGGATGTTGGAGCAGCAGCCCAGCACCACGTGCTGCGAGTCGATCACCTCGCCAATCGCCGGATGCTCATACGAGTACGCCCGCCCGCCGATATACGGCCGCCACTCGAGCAGCGTTACCCGCCTTCCACTCTCGGCCAGCGCAGCCGCGGCCGAAAGCCCCGCCAGCCCCCCACCCACAACCACGGCATCGACGGACACGCTCATCCCGCGATCCGATTCCAGAAGGCCATCGCCGCACCCTGCGCCAGGATCCACACCTTCTCTCTCGAGGAGACGCGCACGCGGCGTTGAAACACATCCCCGCCCCTCGCCTCGATGTGCCGGAGCAGCCTCCGGTAGATCGTCGCCAGCACCCACATCGCCGCCCGGCTATCCCGATCCAGCAGCGGAATCAGCTCATCCGCGGACCTGTAGTACGCCTCCGCCTTTCCCCCGAGCGTCGCCAGCAGACCGCGGTCCGCGACCGTCATCGGCGCGCCCGCAGCCAGTTCACGCACACGCTCCGTCGTCACCCCAAAGTCGGCCAGGAGATCCAGCGGCAGATACACGCGTCCACGTTCCGCATCTTCCTTCACGTCACGCAGCACGTTGGTGAGCTGAAACGCGATGCCCGTCTCCTCGGCCAGCTTCTCTGCACGCGTGTCCCGGTAGCCGAAGATCCGGATGCACACCAACCCCACCACCGACGCCACCAGGTAGCAGTACTCATAGAGATCCGCAAATGTCGCGTACGTCTGCAAGCCGTCCTCACCCGCTGATCGAGGCTCGAGATCCATCGTCGTCCCGCGGACCAGCGCCTCCAGCAGATCGTCCGAGATCCCGAACCGCCGCTGCGTCTCCCCCAGCGCGACAAACACCGGATCGTCAGACGGCGTCACCCGCGAAGCTCGCCAGCGTTCGATCCACGCGCCCATCTCCGCGCGTCTCTCATCGATTGGCTTCGACTCGTCGTCCGAGATGTCGTCCGCGCGCCGCATAAACGCATACACCGCGCACATCGCGTCGCTCTTCCGTCTCGGCAGCACACGAAACGCCCAGTAGAAGTTCTTCGCCTCCCGCCGGGCAATCGCTCGACAGAATCGGTATGCCTCCAGGGACGTCAACGGCCTTGAGCCTCTCGGGCACCCACCCTGCCTGCACGCAGCTTCGCCAGGAGCGCCCCGGCCAGCAGCATCGCCTTCTTCCGCTTCGTCACCACCGGCCGCCCCCGCAGCGTGTCGTATCCCTGCGCCGCGATCCCGTCCAGGATCGCCTCGCCACCCTTGCGAAACAGGTCCAGCGTCACGGCCAGCTCCCTGTCCACCGTCCCGCTGATCGCTCCACCCTCGCGCAGCATCGACCGCGTCCGCTCAACCAGCGACTTCATCATGGCGCCGAACTCCGGGGTGAACACACGCCCCGGAATCTGCCCGTCTTCCACGCCAAAGCGGTCCATGTACTCCGCCGGAACGTATCGGCGCCCGCGCTCCGCATCCTCGACCACATCCTGCCAGAAGTTCGCCAGCTGCAGCCCCGTGCAGATCCTGTCCGACAGCAACGCCCTCGCCTCATCGCGATACCCGCACACCAGCAGCACCAGCCGGCCCACCGGGTTCGCCGAGTCGCGCGAGTACTCCACCGCCTCTTCCCACGTCTCGTACTGCGTCTTCACCTGGTCCTGCCGAAACGCCCGCAGCAGATCCGCAAACAGCTCCTTCGGCAGATCGCACGCGTCGATCGTCTCCCGCAGCGCCACAAACACCGGGTGCCTGCTCAGCTCGGGAGCGTCATAGCACTGGTCCAGCATCCGCCCCCACGTGTTCAGCAGCCGCATCCCCGTCTCCGGCGAGTCCACCTCATCGCCAAGGTCGTCCGAGACCCTGCAGTACGCGTACACGCTCTCGAAGTGCGGTCGCACACGCGCCGGCAGAAACCAGGTCGCCACGTGGAAGTTCTCGTAGTGCGTCGTGGCCAACCGGTGACACCACGCCTTGGCCTCTTCAAGCGTCGGCCGCTCGTCCGGCGTACGATGCTCCGCCGGAGCACCCGCGAGATCATCCCCCGCGATCCGCCCGCCCGGCACCGCAACCAGCTCCGCCATCACAGGCAAACCCCGGCCGGAAGCACCGCCGTCTTGATGTCCAGGCCCACGCCCCCGCCGCCATTGCGCGTCATCATGCGCTCAAACATCTCCGGCACATCCCGCAGAGCCGCGTGCCCCGTAATGTACTCCGCACACTTGAAGCGCCCGCTCTTCAGCAGCTCAAACGCCGCCCGGCACGTCGCCGGCGTGTGATGAAAGCTCGCCAGCAGCTTGATGTCGCCGTAGTGGAGCCGGTTCGTGTCCAGCGACACCACCGTCCCGTTCGGCGGCCCACCAAAGAAATTCACCACCCCGCCCCGCCGCACCATGCCCACTGCCCACTGCCAGGTCGCCGGCTTGGCCACCGCCTCGATCGCGATATCGACACCGCGCGCATCGGGCGTCAGCTTGCGAACTGCCGCAACCGTCTCCTCTTCACCTGAGCCGATCACAATCTCCGACGCGCCAAACAGCCGGGCCGCCGCCCTCTGCGCCTCACGCCGCACCACCGCGATCACCCGCAGCCCCTTCAAAGCCGCGACATGCATAAACATCAACCCGATCGGCCCCGCGCCGATCACCACCATCGTGTCGCCGGCCGTCGCCGTGCTCTCGTCCATGCCGCGCACCACGCAGCCCAGCGGCTCGGTCAGTGCCGCATGCTCCAGGAGCATCCCTTCCGGAACCTTGATCGTATTCTTCGCGACGATCCGCGCCGGCACCCGCATATACTCCGCATAGGCACCGTTGTTGAACAGCAGATCCTCGCAAAGATTCTGCTGATCCTTCAAACACCAGAAACATCGATCGCATGGAGCCGAGTTGAGCGCCACCACCCGGTCGCCCACCGCGAACTCCTGCACGCCCTCGCCCACCCCGGCCACCACGCCCGCCACCTCGTGCCCAAACGGAATCGGCGGCGTCAGCATCATGGCGTGGTATCCGCGCCGGTACACCTTCAGGTCGGTCCCGCACGTCAGCGCCGCACCCACCCGCAGCACAATCTCGCCTTCCCCCGGCTGCGGCCTCGGCACCTGCTCCAGGCGCAGGTCCTCCTTGCCGTACAGCACAGCCGCAGTCATCGCCTCTACCATGCCTTTATCTTCTCACCACCACCATCTCCGCGTCCGCTCCGATCTCACCTCCGTGGCCGCTTCTCCGTCACTCAACTTCTTTCCTATCAAAGAGCGACCCCGCTGCATCTGATAACCTGAGCCACAGAACCCATGCCCTTTGTCTCGCCAGAGGTCTTCGCCAAGCAGACCGTAGCCTCCATTCAGGACTACTCCATCCTGTCCGCCCGGGCCATCGGTAATCTCTTCTCCCGGCCACGCTACTGGGCGGATATCTACACCCAGATGGATTCGATCGGCTTCGGTTCCCTGCCCATCGTCGTCCTCACCGGCTTCTTTACCGGCGCCGTCCTCGCGCTCCAGTCCGCCACCTCGCTCCAGCAGTTCGGCGCCGTCAACATGACCGGCAACCTCGTCGCCCTGTCCATGGTCAAGGAGCTCGGCCCCGTCCTCACCGGCCTCATGGTCTCCGGACGAAACTCCTCCGGCATGGCCTCCGAGCTCGGCTCCATGAAGGTCACCGAACAGATCGACGCCATGCGCGCCCTCGGCACCGATCCCGTCCGCAAGCTGGTCACCCCGCGCATCACGGCCACCGTCTTTATGGCCTTCTTCCTCACCATCCTGTCGGACGCCTTCGGCATCGCCGGCGGCGCCTTTGTCTCCGTCTTCTCGGTCGGACTCAATGCCAGCGCCTACTTCCACAACTCCTACCAGGCGCTCTACTATGCCGACGTCGTCCAGGGCCTCACCAAGCCCGTCTTCTTCGGCTTCATCATCTCCTCGGTCGGCTGCTTTTACGGCATGAACACCAAGGGCGGCACCCAGGGCGTCGGACGCTCGACCACCCAGGCCGTCGTCGTCTCGTCCGTCTTCATCATCGTCATCGACCTCATCATCACCCGCACCATGATCGGCCTCTTCGGCCGCTAACGGTCCCCATGCCCGAAGCCCTCGAGAACCAGGCCGCGCCCCAGCCCTCCGATGCCCCGGAGGACAACAGCCCCGTCGTCGTCTTCGACAACGTCAGCATCCGCTTCGACGTAAAGCCCGTCCTCGAAAACATCTCCTTCACCGTCGCGCGCGGCGAGACACGCGTCATCCTCGGCCCTGCCGGATGCGGGAAATCCGTCCTCCTCAAGCTCGCCAACGGCCTCCTCTGCCCCGACGCAGGCTCCATCCGTGTCTTCGGCAACGAGGTCAACACCATGCCCGAGGTCGATCTCTACAAGCTCCGCAGCCGCATCGGCATGGTCTTTCAGGAGTCTGCCCTCTTCGACTCACTCGACGTAGAAGACAACATCGCCTTCCGTCTCAACGAAGAAGGGGTCAGCCCCGAGGACTCGCACAAGCGCGTCGAAGAGGTGCTCAAGTTCGTCGAGCTCGAGCACGCCATCAACAAGTTTCCCGCCGAGCTCTCCGGCGGCATGCGTCGCCGCGTCTCCATCGCCCGCGCCATCATCACCGGCCCCGATCTCATCCTCTACGACTCGCCCACCGGCGGCCTCGACCCCATCACCTCCACCACGATCATCGAGCTCGTCGTCAAGCAGCGCGACGTCTCGCACACCACCTCGCTCCTCATTACGCACCGCCTCCAGGACGCCTTTACCCTCGCTACCCACCGCTTCAACCCCGAGACCAACCACATGGAGCCGATTCCAAAATCCGACGGCGACGGCATCGACAACAGCACCCGCTTTCTCGTCCTCAACGAGGGCCACGTCGTCTTCGACGGAGACACCGAGCAGCTCGTCCACACCACTGACCCCTGGCTCAAGGACTACCTCGCCTGAGCCTCCGAGCCGCTACCCGTCACGACCGTCCTCGTCCCGCCACCAACCCAAACGTTCACGTCCCGCCGTCATCCTGATTCCACCCCCGGCCACTACCCTCCAGCCAACACCCGCTCACCCATAGCATGACCCAGCCCACCGACCTCCCCGCGACCTTCAACGACTTCATCGGCAACTCCGGGACGGTCGAGCACCTCCGCACCGCCATCGCCGCCGGCCGCCTCCCCAGCTCCCTCATCCTCTCCGGCCCGGAGGGCGCTGGAAAGTACACCCTGGCCCTGCTCGTCGCCATGTCCGTCGAGTGCCTCCGTCAGCCCCGCGACCTCTGGTCCAACGGCCAGTCCCTCGCCAGCTTCTGCGGGGTCTGCCGCAACTGCACCCGCATCGCCTCCGCCGCCGATCTCGCCGAGGCTGTCTCGGCCGCAGTCGCCGCCCGCGATGACCTCCGCGAGGCGGACAAAAAAGATACCCGCGTCCTCGTCCAGCCGCACCCTGACGTCCTCATCATCCCGCCCGACCCGCCGCAGCTCCTCATCAAGCTCGGCCAGGTCCGCACCCTCATCCAGCGCGCGAACTACCTCCCCTCCGAGGCCCCGCGCAAGATCTTCATCATCACCGCCAGCTCCTTCATGAAGGAGGCCGCCAACTCCCTGCTCAAGATGCTCGAAGAGCCGCCTCCTTCGGTCCACATCTTTCTGCTTACCGAAAACCCCAGCGAGCTTCTCCCCACCATTCGCTCCCGCTGCGCCAACTTTCGTCTCGGTGCCCTTCCCTCCGAACAGATCGAGATGCTGCTCGCCGACCGCCGCGCCGATCTCCCAGCCCCTCAGCGCGCCCTGCTCGCCCGCCTCGCGCAAGGTGCCGCCGGCCGCGCCCTCTCGCTCGACCTCCCCGCCTACCTCGCCGCCCGCGCCGACGCCCTCCTCCTCATCCGCAACGCTGCAGCTGAGCCCGATCACACCGCGCTCTTCAAGATGACCGAAACCTACCGCGCCGGCGCCGAAGGCCAGGAAAAGACCATCGCACTTCTGCGCGCACTCGCCCTCCTGCTCGAAGACCTCCTCCTGCTCACCGCCGGCACTCCCGAGCTCGTCCGCAACATCGACCTCCGCGCCGAGCTCGACCGCCTCTCGGAGACCCTCGATTTTCCGTGGATCGAGCAGGCCACCCGCGCCCTCGACGAGGTCTACTCCGGCATGCGCCGCAACCTCCTCCGCTCACTCTCGCTCGACAACCTCGCCGCCCAGCTCACCGCCGCGGCTCTCTAAATCTTCGCGGATCCAGGACGGGCCGCCTTCTCCAGCCGATCCCGCAGCGCATCCCCCATGCCGCCCGCACCCGGCAGCGGACACACGATCACCTCCGCGCCCATCCCATCGAGCGTCCGTAGTCCGTCAAACATTCGCCGCGCCAGCACCTCCGGCGCATCCCACCGCCCCCACCGAAACACATACGCCGCCCCCGCAGCCGCCCATCCATCGGGCAGCATCACCCCACACCGCGCTCCCTCGACCGGCAGCGACCCATCCGCATCCCGCACCAGCACGAGCCGCGCCCGCGGAGCATAGTGCCGCAGCCCCACACCCGGCGACGGCAGCCCCTCCGGCCGCGCACCCTCCAGCTCCACCGCACCCGCGCGAAACATCCGCACCTCGCCCGCAACCTCCGCAATCATCTCCGCCGTCACCGCGCCCGGCCGGTAGATCACCATCGGCCACTCGCACACATCGAGCACCGTTGACTCGACCCCCACCTCCGTCGCCCCTCCATCGAGCACCGCATCCACACGCCCATCCAGATCCGCCAGTACATGCGCCGCCGTCGTCGGGCTCGTTCTCCCGAACCGGTTCGCGCTCGGCGCCGCCACCGGCACACCCGCCCTCCGGATCAGCTCCATCGCCACCACGTGCCGCGGCATCCTCACCCCCACCCGCTCACGCCCCGCCGTCACCGCATCCGGAACCGCCTCCGTGCGCGGCAGCAGCATCGTCAGCGCGCCCGGCCAGAACGCCTCCATCAACCGCTCGGCCCTCGCACCAGCCTCTCCCTCCATTCGCGCTACTCGCCCGAGCATCTCGCGGTCGCTCACGTGCACGATCAGCGGATCCCACGTCGGCCTCTCCTTCGCCACAAAGATCTTCGCCACCGCCTCGCGATGGAGCGCATTCGCTCCCAGCCCGTATACCGTCTCCGTCGGAAACGCGACCGTTCCACCACCGCGCACGATCTCCGCCGCCTTCGCGATGTCCTCGTCCACCTCCGCTCGCAACCGCAGCGTCTCTCGCCCGCTGTTCATGCTGTGCAAATCCCCTCCCATATCCTAAGTCCGCGACGCATATACTTCTCGCCATGCAGAGCGCAGAGATCGAAGTGAAATTCCCCGTCCCCGATTCTCAGGAGCTCCAATCCCGCCTTCCCCACCTCGGATTCGCTCTCGAAACGCCCCGCACCTTTGAGCACAACACGCTCTACGACACCGTCGCCCGCGACCTCCGGCAGCGCCACCAGATCCTCCGCCTCCGCACCTACGGCGATCTCTGCGTTCTCACCCACAAGCGCATGCCCGAGAACGCCGACGACTCCCAGTACAAGACGCGCATCGAGACCGAAACCCTGGTCGGCGACTGCAAGGCCCTCGCCGAGGTCTTCCATCAGATCGGCTACGTCCCCGTCTTCGTATACGAGAAGTTCCGCACGGAATGGTCCCGTCCCGCGCCAGGCTCCGACCACCCCGCACACCTCGTCATCGACGAAACTCCCATCGGCACCTTTGCCGAGCTCGAAGGCCCGCCCGCCTGGATCGAGCAGACCCTCGCCGAGCTCCAGATCGATCGCGCGACCTGCATGACCGACAGCTACGGCACCCTCTTCACCAAGTGGAAGCAGGCCAGCCGGAGCGAAGCCAGCAATCTCACCTTTGAAGAGATCGCCCCGTCCCTCGCCGCCCGCTAGCCAGAGACCCGCATACCCGCTTCCAATCCCGAGCACAGCGACCAGCCTCGACCCCTCGCCGTCATCTGAGCGAAGCGAAGAACCCCCTGCTTTGTGTTCGTCCACCCGGCCCGCATGGCTCGCGCGCGACGACGTCACCCGCCGCAAAACGAAAAGGCCCGCTCAAAGAGCGGGCCTCCCCATCCATGTAGCAAACTTAGAAGATCTGGAAGTTCACGTCGAAGTTCACCTCGACCGCAACCGGCTTGCCGCCCAGAGTCGCCGGCTTGAAGCGATACTGACGCACCGCCTCCACCGCCTTCTCATCGAGGCCCATGCCGATCCCGCGGATCACGCGCACATTCTGCGGATGACCGCTCGCGTCCACGATGATGCTGACCAGCACATTGCCCGCGACCTTGGCCTTGCGTGCCTCTTCGCTGAACTCCGGCTCAACCGAGTAGATCACCACAGGCGCCGTCACACCGCCGCCGACGTGGTATACGCCGCCGCCCGTGTTTCCGCCCGAACCCGGCCCAAGCCCATTCCCATTGCCCGGTCCAAGCCCGCCGCCACGTCCGCCACCGCCCGAGAACGCTCCCACAACCGGCGAGTTAGGCACGCCGATATTCGGCATGTTGTTGTCCGCCATGTGGACATCCTTCTGCACGTTGATCGTCGGCTCG
Source organism: uncultured Acidobacteriaceae bacterium (assembly GCA_963850375.1). Lineage (GTDB taxonomy): Bacteria > Acidobacteriota > Terriglobia > Terriglobales > Acidobacteriaceae > Edaphobacter. Next base: position 2,666,171 of record CAWKKV010000002.1, on the reverse strand, counting down.
ATCGCAATCTTCGGCTGCTGCGGAGGAGGCGGCGTCGGCGGAACAATCGGGTGCTCGTCAAACTTCGGCAGGTGTCCCTTCACCACGGGCGTCGGTCCCCTGGACCCGCCACCGCCACCCATCACGGTTGGCTTGGGTGGCGCCTTCGGCGGCGTCACCGGAAGATCAAGAGGCGTTACCACTTTGACCACCTGCGGCGCGGCCATCTTCACGCCCTTGTACAGCAGCCACGCGATCAGTCCGATCACCACCGCATGGATCACGACCGCGATCGCCGTCGAGGTCGGACTGCGCTTGAACGCCATCCGGTCCACAACCGGAATCGGCTTCGATTCGAGCTCAAGTGGTGGCAGCTTCTCCGGGAAGAACACATCCCGGACGCTCGAAACGAGCGAGCTGAACACACCCTCTTCTTTTGTCTCGCTCCACTGCGGAGCCACGCCAGCCTGCAGGCGCGGCATCTCGTGCTCGTTCTCAGTCTCCGGTGGTGGCACCAATGTCAACGCCATAAGCTGCTTCGCCTCGACGGGGAGCAGGACCTGGAAGCTCCCTTGCCCGCCCTCTTGATCTCGCGCGTCCTACTCTCTTAACGCCACCGGTCTCGCGCCGGTTTCTTGTGGGGAACGCGCTTCCACTGGCTCCATGAATATTCTACAAACTTTCGCTGCACAGCGCCCGCACTTCAGCACAAACAGTGTCTCAGGACTTTGACGCAGCACCCCCTCCTTAGGTCTCTTTTCAAACTCATCACCTCCCGGCGGCCCGGCTTACAATAGAGGTTTGGGCCAGCGGCCCGCCACGACGTACACAGGGGATGGAATGCCGGAAGCAACGAACGCGACCAATGGAGCTCCGGACGGGCAGCCGAAGCCACTCAAATCCACGCTCAACCTCCCGCAGACCGCCTTCCCCATGAAGGCCAATCTGCCCCAGAACGAGCCCGCCCGCCTCGCCGCGTGGCAAAAGTCCGACCTCTACGGCCAGATCCGCGCCGCCCGCAAAGGCGAAGCCAAATACATCCTCCACGACGGCCCCCCTTACGCCAACGGCGCCATCCACCTCGGCCACGCGCTCAACAAGTGCATCAAGGACTTCGTCGTCAAGACCAAGACCATGGCCGGCTTCGACGCGCCCTACGTCCCCGGCTGGGACTGCCACGGCCTCCCCATCGAGATCAAGGTCGACGAAAAGCTCGGCCGCAAAAAGCTCGAAATGCCCCCGCTCGCCGTCCGCCGCGCCTGCCGCGAGTACGCCGAAAAGTTCGTCGACCTCCAGCGCTCCCAGTTCGAACGCATCGGCGTCTTCGGCCAGTGGAACGACCCGTACCTCACCATGTCCAGGCAGTACGAAGCCTCGATCGTCGAGACCTTCTTCGACTTCTACCAGGGCGGCTTCGTCTACAAAGGCCTCAAGCCCGTCTACTGGTGCATCCACGACAAAACCGCCCTCGCCGAGGCCGAGGTCGAGTACGAGATGCACACCTCCCCGTCCATCTACGTCCGCTACAAGCTCACCTCCGACCCCGCCAGCATCGACCCCGCACTCGCAGGCAAGGACGTCTGGACCATCATCTGGACCACCACCCCCTGGACCCTGCCCGCCTCGCTCGCCGTCGCCTTCAACCCCGAGCTCCCCTACGTCGCCCTCCAAAATAGTGACGGCAATCTCTACATCGTCGCCGAAGCCCTTGCCGCACAGACTCGCGAAGCCACGAACCTCCCTGACGCCACCGTCGTCGCCACCTTCCCCGGCACCCGCCTCGACCGCTCCACCTTCCAGCACCCCTTTCTGGACCGCGAGATCCTCGGCGTCAACGCCGACTACGTCACCACCGAGCAGGGCACCGGAGCCGTCCACACCGCGCCCTCGCACGGCGCCGACGACTTCCTCACCGGCACCCGCTACGGCCTCTCCCAGCTCTGCGACGTCGACAGCAGCGGTCGCCTCCGCAACTCGCCTCCGGAGCTCGGCTACGAAGGCCTCACCATCACCGAGGCCAACCAGCCCATCATCGACCTCGTGAAGTCACGCGGCGCCCTCATGGGTCGGCAGGACATCCACCACTCCTACCCGCACTGCTGGCGTTGCCACAACCCCGTCATCTTCCGCGCAACCGAGCAGTGGTTCATCTCCATGGAAACCCCCATGCCGGCGATCGTCGCCACAGATGCGGGTGCCCCAGCTCTCGCGACGACCACCTTCCGCCAGCGCACCCTCGACGAGATCAAGCTCGTCACCTGGGATCCCTCCTGGGGCGAAGAGCGCATCTCCAACATGATCGCCACCCGCCCCGACTGGTGCATCTCCCGCCAGCGCATCTGGGGCGTCCCCATCGCCGTCTTCCTCTGCGAGCGCTGCCACACCCCGCTCAACGATCGCGCCGTCAACAAGAGCATCGTGGAGCTCTTCAAGCGCGAAGGCGCCGACGCCTGGTACACCCACGACGTCCCTGCGCTCCTTCCCAACGGCACCACCTGCGCCAACTGCGGCACAAAAGACGACTTCCGCAAGGAGATGGACATCCTCGACGTCTGGTTCGAGTCCGGCTCCTCCTGGCACGCCGTCCTCGACGCCGACCCCGAACTCCGCCGGCCCGCCGAAGAGATCCCCGCCGACCTTTACACCGAGGGCGGCGACCAGCACCGAGGCTGGTTCCACTCGTCTTTACTCACGTCCGTCGCGGTGCGCGGACACGCACCGTACAAGATGGTCGCCACCTCCGGCTGGACCCTCGACGAGCAGGGCCGCGCCTTCTCGAAATCCCTCGGCAACGGCGTCGACCCGGTCGACGTCGCCAACCGCCTCGGCGCCGAGGTCATCCGCCTCTGGGTCGCCTCGGTCGACTTCCGCGAAGACGTCGCCGCCAGCGAAAACCTCATGCAGCGCGTCTCCGACAACTACAGGAAGCTGCGCAACACCCTCCGCTTCCTCCTCGGCAATCTCCACGACTTCACGCCCGCCACCGACGCCGTCGGAGGAACAGGCAAGCTCAGCGCCGAGGACTTCGCGAAGCTCGAGCCCTTGGACCAGTACATCCTCGCCCGCACCGCCGAGCTCGACGCCAGGATCCGCAAGGCCTACGACACCTTTGAATTCCACCGCGCCTACCACGCCCTCAACGAGTTCGTGAACACCGATCTTCGGCCTTCTACCTCGGACGTCAGTCAAAGACCGCCTCTACACGTTCCCTGCCCCGTTCAAGGGAGACCGCCCTTACCAGCAAAAGCCCTACTGGCAGAGACGCACCGCCCAGACCGCCCTTTGGCGCATCGCCGAAGCCCTTACCCGCCTCATCGCCCCCATCCTCTCCTTCACCGCCGACGAAGTCTGGTCGATGCTGCCGGAGGTCGAAGCTCGCGAAGCGAGCGTCCACCTCGCTCTCTTCCCCGACATGCTCGAGATCATCCCCGGCTCCGTCCGCCAGATCGAGCAGGACTGGTCGCAGCTCCTCGCGCTTCGCTCCACCGCACTCAAGGCTCTCGAAGAAGCGCGGAACGAAAAGCTCATCGGCAAGGGCCTCGAGGCCCAGGTGCGACTTCGACGTGCCCGCCGCAGACAATGCCGCTGCAGACCTGCTCCGGAGTACGAGACAAGCCTTCCCGAACTCGTCAACGTCTCTTCGGTCCTGAAGATACAGTCCTTAGACGGCTCAAGCATTCCGCCCTGACGCCACCGCCAGGCTCGGCACCGGCCACAAATGCGAACGCTGCTGGCGCTACGTACCCGACGTTGGTCGCTCCACCGATTACCCGACCGTCTGCCTCCGCTGCACTGAAGCCCTCGAGCCATCAACTACCCGCCCTACAGCCCAGGCTCCGCCACCCCGCGGAGGCCGCCGCCTAATGCACCCCTCCTACCAGCCCGCCTCCACCGCAGCGGCGCGAAGTCGCCATCAAAAACGGACCGCCGCCCCCTCCTCGTCCTCCTCGCCGCCCTCACCGTCGCCCTCGACCAGCTCACGAAGTTCCTCATCATCAGAAACGTTCACTCCGGCGCCCACATCCCCGTCATCCCCCGCGTCTTCTGGATCACCCACGTCCTCAACACCGGCGCCGCCTTCTCGCTGCTCGCCGACAACACCAACCCCGACACCGTCCGCTACGCCCTGATCGCCTTCTCCGTCATCGCCGCCGTCATCGTCGGCGTCATGCTCGTCCGCGTCGGCCGCGAGATCTCGCTCACCGGCATCGCCCTCGCCCTCATCCTCGGCGGAGCCATCGGCAATCTCTACGATCGCGTCGTCCACCACTTCGTCATCGACTTCCTCGAAGTTCACATCGTCCACTACCACTGGCCCGACTTCAACGTCGCCGACTCCGCCATCTGCATCGGCGCCTGCCTCCTCATCCTCGAAATCTTCCGCCCCCAGGCAGCTGAATAACTTAGATCTGAGAACGAACAACTGACCCCTGCCCCTATGAACGACCAGATCACCATCCGCGGAGCCCGCACCCACAACCTCAAGTCGATCGACGTCGACATCCCCCACAACGCCCTCACCGTCGTCTCCGGCGTCTCCGGCTCCGGCAAATCCTCGCTCGCCTTCGACACCGTCTACGCCGAGGGCCAGCGCCGCTACGTCGAGTCGCTCTCCGCCTACGCCCGCCAGTTCCTCGAGCGCATCGAAAAACCCGACGTCGACCACATGGATGGCCTCGCGCCCGCCATCGCCATCAAGCAGAAGAACCAGACCCGCAACCCCCGCTCCACCGTCGCCACCGCCACCGAGATCTACGACTACCTCCGCCTCCTCTACGCCCGCTGCGGCACCGTCACCTGCCTCCACTGCGGAGGCATCGTCCGCCGCGACACCGTCGACGAGATCGTCACTTCCCTCCTCGCACTCCCCGAATCCACCCGCGTCTACGCCCTCTTTCCCATCGAGCGCGCCGAGATCAAGCTCCAGCCGCTCCAGCAGCCCACCACCGCGGAGATCAACGAGGTCACCCCGCCACCGAAGCCTGCCAAAAAGGCCGCGAAAAAGTCAAAGAAGACCGAGCCCGCACCACCCGTCTTCGACCTCACCGACGCCCTCAAGGACCGCCTCGCCGAGCTCCGCCGCCGCGGCTACAACCGCCTCTACCAGCCCACGCCCGAAGGCGCCCTCGGCTCGATCGTCGAGTTCTCCACCCCCGAGTCGCTCCTTGAGCTCGACTTCACCCGCCCCATCTTCGTCCTCATCGATCGCCTCGCCCTCTCCCCCGAGATCCGCTCCCGCCTCGTCGACGCTATCGAAACCGGCTACCGGGAGTCCGGTGAAGTCCAGTTCCACACCGTTCCCCGAGAGGAAGCAGTCGCCCCCGAACGGTTGAGATACTCCGCCGCCTTCGAGTGCTCCACCTGCCACCGCGCTTATCGCGAGCCCGAGCCGCGCCTCTTCTCCTTCAACAACCCCTACGGCGCCTGTCCCCGCTGCCAGGGCTTCGGCAACACCATCGACTTCGACCCCGACCTCATCATCCCCGATAAATCAAAGTCCCTCGACAAGGACGCCATCGCCCCCTGGGCCGGCGGCAAGTACCGCCCCATGCACGGCGAGCTCAAGCGCTTCGCCCGCACCGCCGGCATCCCCACCGACGTCCCCTGGTACGATCTCGAGCCCGAGCAGCAGCGCATCATCCAGGAGGGCTGGGGAACCTTCCCCGGCATCCGCGGCTTCTTCGCCGACCTCGACCGCAAAAAGTACAAGCTCCACGTCCGCGTCTTTCTCTCCAAATACCGCGGCTACGCCACCTGCCCTGACTGCCGCGGCCAGCGCCTCCGCGCCGAGGCCCGCGCCGTCCTCCTCCCCGGCCCCGCAGGCTCCGCCGCCAAAAACATCTGCGAGGCCTCCGCCCTCACCATCACCGCCGCCTCCGACTTCTTCAACGCCCTCGAGCTCTCCCCTTCGCAGACCGAGATCGCCGGCAAGATCCTCGAAGAGGTCCGCCAGCGCATCGGCTTCCTCCACGAGGTCGGCCTCGACTACCTCACCCTCGATCGCCTCTCCTCCACCCTCTCGGGCGGCGAATCCCAGCGCATCCAGCTCGCCACGTCGCTCGGCTCCCGCCTCGTCGGCGCCCTCTACGTCCTCGACGAGCCATCCATCGGCCTCCACACCCGCGACACCGCCAAGCTCATCCGCATCATGCACGACCTCCGCGACCTCGGAAACACCATCCTTGTCGTCGAGCACGACCCCGACGTCATCCGCGCCGCCGACCACCTCCTCGACCTCGGCCCCGGCGCCGGCGAGCTCGGCGGCCAGCTCCTCGCCTCCGGAACCGTCGCCGAAGTCACCGCCAATCCCAACTCCATCACCGGCCGCTATCTCTCCGGACGCTCCTTCATCCCCGTCCCCAGACACCGCCGCGAGCCCGGCCGCGAGCACCTCCGCCTCACCGGAGCCCGCATCCACAACCTCCGCGGCGTCGACCTCGACATCCCCCTCAACCTCCTCTGCTGCATCACCGGCGTCTCCGGCTCCGGCAAATCCACCCTCGTCCATCAGGTCCTCTACCGCGCCCTCATGCAGGCACTCGGCCAGGCCGAGGGAAGCTCCGAGGGCGCCGCCCCCACGCACCTCTACCGCGAGCTCTCCGGCACCCAGCACCTCAACGAGGTCATCCTCGTCGACCAGTCGCCCATCGGCCGCACCCCCCGCTCCAACCCCGTCACCTACATCAAGGCCTTCGACGACATCCGCGCCCTCTTTGCCGCGCAGCCCGACGCCAAACGGCGCCAGCTCACCGCCGGGATGTTCTCCTTCAACGTCCCCGGCGGACGCTGCGACGTCTGCGAAGGAGACGGCACCGTCACCGTCGAAATGCAGTTCCTCGCCGATATCGAACTCCCCTGCGAAGAATGCAACGGAACCCGTTACAAAAACTCCATCCTCGAAATCAAGTACCGCAACAAGAACATCCACGACGTCCTCGACATGACCGTCAAGGAAGCCCTGACCTACTTCGCCGGGCTCCCGCGCATCGTCGACAAGCTCTACGTCCTCGACGAAGTCGGCCTCGGCTACGTCCGCCTCGGCCAGTCCGCCACCACGCTCTCCGGAGGCGAAGCCCAGCGCGTCAAACTCGCCGCCCACCTCGCCACCGCGCGCTCCATCATCAACAAGCCCGCAACCAACGAGGCCGCCGCCAAGGCCCGCTCACGCACCCTCTACATCCTCGACGAGCCCACCACCGGCCTCCACTTCGACGACGTCGCCAAGCTCCTCGCCGCCTTCCGCAAACTCATCGAGGGCGGCGGCTCCCTCCTCGTCATCGAGCACAACCTCGACGTCATCAAGTCCGCCGACTGGGTCGTCGACATGGGCCCCGAAGGCGGCTCAGGTGGCGGGCAGATCGTCGCCGTCGGCACCCCCGAAGAGATCGCCGCCAACCCCGCCTCCCACACCGGCCACTGGCTCGCCCCCGTCCTCGCTCCGCACACTCCCAGGCCCGATCAGGCACTCGCAACACACGCCCTCGCTCAGTAATCCTCCGGGTCCGGAAGCCGGTTCATCTCTTCATCGTTGATATCCGGCAATAGCCCATTTCCGCTAAGGCCGCCCACCTCCTCCCACACCGCCACCCCGGACGCCAGCCCATCCGGACATGCGAAGATAAGCCAAGCTCCACATGCCCGCGCCCGCCCCCAGCACAGACCTCAGCTCGCTCCTCCAGAGCACCTTCGGCCACCCCGCCTTTCGCGCCAACCAGCAGGCCGTCTGCGAGGCCGCCACCTCCGGCCAGGACGTCCTCCTCGTCATGCCCACCGGCGCCGGCAAGTCCCTCTGCTACCAGCTCCCCGCCATCGCGCGCCAGTCGGCCGGAAACCGCGGCACCGCCCTCGTCATCTCTCCCCTGATCGCCCTCATGGATGACCAGGCCGCCAAGCTCTCTGCGCTCGGCCTCAACGTCGCCCGCATCCACTCCGGACTCTCGCGCGACCAAGCCCGGGAGGCCTGCCGCGCCTACCTCGACGGCACCCTCCAGTTCCTCTTTATCGCCCCCGAGCGCCTCCGCGTCCCCGGCTTCCCCGAGATGCTCGCCAAGCGCAAGCCCTCTCTCATCGCCATCGATGAGGCCCACTGCATCTCCGCCTGGGGCCATGACTTCCGCCCCGACTACCGCAACCTCGGCGAGCACCTCCCCTCGCTCCGCCCCGCCCCCGTCATCGCCCTCACCGCCACCGCCACCCCCACAGTCCAGCACGACATCGTCGCCCAGCTTCGCCTCGCAGATCCTGCCCTCTTCATCCACGGCTTCCGCCGCCACAACCTCGCCATCGAGGCCGTCGAGCTCTCGAAACCTCGCCGCAACGCCTTCGTCCTCGACCTCCTCAAGGCCGCCGCCGCCCGCCCCGCCATCGTCTACGCTCCCTCCCGCAAGTCCGCCGAAGAGCTCGCAGGCCTCCTCGGCGGCAAGGCCGCTGCTTACCACGCCGGTCTCGACCCCCTCACCCGCGACCGCGTCCAGACCGCCTTCCTCGCCGGCCAGCTCGAGGTCGTCGTCGCCACCATCGCCTTCGGCATGGGCATCGACAAGGCCGACGTCCGCACCGTCATCCACACCGCCCTCCCCGCCTCCATCGAAAGCTACTACCAGGAGATCGGACGCGCCGGCCGCGACGGCCTCCCCTCCCGCACGGTCCTCCTCCACTCCTTCGCCGACAGGAAGATGCACGACTTCTTTCTCGAGCGGGACTACCCCGCCGCCACCGAGCTCGCCCGCGTCTTCTCCGCCCTCACCCCCGACCACCAGGATCCCGAACACCTCACCCGCCGCCTCCGCATGGACCCCGAGGTCGTCGCCAAATCACTCGACAAGCTCGCCTCCCAGGGCGCCGCCGCCTTTGACATCGAAGGCAACGTCCGCGGGACCGGCAACACCCAGTGGCGCTCCGGCTACGATGCCCAGCTCGCCTTCCGCCGCCAACAGATCGACCGCATGGCCGCCTTCGCCGAAGCTCAACAATGCCGCATGACCGCCCTCATCCAGCACTTCGGCGACACTGCCGACGGCCTTCGCCCCTGCGGCCACTGCGACTTCTGCTCGCCCGAAAGTTCCACCTCGGCCGGAGACTACCGCTCGCCGACCGACGCGGAACAGCGCCACCTCCGCTCGGTTCTTCGTGTCCTCGAAGGCAACGGCCGCTCCACCGGCAAGCTCTTCACCGATCTCGCCCTCCCCCCTCCCTACGGCTCCGATCGCAAACAGTTCGACGGCCTCCTCGACGGCCTCGCCCGGGCCGGCCTTATCACCCTGGCCACCGACACCTTCACCGCAAAAGACGACGGCCGCCAGATCTCCTACAAAAAAGCCACCCTCACCCACGAAGGCCGCTTCCCCGAAGAAGGCGACCTCCCCGTCACCCTCCGCGACATCGACGCAGACGACGCCCCGACCTCCCGCACACGCAAACGTTCCTCCGCAAAAAATCCGTCATCCCGACGCGACCGCAGCTCCCAAGGTCTGTCATCCCGACCGGACCGCAGCGGGGTGGAGGGACCTGCGTCTCCAGCCGCTCCCCTTACCCCCGCCCAGAAATCCCTCGACACCCAGCTCCGCGCCTGGCGCAAAGCCGAAGCCGCCAAAACCGGCAAGCCAGCCTTCATCGTCCTCACCGACCGCACCCTCCTCGCCATCGCCGTCGCCGCCCCGCAAACCCTCGCCGACCTCCACCGCGTCCCCGGCATCGGCCCCGACAAATCCGAGAAGTACGGCGCCACCCTGATCGCCCTCTGCCGCGGCCAAGAGGCCGAAGAACCGCACCCGCTCACCACCACCACTCGCGAAAAGCCCCGTCTCGCCGAAGCCTACGACCCTCGCCCCCTCTCCCGCAGGGAACGCCGCGAATCTTCCGCCGCCTCCCAGGCGCCGCAGCCGAGAGCAAGCGTCCAACCGCCCACCCTCACCGACCAGCCCCTCACCTCCGGCCAACAGCTCCTCGATCAGCGCCTCCGCGAATGGCGAGCCGCCGAAGCCGAGCGCCTGAACCTGCCGCAGTTCTTCGTCCTCGGCGCCTCCACCCTCCGCTCGCTCGTCCTCCGCCAGCCCCGCAGCCTCGCTGACCTCCGCTCCGTCGAAGGTCTCGGCCCCGAAAAGACCGAACGCTTCGGCCCCGCCATCCTCGAGATCTGCTCCTCTACTTCATCAGAGGCAGCACAATCCCTGCACGAGCCGTGAAGTTGTTCAGCGTTCGGTAAGGGCTGTTCACCTCCCACGTCTGGATGTACTCTCCCGGCACCACCAGAAATCCAAGGTGCTTGTTCACCTTCATCGTGAACCCGCCACCCGCGGCCCATATCGGCGAGTTCGTCACGGTCCCGCTCTTTGAGTCCCGCACAACCCCGGCATCCGCAAACACGAAGGGCGAGATCTTCGCCGTGCTCTTCGCGGTAAAGATCGGTCCTCCCAGGTAGCTGTGCACATTTTCGTGCGCCCCGGCAGACGTATTGAACGACTCCGTGAAATCCGCAATCAACCCAAACCACGGTTTGATATTGACCTGCGGGATCCCGTAGAACCCATGGAGATGCCACTGCCATGTGCCGGGCGCAGTCTCTGAAGCAAGGTAAAGATATCCAATACTTACCGCGGCAATCGGTCCCTTTTCCTTGGGAGCCGTCGCCGCCTGGAGGCGCGCCGATGGAGCATCGACCGGTTGCTCTTGCGCAAACGCCGCTACGGAGGACAAACCTAGAAATACAGCCGCAAGCATTCTCAGCTTCAAAACGAAGGACCTCGTCAACAGATGTGCGTGCACCCATCGGGTTGGGGAGAGAAGTTCACGTCCAGGGACGTACCCGGCCAAAGCTCCACCGCTTCGCCCGTCCCAAAAACGTCGCAAGGGCCGCGACCCTCTGAAAGATGCCGCACGCCCCCGCAAACGCAGCCTGCTCTGCCTCCCGTCCACCTCCCGTTCTATCCTTCGTGTGTGCCCAGCCAAAATTCCAGCAGCCACACTCCCATAAACTCACCGCACGCCCGCACCATCGACGAGATCGCCGCTCACTGCTTTGGCTGTGGCGCCAACAACCCCCAGGGCCTCCACCTCACCTTCACCCTCGACACCTCCGACGCCCACCACCCCATCGCCACCGCGCACGTCCAGCTCACAGAGCTCCACCAGGGCCCGCCCCGCCACATCCACGGCGGCATCGTCGCCACCCTCCTCGACGAGGCGATGTCCAAGCTCAACCGTCCCCTCGGCCTCCTCGCCATGACCCGCCACATGGAGGTCGACTACCTCCGCCCCTCCCCCCTCCACACCCCGCTCACCCTCATCTCCCGGCACGATCGCCGCGACGGCCGCAAGCTCTTCCACACGGCCGAGCTCCAGCTCACGGCCACCGCCGAACCCCTCGCCCGCGCCAAAGCGCTCTTCATCATCATCGATCCCCGCCACCTCGCCCCCCGCGACACCACGCCACCCTCCCGCTAAGCCACCGTCCCCCGCACTGCCACGCTCGTCAAGCAAACGCCGCGAAGCCCCCGTCGAACTGCTAAACTGGTCTTCCCGCTGCACCACCTCGTGCACCCCCGCGCGCAGGAGGTCCGGCCCGCAAGGAGACACCCCCGCCATGCCAGACCACGCCGTAAACGGTAATCACTCCTCCCCTTCCACCACCCTCCGCCTCAAGACCGGCCTCGCCGAGATGCTCAAGGGCGGCGTCATCATGGACGTCATGAACGTCGAGCAGGCCCGCATCGCCGAAGAAGCCGGCGCCGTCTCCGTCATGGCCCTTGAACGCGTCCCCGCCATGATTCGCGCTGAGGGCGGCGTGGCCCGCATGGCCAGCCCCAAACTCATCAAGCGCATCATCGAAGCCGTCTCCATCCCCGTCATGGCCAAGGCCCGCATCGGCCACTTCGTCGAAGCCCAGGTCCTCCAGCAGCTCGGCGTCGACTTCATCGACGAGTCCGAAGTCCTCACCCCCGCCGACGAGACCTACCACATCGACAAGCACGCCTTCACCACACCCTTCGTCTGCGGAGCCCGCAACCTCGGCGAAGCCCTCCGCCGCATCGCCGAAGGCGCAGCCATGATCCGCACCAAGGGCGAGCCCGGCACCGGCGACGTCGTCCACGCCGTCCAGCACATGCGCCAGATCGTCCGCGAGATCAAGGCCCTCACCGTGCTCGGCGACGAAGAGCTCTACCACGCCGCCAAGACCCACGGCGCCCCCTACGAGCTCGTCCGCATGGTCGCCAAAGCCGGCAAGCTCCCCGTCCCCAACTTCTCCGCCGGCGGTATCGCCACTCCCGCCGACGCCGCCCTCATGATGCAGCTCGGCGCCGAAACCGTCTTCGTCGGCTCCGGCATCTTTATGAAGGAGCGCGCCACCCCGCTCGACGTCGAAAATAACCCCCTCGAGCGCGAAGAGGCCGTCTCCCGCGCCAAGGCCATCGTCACCGCCACCACCCACTTCAACGACCCCGAGGTCGTCGCCGAAGCCTCCGAGCTCGTCATCGGCTCCATGAAGGGTCTCGCCGCCGCCGCCATCGAAGAGCAGCACCTCATGCAGACCCGCGGCTGGTAGGACACATCCCCCTAAACAGGACAGCCGCCCACCACGGGCGGCTGTCCTCTTTGCACCTCGTGCCTTCCAGCCTAGTGCGGGTGCTCGTCTTCGCTGTGGTATCCACGCTGACCCTGCAGACCCTGCTGATACCCGTAGTCATGCGCCTGGCGATCCTCATCGTTGCGGTAATTGTGGTTGTGCTCCGTCCGGTGAGTCTTCTTCCGGTAGTCCTGGTACCCTTCCTTGTTCCCCAGCTTGTAATACCGGTTGGTCGCATAATTTGCATGCTGATCCCGATGATCCTGGTCATGGTGGTCCTGATCATGGTGATCCTGATCCTGAACTCCAGCCGCACTTACAGCCGCAAAACTCGGCAAGGTCACCGACGCCGTGGCCAGGCTCACGGCAACTGCAATCAATCGCAATCCGTTCTTCATGCTTCCTCCTCGTTCAGTGAAGCGTGTTCGTGAACACCCTTACTCAGATGCACCATCAGGCATCTGGGGCCATCAGAAATCCATTCCCCTGCGACCCGCAAATAATTGCAGCTACAAGACTTAAGGAATCTTAAGGCCGCTCCGCCCCTCATCGCTCGCCGCCGCCATCGAAGAGCAGCACCTCACGCACACCCGCGGTGATAGCCTTTCCATGAGCGACAACCAACCGTGAGTGACAGCATCCAGGAGATCGTCTTCGCAAACGCGGTCACGCTGGAGTTCTCACGCGTCTACCCCGTCTCGCCCGAAGTCCTCTGGCACGCCATCACCGACAGTGCCCAGATCTCCGAATGGATGGGCTTCCCCTGCACCCTCGACCCCCGTCTCGGCGGGCTCTTCACCATCGGCGTCGACAACCCCATCGAACACGCAGTCGTCTGCTGCGTCGAGCCTGACCGCGCCCTCGTCACCATGTTTCGCGAGACCCTCGTCTTTCAGATTCTCGACGGCGACAGCACCGCAACCACCCACCGCCTCCGCCAGGTCGGCGTCATGCCGGAGTCCGCCGTCAGCTTCGCCTGCGGCTGGCACGTCCTGCTCGATCGCCTCGCCGGACACATCGCCGGCAACATCCCCGAGATCCCTTACCACCAGATCGAAACCCGATACGAAGAGCAGTTCCGCGCCTACGCCCAGACCCACGGCATGATGCGCCCCACCTGACGGAACCGCATCCGCTCGAAACGACGGGAAGCGCCCTTCAGCAGATTCAGTTCCGGACCTGCGCAGCCTGGTGCCGCACGATCTGCCATCGCCCGTCACGGTGCACAAACACATTCGTAAACCGGAGGTCGAACTGGCCCGTGTGGCCCTTATAGCTCCCCTCGAGGTGCTCCAGTCCCGTCACCATGGCACTCTCCCCGTAGACGTACACGTGCATCTCCGTGTCATCGATGGTGGTGGGCCTCAAATCGCCGGAAGAAAACATCGCAAGGTCCTTGGCGCGCGAGGACTCACCGCCGTTCATCACCCCGACCGTGAACTCACTCGCATAAAAGCTCTCGAGGAAGTGCATGTCCGCATTCTTTCGAGCCTCCGCCCAGTCATGCTGGAGCTTCATAAAGCGTCTGTTCATCCGCCTTCGAAGCCTGTCCGTAAGCGGGAGCCGCAGCAACGAAACAAACTCCGGAAGCCAGCACCAGGCACAGCGACGCATAAGCCAATCTGCTCACGTTCTCTCCAGTGCGGCCAGTCTAGTGCACCCCACCCTCGATCGCGACCGGCAAAGCTCGCAATCCCGCAACACTCCCATCGAGGATCGGTGCACACGTTTCAGGCTGCCGCCCCGGCTCTCAGGCAATCGCCTCAGGCATTCGTTCCCCCGTCCACGGTAAGGTTCGCGCCGGTGATGTACGCCGCATCCTTGCTCGCCAGAAACGCAACCAGTGCCGCCACCTCGTCCACCTTTCCATAGCGCTTCAGGGCCGTATTCGCCAGCTGCGGCGCGGCCCAGTCCCCCGAGGCAGGGTTCAGGTCCGTATCGATCGGCCCCGGCTGCACGTTGTTCACGGTAATGTCGCGATCGCCAACCTCGCGCGCAAGTCCCTGGGTAAACATCTTCACCGCACCCTTCGTGGCCCCATACGCCGCCAGCCCGGGAGTCATGTTGCGCTCGCCCACGCACGATCCAATCGAGATAATCCGCCCACCCTTCGGCATATGCTTCAACGCCGCCTTGGTGGCGAGGAACACGCCCCGGATGTTGATGTCGATCACGCGATCCAGATCCTCGAGTGTGGCCTCCTCGAAGACCGCTGGGATCGCCGTCCCCGCGTTATTCACGAGCACATCGATACGCCCAAAGACCTCGACGGTTCTCTCCACTGCCGCCGTCACTGCTGCCGCGTCCGCTGCATCTGCCTTCACCGCAATCGCTCTGCGCCCGAGGTCTTCCACCGTCTTCACCACCAGCTCCGCAGCCCTCTCATCCCTCGCATATGTGATCGCCACATCGGCGCCGTCCTGAGCCAGCCGCTTCGCAATCGCCGCGCCGATTCCACGCGACGCACCTGTCACCAACGCCACTCGTCCATCCAGTAAACCGGCCATAGCACTCCCTCTTTCTTTCTTATGTTTTCGACCCGCTTCACCGGCATGCATCGGCCCGCTGAGGTCGGCAAATACAAGTCTGGTTGTCGAGATCGTTCCCTCGAACCTAAGGTCCGATCGTGCTTCTGGGAAGTACTTTGAAAGCGCAAGAGGTATGCTCCGGAAGCAGAGGTGTGCCCTTTGGAGCTCAGACACATACGCTACTTCGTGGCCGTCGCCGAAGCACGAAGCCTGAAGTCTGCTGCGGAGGAGACGCTGCACACCACCCAGCCCTCGCTCAGCCGGCAGATCCGCGACCTCGAGACAGAGGTGGGTGCCAAGCTTCTGGAAAGGCACGCTCGCGGCGTCAAACTCACCGCCGCCGGCCGTGTCTTTCTCGATCACGCGCGCGTCATGCTCTCACAGGCAGAGACCGCCATTCAATCCGCCCGGCACGCAGCTCACCCTACCCGGCCCTCCCTGGCTCTCGGCTTCATGATCGGTCACGACACCACCTGGCTCCCCCGGGCGCTGCAACTGCTGCGAGACGAACTCCCCGACATCCACGTCGTCATCTCGACCCAGAACTCGCCCCAGCTTGCGGCCGCGCTCCAGCAGAACAGGATCGACGCAGCCTTCCTGCGCAAGGAAGACGGTGGACCCGATCTCAGCTTCAAACCGGTCATCGAGGAGTCCTTCGAAGTCTTTCTCCCCTCCGACCACCCTCTCGCGGCGAAAGGCGAGATCCGGCTCGAGGAACTCGTCGGCGAAATCTTCCTCAGCGTCTCCGGCTCCGGCTTCAGCGTCTCCGGCAAACACCCCGCCCTTCGCCTGACCATCGACCGCTACCTCGAGGAACACGGGGTCGACCTCAGGCCCAGTCACGAGGTCGACAACCTCGGCTCTGTCATGTCATTGATCGCGTCCACCCGCGGCATCGCGCTCCTGCCCGCCTACGCAAAGACCTTCCTGCCGGGCAGCGTCACCACCCGCCCACTGCATGGGCCGGCACTCAAGATCGATCTATCCATCGGATACCGCCGAGCGAACCAGTCCCCCACCCTCAAGCTCTTCCTCTCCAGGGTCGGCGCTCTCGCCGGATGACATCGCAAAAGACGATCTCAAGTCTCCGCGCACGGACGTGGCGTATTCACTCCCACGGAACTCGTACACTGGAAACAGCAGCACAGACCTCTCGCTGAACCGGGAACAAGTCGCTGAGTAAAGGGGGGCTACTCCCCCCCGGCGCGCGCGTCCACTATCGGAGATCCCGACCGAGTCCAGACTCAAGTCCAGACCTAAAGCGTCCTCTTCGAAGACTTTGAATCAAAGTAGGGGGAGGGGGGGAGGGTACCGTGTCGGAGATCGTCAACGCACCGCAGCTCACCGTCGGCGTCCTCGCTCTCCAGGGCGCCTACGACGTCCACGCCGCCATGCTCCGCTCGCTCGGCGCCAACGCCGTCCTCATCCGCAAGCCCGAGCAGCTCCGCGATCTCCGACGGCCACCCCACCGTCGACGGCCTCATCATCCCCGGGGGCGAGTCCACCACCTTCCTCAAGCACCTCGAGCGCAGCAGCTTCTTCGAAACGCCTCCGGAGCTTCGTGGAGGAAACCCCCACCTTCGGCACCTGCGCCGGCTGCATCCTCCTCGCCACCGACGTCCAAAATCCGAGCCAGCACTCCTTCGCCGCCCTCGACATCACCGTCGAGCGCAACGCCTACGGCCGCCAGATCGACTCCGCCATCCTCAAGGCCCCCACCACTATCCCCGGCGGCCCCCTCGAGATGGTCTTCATCCGCGCCCCTCGCATCACGCGCACCGGCCCCGAAGTCGAAACCCTCGCCGAGCGCGACGGCTTCCCCGTCCTCGTACGCAGCGGCCACCTCCTCGCCGCCACCTTTCACCCCGAGCTCTCCGCCGACACCCGCGTCCACCAGCTCTTTCTCGATCTCATCCGCAGCCGCAAGGCGTCAGCCGCCCAATGAACCTCCGCGACCACCTCCTCCTCCTCGAAGAGGAGCTCCTCTCTCCCGCCACCCGCCGCAACCCCGTCCGCCTCACCGAGCTCCTCGCCCCCGGCTTCCTCGAGTTCGGCAGCTCGGGCCGCACCTTCACCCGCGACGAGATCATCGCCGAGCTCGCCGCCGAAACCTACACCCCGCACTCCCTCACCCACTTCAACCTCCTCGCCCACACCGACGACTGGGCTCTGGTCACCTACCGGACCTCGAGGCCCGGTGAAGACGGAAGCACCCCACAACGCATCGCCCTCCGCTCCTCCACCTGGGTCAGGCGCGAAGACCGTTGGCAGGTCCTCTTCCACCAGGGCACCCCCGTACCCCCGCAGCCCTGAAACGCCGCCGCCTTTCGAAGATCGAAGCATCACCCCCCGAAGCGGACCCAATCCACACCAGCTCGTGCAATATCATCAAAATTCTTCCATGCCAGTGGGTTGACCGCCCGCTCACCCAGGGAATCCAACGGGCAAGTGAGAGAAAGCATGCGCGGCGCTTCCTCCTCTCAACCTCACCCGCATGCCCGATCAGTCCAAAGCCGCCGTCATCAGCGCCATCGCGGCCAACGTAGCCGTCGCCGCTGCCAAGTTCGCCGTCGGCATCGGCGCCGGGAGCTCGGCCATCCTTGCCGAAGGCATCCACTCCTCGGTAGACGCCGTCAACGACCTGCTCCTGCTCTTCGGCCTCCGCCGCAGTCGCCAGCCTCCAGACCCCCAGCACCCCTTCGGCTACGGCAAAGAGCTCTACTTCTGGGCCCTGATCGTCTCCATGTTTGTCCTCGCTATCGGCGGCGGTGTCACCGTCTACGAGGGCATCCTCCACATCCTCCACCCCTCCCCCGTCACCGGCACCCTCTGGGCCTACCTCGCCCTCGGCGCCGGGCTCCTCTTCGATGGCATCAGCCTTGTCTACGGACTTCGCCAGTTCCACCAGCAGTACCCCGGCAAGGGCCTCTGGCCCGCCATCCGCGACGCCAAGGACCCCAGCACCTTCATGGTCATCGCTGAAGACAGCGCTGCCATTCTCGGCGAGCTCATCGCCGCCGCCGGGCTCTTCCTCAGTACCCACGGCATGCCGCTGGCCGATGGCATCGCCTCCGTCCTCATCGGCTGCCTTCTCGGCTCCGTCGCTGTCTTCCTTATCGCGCAAACCCGTGACCTCGTCATCGGCGAAGCCGCCGAGCCGGCCATCCTCGAGTGCATACGCCAAACCTCCCTTGGCCGCGGCAAGTTCCCCCGCGTCAGCAACCCCCACACCATGTACTTCGGTCCGGATGCCGTCCTCGTGACCATGTCCGTCGCCTTTGACCCACGGCAGCCTGCCGGCGAACTCATCGACGCCGTCGACCGCATTCAAATCTCCATCCGCAAGCAGTTCCCCTCCGTCAAGTACGTGTACATCGATCCCGAATCGGCTGGGGACAAAGATCTGTCGTAGCGCATCCCGCCCCGCTGACAACTCGGCCGGGCAGCCAGCTGTTCCCAGTGCACGCTATCCTGAACACGTGCCCCCATCGCACACGCTCGCCCTCCGCTTCTGGCCCCTCCCCGCCAACGCCAGCGCACACGGCCTCGCCCTCGACCGCCACCTCCTCCTCAATCTCTGGATCATCCTCGCCCTCGCCGCGCTCGCCCACGTCCTCCTCCTCTTCGGCCTCCTCGTCCGCCAGCGCACCGAATCACACGAGCCCGCCCACGACCGTGACCACAAGCTCCGCCTCGAGTACCTCCCGCTCCTCGCCCTTACCATCCTCTTTGCCGCCCTCGCCGTCCGCGCCGAGCGCCTCTGGGCCGCCTCGCGCTACACCGGCGCCTCCCCCGAAGCCCTCCAGGTCGAGGTCACCGGCATGCAGTTCGCGTGGTACTTCCGCTACCCCGGCCCCGACTACACCTTCGGCCGCACCTCCCCCACCCTCGTAGACCCCGGAGCCGCCAATCCCCTCGGCATCGACCCCGTCGACCCCCACGGCACCGACGACATCACCACCTCCGAGCTCGTCCTCCCCGCCAACCGCGAGGTCGACCTCGCGCTCCACGCCCAGGACGTCATCCATGGCTTCGCCATCCCGGAGCTCCGCGTCAAGCAGAATGCCATCCCCGGCCAGACCGTCCACATTCACTTCACCCCCACCACCCCAGGCACCTACGCCATCCTCTGCACCCAGCTCTGCGGTCTCGGCCACTACCGCATGAACGCAACCCTACGCGTCCTCCCGCCCGAAGAGTTCACTGCGTGGTTCAAGGGACGATCAAAGCCAGCTGCCAGTCCGTAACCGCTGCGGGCACAAATAGAACAGGGGCTAGGACCTCACGGTCCAAGCCCCTCTTTACGCACCACACAAAGCGTCAGACGCTTCGCGAAGCTATCGAGTCACGTTTACCGTGACGGTCGTCGTATGCGTACTACCTCCGCCGCTCCCCGTAACCGTGATGGTGTGCGTGCCAATAGTCGCATTCCGAGTCGTCGATACGGTCATCGTTGAGCTGCCCGACCCCGTGATCGAACTCGGGCTGAACGACACGGAAACCCCCGTTCCGCCTCCCGAGGCCGACAGAGCAATGGACAGGCTTGAGCCACCCGTCTCCACGGTCGACACCTTCGTCGAACCCGACGAGCGACGCACGACCGTGATCGACGCAGGCGAAGCCGAGATCGTGAAGCTCGTCGCCGGGGGAGGCGTCGTCCCTCCCGTGCCGCTCACCAGCGCCGCAATCAGTGCCGGCTTCGGACTTCCCCAACCCGTTACCAGGTCATAGCCCGTCGTTGCAGAATAGCTCCCAGACGTCCCGCTCACGATATCGTGGAAGTCCGTCGCATAAGCAGAGGTCACGTTCTGCGAGTAGATCGTCGGGTTGATAAAGCCGATCGGTGGCTTGCCGTTGGTCGCCAGCTGCTGGTTCACCAGCGCCAGAAAGCCCGCCCACATGGGCGCCGCAAAGCTCGTTCCGCCATACTGATTCGCCAGGCACGTCGTCTGGTTCGAGCACGTATAGAACGTAAAGTTCGCGTTCGCCGAAACGTCTGGCCCGTTGCGCAGCGTGGTCGATCCCTTGTTGCTCGAATTGATCACGCCCGCGAGCTGCTGATAGGACGGAATCGCGATGTTGTCCGGCGAGATCCCGCCGCCACTATCCACCCAAGCCGTCTCCGACTGCCACGGTCCGCCCGCGCTCGCCGTCACCAGGTCCGTCCCGCCAACCGACACCACGTACGCATCGTCCGCAGGCCACGCCTCGTTCCGTCGAGACCACGTGGAGCTGTCCCCCGACGCCGCAAAGAAGTTCTGCCCCTGCGCCGCCATCTTCTGGAAGTACGGATCCAGCGTGCTCGGGTCCGCAGGCGTCCATCCCCACGAGCAGCCAATCGTCGTCGGCAAAGGACTGTGCGTCGTCATCGCACTGATGATCGCCGTATCCGTCGACCCGACATACATCACCAGGCTCGCCAGCCCCGGAGCCATGCCCAGCGCCTGCGTCAAATCGAGGTTCTGTTCCGTGTCGTCGCAGTTGGACGCCGCCGTGCACGACGTGCTTGTACCGTCGGTCGAGATCACCGACACCGGCACATTGTTCGTCTGCCCCACGTTCTTGTAATACGTCGTGAGATCTGCAAGGTCAGTCCCGACATACTCAAACAACCCCAGGTTCTGCCCCGCTCCCGTCAACGCCGTCCCGCCGTAGTACGCCGCGCGCATATCGCTGCCAAGAAACGACGCCGACGGCCCAGAACCCGTCGTCGCATGCGACACCACCTGGCTCGCGTCTATCCCCATGGCCTTCGCGTACTCCGACTTCTTCACCACCAGCGGGTGCGGGATCGAGAAGTTGTCCAGCCCGGACACATGCCACAGCGCGAACGGCAGGTCCGTCGAAGGCTCGCCGTCCGGGCCGAAGAAGCTCCGTGCCTCGTTCGGATGCTTGTACGTCCGCATCGTCACCCGGAACGCCGCCTCTACCGCCGATACCGGCCCCTTTACCTGCACATCCATTCCGTCGCGTGATCCGCCCGTCACCGTCAGCCCGTTTCTGATCGCAAACGCAACCACCGCGTTGTAATCTGCCTCCGTCGGTCCAAATCGCGCCGTGAACTCAGGCACTGTCAGGAAGTGCCTGTAGTTCGCGCTCCCCGGGTTGTAAACGTCGGCCAGGAACTTCGTCAGACCCTCCCGGTCTCGCAGCGGAAGCACAATATCCAGGTTCATCACCTGGCTGGCCGCAAGCTTGCCCTCAGGCTGCACCTGTCCATCCCGCACCACCTCCCGCGTATGGTGCGTCAGGAGGCTCTGTGCCCGGGAGTGGACGGATGCGACTGCAAACAAAGCAAGGGTGGAAGCTGCAAGGACACCTGATCTCCGCACGTTTGTTCTCCTGACACAAGGGCTGCTCGAGCTGGTTAGGGTTGAGTTGAGGCTCGATTCTGCCTAGGGCTCACAGGCGGTGTCAACGCCGCGCGGAAAACCTTCGTCTACATCCTGCACATCCGTCTACCCCCGGAAGCTGTCGCCCGGACACACTTCAGCGTCAGTTCATCCGCGAATTGGTTACCCAGGCCAGCCAGGCCTCTGCCGTCGTCGCGTCCGGCAGCCAACCCGTATCCGTCGCCGTCGGCGAGGCCCCCGTAATGCTCGCTCCCTCGATCCTGCAGTCCGTCTGCCCCCCATCGTCCAAGCCTCCGTCGCGCACGCACGAGAAGTAACTCCGGACACCCGCATTCGACAGAGCTCCCGCCCCATTCACCATCGCCGCGATCCACGGCACAATCACACCGCGCGTCGACATCGTGCAGCAGTGCAGTGACTCGTTCTGCACCGCGAATCCCCAACGCGCTCCCAGCGCACGTCCCCGATCGAAGTACGCGTACGCCCGCGTCGTTCCCGTGATCTGATCCTCCGCGTTCTCGAGCATCAACATCGGGATCGCTGCATCCGCCGCCGAGATCGGAAGATCCGCAAGCTTCACCGTCGAGGACCCGGCCGCATACGGAATCGTTCCCAGCACCCGGTCCGGATAGGCGTGCGTCAACGTCAAGGTCAGCGCTCCAGCCGCCGAAAACCCGAACGGAATTACCGGCACATGCCCCAGCTCCGGATGCGCCGTCGTCGTCGCAAACTGGTCCAGCGCCGCAAACATCGCCCGCCCCGGTCCCTTGGTCGCATCCGGCTGCAGATCCCCAAAGCTCTTGGCATCGCACTCGTGCGCATACATCACCGTCACGTGGAGCGCGGACGCCATCTCGCGAACGCTTGTGTCCTGGAACAGATCCCTGCTGTCATTGCCTCGTTGAAAGATCACCAGCACCGCAACCTGCGGCGCAGGATCGATCTGCAAGGGGATCTCGTACACGCACGGAGACCTGAGGTCCTCGGTCTCGAGCGGTGCCACCGTCGTCGTGATCGTGTTCACGACCACACCCGACCCGCATCCACTGAGCCCGACAAGCGGACCCAAACAACACAACAAAACCCAACTCCGAAAGAGACGGCAAGGACGTTCAAACAAGATATGTCTTCTCTTCCCGCACTATATCCAACTCACTGCGACCAAACCACACAAACTTCACACAGCGGAGCATCGCGGCGACGAGACAGCAGACAAGGACATCTCGAACCCATCCCCGGTATCAGCCCTCCTCAGTTCTCGGACGGCCTCTCCAGGCGGTCGATCACCAGCACCTTCACCGGCTCCTTTCGCGACTCCACCTTCAATCCAAGCTGCTCTTCAAGCGCCGTAAACAGCGACGGCCCGGGTTCCATTCCTCGGTTCAAAATGCCTGCGCGGCCAATCGCCCGAAGAAGTCCCCCGGTCTCATCCCTGCCCTGCTATCCTCCCCCGCGGTATAGCCTGAATAGAGGCTCCATTACCGTGGACTCCAGCATGACCCCGCACACCTCCATCCCCGGCCAGCTCCGCACCCGCTCCCCCCTGCGCCGCTGGATCTTCACCACCGATCACCACGTCATCGGCCTCCAATATCTCGCGCTCGCGCTCGTCGCCGTCCTTATCGGCACCACGCTCTCGCTCCTCATGCGCCTCCACCTCACCTGGCCCGACCGCGTCCTCCCCTTCCACGGCGCCATCCTTCCCGAGGACTACCTTGCCCTGGTCACCATCCACGGCACGATCATGCTCTTCTTCGTCCTCACCACCGCACCCCAGTCCGGCTTCGGCAACCTCATCCTCCCCGCGCAGATTGGCTCGCGCTCCATGGCCCTTCCCGTCGCCAACGCACTCTCCTTCTGGATCACCGCCGCAGCGCTCCTCACCCTTCTCGCCAGCACCCTCGTTCCCGGCGGCTCACCCATCTCTGGCTGGACCGCCTACCCCCCGCTCTCGGCCGTAGCCGCCGCCGGCCCCGGACAGGGCGCCGGCATGGACTGCTGGCTGGCCTCGATCGCCCTCTTCGCCATCGCCTCCTGCCTCGCCTCCGCCAACACCCTCACCACGGTCCTCAAGCTCCGCGCCGACGGCATGACCTGGCAGCGCCTTCCGCTTACCGTTTGGGGGTGGTTCACCGCCGCCCTCCTCTCGTTGCTGGCCTTCTCCGTCCTCCTCGCCGCCCTCCTCATGCTCTTCTGCGATCGCCACGCCGGCACCGCCTTCTTCGTCCCCGCCAGCGACCTCGTCAACGGAACCCTCCACGCTGCCGGCCACCCCGGCAACGGCTCCCCCCTCCTCTGGCTTCATCTGTTCTGGTTCTTCGGTCACCCGGAGGTCTACATCGCCATCCTCCCCGGCATGGGACTCACCTCCATGCTGCTCGCTAACTTCTCCCGCCGCCGCGTCTTCGCCTACCGCATCATGATCACCACCACCCTCCTTATCGGGTTCCTCGGCATCCTCGTCTGGGGACATCACATGTTTGTCGCCGGCCTCAATCCCTTCGCCGGCACCGCCTTCTCCATCTCCACCCTCGCCATAGCCCTGCCATCCGCGGCAAAAGTTCTAAGTTGGCTGGCGACCACCTGGCGCTCCCGCCCCAGCTACACCTCCGCCATGCTCTTCTCCCTCGGCTTCGTCTCCCTCTTCCTTACCGGAGGCCTCACCGGCCCTATCCTCGCCCAGCCCATCCTCGATCAGTATCTCCACAACACCTTCTTCGTTGTCGCGCACTTCCACCTCATCATGGCCATGGCCGGCATCTTCGGCCTCTTCGCCGCCACGTACTACTGGTTCCCCCTCCTCACCTCCGTCGGCAACCACGCCCCACGTCTCATGTCTGAGTCACTCGGCCGCTGGCACTTCTGGCTGACCTTCACCGCCGCCTACGCCACCTTTCTTCCCATGCACCTCGCCGGCCTCCTCGGTGAGCCCCGCCACTACGCCCAGCTCACCGGCCTCCCCAACGCCGCCGCCAACCGTCTCCTCGCCCCCACCCTCCCCATCAACACCCACATCACCTGGGGAGCCTTCTGCCTCGCCGCCGCCCAGCTGCTCTTCCTCTACAACGTCGCCCGCAGCTGGCGCCACGGCGCACTCTCCCCCACCAATCCGTGGGACGCCACCACCCTCGAGTGGCACCCCGGCCTCGCCCCAAACGTGCTTCCATCTCCCGAAACAATCACCGTCTCCCGTGGCCCCTGTCACTACACCGCGCAAGGCTTTTCCCCACAGTGGAACCAGCCCGCCCACGCGGGGCAAGAACAGGAGTAATCTACAAGCGCGCCAACCTCCTGACGAGAGGGCCTCCATGCCAGCCATCATCACCCCCGGCCAAGACCGCGACCAGCGCCGGCGGACCGACGACCACGACATCGGCTCCGGCCGACGCCCCCCAACCGACATCGACAAACGCACCGGCGGCGGTGGCGAAGGCGACAACTGGAACGATCGCCCCCAGGGCCGCCGCGGCCCGCGCGAACGCCTCTCGCGCTACCGTACCTTCATCCTCTTCGCTCTCGCTGGCGACCTGATGTTCTTCATCGCCATCGTCAGCGCCTTCTTCGTCGCCCAGTCCTCCGGCCACTTCGACGCCTACAACGCATATATCAACGAGTGGCTCCCCACCGCCGTCCCACCCATCCTCTGGCTCAACACCGCCGTCATCATCATCTCGTCCTACACCATGGAGATCGCCCGCCGCCGCATGTTCGACGAGGCCCACGCCATGGAAGAATGGTTCGGCCTCGGCCGCCCCACCTCCAAACGCGCCATGCCCTGGCTCGTCGCCACCATCCTCCTCGGCCTCCTCTTCCTCGCCGGGCAAGCCGTCGCCTGGCAGCAGCTCGCCCTCCAGCACGTCTTCTTCAAGTCCAACCCGTCCAGCCACTTCTTCTTCCTCATCACCTACACCCACGCCGTCCACCTCTTCCTCGGCATCGGTGGCCTCCTGGCCGCCCTCTACGGCCTCTACGCCTCCAAGCTCATGGAAAACCGCCAGATCCTCGTCGACTGCTCCGCCTGGTACTGGCACTCCATGGGCCTCTTCTGGATCTTCCTCTTCGCCCTCCTGGCCTTCTTCCAATAGCCGCGACCCACTCACCGCTCCAGGAGGCCTCCCTCCAGCCCTTCCACCCACGCCAACGTTGCCACCTCAGAGCTCCCAGTCTGAGCGAAGCGAAGAACTTCAGTTATTTGGTCCACGCAACCACCCCAAGCACACCGCACCCGCAGAGCCCTCCCCAGCGTCGGCCCTCACCCAGTCCCAGCCAAGTGCGCAAACTCCTCCTGACCCTTCTTCTCCTCCTAACCCCCGCCGCAGCCCACCCCCAGGGTTGCACCCAATGTCGCGACAACACCGCCGCCACCCCACCAGCCACCCAGCGCGCCTACCGCCGAGCCATCACCCTGCTCGCCCTGTCCGCAGGCGGCATCTTCGTCGGCACCGTCGTCCTGCTTCGACGAACCCGCTGACCGCAGCCACGAACCTGGCCGATACGACAGCAGCCCCGGAGGACCCCAAGCATCACCTGCCAGCCAGGACGTGTATCCTTCGCAGGTGCGCCGCATTCCGCTGACGACCGCAGTCTCCGCCACCCTTTTCCTCTCCGGTTGCCGCCCACCCACCATCCCGCCCACGCCCAGCGCAGCCGAATACGCCGTCTACGGCGCCTACCTCGACCACGCCAGCTCGACGAGCGGCGGTCAGCTCAGCTTCACCGTGGACGCCCAGACGCTCAACCTCAACCGTGCCGAGCTCCAGTTCCAGCACTGCCTGCCCGTCCGCATGGAAGCCGTCTTTGATGGAGCTCCCGCAGCCCACCTCACCACCAGCTCCGGCAACGACTGGCTCAGCCTCGAAGACGGCCGCCCCTCTCACCTCCAGCCCTCCGAAACGCTCCTCATCTTCGATCACCCCACCGAACTCTTTCGCCTGTCCCGCGTCGCCTTCACCCTCTCCGGGTACGACGCCTACCTCTGGGTCGAAAGGCAACGCTGCGGCTTCAGCAGCACCAGCTGCGAAGAAGGCACAGGGACCCTGGTCCACGGAAAAGAGTCCGGAGGCACCTGGACCTTTGAAGACACCTTCTGCCAAACGGTCCTCGCCCCACACTGACCAGCGCCCCAGTACTCCCCCAAGTGAGGAACGCCCACCAACATCCGAGAAGCCCTACCTGCGCTTCTTGGCCGCCGGAGACGCCTTCTTCGCCGGGCCCTTCACCGCCTTCTTACCCGCAGCCTTGGCCGGGGCCCCCTTCTTGGCAGCTACCGCCTTCTTCGCCGGTACCTTCTTCGGAGGAGCGCTCTTCTTCGCCGGCGCAGCCGCCTTCTTCACCGGAGCCGGTTTACCTTTCTTCGCCGGTACAAGCTTCTTCGCCGGCGCCGCCGCCTTGGCCGCCACCTTCTTGGGAGCCGGACTGCTGGCCGCCTTGGCCGACACCTTCTTCGCCGGTGAGCTCACTGCGGCGACAGGCTCCTTCGCCTTGGCCTTCGGCGCCGGGACACTTGCGGCCTCCGTTTTAGTCGCGCGGCGCCCTGCCGTGCTCTCCCCGGTCTTCCTCGCCTCTTCATTGCCGCTCGCAACCAACGGCGCTGCCGGTGGCGTCTCAAGCGGCGACTCTGTCCCCGGCGCGATAACCGGCACGCCCTCACCCTCGACGGCTCCCTCGTCCGTCTCAGCGGCGGCCTTCTTCCGGCTCTTCGCCGGCTTCGCATCCTTCTTCGGAGCGCGCGGTCGCCGGAGGCTCACCGGAGGCGGCGGGGCAGGCGGAGAGTATGGCTCCAGGAACTCCTTGATCTCCTCCGGTGTGGTCAGCTTCCCGTCCATCAGCTCATAGAAGAGCCGATCCACAAGCGCATCGTATTCAGGAAGATCCGGAGTAATCCTCATCTCTTGCATCTGGAGATACGGCACCCTCTGACGCGCCGTCGGCCACTCCGTGTAGAAGCTCTTGAACTTCGCCTGGAGGCCAGGGCTCTTGGTCGTGTGCGCCGCCCACAGCACAGCCTCCGGCTCCGCCCCGAGTATCAGCTTGTAGGCCTGCGACGGCAGCGCCGCTCCCTTACCCCCAAGCAGCCCCGCAAACTCCTTGCCCTTCGCCTCCAGGCCCTCGATCTCCTGCACAAAACCCTGGCGAGGAAAGCTCTTCTTCAACCCTTCCAGCTCCTTGGGAGCCATCTTCCCGGTCAACAGCGGAAAATTCGCCGCCGCTCCATCCGCCGAGATCCCCTGGATCTGCAGCTGCGACTGGCTCTCCCGAAGTCGTTCCAGCTCCGGAACATTCGCCTTCAAAGACGAGATCGCCGGCGCCAGGTGCTGGATCCAGCCCTCCTCTTCGAGCCGCCGGATCACCCGCAGCGCGTCCTCCTCGTGAAAGATCTCCTCCGTCTCGTAACCGCGGTGAAACTCGTCCATCGCGGAGATATACCCCTCCGCCTTGCCCGTCTCGTAACGCCCCTGGGTCTTCTCATCCATGTGCCAGCCCAGCCGCGCCGAAAACCGCGCTGCCCGGATCATCCTCGCCGGGTCCTCGATAAAGCCGTAGTTGCTCACCAGCCGCAGCTCTCGGTTCTCGATATCCGCCACGCCATTCAGCGGATCCATCAGCAGACCGTAAGAGCCCTCATTCAGCGACAGCGCCATCGCGTTCGCCGTGAAGTCCCTCCGCCGGAGGTCGTCCAGAATCGTCGCCGGCTTGGCCACCGCCTTGCCCGGCTTCGGGTACGTCACCGTCAACGTACTTCCAATCTCCATCCGGACACCACCCGGAAACCGCAGAAACAACGCCTGTCCTGCCTCGCTCTCTCCTGCGACAACGCCACCGACCTTCTCCAGGTCTTTCCGCAACTTGAGAGCATTTCCCTGAACCGCTACATCCAGATCCCGAACAGCGGTGCCGCCGATCAGGTCACGCACCGCTCCACCCACCAGAAACACCGTCAGCCCCCGCATCCGCGCCACATCCCGAACCGTGGCTAGAGCCGTCTGTTGAGCCTTCGAAAGGCGTGTCTCGAGTAGGTAGATATTGTCGGCCATATGGCTCCTCAGGGTTGCAGCTCAGTCGGTTCTTCAAGCTCTTGCACCCAGGCGCTAAGCCAAGGCTTATGAGTAAGTTAGGCAAGCAAAATGAAGCAGTACAATGCTGTATCTTACCATAAGGGCAGGCGTTAGGCCACCTGCGGCTGCACCTTTTCCGGAGCACCCGCGGCGCCCTCCGGATCCCCTCGGCCCCGGTGCCGACCGCTCTTCTCACTAGAGCATCACCCCCCGCACATGCGACAATCCCGCAGGTAACCCCATGGCCGCCGCCCACAAGAAGGTCCTCGTTCGGCGCTTCCTCGGAGACATCCTTCCCGGGTACCTTCCCGTGAGCGGCTTTGTCCGCCACGCCGCCATCGGCCTGCTCGATCTCGACGGCCGCCTCCAATCTGTGCCCTTAAGCGAGATCAAGCACATCGCCTACGTCCGCGACTTCAACCTCACCGACGCCCTCAACCCGGAGCGCCTCACCCGCCGCACCTTTCTCGCCCGCCCCCGCGGCGAAGGCCTCTGGATCCGCATCACCTTCGCTGCCCCTCGATCAACATCACCCGATCCCCGCGCCCCCGACATCCTCGAAGGCCTCGCCCCCACGGACATCTCCCTCCTCGACGATCTCCTCGCCGATGCCGGCCTTCAGATCACCCCGCCCGACATCCGCTCCAACACCCAGCGCATCTTCATCCCGCGCGCCTCCATCGCAGATCTGCAGGTGCTGGCCGTCATCACCTCACCCTCACGCCGCAAGGCGCTCTCTCCAGCAGCCGAATCGCTCCAGGACGAGCTCTTCCACGCCCCCTTACCGCCCAACACACGTCCAAACTGAATGCCATCAACGATCTCGCTCCACAACCTCGCCCATCACCTTCAGGCCGAGCTGCACGCCACCGGCTCCTCCGACCTCCCCATCCATGGGGTAGCAGGCATCGAAACAGCCTCCCCCGGCGAACTTACCTTTGTCTCCAACCCCCGCTACGCACCACTCGCCAAATCCACCCAGGCCTCCGCCATACTCGTCGAGCCCGGCTTCCCGGAGCTCAGCATCCCCACCCTCCGCACGCCCAACCCCTACCTCGCATTTGCCCGCGCGATCGAGCTCTTCTATCAACCTCCGGCTTATCCGCCCGGCATCCACCCCACCGCGGTTATCGCCCCCACCGCCACCATCGGCCGAAACGCGCACATCGGCCCCTACGCCGTCATCATGGACCACGCCACCGTCGGCGAAGACGCCGTCATCCTGGCGCATGTGGTGATCTACCCTCACGTACAGATCGGCGAGCGGCTCTTCGCCCATGCCCACGCCGTCGTTCGCGAGCACTGCATGCTAGGCAACGACGTCACTCTCCAGAACGGCGCAATCATCGGCTCCGACGGCTTCGGCTTCGCCAAGGATCCTGGCCAGCCCCTGGGCAGTCGCTGGTACAAGATCCTCCAATCCGGACCCGCCATTCTTGAGGAAGGCGTCGAGGTCCAGGCAAACGCCTGCGTCGACCGCGCCTCCATCGGCGAAACTCGCATCCAGTCCGGCGCCAAGATCGATAACCTCGTCCAGGTCGGTCACGGCTCCACCGTCGGCCGGGACACCCTGCTCTGCTCCCAGGTCGGCCTCGCCGGCTCCACTCAAATCGGAAACAGCGTCATCCTTGCCGGTCAAGTAGGCGTCGCCGGCCATTGCACCGTGGGCGACGGGGTCATAGCTACTGCGCAATCCGGCATCCCCTCCGATGTCTCACCGGGCAAGGTCGTCAGCGGCTATCCCGCTGTGGAAAACAGGCAATGGTTGAAATCTGTTGCATTGATCAATCGGCTTCCCGATCTC
Organism: uncultured Acidobacteriaceae bacterium; assembly: GCA_963850375.1. Classification (GTDB taxonomy): domain Bacteria; phylum Acidobacteriota; class Terriglobia; order Terriglobales; family Acidobacteriaceae; genus Edaphobacter. Next base: position 2,635,890 of record CAWKKV010000002.1, on the reverse strand, counting down.
ATACGTAACCTCAAGACCGCACAAAAGTAACACAATTGTGCGAGATCACCCGTATGATGGTCGTGTTCAATGTCCGCTTCCATAGCACACTCCTCTACTTCCGATGGCGGTACACCGCCGCAGGTGCCACCTGTGCGACTCCTACTGCTCGATGACGATCCCACCAACCTCCATCTTCGCAGCACCATCCTGCGACAGCATGGATACGAGTGTCTGCCTGCAACAAGCATCGATCAGGCCACAGAACTGCTCGACAACATAGATATCGCGGTCCTGGACTACCACCTTGGCGGAGGCGAGTTCGGCACCGAGGTAGCCGCCACCCTGCGCCGAAGGCGCCCCCATATCCCCATCATCATCCTCTCCGCCACGCTCGAGCGATTCTTCGGCGGCGTCGAAGACATGCACCTGCTCAAGGGCTACAGCTCCGTCGAGGACCTCCTCGCCGCGCTCAGCTCCCTCGAGGCCAAACGTCGCGGGGCTCCGGTCGTCGTCGACGCCCGCGACTTCTTCTACTCCCGGATCTCGCGCGCCATCGGCTCCGACGCCCTCGTCCAGATCTTCAACGACCGTGGCATCTGGCTCTTCTGCAACGACCCCGCGGCCGAGTACCTCGGCAAGCCCCGCGACTGGTTCACCGGGCGCTGCATCTTCGACGAGCTCCCTGCCTTTATGCGCGACTGGCGTGACGTCCTGCTCACCGTCCCCCGCACCCGTGAAACGTTCATCGACCGCACCCGCCTCGGTCTCCTTCGTCAGCCAAAGCCCGGCGAAGAGGGCCTCACCTGGAGCGTGCTCGCCTTCCCAATCCGGCTCCATGACAACAACGACGGAGTTGTCCTTACAGCTCGCATCCTGGACCGCGGAACGCCTGTCGTATAACTGCTACCCTCAGGAGATGCGCCGCCGCCCAAGCCTCTGGCCTAGTGCTCTCGCCCTGACCGCTCTGTTCTCGCTCCTGGGCTGCCACTCCGCAGTAATCGACACCACGCTCGAGAATCGCTCCGGAGCTCCCATCACACTGCTCGAGGTCGACTACCCAAGCGCCAGCTTCGGAACTCAGAACCTCGCCAACGGTGCGGACTTCCACTACCGCTTCAAAGTTCTCGGCAGCGGTCCGCTCAAGCTGACCTACACCGACAGCACGCGTCACGATCACACCTCAGCCGGTCCCGAGCTCAAAGAGGGCGCTGAAGGTCTCCTCCAGATCGTCATCGAACCCGGCAACGTGCGCTGGCAGACGACGCTCCGGCAGAAGTAGTCGTCTGATCCCCAGACCTAGTCCAACCCCGGCGCGCGCGACTCCTTCACCTGCGATTTGTTGACCTCGCTCATGCCGCTCTGGCCCCTGCGCTTCATTCCTCCAAACGCAACTGCCCATATCCCGAAGCCCACCACCAGGCCGCCGAAGATCACTAGAAACACTACCGTTAGCATCGTTTACCCCTCCAACGTTGCAGGGAGCTTCGAACCACCGCCCGCAACGCCTTCCCGATAAGATGCGTTCCGGGACCCTGCGATAAACTCGGCTCATGCCCCGCGGCTACTTCATCACCTTCGAAGGCCTCGACGGCTCCGGAAAGACCACGCAGCTGGGCCGGCTCGCCACCTTCCTCGAATCCGAGGGCCACACCGTCACCACCCTCCGCCAACCCGGCGGCACCGCTCTCGGCGACCGCATCCGCGCCATCCTGCTCGACTCGAGCGCCGAGGCCAGCCTCGGTCCCATCGCTCCTCATGCCGAGCTCGCCCTCATGTTCGCCGATCGCGCCCAGGCCATCGCCGAGGTCATCCGCCCTGCGCTCGACGCCGGAAACGTCGTCCTCTGCGATCGCTTCACCGACTCCTCCGAGGCCTACCAGGGAGCCGGCCGGGAGCTCGGATCGGCCGCCGTCCTCGAGCTCCATCACGCCGTCTGCGGCCCCCTCCAGCCCGATCTGACCCTGCTCCTCCTCCCGCCCCTCGCCTCTGCACTCGGTCGCGCGCGCCGTCGCAACCAGAAACACATCGCCCGCGTCGGCACCGACGAGAACCGCTTCGAGCGCGAGTCCGACGTCTTCTACGCAAGGATCCAGGGCGCGTACCAGGCCATCGCGCAGCGCGATCCGCACCGCGTCGTCACCATAGAAAGTGCCGGCACAGTCGATGAGATCAACAACATCATTCAGCGGACCGTACTCGAGCGGCTCCCCTCGGGCGTCGTACGGACATGACCACCCCGCCCCCGATGCCGGCTGCCGAAGACACGCAATCTTCGCTCGAGCCTGGCAATCACCGGCAGCCCACCCCAGACTCGCCCGCAGAACCCTCGACCTACCGGATGCCGCCCGGCCTCAAATACCCCCTCCACGCCTACCTCGGCAAACCCTGGGTCAAGCTCGGCGAACCCATCCGCCTCTTCGAACACCTCCACAAGACCTTCGGCCCCATCTCCTGGTACAAGTTCCTCGGCACCCCCATCGTCTTCTGCAACGATCCGGCCTACGTCCGCGAGGTCCTGATCAACCAGGCCGGATCTTTCGTCAAGGAGCGCACCCTCCAGCGCATGAAGATTCTGCTCGGAGAAGGCCTCATCACCTCCGACGACCCCATTCACATGCGCCAGCGCCGCATCGCCGCGCCCGCCTTCCATCGCCAGCGCATCTCCGCCTACGGAGATCAGATCTCCGCGATCGCCGCAGCCGAGTGCGACCGCTGGCAGGCTGGCCAAACGATCGACATCAACAACGGCATGATGGAGCTCTCCCTCCGCATCATCGCCCGCACCCTCTTCGATACCGAGGTCACCCCCGACATCCTCTCCATCAACACCGAGACCAACACCATCATGGGGCTCTACAACTTCCTCGTCGCCATGCCCATGCTGGAAAAGTACCTCCACCTCCCCATCCCCGGCGTGGTCAAGTTCCGCCGCTCCCGCGCCCGTCTCGACGCCATCGTCAATCGCATGATCTCGCGAACGTCGCGCCGAGATGCAGGCCAGTCCCGCCCGCGATCGCGGCGATCTCCTCTCCATGCTCATCGCCTCACGCTACGAGAACGACGATCGCACCCTCGATGAGAACGGTATGAACGACACCCAGGTTCGCGACGAAGCCCTCACCATCTTCCTCGCCGGCTATGAGACCGTCGCCAACGCCCTCGCCTGGACCTGGTACCTCCTCTCCCAGAACCCCGGCCCCGAAGCCGAGCTCCACGCCGAGCTCGACCGCGTCCTCGGCACCGGCACCCATCGCCGTCTCCCCACCCTCGCCGACATGGCCGACCTCCGCTACACCGAGCAGGTCTTCGCCGAGGCCATGCGCCTCTACCCCCCAGCCTGGGCCATGGGCCGGCTCGCCACCAAGCCGGTTACCCTCGGCCAGTACCGCATCCCCGCCGGTTCACACGTCTTCTTCAGCCAGTACGTCATGCACCGCAGCGCCGAGTTCTTCCCCGATCCGCTCCGCTTCGATCCATCCCGACATTCGCCCGAAAACAAGGCCGGCCGGGACAAGTTCGTCTACTTCCCCTTCGGCGGCGGCGCCCGGCAGTGCATCGGCGAGTCCTTCGCCTGGATGGAAGGCATCCTCACCATCGCCACCATCGCCAGCCGGTGGCGCATGCGTTACGTCGACACCGCCCCACCCGTACCCCAGGCGCGCATCACCCTCCGCCCCCGAGACGCCATGCGCATGCATCTTAGTCTTCGTCACCCCTGAGCGGTCGATCGGACGACCGGGTGCCGAGCTCCACAACTTCTTCCCCGGGCGAATACGTTCCGGGTCTACAATGGCACTCCATCAGGCCCCTGGCAGGCGTACCCCGAATCGCGGAGCTCCACCCCGATGCCAGTCACACAGAATCATTCCGAGCCCGCAGCCTCTCCCACCGAGATATCCCTCTCCCTCTCTGAGGTCATCTCCGCCCTCTCCTTCGCCATCGACCTCACTGAGGGTGTCGTCCCCGGGCACGCCCTTCGCAGCTGCGTCCTCGGGATGCGCATCGCCTCTCGCCTCGGCCTCCCCGTCGCCCTCCAGAGCGACCTCTACTTCGCCCTCCTCCTCAAGGACATAGGCTGCAGCAGCAACGCCGCTCGCGTCAGCCAGATCATCGGAGGCGATGAACGCGTCGTCAAGGCCGGCATCAAGCTCGAAAACTGGACCAATCCTTACAACGTCAGCCGATCCGGTCTCTCGCTTTTCTGGGGAACAGTCCTCCCCGATGCCGATCCCATCCGCCGCCTCGCTCGTATCGCGCGCATCGCTCTCAACGCCGGCAAAAACAACATGGAGCTCGTCGCCCTCCGCTGCGAGCGCGGCGCCAAAATCATCCGCAAACTCGGCTTCAGCGAGACCGTCGCGGACGCCGTCCGCTCTCTAGACGAGCACTGGGACGGGGCTGGCTATCCCAACCGAGTCCGCGGCGAGCAGATCCCCATCCTCGCCCGCATCCTTGCCGTCGCGCAGCACCTCGACGTCTTCGCCACCGCTCGCTCCCCAAACATCGCGCTCGACGTCCTCCGCGACCGCAGCTCCCAGTGGTTCGATCCCGCGATCGTCAGGATCGCCTCCGATCTCGATCGCGAAGGCACACTCTGGGTCGGCGCCTCCGCATCCGACAATCACGACGTCACCCTTCAGCTCACGCTGTCGCTCGCCCCCCACGCCCACGTCCCGCTCGCCCACCAGGAGATCGATCGCGTCTGCGAGGCCTTCGCGGAGGTCGTCGATGCGAAGTCGCCGTTCACCTATCGCCACTCGCTCGGTGTCGCCGAGGTCGCCTACAGCATCGCCCGCACGCTCCGCCTCCCGGAGCCCGCCTGCCAGCTCGTCCGCCGCGCCGCCCTCCTCCACGATCTCGGCAAGCTCTCGCTTCCCAACACCATCCTCGACAAGTCCGGCGACCTCTCGAACGATGAGCGCCGCCACGTCCAGCAGCACCCCCGTCTCACCCGCCAGATCCTCGCCCGCATCGCTCCCTTTCGCCAGATCGCAGCCATCGCCGGCGCGCATCACGAGAAACTCGACGGCTCCGGGTACCCCGATCACCTCACCGCCCGCGATCTCCCCGTCGAGGCCCGCATCCTCGCCGTCGCCGACATGTATCGCGCACTCACCGAAAACCGCCCCTACCGCCCTGGACTCACCCACGGCAAGGTCATGCGCCTCCTCCGCGCAGACACCCCCGACAAGCTCGACGGCGAAGTCGTCGACGCGCTCGACGCCGCACATAGCGCCGGGACGCTTCCCGTACCTCCGGAGGCGAAACCCTCCTCCGAGCCCCAGATCCCCGCCTCCTAGCAACATAACCACCCGTCACACCATTCGTCCCTTACCCCCGGGCAGAGGGGAACCAGAACGGCCCGGTACGCGTAGACCATCCTGCAACTCGATGCGCCTATGCCGTTTCGCGAAATCCTCCATCAAACGATCGCCGCGCTCTGGGACAACAAGCTCCGCAGCCTCCTCACCATGTTCGGCATCGTCTGGGGCATCACCTCCGTCATCCTTCTCGTCGGCCTCGGCATCGGCTTCAACATCCAGCAGCGCGAGCAGCTCCGCACCATCGGCACCGATATCGCCATCCTCTTCGGCGGCAAGACCGGCATGCCCTCCGGTGGCTACGCCGCCGGTCGCGACATGCGCATGACCATCGACGACGTCCGCGCCATCAAGCGCGAAGCCCCGCTCGTCAAAAACGTCTCCCCGGAGCTCCGCCGCACCGTCTCCGAGGTCAGCCCCTGGAACGCCGCCTCCCGCGCCGTCCGCGGCGTCTGGCCCGAGTACCAGCAGTTCCGCTCCCTCAAGGTCGAGCAGGGCCGCCTCTTCACCCAGGCCGACGAAGACCAGGCCCGCCGCGTCATCCTCCTCGGCTCCGAAGCCAACCGCCAGCTCTACCCCGGCAAGACCGTCATCGGCGAAACCCTCATGGTCGAGGGCTACCCCTACATCGTCATCGGCGTCCTCGAAAACAAAAAACAGAACGGCTCCTACGGCTCCGGTCCTGACAACACCCAGCTCTTCGTCCCCTACAGCTCCATGGCCCGCGACTTCCCGCCCACCGAACGCCCCGGCGTCTTTCCCGGCTGGATCAACAACATCGTCGTCCAGCCCGTCTCCGCCGACCTCCACGAGCAGGCCCTCGCCGAGGTCATCCGCATCCTCGCCGACCGCCACCACTTCGATCCCGCCGACAAGGAGGCCGTCTGGGTCTGGGACACGCTCGAAGGCGCCAAGTTCACTGAGCGGATCTTCTCCATCATGACCATCTTCTTCGCCGCCGTCGCCCTCCTCACCCTCGCTCTCGGCGGCATCGGCGTCATGAACATCATGCTCGTCGCCGTCACCGAGCGCACCCGCGAGATCGGCGTCCGCAAAGCCCTCGGCGCCACCGCCGTCGACATCCGCCGCCAGTTCCTCGTCGAATCCGCCATCATCACGCTCGTCAGCGGAGCCCTCGGCCTCACCCTCGGCGTCGGCATCTGCCTCCTCCTCCGCCTCCTTCCCCGCCCCGACTTCCTCCCCCTCCCCGCCATCTCCCCCGTCGCCATCATCGCCTCGCTCGCCACCCTCGGCCTCATCACCCTCTCCGCCGGCACCTACCCCGCCATCCGCGCCGCCGGCCTAACCCCCATCGAGTGCCTCCGTGTCGACTGATCAGCGGCCCTCATCGCGCCAACGGCCCTCGACTGGCCACCGGCGCTCATCCAGCCCCTCATTGTCATCCTTCGCCAAAGGCGGAGGATCTGCTTCTCTGCCAGAATTCCCCAAGCCCCACCGGCGGACCCCATGAACCTCCTCGAAGTCATCTCGCAGTCCTTCCAGGCGCTCATCCGCAACCGCCTCCGCTCCGCCCTCACCATGCTCGGCATCGCCTGGGGCCTCGTCACCGTCGTCCTCCTCCTCTCCTACGGCAGCTCCCTCGGCAAAGAAGTCCTCAACGGCTTCATGGGCATCGGCAACAACGTCATCATGATCTGGGGCGGACAGACCTCCATGCAGGCCGGCGGCGAGCGCTCCGGCCAGAAGATCAAGTTCCGCGACGGCGACGTCGAAGCCGTCCGCGACTCCGTCCCCTTCCTCAAGGCCGTCTCCGCCGAAACCGACAGCGGCTTCTCCTTCCAGTACGGCCCCAAGGTCGTCAACATCCAGACCAAGGCCATCGACCTCCCCTACGCCGAAATGCGCAACATGGTCGTCGAGCAGGGCCGCTACTTCGAGGCCGCCGACTTCACCGACCATCGCAAGGTCGTCATCTTCGGCCCCCATGCCGCGCAAAAACTCTTCAACGGCTTCCCTCCCGTCGGCGAAACCGTCGAGATCGAAGGCCAGGTCTTCGACGTCATCGGCGTCCTCCGCAACAAGATCCAGGACTCCTCCAATAACGGCCCCGACAACGAAAATGCCTTCTTCCCCTTCCCCGTCATGCGCGACCTCGCCCAGCAGCGAGACCCCGACTCCATCGTCTTCGAGCCCGCCCGCGCCGACCTCCACGTCAAGGCCATCCAGGCCGTCCGCACCGTGCTCGCCCAGCGCCACCACTTCGACCCCAACGATCAGAAAGCCATCGGCTCCTGGGACACCGTCGAAGACTCCGAACAGATCAACCAGTTCTCCATCGCCCTCCAGATCGTCCTCGGCATCATCGGCGCCATGACCCTCGGCGTCGGCGGCGTCGGCGTCATGAACATCATGCTCGTCTCCGTCACCGAACGCACCCGCGAGATCGGCCTCATGAAAGCCCTAGGAGCCCGCCCCCGCGAGATCCTCAAGCAGTTCCTCCTCGAGAGCCTCACCCTTACCTTCCTCGCCGGGGTCGTCGGCATGCTCGCCGCCATCGTCGTCGCCCACCTCGTCCCACCCATGCCCCTCTACTCCGACATCTACAAGACCGCCAACCACGAGGGCGACATCATCCTCTCCGTCTCCCCCACCATCCTGCTCGCCGCCTTCGTCATCCTCGCCGTCATCGGCGTCGTCAGCGGCCTCATCCCCGCCATCCGAGCCGCCCGCATGGACCCCGTCACCGCCCTCCGCCACGAGTAGACCCACCAACCCACCAAAGCCCGCACCCGCCCGCCAACGAGTTGTCATCCTTCGCCAAAGACGGAGGATCCGCTTCTCCATCCCAGCCACCAAAGCCCGCACCCCGCCCCCCAACCCCCAACGAGTTGTCATCCTTCGCCGAAGGCGGAGGATCCGCTTATCCACTCCAGCCACCAAACCCCTCACCCCGCCCCCATGAGTTGTCATCCTTCGCCGAAGGCGGAGGATCCGCTTCTCTCTCGGTCCATCGAATCCGCACCGCACCCGGACAACGAACCCACTGCAAAACCCACCGCCTCAGTTATGCCCACCCGCCTCGGGCGCCACATACCCAAACAGCCGCAGCCGCTCGCTCTCCCGTTCCACCGACCGGCTCCGCGCCTGCAGGAGATCCATCACCGACACCACGCCGCACACCTGCCGCGTCCCGCGATCGACTACCGGCAGCACCTCCAGGCCGTCGCTCGCCATCACCTCCGCTGCTCCACGCACCGTCCCGTCGGCATACACAAACACCTCCGGCAGCGACCCCGCCTCCCCCTCCACCGGCGACATCACCTCGCGCACAATCACCAGCTCCAGCGGATCCACACCATACTCGCGCGTCAGGTGAAACCCCCTCCGGCTCAGCTTCTCCGTCAGGATCGATCGCGGCATCAGCAGCGCGGTCACCAGGTACGACGCAACACATGCCGTCGTCAGTGGAAGCAGCGCCGGCAGGCAATGCGTCACCTCCAGGCTGAACAGGATCGCCGTCAGCGGGACTCCCAGTGATCCCGCCAGCATTGCCCCCATCCCGATCAGTGCCCATATCGCCTGCGCCTCGGCCGTCGCATGCACGAGGTGCCCCGCCATCGCACCCACCGCGCCGCCAATCATCAGCAACGGCGCCAGCACGCCGCCCGAGGTCCCCGACCCCAGCGAAAACGCCCACATCAGCGACTTCGCAATCAGTATCCCCAGAATCAGCTTGATAGGCGCATCGCCCCGCAGCAGCTCGGCAATGTTGTCGTACCCCACACCCAGCCCACGCGGAAAGAACAGCCCTCCCACCCCCACGCCGATCCCGCCCAGCGCCGGCCACCACATCCAGTGGAGATGGAGATGCTCAAACAGATCTTCAAACGCATACATCATCCGGCTCATGCCCGCCGCCACCAGCCCCAGCAGCACACCCAGCATCAACCCGCCAACCGTGAACGCGAGGTGATGCTCGCCGCCGATCGCCGGCATCCGAAACAACGGTCCCGCCCCCAGCCAGTACACCCGCAGCAGCGCCGCCGTCGCACTCGCCACCGCCACCGGCACCAGGCTCCTCGGCCGCCATTCAAAGAGCAGCAGCTCCACCGCCAGCAGGATCGCCGCGACCGGCGTCGCAAACGTCGCCGACATCCCCGCTGCCGCGCCCGCCACCAGCAGCGTCGTCCGCTCCGCATCCGTCACCCGCATCCACTGCCCCACCAGCGAGCCCACCGCACCGCCCGTCATGATGATCGGGCCCTCCGCTCCAAATGGCCCACCTGACCCGATCGCAATCGCCGCCGACAGCGGTTTCAACACCGCAATCTTCGGGTCCACCTTTGCCCGATGAAGCAGGATCGCCTCGATCGCCTCCGGTATCCCATGCCCGCGAATCTTGTCCGATCCGAACCGCGCCATCAGCCCCACCAGCAGTCCCCCGACCACCGGCACCACCACCATCCAGTGCCCCAGCGGACTCCCTGCCGGCGACACCCCCGCCAGGCTCAACCGGTGGTAATAAAACAAATTGGTCGAAAGCGCGATCAGCCGCAGCAACACCACCGCCAGCCCCGTCGCACACACACCGATCCCGACCGACACCCCCGAAAGCACCCACACCCTTCGATCGACCGTAAAGTCCCGCAAAGCCGATGGCTCCGATTTCACCTGTTCCTCCCCTTCATCTCACCCGCGCTCTCGCCCGAACCCGTCTCCAGATCCCGTATGCGCCTCAATCTCCGCCATAGCTCCGGCGCCAGCTCGTTCAACTCCCGCGCATGATCCTCCGAAAGCGCTCGCAACACCCGCTGGCCCTTGGCTGTCACCTGCAACACCACTCGTCTGCGGTCGACATTGTCGTGCGTCCGCTCCAGCAGGCCCGACTCCTCGCACCGCTTGCTCAGCTCCACCACGCTGTGGTGCCGCAGCCCAAGCCTCTCCGCCGCATACGACACCGTCGTCTCCACCCCCTCCGCCGCTCCCGCAATCTGCAGCAGCAGCTGGTGCTGCTGCGGCGGCAAACCCTTCCCGCTCGCAGCCTCCTCGCTGAACTGCAGAAACCGCCGGAGCTGATACCGAAACTCCGCCAGCTCCCGCAACAGCGTCCCCGGATCCGCACCCCTCAGATCTCGTTCTCACGTTTATATCGTACAACGATACTTCCAGGCATCTCAAGCTCCCCTTCACCAGTCACCCGCCACTCTTCCATTACCCGCCTCGTCTAACCCGCCGTCATCCTGAGCGCAGCGAAGGATCTCAGAATCCCCCAGCCACACGAAAACCTCCCACAGCCCCGCCAACACACGATTCATCAATCCCAATTACCATCAAACAGGTATGAATGAAGGTCGTTGGGTTCTGTTGATTGCCAGTGAAGTCGGCCGCACCGACTCCGTCTCCGATCGCGCCATGGAGCGGCTGGTCGACGCCATCGGCGAAGAGGGCTACGAGGTGGTCCGCACCTCCACGCCCGAGGACGGGCTCTCGCTCGTCACCTCCGACCCCTCCTACTCCGCCATCCTGCTGGACTGGGATCTCGAAGGCGACGAGCAGTTCGACGAGCGCGCCGCGCTCGAAATCATGCGCGCCGTGCGCCACCGCAACAAGAAGAGTCCCGATCTTCCTCATCGCCGACCGCACGCTCGTCTCCGAGCTTCCGCTCGAAGTCGTCAAGCAGGTCCACGAGTACATCCACCTCTTCGGCGACACCCCGGCCTTCATCGCCAATCGCGTCGACTTCGCCGTCGAGCGCTACCACGAGCAGCTGCTGCCGCCCTACTTCCGCGAGCTCAAGAAGTACACCGACCAGGGCGCCTACTCCTGGGACGCGCCCGGCCACATGGGCGGCGTCGCGTTTCCTCAAGCATCCCGTCGGGCAGGAGTTCCACCGCTTCTTCGGCGAAAACCTCCTGCGCTCCGACCTCGGCATCTCGACCGCGCCGCTGGGCTCCTGGCTCGATCACATCGGGCCCCCGGGCGACTCCGAACGCAACGCCGCGCGCATCTTCGGCGCGGACTGGACCTTCTACGTGCTCGGCGGCTCCTGCACCTCCAACCAGATCATCGGCCACGGCGTCATCGCGCAGGACGACATCGTGCTCGCCGACGCCAACTGCCACAAGTCCATCTGCCACTCGCTCACCGTCACCGGCGCGCGCCCCGTCTACTTCAAGCCCACGCGCAACGGCTACGGCATGATCGGCCTCGTGCCGCTCAAGCGCTTCTCCCCGAAGAACGTGCAGGAGCTCATCGCCGCAGCCCCTTCGCTCCACGGCGCCCGCTCGCAGCAGCCCACCTACGCCGTCGTCACCAACTCCACCTACGACGGCCTCTGCTACAACGTCGATCGCGTCGTCGAGCGAGCTTGCCAAGTCCGTCCCCCGCGTGCACTTCGACGAGGCCTGGTACGCCTACGCAAAGTTCCACCCGCTCTACCGCGGGCGCTTCGCGATGGGCGTGCCGGACGACATGCCCGACCGCCCCGCCATCTTCTCCGTGCAGTCCACGCACAAGATGCTGGCCGCCTTCTCCATGGGCTCCATGGTCCACATCAAGCTCTCCGACCGCGCCCCGCTCGACTTCGACCAGTTCAACGAAGCCTTCATGATGCACGGCACGACCTCGCCCTTCTATCCGCTCATCGCCTCGCTCGATGTCGCCGCCGCCATGATGGACGAGCCCGCCGGCCCCACGCTGATGGACGAGACCATTCAGGACGCGATCAGCTTCCGCCAGGCGATGAGCTCCATCGCGCACCGCCTGCGCCTCGAGTCCGAAAACGGCGAAGGCTGGTTCTTCCGTCTCTACCAGCCGGAGCATGTCACCGATCCGGTCTACCGGCGAGCGCATCGTGTTCGAAGAAGCCGAAGACGAGCTGCTCATGAACAACCCGTCCTGCTGGACGCTGAAGCCCGGTGAAGACTGGCACGGCTATCAGGACGACGACATCGCCGACGAGTACTGCATGCTCGACCCCGCCAAGGTCACCATCCTGACGCCCGGCGTGAACGCGCAGGGCGTGATCACCGACTGGGGCATCCCCGCGGCCATCCTCACCGAGTTCCTCGACGGCCGCCGCGTCGAGATCGCTCGCACCGGCGACTACACCGTGCTCGTGCTCTTCTCGGTCGGCACCTCCAAGGGCAAGTGGGGCTCGCTGCTCGAAAATCTGTTCGAGTTCAAGCGCCTCTACGACACCGAAGCTCCGCTCGAAGAGGCCCTGCCCGAGCTCGTCCAGAAGTACCCCGCACGCTACCGCGGCATCACCCTGAAAGAGCTCTCCGACGAGATGCACGCGCGCCATGATCGAGCTGAACCTCGCCGGCCTCGTCAACGACGCCTGCGACGAAGACTTCGATCCCGTCCTTACCCCCGCGCAGACCTACCAGAAGCTCGTCCGCGGCGAGACGGAGAAGCTCCGCTTCGCCGAGATGGCCGGCCGCATCGCCGCCGTCATGCTGGTGCCGTATCCGCCGGGCATCCCCATGTCCATGCCCGGCGAGCGCCTCGGCGGACCCAACACCCCCGTCATCAAGCTCATCCTCGCCATGGAGGAGTTCGGCAAGCGCTTCCCCGGCTTCGAGCGCGAGGTGCACGGCATCGAGGTCGACTGCCGACGGCAACTACTGGATGCGCGCCGTCATCGAAAACGGCGCGCCCGAAACCAAGATCAACGGCGACCACGCCCTGCAGGCTGGCTCCCCCGACCCAAAGAGCACCGCCGCAAAAACTCCAAAGAAACGCCGCAAAACGCCCGGCCCCGGCTCCTCCCCGCCGCACAAAGAAGCCTCACCCATCAAACCCGTTCGCCACTCCACCGAGTAGAGCTATTCTGCCGGCGGTACGGTTCGGCGGAGAGTGTCTACTCTCCAACACGGCTGTCATCCTGAGCCCAGCGAAGGATCTCAGTATCCCGTAATGCAGCCCCAAACTTTCATCGGAAGAACCAGCCTCAGCCCGCACTGACAAAGCGCGCACTCTTCGCCGCCGCGGAAACAAACGGATACCGCAGCCCCACCCAAAACAGCAACACCAGCACTAGCGCCTTCACCTGCCCCTCAAACACCTGCCCGCGCCAGATCAGCTCCGGCATCGGCCCAAGCAGCAGCGCCAGGCAACACATAACTCCCGCCAGGCCCCGCATCCCGCGCCCGTCCACGGCAAGCAGCACCAGCATCGCCGCCGGCGCAAACATCGCCAGCAACGTGTACTCGTAGGAGACCGGCGGCAACAGGACCGACGCCACAGACAGGCAGATCACCTGGTTCACCACCGGGAGCCGCCGGATGCGCACAAAAAACAGCACCACCCCAATCACTCCCGCGCTCACGAGGTACCACCCGAGCAGCCGACTCATCTGCTCTGGCGTCCGAAGCGGATCCAGCCCCTGTTTCAGCAGCGCAAACAACGAGTGATCCGTGCCGATCTCCGGGCGCATGCGCACCACATACAACTGCCCGAACTGCGCAACCCCCTCGCGATACGCCTGCCACGATACCCCGACCGAAGGGCACACGAGCCACAACGAAAGGACCGTCGCCCCCACAAGCACGCAAACACCCCACGCCATCTCTCGATACTGCCGCCGCGCCATAAACAGTCCCAGGAAGATCACCGGGTAAAGCTTCATCGAAGCCGCCAGCCCAAAGCACGCAGCCGCCGAGTACCCCCGGCCCGCAACAAACAACGTGACCCCGGCCGTCACCAGCGCCGCAATCGCAATCTCGATATTGCCCTGCTTCAACACCGTCCACACCGGGTACGAGCACGCGAGGACCACGATCGAAAACAGCATCGCCTCCCAGGCACGGATCCCCCGCCGGGAAAGCGTAATCCCGAACCCGACCGCCGCAGCGCTCAGGATCCCGACCGCGAAGCCAAGAAACGCGGGGAGCGCGTGCCGCGGAAACAAACGGTAGAACACCGCATACACCGCCGCCGCAGGCGTTGGATACAGGAACGGAGGGGGACCCGGAGCAAAGAATGCCGCCGAATGAAACCACCGAAAGCGCTCGCTGAACCGCACGAAGTCGGGAAAGTACGTTCTCCCGAGCGGAAAGTCGTACGGTCCATAGCGGAGCCCGAAAACCTTGACGGCCACCACCTCCGCCAGCCCGCACACCACCACCATCCCGACGAGCCCCGCCACAAACCATCGCAACACTCGCGGCAGACTGCGGGAAAGCTCCGGCCCACCATCCCCGTGCCCCCCTGGACTCACGGCATGCGGAGCTCTCGTCCATCTGCCCTGCTCAAGCACCTACTCCCGCCGTCCGCTCTGCCACTCCGCGTAGGAGATCCGCGGCTGCTGCACAAACGCATCCTTGGTCCGCACGTAGTTGCCCAGCCCGTTCATCCTGCCAATCGCATGGAGCTCATCGGCCCTGATATACGGCCCCGCCGGATCCACGTACTGGTCCTCCACATACATCGCCACCACCCGCCCCAGGATGATGCGCGACCGCCCGATCTCGATCGTGGCATGCTCCACACACTCAAGCGCCGCATGCGCTTCGGCCAGTCGCGGCACCCCCACCAGCTTCGACTCCGTCGTGTGAAGCCCCGCCATCTCCACCTCGCTCACCTCGGCCGGGAAGTCCGTCGCACACACGTTCATCTGCTTCAGCAGATCCTCTGTCACCACGTTCACCACAAACTCGCCCGTCCTCCGGATATTGCGCGCCGTATCCTTCGGCACAAAACCCCCGCCCGGCCGGTCCGTCACCCCAATCCCCACCACCGGCGGGTCCGTGCAAAGGTAGTTGTACGCACTGAACGGAGCCGCATTCAGAGCCCCGGCCTCTCCCCTGCTCGTCACCAGCGCAATCGGCCGCGGGGCCACCAGCCCGATCAGCAGGTTGTAGACGGACCGCTTCTCGGTCTTCTCAATCTCGAAGTACATGAGCTCCTCCAGACACGTAGATGCGCTCCAGAACCATACACCCCGGCAATCTCGCTAAACCCCGGTCATCTGGCGCAATCACCTGCTCAACTAGCTACACTTAAATCAGGAGGTGAGAGGAAAGGAGACTCAACCCTCCCCAATCCCCGATGGGACAAGGACCCACCCTCACTGCCCGGCCACACTCGCCGGGAGTCAACCTAGAAACGTGGAGTACCACGCCCTTATCCTGTGCCAAGCGAAACAATCGCAGCATTCCGTTCAACGCCTGAGTACCCCGCCAACTCACCTGGATCGAAGACTTTGCAGAAAGTACCCGGGGGGAGGGGGTACCCCCTCCAGACATCCATGCCGGCCCCAACCCCGTCAACCCACCATGGACCTCCTCAGCCGGACCCCGCCGACCGCCGATCACCGCATCCACTACGGCTCCGGCCAATACAACTTCGGCGACCTCTGGCTCCCCACCCGCACCACCACCCCACCCCCCGTCCTCGTCTTCCTCCACGGCGGCTGGTGGAAATCCGAATACGACCTCCGCTACACCGGCCACCTCGCCGACGCTCTCCGCAAGCAGGGTCTCGCCGTCTGGTCCCTCGAATACCGCCGCGTCGGGGAGACCGGGGGCGGCTGGCCGACCACCTTCCAGGACGTCGCCGCCGGATACGACTACATCGCACAGCTCGCCCGGAGCTACCCCCTCGATCTCAAGCGAGTCATAGCCGCCGGACACTCCGCCGGCGGACACCTCGCCTTCTGGCTCGCCGGACGCCACCACATCTTCGTCGGCAGCCCACTCCACGACCCCCTGCCCACCCTCCCCCTCAAAGGCATCCTCTCCCTCGCCGGTGCCGTCGACCTCCAGCTCACCATCGATCTCTCCGGCCACCTCCTCTTTGCCCACGACAAGCACGAGGTGACCACCTTCATGGGCGGCTCCCCCGAAGATCGCCCCGACCGCTACCTCGCCGGCGACCCCAGCCACCTGCTCCCCTTCAACATCCCCCACCAGCTCATTCAGGGCACCTCCGACGACCAGATCCCCCCCACCCTCCCCCAACGCTGGAAAGACAAAGCCACACGCCTGGGCGATCAGGTCGCCATCACCACGATTCCCGGAGCCGATCACTTCGATCTGGTCGACCCGGAGAGCAAGGCCTGGCCCGCCGTCCAGTCCGCCATCCTCGCCATGGCGCACGGCTGATCTGGATCTCTTAGCTGTATTGAGCCTTACTTGGAAGCTGGCGCCGCTGGTAAGGTGTAGATCACCTCGCCCGGCCGGGTATAGTGAAGCTCCTCCCGGGCCTGGTGCTCGATCGCATTCGGATCACTCTGCAGCCTCGCAATGTGCCCCTTCAGCAGCTCATTCTCTCGGCTCAGACTGCGGCTCTGCACTTCCAACTCACGCGAGTCCTGCCGCTTGTGCTGATAGGCCGTAAGTCCGTTCTGCCCGAAGACAACATGGTAGGCCATCGACACCGCCAAGCCAGCCGCGGTAACCGTGGCCACCTTGCGCCAACCGATCCGCCGCCAGACAGGTACCCCCGCCCGCACCTTCGCCTTCTTCCCAGTTTGATGACGCTTCAGCATCGCACCTCCAGTTGATAGCCGCCCTGAAACAGCGTCAAGCAGGAAAGCTTCAGCAGGCGTTGGAGGAATCTAGTTTGTACTCGGTGCCAATCCTGGCACAGTGATTTCACCACCCCACCCCCGGCCCCCATCCATCGCTTCCCCGCCCGCATGTACCTTGCTATGCTTAGGCTTGCAGATGGATGCCCTCTTTCTCATCTCGATTGGCTGCTTCTTCGCGCTGTTTGTTGCGGCGCTTGCGATCGCTCGCCACATCCGGGTGCACGGGCTTCAGGGCGGGAGACTGTCCCCAGATGAGTCGATCTCCCCATCGAGTGAGCGTCAAACCTCGCAAAGGACGGAACAAGACCTGCACGTACTGGCGGGTCGCAAGGAACCAGACTGGAGGTTTCTCGTGTCAGAAGATCACCGGGATCTCTCAAGGAAAGCCTCCTTCTCGTTCAACGAACGCAAGCCCCCAACCTCGGTCCGCGGATCCGGTCCAGACTGGGCGTACTTCAGTCAGGATCTTGGTGATCTCAGCGATCCTTACGGCCCGCCCGAACGGAAAGCGGCAAACGGCGGCTTCAGCACAGGACGCTCAGCACATCCCTTGAAAGGAAACTCATGAACTCGATCTCTCTTCACCGCGCCGGTCTGCTCTCCCTCACTGGGTCCTCGCCGCGATCACTCGGCCGTCAGTTCTCCATCTGCGTCGGTGCGTCGCTGCTCGTCGCCATCTCGGCACATATCTCGCTTCCACTCCCGTACACCCCCGTTCCGACCACCATGCAGACCTTCGCCGTGGTACTCGTCGGAATGCTCCTGGGACCGGTAAGTGGCTTCTTCGCGCTGGCACTCTACCTCGCTGAAGGCGCAACCGGGCTGCCCGTCTTCAGCCCCCAAGGGCTCGGCGGCATCGCCCAGCTGCATGGACCGACAGCCGGTTACCTCTTCGCCTACCCCGTAGCTGCGGCCTTCGCTGGACAGGCTCTTCGCCTCACCCGCCGCGTTCTCCCTCTCTTTCCCGCGGCACTCATCTCCGGAACCCTTGCACTGGTACCTGTCTTCGGCCTCGGTGCGCTCTGGCTCGCTCGCTGGATGCACCTCTCCGGTCCGCAGTCTTTCCATCTCGGCGTGAGCCCTTTTCTCATTGCTGAGCTCTTCAAGCTTTCAGCCGCAGCAGCTGCCGTAAGCGCCCTCATCGCGGCACGGCGCAGCTAAGCACGGCAACAACTCACGTCCCCGCAGAACCAGGCACAGCCCGCTTGCGCCAAGAAATAGAGAGAGATCCATGCCTTCCAGCAGTACCGCTGTTCAAGAGATCAGCATCGCGCATAGCCCCGACTCCGACGACGCCTTCATGTTTTACGGTCTCGCCACCAACAAGGTGCGCGTGCCCGGCTTCAAGTTCACTCACGTCCTGACCGACATCGAGACTCTCAATCACAGAGCCATGAACGAGGCCTTCTACGATGTCACGGCAATCTCGTTCCACGCCTATCCCTACCTCCAGGAGAACTACACCCTGATGGCCTGCGGCGGCAGCGTCGGCGAGGGCTACGGACCCATGATCGTCTCCACCCGTAAGCTCACACCGGCGGAGCTCAAGAAGACGCGCATCGCGGTCCCAGGCACACTCACCACTGCATATCTCAGCCTCAAGCTCTACGAGCCCGAAATCCAGACCTCCGTCGTACCCTTCGACCGAATCATCCCGGCCGTGCTCTCCGGCGAATTCGAAGCGGGCCTCATCATTCACGAAGGTCAGCTCACTTACGCCAAGGAAGGTCTGGTCAAGCTGCTCGATCTCGGTCAATGGTGGCAGGAGAAGATGGGTCTGCCACTTCCGCTCGGCGGCAATGCAATCCGCCGCTCGCTCGGTCCTGACGTGCAGCACATCACCACCGAAGCCCTCCGAAACAGCATCCAGCACGCGCTCGATCACCGCGACGAAGCCTTAATGTATGCCATGCAGTTCGCACGCGATCTGGACACGCCAACCGCTCATCGCTTCGTCGGCATGTACGTGAACGAGCGCACCCTGGACTACGGAGAAGATGGACGACGTGCCATCGTCAAACTCCTGGAGATGGGACACGAACGCGGCATCATTCCGATGAAGGCGACGGTTGATTTCGTCGACTAGACGCTGTCCATCCGTCCGGCGGCACAGCGTCCGAGCTGTGCTATCTTAAGAGAGTTGGGCGGCACTGGGACGAGCGATACAGGCGCGCGCAACAGAAATCATCACTTGGGACATTCCCGCCTGGACGCGTAGCTCAACTGGCAGAGCATTCGACTCTTAATCGACAGGTTGAAGGTTCGATTCCTTCCGCGTCCACCATACACCTCAGCAGGTCCAAGCCAAGGACAAGAGACGGCGTCATCGTTTGCGATGACGCTACCGTTCTCCTCGCGCCGCTTTGTAACTCTGGTCAGCGCACTTCTCGTGCATCGCCGCACGGACCGCCTGACAAGCTCTCGATCTTCTGAGATCCGATGAAACGGTCGAGCTGCGACGAGCCCCGTTTAATCTCTACCGCAGGTCCTGGACGCATCGGAAGCCAAGCGCACCGGAACGATCGTAGCTGGGAGACATCATCAGTAGCTTGCTATGCTTCCCGTTGCTGTACGCCTGTGGGAAATACCAGATGGAACCCTGTGGCTGGTAGTAGCTGCCTCCGCGCAGAATGCCTCCGCGCGTGTGCTCATCCGTGTACTCATCGGTCCATTGCCACACATTTCCGATCATATCCAAGACGCCGAACTGACTTGCCCCCGCGGGATGAGCGTCAACGCTGTCCGGACCGCGCATGGTGCGGCCCTGGTCCGGTACAGGAACGGCTTTGGGATCCCAGTTGTCGCCCCAGGGATAGGTCCTTCCGTCGTTGCCCTGCGCAGCGAACTGCCACTCCCACTCGTGCGGAAGGCGCTTCCCTGCCCACTTCGCATACGCGCGCGCATCTTCCACCGAGACCCAGGTCACGGGCTTGTTCTCCCAACCCGCAGGATAAGATCCGCCGGTCCAATCCTTCAGGAAATTGAGATCATCCTGCGGATGATAGTGAGTTGCATCCAGGAACTTCTTGAAGGCAGCGTTGGTCACCGGATACTTGTCCATCAGGTAAGGCTTCAGCTCCATCCGATGTTCATGAAATCTGCGCGGTGTATCTTCCCACGGGTACTGGACATCGACACCTACATCATCGGAGCCCTCCACCTCGGTACCTTCAACGCGGAAGAGATACTCGCCCCCCGGAATTTTGACCATGTCGTCAGGCTGAGAGGCCGCGGGCTTGGTGGAGGCAATCTCAACCATCTGCTGGGGCAGCGTCTTCCACTCATGCGAAAAGCTTCCAAGCGGTGATGCTGTCATCGCCTTCATCTTCTTCATAAGCTGAAGCATGGAGGCATCTGGCTCACCTGCCGTCGCAAGAACCATGCCATAGCCGTGTGCCTCGATCGGAAACTCGAGACGAGCTTTCTCGCCGCCGGGCTTCGGCGTGAGCTCGATCCCGTGATAAAGGTCGAAGTAGCGCGTGCCGGCAGCGGGGGCAACAGACATCTGCTCACCGCTCACGTCATACTCGTTCCGATTCACGATCGTCCAGATCGTCTGCCCCTTGAGCGGCCATCGACTGGCAAAGATGCCATATCTCTCTGTCGGGTAGAGCGGCTCCCACTCCGCACTGGCAAAGAACGGTGCAACAGCTCGCTCCATCGTAGCCATCCGTCGCGTGGCCTCGGCGTCACGCGGCGTCACCTGGTTCCATATGCCCCAGACATTCTCCCAACTCTCCCATCCCTCTCCATTGAAGAAGGCGAACTGGAGGTCGTCCGTCTTGTCGCGGTTCCAGCGCCCCTGGATATTCACCTGGTGCCGCGGCTCAAGCCAACGGTATTGGTCAACCATGGGAGTGAACTGGAACTTGTACTGTCCCCAGGTCATCACGTTCCACGCGAGCGCTTCATCCGAAGGACCGTTCTCCGGCTCAAAAGCGAGCGGATGCCCAATCTTCTCCGCCGCAACCGAGAACGCCTGTGGAACCCCATCCTGCGTATCGCCGTTGATCCCATCCGCGTCCACAGACTTGAAGAACTCTGCCGTCGCATCGGGCCAAGGCTGTCCGGGGGAGCGTGTCCCCTGGTCCCACATCATGATCGGAAAGAGCACCCGCACACCACGGCGATGAAAGTCCGCCACCATGCGGCGCACACCTTCGACCCCGCCCGGCATCGAGCGCACCATATCCTGCTGGTTACGGTTGTCGATGCCCATGTTCGGATAGGTGGCCCAGATCAGCACCGCGTCGATGCCCCCGTAGCGCTTCTCGAGATCGTCGAGGTAGCGATCCACGGTGTACTTGCCCGCCACCGGATCGTAGAAGTACCGGTCATGCACCATCATCTGCGGCTGGATAAAGCTCGACTGCGTCCACTTCAGCGCCGGCTGATCGTAGCGCCACCCGTCATAGCCAACACGAATCTTTCGCTCAGTGCGCCAGTCCGCAATCGCTTTCAGCCACTCCTTGTGTGTCTGGTCCGTGCAAGTGATGCTGCCACCCTCCCACGGCATATGCATGCTCAGGCATGCTGGCGACGGAATCTGCTGTTCATGCGGCAGGTAGCGGAAGTCCTGAGCTCCCGCCGATAGCAGCAGGCTCGCCGCGGCAATGGAGAGCGACATCGTTCGTACAGGACGCAACCACTTCGTGAGCGTATTCATTGTGTGTTCTCTCCGAACTGAAGATAGGTGTCGTAGTGACGGCGAAGCTCAGGCGTCGATCAAACCTTGCGTTGTGCCAGGAGCTCTTCAACCTCGGCCATCAGAGGCATGGAGGGTTGCGCCCCAGCACGCGTCACAGAGAGAGCCGCGGCTGCCGACGCGAAGTCAGCGCTCTCCCTTGGCGCCCTATTCATAAGCAGCGCCGTCGCAAACGCGCCATTGAACGCGTCGCCGGCCGCTGTGGTGTCCACTGCACGGACGACAAATGGCTGAAGCAGCTCGCCCGAAACGGCACCCGAAGCGAGATAGGCACCACGCGAGCCCAGCTTCAGCACAACCCCTCGCACCCCCTGCTGCAAAAGTATCTGCGCCACAACTGCGGGATCCTGGAGATCTCCCTGGCCATCCGGCAGAAAAAACTTCGCTTCGGTCTCGTTAGGTGTAAACCAGGTCACATCTTCGAACAGTCCGTCGGGCAGCTCTTTGGCCGGCGCGGGATCGAGGATGAGCGGAACACCTTCGCGGGCGCATATCTTCGCCAGGTGCTGCACTGTCGGAATCGGAATCTCGAGCTGCGTCAGCACAATTCCCGCACCTCGCAACATCTCAATGTTGTGATCGAGATCCTCGGGGGTAAGCAGTGCATTTGCCCCCGGTGTAATCACGATGCAGTTCTCGCCGGTCTCCGCCACAACAATCATCGCAATGCCGGAGGTGCCTGGTGTGGTCGCCACACCGGCGACATCGACACCGGCAGCCTGCAGCTGCTGCCTGAGTTGCTCGCCAAAGGCATCGTCCCCAACGCGCCCGATCATCTTCACCGGGTACCCGAGGCGGCCAACCGCGACCGCCTGGTTCGCTCCTTTTCCGCCAGGATGAATCTGAAAGTCGGTCCCGAGAACCGTCTCCCCCTCCTTCGGAATGCGCGCTGTATTCGCAACCAGGTCGATGTTGATGCTGCCTACCACCACCACCGGCTTCACCCCAGCAGACATTGGCCTCTCCTTCAACCGGCGTTGGTTGATGTCCAAAGTATCGGAGCGAGAGCAATGGCGCTCAGGCCGCATAAAAACAAGAGAAACATCCAGAACAGCAAGCGCTTCGATTGCGCTGGGGCCGATGCAAACTCCTTCCACACAAAGACTCCCCAGGCTGCGGAGATCATCGTGGCCCCCTGCCCAATCGAGTAAGACACGGCCGGTCCAACAAGGTGGGCCTGCGAGGCCACGAAGTTGAAGATCGCGCCCGTGCACCAGATCATGCCGCCCACGATGCCCCAGAGATGCCACGCCGGTCGCGCCGCGGTGTAGCCCGTCATCGATACCGGCTCGCTCCCATCCAGGGGCTTTCGCATCAGGAGATAGTTGAAAGGAACGGCGCAGAGCGCGACACCCGCGGCAAAGAAGAGCGCAACCGCGTACGGCCCAGGAGCACCGCCTCCTGACATCGCCTTCGACACGAAGGGATAAAAGCTCCCCATGAGCAAACCTGCAATCAGGCTGATGACCACGCCGCGCACACTCGGCGAGCGGCGCTCGGTCTCCCGCAGCCGATACGCCATCGCGTCGAGCACGATCGCGCCAGCCACCAGGGCGATGCCGCCGAACAGCAGAAACGGATTTCCGTTCGGCGAAAAGATGTAGCTGCTGACAGCGCCTACCACCAGCGCCAGGCCAATGCCGACCGGGAACGCAACAGCGAGGCCGGCGATCTCGATAGCCGCGACCAGTAGAACGTTCGCGACGTTGAAGATGACGCCCGCCAGCAGCGCAAACAGAATGTGCGTCCTATCTGCGGAGCCGAGGTCCGTGAAGAACGACTGCCCCTGGTGCCCGAGGCTGCCCAGCGTAACTCCCCAGAGCAGCGCTCCGGCAAACAAGCCCACGACATAATCCCAGTAGAAAAGCTGAAAGCGGTACCCGGGACACAGCTTCATCGTGTTGGCCCACGATCCCCAGCAAAGCATGCTGCAGATCATGAACGCGAGAGTGACGGCGTACGTCTCTGGCTGGAACAAAGGTTCAGCTCCTTGGATACCAAGCGCCCGGGGCGGCTTTCAGAGTTCTTGAAAGCTTTCAATCGAGAGCAACGAAGCATAGATAGAACCAGAGCAACTTGTCAACAATCATTTCCCCACGCGCCACTGCGAACGGATACCGGCTGGCTTACACCCGTATGCGACACTCAGGACACAACCGCAGCAATCCAGGCAGAGACCTGAACCGACGATCGACTGGGACCGGCGAAAAGGGGCTGAGCGGTCGTAACCCAGAGGCCAAAGGAGCGACAGCGTATGGCCAACATGAAGGAGATCGCGAAGATCGCCGGCGTCTCGCTGGGCACGGTCTCCAATGTCCTGAATGACTCCGCTGCCGTACGCGAACCTCTTCGGAAACGCGTCATGGAGGCGGTAGACGCGCTGGGGTACCAGCCCAGCCAGCTCGCGCGCGGGTTGCGCCGCGACAAGACCAACATGATCGGCATGATCATCCCTGACATCACAAACCCGTTCTTCCCCGCGGTCGTTCGCGGCGCCGAAGACGTGGCCTTCGCCAACGGCTATCGGCTAGTCCTTTGCAACACCGACAACGACCACGCCAAGGAGATCGTTCACCTCAACGAGCTGCGCACGTATCTTCCTTCCGGCCTGATCGTCATACCCTCAAGCTTCAGCGACCTCACCGTACAGGCCGAGTCCTACCGCAAATCGGGAACGGCCGTCGTCTGCGTTGACCGGCTTCCGAAGCACTGGAACGGCGATACCGTCACCGCCGATAACGAAAAGGGTGCCTACGAGGCAACCAGCTACGTGCTCCGTCAGGGGCACCGAAGGCTCGCGATGATCATGGGCCCCCGACACCTCACCAACGCCGAAGATCGCATGAAGGGCTTCAAGAGGGCGCTGCTCGAGCAGAAGGTGCACATCGGCACGGAATACATCCAGGAGGCGACCTTCGACCAGCACGGGGGCTACGCCAAGACCATGCTGCTTCTTCGCATGATCCCCCGGCCTACGGTAATCTTCGCCGCAAATGACATGATCGCCTTTGGTGCGCTGACAGCTTTCCGAGAGGCGGGCCTGCGCTGCCCCTCGGACATCTCACTCTTCGGGTTCGATAACCTGGAGCTGGCCGAAATGACCAGTCCTCCACTCTCCTCGGTCTCGCAGCCCGGCTTCCAGATGGGAACTACGGCCGCCCGTCTTCTGATCGAACGCGTCCGCGACAACCTGAGCCCACCAAAGCACGTTGTCCTCGATACCATGCTGAAGCTTCGCGACTCGATCGGCCCCCCGCCCACAACAATGGAGATATCGGGACCGCATTCGAAGGCCTCGGCGCGTGGCTCCCGAAGCACTAGGACCTCCTCAACTCCGCGAAGCTAGTCTCCTGCCCGCTCCAAACTTTCCGTGTTGACAACTTTCAGAGACTGTAGTTAGAGTTGTTGACGTTTTCAAATGAAAGCTTTCAAACTGACGGTGCCCGCAGAGCTTTGACCCCATCACACGGGACAGACCTCACCCGCGGCCGCCCTTTGGAGAGGCAACATGCGGAAGATCAACGAAATTCGTCCCTTCTGGATCAGGTCCCTTGGCTTGCTCGCGCTGCTCTTCGCAGTCTCGCTCTCGGCCCTCGCGCAATACAGCAGCGGCGTTCAAGGAACGGTGACTGACGAAAGCGGCGCTGTAGTTCCTTCCGCGGAGATCACCCTCATCAACCAGGACACGCAGGTCCAGCAGACCGCCGTCTCCAACGCACAGGGATTTGTGCAGATTCTCCACCTGCCACCAGGACGATACCGCGCCAGGGTGTTGGCAACCGGCTTCAGCGTCTGGGAGCAGAAGGACATCGACATCGAGGGCACGGATATCCGAACCATCTATCCCAAGCTCGCCGTCGGCTCGACCCAGTCGACCGTCGAGGTAACCGCAAACTCCTCGGCAGTCGAGACTACCAGTGGCACCATCAGCCGTGTTCTCGAGCAGCAGACCGTGGAAAGCGCTCCCCTGGTCGGTGAAAATCTGTATGCCAGCGTGGCGACCCTTGCCCCCGGCGTCACGGGACTCGGCGGCTCCTTCGGTGGAGCGAGCGGATCCGGCTCGCAGGGCACAAACAGCTTCAACTCGGAGCCCGGATTCCAGATCATCGGCGCGGGCCAGCGGCAGGAGGCCAACGAGTACCAGGTCGACGGCACCAGCGTGAATGGGAACTCGCGCGACGGCATCACCAATCTCACGCCGGAGCCCGACAGCGTCGCGCAGATGAAGGTAAGCACAGACAGCTTCTCGGCGGACAAGGGACGTCAAAGCGGAGCCCTGATCGAGGTCTTCACCAAGCCGGGAACCAATCAGTTCCACGGGACACTCTCCGAGTTCTACACGGGGTCTGCGCTTACGGCGCGCACAGAGTTCCAGACCAAGGTGCCGCGATACCTCCGGAACGACTTCGGTGGCTCCGTGGGAGGGCCGATCCGCAAGGACAAGACCTTCTTCTTCGGCGAGCTCTTCTGGAGCAAGAGCAGCCAGGGCGTAACCCTGACACAGCCAATGGAGACGCCGCAGTTCGTCGACTACGTCACCACCCACTACCCCAACTCACTCGCCGCGACCTTCTTCAAGGAGGCTCCCGCAGGCGGAACCCCCACCAGCGCATTTCAAACCGTAAGCCAGATCGAGCAGTCGCTCGTCAGTCCCTACCTTCCGCCCGATATCCCGGGAGACCTGGTCGCGATTGGAAATGTCTCCATCAACCAGTCGCCCATCAACAACGGCTTCCAGGGTCACATCCGGATCGATCACAACTTCAACAAC
Source organism: uncultured Acidobacteriaceae bacterium (assembly GCA_963850375.1). Classification (GTDB taxonomy): domain Bacteria; phylum Acidobacteriota; class Terriglobia; order Terriglobales; family Acidobacteriaceae; genus Edaphobacter. Next base: position 2,609,614 of record CAWKKV010000002.1, on the reverse strand, counting down.
GCCAATGACAAGCTCTTCTACAGTCTCTTCCGAAACACCACGGAGGGCGGCGTTGCTAACCCGCGGCCTGCTCTCGCCTACGTAAGCCCCAACGCCAACTGGTACCACAAGATCGACTACATCCACACCTTTTCGGCACGCCTGCTCAACGAGGCAAGCGTCTCATATGTACGCGCAACGGGAAATCAACCCGCGGCACCCGGCGATCTGTCCAATCTGCCGAATGCCTACCCTGGCGGGCTTGGGGGAGGCTTCTCTTCCTGGGGTCCTTCGGGATGGGTTCACAACAACTGGAACTGGCATGACGTGCTGACCTACGTTCAGGGCTCGCATAACATCCGCGTCGGCATCGACGTCGATCGTCAACAGGATCTCGACAACTTCACGGCCGGCCTCGATCGGCCTACGTTCAACTTCACCAATATCGTCGATTTTGCCGTCGACCATCCCAACTACCAGAGCGGTCCCATTGTCGATGTCGCTGGCAACGGCACCGCGCAAAGCCTGTACTCACGCGTTCTGATGGTCCAGACAGCTCCGTTCGTGCAGGACGACTGGAAGGTCTCGAAGAAGCTCATGCTAAACATCGGTCTGCGCTTCGACTACTTCGGCCACCTGGGAACCGTCACCTATGGCCCCAACCCGATTGCACTCTTCACGCCCGGTTCGGGATCGACTCAGGAGGAGAAGATCGCCAACGGTTCGATGGCCGTTCGCGGCAAAGCCGGGCAGGTCGTCGACAACGCCCTCTGGCGCTTCGCTCCACGCTTCGGTTTTGCCTACGACGTCTTCGGTGATGGCACAACGGCCGTGCACGGCGGCTGGGGCCTGTTCAACAACAAAATCGGTGACCTCTCGTACGTCGACGGCATCCGCACCAATCCACCTCAGTTCGCGGACCCCAGCATCAGTATCTTCAACCCAGGGACCACGCTGGCCAACTTCTCCTATGCTCCCAGCCAGAGCGGGCCTACAGGCTTCGCGCCGCCGCCGGGGATCTCGTACCAGGTCGATCCTCACGGCGGTCTCGTCGGCACCCGCATCGGCGTAGGCGGGCCCCAGCCCGATCTGGTCTCGCCCTTGGTGCAGAACTGGTCGATCGGCGTCCAGCACAGCATCGGCAACAGCGTTGTTGTCGAGGCCGATTACTTCGGCACCTCCAGCACCCACCTCTACTTCCAGACGGATTCAAACCGCTACGCGGGCGATCTCGTCCAGCACAACGGTTCGCTCACCCGCCTCAACTCCAGCTTCGGCGCAGTCACCTACGGCCAGAGCATCGGCATCGCAAACGCCGAGGTGGCAGCCTTCGCCATCTCCAAGCGATTCACGCGAGGATGGTCCGCGCATGCGATCTACAACTACGGCAAAGCGCTCGACTACACCAGCAGCAACGACAACGGCGTAGGCGGAGCGGAAAATGTCATCGATGTAAACAACCCGAAGCGGAACTACGGCCGATCGGACTACGATGCGCGGCACCGTGTCTCGATCGACGCGGTCTGGAACATCCCAGGTCTGCACGATGGTATCCAGCACCTCATCACCAGTGGTTGGACTCTGTCGCCGGTCATCGTCCTGCAGTCCGGTCAGCCGTTCACCGTCTATACCTCCGCACCCTACCCCTCTGGAGACTTCAACGCCGACGGCTACAACTACGACGTGCCCAACGCGCCAAGCTTCGGAAACACCAAGAGCACCAGCCGGTCGGACTTCCTCAAAGGTGTCTTCGCCGCAAGCGACTTCCCCTTGCCGGATGTCGGGACGGAAGGCGATCTCGGGCGGAATACCTACAACGGACCCGGGTTGGCAAACGTCAACCTTGCCGTGGAGCGGCTCTTCAAGATCCGTTTCCTTGGCGAGCGTGGAAGCTTCCAGCTTCGCGGAGAGTTTCTCAATCTCTTCAATCGGGTAAACCTTACCAACCCTGTGGGCGATCTTGCGAACGGCGAGTTCGGCCGCTCGACAGACCAGAACCTCCCACGCAACATCCAGGTCCTGGGTCGCATACGCTTCTAGAAACCTCATCAGCCGCGGCCCGGTCTGCTCTTTATACTGGGTCGCGGCGGATCTATCACCGATGAGTTCTCTTCCGATAGCACGTTTGCTGGTGGCGCTTTCGCTAGGGCTGTCGCTTCTCTTCCCTTCCACCATCGAAGGCCAGGATGCCAACGCTGCGAGGCACGCCGTCGCCGCGGCCGTCTCTTCTCGCAAGTACGATGACGCGCTTCGGCTGCTGGAACCGCTGCTGAAAGAGAACCCCAAGGATGTGACTCTCTGGACGCTCCGTGGTCTGGCCCTCGACGGACTCGGCCGCACGCCGGAGAGCCTGGCCAGCTTCGACCACGCACTGGCGCTCAACAGTTCCTTCGCTCCCGCACTCGAAGGTGCCTCGCAAGTGGCCTACACGCGAAACGACCCGCGTGCGCTCGAGTACATCCAGAAGCTGCTCGCAGTAATGCCAGGCAACGACGTCGCCAACGCGATGGCCGGGGCGCTGAGCTACCAGGCTCACGACTGCCCGCATTCCGTTCAGAGCTTCCAGGCGAGCAACGATCTTGTGTATCGGGATCCAAGAGCGCTCGACGAGTTTGCTGACTGCCTTCTGCAACAGGGACAGGTGGACGAGGCCATTCGTGTGCTCGATCGCGGAGTCGCAATGCATCCTGAGCGGGTGGATCTGAAATTCAATCTCGCCCTTACGGAGATGCGCGCACACAAGGCCGCCGACGCTGTGAAGATCCTGTCGCCCCTCTCCGATGAGAAGGACTCCGATCTGTTGAACCTGCTCGCCGCCGCCTACATCCAGACCAATCTGCCCGACGATGCCTTTCGGATCCTGGAAAAGGCGATCGAGATCAGCCCGGCAAAGCCAAACAACTACTTGGACCTGGCGATCCTTTGCCTCGAGCACAATCAGGAGAGCAGGTCCGTAGCAGCGGCAACCGCTGGTATCGCGAGAGTCTCAAAGCCGGCAGCTCTATACCTGATCCGCGGGGTAGCGTACGCGCAACTCGGCCAATACGATAAAGCAGAGGCGGACTTCGTCTCGGCCTCCCAGATCGAGCCCGACCAGCCACACAGCACCATCGCGATGAGCCTTCTCTACTCGGATCGGAACCAGTTCGACAAGGAGAAAGCGCTTCTCTTGCGTCAGCTGACGATGACCCCGAATGACGGCGCCACAAACTACCTGCTCGCCGACCTCCTGATCCGCTCAGGCGTGAAACCAGAGGAGCCGGGCTTCGCGGAAGCCAAGGCACACCTCGCCACCTCGCTCAAGGCAAGGCCGGATTCAGTCGAAGCTCACATCCTGATGGGAAAGCTGCTGGAGCAGGAGAACAAACTCGACGAAGCCTTGAGTCACGATCAGCAGGCGCTCCGATTCGATCCCGAAAACCGCACGGCACTCGACCGCGAGTTCGTGCTCCTGCGCAAGCTCCATCGCAACGATGAGGCGGCACAGGTGCTCGTCCATCTCAAATCAGTGCTGAATGACGAGCTGAAGCAGGAAAAGTCGATGAGTCCCCTGCGGGTCAGCGCACCGGGCGCGGCGCAGTAAGCAGTGCCGGCCTAAGGCTCGTCAGGCGGCCCGTACACCTTGATCCAGTGCGTGCGCATGCTCGTCCGGATCACCTTGTCGGCAGTCTGGGAGACAATGGCCTGCGTCTGTTGAACAGGCATGTGGCAATCGATGCAGTTGCTCGCGATCGAAGGCCCCAGCTTCTTCTCGACACCGCAGCTCTCGACGTGATGGCAGGTAAGGCAGCGCGAAGAGTAGGACGCGGCCGCACGCTCGGGCGAGTGAACATCGTGACAGGTGGAGCAGGTCATCGTTGTCGAGGAAACATAACAGCGGCTTCGCTTCAGCAGCCCGACCTGATTCGCGTGGACATCCGGGTGGAGGTCTTCCGCCTCCGTGCTCTCCGCCAGATAACGGTTCAGCGGCGTCCCCGGCACATAGGTGAACGCAGGGGCGATCTGCCGTTGTCCCGCACCGTTATGACATAGCGCGCACAGATCGACCTGCCGATCGCGCGAGAAATGGGCTGGGTTCAGGATCATCTCTCCGGATCCGAGCGAAGCCTTCGAACGTCCTGCGCCGTGAGCAGCCACATGCTGCGCCCCCGGTCCATGGCACACCTCACAGGAGACACCCGGAACGAGGCTACCCGGCTCGTACCGGTTCGAGGCAGGGTCCGGAGTAAGCGCTTCAATGAAGCCCACATGGCACTCCAGGCATCGCGGCGATGCCGGCCGGTCGAAGTTCGGCGGACCATTTCTGTAGCCGGGGCTGTTGATCCACTGGTGCCCGTCAGACCAGTAACTCACGGGGAGCTCAAAGAGCTGATCGCCCTTCCAGTAAAGGTAGCTCTGCCCCCGCACACCGGACCCGATCACCACACCAATCTGCTCCCGCCGCTGCTGCATCTGTCCTTCAAACCCGGTCACCGCCGTCATCGAGTAGCTCGACCCCTGCTTCTCCATCCTGTAAGACACTCCAGGGTCGCCGATGATCGGAGCGGGATCCGCGATCTTGAGAACGTTGTATCCCTCCGCAGTGGAACCGAGCACCGACGCCGGGCCTGGCAGCTGAGAGGTAAGGTGATGTGCCGTGTGGATGTACGAGAGACTCTGCGTGGCGTGACACGAAGCGCAGCTCTGGTCCCCGGCGTATCCGGGTCGCATTGAGGATCTCTGCTGCGAGTCAACACCCTTGGACGCAGCTAGCACGATGACCCTCGACTGGAGACAGGCCAGGACGATCAACGGCAAGCAAGCCAGCAGAAACGTGACGCCCACCGGGATCAAAGGATCTTCTTTGTGTCGTGACAACGTTCAGACCTGTTGCGGGTAACAGCATGCCGCCGCTAACTCCATCATCTTGCCATCAGCTCGGAGCAAATACCACTGCCACCCCACTACCATGACCTACGAAACTCTTCGTTGACATCTACGAACACATTCGTATATCTTCCTGCACATGATGCCACCACGAGAAACCCCGAAGCCCACGGAAGGCGAACTTGAGCTCCTGACCATCCTCTGGGAGCGCGGGCCCGCAACCGTTCGCGAGCTCTTCGACGCGGTCAACGCCGGACGGCCGGTCGTCTACACCGGTGTTCTCAAGCTCCTGCAGATCATGACCGAAAAAGGCCTGGTAGAGCGGGATGAGCGTGAGCGCGCCCACGTCTACCGGGCAGCCGTTGCAAAAGGAGAAACACAGCGGCGTTTTGTTCGCGAGCTCAGCGACCGCTTCTTCGCCGGAAGCGCGGCCCAGCTGGCGCTCCATGCCCTGGGTATGGAGACCGCGAGCGAACAGGACCTCGACGAGATCCGCAAGCTGCTGCGCAAGAAAAGAGCCTAGACCCGAACCACTCTGGGAGGAGAACTCATGGAAACTTTCGGCTGGCTACGAGGTGGAGAGATGGTCGCACTTGGTTGGACGCTGCTGCACTTTCTTTGGCAAGGGACCGTGCTCGCCCTGCTCTATGTCGTCAGTGAGCGCCTCACGGTGCGCGCGTCCGCGAATCTCCGCTACGCGATCGCCATGCTGGCACTCCTGCTCATGCCCCTCGCCGCCCTGATCACCCTCTTCGAGCAGCAGCGGCTCGTCGGCCCGGCAGCATATACCGGAGACCGCGTACTCGCGTCGCAGCTCGGTCTCCTCCACAGCGCGTCCGTCAATCTCCCGCTCGCCGCTCCCCTCGTGCAAGGCAGCGAACTCTGGATCGCCTGGAACTCCGGTCGCCTGCTTCCCTGGGTCGACGGGCTCTGGCTGGCTGGCGTCCTGCTCCTTGCTCTTCGCGCAGTCGTCGGCTGGCGACATTTAGAACAGCTGCGACGACGCACGAGCGCCGTCATCCCTTCAGACGTAAGCGCGCGCTTCCGGCGTGTCTCGGCGCGCCTTCGCATCGGACGCGCAGTCGCGCTGCGCATCTCAGACGAGGTCGTCTCTCCACTAGCAATGGGAGTCTGGCGAACCGTCATCATCCTTCCGATCTCGGCCATCGCGAACCTGGAGCCTGACCAGCTCGAAGCCGTCTTGGCCCACGAACTCGCTCACGTACGCCGCTGGGACTTCCTCGCCAACCTCCTTCAAACCTCCATCGAGTGCCTGCTTTTCTTTCATCCTGCCGTGTGGTGGGTCAGCAGGCGCGCCCGCGATCTTCGAGAGATCTGTTGCGATGAGGTCGCCGCCCGAAGCTGCGCCGATCCGCTGATCTACGCGGAAGCCCTGCTGAAGCTCGAGGAACAGCGCGCCGTCGTCCTCCAGCATGCAATGGCGCTCAGGGCGCGTAAAGGAACCTTGTTGCTTCGCATCAGCCAGATTCTTGGGGAGGGCATCACCATGGAACGAACAGCAATCAGCGGCATTCGTGTCGCCGTCGCAGGCGCAGTTATCACCGGGTTGTTGGTAGCGCCCAGACTTGCCGAAGGCCTACGGACAACCCTCACGCAAGCCGTTCCCGCGCCGCCCCCACCGTTAGCGGCGAATACGCCTGCTCCCCCCTCCCCCAAACCTCCTGCGAGCTTCGCTGCCCCTCCGAAGATCGTCGCCCCCTCGCCAGGTGCTCACCGGTCCGCCTCTCTCGCCCCGCCTGCCCCGAGCGCATCACCCGAGCCGGAATCCACAATCGCGGCTACTCCCGCATCGCTCGCCGCACCCCATCAGGCCGAAGCACCCTCGCAGGGCGGCGCCGACTACCTCCAGAGGATGCACGACGCCGGGTATCCGCTCGACCTGAGCCGTGATCTGGACAAGATCATCGGAGCCCGTTCCGTGGGCGTCACGCCCGAGTACGCGAAAGCCATGGCGCACGCCGGCCTGGGAACCCCTACGCTGGATGACCTCATCAGCCTCAGGTCAGTCGGCGTCACCCCCGAGTACGTCAAAGCGATGGAGGCATCCAGCGCCCCTCCGTCCAGCTTTTCTGACGTGATCGAGGAACGTAGCCTGGGCGTTACGCCCGAATACGCAAAAGCGATCTCCTCCATAGGCATAGGAACCCCCAACATCCACGACCTCGTTGGACTCAAAGCTCAAGGGATCACGCCCGAATACGCGGCCGGATTGAAGAGCTCCGGGATCGCTCCGAGCGATCTTCGTGAGCTCGAAAGCCTGAAGGCCGTAGGCGTCACCCCCGACTACGCAAAAGCAATGAGCTCCGCCGGATACACCGGCTTGTCGCCCCGAGACCTGATCTTCCTTCGCGCCCAGGGCGTCTCCCCCGAAGACGCCCGCTGGCTCAAGGCGACCTTTCCCCAGTCCGGAACGCACGAGCTCAACGAGGCTGCCGTCTTGCACATCAATCAGGAGTTCATCGCCAAAGCGAAGTCGCACGGCTTCAACGATAGCTCGCTCGACAAGCTCCTGAAGCTGAGGATGACCGGGCTCCTCGACTGAATCCCCGGCTCACTCCGCATAACGCACATACACCACACAGGAGGAATCGCATGAAGGCACACGGGGTGGCTCTTTTATTGGCAAGCATCACCATCACCGCACACGCTGAGACTCTGTCCGGACTTTGCATGATCTCGGCGTCTCGAGGTAGCTCCGAAAGCTCCGAGCTCATGCTCCGCACCAGCGACTGCAAAAGGGGCGAACACTGCGGAAGCTCCAACAACTCGGATATCTCGTGGAGCCGATGGAGCGGTGTCTCGCCCGAGGCACTCAAGGGAGATGGCGCGCAGCTCGATGCCCACATCGGTGCCGATGCCGGAGATCTCCGCTGCTCGGGCACCGTACATGATGGCGTCCTCGCAGGCCGTTACGAGTTCACGCCCAGCGCTGCCTTTCTCAAGACGATGACGGCCGACGGCTTCACCGGCATCACCCCCGAGAAGCAACAGGGTTTCCTCATGCTCGACATCTCCACCGCTTGGGTTCAGCAGATGAAGTCTCTGGGCGTCACGGGGCTCACCACCGACAAGCTCATGGGGCTCAAGGCCCTCGGTGTCGACGCCGAGTTCATCCACGGGATGGCGGCGGCAGGCTACCCGGAACGGAGCGCGGACAAACTCACCGAGATGAAGGCCGTTGGCGTGACACCCGACAAGGCCCGCGAAGCACGGTCGCTCGGCTTTCGCCCGGACGAGCAGGAGCTCATCCAGATGTCGATCTTCAAGATCGACCGCCCCTTCGTCGAGCGGATGCGAGCTAAGGGTCTCGGCAATCTCACCCTGGCCAAGCTCATCCAGGTGAAGATCTTCAAACTGGACGACTGACCGCGGCAGTTCTCAACCGCCTCACCTGGAGTCGGTTCGTCACGCGCACGCGATCGGCATACGCATCGGGAGGATACGTCCTTGATCCACCTCAGAAACCTCGTCCTCGCACTTTCCGCATTGCTTCCGCTTCAGTGTCCGCCCACCCTGTGGCCAGCCCTCCAGAACTTAGCCCGCGCCCATTTCGAGCCAGGGCATGGCCTCAGAACTCACCTCCTCGCTCACCACGGCACGAAGATGCTCGTCCTGAGTTGGCGATCCGATACCCGCTTGAGCTCCGGCCTTCTGATAGCCTGCCAGCTCGGCAGCCGGCTCGCCGTCGTCCGCTGTTCCGACTCCCGCTGCGTCATCCTCCTCTCAGGCGTGACCCCAGCGCCTGAGCGGTCTCCCGCTGCTTAAGATCTGCCCCTTCCCCTTCAACTCAGACTTATCGTGTCCCGAGCCTGACGCAAAGGCATCGAACCCTTAGACTGGAGAGGAGGAACCTGGGCACTACGTGACATCTACCGGAAACATGCAGCCGGCCGGCCAAGCACCGGCCGTCATCACAAGACGAAGGTTGATCCTCCGGGACTCCCTTACCTTTCTCAGCCTCAGCCTCATCACCATCGCTCTCTTCTCGGTCACGCTCCTACTCTTCCGCTCCTTTGCCTCCCACCGCACCGAGCTGGGAAAGCGATGGTCCGCTCGGGGCGCGGCCTCTCTGGCACACGGCCGACCCGCTGAAGCGATCGATTCCCTTCGCACCGCTCTCTCCTACACACCGGGCGAACGCTCCTACGAGCTCCTGCTCGCACAGGCTCTCGCCGAGGCTGGCCACACCGACGAGGCATTCACCTACTTCTCTGGTCTCTGGGACACGCAGCCCGGAAACGGCTTCATCAATCTCCAGCTCGCTCGCCTGGCCGCCCGCAGACGAGACCCCAAGCAGGCAGTCAACTTCTACCGCGCCTCGATCTACGGCACATGGGAGGGTGACGGTGCCGTTCGCCGCCGCGACGTGCGCCTCGAACTCGCCGAATACCTCCTGCAACACAACGAGGTTCCCGCCGCCCGTGCCGAGCTCCTCGTCGCCGAAGGAAACGCGGACGAAGACCCCGCTCTCGACCTTCGACTTGGCAAGCTCTTCGAAGGCGCCGGCGACCGGTCAGACGCGTTGGAGGCCTACCTCAAAGCCACGGAGGCCGAGCCGAAGAACCCCACAGCCTTGGTCAGCGCCGGCCAGCTCGCCTACACCATGGGCCAGTTCTCGCTCGCCAAACGGCTCCTCCAGCAGGCCCTCCGCGAGACCGATAAACTGGAATCCAGATCCGCAATCGATCGTCCAGCCGTCTCATCCCTCTTCGAAAAGAGTGACCGCATCCTCGATCTGCTTCCCAGCCGCAAGCTCCCCAGCGAGCAGCGCGTCAGCCGCCTGCTCGATCTGAAAGACATCGCCAGGCGAAGGCTCGACACCTGCCCCTCCGACCCGTCCACCCCCAACCCGCAGGTCGAAGACCTCCGCACTCGCTGGAAGGAGCAGACCAAGTCGGACACCCGCGCCGCCCTCAAACACGACCCAGCTCGCCAGGACGTTCTGCTTCAGCTCGTCTTTGATACCGAGCTCAAGACCGAAAAGCTCTGCGGCCCCGTAACCGGAGACGACACACTCCTACTCACCCTTGCGCACGATCCCGGATCGGTCGACCAGTGATCGCACAGAAGACCGCCTCTCCAAGCCGCCTCCGTGAGTGGCTCAACGACCTACTCGAGCCGAGCCGCACCGCCCTCGCCAAAGTGGCTCCGGCTCGCGAAGAGCGCCTCTTCCTGCTCCTCTCGATCTTCATCGGCATCATCTCCGGCCTCCTCGTCGTCTCCTTCCGCATGGCCATCGAGTGGCTTCAGGTCCTGCTGCTCGGCTCTTCACCCCGCCCAGGACAGCCTCGACTCCTCATCGCACCGGCGGCCATCGGCCTGGTCGTCGCCGTCGCGACCCGTTACGTTTTTCCCCAGGTCCGCGGCAGCGGCGTCAATCAGACCAAGGCTGCACTCTACATTCACAACGGCTACATCTCCTTCAAAACCGTCATCGGCAAGTTCCTCCTCTCTGCCCTTGCCATCGGCGGCGGCCACTCGCTCGGCCCCGAAGACCCGTCCCTCCAGATCGGCGCCGGCGTCGCCTCGCTCATCAGCCGCCGCGTCGGCATGTCCCGCGAGAAGCTCCGCATCTTCGCCCCCATCGGCGCCGCCGCCGGTCTCGCCGCCGCCTTCAACGCGCCCATCTCCGCCATCCTCTTCGTCATCGAAGAGGTCATCGGCCAGTGGAGCGCCGCCGTCCTCGGCTCAATCGTCCTCTCCGCCGTGTCTAGCGTCGTCGTCGCGCGCTGGTTCTGGGGCGCGCAGCCGATGTTCCGCATCCCCGCCGTCACCCTTCGCGACCCACGCGAGCTCTTCGCCTACGCTGTCCTCGGATTCGTCGGCGGTGTCGCCGCCCTGCTCTTCGCCAAGGCCCTCGGCAACCTCCGCCCCCGCCTGCGTCGTCAGCCCGCGTGGGCGCAAATGCTCCATCCCGCACTCGCCGGCCTCCTTGTCGGCGGCATCGGCTACTTCGGCTTCCCGCAGGTCATGGGCGCTGGCTACCAGGCGATCGATCAGGCCATGCACGCGCAGTTCGCCTGGAAGATGCTCCTCGCCCTCGCCATTCTCAAGATCATCGCCACCACCCTCTCCTTCTCGAGCGGAACTCCCGGCGGCATGTTCGCGCCTACGCTCTTCATCGGTGCCATGCTCGGGGCCGCCGTCGGCACCTTCGAGAAGATGTTCTTCCCGCACCTCACCGGTTCCATCGGCTCCTACGCCCTCGTCGGCATGGGTGTGCTCTTCGCGGCCTTTCTCCGGGCTCCCCTCACCTCCGTGTTCATGGTGCTCGAAGTCAGCGGCAACTACTCCATCATCCTGCCCGTCATCCTCGCCAATACCATCGCGTACCTGCTCTCGCGCAGTCTGCAGCCGCTCCCCATCTTCGAGGTCCTCACCCACCAGGACGGCCTCGACCTCCCGTCCATGGAAGAGCAGCGCGAAGAGAGCAATCTCCATCTCGAAGATGCGGTCGAGCCCGTCACTGTACCTGTTCTCCAGGGCTCCGAGACCGTGCAGCAAGCCCTCGATCTGCTCTCGCAGTACGACAATCTCAAGGACATACCTGCCTTCCTCATCCACTGCCCGGACGGCCTCTGGTTCTCGACGCGCCGCGAAGACTTTCAGGACCTCCTCAGCAAATCACCCGCCGGCGAGCGTCTCTGTGATCAGCTCGGTCCCGAACGCACGCCGATTCTCTTCCCGGATCTTCCCCTCGCCAGCGCCCTCCCCCACTTCCAGCGCTGGCCGCTCCTGCCCATTACGAATCGCGCCATGCGCGGCGCCCTCGAAGGCACTGTTTCACTCGACGGTATCCTCAAGCGCTACCAGCAACGCTGAGCTTCAGACCGTCTCGGATGCAATGTTGTTCTTGTCTTCATGCCTGGGTTCAGGCGTAGAGAGGAAAGCCGCACCGGTCGCCGGCTACCCGATATCCATTCAGAAAGTGAACGCGAGCCCAGCTTGGAAGCTCATCGGCGATGCAGCCAGATACATCGGCACATCGCCCCGACCTTCCATCCGTCCGTATCCCTGCCGAAGCACGTTGGTGCCGTCTGCCGTCAGCTCCATCCCATCCGGAAGAAAGCCCGAACGCATAAGTGGCTGTCGCACATGGAAGGAGAGATACTCTCCACCGGCAAGCTCGTCATATGGATCGATCGCGCTGACAAGAACTCCAGGCTGCCACCGGTACGAGACGCGTGCCGTCGTCTTGGAACCGGCAATCTTCGCCCGCAACGAGACCGTCGCCTCCTGACCCTTGCGCGCCTGCATGGACGCGAGAGCTCCCGAGTCCGTGACGGTCGGCTCCGCTGCTCTGGCCAGTGCCGCGCCTGTGCTGTATTGCACCGTCACGGAGGTTCCTTCCCCGATCTTTTGCGTCACAAGCAAGTTGACCCCAGACGCGCTATACCCCGGACCGAGCGCCTCAAACGTTCCGTTGCTCTCGTCGGACATCAGGCCCGGTTCCTCGGATGGGTCGCCCGAAGAGATCGCCTCGGCCCCTCGACCGCGTACACCTGAAAGAGCGACGTAGTCGAGCCCGTCCGCGTAGTAGGCCACCTCGAGCAGAGTTCCCTTTGACTGATGACTCACTGCGATCTCTTGGTGGAAGCCACCGGCCGCCCGCATGCGTCCGCCCATAAAGGCATACGCCGGAACGCTGCGATCCTCGACCGACGCGTCTTCAAACCCCTGCATACCAGGCGCGCTCGCCAGGTTGTAGCGAATGACCCAGAGCGCGCTCGGGTGAAGCGCAATCTGCGCAAACGGACGCATCACCGTCACGGAGGCAGGGCCAACCAGCGTCTGCATCTCGTTTCCAGCCTCGACCTCTGCAAGATCCCCAAGCTCAAACCTCTCCGCCGAAGCAACACGGAGGATCTTCAACCCGGACGTCCCTGCGCCAACCGAGATCTCAGGATGCGACGTGTACGTCACCCGGCTCACAACCTCGCCACCTACCCCGAGTGGCCGCAGGTAGCTCGTCGAAACCTCTGACGGAGCCCCCAAACCCGGCCGCGCTCCTGCATCAGCCCCGACCGAAGCATCGACCGAGACGCCCGATCCGTCTCCATTCGCTCTCTGCCCGTGAAGACCGGTGCGAGTCCCCCCGCTGCCCAATCGACGCGAAGGCGAGGTCACCTCCGCACGCACTCGGGTCCTCGCCTTCAAGCGGCCCGCCTCAGTCGGTGCAGCCGGAGACATCTCGTCATCATCTCCAAGCTTCAGAATCGGCCGCCCAGCGGAAGATCGCAGCGTCCAGTTCCAATCGTCGCTCGCCTCATCTCGAGCCCGCGGCTGGGTCGGCAACCATGCTGATTCGTTGAACAGCGCGCCCAGGGTCAGGTTCACGATCGACCGATGCCCGGGAGCCAGCCGGAGATTGGACCGCAGCGCCGGCAAAAGCAGCGCCGCAGTCGCCCGAACCCCATAGTTGCCAGGCAGAAGACTTCCGATCGAGTACCGGCCCTGGAGATCCGTATACGCCGTCGCACGGACCACCGCGTCCGCCGACAGGATCTGAACGACCGCCCCCATCTGGGGAACGCCGCTCGAATCGCGAACCACGCCCGCAATCACAGCTGCCTGATCCGCGGCATGCGCTGTCGATGCCATCACGAGCACAAGGGTCAGCACGCCGAGTTCGATCCTGAAACGTTGCACGATAGTCAACCCGGGCGTCAGAGGCCATGCTCCGAAGACTTCCGTCTGGGCGGCAAGCTCAACCGCCAAGAGGGTGTGTCGCTCATCGAACCGTCACATCCCAATCCGTGCGGTCTTGAGCAGAGGAATCCTAATCCACAACAAATGGTGCCGATTGTGCGATCTGCTGCTTCGTCACACCATCGTTCACCTTGATGGTTACCTGGTACTTGCCCGGCTGCAGGCTCGCCAGCGGCATGCTCTTTTCAAGCGTCACCTGGTCGGCATTGGGGCTCAGCTTCAACGTCGACTCCTGCGACTCCAGCACAGCCTTGTTCGTCGCCATGTTCATCACCTGGTAGTCGATCGTCGCCCCATTCTGCTTGCTCTTCTCATCGATCCCGAGGTTATACACCTGCATCCAGAAGTTCAGGTTCTGCGCCCGGTGGAACGTCACCGGAGCAGCAATGCCCGGCGGTACCCGCGGCCGAATCCGCGTGTTGCCGATAACGAAGTTCCCCGCCCCGATGTCCTTGGACGGCACGCGCTCCATCTGGTCGGCAAGGATCAGTGACGACGCCGAAAGCCGGTCGTCATCGTACTTCGGCACATTCACGCTCCGCCGCCAAACCCCGACGTGGTCCGGGTTGTTCACGTCCTTCACCACGATATCGATCTTGTACAGCCCAGGCCGCATCGGCAGCGACTTCCAGTACACGGAGAAATTATTCTGCGTCCGCGCCAGCAGCTCACTCGGCACCTGGACACTCACCGGATCCTCAAACGTCTGGATCGCCTTGTGATTCAGGTTGGACACGCGGCCCAGGATATTCACCGTCCCCGTCGCAACCCCGTCCTTGATGTTGAACGTGATGTCCTTGTTCCGAATCTGCAGCGTCAGCGGCACCAGCACCGTGTCGTTGGTCACCTTCACATAGTCCGTGCGCACATCGAACAGGAACGGCGGTCCCGTCAGGATCTTGGAGGTCGCCATGAACGCCTCCATGTCCTTGAACTTGATCTCCGGCGGCGCCATCAGCTTCGCAAACCGGTCCAGCCGGTCGAACTGCTTGCTCTGGTTGGACTGCGACATCGGGCCCGCACCCAGCTGCTCCAGCCCGCTTCCGCTAAACCGGTCCGCCTGCTTCGCCTGCCCCATCTGCTCGTACAGGGTCTGCCCCGCGCCCGGCGTGTGCTTCAGCGCGTCCTTCTCCGAGCGGTCGATCGTCATGTGGTAGTCGCCGCACATGCACGTGTCGACAAACTCTATGTCGATGTTGTCCCCGATCCCTTCCAGGTAGCGGTAATGCCAGACCTCAAACGGAAAAGTCGACGTGCTTCCGCCGCCCTCTTCCATCGGCCGCTCATACTGCCCGCCGCTGGGGTGCGTCTCGATATTGTCCGGCTTCCCGTAGGCGATATAGATATGACCGCGATCCGTCCGCCACCCGGGCTTGCCCGCCGCGAAGTGCTCATTCGCGTAAGCGATTCTCTGGTAGTGCTCCTCGCGGTACTCGTTCTCCGGTGAGTCCGGATTTGGATTGCGACGCTGCCAGAACGCCTCGATAAACTGGTCGCGCTCCTCATCGTTGCTCAAGCTCTTGAACGCCTGGAGCTCCTGGTCCGTGATAATCCAGCGCACGTCCTGGTCCACCCAGGTTTTGTAGGAGCCCTTAAGCTCCTGCCGCAGCTCCTTGTTCTGCTGCCGCTTCTCTTTGTCGGTCAGCCGGCGCTTCAGCGGATCAGGCTTTTCCGTCTCGGCAGGCGCCTTGGTCACTCCATCCGGAGTTGTGCCGCTCGGACTCTCCTGCGCCACCATCCTCCCCCCTCCAGCACCGAGCAGAACAACCAGGGAGAGAAACGCGAGAGAGAGGTTCAAACGGCGGGGGACCATAGGGGCGAGCTCCTGTTGCAACACCCTTGATTGTAGGGCCCGGGGAGGCTGCAGACAAGCCGGAGACCGCCATGCCCTCCATGCAATCTCCTGCAACGTACCCAATTTGGTTCTTCCTCTCAGCCTTATCTCCAAGTACCCTCATAGCCGGCAGTTCCCGAAGGAACCTTCGTCGGCCTGCGCCCGTATCACCCACTACAAACCAGCTGGATACCCCCTGTCGCCTCATCCCCCGAGCGCAGACGAGATCACAAAATCGATGAATGTGAAAAAGATACTTCTGATCGCCCTTGTTGTCCTTGTTCTGGTAGGCGTCGTGGTCGGAACCATCCTGCACGGCCGCTCCGGCGTCACCAAGGTGGCGACCGCCAAGGTCAGTCGTCAGGACCTCGTCGCCGTTGTCAGCGGCACCGGTCAGATCAAGCCCAAGACCTACGTCAACATCGGCGCCACCGCCTTCGGCCGCATCACCCACCTCAACGTCCATGAGGGCGATCACGTCAAAAAAGGCCAGGTCCTCGCAACCATTGAGAGCGTCCAGCCCGCCGCCACCGTCGCCGCACAGCAGGCCACCATCGCCTCCTCGAAGACCGACGTCAACTCCTATGTTGCCGCCGAAAAGACCGCTCAAGCCAACATCATTCAGGCCCAGGCCGATCTCGAGCAGAAACGCCTCGACTTCCAGCGCGCCCAGGGACTCTACGACGCCAAGCTCATCTCCAAGCAGGACTACGACAGCAAAAAAGCCGCCTTCGACATGTCTTCCGCGACCCTGACCCAGCGTCAGGCCGCCCAGGCTCAGGCCCTCGCGCAGACCGAGTCCCAGCGCGGGCACGTTGCCCAGGCCGTCGCCAGCCAGCGGTCGAACTACGATGCTCTCGACAAGACCATCAGCCGCGCCCCCTACGACGGCCTCGTCACCAACGTCCCCGTGCGCGAAGGCGAGACCATGGTCGTCGGCATCCAGAACGCCGAAGGCTCCACCCTGATGACCATTGCCGATATGTCCGTCATCACCGCGGAGGTCAAGGTCGATGAGACCGATATCGTCAACGTGCAGATGAACCAGTCCGTCGATGTCACCGTCGATGCCCTTCCCGGCCGCAGCTTCAAAGGCCGCGTCACCGAGGTCGGCGACCAGGCGCTGCTCCGTACCACCGGCGTCGCCACCAGCCAGAGCACCACCGGAACCGAAGAGGCCAAGGACTTCAAAGTCGTCGTCACCCTCGATACCAGCTCTGCCTCCGACGAGCTCCGCCCCGGTCTCTCGGCCACCGCCAAGATCACCACGGCCCGCCGCCCCAATGCGCTCACCCTGCCCATCCAGGCCCTCGTCCAGCGCGACCCCGCCCAGGAAAAAGCCCTCGCCGACTCCGCCGGAAAGCCCTCCGCCAACCCAGCCCCCACGACGCCTGGTGACAAATCGAAAGCGCAGCTCGTCCAGGGTGTCTACGTCGTCGACAAAAAGGGCAAAAAGCTCCTCGCAACCTTTGTTCCAGTCAAGACCGGCGTCACCGGCGCCACGGACATCGAGGTCCTCAGTGGTCTCGCCGAAAACCAGGAGATCGTCATCGGACCCTACAAAATACTCCGAAATCTGAAGAGCGGGACCGCCATCAAGGTGGACAATACTCCTGAGGCTCCACCACCACCTTCGAGCTAGTGCCGGCGCGCCCCGGAACCTTCCCGGGCCGCTTGCGTACCTCTCACAAGAACACCCCAGGAGTGGAGATACAAGGATGCCAATGCAGACCGAAGTCATCGCACCAGTCGTCGAGACCGTTGGCCCCGTCAATGGCGAAGTCATCGTCACCGAAAACCTCTGGAAGACCTACTCCATGGGAGATCAGGAGGTCCACGCCCTTCGCGGTGTCAACCTCCGCATCCGCCACAACGAGTACGTCGCCATCATGGGTCCGTCCGGCTCCGGCAAGTCCACCCTTATGAACCTCATCGGCTGCCTCGACTCCCCCAGCGAAGGCCGCTACTGGCTTAACGGGCACGACGTCTCCGAGCTCAACGACGACCAGCTCGCCCGCATCCGCAACAAGGAGATCGGCTTCGTCTTTCAGACCTTCAACCTCCTCGCCCGCGCCACCTCTCTCCACAACGTAGAGCTCCCGCTCATCTACAACGGCACGCCCGCCGCCGAGCGCACCGCCCGCGCCAAGGCCGTGCTCGAAAGCGTCAATCTCGGCACCCGCATGATGCACAAGCCCAACGAGCTCTCCGGCGGTCAGCGCCAGCGCGTCGCCATCGCCCGCGCGCTCGTCAACAAGCCGTCCATCATCCTCGCCGACGAGCCCACCGGAAATCTCGACTCCAAAACCGGCGACGAGATCATGGCGCTCTTTGACGATCTCCACGCCAATGGCAACACCATCGTCCTCGTCACTCACGAGCCCGATATCGCCGAGTACGCCCACCGCGTCGTCACCATCCGCGACGGCGTCATCGCCAGTGATCACGCCTCGACCCGCGTGCGCAATGGCGCAGTCGATGTACCTCACTCCAAAACCGCCCGCTGACCGCATCGGGAGCTCTAGCCTCTAAAATAGAGGTATGGCCCAGTGCACCCGTCACTACCGGCTCTTTCCTGCCGCTCTGCTTTTCTTCGCATCTGCCCTCCTGCCCGCACAACAGCCGCCCGCGCGCTTCGATCTCACCGGCCCCAAGCTCGACGTGCTCGTCACCCGCGCCGGCAAGACCCTCCCCATCGCCTCAGTCCCCAATCTCCAGCCCGGAGACCAGCTCCGTCTCCACCCCGATCTCCCCGACACCCAGTCCGTCCACTACCTCCTCGTCGCCGTCTTCCTCCGCGGCACCACCAACCCGCCCCCGGACGACTGGTTCTTTCGCATCGAAACCTGGAAAAAGGACGTCCGCGCCGAAGGCTACACCGTCAATGTGCCCGAGGAAGCACAGCAGGCCATCCTCTTCCTCGCCCCCGAGACCGGCGGCGACTTCAGCACCCTGCGCTCCGCCGTCCGCGGTCGCCCCGGCATCTTCGTCCGCGCCTCGCAGGATCTCGCCGAGGCCGGCTTCGAGCAGGCGCGCATCGAGAAATATCTCGCCGAGATCAAGATGGTCCCGCCCTCCGACGCCAAAGCCCTGGCCGAACACTCCCAGCTCCTCGCCCGCACCCTCAACCTCAAGCCCAACGACGACTGCTTCAAACGCCCCGCCGACCAGCAGTACAACTGCCTCACCCAGACCGGCAGCCAGACCCTGCTCGACGACGGACACGGCCAGACCGTCGTCGCCAGCCTCACCAGCGGAGCCAGCTCCGACTTCATCAACGCCGCCAGCGCCACCTCGCTCGCAGGCGGCGGCACCTACAGCGCCTACGTCGGGGCCGTCGTCGATCTCGTCCGCCTCACCAGCGGCCTCCACACCGCCCAATATCAATACATCCCCGCCATCGCCTTCCCTCAGGACGCGAGCCTCAACCTCCGCCTCAACACACCGCCCTCGTTCCACAATCCCAAGTCCGTCATCGTCATCGGCCTCCCCTCCATCCAGACCTCTACCGCACCCCCGCTCCGCCCCTCCGACCCCAAGTTCGTCACCTGCCTCCTCAAACCCAACGTCGTCCTCCCCGTCGAAGGCGCGCCCCTCGTCTTCTCCACCAGCTTCGCGCACGATCTCGTTCTCCACCTGAATCGGGGAGGCTCAACTACCGACATACCCCTCATCCCGGACGCCTACCAGGGCGGCCTAGTCCTCAACCCGGGCGCCACCCCGAAGGTCACGCCCCTGCCCAGCGGGTCTCCCGCACCCAAGGCCGCCGCTGCTCCACTCCCACAGCCCCCCGTTCCCACCACTCCCGGCACCATCACCGGAACCGTCACCGGGCAATGGGGCTTCGACGCCTTCTCTGGCCCCACCCTCCAGCTCCAGGACACCCCCGGCAAGGACTGGAAGATCGCCGCCGATGACCCGCTCATCGCGGGCCGCGAAAACCACCTCCTCCTCACCTCCACCGGCAGCGCCTGCATCGACAAGATCACGGTCGACCCCGCGCCTGGCAAGCAGCTCGAAGCCGCCTGGAAGCCCGCCGACAAGCCCAACCTCATCTCCGTCGACCTCCCCCTCAAAGCCATGGACCCCGGCTCCCTCCACCTCGCCATCCACCAGTTCGGTGAGCACACCCCCAGTACCCTCGCCGCCAAGACCTTCTCCGAGCCCGCCACACTTACCGCTCTCCAGCTTCATGCCGGCGACAACTTCGCCACCCTCTCCGGAACCAGCCTCGATCAGGTCCAGCAGATGTCGCTCGACAAGCTGACCTTCACCCCCGTCGCTGCTTCCGCACTTCCCGCCGACGCCGACCCCGCCCCGAACTCACCCGCCACGCTCCGCCTCGCACTCGCGGACGGAACAGCCCCGCCTGCGCTCAAGCCCGGCACCCGCCTCACCGCCAGCATCACTCTCAAAGACGGCCGCATCCTCCCTCTACCCGTATCCGTCGCTCCCGCCCGCCCCGTCGTCAGGCTCATCAGCAAAAGCATCTCCCACGCCACCGACTCCTCCATCCACCTCGCCAGCCAGGACGATCTCCCTATCAACCAGCAGCTCGTCTTCTCGCTCGCTTCACCCTCCGCCTTCCCCCGCTCCGGCAAGATCGAGATCGCCAACTCCGACGACTCCCTCCGCACCTCGCTGAGCGTCGCCTCCGGAACCCTCGTCCTCCAGGACCCCCATACCCTCCTCGGCACCCTCGACCCGCTCAAGACCTTCGGCACCTCCGCCTTCGGTCCGCTCCGTCTTCGCGCCGTCGCCCCTGACGGAACCGCTGGCGACTGGATCCCGCTGGCCGTCCTCGTCCGCCTCCCCACCCTCACCGATCTCCACTGCACCGCAGACGCCAGCGCCGCCTGCACCCTCACCGGGTCCAGCCTCTACCTCGTCGATGCCGTCGGAACCGACCCCACGCTCAATAACCCCACCAACGTCCCCGCAGGTTTCGTCGGCACCACCATTGACGTCCCCCGGCCGTCCAGCATCCCTGCCAACCTCACCACCGGGAAAGCCGCCAACACCACCCTCTACGTCCGCCTCCGCGACGATCCGCAATCAGCCAACTCCGTCACCCTTCCTGTCCTCCCTCAGTAGGGGAACACTCCTCAAAAGCACTGCAGGCGAGACCTCTCACAGAGATCTCGCCTGCACGTTCCTTCACTCGATCAGCCCGGCTCGGCCGCTTATGCCTCAGTCTTCACCAGCTCACCCTTCTGCACCTCGCTGTGGTGACGGCTGTATCCGAAATACACCACGAGCCCGATCGCCAGCCACCCAAACAGCCGGATCCAGTTCCACTTGCCCAGCGTGTACATCATGTACCCGTTGAACACGATCCCCAGGATCGGCACCAATGGCACCAGCGGTGTCCTAAACGGCCTCTCCCGGTCAGGATCCGTCCTGCGCAATACCATGATCGAGATGCACACGATCACAAACGCCAGCAGCGTCCCGATGTTCACCATCTTGCCGATGTCGTCGATCGGCGTCACACTGCCCACAATCGCGGCCAGCAGCCCCGCCAGCATCGTTGCCTTCCACGGCGTCCGAAACCGGGGATGGATATCGCCGAAGAACTTCTTCGGCAAGAGGCCGTCGTGAGCCATTGCGTACAGCACCCGGCTCTGCCCCAGCAGCATCACCAGCATCACACTCGTCAGCCCGGCCAGCGCACCGACGGTGATAATATCCGCCGCCCACCGGAGGTCGTGGTCCAGGAACGCTCGCGCGATCGGCGCCTCGATGTTCACCTCATTCCACGGCACCATGCCTGTCAGCACCGCCGCGACCCCGATGTAAAGCAGTGTGCAGATCATCAGCGAGAGAATGATTCCGATTGGCAGATCCCGTTGCGGATTCTTCGCCTCCTGAGCGGTCGTCGAGACTGCGTCGAATCCGATGTAGCTGAAGAAGATCAGCCCGGCGGCCAGCCCGATGCCCCCAAACCCAGCCGGTGCAAAGCTCGCCCAGTCCGTCCCCCAGTTCGCCTTGTCGATGTAGTGCGACCCAAGCGCCAGGACAAACAGCACCACGCTTACCTTGATCGCGACAATGGTGGCGTTGAACTTCGCGCTCTCCTTGATCCCGACCACCAGCACCGTCGTCACAACCAGCGCGATGATAAACGCGGGGAGGTTGAACCCAATCTCGAGCCCCCCGATCCGCGGCGCGTTCAGAAGCGTGTGCGCCTGCGATACAAGCCCCGGGGTCGCCGCCGCCTTCACCGCGTCCAGGGCCTTATCAAACGGAACCGAGCCAGAGATCAGCTCCGGATGCGCGCTGTGCACCATCTGTCGTGCCACCTGGTCCGTCGCCTGCTTCAGGCCCGTCCAATGGTCATACGCCAGCCACAGCGGAAACTTCAGGCCAAAGATATTTAGAAACTCCACAAAATGATTCGACCAGCCCGAGCTCACCGTGCTCGCGCCCATTGCATACTCCAGCGTCAGATCCCACCCGATGATCCACGCCACCAGCTCACCCAGCGTCGCATACGCATACGTATACGCCGATCCCGCCAACGGGATCATCGCCGCAAACTCCGCGTAGCAGAGACCCGCAAACGCACACCCAAGCCCGCTCAGCACAAACGACAGCATCAGGCTTGGTCCCGCCGTCTGCGCCCCAAGCCCGCTCAGCACAAAGATACCCGCACCGATCACCGCGCCGATCCCAAGCGCGGTCAGCTGCACCGGCCCCAGCGAGCGCTCCAGCGTCTCGCTGCCATGCTCGTCCGCCTGCGCCAGCAGCACCTTCATCGACTTTGTCGCAAACAAATTGGCCATTTCCGCTCGCTTCCTCCATGCCCCGCTCTACACCGTCAAACTTCCGTCACGGCACATAACAAACAGACCCTCAGCATCGCGACAGGCGCGGGCGCCGTCCGACCTGTCTACGTCCTCATATGCCACGGTCAGTAACGCAATAGTAATGGAAAGCCCGTACGCAACGTCGCCAATTCCCTTTAGGAGAACCCCGCCGACCAAGCAGTGTCTCTGGAAGCTCGTACCTCACCCATACGCAAGCATCCAACCGTCGCGTCACTTCCCCAAAGCCCGCAGCAACGCCTCGACACTCTCACGGACACTCTGCCTAGGCACATACAGCGCGCCAATCACCGCAACCGCGTCTGCCCCCGCCCCCAGCACCGCCCCCGCCGACTCTGCCGAAATCCCCCCAATCGCAACCAGCGGCTTGTCTGTCAACAATCGCGCGGCACGCACCCCTTCAAGCCCCACCACCGGCTCCGCATTCACCTTCGAGCTCGTCCCAAACACCGGCCCCACCGCAACGTAGTCCGCCGGTCCCGCAGCCGCCACCCGCACCTGCATCTCCGTATGGGTCGACACCCCCAGCAACCTCCCCGGCCCGATCACCTCCCGCGCCGCCGCCGCCGAAACATCCCCCTGCCCCACATGCACCCCGTCGAATCCACTCGCCACCACGAGCCCCACCTCGTCGTTCAAAACAAGACGGCACCCCGACCCCGCGACCGTCGCTGCAATCTCTCGCGCATCGCGCAGGGTCGCCCGGAGGTCCCCACGCTTGTCCCGAAATTGCAGCAGCCGAACCCCGGCCCCCACCAGCTCGGCCGCCGTCGACGCCAGCCCCAAACCCCGCCGCTCCAGCAGCTCCGCATCCAGGATCGCGTACAGCCGCGGCAGCACCACGCCCAAGGCCCTAGGCCCCCTTCTGCCGTTCCAGGAACCGCTCCATAAACTTCGTATCGAACTGCCCCGACCGAAACTCCGCATCCGCAAAGATCCGCTGATGCAACGGAATCGTCGTATGGATCCCCTGCACCACAAACTGGCTCAGCGCCCGCTGCATCTTGTTCATGGCCTCTTCCCTGTCCTTGCCATGGCAGATCAGCTTCGCAATCAGCGAGTCGTAGTACGGCGGCACCACCCCCTCCGCGTACTGGGCCGTATCCACCCGCACCCCGTTGCCGCCCGGCACATTGAACGCCGTGATCTTCCCCGCGCTCGGCGTGAACTTCTCCGGATGCTCCGCATTGATGCGGCACTCGATCGCATGCCCTCGGATCTTCGGCGTCTCCGGCACAATCGAGCTCAGTTTCTCGCCCGCCGCAATCCGCAGCTGCGCCTTCACCAAATCCACACCTGTAACCATCTCAGTTACACAATGCTCCACCTGGATCCGCGTATTCATCTCGATGAAGTAGATCTTGCCGTCCTCATCCATCAGGAACTCGATCGTCCCCGCGTTCCAGTACCCGATATCCATCAGCGAGCGCTGGATCGTCTTGCCCAGCTCCTCTCGCATCTTTGGCGTCACCTGCAGGCTCGGAGCCTCTTCGATCAGCTTCTGATGCCGCCGCTGAATCGAGCACTCCCGCTCGCCCAGGCTCATCACGCTTCCGTGCTCGTCCGCCAGCACCTGGAACTCGATGTGCCGCGGCCGCTCGATAAACTTCTCCATGTACAGGTCGCCGTTGCCAAACGCATTCGCCGCCTCGGTCGACGCCTGCTGGTAAAGCGCTGGCAGCTCCGCCGCACTCCGGCATATCCGCATCCCGCGTCCGCCGCCTCCAGCCACCGCCTTCAGGATCACCGGGTAGCCGACCGTCTTCGCCCACTCCAGCGCCTCACCCTCGCCCTCGATCACCCCGTCCGAACCCGGCAGGATCGGCACCTTCGCCTTCTTCATCGTCTGTCGCGCCGTCGATTTCTCGCCCATCATCCGCGTCACCTCCGGCGGCGGTCCGATGAACTTGATATTCGACGCCCGGCACACCTCCGCGAAGTTCGCGTTCTCACTCAACAGCCCGTACCCAGGATGAATCGCGTCCACATCCGCGATCTCCGCCGCCGAAATCACCGCCGGCACATTCAGGTAGCTCTCCGCACTCCTCGGCGGTCCAATGCAGATCGCCTCATCCGCAAACCGCACGTGCAGCGAGTTCCGGTCCGCCTCGCTATACACCGCAACCGTGCGAATCCCCATCTCCTTGCACGCGCTAATCACACGCAGTGCAATCTCACCGCGGTTCGCAATCAGTACCTTCTGAAACATAGTTGATCTGGCCTTCCCAGCAATCCGCCCGTTCTCTATCGAGCTCTGATCGTAAACAACGGCTGCCCATACTCCACCGGCTGCCCCGGCACCGCGATCCGGCTCACGATCTCGCCCGACACATCCGCCTCGATCTCGTTCATCAGCTTCATCGCTTCCACAATGCAGAGCACCTGCCCCGCCTCCACCACGTCCCCGACCTTGACAAAGGCCGCGGCGCCCGGTGCCGGCGACTCATAAAACGTCCCCACAATCGGAGACTTCACCTCGTGGAGAGCCTCCGCTTCCGCCGCCGGAGCTGCAACAGCCTGCGGCGCAGCACTCGCAGCCGCCGCCACCGTGTGCGCATGCGCCACCTCCGCCAGGCCCAACGCGGGCGCGCCGCCCGCACCCGCCGGAGCATACGGCAGCTGCTGCCGGAACTCCCCGCTTCCCTGGGCCCCCGCAAACTTCAAACGCAGCTTCACATCCTCGCGCTCCATGTCGAACTCGGCGATATCGTTCGCCTTCAGGAATTCGACCAGCTCGCGCAACTCATCCAGTTGTTCCCGATCCATCGTCAGCCCTCTGCTCTCCTGCCGCTAAAGTTCAATCCATGCCTTGGTCGTCGGCGTCAGCACCTCGCAGCCTCCCGCCGTCACCAGCACCATATCCTCTATCCGCACACCAAAGCGCCCCCCGAGGTAAACGCCCGGTTCTATCGTGATGATCATACCGGGCCGAAGCTCTTGCGTTTGCTTGGCTCCGATCCGCGGCTGCTCGTGGATCTCAAGGCCAACTCCGTGACCGGTTGAATGCGTGAAGTATCCGTCCAGCTTGGCGCGCCGAAGAACGCCGCGCGCCGCCTCGTCGACCTCTCCCGCCAGAACACCCGGAGCCACACGCGCAACCGCACTGTTCTGCGCTTCCAGAACGGAATCATACACGCCACGCGCCTCAGCGGACGGTCGCCCAAAGTGCACCGTGCGCGTCATGTCCGAGCAATACCCCTCTCGCACCACGCCAAAGTCCAGCGTCAGAAATCCCCGTCTCGGAAGCCTTGCAGCCGAAGCCCGCGCATGCGGCAACGCACTCCGCTCCCCGCTCGCAACAATCGTCTCAAAGCTCATCCGCTCCGCTCCCCCAAGCCGCGCGCGACGCTCCATCTCCACCGCGATCTCGACCTCTGTCCGCGACGGCGTCAGCTCCCCAAGCATCCCCTCAAACAGTGCGCACCCTGCTGCGGCCGCCTCGCGCATCCGCTGGACCTCGTCCGCGTCCTTGATCTCGCGCAGTCCGCTCACCAGGCCCTCTACCGGCTGCAGGAGGCTCCTCCGCTGCTTCGCTGGCAGCGCCTTGCGCATCGCCGCCAGGCCCGCCACCGTGGTCTGCCCTGCGTCAAAGCCGCAGCGCTCCACACCGGCCTCCACCAGCCACACACACGCAGCCGGCACCGGCATCCCCGGTGCGATCACCACGCGAACTCCGCGCGCCTCAGTCTTCGCCTGCTCCGTGTACCTCCCGTCCGTAAACAGCACCGCGCGGCCACCGGCCATCGCCAATGCTCCGGAGGAACCCGTAAATCCACACAGGTAGCGGATATCCGCAGGATGCGTCACGAGGAGCCCATCCATCCCCGCTGAGCGCAGGAGCCGCGCCAACCTCTTTCTTCTCAAAGACGTATTCATTCACGTCGATTCTATCCGGGGCCGCCCCACCTCCCTGCCCGGTATCATGGAGTATGTCTGTTGGCTCGACCGTTAATCCTCCCCATACCACCAGGCGCGCCTTCCTCACCGGCTCCGCTGCCATCGCCGCGGGGCTCGCCGTCTACTCCGGAGCCGTGGCCCGGCACGAGATCAGCATCACCCATCACAGCATGGGGATCCGCAATCTCCCCACCGCCTTCCACAACCTCCGTATCTGCCAGCTCAGCGACATCCACCTCGACGAGTACACCGAACCCTTCTTCCTTGAGCGGGTCGTCGGCCACGTCAACCGCCTCGCTCCCGATCTCGTTCTGCTCACGGGCGACTTCGTCACTCACGGCTCGCTCACCTTTGTGGCCGCAAACCATGCCGCCCACCGGTGTGCCGAGATCCTCAAGACCATCCAGTGCCCGGAGCGGTATGCCGTGCTCGGCAACCACGACGTCGTTGTTGGCGCGCGTCTCGTCACCAGTGCTCTCCGCCAGCAGGGCATCCCCGTCCTCCGCAACACCGCCCTCCCGCTGCTTCGCGGTGGTGACAAGCTCTGGATCGCAGGCACAGCCGACCCCGGCACCGATCGCCCTGACCTGGATCTCACGATTCCCTCACAACCAGGCGCTCCTCTCATCCTCATGTCCCACGCACCCGACTTCGCCGATACAGTCGCCGCTCACCCTCGCGCCTCACTGATCGATCTCATGCTCTCCGGACACTCCCACGGCGGGCAGATCCGCCTGCCCTTCATCGGTCCCGTCGTGCTCCCACCCTTGGGTCAAAAGTATGTAGAAGGTCTGTTCCGCTTCGCCGGCATGCAGCTCTATGTGAATCGCGGCATCGGAGCCGTGGGCGTCCCTTTCCGCCTCAACTGCCCGCCGGAAATCTCCACCTTCACCCTTGTACCCGCCTAAGTGGCCGCCTCCGCCACGGCGATTCCCTCCCTCAGTTGGCGCAATTACCTTCGGGAATCGCTATGCTTAATACAGGGTCGGAAAGCGGCACACAGGTAGACGGGATCGGCGCTCGCCGGTTCCCTTCGGGGGAAAGCAAGTTCTATGGAGATGCGGCTAAATCACGTGAATCGAATACTTTACCCGTAAGCCTTTGTGAAAGAAGACTTTGCAAAGACCAGGGAAGCTATCTCGTTCAGGATAGAGACTTTAGAAGATATGGTACCCGGGGGTGGTAGGTAGGCGCCGGAACGCAGCCGAACGAATCAGCGTTGGTGAATCGGAACGACGAGGCTACCGCGCCCGCGCGACAGGCTTCTTGTCCCGCGGCATCACCGTCACAGACGCAGGCTTCTTCACGCCGGACATCTCGTCCATCCAGGCATCCAGCAGGCTCTTCTTGAACCGCCACCGGTTCCCTAGCTTGAACGCCGGGATAAAGCCCTCGGACGCGTAACGATAGAGCGTGTCCCCGCTGATCCCTAGGTACTCCGAGGCCTGCCGAATATCCAACACCTCACGAGAAACACTCTGTTCGGCGCTGGCCATTGCTTCTCCTCGGGTGAGCAGCACGCTCCGCCGCTCACCACCCTTTTACCCGGTTTCAACCGCCGAGACAACAACAATCCTCAGCGGTTAGCCTTCCCGTAACGGCTGGAGACCCTCGATCAGCGACAGCAGCTCCGGTCCCACGGTGCGCGTCTTGGCAATCGCATCCGCGATCGGGATGTCCGAGATCTCGGTCCCGCGAAGCACGACCAATCGCCCAAACCGGCCCGCATGCACCAGGTCGATCGCCGCCGCACCATACCTTGTCGCCAGCATCCGGTCATACGCCGTGGGCGTGCCGCCCCTCTGCGTATGGCCCAGGTTCACGCTCCGCGTCTCGTACCCCGTACGCCCCTCGATCGCCTCCGCCAGCGCCTGACCGATGCCGCTCAGCCGCACGTGACCAAACGAATCTGTCGACGTCCCGATTGAGCTCTGTCCACCCTCCGGCAGTTTTGCCCCCTCCGCCACCACCACGATCGAAAACTTCTTCCCACGCTCCCGTCGATACGTCACAAGACGGCAAACCTCGTCCAGATCGATCGGCCGCTCCGGCACCAGGATCACATCCGCTCCGCCCGCAATCCCCGACGTCAGCGCAATCCACCCGGCATCCCTCCCCATCACCTCCACCACGATCACCCGGTTGTGCGCCTCCGCGGTCGAGTGAAGCCGGTCCACCGCCTCCGTAGCGATACTCACCGCCGTATCAAAACCAAAACACGCGTCCGTCCCGCTCAGGTCGTTGTCGATCGTCTTCGGAACGCCGACACACTTTACGCCACGCTCCGACAGCGCCAGGCTGATGGACTGCGTATCGTCGCCACCCATCGCGATCAGCGCAT
This sequence comes from uncultured Acidobacteriaceae bacterium, assembly GCA_963850375.1. Taxonomy (GTDB): domain Bacteria; phylum Acidobacteriota; class Terriglobia; order Terriglobales; family Acidobacteriaceae; genus Edaphobacter. Next base: position 2,581,140 of record CAWKKV010000002.1, on the reverse strand, counting down.
CGAGCTTGTTCCGCTCGATAACCTCGGCGCATCGCTCCAGGCCGCCCTCAATCTTCTTCACGTTGGTGCGAGACGAACGGAGAATCGTGCCGCCACGATGCAGAATGCCCGATGTCGTCTGGAGATCGAGCGGCATGGTCGCATCGTCCAACACCCCCCTCCAACCTTCCAGGAACCCGACAAACTCATCCCCGTGATGGTAGATTCCCTTGCGAACCGCCGCCCTGATCACCGCATTCAATCCGGGGCAGTCCCCGCCACCCGTCAACATCCCAACACGCATCCTTGTATCCCTCCTCTAGCCAGAAGATCATACGCTCGATAGAGCTATGTGGATTCAGCCATACGATCTGCTCGCGATCTCTCAGGCACGCGAATTCGACTCGTCGGCATAGAGCATTGCGATCTCTTTCGCATAGTTGGCGTCAATGACACGACGCTTCAGCTTCATGCTGGGTGTTAATTGTCCGCTTTCCACCGTCCACTCATCGGCGACGACATAGATACGCTTGACGCTCTCGAAGTTCGCAAGCTGCCCGTTGACCCCATCCACCACCTCTTGGTAGAGCTTCACAACTGCAGGCTCGACAACAAGCTTCTTCCGATCCGTTGTGGAGATTCCCCGAGCTTTCGCCCAGCCCTCCAAGACTGGGAAGTTAGGACAGATGAGAACGGAGGCGAACTTGTGCTTGTCCCCTACCAGAGCCGCTTCCGCGACGAGATTGTTAGCTTTGAGCCGATTTTCGATTGGCTGCGGCGCGATGAACTTCCCTCCGCTCGTCTTCAGGAGCTCTTTCTTCCTGTCGGTGATCGAGAGGTACCCCTCATCGTCCAGCTTGCCGATATCACCGGTCTTGAACCAGCCATCCTCGGTGAAGGCTTCGGCCGTCTCCTTCTCCTTACCCCAATAACCGTGGAATATGGAAGGTCCTTTCACCTCGAGCTCCCCATCTGGCGCAAGGCGCACTTTCACGTTTGACAATGGCTTGCCTACCGTTCCGATCTTGTGTGCGTTCGGGTAATTCACCGAAATTACGGGAGAGGTTTCGGTCAAGCCATAACCCTCGAATATGCGTATACCTGCGTCCGCGAACCAACCTGCAGAGTCCATGCCAAGTGGCGCCCCCCCGGAGACGAAGATCTGGACCCGACCTCCGAACGCTTGCCGGATCTTGGAGAAGATCAACCTGTCGGCGAGTCTCCAGGAAAGAGCTCTTGGACGCCTACCGGCGAGGATCTCAGCCCTATGCCTTCGCCCCGTCTCTAGAGCCCACCCAAGCGATCGCCTCTTGATCGAAGAAGATGCGGATTTAGCTTCGACGGCGTGACGGATCTTCTCATATACACGAGGTACAGCGACAAAGACCGTGGGACGCACAGCCTTCATCGCTTCTGGGAGGAGACTGAAGCTCGGACAGTAAGCGAGCCGGGCACCGTGACACATCAGCCCATAGTCCACGTGTCGCGCTGTCACATGCGAGAGCGGAAGAAAGGAGATAGAGGTATCTTTGTCGCTGAACCCGAGTTCTCCTGTGGATAGATTGACGTTCTGAGCGAGATTTTCATGAGTAAGCATGACTCCCTTCGACTCGCCTGTCGTTCCCGAGGTGTAGATGATGGTTGCAAGGTCTTCAGGCTGGACGGACCTCAACGCGGCATCGAAGCCAGTGTCTGGCTGCTCTGACATTTGATTGTCACGGAGAAGCACCTTGAAACTTTCGGCGCCGTCGAATTGCCCCTCATCCATCACGATTACGTGCTCCAGTGCTGGAAGGTCTCCGGCAGCAGCGAGCTTTTCATATTGCTCCTTCGTTGATACGATGGCGACCCTGGCACCCGCATCGCGAAGAATGTAGCCAACCTGATCGGCTGTCAGCGTCGGGTACAGCGGAACGTCAACTGCTCCGAGTGCAAGTGCAGCGAAGTCCGAAACCGGCCATTCCCACCTGTTCTCCGAAAGGAGAGCGACGCGGTCGCCCTTTGCGATACCCCATCCCTGAAAGACGGTTGCGAGCGCGCGGACATTCCGATAAAGCTGTTCCGCGCGAATCGCCTTCCATTCTGCGCCGTCCTGCCAAAGCATGACCTCACGTCCACCAACGCTTGTGGCGGACACAAAAACATCATTCACAGTCGACAAATCAAACATTATGCTTCTCCGCAGTGATCCCGTTAAGCAGGATGTCGATGACTTGAGCAGCTGTCGCGCGCGCATCGTAGGTGCGCCCGGTAAAAACCGCAGAACTCAGCAGCTCATCGATCGCTCCGAATAAGCAATGAGCCAGCACACCATCAGAGATGTCCGCACGGAAGAGGCCGGACTGCTGTCCGTCCCGGATGATCTCGCGCACCAACTGGATGTATTTTACGAGATGGTGATGAGAGAACTCCGCGATGAACTTAGCGCTCTGACGTATCTCCGTTTGCATGATAATCGCCATGCTGCGATTGACGGAGTGACTCTCGAGGTGTACGCGGGCGACATACTCGAGCTGGGCTCGAGGGTCCGTCATTGTCTTGAACTGATCGTGAACCTGCTTGTGAAAGCGATCGAAAACAGTATCGATCGCTGTTCGGAGGACCTCATCTTTATTCTTGAAGTAGAGATAAATCGTACCGTCGGCCACACCGGCCCTAGCCGCGATCGCACTGACGGGTGAGCCAAAATAACCGTTCTCGGCGATCACCTCGACGGCGGCGTCCAAGATGCGCTGGTATTTGTCCCCACCACTGCCGAGACCCGATACACCGGGCGCCTTCCTGTCGACCTCTGCTTCGCTACTTGCTTTGCGCTTCAGGTCGGCCTCACACCGGAAAGTTCCAGTGCGGCAACTCTAATCAAAGGCCATGTATTTGCCAAGCCGTTCGAAGTATGTTCGCGGGGCGGCAGGAAATGCACAGCTGCTGCTAAGTGCGAGCACTACAACTGTGGTTTCGGTCGCAGGCAGACAAAGAACTGAGCCGCGCTCTCCCACGAGGACAGCATCGAGAGGGCCAGACTGCTTCCCGACTCTTCCGCGTGTGCTTGGACGATTTCCTTCAGTGTGACCCTCGCCTCGGTCCCTGCCTCCCCGAACACTTCGGGAACCACGAAATCAGCATGAAAGCGTCCATCACGCACAAAGGTGCCATCCACGTCGTAGACCCAGGCGAGACCGCCGGTCATGCCTGCACCGAAGTTCGAGCCAACGCTGCCGAGGCAGACAGCGACGCCTCCGGTCATGTATTCGCACGCGTGATCCCCCGTGCCTTCGACGATCGCCGTAGCCCCGGAATTGCGCACCGCAAACCGCTCACCGGCACGTCCAGCGGCATAAAGGAACCCGGACGTCGCGCCATAAAGGGCTACGTTGCCGAGGATGACATGCTGGCCGCTGTCGCGAGCGGCAAAGCCTCGTGCGCGGATGATCAGCTTGCCGCCGGAGAGTCCCTTTCCAACGAAGTCATTTGCCCATCCATCGAGTACCAGCTTCATCCCCTGAACGGCGAAAGCGCCGAAGGACTGTCCGGCCGTCCCCACAAAATGAATCGTGATATCCGCAGCAAGGTCTCCCTTGGCGCGCGCCGCGGCGATCTCTCCGGCTATTCGGGCGCCGACGGCGCGATGTGCATTAGCGATAGATGAACTCGCGAAGAATGGCTCTCCGGAGTTGGCCGCCTTGAGCGCAGGCTTGACCCAAGCCTCGTCAAGGGGGGGCTCCGTCGCGGGCTGCTGATTGCTCAACCCCTGCCACGAGGACGGACCAGACGAGTTCGAGGCGAGCATTCGATGTAGATCAAGGCTACCGTCGAACCGTACCTGTTCGAGTAGGTCGGTACGGCCGACGGCCTCTTCGATAGAGTGAAGCCCGTAGTGCGCCAGCATGCGCCGAAGCTCCTCTGCGAGCTCGGTGAAGAAGGAGATGATGTGCTCCGGTTTGCCACGGAACTTCGCGCGTAGCTCGGGCTTCTGCGTCGCGATTCCTGTCGGACATGTGTTGAGGTGACACTGACGAGCCATGTCGCACCCGATGGCGACCAGAACGGCTGTGCCGAACGCATACTCATCGGCACCGAGGAGCGCGGCGATCAGAACATCTCTGGCGGTAGCGAGACCGCCATCCGTCCTTAGCCGAACTCGACCTCGCATTCCATTCTGGCGCAAAACCTGCTGCGCCTCCGCGAGTCCGAGTTCCCATGGGTTGCCAGCGTACTTGATGCTGGAAAGCGCGGCGGCTCCCGTCCCACCGGTGTTTCCAGCGATGACGATGAAGTCCGCGTATGCTTTGGCCACACCTGCGGCAACGGTTCCCACACCGCAGCTGGAGACAAGCTTGACTCCCACCGCCGCAGATGGATTTACGCGTTTAAGGTCGTAGATGAGCTGGGCGAGGTCCTCTATCGAATAGATATCGTGATGTGGTGGCGGAGAGATCAGCGAGATACCCGGCTGAGCGTGGCGCAGTCGGGCGATGAGACCACTCACTTTGAATCCCGGCAGTTGTCCGCCCTCTCCGGGCTTTGCTCCTTGAGCAACTTTGATCTCGATCTCTTCCGCATGGGCTAGGTATTCAGCTGTCACGCCGAATCGTCCTGAAGCCACCTGCTTGATTTTGTTGTTCAGCGAGATCGACTGAGTCGTTGTGAGGGACGGTGCTTCGGCGACCAGCGCCACAGGACCAGTGTTCGCGAAGCGAGTGACCGTCTCAGAACGCACAGCTTCGACCGTCTGTTCCCTACGGTAGACCTCGGGATCTTCGCCGCCCTCACCGGTGTTTGACCGCCCTCCAAGCATATTCATCGCCGCGGTGATTGTTTGGTGGGCCTCAGGGCTTAGGGAACCGAGAGACATAGCACTCGCGACAAAGCGCCTGCACAGTTCTGATGAACTCTCAACTTGCTCGAGTGAGATCTCAGGGCCTGCAGGCCGAATCTCAAGAAGGTCCCGCAGCGTCGCTGCTTCACGCTTCTCAACGGCTTCGGCGTAGATCCTGAAAGCATCAGAGGAAGCAGCCGCAGTGGTTGCGCCACGTACGCTTCCTACCGCGGTTTGAAGCGCCTTCACTGTAGAGGGCTGCCAGGCATGAGGCTCGGCAAGCTCCGCCTTTCGGAAACGAACCCAACCGTAGTCCGGGAGCTCGGTCGCGCTTGCATCCCCGGTTGGTGACCAGGTCTGCCGAAGTTGACGCTCAATCTCCGCGAAGCCGATGCCAGAGATCGGTGCTGGTGTTCCTGGAAAGCAGCGCTTCACGACGCTCTCATGCAAACCAAGACTGTCAAATAGGTGGGCGCCGCGATAACTATCGACGACAGAGATGCCCATCTTTGACATGACCTTAGCGATGCCCGCGTCGAGTGCCTTGAGCATCTTCGCCTCATTCGCATCCGCCTCTTCGGATGTTCCTGACATTCGTGCCGTCTCCAAAGCCAACCACGGACAGACCACACCGGCTCCGTACCCGATAAGCACTGCTGCGTGATGGATGTCGCGACAATCTCCGGCGTCGATGGCTAGTCCGGCGAGGGTACGGAGACCAGCAGACACGAGCGCCTGGTGAACAGCACCTGTTGCCATCGCCATCGGAATTGGCAAGCGGTCCAGTGTTGCTGATCGATCCGAAAGCAACAAGATCCGGGTACCGCTACGAACGGATTGGATTGCTTGAGAGCAAACGTCGTCAAGCGCCTGCTCCAAGGATGTTTCGGGTGGGAAGACGCAGGCAAGCTCGGCAAACGCCAGGTCCGAGGCATGCGGGTAAGTACCAGACCGTAGAGCTTCGATTTGACCGAGTTGCAGGAAGGGGGAGGAGAGCGAGAGTCCCGGAAGGGAGGCGTTTCGATCCAGAAGATGCGGCCAGGGGCCTAGGCGGGTGTGGAGTGACACCACGCAGGCCTCCCGTAGAGGATCAATTGCAGGATTCGTCACCTGCGCGAAACGCTGGCGGAAATAGGAATAAACCGGCCTCGGAGCACGGGCGAGAAAGGCAAGGGGGGTGTCGTCGCCCATGGACCAGACGGCATCTTTACCGTCCTTGGCCATCGGTTGCAGGATGATTTTGACATCTTCACGTGTGTACCCAAAGCCCCTCTGGCTGGCTTCAACCTGCGCCCGGCTGGGTTGGGTCCCATGCAACTGGGGAGGCAGCGTGATGTCCTCTGAAAGACGGCTGTATCCCGCGTTGGCATCGAATAGTTCCCAGAGTTCGCGATCCTCGTAGATCTTCCCCCTGACGAGGTCAACGAGCAGCATTTGTCCAGGACCCAAGCGGCCGCTATGAACGACCTCCTCCGGATCGAGGTCCACCAAGCCCGCCTCAGATCCGGCCACTATCAGGCCGTCCGCGGTCACAGCAAAGCGACAGGGGCGTAAGCCGTTGCGGTCGAGCGCTGCTCCTACTACGCTTCCGTCGCTGAAAGAGATCGCGGCGGGACCATCCCATGGCTCCGAGCAATCCATGTGGTACCGGAGAAACGGCGACTCCGGCCGTTCCGCCGAAGCCGGAGGTAGCAGCATCCGTACTGACTCAGCACAGGTACGCCCATTTCTTGAGATCAGCTCCATGGCCTCATCAAGGCTCGTGGAGTCTGTACCGCCCTCAGTGAAGATGGGCTTGCACTCTACTGGAAGTGTTGCGTCGCGCGCTGCCATCCGGGCCCGGTTCCCCCAAACGGTGTTGATCTCTCCGTTATGCGCAAGAGTTCTGCCAGGTTGGGCCCGGTGCCATGCTGGCAAGGTGTTGGTTGCGTACCTTTGGTGAAAGACAGCGAATGGGGTTATGTAGTCCGAAGAGTTGAGGTCCGGGTAGAACTCGGGAAGGAGCGCACCGGAGCACATAGCTTTGTAGACAAGGGTCATCGAGGAGAGGGAACACAGATACCCCGTCGTGTCACCGTGGCTGTGCATACGCTCGAACTGTTTCCGTGCAAGGTACAGCCGTCGCTCGCGGGTCTCAGGATCACAGTCAACGCCTTCCGTGATCAGAACCTGCCTGATCCGTGGCATAGTGCTGAGCGCTATTTCACCGAGGAGGTCCGACCTGGTAGGGACATCACGCCAGCAGATTACTTCGAACCCATGCGTCTGAAGACATACGGCTAGCGAGGCCTCTGCACGGCGCTCTTCGTGCGGAAGAAAAAGCATACCGACACCAAGCATCTCTTCAGTTCCGAGACGTCTGCCGACGATCCTCGCGACCTCCTCAGTCAGCAAGGAACGAGGAATGGCCGTCATCACGCCCACCCCGTCGCTGCTCTTTCCATCTGCAGCCGTTGCGCCGCGGTGAGCAAGCCTGCTCAGGGCCACTAGCGCCGAGCGGAGGATCGCGTTCGAGGCACCGTGAGGGGCGACCGATGCAACGAAGCCTACTCCGCACGAATCATGATCGAAACGCTCGTCAATGAGTGTTGCGGGTCCGCTCGCGCAGGCGTGATCTAGACGTACCGCCGGGCTACAGGACGATGTCAACGTGGGTTCCATAGCTCACTATACTGTTTTTGGGTGCCTGACAAACACATGCGATTGTATAAATATGCACGAATAACGTATATTTATACGTGCGCAGCCTAGGAGCTAACGAGACCCGTTTGAAGCAACAACGACATGCCGCGATTCGGGAGCTGCTCTCGAGGCCTCCAGCCGTTGTGAGTCAGGATGACCTTCGGAAGAGGCTTGCCGCCCGAGGCTTTCATGTGACACAAGCCACCCTATCCCGGGACATTCACGAGCTCCGCCTAGCGAAGGGACCTTCCGGATATACGCTGCCGGGATCCGGGGAAACGGAGGACGACGACGCGCCCGGGATACGGCAAGTGCTGGAAGGATTCGGCCTTGAGGTACGACAGGCCATTAATTTACTTGTCCTTGTAACCGCGACGGGGAGCGCGCAGCCCGTTGCAGCTGGTATCGACTACGAGGACTGGCCTGAGGTGATTGGGACGATCGCCGGAGATGACACCGTACTGATCATCTGCCCCGACGAGAAGCGAGGCCGGACCGTAAAGGCCAGGATCGAAGCATACCTTGATAAATAGTGCCACCACAGAAGCTACGCGGCCGAAGCCCAAACATGCAGGTGCCTCGGAATCCCCTCGCATCGGCGTGGCCGGTGTAACGGGTTATGCGGGCGCGGAGCTAGCACGGCTCTTACTTCGGCACCCCCGATGCGCTGCCAGCGACCTCTCCTTTTACGGTAGGCCTCAGGAACGCAAGGAGCACGAGTTCAGCTACCTTTCGGAGGTGCATCCTCACCTTCACGTTGGGGAATCTGCGCGAGTAGACGAGTTCGGCTGGGATGCGATCGAGCGGAACGGAGTGGAGATGCTCCTACTTGCAACACCTCACGAACAATCCCGGGCGTGGGCTCCAGAAGCCGTCAGGCGCGGGATCCGGGTGATCGACCTTAGTGGCGCCTGGAGATTGAAGCACGCAGGCAACCGCAGTGTCTACCAATTCGGAGAGGAGTCCGGAGACGAAGCGGCTTTGCAAAAGGAGGCTATCTACGGGTGCCCCGAGCTGCATAAAGATTCGATCTGTGCTGCTCGTCTGGTGAGTAATCCAGGCTGCTATGCCACCTCGATCATCCTCGCACTAGCTCCTCTGCTCACCACCGGCTTTGTCGATGTCGATTGCGGAATCGTCTGTGACGCTAAGTCCGGGGTTAGCGGAGCCGGCAAGACGCCCTCGCCCGGCACGCATTTCATGTATGCCGCTGACAATTTTTCGGCATATTCCGTATTCGGGCATCGGCATATAGGTGAGTTGCTGGAGCAACTCAACTTATCGGAGTCGCAAATTCAATTCACTCCTCATCTTTTGCCAATTCCGCGAGGGATCCTCTCGACGATTTACCTCCGCTCGGCCCAATCGACGGATGCAGAGGAGATTGTCAGGAGTATGCGCGAGTTCTACAGTGACTGTCCTTTTGTTCGGGTCCGCCAGCCTGGGATGCTGCCGCAGATCCAGCATGTTGTTCGTTCCAACTTCTGTGATATCGGTCTTGCCGTGCAGAAAGACACACGACGCGTTGTGATCGTTTCCTGTCTCGACAACCTCCTCAAGGGAGCGGCCGGGCAGGCGATTCAAAATATGAATCTAATGCTCGGCTGGGGAGAGACGGAGGGACTACTTTGAAATACGTCGTCAAGCTTGGAGGCGCCACGATCGAAAACAAAGATCTTCTCCGAGAATGCGGAAAGGCGATCGCGGAGCTCGTAGCCGACGGCAATCGAGTAGCCGTGGTTCATGGTGGCGGAGCGCAGTTGACGCAGACCCTGGCGCAGATGGGAAGGGAGAGTCACTTCATCTCCGGGCTTCGAGTGACTGACGAGGCGACTCGAGATGCCGCACTTATGGTCTTGGCTGGACGGGTCAATAAATCGCTGGTTGCCGCGATCGGATCTCACGGCCAGGCTGCTGTTGGCCTGTCGGGTGGTGACGGCCACGTCTTCCGGGCGCGCAAGAAGAACACGTTGCCCGATCTCGGATTTGTGGGAGAGATCGCGGCCGCCGACCCACGTTGGCTCGACGCGATCTGGACCATGCAGGCCGTTCCCGTCATCTCGTCAATCGCTCTCGGCTTTGATGGCGAGTACTACAACATCAACGCTGACGAGATGGCTGCGGCCTGTGCAGTGTGCACCTCGGCGGAGAACCTAGTCTTTCTGACCGACGTCCCTGGCGTCAGAGATGCGGCGGGAAACGTAATGCGTTGGCTCACACTGGATCAGATCTCCGCGCTTGAGCAGGAGCGCGTCATATACGGTGGGATGCTACCGAAGCTGAATGCATGCCGGGAGGCTCTCATCCATGGCGTGAAACGCGTGCGCATCCTTCCTGCGGAGTCGGCGGCTTTCCTTCCCGACCTCTGCTCAACCCGGATCCACGATGGGACGGAGGTTATGGTCGCATGAACCTCGAAGCGGTGCAGGCTGCCGAGCGCAAGCTGCTGGTGCAGACCTATGAGAGGAATCCTCATCTCTTCGTCGAAGGACACGGCGTCTACCTTCGCGACGAGGATGGAAACGACTTTCTTGATCTCCTCAGCGGAATAGGCGTTTCGGCATTGGGATACGGTCACCCCGCTATCACATCGGCGATTGCCGACCAGAGCCGACGGCTGTTGCACACCTCCAATCTTTTCTACCATCCGGGCACAGTGCAACTCGCGCTTCAACTAACCGAAATCAGCGGACTCGATCGCGTCTTCTTCTGCAACAGCGGGACCGAGGCTTGGGAGGCCGCCCTCAAGCTGGCGCGGGCACACGCGGGACGGCTCCGCGCAGGTGGTCGGGAGATCGGAACAAGATTCCTCGCCCTCGAGCATAGCTTCCATGGCCGCTCGATGGGATCGGTTTCCACCACATACAAGCAGAGGTATCGCGAGCCCTTCGCACCTGTTATGCCCGGGGTTGAGTTCGTGCGGTTCAACGACGTCGGTGATCTACGACGCCAATTCGACACCGACGTTTGCGCAATTTGCATAGAACCCGTCCAAGGTGAGGGCGGCATCCACCCTGTATCCGCTGAGTTCTTCGAGGCTGCCAGGGAACTGACCCGTCGGTCGGGCGCCTTGTTGATCGCGGACGAAATCCAATGCGGGTTCGGCAGAACCGGTGAGTGGTTCGCCTACCAGCATTACGATATCTTGCCGGACGTCGTTACAGTGGCGAAGCCGTTGGCAGGTGGCCTTCCGGCCGGTGCGATGCTTTGCACCAACAGTGCGGCAGAGGCCTTTGCACCTGGCATGCATGGCACGACCTTCGGCGGGGGCCCGCTTACCTGTGCGGTCGCAAGTGCTGTAATCAACGCGATCCAGCACGATAACCTCCTTGAAAAGGTTCGCGATCTCGGTACCTATTTCAAGAATCAGCTTCAGATCCTCGCAACTCATCATCCGGAGATCGTCGAGGTGCGAGGGCTCGGTTTGATGATCGGCGTCGAGCTTACTTCTGCCAAAATCGCCATGGACGTTGCCCAAGCGATGATGGCGCGACGCATTATCCTGAACCGGACAAGCGAGACCGTACTCCGGTTTCTTCCACCCTACATACTGAAGAAGGAACATGTGGATGAGGCAGTTGCCGCACTTGAGGCCTCGCTGCACCTTCTGCCGGTCCGGGCAGCCAGTGGCAGTTCACAAGGAGAGTTTCATGAGTAGCAAAACAGTGATGTTGAACCCACGCGAAGATAGTTCCCCGGAGATCCCTTCACGTGCGGCAGTGCAGCTCGGGATTCAATCGGATACCGCCTTCCAAGAAGCCTGTAAGCGACTGCATGGCCGAGACCTCTGTTCGGTTGCGGATCTCTCAGTTTCAGAGATGGCTGCGCTTATGGAACTGACGCACGCGGTCAAGACTCATCCTGAGGACTTCCGCGATGCGCTCAGAGCCAAGCAGATGGTTTTGTTCTTCGAAAAGGCATCCCTCCGCACCAGGCTCACGTTTGAAGCGGCCATCAACAGGCTCGGGGGCAACGCAATTTTTGTCGATCAGACACAATCACCTCTGGGTGAACGTGAGTCTATTCCGGACATTGCGCGCAATGTCGAACGGTGGATGGATGTCATGGTCCTTCGCACCTACTCCCACGGAACGATCACGGAGATGGCGGCGTCGTCCCGGATCCCTGTCATAAACGCTCTGTCGGATCTGGAACATCCATGCCAAGCAATCGCTGACTTTTTCACGATTGAAGAGCACTTCGGTTCTGTCGAGGGGCTTCGTTTCGCGTACATCGGTGACGGCAACAACGTATGTCATTCTCTAATTCTCACAGCGGTTCAGCTGGGCGCGCACTGCACCGTCGCTACTCCAAAGGGCTACGGGCCAGCTTTGGACATCATTCACAAAGCGATGGAGATTGGGGAGGTCACGGGAGGCAGCATTACTCTGATGCAGGATGCCACGAAAGCAGTCGAGGGTGCGCATGCTATCTACACTGACGTCTGCACCAGCATGGGATTTGAGCACGAGGCGACCAAACGCGCGCCCATCTTCAAGCCTTACCAGGTGAATGAAGACCTCATGAGACGAGCTGAGACCGATGCTGTCTTCATGCACTGCCTTCCAGCCCATCGCAACGCCGAGGTTACGGACGCGGTTCTGGATGGTCCTCAGTCAATCGTGTTCGACCAAGCGGAGAATCGTATGCACGCACAGAAGGCGATCCTCCTGATGCTGCTTGGCGCGGCGCGACGGGTCGCCAACAGCCGCAGCAGAGCTCAACAGCAACTCCGGCGCTCATCGTAGCTCGGCACACTTACAACGGAGATCTTTCATGGCAGAGAAGGTAGTGCTTGCGTATTCTGGAGGCCTCGACACCTCAATCATTATTCCCTGGCTGAATGAGAACTATGGCTTAGACGTGATCGCATTCATCGCCGACGTTGGACAGGGCGATGACATCGACGCTGTTGTGAAGAAGGCATATGCCACCGGTGCAAAGAAGGCCATCGTCCACGACCTCCGTCACGAGTTCCTTACCGACTACGTCTTTCCCACGGTGCGCGCCGGTGCCGTGTATGAACACAAGTATCTGCTGGGCACTTCTATCGCCCGGCCCGTGATCGCCAAGCACCAGGTGGAGGTGGCGCTTGCGGAAGGAGCAACAGCTTTGGCGCACGGCTGTACGGGAAAGGGCAACGACCAGGTTCGCTTCGAGCACTGCTTTCAGGCGCTTGCGCCGGAGCTGAAAGTGATCGCTCCATGGCGCGAGTGGACACTGAAGTCACGGGAGGATTGCCTTGATTATGCCGAGGCTCACGGCATTCAGGTTGAGGCGAGCCGCGCAAAGATTCATTCCCGTGACAGAAATCTTTGGCACGTATCGCATGAAGGCGGCGAGCTCGAATCGACAGATAGCGCTCCGTTATCCACAACTTGGACCATGACGCGTTCGCCGCAAGAAGCTCCCGATCACGAGGAGTTCGTCACGATCGGCTTTGATCATGGAACCCCTGTGGAAGTGAACGGTCAGGGTCTCGATCCTGTGCAGCTCGTGGAGCTATTAAACGAGATCGGGGCGAGGAACGCGATCGGCAGAATTGACCTCGTCGAAAACAGATTTGTAGGCATGAAGAGTCGCGGCTGCTATGAGACTCCCGGGGGGACGTTGATCCTGAGTGCTCAGCGCGAGCTTGAAGCACTTACGCTGGATCGCGATCTGTCTCACTTCAAGGAAAGTGTCGCCCTGCGATATGCAGAGCTTGTGTACTTCGGTCTATGGTTCACGCCACTCCGTGAATCGCTGGATGCCTTTATCGCCTCCACTCAGAAGAACGTGACGGGCTCAGTCAAGCTATCTCTCTACAAGGGGAACATCTCTGTTGTGAGCCGAAAGAGCGACTTCTCCCTCTACTCGACGGATCTCTCTTCGTTCACGATGGGCGACACATATGACCAGAAGGACGCGGCCGGGTTTATTCAGATCCTTGGCCTTCCCGCACGCACAAGGGCCCGGTTACTGAAGCAGGTCGAGGTCCTGAAGTGAAGATGTGGTCCGGTCGCTTCCGCGAACCCCTGGACCCGGCGTTCGAAGAATGGCAACGCTCCTTTCCATTCGACCACCGATTGCTCAAGCAGGAGATTGCGGCAAGTATGGCGCATGCGCAGACGCTACGTGCCGCTGAGATCCTCAGCTCGACGGAACTTGAGCAGATTGAGCGCGGTCTGGCGGCGGTTCTCACTGATGCGGAGGGGATCGGAACGCTAGCGGCTTCTTCGGAGTCGGAGGACATTCACCATTATGTCGAGTTGGAGATGTCGCAGGCATATCGGGACACTTGCGCTCAAACTCCATACTGGACGGTCACGAAACGAGCAGATCGCGACAGATCTTCGATTGTTTTTACGGGAATCGCTTGACGAGGTGGCCAGCCTTCTCATAGATTGGTGCGGAGCGCTGATCGTCCAGGGAGAGAAAGCCGACGAATCTGTCATGCCTTCCTACACCCATCTCCAGCGTGCGGAACCGGTGCTGATAGCACACTGGCTCCTAGCTTACGTTTCCATGATCGAACGGGATCTGTCGCGTCTCCAGGATTTCCGGAAGCGTTTGAACCTATGTCCGCTTGGTTCCGGTGCAGTCGCAGGAGCTACGCTTTCGTTAGATCGGACGATCTCGGCACGGTACCTCCAATTCGATGCACCGACCCGGAACAGTATGGACGCGACGAGCGATCGTGATTTCGCGCTGGAGTTCGCGCAGATAGCGGCGCAGATTGGTTTGCACCTGTCGCGATTCGCAGAGGAGATTACGCTCTACTCCACAGCAGAGTTCGCCTTTATCGAGTTGTCAGAACGGTTCTCCACTGGATCGAGCGCGATGCCTCAGAAAAAAAACCCTGACTTCACAGAGTTGGTGAGGGGGAAGACGGGGAGGCTGGTGGGTGGGGCGGCGGGGTTGGCTGTCATCCTTAAGGGGCTGCCGCTGGCCTACAACAAGGATATGCAGGAGACGCAGGAGGCGATCTTCGACATCTCGGACACCCTGCTGGGGATGTTGCGGCTGATAGGTCCGTTCACATCGGCGCTGCAGCTGCGCCTGGAGCGGATGCGAGAGGCTGCGCAGACGGGGTATCTGAACGCCATGGCAGCAGCGACGTACCTGGTGCATAAGGGTGTTCCATTCCGGACTGCGCATGAGAAGACGGGCAATGCGGTGCGGTTTGCCATGGAGCGGGGGGTGGAGCTAAACGATCTCAGTCTTGCCGATCTTCGGCAGTTTGGAGACGAGTTCGGCGAGGATTTCTTCGAGGCGATCACGTTGCGGGCGACGGTGGATTGCCATGACGTGGTGGGGGGCACGGCTACGTGGAGGGTGATGGAGGCGCTCCGGGAGGCCAGGGAGCGGTTTCCGCGGGTGGCAGAGGGGGCGGCGCATGGCGACTAGCCTGTTCACGGGGGCGATTCCGGAGGTGAGGAGAGCGGAGGGCGCGGTGCGCGTGCGGAAGGCCAAGCTCCAGGACGCGACGCGGATCTTTGAGCTGGTGAATTCGCTCTCGCACGACGGGACGCTGCTGCGCCGGAGCTATGCGGAGATTTGTGAGAATGTGAGGGACTTCGCGGTGGCGGAGGGGGGTGACGGGGGGTTTCTGGGGTGCGGGGCGCTGCATCTCTATGGACCTCACCTGGCCGAGGTGCGGTCGATTGTGGTGCGGCCGGAGGCGATGGGGCGGGGGGCCGGGAGGGAGTTGATGCGGGGGCTGCTCGGGGAGGCGGAGGAGCAGGGGGTCTCGTGCGTGAGCCTGTTTACGCGGATCCCTGAGTTCTTTACGCACTTCGGCTTCCGGGAGGTGGACCGGACGGCGCTGCCGGACAAGATCTACAAGGATTGCCAGACGTGCCCTCGGCTGTATGCCTGCGACGAGGTGGCGATGGTGCTGGGCGAGCTGCCGCGGATCGCGGTGCTGGGACCGACGCGCTTTCCGGAGCCTGAGCTAGTGCGGCTGCAGACGGGGACGGTTCGGCCGCCGCGGTAGGGACCCTCCCCCCCGTACTTTCTGCAAAGTATTCGAACGGCGATATTTATGCTCGGAGGTACCTTGCAGTACCTCCGCTTTTCGGGTGTGCCTTCCTGATTTTAAGGATAGCGCTTTGTGGGGGGTGGGTACGCCATTTTTGCTGACGGTTTGTTTTCCGGCGCCGCGCGGCGGAGATTGGGACTTGCGGAAGGGGGGCGGGCGATTGGGGGGTTCTTCCCCATTCGACTTCGCTCAGGGTCAGAATGACAGGCTTTCAGACGTTGGGGCTTTGGGTCGGGGTCCGTCGGTGTTTTCACCGGGCGTAGTAGATACCTTCGGTGCAGGTCAGGTTGACGGGGGTATGGAAGAGGCCGGAGAGGGTGGGGGCGGTGAGGAGGTCTTGTTTTGGGCCGTCGGCGACGATTTCGCCTTCCCGCATGAGGAGGACGCGGTTGATCTCGGGGATGATGTCGGAGGTGTGGTGGGTGATGAGGAGGATGGCGGTTCCCTTCCCTGCCAGCTGGCGGAGGAGGCGACGGAGGTCTGCCTGGGCGGCGAGGTCGAGGGCGTTTGAGGGCTCGTCGAGGAGGAGCATTTCGCCGGTGTCCTGATCCGGAAGGCTGGGTGGCGGGGCCGACCCCAAGCTTTCCGATGAGGCGGCACCCGGCGCTTTTTGAGTGGCGGCCTCCAGTTTGGATGACGTGGGTGTGGTTGTGCCGGGGTGGGCGGAGTGCTGAGATCCTTCGTTTTGCCCAGGATGACGGCTGGGGTGGGGGGCTAGGGTGGGGGGTGGCTGAGGGGGCTCGCTGGCGATGAGCGCGGCGGCGGCCCGGGAGCCGGCGAGGGCTCGGGCGATCATGATGCGGCGTTGTTGTCCTGCGGACATCTCGCCGACCGGTTTTGCGCGGAGGTTTTCGGCGCCGACCTCGTGGAGGAGATCTTCGGCGCGGGCGCGCATTGCCTCAGTGACGGAGAGGTTGGGCCAGAGGGTGGAGGAGGCGAAGAAGCCGGTGAGGATGGCGTCGAAGCCGGAGGTATGGAGGGTGGGCTTGCCGGGGAGGTCTGCTGAGACGAAGCCGAGGCGCTGACGGAGGCGGGTGAGATCCCAGCGCTGGCGGCCGAAGATGCTGACGGACGTCTGCTGCCCTTCGGTCTTCTGGCCAGGGGGTGGGTGGGCCAGTGGGTAGAGCTCGCAGGTGATGGTCTTGAGCAGGGTGGATTTTCCGCAGCCGTTGGGACCGAGGATGGCGAGGTGCTCGCCTGAGTGGAGGGTGAGATTGATATCACGCAATACGGGCGGCCCGCCGCGCGAGACATAGACATGTTTGAGCGAGAGGATGGGTTGGTGCATGTGCTTGGCTCAGGATAGCGGAGTCTAAAGGGAGTGACGTTGGATGGAGCCTCGGGGGGCACCCGGGCGAACTCCCCCGGATGAGGGCACGAGCTTCGAGGCGATGATAGCTTTTTATCAACGGAGCTTCCGGTTATGCACATCACGATCCTGTTTCAAGTGGTTACGGAGCAGCATCCATCAGCGGTCACCGAGGTGGAGGGAGCGGTGACGGACGTGATCCTCCCGGGAGTAGGAGACACGGTGACTCACAGGGATTTCTCCGGACAGACGTTTCGGGCGCAGGTGCTGGGGAGGCACTTCGATTACCGGCTGAGCGATGGTGAGGACGTCTCCGGATCGGTGTCGGTGGTTCTCTCTTTGAAGCGTCTGCCTGGTCCCCAGATGAACTGATCCGGCTGAGAGACGATCCCCAGCTCCGACCAGACATCCTCGGAAATACGCTCCGCATCGTAGGATCAAAGGACACTTGTTGCTATGACGGAAGACGCCCGGAGGGGCAGAATCGAAGGCGCGGAGATCATCCAAGTCGATCTGCTGGACGATGCCTTTGTGGTGGTTTCTTTTTCGAATGGCGTGGCCGCGAAGATCCGGTCCGAGGATGTCCGACAGCTCGTCGTTTCGGGGGCCGTCGAGCTTGCCGACAGCGAGCCGGACTAGATTGAGACGGACTAGATTGAGACGGAGTGAACGGAGCGTTCCGCGTACCGACCCAGATCGGCGTTGTAGTTTTCGAGGAGCCGGCGAGTGATGGGGTAGCACTCGCAGGCGGACTCTTCCAGAGTCTTTCGGTCGATGATGTCGATCTCACCGCGCTGATAGTCGATTAGACCGGCTCTTCTGAGCAAGCCGGCGGTAAGGGTGACGGTGGAGCGGCGGGAGCCGATCATCTCGGCGAGGAACTCCTGGGTGAGGGGGAACCTGGCCGACTCGTATCGGTCAGCGACCATGAGGAGCCAGCGGGCGAGGCGTTCCTCCACGTCGTGAAGGCGGTTGCAGGCGGCAATCTGCCCGACCATCAGGATTTGATACTGAACATTACGGAGGACCGGGCGACGGAAGGCGTCGAGCGGGAAGAACTCCTCCGCAAAGCGTTTGAAGTCCATGCGCAGGGCCGTGGCCTGGACCTGGACGAAGCATTCCGAGGTGCCCAGCTCGGAGCCGAGGAGATGAAGGGATTCGGGGACGCCTTCGCGCCCATTAAGGCCGACCTCGACACTGTCGCCGTTGGCCATGGAGGTAACGACGGAGCCGATGCCGGAGGTGAGGAAGTGGACGTAGCGGGGCGGCTGGTCGGGCTTGTAGAGGGACTTGCGGGTGGGAAGGACAACGGGCTCCGCGATCTCCAAGAACCGCTGTTTCTGTTCAGGCGGGAGAGATTCGAGGATGGCGTTGGTTGCTGTAGTGGCCACGGAGACTCATTTTGACTGGGAAAACGCAAGGGGAGGCATAAAGACAGCCATTGCGATGGGGCAGCCACCACGGGCTGCCCCTGAAGTGAAGATAAATTTTCCACGCTGGACTGTGTGTGCGGTGTCGAACACACGAGACTAATTGAATGGCAACTATTCGGGCTCTTGCCGCTTTGGATAGGAGGCCCTGCTTATAGACCTGGGGAGGAATGAACTTCAAATGTTGGCAGAGTTACTTGGCGTTGGCGCGGACGACCTGATCAGCCTGAGGACCTTTTTCGCCCTGGATGATATCGAACTGTACCGGGTCGCCTTCCTTAAGGGACTTGTATCCATCCGACTGGATGGAGCTGTAGTGAACAAAGACGTCAGCGCCACCATCGCGGCCGAGAAAGCCGTAACCCTTGGCGTTGTTAAACCACTTCACTGTGCCTGTGTATTGCGACATGGGATTTTCACCTCGTGCTGGTTTCTGTCTTTCCGTAAAGTAGAGATTCGTCAAGAGCATGTCTGTTTCCTAGATAACAAAGGTTTTTTATTGGCCGCACGCCCATCGTTCGAGCAAGATGTCAGTGAGTTGTCATCTGTCTGCTGTTGCGCGACTTACGTTGAAATGTCCGGGGGGGGGGGAGCGGTGTACGGCGGAGCGAGATATTTCTTAGGTTTGATACGGTGGCGAAAATTTTCATGAGTTTTGATGGACTATAGTGGGGCACAGGGATGGATTTCTCCCCTCAGATCGCAGGCACGACGTGGCGAAGGCATGGTTCCGGAACAGGATTTTGCACAACCTGGATGAGGATGAGGTGGGGCGATTGTGCCTCCGACCTGTGGAACTGACGGTCATGCACGAGATGGAGTTCCCTGGGAGTTCGATCGACCACATTTTCTTCGTGGAGGAGGGTGTGGCCTCCCAGACGGTGACGCTTCAGGACGGATCCCAGGTGGAAGCTGGGATGTTTGGGTATGAGGCGGCGGTGGGGGTATCGGCGCTGATGGGGGTACGGAAGAGTCTGAACAGGGTCTACATGCAGATACCCGGGCGAGGGTATATGAGCCCGATCGAGTGTGCGCGGAGAGAGTTTGACCGGATGGGAGGGTTCCACTCGCTGGCTCTCCGGTATGTGCAGACGCAGCTGACGCTGACGGCGCAGACGGCGGCTTGCAATGTGAAGCATGATGTGGAGAAGCGGCTGGCGAGGTGGCTGCTGATCTGCGCGGACCGTGCGGCGAAGGACGACTTCGAGATTTCGCAGGAGTTTCTGGCGGATATGCTGGGGACGGCGCGGCCGAGCGTGTCGATTGCGGCGGGGCACCTGAAGCAGAAGGGACTGATCCAGTACAGCCGGGGCCTGATCCGGATACTGGATGCGAAGCGGCTGGAGGAGCATGCGTGCGAGTGCTACCTGGTGGTGAAGCAGCACCTGGACAACTTCCTGGAGTTCGATGCGGGGTACGTGGTTTAGCGAGTTTGGGTCAGGGCGGGTGAGGCCTCTTGGTGGGGGCGAGTGGTCAGGGTAAGATGACACGCTATGAACGATTCGACGGAGTTGCTCCCTGGGCCAGCGGTAACGAAGTTAGAGTTTCCGTCCTCTTCGGGCGAGATGTTTCAGAGCTACTTCGAGGGTGACCGTAAGGACAGCTTCAAGAAGAGCGATCTGATGGATGCGCGGGCGCGGCGGGTGTTTGAGACGACGGCGCTGGCGTGCTCGATGGATGCGTACCCGTTTCAGGCTCCGTTGAGCGGGCGGCCGGGGCCGAAGGTGCAGGTGGATGGGCACTGCATGCTGGCGCTGTCGTCGTACGACTACCTGGGGCTGATCGGCGACGCGCGTGTGGATGAGGCGGCGATTGCGGCGATCCGGCGGTATGGGACGGGGACGGGCGGGGTGCGGCTGCTGACGGGCACGCTGGATCTCCACGCGGAGATGGAACGGGCGATCGCGGAGTTCAAGGGCACGGAGGCGGCGATCACGTTTACGTCGGGGTATGCGGCGAACCTGGCGGTGATCAGCGCGCTGTTTGGGCCGGCGGACCGGGTGATTGCGGATGCGCTTTCGCACCGGAGCCTGATGGATGCGTGCCGGCTGGCGGGCGTGCAGGTGCAGCGGTTCGCGCACAACGACATGAACTCGCTGCGGCACGAGATCGAGAACGGGCCGGAGGCGAACCGGACGCTGATCGTTTCGGACGGCGTGTTTTCGATGGATGGCGACATCGGTGTGCTGCCGGAGCTGATCCGGATGAAGCGGAAGTACGGGTGCTTCCTGCTTGTGGATGAGTCGCATGCGAGCGGGGTGATCGGGCGGACGGGACGCGGGACGGATGAGCACTTCGGCGTGCCGACGGACGAGGTGGATATCTGGACGGGATCGCTGGCGAAGGCGATTCCTTCGAACGGCGGGTTTGTGGCGGTTTCGCAGAAGCTGGCGATCTTTCTCCAGCATGCGTCGGCTCCGTTTATCTTTTCGGGGGCGCTGGCTGCGCCGGCGGCGGCGGCGGTGCTGGAGTCGTTGCGGATCCTGAAGGACGAGCCGGAGCGGGTGGAACGGCTGCGGAGGAATGCGACGTTTCTTCGCAATGGCTTGAAGAGCCTGGGGTATGACACGGGTCTGTCGGAGACGGCGGTGATCCCGGTGATGCTGCATGATGACGCGCGGACGGCGTTGTTTGCGCGGAGCCTGCGGGATCATGGCGTGCTGACGTCGCCGGTGTTGTTTCCGGCGGTGGCGCAGGGCGCGGCGCGGCTGCGGCTGTGCTGTACGGCGGCGCACACGGAGGAGCATCTCCACTATGCGCTGGACGTGTTTGAGAGGCTGAGAGATTTGTAGGTGATCGACCGAGCACTGGTAACCGGGGCAAGCGGATGTTTGGGCGGGCGGCTGGCGGAGATGCTGGCGGACCGGGGGACGGAGGTGACGGTACTGGCGAGGCCGGGTGCGGACCTCGGGCACCTGCGCGGGATGCGGGTGCGGGTGGTGCGGGGATCGGTGACACGGTTTGCGGCGGTGCGGGATGCGATGCGGGGGTGTACGCACGTGTTTCACTGCGCGGGGCTCCGTACGGAGTGGGCGGCGGAGCGGAGCTACTTCGAGACGAATGTGCTGGGGACGGGGATGCTGCTGGAAGCGGCGAAGCGGGAGCGCAGCGTGCGGCGGTTTGTGTTTGCAAGTACGACGGACGTGTACGGGTTTCCGAAGCGGCCTCCGCCCGAGGGTGTCGAGCCTGAGCGTGCGCGGCTGGCGTATGGGCGGACGATGCTGCAGGCGGAGACCGCGGTGTGGGGATACGGGGATGAGGGTGTTCCGGTGACGGTAATCCGGCTGGCAACGGTGTTTGGGCCGAGGAGCCGGGCGGCGGTGACGGAGATCGTGCGGCTGCTGCGAGCGCGAAGGCTGCCGCTGATCGACGGTGGACGGGCGCCGGGCGGGTTCTGCTACGTGGACAACGCGGCGTGTGGGCTGTTGAAGGTGTGCGACGCGGAGCAGACAGCGGGACAGGCTTACAACCTGACGGATGGCACGGGTACTTCGTGGCGGGAGTATGTGACCGGGTTGGCGGAGGGACTCCGGTTGCGGGTGCCGAGGCTGAAGCTTCCGTTTTCGATGGCGCTGGCGATGGCTGAGGTGGCGGAGCTGGCACACGCGGGCCTGGGGATGCTGGGGCGACCGCTGCTGACGCGACAGGCGGTGTATGCGATGGGGCGGGACCGGGAGTTCCCCCATGAGAGGGCGGCGAAGGAGTTCGGGTACGAGCCGGAGGTGGGGTTTGCGGAGGGGATGAGGCGCACGGTGGAGTGGGTCCGCTCGCTTGATGGCGAGGCGGAATTGGGGGGGTAATTCAGGGGTCTTGCCCTGGGGTCTGCGCGCGCGCTTTTTTGTTGGGATTGATGGGGTTTCGATCGGACGGGCGAATTAGAGGCTCCTAAGCCTTGCGTTTTCAAAGCGCCTCTTCTTCCGTTGACGAGTGCTGTGAAAGCTTGCATTATGGCTCCCAACTTCCGCCGGAGTAGATCCCTTTGCCCCGGCATCGGTTCCCCAGGCAGCCGCCGCGACAGCGGCGACGCAACGGCAAGGCGGCAGCTCTCCCAACTCCCCCGGAGCGCTGCGGTGTTTTTCAGGAGGCATCAACATGAAGGGCTACAGGCATGTTTTTCCACTGCTTTTACTTGCTGCACCGCTGTCAGGGTATGCGGCGGAGCAACTCGTTCCTGCCGGATCTCTGATCCAGTGCACGATCTCGGAGCCGAAGCTGTCGTCAAAGACGGCGGATATCGGCGACCCGGTGTTGTGCAGGGTTGGCCATGTAGAGGGCCGGTCGCTGCCGTGGGGCAGCGTGCTGGTGGGCCGGTTTGAAGATTACAAGGACCCGGGCCACCTGGTGGGCAAGGGGTGGATGGAGTTGAAGTTCGACCGGATGATTATCCAGCCGGACATCGTGGTTCCGCTGGCGGCGAAGGTGGTGGACGTGCCGAAGTATAGCGTGGACCGGGAGGGGCGGATCCTCGGCAAGGGACATCCCGTGCGAGACACGGTGGAGTGGCTGATCCCGGTGCTGTGGCCGATCGACCTGATCAACCTCCCGCGACGTGGGCCGAGACCGGTGCTGAAGGCGGAGACACGGCTGACGCTGAAGGTGATGGACGACTTCGGTGTGCCGACGCGGGAGATGGCGCAGCAGCCACAGGTGCTGCAGCCGCGGCAGCCGGTGGTGTATGAGCAGCCTGCCCCGGTTGTGCAGCAGGCGCCGATTGCGTATGAGTACCCTGCTCCGCCGCCACCGCAGCCGATGCGCGTGGTGCGGAGGATGCCGCCGCCACCGGCGATGCTGGTGATGCGGAACGGCTACGGGATGTATGCGACGAACTACTGGGTGCAGGGGAACTCGATCCGGTATACGGCGGTGAACGGCGCGCCGGTGGTGATGCCGGTGGAGCAGCTGGATCTGCCGTCGACGGTGGCGGTGAACCAGCAGCGCGGGGTGAACTTCAGCCTGCAGTCCGCGGGATATGGCGGGTACTGAACGCCCCCCGAGTGGTGTTTGAGAGAAGCGGCCTTCCCCCTTTGGGGGCGGGCCGCTTTCTTTTGGGCGGCGGGGAGCTCAGGAGGACGCTAGGGACGGGGAGCTTGCCGGTTGAGCTCCGAGCTTTTTCCTGAGGACGGCTGCCGAGATGAGCGTGATGACGAGACCTACGGGGAAGGGCTCGATAAAGGTGAGGGCGGCGTTGTAGAGGGGGTTGTTGTACATCTGCCTGGACTTTTCCATCTGCTCGATCTTCGCCTGGATGGCTGCGGGGCTGGCGCCCGAGGCACGGGCTTTCTCGATGACGTGGGCGGCGTAGTTGTCCATGAAGTGAGGGAGGAAGTTGAAGTAGACGATCTCCCAAGTAATGACGTAGAAGACGCAGGTGATGAGGGTGATGAGGATGCCGACGGTGAAGGCCCTGCCGAAGGTGATGTAGCCGCCGCCGAGGTTGTCGCGATAGGAGCGGACGCCGAAGAAGACGAGCAGGAACGAGAGCACGAGGATGGTGTAGCCGACGACAAGGCTGTGGTCGTAGCCGATCCTGTTTTCGAGTGGGAGGGTGGCGAGCATCATCAGCGAACTGAGAGCACCGGAGATGAGACCAAATGTCCAGACGACTTTCTTCATAGCTGGCTCCTTGAGCGACGGTGTGGATGTGGAGCTACCGTAGCGTGCCGGGGGGTGTCTTTGTCGTCATGCTTTCGGGTGATATCGCTCTGCGGGCGCGAAATCATTCGTTTGGGTGCGTCCATCGTCAGGGGAGGAGGCCCTGTTGTTTGCCGAGCTGGACGGCCTCTGTCCGGCGGCGCGCGCCGAGTTTGTCGAAGGTGCGGCTGCAATGGGTCTTGACGGTGTTTTCGCTGACAAAGAGTCTGGAGGCGATCTCGCGGTTGCTTAGGCCGAGCGCGACGAGCTCGAGGATCTCGAGTTCGCGGCGGGTGATGCCGAGGTCGTCGCGCTTTTTGTGATCGGGGGTAAAGGGAAGGGCGAGCGGTGAGGGGGCTGGTGGTGCGGGGAGTTGCTGCGGAAGGGGTTGCTGGCGAGGTCCGGTGAGCCTGATGCCGAGCCAGATGCCGAAGGCGGCGAAGATGACGGCGGTGAGTCCGGCATAGATTTCGACCGAGTGGTCGATGACCAGGAACTGGTACTCCGACCATTTGAGGAGGGTGATGAGGCCCCCGCCGATGATGCCGCAGATGAGTACGTGGCGTTTCATGGGCTCCCGGAGAGAGAGGATCGAGGGCAAGGATAGCGCGCAGAGCGGAGGCTGCGAAGGGTTGATATTTCGGATCAGGGGATAGCTTTGAAGGCCAGGACGGCGTTGAGGCCGCCGAAGGCGAAGGAGTTGGAGAGGACGGCCTCGACCTCGAGGGGGCGGGCGGAGTTGGGGACGACGTCGAGGTCGCAGGCGGGGTCGGGGGTGAGGAAGTTGGCGGTGGGCGGGACGATGCCGTCGCGCAGGGTGAGGATGCTGGCGACGGCCTCGAGGGCACCGGCAGCGCCGAGCGCGTGACCATGCATGGATTTGGTGGAGCTGACGGCGAGCTGATCGGCGTGGGGGCCGAAGACGTCGCGGATGGCGGCGGACTCGGTGCGGTCGTTGGCCTCGGTGGCGGTGCCGTGGGCGTTGATGTAGCCGACCTGTTCGGGCTGGAGGCCGGCGTCGGCGAGGGCCTTGCGCATGGCGCGGGCGGGGCCGGTGGTAACGGGCTGGGTGATGTGGGCGGCGTCGGCGGTCATGCCGAAGCCGACGAGCTCGGCGAGGGGTTTGGCTCCGCGGGCGAGGGCGGCGTCGAGCGGCTCGAGGACGAGCATGGCGGCGCCCTCGCCGAGGACCATGCCGGAGCGCTCGAGCGAGAAGGGGCGGCAGGTGTCTTTGGAGATGACGCGCATGGCCTCCCAGGCCTTGAGGCCGCCGAGGAAGAAGGGCGCCTCGGAGCCGCCGGCGATGGCCATGGGGACCTGGCCGGAGCGGACCATCCAGAAGGCCTGGCCGATGGCGTGGGCCGAGGAGGAGCAGGCGGTGGAGACGGTGTAGGCCGGGCCCTGGATGCCGTACTGCATGCAGATATGGGAGGCGCCGGCGTTCGACATGGAGAGCGGGATCGTGAGCGGGTGGACGCGGTTGCGGCCGTTGTGGAAGAGCTCCCAGTAGCCGGTCTCTTCGGTGCCGCGGCCGCCGAGGCAGGAGCCGGTGACGACGGCGGAGGCCTCCTGGAGCTCTGGGGTGAGCTCGAGGCCGGACTGGGCGACGGCCTCGCGGGCGGCGATGACGGCGAACTGCGCGAAGCGGTCCATGAAGCCGATGTCTTTGGGGGTGAAGTGATCTTCGGGGATGTAGCCGCGGACCTCGGCGGCGTGTTTGAAGCGGATCTGCGAGACGTCGACGGACTGGATCTCGGCGATGGCGGAGCGGCCTGCGGTGAGGGCCTCCCAGAAGGTTTCGGCGTTGTGTCCGAGGGGGCTGATGGCTCCGACACCGGTGATGGCTACGCGGTGCACGGCTAGTCTGTGGGCGAGGCGGCTGGCTTCGCGGGGTCTGCGGGGGGCTCGGAGGCGGAGGCGGGGTCTGCCTTGGCGTCGATCAGGTGCTGGATGCCGAGGACCATCTCGTGGATGTTTTGGACCTTTTTGGCGTCTTCGTCGTTGATCTCGATGTCGAACTCGCTTTCGAGATCGAAGAGGATGTTGAGCCGGTCGAGCGAGTCGATGCCGAGGGATTCGAAGCTCGAGTCAGGGTGAACGGTGTCGAGGGGGATCCGTTTTGTGGTGGCGATGACTTTGAGGACTCGGTCTTGAACGGTGTCGGGCATTAGGGTCTTGAGGGTCTCGCTAGATTTCGACTGCTGGTCCTGAGTAAAACGGTTCCGGGCGTCAGTGGCTTCCAGTCTAACTTGAGTGACAAGGGATAGGACACCTGTTGTGCTTTGGGGGTGGCTTGGGCGGCGGAGCGGGTGGGAAGGCGGGGGATGGAATCAGGCGGGGTGCTATTCACGATCCCTTGTGGGACGGGGAAGTGGGCGGGCCTGGGAGACGGGAGGGCCCGGAGAGTTTGTGGAGGTCTCGAGGTGGGGTCCGGATTCTGGGATGCGGGAGTTAGCGGGGCTTCTCGAGCTGCCAATGGAGGTGGGCTCGGACGGTGGGCCATTCGGCCGCGATGATGCTGTAGACGGCGGTGTCGCGGACGGTTCCGTTGCGCGCGACGGAGTGGCTACGGAGGATGCCGTCGAGTTTGGCGCCGAGGCGCTCGATGGCGCGGCGGCTTTGGTGGTTCAGGAAGTGGGTCCGGAACTCGACGGCGATGCAGCCGACGGTGTCGAAGGCGTGGGCGAGGAGGAGGAGCTTGGCCTCGGTATTGAGGGCGGAGCGCTGGACGTGGCGGGCGTACCAGGTGGAGCCGATTTCGACGCGGCGATTGCCGTGGTCGATGTTCATGTAGGTGGTCATGCCGACGGGGTTCCCGGTCGCGGCTTCGATGACGGTGAAGGGGAGCATGGAGCCGGCGTGCTGGAGGGCGAGGCGGTGGTCGATCTCGGCGCGCATGTGCGCGGGCTCGGGGGCGCTGGTGTACCAGAGCCGCCAGAGTTGGCCGTCCTCGACCGCGGCGATGAGGGCGTCGTGGTGGTCGGGGGAGAGGGGGACGAGGTGGACGTGTTGGGCTTTGAGGGTGGTGGGTTGGAGGAGGGGATTGCTCGTCAATGGCTTCTCCGAAGGAGATCTTTGATCTAGAGAATAGCGGTACGGAGCCGATGGAGCGGGATGACCGGCACTTCCCTGCCCGGGCGCTCGGGGGGCAACCGATATACCGCCAGTAGAAAATGGAAAGCGGGCTAAAGACTTAGCCCGCTTTCATCCTGCTCACGTGTTGTCGGTTCGTTGTGGTTATCGAGGTATGCGGAGGACGACCCCGGCGCCGAGCCTCAGGTTGTTCTGGACGCCGGTTGTGGCATTTGGGAATTGCGTTCGAACCCAGTCTGCCTGGATGGGGCGCACAGAGAAGTGCCGTCCCACTTTCAGATCGACACCGCCTCCTACCTGAAGGGCGAAGACACTGGCGCTCGAGACGGCACCTCCGGTTTTAGGGAAGAGGCTGTTCCAGCCGTGCGACTCACCGAAAAGTGCTTGTCCGAAGACGGAGACTTTCGCGTTTCGCGCGTGCCAGGTATAGCGTGGACCGACGGTTGTGGTGAAGGTATCGAGGTCGATCCCGGTGTTGAGGATATTCGATGTCTTCGATCCCGCGAGGTTGAGCGCGACTCCGAAACCACGGTAGAGCTCTGCCGAGAGCTCGGCGGTGCCTCCTTGTCGCCAGAAGAAGTTTCCGGGGGTGATGTTGCTCCGTTCCGAGTTGTAGGTGACAGCGAGACCGAGTTCCCGCCTGGGGGCAGGAGTCTGCCCCCAGAGGAAGTTATGGGTGAGAGTAGAAGCTCCCAAGAGGAGCAGATTGCGAAGTGTTGAGCGCATGGTTCGTCTTCTCCTTTCGGGTTACTGGACGTTGAGGACAACCTGGGTGGAGTGAACAAGAGTTCCGCTGGTGCCGGTCACGGTAACGGTGTAGGTGTGCGCTGGCTGTCCGAAGAAGCCATTGCTTGTTCCACAGCCGGTGAGGCCGGCGATGCTACCGAGCAGCAGTAACGCCCCCAGTACGCTTAGCAGCCGGGCTCCCTTGAAGGCATTGCGCGCTTTACGCGAGATGCTGAAGGGAAGGGCGAGCAGAGCAAGAGCCATCCCGGCTTCGCTACCGAGGTCGCGAGCGGTGTTCACCGGCTTAGCGGTTTGGACCGTAAGCACCGTGTTCACGAGCGCGGTACCCGGGGTTGCGGTCGCCGGAGAGAAGCTATAGGTCGCGCCCGGAGGCAGGCCTGTAGCTGTCAGCGTGATGGCGTTGGTGAAGCCCCCAGTTCCTGGTGTCAGAGCGATCGTAAAGCCAGCGGTTTCTCCGGGCACGACAGGGACAGAGGGCGTGCCTGCCGTGGCTGAGATCCCGAAGTCTTCGATCTGGGTGAGTTTGGCCGTGGACGTGGAGGCGACAAAGTTGACGTCTCCGCTGTACGTAGCCGTGAGGGTAAGCAAGCCAGTGGGCAGGGTGGACAGGGTAAGTGTCGCCGATCCGCCCTGCCCGACGGGCGCGGTTCCGAGGACCGTCGACCCATCGAGGAAGGTCACCGTTCCGGTTGGGGTACCGGCGGTGCTTGCCACCTGAGCGGTAAGGGTCACGGGAGCTCCGGTGTTGGCAACACCGCTGCTGGTCGACAGCGCGATCGTGCTCGTCGCCTGCGCCACCGTAAAGGTGGTGGAGACGACGACCGGGCTGTGCGCCGCGTCACCCGGTTGTGTCGCTGTGACCGTGATCGTGCCCGCTCCAGTGATGGTGAGCGACGATCCCTGGAGGACGGCTGGTCCGGTTACGGCATAGACGATCGGGAGACCGGCGCTGCTGGTGGGCGGAAGCGAGGTGCTACCCGCGCCATAAGTGACGTTGGGAAGAGTTGGCAGGGAGATTGTTTGCGGTGCGGCAGCAACCGTGATGGTCGTGGTGGCTGCCGTAAGCCCTGGACTTGTCACGGTGAGCGTATACGTTCCGGCCGCCGTGGGCGTAAGACTGCTGAGGTCCAGAGTCACGAGGCCGTTGGTTGCTGTTCCCGTGACTGTTTGCGAGAAGCCGTTGGGTCCGGTCAGCGTTGCCGTGATCGGGCCCGTGTAGCTGGTGGCCGTGTTGCTGTTGCTGTCCTGAGCCGTCACCGTGACGGAAGTGAGGCTCTGGCCCGAGGTGATGCTTGTGGATGTTGCGCCGAGCACCAGCTTCGATGCGGCTCCAGGGGTGACGGTCAGCGTTGCAGTGGTTCCCGTGAGGCCGGTGCTGGTGGTGGTCACGGTGTAGGGTCCGGCCGTTGTGATGTTGAGCGACCCGAGATCGAGGCGTGCCACGCCGTGGACGGCCGTTCCGGTTACGGTCTGCGAGTATCCGTTCGGGCCGGTGACCGTCGCGGTGACGAGAGCGGTGGAGGTTGTCTCGACGTTGCTATAGGCATCCTCAACTGTTGCCGTCATCGCGCCCAGGTTGCCGCCTGCGACCAGCGTGGAGACGATGGTGCTGGTTGCGAGCTTTGAAGCGGGTCCCGCTGTTACGGTCAGGGTGCCGTTGTTCAGGACCGGGCTGTAACTCGCAAGCGCTGCTCCGGAGAGTGTCGGCACGATCGCGTAGGTTCCCACAGGGGAGGTCGCGGTCGCGGTGGAGGTATAGGTTGCGTTGATGACATCGCCGGTCACGATCCCGGTGACCGTTCCTGTGAACGTGGGATTGGCCACACCGTACTGCCGTGTGGCGTTCTCCGCGGTCACGGTCAAAGGATGCTGGTTGACCTGGAACGATTGCGTAACCCCATCGGCTGGGTTGTAGGTGCTGTTTCCAGCCTGCGTGGCGGTGACCGAACAGGTACCGGCACCGAGGAGATGGACCGCTCCGTTCACGATCGAGCAGCTCCCAGTGGCGGCAAACGTGACGGGGAGACCGGACGTGGAAGTCGCGCTGAGAGCGACATCAGAGCTGCCATACGTGATATTCGGCAAGGCACCGAAGGAGATGCTCTGATCTGCTGCAGTCACGGTGATCGGAGTGGAACAGGTGCTCGAGAGGTTATCCGTATTCGTGGCGGTGATGCCGACGGTATGCGGACCAAGGGTGAGAAAGGTCTGACTGAGCGAGAGACTGGTTGTGCTGCCCGAGGCTGCAACGTTGTCGGTGTGAACGGTGCTGCCATCCGCGGACCAGACAACGGTGAGTGCGTCCCCTTGCGGGTCAGAGACGGTGACGGGAATGGATACGGCGCTGCTGTACTGCGCGGTCAAGGAAGCCGGACAGCTGGTTACGGGAGGCGAGATACTGGGAACGTTGATCGTGATCGAGGCCAGCGTTTGCTCAAACGTGTCGTTCGTCACCGTGTAGGTGATGATGTAACTCCCCGCCTGACTTGTGGTCGGTGTCCAACTGAAGGTGCTGCCGATGGGCGGCGTCAGTGCCTGGTTGGTGTTGGTGGCTGTTGCACCGACTGGCAGGCCTGTGACATTGAACGTGACGCGGGAGTTCGCGGTTGCGTCGTCGGAGCCAACGGTGAAGACGACGGGAGTGCCTGGAGTGGCCGTGATTGGCCCGGGGTTGCTCAAGGTGATGGTCGGGGGAGCCTCGGTGCTCGAGACGAACTTGATGATGAGATCGACCGGCACCTTGGACTTGACGGTGTTGCTACTGTCCAGGTCCTGAACCATGAACTGTACGGCCCAGATGTCACCCGAAGCCGGTGCGGCGAAGCCACAGCCTGCTGTTGCGATCCGGGTGGTATCCCAGGTCACCTGGCCGGAGTTGCTAATGCTGAGCCCGGGCGGCTGCTGCGCTGCGCAACTAAAAGGGGAAACGTTGTACATCTCGCTGGAGGTGGCGAGCCGGAAGGACAGGTTGTCGCCGTCCGGATCCACTGCGCTGACCGTGAAGCCAGTCGTCGCCTGCAACGGCACGGTGACGATGGCCGGCATGGAGGATACGGGAGAGTGGTTCGCGGGGCTCGCGAACGGAGTGACCAGCGTTTCCATCCGCAGGTCCTCATTGCCACCCGAGACGATGGTGCTGACGCGACAGCATACGTCGTAGTAGGCGGTGTAGGGACCGTTGCCGGCGTAGGTGTGCGTGACCGTGCCGGTTGCGGAGAAGTAGTCTTCGGCCGCGTTCACGGAGGTGAGGGTCGCGGTGATGCTTGTCGAACTCCCATCACCGAAGCTGAAAGGAACACTGATCGTGCCCCCGACGACGCATCCACCGATGCATCCGCCTGCGCTTGTGCGCTGTGAGTACTGGATCGTGAACTGGACTGTTCCTGCCGCGCCTGTGGGCGACCAGCTTACGGTTGTGCCCCGGAGGTGAGAGGCGAAAGCTTGAGTGCCGGCCCATGAGAACGCAAGGCAAAGAAAGAGAGTAGACAGCAAGGACAATGGTCTTCTGGTCATCGTTCGGGCCCTTTAGAAAGTGATCGTCAGGTTTCCTGTGGAGGCGGCCTGGTTGTTCATGTTGCTGCCCAGGACATAGCCGCTGCCTGTCTTTGCGGAGGCGAACTGCACCGTCGCGCCACTTACATTGAGCTGAACTCCGCTGAGATCGCTGGCGAGGCCGCCGGCGGTCAGAACGGCTGCGCCGCCACTCACCGCGCCCTTGATGACACCTCGTTGAACGAGGGCTTCGCTCGCATCGCCGTCCCCATCGGGATCCGGAGGCCCGAACTGGATGTAGGACACGGTGAGCGCCCACTCACCACCGGTGACGGTGCCGCTGGGCCCGACGACCAGAGCGAGCGTGAAGACTCCGGGCAGATCGCCTTCGACGTGCGCGACGAACACCCGCCGACCGTGGGCGTCTATCGTTTCTGCGATGTTGCTGAGGGTGAGATTGTGAGCCGTGGGGTTTGTCTGGGCAGAGAGGTGCCCGGCAGAGGTCAACGCCAAGGCGAAAGCAGATGCTGTGAACAGCCGCGCCCTTGATTTCTTCGTCGTCATCCTGGTCCTTAGAGATCGACACAATCGTGAGAGGTCACGCTCACGGAAGACGCGGAGATCCGCAGGGGCAAGCACACCTGAAGGCGCACTGACGCGTTCTCGTCCGGGAGGATGGACGTTCTCTGATTTGTCTTTTGTGAGGTTTTGCTGTTGGGGGATCAGGCCAGGAGACAGCTTGTCAGCCGTTGCTGCGAAGCTCAGAGCAGTGTTTGTCACATACGGCCCTGCGCTTGCTAGTCTCTAGAAAGTGCGAACAATGCGCTGCCGGGCCGATACCAGGATGAGCGGTAAACCTACTCATCACAAGGGATACGTTAGCAAACGCAAATTGACCTCGACTGCCACTTTGGTGGTATAGGCAGCTTTTTCGTATTCGCCTCGACGGGTTACCTCGCTTGTGGGTGCGCGACTGTGGGGTACGAAAGTGCGGCGGCCGCGGGCTCGGTGTTGCGGGGCGGTCCTTGTGTCGCGTCCAGGTGATCGAGTTCTCAAGGGCTCGAGTTCTGAAGCCGTTCGAAGAAGCTCCGTCCGTTGGATGCAGCAGGTGTCCGTGAAGCACAATGCGCTTTATTCGAGGGGGCGGGCGATCACCCGAATCATGCCCAGGCAGCCAGTCCTTTGCTGATGTGCAGCTCGGATCTTCAGTTTGCTTTGCGGGGATCGAGCAGGTGCTGGTTGAGAAATGCAAGCTGCCGCTCATAGGCGTCGCGGCGATGCTCACGTTCCTGGAATCCATGTCCTTCCCGAGGATAGGTGTGGTAGTCGTAGGTCTTCCCTGCGGCCTTGAGTGCGGCAACAAACTCCTGTGACTCTTGCGGGGGCACCTGGGGGTCCTGCTCGCCATGCAGAATGAGCAACGGTGTCTTGATGGCGCTGACCTCAAGCAAGACGTCAGCTTTGCGGTAGACGGCCGGCTTGGCTTCGGGCGGCCCGCCCATCTTGGTTTCCCAGCGAATTGCGGAGTTTCGGTTTGTGTACTTCAGGAATAGGGCGCGATCAACGACGCCGAACATCTCGATGCCCGCAGCAAAGGTATCCGGTAGCTTGGCGACGGCATTGGCCACGACCGTACCTCCGTGGCTGCCGCCGCTGACCGCGACGCGCCTGGGATCGGCGATGCCAGCGTCGACGAGGTATTTGACGGATGCGGCGATGTCGTCGATCTCGCCGCCGCCTGAATCCTCCACGTTGCTGTTGCGAAAGCGCTCACCGTAGCCGGTCGAGCCGCGGAAGTTCGGCTCCAGAACGACGTATCCATGGTCGGCCAGAAAGAGCGACCACGGCGAAAGGGTCAGGGTGGTCTGGCCTTCCGGTCCACCATGCGCGGAGATGACGGTGGGGTAATGCT
This sequence comes from uncultured Acidobacteriaceae bacterium, assembly GCA_963850375.1. Classification (GTDB taxonomy): domain Bacteria; phylum Acidobacteriota; class Terriglobia; order Terriglobales; family Acidobacteriaceae; genus Edaphobacter. Next base: position 2,548,026 of record CAWKKV010000002.1, on the reverse strand, counting down.
TGCCGGCATCGAAGTTCGCGGGCTTGTACAGGATGCCTGCCAGAGGAAGGCCGTCCCTGCTGCGGAAGTGCGCGACCTCCGGCGTGATGCCGAGCGCGGCGAATTTCGAAGCAGGTACCGGCTGAAGAGGCCTGGGTTCGGCAGCGCCGCTGACCCCTGCCACGTAGGAGGCAGCAGGCTGAAGGGCTGTACCACGTGTGAAGTAGATGCGGCTGCTGTCGTCCGTCCACTGCGGGCTGCTCTCGATGCCCGCAAGATGCGTGAGCCGGCGTGCCGACCCGCCGTTCACTTGCACGATCCAGAGGTGACGCTCTTCCGGCAGATCGCGGTTGGATGTGAACGCCACGGAACGGCCGTCCGGAGAGACGACGGGGTTTTCGTCTTCGCCTGTGCCGGTGGTGAGTGGACGCGGCTTCGGATCGGACTCAGAGATGATCCAGAGCTTGTCCCACCCTGATTCCTGCAGCACCACAACAAGCGAACGGCTATCGGGCAGCCAAGCGGCCGTGTTGATGGACCACGCACCGCCGGGATCGTTTTTCGCGGTGTATAGGACCCTCCGCGGGCCAGCGTTGCCGGTCTTTGCGTCGAACGGAAGTACAGTCAGCTTGCCGGAAAAGAAGGGACGTGAGCGCTCCGTGTACACGATCCTGGTGCCGTCGGGCGACCAGGAGGGGTTGGGATCGAAGCGGTCGGATGCGACCGCGTCCCCGTGATCTTGCGAGTTGTTCAAGGCGCGCCCCGCGGCCGGGAGTGCATCGGCACCGGTGTAGATTTCGGTCGCGGCAAGCTGATGCTCTTCCCTGCCGTCCGAACGTACGGCGTACAGCTCGTTGAACCCGTTGCGGCCTGACTGGTAGAGGATCCAGCCGCCCTTGGGGTTCCAAAGGGGATGATGATCGGTAGCTCCGCGCGGATCGCCCGGTCCGGCGGGGTCGTGTGTCAGCCGCTTCGCCTCGCCACCGTGCACGGGCAGGGTCCAAACATCTCCCTCGCTGATGAAGGCAAGATTCTTGCCATCGGGCGACCAGCTCAACTCAGACTTTGGTGCGGGTGTGGCGGTCAGGGGCGTCGCCTCGCCTCCATCTGCGGGACGCAACACAATCTGGCCGTGTTGCACGCTGGCAAAGGTAGAGCCATCGGGTGAGAGCAGAGCTCCGGCTTCACGCGTATTGCCGGCATCCAGCAGGTCGTCGATGGTCAGGTGCTGCGCCGGCAGCGTCGCCGGTGCCAGCAGAAGAAAGCTCCATGCGTACAGTTTCATCGTCGCTCCGAGAAGATTGGTTAGAAGAGGAATTTGCCGAAGAGTACCAATACGCGACCCGACACGATCGCGCCCTGACCTGTGCCGTAGATGCTTGTCGGCGAGCTCACTGTCGATGTGATCAAGCCGAAACCCGCGGCACCCACATCGCCGCTGGGTACGGCGAGGTTGGTGTGATTGAGCAGGTTGTAGGCGTCCGCACCCAAGTCGAAGCGTGTGTGTTCCGTCACGGGCACGCTCTTGCTCAACTGTGCGGCGACGGAAAAGAAGCCTGGACCGCGGAAGCTGTTGGGCGATGTGTTGCCGAAGTCGCGCTGACCATTGGGATTGGCTGCGGAGACGGCACTCGCGAACTGGGTTGTGGAAAGGCATGCGGTGCGCACGGCATCCTTGCCGCAGTGCGTTCCGACGATGTCCGGCGAGAGTGCATCGGCAACGAGACTGCCTACGCCGAAGGTGTTGATGTTCAGGCTTGTAGCGAGCTGGCTGTTGGTGACAGAGAAGGGTCGGCCGCTGTAGCGATAGACCTTGCCGCCTACGGTCCAATGTCCGACGATGCGATCGAGCAGCGTGTTCCGAAGTACGGGTTCGATGTAGACGAGGTCGCCCTCAACGTTGTGGCGGGTGTCGAAGTTTGTGGGACCGTATGAGCCGGAGCTGAGGCTGTTTGCGCCGCTTCCCCCGAGCGCGGGATTGCTGGAAGCGGAGGTGTTTGGGGCAGCGGCGAAGATGCCTGTTCCGAACTGAAGCGCCTTGCTCCAGGTATAGCTCACCTGCCCTTGCAGACCTTGCGCCAGCGCGTGGCGCTCCACAACCGTGAGCCCGTCATAGTTGTTGAAGCCTGTTGTTGAGATCTGCGTCACGGTCGAGAAACGTGGATCGGGGATGGTGTTCGGCAGACCGGCAAAGCCCGAGGGGTAGAGCGAGGGATTATTCACGTAGGCGTTGGCGGCCGTGTTCGCCAGGGGCTCGTCGTACCCGTGATTGCCGCTGTAGGAGAAGCTCAGCACGTCACGAGGGCCAAGCGGCTGCTCCAGCTCCAAGCTCCATTCGAGCACCTTGATGGTGTGGAAGGTGTCGGGATTGACGTAGAGCGTGGGGGTGGCGAAGCTTGTGCCCGCAGGCACGGCGGCGCGCAACTGTGCAAGCGTGCTGCCCTCGGAGAAGCCCTTCTGAAAGGCTGTATTTGACGCGATCGCGGCGGCCTGTGCCGAGCCAGCGATGCTGGCGTCCCCCACGCTTCCGCTGCTTACAGTCGGCGTAAACTTGTTTGGCGCGTTGCCGTAGATGCTAGCGGTGATGCTGCCCGCGATGGTATTGGCAAACAGGCCGACGCCGCCGCGCAGCACCGTCTTGCCTTCACCGAGCGGCGAGTAGGCGAAGGCAAAGCGCGGCTCTGTCACGACACCTTCCAGATTCTTGAAGTTCTTCCCTTGCCCGGCCTGGATTGTTGCGTTGTAGGGTACGGCTGGACCGGCCTGATAGTCGCTGCCCAAGAAGGTAGTATTGGCGCGCGAGTAGCAGTTCTCCTTGCAGGACGGATTGCCCTGCAACTCGAGGCGCACGCCATAGGTGAGGTTCAGGTTGCGGCGCAGCTTCCACTCGTCCTGGACGTAGACGCCAAGCGAGTTTAGACGGGTGTGGACGGTGTTCAAGACAGGAAAGGACTGGGTGTAGGTGCTGCCTTTGCGTGTGCTGTTGACGATGCCGGTGGCGAAGTCGGTAAGGTCGGCGAAGGTATAGGTGCCGATCACCGAACCGCTCGCCACGTTGGCATCGCTGATGCGGTTGTTGCGATCGTTCACGCCGGCCTGCAGTGTGTGCTGGCCGATGCTGTAGGAAAGATCGTCGATGATGCCGAGCTGCTGGCCTCGGCGTCCCGTGGGAAATACGGGGCCGACACGAGCGAAGCGGCTGCCACTCGCGCTGCCGTTCGCGCCGCCGTCATTGAAGCTAAAAGATGTGGGCAGCGCGGCGACTCCCGCGTCGTAATCGGGATTGCCACTGCGAATGGAATACCAGTTGCCGTTCAGGATGAAAGTATTCACCAGCCGAGGTGTGATGGCGTAGGTGTAGTTGAGCTGCGGGATCACCCAGGGCTGGATACTCTGCTGATTGAAGAGGGCGCTTACCGGACTGGTGCTGGAGGCCTGCACACCCGCATCGCGGCTGACGCGAACGTAGATCTTCTGCCGGTCGTTGATCGTGTAGTCGACGCGGCCGGAGAGGAAGGTTTCTGTATTGATGCTTGAGGCTGTGGTACCGAAGGCAACTGCGCACGGCACGTCACGGCCAAAGCGCGGCCCGCTGTTTCCGTTCACGTACGTACCGCTGAAGGTCTGCTTGCCGCACCCAAGATTATTGCTGCTGTCCTGAAGCGGCAGCGTTCCGTTGGACACGGGCACCGCGCGACTGATGCCGGGGGACGCGTTGTATGCCGCAAAGAGTGCCTGATAGGTGGGCAGGGAGCTCGCGGGCACGTGGGCAAGGATGTAACTCTGGAGTTGCGACGAGGGGAGAGAGACGACGCCGCTCGATGGCAGAGCGTAGCGGAGGCCTTCTGTGTTGACGAAGAACTGCAACCGGTCCCGCAGGATGGGACCTCCGATGGAGGCTGCGTACTGATTCGCAACCGAACGTGCGCGCGGTGTATTGCTCAGCTTGTTGAAGTAGTCGTTCGCGTTGAGGAAGCTGCCGTTGTAGTTCTCGACAAGGTTGCCGTGGAAGCGATTTGTACCCGACTTGCTGATGTAGTTGACCTGTGCGCCGGCCTCTCGGCCGTACTGTGCGCTGTAGGCGTTGGTGATGACGGCGGCTTCTGAGACATCATTGGCGCCGAGTGTGTTGTTGCTGGCACCCGATTTGTTGTTGAGGTTGTAGGGCTCTACGATATCGGCGCCGTTGACGGTGAACAGCACAGAGTTGAAGGGCAGACCGTTCACATTGAAATTGGCGTTTCCGCCGCCTACGTTGATGCGCAGGCCAGGCGTGGAGAAGGCGACGTTTGTGATATCGCCGCCATTCACGGGCGTGTTCTCAATGAACTGGCGACCATAGCTCGTCACCTGGTTCCCATTTTCCGTCTGCAGCAGGCCTGAAGCGGTGCTTACATCCACGGATTGCTGTACGGCCTCCAGTCCGAGCCGCAGGGTAACGGACTGCTCCTGGCCGACCAGCAGATGAAGGCGCAGTGTGACGGGTGCGAGCCCAGGCGCTTCCCCTGTGATGTCGTAGTCGCCAGGCTTGAGGAATGGAAAGCGGTAGTCGCCTGCGGAATCAGAGGTCGCATTGTTTGCAGAATCGGTCTCCGGCTGGCGGATGTGGATGCTTGCTCCTGGAACCGCGGCACCTGAAGCATCAACGACACTGCCGACCACCGTCGCACTGGTGAGGGTCTGAGCCTGCAGGCTCACGGTGACGGTAAGGAGCGAGAGAAGTAGCAGGAATCTGCGTGATGGCAGAGAGATCACTGTATGGTCCTCGAGGGGAAAAGCGACGCGTGATGCCGCGAATGGGAGGGATGTCGGCCTGGTACACGCATGTGCTCTGGCTACCCTGAAGGGATCAGTCAGATTGCAATGGGAGCTATGTACGAGAGGCCCGACGGGCCGGGACGCCTACTGACATCGACAGGGGGGACAACACACGTGGCTTCTGGAGCGGACTCCGAGCGGCTTTGGTGACGTGTGCATGGTGTTATCTATACCACAGGAGCAGGAGCGCGCGTTAGCAACGATGCGTCGAAGGCTTCTCTGGAAGCAGGCCCTCAATCGGCGGCCGCCCTGTGTTCCCCGAGGGCAAGAGCCAAGTGTAAGATTGGCCGTCGCGCTGATCCGACGCGATCCCCTCGATGAGACGGCACACCCGTTCCCTTGCTCCGATACCGGCTTTCTTCCTGCTCCTCTCCTTGCCCCTGGGCTGCGCTAAAAGAGAGAAGAAGCCGACCGTCGGGTTTTCTCAGATGGAGAACAACAGCCCATTCCGCATTGCTGAGACCAACAGCATGAAAGCGGAGGGCCGTAAGCGAAACGATCGTTTCTCTTTCATCAGCACAGATGCGCAAGGCGATACTGCGAAGCAGGTGTCCGACGTGGAAGACCTTGTTGCCCGTCGTGTGTCGGCGATCTTTCTTGCGCCCCGCGAGTTTGAGGGCCTAGCGCCTGCCCTCGAGACCGCCCGCCAAGCCAAGATCCCGGTCTTCCTCATCGACCGGCAAGCGGCCGGTGTCGCGGGCGTCGACTACGTTACGTTTCTTGGATCCGACTTCGTACAGCAAGGCCGGCGCGCTGGCGATTGGCTGGTCGCGCAGTCTTCCGGATCGGCGGGCATTGTAGAGCTGACGGGAACTGCGGGATCTTCCGTCGCACTCGACCGTGCGGCAGGATTTCGTCTTGCCCTGCGAGAACATCCGGGGATGAAGATCCTGGGATCGCAGAATGGGGACTTCACACGATCCACCGGCCAGAAGGTCATGGAGAACCTCCTTCAAGCATTTGGGGACCGCATCACCGCTGTTTACGCGCACAATGACGAGATGGCGCTAGGCGCTATCCAGGCGCTGCGCTCGGCGGGCAGGAGGCCTGGCAAGGACGTCCTGATCGTCTCGATTGATGGCGAAAAAGCAGCTCTCCAGGCAATCATCTCCGGCGACCTGAACGCTGTGGTGGAATCGAACCCGCGCTTCGGCCCGCTTGCCTTTGACACGCTGGAGCGGTTTCGTCGAGGCGAAAAGCTGCCTCCGAAGATCATGCTGGAGGACCGCTTCTTCGATGCAGCAAATGCCCGGCAGTTCGTGGATGCGGCTTTCTAGGAGCAAAAGGATGAACGACGAGAACACGCCTCTCCGCATGACCGGCATCAGCAAACGCTTCGGAGGCTTTGCCGCGCTCGAAAACGTGGATCTGACACTGAACCGCGGCGAGGTGCATGCGCTGGTCGGAGAGAACGGGGCGGGCAAATCGACGCTTATCAAGATCATGACGGGCGCTTACCGGCCGCGACGGAGGCTGGATGGAGATGCAGGGGGAGCGTGTTTCCTTCCACTCTCCTGGCGCTGCGCAGAGGGCGGGTGTGGTCGCGATCTACCAGGAGGTGAGCCTGCTGCGGTATCGAACGGTTGCCGAGAACATCTACCTCGGCAGGGAGCCAAAGCGCTTCGGCCTGGTCGATAAGCGATCCATGAACCGGCGTGCGGGCGAGGCCCTGGAGAGCCTGGGCCTCGGCATCGATCCGCAAACACCGATCGGTGAACTCAGCACGGCGCTCCGACAGATGGTGGCGATCACGCGCGGGGTTTGCCTGAGCGCGAAGGTGCTTGTGTTTGACGAGCCGACCAGTTCCATCACCGAGCAGGAGACGGCGATCCTGTTTCGGGTTATTCGCGACTTGCAGGCCAGGGGCACCAGCATCGTTTACATCAGCCACCGCATGGAGGAGCTGTACTCCATCTGTCAAACGGTTACGGTGCTACGGGATGGCAAGGTCGTCACGAGCGGTGCGCTCGCGGACATCCCAAGGCTCGATCTGATACGCGCGATGCTCGGGAAGGAGCGCGTGTCGAACATCCGGAACACTTTGGCGGAGCGCATCGCGGCGCCATCGAGCCCTGTGCTGGAGCTGGCGAGAGTCTCGGCAGGAAAGCCTCTGCGGGACGTGAGCCTGCAGGTGAGTCGCGGCGAGATCGTCGGGATTGCCGGGCTTCTGGGTTCCGGCCGCAGCGAGACGGCCCGAGTTGTCTTCGGGGCGGATCGCCGCGATGGGGGCAGCGTTGCGCTAGGAGGAGCTGCCTTCCAGCCTTCCTCTCCTTCGGACGGCATCCGTGCGGGAGTGGGGTTTGTCTCGGAGGATCGAAAGCAGGACGGCATCGTCGCTGATCTTTCGGTGCGCGAGAACCTCACGCTGGCTGCGTTGCCTGAGCTGTCCCGGTACGGCATCGTCTCCAGAGAGCGCCAGCGCAAGATGGTGGACCGGTTTATTGAGCGGCTTGGGATCCGGCTCAGAGATCCGGAACAGAAGATCGGCGAGCTCTCCGGAGGCAACCAGCAGAAGGTGCTGCTGGCGCGCGCGCTGTGCCGCAGTCCTGCGCTGCTGCTGCTGGACGAGCCTACCCGCGGCGTGGACGTTGGCGCGAAGGATGAGATTCAGACTCTTATCAGCGAGCTTGCGGCTGGAGGGATGGGCGTCCTGATGATCTCCTCCGAGCTCGAAGAGCTGGTCGAGAACTGCAGCCGCGTCGTGGTGATGCGGGACGGACGCAGCGTCGCCGAGATCGCCGGCCAGGATCTCTCGGAAGAGAGAATCATGCACGTCATGGCCCAGGAGAGTGCCTGATGGCCGTGGCGTTGGAACGGTTCCGGTGGCGTCGTTGGTGGGAGAGTGGAGCGTACGGACCGAGATACGGAGCTCTGCTGGCGCTCATCGCCCTGGTACTTGGGAACGTGTTGTTCACGCCGAACTTTGTGAGCTGGGCCAATGCGTCGAACCTTGCGGTGCAGGTGACGACTACCGTGCTTGCCGCGACGGGTTTGACGCTGGTGATCGCCGCCGGTGGCATCGATCTTTCCGTGGGGTCGGTGATGGCCGTGGCTGCTGCCACAGCGGCGGTGTTGATGCCCCACGGAGTTCTGGTTGCGACGGTGGCTTCTTTGATCGCGGGAGGGGCGATTGGAGTGATCAACGGCGTGATGACCGCGCGTTTTGGGATCCAGCCGATCGTGGTGACCCTTGCGATGCTGATCGCCGGGCGCGGCCTGGCGGAGGTCATCAGCAATGACGGCCAGCTGATCTCTGATTACAAGCGAGCGATTCGACCAGCTCGGGCAAGGCCGGCTGGGCCCTGTCCCGGTCCCCGTGCTGCTGATGGTGGCCGTCGTCGGGGTGACGTGGTTCGTCGCGCGCGAGACTATCTTTGGACGCTACGTAGTCGCTATCGGGGGCAACGCCGAAGCAGCGCGCATGGCCGGCATCCCCGTGTTGAGAACCCGGGTAGCTGTCTACGGAATCAGTGCGATCTTCGCTGCGGTTGCCGGCCTGGTCGAGGCTGCACGGCTCGGCGCAAGCGATCCGGCGAAGATCGGCCTCGGGATGGAACTGGACGCGATTGCGGCCGTGGTGGTCGGTGGCACGCTGCTCTCGGGCGGTCGCTGCAACATCCCTGGGACTCTGCTTGGGGCTATGCTCCTGCAGGTGATCGCGACGAGCATGAACATGCACCTGGTGGGCTTCGCCTGGTCGCTGGTGGTGAAGGCTGTGATCCTGCTGGCGGCCGTGTACGTTCAGAGGCCAGCCCGTGTTTAGCCGATCGGCCACTCGATGCGGCGCCGGGAACGCACGGGCGGCGGAACTACGGCCGCTTGCTGAGAAAGAACGCCTCCTCCCTGGCACTCGTCTGCGTGTTCCTCTTTGCCGGCATCCGTTACCCGGCGTTTCTCTCCAGTGAAAACCTGCTCAACATCCTCCGGCAGAACAGCATGCTCGGCCTGGTAAGCGTGGGGATGACTTTTGTTATTTTGAGCGGTGGAATTGACCTTTCGGTCGGCTCACTGGTGGCAGTGGGCGGTGTTGTTGCGGCGGAGCTCTCGTATCATGGCAGCGTCCTCGCCATCACCTGCGGCTTGCTTGCGGGTGGGCTGCTGGGCCTGGCAAATGGAGTTCTGATCGCCAGGGCTCGCCTCCAACCGTTTGTGGTCACGCTTGCGATGATGATCGCGGCGCGCGGATTTCTGCTCGCGGTCACGCACGAGCAGTCGATCCGTATCGCAAGGACCGCGACGGCACTGACTATGCTGGGCAGAGGACATATCGGCGTGGTGCCGGTACCCGTGCTGCTGGTGCTGGCTGCGTTTGCCCTTGGAGCGCTGGCGATGGCGTATAGCGGGTTTGGGCATCATGTCGCAGCAGTGGGTGACAACGAGGAGGCAGCCCATCTCCTGGGCCTTGATGTGGCCCGCACCAAGATCGCGGTCTACACGCTGAATGGTTTGCTGGCCGGGGCTGCGGGAGTTCTGCTCGCGTCGCGGCTGGGCGCCGGGCAACCCGTCGCGGCGACCGGCTGGGAGCTCGATGCCATTGCGGCTGTAGTTGTCGGGGGCACGCTGCTCACCGGTGGGCAGGGGGGCGTCGGCTCCACGCTGGTCGGCCTCCTGCTGCTCGGTTCCTTGCTGAACATCTTCAACCTGGAAGGGACGATCAGCTCGTGGTGGCAGGGCGTGCTGCGCGGGGTATTGCTCCTTCTGTTTGTTGCGCTGCAGGCCCGCAGCAAGCGGTCCCCAGGGTGAGATTTCCGCATATCCGGGCAGGATCCCGGAGCGCTCCGATCGGATTAGAATGGCTTCCACCGAGCAGGGGGCTTGCGAGCCTCCGCGACCCATGGAGATGATGAGTTATGGCCAGCCAGCGCTACTCCCCCGAGCAGATCCAATCCTTTATCCAGGACGCAAAGCGGGACGGCTTTGTCGTTCTGCGGAACCACATCCCGCGTGAAAGGCTCCAGGCGTGGGTGGAGCACTTTCCACCGCTGCTTGAGGAGCAGATCCAGCTCGAGAAGGACAGACCGAACCGGGGAGCGCAGCGGTTCTACGTGACTCTTCCATTCACGGCTCCGTACGCCGATCCTTCGATCTACGAGGATGAGGACGTGCTCGCGATTGTTGAGGGACTCGCGGGCAAGGACTTCGTGATGTGCCAGCTTGCCACCGATACGCCGCTGCTCGGTTCCGACTACCAGGAGCTTCATCGAGATACGCCGCCGTTGTTCCCCGAGTGGGAGATCGAGACGCCCTCCTTCCAACTTGCCGTCAACTTCCCGCTGGTCGATGTGACACCCGAGATGGGGCCGTTCGAGGTTGCCCGGGGCACCCACATCGTGAGCAAGGCAGAGGCGTTCCGGATGCTGGACGCCGGTGAGGTCAAGCTCGAAGCGATCTGCCTCGAACTGGGAGATGTGATGATCCGGGATGTGCGCGGAATTCATCGGGGCACACCCAACAGGACCGCGACTCCTCGACCGATGGTCGTCATCGGGTATAGCCGCAAGTGGCTGAACCGGCCTGAGGTTTCGATCCAGATACCGCGTGAGGAGATGGACAAGTTATCCGAGCGAGCACGCAAGATGCTTCGGTTCAACCCCGTGGTCGAGTCCGTGGAGGAGAAGCCGGCGAAGGAGAGCTACCAGGCGTTCGCCTATTAGCCTCTTCCGGCGGCAGACCTTGCGGTGGTAGACGGCCGGGGTGCACGAGTGCACTGCCTGCTGAAAGGCGAGGACGGCGGATGAAGCTGGATATTGTCACGGGTTGAGGACGGAGACGCTGCTCGGCTAACCGGCAGGCACGGGCGGGCCGAAGGACGTTTTGCCCTGAGTGTAGTAGAGCTCAAAGCCGCTGAGGGTGAATGGCTTCCCGTTTGGGAGATAGAGCCGCACAAAGCGAGCTCGAAAGGGCGCGACAGCCCGCTCGATCCGCAGCATTGGGATCCCGTAATAGTGATCGAGAGTGACAGGGTTCGGCGTTACGGCGTCTACGTCAACCCATGTGCTCCCTTCCGCGCTCTTTTGCAGAATGAATTTTGCTGGCCGGTATGCGGGGTCGGCCGTCTGCGAAGACACAACATACCTGTCGATCAGGTACTCTCGGTCGAGATCGATCAGCAACCAGTCGTCCCCCGATGAAAGCCTGTCGTCCGCGTGCAAGGTGAAGGCGGTGTTCAGATCGCCGTCCACCGCGTCGAAGGGGCGATAGCTCGACACCAGCACCTTGGAACGAGCGTACCGGTTGAGTGCCAGGTCTTCCCTGCTCGCGGCGTTCGGCTGCCATATCGCGGGAACGCTCTGCAGATAGGTGATCACCGGATCCCAGAGGATCCTGCCCGGTTTCGCTTCTGTCTGGCTCGGTCTCCCTTCGGTCGGGCTCGGTCTTCCTTCGGTCGGGCTCGGTCTCTCTTCGGTCGGGCTCGGCGATCCGGAACCGCTGCCGGCCTCGAAGGCGACGGCGTCGCCCTGGATCAGTGTTGTCGTAAGATCGTGCGCCTCATGGTCGCCATTGGCGCCGCCTTTGCGAGTCCATAGCGTCTCTCCGTTGAGCAGGATGCTTACCGACGCACCAGTGGTGCCGGCCGCCTTCCCCTCGATGCGAACAGTTCCTCCGTGCGGTGCGATCCACTGCCGTACGGAGACGCTCCTCACCAGCGGTCTGGTAGTCGCCCCCAATCTCAACCTCCCCACCGTCGGTCCAGCGGAACCTGGGGTGCGCCTCGTCGACCACGTAGACGAGATCTGCGGCACCAGCCTTGCCGCGCTTGCCATACCTCCAGTTGTTCTTGCCTTGCAAGGCGCAGAAGCCTGCCGAAGACCTGTAGCTCTCGGCGGAGAACTCAAAGCCGATGTGGCTGATTGTGGCGCCCGCGGAGGCTGGACGCTTTGCCCCGGTGACCACGACCCGTATGGTGTGGCGAACTCCCGGCGCAAGCCCCTTGCGCACGTAGAGAAACTCGTCACAGGTTGTGCTTCTTGGGTTGTAGCAATCTACCGTTTTGCGCCTGATCCCATCGATGTAGACGTCCGCTCTTCCACCCGAGGGCGACCGCAGCGCCCGCCAATAGATCTCCGTTCCCTGGAAAGAGAGCTCGACACTGCTCTTTGGGTCGGCGCTCTCCTTGAACCTGCCCTCAAAAGAATCCGGGGCGGAGCTCGTTCTCCACACGCCGTTGTAGGTGAGGTCGGTGCTGAGCGAGCCGACCATCTTTGTCTTTCGTCCTAACACCGCGTCCGACGACTCGGGATGCGGATCGAAGAGGTATCTCGGCTGAACGTCCGTCGCAGAGGTTTGTCCGCGCGACAACGTGACGTCGAGCCGTTGGAAGTCGTTGGGACTGAAGTAGGAGTAGAACCGGAAGCGATCCTCGCAGATGCGGGCGACGTCCGTCCCGGTCTCGTTCAGCACGTTGAAGAAGCCGAACATCGCCTCCGGGCAATGTCCCCAGACCCAATCCTGCTTGCCGAGATCCGTACACCAGCCCAGGTAGACACCGTCGACGTTGGGTGCCACCGGTGGGTCCTGGTTGGAGATCAGCAGGCCGATGTGGAGGCCGAGCGATGTGCAGTACAGGGTTCCCCAGAGATGCCCCGGCGCAACGACGGACGACTTCCCACCCAGCGCCGGCTCGTCCCAAGCGCCAGCATGGAAGTTGCTCCACTTGCCGGGTGCCATCTTGTCCTTGATGGCGCAGCGTACGGCACGTGTGTTCCAGCGCATACCGCGCGTCGCCCAGGGCGCCCAGCCCTCGTCGGCGAAGAGGTAGAAGTATCCCCCCTTTTGATCCACGTAGAACCCGAAGTCCGCTACACCGGTGCCATAGCTCGATCCCGAGAACTTGAAGAAGTCATGCGGGTAGTAGTACGTCTCCGACGTGACGATGTCACCCTCGTATCGCCATGTGCGTCCTTTATCCTCGCTTGTCGCCAGAGCGATCTTTCTTGAGAACGGATACGCCCGCCTCGGTCCGTCATGTTCGATGTGCATGGGTGCGTATAGCTTGTGCTCAGCGTCGTCGTACCACATGCCTCCAAGGAACCAGCAGGACGTCATACCGTCCGGATAGGTCCCGTCCTCGACACGCTCCATCGCATCGATGTTTGGTCCCTTCCAGCGCGCGGTTGTTCCGAGGTTGATCACCCACTGGCTCCGAAAGGCCCAGAGTTCGCCGTCGATCCGGACGAAGACCTGGCAGTTGTCGGGGCTCACCTGGTGAGCAAAGTTGAGGCATTCCGGCCTGGGCGCGGGCGAGTGTTCGATCGCATACGCGAAAGGAAGTGTGATCTCGCCGGCCGCGTACTCGTAGCCCTGCCCCGTCGCTGAGGGATTCTGGACGCGAAACGCCTGCCCGTAACCGGAGCCTGGCAGAGCCCATGCCGCCACGCCCATTGTTCCTGTTCGCCGCACGAAATCACGGCGCGACATCTCACTCCCCTTGCGAGCATGCACCGGCTCATCTCCTTCGCTGCATCGTCCGGATGAGGGCATGTCGCCCACGGCTCCTGAGGTGCAGATTGAGGAAACAAACCTCCCATCATGGCGGGAGCATGTCAACGCTGTTCAGGGAATTGAATCCACTCGGCATCGCATCCTGGTGTCTTCTGCAGGGCGGCTCCTTGACCAGAGGATGCAAGACTTCGCTCCGGCCCAGATCTTTCGATTGCTCTCGTTCAATACGGTGAATTGCGTTGACAAGAATCGGCGAACGCTCGGAGGCTCAGACGACGGGCGCGCCTCGGCGCTCGAGCCAAACGCAAAGGAAGCACGGACCCACGATGAGAATCACCAAGATCGAGACCATCTGGTTTGAAGCGCTGCCGGATGCGGTTTGGGATCAACGAGCTCCTCAGACGCGGCAAGCCTTCCCGAACAACGTCTGGGTTCGTATTTACACGGACAACGGTCTGATCGGGCTGGGTGAGACCTACTATCTACCCAGAGCCGTGAGTGCCATCGTGCACGATCTCTATGCAGCCTTGCTGATTGGCCGCAACGCCCTCGACATCGAGAACCATTGGAACAACCTCTTCTCTCTTGTGAACTTCTGCGGCTTTGCAGGTGCGGAGATGCGGGCTCTTTCGGCGATCGACATCGCGCTCTGGGACCTCGCCGGACAGCATAGCGGCCAGCCGATCTACAACATGCTGGGCGGACGCAACCGCGATCGCATCCTGGTGTACAACACGTGCGTCAGCTCGGGGAAGTACGCCGACTACAACGCCTGGACCGAAGGGCATGCCGGCGCGTTGGCCCAGGATCTGCTGCAACAGGGCATCACCGCCATGAAGCTTTGGCCATTTGATCAGTTCGGCACCACGCTCGCCGGTCCCTCGTCCCCACGCGGTAAGGTGAGCATCTGGGGGCAGGAAACCGCTGCAGGCACCCTGGGTCACTACATCAGCGACGACGATATACGTCGAGGCGTCGGCATTGTCGAAGACATTGAACGGGCCACGGCGGGAAAGATGGCCGTCGCCATCGAGGGGCATAGCCGCTGGGATCTGCCCAGCTCGATCCGGATTGCACGAGCCCTGGAGGCGCACAATATCCTGTGGCTGGAGGAGATCATGCCTCCTGATAACGCGGACGCCTATGTTCGCCTAAAGCAGGCAACGAATCTGCCCCTCTGCCAGAGTGAGCGCCTGTTTACGCGATATCGGTTCCGGGACTTCATCGAGAAGAATGCCGCGGACATCATCATGCCGGACATCTCCTGGTCCGGCGGCTTTACCGAGACCAGAAAGATCTGCACCCTCGCGGATACCTACTATCTTCCCGTCACACTTCATGACACGATCGGCCCGGTCGCGCTGTGGGCCTCGGCGCACCTCATGATGCATATCCCGAACGCGATGATCCAGGAGGTGGTGCGCGGATATGTCTACGGCTGGTACAACGATGTGCTGCGGGACCCGTTGGCCATCGAGGATGGACATCTGACTCTCAATGGGAAGCCGGGCCTCGGCACGGGGCTGCGAGATGACTTCACCTCTCGTCCCGGCGTACACGTCGACGTATCCGCGGAAGACGGACGCAAAGGATAAGCAATGCCCACCTTCCATCTCTCCTACACAGGAGACTACCTCGACGAGGCCGGGCAGGTGAGCGTGGATCTCGGACTGGATCGGATGGCGGAGACGGGGTACATCGAGACGCATTTCCTCAGGGATCAATCTCCGGCGCCCGGAGACACTGCCTATTGGGACCGGTTGTACTCGCTCGAGATCACTCCCGATCACGTTGCGAACTCCAACGGGATCGTCATCTTTCGTCCCTGGGTCAAGGCTTCGGCATTTGCGAACGGAGCCAAGGATCTCGTCGTTCTGGCGCGCGCCGGTGTGGGTTACGACAAGATCGACCTCGATGCATGCACCGAGAACGATGTGGTCGTCTTCAACGCGCCGGATACCCTTACGCATTCGACGGCATCGGCGGCTCTCACTTTTATGCTGATGCTCGCCAAAAAGGTGGCGGGGCAGCAAGCGCTGGTTCGCTCCGCACGCTGGGACCGGCAATCCGAATATATCGGGGACGACCTAGTCGGAAAGACCCTGGGCATCGTCGGCCTGGGAAAGACAGGAGCGGAACTGGCGCGCCTCGTAGCTCCCTTCCACATGCGGATTCTGGCGTATTCGCCGAGTGCTGATCCAGTGGTCGCAGAGGCGATGGGCGTGGATCTTGTTTCGGACCTCCCGGCGCTGCTTCGGTCGTCGGACTTTGTGAGCCTGCACTGCCGGTTGGAGGAGAGTACCCGGGACATGCTGGGCGGGCGGGAGCTGGGGATGATGAAGCGTTCAGCTTATCTGATCAATGTGGCGCGGGGAGAGCTGATCGAGGAGCGAGCTCTCGTGCGGGCGCTCCGCGAGGAGTGGATCGCGGGCGCCGGATTGGACGTGTTCGGTACCGAACCACTTCCGATCACGAGTCCCTTGCTCGACCTGCCCAACGTGATCCTTACGCCGCACTGGCTGCCAAGCACGCAACGTGCAGCGCTCGCCTGCCGCGACGTCGTGGTGAATAACATCCTTCGGGTTGCGAAGGGCCTGCCGCCCCGCAATGTCCTGAACCCCGAAGTGCTTCCCCGCACGGGCTTCCGTACAAAGCTGGAGCGTTGGCAATGACCCTATTCATACCACCCGGGTCGCAGACCGGCCTGGTTCCATATCGTTCCACAACGAAGGCAAATATCAGGATCTGACTATTCGGGGAGTGGTCCCAGGATATCTATCTGATACTTCGCACAAAGGCGACCGAGCTTCTCTAGATCCGGTTGGGTAGGCTCCGGCAAGACTCTCTCGAGTGCAGGCCGAGCCATCTCCTCCATCATCCCGACGAACCCGGTGCCCGGAGTCGCCAGGATCAGCATGGTCGCGGGAGTAGAGCTGCTGACCCGGATTCCGTGAGGAACCTTACGCGGCAGGAAGATATATCCTCCCGGCCTCACAACGGTCTTTACGCCATCACAGATAAACGTGTATTCCCCATCGAGAACATAGAAGGCTTCATCTTCGACACGATGGAGATGATATGGCGTCGCATGGCCGGGTGGCGCTACCTGATGCACCATCGAGAAGGCGCCCCGGGTGGACTCCGTTGTAGCCTTGACCACGCACAAGCTGTTGAGGAACCAGAATGCAGGTCCTTCTGCTTCGGCGAATGATCGTGGCAGCGGTTCGGTCAGCATGCTTCCCTATCCATACGGCTAAGCGTAAACAGATGGATGGACCAGCACAATAAGAAATCGCGAACTGGATATCGGAGTTGAGCGCGCCCCTTCGCGCCATGGTTACGATCCCTGGCGCCCTCGCACCTGAACGAACAGGCACTGAGGAGGGCGATCGAAGTACCGTAACAGCGCCGGACAGAGCCAGCCTTCAAGCTGGAAGTCGGGTGAGTAGTAGAGAGTTCCCGAGCCTTGTGGCCCACGACACTCGAATTGAAACCGGTGGCCGGGAAAGGCATACGAGGCGAAGACCATCGTGAACCCGCCGGCAGCTTGCGGGATCTCCTGAGTCATGAGGTCGATGATTGTGTCGGCTCCGCCCACAAAGGGCTCCTGTGCGAGCCCTACCCTGGGATCATCGAAGACCCACATGCCGTGGTACTTGTACGGCGCGATTACGTGTAGCTCATTCATCTCCTGCTCCTTCAAGGGAGATCCCGACGCTGCGCGTCAGGGCTAAGGCGTGGTGCTGAGCCAGCGCTTGCGTAAGGCCTCGCCGTTTGCAGCGAACCAGAGAAGTGCGAGTTGCGCAACGACGTTGACGATGTCTCCGCGGTCTGCGGCGGCCAAAGCCTCGTCCCGAGTGAACACCAGTGTTCGGATGTCCTCCGCCTCGGAGGGCTTGCCATGTATCCCGCCCGCACGTCCGGCGTCTGCGAGGCCGACGTAAAGAAACGCGAGCTCGTCGGTGATGCCAGGACTGGTGAGGTACCTGCCTATGAGCTCTAAGTGTCGGATCTCGCACCCGGTCTCTTCCTGCACCTCTCGCCGTGCCGCCGTCTCAGGCGTTTCACCCTCGTCCACCATGCCGGCTACACACTCGATCAGCCAATCGGAAGGCAGGTTGTTCAGGTAGGCGCCGACCCGAAACTGTTGTGTGAGGATGAGCTTGTTCGCGGTTGGGTCAAAGAGCAGAACAGCTACAGATCGTCCGGATCGCAGGACCTCGCGCTTGACTGGTTTCGACATCTGCCCGGCAAAGGTCCCGTTGCGGAGGGTCAACCGCTCCAAACGGAAATGACCATCGGAGAGAACCTCTGTGAGTTGCTGGTCCACCCTGTCGGGTGCAGATTGTTTTGTTTCCAAGCTCCACCTCCTCTATCGATTGAAAGATGCGGCTTGCGCGAACCGAAGTTGTGGGCAGGTGTGGTTTGATCTCAGTCTGAACCTCTGTTGCTTTCCAGGACCGCACGGCTCGCGGATGGACGCTTGCCCGAGTGCGCAGGCCTGAGATGCCGCCCCCCAGCTTCACAGGGCTATATTCCAGGGTCACAGTCGCACGCGAGCGCCATGCCATCAAAAGTCGGGGATTACCCTGTACGTCTTTGACTTCCCTGGCAGGGCGCGCCCGACCTGCTGTATCAGCTCACTTTGGGGAAGCAGTAGCGCGGACCAGAGCAGTTTGAGAGGCGGTCGAGGCGATCCGAGCTTACGTCTTCGAAGCGCATCGTTTGCCCGGCGCGATCATCAGGGGATCAGAGGTCCTGGCAAGGGAACGTCATTGCACGATGGCAATGGTTGGCGGCTTAGGGATGAGCTCGACGGATCGCGCAACCGACTGCCCTGGTGCGCGCCATGGGTACGGGTTGGCCGGCCAGCACCGCTGTGAGTGCGCGCCGCAAACCCTGATTCGTCGTTCGAGTCGGGTTGGGAGCGTCTTCGATGTAGCCGTGATAGCGTACGACTCCCTCCGCGTCCAGGACGAAGGTGTCGGTCGTGACGCGCGCGCCCAGGCGGTCGGCCGCCTTGTTCTCTGAATCGCGGAAGACGGGAAACGCAAACCCTACGTCTTTGGCATAGGTCCGCTCTTCCTCCAGGGATTCATTGGCCTCGGAGTCGATGACGACGAAGCGGACTTGCTTCCTGAACTCATGGAACAGATCATTTCGCCTTGAGTTGAAGGCGTTGGACATGGGGCAGCGAGTGGAAAAGAAGATGACCACCGTGACCCGCCCGGTTAAGGAGGGGAAGTTCTTCGCTCGACCATGCATGTCGGTCAAGGAAAAGCCGGGCACGGATGAGTCCGGTTGAACGCCCTGAGCTTCGACAGGCACGGCCGCGGCAAGCAGCAGGCCGAGGAAGAGGCACGTGGAGAGGGGACGCGTGCTGCGGGGTCTGTGGTTAGGTTGAGTTCTCATGGCAGCTGAACGAAGGGCGCAACCGAGGGAACGCCGGCGTTGTTGACGATGAAGAGCATGTAGAAGCCCGGAGGTGCGAGATTGGCATCGACGGGCGCTGTCACGGTGAGTCCACCGGCGGCTTGAGTAAACGAGAGCGGGAGGAAGCGCTCGTTCTGATCGAAGAAGTGGGTCACGGCTCCCGTGCGAATCAGCGCGACGCTTGCGATGCTGGCGCTGTCCGGAGTTTGGACGAAGAAGCTCGAGTTGTAGGAGATCTGGGACGGTGCCTGGGTGATGGTCGGTCTTGCGCCCTTGAAGAGGTACGGAGGCGAGTAGAACTCAGCACTCTTCTCGTCGGGTACGTTGCCAAAGTCGGCGCCCATGCCGGAGACGAGGACTCTTGCGTCCGGTAGAAGGAGCGCGGTGCCGTGGTACTCCCGCGGTGTGCGCATGGAGGCCATGGTGGACCACGTCTGAGTCTGCGGCGACCACAGCTCGGCGGCGTACACGGCCTTGGAGATGTCGCCGCCGTTTCGATCGGTCTCTCCACCGGTCGCAAGTGTCGAGCCGTCGGGGAGCATGGTCAGGTTCATGTAACTGCGGGCGTACACCATGGAAGGCGTCTGCTTCCACGCGGGAGTTGGTTGCGTCATGTCGAGGACAAAGGTGGTGTTCGACGAGGGACCGACATCCTGGCTATCGGAGGCGCTGCCGGCCTTGACGAACTTGCTGGGGACGTACATCGTGGCGCTTGCACCGTCGACGACCGTTGGATCGACGACGGACCAGCTGACTGCGTTCAAGTCGAGGACATCGGTGTCGGTGGGGTACTCCGAACCTCCGATGTGCAGGACCCGGCCATCGGGAAGGAGATACAGGAAGGGGTAGGTTTCGAAGGGATTGTTCGCGTTGGTGAGCGAGGTCCAGCTGTTGGTTGCTGCGTTATAGATCTCCGAGATTCCGGCATTGGTATGGGCGCTGGTCTGCCAGCCTGCTGTGACCAGGATGCGACCATCGGAGAGCGTGGTCGCGGTTGGATACCAGCGACGGAACTGCATCTTTGGTACAGAGGTCCAGGCCTTACTGGTGGGGTCGAAGATCTCCGCGTTGGTGATGCCGATGGTACTTCCGGAGTCGCCGTATCCACCGACGACAAGAACTCTGCCGTCCGGCAGCAGGGCATGGCCGGAGCAGAAGATGTTGGCCGATTCAGGAAGGCTGGTGAAGGTGTTCATCACGTAGTTCCACACCGTAGCGGTTGAGCCGTCCTGGTAGAAGAGAACCTGGTCGTTCTGCAGAAGGACGAGGTCGACCGCGACAGCAGGGAGGCTCACGACGGAGGACCACTGCCCGACGACAGCCGTGTTCGACGTGCTGGCGACGTTGACGGTGACAGGCGTGGAGGTTGTGGAGAGACCGTTGCCATCCCGTGCGCGCGCTGCGAGGGTGTGAGTGCCGAGGGCCACGGTGCCGGAGTCCCACACGAAGGAGTAGGGCAGGCTCGTGAGCTCAGCGCCCAGGGGTGCCCCGTCCAGAAGGAACTGCACGCCGACGACCGCGACCATATCCGAAGCCTGCGCGGAGACAGTCATCAGGCCGGCCGCTGTGGAGGACGGCGCCGGTGAGGTCATGGCAACGGTGGGCGGCGTCGGGCTGGTCCCGCCTCCTCCAGCGAGGAGCTCGACTGCGGCGAGGTTGAAGCGATCTTTTGTGGGTGCGGTGTCGTTGAGGGTTGCGGTGGTTCCGCTGAGGGCTACGGGGGACGAGAGCATCTGCACCCAGTAGGTGTCGCCGGTCGAGGTCAGGTTCTGATGGATCAGGATCTGCCCTGTGCCGAGCGTGCGTGCCGTGGCGTTATCGAAGTCATTTCCGACACCGAGGATCAAGGAGTTTGGACCGGTGGTGACGAGCGAGGCCGAAGGCGCCCCGGAGCTGGCGCTCTTGCTGGCTACGGCGCCGATCGCGCCTCCCGGGTTGGTGCCGGTGAAGCTCATCACGGTCATCGAGGTGAGGACGTTTTGCGAGATCGTCGCCGTCACCGTGACTGCGGTCAGAGGCGCAGCCGAGAAGGCGCCCCAGATCTCGGAGGAGCCGCTCTGGCCGTTGGCGCGCGCGACCAGCGTCCAGGTCAGGCCGCCGCCGGCGACGCTCTTCACCGTCGTGTTGGTGCCGCCGAGGTAATCCGTGGCAACGAAGGCCAGAAGCTGCTCGTTGCCGGCGGCGGTCGAAAACGCAGGACTCGTGATCGTCGCGCTTGCCCCCGAACCATCCTGCGACACGGTGACGTCACGAGCGATCGAGGCGTGAGAAACGGTGGTTGTGAAGTTGATGTTGTTGGCAGAGGCTCCACTCAACGTGACGGTCTGCTTGGCAGGGCTGAAGCTGAAACCGTTCTTGCTCGGGGTCACCGCATATGTGCCCGAGCTCAGCTGCGTGAAGGCGTAGTTTCCGCTCGCGTCCGCAGTTGTGGTGGCACTCGAGGCGCCGCTCAGCGTGATGAGCGCTCCGCTGCCGTCCGAGGCGGGAGTGATCGCGCCAGAGATACCGTAGGTCGAGGTCGTGGACTGGGCCGAGAAGTCGACGCCAATCTGGTTCGCTCCGCTGACGGTCACGGACTGGTTCGCCGGAAGAAAGGCGTAGCTGCTCTTGCTGGGCGTCACGTTGTAGACGCCGTTCGCCAGACCGGTGAAAGAGTAGTTGCCGCTCGCATCAGCAGTTGTGGTGGCGGCGGCGGCTCCACTCAGAGTCACCTTGGCGCCAGCTCCGCCAGCGACGGGGCTGATCGTGCCAAGAATGCTCCAGGTAGGCGCCGAGGATTGCGCGGTGAAGTTCACCCCCGTCTGGTTCGCGCCACTGAGTGTGACCGACTGTTTCGTCGGAGTGAAGACGTACCCGGCATAGCTCGGCGTGACCGCATAGGAGCCGTTGGCCAGTCCGGTGAAGGAGTAGTTTCCGCTTGCGTCGGCGGTAGTTGTGGCGCTCGACAGTCCACTCAACGTAAGTGTCGCACCCGCCCCGCCCGCGGTTGGCGTGACAGTGCCCGAGATGCTCCAGGAGGCGCCGGACTGCGCAGCAGCGAAGTTGACCCCGCTCTGGTTAGCGTTGTTCAGAGTTACGGACTGGCTCGCGGGGAGGTACGTGGTCCCAGATCCGCTCGGCGTGACGGTGTACAAGCCGTTCGGAAGGCCGGTGAAAGAGTAGTTTCCACTTGCGTCGGCGACCGTGGTTGCGGTGGCCGCGCCGCTCAAGGAGACGGTTGCCCCGGCGCCGCCTGCACCTGAACCAAATGCCACGGCGATCGAGGTATAGCTGGTTCCGCTCGGGGTGAGCGTGCCGGTCGGCGTGATGGTCCCGCTGCCTGAGAAGAGGCCGGTCTCGATGGCCGTTACCACGTTCTCTCGCAGCGTGAATGCAACGGGAGTCGTTCCGGCTGAGGGCGTGCCGGTCGCGTTATTGAAGTCGCACAGGAGGAAGTCGTTGGGCTCGGAAAGCTTGATGGAGCCGCAGCTCACGTTGTTGGTACCGCTACCCGAGATACCGGCGTAGGGTGTCGCCCAGGCGGTCGCCCGGGCGGTCGCGGGCAATGCCAGTTCAAAGAAGGCTCCACCCACCTGTGTGCAGTTGGTAGACACGCATTGGCTCGAAACTGGTTGCGCGGTGATCGTCGGCCAGGCGCTGATGTTGAGCGTGTACTGGCAACTCATCCCGTTGGTCCCGTCCTGGACCTCGACGAAATCGCTGGGGGCGTTGTTGTCGCAGCGATACCAGGTGCCTCCGTGGCTGTCGGTCATATTGACCGTGGCACCAGCCTTCCAGTTTGTGAACTCCCCGATGTAGACCAGGGCGTTCCCGGCCTTTACGTTCAGAAGCGTCGGCCAGTCAGTATGTCCGGCTTGTGAGCTGTGCGTCGATTGGACATAGGAGCAGTTGCTGCAGCCCGTTCCACCAATGGTTCCAGAGATGCTCCAACCGGTGACGGCCTGTGCGGTAAAGGCTGCCGCGGTCTGATTGGCTCCGCTGATGATGACCTGGCGGCTCGCGGGCGTGAAGGTGTAGCCAGCCTTTCCCGGTGTCAACGTGTAGGAACCGTTGGCCAGTCCGGTGAAGGAGTAGTTTCCGCTTGCGTCCGCGGTGGTAGTGGCGTTTGACGCTCCGCTGAGCGTCACGGTGGTGCCTGCTCCAGCGGCAGCGGGCGAGATCGTCCCGGAGATGCTGTAGGTCGCGCCCCCCGAGAGAGCTGCGAGGAGCTCGACTGCGGCGAGGTTGAAGCGATCTTTTGTGGGTGCGGTGTCGTTGAGGGTTGCGGTGGTTCCGCTGAGGGCTACGGGGGACGAGAGCATCTGCACCCAGTAGGTGTCGCCGGTCGAGGTCAGGTTTTGATGGATCAGGATCTGCCCTGTGCCGAGCGTGCGTGCCGTGGCGTTATCGAAGTCATTTCCGACACCGAGGATCAAGGAGTTTGGACCGGTGGTGACGAGCGAGGCCGAAGGAGCCCCGGAGCTGGCGCTCTTGCTGGCTACGGCGCCGATCGCGCCTCCCGGGTTGGTGCCGGTGAAGCTCATCACGGTCATCGAGGTGAGGACGTTTTGGGAGATCGTCGCCGTCACCGTGACTGCGGTCAGAGGCGCAGCCGAGAAGGCGCCCCAGATCTCGGAGGAGCCGCTCTGGCCGTTGGCGCGCGCGACCAGCGTCCACGTCAGGCCGCCGCCGGCGACGCTCTTCACCGTCGTGTTGGTGCCGCCGAGGTAATCCGTGGCAACGAAGGCCAGAAGCTGCTCGTTGCCGGCGGCGGTCGAAAACGCAGGACTCGTGATCGTCGCGCTCGCCCCCGAGCCATCCTGCGATACGGTCACGTCACGAGCGATCGAGGCGTGAGAAACGGCGGAAGTAAGCAGCAGGAGGAAGGAGAACAAGATGAACTGGACGGGCACCGAGATCGCCGTTCTGAAACGTTTTGCTCTGTGCCGCGGCTTAAGGTGGGTCACGGGTACGCCTTTCGCGCCTGATCTACGTTTGGCCCGGGGGTACAACGGAGTGATTCCACCTTTGCGATCTATCGAACGCGAACACGCCTCGCAAATGCTGGAGAAGGGGCGCGATCGTTCGCACACACACCTCTCGCTCCGAACGGTCGTGTCAATGCAATCGGAAGACCACCGCGCGAAGTAAGCGGGAGTTACTCTGGAAAGCTCTGGATCGAAACGAGATCGGACTCAAGGCACGGATTTGTCCGAGACGCAGCAAAGTGCCAGATCGCCCTGCCGATGTGCAGCAAGGGGGTACTGTTTACACTCTTCTGCATAGAACACCCTGCAAACCTTGTCACACGGGGTACCGTGGATGGCTCTACCGTGGCAGAGGCATAGCTTGGGAACTTTGCCTGCGGGCGCGAGAACCCTAGGGGAGCTTTCTATAGAGAACCGCCAGGTACTCGGAACCGGGCCTTTGAACGGGCTGACCAGACCGTGTGGCTGAGGTAACGAGCTGAATCGGCGCCTGTCGACAACCCGACGAGGAGCTATGGTGCCCGGAGGGGGACTTGAACCCCCACGACCGGTTAAGGTCTGCGGATTTTAAGTCCGCTGTGTCTGCCGATTTCACCATCCGGGCATCCGGCACGGCGTTGTGAACCATGCTATCGCAGCAGGCTGCCGCCACCAGCCCGCATCACTCCTGACCCTGGACCGATGATCCTGTCCGCAGAGGGTAGAGCGCCCGGTAGATCTCGCGATTGCGGAGGATCGCCTGCACGTACTCGCGCGTCTCCGTGTAGGGGATCGACTCCACAAACTCCGGAACATCCTTGTAGTCGCCTACTGACATCCACTGCCGCACGGGCGTATCGCCCGCGTTGTAGGCCGCAAGCGCGTACTCCACCTGGCCGCCATACCGCGCCAGCACTTGCCGGAGATTGGCCGTGCCCAACTGAAGATTGATGCGCGGATCCAACAGCCGCCCCGCGTCAAACGGCTTCACCCCCTGCTGCTTTGCGATCGTCTTCCCCACAGAAGGCAGCAGCTGCATCAAGCCATACGCGTTGGCATGGCTCACGGCACCCGGGTTGAACTCCGACTCCTGCCGGATCAGCGAAGCCACGAGGTACGGGTCGACGCCGTTTTTCTGCGACTGCTCGACCAGGTCCGCCCAGTATGGCTGAGGAAACAGCAGGTGCCAGTACGCCTCCGGGACACGGTCCACGGGCTGCGCAAAGAAGGATATGCCGCTGTGCTTCATCGACTGCAGGGCGCGCGTGAACTCACCGAAGGAGGCATAGATTTCCGCCTGCGCCAGGTCTCCCCACGAGGAGGACGTCGGGCTGCCCGCGATCTCGGGCCCGATATATTCGTTCAGCGCCGCATTCGCCAGCAGCTTCGCCTTGGTGTAGTGCGGATCGTCCTCTGGCACCATCTCTTCGAGGCTCGGCGTGGACGGCTTCCGTACGGAGGCGAGCACGACCGAAGCACTCGCCGCAGGCTGGGTTCCGAGAACTCGCATCCTTCGCTTGGCCAGGTCGGCGTAGTAGAAGTTGCAGTAGGACTCCGACAACACTTTGTAGTAGGCGTACGCCTCGGGCAGCCGTCCCTCATCGTCCTCGAGGATGCGCGCTCTCCAGTAAAGGGCCGAGGGCACCTCGATCCCCGACGGGTAGCGCTCGACCTGTTCCTCCATCAAGCGCGCCGCTTCCTGAAAGTGACGCATACGATACGTCATCCAAGCCCATCGCCAGTGTGCCGAAGGAGCATAGGTGCTCGTCGGAAAGGACCTGGTCAGCTGCGAATAGCGTTCGGACGCCCGGGTCATGTCGTGCTTCAGCAGGTACATGTTGCCGCCCGAGTAGAGCGCCTCCTCCAGCCAGCGGCTGGTCGGGAACCGCGCCAGCAACTCCTCCACCATCTTGTCGTGACCACCCGTGTTGCCTTCGTTGCGCATCAGCTCGGAGGTCATGTAGAGCTTCAGCGCCGCGCTATCGTCCCCCGTATCCGGAAGCCGCTCTACCTCCCGCCGGCTCAGCCGCTTCAGCTTCAGGTCGCACACGGCCGCATAGATCGCCAGGGCATCACGATCGCCCTGCGAGAGCGATGACGAGTTTCGTGCGATCGCCTGGTACTGCTCACTCGCCTCCATATAACGCTTCGCGTTGAACATCTGGTCGGCATGCAGCTTCAGCTCCGCGACAGAAAAGTCCATCGACATCGCCTGCATCTGCTGGCGCGCCTGAACGGCCTCGCTGCTGAGCGGCTGCTTGACATAGATCTCCCGGTACAGAGCCGCGGCCCGCGAGGTGTTGCCGCTTACCTGGTACGCCCGCCCCAAGGCAAACAGGAAATCCGCGTGCGTTGCCATCGGCGTCCCTGTCAGCGGCTCGAGCGCGGCCTGCGCGCCCGGCCCATCCCCCTGCTGCAGGTGGAGGTTGGCCAGAAGCAGCGGCGCATTCTGCACAAAGATGCTGTCCGGATACTTCTCCTCGAAGTGTTCCAGGAGCGAATACGCATCCGCCCCGCGATTGGCCCGGAACGCCGCCTGCGCCCCCAGGAAATCAGCGTAGTCGTCCAGCACCTCACCGCTGTTTCTGGCCATGCGGAAGGACGCCATGGCATCCGTGTAGCGCCGGTCGAGCGCGGCCGCATGCCCCAGAGCCAGGTAGGCCGCCGCGGCCGCCTCGCCCGTGTGCTGCCGGGCATAGCTTTCGACGCCCTGGTAGGCGGCGGGCGATCTGGTTGCCGCAAGCTGCTGCGCCATCGGTCGGAGCTGTGCCGAGGCGACAAATGCGCTTCGGATCTTCTGATTGCGCTGTGCCGCGACACGGGAGGTTGCCCTGGATTGCCGCCGCCCCTTGCCCTTTGCCCCGGCGGCGGCGCTCTGTCGGGCTGATCTCGCGCCTGCGGTGTGCGCAGCACCGGCTGTGGTCTTTCGCGAACCCGTCGCGGTCGCCTTTTTCTTCGCCACTGTCTTCCTGGTTGGGTGCTCCGTGCTCGCATGCGCAGGAGGGGAACAGCAAGGCGCCAAAGCAGCGAACCAAAGCAGCAGCACAAAGAACAAAGGCCGGCGCGTTCGTCGGCTGGCTGTTCTGGAGGTGAAACAAATGGTCATTGCCCAAGAATATGACGCCGGACAAGCCCGGTTCGTGAGGTGACCCTGCAACGAACCTCGCAGGATACGTCCGAAGCTCGACGTCGCGGCGTCGGCCGCTCTCATCCTTGACGACGGCCCGCTATTCGTACCGGCGGCTTCGCACCCGCCGCTTCCGCCCTGCGGGTCAACGCGGTACTATGAGGAGATGGGTTTGGCCCCGACGGAGGGTCATCTTCCAGCCCATTTTTCGTCGAGGCCGCCCGCACCCTTTCAACTATGCCCACCATCCAATCTCCAGTAACGGACGAGATTCACCCTGACGTTGCGCTTGTCGCTCGCGCCAGGGAAGGAGATAGTGCCGCCTTCGAGCAGCTCGTCCGCCAGTACGAACGGCAGGTGTTCCGGGTGGCCCAACACATCACGCAAAATCGGGAAGATGCCGAAGACATCACCCAGGACGCCTTTCTGAAAGCCTACGAAAAGCTTGACCAGTTTCAGGGGAACTCGAAGTTTTCTACCTGGCTCATCCGCATCGCTGTGAACGAGAGCCTCATGCGCCTGCGTAAACGCAAGACCAGCAAGACCGTCTCGATGGACCAGGACGTCCAGACCGAGGAGGGCTCGATCCCTCGCGACTTCGCGGAGTGGCGCCCGAATCCCGAGCAGATCTTCGGCCAGTCCGAGCTCAGCGACATCCTCCGCCGCACCATCCAGGGGCTGCCTCCCGGCTTTCGCACCGTCTTTACCCTCCGCGATATCGAGAACCTCTCGACCGAAGAGACGGCCGAGGCCTTGGGGCTCAGCGTACCCGCCGTGAAATCCCGCCTCCTGAGAGCTCGGCTCCAGCTACGAGAGCGGCTCAGCCGGTACTTCCGGCAGCAGAAAGTAGAGAACCAGACGGTATGACCTGCACCGACTTCCTCAGCAAGCTCACCGACTACTTCGACGGTCACATCAGCCCCGAGCTCCTAGATGAAGTGCGCGCGCACACGGCCTCCTGCAGCCACTGCGAGGTCGTTCTAGATACCACGCGGCAGACCATCGAGGTTTATCGCGACAACGAGCTCTACGAACTTTCCACCTCCTTCCAGGAGCGTCTCCACACTGCGATCATGAGCAAGTGCAAGTCCCGCGCCAAGTTCTAGGCAGTGCTCCTCCGCCGCATCCGGCAACATCCACCAGCCCTGTGAAGCGGTGGAGCCCATCAACTCCCCTGTTGTTGATTCGCTCAAGAGCCCTTGCACTTTTCTCCTCTTGGAGATGGTCTTTCCGGTAAGCTCCGACGTCACATGGTTTAGTACTTACCTCCTCCAGGATGAGGGTCCATGTGGATCGTTAGACTGGCGCTCCGGCGCCCGTATACCTTTGTTGTTCTGTCGATCCTGATCTTTGTCCTCGGCATCGGCTCGGTCATCACCGCGCCCAAGGACATCTTCCCCTACATCGACATCCCCGTCGTCACCATCGTGTGGACCTACAACGGCCTTCCGCCGAACGAGATGGAAGGACGCATCGTCACCGTCTGCGAGCGAGCCCTCACCACCACCGTCAACGATATCGAGCACACCGAGTCGGAGTCCTACCAGGGCGTCTCCGTCATCCGCGTCTACTTTCAGCCCACGGTCAAGGTCGAGCTCGCCGTCTCGCAGATCACCGCCATCGTCCAGACCATCCTGCGCGTTCTTCCGCCCGGAACCTTTGCTCCCAACATCCTCAAGTACGACGCGTCCTCGGTTCCCATTGTGCAGCTCGCTCTGGGGGGCGAGGGCCTCAGCGAAGAAGATCTTTACGACCTCGGCCTCAGCTTCATCCGGCCTCGGCTCGCCACCGTCAAGGGCGCCTCCGTTCCCCTGCCCTACGGCGGCAAGGTCCGGCAGATTATGGTCGACACCGACCCGAACCTGCTCTACGCCAAACACCTCTCAGCGACCGACGTCTCCACGGCGGTCAACCAGCAGAACCTCATCCTCCCCGCCGGCACCGCCCGTCTTGGCGACCGCGAGTACGTGGTCAAGCTCAACAGCAGCCCTGCCGAGATCTCCGCTCTCAACGACCTGCCCATTCGCGCGGCTAACGGTGCGCTCGTCTATATCAAGGACGTGGCCCAGGTCCGCGAGGGCTACGCCGTCCAGACCAACATCGTCCGGCAGAACGGCAAACGCTCCGCCCTGCTCACGGTGCTCAAGAACGGCAAGACCTCGACGCTCGACATCGTCTCGCAGGTGAAGGCCTCGATTCCCCGCGTCAAGGCGGGTCTTCCGCCAAACCTCAGCATCGTCCCCCTGTTTGACCAGTCCATCTTCGTCCGCGAGTCCATCGGCGAGGTCGTCCGCGAGGCCACCATCGCCGCCCTGCTCACCGGCCTCATGATCCTGCTCTTCCTCGGCAGCTGGCGCAGCACCCTGATCGTCTGCACCTCCATCCCGCTCTCGATCGCGACCTCGCTCGTCATTCTTACCGCTCTCGGCGAGACGATCAACGTCATGACCCTCGGCGGCCTCGCGCTCGCTGTCGGCATCCTGGTCGACGACGCCACGGTCGAGATCGAGAACACGCACCGCAACATGGCCGAGCGCAAACCGCTCGTCCGCGCGATCCTCGACAGCGCCCAGCAGGTCGCGGCCCCAGCCTTCGTCTCGACCCTCTCGATCTGCATCGTCTTCATCCCCGTCGTCCTCCTCACCGGCGCCGCCAAGTACCTCTTCACACCACTGGCGATGGCCGTCGCCTTTGCGATGATGGCCTCCTATTTCCTGTCCCGGACTCTCGTTCCGACGATGATGCACTTCCTTCTTCCGGCCGAGCTTCACCTGTATCAGGATGAAAGCGCGTCAGAACGCGAGGAAAAGACCAACTGGGTCTGGCGTTGGCACCAGCGCTTCGACCACCAGTTCGAGCGGTTCCGCCACCACTACAAGAACGCGCTCGAGTGGAGCCTCAACAACGCCGCCCTTACCCTTACCCTCTTCGGCATCTTTGTCGCGCTCTCGCTGCCCCTGATCTTCATCATCGGGCAGGACTTCTTCCCTTACGTCGACTCCGGACAGATGCGCCTTCACGTGAATCCTCCCGAAGGCCTCCGCCTCGAAGACTCCGAGCAGTACTTCGCCGCCGTTGAAAAAGAGATCCGCGCGGTCATCCCCGTCGACCAGGTCCAGCTCATCCTGGACAACATCGGCCTCCCGACGGGCGGCATCAATCTCGCCTTTTCCAACAGCTCGACTATCTCGAATGCGGACGGCGAGATCCTGATCGCGCTCAAGCCCGGCAAGCGCGACACACAGAAGTACATGCGCCTCCTCCGTGCCGATCTCCGGCAGAAGTTCCCGGACGGGACCTTCTTCTTCACGCCCGCGAACATCACGAACCAGATCCTCGACTTCGGCCTCCCCGCTCCCATCGACCTCCAGGTCGTGGGCCGCGGCAAGGGCAACTTCGCGCTGGCCCAGGAGCTCATGCGGCGCGTCGCCGACATCCCCGGAGCCGTCGACGTCCACATCCATCAGCAGGTCACCTACCCCACGATGCAGGTCAACGTCGATCGCAGCAAGGCGCGCCAGGTCGGCCTGACCCAGCAGGATGTCGCCCAGAGCATGCTTATCTCGCTTACCGGCACCGGCCAGACCGCGCCCAACGAATGGCTCAACCCGCTCAACGGCGTCAACTACCAGATCGTCGTGCAGACGCCTATCTACCGCGTCAACACGCTCGCCGATCTCGCCCGTACCCCGGTGACCTCGCCGCTCGGCAACACCAGCCAGCTGCTCGGCAATCTCGCCAGCTTCAAGCGTGACGCCACCCCCATCATCGTCGACCACTACAACATCCAGCCCGTCTTCGATATCTACGCCGACGTCGATCAGCGTGACCTCGGCGGCGTCTCCTCCGAGATCCGCAAGATCATGGACAACGCGCAGAAGACCTTGCCGGTCGGAACCACGCTCGAGCTCCGCGGCGAAGTGAAGACCATGCACGACTCCTTTCTTCGCCTCGGCATCGGCATCATCTTCGCGCTCATGCTCGTCTACATGCTGATGGCCGTCAACTTCCAGAGCTGGCTCGATCCCGTCATCATCCTGATGGCCATCCCCGGTGCCTTTTCCGGAATTCTCTGGATGCTCTTCGCCACCCAGACCACCTTCAACGTCCCATCGCTGATGGGCGCCATCATGACCATCGGCGTCGCCACCGCCAACTCCATCCTCATGGTCGTCTTCGCCAACGACGAACGCGTCGCCGGCAAAGACCGGTTCGAGGCCGCGCTCAACGCCGGCTACACGCGGCTCCGCCCCGTCTGCATGACCGCCCTTGCCATGATCATCGGCATGCTCCCCATGGCGCTCGCCCTCGGCGAAGGCGGCGAGCAGAACGCGCCGCTTGGCCGCGCGGTGATCGGCGGCCTCCTCCTTGCCACCGTCGGCACCCTCTTTATCGTTCCCGTCATCTACTCGCTATTGAAGAAAGAAGCCCCCGCCGACTTCGATCGTGAGATCGACGAAGAGTACAGCGGAGGGTCCGACTCGCCAAAGGAGCAACACGCCTGATGCCCGAAGAACAGAAACTGCTCGGAGACGATCGGCACGATATCGGCGAGGACTTCGGCCGCGCTCAGACGCCCGAAGATCACGATCTCGGCCGCTCCTTCGTCGACCACGAGCGCGCCGACGTCGAGACCGTAGGCGACCAGTTCGCAAGCCCCGAGCTCATTGAGAATCGCAGGCTCGGCGAAAGCTTCGCCGACCCTAACTCGATGGACGACGCTCGCCTTGGCGCCTCCTTCGAAGAGACCAACAGCCGCGGCAAAAAGAAACACAAAGAGGCACAAAAGCCGAAGCCGCAAGGTAGCCGCCGTATCCTCTACTGGATCCTGGCGGGCGTCGCCGTCGTCTTCCTGCTCATCTTCGTTCTCGGCTTTCTCCCCCGCCACAGCCGCAACAAAGAGAATGCCCGCAAGGCTGAGCAGCAGCGCGACCAGGTTCCCGTGATCGAAGTTGAAAAGGTCCAGCGGTCCAAGTCCGCCGCCGGCCTCGTCGTTCCCGGTACTACCACGCCCCTGACGGAGGCCTACGTCTACGCGCGCGCGAACGGCTACCTCCGACGTCGCTTTGTCGACATCGGCGACCACGTCCGCAAAGGCCAGCTCCTCGCGACCATCGACTCCCCCGACCTCGATCAGCAGGTCGACCAGGCGCGCGAGCAGCTCCGCCAGGCCGAGGCCCAGAAAGCCCAGCAGGACACCCAGCTCGCCCTTACCCGCATCACCGTCGAACGCTGGCGTGTGCTCGTCGTCAAAGGCGTCTTCTCCCGGCAGGACGGCGATCAGCGCGAGGCCGACTACCAGGCTCAGCTCGCCAACGTCGCCGCCGCCGAGCGCAACGTCGAAGCCTTTCGCGCCAACCTTAATCGGGTCATCGCGCTTCAATCCTACGAGCGGGTCACCTCGCCCTTCGACGGCGTAATCACCTCGCGCAACGTCGACGTGGGCGCCCTCATCTCCGCGCAGGGCTCGGCCGGCGGCGCCGCCCCCCAGACCGCCTCCTCCCAGAGCGGCGGCACCTCCTCTGCTGGCGCGGCCAACAACTCCGGCTCAAGCGGCAGCGCACCCGCAACCGCCACACCCTCAGCGACTGGTGGCGGCAACGGCGGCGCCCTCTTCTCGATCGCCCAGGTCTACCGCCTGCGCATCCTCGTCTCCGTCCCCGAAGGGTACGCCACCTCCATCAAGACCGGCGGCGACGCTACCGTTCACTTCCAGGAGTTCCCACGCACCGAGTTTCACGGCGAGGTCACCCGGTCGGCCGCCTCAATTGACCAGAACACCCGCACCCTGCTCACGGAGGTCCAGGTCGATAACCGCGACGGCAAGATCCTTACCGGGATGTACGCGGTCGTCACCTTTGACGCGCCCAGCGGGCCCGGTCCGCTCGTCATCTCGGGAGACGCCGTCGCTGTTCGCGAAGATCGAAACGTCGTCGCGCTGATTCGCGATGGCAAGGTTCACATCCAACCCGTGGAGGTCGGTCGCGACTACGGCCCGGTCGTCGAGGTCCTCAGCGGCGTCAATGAGGGCGACATGATCGCCACCGGCTTCACCGACGACGTGAAGGAAGGCGTCAAGGTCCAGGCCAAAGAGTCCCAGACCGCTGGGGAAGCCGCCTCACCGAAGAGCTCGCCCAATCAGAAGACGCCACCGGGCGGCTCCACACAGTACGGCAACCAGGCCATCACGGACGCCAACATGCAGGGGCAGGCCGGCAAACAGCAAAACGGCGGGGGCCAGAAAAAGGGCAACGACAACGGGAAGTCCTCAGGCGGAGGCGGCAAGAAATGAGCACCGCCCCTTCCCTGCTTCGTCTCACCCCGCTCGTGCTCCTCGTCTCGGGTCTCGGCGGCTCACTCGCGGTGGGGCAGCAGGCTCCTCCGCCGCCGTCCGCTGCCCCGCCACCCGGAGCAACACCGGCGGTGCCCGCGGTCGCTCCCTTGTCGCAGTTCATCCCCACACCCGCGGCAGCGCAGGCAACACCGACCGGCCCTCTTCCGGAGACGCCCAGCCGCATCCGACCCGTCGGCCTCAACACCCATCTCTACGGTCTCGTAGGGCCCTTTCGCGCGCCTTCTGTACCCGCGCTCTTTCCCGGAGCCGGCGGGCGCCTCAACGGTCTTATTCGCGACGGCAAGCTCTTCCTCACGCTTCACGACTCCATCGCGCTCGCGCTCGAGAACAATCTCGATGTCGAGGTCGAGCGCTACAATCTCCAGCTCTCGGACACCGATCTTCTTCGCGCCAAGGGCGGCGGATCGCTCCGCGGCATCGACTACACCGTGCAAGAGCCGCCTAACGGCGTCGGCGGCCCCGGCAGCCCGCTACTTAATTCGGTCGCCGCTAACCCGAACCCGACGACACCCGCCGTCACCGACCTCACCGCGCTCAACTCCACGGCGCAGGTGCAGACCAACCTTTCCACGAACAGCGCCGGCCTGACCTACGCACCCGGTCCCTCCATCCCGCTCTTCGATCCCAGCCTCATCGCCACGGCCGGCTACTTCCGCCGCTCCAACACCGTTACCCTGGTCGCCGACACCGGCAGCGGCACCACCGGGTCGGGCGCAGGCTCAGGGGGCTCGGGCGGCTCAGGCGCCCCGACGCAAACCGCGCCCCTGACCTTTGTCTCCGCCAACATCGCCTACCTCGAGGGCTTCAGCACCGGTGCCCAGCTCGAGGCTACCGTCAACAACGACTCGCAGGTCATCTACTCCACCAACTCGCAGATCGATCCCTTCCACGCGCCAAGCACCTCCGTCACACTCACGCAGCCGCTGCTGCGTGGCCGCGGTCGCGCCGTCAACCTTCGCTTCATCCGCATCGCCAACATCAACCGGAGGGTCTCGCGCCTGCTCTTTGAGCAGCAGGTCCTCGACACCATCTACGGCACCTCGCGCATTTACTACGACCTGGTCAGCCTCGGCGAAAACATCGGCGTGAAGCAGGAAGCCCTCCGCACCGCACAGAAGCTTCGGCAGGACGACGCCGACCAGGTCATCCAGGGCACCCTCGCTCCCATCGAGCTCACCCGCGCGTCCGCCCTCGTCAGCTCGAGCGAGTTCGATCTCGCGCAGGCTCAGGGCCTGTATCAGCAGGAGGAGGTCATCTTCCGCAACCTCCTGACACGCAGGAGCTCGCCCGTCTTCTCCGCAGCCTTCAGCGAGATCGTCCCTACCGACCCCATCGTCGTTCCCGACGTACCCGAACCCGTTGACCTCGACGCCCTTGTCCAGCAGGGCCTGGTTCGCCGCCCTGATCTTGCGCAGGCTCGCCTCCAGGTCCAGGCCAACCAGGTCAACGTCAAGGGCTCCCGCAACCAGGTTCTTCCGCAGCTCAATGTCTATGGCAATGTCGAAACCCGTGGCAGTTCCGAAGCCTCCTACGAGCCGCTAGGCTCGCCCGGCACGGGCGCCCCCAACATCCCGCAAAACCTCGCTCTCGGCGGCCTCCGCACCTCCACCATCTACCAGGGCGGCATCCAGCTCACGCTTCCCATCCGCAATCGCATCGCTGCCTCCGACGCCGCGCGCGACACCGTTCAGCTCCGCCAGTCCGAGGCCCGCACCGAGAAGCTCGGCGATCAGGCTCGCGAGGAGATTGAGACCGCGCTGATCGCACTGCAGACCGCGTTCGCCGCCTACAAGGCCGCCGCCGCCAGCCGCATCTATCAGGGGCAGCTCCTCGATGCCGAGCGTGACAAGCTCCTCGCCGGCCAGTCCACCAACCTCCTCGTCGTCCAGAACCAGACCTACCTCGCCCAGGCCCGCTCCACCGAGATCGCCGCCCGAAGCAACTGGATCAAGGCCCGCATCGAGCTCGATCACGCGACCGGGACCCTGCTCGACAAAAACAACATCCAGCTCGACGATGCAGTCAACGGCACCCTCCCCTAACCCAAGGGCACGACCCGGAGACCTCCTCGGCTCGCCGTCACCGAGAGGCAAAAACTCGCGCGAGGTGGCGCGAACATAGGCCGCTGCCCGCGAGCGGCAAAACACCACACGCGCACCACAAAATCACCACAACTTCACCACGCGCTCACCACGGAAAAACGTCCGTCTTCCGTCACTCCTGACCCTCACTGCGCCAGAAAATCACGGAGCTCCGCATTGCAAACCTCCGTCGCATCCTGCTGCACCCAATGCGAAACCCCCGGCAGATACCGCACGCGGAGATTGCGCACAAACTCCTCCGTGCCCTCGGTCGTGTACTTCGCCAGAAACGCATCCTCTTCTCCCCATAGAAGAAGCGTGGGCACTTCGATCACCGGGAAGCCCAGCCGAATCTGTCGCTTGAGCCCGCCGCCGCGAAGAAAGGCGCGGTACCAGTCGATCATCGCCTTCAACGCCCCGGGCTGCGCCGCGTTCGCTCGCGTCGCCTCCACCAGCTCAGCCGGGAATCTCAGAGGTGCGCTCGAGGTCTTCACCATCGCCTCCCCCACACGCCTCGCCCCGTCCCGCCCCAGAAACCACTCGGGCAGCCGCGGAATCTGGAACGCACCCGCGTACCACGATCGCAGCATCTGCCCCGGCCGCCTCAGACTCCGCTCAAAACATACGGGATGAGGCACATTGATGATGACCAGGCGATCGATCGGCCGAAGTCGACGGGTCGCAAAACACCAGGCCACGATGCCGCCCCAGTCGTGCCCCAGCAGCACCACCCGCTTCGCCCCTGACGCATCGATCAGGCCGGCCACATCCCCCATCAGCTGCTCGATCGCATAGTCTTCCACACGCGGTGGCCGACTACTCCGGCCATACCCACGCTGGTTCGGCGCCCACGCCCGATAGCCCATGCCGGCAAGCAGGATCATCTGCTCCCGCCAGCTCAACGCCACCTCGGGAAAGCCATGAAGACACAGAGCCAGCGCATCCCCTTCGCCGCAGGCCAGCACCTCGAACCGGTGCCCGTTCGCCTCGATGAACTCGGTCCGGATCTCCTGTGTGGTCACGGCCTTTCCGCCTCCTCTGGTCGAACGTGCACCTCCATCTGATGCGCCCGGTCGTCAGCCGCGAATTCGTCGACGAGCGGGAGCTATACTCCGTTATGCCTGGGCCGGAGAACCGTCGATCAAGCAAGCCTCCGTCGCTCCGCCAGGCCGGAGAGCAGGTCAGACTCGGTGACCTCGCCAAGCATCTGGGACTCTCACCCTCGACCGTTTCGCGCGTCATGAACCGCTCCCCAGAGGCGCGCTCCGTGCCCGCAACGACACAGCAGCGCATCTTTCTGGCAGCCGAGCAGCTCAAATACCAGCCAAACATGATGGCCAAGTCCCTGCGCAAGCAGCGCAGTTACACGATCGGCGTCATCGTCCCCGAGATCGGCGAAGGCTACTCCTCCATCGTGCTCAATGGTATTGAGCACTCCCTTGTGCGCGAGGGATACTTCTTCTTCGTCGTCAGCCACATGCACCGTCAGCACCTGCTCGAGGAGTATCCCCGCCTCCTCCTTGCGCGTGCCGTAGAGGGCATCATCGCTGTCGACACCAAGTGGACAGAGCCGCTGCGCGTCCCGGTTGTTACCATCTCGGGTCACGAGACAGTGGAAGGCCTCACCAACATCGTGCTCAATCACCGCCGTGCGGCCGCGCTTGCCCTCGGCCATCTCGTCGAGCTCGGACACCGCGAGATCGCCATCATCAAGGGGCAGGACTTCAGCTCGGATACGGGGACGCGCTGGGAGGCTATTCGCCACACTGCGCAACAACTCAAGGTGGAGATCTCACCCCGTCTCGTTGTTCAGCTTGAGACCGATGACTTTACCAGCGAACCTGGCTACATCGCCGCCCGCGAGCTCCTCGGCAGAGATGTCGCGTTCACCGCCGTGTTCGCCTTCAATGACATCTCCGCCATCGGTGCGGTTCGTGCCATTCGCGAGGCAGGCCTGCGCGTTCCGGAGGACATCTCGGTTGTCGGCTTCGATGACGTTCCGAGTGCTGCTTTTCAGAATCCCGCACTCACCACGATCCGCCAGCCGCTCCAGGAGATGGGAACCCTCGCAGTCCAGAACCTGCTAGGGAGGCTCAAAGCGGAACCTGCTCCAGCCTCCGCGCGAGAGACCGGGGAGATCACGGTTGAGCCCGAACTCATCATCCGGCAGTCCACCGGTCCGAAGAGGTAGGGGCCTGCCACTCTGTCTACCGGCGGCATAGCCAGAGCCTCTCTACTGCCACTAAAACGGTGCTCTCGTCCTCAACGGGACACGGACCCAAAGTTCTCCCGATCCCCATCGTCCGCAAGCCCAATTGTTTCGTGCCGGGAACAATTGAGGGGCTCCGGGGAAAAATTCCTTGACAGTGCAAACACCATTCACTAGCTTTGCAATCGCTTACATAGGCAACACAATCAGCCACTGAAAGAACACTCACATGTGGCGGCCTCGACGTTCCGAGTGTCAAGTCGGAGGTCAGGCACAGGTTTCAACCATTCTTGGAGGTCGAAGATGACGGAAAGATCACACAACGTAGCATCCCGCACGCGCCGAAGTCCCTTTTGGGCTCTGCTCTGCTCACTCTTACTCATAGCCGGAGCAGCAAAGGCACACGCGCAGGCCGACCAGGGCGCAATCACGGGCGTCGTGCAGGACACGACCGGCGCCGTCGTCCCCAACGCCCAAGTCACTCTCACGAGCACCGAGACCGGACTCGTTCTCCATGTCCAGACTGACGCAAGCGGCAATTACGTCTTCTCACCGATCAAGATCGGCACGTACAAGGTAGAGGCCGCCGCATCGGGCTTTTCGCCCACCATTCAGGAGAACATCCAGCTCCATGTGCAGGACCGAGCTGAGGTCAACCTCCAGTTGAAGACCGGCTCTGAAAGCACGGAAGTTACGGTCACCGCCGCGCCTCCGCTGCTGCAGACCGAGGAGGGCTCGACGGGACAGGTGATCGAGTCGAAGGTCATCAATGACACGCCTCTGAACGGACGCAACTGGGTCTTTATCGCACAGTTGACGGCCGGTGTTGCACCCGCAAACGGAGCGCGCGGCCAGAAGGGCGGCGACTTCAACGCCAACGGACAGCGCGCCGAGCAGAACAACTACATCATGGATGGCGTCGACAACAACGTAAACGTCGTCGACTTCTTCAACGGCGCGAGCTACGTCGTCCGTCCCCCGCCAGACGCGCTGGCCGAGTTCAAGGTACAGACCGGCTCCTACAGCTCAGAGTTCGGTCACTCCGCCGGTGCTGTCATCAACGCGTCTATCCGCTCCGGCACCAACCAGATTCACGGCGCCCTGTGGGAGTACATCCGCAACGATGCCTTTGACGTGCGCGAGTTTTTCCAGGGCGCCTCGCCTGTGCCGAAGTACCGGCAGAATCAATTCGGCGCAACTCTGGGCCTCCCCATCATCAAGGACAAACTATTCTTCTTCGGCGATGTCGAAGCCAACCGCATCGTCTTCGGCGAAACCCACTCGGGTCTCTCGGTGCCTACCGCACTGGAACGAGTCGGAAATTTCAGCGAGCTTCTGAATCCAGCATTAAGCGGACGATCCGCGAACGACACGACCGCCATCAACCCCAACACGGGCAAGCTCAACCCGGCATCCGGCCAGATCTTCGTTCCGAATCCAGCCAATAATGGCCAGGTCGCGGTCGCGGGCAATCGACTCGATCTCCAGCCAGGCGTCACGCTCGATCCCGTAGCGCTCAAGCTGCTGAGCCTCTTCCCCTCGCCCAACCAGGGCCTTCCGGGGCAGACCTTCAACAACTACACCAGCCAGACAAACACCTTGGACAACACCTTTCAATGGGACGTTCGCATGGACGCGAACATCAGTTCCAAGGACCAGGCGTTCGGTCGCTACAGCTACAACCATGAGCCTTCGACGCATCCGGCCCCCCTGGGTCCAATCCTCGATGGCGGCGGCTTCGGCGATACCGGCCAGCTTATCTACCTGGGCGAAAACTTCGCGGGCAGTGAGACTCACATCTTCGCCCCAACCCTTACCAACGAGTTCCGCTTCGGTTACAACTACGGCCATTACGCGGGTCTTCACGAGAACGCCAACAACCCGACCCTCGCCAGCAGCCTCGGCCTGGGCGGGGTCGCCACGGCTCCCAACAACAGCGGCCTGCCCTTCTTCAGCGTTTCCGGCCTATCCAACTTCGGCTCGCCCCAGTTCTATGCGACCAACGAGTACGAGAACGTCTATCAGATCCTCGACAACGTCACCAAGATTGCCGGGAATCATAGCTTGAAAGCTGGCGTCAGCATCCAGCGGATCCGCTTCTCCACCTCGCAACCCACGCAACCACGCGGAACGTACAACTACAACGGCACCTACACGTCGCAGCAGGGATCCTCAAATACCGGTTCGGGAATTGCCGACCTCCTGACCAACAACATGAATACGGCGGCGACCTCGAACGTCTTCACCTCCGACGACGTTCGCTTCAACCGCGCGGGCTATGTGCAAGACGATTGGAAGGCCAGCCAACGCCTCACGGTCAACTACGGTATTCGCTATGACTACTCCACGCCATACCTTGAACGGCACGACAACCAGGCAGCCTTTGTCCCAACAAGTCCCTACGTCTCCGGTGGAACGGCGACGGCCGAATATCGCATTCCGGTCAGCAAACAGGACGTCGCCATCCCCGATAAGTTCAAGGCGCTGCTGGCGGAGGATCACATCACGCTGAAGTACGTGAACAACCGGTATCTTGTCGAGCCGCAAAAGACGAACTTCGCTCCGCGGGTTGGATTTGCCTTCAAAGCCACGGACAAGGCCGTCATCCACGGCGGCTACGGAATCTTCTTCGGTGGCCTTGAGAGCACTGGCTACTACCCCAACTTCGGCGAGAACTTCCCGTTCGAGTTCGACTCCAACTACAACGCCGCAAGCTGCGCGGTCAACGGAGCCTGCCCGAACAACGGCTACACTCTCGAGGCTGGCCTGCCAACCAACATCCAATCTCCCTCCTTTCCTACCCTTCGCGGTGGCGAGGGGCAGGTCCGTACACCGTATAGCGAGCAGTTCAACCTCACGGTCGAATATGGCATCGGCAACTCGCTCGTCGCTTCGGTCGGCTATGTGGGCGCGGTCTCAAGGCACCTGCAGTTCTTTCCCAATCCCAACGGACAGACCGCACTCACTCCCAGCGGCTTCTCTGGCTACACAGATGTAAACGGGGACAAGACCAACCCTTTCCAGCCGTTCCCGCACTTCAACGGATTCTCTTTCACCGCCTACGACGGTGCCTCCAACTACAACTCGCTTCAAGCCAAAGTTGAGCAGCGTCTGACCCACGGCCTGAGCTTTCTGACCACTTACACGTACGCGAAGTCGCTGGACAATGCAGACACACCCCTCGGAAGCACAGGCGACCAGGGAACGCGGAGCCTCAATATCCTGGGTCTCCGGGCCGACTACGGTCCCTCCGGCTTTGATGTGAAGCACCGCTTCACTGTCAACGGGAATTACGTGCTGCCGTTCGGACGTGGCCAGAGGTACGCCAATGGCGGAGGCGTGGCGGATTATCTCATCGGTGGTTGGTCAACCAGCTTCGTCTTCCGCGCTGAGACCGGCCAGCCCATCACGATCGGGACCAATGGCATCACGACACCGGGCGGAGCCAGCGTCAACTCCATTCGGGTCGGCGACCCTTTCAAGGGTGGTGGAACCCCCGACCCCTCTAACCCGGGCATCACCTGCCCGGCCAAGGTCCGGACAGTGCAGAACTGGTTCAACCCGTGCGCGTTCGCCAACCCCAAGGCGGACAACATCGGCTACACGACTGCGAAGTACTCCGACGGCAGTCTTGTTCCGAACAGTGTCTCGGGGCAGGCTGCGTACGCCTACGTCGGCAGCAACCGCGGCCAGACCCGTGGCCCGGGCTACGAGCGGGTTGATGCTTCACTGTTCAAGAACTTCCATACCTTCCGTGAGCAGTCCCTGCAGTTCCGCGCGGACATCTTCAACGCGCTGAACACGCCCGCCTACGGTAACCCGAGCAACACCGGTATCTCGAGCACAGGTGGACTCATCACCGGCGCCCGTACCTTCCAGTCCAACACACCGGACTCGCGCTTCTTCCAGTTCGCTTTGAAGTACATCTACTAAAAGCGATAAACTCCAGTCTGGACGCCACCTGCAGCCGGTGGCGTCCGACAGGACCCTCACCATGGCGAATTCGCTGAGCTCGTACGTTCTTCATGGGCTTCGTCGATCCACTCCTGTCATCCTCGTCTGCTCCCTTTCCATCGCACAAGCACAGCCCGCAAAGGCTGCCCATTCGCAAAAAGAGATGTCGTCTCAGGATCGCGAGACGCTTCGGATCGCGCTCGATGCCTACGATCAGGGCGATGCCGCAAAAGCTGAGCCCCTCCTTCGCGATCTCACCAAGCGGTACCCTGGCAGCTATGAGGCGAACGAGGCTCTCGGTTCGCTTTTTGCAGAATCGGGCAAGTTGGAGGAGGCACTTCCCTACCTTCGGCATTCCTGTGAACTGGCTCCCCGACAAGCGCTCGCACACGCGAATCTTGGCGCGGCCTACCTGAAGCTTGGTGAGGCTCCTCCCGCCGTAACGGAGCTTCGGAAAGCCGTCACACTCGATCCCGGCAACGCGGCCAATCAATCCAACCTCGGTCAGGCACTGATGCTTGCCCACGATCCGCGGTCTGCTGCCAACGCGTTCGCCGCAGCCGCGGAACACACGCCCGCGGATCCGGAGCTCCAATACAATCTCGCGCTCTCTCTCTACGAGAGCGGCTCCTCCCGCGAAGCTGCAAGGATTCTCGAGCAGATCCCTTCCGGGCAAACGAGTGAGCAGGTGCAGGCTCTGGCAGCCGACGCTCAGGAGCGCAATGGAGACTACCAGAAAGCTCTTGGGCACTTCCAGGCAGCGGCCAGACTCAATCCGAGTGACGCGAATCTCTACGCACTCACAACCGAGCTCCTCCGACACTGGACCTGGGCAGAGGCGATCGAGGTCGCAAAGTTCGGCTCGACTCGATACCCGACAAGCCCGCACTTCCTGATGGCCGCTGGCATCGCAAACTACGGGAAGAGCGATTACAAGGAGGCCGTGCGGATCTTCGCAGACCTCCTCTCTGCCGATCCCAACAACGCCGTCGCGGCCGATCTCCTGGGGCGAAGCTGCAGTCTGCTGGCCGATGGCGAAGAGAGCGGATGCGCGGGCATCTACGACTTCGCCCTGAAGCACCCGGGCAACGCGACGACTACCACCTACGCCGCGGTCGCGATCCTACATGCACCGAAGGACAAACAGGATCTCGACAAGGCGGCAGCGCTGCTCCGCTCGGCCATTGCTGCTGATCCCGGATACGCGGAGGCGTACTTCCAGATGGGCGTGCTGGAACAGGCAAGGTTGCAGTGGAAGGAGAGCGCCGTCGATCTCGAACGGTCTATCGCTCTCCGGCCCAACTCCCCTGAAGCGCACTACCGCCTTTCCCGCGCCTATACTCATCTCGGCCGGCGCGACGAGGCACAGGCCGAGATCGCACTGCACCAGGCCTACTCCGACCAGGCTAAAGACCACCTTGACGCAAAGATGCAGGAGGTCGTGAGATTTCTTCTCAAGCCCAGCTAAACCGGACGATTCGCGACCTCGCGGCCGCGAGATCTCTTGACCGGCGTCGCTTCCTTCGCGATGCGGTAGGTCTTGCCGCGACGAGCTCGCTGAGCGGTTTCGCACCGCTGCGCGCCATGCAGATCCCGAAGAGCCCCAGGGTGGTCGTCGTGACCTTTGGCGGAGGCGCCCGCGACGAAGAAACTTTTGCGCCCGAGGGGCAGGAGAACATCCCTCACATGCTCGGGGAGCTGATCCCCCAGGGCACCTTCTTTACGCAGGTCGTCAATCATGGAATTCTTGGCCACTACGTCGCGACCGCCTCCCTCGCCACCGGCGCCTACGAAACTCTGAACAACTTTGCCTCGACTCCACCCGAGAATCCCACCGTCTTCGAGTACTATCGCCGTCAGCGCAACCGACCTGCGCAGGACGCCTGGGTCGTCGCTCCCAGCAACGGCTTCAATCGCATCGGCGGCAGCAGCGGCCGCGGCTACGGTCCGCAGTTTGCCGCGCAGGTGGTTCTGCCAAAGCAGCTCCTCGCATCGGCACTCTCGGTCGGATCCAATCTCGACTACGAACATCTCCTTCGCGACAACTACGAGACTCCGCTCTTTGCGCCGGCGATCAGCGAATCCGAGATTGACCTCCAGAAGACAGCCGATCTCCTCAAACTTTCGGTGAATGATTTCATGGCGCATGCGCGCAGCCTTGGCAGTCCCGACGAACT
Organism: uncultured Acidobacteriaceae bacterium; assembly: GCA_963850375.1. Lineage (GTDB taxonomy): Bacteria > Acidobacteriota > Terriglobia > Terriglobales > Acidobacteriaceae > Edaphobacter. The sequence continues at coordinate 2,504,505 of CAWKKV010000002.1, read as the reverse complement.
CTCTGTGTACATCGCGCGCCAGCTCATGACGCAGGTCGCCCCTAGCCTTCTCTGGATCACACTGCACGATATCGACATCGCCCACTCCGGCGCTTATTCGCTCTATATCGACGGCATCCGTCGCTCGGATCGTCTCTGCGCAGAGATCTGGAGCGCCATCGAAGACAGCCCGGAGTACAAGGGCCGAACGACGATGTTTATCCTTCCCGACTTCGGCCGCGACTCCGACACCAACCCTGCAGGCAACGGCTTTCAGCATCACCGAACAGGCGACGCTCTTTCGCGAACAACCTGGATGCTCGCGCTCGGCCCGGGTGTGCGCCAGAACGCTGTCGTCGACCGCCCGGTGGATTCGCTCGACCTCGTTCCGACGCTCGGCTCCCTGATGGGCTTCTCCCCCCAGATGGCGAAGGGCAGACCGCTCAGTGAGGTGCTCTGAGCCATGCTGCCCGGCAGTCTCTCGACCGCTTCTTTCTCCGCGTACCCGCCGCAGGGCCGCAGCCTCGCCCGCGCTCAGCTCGCGTTGCTGCAAGACCTTCCCCTCGTCCTCGCGCCCATCCTGCTGCGCGAGCTCATCACTTACGACTGGAGGTTCCCGGCGGAGCGCCGCGACCTCCACCGCCAACTTACGTTTCTGACCGGTCTCACCAGCGCTCGACGTGCCGCACTCCTGCAAGGCTTCCGCAATCTCTCGCTTGATCCGCAGCTCGCATCGACAGATTGGGTCAACGATCCTTCCGGCTTCATGGAGAAGCTCACCGCCTCCCTCTGGAGCACACACCAGATGGACCGCTTCCGCGAGACCGCGGACAAGTATGCCGCTGCGGTTGACGAGAGCGACCCAATTCCCCCGCCCTCCATGCCACGCCTTGGAATCGTCCTTGTCGGTGCGGGTGCTGAAAAGTCGACTCACCCTCTTTTCCGAAAGCTTCGACCGAAAGGCGTCCACCTCACCAAAGTAAAACCGGATGACGGTGTCGCGATCCTCCTGGCCGAGGGCTCGCGCCGCGCCGCAGATAGCACGGGTACGCAGACACAGGCCGCGTCCCCAAGCTACGGACACTGGTACATCGATGGCGGAGCTCCCCAGGAGAGCCGAGAGCTGACCGCGATCTCCTACGCGCAGCTCCAACGCCCCCGCGCCCTGCTTCTTGATCGCATCCAGAAGGCCATCGGTTCCGGCAGCATGGGCCCCGAAGAGCTACGCAGCCTGATCGCGCGACTCAAACCAGGTGAGATCGGTCTAGGCGCTGAGGGCAGCGACCCTGTCCTTGATCATTTTCAGCTCACGCTCCTTACCGAAGGCGCCGGCACCCAGATCTTCGCCACTACCTTTACGCAGTGGGCTGCAAGAGAGTGCCTGCGGCGAGCCCAGCCAGAGACGCTGATCGTTCGATATGCGCCCCGGCAGGAGGCTCAGACCATGAACGTCATGCTGAGTGGCGCCCAGCCAACGGCGCTGGACCCTGCCGGTTCGCTCGTCGATGCTGACATGGGCGCCTTTTATACATGGATCAACATGCGGCGGCTGCCCGGCGCCGAAGCGCTTCGCTTCATCGTCTGGTTCGAAGGGCAGCGCGAAGCTGTCGTGATCGGACCCGACCTGCCGCTCGGCACGAGCTCCGACTCACCCCTGGACATGGAGCACGTCGTCTCGCTCGTACGCGCCTGAGCCCCGCACTTCGCCTGTCTCAGGCGATCTCAGGCTGCGCCTCCGCGAGCTGGAACTCGACGGTCTGCACGCCCAGCACAGGGTGCTTGGCCTTCAGCTTGACGACACCAGCTTCTTCCTTCGCTCGTATCCACACAGCTCCCGTGCCACCAATCAGCGAGAAGGGATTGTCCCCGATGATCTCCGCCGGCCCTTCGAGCTCCATCTCGATCGCATCTGCGGCAAACGGCCGCACGCGCCCGTACTCATCGTTTACGCGAAGCACAACGCGCACCGCATCCGCGCCATCAGCGATCAACCGCGTCTCATCGGGCAGAAGCCGGAACTCCTGATCCACTCCCTTGCCCGAGTACGTCTTCGACACGACCTGCTTGCCGCCAATGAACCCGTCGATGCGCAGGTCACCCCAGTCTCTGAGCTGCTCGCCAAGCATGATGTTGAAGGGCGGATACTTCAGGTGCGGAAACTGCTTGCGATCCGCGTCTCCCTCCGCAACCAGTCGCCATCCCTTTCCATTGTTCACCGACATCTTCAGGTGATCGCAGTTCGAGCTCACCAGCGCGTTCGTAAAGCCGGTCGACTCATCGTTGCGGGCCCAGTGGAACGAAGGCTCAAGAACGATCTCTTCCGCCGGCTCACACATCGATTTGTAAAAGCCCGCCGCTCCCTTGGGAGTCCGAAAGATATCCATCACGCCGTGATAGCAGATCCGGTCGCCCGAGCCGAAGTTCGCATGGGTGTTGTAGTCAAACGCGCACCAGCCGATGCCGCCGGCATACTGCGGGTCGGAGGCAAGCTGATCGTGCACCCGCGCGTGCCGGATCGTGTGCTCCTGCAGACGCTCCTTACTGTCGATCGTCTTAGTCGGAAACGTGTGGCCCACAAACTCCGTGTTCAGGTAGCGCGGATGATTCGGGGCCTTCAGAGGCCACCCGAAGTCGTTCATCGTAAACACGTCTTCCAGAAACTCCGACTCCTGGAAATAGCGGATGCCTCCAGTCTGCCGGCCGGAGTCGAGCGCGTGCGCAAGGGCGTTCGTGCGAGTGTAGAAATCGTGATTGTCCCGCGACTCGTTGATCCGCACACCCCACAGAATCACCGACGGATGATTCCAGTCGCGGCGAATCATCCGCCGTACATTGTCGACCGCGATGTCCTGCCACGCCTTGTCCCCGATGTGCTGCCAGCCGGGGATCTCCTCGAGCACCAGCAGCCCGATCTCATCGCAGCAGTCCAGAAAATGTCGTGACTGCGGATAATGTGACGTCCGCACCAGGTTGCATCGCATGTCGTACCGCAGGATCTTTGCATCCTGCCGCTGCGCCCGGCCGGACATCGCCTGCCCTACCCAGGGAAACGTCTGATGACGGTCCAGTCCATGGAGTTTGATCACCGTTCCGTTCAGCGAGAAACCTTTGTCGGTAAACATCGCCTCTCGAAACCCGATGCGTCGGGTATCCTCGTCGACCACCTGTCCGTTCTCGAGCAGCTGCACGTGTACCGTGTATAGCTTCGGGTGCTCAAGATCCCAGAGCTGGATCTTCGGCAGTCCGGCTGAGCGACACCGTCTGTGCCGTACCGTCGATCGGCAGCTTCAGCGCGGAGCCCGCACCCTGCCCCGCGTCCGCGTTGTCCATCTCGATCGCCTGCGGGGTGGCAGCCCGCGATGTCGCCTGCGCCAGCACCTGCTCTCCGTCGCGGAGCTCGACCTTGAGGCTCAGCTTGCCGGGCGTCGTGCCCGCTGCCCGGTCGAGAAAACACGTGACGTCCAACGCCGGCTTATTCAGAACATCCCTGGTCTGCACGTGGATGTTCTCAATAAAGGTCTGCGGCACCACCCGGAGAGAGACCTCGCGATAGATCCCGCCGAAGGTCAGGTAGTCGATCTCATTACCGAACGGCGGAATGTCGGCGCGTTCTGTCGAGTCCACATCCACGCTCAGGACGTTTTTGCCCCCTGGATCCAGCAGCCGCGTCAGCTCAAATGAAAACGGCGTGTAGCCTCCTCGGTAGCTACCTACCTTTTTGCCGTTTAGCCACACCGTCGAGGCAGTCATCACACCTTCGAAGTCGACAAAGATTCGTTTGCCCTTTGCATCGGCAGGCACCTTGATCGGCCTTCGATACATCGACACGAACTCGTACGAGCTATCCGCGAATCCGTGCCAGGGCAGCCGCACATTGGTGTGGGGCACCACCACCCGCTCGAACGACGAATCGTCGAAGTCCGCCCCATGCGCCGCATCGACCACCTTGCTGCTGTAGCGCCAGCCGCGGTTGATCGGCAGCACAGACCGCCCACCCTGGTCATGTTTCGATGCTTGTTGCGCGACTGCTGCGGGCCCGAGCTTCGCGGCGGCGAGCGCTGTCCCAGACGTCTTCAGAAAACTTCTACGATCCATGCGTCTCTTGGTCCTGTTCCCCAGAAAGATGTAAGCGGTTCCATCCTAACCCCACAGCCAAGCGCCTGGCTCGAAATCACAAACGAAAGGGTGGCTGGAGCTCGCGGGCTCCCGCTGAAGAATTCTCTCCAGACACCCTCGCAACGACCGGAAGCGTGCAGGTAACCCCGGTTGTGTGAGATATTCCTCCGGTTGGCGCTGGGCGCTGTAAGCGGTTGCAGAGGCTGTTGCTGTGAAGAAAACCTGGAACTCCCCCGAGAGGAAGTAAATGCAGAAATGCGGTAAGCTCCTGCCTTTCGCACTGTTCGCTTTAGCCTTCGTGCGCCCCGCCCGCGCCGTCGATGCCCCGCGCATTGTCGAGCACGACGGCCGCCACGCCCTGCTGGTCGACGGCGCGCCATTTCTCGTGCTCGGCGCGCAGATCAACAACTCGAGTTCCTGGCCATCCGTGCTTCCTCAGGTCTGGCCCGCGCTCGAAGCCATGCACGCCAATACCGCCGAAGCTCCCGTGTACTGGGAGCAGCTCGAGCCGCAGCCCGGCCGTTTCGACTACACCACGGTGGACGCGCTTCTCCAGGGCGCCCGCGAGCACCACCTCCACCTCGTTCTGCTCTGGTTCGGTACCTGGAAGAACGGCAACATGCACTACGTCCCGGAGTGGGTGAAGTCAGACACTCATCGCTTCCCTCGCATGATCAACGCCGCAGGCGAGCCGATCGACGTTCTCTCCGCGAACTCCGACACCAACCGCGATGCCGACAAAGCAGCCTTCACCGCGCTTATGCGCCATCTCAAGTCGGTCGACGACAGCGACCACACCGTGCTCATGATCCAGGTCGAGAACGAGTCAGGAGCCATCGGGACGCCTCGCGACTTCTCTCCTGCCTCGAACAAAGAGTTCTCCGGAGAGGTTCCGGCAGATCTGCTCAAGATCACGCACAAATCCCGCGGCACCTGGCAGGAAGTCTTCCGCGGGAAAGGCCGATGAGACCTTTCAGGCATACCACCAGGCCCGCTACATCAACGCGATCGCAGCCGCCGGCAAACGCGAGTTCGACATCCCGTTCTACTGCAACGTCTGGCTCTCCTACCCCGTAGCCGAACTGCCCGAACGCCAGGTCCCCAACCCTGGCATCGGCTATCCCTCTGGCGGGCCCGTGCAGGACCAGATTGCGCTCTGGAAGGCTCTCGCCCCGTCCATCGACATCATTGGCCCGGACATCTACAGCGACGACTCCGCCTTTTATCGCGAGATCCTGAAGATCTACGACCGGCCCGACAACGCCCTGTGGATCCCGGAGACCGGAAACGGTGACAGCTACGCCCGCTTCTTCTTCTACGCGCTGGGCCAGGGCGCCATCGGCTTCTCTCCCTTTGGAGTCGACCACACGGGCTGGACCTTCTCAAGCGACTCCGGCCCAAAGCTCCACACCGAGAACTTCACCCTTCTTGCCCCAATGGATCGCGAGATCGCGAAGCTGAACTTCGAGGGCAAGCTCAAGACTGCGGTTGACGAGCCCGGTGAGGCCTCGCAGGAGCTCGACTTTGGCCCGTGGCAAGCCTCGGTGCGGTTCGGCTTCCCGCAGACCGACGGCCGACGGCCGCCTGGAACTCCTGACCATCACGGCCGCGCGCTGGTCGCTCAGCTCGGACCGGACGAGTTCCTGGTCACCGGCATCGACGCGAGCGTCGCCTTCCATGTTCCGGGCCGCCTCCCTGGTCTCCGCATGCAGATCCTCCGCGCCGAGGAAGGCACCTATGAAAACGGGCAGTGGCATATGACCAGGTTGTGGAACGGCGATCAGACCGATCGCGGGCTGAACTTCCGCCACCCCGGTGCGGTCATTCGCATTCGCCTGGGCACCTTCTAACGTTCGCCGGGGAAACCGCAGCTCCTCTGAAGCCACAAGCTCCTCCGCGGCTCCGGTCGCCTCTCAGGCGTCGTTATTACCAAACACCTCATCCAACTGCTGACACCATGCCGCGACGAGACGCCAGGAGGTTTCGCGCGTCTAGCAGGTGTCGCCGTTTTCGCTGGATGATCCAGCAACAAGGAGAAGGTGTACTCATGACATCGCAAGAACAGGAAATGATCCAGGGCCTCATTGACCGTGTCCGGCAGACGCAGCTTCCAGAAAAAGACTCCGAAGCCGAGAACCTGCTGCAAGGATCCCTCGGCCGGAATCCGGACGCGCTCTACATCCTCGCGCAAACTGTTCTCGTCCAGAAGTACGCCCTGGAACAGGCGCAAAAGCAGATCGCCGATCTCAAATCGCAGGTCGACCAGTCGCGCCAGCAGGCGCCGCAGCCGGAGCATCACACCAGCTTTCTTGGAAGCCTGCTCGGCCGCAATGACCCACCGCCGCCGCCCCCTCCTCCGCAGGCGAACGCGCAACCTCCGTACGCCCCGGTCCCGGGCTACGCGCCTCAGCAGCCCAGCTACGGAGCGCCTCCACCCCAGTACGGAAACCCGGCATTCGGCGCGCCTCCCTCGAGCGGTAGCGGAGGCTTCCTCCGCAGCGCGATGCAGACCGCGACCGGCGTAGCTGCGGGCGCCCTCGCGTTCCAGGGAATCGAGTCGCTCATGCACGGCTTCGGCGGTGGTGGCGGCTTCGGCAGCGCCCAAGGCCTCGGCGGCTTCGGCGGCGGAGCTCCACGGGAAGAGATCGTCAACAATTACTACGGAGACTCGGACCGCGATCGCGACTCCGGAGGCCTTTCCCCTGATATCGAGGATCGCCGCGGAGATCGCGATTCGAGCGATCGCTTCGCCGACAGCGCAGGCGATACGGCCAGTGACTACGGCACCGACTCCGATTCCGACAGTTCTCTTGACGCAGGCGCCGACACCAGCTCATTCGATTCCGGCGCTGATGACAGTTCCTTCGATTCGGGCAGCGACGACAGCTCGTTCGACTCTGGCGGCGACGACAGCTCCTTCTCCTAACCCGAGGATCTGCGACCGGACCGGCAGTTGGCTCCCTGAAACGTAAAATGGGGCGACACCATGAAGTCCTCTCCCCTCAGGCGCCAGGCCGGTCGCATTCTCGTTCCGACTCTTTTGTTCTTCGCCATCGCGGTCATCGCGGCGAACGCATGGTTCGCCTTTCGCTCCGTCCAGGAGCTTCTCGACAGCGAACATTGGGTCGAGCACACCTGGCAGGTGATCAACCAAGTGGAGCGGATTATGAGCTCCGCGGTCGATGCCGAAACCGGGAATCGCGGCTTCCTGCTCACGGACGACCCCTCCTACCTCGCTCCGTACACAGGCGCGGTCCACGACTTGCCCGCCGAACTCGACCGCTTCACCTCGCTCACATCCGACAACCCCTCTCAGCAGACCCGCGTCACCGAGCTCCGCGCCGTCCTCGAACAGCGCCTTGAGCTTCTTGAGCGGGGCATCGAACTCCGGCGCTCCGGCAACGCGAACGGAGTCGAAGCCCTGGTGGTCAGCGGCACCGGCAAGACCAACATGGACCACGTCCGTTCCATCGCTGACCAGATGGAAGGGGAAGAGCGTCGCCTGCTCGCCGTCCGCACCTCTCACGCGCAGTCGAGTGCGCTGCGGGCCCGCTTCGCCGTGGGTCTCGCCAGCGCCCTTGATCTCATTCTCATCGTCCTCATGTTCCGCTACTTCGCCCAGGAACGACGGCAACGCATGGAGGTTGAACGTACTGCTGAGACTCTTGCCATCTCCCGTCTCGAGATCGAACGTAAGGCGATCGAGATCAGCGCACTTAATGCCACGCTCGAAGAACGCGTCCGCCAGAGAACTGCCGAGCTCGAGGTCACCAACCGCGAGCTCGAAGCATTCAGCTACTCCGTCTCCCACGATCTCCGGGCTCCGCTCCGCACTATCGACGGCTTCTCACTCGCGCTCGAAGAGGACTACGCCGGCGTCGTCGACGATGTCGGTCGCGACTACATCAAGCGCGTCCGCGGAGGCGTCCAGCGAATGGGTCAGCTCATCGATTCCCTTCTGCAGCTCTCCCGCATCACCCGCGCCGAGATCGTCCGCGAAGACTTCAACCTCAGCGATCTCGCTGAGTCTGTCGCCGCCAACCTCCAGGAGGAGAACGCCGCACAGCGCATCGCCTTCCACATCCAGCCCGGTCTCGAGGTCAACGGCGACCCCAAGCTCATCCGCGTCGCACTCGAGAACCTTATGGGCAACGCGGTCAAGTTCTCCTCGCGAAAGCCCGAAAGCCTCGTCGAGTTCGGATGGGACCCCGAACAGGCCGGCTGGTTTGTTCGCGACAACGGTGCCGGCTTCGACATGTACTACGCCGACAAGCTCTTCAACGCCTTCAACCGGCTGCACGGAGACAAGGACTTCAAGGGCTCCGGAATCGGTCTCGCTACCGTCGCCCGCGTCATCCATCGCCACCACGGACGCATCTGGGCCGACAGCACCGTGGATCATGGCGCCACATTTTGGTTTACGTTAGGATAGGTCGCATGGCTGAACCTGGACGTCTCATCCTCCTGGTCGAGGACGACCCGGACCACGAACTCCTCACCATCCGGGCCCTCAAAAAATCCAACATCGCCAACGACGTCCGCGTCGCCCGGGACGGCGAAGAAGCCATCAGTCTCCTCTTCGGCCCCGACCCCGTCCGCCCCCAGGTGATCCTCCTCGATCTCAAGCTCCCAAAGGTCGACGGCCTCGAAGTGCTCCGTCGCATTCGCGAGAGTGATACCACGCGCATGCTACCCGTTGTCGTCCTCACCTCGTCCGATGAGGAGCGCGATGTCGTCCGCAGCTATCAGCTCGGGGTGAACAGCTACATCCGGAAGCCGGTCAACTTTAACGACTTCGCAGAGGCCACGCGACAGCTCGGGATGTACTGGCTGGTGCTTAACGAATGCCCGCCGAAGTAGACGCTCAGCAGCTTCGCGTTCTGCTCGTCGAAGATAACTCCGACGACGCCTTTCTGCTGGAACGGCACCTTCGTCGTAATGGCTTCGTTCCCGCCATCACCCGCGTTGAAACTGCTGCGGAGATGTCGGACGCGCTCAAAGCAGATCTCCCTGACGTCGTTCTCGCCGACTACAACCTCCCACTGTTCAGCGGTCCCGCCGCGCTCCAGCTTCTTCACGAAACCCGCCAGGATGTTCCCTTCATCATGCTCTCGGGCGCTATCTCGGAGGAGATGGCCGTTGAGAGCATGCGTGCGGGCGCGCACGACTACGTCACCAAGCAGAACCTCGCCCGCCTCGGTCCCGTGCTCGAGCGTGAGCTTAAGGAAGCCGCAGCCCGGCGCAACAAGCTCGCCGCGGAGCAGGCCTTGCGTGCGGCCGAGGCCCGCTTCCACCGGCTTATCGAGGCGATGCCGCTCGGCCTCACCATCTCCGACGCCGAGGGCCGCATCACCTACGCGAATGCAGCGATCGAGCGGCTCCTGGGCTACGGCCCCGGCGAGCTCTCCTCCGGAGATATCACGCTCAGATCCATCTGTCCCACGATCGACCATCATCCCCTTGAAGAGCTCACGAACGAGCCCTGGGAAGCTGTCTGCATCACCACCTCCGGCGCGTCCGTCGACGTCCTGCTCGGTGTCGCCGTCCTCAACCCGGAGCAGGCCTCCGACCAGCACGAGGTCGCCGCCTTTGTCGCCGATCTTACGCTCCAGAAGCAGAGCCAAGAGGTCCTCCGGCGCACCGAAAAGCTCGCGGTCGCCGGCCGCTTCGCCGCCTCCATCGCCCACGAGATCAACAACCCGCTCGAGGCCATCACCAACTGCCTCTTCCTCCTTGGCCAGACCTCCCTCACCCCAGATGGCGTCACCTACCTCGACCTGGCGCAAAAGGAGCTCGACCGCGTCGCGCAGATCACCATGCAGACCCTGCGCTTCTACCGTCGGTCCACCCGTCCCGCCCTCGCTGACGTCCAGGACCTCATCGAAACCGTGCTCGCCATCTTCGATCACCGTCTCCGCCGCGCCCGCATCGAGGTTGTCCGCGAGTTCCGCCCCATCCCCCTCGTCCTCGCGCACGACGGCGAGATCCGCCAGGTGCTTGCTAATCTCGTAGGCAATGCCATGGATGCCGTTCCCGGCGGCGGCTGTATCCGTATCCGCACCGCTCCCTCCAGCGATATCTCGGGTCGCTCCGGCGTCGCCATCACCATCGCCGATACGGGTACCGGCATCGAGCCCGGCAGCGTGCGGCGAATCTTTGAGCCCTTCTTCTCCACGAAGGGCATCACCGGAACCGGGCTTGGCCTCTGGATCTCGCAGGAGATCATCAATCGCCACCATGGCTCGCTTCGCGTCCGCAGCCGGCTCGCCAGCCCCGGCCGCACCGGAGGCACCGCCTTTCGGATCTTTATCCCCAGCGATGGAGAGCCTGCACCGGCCGCTCCTTCGGAGCATCTAACCGCCCATGAGCAAAACTGAGAATATCGCTGCGCAGGAGCGCTTCGGTCGAGCCGTCAACAGCAACAATCTCGATGATCTCAACGGAATCGTGGCCGAAGACTGCGTCGATCACGACCCCGCCCCGGGACAAGCTCGCGGACCGGCTGGCTACGTCGCCCTGTTCGGCCAGATGATCGCCGCCTTCCCTGACTTCGCCGTGGACGTCGAGCAGCTCGTTGCCGATGACGACAAGGTCGCCTTTGCTTACACCATCACCGGCACACACCGGGGAGAGTTCTTCGGAATTCCCGCCACAGGTCGACGCATCCGAGCCCGCGGCCTCCAGATCTCGCGCTTCAACTCCGACGCAAAACTGGTCGAGCGCTGGGGCAGCTCGGATCAGCTCGGCATCCTGCAACAGCTCGGCGCCTTTTAGCCACGCTCCGCTAGAGCGGAGCCAAGTCCGCCGCCTCAATCCGGCCCATATTCGCCCTCTGCACAAAAAGGATCACGTGCCGCTTCACCGGCGGCGCGTTCCCCATGCGTTGATTGTCCGTCGCGCCCGAAGGCAGCTCCACCGTTCGCTCTCTTCCGTCTGCCGAGCCGGCCACCCGCTTCAGACTTCGCGCCACCGAAACATGCGACAACGTCCTCCCGGAGTTCTCCCCACGCGCCACCTCCGAGGTCACCGTGTCCTCCGCCACCACGGCAAACACATCGACTCCACCTCCACCGCTCGCCGTGTAGGTCACCCGCACCTTGTCGCCATCCAGCACCGCCGATCCAATGCGGATCGTGCCCACCTTCGGTCCCGGCGCGTGATCCGTCTCCCCCATCGCCTTGAGCAGTGCAGAGGAGTCGCTCCCCAACACCTGGCGCTCACCGTTTACCACCACCTGCGGTGTGTAGGAACTGTCCAGACCAAAGCGCGACCGGTAGCCTTCCTGTCGCTGCGTATACACCTCGGCCGAGAACGGATCTTTCCACCCCTGCCGATCCCAGTACGTGACATGCTCGCTGATCCCCACCACGATCTGCCCTGAAGCCGTCCGCTTCCCCGCGATCGACCGCAGCAACGCGTCCGCTGGCGGGCAGCTCGAACACCCCTCCGAGGTAAACAGCTCCACCACCACCGCATGTGGCGTCGCCTCCGCCACGCACCGGCCTGCAAGGGTCAAACCCAGCATCGCCGATCCCGCCCACAGTCTCCTGCTCATGCACGCCCCCCTTGCCTGCTTCACCTGGGTATCAGACTCCGCGCCTGGCGTATCGCTCAAATTTGCTGCCGTTCACCCCAGCGAATTGCGCGATCTCCTGCCTGACTACGCCCGCTGCCGCCGCCAGACCAGGTACAGACCCCAGGCCGCCGCCGTGCAGTTATCCGTCACCCGCCCATCCAGCAGCATCGCCTCAAACTCCTCCACCCGCACCCGGTGCACTGTCATGTCGTGCTCCTCCGGATCCCGCTCCACCTCACCCTTGGTCAGTCCCTCCGCCAGAAAGATGTGGTGCTCCTGGCGCATCGCGCCGTACGCGATCCACAGCCGCCCCAGCTTCGTCATCTTCTTCGCGCTCAGGCCAGTCTCTTCGCGCAGCTCTCCGCGCGCCATCTCCTCGATATCGACCTCCGCCGTCTCCCACCCGCCCTGCGGAAGTTCGAAATACGTCCCCTGCACCGTGTACCGGAACTGCCGCACCAGCGTCAGGAACTCACCCTCCGCGGTCTGCTCCAGGGGGATGATGATCGACGCGGGATCCTTGTCCATCACCCCGTAGATCCCGCGCTCCCCGTTCGAGCGCTCGATCACATCCTCCCGCACGCTCGCCCAGGGATTCCGGTACACCTCCCGCGTACTGATCGTCTTGATACTCATGCCGCTAACGCTTCACCTCCGCCGTCTGCTCCCCGCCTCCGCCTCCCATCACCGGCAGCTCCAGGTGTGACGGATACTTCGGCGAACCATAGATGGATACCGTGGCCGCCTTGTAGGAATCCTTCGGGGCCGTCATGATGTTTTCGACATACGTCTGCGGATTGCGGTCATAGAGCGGAAACCAGCTCGACTGGACCTCGACCATAATTCGGTGACCCTTCGCAAACGTGTGGTCCGCCCCATGGAGACTCCACTTGTACTCGTTCACCTCGCCCGCCTTTACCGGCTCCGGATGCTCGAAACTCTTCCGGTACCGCCCGCGCAGGATCTCCTCGGCGACCATCAGCTGATACCCCGCCATCGGCGCCGCCGCGTCGTCCGGGTACACGTCGATCAGCTTCACAACCCAGTCCGCATCCGTGCCTGTGGTCGACGCGAAGAGGTCCGCCACCACGTCCCCCGTCACAGTCACGTCCTTGTCGAGCACTGGCGTCTCGAAGTTTGCAAGATCCTTTCGCCCGCTCACAAATCTCTGATCCTCGGCAAGCCACGTCCGCCACTTCGAACCCTGCCCATAAGTCGACTGGATCGGCCGATTACGATACGGGATCGGGTCTGCCGGGTCGGCCACATACGCCGCTGCCGTCGTCTCATATCCACCCGTCGGCTCCGAGAAGCTCGCTCCCTTCTCCGGTAGCAGGTACAGCTTCTTCGCCGTCACGCCTGCCTTCGGCGGCCACGAAGCGTACCTTTCCCACGTGTTCACGCCCGTCCGGAAGCTCGCCGTGTCCTTCAACGCAAACCCCGGTCTGCCCTTCAGGTAGAAGTCGAAAAACGGCGCCTCGATCGTCTTCCGATACTGATCCCCCGTCGCCGCGCCAAAGTCCAGCACCCCCAGGTGACGAGTTGTCGGAGCCCACCCGCCGTGATTCCAGGGCCCCAGCACCAGGAACACCTCGTGTTTCGCGTCATGCGGCTTCAGCGCCGCATACTCCGCCTGCGGCCCCCACATGTCCTCCTGGTCCCAGTACCCGCCCACCTCCAGCGTCGGCACCTCCACCGTGGTCAACTGCGGCTCGACAGCCATGTCCTGCCAGAATTTCACATACGCCGGCTCCGTCAGAAAGATCTTCGCCGTCGGCAGCTGCGTCATCCCGGCCTGCTTGGCCGCACCCTCGAAGTTCACATTTCGCAGGAAGTAGTCAAAGGTGTCCTCCTTGGAGTTCACCGGGATATCTGTCTTCTGCGCCTCGAGCTGCTGCACATAGTCATAGCCGTACGTCTCTCGGAACGCGCCGTTATGAAAGAAGTCGTCCCCGATCCAGATGTTGGTCATCGGAGCCTGGGGCGAGATCGCCTTCACCGCCGGATGCGCATGGATCCCCGCCATCATTGCCAGGAAACCCCCATAGCTCACCCCGTACACACCCACTTTGCCGTTGTTGTTCGAGATGTTCTTCAGCAGCCAGTCGATCGTGTCCCGCGTGTCCGTCGTCTCGTCCACGTCGCTCTTGCCGTTGCCTTTCGCCAGCGGCCGGTTCATCACAAACTGCCCACCCGATCCGTACCGCCCGCGAATATCCGAGAACACGAAGATGTACCCGCTCTGCGCCAGCTCCGGCTTTGAAGCATTCACGGTCGTTGATGTGTTCCAATCCACTCCATAGGGCGTGCGATCCATCAGAAACGGCAGCGCCTCCCCACCCTTCTCTGATCCCGCCGGCCGAAGGATCACCATGTGGAGCTTCACCCCGTCCCGCATCGGAACCATTGCCTCCTGCTTGCTGTACTCGCGGAAGTGGCTCAAGGGCGTCCCAAGGTCGCTTCTGCGCGTCTCCACACCGGAGGCTGTGCCGTCCTTCAAAAATAACGAGGCCGTAGCGACCCGTCCCGACCCGTCCCGACCAAACCGGACTGTCATGTCCTTGTCCGGCCCCGAGTCCGCCATCACCTTGAACGTGTCCTTCCCGGCAGGCACAAGCTCCTCCCGGTCCATGCGCTCTTCATCCATCCAGAGCTTGCCGTCCTTCACGTAGACAGCGTCCAGCTTTTCCGGCTCCTGCGCCGTCGCATACTGCCCCACATACTCCGCAAACGGCGCCGCGGCCGCCGACGTCTGCGCAGAGCCCAGCGCTCCATCGCAAAGGACTGCCCCACACGCCAAAAACCAGGCCGCTGATCTCAGCCGCATACTCCACCTCTTTCTTTTCGAGCAGGAAACGAACGATCCTACAGGCCCCATGCCCTTTGCCTCAGGCGTCCTTACCCCTGCGCTACAGGCTCAGTCGGGATAGGGCTCGCGTCGCACTGCCAGCCCTCGCGACCATGCGTCCCATCGCAGAACGGACGCTTGGACGACAGACCGCAACGGCACAAGGAGATGGCCGGCTTGCCCGTCAGATCCCACGCATTTCCATTCACATCCACCAACTCGATCGGACCTTCCACCCGAAACGGCCCGTTCGGACGAACTGTGATCTTTACCGCTGCCGGCGACGCCACTGCTGCTGTTTCCTCTGCCATGAAGCCTCTTCTCCAGGAGATCCACTCAACGGGATCGACCCCAGAGCCCAGCATAGCAAAGCGGAACCGCTAGGCTCGCGGCACCGGATCCAGCATCAGCTCATCGACGTAGCACCAACCCCAGCTCTCGCCGGGCTCCACCGAACGCATGATCGGATGCTTGGTCTTATGGAAATGCTTCGTCGCATGCTTTCGCGGCGAAGAATCGCAGCACCCCACATGCCCGCACTCCAGGCACATCCGCAGATGCACCCACTCCGTGCCCTCGCGCAGGCAATCTTCACATCCATTTGCCGAAGGCTTTACCTTGCGGATCTCTCCCAGGTGCGTACATGGCATGGCAGCGTCCCTCACTCCCGCCCGAGCAGGACATTGTCCGCTCCGGTCGGAACTCCACCATACCAGCCCTGCCTACGCCCCGTGGGCCAGCCTTTCGGGCTCCACCTCGTCCTCGATCCCGTACTCCTTCAGCTTTCGGTAGAGCGTCGTCTTCCCGATTCCCAGCATCCGCGCGGCCATCAACTTGTCGCCCTTCAGCTTTCGGATTGTCCGCAGTATCGCCTGCTTCTCCATCTCTGCAATCGGCGTCACCGCGCTCACACCCGCCGGCAGCACCTTGCGGCGACCTACCTCGAGCTTGACTGCCTCCTCCTCGCGCTGGACCCGCTGGAAGTTTTTCAGCTGCGACGGGAGATTGCCCGCGCTCAGCTCGGGCCCGGTCCGCAGCGCAGCCAGCCGCTCCACCGCGTTCTCGAGCTCGCGCACATTGCCCGGCCACTCATACTCGTTGAATACCCGCATCGTCTCGTCGGCGATCACCAACGGCTCCCCGCGCTCGAGCTCCAGCCGGTTCACGAAGTACCGTGTCAATACCGGGACATCCTCGCGCCTCTCGCGCAGCGGCGGAATCCGCAGACTTACCACGTTCAGCCGGAAGTACAGATCTCTCCGAAAGCTTCCCTGCTCTACCAGCGCCGCGATATCGCGGTTCGAACCCGCCAGCACCCGCGCCTGGAACGGCACCTTGACCGTCGATCCCACGGGCTGCACCTCGCGTTCCTGCAGTGCGCGCAGCAGCTTCGCCTGGACATCCAGCGGCAGCTCCGTGATCTCGTCCAGAAACAGTGTTCCCTCGCCCGCACTCACCAGCAAGCCGTCCCGCACTCGCTCCGCGCGCGTAAACGCCCCTGGCGCATGCCCAAACAGCTCGCTTTCCATCAGCCCAGGGGCCAACGACCCGCAATCCACCGCGACAAACGGCTTTGCCGCATGGGCGGTGTGCAGATGGATCGACCGCGCCACCATCTCCTTGCCGCTGCCGCTCTCGCCCAGGATCAGCACCGAGTGCGACGCGCCCGCCACCTTCTGGATGATCCGATGCAGCCTCTGCATCGACTCGCTCTGCCCAATCAACTGCGCCGGTGGCCTCATGCTCTCCCCCGCGTTGTGGTTATCTCCGCCGTTCCACGCGATCCCGTTGCTCCGGTCCCGCGCCCAACCCTGGGGCTCTTCCAAAGTCTGGTCGAGCTCACACCCTGGCCCACAAACGGCCTTTGATCGGCATCCCGAAATACCTGACAAACCAAGGAACTGCTCATATCCCTACACATATCGCGCATGCTTCGCTCGTACAGAGGTCCCTGTATTCCTTTCAGAGACCCTGTTCCTGTTCCCTGTTCTAGTCAGTCCGGCACCCCCTGTACACTCCCCTTTCGTGCCATACCTGTCCCCCGCTTCGCCCCCTCCGGTGCCCCTTCTATAATCGCGGGATGTCCCCCGCTGCCGCGCCGCCGGCCATCTTTCGCCCTGATAGCCGTCCCGCGGATGCCCTCCGCCCCACCCGCCTGACCACGGACTTCGTCCGCACGGCCGAGGGATCCGTCCTGATCGAAGTCGGCAACACCCGCGTCCTCTGCAACGCCACCGTGGAGCAGGGCGTCCCTGGCTGGCTTCGCAACTCCGGCCGCGGCTGGGTCACGGCCGAGTACGGCATGCTTCCCCGAGCCACCCTCACCCGCACCGCGCGCGAGTCCGAACGCGGCAAGGTCGGCGGCCGGACTCACGAGATCCAGCGCCTCATCGGCCGTTCCCTCCGTTCCGTCGTCGACATGAAAGCTCTCGGCGAACGGACCGTCATCCTCGACTGCGACGTCCTCCAGGCCGACGGCGGCACCCGCACCGCCGCAATCACCGGCGCCTCCGTCGCCCTCGCCCTCGCTCTCAACAAGCTCGTCGCCGCCGGGACTCTCAAGACCTCGCCCCTCCGGCAGATGATCGCCGCCACCTCCGTCGGCATTGTCGACGGCAACACCCTGCTCGATCTCTGCTATGAAGAAGACTCCCGCGCCACCGTCGACATGAACGTCGTCATGCTCTCCTCCGGCGGTCTCGTCGAAACGCAGGCCACAGCAGAAAAAGACTCCTACACCCGCACGGAGCTCAACGGGATGCTCGACCTCGCCGAGGCCGGGATCCGCGATCTCCTTGCGATCCAGCAGACGACGCTCGCCTCCGCGTCCTGATCTGCCCGGGATCGTAGCCACACCAATGATGCCCGGGAGTGACCACTCCACATGCGCCTGCATCTCAACACTCAACTCTGCTGAAAAGATCTACGCCTTCAGGCCACAGCCGCCGGAGAGGTTTTCCCGAGCATGCCCCAGTCTTCGACCGAGTCTCGCCCCGAGCCATTCTTCGAAGATCACACCATCGACTCCGCCAGCCACCCACCAGCCGCGGTCATCCTCGTCGAAGACCTCGTCGCCCGTCGCCTCATCGAAGCTGCGTCCGCCCAGCTTGGACTCGCCGCTCTCGCCGTTCAGACCTCTGATGAGATCCGCTCGATCCGGTCCATCGACCTAATCATCGCCGACGAGCCTGTCGCCCGCGACATCCTCGCCCACCGGCAGACGCCTGGCTCCCCCCCGAGCTCCTCCAGCCCGCCCTTATCGCCGTTCGCGACCGTGCCCTTGTCTTCCCTAGCCAGGAGCCCGAGTTCGATGGCCTGCTGACCCTCCCTCAGGAGCTCGGCCCTCTTAGCGCCCAGCTTGGCCTCTTCCTCTACGCGCACCGTGCCTTCGCCCGCCGCGTCCACTCCGCGATGGAAGAGCTCCAGCTCAACCGCCGCATCTTCGCCTCGGTCACCAGCGGCATCTCCGTCGCCAGCGCCGCCCAACCCGATCTTCCCCTCGTCTACGTCAACCCCGCCTTCGAGGTCATGACTGGCTACTCCCTGGAAGAGGTTCAGGGGAAAAACTGCCGGTTCCTTCAGAACGGCGAGCGCGATCAACCCGGCTTAACCCTCCTCCGTGAAGCCATCCAGACCAAGCGCGAGGTCATCGCCATCCTCAAGAACTATCGCAAGGATGGCTCCTTCTTCTGGAACGAGCTATCCCTTTCCCCTATCCGCAACCGCGCCGGCGAGCTCACCCACTTCGTTGGCATCCAAAGCGACGTCACCGCCCGCGTCGAATTCGAAGCCGCCCTCCGCGAAAGCGAAAAGCTCGCCGCCGTCGGCCGACTCGCGGCCTCCATCGCTCACGAGATCAACAACCCGCTCGAAGCCGTCACTAACCTCATCTATCTCGCACAGCACAGCCCCGACCCGGAGGAATCCCGCGACTACCTGGCGCATGCAGACAAGGAGCTTGCGCGCGTCTCGCTCATCACCTCCCAGTCGCTCCGCTTCTACCGCCAGTCCACCCGCCCTCACGCCGTGCGCTGCTCAGACATGCTCGATACCGTGCTCGACATGTACGGCACCCGGCTCACCAACGCCGGCATCACCGTCGAGCGCCGCGAGCGCATGACCGAGTCCATCGTCTGCCTCGAAAGCGAGATCCGGCAGGTCCTCAGCAACCTCATTCGCAACGCTGTCGACGCCATGCAAGCGACAGGAGGCCGCCTTATGCTCCGCAGCCGCGAAGCGAGTGCCGGCCGTTCCGAAACCCGCGGCGTCCTGATCACGGTTGCTGATACCGGCACCGGCATCAGCCCCGAAACCATGAGCCACCTTTACACCGCCTTCTTCAGCACCAAAGGGATCGGCGGAACCGGCCTAGGCCTTTGGGTGTCAGCCGAGATCATCAAGCGGCATCGCGGACGTCTTCTCGTCCGCAGCCGCGAGCGCATTGAACCCTCAAGGCACGGATGGACCGTCTTCGAGCTCTTCCTCCCCTACCAGGGCCTTGCCTCCTGACCCATAGCGGCGCAGCGCCGGCTAGAACTGGCTGACCGCCACCGCCGCCCCCGTCACGTTCACCGCGTTGTTGATTCCGAATACCCGCAGCCCCCGCCCATCCGGCTGGCCCTGTATCTGCAGCCCAGCCTCAAAGGCGGCCTGCTGCAACACCAGCACACACTGCTCCGGAGAGGAGTTTGCCCCTATCGCCTTGGTCACCGTCTTGCCGGTGGCTCCGTTGGTCACCGTAGCCGCTCCGGCCGACTGCGTCGTTCCCGCCGTGAAGCTTACCTGCAGCCCGTGCGGAGCAGGCACGGAAACAGCCGCCTGATCCGCCCCTTGACCGGCTCCGGTCTCGGCTCCTGCGACAGGTGGTGCCGCTGCGCCGCTCGCGGGAGCCGATGGAGTTCCGGCCGGGGGAAATACGTTGTAGAGCGCCTCGAACGCCGTCCCCAGGTTCAGCTCGATCCCGGCATACGGAACCAGGCACTGCCCTCCGGTCAGCCGCCCCGGCTGCATGCCTTTGTCGCTGCCAAAGATCTTGTAGTGAATGCGGCAGATATAAAGCGGCGTTCCATCGGTGTCATACCCGCCCGGAACCAGCGCGCCCAGATTTCCGTCAAATGCCCTCCATTCCGCCGGCCCCATCGCGACCTCGTACGTCTTCTGCTTGACCTCATGTTGCTGGCTCGTCACGCTGCAATCGCCCTGGATCCACTTGCCCGGGTACAACGCTCCGTTGATCGCCGACCGGCACACATACAGGGGCGCGCCCGGCTTCGGCCCATGTCCCGGTCCACCTTCCACGGCTCCTGCGCCAGGAACATAGGGCGACTGAGCGGGCTGCCACGTCACCGAGCTCGGCCCTGGCACATACGGCTGCGGCGCCGGTGTCGGCGGTGGATACGGATTTGGATAGGGATACGGATACGGCGGATACCCTCCGCCTCCGCCATACAGCACCTCGAAGGGCCTGTTCACCGTAACCTCGACACCGCCCAGCGGGATGTGACAGGTCCCGTCCCCAACCAGCTTCCCGGGCTGATTTCCGACATCCCCCATCCCAAATCCGCCACGGTAGTGCACCCGGCACGTGTAGAGCGGTCGGCCATCCGGCTCATTCCCCGTCTGGATCAGCCCGTCCGTCGTCCCCTGGTAGGGACCCCAGCTCTGGGGACCATACGCCACTTCATACTGCGACATCACATCTTCCGAGCCGTTGAACGCGACATTGCAGCTCCCTCCCACCCACTTGCCGGGAACCAGGCTTCCCTGGTCCTGCGCACGGCAGATATACATCGGAGCTCCGGGACTCGGATCGTTCCCTGGTCCACCCAGGATCGCTCCTGGCCCTGGCGTAAACGGCGCCTGGACCCTTTGCCAGTAGATCCCGCGCCGCCCATAAGGACCGTCCTGCGCGAGTGCCGGAAGCACCCCAAGACAAGCGAGAAGGCAGAAAAACCGGATGCGGGTCATCAGTTTCATCGAGGAGCTCTCTCCATCGCACGTAGAAGTAGGGGCCGGAGGTTGAAATAGGGCGGCCGCGTACCGGTCCGAGCGGCGCCCCATTATCTCCGCAAACTCGCTCCTGACCTCTTCTTTTTCGCGTGCGCGAAAACCCATCCTTCGGTGGAGCCGCCCCGACATCCTCCCTTGCTATAAGGGATTCGACCGGCAGCCTTCCACCCGTTCACCCAGAAAAGGAGACCCGCATGGTCCGCAGGCAGTTTCTCCAGACCCTCACCCTGGCATCCGCCGAAGCCCTCCCCGCGCTCCGTAAGGCCAGCGGGACGGAGCAGGGCGCCACCCTTAGCCTTCCAGTCCGGGGCTTCACGTGCGTCACCTGCGCGGTCGGTCTCGAAACCCTGCTGGGGCGCACCAAGGGGGTCCTTGCCGTCAGCGCCAGCTACCCGGAGTCTCGCGTGGTCATCCGCTACCTTCCCCGCCTCATCTCCCCGGGAGAGATCGTGGATCTCATCGCAGGCATGGGTTTCCAGGCGACGACGGATCTCAGGAGCTGACACGCCACAGAAATCACCGGCGCCCTGCCAGGCAGTCACCACAAAGCAGACCAGCGATTCACCACACGCTATGGGCAGCGAACGCCGGTTATGGCGCAGGCGGCGCGGCAATGGCCGCCAGCTTCGCCTGGTGTCGCCGCCGGTAGTACGCCGCCACGTCGGGGTAAAACTCCCGGATTGAAGTAAATGCCACGTCCCGCATCACCGAGTACCCGAACTTCGTCGCCAGCGTTGAAAAGTCGGTCGCCGAGCTCGGGTAGTAGTTGCGCGAGATCACCTGGGTCAGCACCTTGCCCCCAAGCCCTGAGATATTTGGTGTTTGGCGCCCTCCGTAGGTCCGCGCCACCGCCTGACGGCTGATGATGTACCCCACCCGCTGAAGCACCGGTCCATGCCCCAGCGCGTAGTAGCGCGTGTCCTCATGAAGAACGCTCGGGAGCAGCCACGCCGAAAGATACGTCCCGTCTGTCTTGTCCAGGAACCCCCGCCACGTATACCCCCAGAACCCGCCAACACCCTTGCCCAGCGCCGGGTGCGAGTCCATCCCCTCCGCAGTGATCGAAGTCAAGCCCAAGAAAACAAAGGAAGAATAGTCCAGCGCCTGATGCGTCGCGATCTTGAAGTTGTACTTAAAACTTGGTGGCGGAGGTACTGAGCCGCCCGACACTGACCGGAAGTTCGGCATAAAGCCGAGGATTCGCTTGGGTTGTGTTCGATCGGCCGAAATACGGTCTCCGTTCGCGTCCGAGCCCTCCACACGCCCAGTCTTTTCGGTGCTCTTTTCCGCCTGGGCCGCAAACAGCAGCCGCGCCTCGGGTACCTCGAAGTCCTCTGCAGCGCTCACCGGGGTCGCCGAATCCGCTACCGCACTGCTCGAGCTATCCGCGAGTGGTGCTGAGATCGTCGTCGCCCGTACTTGCGAAGGCGCATCCGGCAATGTGGACGCACGAACTCCCGCACGCTCTTCGGCGAGGGCGGGCGAAAGCAGAAGAAGGAGGTGAATAGCAGAGAGTCGAAAGAGCAGGGGACGTGTCCAGTGGAGGGGGATTCTTGAACTCTGTATTACATAGACTCCGATCTGCTCAAGGAGTTGCTGAAAGTTGAATCCTTTCCTACTTCAAGTCTTGTCAGAGCACCACTACACCCAACAAACCACCTCCCGAGATTGCATCCAGAGTGCACACAGGCTCCTTCACCTCGGTCTCTCGCCTCACTGTCGAACTGCACGTACCTGTGTAAAATTGCGGCTGAGATAGTCGTTCAAAATCGTAGCTGCTGCTCAGGAGATGCAAGCCAAAATGAAGTTGACCCCAGGCAAACTTGCCGGCCTCAAGGCCGTGTCCGATCAACGCGGTGTTATCGCCGCCGCAGCTATGGATCAGCGCGGATCCCTTCAGAAATCCCTCGCCAAGGAGCGCGGTGCCGCCGCCGACGCCAACGATCTCGAGCAGTTCAAGATCCACGTCACCGAAGTTTTGACTCGGCATGCCTCCGCCATCCTCCTCGATCCCGAGTACGGCCTTCCCGCCTCCAAGCACCGCAACGGCAAGGGCCTCCTGCTCGCTTACGAGAAGACGGGCTACGACGCCCAGACCCCCGGCCGTCTCCCCGACCTCCTCGATGTCTGGAGCGTCCGCCGATTGAAGGAAGCCGGCGCCGACTGCATCAAGATCCTCCTCTACTACAGCCCATTTGAGCAGTCGCACATCAACGACCTCAAGCACGCGTGGATCGAGCGCATCGGTGACGAGTGCCTCGCGCACGACATCCCTTTCTTCCTGGAGTTCGTCGGCTACGACGCCGAAGGTGGCGACGAGAAGTCGCTGTCCTACGCCCTCAAGAAGCCGTCCATCGTCTCCGGTTCGATGGCCGAGTTCGGCAAGGCACGCTACAACGTCGACGTCCTCAAGGTCGAGGTCCCGATTGAGATGTCGTTCGTTGAAGGCACACGCTCCTACAAGGGCGAAAAGGCGTACACCCGCGCCGAAGCGCTCCAGCACTTCCGCGACTCCGAATCCATGACCCACAAGCCCTTCATCTATCTCTCGGCCGGCGTTTCCAACCCCGTCTTCATCGAAACCCTCGAACTCGCGGGCGAGTCCGGCACAAAGTTCAACGGCGTCCTGTGCGGCCGCGCTACCTGGAAAGAGGGCATCCCCGTCTTCGCCAAGCAGGGTCCGGAGGCTTTCCAGAAGTGGCTCGAAACCGAGGGCGTCGCCAACATCAGCAACGTCAACAAGGCGCTCGAAGCCGCCAGCCCGTGGTACCTCAAGTTTGGTGTCAACAGCATCGAAGAGCTCGGCTAGGGCTCGCGTCAACGTTCGCCAAGGCAAGAAAAGGCCCGCCGTGATGGCGGGTCTTCTTTTGAACTCCTGCCATTCCGTACGCCGTTGCATAAGCAGCAGGACTTTGGGTAGACACCCCAATTGCAACCTTTGTGGGAGTGCTGCCGGCCATGCCTGTGGATCCCGCGCTCGTTCGCCGCATGCCCCGATTGGGGACTATCTGGCCGAAAACGTTTTCACTATCGTCGCCCTCATGAGCTCCTCCGGTCGCTTCTCCTCACGCAAGCACAACCTCCTGTTCGACGCTCTTCAGGCCTCCGGGCAGACCAGCGGAGATTACACCGAGTTCAACCGCTGCATGTCGGAAGCAAAGGCCAAGGGCCTTACCTGGGTGCAGGGCCTCGACTACACGGTCAAAAAGCTGCAGCCCGCAAAGATCCGGCAGGATGAGGGGCAGTACTGATCTTTGTCGAAGGATGTTCGTTGATTCTTTGGTGGAGCTGAGCGGGATCGAACCGCTGACCTCCTCGTTGCGAACGAGGCGCTCTCCCAGCTGAGCTACAGCCCCCCACCATCGCGTCCCGGCGCACCGCTCACGCAGGCCCCTCAGACGCCGAACAACTACCCGAGTGTATCAGCAACCGTCTGCCTGCTCAATCGCGGCGCTTCCCCGCCCCCCCACCCAAAGATCCCGTCACCGCGGTTCCCAGGCCGAGCGGCTTCTCCACCGTGTGCCACAGCTCGCCAGCCGCATCCGCCGAGACCCGAAGCACCGGAATCGTAAGCAGCGCCCCGCCCCGTGATCGAGCACGGAGCTCGCCTGTGTCTCCCGCCGCGAACTCTGTCCGGTCAAGTTGAAGGAGCCAGCGAACTCTTCCCCCAACTCTTTGCTCCTCCCGTATGTCTGCAACCACCGCCTCAAACTCATCGCGCAACGCAGCACCTCGCCTCCGCCGGTCTCATCAGGGACGTTGCCTCCCTGGCGAGCGTATGTTGCGCCGCTGGAGCTCCATGATCCGCTCTCGCCATGCCTGCTCGGTCTTGCTGTCCTGGTCACGTTTCGTCCCCGTCGTTGCGAGCCACAGCGCCTCAAACGATGCCTTCGGCTTCCGGTCCGCGAACAACAGCCCATTTGCCTCCTGATATGTATCCGTGAACTGCGTGTAGCAGAAGCCCGCCAGCGCCGGCAGAGACCGGACCGTCTTCATCAGCAGCTGATAGCGCTTCAAGAAGTCCGCCGAAGAGGCCGCGCTTGAATAGCCCCATTCACCCTCTTTCCTCGTCAGCGCAATACCGCCGAACTCGGTCAGCACAATCGGCTGTCGCGAAGCCACGGCCTCACCCACCAGTAGCAGCCGGCCTCCGGGCCGCTCCGATTTCAGCAGC
Organism: uncultured Acidobacteriaceae bacterium; assembly: GCA_963850375.1. GTDB lineage: Bacteria > Acidobacteriota > Terriglobia > Terriglobales > Acidobacteriaceae > Edaphobacter. The sequence continues at coordinate 2,479,803 of CAWKKV010000002.1, read as the reverse complement.
CGCGTCTCAAGATCCTCGTCGCCATACCGCAAGGCCATCCTCTCCGGCTTGTCGTCGTAATCATGGATGCCGATGATGTCCGTCGCCACGCTCTCCCAGCCGTCGTTGCCTATCACCGGCCGTGTCGGGTCCAGCGTCTTCGTCAAGTGATACAGCGCCTGGACGTAGTTTCTCTGCGCCGAGCTCTCGGGCAGATTCGGCACACCCCAGGACTCGTTGAATGGCACCCAAGCCACAATGCAAGGATGGCTGCTGTCCCGGTTCAACACCTCGATCCACTCGGTCGTCAGCCGCTGCACCGACCTCTGCGTGTACCGGTACGCGCTCGGCATCTCCTCCCACACCAGCAGCCCCAGGTGATCCGCCCAGTAGAGAAAGCGCGGGTCCTCGATCTTCTGGTGCTTGCGGATGCCGTTGAATCCCAGGTTCTTCGCCAGCAGCACATCGCGAAACAGCGCCTCGTCATCGGGCGCCGTCAACCCCGTCTCCGGCCAGTATCCCTGGTCAAGCACTAGCCGCAGGGAAAGCGGCCGGCCGTTCAGCGTGAAGCGATCACCCTGGATCGCAATCGATCGCAGCGCCGTATAACTCTTCAACGCATCGATGATCGCCCCGTTCTCATCCAGCAGCTCTACAATCACATCGATGATTTTTGGAGTCGTCGGGCTCCAAAGCAGGTGGTTGCGGAAGTCATCGATCCCCGGATCGGACAGCGCAATCCTCCGGTGAACCTCGCCTGCCGAGAGCGAGTACACGTCATCCGAGAGCACCAGCCCGTCCGCACTCATGCACACCCGCAGCCGGCTACCCGGCGTGAGCGGCCCGCGCACGTGCGCCTCCACCCCGATCTCCCAGCGTTCCAGGTTGGAGACCCAGCGCACCAGCTCCACGTAGCTCTTCGGAACGGCCTCGATCCATACCGTCTGCCAGATCCCTGTCGTCCGCGGATACCAGATCGAATGCGGTTCAAGCTCCCAGTCCTGCTTCCCGCGCGGCTTGGCCAGGTCCGCCGGGTCGTCCTGGGCCCGCACGGTCACCTCCTGGAGGCCGCCCTCGCGTAACGCGTCTGTCACGTCAGCCGAGAACGGGGTGTATCCACCTTCGTGCTCACACACCCACACCCCGTTCACCCACACCGTCGCCGCATAGTCCACCGCACCAAAGTGGAGCAGCAGGCGCTTTCCTTCAGCAAGCGGCGGAGCCTCAAAGCTGCGCCGGTACCAGACTGCGCAGTAGAACCCTGCGTCGGCGATCCCGCTCGCCTCCGTCTCCGGACTGAATGGCACCAAGATCTTCGCGTCCCAGGCCACTTCCTGAGGCCCCGTGATCAATGCCTTCGGATCGATATGAAAATCCCACTCACCATCGAGCGATGTCCACTCGGCACGTTCCATCAAGGGTCGCGGATAACCGCGCAGCCCATCGGCGAAACTCTTCTTCGAACCTTCGGTCACTCACACACCCATCCGCCCCAGAAGGCGGCCCTCTGGCTGTGAGTCCATCACACTTCGCCTGAGGACTTCAACCTGCTCCTTCGCAGCAGGTCTCTCGATCGATGGCCCGTACAATGCGGAATGCCCTCACGCCGCAGCTTCCTTCTTTCCGCTGCCTCCGCCGCGGCCGCTACACGCGTCATGGAGGCACAGCGACCTGCCTCGCACGGCACCGGTGATCACAGCCTCCCACCTGCCCTCGCCGCGCTCACCGACCGACGTTCCGAGGCCACGCCCATTAGCCTCGCGGAGCGCGAACACCGCATCGAGCGCGCCCGCCAACTTCTCGCCCAGTACCGCATCGACGCCCTCGTTATCTGCTCGGGCACATCACTCGCCTACTTCACCGGCCTGCACTGGGGCCAGTCCGAGCGCCTCTTCGCCTGGGTCCTTCCGCAGCACGGCAGTCCCTTCATCGTCTGCCCCGCATTCGAAGAAGGCCGCGTTCGCGAGCGAATGTCCGGCAGGCCGCCAAGCCTGCCGGCCGCCTCCACCACGCGGGTCTACACATGGCAGGAGGACGAGGACCCTTACACCCTCCTTGCCCGCGCTCTGAAAGAGACCGGCATGGCCACCGGCAGAATCGGCATTGAAGAGCGGACTCAGTTCGCCTTTGCCGATCGCATCGCCCACGCCTCTCCAGCCCTGACCGCCGTCAGCGCCATCCCCGTCACCGCCGGCTGCCGCGCCATCAAGTCACCCGCCGAGCTCGCGCTCATGCAGCTCGCCAACGACGTCACGCTGTCCGTTTACAAGGCAGCCTGGAAGTCCACCGAGCCGGGCATGACCAACCGCCACGTCTCCGAACTCATCTCCGCTGCCTATGATCGCGTCGGCCTTCCCGGAGATGCCTCCTGCGAGGTCGGCAAGTACTCCGCCCTCCCGCACGGAAGCCTCCAGCCCCAGACCATTCGCGAAGGCGAGATTATCCTCCTCGACGACGGCTGCACCGTCGAGGGCTATCAGTCCGACATCTCCCGATCCTTCGTCCTGGGCAAAGCGACCGACAAGCAGAAGCGCGTCTTCGACATCGTCCATCGCGCCCAGGCCGCGGCCCTTGCCGCCGCCCACCCCGGCGTCGAGTGCCAGGCCATCGATGCCGCCGCCCGCAAGGTTGTCGAAGATGGAGGGTACGGTCCCGGTTACAAATACTTCCTCCATCGCCTCGGTCACGGCATCGGCATGGATGGTCACGAGTGGCCCTATCTCGTCCGCGGCAACGCCCAACCGCTCGAGGTCGGCATGTGCTTCTCCGACGAGCCCGGCATCTACATCCCCGAAGAGTTCGGCATCCGCCTCGAAGACGACTGGCACCTCACACCGGAAGGGGGCAAGCTCTTTACGCCCCAGAGCCCGTCGCTCGAGCAGCCGTTCGGCTGAAGCCTCCTTCGACAAAGTTCGACATCTCCTGCTGCGGCCTTCTACCCTGATCTGGCACAAGGGGGCTGGAACCGCCCCTCGCTCGGAGATCAGATCGATGTTCAGCGTCACCCGTCTCACCGCCGTCCCAGCCCTTGCCCTCTTACTGCTGCCATGCACCGCCCCGGCGCAGACCGGCGACACCCCCTCCACTCACGGCGTTGCCGTTGCCAACATGGACCCCTCAGTTAAACCGGGCGACGACTTCTACCTTTACAGCAACGGCGCCTACATCAAGCGCACCACGCTGCCCCCTGACCGCGCCTCGCTCGGCGTCTTCAACACTCTTGCGGATCGCTCCTTCAAGCAGGTCGCCAGCATCATCGACGACGTCACCAAGGGTTCCGCCCCCACCCATCCGGCGAAGGACGCCGCCGCCAACCCCGATCAGAAGAAGATCGCCGACCTCTACCGCTCCTACATGAACGAGCCCGCAATCGAAGCGCACGGCCTTGCCTCGCTCAAGCCTCACCTGGCCGAGATCGAGGCGATCAGCAACCAGCACGAGCTCGCTGCGGCCCTCGGCAAAAGCCTCCGCGCCGATGTCGACGCCCTCAACAACACCAACTTCCACACTGCCAATATCTTCGGCCTGTGGGTCGCACCCGGATTCAACGACCCTGACCACTACGCGCCCTACCTCCTCCAGGGAGGACTCGCTCTCCCCAACCGCGACTACTACCTCACCGAATCACCGGAGATGCAAGGCACCCGCGGGAAGTACAAGACCCACATCGCGGCAATGCTCTCGCTGGCCGGCGTTGCCGATCCCGCGGCCCGCGCCACCCGCATCCTCGACCTCGAGACCGCCATCGCTCGCGTGCATGTCTCGCTCGCCGACAGTGAAAACATCGAGCACGCCAATAATCCCTGGGCTGTTGCCGACTTCCCTTCCAAGGCGCCCGGCCTCGACTGGCCTACCTTCTTCGCCGCCGCCGGGCTCGACAAGCAGGCCACCTTTATTGTCTGGCAGCCCTCCGCGTTCACCGGCGAATCCGCCCTCGTCACCTCCCAGCCGCTCGCCGCCTGGAAGGACCTCCTCACCTATCACCTCATCGAAGCCAACGCCACGGGCACTTCCGCAAAACTCGCCGAGGAGCGATTCAACTTCTTCGGCAAAGTCCTCTCCGGCACTCCCGCCCAGCGCTCCCGCGACTTCCGCGGCGACGTCCTCGTCTCCACCACGCTCGGCGACGCGGTCGGCGAGATCTACGCCCAGCGCTACTTCTCGCCCGAGGCCAAGAGGCAGGCTGAGGCTCTCGTCGCCAACCTCCTCGCCGCCTTTCGCCAACGCCTCGAAGACCTCACCTGGATGGCCCCGGCCACAAAGAAAGAGGCGCTCGCCAAGCTCGGCAGCCTGGAGGTCTCCGTGGGTTACCCCAGCCACTGGCGCTCCTACGCCTCGCTTGAGATCAAGCCCGACGACCTCTTCGGCAATCTCTACCGGGCCAGCCTCTTCGATCTCCACTACAGCCTGGGCCGCATCGGCCAGCTCGTCGACAAAAAGGAGTGGTGCATGACGCCGCAGACGGTCAACGCCGTCAATCTCCCACTCGACAACGGCCTCAACTTCCCCGCCGCCATCCTCCAGCCGCCGTTCTTCGATCCGGACGCCCCCGCCGCCGCCAACTACGGAGCGATCGGCACCATCATCGGCCACGAGATCTCCCACACCTTCGACTCCGAGGGCGCCGCCTTCGACGCCAAGGGTCGCGTCCGCAACTGGTGGACCCCCGAGGACCTCGCCCATTTCAATGCCGCTACTTCAGCTCTCGCGGCACAGTACGACGCCTACGCACCCTTCCCTGACCTCCACGTCAACGGCCGCCAAACACTCGGCGAAAGCATTGCCGACGTTGCCGGGCTCACTACCGCCTTGGACGCTTTTCACGCCTCGCTGAAAGGCAAGGCTGCGCCCACCATCCCCGGCCCGGACGGCACCACGCCCCTCACAGGAGACCAGCAGTTCTTCCTCGCGTTCGGCCAGAACTGGGCCGCCGTCACTCGCGACGCCGCACTCCGCCAGCAGATCCTCACCGACCCTCACGCGCCCGGTCACTTCCGCGCCGAAACCGTAAGGAACATCGATGGCTGGTACAAGGCCTTTCCCGTCCAACCCACCGACAAGCTCTACCTGGCACCAAAGGATCGCGTCCGCATCTGGTAGGGCGACAGAGTTTGCTCGACCCCCGCCCACCTCTCTGCTACCCTTCCGCAATCATGCTCGGCTCGCCCATCCTCGACGTCGCCCTCGGCATGGCGTTCATCTATCTCCTGCTTAGTCTCATTGCTTCCGCCATCCAGGAGCTCCTCTCTTCCCTGGTCGAGTCCCGCTCCGCCAACCTCTACAACGGCATCCGCAGCCTCCTCTCCGGAGACACGGAGCTAGTCGAGCGCCTCTACAATCACGGCCTCATTGCCGGTCTCTACAGGAACCCCCTCCAGGACTTCGCCGGCCTTGGCGGTAGCTCCTTTCGCCGCGTACGCCTCTGGCTCCAGCCCCTCGTCGGCATCGCGCGCATCGCTCCTCCCCCTGGTAATGAGCCCACCCTCGATCCCCTTCTCCTGCCCGCCTACATCCCTGCGCGCACCTTCGCCCTGGCCCTCATGGACCTCCTCAATCCCAGCCGCGCCACCAACTGGGATCTCATGTCCGGCATCCGCCAAACCCTCCAGGATCCCTCCGCCCAAGGCAAGACCTACGTCGCCCTCCGCGCCCTGGCTCTTCGCGCCGGTGACGACGGTGAAGCCTTCCAGAGCTCGCTTGAAGACTGGTACAACGACGCCATGGACCGGGTCTCCGGCTGGTACAAGAAGCACGTTCAGAACGTCCTGCTCGTCGTCGCCGTCCTGCTTGCCGTCTCCTTCAACGTGGACTCGATCCGCATCGGCCGCACCCTCTGGGTCGAGCCAACCCTCCGGCAGGCAGTCACCACCGCCGCCGACGCATACATCCAAGGCGCTACAGCCGCTGCTCCCGCTGCCCAGCTACCTCCCAGCGGCTCGCCCGACTACCCCGGCGCGAGGCTCCAGTCCACCGTCAGCGCCTTCAACGATGTCAGCTCCAACCTCAATCTCCCGGTCGGCTGGCATCGCACCCTGCCCCAGTACTGGCAGACCCTCCAGCACCCCTCCTGGACCCTGACCCGCATCGCCCTCCAGTCCGGCATCGGATGGCTTATCACCGCATTCGCCCTCTCCTTCGGCGCACCCTTCTGGTTCGACACCCTCAATCGCTTCATGATCGTCCGCGGCACCATCAAGCCACGCGAAAAGAGCGCCGTCGACCCACCCAAGGACTGACCGGCGCCTTCGAGCGAGTGTCATCCTGAGCGCGCGGAATGGGACGCCTCACTTGGCCTTCTTCTTGTCGTCATGAAACAGATCCAGCCCGAACTTCGGTTCGCCGTTGGTTCCGCTGATCTTCACGGGGATCTCCGCGCCGGCACCATTCTTCGCAAAGATCTGGTTCGCCGGGTAGATGAGTACCTGCTTCCACCACGAAGACACCATCTGGGAAAGCTTCGCCTTGGTCCGCACCTTGCCGCTGAAGTCGAACTGCTCCCCATCGAGCGAGTACACCCCCGTCAACCCCACCGACGCACCTGGCATCCTGAAATCAAGATCGCTGAAAGTCAGCTTGCCCCCGCCCATCGCAAACGTCCCATTCATCTTCGAAGCCACATCCGGAGCACCCGGCTTCGCCTCCGCCGCATACCCCTGAGCCCGCAGACTCAGCATGTCCACCTTGTCCTGCACCTTTGCATTCGTAAAGTGGATCTCTTTGAGCGTGAAGCCTCCCCGCAGCTCCAGCTTCTGCGTCACGCTGCGCTTCCCTGGCCCGATGTGGAGCTTCGTCTTCATCCCCACATGTCCCGTCAGCACCACTGGCCGGGTCTTAACCGAAAGCATCAGGAAGTCCTCCAGTCGCCCCTCCGGCACATGGATATCGAGATCGATCGTATGGCCCACACCCTTCTGGTTCACCACCGAACCCGAACACGTGAAGTTCGTCCGTCCCAGCCGCGCCTCGACCGGCTGGAGATAGGTGTCGCCCGTCATCCCATCCACGATCGCGTGAAACGTCGTCCGCAGCGGAACTGGCTGATTGGCAGTATCGAGCGAGAAGTTCGGCACGTCCGCCCGCCCCGTCACCTCGATCCGATCCAGGTGCCCACCGAACTTGCCCGTCGACGAGAGCATTCCGCCGATTCCCTTGATCGTGTTCAGGTCCGCATGGTCAAACGTATAACTTCCGTTCACCGCGGAGTCTCCCGGGCTCTCACTCACCCACGGACCAAACGTCCCCTCCGCATGGATATCGCCTTTGGGAATCGCGTTCACCAGGGTCGCGTCGTATCTCCACGGAACCTCGCCCCCGACCTCCCGCAACACGATATGGCGCAGCGGAAAACGCTTCGGCTCTTTGCCCGCTTTTGCCGTCTCGATGACCAGCACCGAGTCGTCGCAGACAATCTCCCCCGCAACAATCTTGATCTTGCCCCGCTTCTCCGCCGGTCGCACCTCCTGCGCTCGCACCTCCCTCGGCGGAACACGCACCTCCATGCCGGTAACGCGAACACTCTCCACGCGCATCGGCTTCAGAAACAGTCCTCGATACCCGGTGTGGAACTCAAATGCACGAACCGCGATCAACGGTGCCGTCGCCCCCGCGGCCGCAATGTCGTCCGGCGGAAAGATCCTGAGGCCTCCGCCCGAGATCTCCAGCCCCCGCAGCACGGAGACATCCAGCCGGTCCAGCTCCACCCTGCTATCAAATCGCGCACTCAGCGTCTCGATCACTCGCCCCTTCAGAATCGGAGCCGCGCGCTCAATCACCACCGCAACCACCAGCACCAAGACACCGGCCGATAGGAGCAGGGACCACGCCAGCCATCGCCAAACCGGGTGGCCTCGCCGCGCCATCTCATGGAAAGACGCATCGTCCTCGCCGCGTCTGCTTGCCAAGACCAAACTCCCTGGTCAGCAATCATACGCAGAAAGACCCGGCGTCTACATCATCCAAACGAGGGAGATCTGCCGTCCGCCGTTCCCATCTGGCCTCATAAACTCCGCAGAAATCTCCCGATCGCCTCCCACGCGGCGCTCACAAACACCGTCTCGTGATGCTGCGCGCCCCGGAGCTCCACAAAGCGCTTCACGGTGGCCCCACTCGCCGCCTCCACCTTGCGACCCTGCGCCATCGGCACCAGCATGTCCGCCGATCCGCTTAGCACCAGCAGCGGAGCCCTGCTCCGGCGCATCATCCCCACCTCGTCAAACGCCACCTTGGCATCCTCGCCCGGAACCATCGTCCGGATCGCCTCCGCGCCAAACCCCATCCTCCGGGCAAATACCGGCATCTCTTCTTCCGCTGTTGCAAACGGAGCAGCCAGCACCACACCCGCCAGCTCCCGCTCCGACGCCACATACGCCGCCATCGCCGTTCCGAGCGAGAAGCCGTACACGATCATCGGCCTGCCCACATACTCCTTCGCCACCTTGTCGTGGATCGCCAGAGCGTCCGCACGAAAGCTCCCGACATCCGGCTGCCCCTCGCTGAACCCGTACCCGCGATAGTCATACGCCACCACCTCGACCCCGCAACCAGCCAGCTTGCGGTATAGCTCATCCGAGCGCTCGATGGTCATCAGGTTGCCATTGAAGAAGAGCACCACTGGAACCCTCCGCTCCGCAGCCGAACCCCGCTCCACCGACGAGCTCACCAGTCCGTCCCCGGCGGAGGGTCCACCCGCATGCCCGCCGCTCCGCCGTCCGACCGCTGCTTCCGCAACCGTGGCCGGCAAAGGTTTATAGTCCCATCCGCGCAGCTTGGCCCCGTCCACCTCCAGCTCCACCCGGAACCGCCCCGGCCCATCCGTCCACCGGCTCATCTCCGATCGCGGTGCCGGCACCGGGATCACCTCATTCGCCCCAACCACCTGACCCAACGCAACTCCAGACAACACCAGACACACCCCCAGCAACCTCGTCACAGACCGCAAAAAACTCCCTCCCGCCCTTGCATCGGGAAACCCGCAACGGACCTTCTCCTTAGTCAGACGAACGCGGGCTCAGGAAGAGATGCCACCGCGCGCAAACCCATCGCGCCCGGCCATCTCAGCTGCCCGGTCTTATGTCAGATCGTCCGTATCAAACGCCGGAACCTTGCGCCCCAGGGCCGAGGTGTCCCGAACGCCCGTGACCAGGCTCTCGACCACCTCGTCGATGTCGTCCACATCCGCCGAAGCCGCCATCACCTTCGGTCCATCCGCTGCCTCCAGGCTCTCCAGCAGCACCGTCGCATGCGCCACCGCCACCCCATCCTGGTTCAATCCCTCGGGCGTCTTCGCCTTGATCCCCACATCCCCGGGCTTCACCCCAAGCAGCTCTGCTACTGACTGCCGCAGCTCCCCCGCGATCGGCACAATCTTTGGCTGCGCCATCACCAGCACCGTGTCCACATTCACGATGCGGTAGCCCGCGGTCGAGATCTCTTCAAGCGCCGTCCGCAGAAACAGGCTCGAAGCCGCACCCTTCCATCGCGGATCCGTCGGCGGAAAAAACGTTCCGATATCCCCGGCCGACACCGCACCCAGCAGCGCGTCTGTAATCGCATGGAGCAGTACATCGCCGTCCGAGTGTCCGGCCAGACCCGCCGTATGCTCGACCGACATCCCACCGATCACCAGCGGCACGCCATCCTTGAAGGAGTGAGAGTCATAGCCATACCCGATCCGTAAGCTCATCGCGGCCCCGCTTCCATCGAGAGATAAAACTCTGCCAGCTGGAGGTCACCCGGCTGCGTCACCTTGAAGTTTCTCGGCGAGCCCTGCACCACCGCTACCTCGATCCCCGCACGCTCCAGCAGGCTCGCCTCGTCCGTACCGGCGAATTCGTCTTCCTCTGCCTCGCGGAACGCGCGCCGCAGCAGGCCTGCCAGCGCTCCCTGCGGCGTCTGCGCATGCACAACGCGCTCCCTCGGGATCGTCGCAGTCACAATCGCCCCGTCCGCCGTCCGCTCCACCTGCTTGATCGTGTCCACCGCCGGCATCCCTACGATCGCTGCACCGTGGCGGCTGATCGCCTCGATCGTTCGCTCAATCGTCGCCGGATCGATCAGCGGCCGCACTGCGTCATGGACCAGCACAACGTCGTCATCTTCACACTCAAGCGCGGCCAGCGCATTGCTCACCGACTCTTGCCGGTTATCGCCACCCTCCACCATGTGAATCCTCGGTCCAAGCTTGTACTCCGCCACCTGCGCCTCCACCCGCTCCCGCTCGTGCGCCCGCACCGCGATACACACCGCGTCGACCTCCGGAACCGCCAGAAACGCCCGGACCGGATGGATCAGCAGCGGTATCCCGCCGAGCTCCATAAACTGCTTCGGGGCAACGCCGCCCGGCATTCCCGCGGCCATCCGCGTGCCAATCCCCGCTGCCGGAACAATCACGAAAACTCGCATAGCCCACGAAGTATAGCAAGCATCCGGGACGCACCCTCAGCCCGGCCCGTCCGCTCCCGCCTCCCGAAACCGATAGGCCGACACCCGCTCGTCACGCGATCCGAAGCGGTCTGCCCGGATCTCCTCCTCCGCCAAGGGGAAGCTCTCGTACCAGAGCCGCTCCAGAAACGGCATCCTGCCCATCTGCCCATCCAGCTCCGGGTTGACGTACAGGAGATATACCTCGCGCGGCTCCTTCGTGATCGCCTCCCGCACCCGGCCGAGCAGCACCTCCATCACCGGCGCCGCAAACGGGTGATACAGATACAGCACCAGTGGTCCGCCGGGGATCTCAAACCGCATCGCATCGTCTGACCTCACCTCGACCGGCGTCGCTCCCCGCCACTCCGGCCGAAACCGCTCAAGGTTCTCCTTCGCCGCGCGCGTCAACTCCTCCGACAGCTCCACTCCGACGATCGCCCGCAGCGGATACCGCGTCGCCAGCATCACCGCCCGTCCCATGCCCGATCCGATGTCGACAAATGTAAACCGCTCCCACGCCGAGCCCCAGCCGCTCCATCGCCCGCCAGAACACCGCCGGCGAAATCCCGTAGTACCCAGTCGCCCAGTACTCCGAGGTCTTCCCCGACCGGAGCCTCTCGCCCCACACGAGCCCACTCGTCTCGACCCCATACTGCTCATCGAACGGATGCCGCCCCGGCTTCGGACCCTCGTCAAATCCAGGCACACGCTCGCCCCGCAACAAGAGCTCCGCCCGCCGCAAAATCTCCGCAGCAAAGCCCCTCCACCCCCGATTCGCAATCCAGTGCCTCGCCCGCCGAACCAGCGAACCCCGCAAAACTCCTCCCCCGCAACTGAGATCCGATCCTAAGCTCAGATGGCAAACCGGGAGCACGCGTCATCACCTTCCGGCTCCTGCCTCTCCGCTAGCTCGAAACTAGAACCCTCCCCCTTCCCGCTGCAAACCTGCGATGCGATCAAGATAGGCTTGCCAACGGTACGATCAACGGGTGCCCGCCATCCCACAACCTCCCCTTCAACCGATCGGAGATCCGCCCCGGCGACCGCATCTGCGTCGCCATCTCCGGAGGCGCCGACTCCGTCGCCCTCCTCCGCGCCCTCCATCTCGCCAATACGGTCGAGAAGTCCACCCTCGGCATCGGCCTCGCCGCCGTCCACATCCACCACGGCATCCGCGGCGGGGAAGCCGATGCCGACCAGGCCTTCGTCCAGCAGCTCTGCGCCGACCTCGACGTCCCCCTCCACCTCCATCAGGCCGACGTACCCGCCCACGCCGCAATCTCCGGCGAGACCCTCGAAGAGGCCGCCCGCACGGTCCGCTACCAGACCTTCGGCGACCTCCTCCGTTCCGGCGAAGCCGATGCTGTCCTCACCGCCCACACGTTGGATGACCAGACCGAGACCGTCCTCCTCAAGCTCCTTCGCGGGGCCTGGACCGAGGGCCTGGGGGGCATCCACCCCCTCGTCATCGTCCCCATCCCTGGGCGCCCCTCCGCCCGCATCCTCCGCCCCTTCCTCACCGTCCGCCGGCAGGAGATCGAAGACTTCCTCCACGTCACTTAACCAGCCCTGGCGTGAAGACTCCTCCAACGCCGACCCCGTCTTCACCCGCAACCGTCTCCGTCATCAGCTCCTCCCCGAGCTCCGCAGCTTCAATCCCTCGCTCGACCAAGCCCTCTCTAACCTCGCCGAGCTCGCCCGCGACGAGGAGGCCCACTGGCAGTCCGAGCTCGCCCGCCTCCTCCCGCAGCTCCTGCTTCCCGGCAAGCCCACGCGCGGGGGCGGCCGCTCCGTTTCCACGAGCCCTGGCGAGGAGAGCCTCGCCCTCGAGATCGAACGCCTTCGCCCATTCGACACAGCCACGCGCCGCCGCATCCTCCGCGCCGCCGCGCGCCGGCTCGGGGCCCGCATCAGCTTCGACGAGACCTCACGCCTGCTCGCTCTCTGCGGCCTCCTCGCCATCCCCACCGTCTCCGCTAAGGCCGGAGCGTCGCTGCGTCTCTCCGGCGGCCTCCTCGCCGAGCGCTCCCCGCGCGAGCTCCGCCTCACCCGCAGCCCCGCCGGCAGTCGATGAAACTGCAACTATGGCCCGTAAGTTGCATCAACATTACGGACATCTGAAGCGATTTGCGCAGTCTGGGAGTAGAATTTCAATCACCTGACGGCAAGGGCGGTTGCGGCACCTCCCGGACTCCTCCGGACCCGCACCTTCTCTTCTCAACATCGTCTAACAGAGGTAACAAGGTCTGCCCGCAAGACGCAGACCGAGCCTGACTCTCCGATCGCTCACGATCGATCGCAGGCTGGAAATGGGGATTTCGATTGAACTCGACCGTCAAACAGATTCTGATCTGGGTTTTCATGATCACCTGCCTCGTTTTTCTCTGGCAGTTCGTCGCCAAAAGCACAGGCGCAGGGCAGGACAAGGCCATCAGCCTCACGGAGCTGCTTAACAAAGCCGATGAGGGCAAGGTTGGTGATGTCGTCGTCAATGGCGCTGAAGTCACAGGTCACTTCCGCGACGACAAGACCCAGTTCCACACCACCATCCCGGCCAACTACCCGGATATGTACAAGACGCTCCGTGATCACGGCGTCAACATCACCATCAAGGATCAAAACTCCAACGCCTGGCTCGGCCTCCTCATCCAGCTCGCGCCGTTCGCCCTTCTTCTCGGCCTCTGGTTCTTCCTCCTCCGCCAGATGCAGTCCGGCGGCAACAAGGCCATGAGCTTCGGCAAGTCGCGCGCCCGTCTGCTCTCCATGCAGCAGAAGAAGATCACCTTCAAGGACGTCGCCGGCGTCGATGAAGCCAAGGAAGAGCTCAAGGAGATCATCGAGTTCCTCCGCGAGAGCCAGAAGTTCCAGCGCCTCGGTGGCCGCATCCCCAAGGGCGTTCTCCTGGTCGGACCTCCGGGTACCGGCAAGACCCTGCTGGCCCGCGCCGTCGCCGGCGAAGCCAACGTCCCCTTCTTCTCCATCTCCGGCTCTGACTTTGTCGAGATGTTCGTCGGCGTCGGTGCCTCCCGCGTCCGCGATCTCTTCGAGCAGGGCAAGAAGAACGCCCCCTGCATCATCTTCATCGACGAGATCGACGCCGTCGGTCGTCACCGCGGCGCAGGCCTCGGCGGCGGGCACGACGAGCGCGAGCAGACCCTCAACCAGTTGCTTGTCGAGATGGACGGCTTTGAAGCCAACGACGGGGTCATCCTCGTCGCGGCAACCAATCGCCCTGACGTGCTCGACCCCGCCCTCCTCCGCCCCGGCCGGTTCGATCGCCGCGTCATCGTCGATCGTCCTGACATCCGCGGCCGCGAAGAGGTCCTCCGGGTCCACTCCAAAAAGGTCCCCATGTCCGACGACGTCAACCTCAACGTCCTCGCTCGTGGCACACCGGGCTTCTCCGGCGCCGACCTCGCCAACATGGTCAATGAGGCTGCTCTCACCGCCGCCCGCTACAACCGCAAGGCCGTCCACATGTACGACTTTGAAGTCGCCAAGGACAAGGTCATGATGGGTGCGGAGCGGAAGTCGATGCTGCTCTCGGATGACGACAAGCGCGACACCGCCTATCATGAGGCCGGTCACGTCCTCGTCGCCGCCATGCGCGATCACTCCGACCCCCTCCATAAGGTCACCATCATCCCTCGCGGCATGGCCCTCGGGGTCACGATGCACCTTCCCGAAGAGGACAAACACACCGTCACCAAGGATTACCTCGACACCCAGCTGGCCGTTCTCATGGGCGGTCGCTGCGCCGAGGAGATCTTTATGAATCGCCAGACCACGGGAGCCGGCAACGACATCGTCCGCGCCACCGAGCTCGCTCGCAAGATGGTCTGCGAGTACGGCATGAGCTCCATGGGTCCGCTCACCTACGGCAAAAAGGAAGAGCAGATCTTTCTCGGACGTGAGATCGGTCAGGCTCGCGACTACTCCGACGATACCGCCCAGAAGATCGACGCCGAGGTTCGCGCCTTTGTCGACGCCGGGTACAAGTCGGCCTACACCATCCTCGAGACCAACGGCGACATCATGCACCGCATGGCTGCCGCCCTGCTCGAGCGCGAAACCCTGGACGCCGCCGAGATCAAGCTGATCATCGAAGGCAAAGACCTCCCGCCGGCACGCTCCTCGCTTGCGGCCGCCAACAACAACGACCCCGGCGACACTCAGAAGGTCCTCAAGCCCGATACCGGCCGTAAGCCCGGCTTCGGCGAAGGCCACACCTCCCCGGCATAATCATCCATAACGCCTCAACAAAAAGGGCAGCCCTCACGGGGCTGCCCTTTTCCTCTGCCCTCTGGCCCTAGCTGACCAGGTTCTTCACCGCCGCCTTCACGTCGTCAACGGCGCCCTTCACCGTTCCCGTTCCATCTCCGTCCGCCGACGCCTTCACTCCGATAAGGTCGTCGAGGTTGGAAGCCGTCGTGGCCTTCTGCGCCGCGTCCTGCTTCCCGCGATCCTCGCCTGGCAACTTCCCGTTCACGTCACCGATCGAGAGTCCCTGCCCACCCTCGCGTTTCGAGGTCACCGGCTGGAGCCCGAAGGAGGTTTGCCACGGTCCGTGCATATCCGCATCACCCTCGTCGCCCTCGCCGGTCGACCCATTGAAGTACTCATCCACGAGGCCCGGCGTGGGCTTCAAGCGGCCCACCGAGAATGGCGACTTTTCAAGCGTGTCGAGTGCCGCCTGGAAGGCCTTCATGTGCGTGATCTCGCGCGTCATCAGGAACTGCAGCGTATCGATCGTTCCCGGATCGTCCGTGTGATCGATCAGGCGCTCATACACGATCTTCGCCCTAGCCTCGGCCGCGATGTTGCTCCGGAGGTCCACATCGAGCTCTCCCGAGATCTTCAGGTAGTCCGCCGTCCACGGGTTCCCCATTGAGTTGAACAGGTTCAAACCCCCTCCGCCCGCAATCGTCACCAACGGGTCAGCCTCCGCCGCCTCACGGTTCTCCTTCATCGGCTTCAGGTGCATCCGGATCAGCGCTCCCACTACCTCAAGGTGACTCAGCTCCTCCGTCCCGATATCCAGTAGCAGATCCCGCCGGCCCAGGTCATCTACGCAGTTCCAACCCTGAATCGTGTACTGCATCGCGGCGGCCAGCTCTCCATTGGCTCCGCCGAACTGCTCCAGCAGCATATTGCCAAACCGGACGTTTGGCTCTCCGATGTTGACCGTATACATCAGCTTCTTAATGTGGTGGTACATAGGGCATCCTCGACTGCGTGATTTACGTCCGCATTCATCGTTGGATGCACCTTTCTCTTCTTAGGCAAGAAACCCCTTCGGTTGACAAGCTCGATGCGACAATAGCTCAGGCATGCGTCGCATCCTCCTCCTCCTCAACCCTGTTTTCCTCGCGGTGCTCAGCGGCTGCGGCTACCACACAGCCGGCTCCGCCACCCACATCCCTGCAAACGTCCGCACTCTCGCCGTTCCCATCTTCACCACGCATGCCCAGGCCTTCCACACCGAGATGGCCTTCACTCAAGCGGTGGTCCGCGAGCTGGACACGCGCACCCGTTACACCGTTCTTAACTCCGCCTCCCCTGACGCCGACGCCACCCTCGCCGGTACCATCGTCTCCCAGACTGTCGCCCCGCTCACCTACGACGCGTCCAGCGGAGAAACTTCCTCCTACCTCCTCACCATCACCGCCCGGGTGCTCCTCTCTGCCCACGACGGCCGCGTCCTCTACCAGAACGACGCCCTTGTCTTCCGGGAGCAGTACCAGTCCACGCAGGACCTCAACGGCTTTATCCAGGAAGACTCCGCCGCGGTACGTCGCGTCTCACAGGACTTCGCCCGCACCGTCGTCAGCGATATGCTGGAGTCCTTCTAGATGCCCCTGCGCAGCTTTGCCTCCGCCGACCGCTTCATCACCGAGATCGCCTCCCCAGCGATCCGCCCCGGCTACGTCCTCCTCGGCGACGAGATCTTCCTTCAGGATCGCTGCCGCAAAGCCGTTCTCGAGACCCTCGCTCCACCCGAGAACCGAGACTTCTGCCTCCACGACCTCGACCTCGCCGACACCTCGATCTTCGAGATCCTCGACGCCGCTCAGACCCCCTCCCTCATGGCCCCCTTCCAGGTCTTCTTCATCCGCAACCTCAAGAGCCTCTACACCCGCGGCTCTAAAAAAGAAGAGTTCGCAGCCATTGACCTGTACTTCCGCTCTCCCAACCCCCAGGCCATCCTCCTCTTCATCGCCGACCACCTCCGCATCCCCACCGACCTACGCCGCATGGACCGCGAAGACAAGGACCGCTTCGAGCGCATCCGCGAAACTCTCGGTGACACCTGCTCGCTCGTCGAGCTCGCACGTATCGATGAGACCGACGCGATCAAGTGGGTCACCGAAGCCGCCCAGACCCGCGGTGTCCTCATCGATCCCGACGCCGCCCGCGAACTCGTTGACTCCCTGGGAGCCGACATGATGCTTATCAGCAGCGAGCTTGAAAAGCTGCTCCTCTACGCCACCGCCCCCTCCATTGCCGCCGCCCAGCCCCGCATTACCCTCGGTGACGTCGAAACCATGGTCCTCGCCGCCAAGCAGCGCTCCCTCTACGAGCTCACCGACGCTATCACTGCCCGCGATCGACCCCGCGCCGTTGCCCTCCTCCACGGGCTCCTCAACGCCTCCGACGCCGGCGACGAGGCCGCCATCGGCCATCTCTACATGCTCGCCCGCACCTTTCGCCAGATGCTCGTCATCCTCGAGCGCAACGTCCGCGACTCCCGCGCCATCTGGCAGGCGCTCTGGCAGGGCTTCCGCATGCCACCCTTCGCCGCGGACGATGTCATCCGCCAGGCCCGCCGTTACAAATCACGCCGCGACCTCACCCGCGCTCTCCGTCTGATCGCGCGCGCCGATCTCGAGCTCCGCTCCTCGCCCGTCTCGAAACGCCTCGTCCTCGAGCGTCTCGTGCTTGCCCTTGCCAGCGAACCCCGCCCCGTACCGCAGGATCCCTCCTCTCTCCAGTTCGCGATGGAACTCTAGTCCCAGCAAGACATCAGGTCTGCCAATCGAACTAAAGAGGGCAAACACTTTCCTAACTTAGCGCTGGGATTGCGCACCGGGGTGTGCTCTCCTTGGCGCGTTCTCAATAATCCCTTCTTAGGAGCAATTTCCATGTTACGGGTCCTAAAAACTGCCGCGTTCTCTTCTTTTCTGATCGCGAGCGCTGTTTCTGCTTGCGCACAGGCCGTCATTTCACTCCCCGGAAACGAGGTCCAGCTCGGTGTCAACGAGCTCGGCGCCCTCGGTGCCGGCTCCACCCCCGCTGGCTCCAACGCCATCGGTCTCCTGGGCATCTACCTTACCTCGCAACGCGCCGACGGCATCACCCCCGGCTGCTTCTGCGAAGGGTGGGGCGTCGCCGCCAACGGAACCACCTCCGGCTACGTCGGTAACGATAACGGCGGCACCAACAACATCAACGCGGTAAGCTTCTCCAGCACCGCCCACACCGCCACCTCCGTCACCCAGCTCGGCGGGACCAGCCTGCAGGTCTCGCAGGCCTTTGCTCCCTCTGCTGCCTCCACCACGCTGTTCGACGACAAGGTCACCCTCACCAACACCGGCACCACCGCCATCAGCAACGTCCAGTACAGCCGCGCCATGGACTGGGACATCAATCCCACCGAGTTCAACGAGGATGTGACCATTGGCGGTGTTGGTGCCTCGGCCCTCCAGTTCTCCAACGATGACGGCTTCTGCACTCCCGATCCGCTGGGGTCCTGCGGTGCCATCCTCTCTGGCACCACCAACGTCAACTTCACCAAACTCGGACCAGCCGATCAGGGCTCGTTCTTCACCTTCGGCTTCGGCGGCCTCGACGCCGGCGCTTCCAAGACCTTTGACATCTACTACGGTGCAGGGTCGAACGAAGCTGCCGCCATCGCCGGTCTCTCCACGGTCGGCGCTGAGGTCTACGCTCTCGGCTACGCCTCAAATGGCCCTGGCGGCACCGCCAACGTCGACTCCGGCGTCTGGGCGTTCGGCTTCTCCGGCGTCGGTGGAACCCCCATCGGACCCACGCCGCCCCCGCCCACCGGCGTTACCCCCGAGCCGTCCTCCATCGCACTCGCCGCAACGGGCCTCCTTGGCGCCATCGGCGGCATACGTCGCAAACTCAGGGCCTAACCCG
Organism: uncultured Acidobacteriaceae bacterium; assembly: GCA_963850375.1. Taxonomy (GTDB): domain Bacteria; phylum Acidobacteriota; class Terriglobia; order Terriglobales; family Acidobacteriaceae; genus Edaphobacter. The sequence goes on along the minus strand of CAWKKV010000002.1, from coordinate 2,461,242 downwards.
GCCCCCAGGCAGAAGAGGGCAGTCACCACGGGCGTTAGGCCCACGGTGGCTGCCCTTCTCTTTTGCGCCTTGTCCCTCCTCCCTCTCTGCATCCAAACTTCCTGATCTCACGACCCCGCCACAGGAGAGAACCCCGCGCATGAAACTTCTCGTCATCGGAGCCGCAGGAAAGCTCGGCCAAGCCATCGTCCATCAGGCCATCGTCCTCGGACACTCCGTCACCGCCTTCGTCCACGACGCCGAGAAGTATCACGCCCCGGACTCCGTCAACGTCTTTGCCGGCGACGTCCAGAACCCCACTAAGGTCGAAAAGGCCATAGAGGGCCAGGACGCCGTTATCGACGCGCTCGGCGGGCACACACCCTTCAAGGAGACCACGCTCGAGACCACCGCCGCCCGCATCATCATCAGCAAGATGCGCGATACAGGGGCACGTCGCCTGGTCGTCATCTCCGCCCTGGGCGAAGGCGAAAGTCGCGCCAACACCGGCTTCTTCTACGAACACCTCCTCATGCCCACCTTTCTCCGGGGAGCCATGAAAGACAAGGCAGAGATGGAGTCCGCCGTCCAGTCCAGCGGACTCGACTGGGTGATTCTCCGGCCCGGACTCCTCAAGGACGGTGACCCGAAAGGGAACATCAGGATCTTCACCCCGGATACCGAAGACAAGGCCGGCTCGATCACCCGCGCCGACGTCGCCGCCTTCGCACTCGAGCAGCTCACCGGCACCACCTACCTCGGCCAGGCAGTCACTATTGCCAACGGGTAACGCGCTCACCTGTTATCCCCGGCCCGTAAACCTCATTCCCCTCTGCGGCACCAACACTTGCGAGCCGCAGGTGCCGCCTCTACACTGTTCGGGTGTTAGACCGGCAGTACGATCTTCGCCTCGACACGCCCGCCGCTGACGAGTACCGGGACCTCCGTGTGCGCGCAGGCTTGAGCCCAAAGAGTGCCGAAGGCGCCGCCATCGGTCTGCCCAACACCTTCTTCGCCATAGTCATTCGCGCAGGTGGCCAGCTCGTCGGCATGGGCCGCATCGTCGGCGATGGTGGCCTCTCCTTCCAGATCGTCGACATCGCCGTCCACCCCGACCATCAGGGCCGCGGGCTCGGCAAAGCCATTGTCAGCCGCCTCGTCGAGCACCTCCGTATTACCGCGCCTGCAGGTGCGCACATCAGCCTCCTCGCCGACGGTCCCGCCGAACACCTCTACGCACAGTTCGGCTTCCGTCCTACCGCCCCCGCCTCCATCGGCATGGATCTTCCCCTCCGCTGAGACCCTTCAGCCGCACTCAGAAGCTCCGCCATGAAGTTCGGCGAGATCAGGAAACAATGATGCCTCTCTCCCGAACCGCGCAGCTCACTGTCCTCCTCACGCTCACTGCCGCCCTCCCCAACTGGGCACAACAGCCATCTGCGCTCGGCACCTTCAGCCGGCCTGTCTCCGCCCCCGTAATCACCCCCAACAAACTCTCCACCTTTACCGATCCAATCACCCATGCCCCAGTTCACTGGGAGGCGCTCCACACCTTCAACCCCGCCGCCGTCGTCCGCCAGGGCGAGATCTACGTCCTCTACCGCGCCGAGGACGACTCCGGCACTATGCAGATCGGCATGCACACCTCCCGTCTCGGCCTCGCCTCCTCCACCGACGGCCTCCACTTCACCCGCCTTCCCTCGCCCGTCTTCTTCCCCGCCCCCGACGCCCAGCAGTCGCGCGAGTGGCCCGGCGGCGTCGAAGACCCCCGCATCGTCGAGACCCCCGACGACAGCGACATGCCCGGCACCTACGTCCTCACCTACACCCAGTGGAACCGGCAAACCTACTCCATAGGGATCGCCACCTCGACTGACCTCATCCACTGGACCAAGCACGGCCCGGCCCTCCTCGGCGCCGCCGGCGGCAGGTACGACCACCTCCAGTACAAATCGGGAGGCATCGTCACCCGCCTCGCCCCTACGCCTTCCAACTCCGACCGCATCGTTGCGGCAAAGATCGACGGCAAATACTGGATGTACTGGGGCGAGATCGTCGTCCACCTCGCCACCTCCACCGACCTCATCCACTGGACACCCGTCGAAGACCCCGCCACTCACCAGCCTCTCGAGGTCCTCACCAAGCGCCCCGGACACTTTGACTCCGGCTTCCCCGAGGTCGGCCCTCCGCCGCTCCTCACTCGCACCGGCATTGTCGTCCTCTACAACGGCAAGAACGATCCCTCAGACGGGGACCCAAAGCTGGGTCCCAACGCCTACGCCGCAGGGCAGGCCATCTTCGACCCCCAAAACCCGACCCACCTGCTCAGCCGCTCCGAAGCTCCCGTCCTCCAGCCCGAGCAGCCCTTCGAAAAGACCGGCCAGTACGCCGCCGGAACCACCTTCGCCGAAGGCCTTGTCCACTTCCAAAGCCGCTGGTTCCTGTTCTACGGCTGCGCCGACTCTGCCGTAGGCGTGGCCACAACACCCCCCAACCCCTAAGACCCGCCTCACACAGCTCGCCGATTACGCCATCCCCAAACCAACCTCCATCACTCCACAACGCTGTCACTCTGAGCCAGAGCTAACCTCAGCCTTGGCGCAAAGTAATCGCGGACCAGCTTTCTTAGGCTGGAAGCTCTCTGAGCTAAGAGCGAAGAATCTCAGTTTCCCCGCGCAGACGCCAAGGCTCCGGAGGCAAAAAACGGGTTGAGTGGCTTGTTCATCCGTCGACCATCGCCCGGAGCAGGAGTGGCGCATTGATCATGCGTCCGTAGGGAGAGGTCCGCGATTGCGGGTAGTATGTGGCTACACCGTAGACGCCTTGATTTCTCCATATGCTCATCACAAGACGCGGTATTGCTGCTTCGATATGTTTTGGAGCCATGGTCGGGCTGCCGTATGCGCTCGCGGCGGGTCGCGAGGCAGCCGGGCGGATGACGTCTGTACGTGCAGAGCCGCCTGAAGCGATGGTGGCCGGGGTCCAGCAGTCCGCGGACGCTGCGCTCTCTCGGGAAGCGGAGGCGCAGAGTATCCGCCTTCAGGTGGTGGAGTTCGCGTCAACGCAGTTTGGGCCGAGCCTTTTGAATGACTGGAATCATCCGAGCACCACGTGGCCTACGCAAGCCGACACCTTTGTGATGGCTTATGTGAAGTTGATGATGATGGAGCAAACACTCGAGCGACCCGATGATCTCGCCGCACCGAAGATCAAAGGTTCGCCCACCAGTGCGTCCGGCGCGTTTCGCTTTCTAAGCAGGGCTCTTGGGGGTGGGCTGGGTCCGGCCGGGGATGTCCTCGGCTCCGTCGGTTCTGCCGCGAGCAGGGTTCCGGAGAGCGAGAAGGTGCCCAGCAATGTGTACGAGGCGCACCTGCGGGAGGTGCAGGCGGTAGCTCACGAGGTCTTGTCGCCTGCGGATTACCAGGCATATGTCCATGCAGCCGAGACAGGCGACTACGCGATGCAGACCTCGTTGCTTTTCACGATGGACTACGAGGTTTTCCATCGACAACCAGTGGTGAACCCATACGTGTTGTGGTGGTGCGATATGCGTGGTTCGGACGGCCGCGCTGGGACGAGGCCCTTGTACGACTTTCCTGAGATCGCTCCCGGAGACGATCGATTCAAGGCGGCGGCGTGGAATGGTTTCACTTCCGTGCAGCGATGGGAAGCGGTCGATGATGGTCTGAAGCAGTGGTTTCAGAGAACGTCGGTCGCCCTGGCCGATCCCGCGCAGCGTGTCACGCTGCTCGCTTCGGTGAAGGTCCAGAAGGAGGAAAAGAAGAGGCGTGGGGCATTCGGGCCGGATGCCGCGGAGGTCAACATAGATCTGGTTTCCGCTCTGGGCTCGGAGGCGCTGGCGAAGTACAACCACGGGAGCCCAGAGGAGAGGGCGACTCTGCTGAAGACCGCGACGCTGTTCGTCGAGGGGCTCAATTCCCTGCTACCCATGCTTATGGGCGTTCCGAGCTTGACGGTCGAGGGAACTGTTGCTCCGCTGGTCGGGCGTCCTTAGCGTGGCCACGGACCGAGCAGCTCGTTGTTGCCCCACGTTGCGGCGGGTGTTATACCTTGCTCCTCAACTGGAGGTGCTATGGCGAGGAGGTCCTTTCTTCGGCAGATGATGGTGGTGCCGTTTGCCGGCATGACGTCGTGGGGACAAGGGGCGACGCGCAAACCGCTAAACGTGATGATGAAGAGTGCGTGGGGTTCGGACGACCCGACCAAGGCGGCGTTTCCGTTTCTGCACGGACTGGCTTTGTCTGAAGCCGGACACTCGGTGCAGATCTTTCTGCTCGGGGAGGCGGTGTCGCTGATGCGGAAGTCCGTGGCTGCTGCGGTGGTGCCGGTGGGCTGGTCGCCGCTCGAAGAGACGATGAACAAGGTCGTGGGACGGCACGTCGCGATCTATGCGTGCGGTGCTTGCAGCCGGGCCCGCTCCGTGGCACAGAGTGATCTGGATCTGTGGGGTGCGAAGTTCGGCAGCCCGGCGATTTTTGTGTCCCTGGTGGAGTGGGCCGACCGGGTGATCACGGAGTGACTTCTCTCGTATGTCCGATCGAAGTCACGGACCGGGAGGTTGTCAGACGCGGGGACCTTTTGAGTCTTCGGGGCGGGGGTAGAAGGCTTCTACGATTGTGGAGATGCCGCCACGGGGGCGGAAGTCACCTTTGACGAGGGCCCAGACGGGGTCGGTGGCTTTGACGATGTCGTTGAGGACCTGGTTGGCGATGTTTTCCTGGAAGATGCCGAGGTTGCGGTAGCAGAAGAGGTATTCCTTGAGGCTCTTGAGCTCGAGGCAGCGGTCGCGCGGCATGTAGCGGATGGTAATGACGCCGAAGTCGGGGAGGCCGGTCTTGGGGCAGACGCTGGTGAACTCGGGATCGTCGATGAGGATCTCGTAGGACTGGAACTGGTTCTGCCAGGTGTCGATTGGGGGGAAGGCGGTGTCGAGACCGGCGGCGGCGTGGTCGTCGGTGTAGCCGGTGTTTTGGGTGATCATGACTCTATTTTACGGTTCGGAGGTGAGACTGGGTGGGTTTGGGCTGGGAGGAAGAAATGCAGGTCCTCCGACGTTGGCGAAGGATGACAAGCGTTAGGTGGGGAGGGCGGCGGTTCGGCGTTGGGGCGAGGAGGGCGGGTTAGTTCTGTTTTGCGGGTTCGCCGTTGTAGTTGGGGACGTCGGGGGTCATGTGGCGGAGCATGAACTCCTGCATGAGATTGCCGAAGGCTCCGGCGGCGGTGCCGAGCAGGGAGTTCTCGATGGTGGAGCTGGCTCCGTGGCGGCTGCTGGCGGGATAGTAGGCGTTGGAGATGCCGGCCGACGCGAGATTGCCGATGACGTTGGAGTAGTTGGGCTGCCAGTGGCCGCGGTCGCTCTTACACATGACAGTGGTGGCGATGGCGTAGAGGGTGCGTGAGCGGCGGCTGCCGGTGCCCTTAACGAAATAGCGGGGATCCTGGTGAAGGAGTGAGGGAAGGACCGCCTGGCCGAGCATGGTGCTGAACAGGGCGTCGCCATAGCCGGCGCCGAGGCGCTTGGCAAATCCTTGGGAGCCCTGGCCGTAGCCGCCGAGGTCATTCTGGGCCTGCTGGACGCCGGCGATGAAGCCGACCATGCCGAAGGTGACGGGGTCGGACATCTGCTTCCAGGCCATGGAGAACTTCTGCTTGGAGGTGAGGGGGGCGGCGTTGGGGACGTAGACGGCGTAGAAGTTGGGGAAGACGCCGAGGACGCGTTGCTTTTCTTCAAGCGAGACCTGGGCGGCGGCGACCTCTGAGACGGAGGCGCGGACCTCGACGTCGGCGCTGGCGGAGCTGACGCGGAGGAGAATCTGGGGGAGGATGACGGCGGTGTTGGTTTGGAGGCTGCCGGACCAGATCCAGGGCTCCATGCCAGAGGCCTTGATGGTGAGGGTGACCTTGCCGGAGGAGGCGCCTTCGATGTCGAAGCGGCCGTCGGCGTCGGTGGTGACGGTGATGGGAGCGGCGTGCGCGGACTGTTGCGTGAGAGTGACGGTGGCGTCGCTGATCGGGGTGCCGTTCAGGTCGACGGCGACGCCGCCGATGCTGGCGGGGACGGTGTCGACAGGCGTGGACGGGATCGATGGGGCTTCTGGGAGGGATAGGGGGAGGGCTGCGGGCTGCGCGGCGGAGGCAAACATCTGTTGGGCCCGGGCGCCGGTGAGGAGAGAGAAGGGGAGGAGAAACAGCGTCAGAATCTTGCCGGAGTAGCGGAGGCTGCTGTTGTGAGTCGACCGCGGTGTAAGGCTATCTGGCATCTCTTCCCCTGCATTTGAGCTTGGGGCGAGAGGACGATTCCGAGAATCACACGGGGGTGGGACGGGGCTACAGCTTGGGTGCGCCTGGGCGGGCTGTGGATTGGCATGAGAAAGGCGGCAGCCTGAGGTTGGCTGCCGCCCTGGATAAGGTTGATGCGTTCTGATTCCGGCGGGTGCTAGTTGCGGCGGCCGAGGGTGGGGCGATCGTCACCCGAGTTGCCGGTGGGGTTGTTGGGGTCGTTGTTGCTGCCGCCCGCGCGACGGAGGGTGGGCTTGTTGCCATCCTTTTTGTCGTTGAGCTTGCGCTTGTTTTCGAGTCGGGCCAGGCGATTCTTGACGTCGTCGAACTCGGAGGTGGTGACGATGTAGTCGGGCTTGGCGGGCATGATGGTGGCGATCTCGACCTCCGAGTGCTCGATGCGGTCGGGGGTCTGGGGGTGATCGCTGAATGCCTTGGAGAGGGTTCCGGGCTTGTGCTTTTCGAGGGCGTCGAGCTTCTCGAAGAACTGGACGAAGGCCTGGGGATCATAGCCGGCCTTGTACATGTACTGGAGGCCGAGCCAGTCGGCCTCGGACTCGAAATTACGGGAGAACTTGAGGAAGGTGAGGGGGACGGCGAGCTGGGAGGCCTCGTAGATGCCGTAGCCGGTCCAGGAGCCCTGGGTGAAGATGATGAGGGGGATCTGGCCCATCTGCATGTAGTTCATGCGGGTCATCTCGCGCGCGGCGTGGTGAGCGCAGACGTGGGCGGTCTCGTGGGCCATGACGCCGGCGAGCTCGGCTTCTTCATCAGCGGCGAGGATGAGGCCGGAGTTGACGTAGAAGAAGCCGCCGGGGAGCGCCATGGCGTTGATCTCGTCGGAGTCGATGACCTTGATGGTGAAGGGGACCTTGCAGTCAGAGTTCTTGACGATATTCTGGCCGACGCGGTTGATGTACTCGACGACCACGGGATCGTTGACCATGTGAGCGGACTTTTCGATCTCCATGGAGTACTGCTTGCCGGTACCGATCTCCCAGTTGGTGGAGTAGAAGTTGCCGAGGCCGCGGCCGCCGATGTTGCGATTTCCGATTGCGTCGACGTCGTCCTCACTTCCCTTTTTGATCTTGGGGTCGAGGTCCTCGCCGGGGGACGGGAGGGAGTCGGCCTTAGTCTTCTTGGCGACCTCGTCGCGGGCAGCCTTGTTTTCGGCCGGCGTGGGCGGGGTGCTGACGGGGCCGGGATCCTTGGAGACGGGCGGGATGGCGTTGGGATCAGCGGGGGAGGTTGCCGGGACGGGGGTGGTGGTGCCGGGAGCTGGCAGGGGCGTCTGCTGCGCGAGGAGGCTCGTGGAGAGGGTGACGGCGGCGGCGAGGCCGAGATGCGCGAGGTGACGCATGAGGAGAGTCTCCTTCGAGAGCCGCTCCCTGCTGATGGGCGCAACTCTGCACGTGTTGGACTTCAGTATGCGCTTGTTGGTTAGCTTTTGGGGAGGGGTGGCGGTGAGCCGGTGAAACGCAGGTTCCTTCGGCCTGGCTCAAGACAGGCTCTTCGACTGCGCGCTCTGCGCTTCGCTCAGGATGGCTTGGACGGGTAAGTGGGCTGTTTCTGGGTGGACTGTTGCTACCAGGTGTTGTAGGAGCTTCCGTCGGCGGCCAGCATCTGGGCTCCGGAGTGGACATCGCCTATGCCGGAGTCGGTCTGGTCGAGGCTGGAGAGGGCGTCGGTCTGTACGGGCTGCCAGGTGTCGGAGCGGTGGGTGAAGGGGTCGACCGGCATGACCTTGAGATAGCCCGCTTGGACGAGGTCGTCGAGGGACTGGGGGGCCTTTTGCTTGTCGAGGGTGTAGGAGTCGATTGCCTTGCGCATGGTGTCCAGGTCGGTGCGTAGGACGGCTTCGCGGGCGTGGCGGACGTTTTGGACGTAGGCGGGTACGGCGACCGCGGCGAGCAGGCCGATGATGACCATGACGATCATGAGCTCGATGAGGGTGAAGCCGGCTTCCCGGTTGGGGAATGCGGCCGGGGCGGTCGGGTGTTCGGAGGGGGCCGGGCTGCAGAGTGGCTACGGAATCGCGTGCGAGCGCGAGGGGACGGGGAGCCCGGTGTGGCGGCGGGCTGGATGGCGGTCGGGCTTGGAAGCGTGCTTACCATGTGGAGTATTTTGTGCCGTCGAGCCCGGTGCCGTTGCTTTTGCTGTAGACGTCGAAGACGTCCTGGCCGCCGAAGCTGCTGGAGTCGGGGTCGTCCTGATTGGAACGGAGGCCCCAGTCCGCGGAGTTGGTCATGGGATCGACGGGGATCTTGCGGAGAAAGCGAAGTTTTTTGTCCTGGACGTCGACGCCGTCGACCAGGGTCTGGAGGTCAGGCGGGTAGTTCATGCTGTCGGCCTTGGTCTGAAAGGCTCCTTTTTCGGCGGCGTCCTTGTAGTGGTCGATCGCGTCGCGCATCTCCCACAGGTCGCGGCGGAGCTCACGCTCCTTTTCGCGGCGGACCTGAAAGCGGGCGATGGGGACGGCGGCGGCGGCGAGGATGGAGACGATGGCCACGGTGATGATGAGCTCGATCAGGGTCAGACCGGCCTCGGGGTGGAGGCCGGCCTTCCGGTGGTGCGGGTGATGCGCTTGCGGCTTCGAGCAGGTGCTCATTTCACGTGGACGACCGACGGTATACCGACGGCGGGAAGGCTGCCTTGTGTGCTGTTTCTGGCTCCGACCCTGGGCAGGAGGAGGTTGGAGTCGCCGGCGGCGATGGCCTTGAACGTAAGGACGCAGATGGCACCCTGCCCGTCGATGCCCTGGGTTCCGGGCGGGCGAGAGGCGGAGATGGTGACGAGACCGTTGCCCTCGTCGCGATGGACGACGGCGATGGCCTGGCCGTCGCGTCCGAGGAGGTCGCCGGAGTCGACGTTGACGAGCTGGAGGACGGCCGGGTTGAACTGGAGCTGGAGGGGGACGGAGAAGAGCCCGTGCGCGTTGTTGGCCATGACGGCGACCTGGAACGTATTGCCGATGGACTGCGTGGCTCCGGGGGGTACAACCGAGAAGCTGATGGGCGAACCAGCGACGGCATTGGGCTGGGCAGCCGTGGGCGGGCCGGCGGGGATGGGGCCGTTGGGCGTGAAGCCGGGTGTCGGGTTGTCGGGGGTCGGCATCTGCGCCTGTTGGCTGAGCTGGCCAACCATGGACTGGGCGGCGACGGCGGCGGAGGTGTTGCCGGCAGAGGTCCGCGGGCGCGGGATGACGGGGACGTTGAGCTCGGCGTTGGGATCCTGACGGAGCTCGATGGACTGGCTTGTGCCGGTGTCGATGGCGCGGGTGTTGAGGCGGGTCAGAACGGACTCACGAACGATGTGAGGGATGAGCAGGAAGACGATCTCGGACTGCTGGACCTCTTTGTTCTGCGAGGAGAAGAAGTATTTCAAGAAGGGAATCTCGCCGAGGCCGGGGGTTCCGCTGACGCCGCGGATATCCTGCTTCTGCACGATGCCGGCGAGGATGGAAGGCTCGCCTTCCTTGAGCTGGATGGTCTGCTCGGAGGTGTTCTGGGAGATGATGGGCTCGACCACGCCGGAGATGTTCTGGTCTCCGTTGTGGGAGGAGACCTCGATATGGATCTTGAGGGAGACTTCGCGGTCGTAGTGGACGGTGGGCGTCATGTCGATGTTGACGCCGATGTCGAGGTAGGTGAACTGGGTCTGAACGCCGATCGAGCCAACGCCGGTGGCGACGCCGGCGTTGTAGCTGCCGGTGGCGACGGGGATCCTGGAGCCGATCTTGAGGGTGGCGCGCTGGCCGTCGGTGGCGCGGATCCGCGGGTTCTGGAGGATCTTGGTGTCGTTGTCGGTGAGCAGCGCGTTGACGGTGCCGCCGGTGACTGTGACGGCGAAGTTGTTCGCGTTGAGGTTGGCGAGGTTGTTGAGGGTGAGGTTCGAGGAGGTGGTCGCGGTGCCCGTGGTGGTACCGGTGGTGGTGCTGTTGCCGGAGGTGGAGCTCGAGCTGGTGCTGGAGCTGGTGGTGCCGGTGGGCGTCAGGCCGAAGGATTGGGGGAGGGTGATACCGAGATTGCGGACCTTGTCGCGGTTGACGGCAAGCACGGCGACGTCGACGACGACCTCGGGCTTGGCGCGGTCGAGGTCGTTGAGGAGCTTTTGCGCGAGCAGGAGCTGATCGGGGGTGGCGCGGAGGACGAAGGCGTTCTGGGTGGGGATGAGGGCCAGCTTGGCGGAGGGGTCGAGGAGATTGCGCAGCGCAGTGAAGATCTCGTTGGCATCGTTCTGCTGGGCGGCGTTGGTGAGGTAAAAGGTCTGGACTGCGAGCTCGTCGAGATCCGTGCGCTTGGTGCGGGTGTTCTGGGCGACAAAGATGGTGTTGGGGGTGATTGGCTTGTAGAACGTCCCGGCGATGGTGCCGACGATACGGAGGGCGTCCGAGAGGGAGACGCCCGTCAGGTCGACGGGGATCCGCTTGGAGGTGTAATCGGGGTCGAAGAGGACGTTGAGGCCGGCGACCTTACCGATCGCCTGGTAGATGTTTTTGACGTCTTCGACGGAGTGGATGGTGATGGGATCGTTCGACATGGGCTGCAGAACGATAGGGCCGGCCACGGAGTCAAGCGTGGCGAGGGCGGATTCGGAGGGGGCGACCTGCTGGAAGGAGCTTGAGCCTGAGGGAGGAGGACCGGCAGCGGCAGCTCCGGGCGGCGGGGAACCAGTAGCGGGGGCGGCAGTCTGGAGCTGCTCGATCTCCTGCTCGGCCGTCTGGTTGGAAGGGTCGATCTGATGTGCGCGGATGAACTCGTTGAGCGCTCCGCCGACGTCGCCGCTCTGCCGGAGGACGCGGCCGCGATCGATGTGGGCGACACCGGCCTGAAACTTGGCGCGCTCGAAGGAGGCCTTGATGCGGACGTCGCTGGGCTTTTTGAGGTGAGCCTGCCGGTATGCCTCGTAGGCGGCATCGTAGTCTTCACGAGCCTCGGCGGTTTGGCCTCGCTTCTGCCAAGTACCCGCAGACTGGGCGTGGACAGGCACCGTGGTGGCGAGCACAGACCAGATGAGAAGAGCCGACAGGGGGCGGTGGGTGAGAGTGGATCGGATGGGAGAAGGTGAGTGCCTACGAGCCATTCTGCTTCCGTACGTCCTTTTCGGCCTGAAGAGTGTGGCGGGCGCGCTGGCGCCCCGCGTTGACGAACAGCTCCAGCGGTGATCCATCCGGGGAGCAAATGGGGCCAAAGCGCTCGCGTGAGTATAGCATTTGCCCCCTGCGTCCCCCACTACAAAGGGTGCCCGTTCGAGTACCTCCGGTGGGCTGGCCGGGCGATGGATCCCCTTGGTGGGAATGACGTTTAGACGGAAGCGACGGGCTGGGGTGAGGCGCTGAAGCGAGGAAAGTGCGAGAGCGATACGTGTTAAAAGTAGGAGGTTGCGATGCCACGTTCGTTGTCTAATCCGACTGTTGCCAACCAGCCGAAGCCGGTGGTGAAGGAGAAGGACCGCGACCCTGTGGCGGCGGGGGCTCGGGACGCCTCGTTCAACCGATCGGCGAGCTTCAACTACTTCCTGACGGACCGGTTTGAAGCGGGGGTGGCGCTGCGCGGGACCGAGGTGAAGTCGATCCGCGAGGGCAAGGCGAACCTGAAGGACGCGTATGGGCTGTTGAAGGACGGCGAGTGCTTTCTGCTGAACGCGCATATTGGTCCTTTTTCGCATGGGAATGCGATGAACCATGAGTCTTTGCGCACGCGGAAGCTGCTCCTCCACAAGGCGGAGGTGCGGAAGCTGGAGGCGGCGACGCGTCAGAAGGGCTTTACGCTGATCCCGGTACGGCTGTACTTCAAGAACGGCCGGGTGAAGTGCGAGATCGCGCTGGCCAAGGGCAAGCAGGACTGGGACAAGCGCGAGACGGAGCGGCGGCGCGAGGCGGATAAAGAGGCCAAGGCGGCGGTGGCACGGAGCCAGCGAAGATAGGCGGCAGCCTGTGTGGACGAGCCGGGGAGACGGGGGCGGCTACCGGGTTACGATAGAGCTCTATGGATATCAGGGTTCTGTTTCAGGATCTGGCCACGGTGCCGACCGCGATGCTGGCGGTGTTTGCCGTTGACCTTGCAACGGGCAGCGATGCGGAGCCGATGCCGACGCTGCTGACGGCTTCGGATGCGATTACGGTGGCGGCCCAGCGTTTTGTGCGCGGGGGCGAGTTTAAAGCAACGCTGGGGGAGACGCTGCTGCTGCATGCTCCGGCTGGGGTGAGGGCTGAACGCCTGTTGGTGATCGGGCTGGGCAAGGCAAAGAAGCTCAGTCCGAACCAGGTGCGCAAGGGCTCCGGGGTGGCCGTGCGGTTTGCGAAGCCGCGGGGTTTGAAGGAGATTGCGATTGCGTTTCCGGAGGACAAGGCTCTTAGCGACGAGCATCTCGAAGAGCTGCCGTGCACGCATACGGCGCGTGCGCTGGTGGAGGGAGTGGAGCTGGCCGATCCGGACTACGACATTTACAAGACAGACCGGAAGGACAAGGCGCTAAGCTCGCTGACATTGGTGGCGGCGAATGCGGAGCGATCGGTGCAGGAGGAGATCCGGGACGGGTTCGGGCAAGGGCGGATTGTTGCTGCGGCGCAGAACTTTGCGCGGTCGCTGGTGAACGAGCCGGGCAACGTGCTGACGCCGACGGTGCTCGGGGAGCGCACCAAGGCGATGTGCGCGGAGCTTGGGCTTGGGTGCGAGGTGTTCTCGACGGACAAGATCAAAGAGCTGAAGATGGGGGCGTTCTGGTCGGTGAGCCAGGGCTCGCCCGAGCCGCCGGCACTGATTGTGATGCGGTATGAGCCGGAGGGCGGAGCGGCTGAGGGCTCGCCGGTGATGGGGCTGGTGGGCAAGGGAATAACGTTTGACACGGGCGGGATCTCGATCAAGCCGGCCGACGGCATGGAGAAGATGAAGTACGACATGGCGGGGGCGGCGGCGATGATCGGCGCGATGCGGGCGATTGCGGAGCTGAAGCCGAAGGTGCGGGTGATTGGGGTGATCTGCTCGGCGGAGAATATGCCGGACGGGCTGGCGTTCAAGCCGGGAGACGTGGTGACCGCAATGAGCGGGAAGACGATTGAGATCGTGAACACGGATGCGGAGGGACGGCTGGTGCTGGCGGACGGGCTCCACTACGCGAAGACGCTGGGATGTACGCACCTGATCAACGCGGCGACGCTGACGGGGGCGATCGGGGTGGCGCTGGGCCGGCTGAATGCGGGGTTGTTTTCGAATGATGATGCGACCGTGGCGAAGTTCGATGAAGGGCTGAAGACGTCGGGCGAGAAGTTCTGGCGGCTCCCGTGCACGGATGACTATGCGGACCAGATCAAGAGCTCGATTGCGGATATCCAGAACACGGGACTGACGCGGTATGGCGGGTCAATTACGGCGGCGATGTTTTTGAAGGAGTTCGCGGGGGAGACGCCGTGGATCCACCTGGACATTGCGGGAACGGCGTGGGATGACGATGCGAAGCCGTGGCTGGCGAAAGGGCCGACGGGGATTGCAGTGCGGTCGATCCTGGAGTGGGTGCGGAGCTACTCGGCTTAGGATCACGCAGGTGCAAACGAAGAGGCCTCCCGATGGGAGGCCTCTTCGTTGTGCGAATGTAACGGATAAGTTGCGGTCAGGCGGCTTTGGCGATTCGTTGTGAAGCGGCGGTGCTGAAGAGCTTGATGACGGCCTTGTTGAAGGCTGGGATGTCACCGGGGTTGCGGCTGGTGACGAGACCGCGATCTTCAACGGCTTCTTCGTCGACCCAGTTTGCGCCGGCGTTGCGGAGGTCGGTCTTGAGCGAGGGCCAGGAGGTCATGGTGCGGCCGGCGACGGCTTCAGCCTCGATGAGCATCCAGGGTCCGTGGCAGATGGAGGCGATGGGTTTCCCCGCTTCGACGAAGCCGCGTACGAAGCGTACGGCATCTTCATCGGTGCGGAGGAAGTCGGGGTTCATGACGCCGCCGGGGAGCACGAGCGCGTCGTACTCGATGTGGCTGGCGTGGGCGAGGCTGTGATCGATCTTGAAGCTGTCACCCCACTTGACCATGTTCCAGGCCTTGATCTTGCCACCCTTAACATGGGCGTGAGGGGAGATGAGGTGAGTGATGGCGCCGGCTTTGATAAGCGCCTTACGGGGCTTGGTGAGTTCGACCTGTTCGACCCCTTCGGTGGCGAGGATGGCGACGCGCAGGCCGCGGAGCTTGGGACTGCTGAATAGACCCATGGGGTTTTCCTTTGTGCCGGATTATGTCCGGGAGATCTAGGAGGTATGACAGCGGGGAGGCTGGATGCGTTGGCTGAGGGCTGCGGGAGCGGGTATACGGGGGGTCGGGTTCTTCCATGTCGGGAGAGAACGGATGAGAGACAGGCGCCGATCAGACAAATACCGAGATCCTTCACTACGCTCAGGATGACGCTTTGAGTGAGGCCGGAGATTACATGACGGGCGGCGCTTCGATGCCGAGGTAGCCGAGGGCGCGAGTGAGCTCGCGGCCGGCGACGGCGGCGGTGGCGAGCAGGAGCGTGCGGCGGTCGGAGTCGGTCTCGTGGAGGACGTGGTGGCGGTGGTAGAAGTTATTGAACTGCTGGGCAAGCTGGAAGGAGAAGCGGGCGAGGATGGCGGGCTCGGCGGCGGCGATGGCCTGGTCGATGACGGCGGTGAGGCGAGAGGCGAGTAGCCAGGTCTCCCAAAGGCTGGTGTCGGCCTCGGCGGAGAGGAGCGAGGCGAGGATGCCCGGGTCGAGTCGGTAGAGCGCGGCGAGGGCGGTGGGCTCGGAGGTGTCGGCCTTGCGGAGGATGTTGCTGGCGCGCACCACTGCGTACTGAATGTAGGGGCCGGTCTCGCCCTCAAAGCTGAGGGCATCGCGGAAGTCAAAGGCGATGACGGTGTTGCGGGTGAAACGGAGCATGAAGAAGCGGAGGGCGCCGACGGCGATCTGGGTGGCGATGGAGAGGCGTTCGTCGTCGGTGAGCTCGGGGTGGCGGGTGTCGACCTCAGCGCGCGCTGCGGCGATGAGGCGATCGATGAGATCGTCGGCTTTGACGCCGAAGCCCTTGCGACCGCTTACCTCGAGGTAGGGGCGCGCGCGGTCTTCTTCGCTGATGGTGTAGCCGAGGTCCATGGCGCAGCGTGGGGTGAGGGCGACCATCTCGTAGGACAGGTGGGTGTAGTGGTCGGCCTGTGCGGTGAAGCCCATGCCGCGGAGGGCGGCGACGACGTTGTTTTGAGGGTCGTTCTGGCGGGAGTCGATGACGTTGTAGATGGCGTCGGCGTGTCCGAAGAAGGGGTGCGGATGCTCGCCTTCGGTGGTCGAGATCCAGCAGGTGTGATCGGGGTACTCGTAGAACTTGCGGTAGCCGAAGTCTTTGCCGGGAAGAAGACCGAACTTCCAGAGGTGGTAGGCGATGTCTTTGCCCACGTAGGTGACGGTGCCGTTGGAGCGGACGATGACCTTGGCGTCTTCGTCGGGGCCGGTTCCCTGCTCCGCTGAGGCTTCGGTTCCGGCACGGCGCATGACGTAGCAGCCCTTGTTTTTGCCTTCGGATTCGAGGTAGAGAACGTCGCGCTCGATCATGAGGGCGCGGGCCGCGTCCCAGAAGTGGAGGGAGAGGATCTCGGACTCGCGGGGGAGGAAATCGTACTCGATGGAGAGGCGCTGCATGGTGCGGAGGTGGCGGTGGAGGACGGCTGTAGCGATGACGTCCGCGATGGCGGCGGTCTCGTTGTTGCCGGCCTCGAGGGCGTGCAGTGTGTCGAGACGGATCTGCTTGCGGGCGGCGGCCTGGTCGGGGTCGGCGGTGTACCACTGGGAGACGCGGGCGTAGAGATCCCAGCAGTAGAAGTCGATGAGCCGATTGCTTTCGAAGAGCTCCTCCCGGAGCTCAAGGACTCGATCGAGGTTTTTGTTTTCGAGGTGGACAAGGCCGACGACGACATCTGCGACCTGGACGCCGGTGTTGTCGATGTAGTTCTGGACGCCGATCTCGTAGCCGGACTTGTAGCTGTCGCGGCGGAGGAGGCGGGCAAAGGTGTCGCCGAGGACGGAGTTGCGGAGGTGGCCGATGTGGGCGGCCTTGTTGGGATTGATGCTGGTGTGCTCGACCAGGCGGAAGCCTGGACCGCCGACGTCGGCGTGGCGATCGGCGGCCATGTCGCGGACGGCGGAGACACGGTCGAAGCGGGCGTTGAGGTACCCAGCCCCGGCGACGTCGACGGAGCTGATGCCGGGGAGTTTGCCCTCGGCTATGCGCGCGGTGAGGTGCTGTGCGATCTCCCCGGCGATGATGCGCGGGGCCTTGCGAAGGCGCTTGGCGAGTTCGAAGGCAACGGGGGTGGCGAGCTCGCCGAGGCTGATGTCGGGAGGCTGCTCGAGAGCGATGCCGGGGAGGTCAAGGCTATAGGTCTCCTTGAGAATGGCCTGGAGCGAGAGGACGAGATTCTGCTGGATGGTGCGATACATGCCTGGAGTTCACCGCGCGGGACTGGATGTCTGGATGGGATCCAGTTTACGTGAGCGGCGTGAGCAGGATCGCGGCAACGATCAGGGGAGCTGGGCGGGGAGCTCGTGGATGTCTTCGAGGAGGGGCTTGTGAGGGAGCGTGTGGAAGCGATGCCAGAGGAAGAGAACGCCGCCGACGCCGGTGACCGAGATGAGCAGCCAGGCGTGAAGGGCTAGGCCGAAGAGAGCCGCCTGACCGACGGGGGCGCCGTGGCTGGTGAGCGACGTTTTGACGGCCCACTCAAAGGTGCCGATGGCGCCGGGCGAGCTGGGGATGAGGTAGGAGAGGTTGGCGACGGAGACAGCCTGCCAGGGGCCGATGCGGTCCAGCCCTGAGCCGCCGGTTCCGGTGAGCCCAACAAGGTGGGCGGCGGAGAGAAAGATCATGCCTTCGCAGGCCCAGATAACTGCAGACTGCACGAGGAGAAGGAGCGAGCCGGAGACGCCGATCTGACGGATGCAATCGAGCGCGAGAAGGAGCCACTGCTCGGCTTTGGCCACGATGGGCTTTTGCGGAAGGCGGGCGAAGAGGGAGCGGAGCGGGCGCTCAAGGGTGCGGGCGCCGAGCAGAAGGGTAAGCAGGCCGACGGTGGAGACGACGAGGAGGGTTTCGGCGAGCGCGCGGGAGTGGGGGCTGACGTTGGGGCCCATGAAGCGAACAAAGAGGAGGACGAGGATGAAGATGTCGAGGAGCTTCTCGAGGATGACCGTGGACAGGAGGACGGAGGTGCTGGCGCCGATATCGCCCGAGTACGTAAAGACGCGCATGATGTCGCCAATGCGGAGCGGGAGGATGTTATTGGCGGCGAGCGAAGTCATGAGGACGCGGGCGCAGACCGCGAAGCGGGCACCCGTCGAGCGCAGCATGCGGGTCCAGCGGACACAGCGCAGCGTGTAGCTGGCGACAGTGAAGCCGAGGACACCGAGCAGCCAGCTCGGGTTGACCATGCGAATGGTTCGGATCTGCGCGAAGGAGATCCCGCGAAAGGTGTACCAGAGGAAAAAGGCACTGATCAGAAGGCCGGGGAGGGTCTTGAGGAGATTGCTACCGCGAGATCCGCTCATGCTTTCCGGCCACCAGGGCGGAGCAGCGGTGCATCTGGGGAGAGAAACATGCTCCCCTATTGTAACGTCGGACGTTCAGGGAAGGTGAGTCGGGACGCACGGGAAGTATGCTCCGTGCGCCCCTGGGGTTGGGTGGTGGTGAGCGGGTCAGTGCCCGCCGGTGCTTGCATTTTCGGTGGTGGCGGCCCGGAGGTTGAGGATGACGCTCTGCTGATCCCGGGTCTCCATGTCGGAGTAGAAGGTGCGGAGCTGGGGGTAGTCCTTGGGGAGGTAGATGATGTCGCCGAGGCTGTAGTTTCTCCGGATGGTGTAGTTGGTGGGGGCGGATTCGGCGGAGAAGGCGTAGACAGCACTCTTCTGGAAGTCGATTCTGCCGTTGGTGGGGAGCGACTCGATGGTGAAGCCGGGGGGTAGGTTGACGCGGATGGCGTCCTGGGTGACGCGGCCGTACTCGAAGTAGACGCCGACGTCGCGCTTCTCGTGCGGGAAGGTGGGCTTTGCGTTGGCTTCAAAGATGTCGCCGGGCATGATGAGGCGTTTGCCGGTGGGTGAACCGAGGGTGCCTTTGACGTCGTAGTTAACAGTGAGGGGCTCGTCGGGGTCTGTGAGCTTGTCGATGCTGACGACCTTGAGCTCGAGGGTGTGCGGGAGGAGTTCTTCGAGGCTGCTGTGAAGCTCTCGCTTGAGGCTTTCTTCATCGCCGAGCAGGGATTGTTGCCGCCAGGAGATGGCGGGTGTCCCCATGTAGGTCATCTTGATGTTGCCCGTGATGCTCCCGTCGGTTTCCATGCGGAGGTTGGCGACGCGCTGGATGCGGGAGTCGGTGTACTTCTCGTTCGGGGTCTGGGCGATGACGGCGCCGCCGTCGAGCTGGCGTACCCCTCCGGTCATGGTGTGCTTCCAGCTGAGCTGGCCGTAGGGGCAAAAGCGGGTACCGGGATCGAGGAAGACGTCTTTGCCACCGACGTTGACGATGGCGATGTCGTCGTCGAGCTGATTGAGGCTGAGGTATTGCGGGAAGAAGATGCGGCGGCTACGGTCGGTGACGGCCATGAGGTAGGCCTTGTAGCCGGCGGCGCGGGCCATGGCGACGAAGAGCCCGGCGAGCTGGTCGTCGGTTCCGCGCTTGCGGAGCCAGATGTCATCCGTGTTTTTGATCTCGCGGAGGCCTTCGGACTTGTCTTCGGTATCGGTATGGGCACGGCTGAAGCTGGTGTTGTCGAGATGTTGAACGGCGGCGTAGAGCTTGCGGAGCTTTTGTTCGTCGGTGTCGCCGGGGGGAATGATCTCCTTGACGGCGTTGTTGACGGCAGATCCAGGGCCGATGAACTTGTCCTGATTCTTGGCCCAGAACTTTGTTTCGCTTTTCCAGAACTCGTCCGCGGTGTGGTAGGAGGAGTAATAGAAGAGGACGCGGTAGGTGAAGCTGGAGATGGGCGGCATGAAGTCCTCTTCGGGTGAAGGGGGAATGTCATGCACGGAGAGCTCGAATTGCTGCTGGTTGGCGGTGCCGACCTGCGCGGTGGGTATGGAGGTGGTGAGGATCTTGGCATCGCCAGGAAGGACGTTGGTCCAGGAGACGCCATTGGTCAGCTGGCCGCGCTCGTTGGTCAACTGGTGGTTGGTGGGGCGCCAGAGGTAGTGGCCTTTGCGGGTGAAGAGATCGGACTGCACGTACCACTGTGGCGGGACGAACCAGTAATCGTCGTAGCGGAGGACGTAGCGGAACTCGATGATGCTGCCGACCTCGACGCTGGGCATGCTGAAGACCTTGGCCTTGTACTGGTAGTTCTTGCCCTTGACGATGAGCTTTTCGTAGGGCTTGCCGCTGAAGGGGATGATGGTCCCGTCGGAGTGGATTGTGCGGCCGGCGATATCGCCGATCGTGAGACGTTCCGGACCGCCGGCGGAGTACTTGAGCTCGATGTCTCCGAACCTCTTGCCACCCTCGGTGAGGACCTTGATGCGGGCGTAGACGGTGTAGGCGTGGAGATTGTCTTGAGTGTTTTCTTCGCGAAAGAGGTAGACGGCGGGGGCGCCCGGGACCTGCGGCTGCGAGGTCATGGAGAGCTCTTCCGGTGTGGGCGGGGTCCACTGATCGGCGTGAGCGGCGACGGGAAGGGAGGTTAGGAGGAGAGAGGAGCGGAGCAGGAGGCGGAGCACTGGGGAGTTTGCGCGGTCGAACATGAGGGCTTCCTTGAGGAATTGGCACGCATCCGAGGATGCGGGCCGGGGTGACTACTGCTTTTTGAGGACGGCGGTGCTTTGCTCGTCGGCTGCGATGACACCGGCGAGCTTTTGGACGTCGGAGTAGCGGTCCGCGGGGAGGGTGACCTGGCGGACGGTGTAGGTACGCGAGTAGTGGAGGATGTTGTCGTGGAGCTTGGTGGAGCTCTCGTAGGAGGCGAAGCCGAGGTCGAGCTTTACGGGTTCGGGCATTTCGTCGATGGTGTAGCCGGCGGGAAGCTCGATGTCGAAGTCGTCGCTGGCCTGGAGAGTTTCGCGGAGGTCGATTGGTACCTCGCGGGGTTTGCGATCGGGATGGAGGCCTTCCCTTCCGAGGACACGGGGGCGCAGCAGAAGGAGAGGTCCGGTGGACTTGGCGAAGCGCTCGGCGGAGATGGAGTAGCTGGTGGTGAGATCTTTGTTGAGGAAGGCGACGTTTTCGGTTTTGACATCGGCGACGGAGAAGTTGGCGAAGTCTTCGGCGAGCAGATGGTCCATGAACTCGTTCTGCTGCTTTGCGTCGCCCGAGGAGTACAGATCGCGGCGGCGCTCGGAGAGATCCCCGAAGCGCTTCTCGGTGACGGTGCCCCTGAGCGAGCCGTCCGGCTGGAGGTGGAAGCTGGCCGAGCGGCGCACGGTGTTGAGCTCGGGGGCGAGGACGGGCAGGCGGATGACCTCACTCTGGTTGCCTTCCATGAGGACGCCGTAGCTGCCCTGTAGATTGTGCTCGAGCTGTCCGAAGGCGGTCTTCTCCCATGTGGGATCGAAGATGAGATAGCGACGGCCTGATTTTGCCGTGACGACGCTGCGGAGCTTCGGCGAGGTGACGCCGGAGGGGATCTCGATCGCGGCGATCATATGATTCCCGACGATGGACGGGGCGTCGGGGTCGATGACACCGCGTTCGGTATCAACCATCAGGAGAGCGGAGTGGATGCCGACCGCGGAGAGCATGGCCGAGAGGAGCGTGGCCTTGTCTTTGCAGTCGCCGTAGCGATTGCGGAAGATGTCGGCGGCGGTGTGCGGCTGGTATCCGCCTATTCCCATCTCGATGACGAAGTAGCGGATGTCTTTCTGGACGAACTCGGCGATGGGCTCGGTCTTGCTGTAGAAATCTGTCGCGTTGCCGGCGAGCTCGCGGGCCTTGGCTGCGGCTTCGGGCGAGGGGGTGAGGCGGTCCTGGGCGAGGCGGCTGTACCACTGGCCGATGCTCTGCCACGTGCCATCGGTAGGGAACGGGATGCTGGGGCCGGCGTAGTGGATGGTCATGCGTCCGGCGAGTGCGCCTTCGGAGGGTCGCATGGGGACTTGCTCGAGATCGATGCCGGGGGTGTTGTCCATCTCCCAGCGCCAGCGCTGATGCTCGAGATCGGCCGGCTTCAGAGCGGTGTGGTGGGCCCAGACGCTGCCGTAAGTGAAGCCGGGCGGGAGTTCCAAGGTGAAGCTTGGGTGGAGATTTGGGAGCGAGCCCTGGAAGAACCAGGTGGTCTCGGTGAGGTAGGGGTGTGCGCGCTGCTCGTACTCGTACGCAATGATGCCGCCGGGGTCGCGGCCGGGCGGGTTAACGGCCTTGGCTTTGACATCCTCGAACATGTTGCCTTCACCGGGGTAGCCGAACTCGGTGACCTCCTTATCCTTCACGGCGAACTCGTGTCCATCGGCACCGATGCTCCAGACGTGGAGGCTGAGGATCTTGGAGTCCCGATCGTACGGAACGAAGACCATGCCGGCTTCGCGGCCCTGGGGACGGAGGATCTTGACCACGTAGCGGTGGTGCTCGGTGGCTTCGCCGTTAGGGGCGACGGTGTAGGTGATGTCGTCGAGGAGAATGACGGCGTCGGTTTCGGGTGCAAAGGTCGGGAGTTTTTGTGCTGCGGCCGAGCGAACCCAATCGGGCACGCTGTCGGGGTGCGAGGCGGAGGCGGGGCGTGTTCCGAGAGACAGAGAAAGGACGACGAGCAGGCCGAAGCCTGTCCTAGAACCACTGCAGAAAGCGCGCACTCGTACACTCCTCTGGCGCGAAAGATGCTGCTACAAGACCCCAAGAACACGGGGAAGCGTTGCTCAGTGGCTGAGTTATACGTCTGGGATGACAGCCGATCAAGTGAAATCGCCACCGGCGAGAGGCGCCCGGTGGCGAAGAAGTTGTAGCTGGTACCAAAGTGAACAGCTAGCGACTACGGTACGCGGAGAGCGCGGAAACCGGTGACCGGGAAGAGGCCGGTGGGGTAGTCCTCGGTGGGCTGCTGCTGTTTGAAGAGGTAGCGGATGAAGAAGCCGCCCGATGCGGTGTTGTAGTTGTTGGTGTTGTTGGCGGAGAGGAAACCACCGACGTACCAGTGATCGGCGATGCGGTAGGAGCCTTCGGAGTCGAGCGCGTAGTTGAGGCCGGTGTTGCTGTTTTGCGAGTAGAAGGAGTTGTTGAAGCTGGTCTGTAGGGGGCGGTCGAGCGGGAAGTAGGACTGCGAGGCTTCCTGGAAGGTTTGGACGCCGACGGCGGCATTGATGCTGTAGTGAAAGTCGGACTTGTAATAGCCGGTGTAGGTGACCGGAACAGATGCGAGGAAGTAGACGTTGGGGCTGAAGTATCCGCCGAGTCCGTAGGTCATGCCGCGCTGGTTGTTGTCGTAGTGCATGGCGAAGAGATTGCCGCCGACGTTGAGGGTTCCATAGCCGGGCCAGCGGGCGACGCGGAAGTACGCACCCATGAGGCCCTCGTATTTCTTGTTGTCGAGGACGTGGTAGCCGGTGAGGGTGCCGCCGTCGGCTGAGATGTAGAGGCCGGATTTCTCGCCGCCGACGTCGATCCGTGCGCCCCCGGTTGTGGAGATGACGCCGCCCCAGATGTTGCCGGAGTAAAGTGCGCTGACGGAGCCGGGGTCGCGGAGGCCGGCGTAGGAGAGCTGGGTGTCCTTGACGCTGTCGCGATCGCCGAAGAGGGTGAAGTGGCTGCCGAGCCGAACCTGCGCGCGGGCGGTGATGTTGGAGACGAGGAAGTTGTAAGGGGTGTATCCGGCGGCGACGCTGATGTGGGTGGAGGTGAGCTGGAGCTCGCCGCCGATGCCGCTTGAGTACTGCTGCGGGTCGGCGTAGGTGTTGGTCTGGGAGCCGGAGAGGCTGCCGAGCACGGGAACCGTGGTTGCGCCCGTGAAAGAGGTGGGATCGATGGCGCCGGAGTTGAGAAAGACGGGCCGGGGGACGACGGTGACGCGGAGGGATTTGCCGAGGACGGCGGAGGCTTCGATGGGAGCTTCGATGTCGACGAGGCGATCGAAGCCGACCGTGCCACTGCGATAGCGAGCGGAGCCGGTGCCACCGATCCAGCCGCTGTACGAGGCTTCGAGGCTGGCGAGGTCACGCTCGTTCTGTTCGCGTTGGGAGTTGTTGCCGGTGGGAACGGTGCCTCCGCTCGGGTCGTATGAGCCGCGCAGTGGCGGAACATTCTTGGCGGCAAGCTCGGCGTCGGTGGGAGGGGTGCCGACGGGAGCTGGCGGGCCGATGACGGGGTAGCTCTGCGAGCCCAGGGGCTGGGCGACGCTGGGGTAGCTAAGCGGAGCGGAGCTTGGGGGCGTGGCGGAAGAATCGGAAGCAGCAGCGGTGCCGTAGCTGGCATGGCGACGTGTGCTGCGCGGGGCGGAGCTGAGCGGGACGTCGGGCTGTGGGTACTGCTGGCCGCTGCTGTCGCCAGTCTGGCGGGGCGCGGTGAACTGGGTGTTCTGGGTGCGGCCGTCGGTGCCGGCCTGTGCGTTGGGCATGTAGCGTGCGCGCGGGAGG
The DNA here is from genome assembly GCA_963850375.1 of uncultured Acidobacteriaceae bacterium. Taxonomy (GTDB): domain Bacteria; phylum Acidobacteriota; class Terriglobia; order Terriglobales; family Acidobacteriaceae; genus Edaphobacter. Next base: position 2,437,421 of record CAWKKV010000002.1, on the reverse strand, counting down.
ACGTCGGTGACCTCACGCTGTGCGAGCGCTACCTGTGGGGCGTTGTCGCCAAGCTGCACGGGTACAGGTGTGGGGGTGAAGCCTGCGCCGATGGTGGACGGCACGTAGGGAACGTAGGGGCCGAAGGCGGGCGTGGTAACGGTGGCGGTGGTCTGCGAGCCGTAGCCCTGAGATGACGAAGCGCCCGTGGGGGAGGAGGGCGGGAAGAGCGGGGCGAAGTTGGAGACGGAGGCGGCGGTCGGGGTCGGAGGAGATCCGCGGTCGGGTAGAGGGGCTGCGCCTGTGCCGGCCTGTGGGACGTAATCCTTGAGGGTGGACCGGGCGCCGCGGGTCTGGTTCATCTTGTAGGCGGGGTTTGCCATGTAGGAGGGCACGACGCTCGAGGTGCCGTTGTAGGCCGAGCCCGACGGCAGTTGAACGGGAGCTTCGCCGCTCAGGTTGTTGTAGCTGGGCAGGTAGGGCCGGGAGGCTTCGGCGCTTTGCACGCTGCCATCCGTGCTGCCGGTTTCGACGCCGCTCGAGAGGAGGGAGGCGAGGTCCTGGGACTGGGTGGCGGAGGGGAGGCGAACGGCGGGTGTGGGCTGGGAGAGCTCGGTGGCGAGCTCGGCGCCTGGATCTCCGGGGGGCAGAGCGGCGAGCGAGGCGCGGAAGTAATCGGCGGCGCGACCGTTGTTGCCGCGTGCCTGCTCGAACTTGGCGCCGAGGGTAAGCATCTGGGCGTCCTTGGGGTAGGCGTCGAGGCCGAAGCGTAGCCAGGTTTCAGCGTCCTTGGTGTCGCCGGAGGCGAGGGCAGCGCCAACCGCGGACTTGTAGTCAGAGGCGGTAGCGGCGGTCATATCCTGCGCCTTGAAGATGGTTACGGCCTGCCGGGGGAGGCCAGCACGGGCGTACCCGGCGGCAAGTGCGCGGAGGACGCCGGGGTTCTCCGGAAAGGCCTTTGCTGCGGCGTTGAGGATGGCGAGCGAGCGCTTCTCGTTTCCGGAGCCGGCGGCCTGGTTGGCGCGGCGGACTGCCCAGTTGGTCCAGATGGTCTGGACGGTGCGGCGCTGTTCGTCGGTGAGATCCTGCCGACCGCCGAGGAGCATGAGCTGGCGATAGAGGCCGGCGTCGTTGGTGCCGTTGAAGAGCAGCCAGGCGTCCTGGATGTCGATGTCTGCGGGAGTGGCGGCGTGCTGCGCGGAGTAGTGCTGCTGGACGCGGCTGATGAAGACCATGGCCTGGCGGGGCTGGCCGAGGGCGTTGTAGACGGCGCCCATGGTCTGAAGGTATTCGGGGTCGTTCTCGAGCTGAAGGCGGACCTGTTGCGGAATCTGCTGGGCCTGCGACAGCGCTTCACCATCGCGGTTCGAGCCGTGGAGGACGGCAAGGAGGCCCTTCCAGGCGTCTGTGCGGTCGGGGCTTTCGGATAGGACCTGGCGGAAGATGGGATAGGCCTGCTGGGTGTTGTTGCGGGAAAGGTAGACGCCCGCGAGTTGTAGCTCGAGGGCGGCGGAGGGCTTCTGGTTGGCGGCGGCCTGCTGGGCGACGGCTCGCTCGAGAACCTCCTGAGCGGCGTCAAGCTTATTTGCGCCCTGGTAGACGGAGGCGACCGTTTGCTGGAACCCGGGCTCGCGCATGGCCGACTCATAGATAGGAGGGGGCATGCTGGTGAGGGCCTGGAGAGCTTGCGGATCCTGCTTGAGGGCGTGCTCGACCCGAACGATTCCCTGCCAGGCCGAGGTGTTGTTGGGGTCGGCGGCGAGGACCTGGCGGTAGAGGCCGGCGGCCTGGTCGAGATGATTGGCCTGCTGGAGGAGGCTGGCGTACTGGAGCTGGGTTTCTACCTTGAGACCGCCGGCGTCGGCGGGAAAGGGGAGGTCGAGGGCGCTGCGAAGGACGCGCTGGGCATCGGCGTCGCGACCGACCGAAGAGTAGGCCGAGGCGAGCGTGCGGAGGAAGTCTGGGTCCTGCATGAGCTGGGTGCGGACCGCGGGGGGAATGCGGCGCTCGGTGTTGAGGGCTTGCGGCGCATTGCCCGCTCCGTAGTGCGCCATGAAGAGGCCGCGCCACGCGGCGGGGGCTGACGGCTTGGTCCGGGTGTAGCGCTCGTAGACCTGGATGGCGGCCTCAGGCTGTTGAGCTTTAAGGAGGGTGCCGCCGAGGCCTTCAAGGGCTTCGGGGCTGCTGGGGCGCATGGCAAGCGCGGCCTGGTACTGCTGCTCGGCGGTGGTGAGGTCGTTCTCGTTGAGTGCCACCGAGCCTTCGCTCATGGTGGAGTAGAACTTCGCGGTTTCGAGCGCGGTGGCGAGCCCGGCATCCTTGGCACCGTTGTCCTTGGCCTGCTCGAGGAAGCTGATGGCAGCGCCGAAGTTGGACTGCTGCATGCGGATGTAGCCGATTCCGGCGAGAGCGCGGGGGCTGGCGGGATCGTTCGCGAGGATGGCCTTGAACCGAGCTTCGGCTTCTTCTATATGTTTCGCGTTGAGGGCCTTGTACGCAGCCTCCATCTCGGAGCCCTTGGCGCGGTCGGCAAGGACCTCAGGCGAGTCTTCGACGGGCACGGACGGGGCAGTGGCCGAGGTTGAGGTGCGGACGTGAGCCGAAGCCGGGGCGGAGGTCGGGGCGGTATTTGTGGCGGCGGTAGCGGCGGAGGGCTTGGGCTGATTGCGCAGCGCTTCCGCGAGCTGGGGGTCGTTGTGCTTGGCGAGGTAGGCGCGGATCTCGGGACCGGAGGCGGGGTTCTGCGAGTCCCACACGAGGGACTGCCGGAGCGCCTTCATGGCTTCGGGGTCGGCGGGGTGGCGATCGAGATAGCGACGGCCTTCGGAGCGGGTCTTGGGGTTGTAGGTCAGGATGCGGCCGAGTGCGATCTGGTAGCGGGAGTCGGTGGGGAACTTCTCCGTAAGAGCGCGGAGGCCGGCAACGGCGTGCGGTCTTCCCTCTTCGGTGGCGGACTCAGTCTCGTAGTAAGCGAGGGCCCAGTCACCCGGGGGCGGGTTGTTGCCGAAGACCTTGCGGTAGATGGCCATCGATTGCGCATATTGCCCGGCCTCGGCGTACTTGCCTGCCTGCTGGAGCGCGGCGGTCTGATTCTGCTGGGCGCCGATGTTGTCTACGCGGGCGATGCCGGGGTCCTTGGGGTTGATGGCGCGGAGGCGCTCGACATACGTGTTCGCGAGCGCAAGGTTGCCGCTGAGTTTGGCAGAGCGGGCAAGGCCGCCGAGGGCCTCGGTGTTGTTGGGATCAGAGAGCAGGACCTGCTGCCAGGTCTGCGCTGCCATATCCATGCGTCCGCGGACCTCGAGCGTGTGTGCCTTTTCGAGCAGGGCCTGGGTCGCGCCCTGCGAGGTCTGCGCGTATGCAGGTACGGAGATCGAGGCACAGGCGAGGAGGCCGCCAAGGAGAGCGAAGGCTACGGGCCGAACTGGCAGATTGCTCTTCATAATGGTCTTCAAGGAGGGTGAGGTAATCGAAAGGGGTAACCCTCTTTCTCCTCCGAAGCTTACCTCGTTTCTTCGGGTTTGTACCGCGTAATGTGGACAATATGGGCCTCCGTGGCTCGAAGGTTGTATGTCCTGAGTCAGGCGGTTACCGCCAATGGGTTACTAATTTGCCATCACGATCGAAGTGGTATCGGCCCTCGGTCCAGCCGGTCGCGAAGAGGATCAGGTTCTGGTCGTAGTAGGCGGGATCCTTGCCGTAGAGGCCGGTGGCCTGGTCTTTGAAAGCGCCGAGTCGATCGGCCTGAATCTTCTCCTGTGCCTTGAGTCCGAGCGCCTGGAGGTAGGGGATGACGGCGGCGGAGAAGCCGACGGGGGCGTCGGTTGCGATCACGGTGCCGAGGCCGTCGACCTTGTGCGGCGGGGTGACGTCGTGACGAAGATAGGCGGCCATGCCGGACGTCGCGTCGAGGAGACTTTTGAGGCCGGGGGTGGACTTGTCTGAGAGGCCGAGCCACAGATAGACGCGGATAGCGTCGTAGCTGCCCATGGGTTTGGCGCTGAGGTCACCCGAGGCGGTCTGGGCGGGTGAGAGTGAGGGCGCGATGGTGAAGCCGGCGGAGACCCAGTCCATGGCGAAGCCGTTGGGCGAGCCGCGGGTGAGGATGGGGTGGAGGGAGCCGAGGACGGAGCTCCAGGGGCCTTCGGGGTAGGCGTTGGAGAGCCGGACGAGGATGAAGGGCGGAAGGTAGCTGGGATTGAGGATCCAGGTGCCGGGATCGGGGTGGAAGCCGATGGCTCCGGGCAAGAGCGTGGTGCCCACGCCCAGGACGGGCGCGACCTCACCCTGGGCTATGCGAGAGACGACCAGGGTTCCGAGGCGTTCGTAGCGGGGCTCGCGCCAGAGACGGCCGGCCTCGAGTAGATCGTAGGCCAGCCAGAGGTCTGCGTCAGAGGCGGGGTTGGGATCGAGGATCTTCCAGCTTCCGTCAGGGTTCTTGCCCCAGCTCCAGGCGGGGAGGTGAGTGGTGAGGTCGTTGCCGGCGAGGTTGGCTTCGGTCCAGTGGAGGAGCTTGTCGAACTCGGGGCGGTCGTTGGCAACGAGAGCGAAGAACATGGCGTAGGCCTGCCCTTCGCTGGTGGTTCGGTCACCTGCGGTGCGGTCGAGCACGCGGCCGTCGCCGGCGATCATGCGCTGGTTGTAAGCCTGCCAGAGGGGCCAAGGCTGCTCTGCGCGGCAGCCAGCCTGGACGCCGAGGCAGATGCCGACCATGCCGAGGGTGAGGCAGATGCGCGTGAAGGCGCGGGCATGGAGCCGTCGCGGGGACGGGCGCAGCGACAGGCGGCGCAGGGTGGAGAGATGTCGCTTCATGCGCGTCTAGTCGTTGCCCTGAAGGCGGGCGCGGGCGCGGCGGCGAAGCATCGCGCGGATAAAGGTGGCGAGGAGGAAGCAGAGGAAGAAGCAGGCGACGACGATCAGCCACGGGTACTCGGAGAAGAGCATGTTGACGTGGACCCAGAGTGATAGCGAGCCCACGTGGTAGACGTCAGCGCCGATGCGGTAGGAGACGAAGCGCGAGCCATGGAGAACACTTACGGATTGCGCGATATCGGAGGACTGCGAGTTCTTGAGGAAGACGGAGAGGAAGTTGGGGATGGCGGCGTGATCGCGCACGGCCATGACGACTACGGAGTGCGAGGAGCCGGAGGGCCACTCGATGCCTTCGAGCAGAGCGTCGGGGAGACCGCCGGCGGTTTCGAGCTGACCTGACTGCACGTGGTCAGAGCTGCGGACCTTCCACCAGGCGTGCTGGACCTGTGCGAAGAAGCCCTGCGTGTCCTGGATGTGAAGGCCGCTGCCGTCGACGACGACGGGAAGTGCCTGGTTGAGGCGGCCGAGTGCGGGCTGATCCTCGACGGTGCCCATGACGAGGTAGTCCTTGGATCCGTCGGACTTCATGCCGTCGTTGTTGGTGACGGTGACGTTGAGGACCGGGTAGCCGGTCTGCGCGCCGAAGTGCCCCATAAAGGTGAGGTACATCTCGATCTCATCGGCGCCGGGGGTATCAGGGAGGACGACGGCGGTGTCCGAGAGATCGGCCTTGCGCGTGAAGGGATATCCGGCATTGGCGAAGATCTCGAGGTTCGGGAGAACGGCCCAGTGCGGGATGTCCTTGATGTCGATGTAGGAATCTTTGAGGATGGAGCCCTTGAGGTTGTAGGGAGCGGTGTCCTGGCAGCGGCCCTTCTTGGGCAGAAGAAAGACGAACTGCATCATGAGCGAGTTCGAGAACGGCCGCATGTTGCCGACGGGCACGGGGATGACCTGCTCGAGCTGGGCGGAGGCGCGATCGGTGTGGGGCAGTGGCGTGGAGCTGACGTAGCCCTCGTTCACGTAGACCTGCAACGAGCTCTCGTTCGAGATCGGAATGCCGTTGTAGCGGTAGTTCATGTGGAAGCTGAGGTTCTGTTGGGTGCCGTAGTAGAGATCGGGCGGCAGGCGCATGTAGGCGCGTACGGGCGCACCACCGTCGGCGTTGAGATCGCCGGTCTGGGCGATGTCGCCGAGGTGGGTGATCTTGTCGGTCGAGAGCCAGCGGGGAGCGTCATCGGCATCGCGCGGGGCGGGTGCGCGGAGGCCGGCGATGCGCATCTGGTCGCCCTGGAGGACGTCGCGCTGTAGGGTGAGGGCCATGGCTGCGGTGACGAGGTCGTCGGGGTTGTCGCCGGAGATGACGAGCAGCTTGGAGTACGGGTCGGATGGATTCGGCCGCATGGCGATCGTGGGGCCGGAGCTGCCGCTAATGTTGAAGTTGGTGGGGAGCTCGGCGGAGTTCTCGCTGATGATGATGGCGTTGCCGGCGGGGATGGAGCCGAAGGAGACCGGGAAGCGGACGGGGCGGAAGTCGGTGAGGATGCCGAACCAGGAGGCTATGATGCCGGCCGCCTGCATGGCCTTGGGGGAGGGCTGCGCGAGAAAGACGATGGGGACAACGGGATGGAGATTGACCGAAGCGTCGTAGAACGGAAGCGGGAGGAGCTTAAGGTCGTTCTGGAGCGGGAGGAGCGCTCCGGCGAGCTCGATGGTGGAGGTGGTGTCGACGTGGCTCCAGAGTGCGGAGCTTGAGGGGTCTTCGCATTGGGTGGTGTAGTGGCCGACGAACTCGAAGCTGAGCTCATTCTGGTGGACGAGCATTTCGGCCGGCATAGTGAGGGTGGCTTCGAGGATGGCGCTTGATTCCGAGCGGGTAAGGGTGACACTCTGGCCGGCGCTGCCGGCGGTCTGGTCGGCCTGCTGGGCGGCCTGAACGGCTCCGGGCGCGGGCTGCTGGGTGACGGGGAGCGTGGCGAAGAGGGTTCCGTTGAGCGAGACCTTGAGGTGGCTGAGCGAGGGGATGAGGCCTGGCGAGAAGTGGTAGCGGATGTGCATGGTCGCGGTGCGGACGACCTGCGTCTGCGGGACCGAGAAGCGCACGGTGTGATAGGCGTCGACACCGCGGAGGACGATGGTGTCCTGCTCGCCGATGTCGGCCAAGGAGAAGACGTTGTCGAAGTTTCCGGGAGGGACGCTGCGGGCCTGGTTCCCGCCGTCGCGAACGGAGGCGCGATCGGTGGGGTCGGAGGCCTGCGCGGCCTGAAGCTGCGACTGCCCGGAAGGGGCTTCGGCCTGCGCGGGGGGAAGGGCGACCAGCCGTGCCGAGGCAAGAAGGAAGAAGAGCAGAACGGGGACGATGCTGGTGGCGAGGCGGCCCTTGGCTGGCGGGGCGGAACGCGCGGTCTTGAAGAAGCTTCGGAAGGTTTTGCTGAGGCCCATGATGGAGAGCTGGAAGATTCGCTTGAGGCTGACGAGTGGGCGATCGACCTCGCGGGACTCGCCCCAGCCGAGCCAGGTATCGGCGCGGGAGTAGAGGACCATGGTGAGGGCCTCCTCCTGCTGGAGGGTGAGCGGATCGAACTGCGCGCGGAGAGTGTTGCCGTCGGCCTGGACGACGGTTGCGGGGAGCTCGGCGTCACCGTCGAGGACGGGGAAGATAAGTTTGACGGACTCGGCTGGGGGAAGGAAGAACTCGCGCTCCATGTGGATCATGACGCCGCCGGGCGACATGTTGGCGGTGGTTCCGTGAACGACCGTGCCGGTCCGCGTGACCATCCTGGCGGGAACGGACATGTCGATGCGCACGGTCTGACGGCGCTGCTGGCTTTCCCAGGCAACCGCGGTGGCGACGCCGAGGATGACCATGTTGAAGCAAACCCAGATCAGGTTCATCACGATGGTGCCAAGATGGTTGGCGTCGTAGAGGAGACTGAGGGGCCAGATGGGGATGTGCCAGTAGCGCGGGATGGCCATGAGCATGCCAAAGATGTTGAGGCCGAGCATGAGCATGAAGGGCTGTGCGATGCGCGCATCGAAGAAGGTTTTGTTGACGACGCCGCCCTTGGCCGTGACGTTGAAGGAGCCGAACTTCGGGTTGACGAGCGCGAGCATGGTGGGAAGGAAGATGTAGGGAGCGAGGACGGTCTCGTAGATCTCGTTCCAGAAAGAGTGGCGATGCTGGCCCTGGATGCGGGAGTTCGTCATGTTCGACAGGATGAGGTGAGGAAAGGCGTAGGCGAGGATGGCTGCCCAGTAGCCGGGGACGTTGGTGTGGCCGAGGACGAGGTAGATGAGCGGCGCCGTGAGGAAGATGAGTCGCGGGAGGGCGTAGAGGAAGTGCGACATGGCGTTGAAGTAGCAGAGCCGCTGCGCGGGCTTGAGGCCTTTGGCAAAGAGCGGGTTGTCGGTGCGCATGATCTGGATCATGCCGCGAGCCCAGCGGATACGCTGCTTGACGTGGCCCGAGAGACGCTCGGTCGCGAGGCCGGCGGCTTGCGGGATGTTGATGTAGGCGGTGTTCCAGCCGTTCATCTGCATGCGAAGCGAGGTGTGGGCGTCCTCGGTGACAGTCTCGACGGCGATGCCGCCGATCTCATCGAGCGCGGTGCGGCGAAGGACGGCGCAGGACCCGCAGAAGAAGGTTGCATTCCAGAAGTCGTTGCCATCCTGGACGATGCCGTAGAAGAGCTCGCCCTCGTTGGGGATGGTGCGGAACTGGTGGAGGTTTCGCTCAAAGGGATCGGGCGAGTAGAAGTGATGCGGCGTTTGCAGCATGCCGAGCTTGGAGTCCCGGAGGAACCAGCCGAGCGTGACCTGCATGAAGGAACGCGTGGGGACGTGATCGCAATCGAAGATGCAGACGTAAGGGGAGTCGAGGCGGGCGAGCGCGCGATTGATGTTGCCGGCTTTAGCGTGCTTGTTGTCGTCGCGCGTCATGTAGCCGATGCCGGCTTCTTCGGCAAAGGCGCGGAACTCGGGACGCTTGCCGTCGTCCAGTATGTAGACGTTGAGCTTGTCGGCGGGCCAGTCGATGTTCATGGCGGCGAGCGCGGTGTAGCGCACGACCGAGAGGGGCTCGTTATAGGTGGGGATGAGGAGGTCGACGGCGGGCCAGGCGTCCGGGTCATCGGGCAGCGGGACCGGGGTGCGGCGAAGCGGCCACAGGGTCTGGAGGTATCCGAGGAAGAGAATGATGAAGGCGTAGGCTTCGGCCAGGACGAGCAGTGAGATGAAGAAGGCGTCGAGCGGCGTCCACTGTGTGCCGGGGTCGAGGAAGAACTTGACCGTGGTCGACATCCGCCAGTAGCCGTAGCGGAAGGTCGAGAACATGGAGACGAACATCAGCGTGAGCGTGACGAGGTAGGAACTCGAGCTCCTGTCCATCCAGATGGCGATAAAGGTTGTGAGGAGGCCGAGGATGATCTGCTGCGGCCACGTGAGTTCGAGGATCCCGGTGAAGCCGAGGAAGAAGACACCACCAACAATCAGGACGATACGGAGAATGCGGAGTCCCAGGCCTTCACCTGATTCGAACTCACTCCATGCGGAAGACCGGGTCATCGTTCGCTCCAGCGGACGTTGCGAAAGCCTGCGGTAGCGGGTGCGGCGACCGTTCTGAGCCAGGTTGCGGCGTTGAGGTAGTCCTCGGCGACGGGCGCTTCGGGGGAGTAGTCCACGATGGTCATGCCTTCGGCGAGGGCTTCTCCGACCGCGGGTGCGCGGCGGATCACAAAGGGCAGGAGGCGATCGCCGAGCTGCCGCCGGAGAACCTCGCGGATGTCGAGGTGCAGCGGAAGCGAGGCGTCGAACTGGTTGAGGAGGTAGAAGAGCTTGAGGGGGCGACCGTCGGCGTCGACGACGCCGTTGAAGAACTTCTCGACGCCCTGGAGGCTGATAACGGAGTTCATGTCGGGCGCGACAGGGACGAGGACCGTGGGGCTGAGACGGGCCATGTGGCGAACGATCCAGCCGGAGCTGACGGTGAGGTCGAGCAGAACGCGGTGCGTTCCGCGGCTGCTAGCAGTGATCTCCTCTACAAGTGCGTCCTTGGCTGCCTCGTCCCCGGTTTTCTGCTCGACGTCGTAGCTGACGAGGTAGATGGGGGCGTCGGTGCTTCCGCTCGGCGGCGAGAAGGTGCGAACGGTTCCCTGCCGGAGCTCGCTAGCACCGAAGTAGAACGGGAGCAGGCCATGGGAGGTTGTGTCGGTGAGGAGGACCTTTTCACCGAGTGATGAGAGCGAGCGGCCAAGGGTGGCAACGAGTGACGTCTTGCCGACGCCGCCGGCCATGGAGAAGACCGCAAGGATGGGGGTGCGGGTCTCTTTCTGGCGGACGGGCGCGGGCTCAGCGCGCTCCTGTCCGGGCTGCTCGAAGACGCCTTTGAGGGCGTACCAGCGGGCGGCGACGCGCTCCCGAGAGTGCTGAAGGGTGTCGGCCACGGAGGACTGTGGAGTTGCCGGAAGCGGAGCGGGCTTCGCCTGCGCGGGTGGAGCGGAGGCATAGAGCCATGCTGGTCCGGACGGTTCGGGCGCAGCTGCGGGCGCGGGCTCTTCGCGGGGGGAGCGGCGGGGAGCGGGCGAGCTTGGCTGCGCGGCGGCACGGAAGGGGGTGGAGTCAGTCCGGCGACGGCCCGGGCCGGAGTCGGACGGGTGCTCCTCTTTGTATCCGGGGGCGTCCTGGCGACGCCTGCGAGGCGTTGGATCTCCCGTGCCCTGGGAGTTGTCCCTGGGCACGGCAGCGGGTTGCGCCTGCGGAGCCGGGGGTGTCACGTTGAGGTTGCGAGCGGAGGTGTAGGCCGGCGGAAGCGTAGACGCAGGGTTGGCGGGGACTTCGCCGACCGGCTTGTAGGTGATGCCGTCCGACCAGGCGGAGGCACGATCCTGTCCGGCGCGGGGCTGTTGGGCTGCAGGAGCCCAGGTCCTTTGGCTGAGATTGAGGTAGTCGTCCGGACGAATGCGAGGTTCATCGGACGATCGCCCGGCGGGCGCGGGATCCTGCACGGGGATGAGCTGACGTGCAGGGACGGCACGCGCGGATTCGCGGGTCTGGTCGAACTCGGGGCCACGATAAATCTGGCGGACGCCGGAGGCGTCATCGGGGCGGTAGCCCTGCGGGCGGCGCGGCGGAGGCGGTGGAAGAAGCTCCGAGGTCTCGGCGAGAGGTGTACGGACGGGAATTTGGACCGGGGCTGGCGCGGCGGGTGCGTAGTCTATATTGCCCTGGGCACGCGGAGCCTGGGGCGCCTGGTAGACGGGAGCTGAAGGTGGCGGCGTGCGCTCGACGTGAAAGGCAGGCGGGAGGTGTTCGGCGGGAGCAGGGACAGCGTAGCTGACCGGGACCAGCGCTTGGCGAGAGGGAGGGACTTGCTGGTGCGGAGTGTAGGGGTCGGAGATCTCACCGGGAACTTCGGGCTCGGCTTCGGGCTGGGCTGCGCGGCGGCGGCTCTCGGATTCTGCATATTGCGCAGCTTTGCGACGGGCGGAGGCGCTTGCCTCAGCGATCTCGAGCTGCTCGCGGCGAGCGGTGGCGTCGGCGATGGCGGCGGCTTCGGCGCGGCGGGCGGCCTCCATGCGCTCGGCGGTGGCGACGCGAGCGGCCTCTTCTGCTTCGGCGAGTGCCTGTTTCCGTGCGAATTCGGTGTCTCTGGCCTGGTTGGACATGGCGACTTCCTCCGCCTGTCGGGCGGCTTTCTCGGCGTAGGTTGCCGCAGTTTCGGCGCTGGCCTGGGCTCGGAGCTCCTGCTCGCGGGCCTGTTCGGCGGCACGATGCCGAAGCTGCGCGCGATATTCACGCCGGGAGGCGGAGAAGTCGCGGTACTTTGCACCGTGCAGGTTTGCCCAGGAGTAGAGGACGGCTACGTCTTCGGGCGTCTCTACTGTGGGCAGCTCTTCGATTCGCTCTGTGTTGCGCTTTTCCATGGTGGCCAGTCCTGTTGGTTACTGGTAACGAGCTCTGGGGAGGGCTTCGAACCTGTGGCGGTGTTGCCGAGCGTGCCGCGAGAGAGACTGCGGTCAAGCGATACGCTGAGGCTACTTTGGGCATTAGAGCAAGTCAATGAATCCACGATGACACTTAAGTGTCACCCGTACACCCATTTCCGGGCACTCGGTGGAAGGCGAGTGCCCTGCTTTTGGTGCACAGAAGCGGCTGTTTTCCTTGGGGAGCGGGGGAGGCTTGGGGGAGGAATTTGGGTGCTGTGGATGGAACTAACGTAACATCCGGAGGCTGTCTGCAACCCGGTCAAAACGAGGGTGTGAGTCGGCCTCGCAAGCTCTTGCTGTGTGCTAAGTTGGAAGAGGTTGAGAGCCTGTAGCTCAGTTGGTAGAGCATCGCCCTTTTAAGGCGTTGGTCCTGGGTTCGAGTCCCAGCGGGCTCACCACATTTCAGATCACTTACAGCTGCTTGTTGCTCTCGCTTTAGAAGCGGGGACTCTGTGGGGACGAGTGGCAGCAGAGCCAAGTGTCAGCTCTCACAAATTACGAGTCGCTCTCCTGAGGCGGCTGAGAAGCAAGAAAACTCGCCGTAGTCCGCGCTCTAATGCTGCGCCGTTGAGTGTCTGTTCCAGGAAGGCTATGGAGAGAGTCGAGGTCAATGGCTCGCAATCGGTTTGTTTCGCGCGACGTCTGCCAGCGGGGAATGACGAGCCGCTCCGAAATCGCGACGTGATTGTTTCCTCACTGATTTGAACTGGGTACTATCCTCCTTTGCATGCACACTTCGCGAACAGAACTGATGTAATTCGGGTCGTTGAACGCCCCCGGTCCACGCAGAAGGACGATTAGGCGTGTTTGGGTGCGAAAGGAAGACCAAATGGCGAGTTCTATGGGAGCCGGAGCGTGTTGGGAACAACACTTCGTTCAGTCGAATCGAGGCCGAGATGGGTTTTGATGAGCGGTGGCTCCCCAAGCTCTTTAGCAACATTTTGTTAGTGGTCCTTGCCTTGGCAGGGTCTCCACCCCTGTTTGCTCAAGTGTCGCCCCCAGATACCCCTGCAGGTAGGACCCTCCGGGCATTCCTCGACGCGTTCGACAGCGAAGACCTCGCCAAATTGCATTCCTATGTAGAGGAGTACGGGTCGCCGCAGCCCGCCGATGGTCTACAGGCTTTCAGCACCCAGACCGGAGGATTCGACCTGCTTTCGATCCGGACATCAACTCCCGACAGCATCACGTTCATGGTCAAGGGCAGGGGAGATCACCTGACAGCGTTCGGCAGCCTGCGACTCGCCACCACCGAGCCACCTAAGGTGAAGTCGCTCGCCATCCGGGCTATGCTGCCGGGCGCCACACTAGAACCGGTTTCGCTCACGCCGCAGATCCGCGACGCGACTATCCGCTTGATCAGCGCACGGCTCACCGAGTACTACGTGTACCCCGATAAGGCGAAGCAGATGATTCAGGCCATCGAGGAACATGAAAGGGCTGGCAACTACAACTCTCTTACAGACGGGAACGACTTCGCCGAAGAGCTTACGAAAGACCTGATCGAGGTTAGCCACGACAAGCATCTGTTCGTCGGCTATAGTCCCTTCGTTACTCCAGATCAGGGCGAGAACGCCAAACCTAAGCCGCCGAGTGCGGCCCAGCAAGCGCAGTTCAGGCAGGACATGGAGCGTGAAAACTGTGCCTTCAGTAAGGTCGAGAGACTGCCGGGCAACATCGGCTATCTGAAGTTCGACGCCTTCGGGGATCCTGACGTATGTGGGCCCGTTGTAGCGGCATCCATGGCTTTTGTCGCACACACCGATGCCCTGATCTTTGACCTGCGCGAAAACCACGGAGGAGATCCGGCCATGGTGCAACTCATGGTGTCGTATCTTTTCGCGAGCTCTACGCACATCAACGACATGCTGAACCAGCACGACGGCACCACAAGGCAGTACTGGACATTGCCCTCGGTCGCCGGCCCACGCTACTTGAACAAGCCGATATATGTCCTTACCTCGGGTCAGACCTTTTCGGGTGGAGAGGAGTTCACCTATGATCTGCAGACTCAGAAACGCGCGACCATCGTCGGCGAAACAACGGGGGGCGGTGCCCACCCGGTGAATGGCATGCCCGCGGGAAATCACTTCATGATCGCCGTTCCGGTGGGGCGGCCGATCAATCCTGTCACGAAGAAAGATTGGGAAGGGACGGGGATCTCGCCCGACGTGAAAACAGCCGCAACGGACGCTCTGGAGACTGCGCGGCGGCTGGCTCAGAAGAAGGTAGCTGAAGGAAACGACACGGCGGGCGAAACCTTGAGAGCACGCTGATCTTTGAACTTGGCCACCACAACGCGCTGCCGGAAGCACGGATGATAAGCCGCAAGGGCATCCTCTACGATTAGGGAGCTACAGAGCGGTACGAACCCCAGGTAAGCAGTCTAGGGCTCTCGTTGCTCAAGTCGTTCACTTTGATCTCTTTGTGCTTACCATTACGAGATCCTGCAAACGTTTACGAACCGTCTTCTAGGCCCTTGTAAGGCGTTGGTCCTGGGTTCGAGTCCCAGCGGGCTTCACCACTTCCCTTTCAATTTTCGATGTTAGGCGGTCGCCTTATCGGGCGCGGGCATGACCGCGCAGAAATCGGCGAGGAAGCGCTGCGCGTAATCGCGGGTCAGGCCCTCTATGCGGGCGGCGGAGGGCGACTGGACGAGAACGCCGGCGTGGTGATGCTTGTGGAGCCGGAGGACGACCTCGGGATCGCTGTAGGCGGCGGTATCGGGCTGGCCCTGCCGAGCGAGGCAGATTACGCTGCCGGCATAATCGTGGCGGATCTCCGGAAGCGCATAGGGCTTGCCGAAGATGGCGGCGGCCTCAAGTCGCGCCCATTCGATCCACGGGTTGAGCCCGGTGGCGAACTGGACGACGTCGGCGATATACGCTCCGCCGACCCGGGCGGCGGTTTCAAGGAAGTAAAACTGCCCGTCGGCGTGTGCGCGGATGAACTCGGTATGGGTGACGCCGGAGATCATGCCGAGGGCGGAGAGGACCTCACGGTGCATGGCGCGGAGTGACGCGGCTTCGGGGGAGCTGCTTTCGAGCGCGCGGGTGGTGAAGACGCCGCCCTCATGCATGGTCTGCATGGGCGGCTGACCGTACTGGAAAGGCATGGCGAAGAGCACCTCACGATTCGAGGTGACGCCTTCGACGTGAAAGATGTCGCCTGGGACGAAACGCTCGAGAAGATAGTGGCTCCCGAGATCACCGAGCGAGTCGAGCAGCGGCCAGATTTCTTCTGCGGCGTGGAGCTTGTGGATGCCGATGGCGGAGGCGTTGGTGCGTGGCTTGAGCAGCCAGGGCCCGGGGACGTCGGCGAGGAAGTGGTGGACGTCGTCGTAGTGGATGACGGGGCTGAACTCCGGGACGCGGACACCGGCTGCGCGAGCACCGACACGCATGGCGAGCTTGTCGCGAAAGAAACGGGTGGCGCTTTCTCCCATTCCTGCCATGCGGAAGTGTTCGCGCAGAAGAGCGGCGGTTTCGAGATCAAACTCGTCGAGAGCGACGATGCGATCGATGGGCTGTGTGCGCGCGAGGTAGGCGACGGTGTTGAGGACCTGCGGAGGGGTGAGGCCCTCGGGCATGACGAGGAGGCGGGAGAGTGACGAGCGTGGCCAGTCTGCGTGCTCGAGCTTGTCAACGGTGAGCAGGATGACCTCGAGACCGAGCCGGTTGGCTTCGACCAAAAAAGGCTGGCCCTTTTCGTAGGTGCTGATGCAGAGGATCGTTGGCTTACGGTCAGACATGAAGGCCCTCCGGCGATCGAGCGTTGGATTTGGGATGCGAGGCGAGGCGCCCCGGTCTACACGGAAACGGGGGTGGCTCCGAAGGTGAGGCGCGTTCCCTGTTCGAGTGAGGTGAAGGGGTCGGTGTACCCGGCATCGCGGAGGCCGGAGATGTCGGCCTCGGTGAAGTGCTGGTAGCGGTTCTTGAGGTCGCCCGGGAAGGGGATGAACTCGACACGGCCGGGACCGTGGACGTCCATGAGCGCCTCAGCGACTGCCTTGAAGGTGCGTGCCTGTCCTGTGCCGGCGTTGACGATGGCCTTGACGGGCTCGCGGGGGCTCTCGGGAAGGAGGCCAGCGAAGAAGAGGTTGATACGGGCGAGATCGTCGACAAAGACGAAGTCGCGGCGCTGCTCGCCGTCTGCGTATCCGCCCGAGCCCTCGAACATGCGGATGGTGCCGGTGTCGAGAAGCTGTTTTGTGAAGTGATGGAGGACCGAGGCCATGCGCCCCTTGTGCTGTTCGCGCGGACCGTAGACGTTGAAATAGCGGAGGCCGACGACGGTGGAGGTGAGGTCCGGCATGAGGCGGCGGACGTAGTTGTCGAAGACGAGCTTGGAGAAGCCGTAGACGTTGAGCGGGCGCTCGTTCGCGGGATCGACGGCGAAGGAGGTGCTCGCGCCGTAGACGGCGGCGGTGGAGGCGTAGACGAAGGGGATCTCGCGCTCGGTCGCGAAGTGGAGCAGGACCTTGGAGTAATCGAAGTTGTTGCGCATCATGTACTGGCCGTCGTCTTCGAGGGTGTTGGAGCAGGCACCCTGGTGGAGGATAGCCTCGATGGGCTCGTCGTCGAAGTCGCCTGCGACGAGCGAGTCGAGGAAGTCGAGCTTGTCCATGTAGTCGGCGTACTGAGCGCCCTGGAGGTTGAGGAACTTGGGTCCGGTGAGATTGGGCGCGGGGGCGAGATTGTCAACGACGAGGATGTCGCTTTGGCCAATGGCATTGAGTTGATGGACGAGGTTGGAACCGATGAATCCGGCCCCTCCCGTGACGATGATCAAAGCGAAACCTCCTCGCTCGCGGCCGGGTTTGGTTGGGGAGCCGCGGTCAGCCGTTTGACGATGTTGGATGTGGAGAAGCCTTCGACGGTGGGCACGATTTCGACGCGCCCGCCGTTCGCGAGGACTTCTTCATGTCCGACGACGGTGCTGATGTTGTAGTCGCCGCCCTTGACGAGAACATCGGGACGAAGGACGCGGATGAGCTCGAGTGGGGTGTCTTCTTCGAACAGCACAACGGCGTCGACGGCGGCGAGGGCTGCCATGACGCGGGCGCGTTCGCGCTCACCGACGATGGGCCTGGTGGGCCCTTTAAGGCGGCAGACGGAGCTGTCGGCGTTGAGACCGAGAACGAGTTTCGAGCCGAAACGGCGGCAGTCCTCGAGCAGGGTGATGTGGCCGACATGGAGGAGATCGAAGCAGCCGTTGGTGAAGACGATGGTTTCGCCGGAGGCGCGCCACTCGGCGACACGTTTGGCTATGCGGTCGCGATCGAGGATCTTTTCCTCGGCGGTGACGCCCGAGCTGGGGGTGAGCTCGGCGACGAGCTCGTGCGCGGCAATTGGGACAGTGCCGGTCTTGCCGACAACGATACCGGCGGCGAGGTTGGCGAGCTCGACCGAGGTGCGGACGGTGAGACCGGCGGCTATGCCGGCGGCGAGGGTGGCGATCACGGTATCTCCGGCGCCTGAGACGTCAAAGACCTCGCGAGCGCGTGCGGGAAGCCGATCGATGCTGCCCGGGATGTCACCGATGGCTGGGCGGAGGATGGCGATTCCCTTCTCACTCATGGTGACGGTAAGGAACTGGAGACCGTGCTGAGACGCGAGCTGCTGGCCGGCGGCGAGGAGGTCGGCCGTCAGGTGGATAGGGATGCGCGTAGCTTCGGCGAGCTCGTGGAGGTTGGGGCTGACGGTGGTGGCGCCCTGGTACCTGCTGAAGTCCGGGGTTTTAGGGTCGGCAAGCACGGGGATGGCGTGCTCGCGTGCAAGCTCGATGACCTCACGGCAGAGCGCGGGCGAGAGCACACCTTTGGCATAGTCCGAGAGGATGACGGCGTTGACCTTGGGGACGAGACCGCGGACCCGTTCGCGAAGCCGCTCCGCGTCCTCGGCTGACGGTACATCGCGGCTCTCAATGTCTAGCCGAAGCAGCTGCTGGTTGCGGCCGACGATGCGTGTCTTCGAGATGGTCGGCGTGGCGGTCGAGACAACGCCGACGGCGTCAACGCCGGCTCGGTCGAGGATGGCGGCCAGCTCTGCCTGCTCGGCATCGGCGCCCCAGAAGCCGGCGAGGTATGCCTGGCAGCCGAGGCCTGCGAGGTTCATGGCGACATTGGCAGCGCCGCCGGCTCGCTCGTAGCGCTGGGCGTGGCGGAGTATGGGGACTGGAGCCTCGGGCGAGATGCGGTCGACCTCGCCGGTGATGTAGCGATCGAGCATGAGGTCGCCTATGACAAGAACACGAAGCTCTCGAAAGCCGCCTTCAAGAAGATTCAGAATTGCGTGGAGGTCCGAAAGCATAGATCGTGGTCAGGCTCCCTCCCGTCTATCATCGCACCCCCCGGGCGCGCTCGGGGTAGAGGGCGAGCTTAGCCGAGAATGGCGTACACCTCGGCCAGCACCTCGTCGATGGAGATCGAGGTCAGGCACTTTTTGCGCTGGACGATGCAGGTTTCAAGCTCGCACCCGGCGCACTCGACATGGTGGTACACAACCCGATGCTGCCGCCCGTGAGGAAACCAGACGCGCGGGATATTGCGGGCCGCGAAGATGACGACGCAGGGGGTTTGCACGGCAGCAGCCAGGTGCATGGGACCGCTGTCGTGGCCGAGAAAGATGCGCGCCTGGGCGAACACGGCGGCGCTCTCTCGTGGCGTAAGCCGACCACAGAGGTTGACGACGGCCGCTCCGGACCGAGCGTGCCACCCGGCGGCGGCGAAGTCGCTTGCGTCCGCCTCCTCCGGGGCGCCGCACAGTGCTAGCGCGTGCCCTCCGTAGGACGCTGCGACGCGATCGAGCAGCCCGCGCCAGTTTTCACGTCCCCAGTCCTTGGCCTGCACCTTTGTCCCGACGCTGACGGCGATAAGCGGCGCGCCTCCTGTGGCGGAGAGGACCTCGGCCGCCCGGGCATGCTCGGCGTCCGTGAGGTGGAGATCCCAGCTCGCGGCGTCTTCAAGATGTGCCTCCCCGAGCTCGCGGATGTTGCGCGCCAGGCGGCTCGCCTCCGGCTCAAGGAAGCCGTCCGGCTCGATGGGCAGGTTGCTTTGCATCTCCTCGGTCACGGGCACGCCGATCTGTCGCGACACACCGCACATCCGGAAGAAGAGCGCATCGCGCTTCGCCGACGCGATACCGCGCGGTGCGCCCAGGTAGACAAGCACATCCGGCCTCCAGCGGAGCAGCTGCCACCAGAGCCGAAGTAGCTCACGAGCACTGCGCGTGCCGACCGCGTACCGGAAAAATCCTTGGACCAGCCCCGTGTGCTCGAGGACAGCGGCTGCCGGGGGTGCCTTGACGTTGACCGGGAAGTTTGTGAGCAGACGCCGTTCGGCGTCGGGAAATGCCTCCGCGACGAGATGGATTGCGGGCAGAGCCACCAGCGTATCGCCCAGGCTTCCGAGACGGTACAGCAGGACCCGTTGGGGGGAGTTAGACATTGCTGCTTCTAGTCTGCTTGGTCGCACCTCGTACCGCAACCTCGGCCGAGGCGCGGTCGGGGTGCGCTGTTGCTGGTAGAGTCTGTGAGTGCAGGCGGCAAAGCGATGATGGACGGAGCGGAGATATCGAGGTTGCACGATGAGTGTGTCCGGCGCTGGCACGAGGAGGAGACACCCACGGCATCGGGAACCGACCGGCTCAAGGAGCTGATCTTAGGCAATCACCGGGCTAACTTCGACCTTTGGCATGAGGAGGATAGGGCACGCGATCCGGCGGCGGCGGACGCGGAGATTGCGCGGGTGAAGCGCGCGATTGACCGGCTTAACCAGCGACGCAACGACGTGGTCGAAGCCATCGATGACCTGCTGCTGCAGGCCGCGCCTGAAGCGAGTTTGGAGGCGCCGCTTCACTCCGAGACCCCGGGCATGATGATCGATCGGATGTCTATCCTCGCGCTCAAGATCTTTCACACGCGCGAGCAGGCCGAGCGCACGGACGCGACCGCGAATCATCGCGCAAAGAACCTGAGGCGTCTCTCCATTCTTGAGACCCAGCGGTCGGACCTGGCCGGATGCCTGACGGCACTTTGGACCGAGGTCCTTGGCGGTACCCGTCGCGTGAAGGTGTACCGGCAGATGAAGATGTACAACGATCCGGAGTTGAATCCTGCGATCTACGGACGTCGGCGGACGGGCGCAATCTAGGTGCCCTCCACAGAGGGTGTATTGACCGGAAGACAGACTCTGCGTATAAAACCGATGACGAGAGCTGGTACAGGGAGGCAGGCTGCGGCAGGAACCGGGGCTGGGCCGAGCACGACCAGCGAGGAATCCATGGCGCAGACGAAGACCGCACCAACATCAACGGGAAAAAAGGCTCCGCGAACGCTGGCAGGTACTGTTCCGCTCGCGGCTGACAGCGATCGTGCACAGACGCTGGCGCTGTACGAAGGGGCTGTCCGGCTGATGCAAGAGGGCAAGTATGACAAGGCCCACGCAGCATTTGAGAAGATGCTGGCCACGAGCCCACCCGATCTTGCAGACCGCATCCGCATGTACATCAATGCATGCCTCCTGCAGGTCTCCAAAGGCAAGGCGACCTTTACGAGCCATGAGGAGCAGTACGACTATGCGATCTCGTTGCTGAACAACGGGCACTACGAGGACGCGCGCGAGGAGTTTCAGAAAATCCTCAAGGAGAACGACAAGGCGGATTACGCCTTTTACGGCCTGGCCGTGCTGGCGAGCATGACCAGCGATGCGCACACGTGTCTCGAGCACCTGACCGAGGCTATCCGGCAGAATCCGCGGAACCGCATCCAGGCACGTGCGGACTCGGACTTCCAGGATATGGCGGACGATCCGCGCTTTACCGAGCTGCTCTATCCTGAGGTCTGAGTGCCGTGCCGGGCGCTGTTAGGCTGGGAGGGCACGCAGGATCCGAGCGACCATGACCTCCCCTACCACCAACGCAGCCCTGACCGTTTCACCTGCTGAGCGTTCCCTGCGGATCGTTGCGATCGGCGGTGGGACCGGGCTTTCGACACTGCTGCGCGGCCTGAAGCGCTACGTGGCGACACCGGCCTCGCAGGAAGCGGAGGAGACGCCCTGTGCCGAAGCGCCTTGCCTGATCCGCGATCTTACGGCGATCGTGACGGTGACTGATGATGGCGGCTCCTCGGGACGTTTGCGCGAGGACTTCAAGATGCTGCCGCCGGGCGACGTGCGCAACTGCATGGTGGCGCTTTCGGAGGACGAGCATCTCCTGTCCAAGCTGTTTCGCTTCCGGTTTGAGCAGGGGGAGCTTGAGGGGCATAGCTTCGGCAACATCTTCCTGGCGGCCCTCTCACATATCACCGGAGACTTTGCGCAGGCGGTGCAGATGTCGTCGCAGATCCTGGCGACGCGCGGGCGGATCTTTCCCGCCACCAACACCAACGTGAACCTTGCGGCGCTGATGGATGACGGCAGCCTGGTACGAGGGGAGACGAACATCACCGCTAGCCGGCACCGGATCGCGGAGCTTATGCTTGAGCCGGCGACGGCCGATCCTCTGCCGGAGACGCTTGAGGCGATTGCGAACGCGGACCTGATTACGATCGGACCGGGGTCGCTCTACACGTCCCTGATCACGAACCTTCTGGTGCGCGGGATTCCGGAGGCGCTGAAGGCCTCGAAGGCTACCAAGATCTACGTTTGCAACCTGATGACGCAGGCGAACGAGTCACTGGGCTTGACGGCGTCCCAGCATCTCGAGCGGATCAGCCGGCATGCGGGAACGGAGCGGCTCTTTGATTTCGCATTGATCAATACGGCACCCATCTCGGCGCGGCGCCTGGAGCAGTATGAGCGGGAGGGCCAGAGCCCGATCGCGGCGGATCTTGATCGCGTTCGTGAGATGGGGGTGGTGCCGGTGACGGGCAACTTCGTTCACGAGGGGGATGTGCTGCGGCACGACTATGACCAGGTGACCGAGAAGCTGCTGTCGGTAGGGTTCCGGGAGCGGCGCAAGTCGCCGCGAATCGCGATGCCGGTAGCCTAGCGCGTCTGGCCGGTGATGAAGACGAGCGCCTCGGTCGGTGGGGCGGCTATTGGCTGCGAATCGTCTACCGTGCGCTTGAGCTGTCCGCATGCGGCATAGATGTCGCGGCCGCGGGGGCGGCGGATGTAGGTGGGCATGCCGCCGGCGATGAGCGTCTTCTGGAAGCGGCTGACGTCTTCGGGGGCGGGCTGGGTGTAGGGGATGCCGGGGCCGGGGTTCCAGACGATGAGGTTGACCTTGGCGCGCATGCCGCTGAGCAGGGCGAGCGACCTCGCGCGCGTGCTCGGGCTGGTCGTTGACGCCGCCGAGGAGGACGTACTCGAAGGTGACCCACTCGCGGGTGCGGAGGGGGATGGTGCGGACGGCCTCGAGGAGCTTCGCCGATGTTCCACTTACGCGTGATGGGCATGACGCTCTCGCGGACGGTGTCGTTGGAGGCGTTGAGGGAGAGGGCGAGCTTGGGGCGGATGGGCTCGGCGGCGAAGGCGCGGATGGCGGGCTCGATGCCGGAGGTGGAGACGGTCATGCGGGACTCGGGGATGCCGACGGCCTCGACGAGCAGGCGGACGGCGGCCATGAAGGCGTCGTAGTTGAGGAAGGGCTCGCCCATGCCCATGAAGACGAGGTTGATGCGGGCGGGGTCCTGGTTGCCGGCGGCGCTGGCGAGCCGAACGCCGTGGCGGTTGAGGACGGCGGCGACCTGACCGGCGATCTCGCCCGCGGTGAGGTTGCGGCGAATGCCGAGCTTGGCGGTAAGGCAGAACTGGCAGTTGACGGCGCAGCCGACCTGGCTGGAGATGCAGATGGTGGAGCGGCGGTAGCTGGGTCCGGTTTCAGCGTCGGTTTCTTCTTCGGCAGCGGCCTGGCTGCCGTCGCCGCGCTCGCCACCGTCGCCGTCCGGCATCCAGACGGTTTCGACGGTTTCGCCGTCGGCGAGGCGCACGAGGTAGCGCTCGGTGCCGTCTACGGAGCGGGCGGCCTGGACGATCTCAGGGAGGCCGACGGTGTGGCCGGTGGAGGCGAGCTCGTGACGGAGTGCGGCGGGGAGGACGGTGATCTCGTCGACGGAGGAGACACGCTGGCGATAGAGGGCTTCGAAGATCTGGCGGGCACGGTAGGGCTTGTGGCCGAGGCTGCCGACCAGGGTTGTGAGCTCGGCGAGGCTCATGCCGAAGAGGGGTTGCGGCGGGTTGGGGGTGGTGGTGGTCATTTGAGGTCAGTGTGACGGACTGAGGGGTACCCTCCCCCTCCCCGTACTTTTTGCAAAGTCTTCGAATCGCGGAGGTTACGTCTGTACTCTCAGCGGCCGGGGTCCGTGGGTGCGGGACCCATAGGGCGGGCTATTTCCATTTTAGAGGATGGCGAGGGGTTGGTGCGCCAGGTGATGAGGTTGTCCTCCGTTTCGCGAAGGATGGCAAGACTGGGCGGCTTGGGTGGTGGAGAAGCGGATCCTCCGCTTTCGCGAAGGATGACAAGGTGGAGGGGTCGGCGTTGGGGGTGGAGAAGCGGATCCTCCGCTTTCGCGAAGGATGACAAGGTGGAGGGGTCGGCGTTGGGGGGTGGAGAAGCGGATCCTCCGCTTTCGCGAAGGATGACAAGTGTGAGGGGGGTGATGTTGGCGGTGGTGGAGAAGCGGATCCTCCGCTTTCGCGAAGGATGACGAGGGTGGAGGGGTCGGCGTTGGGGGTTGGAGAAGCGGATCCTCCGCTTTCGCGAAGGATGACAAGGGTGGGGGCGGGAGGGTTGGGATTGGTGGTTCGGAGAAGCGGATCCTCCGCTTCGCGAAGGATGACAAGCGTGGAGGGGCGGGTGGGGTTGGTGCTAGGGAGAAGTGGATCGTTCGATTTCGCGAAGGATGGCAGCGTGGGGCGGCGTTGGTGTGGGGTGCTGATTTGAGCGGTGGGGGTGGGGAATATGAGAAAATGGAGATGCATGTCAGCCACCTTTATCCAAGAGCTTCCGATCCGACGCAACGTCCCGAGAAACATCCGCAAGACAACCCTGCCCAACGGCCTGATGGTGTTGACCGAGAGCATGCCGCAGGTCCGAAGCGTGTCGATGGGGGTCTGGATCAACTGCGGGTCGCGGGATGAGGCGCTTGAGGTCAACGGGATCTCGCACTTTGTCGAGCACATGGTGTTCAAGGGAACGACGACGCGGTCGGCGCAGCAGATTGCGCGGGAGGTGGACACGATCGGGGGGAACCTCGACGCGTTTACCGGAAAGGAGACGATCTGCTTCAATATCAAGGTTTTGGACGAGAACGTCGATCCGGCGCTTGAGCTTTTGGCGGACCTGGTCCTCCACCCCACG
Source organism: uncultured Acidobacteriaceae bacterium (assembly GCA_963850375.1). Classification (GTDB taxonomy): domain Bacteria; phylum Acidobacteriota; class Terriglobia; order Terriglobales; family Acidobacteriaceae; genus Edaphobacter. The sequence continues at coordinate 2,413,345 of CAWKKV010000002.1, read as the reverse complement.
TTCTCGCCGGAGGATGTGACGCGGGAGCAGGGCGTGATCCTCGAAGAGATCAAGATGGACGAGGACAATCCGGACTACCTGGTGCACGAGATCTTTACGCAGAGGTTCTGGAAGGACGACGCGCTGGGACGGCCGATCCTGGGGACGGCGAAGACGGTGTCGAGCTTTGACCAGCGGGTGGTGTTTGACTACTACGCGGACCGGTTTACGCCGCGGTATATGGTGTTTTCGGCCGCGGGAAATCTGGATCATGACGAGTTTGTGGCGCAGGTGGAGAGGCACTTCGGCGGGCTGAGCGCGGGCCGGCAGACGGAGGTGATGCCGAAGCGGTCACCGATCGTGACGCCGCATATCAGCCTCCGGAAGAAGAAGTCGCTTGAGCAGGTGCAGATCTGCCTGGGGGTTGAGGCTCCGCGGGTGAACGATGAGCGGAGATACGCGGTGTATCTCCTGAACACGATCCTGGGCGGCGGGATGAGCTCGAGGCTGTTTCAGACGATTCGCGAGGACCGGGGGCTGGCGTACTCGATCTACTCGGAGATGAACCCATTCCGGGATAGCGGATCGATTTGCGTGTATGCAGGGGCTTCGGTGGCGAACACGGAGCAGGTGCTGCAGCTTACGCTGGCGGAGCTGAGCCGTCTGAAGAGTGAAACGGTGTCGGAGTCCGAGCTGAAGCGGGCGAAGGACCAGTTGAAGAGCAATATCGTGATTGGGCTGGAGAGCTCGGGGAGCAGGATGTCGAACCTGGCGCGGCAGCAGATGTACTTCGGGCGGTTCTTCGGGGTGGACGAGATTACGGCGGACATTGACCGGGTGAGCGTGTTTGACGTGCAACGGCTGGCGGGCGAACTGTTCCGACCGGAGGCGATTGCGTTGACGCTTCTGGGGAACCTCAAGTCCATGAAGGTGTCACGCGAAGATCTGGCCTGCTGAGGGACGTGCTGTTAGAGTCTCCCTTGCGACTGCGCATGAGACGGAACGGAAGTGGGAGCTGCATGAAGATCTGGAAGAGGGTTGGGCGGCAGGGCGAAGAGGGTTTCACGCTGATCGAGCTGCTGATCGTGATGTCGGTGATGCTGATCCTGATGACGCTGGCTGTGCCGCAGCTGTTGAAGTTGAGGAAGCAGGCGAACCAGACGTCGGCGATTCAGTCGCTGCGGGCGATTGCGCAGGCGGAGCTGCAGTACAACTCGACGTATCCGGCGAACGGGTTTGCGTGCACGCTTTCGGCGCTTGGCGGGCAGCCCGGGTCGGGAGCTCCGACCTCGCAGAGCGCGCAGATGATTCCGCCGGATCTGGCTGGTGGGCAGAAGGCCGGATACACATTTTCAATCAGCAACTGCACCAAGGTCAGCGTCAACAACCAGGACATGTTTACGTCGTACCAGATCAACGCGGTGCCGCAGTCTCCGGGCAAGACGGGCGACCTGGGGTACTGCACGGATGAGAACAACCTGATCCGATACGACCCCGCGGGCGGAACGAACTGCACCCAGCCGCTGCAGTGATGCGCCGGCTTCCCTGGCTGCTCCTTTCGGTGCTTGCGCTTCCCTGCTTCTGTGTGGGGCTGGGAGCCCAGGGACCGCAGCCCGGTGCGAGCGAGACCGCTGTTCTGAAGCAGGTGGACGGGCACTACAACCACCTCGTCTCGCTGCGCACGCACTTCGTGGAGCGGTACTCCGGGCTGGGCATGGACCGGGCCGAGAGCGGGACGCTGCTGCTGAAGAAGCCCGGGCGGATGCGATGGAACTATGCGGAGCCGGCCGGCAAGGTGTTTGTACTGGACGGGAAGTACGCATGGTCGTACACGCCAGGGGATGCCGAGGTGCAGCGACTGCCGGCGAAGCAGGTGGATGACCTCCGTTCGCCACTGCGGTTTCTGCTGGGGCATACGCAGCTGCAGAAGGAGCTGGACGGGATCGTGGTGACGCCAGATGGGGGCGGATACCGGATTGCGGGGGTGCCGAAGGGGATGGGGCAGCGGGTGCGGCAGCTTGCGCTGGTGGTTACGGCGGAGGGGCGGATCACGAGGATCGTGCTCGAAGAGACGGACGGGGCGAAGACGGAGTTCGAGTTCGATGGCTCAGAGGAGAACGTCCCGTTGGCAGAGACGGAGTTTCACTTTGTGGCGCCGGCCGGGACGACGGTGGTGGAGGGGACGCCTCCGGTTTAGAGGCGAGTGCGGCCCCGGGTGGGATCGGAGCCGCGGGATTCCTATCAGCTTTTGAGGTCGACGGTGCCGGTCTCGCCCAGGTCGACCTTGCCACCAGTGGCGGCGGCGGCGACGTACTTGAGGCCACGGAGGAGCTTGCTTGAGGAGGCCTCCCAGTACTGGGCTTCGGTGATGTCGACGCGGAGGACGGTGATCGCGGGGTCATCTTCGCCCTGGGGGAACCAGGCCTTGTACATGGGGTTCCAGAGCTCGTGGATCTTCGCGCGGTCCTGGCTGACGGAGGCGCGTCCTTTAGCGGAGACGAACTTGGAGTCAGCGGGGTCGGCGTAGAGGAGCGAGACGTGGGAGTCGGCCTGGATCTCGTGGACTTTGCCGGACTCGCCGCGAGTGAGGAAGTAGACGACGCCGTCGAAGTCTGTCTCCTGGGTGGCCATGGGGCGGCTGTCGAAGGAGCCATCCTCGGCGGCGGTGGTCAGCATGGCGATGCGGATGTGCTTGATGAGATCGCCGATCTTCTTTTTGCCTTCGTCTCCGGAAAGGTGTTTCTGTTCGGTCATCGTAAATCCTCCCTCGGTTTGGATGCAGGTCCGGGTCCGCCGTCGCGTGGGGTGGGGCGGTGGGATGTGGTTCACGTAGAATCGAATGAAAGACCGGAGACCCCGGCATTGATAGAAGTGGAGTGATCTGTGGCTGATGCGGTAACTATCCTTTCCTTGTCGAAGGAGGAGTTTCTCGAGTCTGTGACGGGGGCCAGGCCTCGGGTTGCGGTGTTTGACTGCGACGGGACGCTGTGGTCGGGCGATGCCGGGTCGGCGTTTATGAAGTGGACGATCGAGACGGGGCTGGTGTCGCGCGAGGTGATGGACGCGATCGATGCGCGCTACCGCAAGTATCTGCGGGGCGAGGTTTCGGAGCTGGCGATCTGCGGGGAGATGGTGCAGATGTACCAGGGTCTGCGGTTGGGGGAGATGCGACAGGCGGCGCAGACGTTTTTTGCGCAGGCGGTGGAGCGGAACATCTTTGCGGAGATGGCGGAGCTGATTGCGAGGCTGCGGGCGGACGGGACGGAGATCTGGGCGGTGAGCTCCACGAACGACTGGGTGGTCGAGGAGGGCGTTTCGCGGTTCGGGATTCCGGCAGAACGGGTGCTGGCAGCGCGGGTGAGAGTGCGCGATGGGGTGGTGACGAATGAGCTGCTGGATGTGCCGACGGACGAAGGCAAGGTGGCGGCGCTGGCGCGGGTGGGTGTCGGGGAACCGGATGCGGTGTTTGGGAACTCGGTGCATGATGCGGCGATGCTGCGGATTGCGAAGAGGGCTTACCCGGTGAATCCGTCGCCGGAGCTGGTGGAGGAGAGCGCGCGCCGGGGCTGGGCGGTGTATTTTCCGCGAACGATCCGGGAACCCGCGAAGTAGCGAAGCTTTCACGGGTTGTGTCTCGTCTAACCCCTAGCCCGGTGAAAGAACATATTCGCAAGCTCGATGAACATGACAGCACAGACGGCGTCTCACGACCGGTACGCTTCGTGGTTGCCGCGCTGATCCTGCGGGGTGGCAATGGATCGGGGAGAGAGGTCCTGATCTGTCAGCGCAGGGCGGACCAGCCGATGAGCCTCAAGTGGGAGTTTCCGGGTGGAAAGATCGAGCCGGGCGAGAGCTCGGAGGCGGCGCTGGCGCGCGAGCTGAACGAGGAGCTGGGGATCGACGCGGAGATCGGGCGGCGGGTGGCCAATGTCCGGCACAAGTATCGCAATGGCGGATCGATCGACCTGCAGTTCTTCGTGGTGGAGAGCTTTGCGGGGGAGATGGAGAACCGCATCTTCAACGACGTGCGCTGGTCGCCCCTGACGTCGCTGCCGGGATACGACTTTCTGGCGGCAGACCTGGGGCTGATCCGGGATCTGTCGGAAGGCCGGCTGATTTAGCGGCTCCTGCTGGGGCGGCGGGTTCAGGTGTGGTGGAGCATGTCGCGCACGAGGCCGGCCGCGTAGACCGCTGAGAGCAGGATCATCACAATGGAAGTCGTCCAGGCGACGATATTGAGAACGAGCGAGTTGGTGTACTCGCCCATGAGCTCGTGCTTGTTGATGAGGCGGAGCATGAAGATGAGGATGACGGGGAGGAGAGCCCCGTTGAGTACCTGCGAGAGAACAGTGACCTTGACGAGCGGGAAGCTGGGCAGGAGGACGACGGCGGCGCCGAGCACGATGAGCAGGCCGTAGAACCAGTAGAAAAAGGGGGCTTCGCGGAAGCTCTTATCGAGGCCGCTCTCGACTCCGAGCCCTTCGCAGACGGTGTAGGCGGTGGAGAGCGGAAGGATGGACGCGGCGAAGAGCGAGGCGTTGAAGAGGCCGGCCGCGAAGAGCAGAAAGGCGTAGCGTCCGGCGATCGGCTTCATGGCTTCGGCGGCGTCGGAAGGGACGCCGATGTCGCGGATGCCGTGGGTGTAGAGGGTGGCGGCGCAGGCGACGACGATGAACCAGGCGACGACGTCGGTGAAGATGGAGCCGACGATGACGTCGAGGCGCGAGGCCTTGTACTGGCGGGCGCCGATTCCCTTCTCGACGATGGAGGACTGGAGGTAGAACTGCATCCAGGGCGCGATGGTGGCGCCGATGACGCCGATGGTCATGTAGATGTAGGAGCTATCGCGGAGGACGCTGCGGCCGGGGAGCTTGACCGTTTCGACCATGGCGAGGTGCCAGTCCGGGCCGCTGAGCACGCCGGCGACGATGTAGGCGATATAGAAGACGCTGGCGATGAGGAAGACTTTTTCGACGCTCTTGTAGTCGCCCTTGACGATCAGGAGCCAGACGAGCGTGGCGGCGACCGGAACGCTGATGAATTTGCTGAGATGGAAGAGCTGCATGCTGCCGGCGATGCCGGCGAACTCCGCAGCGACGTTGCAGAAGTTAACAACGACGAGCAGAAGGAGGGCGAGAAAGGTGGTGCGGAGGCCGAACTCTTCGCGGATGAGATCGCTCAGGCCTTTACCGGTGACGGCGCCCATGCGGGCGCACATCTCCTGCACCACGATGAGAGCGACCGTGATGGGGATCATGGTCCAAAGGAGGCTGTAACCGAACTGCGCGCCTGCCTGGGAGTAGGTGAGAATGCCGCCTGCGTCGTTATCGACGTTGGCGGTGATGAAGCCGGGGCCGAGCACGGCGAAGATGAGCAGGAGCGAGGTTCGCCACCTCCTCCAAGGGAGGAAAGGCTTCCGTGTTTTGCGCTCCGCGGTCACTTCTCTTACACCTTACAGTGGAGCCGGGACGGGGCGGAGGCGGGGCGGGTTACTGGGAAGGGACGGCGCGGGCGGTGAGAATAGTGCGGATGCGATCGAGGATGAGGCTGACCTGGTGGTCGTTGCTGTACCCGGAGCTGATGGCGCGCTGGTGCCCGGCGGCGGCGATGCGTTCGCGGGCCGGTTCGTCGGGGAGGTAACGGCGGATCTTTTCGAGGCACTCCTCGTAAGTGGAGAAGAAGACGGCCTCCTTGTCTTCGACGAATCGGGCCATGTGACCGGCGGAACGCTCGGCGAGAAGGAAGCCCCCGCAGGCGGCGATCTCGAAGCTCTTGTGAACGAACTCGTCCTGGTTGGCGTGGGTGAGGAAGCTGAGGTTGATTTTGGATCGCCAGATGGCTTCGCGATATTGCTGCTGGTAGAGCTCGCCTTCCTTGTAGAGAGCGGCGGCGGCTTCGGCGGAGAGTGCCCGGTTCCAGACCGGGGCGCCGGAGATGGTGACGGGGATGCCGGCCTCTTTCCAGAGCCGGGTGAGAAAGGCGGCGCGATCGTCGTAGGGCGTGCCGATGAAGGAGACCTCGCGGTCGCGTTCCCGGTCGCTCCAGCCGGGGGGAGGGGCGAAGTGCAGGGTGGGTTCGAAGGCGGTCTGGATCTTGAGGACGTCGCGGGCTCCGCGTGCCTGGTAGTCGCGGACGCTGACGTCGCGCTGAGTGATGTGGAGGTCGTAGAAGGGGACGCATTTGCGGTAGAGGCGCCAGCCGGGGTCGCGCCGGGGGCCGAAGGCGTTGTCGATCATGTAGCTGACGGTGACGATGCCAAGATCGCGGAGGCGTTTGAGGGTGCGCGGCTCCATGCCGAGAACCTTATCCGCCCAGAGGACATCGACGCGCTCTGACTCGGCAAGGCGGAGGATGTCGCGATTGATGCGTTGGACCTCGGGGCCGGCGGCGAGGCGGAAGGCGATCTTCTGGGCTAACGGGGAGCGATGGATGTAGGCGAGGGCGTCGAGCGGGATCGGGGTTTCGCCGAGGCGCTCCAGCGCCCACATCCGGTAGAGCGTTGAGTCATGCGGCGACAGGTTGCCGACATACAAGATCTTCATTGGGGCGGTTCAGTTTCCTTTTAGTGCTTTGCACGGAGCGAGGCGATGACCTGCTCGGCGTGCACGACGCCGACCAGATGACGGGCGTCGTCGACGACGGGAAGGGAGCGGAGGTTGTACTTGTCGAAGAGCTCGGCGACTTTCCTGCCGGGCGCACCGGCCTCGCAGGTGACGAGGTGGCCGTGCGGGAGCGAGCTGAGGGTTGCGTCGGGCGCGGCGAGGAGGAGTTGCATGACGGGAACGACCGCGCAGATTTCTCCGGAGTCCCTGGTGAGGAAGATGTCCGTGACGAGCTCGACGTCGCCGTCGAAGTTACGGAGGGTTTCGCGGGCGTCACTAACGGTGCTCTCGGTGGGGAGGGCGACGTACTCGGTGGTCATCTGACCGGCCGCGGAGTCGCCGGAGAACTCGAGGAGGTCTTCGACCTCGCGGCGTTCTTCGGGGTCCATCTCTTCGAGGATGGCTTCGGACCTGTCGTCGGACAGCTCGGAGAGGAGATCGGCGGCGGCACCTGGGTCCATCTCTTCGACGATGCCGGCGACGGTCTCTGAGTCGAGCGACTCGATGAGGGCCTGCTGCATCTTTGGCTTGACCTCTTCGAGGGCCTCTGCGGCGACCTCCTCGTTGAGGCTGCTGAAGAGGGCGTGGCGCTCGGAGGGGGCGAGCTCTTCAAGGATGTCGGCGATGTCGGAGGGGTGCATCTTCGAGAGGCGATCTCCGTCGATCTTGAGGCGTACGCGGCGGGCTGGGTCGCGATCGATGAGGTCGACGAACTCCCAGGGAATGGCGTTTGAGCGGAAGTGCGTGGCGAGGCCTTCGACGGCGGAGGCGGGGAGACCTTTGAGGAGGCGGCGGACGGCGCCACGCAGACCGATCTCGACCTCCTGGATGCGGAGGGCGGTGCCTTCGTCTTCCCCCGCGGCGTTTTCCCAGACGAGGCAGACGTCGTTGACACGGACGACCTTGTGGCCGTGGACGTCGATGATCTGCTGATCGAGGAGGTCGCGCTCGAGCATGAGGAGGTCATTGCCTTCGGCCAGGGTTCCGGGCTCGGCGCCTTCACGAAGGCGGATGCTGCCGGCCTCGGTGAGCTGGACGTCGCCGAGATTGACGGTGAGCAGAGGGGATTTGCGGCCTGCGCCCTTGCCGCGGAGGACGAGCGTGGAGACGCGTCCGGTGTCGTCGGCCGGAGCGACGGCGAACTCCTGGAGATGGCCGACGAGCGCACCGCGCTGATCCTCGACGGAGGCACCGAGGAGAAGGGCTGCGCTGGTTTTGTGACAGTTCCTCGTCATGGCGTTGGGGCGACGGCTCCTGTCTCGAATGTACACGCGTGGGAGGGGCTTTCGGCAGGGCCGAGTGCCCCGCGATGTGTGCGCTGTTTCGCGTGCGGAGCGGCCGACAGTGCGAGGGGAGCAAAGTTGTTTGCTTGACTTTCCGAGGCCGGGCAAGCACACTGCCTTCATCGTTTCGCCTCGTTTTCGTTTCGATTTGCACCTTGAGGGCAGCTCTTGGCCGATTCAACGACAAGCCGTGTCAGCTTCAGCCTGGACTCGAATCTGGACAGCGTAAACAAGATCGAGCAGACAGCGGAACAGTATGCGGAGCGGGCCGGCTTCGACGAGGATACTTCGGCCCACATCGCGATGGCGGCACGTGAAGCCGCAGTCAATGCGGTGATGCATGGAAATTCCTACGACCCGGAGAAGCATGTCGACGTTGTGTTTGAGACGACAGCCGAGTCTCTGACGGTCAAGGTCTCGGACCAGGGGCCGGGGCTCGACCCTGATACGATTCCGGATCCGCTAGCGCCGGAGAACATCCTGCGCGGATCGGGCCGTGGCATCTTCCTGATTCGTGCCTTCATGGATGAGGTACACTTCCGGCAGCTACACCCTGGCACGGAACTGACTCTGATCAAACATCGAACTCCCGCGCAATCGGAGAACTAAGGAGAAGTAAAAACATGAGCATGAAAGTCAATACTCGCCAGGTGGATGGCGTCACGGTCCTTGATCTTAGTGGAAGAATTACCCTGGGCGAGGGTAGTGTCACGATCCGCGATGCGGTGCGTGATGCGGTTGCAAAGGGCGCAAAGAAGATCCTGCTGAACCTTGGCGACATCAACTACATCGACAGCTCGGGCATTGGCGAGCTGGTGAGTGCGTTTACCACGGTGAAGAACAGCGGCGGCGAGCTGAAGCTGTTGAACCTGACGAAGAAGGTCCACGATCTGCTGCAGATCACGAAGCTGTACACAGTGTTCGATATCAAGGACGACGAGGCTGCGGCCATCTCCTCCTTTACCAAGTAACGGGGCCCCCGAGAAAGAGCAAGGCCGTCGCGGATGCGACGGCCTTTTTGCGTTGCCCCGAAGCGCGAGAAGCTACTTGCTGAAGTCGACTTTGGGAGCTTCGCTGTTGGCCGGATTGCCCTTGAAGTACTCGTCGCGGTAGTGGAAGCCGGCGATGTTGGCCCAGATGCTGTTGGGGAACTGCTGGACGTAGACGTTGTAGTCCTTGAGGGTCTTGTTGTAGCGGCTCCGTTCGACAGCGATGCGGTTTTCGGTTCCGGCGAGCTCGTCGGTGAGCCGGGTGAACTGTTCACTGCCCTTAAGGTTAGGGTACTGCTCCTGGAGACGGAAGAAGGGGCCGAGGGCGACGTCGAGCTTCTGGTTGGCGTCGATCTGGCTGGAACGGTTGGGAGCGCTGGTGACGGCGGCGCGGGCGTTGGCGATGTTGGTCAGGACGGTCGTTTCTTCGGCGACGTAGCCTTTGACGCTGGCGACGAGATTGGGGATCAGGTCGAGCCGGCGCTGCTGGACGACGCTGACCTGCGAGTACGCCTGGTCGACATCTTCGTTTTTCTGAACGAGGGTGTTTTTCGCGCCGACATAGCTTCCACCCGCGAAGAGAAGAACCACGAGGATCAGACCGACGACCCCCAGCAAGACCCATACAGGTTTCATAGACAAAGCCTCATCTTTCTTCTATTTGATACGTTATGTGAGCTTTAGGGTTCCGTCGTACTCTACCATTCCGAGGCGTCCGGGACCGCTGTGGTGAGGGTTTTAGAAGTCGCCGCTGGCGCCGCCTCCGCCTGAGCTGCCGCCGCCGAAGCCGCCGAAGCCGCCTCCGCCGTCGCCATCGCCACCCCCGCCCCGTCTGCCGCCGCCCCCACCGAAGCCGCCGCCCATCATGTTTCCGAGGAGCAGCCAGAGGAACGGGCCTCCTCCACCGCGGATGACGAGGAAGAGGATGAACAGGAAGATGAGGCCGGTGATGATGGTACGCAGGGGGCTGGTGGGCGCGGCCTCGGTTTGGCGCCGATAGGTGTGAACGACGGGGGAGAGGGTGACGCCGGCGTCCGTTGCGATGATCTGAGCGATCTGCCGGACGCCGAGAGGAACGGCGGTGTTGTAGTCGTTCTGGGCGGCGGCGGGCTGCATGGAACGGCCGATGTCGCCGACCTTGGCATCGTTGAGGATCCCCTCGAGGCCGTAGCCGACCTCGATGCGACCTTTGCGGGGGGTCATGACGAGGACCATAAGAACGCCGCGGTCAGTTCCCTTGGGACCGACCTTCCACTTGTCTTCGAGCTCGGTGGTGAACTCCTCGATCGACTGGTCGTTGTCGAGGGTTTTGATGGTCACGACGGCGATCTGGGCGTGGGCCTGGCGGTCGACGGCGGTGCAGAGGGATTCGACCTGCTGCTGGACGGTGGGCGAGAGGACGCCGGCGAAGTCGTTGACGTAGCCGGTCGGCGCCGGGAGGGAGGCGACGCTCTCGGAAAAGAGGAGCGGCCCCGAAGTGAAGAGGGCGACGGAGAGAACGAACCAGAGCCAGCGCGAGGGCGACTTCATTCAGAAGACAGTCTACGCGCCTCCCGTCGGGGAGGACGGGAGGATGGCGCGTTGACGGGGCCGCACGGAGGTGAATGCCTTACATGCTGGGCGCGCCCTGGCGGGGACCGCGGGTGGGAACGGCGAGGCCGCGGGAGCGAGCGAGCGAGTCGACCATGTTGGTGTGCTCGCGGATGACGTGGGCTCCTTTTTCGACGGCGGGCTTCAGGGTCGGGTCGGTGGTGGCGGCGGCCTCCATGCGGAACTCGTGGAGGTCTTCGTGATGATCCTTGACCATGAAGGAGAGGTACTCGTTGTCGAAGTCAGTGCCGGAGAGGCCGCTGAGCTTGTCGTACTCTGCCTGATTTTTCGAGTTGAGCTTTTTGGGGACCATGACGCCCATGGAGTCGGCGATGGGCTTCATCTCGTTGTTGAGGTCGGTGTGGTCCTTGACCATGCGGGAGCCGAAGTCCTTGACCTCCTGGGAGCTGGCCTTTTCCGAGGCGAGCTGACCGAGCTGCACCTCGGCAAGACCGCCTTCGGCCGCCTTGCGGAGGAAGATCTTGTCTTTCATCATCTGGCCGGAGGTGCCGGAGTTGGGACCGGACTCCTGGCCCTCGTTCCGTGCGCTCTGATCGACGCCGGGCTGCTGCTGCTGGCGCTGTTGCTGCTGCTGCTGGCTCATGCCGGGCTGCGTTTCGGTCGAGTTGGTCTGTGCGAGGGCCAACGCTGGGCAAAGTGAGACAACGACAGCAGCGAGGATCCGGTTTGTGTTTAGGGTCTTCATCATCGATCTCCTGTTCGCAGCATCGACGAGCGACTGTCGGCCGCTTCTTCTAGGATGCTGCGCACCGGGTGCGGGGGCTCCGGCGCGTGCGCAACACTGTATTCTTTCGGATGGAGCTATTGCTATGCCTGAGATCACGATGCCGCCACCTGTTGCCAGAGAAGAGCTTACGAGGAACGAGCTGCACGGAACGTCGCTCGAGGACCGGTACGGATGGATGCGCGACAAGAGCTCGCCCGAGGTGATCGAGCACCTCCGGGCGGAGAACGCGTACACGGAGGCGATGCTTGCGGACACGACGGAGCTGCAGGAGCGGCTGTACCGGGAGATGCTCTCGCACATCAAGGAGACGGACGAATCGGTGCCATACCCGTACCGCGGGTGGATGTATTCGACGCGAACGGAGGAGGGACGGCAGTACGCGATTCACTGCAGACGGAAGGCCGCGGGTGCGGAGGGGGAGGCCGAGGGTGCTGAGGCCGTGATGCTGGATGTAAACGAGCTGGCGGTGGGCCAGGCGTTCATGGCGGTGGGGATGATGTCGGTGAGCCCGGACGGCAACCTCCTGGCGTACTCGACCGATAACACGGGTTTTCGGCAGTACACCCTGCATGTGCGGGATCTGCGGACGGGGCAGGAGTTGCCGGATACGGCGGAGCGCGTGGGGTCGATGGCCTGGAGCAGCGACGGCGCGATGCTGCTTTATACGACCGAGGACGAGGTGACGAAGCGGCATGACAAGCTTTGGCGACATCGGCTTGGGGGCGGGGCTTCGGACGATGTGCTGGTGTACGAGGAACGGGATGAGCGGTTCAACCTGGGTGTGGGCAAGTCGCGGGATGGGCTGTTTCTGCTGATGGAGGCGGGCAGCCACACGACAAATGAGTACCGGTGGTTGCGGGCGGATGAGCCGGAGGGTGAGTTCCAGGTGATTGCGCCGCGGGTGGATGACCAGGAGTATTACGTGGACCACCGGGACGGGCTGTTTTACCTGCGTGTGAACGATACGGGGCGGAACTTCCGGTTGGTGACGGTGCCGGTGAATGTGGGTTCGAGAGATGGGTGGAAGGAGCTGCTTGCGGAGGATGCTGGGGCGCCACTCGAGGAGGTCGACCTGTTTGAGAAGTTCTTGGTGTGCTCGCGGCGGAGGGAGGGGCTGACGACGCTGGAGGTGCATCGGTTCGGCGAGGGCGGAGCGCTTGAGGAGGGGCGGGAGATCCGGTTTCCGGAGCCTGCGTACACGGCGCAGACGCATGTGAACCGGGAGTTTGGGACGGGGGTGTTCCGGTACAGCTACCAGTCGCTGGTGTCGCCAGCTTCGGTGTATGAGTACGACATCCGGACGGGGGAATCGAAGCTGCTGAAGCAGCAGGAGATCCCGGGCGGGTTCGACGCGGCGAACTACGCTTCGGAGAGGGTATGGGTGGTGGCGGAGGACGGGGTGCGGGTGCCGGTGTCGCTGGTGTACCGGCGAGATCGGTTTGGGAAGGACTGGGACCTCGCCGTTGTATGTGTATGGCTACGGGTCGTACGGGTACCCGCTGCCGATCGGGTTCAGCCCGGGGCGGCTGGCGCTGCTCGACCGCGGCGTGGTGATGGCGTATGCGCACATTCGCGGTGGTGGCGAGATGGGCGATCCGTGGCATGACGCTGGGAAGATGATGGTGAAGCGGACGACGTTTACGGACTTCATCGCGGTTACGGAGCACCTCCTGAAGGAGGGGTACGGGGCGCGGGACCGGGTGGCGATCGAGGGTGGGAGCGCGGGCGGGTTGCTGATGGGGGCGGTGGTGAACCTGCGGCCGGACCTATTCCGGGTGGTACTGTCCCATGTGCCGTTTGTGGACGTGATGAATACGATGCTGGACGCTTCCCTGCCCCTGACGGTGGCGGAGTATGAGGAGTGGGGGAATCCGAATGAGGCGGAGGCGTTTGCGTACATGCGAAGCTATTCGCCGTATGACAATCTCGCGGCGGGAGCGTACCCGGCGATGCTGGTGAAGACGAGCCTGAACGACAGCCAGGTGATGTACTGGGAGCCGGCGAAGTACGTGGCGAAGCTGCGGACTCTGAAGACGAACGACGCGCCGCTGCTGCTGCACATCAACATGGACGCGGGGCATGGCGGGGCTTCGGGGAGGTACGACTACCTGAAGGAGATCGCGATGGACTATGCGTTTCTGCTGCGGGAGCTTGGAGTGGAGAGGAAGGCCGCCTAGGTTGCGGAGAGCAGGATGCGGAGGTCGCGGAGGTTGTTGCCGCTGGGGCCGGTGACGACCGTGGCTCCGAGCTGATGGAAGAGGGTGTAGCTGTCGAAGTGGTGGAGGAAGGCTTCGGGGTCGAGGCCCTGGCGCCGAGCGAGGTTGCAGGTGGTGTGGTCGACGACGGCGCCGGCGGCGGGGCTGTTGCCATCGACGCCATCGGAGCCGGCGGAGAGGACGGTGATGGGGTCCTGGATCTGCTCGAGGCGGAGGGCGCACCAGAGGGCGAAGTGCTGGTTTCGTCCGCCGATGCCGTGAGCTTTGGGAATTTGGACTGAGAGCTCGCCGCCGGAGAGCAGGCAGACACGGGTGTGTTGGGTAGCGAGGATGCGGATACGGTCGAGCAGGTGGGCGCCAGCCCTGGCATAGTCCCAGTCGTCGCAGGTGTTGTCGATGACGACGTGGAAGCCCTGGGCTGCGGCGAGGGTGGCGGCTTCGCGGAGGAGGTCGGCGTTCCGGAGAAGACAGAGGTGCGTCGCGTTGCGGAAGGCGGGGTCGTCTCCTTTGGGTGTTTCGGGGAGGTCTGGAGACTGAAGAACCGCGCTTATGCTGGCGGGCAGGTGCTCGGCGAGGTGGCTTTCGTCGAGGATGGCGCGGCATTCTCGGGCGGTCGAGTTGTCTGGAAGGGATGGGCCGGACCCGACAATGCCGAGGTCGTCGCCGGGGACGTCCGAGACGATGAGGGTGCAGTGCGTGGCGGGGGCTGCGGCCTGGGCGAGGCGGCCGCCTTTGACGGCGGAAAGGTGCTTGCGGAAGCAGTTCATAGCCGTGATTGGGAGGCCGGAGTGGACGAGAGCGCGGTAGAAGAGGGCGGTGTCCTCGACGGAGATGTTGGGGTAGAGCGGGGTTTCGAGCAGGGCGGAGGCTCCGCCGCTGATAAGGAAGAGGACGAGAGTGGTCTCCTCGCAGTGAGCCAGGAGGCGAAGGACTTCCTGTGCGGCTTCGCGGGAGGCGTGGTCGGGGATGGGGTGGGCTGCGAGATGGTAGCGGAGGCGGGGGTCTGGAGTTTGTGCGGGTGAGCCGGAGACGACGATGCCATTGAGCTGCTGGGTGGGTTGAAGGCAGGGCGTAAGGACGCTGGCGACGGCTTCGGCCATGACGTGGGCGGCCTTGCCGACGGCGATGAGCGTGAACGTGCGGAAGTCCGCGAAGGGATAGGTGAGATGGGGGCCGACGTGGAGGGTGCCGTGGTCGCAGGAGAGCTGGCGGGCGATGGTGGCGTCGACGTCCACGCGGGCGAGGGATTGGTGGAAGAGATGCTGGGCGGTGTTGCGGAGAGGGATGGTCACGCGGGGGTGAGGTCGGTGTGGCGGAAGTCATCGCCTTTGAAGAGGAGCGGCTCGCCTGTGTCTTTAGCGAGGGCATAGGAGAGGCAGTCGCCGAAGTTGAGACCGGCTTTGTGGCGGCCTTTACCGAAGCGGCGGAAGGCCTCACGGGCGAGAAGTGCCTGCTGCCCGTTGAAGGGGACGACCTTGATCTCCAGCTGGTTTAGTAGTGCGTCCAAGAGCTCTGTTGCGCCAGGGCTCCTTCGGCCTGTCAAAACGAGCGACGCTTCCACCACCGAGGTCGCGGAGACCTGGCATACAGGGCAGTTTTCCATAGCGGAGTAGTAGAGGGATGCATCCGGCTCGTCCAAGATGACGGCCAAAAGTGCCGAGGTGTCGATGACCATCACCCGGGGATGCCGTCCGGCCCGTAACCCAGGATCTCGTCGTCGGAGAGATCTTCGTTGATGGGCTGGAACTTGTAGCTCTGGACGAGTGCTTTGAACTCTTCGAAAGATGGCCTGGTGGGCGGCCGACCTTTTGGCTTGAGGCGTTCCAGACGCTCCCTGACTGCGAGCCCGATGGCATCGGTCATGGACTCCCCGGTAAGGCCTGCGAGATCCCGGACGGTCTGCTCAACGGCGGGGTTGTTGATGTGGAGGGCCATGTACATAGTGTACATGGAAGGTTGACCTAGGTGGAGGTTTGCGGTCGTTTGCGGAGGACCCAGGTGGTCATGCAGCGGTAGTCCTGGACCACGGTCGTCTTGAGGGGGTCGACGAGGACGGCGCCTTTCTGTTGCGTGAGGCGGAGGAGCATGGCTTCGTCGACGAGAAACCACTCGGAGCCGTCGCCGATCTCGTAGATGTTGCCGCGGAGATGATGGAAGTCCATGCCGATGCGGGAGCCGAGGCGGCAGAAGAGGAGACCTCCGGGGCGAAGGACACGCCAGAGCTCTTCAAGCATGGCGAGGAACTGGGCGTCGTCCTGGGCGAAGTGGAGGACGGAGTTGCAGAGGACGACGTCGGCGAAGTCATCGGGGAGGTCCATCTTCTCGATGGGGCAGACGCGGAAGTTGCCGGGCGGGAGCGTGGGTGCGAGCTCGGCGGCGAGGGCGCGGACGTGGTCGACGGCTTCGGGGTTCAGGTCTACGGCGAAGACCTCGCACCCGGTGCGGAGGAGGTGGACGAGGTTGCGGCCGTAGCCGCAGCCGGCGTCGAGGACGCGCATGGGAGCGGCGATGTTGCCGCGGAGGATCTGGTCGAAGACGTAGATGTCGATCTGACCGAACTGCTGCTGGAGGTCGAGCGGTGGATCAGGTGGTGGCAGGGGCATTCTCCTTCCGCGAGCGTTCTGCGTGAAACGCAGGTCCTTCGACTTCGCTGCGCCGAGATGACGGGGTTTTGAAGTGGCAAGTCGCCGGGATGAATGACTCCGGGCGGCGCGGGCGGCGGTTCGGGTTCTTAGCGGGTAATTGCGGTGGGTTCGGCGATGGTGTCGCCTTCGCCGGGGGCGAGGAAGAGGTTGGTTTCGAGGCCGTGCTGGCGGGTGTAGAGGTCGTGGTAGCGGCCGTTGAGGGCGTAGAGGCTCGCGTGGGTTCCGCGCTCGATGATGTTGCCGCCTTCAACGACGAGGATCTGGTCGGCGCGGCGGATGGTGGAGAGGCGGTGGGCGATGACAAAGGTGGTGCGTCCCTGCATGAGGAAGTTGAGGCCGTTCTGGATCATGGCTTCGGACTCGGAGTCGAGGGAGCTGGTGGCCTCGTCGAGGATGAGGATGCGCGGGTCGGCGAGGATGGCGCGGGCGATCGAGAGGCGCTGGCGCTGGCCGCCGGAGAGCTTGACGCCGCGCTCGCCGACGATCGTGTCGTAGCGTTCGGGGAAGCGTTCGGCGAACTCATCGACGCGGGCGATGCGGCAGGCCTCCATGAGCTGCTCTTCGGTGGCGCCGGGGCGGGAGAAGAGGATGTTTTCGCGGATGGTGCCGTCGAAGAGAAAGGTCTCCTGGAGGACGACGCCGAGCTGGTTGCGGTAGGAGGAGAGGTGGACGGTGGAGAGGTCGGTGCCGTCGACGAGGATGCGGCCGGTGGTGGCGGTGTGGAAGGCGCAGATGAGCGAGATGATGGTGGATTTGCCGGAGCCGGAGGAGCCGACGAGGGCGGTCACGGTGCCGGGGCGAGACTCGAAGGAGATGCCATGGAGGACGGGCTTTCCGGGCTCGTAGGCGAAGGTGACGTCTTCGAAGGTGATGTCGCCGCGGAGTGTGGGGAGGTCGATGGTGCGGATGGGATCGCGGTCTTCTTCGCGCTCGTTGAGGATCTCGTTGGTGCGGTCGAGGCCGGCGACGGCTTCGGTGAGCTGGGTGCCGATCGAGACGAGCTGGACGATGGGGGCGATCATGAACGCGAGAAACATGACGTAGGTGACGTAGCCGCCCTTGGTGAGGTGTCCGGCGACGACCTGGTGGGCGCCGAGGTACATGATGAGCGCGCCGACGAGACCGAGGACGGCGGTGGAGGCGAGTGACATGAAGGACTGCGCGGTGAGCGAGGAGATGACGTTGGCGAGGAGGCGCTGGGCACCGGCGGCGAAGACGTTGGCCTCGGACTGCTCGGCGTGGTAGCCCTTGACGACGCGGACACCGCCGAGCGACTCGGTGAGGCGGCCGGTGACCTCGGCGTTGATCTTGGAGCGCTCGCGGAAGATGGGGCGGATGGTCTTGAAGGCGCGCTGGAGGATGAGGCCGAAGACGACCAGGATGACAAAGGTGAGCAGTGTCATCTTGACGGAGAGCGCGATGAGGTAGCAGAACGCGAAGATGGCGGTGAGGATGCCGCCGAAGAAGTCGACGACACCGGTGCCGATGAGATTGCGGACGCCTTCGACATCGGTCATGATGCGAGCGACCAGCGTGCCGGTGCGGTTTTCGTCGTAGAAGGCGACGGGAAGGCGGCCGATGTGGGACTGCACCTGTGTGCGGAGCTCGGTGATGAGGCGCTGGCCGGCCTTCGAGAGGAGCTGGGTGAGGGTGAAGGAGGTGATGCCCTGGAGGATGGTGGCGAGGACGACAACGCCGACGATGATGGGCAGGAGGTTGAGCCGATGCTTGTCCATGACATCGTCGATGAGGTAGCGCGTGGAGGCGGGGAGGATGAGGCCGCTGGCGCGATTGACGATCATGAGGCCGAAGCTGCCGGCGAGAAGGGCGCGGCGGGGCTTCATGAGCTTCCAGATGTCGGGCATTACTTTTCTGAAGCTTGGCTTGGGACGAGAGGCGGTGAGCTCAGCGGCGGTGGCGCGGCCGGTTCCGCGGGAGGGACGGTCTGCGCTGGGGAGGCGGGGGGCGCCGCCGAGGTTGGAGTGTCCGAGCGATGACATGAGGGAGGGGATCTCCTGCGTGCGTGTGGGGCCAGCGGGTCAGACGAGGCGCTGGCGGCGAGCTGCGATAAAGGACCGGATACAGAGAAGGACAAAGAGGAGGCAGAGCAAGGAGGTGACGGCTTTTTCTTCGACGGCGATGGGATGCGGGAAGTAGGCCCCGTGACTCAGGCGGATGACGTCGATATCGGATTTGATGGTGCCGAGAAACATCAGGAGGGCGACGGTGACGGCGATGTGCATCCAGAGCATGCGCTTTTTGGGGTCTTCGGAGTTGGCGAGGACGCCGAAGACGATGAAGAAGAGACCGACGACGCCGGGGATGAGAGCGGTGGGGTGGGCGCTGCCGGTGTAGACGAAGCCGAGGACGGCGGTGAGGATGAGCAGGACGCCTAGGGCGATGGTGATCTTGGACACTGGGAGCTCCGGTTACGAGTTTGTGGGATGGAGGTGCGGCTGGGAGCTGGCTAGGCTGCTGGAATATCTATGTACTACGTGTATCTTGTCGCGAGTCGCAGCCACAACTTTTATATCGGGGTGACGGGGGACCTGGAGCTCAGGCTTCAGCAGCATAGGGAGGGCGTGTGCGACGGCTACTCGAAGCGATACCGCTGCAACCGTTTGGTATGGTTCGAGCGGCATTCTTGTATTCACGCGGCGATTGCACGGGAGAAGCAGCTGAAAGGATGGTGCCGGGCAAAGAAGATCGTGCTGATTGAACGCGAGAACCCGACCTGGGTGGATCTGAGTGACGATTGGGGCACTCCCATACCAGCTTACAGCTCCGGAGGGTCGTAGACGCAGGTCCTTCGACTTCGCTGCGCTTCGCTCAGGATGACAGGTCCTTGGTGGTTCAGAGACGCGGCCGTTGAGCTTCGCGCGGGATGATTGATTGTGCTTTGGAGAATCAGGCGGCGGCTTGTTTGAGCTGGGCGAGGAGGTCGGCGGGTTTCCAGTCGTTGGTGGGGTAGAAGGCGATGACCTTGCCGTCTTTGCCGATGAGAATGGTGGAGAGCGAGTGGGAGAGGGTGCGGGCGTCGGGGCCGGGGGTGACGCCGAGGTCGAAGAACTGGGCGACTTCGGGGAGCTCGGGGGCGGGCGGGGCGGCGAAGTCCCAGTGCTGAAAGGTCTCGTTGGTGAAGCGGCCGGTGTAGGCGCCGCCGTAGCTGCGAAGGACTTGCGGGGTGTCGTAGCTGGGGTCGAAGGAGATGCTGAGAAGGTGGGTCTTGCTATAGAGGCCGGGGTCGGCGGCGAGGGCGTGGTCGATGTCGGCGAAGTTGCGGCTCATGCGGGGGCAGAAGTCGGCGGCCTGGCAGCGGGTATAGATAAAGGTCATGAGGACGGCGCGCCCGCGGAACTGTCCGAGGTGGATGGTGCGGTCGCTCTGGTTGCGAAAGGCGAAGTTGGGGACGGTGTCGCCGGGAGCGGGGACGTGGTACTGGACGGCGGGCTTGTAGTCGGGGCGGGCCTGGGCAGTGATGACGATTGAGTCGAGGAGTTCGTTGTCGAAGCCGTCGGGGCCTTTCTGGACGAGGAGGGTGGCGGTGATGTGGTCGCCGGGGTGGAGTTCGGAGGCGACGGCGGGGTCCTTGAGCTTGTAGGACATGGTCATGGCGTCCATGAAGCCGGGGATGGCCTCGCTGTCGAGGGTGACGTCAGGCCCACGGACGGCGACGACGCGGGCGCGGACGGGATAGGTCCTGGTATTGGCGGAAGTGGCTTCGGCGGGTGCGGCGGAGCCGGTCTTAGGTGGAGGCGGCTGGGGCGAGGGACGGCAGCCGGCGAGGGCGAGGAGGAGCAGCGGCGCGAGCAGTCGGGGATGGGGCACAAGCGGGATCCTCTGAAGTTGATGATAATGGCTCGACGACATGGGTACGGAAGCTGAGGTCAGGATGACGAGCACGGCGGCGCCGGGGAACGAGCGGCTTGGGACGATGCCGGTCGCGACGCTGATGCACTTTGCGTTTGCGCTGACAGGTTTGGGGACGGCGATGCTGGGGCCGCTACTGCCGCTGCTGGCTCGGCAGTGGTCGCTGCGGGACGAGCAGAGCGGATTGCTTCTGATGGCGCAGTTCTGCGGGTCGTTTCTGGGTGGGGTGAGCGTGTCTTGGAGGCTGCGGCGAAGCCTGCTAGTGGGCCTGGGGGCGGCGGCGGTGGGGATCGGCGGGTTTGCCGTGGCACCGGGGCTACCGGTGGCGTGCGCGTGCCTGCTGGTGGGCGGGTTTGGGGTTGGGCGCTCGATCACGGCCGTCAACATCCTTGCGGGGCAGAGGTTTACGACGAGACGGGCTTCGGCGCTGGCGCGGCTGAACTTTTTCTGGGCTGGCGGGGCGATGGGGGCACCGCTCGTGGTGGCGTGGTTGTCCCCTCATTTCGCGGTGAGGACGCTGCTGGGGTGGTTTGCGGGGCTGTTTCTGCTGAGCTGCGTTGGCCTGGGCGTGCTGATGCGGGACGAGGCGGCGGAGGTACGGGCTCCGGCGAGCGGTCCGGATCGCGTGGAAGGCATTGGGACGAAGCTGTTTGTTTGGTTCATGCTGGCGCTGTTTCTTTATGGAGGACTTGAGACCTGCCTGGGTGGCTGGCTGACGACCTATGCGCTGCGATATGGAGATCGGTCGCTGGCGATCAGCGAGTACACGACGCTGCTGCTGTGGATGAGCCTGACGGCGGGGCGGGCAGTCTCGTCGGCGCTGCTGCTGCGGGTGGGGGAACGCCTGCTGCGGCGGGTTGCGCTGCTGATGACCGTGCTTCTGACGGTGGGGTTGGCGGTGGCGCATACGGCCTGGGCGATTGCGGGGTGCACGGTTCTGCTGGGGCTGAGCCTGTCGCCGTGGTTTCCGGTGACCTTCTCGCTGCTGATGGGGGAGAAGCCGAGGGCGCGGCAGGCGGGGGTGGTGATTGCGGTGAGTGCGCTGGGGGCGGCGGCGCTGCCGTGGCTGATGGGTGTGGTTTCGACGCGAACGGGGAGCTTGCAGGTGGCGCTGACGATCCCGCTGGCGGCGGGTCTTGGATTGCTGCTGATGAGCGTTTCGGGCCGGCGGAGAAGCGCGTAGAGAGAGGCGTATAACGGGAGAATGGTACGGGTAGCAGGGGCTGGGAGGCTGAACGAGGGGATCCGGGAGGCGCTGGAACGCGGGGCTGGGGTGGTGACGGCGAACGAGCGGGCGGCGCGAGCGGTGCGGCGAGGGTGGGACGAGCTCGAACGTGAAGGTGGGCGGAGGCGGTGGGAGCCGGCCAAGGCTCTGAGCTGGGCGGCGTGGACGGGGTCGCTGTGGCGGCAGATGCTGCTTGAGGGTCGGGCCCGGTCGCTGCTGATGAATGGATTCCAGGAGCATACGGTATGGCGGGGGGTGCTGGAGGCGGACGAGGAGGCTCACGGGCTGCGCGGGTTGGACGCGCTTGCGAAGATGGCTGCGGAGAGCTGGGCGCGGATGTGGGCGTACTCGCCGACGCCGGAGAGGCGAGGCGGGCGGAGCCGGGTGACGGCGACGCTGCTGCGAGAGGCTGGTGCGGGGAGGGATACTGCGGCGTTTGCGCGGTGGGCGCGGGCGTTTGAGGAGCGATGTGCTTCGGAACGGCTGATCTCGGGGGCGGAGCTGGACGCGGTGCTCGCCGAGGCGGTGCGGACCGAGGCGCTGCGAGTGGATGCGCCTGAGCTGCTGCTGGTGGGGTTTGACCGGATGACGCCCTCACAGGAGGGGCTGGTGGGTGGGTTGCGCGGGGCCGGGGTTGCGGTGTCGTTGGCGGAGATGGCTCCGGGACCGGAGGAGTCGGCGCTCGTCGAGGCTCAGGATGGGATGGAGGAGCTGCGAGCGTGTGCGCGGTGGGCGGCGGAGCGGCTGGACCGGGATGCGCATACGCGGGTGGCGGTGATTGTGCCGGACCTGGCGGGAGACCGGGCCGTGATCGAGAGGGTATTCCGGGAGGTGCTGGCTACGGAGATGGAGGCGGTAACGGCGGGCGAGGGGGAGCTGCCGTATGCGTTTTCGCTGGGGCGGCCGTTGAGCGAGACGCCGATGGCTGAGGTGGGGCTGACGCTGCTGCGGTGGGCATCGGGGGCTTTGCCGCTTGAGCGCGCGAGCGGAGTCCTGGTGTCCGAGTACTTTGCCGGGCGGCGGGAGGAGCGGTACCCGCGGGCGGAGTTCGACGAGCTGGGTCTGCGGCGGGAGGCGATGCTGCAGCCGGAGGTGAGTCTCGGGGCAATGGTGCGGATGGTTGCGGGATCGAGCCGTGCGGGCAGGCTGCCGGTGCTTGTTGGCGCGCTGCGGCGCATGGAGCGGATCGCGGAGAGGTTTGCGGGGGTGGCGAGCGGTTACGGGGAGTGGGCGGGGGAGTTCCGGGAGTATCTCAAGGAGGCGGGATGGGGCGCGACCGGGACAGAGACGAGCGAGGAGTACCAGATCCGCGAGCGTTGGGAGAGTGCGCTGGACGCGCTTTCGACGCTGGACTTCGATGGGCGCAGCGTTGACTTCCCGGAGGCGCTGCGGGCGATAGAGCGGATTGCGCGGGAGACGGTGTTTGCGGTCGAGGCGAGCGAGGCCCCGGTGCAGGTGATGGGGCCGCTCGAGGCCGCGGGGAGCGAGTTCGATGCCGTGTGGCTGCTGCGCGGAGGGGAGACGAGCTGGCCGCCGGGCGAGCGGACGATGCCGCTGCTGGGGTGGGCGGTGCAGCGGGAGCTCGGGATGCCGGGGACGGATGCGACGCGGGATCTCCAGCGGCGCGAAGGAGCTGACGGAGCGCGTGATCCGGAGCGGGCGGCGCGAGGTGGTGGTGAGTTACGCGCGCAGCACGGGTGAGGTGGAGCAGAAGGCAGCACCGGTGGTGCGCGGGTTGGGACTGGCGGAGAGGCAGGTGGAGGAGGTTGCGGGCGCGGAGCAGGAACGAGCCGCGGTGACGGTGGAGCGGGTGGAGGAGGCGAGCAGCGGGCCGCCGCTGGCCGAGTCGGCGAGGGTGAAGGGCGGCGTTCGGGTGCTGGAGCTGCAGGCGGCGTGCGGGTTTCGGGCGTTTGCGGAACAGAGGCTGCGATCGCGGGAGCTGGGAGAGCGGGCGCTGGGGATGGACGCGAGGGAGAGCGGAAACGCGGTGCACGTGGCGCTTGAGCGGTTCTGGAGCGAGGTGGGGTCTCAGGCAGCGCTCAAAAAGATGACCACGGGCGAGCGCCACGAGGTGCTGGGGAGGGCGATCGAGGAGGCCCTGGCCAAGGCAGCGGCGGCGGGGCATGAGCGCTGGGAGAATGCGTATCTCGACGTGCAGCGGGGGCGACTAAAACGCCTGCTCGGGCGTTGGCTGGATGAAGAGATGCTCCGGACGCCGGCGTTCGAGGTGGTGCGGCGCGAGGAGACGATGGAGGACGTGGAGGTTGGTCCGCTGCGTCTGCGGTTCCGGATCGACCGCGTGGACCTGGTCGATGGCAAGCAAGTGCTGATCGACTACAAGACGGGTGTGGCGAGCCCGTCGGAGTGGCTGGGCGATCGCCCCGATCGTCCGCAGGTGCCGCTCTATGCGATTGTGGCGGCGCGTTCTTCTGGAGTAGTGGGCGAGGAGCAGGAACAAGGGCAGACCGGCGCACCGCTGGGCGCGGTGGCCTACGGGGTGGTGCGGGCGGGGGAGCTGGCGCGGTTGACAGGCCTGACGGGGGAGACAGGGCTGATTCGAAAGCCGGGCAAGATGGAGACTTTGAGCTTTGCCGAGCAGGTGGCTCGGTGGGACGAGGTGCTGGAGCGGCTGGCGGAAGAGTTTGCGGCGGGGGATGCGCGGGTGAAGCCGAAGAACTATCCCGGCGACGTGCCAGTACTGCGGACAGCGGATGTTGTGCCGGGTGGATGCGCGGCTGCTTGAAGAGATGGAGGTCGGGGGTGAAGAAGAAGACTCCGCTGGCTGAGCTCTTCCAGATGCAGCTTCCGGGCTTTGGGGCGGCGGAGGCGGTGCTTGAGCCGGAGACGACGGCGGCGAGCCTTCCGCCGGATTGGAGGGAGAGGGAGCGCGCGCTTGATGTGCGTGCTTCCTGGATTGTGGAGGCTCCGGCGGGATCGGGAAAGACGGGTCTGCTGATCCAGCGCTACCTGAAGCTGCTGGCCGAGGGTGACGTGGAGCGGCCGGAGCAGGTATTGGCGATCACGTTCACCAATGCGGCGGCGGCGGAGATCCGGGAGCGGGTGGGGTCGGAGCTGGAGGCGGCGTCCTCTGGGACCACGGCGGGAACGAGCTCGTTCGCAAAGGAGACGCGGGCGTTGGCGGAGGCGGTGCTTCGGAGGGACAGGGAGCGGGCGTGGAATCTCCAGGAGACGCCGCAGCGCCTGAACGTGCGGACGATCGACAGCGTGTGCGCGGAGATTGCGCGGGCGCTGCCGGTGACGAGCGGAGGAGCCACGGGGCTGACGCCGGTGAAGGATCCGGAGCCGTTGTACCGGGAGGCGGCACGGAGGACGCTGCTCGAGCTTGGGGGCGAGGATGCGGCGCTGAACGAGGCTCTCCGGACGCTGCTGCTGCATCGGGACGGGAGTGTGGCGAACTGCGAGAGTTTGCTTGCGGAGATGCTGGGGTCCCGCGACCAGTGGGGCGAGCTGGTGCCGTTCCGGGGCGAACAGATCTCGGACGAGGTGCTGGACGGGACGGTTCGGCCGAGACTAGACAGGGCGCTCGAGCTGGCGGTGTGCCGTGGCATGACTCGACTGGGAAAGGCCATACCGCCCGACGTATTGCGGCAGATGTCGCTGTTTGGCGCGGAGATGGCGGATCTGCCGCCGTACCGACCGGGCGACCATCCGTTTGCGATCTGCAGGAATCTTCGGGAGGCGCCAGAGGATACGATCGAGGATCTCGAGCACTGGACCGCTCTGGTGAATCTCCTGATCACGACACAGGGGGAGTGGCGAGCTTCCTTCAACAAGAACCTCGTCCTGGTCGAGACGGAGAAGCGTCACCGAGAGGCGTTGAAGACCTTTGTCGACGGATTGCGGGAGGAACGGGAGCTGTTGGAGGCGTTGCGGGGGTTCCGGGCGCTGCCGCCGCCGCGATATCCGGATGATCAGTGGAGGGTGGCGAAGGCGTTGTTTCGTGTGCTTGGGCGAGCGCTTGCTGAGTTGAAGGTGTTGTTTGCGGAGCGGAGCGAGTGCGACTTCGCGGAGCCCGCGATGCTGGCGCTCCAGGCGCTGCGGGAGAGGCGCGGGACGGAGGGCCTGGAGACGGTGCTCGGTGTGGAGCTGCGACACCTGCTGGTGGACGAGATGCAGGACACGTCTACGAGCCAGTACGAGCTGATCGAGCTGCTGACCGAGGGCTGGAGCAGCGAGGGCCGGACGGTGTTCCTGGTGGGCGACCCGAAGCAGTCGATCTACCTGTTCCGGCAGGCGCGGGTAGAGCGTTTTGTGACGACGATGGAATCGGGGCTTCTGGGCGATCTGCAACTCGGGACGTTACATCTTGCGGCGAACTTCCGGTCACAGGCAGGGCTCGTGGCGGGGTTCAACGCCACCTTCTCCGAGGTGTTTCTGACGGCGAGTGAGAATCGGGAGGACGTGACCTTTGTGCAGGCTGAGGCGGTTCGGCCGGCTGCGGACGCGGATGGCGGCGAGAGCGGATTCGCGTGGCATACCGACATCGCCGGGGGAAAGGTCGATGAGCTGAGAGACACGAAGGTGCGGGCTGCGAGACGCAATGCATTTGCGATACGTCGAATTGCGGAACGATGGCGCGGGCGTCCTTTGCCAGAGGGAAGGACGAAGCCATGGCGGGTTGCGGTGCTGGTACGGTCACGCCGTGAGCTGCGAGGCATTGTCGCGGCGCTTGAGGGTGACGAGAGCAGACCGGCGCTTCCCTTTCGCGCGGTGGAGGTGGAGCCGCTGAAGGAGCGGAGAGAGGTGCTGGACCTGCTGGCGTTGACGCGGGCGCTGAAGCATCCGGCGGATCGCGTTGCGTGGTGGGCGGTGCTGCGGGCGCCGTGGTGCGGGCTGCGGCTGAGCGACCTCCATGTGCTGTCGGGTTCGGATGAGGATCAGTTCACGGAGCTGACCGTGATGGAGCTGGTGCAGACACGCGGGGAGTTGTTGTCACCGGAGGGCATCGAGCGGCTCCAGCGGGTGTGGCCGGTGCTGGAGAAAGCAGTGGAGAAGCGCTCGCGGCTGCGCGTGCCGGAGCTGGTGGAGAGGACGTGGCGCTCGCTGGGAGGGGACGCGGCGCTTGATGCAGATGAGCTGTTGAACGCGACGCGATTCCTGGAGCTGCTTGAGGAGGTGGACCGGGAGCTCGGGCACGTGGAGGTTGCGCAGGTGCGGCGGAGGATGGAGCGGCTGTTTGCGGCGCCGGCCGGGGGCGACCCGAGCGCCGTAGACCTGATGACGATCCATGGGGCGAAGGGGCTGGAGTGGGATGTGGTGATGGTGCCAGAGCTTGAGGGAGCACCGCCGGCGACGACCAGCAGGCTGCTGGAGTGGGAGGAGGTGGTCGGGGCTGGCGAAGCGGGCGCCGCGGGTGTGGTGCTGGCGCCGATCGCGAGCAAGGGGGAGAGCGCGGACGCGCTGAGCCGGTGGATCCGAGGGGTACGCGCGGAGCGCGAGGCGGCCGAACGGAGACGGCTGCTGTATGTGGCGTGCACGCGGGCCCGGGAGGAGCTGCACCTGTTTGCGACGGCGAACCGGAGCTCGGCGGGTGAGGTGAAGCCGGAGAGCAGGAGTCTGCTGGAGGCGGCGTGGCCGGCGGCCGAGGGGCAGTTCGACAGGGCGGGCGAGGTGGTGGCATGGCCAACGGCTGAGGCGATGGAAGAAGGAGGCCTGGCGCTCGCGGCGGTCGGCGGAGGAGGTGGAGCCTGAGGAGATGAGGCCGGTTCTGCTCGAGCGATTGCCGATGAGCTTTGACCCGATGGCCCGGTTTCAGCGGACGCGGAGTGGCGCGGGTGCGGGGACGCCCGGCCTCGCCTCGATCGTCCGGAAGGAAACTTCGTAGCCAGGAGCCTGGGTAATGCGGTGCATGCGTTTCTGGAGGTCGCGGCGCGGCGCCTGGCAGCGGGGGCGGAGGCGAAGGAGCTGTTGGCGGAGGTGGCTGGGTGGAAAGAGCGGGTTGCGGCGGTGCTGCGCGCAGATGGTCTGCGGCCCGCGGATGTGGAGGCAAATGCGCGACGGGTGATCGGTGCGCTGGGCACTACGCTGCGAGAGCCGGTGGGGCTGTGGCTGCTGGGGGCGAGAGCGGATGCGCGCAGCGAGTACGCGCTGACGATGTTCAACGAGGGCTGGCAGCGGGTGCGGATGGATCGCGTGTTTCGAGCGGGGGCGTCGCCGGGGGAGGCGGGTGATGGGTTTCTATGGATCGTGGATTACAAGACGGGATCGCACGGGAGCGGATCGCTGGAGGACGTATCTGCAGGAGGAGCGGGAGAAGTATGCCGGGCAGATGGAGGGGTATGCGCGCGCGTTTCCGGGGGAGGAGGTGCGGGTGGGGTTGTGGTATCCGATGCTGGGGCGGCTGGAGTGGTGGGTGGTCTGAGGCGTGGAGGCGTGACGTGGGTTCCAAAGCAGATCCTCCGCTTCGCGAAGGATGGCAACCTTGGAGCCCACCAGGGCTTCGCCGCTGTAGCTCGTGGGGAGTTATTCGACGCTGCTGTTGTGGCGGACGTCGAAGCCGCGCACCCAGAAGATGACGTCTTCGGCGATGTTGGTGGCGTGGTCGCCGACGCGCTCGAGGTTGCGGGCGATGATGAGGGCGTTGAGCGACTGGGGGGTGAGCTCGGCGTTCTCCTTGATGAGATTGGAGAGCGAGTAGAAGGCGGCATCGTTCATCTCGTCGACCTGGTCGTCGAGGGTGAGGACGGAGCGGGCGAGGTCGGCATCGGCCTCGATAAAGGCCTGGAGCGCTTTGCGCACCATGGCGGAGGCTAGCGAGGCGAGGCGGGGGATGTCGACCGGTAGGTCGATGTTGGCGAAGGCGCCCATCTCGCGGACGCGGACGGCGATGTTGACGGCCTGGTCGCCGACGCGCTCGAGATCGGCGTTGATGCGGATGACGGAGAGGATGAAGCGGAGGTCGATGGCCATGGGCTGCTCCATGGCGAGGAGGTCGAGGGCCATCTGGTCGATCTCGCGTTCGAGCCGATTGATGGCGGGCTCGGAGCGGAAGACGAGCTCGCAGAGATTGAGGTCGCGGGTGGTGTAGGCCTCAATGGAGCGCTGGATGG
The DNA here is from genome assembly GCA_963850375.1 of uncultured Acidobacteriaceae bacterium. Classification (GTDB taxonomy): domain Bacteria; phylum Acidobacteriota; class Terriglobia; order Terriglobales; family Acidobacteriaceae; genus Edaphobacter. Next base: position 2,385,128 of record CAWKKV010000002.1, on the reverse strand, counting down.
CCTGCTCGGCCATGCCTGCCATGACGAGGAGGCGCTCCTTGAGGTCGTCGAGGCTTTGGTGGAACTTGATGCGCATCTTCATCCGAACCTCCCCGTGATGTAATCTTCGGTCCGCTTGTCCTTGGGGTTGGTAAAGATCTTGTGGGTGGAATCGAACTCGACCATCTTGCCGGTGAGGAAGAAGCCTGTGTTTTCGGCGACGCGGGCGGCCTGCTGCATATTGTGGGTGACGATGACGATGGTGTACTGACGCTTGAGCTCGAAGATGAGGTCCTCGATCTTCGAGGTGGAGACGGGATCGAGCGCGCTGGCGGGCTCATCCATGAGGAGGACCTCGGGGTCGACGGCAAGGGCGCGGGCGATGCAGAGCCGCTGCTGCTGTCCGCCCGAGAGCGAGGCGCCGGACTTTTTGCGGAGGTCGTCTTTGACCTCTTCCCAGAGGGCGGCCTGCTTGAGCGATCGCTCAACTGTCTCGTCCATGACGCGACGGTTGCGGAAGCCGTTGAGCTTGAGTCCGCTGGCGACGTTGTCGTAGATGGACATGGTCGGGAAGGGATTGGGACGCTGGAAGACCATGCCGACGCGGCGTCGGATCTCGACGGGGGAGGAGTTCTTGTAGATATCGAGATCGCCCATTAGGACGGTGCCTGTGGCGCGGGCGTCGGGGTTGGTCTCGTGCATGCGGTTGAGGCAGCGGACAAAGGTGGACTTTCCGCAGCCGGATGGACCGATCAGAGCGGTGGCATGGTTGGCGGGGATCTTGAGGTTGATGTCCTGAAGCGTGTGGGTCTGGCCGTACCACGCGTTGAGGTTTTCGACATTGATTCCGACGCCCACTTAGCTGTTTCCTTTCAAGATGCCGCGACCGGCGAAGACCCGGACGAGCGTAACCGAGACCATGATGAGAACGATGAGCACGAGCGCTCCGGCCCAGGCGAGGCGATGCCACTCGTCGTAGGGGGAGATGGCGTAGACGAAGATCTGCAGGGGCAGAGCGGCGATGGGCTCGTTGAGATGGAAGGACCAGAACTGGTTGCCGAAGGCGGTGAACAGCAGCGGTGCGGTCTCGCCGGCGACGCGGGCAAAGGCGAGCATGCAGCCGGTGATGATGCCTGGGGAGGCGGTGCGGAGGGAGATGGAGATGGCGGTGCGCCACTTGGGGACGCCGAGCCCGAGCGCTGCTTCGCGGACAGCGTTGGGAACGAGGAGGAGCATCTCTTCCGTGGTGCGGGTGATGGTAGGGACCATCATGATGGCCAGGGCGACGCCGCCGGCCAGCGCCGAGAAGTGCTTCTGGTGAACGACGATGAGCGAATAGATGGAGATGCCCATGACGATCGAGGGCACACCGTTGAGGACGTCGGCGGTGAAGCGAACGGCAGCGGCGATGGTGGTGCCGCGGCCGAACTCCGCGAGATAGACGCCGGCGGCGATACCGACGGGGATGCCCATGAGGCTTGCGAGGAAGAGGATGACGCCGGAGCCGATGATGGAGTTGGCCATACCGCCGCCGGGCTCACCTACGGGAGCGGGGATGTGAGTGAAGAAGGCGAGGTTCAGCGAGCTGGCGCCCTTGATGAGGAGATAGGCAAGGATGGCGATGAGAGGGGCGATGACGAGGATGGTTGCCAGGATGGCGAGACCCGAGACGAAGAGGTTCATGGCCGAGCGCCGCATGCGGTTGCCGTTGGAGACTCGGATGGGAGCGCGAGAGGGGGGCTCGACGTGGCCGGGCATGGTTGGGGTTGATTGGATGGGGACGGGCACCGGAGACGTACTCATGGGCTAGACCGTCCTTGGCGGAGCGCCGCGGGTGACGGCCCAGACCATGAGCCGGGCGATGGCATTGACGACGACCGTGACCAGGAAGAGGGCGAGGCCGATTTCGATCAAGGCCGAGAGGTAGAGATCGCCGGTGGCCTCGGAGAACTCACCGGCAATGACGCTGGCGAGGGTGTTTGCGGGAGTGAACAGGGAGCCACCGATGCTGGGATGGTTGCCGATGACCATGGTGACGGCCATGGTCTCACCGAGGGCGCGGCCGAGGCCGAGCATGACGGCTCCGACGATGCCGATGCGCGAGTTTCGGAGGACGCTGACGCGGATCATCTCCCAGCGCGTGGCACCGAGTGCGAGGGCGGCCTCGCGCTGCGAGTTGGGAACGGCGAGCATGATGTCGCGGGTGAGTGAGGAGATGATCGGAAGGATCATGATGGCGAGGATGATGGACGCGGTGAGGAGGCCAACGCCGAAGTTTGCGCCGTTGAAGAGTTGCGTCCAACCGAAGTATCTGACGAGAAAGGGGCCGAGGTGCTCGCGCATGATGGGCACAAGGACGAAGACGGCCCAGAGGCCATAGACCACGGAGGGGATGGCGGCGAGGAGCTCGGTGAGGAAGGAGATGGGCGCGCGTAGCGGGCGGGGGCAGAGTTCCGTGATGAAGACCGCGACGCCGAGGGCAAGGGGGACGGCGATGATGAGCGCGATGACGGAGGTGGCGACGGTGCCGTAGATGAAGGGCAGAGCGCCAAAGTCGCCGCTGACAGGATCCCAGCCAGAGTGCGCGAAGAAGTGCCAGCCGAACTGGCGAAGGCTGAGCTGGGAGCGGAGGATCAGGATCGTCAAGATAAACAGGACGATGGCAAAGATGGACGACGCGCAGGCGAGCATCAGGGCCGCGAAGGTGCGATCCGCGAGGGCGCCCGAGGGCCGGGCATTGAGGTAGCTGCGAACGAGGGAGGGGGCGTTCGGTTCCTGCCCGGAGCCGGGTGGCACGGGAGAGCGAGGGTACGCTCCATCAGGAGGCAAGTCGGCGGACCTGGATTGGGAGTTGGTCATCGTCCGGGCTGAGGACACAAGCACTCTCTTTCACATGACACGGCGTGCGGAGTTTGTTGTGTGGTGCGCGACTTTTTGGGGTCGAGGTTTGGATGCAGATGAGGGGACCGCGCGGCGAGAAAAGCCGCGCGGTCCTGAGATTACTTCATTTGCGCGATGGTCTTCCGGACCGCATCCTGCACAGGCGCGGGGAGGGGAGCGTAGCTCATGGAGGCTGCTTCCGCTTCGCCGTGATCGAGCATCCAGGTAAGGAACTCGGCGAGGATCTTGGTTTTTGCCGGGTCGCCGGAGGTTGGAACCAGCAGCCAAGTGAAGGAAGAGATGGGGTAGGAGGCATCTCCGCCGGCGTTGGTGATGGAGACGCGGAAGTCGGCGGGCATGGTTTGGGCGCTGGCGGCAGCGGCTGCGGTGACGGCCTCGGTGCTGGCGCGGATGAACTTGCCGGAGGCGTTCTTGACCGAGCCGAACGGCATCTTGTTCTGGACGGCGTAGATCAGCTCGACGTAGCCGAAGGCATTGGGTGATTGCCTGACCATGCCGGCGACGCCCTCGTTGCCCTTGGCGCCGATGCCTGTGGGCCACTTGACGGAGGTGCTTTTGCCGATCTTCGAAGAGAAGTCAGGGCTGACCTTGGAGAGGAAGTCCGTGAAGATGTAGGTGGTTCCGGAGCCATCCGAACGATAGACGGGAAGGATGGGATTGCCGGGCAGTTTTACGCCGGGGTTGTCGGCGACGATCCTGGGATCGTTCCACTTTGTGATCTTGCCGAGGTAGATATCGGCGATAACGGGAGCCGAGAAGTTCAGGTCGCTGGTGACGCCCGGGATGTTGTAGACGGGGACGACGGCGCCGAGCACGGTCGGGATGTGCATCGTCTTGATCTTGGCGCCAGCGATCTGCTGGTCGGACATGGGTCCGTCGGTCGCGCCGAAGTCAACGGTTCCTTCGGAGACCTGGCGTATGCCCCCGCCGGAGCCGATGGGCTGGTAATTGATGTGAACATCCGCGTGCTCGTGGCTGTACTCGCTGAACCAGCGGGAGTAGATGGGGTTGGGAAAGGTGGCGCCCGCGCCGTTAAGGTTTGCACCGGTGGTGGTGGCAGAGCCCGATTCTGGGGCGGAGCTGCTCTTGCAGCCTCCTGCGGCGACTGCCAGCAGCGTGGCAGCGATAAGGATCCGTTTCACTTAGAAGTCCTTTCGGGTGGAGCGGAAGAGATGATGGGTATACAGACGAAAGTTTGCCTGAATCTGATTACGGGCTGATTAATTGGGCCCTGTTCCCTGGGGATCTTCGGGCACTTCCAGCTCGACCGCGCTCATGGGCAGGGTAAACAGGAAGTTGCTACCCCGATTAAGTTCGCTTTCGGCGCGGATGGACCCGCCCTGCGCTTCGACGATGTGACGGGCGATGGCGAGGCCGAGGCCGGTGCCGCCCGATTCGAGCGAACGCGCCTTGTCCACGCGGTAGAAGCGTTCAAAGAGCCGCGGGAGGTGCTCGGAGGCGATCCCTGGGCCGGAGTCGCGGACAGAGAACTCGACGGCACGGAGGGGGTCGGAGACGGGGTGGGCACTGACAACGATGCGGGCGACGCCGGTGACGCGGTCCTTGCCGTACTTGATGGCGTTTTCGATCAGATTTGCGAGCACCTGGTGGGCGGAGTCCGGGTCGACCAGGACGTCCGCGGGGCAGAGCTCCGCGATCTCGAGGACTGCGTCGGCATCGGTGACGAGGCCGGACATGGATGCGACAGTGTCGCGAACGAGCGACTCGGCCGACAGGGGTATGGGACGGAGCTTCTGCTCGGCGGACTCGACCTGCGCCATGGTGAGCAGGTCTTCGGTGAGACGGTTCATGCGGGTGGCGTTTTTGAGGATGGTGGTGAGGAAGGCCCGGGCCTGCGAGCTCAGGGTGGTCTCGTGGTCGAGCAGGGTTTCGACGTACCCGCTGATGGAGGTGAGCGGGGTGCGGAGCTCGTGGGAGACGTTGGCGACGAACTCGCGCTGGGTCCGCTCGACCTGCTCGATGCGGGTGATGTCGTGAATGAGCGCGACGGCACCCCCCGATGGCATGGGCGAAGCGTTGACCTCGAAGATGCGGCCGGGGACGAGGGAGGTGCTGCGACGCTGGTTAAAGGTCCGCTGGTCGATCGCGAAGCGGACACACTCGAGAACCTCGGGATCCCGGACGGTGTGGACGAGCGCCTGGCCGATGCGGACGGTGTTGGAGCTGGCGACGCCGGTCCAGGAGGGCACCAGCCGCTGCATGCGCTGATTGGACCACTGGATGCGGCCGGAAGGGTCGACGGCGACGACGGCGTCCTGGAGGCTGTCGATCATGGCTTCAAGCTCGTGCCGGCTGGCGGCGCTTTCGTCGAGAGCGCGCTGGACCTCGCGCGAGGCACGCGCGACGGCATGCGCGAGCTCATCGAAGTCGCTGAAGCGCTGGTCGAGGATCCGCTCAGCGAGGTTGGCGGAGAGAGTGCCGGCACCGCGATTGGGGAGCGCTGCCTGGCGGCTGCCGATGGCAATGGCCGCGGTCTGGAGAGGAACGATGCTGGCCCGGAGCGAGCGGGTGAGGAGGTAGGCGCTGACCGAGGCCCACGCCAGCACAAGGAGCGCGGACAGGAGCCGGTTGTGAGGGACAAGCCATACCCGGACGGCGATGATAAGGGCCATCGCAAAGGCCAGGCGGACGAAAAAGGCGAAAAAGAGACTGCGCGTCATGGGCGGCGTGAGAGGGAGCGGGCCGGGCGCCTGCTCCCTTCAGCTTACTTTGCTTCGGGCGAACTCAGCTTAGTTCGCTTCGGGCGGGGCTCAGCTTAGTCGCTCCCGGCGGAGGCGAGGGCGGCCTTGGGGATCTCGAAGCGGTAGCCTGCTCCGCGCATGGTCTTGAGGTAACGCGGGGACTCGGGGTCGGTCTCGATCTTTTCGCGGATGCGGCGGACGTAGACGTCGACCGAGCGCGGGGTGACAAAGCGGGCGTCGCCCCAAACGGCATCGAGCAGGTGATCGCGGCTGAAGACGCGGCCGGGATGGCGGGCAAGGTAGTCGAGGAGGCGGAACTCGGTTGCGGTGGTGGTGACGAGCTCTCCCCGGACGCGGAGCTGCATGGCGCTGCCGTCGATCTCTATCTGTTCAAAGCGAAGAGTGGAGGGTGTACTGGGCCGCTCAAAGCGGCGGAGCACGGCCTTGACGCGGGCAAGGAGCTCGCGGGTGGCGAAGGGCTTGGTGATGTAGTCGTCGGCACCGAGCTCGAGGCCATGGACGCGATCGTTTTCGGCGGCACGCGCCGTGAGAAAGATGATGGGAATAACGGAAAGGTTGGGGTTCTGCCGCAGGCGACGGCAGAGGTCGAGCCCGTCGCCGCCGGGGACCATGATGTCGAGCAGGAAGAGCGCGGGAGGCTCACGTTCGGCGTCGGCGACGATGCCGGCCTGCGTGAAGTAGGGCTGCACGGTGTACCCGGCGGCTTCGAGGTGATACTTCACGAGCCCGGATATATCGGCGTCGTCCTCCAACACAAAGATGGTCTGGCTCAAGGTTGGCGTCCTCAGAAGATCTAGCGCGAGACGGGGCCTCGACCGCCGCCCGGTGTTTTCAAGCTAATTGCGAGGCTAACGGAGTTTTGCGAACGGACGATGAAGATCCGGACGATAAAGGCTAGATCCCAAGGTACCGTGAAATACGATTGCTGAGGTCTTGGTCATTTCGTACCATGGGGACAGATGGCCTCTGCGACCTCCCGCCTTGTTCTGTGTATTGACGATGAAGTGATCGGACTTACTGTTCGAAAGACGGTGCTGGAAAGGGCTGGCTACCGTGTGCTGACGGCCCGCAACGGACGGGATGGGCTCGACCTGTTTGGGAGCGAGCCGGTTGAGGCCGTAGTGCTGGATTATTCGATGCCGGGCATGCACGGCGGCGAGGTAGCGAAGAGGATGCGACAGAGCAAGCCCGAGGTGCCGATCCTGCTGCTGTCGGCTTACATTGGAGTTCCCGGGGATGTGACCTCCTCGGTGAACGCATACATGACAAAGGGTGAGGGTACGGAGCTGTTGCTGCAGAGTCTCAAGGATCTGCTTCCGGCCGAACTGCCGTACTAGGGGCGCGAGTGAAGCTTCGAAGATTCAACCGGGTCCTTCAGCAGGTCTCCCTTCTCCCCGTTCTGGTTCTTGGGGTCACGTCGGGCGTTCTGTACCTCCAGATCATGAACGCGAACCGAGAGGTCTCGCTGATCCAGCGCTCGGACCAGCGGATCTCGCATGCGAACCTGGCGGGAAAGCTGATTGTGGATGAGGAGACGGGTGTGCGGGGGTACCAGACCACCGGCGATCCCTACTTCCTGCAGCCCTATGCGGAGGCGAAGCAGCCGCTTGCATCGACCTTTGCGTTTCTGGATGCCTCCCGGGGAAGCATGGGACCGGACGGGTTCCGGATCCGCGGCATCCCGGAGCTAAAGGAGGCACACAGGCGATGGGAGGAAGAGTTCGCCGAGCCCATGATTGCGGCGGTACGCCAAGGGCAACCGACAAACGACCCGAAGTTGAACCTCCGAGGCAAGGAGATGATGGACCAGGTGCGGTCCGAGCTTGCCGGCGTGGTGCAAAGGGCGGAACAGCGGAGAGAGGCTCGGATCCAGCGGTGGCAGCAGCAGGTGCGGTGGACCGAGTTCGCGCTGTTTGCGACGGCCATTGCGGGAGGTCTGCTGATCGGGTGGTTTACGCGCAACCGCATGCACTGGGTCTCTGACACCTACCGGAGCTCGCTCGATGACCTCCGGCGGCGAGCGGACGAGATCTTTGCATCCGAAGAGAGGCTCAGGACCACTATCACCTCCATCGGTGACGCTGTGATCACGTGCGATCCGGATGGCCGGGTTCAGATGATGAACAGCGTGGCCGAGGATCTGACGGGCTGGAGCCAGGAGCAGGGCCGCGGCGAGCCACTGGAACGTGTCTTCCACATTGTGAACGAGGTCACACGGGTGCTGGTCGAGAATCCGGTGGCTAAGGTTCGGCGGCTGAACCGTGTCGTTGGGCTGGCGAACCACACGGCGCTGATTCGGCCGGACGGCACGGAGTTGCAGATTGCCGACAGCGGGGCTCCGATCCGCGACAAGGAAGGGGAGATCATCGGCTTTGTGATGGTGTTCCGCGACGTGACGATGGAGCGCCGGACGCAGGAGGCCCTGGTCGCACAGGAGAAGCTGGCGGTCGCGGGCCGGCTGGCGGCGACGATTGCACATGAGATCAACAATCCGCTGAGCTCGGTTTTGGACATGCTGTACCTGATGCGGAACGGCGTCGACCAGAACGAGGCGAACGAGTACTTGAGGATGGCCGAGGCGGAGCTGACGCGGGTGGGCGCGATCGTTCGCGCGATGCTGGGCTTGTACCGGGAGTCGCAGGTACCCATCGAGATCGATCTCGGCACGACCATGCAGGAGATCCTGCTGCTGATTGAGCGCCGGCTGTTTGAGATGCAGGTTCAGGTCGTGACGAGACTTGATCCTGATGTCTGCGTGATGGGTTTCCCTGCCGAACTTCGGCAGGTGTTCACGAATCTCCTGACCAACGCGGCCGAGGCGGCGGGAGAGGGTGGGACTGTATGGGTGACGGTCGCGTGGGAGGCCCCGACGGTCGGGCAGCGTACCGGCAAGCGAAGCGCGGTGATCTCCATTCGGGATAACGGCAGAGGCATCGAGAAGCAGGTGCTGGCGCAGCTGTTCCGGCCGTTCTTTACGACCAAGGGCGAGCGGGGCACGGGTCTGGGGCTCTGGGTGAGTCGAGGCATCGTGTCGAAGCACAACGGGACAATCGACCTGTCGAGCAGCACAGCGCCAGACAGCCATGGGACGACGGCCACGGTTTCCTTGCCGGCAGTAACGATTCCGTCAGTTCGATCTGCCAGCGCCTGAGAGGACGCCCACGGCATCGAGCTGTGCGCGGGCGATGTCGGCCGCGCGTTTGCAATCATCACGCGAGACGTCGAAGTGAGTGACAAAGCGGACGGAGTGCGGACCGATGGCGCTGGCGAGTACGCCCTGTTCCCGAAGCGCGCTGACGAGGGCTGGTGCATCGCCGCCATCCCGAAGCGAGAAGATGACGATATTGGTCTCGACGCTATCGAGATCGATGTCGACGGACGGACTCTCGGCGACGGCGGTGGCGAGGAGGAGGGCGTTGGCGTGATCTTCGGAGAGGCGGGCGGGCATCTCCTGTAACGCGATGAGGCCCGCGGCGGCAAGGATGCCGGCCTGGCGCATGCCTCCGCCGAGTGCCTTGCGGTGAATACGGGCGGCTTTGATGTGCTCCCGTGAGCCGACGAGCATGGAGCCGACGGGCGCGCCGAGACCTTTTGAAAGACAGAACATCACGGTATCGAAACCGCGGGTGAGATCGGCTACAGGGATGTTGAGGGCGGCAGCGGCGTTGAAGACCCGGGCGCCGTCGAGGTGAACGGGGAGACCAGCTTTATGCGCTCCGGACCAGATCTCTTCGAGCACAGGCAATGTGGTAACGGTGCCGCCGGCCATGTTGTGGGTGTTCTCGAGACAGATGAGGGCAGTCTGGGCGCGGTAGTAGATCTCGGGTGCGATTGCAGGCTGGAGGTGCTTCCAGGTGAGAATGCCGCGGGGAGCGGCAACGGTGCGCGGCTGGCAACCGGAGAAGGCGGAGACCATGGCCATCTCCCAGTCGAGGATGTGCGAGCGGGACTCACAGAGGACCTCCTGCCCGTGCCGGGTGTGAAGGCGGATGGCGATCTGGTTTCCCATTGTTCCGGTGGGAACGAAGATGGCGGCTTCGCGGCCGAAGATCTCGGCGGCGGCGGCCTCGAGGCGGTTGACCGTGGGGTCTTCGGAGTAGACATCATCACCCACCTCGGCGTTGGCCATGGCGTGGCGCATGGCGGGTGTGGGCTTGGTGACGGTATCGCTACGGAGATCGATGGGCACGCTTGGCTGGCTCCTGGAGGATGGTATGGCGTTGGATGCTATGCGGCTGCGGGGATGAGGAGGCGGCTGAAGACTTCGTTCGAGAGGACACGGCCGCGCGCGGTGAGGCGGACCCGGTCTCCGGTCTCCGTGAGGAGGCCGGCGTCGATGACTTCACGGAGGGCGGGGCGGATCGCGTCGACCTCCATGCGGCCGAACTCGGTCGTGAGCTGCTCGAGGGAGATGCCTTCGACCAGGCGGAGGCCGAGGAACAGGGCTTCTTCGAGCTGCTCTTCCCTGCTGACGTGATGGACGTGCGGATCGCTCGTTTGTTCAAGCATAGGGAGCGACTGTTGACCGGGGATGTTGAAGCCTGGCGCAAGGTAGGCATCGAGTTCGTCGGTATTTGAGAAGCGGACCGGGACGGACGGGGTACGAAGCATGGAATGGGCGTCGAGGCCGAGACCCAGGTAAGGCTTGCGCTCCCAGTACTTGCGATTGTGAGCGGAGGCGAAGCCGGGATGGGCGAAGTTCGAGATCTCGTACTGCCGGATACCGGAGCTGTCGAGGAGGTCGCACGCGATCTGGTAGAAGTCGGCGGACTGGTCGTCTGAGGGAACGGCGGCGGCGCCGTACCGTGTGCCGCCGGTGAGGACCTCACGGCCGAGCCGCGAGTCTCCGTCCACCTCGAGCATGTAGACGCTGATGTGCGGAACGCCGGTCCCGATAGCGTGCTGCAGAGTCGCCCGCCAAGAGATCTCCGTCTGGTGAGGAAGGCCGGCGATCAGGTCGATAGAGATATTCGGGACGCCGGCGGAACGGACGCGCTCGATCTCGGCGAGGGCTTCTGCTGGGGTGTGGAGACGGCCGATGGCGGAGGACTCGCGAGCGTCGAGGCTTTGCACTCCGAAGCTGAGGCGGTTCACGCCGTGGAGGAGGAGCTCCTCGAGGGTTGCGGGGCTGAGCTGGCCGGGGGCGCACTCCGCGGTGATCTCGGCTGCGGGGCTGACCCGGAAGTTCGTGGCGGAGCGCGCCGAAGATACGGCCGACGTCCGTGGGCGAGAGGAGGCTGGGAGTTCCGCCGCCGAGATAGATGGTGTCGACGTCGTGGGGGAGATGAGCTCCGAGCGCCTCGGCACGCGTGCGTGCGTTCGCGATCTCAGCGACGAGCCGGTCCACGTAGGCGGGCATCCGGCCGGGCGCGAATGCGTCCGAGGCGAAGTTGCAGAAGCTGCACTTGGCGCGGCAGAACGGAATGGCGAGGTAGAGCCCGAGGGCGTCCATGCTCCCCTGATTCTTTCATGGGTGACCGCGGACCGCATACGCGGGTTTGAGAGCGGAACATCGAGGAGATTGCTCGAATCGAGCCTCCCCTAGGCGCATCTAGAATAGAAGCGAGAGCTATGCCCGACGACAAAAAGAATAAGGATCAGGCTGACGGTCAGGAAAACAAGGCTGCAGCGCAGGATGATGAGGTCGTTGGGAAGGCGTATGACAGCCGCCTCATGCGGCGGCTGCTCCGATACCTTCGCCCTTACAAGCTACAGACGGCGCTGAGTGCGGCGGCAATCGTCTTCAAGGCAGCGAGCGACGTAGCGGGGCCGTGGCTGGTCAAGGTTGCGGTTGACACGTACATGACGCCCAGCACGGCAGAGCGTGCTGGCCATCTCTCGTGGCTGGCACGTCACCTGAGCCGGGATCCGATGACCGGTATCTCGCAGATTGGATTTCTTTACCTTGGCTCGCTTCTGCTGACGTTTGCCCTTGAGTTCCTGCAGACCTACCTGATGCAGTGGACCGGGCAGAAGATCATGTTCGACATGCGGAGCGAGATCTTCCGGCACCTCCAAGGGATGTCGCCGGCGTTCTTCGATCGCAACCCGGTGGGCAAGCTGGTGACGCGCGTGACCAGCGACGTGGACGCCCTGAACGAAATGTTTACGTCGGGCGTGCTGGCGATCTTTGAGGACGTCTTCGTCCTGGCGTTCATCGTGATCATCATGCTGGAGATGAGCTGGCCCCTGGCGCTGCTCGCGCTGTCCGTTCTCCCGGTGATCCTGTATGTGACGAAGATCTTCCGGAAGCATGTGCGGGAGAGCTACCGGCGGATCCGCTCGGCGATTGCGCGGATCAACAGCTACATGCAGGAGCATGTGAGCGGGATGCAGGTGGTGCAGCTATTCAACCGGGAGCAGCGCGCGTATGACGACTTTGCGGCGATCAACCGGCAGCACATGGACGCGTTCAAGGACGCGATCCTGGCATACGCGCTTTACTACCCGGCGGTGGAGCTGCTGAGCTCGATCGCGATCGCGCTGGTGATCTGGAGGGGCGGAGCGAGCGTGCTGCGCGGGGCGGTTTCGCTGGGTGTGCTGATTGCGTTTATGCAGTATGCGCAGCGCTTCTTCCGGCCGATCATGGACCTGAGCGAGAAGTACAACATCCTGCAGGCGGCGATGGCTGCGAGCGAGCGTGTCTTCAAGCTGCTGGATACGCACTCGGACATCGTCTCCCCGCCATCGGTTCGGGCGGGTGACGGGTCGGGCAGGATCGAGTTCCGCAACGTCTGGTTTTCCTACCAGCGGCTGTCGGCCGAGGAGCGGGAGGCGCTCGGGTCGATACCTGGAGACGAGCTGGCGATTCGATCAGGGATCGAGTGGATCCTGCGCGATGTGAGCTTTGTGATTGAGCCGGGCGAGACGGCGGCGATTGTGGGCCATACGGGCGCAGGCAAGACCACGATCACGGCGCTGATGATGCGCTTCTACGATGTGCAGCGCGGGCAGATCCTGGTGGATGGCGTGGATGTTCGGGAGCAGGATCTCCGTGCACTGCGGCAGAGGTTTGGCGTGGTGCTGCAGGACCCGTTCCTGTTTACAGGGACCGTGGCGACGAACATACGGCTGGGGTCGAGCTGGATCAAGGACGAGCAGATGCAGCGGGCGGCGGAAGATGTCAACGTCGCTGACTTCATCCGCACACTGCCGGGCGGCTATGACGAACCGGTGACTGAGCGCGGGGCGACGCTCTCGACGGGGCAGAAGCAGCTGATCAGCTTTGCGCGAGCGCTGGCGCATGCGCCGGGGATCCTGATTCTGGATGAGGCGACGAGTTCGGTGGATACGGAGACTGAGCTGCGGGTGCGGGCGGCGCTCGAGCGGATGATTACGGGACGGACGAGCGTGCTGATTGCACACCGGCTGTCGACGATTCAACGCGCGGACACGATCCTGGTGATGCACAAGGGGCAGCTTCGCGAGAAGGGCTCTCACCAGGAACTGCTGATGCAGCGGGGGCTCTACTGGAAGCTGTACCGTCTGCAGTATCGCGACCAGGAGATGGGAAGCGCCGCGGCGGCGGCGACATCAGAGGCGGTTTCGGCGGACTAGTCTCGCCCAGCGATCCGGATCGCATCATCGACCGCCTTTTCCGCGCGGCGGTTACGGGCTTCGGGCGTCTGGTAGTAGAAGATGCCGAGGAGGTGCGAGCGCCGCTGCAGCGGGGTCATGGCCTGCCAGCCTGCGCGGGCCTTGCCGCTCTTTGCCAGGAGCATTTCGAGCACGGGAGGGGTCTCCCGCTCACCCTCCATGGTCTGCATCAGGCGCTCGGCCATCTGTTCGCATCGGCGCCGGCGGGAGGCTTCGCCTTTGACGCCGGCGATCCACTTGCCGATCTCACGGCGTGTGGACTCTGACAGGGACTGGGCGAAGCGGAGGAGGGTCTTGTCGCCCTCGAATGCGGCGATGAGCTCGCGGGGGAGCTCGGCAGAGCGCTCCTCGAGGTCGGGTTCGAGAACGAATTCGGCCTCCATTCCGACACGAACGCCGGCAGCGGCCTGCATGCGCTTGTTGACCAGGACGATATGACCGGGCTGGCCGCCCGCTGCCGGGAAGAGCGAGGTGCGGAACGGAGATCCGTTGATCTCGCCGCGGACGCGCAGCCGACGCGTCTCGGTCCAGGCTTCGGCGATGTTGAAGGGCACGCGGACGATGACCCACTTGAGGCTGGTGTGATCGGGCTCAAGCGTTGCGCGGAAGGTACGGCTCTGAGTTGACCTCTTGCTCTTGGACACGGGAGCGGCCGACGCTTCGGGTTCCTTGGATCTCCCTGGAATCATTGCCGCCGTCTTCGCTGCCCTGGTCGCCATCTCGCCTGTTACCCTCGCCTCGCTATCAGCGTGCCTCAGGCTCGAGGTGCCGGCAAGCTAAACTTCTCGTATCGCTACCGGGACCAATCCGAGGATATTTCTCTCTGCCGGCGAGGCCTCGGGGGACCACTACGGGGCGCAGATTATCAGGCTCGCGACCCTGGCTCTGCCCGGCGCGATCTTTACAGGGCTGGGCGGCCTGGAGATGGAGCAGGCGGGGCTCGAACGGGTGGTTCGCGCCGAGGATGTAGCGGTGATGGGCATAACGGAGATCCTGCGCCATGTGCCCCGGATCTACGGCTCATACCGCAAGCTCGTGCGGTCCATCCGGGAACGACGGCCCGATGTGGCGGTTCTGATCGACTTCCCTGATGTGAACTTCCGGCTGGCAAAGCATCTCCGCCGGACGGGGGTTCCGGTGGTGTGGTTTGTGAGCCCGCAGCTTTGGGCGTGGAAGCGGCGACGGCTGCGATGGGTGCAGGAGCGGGTGAGCCGCATGATGGTGATCTTTCCGTTTGAGGAGACTTTTTACCGGGCTCGTGGCGTCCATGCGGAGTTTGTGGGGCACCCGCTGGCGGAAGCGTCGGGTGAGTCTGGATCCCGGGAGGCGTATGCGGCGGCCCATGGGCTTGACGTCAACCGGCCGTGGGTGGCGCTGCTGCCGGGAAGCAGGCGAAAGGAAGTCAATGCGAACCTGTACACCATGCTGCAGGCAGCAATTCAGCTGGGCGACGGGTTCGAGTTTGTTGTACCCGTGGCATCGACGCTCGATGCGGGCTGGCTGGAGGAGCAGATTGGCGCCTGGGTGAGGCGGCGGAAGCACTTCGGTGGAAAGCCGCTGCCGCCCGTGAAGCTGGTGCCGGAGGCGAGGGAGGCGCTGGCGCATGCAAGGGCGAGCGTGGTGGCAAGCGGGACCGCGACGGTGCTGGCGGCGGTGGTGGGAAACCCCTTTGTGGTGGTGTACCGGGTTTCGGCGATGACGTTTCGGCTGGCGAAGCGACTGGTGCGGTATCCGGCGGAGATCCCGGCGGAGCTGGATGCAAACGGAAATCTCCCGATTGCAATGGTCAACCTCCTTGCCGGACGGAGGCTGATTCCGGAGCTTTTGAACGAGCGGTTCACCCCTGAGGAGGTGGTTGCGGCGCTGCGGCCGCTGCTCGAGGACGGGCCTGCACGTGAGGAGCAGATCCGGGGCCTGGCGGAGGTGAGGCGAAGCCTTCATCCACTGCCAGAACGAGCGGGCGGAATCGAGCGGGTGGTGGCGGCGATGGTGGAATTGTTACCCCAGTGATGGGCCGAGCGGTCCGAAACGTCCGGCATCGCGTCTAAAGTTATGTTGGCGGCTCCCCCTTGCGCCCCCTTGAGGATTTTGGCTGGTATGTCGAAGAGTTCACGAGGTTTGCTCCTCGCCCTGCTGTTTGTGTCTCCCCTAGCGAAGTTTGCCCAAGCGGCGCCTGTGCGGCAGCCCCTGCAGATCACGGGTTATGTCATCAACGCCGAGCTGGATCCGGCGACCAACAAGCTCGCCGCGACGGCGGCGGTGACGTTTACTGCGCTTGAGGATCTGACGACGGCGACGTTTGAGCTGAACAATGGCCTGCAGATCACGCACCTGACAGACGCGGCGAAGAAGCCGCTCGAGAGCGAGCGGCTGAGCACGAATTCAACGGTTCGCATTGCGCTGGCGACACCGATGCCGAAGGGCACGAGCACGACGTGGAACTTCGAGTATGCGGGTGCGCTGGTGGGGGCAGAGACGAGCCCGGTCGAAGGCATCAAGATGGCCGCGGTCGCCGACCCGATCAGCATCCTGCTCTACCCTGGGCGATGGTTTCCGATGGTTGGGTTGTGGACTGACCGGTTCACGGCGGAGATGCACATCCGTGTGCCGTCGGATGAGCGGGTGGTAGGAAGCGGAAGCGGCGTCGCCGCGGTAAAGAATGTAGGCGGCAAGAGCGAGTACACGTTCAACTGGGCAAAGCCCGGGTTCCCGGGGACGATCATCGCAGGCAAGTTTCTGGATCCGATCTCGTCTCCCGGCACCCGCAATGTCCGGGTGTACGTGACGGAGAAGCATAAGGCGACGGCGCTTGCGTTTGCGCATGACGTGGGGAACCAGCTGGATTTCATGACCAACACCTTTGGCCAGCCGGAGTCTTCTCACATCAACGTGGTGGAGCTGCCGGACGATGCCGTCGCGGCTGCCTGGGCGCCCGAGGTGGTTGCGATCGCTGGGAGCCGGATCGGCGATCCGCGGAATGCGCAGCGGCTTCTGGCAAATACGCTGGCCCACCAGTGGTGGGGATCGGAGATCTCGCCGGCGACGCTGAACGACGCGTGGATTACGAACGGTATGAGCCGCTATGCCGAGCTGATGTATCTCGAGGACTCGGCGGGCAAGACGGCGTTTGCAGCGGCGGTGACCGACGTCTCGGCGGGCGCGCTCGCGTACGACACGGAGCCCCTGACCACGGTCGGGCGGCTGGACCCGTTCTCGCCGCAGTTTCAGTCCATGACGCTCGAAAAGGGCGCCATGGTCTTCCACATGCTGCGTTGGGAGATGGGCAACGAGACGTTTACGAAGTTTCTGCGCGGCTTGCTGAGCCAGTACACGGACAAGAGTGTCCGCAGCTCTGACGTGGAGAAGGTCGCGGAGGCGCAGAGTCAGCTGCAGCTTACGGCGTTCTTTGCGCAGTGGCTTGATGGCACCGGGGCGCCGACGTTCTCGGACAAGTTCACCGTGTTTCGGCTGGGCAGCAACAAGGGCTTCCGAACGATCGGGTCGATTGACCAGGATCTGGACCTGTTCCGGATGCCGGTCGAGCTCCGGATCGAGACGGACGGAAAGACGGAGATACGGCGCGTCGACGTGTCGGGGCAGGAGTCGCACTATACGGTTGAGACCTTTGGCCGGCCGCGACGGATCACGATCGACCCGGATGGCTGGCTGCTGAAGAGCACGCCTGACCTTGCGGTACGGGTGGCTGTCTTGCGTGGGCAGCAGCAGGCGGCCCAGGGCGATCTGACACAGGCGCTGATCGAGTACCAGAAGGCGCTTGACTCGAACAAGGCCTCATCGCTTGCAACCTACCGGATTGGCGAGGTGTTCTTCCAGCAGCGCAATTATCAGTCGGCGGCGAATAGCTTTCGGGACTCGCTACGGGGTGATGGTGAGCCCAAGTGGACCGAGGTCTGGAGCCACATCGAGCTGGGACGGATCTTCGACGTGACCGGGCAGAGGGATCGTGCGGTCAACGAGTACCGGCTTGCGGTGCAGACCAACGACAACACGCAGGGAGCGATCAACGAGGCGCGCGCGCTGATGCAGAAGCCGTACCAGCGTCCGCGGACCGAGAACTAGGCCGGGCTAGTCGTAGCGCAGAGCCTCAATCGGGTCGAGGTTGGAGGCCTGGATGGCGGGGATCATGCCGCTGATTGTGCCGACGATGATCAGGATCGTTGTCGCGACGATGACGATGGTGGGTGACACCAGCAGCCGGATGTCGGCGGCCTCGGCGTTTGAGGCGAGCGCGCTGTAGAAGGTGATGCGTCCGATCGATTTGGCGACGGTGTAGGCGAGCAGGATTCCGCCGAGACCACCGACTCCCGTGATGACCATGGCCTCCGAGAGGAACTGGAGGAGGATGTGGCGTTTGCGAGCGCCGAGGGCCTTTTCGACGCCGATCTCGCGGGTGCGCTGCTGCACGCTGACCAGCATGATGTTCATCAGGCCGATGCCAGCAATGCCGAGCGTAAGCGCTCCGATGAACAGGAGGAGGGCCTGCAGGCCGAGCGAGATGATGCGGAACTGCGCGAGCTGCTGCATGATGTCCGCGACAAAGATGGCGTTGCGGTCGGACGGTCGGAAGGCGTGCGTTGCGGCGATCTCGTTGCGCAGCGCCTGCTGCACCATCGCATGGTCGCCGTGGTAGCTCATCCAGATGCCGTCGATGTACTTGATGTCCTTGATGTCGGTCATGGTGCTGAAGGGGATGTCGACGATGCGGTTGAGGTTATCGTCGCCCTCCTGCATCTTGGCTTTGAGGACTCCGACGACCTCGAAGCTGGTTCCGTTGATACGGATCGTCTGCCCGAGCGGGAAGAGGCCGGAGAAGAGCTTGGTCTTGGCTTCGGAGCCGATCAGCGCGACGTGAGCGCGGGACTGGACGTCCGCGGCCGAGATGCCGCGGCCCTGGGCGACCTCCATGTTCTGAATCTCCTGGAGCTCGGGCTTGATGCCGTCGACCTCCCAGGAGAAGGTATGGAGATCGTTTGATACGGTGACGGTCTTCCAGACGACGGGTGTGGCGTGGATGATGCCGGGGACGGTCTCCTGGAGATGTTCGACGTCATCGAGTTGCAGGCGGACCTGCACGCCGGCCTTGGAGCCACCGGCCTGCTCGCTGGTACGGCCGGGGAAGACGCCGATCATGTTGGTACCGAACTGCGCGAAGATGGTCTCAAACGCCCGGCCGAAGCCGGCGCCGTAGGCCAGCAGAAGGACCACGGTGGCGATGCCCCAGGCCATGCCGACGATCGTGATTAGGGTACGGCGACCGTTGTGGCGCATGGCTTCTACGGCCTGGGCGAAGATGTCGGTGAGCACCGGTGCTACTCCTTCCTGAGACTGTCTATTCTTTCCGAAGCGCTTCGACGGGCTCGAGCATGGCAGCCTTGCGTGCAGGGTAGATGCCTGCGACCACTCCGCAGAGCGTGAGGGTAGCGAGGGCGATGGCTGCGGACCAGGGCACAAGCCGTGGCGGATCGAATCCCATATCGTTGTTGCCCAGGGCAGCACCGAGAGCGAGCATCAGTGCGGCGGCGGCCGCGATACCGATGACACCGCTGAGGCCCGTGAGCAGCAGGCCTTCCATGAAGAATTGCATGAGGATGCTGCGATTTGTGGCACCGATTGCCTTCCGCAGCCCGATCTCCTTGGTCCGCTCGGTGACGGTGACGAGCATGATGTTGATGATGCCCACGGCCCCGAGGGCGAGGGTGACGATGCCGACGCCGCCCAGGAACCAGTCCATCGCGGTGAAGATGATGCCGACCGTGCGGCTGGACTTGATTGTGTCCCACTCTTCGAAGGCGTCCTTGTTATCTGGTTGAAAGCCATGTCGGGCCGCAATGATCTTGTGGACCTCGGCCTTGGCGGTCTCGTTTAGGTCCTCGGTCGTGGGCTGGTACTGGATGGAGGTGATCGAGTCTCGCGGGATGTTTTCGCCGGTGATGGGAAAGCTATCCATCATGGTCGTGATCGGGAGATAGATTTTCTGGTTGTCGTTGTTGTTGTTGCCACGCCCGATCTTTCCGGCGGTTCCGATCACGAGGTAGCGGTAGCCGTTGACGGTGATGTAGGAGCCGACGGAGGGCCGTCCTGGGAAGAGCAGGTCGTTATTCTTCTGGCCGAGGATAACGACCTGCCGATGCTGATCGAGATCGTCCTGGTTGAAGTAACGCCCCTGCACGATGGGCAGCTTGCGGATCTCAGGAAAGTTGGTCTCGATGCCCCAGACGGGCCCACTGGCGCTTGAGAACTCGCTGACCTCCTTGAGGTCGCCTCGCTGGAGCGTCGCGGTGGCGTTGCGGACGTGCGCTGCCTCTGTACGCATTGCCGCGACATCGCCGAGGGTCAACTTATAGGGCCGCATGCCGGTGTGCTGGTTGGCGAGGGCGGGAATCTCGCCTCCCCAGATCATGATGATGTCGGTGCCGAGCTCAGACAGGCTGCGTCGCTGGCCGGAACGAAACCCTTCGCCGAGGCCGATCAGCAGGAGCAGGGACGCCACGCCCCAGGCGATCCCGAACATGGTGAGAAAGGAACGCAGCTTGTTGGCCGCGATGGAGCGGAAGACCTGCGCGAAGATATCGACAAAGGAACGCATGGCAGGACCGGGGCGGAGGCTCTCGCTTGAGGGATACGCAGATGTTCGCTCCGGAGTTCCAATCTGCGTCGCCGGTGAGGCGAGTCAGCGCTGGTTTTTGACGAGCATCGGCGCCTCAGGATCTGGAATGGCCGTGTTGCCCAGCTCTAAGTCAGACAAGAAGTCTTGCACCGAGGAGAGGCAGGCCACATCGGCTGCGGGTGGGAAGAGGAGTTGGAGGTGTGAGCCGGGGTGCGCGCCCGAGATGAACGGCAGGCCTCGCAGCGCGAAGCAGCGCTCCGGGCGATAGACGCAGGAGGCGAGGTCGGTGATGCTGAGGACCTCGGTCGGCGTGCACAGGATGGTGCGAGGCGGCGCCATCCGGTCGACCATGCTGAAGATCTCGAGCTTCGACTCGAGCTCATCGGGCACGAAGTCTATGGCGAGATCGGCTTCGCGGACGGCATCCTCGACGGTTGAGGCAAGCGTGAGAAGCCCGGTCAGCTCCGCAAGATCACTCTCGGCTCTGCGAAGATTTGCGGGCATGACGTCCTCGAGCGTGACCTCCATGCCGGCTCGGAGGCAGGCCGCCGCAAACTGACGACCTGCAGGACCGGCGCCAATCACAGCGATGTGCCGGATGTGGGGGACGGGCGGTGGCGGGGATGCGGCTTGCACGGTGGGCAGCCTTGTCGTGCTTACTTGGCGGTTGCGACAGCGGAGACGACGGACTCGTAGCTTGGGTCGGCCTTTCCGATGTGCTCGGAGATGCGCTGACGTTCCTCGTCGGTGAGTGACGGCAGTACGGCAAGGATGCGGCGCAGCGTTACAGAGATGTCGTCGACATAGTTCATGGTGCGGATGGCTTCGCCGGAGAGAGGCATTTCGTGCTCCTGATGTGATCTACGACCAGTCTAAACGCTGGCGCCGAGTTCGGTGCGATGGCTGGCTTCGTCGATCGGTTTACCGGCGTCGATCCCCTCAATTGGCTTCTCGTAGGCATCGCGATCGGTTACTTCCATCAGCGCTGCGAGCTGGGTGGCGTAGTCCGGATGAAGCGCGTCCGGCGTAAACCTCCAGCTCCAGTTTCCGGAGCCGGCCGAGGGTGTGTTCATGCGAGCCTCGCTGCCGAGATGCAGCAGGTCCTGAAGGGGAAAGACGCAGGTGTTTGCGACCGAGCGTGCGGCCGCGCGCATCATGGCCCAGACGATCTCGCCATCGTGAATCTTGCCGAAGTAAGCCCGGACAGCGTCGCGCTCGACCTCCGTGGCATCATCGCGCCACCACCCAAGGGTGGTGTTGTTGTCGTGGGTGCCGGTGTAGGCGACGGTGTTGGTGACGTAACGGTGCGGGAGGTAGAGGTGGCCACCGCGATCCGCAAAGCCGAACTGCAGGATGCGCATGCCCGGCATGCCATAGTGCTCGCGGAGCTCGTCGACCTCAGGCGTAATGACCCCCAGGTCTTCCGCGATGAACGGGAGATCTCCGAAGACTTCCCGGAGGCGAGCGAACAGGGCGTGTCCGGGAGCCTTGATCCACTGCCCATTGATGGCGGTCTCCTCCTGTGCGGGGATCGACCAGTAGGCTTCAAATCCGCGGAAGTGATCGAGGCGGATGACGTCGTTCAGGGCGAGCGCCCGGCGAATGCGTGCGACCCACCAATCAAAGCCGCGCTCCTGGAGCAATCCCCACTTATACAGGGGGTTGCCCCAGCGTTGACCGGTGGCGGAGAAGTAGTCTGGCGGAACGCCCGAGACGCGCACCGGGTGGCGCTGTTCGTCGAGCTCGAAGATGTCGGGGTTGGTCCAGACGTCGGCGCTGTCATAGCTGACGAAGATGGCCACGTCCCCGAGGATGCGCACGTCGCGGCTGTTGCTGTAGGAGCGAAGGGCGCACCATTGCTCGTTGAAGAAGAACTGGATGGCCTGCTCGACGGCGAGTTCCCTGCCCCTCTCGTTCATGATGCGGCTGAGAGCTCCGCTCTCGCGCTGCGCGAACTCCACCGGCCACTCGTTCCAGCTCTTGTACTCGAAGCTTCTCCGGAGCACGTTGAAGAGGGCGTAATCCGGCAGCCAAGCGATGTTCTCGTTGCAGAACTTCTGGAAGCGGATGCGCACGTCATCGGAGGCATGATCGAGGAAGTTCGCCGCCGCTTCCTCTATCAACGGAAGCTTGAGCCTGTGGACCTCGCCGTAGTCGACCGGGCCATGGTGTCCGGGCAGACCGGCGATGCGGTCGGGGGTGAGCCAGCCATCACGGACCAGGAATTCGAGGCTGAGGAGCAGGGGATTTCCGGCAAATGCCGAGAGTGCGGAGTAGGGCGAGCTGCCATAACCGGTGGGACTGATGGGCAGCACCTGCCACAGTCTCTGCTTGGCCGAGTGGAGAAAGTCCACAAAGGCGTATGCGGCCGGACCGAAGTCTCCGACGCCCCCGTAGGACGGTAGAGACGTGACATGAAGCAGAATTCCTGAAAGACGTTCTTTCTTGTTTAACTCCGGAGCCATCCATTCCCCCTGACGCGCTTACCTCTATGATGCGAGATCAGGCCGAAGCTGAACAGACGAAGAAGGCCCCGGTTCCTACTCGAGAAGGAGGAGCCGGGGCCTGGATGAGGGCGAGAGGTTGTGTTAGCCGCCGAACGGTGAAGAGCCCGGGGCGGGTTGACGCCGGGAGTACCGGATCGCTCCGGCCTTTTCGTACTTCTGAGCCAGGTTGCCGAGATAGATGCGGAAGATCTCATCGTGCTGGGCGTTGAGAAGCGTTTCGCGGGTCTGCGCGAAGTTCTTCGCGATGTCCTCCGCCGAGGGCTCCTGCTTGTCCGTGACGGTGAGCACGACCCCAACGCGACCGACGTTGATGGGACCGGAGATGGCGCCCTTGGGAAGGGTGAAGGCGACCGCTCCCGGACCGCTCATCGCGCCTATATCTGGAACCTGCCCATCCTTGCCCACCAGGTCGCTGGTCTTCACCGGGATGTTCATCTCGGCGGCCGCTTTTTTGAGATCGTTGAGGACCTTGGCGCGATCGTCCAGCTTGAGGAGTGCTGCGTTCAGGAGCTGCGGAACCTGCTGCTCACGGTAGTCGTCGAGGAGGTGCTGCTTGTACTCGGCAAAAACCGGAGCGTGGGCCGGCTGGATGTCGGCGACCTGGAAGACGGCGAAGCCGTCGCCGGTCGAGACGGCCTCGGGCGCTGCCCCCTTGGTGACCGCGAACGCCTTGGTCAGGAGGCCGGAGCTATCTGCGACGCCGGGAACCACACCCGACTTCGTCACGAAGTCGGTCGTGACTGCATGGAGGCCCTTGGCGGCGGCGGCCTTGTCGAGGCCGTTCTTCTTCGCATCATCCGCAAGCTGCGAGGCAAAGGTCTGTTCGGCTGCGCCGGAGCGCTGCTGCTCGAGGATCGGCAGGATCTCCGCCCTGACTTCCGAGAGCGGGCGGGTGTGCGCCGACTTCTTATCCTCAACCTGGAGGATGTGGTAGCCGAACTGCGTCTTGATGACGTCCGAGGTCTGGCCGGGCGACAGCGAGAAGGCCGTCTTGTCGAACTCCGGAACTGTTTTGCCGCGATCGAGCCAGCCGAGCTCTCCACCCTGTACCTTGCTGCCGGGGTCGTCGGAGTTCTTGGTTGCGAGGTCAGCGAAGTTACCGCCCGCCTTGATCTGCTTCAGGAGATCTTCGGCCTTTGACTTCGCTGCGGAGTCCGTCTTGGCATCGGCGCCCGGTGGCACGGCGATCAGGATGTGGCGAACCTTGACCTGCTCCTTAACCTGGAACTGCGCCTGATGTGCGTTGTAGTAGGCCTGCAGATCGGCATCGCTCACCTGCGGCTTGCCTCCCGGGAGGTTGTCCGCGGTAAAGGCGACGTACTGGATCTTGCGGGCTTCGGGGATGGCGGTCGCATAGCGGGACTGGTTCTGCTTGAAGAAGTCCTGAAGCTGCGCGTCGGTCGGATTGATCGACTTGCGGATGTCGTCCGCCGCGACAACGGCGTAGTCGAACTTCACCTTGGTTCCCTCGGTGCGGTAGGCCTCGCGAACGGCGTTGTCGGAGACGGTGACGCCACCGGTGATGAGCGCCTGGAGCCGGTTCAGCTCCATATCGCTCTTGACCTGGCTCTCGAAGTCCGAGCGGTTGGTTTGAAAGGCGGACTGGACGAAGTTGATGTACGCGTCGTCACCGATATAGCTGCCGTTCGGGAAGAGGTACTGGGCGAAGGGTCCGGTCTGCAGCTCGCGGCGGAGATCCTCGTCCGACACCTGGAGGTGCATACGGTCGGCCTCGTGCTTCAGGATCTCGCGCTGCACCAGGATCTGCCCGGCGCGCTGCGCCATGTAGGGCAGCAGCATCTCAGGCAGGCGCTGCTGCTGAAGCTGGCGCTCGGCGAGCTGGTTGACCTCCACCTGTTTTATAGGCGTGCTGTCCACGCCGAAGCGCCCGAGAGGTCCGGGGTCGCGAACGGTAGCAAAGACCGTGCCGTCACTGCCGGTGGTCGCGTTGTCAAAGATGCCGGGCACCAGCGTGATGACCATGGTGACGACGGCGAGGCCGATGATGACGGCGAAGATGATCTTGGTGACGCGATTGTTCTGCTGAAGGAGACGAATCATACGTAGGTTGCGACCTTTGGTTCGAACGGCGGCGCTCCCGTCTCCGGGAACTGCCGGTGCCCGTGATTTTGCTCGGTCCGCCAGCGGTCGTAGAGACACGCTCGGGGCCTATTGCAGGGCAAGTGGAAAGTATAAATCAGGCGAGCCGATTCACCCCTCTCTGGGCGTAAACGGAACGCCAATAGAGGAGCACGCGTTAGACGCGAGCTCCTCTATTGGCACCATATCGAACGAACTCAGTAAGGGTATGGGTAGCGCGGATAGTAGACGGGATAGCCATAAGGAGGAGGCGGTTGAGCATACCTCCTGCGCATCTGGGCGCCTGCGGGCACTCCGTATCCCAGTCGATCCATCTCCGCCTGCGAGACCGTGGCTAATGCGGCAGGTTGTGTGAGGTGGAAGGTCAGGATCGCCTCCGGCGGGATAAACGCCTGCCCGCCTCCGGAGGCGGCCGACGCGCCCACGCCTGCGGCGCCACCGAGCCCGGCTCCGACAGCCGCACCCGCTCCGCCGCCAGCGACTCCGCCGATGATGGCGCCGACGGCACCGAGCCCGATCGCGTTGTTTACCGTGCGGGCAGTCTTATCGCCACCTGTGTTGGACCATACGTCCGAGGCGATGGGGTAGGTGCGCCCGCCCAGGGTCACGCTGTTGAGCTGAAGTGCAAGCTCTCCGCGACCCTTCAGGGCACCGGCTCTTTCTACGTTGATGACGGTTCCCTGCACCGAGGCCCCACGCGGAATAGCCACGAAGCCGTCCGCGACAACGTCGTTAAGGACGATCGCCTGAAAGACGGTTCCTGGCTGCGTGTGTTTGCTGTCGAGTCCCTCGTTGATGCGGACCCGAAGCATGGAGCCGTTCGGCACCGTAACCGCCATACCGCCCTGCTGTGCTCCGTAAGGGACGCCGGCCTGAGCCCCGGGCTGGTAGCCGGCCGGAGGCTGCGCGTAGGGTCGATTGTAGGGTTGCTGGCTATAAGGCTGCTGCTGCGGATAGCCCGGCTGGCCATACGGCTGCTGCTGCGCATAGGGTGGCTGCGGGTATTGAGACTGCTGGCCAGACTGCGGCTGCTGGGCGGGGGGGTAGGGCTGCTGCTGACCACCTTGCGGCACCGGCTGACTATATGGCTGCTGCTGCCCATACTGCGGCTGCTGGCCGTAAGGAGATTGGGGCTGCTGAGGATATGGCTGCTGATCCTGTCCGGCGGGAGACTGCGGGGCTCCTTCGGGGGCGCCCTGAGGCGGGGCCGTGGCGATCGTTCCATCGGATTGCAGCAGGGGGTTTGATCCGTCGCGGTCCGCTCCAGTAGAGGTGGCGGAAGTAGGCGGTACGGCCGACCCGGTCTCCGTTCCCAGCGTCAGCTCGTCGATCACCTTTTGGACGCCGGGGGTGCGGGAGACGATCGTCTCGGCGAGCTTGCGCGAGTCCTCGTCCCGGACACTTCCACTCAGAGTCACGGTGCCATAGACGGTGTTCGATGTGATCGTCTGATCGGCCAGCTTGGAGTTTGACGCAAGCGCCCGGAGCACGTCGGACTCGACCTGCGCGTCTGGAACACTTGTGACCTTTGTCTGGGCCCATGCACCTGCCTGGAGCCACATCGAGCCGGCGATCAGGCCTCCCACCATCCAGTTCAACTTCCTCATGTCAGAGCCTCCCTAAAACCTACGCCCGTCGGGCGAGGAGCCTACTCGTTGTAGACACGCCTCGTCGAGGAAAGTTACGGCGCATCTTCTGCCCGCAGCCGAACAAAGAGCGCGCCCAATGAGCACCACGCTCTTCCCCTGTTGATGACTTTTCCATGCCCTCCGTGCGATTGACCCTGCCGTTCGGCTGCGATATATTTGAGTTGCGGGGTGGAGCAGCCCGGTAGCTCGTTGGGCTCATAACCCAAAGGTCGCAGGTTCAAATCCTGCCCCCGCAACCATTAGAGACAAGCTCTGAGATACCGCTTGCAGAAGCCAGACGCCGTTAAATCGCGTCTGGCTTTTCTCTTAACTGTTCCGCTGCCCGGGGGGATACCGCACTCCCCGATCGTTGCGCACCCATCGCTTCTCGAAGAGACTCTGGCCTCTCCGGCCATGCGTTGTAAGTCCCGCGCAGTTTTGGATCAGAGCTGTATCGCCCGGAGGCGAAGAGCGTTGGAGATCACGCATACGGAGCTCAGGCTCATAGCCGCCGCAGCGACGGTGGGGCTTAGCAGCAGGCCGAAGTGCGGGTAGAGCAACCCGGCTGCCAGCGGCACCCCGAGCATGTTGTAGACAAAGGCAAAGACAAGGTTCTGGCGGATGTTGCGCATCGTCGCCACGCTGAGGCGGCGCGCCCGGAGGATGCCTCGGAGATCGCCGCGCAAGAGAGTTATGCTGCCTGCCTCCATGGCTACGTCGGTTCCCGTGCCCATCGCTATGCCGACCTGCGCCTTGGCAAGAGCGGGGGCGTCATTGACACCATCTCCCGCCATGGCCACCGTCTTCCCCGCCCTTTGCAGCGCCTCGACGACCTCTGCCTTGTGCTCCGGACGCACCTCCGACTGAAACTCGAGCCCGAGCCGCGAGGCCACAGCGGAGGTCGTCGTGGCGTGGTCGCCGCTCAGCATCGTGACATGGAGGCCGGCGTGCTTCAACTCCGAGACGAGCTCGGCAGCCGCGGGCTTGATCGTGTCCTCGACCGAGATCACTCCGGCTGCCTGCCCAGCGATCGCCACGAGAACGACGACGCGTCCCTGTCTTCTCTCGGCTTCCGCCCTGGCCGCAAGTCCGGCCGTCGAGATGGACTGGGCCTCAAGCAGCGGCGCGGTTCCGACCACGACCGATCTTCCGTTCACCGTGCCGGTCACGCCCATTCCCGGCAGCGCGCTGAAGTCGCTCACCGGCAACAGCTCGAGACTTCGGGACTCGGCTCCGCGGACGAGCGCGGCCGCAAGCGGATGCTCGCTGGCACGCTCCAGGCTCGCGACCAGCTGCAGCAGTTCCCTCTCGCTGAAGCCCTCTTCCGGCAACACCGAGGCGAGGCTGGGCCGTCCCTCGGTAAGCGTGCCCGTCTTATCGATCACCAGTGTGTCGACCCGGCCAAGCAGCTCTAGCGCCTCGGCGTTGCGGATCAGGATCCCTGCTGTCGCGCCACGGCCCGTAGCCACCATCACCGACATCGGCGTCGCAAGACCGAGAGCACATGGGCACGCGATGATCAGGACCGCTACCGCGTTGACCAGTGCGTGTGCGAAGCGCGGCTCGGGGCCCAGGAGCGCCCAAAGGATGAACGTGATTGCCGAAACCAGCATCACCGCCGGGACGAAGTAGCCGGAGACACGGTCGGCCAGACGCTGGATGGGCGCGCGCGATCTCTGCGCCTCGCTCACCATGCGGACGATCTGCGCCAGCAGCGTATCTGAACCGACGCGTTCGGCGCGCATGACGAAGCTCCCATTTCCATTCACCGAGCCACCTGTAACAGCGCCGCCTGCGGTTTTCTCCACCGGCACCGACTCGCCCGTCACCAGCGACTCGTCAACGGCGCTTGCGCCTTCCGTGACGATTCCGTCTACGGGGACCCTTTCGCCGGGTCGAACCCGAAGCCGATCTCCTTTGCGCACAGATGCGAGCGGCACGTCCTGCTCAAGGCCACCGTCGTCCAAACGTTTGGCCGTCTTCGGTGCCATACCGAGCAGAACGCGGATCGCGCCTCCCGTGGCATGTCGTGCACGAAGCTCGAGCACCTGTCCAAGCAGAACCAGAGTTATGATCAACGCCGCGGATTCAAAGTAGACGGCGACCTCTCCTCCCGGGCCGCGAACCGACTGCGGAAAGAGCCCCGGAGCGACTGTTGCGACCACGCTGTACAGGTAGGCGGCACCGGTGCCGAGAGCGATTAGCGTGAACATGTTCAGGCGAGCGGTGACCACCGATCTCCAACCCCGGACAAAGAACGGCCATCCGCACCAGAGGACGACCGGCGTTGCCAGCGCAAGCTCAACCCAGTTCCGCCACCGATCGACAACGGCGTGAGTGTTCGCGGGCAGCAGCATCGAGAACATGAGCAGCAGCAACGGGACCGAGAGTGCCGCGCTGATCCAGAGGCGCCGGGTCATGTCGGTCAGTTCGGGATTGGCAGCTTCGAGATCGATCTCGCGTGGCTCGAGCGCCATGCCGCAGATCGGGCACTCACCGGGCTGCTGCCGGACAATTTCGGGGTGCATCGGACAGGTGTACTCCGCCGCAGAGCCGGGGAGCATGGGAAGCTCGGGCTCAAGTGCCATGCCGCAGATCGGACAGATCCCTGGCTTGTTCTCCCGGACCTCGGGGTCCATCGGGCAGATATACGTCGCTCCGCTCACTACTTGTTTGTGCTCGGGTATCTTCCCCTTCGTCGCCAGGAAGGCCTCCGGACTGGCAGCAAACTTCGCGGCACAACCCTTAGAACAAAACGCGTACGTCTTTCCGCCATGCTCATGGATAGCAGCTGGGTGTAGCGGGTCGACGGTCATTCCGCAGACGGGGTCGACCGTACGCTTCGGAGGTGCAGATGAACTGGTCTCCCCGGGAAGGAAACGCTTCGGATCGGCTTCGAACTTACTCAGGCATCCGCGGGAGCAGAAGAGGTACTGCGTTCCCATGTACTCAGTCTTGCCCGCAGCCTTGGCGGGATTCACCATCATCCCGCAGACGGGATCCTTCTGAGCCTCAATCTTCTCTGAACAGCACTCGTGCATCGCCCTGGAGATCTCCGCGTGCGGTGCAGCGCCTGCCGAGAGACGCCTCTGTACTACCGCCGCTTAAAGGTAGATGCGCGGGAGCTGGTTTCTGTGCAGACACCAAGCCGCGAGTGCCTGATCAGCGTCTGCGACTCGAGATAGATGACCGCCTAGCCTCGGTACCCCATGCCCGCGAGCACGCCTCGCATGTACGCAAAGCTCTCCATGACGCCTGGCATAGGATCACTTTCCTTGATCTCGTACTCGAGGTCCACATTTCCGGGGTATCGCATCTGGATCAGCGTCTCGAAGATCGCTTTCACCGGCATGACGCCCTCACCTACAGCGACCTGGCTCTCCTTCAGCTTGCCGTCCGCGAGATCTTTCATGTGCATGTCAAACAGGCGCGGGCCCGCTTTGCGGATTGCCTCGACCGGGTCGGTGCCAGCGCGCATCGTGTGGCCCACGTCGATGCAGCAGCCAACCCGCGGGTCCATGTTCTTCACCGCGGCAAGAACATCGAGCGGGGAGGGCCACTCCTTGTCCTCCGGGCCGTGGTTGTGAATCGCCAGCTTGATGTTGTACTCCTTCACGAACTTCTCGACCCTTGGCAGGGTCGTGCGCGTGGGTGCGCCCACAATGATCGGGATCCCCGCGGCCTTGCAGTAGTCGAACTTGCTTCGGATATCCTCGTCTTCGTCCTTGGCGAAGTAGATCGTACCTGCGGCGGTCAGTTGGAGTCCGGCGGCTCGGTAGCGATCGGCTTCTTCTTTGACCTGGGCCGCTGGTCCCATCGGCAGATGGACGTCTTTGAGGTTCAGATACGGCGTCTTCAACTGCTTCATAAAACCAATCAGCTGCGATGCATCGAACTTTCGGAATGTATAACTCGCGATACCGAGGCGTATGGGCGACGTGGCGCCGGCAGATTTGTTGTTGCTTTGTGCAAATGCGACACGCGCAAGCACGGGCACGCTGCCCAGGGCCGCAGCGCCCCGCACCAGGCCGCGTCGAGTGATGGTATTTTTCATGTTGCGAATACTAATCGCCCAGCAAACGGACGTCTACCCGACCAGCCTGTCCTGACAGTGCCCACGCCCTGAACAAGATTGACTCGTTCCTGTGCGAGCGGTACCCTTCGTTCGCTCTTCAAACAGTATCGCTTGCACAAATGCTGCGACGCGGCCATGCTCTCTAGAGACTCGCGGATCCCGCTCATCGTTGAAAGAAAGACATGCAACGCCTTTTTCTCTCCCGAGAACAGATCGCCTCCAACAAGACGCCCCGGCGGATTAACCGCAACCTCCTGTTCAACCTGATCCGGACGCGCCAGCCGATCTCGCGGGCCGACCTCGCTCGCCTCTCTGGACTCCAGCGAAGCACTGTCTCCTTGATCGTCGAGGATCTGATCTCCGACCGCTGGGTGGTCGAGGGCTCGACTGGGCGGCTCCCCCGCGGTCGCAGGCCGACTTTTCTGCAGCTCAACGACGAGCGTGCTGTCATCGGCCTCGACATCCACCCATCGCAGATCACCGTGGGTGCGTCCGATAGTGGCGGCAAGATCTTCGCGCAGCACGTCATCGTTTTGCCCGATGATCCGAAGCGAGCTCCGGCCGCCATCGTCTCCGGCGTTCGGCGCATGCTCGCCGCTCATCGCGGAAAGGTCTTCCTGGGCATCGGCATCTGCCTGCCAGGACGTACCGATCTCCACTCGGAGAACGCGATCTTCGCCCCCAACCTTAGCTGGCCGATCCGCGGCATCAAGGCTCGTATCGAGCGCGCCACGGGGCTCCGGGTAGAGATGGACAATGTCGCCAACGCCTGCGCGCTGGCCGAGATCTGGTTCGGAAGCACCGCAGCCGATCACGATCTCGTTGTCGTCAACGTATCGGAGGGACTGGGCACAGGCATCTTCGCCAATGGGCAACTGCTTCGCGGAGACAACGGTATGGCAGGCGAGTTTGGGCACGTCCAGCTCGAGCCCGAGGGTCTCGCCTGCTCCTGCGGAAACACCGGATGCTGGGAGACGATCGCTTCCAATCGCGCTGCTCTGCGCTACTATGCGCAAGCCGTGCCCACGGGAGCGTCCTGCACCTTTGAAACCCTGCTCAAACATGCGCAGAACGGGGACCGGCCGGCCACCGCGGCGATCACCCGCATGGCGACCCACCTTGGCCGGGGTCTTCGGATGATCGCGTCGGCTCTGGCACCGCGGGAGATTGTCATGGTCGGCGATATCACCTCCGCATGGCACGCCTTTGGCCCAATCGTGGAGCGTGAGATGCGCAAGGGATCGCTCTCTCGGCTGCCCACCCTGCGACCCGCCTATGAGGGGAACTCTGCCCGGCTTCGAAGCGCTGTGGCACTGGTTCTCAGCGACGGCCTGCTCGGCGACTTCGCCGGGCAGGAAGACTAAGATCGCGCAAACTCAGGCAACGCCGAAGATCCTCACAAACAGGGCAGCGATGGCAGCGCCGGCGATCGGCCCAAAGATCGGCACCCACGCGTAGTTCCACTCCGAATTCTGCTTGCCCTTGATCGGGAGGACTTGATGCGCGAGGCGAGGCCCGAGATCGCGCGCCGGATTGATCGCGTATCCCGTCGTGCCACCGAGCGAAAGGCCGATGCCCCAGACCAGCGATCCCAGCAGAACCGGCCCAAGACCTGGCGCAAGCCCGCCGGGCGAGACACGCCGCGAGAAGAGAGCGGCCGCAACCAGGACCAGGATGAAGGTGCCTACGACCTCGCTGAAGAAGTTGGCCAGTGGGCTGCGGATTGCCGGCGAAGTCGCGAAGCAGGCAAACTTCAGGTCCGCCTCCCTGGTGGCCTCCCAGTGCGGCCGGTAGTGCAGCCACACCAGCACGGCCCCCAGAAACGCCCCGAGCACCTGCGCCGGGATGTAGGTCAGCAGCCGTGACGCGTTGCCGGCCATCAGGACAGAGCCAACTGTTACGGCAGGATTCAAGTGGGCATCGGTATCGCCCATGGCGGACGCGACGGCAACGCCCGCAAACACCGCGATGCCCCACCCCGCCGTAATCGCGACCCATCCAGCCCCGTTGGCCTTGGAGCGGTTTAGGAGAGTCCCCGCAACCACACCATTGCCAAGCACGATCAGTACCATTGTTCCAAAGAACTCACCCAGCACAGGCGAACTTCCGGTCATTCTGCTTTCTCCCGTCCGTACATCGTGAATCGCTCGGTCGCGGCGTAGCTATGGCACATAGATGTAGCCCGACGCTATTGCAAGGAAGTTATCGAGATCCCGAGTCCTGGCGGCTGCATCTCTCCCCAGCTCACGCGCAAGAAGGTCGGCCACAGCCGGCGCTGCGGCCATTGCTGCACGCGCATCCAGGAAGAGCGCCCGTGTGCGGCGCGCAAGCACGTCCTCGACCGAGCGTGCCATCTCATGGCGTGCCGCCCAGAGAACCTCGCCCCTGCGGTACGGGAGATTAGGGTGGAGCTTATCGAAACCGTCCGGCGACTCTGCACACACCGCCCGCACCGCCTCGAGATCAGAGCCGTAGACGCGTTCCGCATCATCTCCCTGCGTATCTTCGCTCCAGCCATGAAGGGGTAGCTCCAGGGTTCGCGAGGGCGCAGCAGCAAGCCCGGCCAGCTTGGCCGCCTGGCTGATCGCGTCCTCGCCCATGCGGCGATAGGTCGTCCACTTGCCGCCCGTTACCGTCACGAGACCGGTCTTCGAGAGGATCACCTTGTGATCGCGTGAGATCTTGGACGTCTTCGCATCACCGCTGGCAGCAAGAGGCCGAAGACCAGACCACATGCTCAGGACGCTACTCTCGTCAACGGATCGTCCCAGGTAACGCCGGATGTGATCGACAAGAAAGGAGCGCTCGGGAGCCGTCGATCGCGGCTCTTCCGCACTCCCTGGCATCGGCTCGTCCGTCGTCCCGACGACCAGTTGCTCGTGCCAGGGAATGGCGAACAAAACCCGTCCATCGCTGGTTTTGGGCACCATCAGAGCGCTTGTACCTGGCAAGAACTCTCGCGGCAGCACGAAGTGTGTGCCCTGGCTGATCGCGAGCAGGTGATCTCCCGTAGCTCCGTCCATCGCCAGGACCTGCTCGGCAAAGACACCCGTGGCGTTCACCACCACCTTTGCGCGAAGCTCCCAATCGCGACCCGTCTCTCCGTCCCGCGCGATTGCGCCGCAGGTCCTACCGTCCTGCTGGACCAGGCGAACGACACCCATGTGATTCAGTGCCGTGCCGCCCACGTCGAACAACGTCAGGAGAAGCGCGATCGCGAACCGCGCATCGTCAAACTGGCCGTCGTAATAGAGGATCCCGCCTTTCAACCCTTCGCGCACGATCGTAGGCAGTCGTTCGACTGTCTCGCTCCTTGAGAGCATCTCGGAGGCTCCAAGTGAGAGCTTGCCTGACATCCACTCGTAAACCTTCAGCCCCATCCCGTAGTACGGCAGTCCGGACCAGTCATACACAGGCACCACGAACGGAAGCCGGTGGACCAGGTGAGGAGCATTCCGAAGCATATGCCCGCGTTCCTTCAGTGCGTCGAGCACCAGCCGGACGTTGAACTGCTCGAGGTAGCGAACGCCGCCGTGGACGAGCTTGGTGCTCCGACTCGACGTGCCCTTGGCGAAGTCGTCCTTCTCGATCAGCAGTGTCTTGTACCCGCGTGAGGCGGCCTCGACCGCGGCTCCGAGACCGGTCGCCCCGCCGCCGATGACGAGCACATCCCAGACCGGGTTCGCTTCGAGCTCCCGAAGAAGGGTCTCCCGGCTGGGAATCAACTCTCCTCCCATTCGGCCGCCCGTCGCAGCGCCTTCCGCCAACGAGCGCGCATCCGCTCGCGTTGTTCCGGCTCCATCTTTGGTTCAAACGCGCGCTCCGCCTTCCACTGCTTGGCGATCTCTTCGGCATTCTTCCAGAAGCCCACGCCCAGCCCGGCAAGGTAGGCCGCTCCCAACGCGGTAGCCTCCGCGTTCAGCGGCCTGACAACGCGGACGCCAAGCAGATCCGCCTGCAGTTGCATCAGCATATCGTTGGCAGCGGCACCACCATCCACCCGCAGCTCCGTGATCGGCAGGCCCGAGTCGGCCTGCATGGCCTCGAGCACATCGACGACCTGCAGCGCGATACCTTCAAGCGCGGCCCTGGCGATGTGCGCACGGGTGGTTCCTCGGGTCATGCCGACGATTGCACCGCGGGCGTACTGGTCCCAATGCGGCGCGCCCAGTCCCGAGAATGCAGGCACCAATACCACGCCGCCAGAGTCCGGCACGGACATCGCCAGCTCCTCCACCTCCGCCGAGGTGCGAATGATCTGCAACTCGTCTCGCAGCCACTGCACCACGGCGCCCGCCATCAGCATGCTTCCTTCGAGCGCGTACTCCACCCGGCCGTTCAGGCTCCAGGCAATGGTGGTCAGGAGCTTGTTCCGCGAGGACATCGGCTTCGTTCCGGTGTTCAGAAGCATAAAACTGCCCGTGCCAAAGGTGCACTTCACCATGCCGGGCGAGGTGCACATCTGCCCGAACAGTGCGGCCTGTTGGTCTCCCGCGACACCTGCAATCGGAATCCCGGCAACGATGCCTCCGGCCGTCGCGCAGGTGCCACTCGACGGCACGACCTCCGGCAGCATGGATCGCGGGATGCCGAATATATCGAGCAGCTCGTCATCCCACTCGCGGGTGTGGATGTTGAAGAGCATGGTGCGCGACGCGTTTGTTATGTCGCACACATGCCGGGCACCATCGGTGAGCTTCCAGATCAGCCAAGAGTCCACGGTGCCGAATGCGAGATCTCCGCGCGCGGCCCGGTCCTTGGCGCCGGGCACATGCTCCAGGATCCAGCGGATCTTGCTTCCGGAGAAGTATGCGTCGGGCAGCAGACCAGAACGCTGCTGAATGATCTCCGCCAGTCCCTCTGCCCGGAGGCGGTCGCAGAACTCGGCTGTCCGCCGATCCTGCCAGACGATCGCGTTGTGAATCGGCTCACCCGTGCTCCGATCCCACACCACAGTCGTCTCCCGCTGGTTGGTGATGCCGATCGCGGCGATCTGTTCCCGATTGATGCCCGCGCTGGCCAGCGCCTCGGCCACCGATCCGATCTGGGTCGACCAGATCTCGACCGGATCGTGCTCCACCCAGCCAGGCTGCGGATATATCTGGTGAAAGGTCCGCTGCGCCATCCCGCGGACGGCTCCAGTCTCATCAATCACCATGGCGCGAGAGCTGGTTGTGCCCTGGTCAAGAGCAAGAATATAGCGGGTCGGCGTCACAGGCGCTCCTCGGTCGTTTCCGTCATCCTGCAGCCGTTCGGCGATGATCGTTTCACGTGCACCCGTTTCAGCGACGGCGAAGAGACCGAAGCATTCCGGGTAACCTTATACAACAAAGCGTCTCCAGTGGAACGAAGCGTTCCTGCTCGTCGCACGAGTTGCTCACCGCCTTCCAATCACGCGCAAATAGACCTCAGTGCACGCTGTAATCCATGGTGAAACGCCCTAGCTGGATCATCGGATGCCCGGAAGGCGGCCACACCCGGAACGACTCGACGCGGTGAATCGACTCGTTCCTTACAGCAGGGACCTCCACCAGCGCCTTTCCCGTCGCCGCCTCCGAGATGGTTACGAGCAGCTGATCCGTGCTTCGCGTCCATCCGATCAGGTAAGAGCCGCTCGGCAGCAGCTTGTCGCCGATACGAATCGGCACCTGTGTCAGCAGATAGTCTGAGTACTTCCCGTTCGCGGAGTAGCCGGCCGTGATCAGGACAACCCCGGCTATGGCATGACCCTTGCCATCCACGACGCCCGACGCCGTTCTCATCTCCGTCTCGATGCGCTCCGCGATCACCGGGGCGCGCGCCGGGATCAGCGCTCGCAGCTCCTCTGCGGATGCCATGCGCCAACCTCCCGCGCCGTGCGAAGCCTGCGTCTCCGCCCCCGCACCGCAACACACCATCGCACACCACGCCGTGACGAGAGCCAGACGTCTCACTTTACTCAAAGTGCACGATCCCTCTCTGGATCGCAGTTGTCGCCGCCTGTGTCCGGTCCGTCACGCCCAGTTTGCCGAGCAGGCTGTTTACGTGAGTCTTCACCGTGGCCTCGGAGATAAACAACGCGCCCGCAATCTCTTTGTTGCTGTTTCCTCCCACGATCAGGCGCAGCACATCCGTTTCGCGCTCGGTCAGCGTCGGTCCGGAAAGGCGCTCGGCCAGGCGCTCCGCAACCTCGGCCGGAATGCGGGAGCGTCCGCCGTGGACGGTGCGAATGGCATCAATCAGTTCGTCCGAGCTCATGCCCTTCAGCAGATAGCCCTTCGCGCCGGCCTGCAGTGCGCGGTAGATATCCTCGTCGCCGTCAAAGGTGGTGAGCACGATGATGCGCGCGTCAGGGAACTCCTTCCGGATTCGCGTGATCGTCTCGACGCCACCGATCGTGGGCAGCCGCAAATCCATCAAAGTCACATCGGGACGATGCTCCCGGAAGAGCTCGATAGCTCGATCTCCGTCCGGTGCCTCCGCAACGATCTCAAAGCCATTCACCATTCGCAGCAGAGCGATGAACCCCTGCCGAACCACGTGATGGTCCTCCACGATCATGATCCGAATCTGCTCACTCACAGCCGTTCCTCTTTCTGAACCTTCCGAGTATCGATCTCCATCTGCACCGCCGTTCCGCACCCGGGTTCGCTTTCGACGGTTAGCCTCGCACCGATCCGTTGAGCACGCTCCCGCATCCCCTGGAGACCAAAGTGCCCCTCCCGGGTGAGGTCTTCCCTGCCCTCCGCAAAACCTCGCCCGTCATCGGAGACCCTCAACTGCAGAACACTCGCATCGTACCGCAGGACCACCGCGATCTGCTTCGCTCCTGCGTGCCGCACAGCGTTCGCAACCGCCTCCTGCGCCACACGCAGCAGCTCCTGCTCCGCCTCGGGCGCGATCGGCCGATACGTTCCCTTGATCTCGAGTTTAACCACCGGTCCATCCGGTTGGGAACGGCTCTCGGTCATCGCTGCCATCTGCGACGGAAGCGTTCCCGTTTCGCTCAGAGAACGAAGATTCCAGATGGAGCTTCTTGCCTCGGCCAGGCTGGATCGGACCAGCTCCTTGGTCTCCCCGAGCTGTCGCACCGCCGCGTCCTTGGAGCTCTCAAGCAGACGCCCCGTAAGCTCCAGCTGCACGGAGATGGCAACGTATCCCTGGGCCAGCGTGTCATGGATCTCTCGTGCAATCCTTCCGCGCTCCTGAAGCACGGCCCTGTACTGCGCCTCCACCGAATGCACGCGCCACCGGTACGCAAGGAGTCCGAGCGCGCCCAGCCCAAGTGCCAGCACACCATAAAACCACCAGCTCTCAAACAACGTCGGCGCCACCCGCAGGCGAAAGCCGGCCGGCTCCGTGCTCCAGACGCCATCATTGTTCGCGCTCAAGACCTCGAAGCGATAATGCCCCGGCGGAACGTTTGTGTAGAAGGCCTCACGTCGTGACCCCGCGTCCACCCATCCCTTGTCGAATCCCACTAGCCGGTAGCGATAGCGTACTGCCTCGGGAGCGACAAAGCTCAAACCCGCGTACTGCACGTCCAGTCGCCGCTCGCCTGGTGGCACTCTTAGCTCCTCACCCCGAAGCAACGGGCCTAAGTCCACGGAGTGCTCGTTCAAGAGGACCTGCTCAATAATTGTCAGGGGCGCGACGTGATTATCTGCCAACGAACCGGGCTGCACCGAGGCCGCACCGTCCAGGGTCGCGAACCAGAGCGAGCCGTCCTGCATTCTCCAGGCAGCCGGATGCCCGCCACTGCTCGCCTCGCTGATCCTCATGCCGTCGGCGATGCCGTAGACCCTCGGCACGACGGCTCCGCTGCCCGAGTCGGCGATCCGGTTCAGCTCCGCGATCCTGACCGCGTAGACGCCTCTCCTCGAACTCAGCCATAGGCTGCCCCGTCCGTCTCCGAGCATGCCGAAGATGGTGTCGGGCAGACCCGCCGCCGG
Source organism: uncultured Acidobacteriaceae bacterium (assembly GCA_963850375.1). Taxonomy (GTDB): domain Bacteria; phylum Acidobacteriota; class Terriglobia; order Terriglobales; family Acidobacteriaceae; genus Edaphobacter. The sequence continues at coordinate 2,347,060 of CAWKKV010000002.1, read as the reverse complement.
CGCGCCAACCCGTACCATTCGGCCATCCAGGAACCTGCTCAGCCCTGCGCCCTGTGTGCCGATCCAAAGCGTTCCCGATCCGTCCTCAAGCAAGGAGGTGACCGCATTGCTGCCCAAGCCGTCACTCGTGGTCAGCGTCTTGAAGCCGCTGCTGCCATCCCACCGGCTCAGCCCGCCGAGCGTTCCGATCCAAAGATCGCCCCGGCGCGTCCGCAGCATCGCACCTACGAGATCTGCGCCGAGGCCGTCCATGCGCGAGTAGTTCCGAAAGGCGCCGCCGACGAGATGGGACAGCCCATTCCTGGTTCCTATCCACAACGATCCGTCCGCGTCCGTGTAGAGCGAGCGCACGAAATCATCCGGCAAGCCGTCTGCCGTCGTGAAGACCCGTAAGACGCCTGCGCGCAGTCGGTTCAGGCCGTTCGGAGTTCCGACCCACAGATCTTCCCCGGCTCTTGCCACCGATAGGACAACGTCGCTCGAGAGAACTGGGTGCGTCACCATCGCCTCTGCTCGACCTTGCGCCACTCGATCGAGACCTCCGCCGTCGGTCCCGATCCAAATTGTGCCCTCAGGCTCCTGGTAGACGGCTCGCACAGCACGCGCGGTAAGCCCGTCTTCTTCGCTCAGCGTGGAAAACGCCTGCTCTCGAAGCACCGCCAGGCCGGCGTTCTCCGTGCCAAACCACATACTGCCCTCGCGATCCTCGAAGATCGAGAGCACACCGCTCACGCGCGACCGCCGCGCGAGCCTATCGACGTTGCCGTTGACGATGCGGCCAAGCCCGCGCGCCGTGGCTACCCAAAGGGTTCCCTCACGATCGCGGAACAGCTTCGAGATCGACTCCCCGGAGAACGCCTTCAACGCCGGATCCGCGATCACCTGGCCACCTGACCAGTGCTCCAGGCCGCGGCTTGTGCCGATCCACATCCCTCCGTTGCCGTCCGCTAGCAGCGCCGTAACGTCGTCGGAGGAGAAGTGCTCGATCGGAACAAACCCGCCGCCCGTGCCAGATCTCAACAGGAGCAGACCGTTTCCGCCGCCTACCCACATCTCTTCCGGGCTCAGAGCCGCCACAGTCTTCGCATCGCCGAGTTTTGCGTCGAGCGGAATGACCCGCGGCTCAGAGCCATCTGTGCGCAGGACGACGATCTCCCGTCGGCCTGTCACCATCATCCGTCCTTCTCCCATACGCAGCACACTGGTGTTGCCCGCGAGAGCTTCAAAGGTCTCCGTGCCCGGGACAGTGATGAAGCGCCCCTTTCGCAGCAAGGCGATACCAGATGAGGTGACCGCGAGCACGTCCCCATCGCTCAGCGGGGATGTGCACATCACGGAGTTCGACGGCAGCCCGTCACTCATGGTGAAAACTCGGAACGCGCCGGCACTCTCCCGTACGAGACCACTCGTAGTACTTACCCAGAGCGCGCCGGAGCTATCCTCTGCGAGATCGTTCACGAGATCGCTGTGGAACTGCGGTGTGTTCTCTGTATCAAAGGTCTGGAAGCGAAGCCCATCAAAGCGCACCAGGCCGCCTTCGGTGGCGATCCACAGGTATCCGTCCCGTGTTTGCAGCACGGCATGCACCGTGTTTTGCGGGAGCCCGGAGTCGCTTCGCCAGCTGCCTTCACCGAACTGCGCCAATCTCCGATCGCGTCCCAGGCCCCGCATGCAAATCGGCACACAGATCCAGCACAGCAGGACCAGCAGCAATGGAGACCATCTTCGTTTCAGCGTCATTCGTTCCGTGCGGTTCCGCACTCGTGAAGTCTAGCTCACGATGAAGATCCCGAAAGAGCGGCCGACGATTACGCACATCAGAGCACCAGCTCTCAGTGCAACGCGCAGCGCTGCCCACCATAGACACCTCTGGTCAGGAAGGCATAGACCTGGCGATCATCGGGACTGAACCTTTCCAGCTGATGGAGGGTCTCGGCTGCTGCCGCCTTGTCCCCTGTCCTGCATTCGATGAACGCAAGATTCAACCCCGCCGCGATCTGCCCAGGATCCGCCTCAAAGACCCTCCGAAGCAACGGCACGGCTTCCGTTACGCGGCCCGAAGCTGCATCGAGCACCGCGAGATTCGCCAGCGCGCTTGGCTCAAAGGGATTGACCTCGAGCGCACGTTTGTACTCCGCCGCTGCGCGATCTCTTTGCCCTGAGACCTGCGCCAGGTAACCCAACTGGGTATGAATCGGAGCGTCCGCGGCGCCGTTCTCCTCGGCGCGGCCGAGCAGGCGGAGGGCGCGCATCCCGGCCTCGCGATCTCCCTTCTCTGCCATCTGTGCGTAGGCGAGCCCAAGCTCCCGGTCGCCCACCGAGGCCGCACCCACCGGTCTAAGATCCTCCGCCTGCGTCAGGCCCATGCGACGCGGCCTCTCTCCCTGCTGCGGCACGCGCTGGATGTTGTGATCCGTGAGCTGCTCGTGCGAGATGTCCGCCGTGGCCCGGGTCGGCATGTGACACACGGCACAGTCCTGTTGCTCCGGATGATGCTTGTTCGCGATGGCCTCGCCTGTATGACAGCTGAGGCAGCGTGACCGAAAGAAGCTCACGCGCTCCTCGGGTGAAGGCGTTCCGTGCGGGTCGTGGCAGGTTGTGCACGTCAGTCGATCCCCGCTCGCAGCCTTGCACGCGCTGCGCAAAAGGGCCTCATACTGGCTCGTCGCTCGCTGCCCACCGCTCTCGGCGCTCGCTCGAACGAAGTACACAGCGTACTCGTCTAGGCGCTGCCCCGGACGAAACTGTGCCAGTGAACGTCCCGGTCGATACACGACCTCGTCCCCTTCAAGATGGCATTGGAGGCAGACATCGTCACGCAACCTCGGCGTGAGCTTGTCGGGGTTCAGAATCGGCCCCCTGCCGCCGGTCGCGATATGCTGCGAAGCGTCGCCATGACAGCCGCTGCATCCGACTCCTCCCTCGGTGAACGGCTCTCCCGCGAATCGATTCCCCGCCTCCGGCAGCGGTGCCTCTACACCGGTCGCATGGCAGTGCAGGCAGTTCGCATCCACAGGAAGCGGCGGCGGCATCGTCGTCACTCGCTCATAGTTCGGCGCCATATCCCAGATCTTGCGCTTCCCGTAAAAGTTAATGGGCAACTCAAACCATTGGCCGTCCTCCTCGTAAAGGTAGGTCCGCCCACGGTGCCCCGAACCGATGAAGTAGAGCAGCTTCCGCTCGCCCTTGAGGTCGCTCCGAACATCACCCGCCTGCAGGTTCGGTGCTCGCGCAAACGACATCCAGAGCGCACCCGACCTCTCGAACAAGCGGTAGTTTACGCTGGACGGCGCGTGGTGCAGCTCCCCTGTCAGAGCTCCGTCAAGCGCGAGGCCGCTCCCACGTGCCATGGAGGTCTGTTCGTAGCGACGGTAAATCTCTGCGTGGCAGCGCGCGCAAGCGGCATCCGGATGGAGGAGAGCACGCGTGTCGGAAGCCGAGATCTTCGTGGAAGCAGTCACAGTTCCCGGCTTGTAAACAGCCGACGTGAAGCCGACCACTGCGAGAGCCACGCCCAAAGCTAACGCGACTCTCCCTGCCCAATGAACTACTGAGAGACGCTGGCTTGAGAACAGCCGGGGAGCTGCTTCTCCGCTCTCTAGTGACCGGGATCAATCTTGGGCTCGCTTGCTGTCTGAAGCCGTTGCGAAAGCTGGGTCTCGCGTGCCGCATCCTCCTGCCTGCCCAGAGACCGGTAGGCCTGTCCAAGCAGGCTGTGCGTTCGGTAGTTCGCCGGATCCATGGACCGCGCGCGCTCCAGGTAGGTCGCCGCTCCGAGCGGATCCTGAAGCTTCAACAGCACCTTGCCAAGCAGGATGTAAGGGCCGGTCGAGTTCGGCTCCAGCAGCAGCGCCCTTTGCAACGACCTTTGGGCGTCCTGGTATCGACCGCTGCGATAATACGCATCGCCCAGCCGATCGTAGAGCGGGCCATCCAGTGGGTCGTGTACCCTCTCCTTCTCCAGCTCCGCGATCGCCTCCTCCATGTGGTCTCCAGCAAGAGCAATCTCTCCAAGCAGCCCATGGGCCAGCGGCAGCTGCGGGTCCAGCTCCAGTGACTTCGTCGCATACTCTTTCGCGATTGGGACGTACTCCCGGCGGAACAACATGCGCGCAGCAAGCAGATAAGCTCCGGCAGAGTTCGGCTGAAGGTCATACTGGGCAGCAAAGGCTTTGCGCGCATCATCGTACCGGTGCGTGTCGAGGTAACACAGGGCGAGGACATAGCTCGGATCGACCTTTGTGTCGCTCGACCACCGTTGGGAGCTTTCGAGCAGAGGAATGGCGTCAGCAGGACGGCCCAAACGAAACAATGTCAGCCCACGCATCTGGGACGCCTCGAGGTCGTGCGGATCTCCGGTAAGAGCGGCGGCAAACGCCTTCTCCGCATCTTGAAGCTTCGCCTGCTGGTAGAAGATCAGCCCACGAAGCGTGTTGGCCCCGCTTTGAGCCGGAGACTTCTCCTTGAGAACGTCCAAATCGCGGAGGGCCTCCTCAATGCGACCGGCGTTGATCTTCTTCCGGATCGCCGCGAGCTCGGCCCCTGCGGTACCCGCTTGTGGGGCTGCCGCCCCGGCCGACGGTACCTCTCTCGATTGCTTCGCGCTGGCCTCTGGCGTCGTGGTCTGCGCGCTAGAGGCAGCTGACGATACCAGGATCAAGAGCAGGGCGCGGGAGAGCTGAACAGATGCGGATGGCATTGCACTTCCAGAGAGAGCAGGTCCCTCACTTCGAGTCTACTCAAAAACACAAGGGGAGCCGAAGCTCCCCTTGTGGTGCTTTCGCGTTCGACTGCTCGGTTAGAACTGGACGCGCGCGGAGAATTGGAGCTGTCTTGGATTCGTAGAGCCGTTGACTCCAGGACCACTGCTGATGTTGCCGGCACCGGTCTGCTCGACGTTTCCACCAGGAAGGCCAAAGTTGATGTGGTTGAACGCGTTGAAGGCGTCCGCACGGAACTGCACGGTAGCCCTTTCACGAATCGGGAAGTTCTTCTGAACCGACAGGTCGGCGTTGAAGAAGTGAGGTCCGAAGACACTGTTCCGTCCAACCGTACCGATCTGATCGAGGCCTGGCGCCGTGAAGAGAGTGCCAAGCGTGATCGGATCGTAGTAGGACAGATTCGAGCCCGGAGTGCCTTTGAGGTTCGGGTGGAAGGCCTTCGGATCACCGTTCAGATAGCACGGAGCGCTACCACCCACGCTGGACGAGCACGAGTTGTAGGAGAGCGTGAACGGCAGACCGCTCGAGTAGTTGATGACGGGGCTGACCTGCCACCCCCCGACGATCTGGTTCACGATGCCATTTGCATTGCCGAGCAGCAGGTGATTGCGCCCAAAGGGAAGCTCCAGCAAGCCGTAGACGATGATCTGCTGCTGCCGAAGCGCGCTGTCGCGGCCCCGCACAGCGGCGCGATCCCAGGTAGAGTAGCCGGTTGCCTCGCTCATCGCCTTCTGCCACGCGTAGTTGGCCGTCAACGAGACACCGTGACTGAACTGCTTCGCCATGGTGACCTGCAGAGCGTTGTAGTGCGTATCCAGATCATCCCCATAGTAGGTGATGTCATTGGTCCATCCGCAGGCTCCGGGAAGCGGCGCCACGCTGCTCAGGTAGGCCGGATCGGAGCAGGCGGGGAGCTTGCCGCCGTAATACCTGCGCAGGAAGGTAGGATTCGAAGTCGCGCCACCACTCTTGATCAGGTTTGCGGCGGTGCAGTTCGGTCCCAATGGATAGCAGTTGCCACCCGCGGGGTCGTAGTGCAGCGCAAAGCCAGTTGCACTCTGGTCCGCAGGCATAAACATGCCCGGCTCGTTCGGGTTTGTGGTGTTTCCCGAATTGTCGCCGAAGGTATGCGTTCCCTTGTTGCCAACGTAGGCGATCGTGAGTGAGACAGTCGGGGTAAGAGCCTGCTGCACGCTTGCATTCCAGGCATCCAGGGTTGGGAGGCGCAGTGTGGTGGGACGAGCTCTCGAGGTCACGCTGTAACCGGGATTCGGAAGCAGGCCATTTGAAGGAACAGCAACCGTCGTCGGCGCGTTCGGACCATTGTCCAAGGTGAATGCGAAGCTGGTGGGTCCGCCATTTGCATTTTGCTGCTGGTTGGCCAGCACCGGGAGGTTCTGCGTGGCCGCGTGCCCGAAGATCGATCCAAACACCCCGATATCGAAGCTCCGCCCGTAGCCTGCACGAATCACGGTCTTATCGGTCGCTTGGTACGCGACCCCGAGCCGTGGGTTATAGGTGTTGCTCGGCTTCTGATAGTTCATATTGCTGCCGATCCCGCCTATGCCCGCAACCTGGAGATATCCCGTGCCGAGATTGAGAAGCGCGCCCTGACCGGTCGTATTGATCGCTTCCGGGAAGTACAGCTCGTAGCGAAGACCATAGTTCACCGTCAGCTTCTGAGTCACGCGCCACGTGTCCTGGGCGTAGAAGAAGTCGCGCTTCTGGAACTCCTTCGCGTTCGTCGAGGTGCTGACATACCGATTGAACAGGGTGACCTGACCGAGAGCAAAGGTCGCGAATGCCAGGCCTCCCGCGCTGGTCGTGCCGGAAGCGAGGGCCGGATTGGACGTCGGACCTGTACCGAACTGCAGGATGCCGGTGCGGTCGTTGTCGCTCGGCACTCGGAGATTGCGGGCGTAACGAAGATCGGCCCCGAATTTGATGGAATGATTACCAAGCGTCTTGGTCCAGTTATTCGCCAGCTGGAACTGATCCTCGCGCTCAATCAGCGGGCAGTTGCAACGATTGACGTTGAGGCCGGCTCCGTACTGAGCGCCTTGAGCCTGTCCATCGTTCGTCGATCCAGACGGATTCCCCTGAAAGCCGGGATCCGTAAGCTGAAAGCTTGGAGCGCCGCTGGTGATCGGATCGGAGGTGTTCAGGCCCGGGATCCCAAGCTGAGTTGCCAGGTCCGTCCCTGCGTCGTATTTGCTGGTGCCAATGTTGTAGCGGTAGTAGCCAAGGCGCACATCGGTGACTAGCTTGTCATTCACGGCAATATCGGCGCCGAGCGCAGCGCTGTCGTTCGCACCTTGCGAGGTCCCGCCGTATCCGCCAATGCCGAAGCCCGATCCGCCCGCCGCGCCGAAGATCGTTCCGCCCGTGAGCGTATCGGTGAAGCGGCTGAATCGCCCGAAGATGTGTGTGCGCGCACTCAGCGTGTAATCACCGCGAACATCCCACTGATTACTGTTGAAGATCCCGGTGCCGCCGGAAGAGTAGTTGTTCTGAAAACCAAGAGCAGGGCCATCCGTTCGATTCGGGGCGTAAGGCTGGAGAAGTTTGAAAAAGGCCAGGGCAGGTGCGCTCAACTCGTTTACGGGAATCACGTTGCCGGGGTACGGTGTACCGTTCTTCTGGTAAATAATGCCGGCGCCGTTTGGAAGGCTTGCATACTCGCTGAAGTCGCAACCCGTCGACCCAAGGCAGGACGAGATAACCCTGGCAGTTGGAACCGTCTGCGTGTTGACCGTTCCGACCTTTTGCCGGACTCCCTGGTAATCGCCGAAGAAGAAGAGCTTGTCCTTGAGAATCGGACCGCCGATGGAACCGCCGAACTGGTTCTTGAGTCCCGGCGGGAAGAAGCTCGTAGGCGACTGTGAGAATGGATCGCGAGCGAGGTTGGCGCTGCTCTGACGGTAATCAAATGCCGAACCGTGGAAGCTGTTCGTACCCGACTTGGTCTGCGCCGTGACCACGGAGGAGACCGCCTTGCCAAATTCTGCGTCGAAATTCTGCGTCGTGATCTTGGTCTCGGAGAGCGAGTCCGCGTTTGGATTGATGACGATAATTCCGAGAATCGGGTCCTGGTTGTCGGTTCCGTCGAGCTGGAAGGCGACGCCGGCAAACGCCTGGCCGTCAACCTCGATCTGCTTGCTGCCCTGCGGATCTTCGCTGGCGGCGTGGCTCCAGCCGAGCTGCTGCGCGCCGGGCAGAAGAAGCTGAAGGTTGGTGAAGTTGCGATCCGGAATGGGCAGATCGACGATCTCTCTCGAGTTGAAGATGGTCGAAACGTCGGCGCGATCTGTCTTGAGCTGTGGAATCGCGTCCGCGCTCACCTCAACGGTCTGATCGGATCCGCCCACCGTCAACGCCGCTTCGATCTTGCTCGACGTATCGGCAAAGAGCCGGAGGCCGGTGGTCGCGTACCCCTTAAAACCCTGCGCCGTCACCTTGACGTCGTACACGTCCGGAATCAGGTGGTCGACCGTGAACTCTCCGCTCGCGTTGGACTGGACATTGACAACCGTTCCTTTGGCCTCGTCCGTCACAGTGATCGTGGCATTGGGAATAACGGCGCCGGTATTGTCGGTCACGGTGCCGTAGATCGAACCATACACCGCCTGTCCGAAACTCGGGATCGCGCTCGAGAAGAGCAGCGCCGCAAAGGCGGAAAGCGTTGCGGAACGAATAAATCTGTACATAAAACCTCCCTGAAGTGCTTCTGGGTTAACCCGTTTGGCATCGTGCCCGTGGAGAGCTCCTTGGGGGACGACCCGCGTCCACGAAGGGCTCTCTCTGCCATGCTCTGTTGTTCGGCCTCCACCTTTCGGTTGAGTTGCCGCTCCCTCTTTAGGGCCGAGGTGAACGCTATCTGCAGGGTGCCAAGCGTGTCAACAGGGTTTCTCGCTCGGGTGCCAGTTGTGACACGTGAAATGAATGCTGCTTCAAAATGTCGTACTCCTGAATCGGTTTAGTCGAAAATCATAAAGCTGGGACCGGGTGCGGCGGACTGTCAATTCCATCCCCGGCACACGCTGTTACGTCGATGAGCCGGGTTCAGATGAGCGCCGCGATGCCCAACGCGAAGCGCCCCCGTTCGCGGGCCCGCTTACAATTTAGGCCTGGCATGCTTCCCTTCCGATTGCTCGCGATAGTGTGTCTGCTCTGGAGCGCCGGCGGCTCTGTCCTCGCCCAGACCGCACCCTTGCCGGCCAGGAAGCCTCCGCCACAAACGCTGGCTGCCGCAGAGACCGCATTCAAAGCTGGATCCGCCGCCTTCGCCAGGGGCGATCTGGAGACCGCTCGGCTTCGGCTAAGTGAGGTTGTCCGTCTCGCTCCCCAGGTGGGCGCCGGACACAGCGCGCTCGGTGCCGTCCTGCTCGCTCAGGGCGATCCGCGCCATGCCCGCACAGAGCTGGAGCTTGCCCGCAAGCTCGATCCGAGGGACCTCCGAGCCTCCATCAACCTCGGGCTCGCCTGCTTCCGCCAAGGGGACTTCACAGCCTCTGTCGCCGCTTTTCGGGCGGAGGGCGCAGCCGGCCCGGAGGCTTCCCCGCCACTAAGCGCCGAAGAAAGCATCGCCTTTGCCGCTGCCCTGTCGGAGACCGGCGATCTCACCTCCGCACAGGCCGTGCTGGACTCCGCTCTTCAGAGGGAGTCGGATAATGCTTCGCTCCACGACGCCCTGGGTACGCTGTTTGCAAGGTCAGAGCGGCCCACCGAGGCTTCTCAGCAGTTCGAACGAGCAACCGCGCTGGACCCGAAGCTGGCGCTGGCTCACTTTCACCTCGGCTCCCTACGCCTGGTGGAGAACAACACGGCAGAGGCCGTCCGTGAGCTTTCCCTTGCCGCCAGGCTGGACGCAAACAATCCGGACTTCGCGACAGCGCTGGGCAAGGCGTTGAGTGTGGACGGGCAGGACACGGCAGCCATTGAGCTTCTGCGTGGTCTGGTCAAGAGCCACCCGAACTCGATCGATGCGCAGTACGGACTCGCGCTCGCCCTTCAGAGTGGCGGCGCCCCGGGCGAAGCACTTCCCCTGTTTCAGGCGGTCGTCGCCGCCCGGCCGCGAGACTGGGCCGCCCTGACCAATGAGGCGCTCGCGCTCGTCCAGACAGGGCAGGCCAAAACCGCCATCCCACTCTACGCGCGAGCGGTGGAGGCAGGCGGCGATTCTTCCACCTTGCGAGAAGATCTTGGGGTCGCTCACCTTCAACTTAACGAGCTCGACCCTGCCATCGAGCAGTTTCGCAAGGGACTCTCCCTCGACCCCGCGAACCCTCACCTCCACTACGATCTCGCACTCGCCCTCAAGCTCAAGGACAAAACGGAAGAGGCCATCCCCGAGTTCCTCGAAGCCGAAAGGATCGATCCGTCGCTTCCTGACCCGCCATACACCCTGGGCGTGCTCTACATGCAGCTTGGTCGTTTCAGCGACGCTGAGTCGGAGCTTGAAAAGGCCGTCAGAATGCGCCCGGCCAACGGCGAGGCATGGGCCCTGCTGGGCAGCGTCTACAAAGAATCCGCGCAGCTCGGCAAAGCGAAGTCCGCCCTCGGGCGCGCCTCCGAGCTCCTTCCGGAGCAGCCCGGTCCGCACATCACGCTCGCATCGATCCTGTCCCAGGAAGGTGACACTGCGAAAGCGGCGGCAGAACGAAAGATCGCTGCCGACCTGAGCCGAGTCGCCTACGCTCGCCAGCGTGCCAGCTTCTCGCTCGAAAGCGGTCGCGCCCTGCTCAAAAAGGGAGACCTCCCGGGTGCCGTCACGCAGCTTCAGGCGGCGATCGCTGCGGATCCGCAACTTCCAGAGCCCCACCTGCTGCTCGCCGAAGCCCTGGCGCAACAGCACAACTCGGCCGACGCAGCTCTCGAAAGGAGAAAGGCCCAGGCTCTGGGTTCGTCCGGATCAAACGCCGGCAAGACCCCGCCCGAGATTCACCAGTAAGCTTTCGGTAGGAAACCCGCGGCCCCATGCGCGGCATATCGCCTCGTCAGGAAAGGTTCATCATGCACGTTCTGATCTTCTCCCTTGCGCTTCTGCTGCACGCGCCGGCGACTCAGCAAAGTTCACAGCCTGGCGCTCCTCAAGCTTCGGCCAGCACCGCGCCAGCAGGTCTGCTCTCCCCGGATCAGCTCACCAGGCTCCTTCCCCCCTCCGTCTTCTTCCGCGAGCAGACCGCACCTCTGCAGCTGCGCAACGCCGCCGCATTTCGCTTTCACGATGGCGCAATCCTGTTTGCCTCGCTCGTCGACACCTCCGGATACTCCACCTCGGTGCGTGAGCGGTATCAGTTCTATTTCCTCTCAGAGGTCCCGGTGACGATCGCTGGGAAGAGCCTGCCCGCCGGCGCATACGGGGCGGGCTTTCTCGAAGACGGCACCTTTGTTGTGATGGACGTCGGCGGCCACGATGTTCTGCTCTCGCGGACGGAGCGCGATGATGCGATGCACAGGCCCCGACCGCTCCAGATGATCGTCGGCTCGAAGCCTGAGGACCTCCGCCTCTATCTCGGCCGAAACTTCGTCAGCCTCACACGCGAGACACGCTGAGTTCCCTCACCCCAATGAGCTCTCCTTCACGTCGCTTGTGGCGCCGTCGATCCGCTCTCTATACTTCGATGTGCGCCACCCCCGCGGCGGCGAAGGAGCTCTGTCGTTGATCGGATCGCGCCGCCGATTTCTCAAGTCCCTCTCCCGAACCGCACTGGTTCTCTCGCTTGAGGATGTCCTTTCGCTCGCTCTTCCCGCGCAGCAGGGTATGGGCTCGCGCCCTGTTTATGACGCTCAGCCGCGCACGGCGCCGCGCTCGCTCCCTTCGCCTGTCGCCGGTACCCCTCTCGGCTTCAGCTTCACCGACGTCGCAAAGCAATCAGGCCTCAACACCAAGACGATCTACGGTGGCGAGCACAAGAACCGCTACCTGCTTGAGACGACCGGCTGTGGTGTCGCCTTTTACGACTTCGATCACGACGACTGGATCGACATCTTTCTGGTCAACGGAACGCGTTTGGACGGGTTTCCGAAAGGACAGGAGCCGATCTCTCGACTCTTCCGGAACAACCGAGATGGAACCTTCACCGACATCACCGCGAAGTCAGGCATGACACGCTCCGGCTGGGGCCAGGCCTGCTGCGTGGGGGACTATAACAACGACGGCCTCGACGATCTCTTTGTAACCTACTACGGCCAGAACATTCTTTACCGCAACCACGGCGACGGCACGTTTACCGACGTCACCGCCGAGGCCGGTCTCCTGCAGAAGTCAACCCGCTGGAACTCCGGCTGCGCCTTTCTCGACTTCGACCGTGACGGTCACCTCGATCTCTTTGTCGCGAACTACATCGACTTCGACATCAAGACAGCACCCATCCCGGAGGCCGCCGGTTGCCAGTACAAAGGCATCCAGGTCGCCTGTGGACCACCCGGCCTCCAGGGTGGAAAGAACATCCTCTACCGTGGGAACGGCGACGGAACCTTCACCGACGTCTCCGCAAAATCAGGCATCCTCGACACCATCGGCACCTACGGCCTGAGCGTCGCGGTCGCCGATATCGACAACGACGGCTGGCCTGATATCTACGTCGCCAACGATTCCACCGCAGCCACCTTCTACCGCAACCAAAAGAACGGCACCTTTCAGGATCAGGCGATCGAGGCCGGCATCGCCTACTCTCCGGATGGCAAGCCCCAGGCCGGCATGGGCGTCTCCATCGGCGACTACAACCGCGATGGCCACCTCGACATCGTCAAGACCAACTTCGCAGGAGACACCGACTCGCTCTACCAGAACCTTGGCGACGGCACCTTTGAAGATCGGACCTACCTCTCAGGCATCGGCGTGAACACACGTCTTCTCGGCTGGGGTGTCGGCTTTGTCGATGTCGACAACGATGGCTGGCTCGACATCTTCGTCTCGAACGGGCACGTCTACCCTGAGGTCGACGGCGCAAAGATCGACGCACCGTACGCCGAGCACAAATACCTCTATCGCAACCTGCGCAACGGGCAGTTTGAAGAGGTCACCAGCAAAGCTGGCTCTGGCATCACCGACGCCGCACCCGCCCGTGGCTGCGCCTTCGGCGACTTCGACAACGATGGCGACATCGATGTGGTCGTCAACTGCGTCAACGCAGCCCCTCAGCTTCTTCGCTGTGACGGCAACGCCGGCCGCAACTGGGTCAAGATCCGCCTCGTCGGTACCAGGAGCAATCGCACCGGCATCGGCGCCCGCATCACCGTCACCGCGCCTCAACGATCCCGCCGCCAAGCCAATGCGGCAGGTCGAAGAGGTTCGCAGCGGCGGCAGCTACTACTCGCAGAACGACCTCCGCATCCACTTTGGGCTCGACAAGGCCAAGCGCGTGGACTTGGTCGAGATCGACTGGCCCTCCGGAGCAAAGGACCGCCTCAAGGATCTTGCCGTCAACAATCTCTACGTCATCGAGGAAGGCGGCAAGATCCTCAGGACCGTCGCGATGGGCTCCGCCTCGACCAAGAGCCCGGTGCCGGTAAAGTGATCCGCTCTCTCGCGATCTCTCTTCTGGTGCTCATCGCAGTCCAGGCGCTTGAAGCTCAGCAGCAGCCCTACCCAGCAAGCGCGGACCATCCTTCACCCGCATGGTTCGTCGACGTCGCGGCAAAAGCCGGAATCGCAGTCCGCAACACCAACGGTGGCGTCGAGTCGAAGCGGTACATCATCGAGTCCACCGGATCCGGCGTCGCCATCATCGACTACGATCGCGACGGCTGGCCCGACATCTTTCTCGTGAACGGAACCGATCTCCCTTCAAACAGCGCGGCCGCCGCAAAGGACCGCCCGAGCAGTCACCTCTTCCACAACAATCACGATGGCACCTTTACCGACGTCACGGCCAAAGCAGGCCTCGTCGCAAACGGCTGGGGACAGGGCGCGTGCGTGGGCGACTACGACAACGACGGTTATGACGACCTATACGTGACGGCGTATGGGAAGAACCGGCTCTGGCACAATCAGGGCGACGGCACCTTTCGCGAGGTTGCCGAGAGCGCCGGTGTGGCCGGCACCGGCAAGGAATGGGGCACCGGCTGCGCATTTGTCGACTACGATCGCGACGGCAGGCTCGACCTGGTCGTCGCCAACTACGTCCACCTCGATCTGGAGCACACACCCAAGCCCGGCGAAGAGGCCGGCTGCACCTGGAAGGGCACGCCCGTCATGTGCGGCCCGCGGGGCTTGCCGAGCGCACCCAACACCCTCTTCCACAATCTCGGCGGAGGTCATTTTGCGGACGTCTCAAAGTCGAGCGGCGTCGAGAAGACCTACGGCCACTATTGCTTCTCCGTCACCACGCTCGACTACAACGAGGACGGCTGGCCCGACATCTACATCGCCTGCGACTCGACGCCCGCCATCCTCTACCGAAACAACCATGACGGCACCTTTACGGACGTCGCCGCAGACGTAGGCGTCGCCTTCAACGAAGACGGCCGCGAGCAGGCTGGCATGGGATCGACGGCCGCAGATTACGACGGCGACGGACATCTCGATCTGTTCAAAACCAACTTCTCAGACGACACCTCGACCCTCTACCGCGCAAACGGAGACGGGACCTTTACCGACCAGACCTTTGCCGCTGGTCTGGGCATCAACGCCGACGCCCTCGGCTGGGGAACGATGTTCGCCGATGTCGACAATGATGGCTTCCCCGATCTCCTCGTCACCAACGGCCACGTCTATCCCGAGGTGGACTCCGCCAAGCTAGGTGCCACCTACCGCGAGCCGCGCTTTCTCTACGGCAACCTGGGCAATGGCAAGTTCCGCGATCTTTCCCGGAGCTCGGGTCCCGGCCTGACGGAACCGCTCTCCGGTCGCGGCCTCGCGATAGCCGACCTCTTCAACGACGGCCGGCTTGAAGCGGTCATCAACAATCTCAGCGATCGCCCGATGCTGCTCGTCAACCTCGCTGGCAACAAGAACCACTGGTTGGGACTTCACCTGGTCGGAACAACCTCGAACCGCGACGGGATCGGCGCTCACGTCGTCGTGCGTGCCAAGTCACGGTCGTGGGTCGACGAGCTCCGCAGCGGCTCAAGCTACAGCAGCTCCAACGATCTCCGCCTTCACTTCGGCCTTGGACAGGAGACCGCGATCGACTCCATCGAGGTTCGCTGGCCGAACGGTCACACCGAAATCTTCCCCGCCCCGCCGATCGACCACGTCTCCGATCTCGTCGAAGGGAAAGGCAAGACCGCGAGACCGTAGAACGCCATCACGCATCGCAAACGGCGCGCCACTCGCGCGCCAAACGGCATCGAAACCAGTACTGTCATACAGTGGTATAGTTCACGCCGAAGATCACCAGGAATCCTCAAAGGACTCTCATGCAAACACAACTGCTGTCTCTGGCCGTGATCGCGGGCCTGCTTCCCGGCTTCACTGTCGTCGCACAGACGGCCGGTCAGAACACCTCGTCGACCACCGCGGATGCCGCCGCTTTGAAGGCAGCAGCGACCCCAACTACGGATGAGACATGGTGGAAGCACGCCGTCATCTACGAGATCTACCCGCGGAGCTTTCAAGACTCGAATGGCGACGGCATCGGCGACCTGAACGGCATCACGGCACGCCTCGATTACCTTCAGGCTCTTGGCATCGATGCAATCTGGATCTCACCCATGTACCCCTCGCCGCAGGTCGACTTCGGTTACGACATCTCCGACTACGAGAACGTCGACCCCCAGTACGGAACGCTCGCCGACTTCGACCGCCTCCAGTCTGAGGCCAAGAAGCGCAATATCCGCATCGTGCTCGACATGGTGCTCAACCACACCTCCGACAAGCACAAGTGGTTCATCGAGTCCGCCAGCTCACGCAACAACCCCAAGCACGACTGGTACGTCTGGAACGACGGCAAGCCCGCCGATGCAGGCAGCGTGACCACGTACCAGAAGCGTTTCGAGCACTCTGGAAAAGTCCCTCCGAACAATTGGGTGTCGCTCTTTGGCGGCTCTGCCTGGGAGTTCGTTCCCGCGGTGAATCAGTTCTACTACCACGACTTTTACAAGCAGCAGCCCGACCTCAACTGGCGCAACCCGGCGGTTGAGAAGGCAATGTTCGGATCGATGCAGTTCTGGCTGGATCGGGGCGTTGCCGGCTATCGGCTCGACGCGATCCCGACACTCTTTGAAGATCCGCAGCTTCGCGACAATCCGGAGACCGGAGGCAACAACGCCTACGGTGATCCCAACGTTCAGGATCTCTACACCAACAATCTCCCCGAGGTCCATGACACCATCCGCCGCATGCGCACGATGGTCGCCAAGTACCCAGGCGACCGTGTGCTCATCGGCGAAACCTACCTGCCAAACACACTGGAGCTCGACAAGTGGTACGGCGGTTCCGCGCAGAACGAGCTCCAGCTCCCCATGGATATGCTGGTCGGCTTCCATGGTGATCACGACAAGCTAAGCGCCACCACCTTCCGTGCCCATCTCCAGGAGGTCGCGTCGCAGGTCCACGGCTCACAGCCCCTGATCGTCTTCGACAACCACGACAACGTCCGCAGCTGGGATCGCTACGGCGACGGCCAGCACAACACGGAGATTGCCAAGCTCCTGGCAACAATGCTCCTGACCAGCCGTGCCACCGCATTGATGTACTACGGCGAAGAGCTGGGGATGCCCACCACAACGCCCACGCGGGTCGAGGACGTCAAGGATCCAATCGGCCGGTCTGGCTGGCCCAAGGAGAAGGGCCGCGACGGGGAGCGCACCCCCATGCAGTGGGACGCCTCCAACCCGCAGGCCGGCTTCAGCTCAAACGCGAAGACCTGGCTGCCTGTCCCGGCGAACTACAAGACAATCAACGTGCAGGCGGAGCTCGCCGATCCCACCTCCCTGCTGAACTGGCATAAGAAACTGATCGCTATGCGACGCGATACACCCGCTCTGCACGATGGCGGCGTTGTCATGCTCGATGTCGACAACCCTGATGTTCTCTCCTACGTTCGAACACCGCCCGCGGGCAAGGCACCCATCCTCGTCTCGTTGAACATGAGCTCGGAGCCGAAGACCATCTCACTCGACCTCCGCGCCGCCGGGATCTCGGGTTCCACCGTGAAGACGCTGCTCTCGAGTGACCCGTCACTCGAGACCGTCACTTCGCTCAAGACGGTGACGCTTCCGCCCTTCACATCCTGGATCGCCTCGGTGGAATAGTGCGTGCGGTCCAGGGCCCGCGCATGGCTGGGCGCGTCTGAAACCGTACACCCCCTGCTCCCGCCGCATATCCGCCCACGCGTCGATCCCGTCATCAGCAGATTCTGCGGCTCCCACCGAGCGCACGCACCTATTCACACCTGGAGGAATCATGAGCTCTGCACAGAATAAGGCAATCCTCCTTCTCGCAAAGAGCGCCGCCACCGGCGCGCTTGGCGGACTTCTCTTCGGCTTCGACACCGCCGTGATCGCCGGCACGACCTTTGCCCTCACCCGGCACTACTCGCTCTCGGACTCACAGCTTGGGTTCACCGTTGCCATAGCGTTGATCGGTACCGTCATCGGCGCGCTCACCAGCGGGGAGCTCGGCCAGAAGCTCGGCAGCCGCGCCGCCCTCCGCATCATGGGCGTGCTCTACGTCATCTCCGCGCTTGGCTGCGCGTTTGCCGGTCCATGGTGGGTCTTTCTCGCCTTCCGCCTGCTGGGCGGTCTAGGCATCGGGGGCTCCTCGGTACTCGGCCCCGTTTACATCGCAGAGCTCGCCCCCGCCAAGTGGCGAGGTCGCCTCGTCGGTCTCTTCCAGACCAACGTCGTCATCGGCATCTTGCTCGCCTACCTTTCCAACGCGATCGTCGCCCACTTCATCCACGGCGACCTCACGTGGCGCGTGGAGCTCGGCGTCGCCGCCCTTCCGGCCGTTCTCTTCCTGATCATGCTCTTCAGCGTTCCCCAGAGCTCACGCTGGCTCGTTAGCCAGAACCGCCTCGACGAAGCGCAGCTGATCCTGGCGCGCATGGGCTCGCCCGACTCACGCGCCGAAGTAGAGTCGATCCTGCTCTCGCTCCGCAGCGAAGATGGCCGACAGAACGACCGCCTCTTCTCGAGGCAGTACGCTCTTCCCATCTTCCTCGCCATCTCCATCGGTCTCTTCAATCAGCTCTCGGGCATCAACGCCATCCTCTACTACGCCCCATCGATCTTCGTCAGCGCCGGCTTCACCAACCTTTCTGGCGACCTCCAGACGATCGCGATCGGCGCGGCCAATCTCCTCGCCACATTTCTTGGGGTCTCGCTGATCGACAAGCTCGGCCGCAAGACGCTCCTGCTCATCGGCGCTGTCGGCTGCGGCGCTGCCCTCGCGGGCGTCGCGTGGGTCTTCGGCACTGGCGCTCACCAGGCGCTGCTTCTCCCACTGCTCATCGGCTTCATCATCTTCTTCGCCATCTCGCAGGGTGCCGTGATCTGGGTCTATCTCTCCGAGGTCTTCCCCACCAACGTCCGCTCCAAGGGCCAAAGCCTGGGCTCATCCTCCCACTGGATCATGAACGCCCTCGTGAGCTTCAGCTTCCCTGTCATCGCCCGGCATTCGCGCGCTCTGCCGTTCGCGTTCTTTGCCGCGATGATGGCCGTACAGTTCTTCGTCGTCCTGTTCGTCTACCCCGAAACCAAGGGCTACTCCCTCGAGGAGATGCACGAGCACATGGGCGCTCATTAGATCATCGGCCAGGCTGCAGCCGAAGATAGACCCCGTTCGTCCATCCGAAGCCCGTCGCGTTGGTCTTGTAGCCAGCCGTCACCAGCACTGTCGTGCTCCCGGTCTCCACGTTGTACTTCTCGCGCACATCGCCGTCGCGCACGTAGTTCGCTTCCACCGTGGCTCGGAACTCGTCGGCCAGGCGATCCCCATCCTGCTTGAATCCGTAGGCCCGAAGCCCTTCCACGGCGAACCAAGTCTCCGGTGCCCAGCCAAACGGCCGATCCCACTGCATGCCCGAGATGGTGTCGCTCATCGCCAGCCCGTGCTCCGCTTCGAGCTTCGGCACGGCCTTCTCGACACCGGCCGCCTGTTGAGGCGAGCTCAAACCAGCCCACAGCGGATAGAACACCGTCGAGTATAGGTAGCTCGAGTGCTTCGACGTCGTGAAGTCATAGTCCTCGTACATGCCCGTCGACGCGTCCCAAAGCCAGCGGTTGATCGCCGCCTTCCGTGCCGCCGCTCTCCGGTTCCACTCCTTCGCCTCACTCTTTTTGCCCAACTCGTTCGCAAACGCCGCCATGTCGAGCTCGTACTTGTACAGCAGGCTGTTCAGGCACACGGGCGCATAGTGGTGCGTCGATCCGCTAAAGGCGCCGAACCGGAAGCTGGTGTCGAATCCCGACTCCCGCATCGCCCGGTCGCCCTTGTAGAAGTCCCGGCTCAGCCGCATCCCATCCACCTCGGCATGCGCGCAGACCGCGGTCAGCTTGCGGTCGCAGCTTGCCTCATCGCCCAGGCTCGCAGGCACCAGGTATCCGCCGCCGGCTTCCTTGTGCGCCAACATCCAGCGAATCGCGTCAGGGTAATACGTGTTGTCGTCGGCCATCTCAAGCACCGGCCCCTCACCGACATCAAAGTACCGCGCCAGTCCGGTCGTTCCTGCCTGATGCATCGGGCTGACCCACAAGGCATAATCCTTCTGCGCTGCGGCATAAGCATGCGCGAGCCACTCCTTGGAACCTCCTGCCGCAGAGCCATGGACCTCACGAATCATCTCGCCCAGCAACGGCGGCTGCGAGCGCGTCAGAAAGTACGTTCGATTCGCATTCAACACCGCCCCATAGTTCTCGATCTCAAACTCGAAATTCTCAACCATCCCCTTCGCCATCTCGGCCCGGCCGTCCGTCAGCAGCCCAAGGATGATGAAATAGCTGTCCCAGCCATACATCTCGTTGAACCGTCCGCCCGGCACAACATACTTGTTCGGCAGATACAAAAGCCCAGGGCGCTTAAGCTCCTGCGGCATCACCTCACCGAGGTGCGTGATCTTTCGCGGCAGACGGACTACCTCCACTCCGCACTCTGAGTTCAGAGCCTTCACCGCGGCCGGCTCTGGCATGCCCTGCGGCAGATACAGCAAGGGCGCGGTCGTCACCTTGACGTCATGGAGCGACTTGCAATCCACCATGGAACGCGACAACGTGTCCCAGGCCTTGTGCATGTACTCCTGGATCGGCATCCTCTCCGATCCAGTCTGCGGTGGAGCACTCGGAGTCCCCTGCGATCCCGGCGGAGCCTGAGCTCCGGCCGAAAGAAACAGCCCGGCGAGGCATGTGGCCGCGGACACGCGCAGCCTGGAAATCAGGATCATCTCTCGTCTCATCGTCTCGACCATCCGATCTGAACTGTTTTCGTTACAAATCCTTCCGAAGCCGGCAGCAAAATCCGCACCATCTCGCCGTTCACCGCCGCTCCGTCCACCTGCACACGCGCCCCAGGAACATTTCTCCGTAGCGCGAGATCGACATCCGTTCCACCCCTGCCCTCGATTGTCAGCCGCGCTCCGCTCTCCGTGTAGGCCTCGTCCACCACGCGAGTCTGCTCGGTGCTGGCCCCTGTCTGCGGAGTCTCCGGACGCAGCTCAAGCTCGACCGCAGGGAGCGCCACGGTCACTCGGTGTTCCCGCACCGGCCTCTCTTTGCACACGTCGGCCCCTGCACCGTTGAGACAAAGCATCGTCTCACGACCGGCGTCGGCCACGATCGTCAACGCCCCGCGCTCGCGTCTCATCTTTACCGTGTAGAGATCCTCCCCCACCCGTACGCGGTCGAGCTCCGCCCCGTCCCAGCTCGGCGGAAGGTGCGGCGCCACGGACATCCGGTGAGTCATCGCGTCCACCTCTAGCCCAAACATCCCTCGCACCGCGGGCGCCAGCGTCATGGCCGAAGACCACAGCTGATGCGAGCTGCTCCGTCCCAGCGGCTGGAAAAATGCGCCAGAGATCACCTCCGTCACAAACCCCGGATCCTGCACAAAGGTAAGCCCGACATTCTGCATCAGCGCCCGGTACCCCGCCATTGGCCGTCCACCGCGGTACTGCGCCATCGCAGCCCACCCGGTAAACAGCGGCCACACCGTGCCCTGGTGATACGCGAGCGGGTCATATACACCCTGCGTGTCCCCCACCGCGCGCACTCCCCAGTCCGTCGAGAAGTGTGCGCCCGCCCACTGCGACAGCATCGGCCCCGCTTCCGGGAGCGCCGCCGCCGAACTCCACATCGCCACTGACGGGTAAACACTCAGCGTCTTGTCGTAGCTCCCATCCTTGTTCTTGCTGAAGGCATACGTCCCGTCCGGCTGTCGATACGCTCGGACGACCCCCGCAATGTGTTCCGCATCCTTTGCGGCCCGTGATGCGAGCTCCGTGTCGCCCATCCATCCTGCAAGCGTCACCATCCTCTCGGCCGCGCTCTCGTCCAGCGCAGCAAGATAGAGCTCCTGGTGCGGCGGCCCGGCCTCCCACTGCTCCACCCACCCCGTACCTTCACTGTTGTCGTAAACCCCATCCCCGTCCGAGTCGTGCGCCCGCTCAAATGCGTAGGCCCGCTTCACGCCATCCCAGTGCGCTCGCAGAAACAGGAGGTCGCCCGTGGTGCGCACATAGTCCGCCATGGCCAGCACAAACAGCGGCGTCGCATCCGCGGCCGCATACTCATACCCGAAGTTCGACCACTGCATCTCGCCCGTCAGCGAACCGGCTGTCAACGAGAACTCGTGCATCATCTTCCCATCAGCGCGCTGCCGCCGTGCCAGGAATTCAAGCGCCTCTCTGCCAAGCGTCCGATCGCCATAGCTGTCGATCGCATACATGGACCACAGCGTGTCCCGACCGAAGTACCAGCCGAACCCAGGCCGCGCCGAATCAAACGACGGATACCACCCAGCCACCAGGCCTGTCTCTTCCCCGGTGCGCACCTTGCTCTGCTCGATGGCGATCTCCGCCCAGCGCATCGCCTTATCGAACTCCGGGTCAGGCGTCTTCAGAGTCAAGCGATCGTCGAAGTAGTGCGCGTAGAACTCGCTCGTCAGCCGGTACACCGAAGGCAACGCTGCTGCCTTTGCCGCGACCCGCTCTTCCATCGTCGCGATCGAAGCATCCGATTCCTTGTCGCCCCGCACACTCACATCCGTCAGCAACGGAAAGATCTTGCCCCGGTCCTTCGCCGGGTCAAAGCTCACCCGGAACTGCAGCGGAAATCCCTGCGGCCGCTCCTGGTACGGAGCCATGATCCCGGCCTGCGCCTGGGGCATCGCAACCATGCCGAAGATCGTCGGATTGTCCGTCGACAGTACGTACCCGCCACCCGCGCCCATCTGCACCCAGCTCGCCGAAGGCCGGCCAAACTGTGGCGCAGGCCACTGCTGCACCAGCGAAGGCTCAAACGAGATCGTTACCACCGTCGGCTTGATCGCATCGATCTCGAAAAACACCTGTGCCCCATGCCCCGGGTTCGCTTCTCCCGCGGGCACAAACATGTGCTGCCGCACCGTGATCGCAGCATGGGAGTAAGTGATGGTCGTGTGATCCGGCTGTACCTCGATCTCCGCCGCATGCTGCGTCAGATCGATCGGTACCGGGTACCCCTCGATCTGCGCCGAGAGCCGCAAGCCGCTCAGCACCTTGGTCGGCAGATCCCAAATCTCGACGCTGCCGTTCTGCAATCCAAGAATTGCGCCCGTCGCGCCCGTCACCGTGAACGGGTGATCCGGCTGCACCGCCTGGCGGATCGCCATGTCGCTTGTTGCGAGCGGAAAGTGAGCCGTCGTCTCGAGGCGTACCTCACCCGTCGCCGTGCCGGCCAGCACGAAAAGCACACCCAGAACTAGCCATCCGCCTCGATCCATCGGCGCAGCACCCCCGTCCCGGAGCATCGCGTCCGAGCTATGACCACGTACACAACAAGCCAGCGTTTGCCTGACCCGTCGTATTGTCGTCGTTCTAGTACCGGAACCGCAACCCCGCAAGCACCGTCCGCGGCGTCCCCAGTGTCAGCACCGGTGTTCGCCCGGCCTCAATGGTCCGGTCAAACACATTCTGCGCCGACGAATACACCGTCCATCGCTCTCCAAAGCCATGCTCCCCATACGCGTTCAACTGCGTATACCCGTGGAGCTCATACACGTTCGCCGAGTCGTCAAACTGCCGTCCGCTTGTTCGGAGATCAAGCGACAACACACCCCAGCCGCTCCGCTCAAAGCGCGCCTGCGCCGTCGCACTGTTCCTCGGCACCTCCGCCGTCCACTTGCCCACCAGCGTCGGATCGGCCTGGAACTTCGTTACCGTCGAACGCGCATACTGATAGCCGCCCGTCAACGTCATCCAGCGCAGGGGCCGCAGCTCCCACTCCGCATCCACACCGCGGCTCTCGAGCTGGCCCAGGTTCTGCCGCTGAAGCAGCGTCGTCGTCGGCGTCGAGCTCAGCGTCACCGACGCTACAGGCCGGTTCACCTGCGTCCAGAAGTAGCTGGCACGCACCGAGCCGGCGCGCCTCAGTGACAGAAGTCCGCCAAACTCAAACCCCGTCGCGCGCTCCGACCGCAGGCTCGCATTCGCAAGCGTCGTCTGCTGGCCCACCTGGCCGGTCCGGTACAGCTCGTAAAGCGTCGGCCCCCGGAACGCGCGAAACGCTGAGCCCGTCAGCGACACTCCTCCCCCAAGCTCTTTCACGACACCCAGCCTCGGACTCAGGATCGTCTCGTCGATTTCTGGCAGCGGCGACGCCACCCCAAACTGCCGCGCGTCAAAGCTCCTGAACCGATCCACCCGCCCCGAGAGTGCTCCCGACCACCCACCAGTCCAGCCGGCCTTCCGCCCGTTGCTACCCATGCTCTGCGCCAGCAGCTCACCATACTCACCCACGTCCCGCTGCCGCGCCGTTACCGATACCGGCCTCTGCGGCACACCGCCCGAGATCGGCGTCTCGAGATCCGTTCCCCGCGTGTCCAGGGCGTCGGCCCCGGCGACCAGCGTCCACGCCTTCATCGTCCGCCCCCACTGCGCCGCTCCACCAACCTGCTGTGAAGGCGTCCGCTGCAGCCGTGTCAGCTGCTCCGTCGTACGGCCCGGAGAGATCGAGGAAAAGCTCTGCCGATAGCCCTCATCGGTCCCGTACGCGCGCACAAAGAAGCGGTTCACCTCCTTCGCGGTCCAGTCCGCTCCGCCCTGGTAACGCCAGATCCGGGTGCCGTTCGTCTGGATGCGCGTGCCGTTCCCGCGTGCCTCGTTCAGGAGGTTGCCGCGCAGGAACGCCGCCCCGTCCGTCCCCAGAGCCCGCCGAAGCTCCACCCTGCCGCTCTCCGCATGGACGTCGTAGGGTGTATCCACTGGCCCCCGAAACGCCGGCGCGGTCAGGATGTACCCTCCCGTGTCAAACACCGTCGACGCCGCCATGCCTGACCACCTGCCCACGCTCTTTGTCCCCAGCGCGTTCAAAGACAAGGTGTCCTGCGTCGCTCCCGCCAGATCCAGCAGAACAGCGTCACCCTGGGGAACAACGGGGAGGACATCAATCACTCCCCCAATGGCACTCGACCCGTACAGATCCGAAGCGCCCCCACGCACCAGCTCCACCGAATGCACCGCCAATTGAGGGATCTCGTCCCAGTGAATCCAGCCGCCAAACGCGTCATTGAGCGGAACCTGGTCGCTCAGCACCAGCGTCCTGCTCGGCGCTGTCGACCCCAGCCCCCGCAAAGAAGTCCCCTCCGTCGTCGGATTTGCCACCCACGAGCCCGTCCGCCGAAAAAGCTGAAACCCCGCCACATCCCGAAGCCGGTCATCCAGCAGAAACCCCGGCGCCTCGCTCAACTCCCGCCCACTCATTCGCCGCACGCTGCTCGCCGTCGCGTCCAGCGCCAGTGGCGTACGCGCAGCCGTCACCTCGACCTCTGCGACGACCCCCTTCGGTTGCAGAACCACCACGATCTCAGCACCGCTCTCAATCGAAATCACTGTAGTCGCGAAGCCCTCGCGCTCTACGGCAACCCGGCGATCCCCGCCCGCTGACACTGCGATCGCCGCACATCCGTCCCCCCCCGTCAGTCCGAGCGGAGAGCCGGTCCCGCCCGCCGCATTCAATCGGGCGCCCACAACGCCGCGTCCGGTCTGATCCCGTACACAGACGCGCAAAGCTTGCGCGGAGGCCCCGCTTGCCACGGCACAACAGACAGCAAGCAGCGCCGATATGGATGCGAGGAGGCGCATAAGTCATCCTATCGCCTGCTCCGCCCGCCCGCTCCACAGGGGAGCAACCCGCATGCTACCCTTCCCCCGAGCTCCACTCCATGCCTCTGTCACGACGTCTCTTCTGTTCGGGCCTCTCGTTTCTTGCCGCATCACGCCTCCTCGAGGCTCAACGTTCGCCGGCCGCAACCACCCCCACCTCCCGGCCCGATGTCGCGTCCATCGATCACGATCGCATTCTGGCCGCTGCAGATCACTTCCTGTCCGCTCCGGTCGACACCCTCACGGCTCATCGTGCGCCCAAGGAAGGAACTACACCAAACGAGTTCGTCTCCGACCTTGAAGACAGCGCCGCCACCTCCACACCTGCCATCGCGCCTGGCACGCCACCCTTCACCGCACATCGCGACGCCCTGCTCCAGTTCACCCTCGCCGTGCCCGCCCTCACCGCGGCCTGGCTCATCACCCATACGGCCGACACCCCGCGCGCCAACCGCTACGCGGAGCAGGCGGCCACACACCTCCGCGCCTGGTTCGTCACGCCCGCCACGCGCATGGAGCCCTCGCTCAACTTCGCCGCTTCAGCCACCAACACCGCCGGGCACCCGGAGGGCATCGTCGAAACCTCGAGCCTGGCCGAGATCGCCATCGCCCTGCCGTTCCTTGTGCGCTCTGGCGCGCTG
This sequence comes from uncultured Acidobacteriaceae bacterium, assembly GCA_963850375.1. GTDB lineage: Bacteria > Acidobacteriota > Terriglobia > Terriglobales > Acidobacteriaceae > Edaphobacter. Next base: position 2,321,455 of record CAWKKV010000002.1, on the reverse strand, counting down.
CCACCCGAAGAGGCATCTGCGGTCAACGCCTGGTTCGCCGCCTTTTTCACCTGGCTCACCACCTCACGCCTCGCTGGCCTGGCGAAAGACCGCAAGGACCACGTCGGCAGCTCGTGGCTGCTCCAGTGCGCGGCCTACGCACGGCTCAGCGGAAACGACGCCCCTCTTGCCGAGCTTCGCCATCAGTTCAAGACAGTCACCATCCGGGCGCAGATCATAGCCGAAGGGAACTTCCCGCACGAGCTCACCACTCCAAACCCGTACCGCAACTCGCTCTTCAATCTCGATCTCCTCACAGCCGCGTGCGACCTGCTCTCCACCCGCTTTGAAAGTCTCTGGGAGTACCAGCTCCAGGACGGCCCCGGTCTCCTCGCCGCCATCACGCGACACGCACCCTTCATCGAGAATCGCGGCGCCTGGCCCTACCGCGCAGACGCCCACCTCTTCGGTGAGCTGCCCTGCCGCCGTCCCGCGCTGCTCTTCGCCGCCCGCGCCTACCAGCGGCCTGACTACGCCACGCTCTGGCGCTCACTCAACCCGGATCCCACCAATCCGATCATCCTTCGTACCTTTCCCATCCGCCAGCCCATCCTCTGGGTCACGCGCCCGCAAGCCTAGGCGTCCGGTCCCGCATCGATCACAGTGCGGCCTCGGTGCCCCCGGACAATCTCCAGGTACTTCCGTGCGTTCTCCGTGATCGCCTCGTGCCGCCCTTCCCGCAGCGCCGTCACATCCACGAGATCCGCGCCCACACCTAAACCAAACGCGCCCGCCTCCAGAAACTCGAGCGCCGTCCCCAGAGAAACACCGCCCGTCGGAATCATCTCGACCTGGGGCAGGGGCCCCTTCAGCGTCTTGATGTACTTCGCTCCGCCCATCGCACTCGCAGGAAACACCTTCACCACGTCGGCACCCGCTTGCCACGCCGCCACAATCTCCGTCGGCGTCAGCGCGCCCGGCAACACCGGGATCGAATACCTCTGGCACATCTCGATCGTGCGCACATTCAATGCCGGCGACACCACAAACTGCGCCCCCTCGAGGATGCACATCCGCGCCGTCTCCGGATCAAGCACTGTCCCGGCGCCCACCAGGATCTCCGGCCGCTCGAGCGTCAGCCGCCGTATCACCTCAATCGCCCCCGGCACCGTCATCGTCACCTCGAGCACCGAGACGCCGCCCGCCGCGATCGCTCCCGCAAGCTCCATTGCCTGCTCCACACTCTCCGCTCGCAGCACCGGGACCAACCCGACCTCCCGCAGCCGCAAAAGGATCCTCTGCTTCGTCGTCATCGACCGACCTCGTGCCCGTCACTCAAGTATGTAACCTCGACAGCAACAATCTATCGCACCGTGCCCGCATGCGCGCCACTCATCAGCCGTTCGATCTCGGCGAGCGTCGCCTGCTGGCTGTCACCCGGTGTCGTCATCGCCAGTGCTCCGCTCGCGACACCGCAGTTCAGCGCCCACGAGACGTCACGGCCCGAGAGCACCCCGTAGAGAAATCCCGCCGCAAACGAGTCGCCCCCACCGACGCGATCAAAGATCTCGAGCTCCGGAAAGCTCAACCCCTCGTAGGCCTGCCCTTCCGCATACGCAAACGCGCTCCACCCGTTGCGATTCGCCGTCACAGGCCTCCTCACCGTGCTTGCAATCGCACGTAGATGCGGAAACTCCGTTGCGACCCGCCCCGCCATCGGCCCAAAGCTCTCAAGCGTATGCCAAACCGGTCCGTGCGAGCTCTCGCCCAGCGTCGCCGCCACGTCGCCCTCATGCCCAAACAGCACATCCACAAACTCCATCAGCGACCGGTTCACCGCCACCGAGCCAGCGCGTCCGCCACGCGTCTTCCACAGGCTCGGGCGATAGTTGCAATCAAAGCTCACACCGGCCCCATGCCGTCGCGCCGCCTCCATCGCCTCGCGCACGAGCTCCGTCGAGCCTTCGCTGAGCGCGCACATGATCCCGCCTGTGTGAAACCACCGCGCACCCTCCCGCCCAAAGATCGTGTCCCAATCCACCTCGCCCGGCCGAAGCTGCGCAATCGCGGTCGCCCCGCGATCCATCATTCCCAGCCCGCCCCGCACCCCGAAGCCGCGCTCAAGGAAGTAAACTCCGTTCCGGGCCTCGCGCCCCACCCCGTCGAACTCGCGCCAGATCACGTGCGACATATCGACCCCGCCCTGCAGCACCAGATCTTCCACCAGTCTGCCAACGGGATTATCGACCAGCGCCGTCACCACGCCAGTCCGCAACCCGAACGCACGCCGCAGGGCCCGCGCGGTGTTGTACTCGCCCCCGCCCTCCCATACCCGGAAGCTGCGCGTCCGCGAGATCCGCTCCTCCCCCGGATCGAATCGCAGCATAACCTCGCCCAGCGACACAAGATCCCATCGACACGAGCCTGCATCTCGCAGCGAGAGACCCAGCGACTCCGTCACCGAAGCTCCGCGATCGCCACCGGGTCCATGTCGTCATAGGCCTGGTTCTCTCCGCCCATGCCCCAGCAAAAGCCATAGTTCCTGGTTCCCACGCCCGCATGGATCGACCACCCTGGACTGACAACAATCTCCTTGTCCGCAACCACAAGGTGACTCGTCGCCTCCGGTGGGCCCATCAGGTGCAGCACCCGGTGAGCCGGATCCACATCGAAGTAGAAGTACACCTCGCTCCTTCGCATGTGCGTGTGCGGCGGCATCGTGTTCCACACGCTGCCCTCATCCAGCAGCGTGAACCCCATCACCAGCTGGCAGCTCTTGATCCCTTCTCTGAAGATCGCCTTATAGATCGTCCGCTTGTTGCACGTCTCCGCCGCGCCCAGCTTCAAACCCTCCAGCTCCGCGAACTTCGCCAGCGCGGTCGGGTACTCCGCGTGCGCCGGATAGCTCAGCAGGTAAAAGCTCGCCGGAGCCTTCGCGTCCACGCTCTCAAACCGCACGCGTCGCGTCCCTCGACCGACATACAGGCAATCAAGCTTCTCCATCGGGTAGCTCTTGTCGTCGACCGTGACCAGCCCCTTGCCACCCACGTTCAACACGCCCAGCTCGCGCCGCTCAAGGAAGAACTCCGATCGCAGCTCAGGCTCGGTCTGGAGATGGAGCGCATCGGTCGTGGGCACGGCCGATCCAATCACCGCCCGATCCAGGTCCACATACGCCAGCTCGATCTCTCCCTCGGCAAACATCCCCTCCAGCAGAAACGTCTCGCGGAGCTCCTCCGTGTCCATCAATCCATACCGAACCGCGTCCGCCATCTGGTACAGCCGCATCCCAACCTCCTCGAGCGAGCCCTTACGGCTTCGGAGCCTCGACCTTGATCACGTAGTACGTAAACGTCTTTCCCGGAGCCAGCACCGTCTGGTGCGGCGTGTTCGGTGCGATATGGATCACGTCGCCCTTGCGCATCGGCGTCGGCGTTCCACCCTCGAGTCGCGTCCCGCGCGTCTCTCCCGGAGTGCTCTCCTTCGCGTCGACGATGCTGCCCCCGGTCATCTCCGTCGCCTCTCCATCCAGCACGACGAAGATGTCGTTCCAGCCGGCGTGCATCTCCGCGCCGCCGCTCTTTGTCCTCACGGTCAACATGGTGAAGTGCCCGGGATACTTCTCCAGCGTCACCGAGACAAGCCCCGCCGGGCTCTTCTCAGCCTCGGCCGTCATCGATCCGACCTGCGCCGCGATCTGCTCCGCAGACCTCCGGTCGATCGCTGATGCCGCTCCCGCCGTCTGAGCCAGGGGCGCCACACCAGCCAGCATCGCGCAGGCCCCGACAACCACCGTCACTCCCCTGTGCATGGTCGCTCCCTCCAGAAACAATTCCCCAACCATACGAACCCCCTGCGTTACCGTCAACATGTTGCACAGCGCTAGGGCGCCGGCAGCTCACGCATCTCCTTCAGCACCGCCAGCCCTCTCTGCACCTTTGCCCATTGCCGGGGGTCTTTCTTCGTGCTGATCGGCGCGCCAGGGTCCGCGTAATACTCTTCGATGTTCTGCTTCAAACCTGCCGGCAAGGCCTGTCCCGGATCAGCCGTCACCCTCGCCAGCAACTTCGCATACGTCTCGTCGGTCAGGCGGTAGCCGCCAGGGCGAACCGGCGCTCCCGTATCCAGATCGCGGTTCGGCTCCGTCTGCGGACCTTCTAACAGCGCTCTCGTCCGCTCGCGCAGGGCATCCACCGTCCGGTTCACACTGCTGACATAGAGAGCCTCCGTCGATACATCCGGTCCGCGAATCGCCAGGTTCGACAACACTCCTACCTTCGGCAGAATCACGATCAACCCCGCCAGCGCATACGTCCCCACACCAGCATGCTTCCTGTACGGCTCCCACTCGTTCTCAAGGCCCGAACGCGCGAGCTCCTCGAGCATGTGGTCAAGCTCCGGGCTCGGTGTATCGGGCGGAAAGCTGCTCCGGTGCAGCACCGTCTCGGCATATGCTATCCGCGGCAAAAAGCTGCGCACCGAAAAGCGATACCCCCGGATCGCAGCCCGTCGCTCCTTGCCGAGAAGCTGCTTCAGCGTCAGCCCGTACGTCTCCTGCACCGCGCGATCCAGCAGGTCTCCAGGCACCCTCAGCCCCACCTCCCTCAGATAACTCAAAGGCGCGAAACGCCGTTTGCTGATCTGGTTGATGTCGAAGGCAAACTCCGTCCGCACGTGCGCATGCGGATTCTCGTCATAAACAACGACCGGGCCATAGCGGCGCGCGAGCTTCGGAAACTCGATCGCAACCGAAGGGTTCACCGCGACCGAGTGCCCAATCGTGTCTCCGAGGTAGTGCGACAACGCGCCGATCGCAAACGCAAACTCCTGCGGGGTCCGCGCGTTTCGGAGCAGGCTGGTCACGAAGTCGCCGGACCGCACATAGTGCGTCAGGTCGCTGAAGAACACATTGCCAAACGGGTAGTAGCCAATATCCTGGATCGCGCATCCCCCATACGCGTATGCATGCGCCTCGGTCAGCTGCGCCTCCGTCACCTGCGGGAACCGGCTCTTCAGCAGCGGAACGATCGAGCTCTTCCAGGCAAGGTCGATCAGCTGTTCATGCGTCTGCACTGAGTACGCTCGCCCGCGGTCCGGCGCAACCGCACACACCCAAAGCAGCACCAGCACCCACAGCAAACGCCAGCCTCTTCCACTCACACCCACAGATCCCGACCCTCGCGTGCGCTTGCCTCGGTCCCGGCCAGCTCGACTTCCGACAGTATCGCAGGCTGCATCCCGCGCACCAGTCGCCATGTTGCGCTCTTCTCGAAGTTGCCCCAGCTTTCAGAGAGACGTACAGTGAGCCTGCAATGCAAAACTCCGGCGTGCTCGATCTCTTTCGTCTCGATGGCAAGGTCGCTCTGGTCACAGGTGCTGCCAGCGGTCTCGGAGCAGCCATCGCCAGGGCTCTCGCCGAAGCCGGCGCCACGGTAGCCGCGCATGGCAACCGCCGCCCCGCAACGGACACCGCTGCCGCGATTGAGGCCGCCGGCAACCACTGTCAGTCCTTCCAGGCAGACCTCTCGACCACCGACGGCCCCGAGCTCCTCTTCGCCGAGGTCCGCGACCGCCTTGGCCACGTCGACATCCTCGTCAACAACGCCGGCACAATTCACCGTAACGCCGCCGAAGACACCCTGCTCTCCGACTGGATGGAGGTCCTCCAGGTCAACCTCACCAGCGTCTTTCAGCTCTCACAACTCGCTGCCCGCGACATGATCGCGCGCGCCGCACCCGGCCGGGATCCCGCCGTCTCCTCCGGCAAGATCATCAACATCGCCTCGCTCCTCAGCTTCCAGGGCGGCATCCGCGTCCCCGCCTATGCTGCCAGCAAGGGCGGTGTCGCCCAGCTCACCAAGGCCCTCGCCAACGAGTGGGCCCCCCGCGGCATCCAGGTCAATGCCATCGCTCCGGGCTACTTCGCTACCACCAATACCGAGGCCCTGCAGGCCGACGAGGTCCGCAACCGGCAGATCCTCGAGAGGATTCCCGCCGCCCGCTGGGGCCGGCCGGAAGACCTCACCGGTGCCGCCCTCCTTCTCGCCTCGCCCGCCGGCAACTACATCACCGGCACCGTCCTCACCGTCGATGGCGGCTGGATGGGCCGCTAGTCCAGGCAGCGACGCACCCGCCGAAAGCGTTACCATCCCGCCATGCCGCGCATCCCCTTCCAAGAGCTCGTCGACACACTCACCGAGGCCAGCGTTCAACTCGGCCTCGCTCCGGACCGCGCTGCACGGACAGCACGCATCTTCGCAGAAAGCTCCCGCGACGGCGTCCAGTCGCACGGCCTCAATCGCTTCCCAAGGTTCGCCGCCATGGTGCGCAATGGCGGCATCGACATCCAAGCCACGGCCGAGTGCGTCGCCTCAGCCGGCGCGATCGAGCGCTGGGACGGTCACCACGGCATCGGCCCACTCAACGCGTCCGACGCCATGTCTCGCGCGATCGCTCTCGCCCGCGAGCACGGCATAGGAGCCGTCGCCCTCGCGCACACCAATCACTGGATGCGTGGCGGCACCTACGGCTGGCAGGCCGCGGACGCCGGTCTGCTCGCCATCTGCTGGACCAACACCGGCCGCAACCTCCCCGCCTGGGGCACAACAGCCCCCACCCTCGGCAACAACCCGCTCATCCTCGCCGTCCCGCGCGCAAATCCGGACGGCTCCCACCCCGGCGCGCCGCACGTCGTCCTTGACATGGCCATGAGCCAGTTCTCCTACGGCCAGCTCGCGAACTACTCCGGTCGTCGCCAACAGCTTCCCGTTCCGGGCGGCTACGACGTCGACGGCAATCTCACCCACGACCCCGGTGCCATCGAGGAGAGCTTCCGCGCGCTTCCCATCGGCTTCTGGAAAGGTTCCGGTCTCGCCCTCCTCCTCGACCTCTTCGCCGCCGCCCTCTCGGCTGGCCAGGCCACACATGAGATCGCCTCCGACCCGCTCAAGGAGACCGGCCTGTCCCAGTTCTTTCTGGCCATCGATCCCACCCGTCTCGCACCACCGGGCGGTGTTGACACGGTCGCAGGCTCCCTGATCGAGGTCCTTCACGACGCCCCGCGCACCGACCCCGGCAAACCGCCGCGATACCCCGGGGAGGAGACCTTTCGGCTACGCGAGGAGAACCTCCGCCTCGGAGTTCCCGTCGATGACGCGATCTGGCACGAGGTCCTTGCCATCACGGCCCAGACCTAAGCTCCATCCCATCTCGACAACTCGGCCCCAGCCCGCCTCATGAGCCCTCCCGCGCATCAAACTACAATCGTCATCATGGACCTCGCCGCCAAATCCGCTCACCTCCGCCAAACCCTCGCGGACCTCGGAAGCGTGCTCGTCGCGTACTCCGGCGGTACCGACTCCGCCTTTCTCGCCTTTGCCGCGCACGAGGCGCTCGGCAAAGGGATGCTCGCCGTGATCGCAGACTCCGCCTCTCTGCCCCGCGCGGAGCTCGCCGCTGCACTAGCCTTTACCGCCGCGCACGGCATCCCCACCGAGATCCTCCAGACCGAGGAGCTCGCCAACCCTGACTACCAGCGCAACGACTCCCATCGTTGTTTCCACTGCAAAGACGAGCTCTTCTCACAGATGGAGACGGCTCGCGAGCGCTTCGGTTTCCGCCACATCGCCTACGGCATGAACCTCGACGACCGCGGCGACTTCCGCCCCGGCCAGCAGGCCGCTCATCAGCACGGAGCACTCGCTCCCCTGGTCACGGCCGAACTCACCAAGGCCGAAATCCGCACCCTCGCCCGCAACGCAGGTCTCAGCCTCGCCGATAAGCCCGCCAGCGCCTGCCTCTCCTCGCGCATCGCGTACGGCCTCCCTGTCACACGCGAACGACTCTCTCAGGTCGAGCAGGCCGAAGACGCTCTCCACGCGCTCGGCTTTCCGCAGGTCCGCGTCCGGCACCACGGCGACCTCGCCCGCATCGAGATAGCCCGCGAAGACCTCCCCCGCGCGCTCGACCTCGCGACCCTCGACACCATCACCGCCGCCGTCAAATCGGCCGGCTTCCCGTACGTCACGCTCGATACCTCCGGCTACCGCTCCGGATCCATGAACGCCGTCCTCCCCGCCTCAGCCATCGCGGCTGCGAAATAGCCTCCGGACCCCGTTCGCTCATCAACACAGATCCGCCGCAAGGGAACGGCTCCAACGCGGCGTGGAACAATAAAACCTATGCGCATCGCCTATCTTGAATGCTTCGCCGGGATCTCCGGCGACATGTTTCTCGGTGCACTCCTGGACGCCGGAGTCCCCGCATCCGTCCTCCACCAGGCGGCTGCGGAGCTGCACATCGACGCCACGCTCAAGATTGAAAAGGTCGACCGCTCCGGCATCACAGCCACCAAGGTCCACGTCCTCGAAGACGGCCAACTCGCCGAAGCACACCGGCACACGCACACGGAAGCCTCCGGGAGCTCAACCGCGACAGCCTCCGCGCACGCCGACTCCGGGCAGCAGCAGTGGCGGCAGCTTGAGCAACCAGAGCAGCACACGAACGACCGCCATCACCACCCCGAGACGCAACACCTCCACAAGATCGGTCATACCCACGGCCATCAGCACGAACACACGCACGATGCACAGACTCACGAGCAACAACACGAGCACACCCACGGCCGCTCCCTCACCGTCATCCGCGAGCTCATCCACAACGCCCACCTCGCCGAGCCCGTGAAGAACTTCGCCATCACCGCCTTTGAGCTGCTTGGCGCGTCCGAAGCCAAAATCCACAACGTCCCGCTCGAGCAGATCCACTTCCACGAAGTTGGCGCGGTCGACGCCATCGTCGATATCGTCTGCGCAAGCGCTGGCATCGAGTACCTCAACCAGCAGGCACTCTCGGACTCCGGCGAGCCTCTCCACTGGCACTGCTCTCCACTCAACGTCGGCGGCGGCATGGTCCAGTGCGCCCACGGCAACTTCCCCGTCCCCGCGCCCGCAACCGCGGATCTCCTCCGCGGCCTCCCCACCTACTCCGCACACCTCCAGAAAGAGCTCGTCACCCCCACTGGCGCCGCCCTCGTTCGCGCTCTCGCACCCGGCTTCGGCACTCAGCCTCCCATGAGCACCAGCAGCATCGGCTACGGCGCCGGCACACGCAATCCCGCAGGCTTCCCCAACGTCCTCCGCCTCTCGCTCGGCGAGTCCGTCTCCCCCTCTGAGATCAGCTCCTTCGCCGCGCCCGTCCGAGCCCGCGGGGAGACCGACCCCGGCACGAACGCGACGCCTCACGCCGGTCACGCACACGATCTGCCCGTCTCCTTCGGCGAGCCCTCGCACGGGCACACCGCGCACGCCGGCCTCGTCACCGTCCTTGAAACCGCGCTCGACGACCTCAACCCCCAGGTCATCGCCTGGGTCACCGAGCAGGCGCTCGCACTCGGCGCCTTTGATGTCATGACCACTCCCGTCGGCATGAAGAAGGGTCGGCCCGGCACGCTCCTCACCATCCTCACCGACGAGGACCACAGCCCCGCTCTCGAGCGCCTCCTCCTGCGTGAAACCACCACGCTCGGCATCCGCGTCCACCAGCAGCGCCGCATCTGCCTCGATCGCCACCACATCTCCGTCACCACACCCTTCGGCGACATCCGCATCAAGATCGGCTCTTTCGACAGCGAAGCCGTCAACGCCGCGCCAGAGTTCGAAGACTGCCGGGCCGCCGCCGTCGCTCACAACGTCCCGGTCAAACGTGTGCTCCAGGCCGCGGTCGCCGCATACGTCGCCATCGAGAAGTCCAATGCTTCTCTGCCCGCCGTCGAGCAAGGGAGCTCCCCCGCATGAACCAGCAGACTCTTCTGGAGCTCCTCGCCGAGGTACAGCGCGGCGCAGTCACTCCACAACAGGCCTCCGCGCGCCTCGCCAACCTCCCCTTCGAGGAGGTCTCCGCCGACTCCGGACAGCAACACGCCGAGGTGCGCATCGACCATCACCGCGTCCTCCGCACCGGGCTGCCCGAGGTCATCTACGCGGCCGGTAAGACGCCCGAACAGACCGCCACCATCTTCAGCCGCATGGCTGCCGCCGGCTCCGACGTCCTCGCCACGCGCTGCTCCCCCGAGACCGCCGAGGCCGTCCTCGCACAGCTTCCCGCGGTCACGCACAACCCCCAGGCCCGCACCCTCACTCTCCGGCAGTCTCCCCCGGCCGATACCCGGGGTCACGTCGCCGTCCTCTGTGCCGGCACCAGCGACCTCCCCGTGGCCGAAGAGGCCGCCGTCACCGCGGAACTCTTCAACGCACGTGTCACCCGTCTCTACGATGTCGGCGTCGCCGGCCTCCATCGTCTCCTGGCCGTACGCTCCCAGCTTGCCGACGCCAACGTCGTCATCGTCTGCGCAGGCATGGAAGGCGCCCTGCCCTCGGTCGTCGGCGGCCTCGTCGCCGTTCCCGTCATCGCCGTGCCCACCTCGGTCGGCTACGGAGCCTCGTTCGCCGGCGCCGCCGCCCTCCTCGGCATGCTCAACTCCTGCTCGCCCAATGTCACTGTGGTCAACATCGATAACGGCTTCGGCGCCGCCTTCACGGGAACGCTCATCGCTCGCGCCAGCCACCGGCCCTGAATGCGCATCCTATCTGGAGCAGGGGGTTAGCACAGCTCGGCTCGCGCTCCCCTCGACACCCCAACAGTCAAGGAGCGCATACATGGAGCGCCGAGAATTCCTGAATTCCGCAACCGTCGCCGGCGTCGCCGCCGCAACCTCCGCCTCTACGCCGGCACAGGCCTCATCCTCCCCGCGTTCCGGTGCCAGCCCCGTCAAGCGGCCAGAAGCTCCCGGCATGATCTACCGCGAGCTCGGAACCACCGGCGAGCGCGTCTCCGCCATCGGCATGGGCGGCTACCACCTCGCCAAAGACCAGAACTCCACCCAGGACGAGATGGTCAACCTCGTCCATCAGGCAATGGATCGCGGCATCACCTTCTTCGATAACTCCTGGGACTACAACGACGGCATCAGCGAAGTCCGCCTCGGCAAAGCTCTCAAGGGCCGCCGCGATCAGGTCTTCGTCATGACCAAGATCGATGGGCGTGACGCGAAGTCCTACAAAAAGCAGCTCGAAGAGTCCATGGGCCGCCTCGGCGTCGATCACGTCGATCTCGTTCAGTTCCACGAGGTCATCCGCATGGAAGATCCCGACCGGATCTTCAACGATGACGGCGCCATCCACGCCGCTATGGAAGCTCGCCAGGCAGGCAAGATCCGCTACATCGGCTTCACCGGACACAAGGACCCCGCCGTCCACCTCCGCATGTTTGAGACCGCCGCACGGCACAACTTCCACTTCGATACCGTGCAGATGCCGGTCAACGTCATGGACGCGCACTTTCGCTCCTTCACTAAGGAAGTCATCCCCGTGGCGCAAAAGGCCGGAACCGGGGTCCTCGCCATGAAGACATTCGGCGACGACTTCGTTCTCCAAAGCCACACCGTGGAGCCGATGGAGTGCCTCCACTACGGCCTGTCGCAGCCCGTCTCCGTCGTCATCACCGGCATCGACAAGCCTCACATCCTCGATCAGGCCATCGAGGCCGCGCGCACCTGGAAACCGATGTCCGAAGCCGATCAGGCCAGCCTGCTCGCACGCACCCGCGACGCCGCCCTCACGGGCAAGTTCGAGCCCTTCAAGACCTCGCAATTCTTCGATTCCACCGCCACCAACCCCAAGTGGCTGGGCGGGACCAACAGCTAGCGCCATCCGGGAGACCCCATGGAACGCAGAGACTTTCTCAAATCCGCTACCGCAGCCGGCATCGCTGCGGCCGCCTCGCGCAACGCCCCGGCCCAGCAGGCCGGCCATTCCAGTCAGGGCTCGAGCAACACCTCCCGCAGCCACTCACCCGACATGATCTATCGTGACCTCGGCACCACCGGCGAAAAGGTCTCCGCGATCGGCTTCGGCGGAGCTCATCTCAGCAAGGGTGAATCGCCTGAGATGATCCACCTGCTTCGCTCAGCCATCGATCGCGGCATCTCCTTTGTCGACAACTGCTGGGACTACGGCGAAGGTCTCTGCGAGATACGCATGGGCCAGGCCCTCAAAGACGGATATCGCAACAAGGTCTTCCTGATGACCAAAATGGATGGTCGCACCGCCAAGGCCTACAACAAGCAACTCGAAGAGTCGCTCGGCCGCCTCAACACCGATGTCATCGATCTCGTGCAGTTCCACGAGGTCATCCGCATGGAAGACCCCGACCGCATCTTCAACGATGACGGCGCCATCCACGCCGCCATGGCCGCACGCGCCGCCGGCAAGATCCGCTACATCGGGTTCACCGGTCACAAGGATCCCGCCGTCCACCTCCGCATGTTTGAGGTCGCGCAGAAGCATGGGTTCAAATTCGACACCGTGCAGATGCCGGTCAACGTTATGGACGCGCACTTCCGGTCCTTCACCAAGGAGGTCATCCCCGTCGCCCAGAAGGCCGGCACCGGCGTCCTCGCCATGAAGACCTTTGGCGACAAGTTCATCCTCGAAAGCAAGACCTTCCAGCCGGTAGAAGCACTGCACTACGGCCTCACCCTGCCCGTCTCCGTCGTCATCACCGGGATTGACAAGCCTGAGATCCTCGATCAGGCCTTCGAAGCCACGCGTACCTTCAAGCCCATGTCACAGACCGAAGTCGCCGATCTCCTGAACCGCACGCGGGAGGTCGCCCTCACCGGCAAGACCGAGCTCTTCAAGACCTCCAGCCACTTTGACGGAACCGCACAGAATCCAAAGTGGCTCGGATAGCAGCACTCGACAACCGCCGCCCGGGAGGTCTAGACTTCCCGGCGTGAGTGGCAAGCGGGTCCCGCCTCCGCTGAAGTGCTGGCGGGAATGAGCCTGGTGCGATTCACGACGTGAAGCCGTACTGATGTGCCGGAGACGAGCATGAGCGAGAAAAGCTGATGCCCGTCTCTTCATCTTTCACCATCCGCCGCCATCCGGAACTTCGTCGCTGCGTCGCTACTGGTTGACGCCACTCGCCAGAAATCCGCCATCCACCACCAGGATCTCTCCCGTAACGAACGCGGAAGCGTCGCTCGCCAGAAAGATCGCCGACCCAACCAGCTCCTCGGTCTTTCCGAATCGCCCCATCGGCGTCCGCATCCGCAGCTCCTTGCCGCGGTCGCTCTTGTCCAGCAGCTCCGCATTCAGCGCCGTGCGAAAGACGCCCGGCGCAATCGCATTCACGGTCACGCCCTTTGCGCTCCACTCCACCGCCAGCGACTTCGTCAGCGCGCCCACCGCCGCCTTGCTGCACGCATACGCCGTCACTTCCTTCAGCGACACAAACGTATTCAGCGAAGCGATGTTGATGATGCGTCCATAGCCGCGCTCCAGCATATGCCGCCCAAAGATCTGGCACGCCCGCAGCGTCCCCGTCACGTTGGTGTCCATGATGTCGTCCCAAAGATCCTCCGGGAAATCCACCGTCGGCGCCCGCTTGATCTTGCCCGCGCAGTTGATCAGGATGTCGACCTTGCCCAACTCCTTCACCGTGCCCTCAAGCAGCGCCTCAAGCGTCCCGCGATCCGCCACGTCGCTCGTCAGCCGCAGCGCCCTCCGGCCCTTCGCCTCAATCTGCGCTGGCCGCCTCCTCCACCTGCTCCGCCCGGCGAGAGCTCGCGACGACATCCGCTCCCGCCTCCGCCAGCCCGATCGCCATCGCCAGCCCGATCCCGCTCGTTCCGCCCACCACCACAGCGCTCTTTCCGCTCAGATCAAACAACGGGTGTCCCATCGATCTCCTCTACTCGTCCTACTTGCTCCTACTCCGAATCTCACACCGAAAGCTGTCCAAGCCCTAACCCGCCGACCCCGGACCTCCGTCCGTGGGCGCCTTGAGATCTGCCAGGATCTCGTCCACCACCACGTCAGGAGCACGGTCATTCACCACCTGCAGCGCATCCGCTTCAGACGGCGGCTCCAGCGTCGCCAGCTGGCTGTCCAGCAGCCCCGGGTTCATGTACTCATGCTGCCGCGCAGCCAGGCGCTCCGCAATCAACTCCTTCGACCCGTCCAGCAGCACAAACTGCACCGCACCCTCCGGCATCCCCGCCTTCAGCGTCTCGCGGTACTCCTCCTTCAACGCCGAGCACGCCAGCACTCCACCCTGCCCCGCTGCGTACCACCCGCGCATCACGCCGTTCAGCGTCTCGAGCCAAGGCTGCCGGTCCTCATCGTCCAGCGGATGCCCAGCCGCCATCTTCGCCTTGTTCGCCGGCGGGTGATAGTCGTCCGCATCGGCAAAGACCACGCCCGTCCGCTCCGCCAGCAGCGTTCCGATCGTCGTCTTCCCCGACCCGCTCACACCCATCAGCACAACGATCATCACAGTCTCAACTCACACACACTCTTGCGCTCTTTCGTGCAGCCTACTGGCCCAGAAACACCGGCCGGATGTGCCGCTCGAACAGGTTCGTCGTCACGTTCCTCGCCACGACCTCCTCATTCGCCTCAAGCGCCTCGAGGTACGCGATCCCCCATCTTCGCCGCCACCTTGAACCCCACATGCAGCAACTGCCGGAAGCTCGGGTTGTACGCCGCGTTCGCCTGGTCGTGCCGCAGCGCCGACGTGTACTGCTCGCTCGTCCACCCGTTCACCTCCTCCGGCTGCGGCAGCTTCGCCCGGTCGATGTCGATCACCGTCGCATACGGCCCGCGTCAGCTCGTCCATGTGCGCGATACGCCTCGCGCGTACACCTCCTTCGCGATCTCCAGCCCCGATCGCCGCCCGGCCTCCGCCAGCCCGATCAGCTCCTCCAGCCACGTCGTCCCCGCCGTCTTCAGATGCACGCCCGCGCCAAACCTCTTCACCGCCTCGTGGATCGCCGTGTAGATCGAAAACTTGTCCGAGCCCGAATGCACGCTCAGCTTCAGGTTCTCCGGCAGCCCATACGTCTTCACCGCAAACGCAATCGCCGCCAGGTCCTCGTTGAACTCCTTCGTGAACTGCGCGCACGTCGCCGACATAATCCACGCCCTTGTTGAACCGCCCCGTGAACTTCGGCGCAATCGTCTGGATCGGAATCCTCTCATCCGCAATCGCCGCCAGGATGATCAGCAGCTCCACCGGCGTCTGCGGCGAATCCGTCTCGTCCATCGACACCTCCGGCACGAACCTGCCCTCGCCCTTCACCTCCACGAGATGCCGGTAGATCTCGCCCGCATCCTGCACCGCGGCCAGAAACTTGTTCGCCACACCCTTCACAAACGCCCGGTCCGTCTTGAAACGGCTCGTCGATCGCTGGGATCGTCACCTCGCCCACCAGCTCCGGATGCCGCCCCACAAACGCCTCGACATCCGCCTGCGCCGCAGGCTTGCCGATCATCTCCGCCACATCCAGCGTGAAGAAGTCGCATGGCGCCACGAACCGATCCACCGTCTTCAGGTTGATGTGGTCCGCATCCAGAAAGTACGGCTTCGTCCAGCCGCAGCTCCTTCACCGCCGCATCCGCCGCAGCCCGCGTCTGCGCTCGGCTCCGAGCCGATGATCATGTGCTCCCGGTTGGACTTGTTCCACACCGGCACCACCTCCACGCCGGCCTCACCCGCCATCACACACGCCGCGAGCTGCGCCTTCGCCTGGTGCGCAAACCGGTCGCCCACACCCACGGAAAACCTGGGAAGCTTCAGTCCCTTCGCTCATACCTTCAAACACCCCAAAATCAATCGCCTGATTGGTCGAACCACTTCAGCCGTCCAGCATACCCACCTCACCACCAATCCGCAAACACCGGGCAGTCGGCGGCGGCCGCTCAGCTCCCGAAGCGGCCTCGGTACGACCAAAGTCCCAGCCCAGGATTCGAGATGTAAAAGATCTCCTCGCCATCCACCACGTTCCACCCGTCCTTCAACGACTCCGGCCTGTACCGCGCCATCGCCTCCGCCGAGGTCCCCATACTCGTATGCCCGCACTCTCGATCTCCTCCCGCGTCAGGTGCCCGGGCGAGTACCGTATCCGAAACCGTCCCTCGCTCGATCCATGGATCAGGTGCGCCGCCGCACTCAGATTTCCCGCCAGCTGCGGATCATCCTTCACCGCCGCCAGCGTCTCCGGCGTCCCGCAGTACCCATGCCGCCGGATCAGTGCGTCGATCGTCGCGTCCTCGCCAAACTCATGCACGCCCGGCGCCAGCACCATCAGCTCCGCCTCCATCCGCCATCGCCATCCGCGTCCGGTACACGCTCTTGTTGCCCAGCCACGTGCTCCTGAACTCATGCGGATCCAGAAAGACGACCGCCTTCTTGATCTCGCGATCCATCATCTGGAAGTTGCACTTGGAGGCTCAGCGCCGCCGCCCGCTCAAAGCACTCCCTGTCATCCCCCATAAACAAGCCGCGCATCACCAGCTCGCCGGCCGCATTCTTGTCCGACCACCGTCTGCACATAAACAATCTGCGGCATCTGCCCGCCAAAGTGCTCGCTCGCGTAGTTCAGCACCCGCCGCACCGGCGTATCCGCGCGCCCCATCATGCGCTCCATCCCATACACCGCGCCCAGAAAATGCGACCGGTGAATCCCCATCACCCCGCCTGTGCCCACAAAGATGTTCTTGTTACCATTCGCCATCCCCACCACCTCGTGCGGAACCACCTGGCCGATCGACAGGATCAGGTCGTGGCCACCATCGCGCAGCAGCTTGATTCACCTGCGCAGGCCACGTGTAGTCGAGCTTCCCCTCGCTCACCTCGCGCATGAACTCGCCGCGGAACCTCGCCCAGCGTCACCATGTCGTTGCGCCAGTCGTGCACCCGAAACAGCTCGCGCGGTGTCTTCCCAAACATCGTCGCAATCTCACCGTCCGACATCGCCTTGTGCGTGCCCAGCGCCGGCAGCACATCCACCAGGCGCTCGCCGAAAAACTCCCACGCCATCTCCGTCAGCTCCCCGCCTTCGAGTGCATCCGCGTAAAGTCCGGCGGCACCGCCAGCACCCGTCTCCTCTCACCCAGCCTCCCGAGCGCCTCGAACAGGTGAGCCTTCACCTCATCAACAGACATCTCGGTCGTCGCCGATCCCGCTCCGAAGTACAGACTCATAAGGGAGCATCATAGACCGCATCCCATCGACCAGCACCTCTGCGAGCAGGTAGCATCGGTCTTCAGAGAACCGCATTCAGGAGTTCACCTCATGCCCGAGCAGCACATCCGCATCGCCATGCCCGATGGCGAAGCCGACGCCTACGTCTTTACCCCCGAGACCAACGACGCGAAGACACCCCTCGCCGGCGTCATCGACTTCCCCGACATCAAGGGCGTTCGCTCCACCAGCCGCGAGATGTCCCAGCGCGTCGCCAACGAGGGCTACCTCGTCCTCTCGCCCAACCCCTTCTACCGCTTCGGTCCGCCGCCCGTCTTCGACGATGTCCCCTGGGACTTCTCCAATCCCAGGACCCAGCAGCGATTCAAGGAGCTGACCACCCCGCTCACACCCGAGGCCGTCGCCGCCGACGGTAAAGCCTACATCCGCGCGCTCGAAGAGCACGGAGCCTCCTCCGGTCCCATCGCCGTCATCGGCCACTGCTTCACCGGAACCCTCGCCCTCTACACCGCCGCCGGCCTCCCGGACCGCGTTGCCGCGGCAGTCTCGTTTCACGGCGGTGGCCTCTTCCGCAAAGACGACCCCAGGAGCCCGCACCTCCAGATCCCCAGGATCAAGGCCAGCCTCTACTTCGGTCACGCCAAGGACGACGGCAGCATGCCCGCCGAAGCCATCAAGGAGCTCGAAAAGAGCCTCGCCGAATGGGGCGGCCTCTACGAGAGCGAGATCTACAACGCCGGCCACGGCTGGACCGTCCCCGACAACCCCAGCTACGACCAGCCCGAAGCCGACCGAGCCCACGGCAGGCTCGTCTCTCTTCTTCCCACCATCCGCTCCTAGGTCCAACAGAAACGCGAGCGGCGGAGGCTCACCAAGCCTCCGCCGCTCGATCCAGACCTTGAGCTACTCCGCCTGCGCCAGCGAAAACTGGTGCCGCACATCCGACCCGCGCACCCAGAAGATCACGTCCTCCGCGATGTTGGTCGCGTGATCCGCAGACCGCTCCAGGTTGCGCGAGACGATGATCGCATTCAGAGCCTGGCTGCTCACCACCGGGTGCTGCTGCATCACCTCGACCAGCTCCGCCTGCACCGACCGGTTCATGTCATCGACCTCGTCATCCATCTCCAGCACACCCTCGGCCATCTTCGCGTCGGCCTCGAGCAGGGCCTGGATGGCACGCCGGATCATCACCCGGACCTTCTCCCCCATGTCCGGAATATCGATCGGCAACGAGATCTGCGGCAGGTCCTGCATCGACTCCGCCCTCTGCGCAATGTTCATCGCCTGGTCCCCGATCCGCTCCAGGTCCCCATTGATCTTGATCACCGACAGGATGAACCTGAGGTCGATCGCCATCGGCTGCTCCTTCGCAAGGAGGTCATACGCCATCTGGTCGACATCACGCTCAGCCGCATTGATCGCCGCCTCCACCTCGCGCACATGCGCACACAGCCCCATGTCGCCCGTCAGGTAAGCCTCAAGCGAGAACTCAAGCGCCTGCTGCGAAAGCGCCGCCATCGCCAGCAGGCGATCCTTCAAGGCAACGAGCTGTTGTTGAAAGTTAATCCGAGGCATCGTGTGGGGAGGTCCTCTCGCAATCGCGTACCTCTATTCTCATGCACTCACTGCTACGAAGCGATGAAAATATGAAACTCGGTGTGGCCACCCTGATTCCTTCACCGCTCCAAAGAACGCGCTCACCAAAGGCCGAAGCGCGATTTCAGCGGTACAGCAGGTACCCGGCGCGCTTCGCCTCAAACCCGGTTAGCCCCGCCTTCCAACTTTCCGCAATCGCCCGTGGATCGTCTCCCCGCTCAATCGCCTTCATCGTCTCCTCGTTCGCCACCAGTCGCTCCGCCCCCTTCCATTTGAATTGCTCGGGATACATCCGCCGTAAGACCGTCAGCACCTCCAGCCCCATCTCCGAGGTCCTCAACGCAACACGATCCGTGGCCACTATCCGCACCGCATCGATCGTCTTGCCATGAAACGGATACCGGTTGCCATCCTCCGCAATCGAGATCGTCGTCGCCTCAAATCTCACCCCCGGAATCGCACGTGCATTCAGCGCCGCCGCCGACCTCCGCGCCGTTCATCCAGCTCGCCCCCGCCACCTCAAATGGTGTCGAACTCCCGCGCCCGATCGAAAGATTCGTCGTCTCCAGAAACCCAAACGCCGGGTACACCACCGCTGCACGCTCGGTCTGGAGATTCGGGCTCGGATTCACCCACGGCAGCCCCGTCTCGTCGAAGTACTCCGCTCGTCGCCAGCCCTGCATCGGCACCACCGTCACCTTCGCCCCCAGCGCCTTCTCACCGTTGTAGAAGCGCGCCAGCTCACCCATCGTCATCCCGTGCCGCACCGCGATCGGCATGTAGTCCGTGTAGCTCTCCAGGCCCGCATCCGAAATCGGCCCCTCCACCTCCACTCCCCCCACCAGCACCGGCCGATCCAGCACAATCAGCTCCTTCCCCGCCTTCGCACAAGCCTCGACGAAGTACCCCAGCACTGCCTCATACGTGTAAAACCGCACGCCCGCATCCTGGAGATCCACCACCACCGCGTCGATCCTCGCGAGATCCTCCGGCTTAGGTCGCCGATCCGCGTCCTTCGCTCCATACAGCGACAGAACCGGCAAACCGGTAGCCGTATCCCTCGAGTTCCCGATCTTCGTCGAATCCACAGCCCCAGCAATCCCGTGCTCCGGGGAAAACAGCACCGTCAGCTCCAGGCCCGGAACCGCCTTTGCCGCGTCCTCCTTCAACACATCAATCGTCCGCCGCCGCTCGCGATCGATGCCCGTCTGGTTCGTCAACAGACCCAGGCGCAGCCGCCCTCCATGGCGCTCCGCCACCTCCCGAAGTGCCGCAAACTTCGTGCTCTCGAGCACGTCGATCCCGGTCAGCACACCCCCGCTCGCGCCTCCCTGCACGCCCAGTGCCCGCGCCACCGCCGTAGCAACATCCCCGCGAAGATGCGAGATCGGCGGCCGCCCCCGCGGATGCACCGCGTTCGCCAGCAACACCACGTACGTATCGCTCCCCGGATCCATCCACAGGCTCGTCCCCGTAAAGCCCGTATGTCCAAAGCTCCCCACCGGAAAGACCTCGCCCCTCGGGCGCGAAAAGGCAGAGTCGATATCCCACCCCAGCCCACGCACCTCGCGTCCACTCCGGCTCGGATACGTCGCCGCAACTCCCCCCGCAGGCTGGTCGAGATCGGAAGGCAGGTGCCCCGGCTGCTCCGGCGTCGTCATCAGCTCCACGGTCGACTGCTTCAGAGGAAATGCGCTCGGCCGCCCGGCACGTCGATCCAGCAGCGCCTGCGCAAACACGCTCACATCATGCGCCGTCGAGAAAACTCCCGCGTGCCCGGCGACGCCGCCCATCCGCCGCGTCGTCGGATCGTGCACCGTCCCGCGCAACAGCTTGCCGTCGCCCACCGGCTTGTCATCGTTGTACGCCGTCGGCGCGATTCGCCCCATCAGAGACGCCGGCGGCAGATAGGTCGTCTCCGTCATGTGCAGCGGCTCGAAGATATGCCGCTGCGCATACTCCTCCAACCGCTCTCCACTCAGCCGCTCCACCAGCACACCCAGGGTGATGAAGTTGATGTCCGAATACTTGAACGCCGTCCCCGGCGGCGTATCCAGGCCGGAGGTCATCGCCCGCCGCACTCCCTCGTCCTTGCCCGTCCAAGCGTCGCTCAGCTTCACATCCGGTGGCAGCCCCGAGTAGTGCGTCAGCAACTCCCGTACCGTCACCTTATCCTTCCCGTTCACGCCAAACTCCGGCAGGTACGTCATCACCGGCGCATCCAGCGCCACCTTGCCCTGCTCGTACAGCTGCATCACCGCGGTCGTCGTCACCAGGCACTTGGTCAACGACGCCATGTCGAAGATCGTGTCCGTCGTCATCGGCTCGACGCTTGGTTCCTCGGCCCGGTTCCCATACGCCCTCTCGTACACCTCCCGGCCACCATGCCCCACCACCAGCACCGCGCCGGGCAGCTTCTTCTGCGCGATCCCGTCCTCGATCAGCCGATCCACCGCGGCGAAATCCGTCGCGACCGCCGCAGCCTTCGCCGTCGCTGCCGTGCTCGTCTGCGCCACGCTCGAACCACTACCCGCAACCACTAACAGCAGCACCGCCGTCATTGCAGCACCCGCAGCTCCGCGCCTCCGCTGCAGCAGACTCGCCAGGCTCCCCACCGCAAACGTCACCGCACTCCCAATCAGCACATACCACGTAAAGGCCACGTGCGGAATCGTAACCGGACCGAGCACAATTGCGCCCCGGGTGCTGCCACAGCAGCACATTCAACGCAAAACCCACGATCATCCCCACAATCGCTCCTCCCTGCGTCGCCCGCCGATTTACCGTTCCCAACAGAAACACGCCCAGCAGCGCCCCGTACGCGACACTCGCAATCGACAAACCTATCTCCACCACGTGCCCCTTTCCACCCACGCCAACCGAATACACCGCAATGCCGAATAGCACCACCGCCCAGAACACCGTCGAGCTCCGCGACACCAGCCCGCGCTCCCGATCCCCTGCCTCCGGTCGCCACGACATCCAGAAATCCACCACGCTCGTCGACGAAAGGGAGTTCAGCGCCGCGCTCAGATTCGACATCGCCGCCGCCAGGATCGCCGCCACCAGCAGACCCGCAACACCGCGCGGCATCTGCTGCACAATAAACGTCGGAAAAATACGATCCCCACTTGCAAACGCCTGCGGATGCTGTCCGTAAAACACAAACAGCCCGATCCCGATCAGCAGAAACAGCGTGAACTGCAGCAGGATCACAACCCCTGAGCTCAAGAGCGCCATCCGGCTCTCCGTCAGATTGCGCGCCGCCAGCATCCGCTGCACCATCAGCTGGTCCGTCCCGTGCGAGGCCATCGTCAGAAACGTCCCGCCCAGTACGCCCGCCCAGAAGGTATAGTTCTGCGTCACATTCACGGCGAAGTTCAGCAGGTGAAACTTGCCCGCACCCGATCCCACCGCGTAGATCGCTCCCCATCCGCCCGCGACGTGCGATCCCAGAGTCCCCATCGCAACTACCGTGCCGCCGACGTAGATCGCCATCTGCACCACGTCCGTCCACACCACCGCCGCCATCCCGCCCTCAAACGTGTACAGGAGGCATAGCGCCGAGATGATCGCAATCGACAGCACATCGCCCGTGCCGATCGCAATGCCCACCACGATCGAAACCGCAAACACCCGCACACCCTCGGCCGCCGCTCGCGTCAGCAGAAACAACCCCGCGGTCACCTTGTGCAGCGCGTGACCAAACCTTCGGTCGATCAGCTGGTACGCCGTCAACATCTCGCCTTGAAAGTACTTCGGCAAAAACAGCAGTGCCACCACCACGCGCCCGATCATGTACCCAAACACCACCTGCAAAAATCCCATGTCCCCCGCATATGCCACACCAGGGATCGAGATAATCGTCAGCGTGCTCGTCTCCGCACTCACAATCGACAACCCAATCGCCCACCACGGGATCGTCCGCCCCGCCAGGAAGTAGCCCCGCAGCGACTTGTCCTTCGCTCCCCGGAACCGCAGGCCAAACAACGTGATGCCGATCAGATAGGTCGCAACCACCGCAAGGTCGAGCCCGCTCAGCCGCTGGGTCACCCGTCTCACCCTGCCCACAGCCTCGCCTCGCAGGTATGTCTCGATCAAGCGGCCGTCTCCGTCGAACCTGTTCAGGTCTGCGCGGTCGCCGACCTTCACCTCGCCGACCTCACCCATCCCCAGCATCCGCGCGGGATTCGCGGAAGCCATGCGTACCGCGTCGTCCAGGCTGCAGCCCGTAAACTCGCGAACCCTCGCAACCGCGGCGTCCATCGTCAGCACCGACCCGGCCAGCACCCCATCCGCCCGGCAGACCCCGTCCTTCACTTCGACCGCAAACCCGCCCAGCATGTACTCCCCATTCGGCATCCCCGCCGCAGCCATGCTATCTGTAACCAGAATGGTTCGCTCCGTTCCCTTGCACCGCAACAGCAGCCGAACCATCTCTGCCGACACGTGCACCCCGTCGCAGATCAGTTCCGCATAGAGGCTCTCGTCGTCCAACACCACACCCAGCACCCCCGGCTCGCGATGGTCGAGCGCCCGCATCGCATTGAACGTATGCGTGGCACTCACCGCACCCGCAGCGATCCCCGCGCGAGCCTCCTCCGCCGTCGCATTCGTATGCCCGAGCGACACCTTAACCCCCAGCTCCGTCGCTCGCCGGATCACCTCGAGCGCGCCCCCCACCTCCGGCGCAATCGTCATCAGCCGAATCGTTCCGCGCGAAGCCTCCCACATCCGCTCGAACACCTCCACCGTCGGCAGGAGAATCGACGCTACCGGATGCACGCCGCGCTTCGCATGCGAGACAAACGGCCCCTCGAGATGGATCCCCACCGGCCGCGCCTCACCCGCGGCACCGCCACGCTCGACCGCCCCAGCCAACGCCTCAAGTGACCGCAGCGTTACATCCATCGGCGCCGTCACCGTCGTCGCAAGATAGCTCCCCACACCGCGACCGGCATAGAACCGCCCTACTGCCCCGAGCGCCTCCGCCGTTCCCTCCATCACGTCATGACCGGCCGCCCCATGCGTGTGGATATCGAAGAACGCCGCCGTCAGCGTCTCTTCACTCTCAATCGAAGTGTCGCTAAAGATCTCCGCAATACGGCCCTCATCATCAACCCGCACCACCGGGTACTCGATCACCCCGATGCCCGTCACCAGCCGCCGCGCCGTCAGCGTCTTCGCCCGCATCAGTGAGCCCCCGCCGGCGGCATCGGGATCCCCACCTCGCTCGCAGCCGGAAGCGTGTGCGAGTCGCTCCACTGCCGCTTCACCGACCGCATCCGGTCCGACCGCCCCAGCCATATCCCGATCGTGTAGTCGTAGTGCTCCAGCACCGGCCGCAGCGCATACGGCCGATTCGACCGCAGCCACGCCTGCTCGTACAGGTCCCGTATCAGCGAGTACGCGTCCTTGATGTCCTGGATCCGGCCGTTCACTCCATCGATATCGCCCAGCTGCCGCGAGACCTCCATCCGCTTCACGCGGTCCGTCGTGCCCTGCCCCGCATATGCCCTCTGGTACGCGAGCTCCATCTCCTCCGCCAGCTGGAACTTCAACCCGATGAAATCCATCCGCCGCGCCCCCAGCTCCATCGCATCGATCGCATCCGTCTCACGGAGGCTCGTCGGATTCGACGGATACGCATTCGCCGCGTTGTACACGACAGCTCCCCCGCTGCTCGCCGTAAAGCTCGGCGTCGCCATCGGAGCCGCCGCCCGGGCCTCCGCAATCAACGTCAGCGCACGCTCCGCATGCATCCGCACATCGTGCGTATACGGCCGGATCTTATCCGCATACACCAGCCCGTCCTTCGACCACGGATCGATCCAGAACAGCCCATCCGATCCATCGCCCGTCTTCGCCTGTTCCCGTAGCAGCGCATGCGCCTCCATCAGCTCCATCTGCGCCTCGTTCAGCTTGCCCGTCGCGTCCCCGTGAAACACCTGCGCATAGCTCTGCTCAAACTGCGGGATCGAGCTCTCGCCCTTCTGCCATCCAGCCGCCGCCCCAAACAGCACGCCGTACCAGTCCATGTTGACGAGCCCCTCGCCGTCATCATTCCAGATCGTGTTCAGCTCCCCCGTCGCCCCCAGCCTCTGCCCGTCCCGCACAAAGCCCTGGATGTTCGCCATCCCCATCCCGAAGTTCGGATACACCCGCGACCAGTTGTTCACGCCCGGCGCCACCCACGTCTCAAACCCCGCATTCGTAAACGGCGTCACGTACTTGTCGAACCCCTTCGGCTGCGGGTTGTACTCCCACGCCACCGCCACCGTCGCATCCTTGAAGCTCTGCGGCATCGCCTTCACCAGGTCCGGCGAGTTCATCGCAATGTCGCCCCAGAACAGCAGCTTCCGGCCAAGCGGCCGCAGAGCCTCGACAATCTTCTGCATAAAGTCCAGGTACACCGCACCCAGGCCCCGCGCATCCACATCCGCCTTCGTCTGCCCCTCGCCCAGGTCCACCGTCTCATCGGCGCCGATATGCAGGAACGGCCCCGGGTAGATCCGCGCCAGCTCGCCAAACCAGCTCTTGATCAGCTCGATCGACCCCGGCTGTCCCGGCGCCAGCACCGACCCATGCGGCGTCTCCGCCAGCTCACTGTACTTCTCCCACACCAGCGTGTGGTGCAAATGTCCAAACGCCTCCTGGTCCGGAATCACCGTCACGTGGAACGGCCGCGCATACTCCACCAGCGCCCGCGCATCCGCCGCACTCATCGCCCCGTTCGGCGGAGCCGCCAGCGGATTCGCCGCATACTGCATCGTCTGCTCGAAGTATGGGGAGTACAGGTTGACCTTGTACGCCGCAATCGTCCGGATCATCTTCTTCTGGAAGTCGAGCGTCGGCACCGGACCGCGCGAAAGATCGTCGTCCAGCCCGCGATACCGCATCGCCGGCCAGTCCCGGATCGACGCCTCGTGCACCGAAGCCCGGCCGTTCACCACATCGATCATCTGCTTCGCCGTCTGCGCGCCGTAAAACAATCCCTCCGCCGTCGCGCCGGTCACCACCATACCCGTCGCGCTCGCCGAGATGGTGTACCCCTCTGCCCGCATCGCCTCGTCAAACCCCGCCGGCAGCGCTCCCGCCGCCCGCACCAGCTCAATCGCAAACCCCGTAGCCGACTTCGCCGGCACTCCCCGCTCCGTCAGCGTCTGCTCGAGATCCGCCGCCGCAAACTGGTCCTCCGCGCTGCACCCGGCACACACCACCCGCACGCCGTTCAGCAGCGGAACCACCGGCCCGGGCCGTACCTCGCGCGGCATGGGAACCAGCTTCATCACCTGCGCCTCACCCACACCCACCAGCATCTTCCCCATCAGGGCCGCAAGGAGGCAAAATCGCCAAAAATTCATGGATTTACCCTATCGCACCTGCCGCTCGCCCGCGAAGGGTCCCCGGCATCTCCGGCGGTACACCCACGCACGCACCGCCGACCCATCCGTTTACCGCACAATCAAGCCAAATTCTTCAACCGTTCACACGCGTCTGGGACCATGAAGACAAAGACCAGGGAGCCGAAGAGTACGTCTGTGCCCGCGCACACTCTACGCACCCTTGTGTCCGTTTCACTCTGAGAGGTTCCATGACGAAGCAACTGCAAGCAACCCTGGCAGCGATTATGGTGATGTCCACCATATCGGTCCGGGCGCAGCTGAGCACAACCACCACCACGCAAAAGACCTCGCCGAATACGACGAAGACGACCGTGGTGACGAGCGACCGCTCCGGCAACAAGTCCACCGCCGCGAAGCGATCCGCCACCCGCAGATCCACCGCGAAGAAAGCTCCAGCCGAGAGCACCACCGCTCGCGAGATCCGCGAACTTCGCGAACAGATGCTCAACCAGCAGGCCGAGATCGACGCCCTCAAGCAGCAGAACACCGACAAGGACGCCAGGCTCGCGGCCGCTCAGTCAGACGCCCAGGCCGCCAGCGCCTCGGCCGCCTCTGCCACCGCCCAGGCCCAAAGCCTGCAGACCCTGATCCAGCAGAACTCGAGCTCCGTGCAGACCCTCTCGAGCGATGTCAGCAATCTCAAGGTCGCCAACACCACCCTCAGCACGACCTTCAACACCAACCTCGCAGATACCAGGCGCGATCTCACCGAAAAGATTGAGTCGCCCACCACCATCCACTACAAGGGCGTCACCATCACCCCGGTCGCCTTCTTCGCGGCGGAAGCTGTCTGGCGTCAGCGTTCCATCAACTCCGACGTCAACACCCCGTTCAACACCACTCCCTTCCCCGGCTCCAATCAGGGTCACGTCAGCGAGTTCAACCTGTCCGGACGCCAGAGCCGCCTCGGTGGTCTCTTCGAAGGCAACGCCGGGCCGTTCAAACTCTCCGGCTACTTCGAAACGGACTTCCTCTCCGCCGGTGCCACCTCCAACGCCAACCAGTCCAACAGCTACACCCTCCGTCAGCGCCAGATCTGGGGCAAGGCCGAGACCAAGTCCGGCTTCGCCGTCACCGGCGGACAGATGTGGTCGCTCGTCACCGAAGACGGCAAGAGCACCGATGTGCGCACCGAGAAGCTCCCCAACACCGTCGACGCACAGTACATGGTCGGCTTCAGCTGGGCTCGTCAGCCTGCAGTCCGCTTCCAGCAGAAGCTCGGCAGTCCGTTGTTCGGCAGCGCCGTCACCTTCGCAGCCTCGATCGAGAACGCGCAGGACCAGAGCTTCACCGCAGCCAACGCACCGTCGAACTTCTTCTTCGCCGGCCCCGGAACTTCGGGCGGCCTCTACAACGTCGCCGGCAACTACGCCAACAACGTCGCTCCGGACGTGATCGCAAAGGTCGCCTTCGACTTCCCGCACAGCCACTACGAGGTCGGCGGACTGGCGCGCTTCGATCGTGACCGCGTCTACCCGCTCACCCCATCCACCACCACCACGTCCGCCGCTGGCGTCACCACCACCACTTACCTGTCGCCCGGTCAGAACTACACCGCACTCGCCGGCGGCGGATTCGGCAGTGCCCGCGTGAACACCAAGTTCGTCGACGTCGCCGTGCAGGGGATGTTTGGCGACGGCACCGGACGCTACGGATCCTCGCAGCTTGCCGACCTCACCGTTCACCCGGATGGCACACTCGAGCCCGTGCGCAACTACCACGGGATGTTCTCGCTCGAAACCCACCCCACCAAAAAGCTTGACGTCTACGCCTATTACGGCGGTGAGTACGCCCAGCGCACCCTCTACATCAGCCCATCCGGCGCACAGGTCGGCTACGGCGCACGCACCATCAACGACACGGGCTGCAACGCCTACACCGCGACCTCCACAGGCCTCGGCACCACCGGCGTAGCAGGTTCCCCGGCGACCGCCAACTGCGGCTCCCCAACCCGCTACATCCAGGAAGGCACCATCGGCTACACCTACCGGCTCATCAACACGCCCAAGTATGGCCGCCTGCAGTACCAGTTCACCTACAGCTATCTCACGCGCTCCTCCTGGGAAGGACTCGTCAGCGGCACCCTGGGAACGCCAACGCAGACCTTCGGAACCCCCAAGGCAATCAACAACATGGTCTTCGGCAGCATGCGCTACTACATCCCGTAGAACCTCCAACCACCCGCATCGCAGAAGAGGCGCTCCCGATGGGAGCGCCTCTTCTTTTGCCCGCCCCTTCGTCATGCGGGCCCTCTCACCCCGCGAGCCTCTTCTTTCGCCCGTCCGCGATCCACAGGTCCAACCACCGCGGGACTTTCTTTGCTACCCTGTTTCCGCCGCTCTTCAAACAAACCCCGCGCCATCAGGTGTCCCCTCATGCTTCACGATCTCCGCCTCTTCCCCGCTGACCACGACGCCCGCCACATCGCGCATCGTCTCTACGAGAGCGTCTGCGATCTCCCCATCATCTCCCCGCACGGCCACACCGACCCATCCTGGTTCGCGGAGAACAAGCACTTCCCCAACCCCTCCGCCCTCTTCATCCAGCCCGACCACTACATCTTCCGCATGCTCTACTCGCAGGGCATCCCCCTCGAAGCCCTCGGCATCCCCGGCCCCGCCTCCACCTTTGTCCCCGACCCCGGCGAAGTCTGGCGCATCTTCGCCCGCAACTACTACCTCTTCCGCGGAACCCCCACCCGCCTCTGGCTCGATTACTCCCTCCAAACCCTCTTCGGCATCAAGGAGCGCCTCTCCGAAGACAACTGCCGCGAAGTCTACGAGACCATCGACCGCGCCCTCAAAACTCCCGCCTTCCTCCCCCGCGCCCTCTACGAGCGCTTCCGCATCGAGGTCCTCGCCACCACCGACTCCGTGCTCGACCCGCTCGAACAACACCAGGCCATCAAGGCCTCCGGCTGGCACGGCACGCATCATCCCCACCTTTCGCCCCGACTCCGTCATCGACGCCCAGTTCTTCGGCGACCAGCACGCCGCCTTTCGCGACAATCTCGACAAACTCGGCGAGATCACCGGCGAAGACACCTCCGGCTACAAGGGCTACCTCAACGCCCTCCGCAACCGTCGCGCCTTCTTCAAGCACCACGGCGCCACCGCCACCGATCACGGCCACCTCACCGCCCGCACCGCCGACCTCGGCCCCGAAGAGGCCGCCGACCTCTACACCCGCATCTACACCGGCACCTTCTCCCCCGAAGACGTCACCCTCTTCCAGGCTCAGATGCTCACCGAGATGGCCGGCATGAGCATCGAAGACGGCCTCACCATGCAGATCCACCCCGGCTCCATCCGCAACCACAACGCCGCCGTCTTCGCGAAGTTCGGCCGCGACAAGGGCGCCGACATCCCCGCCCCCACCGACTACGTCCAGGGCCTTCGCCCGCTGCTCAACAAGTACGGCAACGACCCCCGCCTCACCCTCATCCTCTTCACCCTCGACGAGACCACCTACTCCCGCGAGCTCGCCCCCCTCGCCGGACACTACCCCGCCCTCAAGCTCGGCCCGCCCTGGTGGTTCCACGACTCACCCGAAGGCATGATGCGCTTCCGCGAACAGGCCACAGAAACCGCCGGCTTCTACAACACCGTCGGCTTCAACGACGACACCCGCGCCTTCCTCTCCATCCCCGCCCGCCACGACGTAGCCCGCCGCGTCGACTCCGCCTTCCTCGCCCGCCTCGTCGCCGAACACCGCCTCGACGAGTCCGAAGCCTTCGAGCTCATCGAAGACCTCACCATCAACCTGGTCCGCCGAGCCTACAAACTCTAACCCGATACCCGATACCGAACAAGCCAATCACCCACTCACAATCCGCGCCCCCGGAACCTGCGCCCACTCCGCCCACGATCCGTCATACAAGCTCACCGCCGTCACCCCACACTCCGCAAGCCCCAGCGCCAGCACCGCCGCCGTCACCCCCGACCCGCACGTCGTCACCACCGGCCGCTCCAGATCCACACCCCGCGCCCCAAACACCCTCCGCATCCTCTCCACATCCAGCATCCGCCCGCTCTCCACCAGCTCCGTAAAAGGCACATTCACCGCCCCCGGCATATGCCCTGAAGCGATCCCCGCCCGCGGCTCCGGTGACGTTCCCAGAAACCTCCCCGCCGACCGCGCATCCGCGATCTGCCCACCCTCCGCGATCAAACGCCGGACCTCCTCATAGCTCCGCACCGCCCCCGCATCGAAAGCCACCGCGAAGCTCGACCGCGCCCGCTGCACCGGCCCGCGCTCCACCGGCAGCCCAGCCTCCCTCCACGCCCGCAACCCACCGTCCAGCACCCGGACGTCCCTCGCCCCAAACGTCCGCAACATCCACCATGCGCGCGGCGCCGAAAACACCCCCTCCTGCTCGTACACCACGATCGTGTCTGCACTCCCCACGCCCAGCTCCTCCATGCTTGCGGCAAAGCTCTCCGGCGTCGGCAGCATGTGCGGCAGCGGAGTCCCGTGGTCCGACAGCGCCTCGATATCAAAGAACACCGCGCCCGGGAGGTGCTCCTCCTCGTACCGCCCGCGCACATCAACCGGAGGCACCACACCCACCGGAGGCAGCGTCGCGTCCAGCACCACCACCTCAGCGACACGCATACGTTCGTCAAGCCACGCAGCCGAAACCAGGGAACTCATACGGCAAAGCATACCTCCCCTTTACCACTACATCGCCGCGCAGCCGGCTCGCTTCCTTGACGCTCACGTCCCACCCACGTAGCCTTAACCTCATGGCCAGCCCCCACGCCGTCGTCCCCTGTCGCCTGTGTTGTCGCGACACTGCGCGCCACGGCCTCTGCCCCCGGTAAACTCCCCTCGCCAACACCGGACCCTCAGCAGCCCACGCGCCCACCTCGAGTGGGCTTCTCATTTGCAGCAAACACACAAGGAACCCCGGACCCATGCCCGAAGTCGTCACCCCCGCCGCACCCCCCAAGGAAACCAAGGCCCAGCGCTCCGAGCGTCTCAAACTCGAGAAAAACCCCTGGGACGCCTGGAACGAGGTCCGCGAGTTCGCCCGCAACGGTCGCAGCTCCGTCCTCCCCGAGTGGACCGGCCTCTACTTCAAGTGGTGGGGGATCTACACCCAGGGCGACGGCGCAGGCGTCACCGGCGGCGCCAACGGCGAAGGCAAGGCCACCGAGTTCTTCATGATGCGCATCGGCCTCCCCAACGGCCTCCTCACCTCGCACCAGCTCCGCACCATCGGCCGCATCTGCCAGACCCACGCCCGCAATCTCGCCGACATCACCACCCGTCAGAACATCCAGCTCCACTGGCTCACCCTGGAGTCGCTCGTCGAAGTCGTCGACCAGCTCACCGAGATCGGCCTCTCCCCCAAGGGCGCCTGCGGAGACGTCGTCCGCAACGTAACCGGCTGCCCCCTCGCCGGCCTCGATGGGCACGAGCTCCTCGACGCCTCCCCGCTGGCCGTCGAGGTCGCCCACGTCCTCACCGCCAACCCCGACTTCTACAACCTCCCCCGCAAGTTCAAAATCTCCGTCTCCGGCTGCCCGCTCTGGTGCTCCTACCCCGAGATCAACGACGTCGGCCTCACCGCCATCGCCCGCCCGAAACCCGGCAGTCCAGATGAGACCGAGATCGGTTACACACTCCGCGTCGGCGGCGGCCTCTCCACCGAGCCCCACATCGCCGTTCGCATCCCCGCCTTTGTCCGCCAGGATCAGGCCCTCGCCGTCGTCGTCGCCACCGCCGAAATCTTTCGCGAGCAGCAGGAGCTCCGCGAAAACCGCACCCGCGCCCGCCTGAAGTACCTCTTCATGCGCCACGGCTGGACCGCCGAGTCCTTTCTCGAAGCTCTCGAAGCCAGACTCGGCTACAAATTGGACCCCCCACCCACAGTCCCGGTACCCGGGTCATCACGACCGGAGCTCTGGCTAAGCGAACGCGTTGCTGCTGAGCCCGCCTCTCTACCCCTCGCTGCCGCCAACACCGAAGCTCCCGAAACGACCATCGACGCCGCCCAGCTCCAGCAGGACCAGATCCCCGAAGACATCTACCGCGACCACATCGGCGTCACACCCCAGCGTCAACCCGGCCTGTCCGCAGTCGGCGCCTCCGTCCTCCGCGGCCGCCTCTCCGGAGACCAGCTCCTCGCACTCGCCGATCTCGCGGAGCAGTTCGGCGACGGCCACCTCCGCGCCGCCATCACCCAGAACATCCTGATCGCCAACGTCCCCAACGCACGCGTCCAGGACCTCATCGCCGCGCTCAACGGCATCGATCTCCGCGTCGACGTCTCCCCGTTTTGGCGCGGCGCCATCGCCTGCACCGGCACCGAGTTCTGCAAGCTCGCCATCGCCGAAACCAAGGCCTTCTCCAAGTGGCTCGTCGCCGAGATGGAAGAGCGGCTCCCCGCCTTCGACCAGCAGATCAAGCTCCACGTCACCGGCTGCACCAACTCCTGCGGCCAGCACTGGATCGCCGATATCGGCCTCGAAGGCAAAAAGATCAAAAAGGATGGCGCCCTCGTCGACGCCTTCTACTTCTGCGTCGGTGGCTCCGTCGGCAAGCACGCCAGCCCCGCACGACCCATCGGCTACCGCGCCGCCGCCGAAGACTGCCCCGAGGCCATCGAACGTCTCCTCCGCGGCTACCTCCAGGCCCGGGACCCCGGCGAAGACCTCCGCACCTGGTTCAACCGCGCCGGCGACGAAACCCTCCGCGCCCACCTCAACAACACCACCCCAGCCCACCTCCCCCCGCCCGAGATCCGCGACGAAGCCCCCGCCGGAGGCCGCCACGCCGTAGACGCCTAACCTCCCCGAGTGACGTCCTCATTTCCGCGTATCCTCCGTCGCGAAGCGGAGGACCTGCTCCTGCCTTCGCCCCCCGTTGTCATCCTTCGCGAAGCGGAGGATCTGCTTCTGCCTTCGCTCCTGCAGCCACCGGTCGCCAAGCCTGCGCTCCTTCCCATCCCCGCCAGCCCTCCTCCCACCCCGGTTGTCATCCTTCGCGAAGCGGAGGATCTGCTTCTGCCCAATTCGTCGTTGCACCACACATCAACCAATCCGCAAACGCGTGGCGTAACCACCCACCCACACTCTCTATACTTGAACTAGACACAATCTCGCCCCAAAGAGTCATCAACCGGTCCACACACACCTAAGTCCAGACCTAACCCTCCCCTTTCGAAGACTTTGAGACTTAAGTACGGGGGGGGTGGGGTACCCGCGGAGAGCCACCAGCATGTCCCTCTTCCCCATCTTTCTGAAGCTCACCGCCCGCCCCTGCATCGTGGTCGGCGCCGGCCACCTCGCCGAGTCCAAGATCGAGTCGCTCCTGGCCGCGGAGGCCCACGTCACCGTCATCGCCCCCGACGCCAACCCCCGCATCCTCGAGCTCGACGCCAGCGGCGAGATCCACCTCCATCAGCGCCCCTACGCCCCCGGGGACCTCGCCGGCAACTTCCTCGCCGTCGCTGCCACCGACGACGGAGCCGTCAACCGCGCCGTCTTCGCCGAGGCCGAAGCCGCCGGCATCCTGGTCAACGCCGTCGACGACCCGCCCTTCTGCGACTTCTACTTCCCCTCCGTCGTCCGCCGCGGAGACCTCCAGATCGCCATCTCCACCGCCGGCCACTCCCCCGCCCTCGCCCAGCGCCTCCGCAAAGAGATCAACAGCATCCTCCCCCTCGACGCCGGCGACTGGCTCAACGAGCTCGGCAACCTCCGCCGCGAGGTCCTCCAGCTCGAGCCCCTCAACGACGCCCGCAGGGAGCTCCTCCACACCCTGGCCTCCCGCGACGTCTGTGCCTACGACGCCTGCCCCTCACGCACCCTCGCCCGCCGCCACGCCCTAACCCACCAACCCCCGCACCAGCCCCAGCCAGCACCAGCCCACTCCAGCTCCAGCTCAAGAGGAAGCGTGACCACGAGTCCCGCAGCCGAGCCCGGTCACGTCTACCTCGTCGGCGCGGGCCCCGGCAACCCCGACCTCCTCACCCTGCGCGCCGCCCGCCTCCTCGCCACCGCCACCCTCATCCTCGCCGACGGCCTCATCTCGCCCGAGATCCTCAGCCTCGCCAACCCCGCCGCCCGCACCCTCTCTGTCGCTAAACGCTGCGGGCAGCCGCGCATCACCCAGGCCGAGATCCACGCCCTCATGATCGATGGAGCACGCTCCGGCGATGCCGTCCTCCGCCTCAAGTCCGGTGACCCCCTCGTCTTCGGCCGGGCCGGCGAGGAGATCGCCGCCCTCCGCGCGGCGGAGATCCCCTTCGAGATCGTGCCCGGGATCACCGCCGCCTTCGCCGCCGCCGCATCGCTCGGGACGCCTCTCACCGACCGCACCGCAGCCTCCAAGCTCATCCTCGCCACCGCCCACCACGCCGCCAACAAGCGCGACCTCGACCCCAACCCGCAGCCCCTATGGCACGGCCCCCTCCCCCAGGACGCCACCCTCGTCGTCTACATGCCCGGCCCAGACCTCGAAGCACTGGCGCAGCAGCTCATCCAGTCAGGCATCACCCCGGCCACCCCTGTCACCGCCATCTCCCGCGCCTCCACTTCGTTCGAGAGGATCCACAGCACCTCGCTCGCCGGCCTGCGATCGAGCGACGTGGGACCCGCCCCAGTTCTCCTGCTCATCGGTGCAGCGATCCAACCCACCCCCGGCCACCCACTGCGGTAGCATCTCCCAATAGGGAGGGAGTCTCCCCTTAACCGCCCCCTTGGACTGATAACCTCTGCCAGCGGTGTTCTTACAACAACGGAGACCTTGCGCCAGAAGATGCTTCCCTACCTCTACGTGACTCTCGGCAGCGCTCTCGGAGGCCTGCTCCGCTACGCAATCACCCGCCTCACCCTCCCTCTCAGCTCCGCCTTCCCATGGGGCACCATCGCCATCAACGTCGTTGGCAGCTTTGTGATTGGCTTTTTTGGCACGCTCACGCTTCAGGGCTCACGCTACGCCGCCTCAGAGAACACACGTCTTTTTGTGATGGTCGGCATCTGCGGCGGCTTCACCACCTTCTCCTCGTTCAGCCTGCAAACGCTCGATCTGGCTCGCTCCGGCGCATGGGGCCGCGCACTGGGAAATGTCGTCCTCTCCGTCGTCCTGTGTGTCGGAGCCGTAGCTGCCGGACATCTGCTGGCGCAACACAGCACCCACCGCCAGGAGATCGCACAGACAAGGGAAGAAAGCTCCTCCGGCTGATGGGCATCGGTTCAACTGGGGTGCCGCCTGCTCAGAGCGTCATCTGAGGCGCTCTTCCGCAGCTTTGGTCGCTTCGTATATCTGATCGAAGCTTTCGACTGCAAACAGCACCGGCTGCATCGCGCCCGTGTCGAACTCCTGATCAAGCACCTCGTCGAGATCAAAGGGTCTGATCTCGCATCCGCCCTCGAGCACGCGCGTGCACTCCCCATGCGAACTGATCAGTCCGCTCCCGTAAACCTTCGTCGCTCCATCCTGCCGAATAAGCCCGAACTCGACCGTGAACCAGAAGAGGCGGCCCATGCGCTCCAAGGCCTCCGGGCTGCTAAGGGCGGCACAGACCTTTCCATAGTGCTGGAGAAAATCGCCAAACACGGGATGGGCGTGCATAGGTACGTGTCCGAATACGTCGTGAAAGATGTCCGGCTCTGGCGTGTACTCCATGCTCTCGCGCGATCGGAGCCAAGTCGTGGTAGGGAACATACGGGCTGCCAGCATCTCGAAGAACGCGTCAGCAGGGAGGAAACCACTTACCGGAGTGGAACTCCACCCGGTTCGTGGGCGGAGCCGCGAACTTATCGTTTTCAGGTCGGGTAACCGATCCTCCTGAAGCCCAATCTGCTCGAAACCATCAAGGTACTCACGGCAAGCGTGAGTCCGCAGCTGAGGCATTCTTCGGCCGACCAATTCGCCCCAAAGTGCATGTTGCTCCTCGTTGTAGCCCCCATAAGACTGTTCGATCAGAAAGGGCGCTGCTGTCGTCAGTTGAGCTTTCGCCTCACCCGGTATCACATTCAGTGCTGCCATCGAATCACTCCATGGCCGGTAGCTTCTCCGACCCATCTCAATTCTGCTCCACCAGCATGATCCTCGCTGCTTCCCACTTAAGTCGACTTCGATGTGACCGACCCTCCTTTCACCAAGACGACGCTCGTGAACGCCGATTCTCAAGTGCTCGGCAGACCTGCCAGGCGCCCTCCTGCAGTTCGTCATGAGCTATCTTGGCGGCGAATAAAGTGGAACTCTGGACCAAGTTGTGACATCTTCTTTAGGCGCGTCCCTTGATTCTGCATGCATTTGAGATACCAAGGACCGGTGTCCATATCACGATCTGAACGAAGGACAATATGCCAAGAAAGCTCTTTCACCTCCTATCACTCACTGTTCTGGCCCTCTGGTCCGCTGCCGCGCCTGCCCAGACCTCTTCGTGGGCCATCGACCCTGCCCACTCAGGCGCGACGTTCCAAATTAGACATATGGGTGTCAGCACGGTACGAGGATCGATCACCGGCGCCAAGGGAACGGTGCAATTGGATGAGAAGGACGTAACGAAGTCGTCGGTCAGCGCCACGCTCGATACGCTCACCGTATCCACCAGCAATGACGCCCGTGACAAGCATCTCAAGTCTCCCGACTTCTTCGATGCCGGGAAGTATCCTCAGATCACCTTCCACTCGACGAGTTTCAGCAATGCAGGTGGGAAGCTTCAGATGATCGGAGACCTCACACTGAACGGCGTGACGAAGCCAGTGAAGCTTGATGTGGATGGCCCTGCGCCCCCGCAGAAGGGCATGGGAGGGAAGGTGGTGAGCGGTTTCTCCGCCACCGGTGAGATCAAACGTAGCGATTACAGCTTCGGTCCGAAGTATGCGCCGCCGATGCTAGGCGACGAGGTAAAGTTCACCATCGATATCGAGATCGACAAGCAATAAGCCGGGCTTCGATGTGAAGGGCCTCGTTAGAGGTCCTGTTACATCTTCGCTCCGAGTGGTTGCGTGGCTTCGGTCTGTCTACCGGATGAGGCTGGGTCCTGCACCTCGTCATACTGTTTCAGCAGCTCATGATGAAGACAATAGAGCGCAAGCTCCAGGCGGTCGGAGACGCCGAGCTTGTCGTACACCTTGCGCAGGTAGTTCTTGATGACCTGTTCTGTCGTCCCAATCTGGTAAGCGATCTCTTTGTTTCGCATGCCGCGGGTGATGCAGCTGATAATCGCGAGCTCTTTTCGGGAGAGCTTCGGCTGTACACGCGGGTTGGTCAGCATCGTCGCCTGAGAGCGATACGCTTCAATCACCCAGCTGATCGACTGGTTGTCGATCCAGGTCTCGCCGTCCGCTATCTTGCGGACGCACTTGACCAACAGGTCCGGAGAGATCGAACGGGGCACGACGCCGCGAACTCCACGTCGGTAGAGCTCCACCGTATTTGCCTCATCAGCTTCACTGACCTGCACGATCAGCTTTGCCTGGGGTGCCTGACGGACGAGCTCTGGCACCGCGTCGATTGTGCCTGAGATCAACTGTCCTTCCAGCACCACCACGTCCGTCGGGTATCGTTCGAGCGCAGCGTAGAGATTGGAGAGAGTCTCAACCTGAGCGACAACGCGGATATCATCCTCGAGCGCGAAGATCTTTTTCATCCCGACACGGTAGATGGCTTGGGAGTCTGCGAGAATTACACGGATGCCGGCATTTCCAGCTCCGTCGTGCGGAAGCTCGTCGCCTTCGTTAAGTTGATTTGGGGTGATCGGGGTCATATCAGGCCTTCAGATAATACTCGTCGATAACGGCGGCGGCTTTTTTCTCGCGCCCGTTGGTGTGGTGGCGAACGACACGTCCAAAGCAATGAATCGTCACATCCTTCTCCGACCCCATAATGTCAGAGGGCATATGGATAGTGAACTCGATTTTGCTGTCGACCTCGGGCAGGCGATCACTGACGAACAAGAGGCCATTGGCGGAGATGTTCTCTGTTGTTGCCTCAAGGACCCCATCTGGAGTACCGATCAGAATCGTCAATTTCATCGGGAAGCGGACAGCCGTGCGAACGGGAGTGACCCCCGATGGCATCTCCGTATGGACCAAATCTTCCTCCTCACCCCTCCAACCTTAGCAGTGGGGCAATGAGGAGGAGTGTATCTTAGTTCCCTTCACCAGAAGCGGTTTTTTCGAGGGTTTCAACGCTCTGGGAACAAGGCCGCTGAACCCCCGACCCAATCCTGATTTCGATTGTGATCTACTCCCATCATCAAGCCACGGCCAAGCCGGACGAGGCTTATCACAGGCTCCAACTCTCCCCCGTCTGGCCACAGATACATGATCCGCACCTCAGCCTGTGTTGGGCCTGACGGAGTCTGAATGATTGGATCGAAGTTCACTCTTTCCTGCAAGAGATACAGGCTGCGTTCTTCGGCCGGAATCCTTAGCAGATCCTCATCCGTGGGTGCGAACTGAATGCCCTTTCCAGCAAAGGAGTAGAGCGGCTTCAGCAGAAGCCGTTCGCGATCTTCCGGAAGCGTATCGCGACCTGCGCCGCCAAACCACTGATCGAGGAAGACTGCCTTCGGTACGGAGGCGTGGCTCAAGTAGGGGAGCGAGAACTTGCTTGCACGGAAGTACCAGTTCGGGTGACCCGCCCATTCCACCTCAAGATCATCCCGGTGATCGAAACCGCTGACGATACCCTCGCGCTCGATCTCGTCGACGATGGCGCGATTGTAGATACGCTCGATCGGAGTTTCTCGGCCACGGTCGCTATAGAACAGCTTGGAGCCCCGGGTCCGAACCTTCTCGATGTCGACCGTTGCTATGCCGAGCCTCTGTTCCATGACGCGGAAATCGCATCGAGTTTTCTGCTTCTCCGGTGTTACCTCAAGCAGCACGACCGAACGCGGATCGTGTCCGCCAACGATCACCCGGTTCAGAAGTTGCCAGTAGCTCTCCGTGTCGTGCCCGCCAAGGTACCAGCGGAGGTTGTCTGAGAGCCCGTAAGCCTCGATGTACTGTCGTGAAAGCAAGTCCTGATATCCATAGACGGAGGGGAACGCCTGCAGTTCTACCAGTTTGAACCCGATACCGCCGTCCGCATCACGGACGAAGCCGAAGTCCACGGTCATGAAGTTCGGCCGGACATCGTCGTTCGCAACGCGGTACCGGTCTGGGATGGCACGATCGGATGCACGTCTGTAGGTCGGATCCTCTGTCAGGGCTAAGGTCATCTCGCGGCCCGCGTCCGCCATCTCGTCCAGGAGTTGCTTTGGAAAGAAGCAAGGGGTCTCACAGACGCGAAACTCGATAACCTCCCCTGTGCTGCTCGATAGGCGCGAAAGGAGGTCCGCATACTTGCCCGAATCGAAGTTCCGGTTGAAATCACTTCGGTATGGTTGGAGCATATCTGCGAAGTCTACGACCACCGAGCATGCAGCCCGCTTCAGGGCTGGATAAGAAACTGTCCGTTGCGCATGACCTGTTGTTCTCCCCCAGCGTCGCCCAGCCATATGTTGAAGCCGAGGCCGACGACGTCGATGTGAGTTGAGGACTTCCAGTTTGCGCCGGTGTGGGCACCGTAAGGGTCGCCAAAGGCGATGTGAACTCCCGGAAACTTCTCGTCCTGGAGGATGTTTCCGATCACGCGCTCGACACCGATGTTGGTCCCGATGGCAAACTCGCCGACGCGATCTGAGTTTTCATCGGTGTGAGTGTAGCTCCAGAAGTCACGCTCAAGCTGCTTATTCGTGCAGGAGACTCGCGTAATTCGATTCGCCTCGATGTTGATCGTAAGCGGTGTGGCACGTAGGATCCCGTAGCGTGCACAGAGATAATCTCCTACAACACCGTCTACGACGAAGACCCCATTCACCTCCTTCGGCGCCGTGAAGCATTCACCTCCGGGAAGATTGCCCCACTTCTCCGCGCTGATGATTCCGGAGGTCTTGAACCAACGATAGTCCTTCGAGAGCTCAGCGTGGATGTCTGTTCCTGCTGCGGTGGTAGCACGGACGTAGCTCGCCGCTCGGACCTTGTCGAGTACGGCCTGGCTCAGGCGATCGATTGCCTCAAAATCGGCACGCATCCCCTGCATCATCACTTCGGGGGTGATGTTGACCATGTGCGCATGACGCATGTGCCGCCGGTTCACAACGTCGGTCATCTGCATTCGGCTGCGCAGCTCGTTGGGCTGGACCTCCACGGCGAAGATGCTGACGTGCGAGCTCTCCATATCTTCGAGCACAGCCGCTGGCATCTCCTTTACGGGCCTTGCGGCGAGCTCTTCCAGGATGAAGCCGTTCCACACGCAACCGAGTGCGTCGAGCTCGCGGCCCAACGCGGCCGCAATGGTCTCACACTTGCGATCGGTAATCAGCGTGACCTTCTCCTCGCGACCGATCCGGAGGCAGGTCGTGACGGCGTTCCTCGCGCCGAAGCAGAAGTCGTCCGGGAACTTGATGGAGCGGAGCTCCGTTGTCTGCGTTTGTACCTGTTCGAACGCCATCTCGGTCTTCAGGGGAGGACTCCTCTTATGCGCTTGTTGCTCGTTCTTTAGATGCAGTCAGAGCCCGGCCTTAGTTTCAAGAGCCATATAATCCACAACGTCGCGCATGTCTCCTGTTTCACGGAATACCTTGAGCTGGCGATCGGCTCCAGATCCCTGCTCGAGCATTGTGCGGATGTACCCGATCTCGTTTCGGCTATTCAGCTCGTCCAAAACGTCGTCGACGAACTCAAGATACTCGAGGATCAGGTCCCGCGCCGGAACTTCCTGCTGCTTGCCGAAGTCGATCATCTTGCCGTCAAGCCCATACCGAACGGCACGGAACTTGTTCTCCATCAGGAGTGCGCGCGAATAGGCCCGATAGTCGACGTTTCGGGAATGGAGGTGCCACAGCTTGCATGCCGTGGCCTGAATCAGTGCTGCGATGGCCACAGTCTCTGCAGCGCGAAGAGGTATGTCACAGACCCGAACCTCGACCGTGTCGAAGAAGGGGTGCGGCCGGATGTCCCACCAGATCTTCTTGGCGTTGTCGATACAGTTGGTCTTGATCAGGAGATCAACGTAGCTTTCGAACTCGGAGTAGCTGGCAAACGCATCCGGCAGATTGGTCCGCGGGAAATTCTCAAACACCTTGGCGCGATAGCTCTTGTATCCAGTCTCCATGCCCAGCCAAAACGGTGAGTTCGTCGAGAGCGCAAGGATGTGTGGCAGGAAGTACCGGAGTGAGTTCATCACCCGGATTGCGGCTTCTTTATCCTCGATGCCGACGTGGACATGCAGACCGAAGATTAGATTCGCTCGAGCCACGAGCTGCAGATCTTCGACGACCTGAGCGTACCGGGGATCGGGATAGATCTCCTGCATGCGCCAATCAGCAAAGGGATGAGTCGCTCCGGCGACCAGAATCAACCCATGCTCTTCGGCAAGCCTGATCATGTTGCGCCGGAGATCGAAGAGATCTTCCTGGGCGGCACTGATATCCCGGCAGATACGCGTTCCCACCTCGATCACGGACTGGTGCATCTCCGCTTTCACGCGCTCCTCAAGCCGGAGCTTGCCTTGAGCGAGCATCTCCGTGGCAATATGCGACCGGAGATCGCGCGTCTCCGGATCGACGGTCTGGTACTCCTCTTCGATGCCCAGCGTGAAAGATGGCCGCATGCACTCTCCTGAATCTTGAGGAACTTAGCGTAGCACCTGAGACGGTTCGCGCCGATGCTTCAGGTAGTCTGCCGCGTCGCTGTCTTCCGTTTGGACACCGTCGCTTTCGGGGCTGTGTTCGCCACGCCAGACTTCCCCGCCAGCAGTGCGGTCGAGTTCAGCGATAGCTGTGAGTTGGCCGGATTCTGTGTCTTCTGAATGGCCAGCCGGGCGACCGCATCCACGATCCACGCAAAATTTGCCTGGCCCACGGAGTGGAGATCCGCGTCCGGGGCCGGATTCATAAAGTCGATCGCGTAAGGCACACCGTCTTCTACCGCGAACTCAACCGTATTGAGGTCATAGCCGAGAGCGCGGCAAAGCTTGAGCGCATCGCCTTCGACTCGCTTGAGCAGCTTCGGATCGTAGGCGGGAGGATCAAGGATATAGCGCTCGGCATGTGGGCGGCGTGGGTCGTACGGCATGATCCGCACTTCGCTCTGCCCAACAACATAGCACCGGAAGTACTCCTGGAAATTCACCGCAGCCTGGAGGGTCATGCAGAGGTCGCGCGTCTGCTCATAAGCGGCAAAGAACTCTGCGGGATGATGCACGTGGTAGACGTCGCGCCAGCCGCCGCCATCGTGGGGCTTCAGAAACGCTGGAAATCCGACGTACTCAAAGATCGCCGCCCAATCCAGCGGGAATTCGAGATTGCGAAGCGACTGGCTGTTGATCTGCGGCGGGAAGTACTTATGCGGGATCAGAACCGTCTTGGGAACGGCCACGCCCAGCTTCGACGCGAGTGCATAGTTGAAAAACTTGTCGTCAGCAGACCACCAGAACGGGTTGTTGATGATCTGCGCGCCGGAGAGCACTGCGTTCTTAAGGAACGACCGATAGAACGGCAGGTCGTGCGAGATCCTGTCCACAATCACGTCATATCCGGAGGGCTCAGCCATACGAACCCCGCCGACGTGCACGAACTCCGCCTCGACGCCCGCCACCTGCATAGAGTTGATCTTCTCCACCAGAGCACCGGGAAAAGTATTCTCCATCCCAAACAGCACACCGATCTTCGCCATCACACCCCCAAAGCCATTGTTCACAGATAAGTTTGAATCATGCGACGCCACCAGGGCCAGTCATGCCTTGTACCGTCACCCCACACATCCAGCCTATGGGCGATGTTTTTAGCGCGCAGCACCTCGGCCATACGTTCATTCGCGTCCCAGCACTGGTCATGATCTCCAGTCGCGAGAACATACATATTGCCCTGGTACTTTGCGAGCTCGTGAGGGTCGTTTAGGTTCGCCAGAAAATGTGGGGGCGAATGGAAGTAGACGTCCTCGTCATAGTAGCCTTGCAGGAACCGGGTCGGGTCAAAGATGCCGCTCATTGAAAGAAAGCCCTTGAAGATGGTCGGGTGACGTAGCGCGATGCTGGCCGCATTAAAGCCTCCGAGACTGCAACCAAGCGCGACCGGA
Source organism: uncultured Acidobacteriaceae bacterium (assembly GCA_963850375.1). Lineage (GTDB taxonomy): Bacteria > Acidobacteriota > Terriglobia > Terriglobales > Acidobacteriaceae > Edaphobacter. The sequence continues at coordinate 2,278,338 of CAWKKV010000002.1, read as the reverse complement.
CGGTCGCCCCCATTCCACTTCCAGATCAGCGGCAACACTTCTTCGAGAATGTATCTCTCATATTGCACATGCCGCGCGATCCGCCAGCGCGCCGGAACATCGCGGTTATACCAGCTCTCCTCATTTACGGAATCCACGCAGAAGAACTGTATTCGGCCCTCAGCGACGTCATGCGTCATAGCGGCGACCATGCCGTTCTCTTCAAACTCGTAGAATCGCCCTCCAGAGGTCGGGAATACCAGCACCGGGAGGCCTGCATGCCCGAAGACAAGCATCTCCATCTCACGTCCGAGTGAGCTCGAAAACCACTTGCAGTACTCCCGTTTCATCACAAACATCCTCTGCTACTCTGTTAATCCTAGCGCACCGTGAAGAGGTGCCCAGAGAGAGTATTCGCTGCCGCCACCGCCCTTTGGATTCGTCACGTGGCCCCAGAAGGCCGATGCGTCCCCCGCCCCGCACCCCGATGCGCCGGAAGACGACCTGCTGGCAGGCGATCGTTACGAACTCCGGCAATTTCATTCTGCAATTCTTCGGGATGATCGTGCGATCGGAATCTTTCTTCCGCAGCGCTACCGAGAAGCCCCAGACGAGCGCTTCCCCGTCTTCTACCTCCATGATGGCCAGAATCTGTTTGACGGCCGGACTTCCTATATAGCCGGTCGTACCTGGCGGGCGCACAGGACGGCGGATGAACTGGAGGCTGCGGGATCGATCCGTCCCCTTATCCTTGTCGGCGTGGCGAATACCGGCATCCGGCGCATGGCAGAGTACACGCCGACACGGGACTTCAAGATGGGGGGCGGAGAAGGCCGGGATTATGGGCGACTGCTCACGGAGGAACTCAAGCCGCTTATCGACGCGCAGTATCGGACCTTGCCGGGACCGGCTGATACCGGGCTCGGGGGGTCTTCTCTTGGCGGTCTGATATCACTCTTTCTGGGCTTGATGCGCCCGGACGTGTTTGGGAGGGTCGCCGTGATGTCGCCCTCACTTTGGTGGGATCACCGCAGCATCCTCAACTTCGCTGCCCGTGCGCAGGCCCGACCGGAGATGAAAATCTGGCTTGATATGGGAACCGCCGAGGGCGCTCGCCACCTCCGTGATGCTGATCTGCTCTACCGTACCCTCGTCCAGCACGGATGGAAGGCCGGGCAGAATGTCGCCTATACCCGAGTTGAAGGGGGGCTGCACAGCGAAGAGTCCTGGGCGAGACGCTTCGGGGACGTCCTCCGATACCTTTTTCCCCGTCGCTGAACACCTCCGGGGCGTTGCGAAAATGTCTTCTGTCCTCCATACTTAGGTGTTGGGTGATGAAGGGCCATGATTCTCGCCGTTCATCCGATTCAGCCTCGCCCACCAATCATGCTTCGAAAGGCAGTCCAGTGTTAATGATCCGTCTGGCGCGTGTTGGAGCGCGCAAGCAGCCCCACTACCGCGTCGTCGTAATCGAGAAGGATCGCGCTCGCAATGGCCGTTCCGTTGAAGTAGTCGGTACGTATAACCCTCGCACAACTCCCGCCACGGTCGACTTCAAGCGGGATCGCATTGAGTACTGGACTCGTCACGGAGCCCAGTTATCAGACCGGGTCGGCAAGTTGTTGGCAGCCGCGCCGGCTGCAACGACCTCCGAGCAGGCTCCCGCCGCCTGACCGTTGACAAAGTAACCTTTGGGACGCGCAGTGGTACACCCAAGCGTTTGCTCCCAATACCTTTTAGGCGTTTGAACGCGTCCCTTCTCACGTAGACTCTGATGGCAAGGCGTCTCCTCTCCGGGAGCGCCAATGCTCTTCGATAGATCGTCAAGATCTTCGGAGGACATCACCGTCGTGCCGCTCGCATGGGCTTGCCTCGTGAAGATTCCGCTTAGACGGGACGACCGAGGCTTGCATGAGTGTCACGCGTGACTCCCAGGAGGGTATGTGTGATGACGCAGGCCATGAACGAGATGGCAGGGAACGACCCTGCATCCAGTATGACAAGACTGATCCTTGAAGTCGCTCGATCTCTTGTTGATAGCCCTGAAACAGTTGCGGTCGACGCAGTTCCGGACGGCGATGGAACCATCCTTCGACTCAAAGTGGCTCCGGCGGATCTCGGCAAGGTGATCGGGAGGCAGGGCCGTACAGCGCGCTCTCTCCGAACAATCCTGAGCGCGGCGAGCATGAAGGTGAAGCATCGCTTCTCTCTTGATATCGTCGAGGATAGCGCCTCTTCTGCACCAGAGATTTCCGCCGCAACCTGAGCAACCGGCACTGCTCTCCGCTATATTCGGTTCTTGTGCCGGATCTGCCGATAGCCTGGGTCGTACTTGCTCATCTGCTTCGTCCTCAGGGGCGCAGGGGCGAACTGCTCGCTGAGTTGTTGACCGACTTCCCTGAGCGGTTCGTTCCCGGTAGCCGGGTTCATCTGGCAGTACCAGGCTTCGAGGGTTCAGCCGCCGAGGCTCACCCCGTCGTCATCTCCTCCAGTTGGCTCCCGCACGGGCGGAACGAGGGGCGCGTTGTGCTTGGGCTGGAAGAATCTGCTTCGATTGAAGATGCGGAGCGTCTGGTTGGACTGGACGTCATCGTGCCCGAAGCGGATCGCGCCGCGCTGACGGACGGCGGCGTTTACATCGACGCGCTCATCGGGTGCACGGTGTTTGACCGGGACGTGCCGATCGGAACGGTACGCGATGTGCAGTTCATGACGACTCCGGACGGAAAGCGGAGGTTGGAGGATGCGGCGGCTCTCCTCGTGGTCACTGTTGATCTCAGCGTTTCTGAAGGGCGCGAAGTACTGATTCCGTTCGCGAAAGATCTTTTGAGCAGCGTTGATCTAAATCATAAGACGATTCGGATGGAGTTGCCGGCTGGTCTTCTCGATCTGAACGGGGCAACTTCGCGAAAACCTCAAAAGCGCAGGGCAAGGCCCAGCGAGACGACTGGATAGATCTGCAAAGGTCGGATGTCCCGGTTCAACTTGTCGACCTCCTGTGTCAGATTCGCCAGGACTGTGGGATCAGTCGCGGCGTTGAAGCATCCCTGCGTGGTGCAGGCAGTTCCCGCGAGTTGGAGGCCTACACGTGGAGGTCTCAAGTAGGCGCCGCCGATCTCGAGTGGAACCGAGATGTGCCGACCGCTTCTCGGAATCATGTTCCCAAATCCGAGCAGCACCAGGGGCGCCAGCTTCCGGGGAAAGTTGAGGGATGCCGTGCCCTGGACCGGATCGTCGACACTATTGAGGTATGTCGTCCCGCCAAGTTTAAACTGTTTGCCCGCTTCAACCGTCGCCACCGCGCTTACGGCGCTCTTGAGATAGAGAGCACCGGCACTGATATGGAAACCGCCATGGTGGGGGTACCACTCGATCAGGCCCTTGCCCGAGGTTAGCTTCAGTCCGGCGTTATAGCCCACGCCGTCGATCGTGAAGGGGTACTGGAGGTTGAAATACGTGCCACCCGTGCGAAGGTTCAGGGAGCTGGAGAGCGGAGTTGCTAAATCGATGCCTGTGCCGAGGGTGCCTCCCGTCGGGGCAAGCGCTATGGTTGAGAATGGGCGAAAGTGCGGTTGTTGATGGCGGGGCGGAGGTGGTGACAGCTGAACGCCGCCGATCGCCTCCGCAGATGAACTCATGAAGGCATTCGTCAACGGGTGGGTGGTGTTTGAAGCGTAGGATGCCGGGGGTTCTTCCACAGCGGCGGGATCGGTGACGGGCACCATCTGCGCTAGGGCCTGGAGCGTTCCGAACACGACCGGCATAGCCAGAGCTGCGATGGTTCCCTTCCACGACACGTATTCTCTCCTCGCTCGAGGACACTGGTTACGGCATACCGATCCGAGCGACTATCCTCAACCTAGCAAGGTGGTTGTTAGCCTTCGATCCCTCTTCCGTGGTAGCTCAGAACGATGCGAATCGACATCATCACGCTCTTTCCGGAGTTCTTCTGCGGACCGCTCGACTTCGGTGTGCTCCGGCGCGCGAGGGAATCATCCCTCGTGGAGCTTCGAACGCATGACCTCCGCGAATTTACGAAGGATCGGCACCGAACGGTGGATGATCGGCCGTATGGGGGTGGGGAGGGGATGGTGCTGAAGGCGGAGCCTATCTGGGAGGCGGTGGGGGGGCTGGGGGTGGCGGAGAAGGGGGCACGGGGGGCACGGGAGACGGTGGTGCTCTTGTCGGCGCAGGGCCGGAGGTTTACGCAGGCGGTGGCGCACGAGCTAGCGGAGATGGAGCGGGTGGTGCTGCTCTGCGGGCGGTATGAGGGTGTGGACGAGCGGGTGAACGAGCTGCTTGTGCGACCGGGAGCTGTCGATCGGCGACTACGTGCTTTCGGGTGGGGAGATTGCGGCGGCGGTGGTGGTGGATGCGGTGGTGCGGCTGCTTCCGGGCGTGCTGGGGAATCCTGATTCGTCGCGGTTTGAGAGCTTTGGGATTTCGGAGGCGGAGGTGGGCGAGGGGGGTGCCGGGGGTGGGGTGCCGCGGGCGACGCATGGCGCGGGGGGATTGCTGGATTATCCGCACTACACGCGGCCGGCGGAGTTCCGGGGGGTGGCCATTCCGGAGGTGCTGATGGGCGGGGATCACGAGGCGGTGCGGCGATGGCGCCGGAGGATGGCGCTCGGCAAGACCCTGCGGAACCGGCCGGACCTCCTCGAGGGTGCGGCGCTTACGCGGGAGGACGAGAGGGTTCTCGAGGAACTTCGCCGCGAGGCAGAGGAGCGGTCGCCGGACGGGGTTCGGGGCTGAGCGCTTTTCGAGGTGTGAGAGGGGCGGGATCGTGTAGACTTAGCAATTGAGTCCAACCCAGGAAAGTTCCTATGTCTATTCATCCGATTATGCAGAAGCTGGCCGCGAAACTTGAGCGGACCGATCTCCCCGCCTTCGCCCCTGGCGACACCGTCCGCGTTCAGGTCAAGATCAAGGAGGGCGAGAAAGAGCGCCTGCAGGCCTTTGAAGGCATGGTGATCGCCTCGCGCAAGGGCCCTGAGGGCACGTTTACCGTTCGCAAGATGAGCTTTGGCCAGGGTGTCGAGCGCATCTTCCCGTACAACTCCAAGGTGGTCGACAAGGTGGAGAAGGTACGGTCGTACGAGGTTCGCCGGGCGAAGCTGTTTTACCTACGCGGCCTGCGCGGCAAGGCTGCTCGTCTGCGCGAGGTTGAGCGCGCCTCCTAAAGGCAGTTATAGTTCTCTAGTATTCTTACGTTCAGGAGCCACGGTGAATGCCGTGGCTCTTCTTTTGGTGCTCTCCGCCGATCTCTGCCTGCCCGGTAGGGTACCCCCTCCCCCCGGTACTTTGGGGCAAAGTCTCTGGATGCAACGGGTTAGGCGGGTCGTACCTCCTCAAGTCGTTCCATATCAATTACTTATACTCAAAGTATTCATTTCCTTGAACTTAGCTGCCCCGGTGGGTTCTTTAGGCATCCTCATCGCGGACCCCTGCCAAGTCAAGGATAGTGCTACGAGACACCTGGTTGCGCCAGCGGTATGTTGTGGGTAGCGAGGGGGTTGGGGCGACAGGCGCTTGACAGCTCCGGAGTGCTGCCCTCGGTGAGAGATGATGAAGCGTTTGGATCGGTGGGGCACCCATGATGTTTGCGGGCTGTTGAGGAGGGGCAACAAAGTTCTTTTGGGAGCGGTGAGATTTTCACCTTTTCTTCGCCTAGAATTCGGGGATGCGCCGCCTCAAGAGCAAGCTCCCCACCATCGATGATTTGAGTCACTCCTGCCCAAACTGCGGAAAGCAGGTGACCCCACCTGAGATGATCCGCCTGAACTTCGACACGATGCGCTGCCCGCATTGCGGAGATCCATACTCGTCGTGGGTTCGGAAGCCGCCACAGTCAACCAGCTAGCCTGCCCGGTTCGGCGACAGATTATCGATCCTGTTCCCGTAGCGTATCGGTACGTTCCGGCAGTTCGTTCCCGGCAATGTCGTTTCGGATGTCTGCGCCCGAGGTCAGTAAGGAGGCGAAGATGCCTGGACGACAGTGCCCGGTAGAGGCTCGGGAGCGGTTACCTGGTCGGACTGCTGTTGCTGTCCCTGGGCGAGAGAGTCCCTGGTGCGGTCGAGGTTTGCGCGTGGTGTGCGGCCATGCGGGCCTCGGCCAGTTCCGGCCGTGTAGGCTGGTCGGCGGCGGCTCCGAGGGTGACGAGCTTTTGGAGGTAGGCATCGGCCTTTTGGGCGTTGTCGGCCTGCCTGGCTGCTGTAGCGGCTCCATAGAGTGACCAGAACCGGTTCGGGTTTCTGGTCAGCGATGCCTCGTATTGTTCGAGTGCCTCGGTGGGCTGCTTGAGCTGCAGGAGGAGATCGCCGAGCATCTCGTGGGCCGGTGTGAGCGGGCCGGGAGTGACGGTGGCCAACTCCGTCTTATCTTCGAGCGCGGCGGCGTGACGCATTCCGGTCAATGCCTCGTCCGCATGACCTTCGTTGTAGGCGAGCAGTGCGGCAACCTCCTCTCGTTGCATGTCGACCTGGTTGGCCCAGTAGCTGTCATCGGTTTCCATGAGCTTGTCGCGCAGCTGTTGGAGTGAGGCGATGGCCGCGCGTGCGGTGGACGTGTCCTTCAGGTGCGCGGCTCCTACGCCGCGGGCGAAGTAGGTGATCGCGTCGGTGAAGGGGAAGGAGCTGGGCAGGGCTTCGAGCCGTGCGGCTTCCGCCCAGGCCCGGCGCTCGAGGCAGTACCTGGCTGGAATGGCTGCGTGTGCGAAGAAGGCGGCGGAGGCGGGTGCGGCTCCCGTGGTGTGTGCCGGATCGAAGTGCAGGAAGGTCTTTGCGGAGGAGTCGACGACGCGCCGGGCGGAGGCATCCTGGGCGGTCTGCAGGTAGGCGTAGACCAGGTAGTCGCTGGCGTGCAACACGTCCGCGGGCTGGCCGGCAGTTTCTGCGGCGGAGGCGGAGGAGGTGTTGCTGGTGATGGAGGACTGCCAGTCACCGAGGCGTGTAAACGTGTGCGATGGCATATGAAGCGCGTGTGGAGTTGACGGAGCGATCTCTCCATAACGCCGCGCTGCCGCGGCGGCCCGGGAGGCCAGAGCGGGTTGGTCATAGGCATGGATGATGTAGTGGGCCAGCCCGGGGTGGTCGGGCTGTTGGGCGAAGAGCGCTTCGAGCAGGGCTCCGGCTTTGAGCTGCTTCGCATAGGTCTTGTCTCGAGGATCGGCGTCGGAGGCGAGCGCCAGAGCGTAGAAGATGGTCGCTTCGGTGTCTTGCGGGTACGCGGCGCTGACGGACTGCATGGCGTGCTCATACGCAAGCAGCCGCTGCTGCTGATCGATGTGGGCGCTGTCGACGTAGAGGTGGGCAACGGCGTCGACGTAGGCGCGCTCCCGCTCAGTTTTAGCGGAGACGGCGCGGGCGTCCAGCACGGCCTTGAGGCCCTGCTGCAGTTGCGCGGGCGATTTTGAACCGGCGAAGGGATTGCCCCAGCTGCTGAGCGCGATGCCCCAGTCGGCGATGGCACACGAGGGGTCTTGGGCGAGGACTGCGTTGAAGCCCTGGATGGCAGGCCCGAACTGGAAGGAGTGCATCAGGGCCACGGCGCGATTGAACTTCGGCTGCACCGCTGCGCTGCAGGAGGTCTCGAAGGACACAGTGCCAAGGGTTTCTTTCGCCGCGTGATCGTGTGTCTGGGAGGCGGCCGGCAAAGCGAGCGTAGAGAGACAGAGTGCGTTCCCGATGAGCCTCTTCATGCTTATCCCCTTTAGAGCAGCATGATAGTCGCCGCAGCATGATAAGGCTGAGGGGAGATCAGGATTTTCAAGAAACCGGCGGTTTACACTCATGTGGTAGACGGCATGCCGACGACCTCTCCCACTTCCCTTCCGAATCAGGCTCCCAAGGCTGTTACCAAGGCTACGGCGAAGCAGCAGATGCTGAAGAAGCTGGTGTGCAGCGATGCTCCGGAGCAGGCGCTGCGGTACCGGGGCTTCCGGTCGATTGCGGGTGTGGACGAGGTAGGGCGAGGCGCGCTGTTTGGGCCGGTAGTGGCTGCGGCGGTGATTCTGCCGGAGCGGTTGGGGGCGCTGGCGCGGGCGGGGCTGAAGGACTCGAAGCAGCTGTGCCGGGAGGATCGCGAACGGCTGGACCGACGGATTCGCAAGGTTGCACTGGGGATCTCGGTGGCCGAGGTGGATGCGGAGACGATCGACCGCGTGAATATCTACCAGGCGACGCGGCAGGCGATGTGCCGGGCGGTGATGGGGCTGGCGATGGAGCCGGACCACCTGCTGATCGATGCGATGCGGCTGGATCATCCGTGTGCGCAGACGCGGCTGTTTTATGGTGATGCGCTGAGCCTATCGATTGCGGCGGCGTCGGTAGTGGCGAAGGTGCACCGGGATGCGCTGATGCGGGAGCTCCACCTGCTGCACCCGGTGTATGGGTTGGCCTCGCACAAGGGGTATGCGACTCCGGAGCACCGGCGGGCGTTGAAGGCGCATGGGCCGTCGCCACTGCATCGGAGGAGCTTTCGGCCGGTGGCGGAGGTGGATCCGGATGCTCGGATCGAGGAGTGCGTGTCGGTGGAGATGCTGTTTGAGGATGGGGATCTGGAGGAGGTTGAGTGGGGCTGAAGCTGATGTGTGTGGTGGCGCACCCGGATGACGAGTGCTTTGGATTTGGCGGGGCGCTGGCGCTGGCGGCGGATGCGGGGGTGGAGACTTACGTGGTGTGCCTGACGGATGGGCAGGCGGCGAGTGCGCGGGGGGAGGCGCAGAGTGGAGCGGAGCTGGGGCAGATGCGGCGGGCGGAGTTTGCGGCGTCGTGCAGCGTGCTGGGGGTGACGCACCATGAGCTGCTGGACTACGACGATGGCCGGCTGGAGTTTGCTGAGTTTCCGCGAGCTGCGGGACGGCTGGTGGAACGGATGCGGCGGTTTCGGCCGGACGTAGTGATGTCGTTCGGCCTGGATGGCGGGCTGAATACGCATGCAGACCACATGATGGTGTCGATGCTGACGAGTGCGGCGTTTCACTGGGCGGGGCGGGAGCGACGGTATCCTGAGCTGGCCCAGGTGTTTCAGCCGAGGCGTCTGTTTCATCTTTCGACGGATTTCTTTATGGAAGGGAGGCCGGCTCCGCTGCCTTCGCCGTGGACGGTGAAGCTGGATGTGCGGGCGGTTTTGGGGCGGAAGATGGAGGCGTTTCGGGCCCATACGTCCCAGGCTCCTCTGATGGAGAGGACGAAGGAACTATTTGCAACTCATGGGGATTACGAGTTTTATACTTTGGCGGCGAGTCCGGAGGCGAGACCGGCAGAGGTGGGGTCGGACCTGTTTGCGGGACTTTAGCTGGCTCGGTTGTGCGGTGAATTTGTGGTGTTCGGTGTGGTGATTGTGTGGTGATTGGGTGGATGTTGGTGCGGCGTTAAGGGTTGGGGGTGGGTTTTGGTGGTGCGAGGGAGCCGGGGGCGTGGGGCCTTGGGGGACGCTATGCTCGGGACATGCTTGAGCGCGAACTGATACCGGCGGACCCGATCGAGCTGTTTCGCGAGTGGATGAGCGAGGCGGAGAGGAGCGAGCCGAACGATCCGAATGCGGTGGCGCTGGCGACGGCGACGGCGGATGGGCGTCCGAGTGTCCGCATGGTGTTGATGAAGGGTGTGGAGCAGCGGGGTTTCTGCTTTTTCACGAACGCGGAGAGCGACAAGGGGGTGCAGCTGCGGGAGAATCCACGGGCGGCGATGTGCTTTCACTGGAAGACGCTGCGGCGGCAGGTGCGGGTGGAGGGACGGGTGACGGAGTTGCCGGGGACGGAGGTGGATGCGTACTTCCACAGCCGGTCGAGGAGGAGCCAGTTGGGGGCGGCGGTCTCCGAGCAGAGCCGGCCGCTCAGCAGCCGAGAAGAGCTGGAGGAGCGGGTGCGGCGGTTTGAGGACGAGCATCCGGGCGAGGTGCCGCGACCGGAGTACTGGCGGGGGTACTGCCTGGGGATCGAGCGGATGGAGTTCTGGATGGACGGGAAGGACCGACTCCACGACCGGTTCCTGTTTGTGGCTGCGGAAGGCGGATGGACGATCCAGCGACTGTACCCCTAGTCGCGGTGCAGGAGCTCTTGTGACGGAGCGAGCGGGACGCTTGTGTGTGACTCGCAGTCTGCGAGGGAGCGGAGCTGTTGCACATTGATGATGGCGTTGGTTCCGTCGGAGAAGCTGACGAGGATCTCACTGCCGTTGATCAGGTCAACGTGAAGGATCTTGTTCGGGGAGGCCGTCATGGCAGTCCTTGAGAGTGTTCTGTCCTGCGCTCACAGGGTTGCCGGGAAAACTGGGCAGCTCGGGATGCGAGGCGAGGACCTGACCGGAGCGAGTCCGAGATGGGTACCGGCGCCTAGATTAAGTGTATCAAGGGCCATGGCGGAGCGCGCCCGGAGTTTAGGCATCGTATGTTTGTTAAGGGAAACAGCTGACCGAGTGGTTGGTGGGACGGAACGGGGCTGCTGAAGGTCTGTTTGTCTGTGCCATACAAGCTGAGAGTGGTCTCGGAGGCCTGCCTTCGCGGACGCGTTCTGCAGCCAAAGGCCGGTGGCGCAGCACTTGCGGGATTGCGGGAGCTTTGGCAAGCTACAAAAGATCGCTAAACGATAACGGGAGATCCGGGGCGACGCGCCCCGGGCGTTTTAGAAGAGGAGATTTTCCCAATGAGCCAAGCTATGCCAACAAACGAGCACGGCAGGATTCGCCAATGGGCAGCGGTTTACGGGGCCGTTCCGGTCCAGGTATCGAGCCTTCTATTTGACGGGGAGCCTGCGAAGCTGGCGTTTGTGTTTCCCCAGCGAAACAGGGTAAGTGAGCCTGAGTTTACCCCCATCAGCTGGGAGCAGTTTTTCGCGATGTTTGATGCGATGGAGCTGTCGGTAGTGTTTGATGAGTCGAAGCCTGGGACGTACGAGATTCTGCAGGCGGATGGGCGTGAGCAGAGCGGGTTTGCGGTGGGGCAGAGCTAGGTTGCAGACGCGATACGCGTGAGTTTGCGAATGCCGGGTGGCGTGGGCGAGAGGCTGGCTTAGGCAGCGGTCTGTTTGTCTGCGCTCCGCGGAGGAGTTGTCGCGTCTGCTTGTCTACCCAGATTGCCTCCGTTCCTGCTTGCCAGACGTGTGGTGGCGAGGGTAGTTTGTTCGGGGTCGAAATTATAGGCGGACACTGTATGTGTGATCCGTCGGCGATCTTGTTTCGAACCGATATTGCGATCGAGGGGGGACCAGGGATGCGGAGACCGGAGCTGGGCAGGCGGACGTTTCTGAAGGGTGCGGTGGCGGGTGGCGTGGCGGGGGCGGTGCCGGCCCTGGGGATGGCGATGCCGATGGGGATGCGCGGGTGGAGCGGGAGCGTGGTGGAGGAGGTGCTGCAGGCACCGGCGGAGGAGGCTCCGAAGAACCGCATACGCTTTTCGGTGGCGGGGATCAGCCATGACCATATCTACGGGATGGTAGGGGCGGTGATTCGCGGGGGCGGCGAGCTGGTGGCGGTGCAGGGGGCGGAGCCGGATAAGCTAGCGGCGTTCACGAAGCGGTTTCCGCAGGCCAAGGTGGTGAAGACCGAGGACGAGGTTCTGGACGACCCATCGATCCAGCTGGTGCTGACGTCGACGATCCCGGTGGACCGGGCTCCGCTGGGTGTGCGGGCGATGCGGAAGGGCAAGGATTTTCTTAGCGACAAGCCGGGCATCACGACGCTGGAGCAGCTCCAGGAGGTGCGGAAGACGATCGCCGAGACGAAGAGGATTTACGCGATTATGTACAGCGAGCGCCTGGAGGTGAAGGCGGCGGTGTATGCGGGTGAGCTGGTGCAGAAGGGTGCGATCGGGCGGGTGGTGCAGACGATCAACATTGCGCCGCACCAGATTGTGCAGGGCCATGGGGATGCGGGCGGGGGGACGGGACGGCCATGGTGGTTCTGGGAGGAGGAGAAGTTTGGGGGCATCCTGTGCGACATCGGATCGCACCAGGTGGACCAGTTCCTCTTTTATACGGGGTCGACGGAGGCGGAGGTGGTGGCGTCGCAGGTGGCCAATGTGAAGCACAAGGATCATCCGCACTTCCAGGATTTCGGGGACATGATGCTGCGGGGCGACAAGGGACTTGGGTATGTGCGGCTGGACTGGTTTACGCCGGACGGCCTGGGGACGTGGGGGGATGGGCGACTGTTCATCCTGGGGACCGAGGGTTACATGGAGCTGCGGAAGTATGTGGACGTGGCGGGAAGGAAGGGCGGCAACCACCTGTTTGTGGTGGATCAGAAGCAGGCCCGGTATATCGATTGCAACGCGATGCCGCTGCCGTTTGGGCCGCAGTTTGTGTCGGACATTGTCCACCGGACGCATGTGGCGCAGGACCAGGCGCAGTGCCTCCTGGCGGCGGAGCTGGTGATCCGGGCGCAGAAGGGTGCGAAGCGGGTGGAGTTGAAGGGGTAGGGCTAGAAGCAGATCCTCCGCCTTCGGCGAAGGATGACAATGTTTGGGACGGGCTGGTGTTTGGGGGAGAGGATGAGCAGGGTCGGCGGGGTTTCGCGGCGGGATTTTTTGCGGGGAGGTCTGGGTGCGGCGGCGATTGCGGGGTTACCTGCGATTGTGCCGGCTCGGGTGCTGGGGCAGATGGCGCCTTCGAAGCAGATCAATGTTGGCGCGATCGGGGTGGGGCGGATCTCGAGGGGGCATGACCTGCCGGCGATCTTCAAGAATGATGGGGCGCGGGTGGTGGCGGTGTGCGATCTCCATGCGGGGCGGGTGGAGGCGGGCAAGCGGCTAGTGAACGAGGCGTATGCGAAGAAGACGGGGAGAGCCTACGACGGGGTGACGGGGTACGCAAACTACCACGAGCTGCTGGCGAACAAGGACATCGATGCGGTGGTGATCTCGACTCCGGACCACCAGCATGCGATTGTGGCGGCGGCGGCGGTGCGGGCGGGCAAGGATGTGTATCTGCAGAAGCCGGCTTCGCTGACGATTGCGGAGGGCCGGTACCTGAGCGATGCGGTGCAGGCTTCAGGGCGGATTCTGCAGGTGGGATCGCAGCAGAGGTCGTGGAAGCAGTTTCACCGGGCGTGCGAGCTGGTGCGGAATGGGCGGATCGGCGAGGTGCGGCATGTGGAGATCGGTCTGCCGGGGGATCCGGCGGGCGGGAACCCGGAGGCAATGCCGGTACCGGCGGGGTTCGATTATGACGCGTGGCTGGGGTCGACGCCGGAGGTGCCGTATACGGTGGACCGGGTGATGCCGCTTGAGGGGTTTGACCGGCCGGGGTGGCTGCGGATGGAGCAGTTTGGGGCGGGGATGATTACGGGGTGGGGAGCGCACCATGTGGACACGGCGCACTGGGGGATGAATACGGAGTACACGGGGCCGGTGGAGATATGGGGCGAGGCCGAGTTCCCGAAGCACGGGCTGTGGGATGTCCACGGGAAGTTTCTGACGCATGCGCGCTATGCGAACGGCGTGACGATGGACATTTCGGGGGACTTTCCAAACGGGATCAAGTGGTATGGGACCGAGGGGTGGATCTTTGTGCAGCGGGATGAGCAGAACTCCCCGACAGCGACGGCGGCGGACAAGGTGAAGGCGGAGCCGCTGGTGGCGAGCGATCCGAGGATCCTCCAATCGGTGATCGGGCCGAACGAGATCCACCTCCGGACGAGCCCGGAGCATCATGGGAACTGGCTCCAGTGTGTGCGGACGCGACAGCAGCCGCTGGCGCCGATTGAGATTGGGCATCGGGCGTGTTCGACGTGCCTGCTTCACCATGCGGCGATGCACCTGAAGCGGCATCTTCACTGGGATCCTGAGCGGGAGCGGTTTGTGAACGACGAGGATGCGAACAAGCTGTTGGCGCGCCCGCAGCGGCCGCCGTATACGTTTGCGCAGAGCAGCTGGGTTTAGAGCTTTGGGAGTTCGGGAGGGATGATGCGGATCGGGCGACGGGATGTGCTGGTGGCGGTGTGTGCGATGGCGGCGACGCTGGGCGCGGTGGCGGCGGTGGACGCGGGCAAGACGATGATCGGGTCGTCGGTGTATGACGTGCTGGCGATGACGCCGACGCCGACAAAGATCGGCAATGTGCGACACGTGATGGACGGGCCGACGGCGACGCTTGAGAACCTGGAGATGCATGTGACGACGCTGAATCCGGGGGAGTATTCGCATCCACCGCACAAGCACCCGAACGAGGAGATGATCATCATTCGTGAGGGGACGGTGGAGACGCTGAGCAATGGGGAGTGGAAGCGTGTGGGGCCGGGCGGGGTGATTCTGAACGGGTCGAACCAGATGCATGATCTGCGGAATGTGGGGACGGTTCCGGCGGTGTATCACGTGATCAATTGGAAGACGGATCGTACGCCGAAGGAGTAGGCGTCAGGTTGCGGGCCAGAGGTTAGGGAGGGGGCCTTTGGCGCCGTGGACGGGGTCGGAGGGCGGGAAGGGGACGTGCTGCATGTGCTCGAGGGTTTGGGGCGAGGGGGCAGTGCGGCAGATGTCCCAGCGCTGGTTGGCGGGGTAGGCGCCGATGACGAGGAGGTCGGAGGTGGCGGAGAGCCTGCAGTGACCTGTTCCGGCGGGGAGGGCGACGACGTCTCCGGTGCGGAGCGTGAGGTCGCGGCTCCCACCGTCTGCTGCTGAGGAGCGGGGGCCGCCGAGGGTGACGTGGACTTCGCCGGCGGCGATGCCGAGGATCTCGTGGGCGGTGGAGTGGAAGTGGTGAAAGGTGTAGATGCCGTTGCGCCACTGTGGGGGCCAGCCGTTCGCCGTGAAGGCTTGCTCCATGGTGGTGGCGAGGGAGTCGGCGGGGGCGCTGGGGAAGGCGGCGCGGTAGAGCAGAACGGGGAGGCGGGGGTTGTTGGGCATCCAGCCGTTGGGCTGGAGGAGGAAGTGTTCGGGTTCGCTGGGAGCGGGGGCGGCCGGGGAGTATGGCCTCCCCTGGGCGGAGAGACTGGAGGCGAGGAGGGCGGCGGCGAACTGGCGGCGGTCGATGGGGGTCACGGCTCGGGGGCGCTCCTTACGGGCGTAGTTTGGTGGGTAGGATGCCGCCGGTGCGGTGATGCGCGTCATATGACGGGACCGGGTTGTGGTCCCAGAACGAGGTGAGGCGAGTGGTGAAGACGGAGATGCGGGCGGAGGATCTTGAGGTTCTGCGGGTTGCGGTGGAGAAGCTGGAACGACAGAGCTTTGCAGTGGACCTGGCGAACAAGGCGGGGATGCCGCTTGAGGCGCTGGTGCGGCACATGCCGCTGAAGGTGCAGGACCAGATTGGGCGGGCGGTGACGAAGACCCTGGAGCAGTGCCTGAAGGTGGCGCTCTCGGGGGTGCGGAGCGGGCGTCCGGGGGCAGCGCCGAAGAAGCGCGGGCATACACTGCTGACCGCAGCGACGGGAGCTGCGGGCGGGTTTTTTGGGTTAGCGGGGCTGGCCGTGGAGCTGCCGGTGACGACGACGGTGATGCTCCACTCGATTGCGGAGATTGCGCGTGGAGAGGGCGAGGATCTGTCGCGGCCGGAGGGGGCGCTCGCGTGCCTGGAGGTCCTGGCTCTGGGGAGCAGCGGTGGGCGGAACGAGCCGCTTGAGGGGGCTTATTACGCGACCCGGGCGGCGCTGACACAGGCGACGCGGGAGGCGGCGACGTATGTGGCGGAGCGGGGCGCGACGCGCGCGGGAGCTCCGGCGCTGCTGCAGTTCCTGTCCAAGGTGGGGGCGAGGTTTGGGGTGGAGGTGACGGAGAAGGCGGCGGCGCAGCTGGTGCCGATTGCAGGCGCGGTGGGCGGGCTGGCGCTGAATGTGATGTTTACGCAGCACTTCCAGCGGCTAGCGGAGGGACACTTCGCGGTGCGGCGGATGGAGCGGATCTATGGGGAGGGTGTGGTGGGCGAGGAGTATGCCCGGTTGCGGGGGGCGTTGCCGGGGCGGTGATGACAGAGCTGCGGCTGGACGGGGTGGGTGGCGGCACGGGGGAATACTGAGATTCCTCGCTGCGCTCAGGATGACGGCCGGTGTGACTTTGGGTGGGGCTGAAGGGGAAGGCCCGGCTGCTAGCGGCGCTGGAAGTCGGGGCTGCCGAGGATGAGGGCGGTGATGAGGTTGAGGGTGTCGGTTGGTGTGGTGTTGGGGACGGCGAGGTCTGTGAGCTGCTTGTGAATGAGATCGTTGGTCTCCGGTGAGGCGTCGGAGCCGATGAGGGTGTCTTCGATGGTGCGGAGGGCGAGGTCGGTGCCGGTGGGTAGGGTGGGAAGGTAGAGGGGTGCGGGAGTGGAGGTGGGGTGGAAGACCGCGTTGGCGGTGCTTCCCTGCCCTGTGTTGACGGCGGCGCCTTTGGGGGGTTCGGACATGATGCCGAGAGCGAGGAGGCGGGGAGCGTCGAACTTCTGGTTGGCGTACTTGCCTTCGGTGAGGGCGTAGGCGAAGTTGAGGCGGTCGACGAGGGCGGTGGAGTTCATCCACTGGTCGGCGGTGATGTAGTAGCCGGTGGGCGGGAGGGCGTAGTAGACGGGCATGCCCATCTGCTTGAGGGTGTTGACGAGGGCTCCGGGGTTGGCGGGGTCGGTGGCAGTGGAGCGGAAGGCGGAGGCGAGGAACTCGAGGGGTGTTTTGACTTTGTTGCGGAAGTACCGGCGGGAGTTGAACTCGGGCGACTGGATGAGAGTGCGGAGGATGGCCTTGATGTCGCCGTCGGTGGCGAGGTAGGTGGCGGCCATGCGGTCGACGAGGGCGGGTGGGGGCCAGTCGGCGACGAAGCGCTGGGCGATCAGGAAGCTGATGAAGTGCGCGGTTTTGGGCGAGGCGGCGAGGAGGTTGAGGGCGGCGATGCCCTGGCGCATGCCTTCGGGGGCTTCGGTTTGCGCTGATGAGTTGTCGGCAGGGTTGATGGCGGCACGGGGTGAAGGGGTGGCGTTGCCGTGGTCGTCGATGGTGTAGCCGAACCACTGCTTGGGGCCGGGCTCGTGGCGTTTGGGGTCGTAGAGGAAGGGGCCGCCGTGGTTGGGTCTGTCGACAGTCCAGCCGGTGAGGATGGCGGAGAGCGCGGTGACGTCGGCCTGGGTGTAGCCGCCGTTGACGCCGACGGTGTGGAGCTCCATGACCTCGCGGCCGTAGTTCTCGTTGAGGCCGCTTGTTGCCGCGCTTCGCTTTGGGATTGGCGGGGTTGACGCCGTTGGCGAGGGAGTCGGGGCCGATGGAGAGCCAGTTGTCGAGGTAGACCATCATGGCGGGGGACTGGTGGCGGTGGCGAGGAGGAGGTCGCGGAACTTGCCGAGGGCGTGTTTGCGGATGGCGTCGCGCTCGTAGGTGGTGGTGTACCACTGGTCGGAGTCTTTGGCGATGTAGATGTTGAAGTGATTGAACCAGAAGTCGGTCATGACCTCCTGGAGCTGGCGCTCGGAGAGGATGGAGCGAAGGAGCTTGGCCTCGGATAGCTCGCGGATGATCTGGTAGGAGGCTCCGGGGCCGGAGGCCATGGCGTTGAAGAGCTCGCGCTCGCGGGGGGTGAACTGGGAGAGGAGGAGGTTCTTCTGGTCTCCGGTGACGTTGGAGGTGAAGGCGATGCGGTCGGGGATGGAGAGCTGGAGGAGGGCGAGCATGCGCCCGTCTTTCGGCAGGGCGAAGAGCTCGCCGGCGATGCGGGCGGCGGTGGCCTGATCGAGCTTTTTCTGTTCGGCTTTCTGCTCGTCTGTGAGGATGAGCTCGGGGTGGGCGGGCTGGCCGTTGGGAAGGATCTTCTTCTCGTCGACGTCGCGCTGGTACTTGGCGACCTGGACCTCGTAGACGGCGGCGAGCTGGAGGTCAGTGGGGTAGGGGCGTTTGCCCTCGGCGATCCTGCTGAAGGAGGGCTCGGTCGGGGAAGAGGGTGAGGGCTTCGGCGGGCTGGAGGTTGAGGGTGGGGTAGTCGGCGAGGCGCTTGTTGAGGACGGCGTCGGGGAGGGTGTCGGGGTTGAGCTGCTGCGTCGAACCATGCGTCGGGGCCGATGGCGAGGAGATGGTCGAGGTCGCCGGGACGGGGGCCAAAGGTGAAGCGGTTGAGGAGCTGGAGGGCGCGCTCGCGCTCCGTGAGCGGCGTGAGGATCGGCGGAGGCCTGGTGAGGTGCGGGGGAGGTGTGCCGGTGGGGGCGGGGATGGGGCGGGGAGTTTGAGCGGGGACGTGCAGAGAGGCCAGAGCGAGGGGGAGGGCTGCGTACACGAAGCGCATCATGGCCTCTCTAGAGGTGTAGACGGGTTTTCGAGAGGGAAGTTGCGCGCGCGGTGGTGGGGGACGGTGAAAGGAGGGCGAAGGCCAATACGAGGTTCTTGATGGCGTCGAGGTTCGGGGTGGGTGGGCTATGCGGGTCCGAGGTCCGAGTCGGCGGGGCTTATGCGGGTTGTGGGGTGCGGGTGGGTTTGGGGCGGCGCTTGAGGACGAGCCAGAGGAGGCGGGCGGCGAGGAGGATGAAGAGGATGGCGGTGTCTTTAGCCAGGTGGTGTGACGCCAGGTTTGACGAGCCACCAGAAGTGGACGACGGCGGCGAAGGCGGCGAGGTAGACGAGGCGGTGGAGGCGCTGCCAGTTTTTGCCACCCATCGCGCGGAGGACGGGGGTGGGACTGGTGAGGGCGAGGGCGAGGAGGATGACCCAGGCGAGGAGGCCGACCTGGATGAAGCGGCGCTTTTTGAGGTCGTCGAGTATGGTGGGCCAGATGGCTCGCCACTGCGTGAAGATCTCGCCGGGATGGCCGTGGCGGGTGGCCGTGAGGGCGGCGGCTATGTCGTAGCCGGAGAAGAGGAAGACGTAGGTGGCGAGGTGGAGGCTGGCGTAGAAGAAGGCGTAGAGGCCGAGGAGGCGGCGGAGGCGGATGAGCCAGGCGATGCGGGGGGAGAGGCGGCGGAGGGGGGTGATGGCGAGCGAGAGGAGGAGGATCCAGAGGGCCCAGTCGCCGGTGAAGTGGGTGATGTAGTTGACGGGGTCCGGGTTGAGGGCGAGGGTGCCGTTGCGATAGATGAGCAGGAGATGGGCGAAGGGGGCGAGCAGGAGGAGGTGGGAGAGCGTCTTGATGAGGAGGATGGCGCGCTTCGGCATGGGTGCGTTCATTTTAGAGCGGCGGGTTTGGGGAGCCGGGCGAATCCGGAAAGCGGATCCTCCGCCTGCGGCGAAGGATGACAAGGACGTGGGCGAGGATGTGGCCTGGTGGGGATGGCGCGGTAGGCGGGCGGGGGTGGGGCGGGCATTACGAAAGCGGATCCCTCGCCTGCGGTGAAGCTTGAAGGAGAGGAATGGGGATCGGCGGCCGGGCCCTCGTGCTGGAAACAGTCACGGCATCGAGGGCTTGCGGTCGTACAGCCTTGAGAGACAGTGAAGCAGCCTTGCTGCGGGGAGTGCCCGTCTGCGTTTTTCGCAGATCATTGTTTGGTCAGCCGGTGCATTGCCTGGCTGCCATTTTGGATCAGGTTGGCTCAATAATACTTCTTCAGGTCCATTCCGCTATAGAGGCTTGCGACCTGGTCGCTGTAGCCGTTGAACATCTGGGTGGGGATGTAGTGGGGGAGGGCGGAGCTGTCGATGCGCCGCTCGCGGGCCTGGGACCAGCGGGGGTGGTCGACGGTGGGATTGACGTTGGAGTAGAAGCCGTACTCGCTCGAAGCCTGATCGTTCCAGGTGGTGTGGGGCTGCTTGTCGACGAACTTGATGTGGTTGATCGACTTGGCGTTTTTGAAGCCGTACTTCCAGGGCATGACGACGCGGACGGGGGCGCCGTTCTGGTTGGGGAGGACGTTGCCGTAGCAGCCAAAGGTAAGGAGGGCGAGAGGGTTCATGGCCTCGTCCATGCGCAGGCCTTCGGAGTAGGGCCAGTTGTAGCTGCCGGGAGCTTCGGGCATCTGCTTGCGGTCGTAGAAGGAGAGGAACTGGACGAATTTGGCTGAGGGGAGGGGGTCGCAGAACTTGATGAACTCGGAGAGCGAGTAGCCGTCCCAGGGGATGACCATGGACCAGGCTTCGACGCAGCGATGGCGGTAGACGCGGCTCTCGATGGGGCGGTAGGCGAGGAGGTCGTCGATGTTGACGGTGAGGGGCTTTTTGACGAGGCCGTCGACCTTGATGGTCCAGGGGCGGGTCTGGAGGGTGTGGGCGTTCTGCGCGGGATCGGACTTTTCGGTGCCGAACTCGTAGTAGTTGTTGAAGTGGGTGGCCTTGCCCTCGGGCGTCTGGGGGTCGGAGACGGTGTACTGCGAGGGGACGGTCTTGAGCGGGGTCTCGGCGGCGTGGACGTCGGAGGGGGTCCAGAGGCCGGGGATGGAGCGTGAGGCGAGGGTGCCGAGGGCAGCGGTGGCTCCGGCGTAGGCGGCTCCGGTGAGGAAGCGGCGGCGGCTGGAGTTCTGCTCCTTGTGCTCGCGGAAGGCGGCTTCGGGGGTGATCTCGGAGGAGCGGGGCTCGGGGCCTAGTTTGCCGTGATTGCGGATAAGCATCGTGTCGGTTCCTTTGTGTGGTGACGGCGGCTGCGGGTGCGGTGTGCGGCGATGGCTTCTCCTGTTTAGACTACGCGGCCGGGGATTCGGTGGATGGCTGTGCCCCCGAGGAGCGGAGGAAGAAGGCACCGATGCCCAGGAGGATGACGACGGAGGCGAGGGCGAGCTCGCGGGAGAAGTTGGGGCGGGCGAGGAGGATGTAGGTGAAGCCGGCGAGCGAGAGGAGGGGCGGGAGCGGGTAGAGCCAGAGGCGGAAGGGGCGGGGGAGATCGGGTTGGGAGCGGCGGAGGAGCATGACGCCGATGTGCTGGGTGATGAACTGGAGGAGGAGACGGAGGACGACCATGGCGGCGATGACGTCGGCGAGCGAGAAGAAGCAGAAGAGGGCGGCGGCGGAGGCGAGGGTGAGGAGCGAGATGTAGGGGAAGCCTCGGGTGGGATGGAGGCGGGCGAAGACGCGGAAGAAGTTGCCGTCGCGGGCGGCGGCCCAGGGGATACGGGAGTAGCCGAGGAGGAGGGCGAAGACGCTGCCGAAGGCGGTGACCATGATGAGGACGGCGGCGAGCTCGGCGAGGCGATGGGCGAGGGCGGGGCCGAGCGTGGGGGTGTAGGCCTGCTCGATAAAGACGGAGACCATGGCGCGGCGGGCGGGAAGGGTTTGCTGGGAGAGGAGCTCCTGCCAGGGGAGGACGGCGAGGACGGAGAGGTTCATGGCGAGGTAGAGGACGGCGACGATGGCGATGGAGAGGAGGATGGCGCGAGGGATGGTGCGGCCTGGGTCTTCCACCTCGGCGCCAAGGAGCGAGACGTTGTAGTAGCCCCAGTAGTCGTAGGTGGCGAGGAGCATGGCGGAGGCGAGGCCGGCGAAGAAGGCGGGGGTGAGGTGGAGGGCTCCGGGGGGGAGGGCGATGGCCTGCGAGAGGTGGCCGTGGAGGAGGGCGGTGACGATGATCCAGCCGATAGCGGCGAGGACAATGGCGAGCAGGACGGCGGAGAGACGGCCGATGCCGGTGAGATTGCGGTAGAGGAGGATGACGGCGAGGAGGACGGCGGCGATGGCGACGGCGGTGGTGGGGCCGACGGAGAGGGCGGCGGTGTAGGGGCCGAGGTGGAGCGCGTGCGTGGTGGTGTGGCGTGAGCGAGCCGGCGAGAGATAGGTGGCGTACTGGCCGAGGCCGATGGCACCGCTGGCGACCGAGAGCGGGCAGGAGACGAGGACCTGGAAGAGGAAGAGGAAGCTGAGGAGCTCGCCGAGGCGGCCGCGGTAGATGGTGCGGAGGTAGGCGTAGGTGCCACCGGCCTGGGGGAGGGCGGCGCCGAGCTCGGCCCAGACGAGGCCGTCGGAGAGGGCGAGGAGCGCGCCGAGGATCCAGCCGAGCATGGCCTGCGGGCCGCCCATGGCTCCGATGAGCAGAGGCAGGGTGATGAAGGGGCCGACGCCGATCATGTTGAGGAGGTTGAGGGTGACGGCGCCGCGGAGGTTGAGGGTGCGGGCGAGCTCGGGTTGGTGGCGAGGGCTGATGAGGTTGAGTTTAGCGGGTGGTTGGGAGAGAGTAGGAACTAATGATGATTGGGCGATGGGTGCTTGGGGCAGCGGTGGTGTTGGGGGCGGTTGCGCCTGGGAGTGGAGTCGTAGCCGCAGGCATGGGGGTGGCAGGAGATGCAGTCGAGAAGCAGATTCCTTCGACAGGCTCAGGACAGGCTCTCCGCTCCGCGAAGGCTGACAACCAGAAAAGCACGGCCATGGCGGCCTCAGCTGAGGAGCGGAGGGGTGAGGCGGAGGATCCGGCGAATTTGAAGGGGGAGCGGGTCGGTGCAGTGGGGGCGGAGCCGCTCGAGGTGGACAGGGGGGCGGCGGGTCTGCGGCAGATGCTGCGAAAGCTCGGGACGCGGGCGAGTTTGATGATGATTGTGGCGCATCCGGATGACGAGGATGGGGGGATGCTGGCGTATGAGTCGCGTGGTGTAGGCGCGCGGGTGGGGATGCTGACGCTGACGCGGGGCGAGGGCGGGCAGAACGTGATGACCGGCGACTTCAACGAGGCGCTGGGGCTGGTGAGGACGAGGGAGCTGCTGGCGGCCGACCGGTACATGGGTGTGGACCAGATGTTTGGGACGGAGGTGGACTTCGGGTTTTCGAAGACGAAGGAAGAGGCGTTTGGGCAGTGGGGGCATGAGCGGGTGCTGTATGACGCGGTTCGGGCCGTGCGGCTGTATCGGCCGCTGGTAATAACGGCGGTGTTTCTGGGGGCGCCTACGGATGGGCATGGGCAGCACCAGGTGAGCGGGGAGATTGCGCAGGAGGTGTTTCTGGCGGCGGCGGATCCGAAGGTGTTTCCGGAGATGGGTCTGCCGGCGTGGGCTCCCGCGAAGGTTTATGGGAGAGTGCCGTTTGCGCGGGTGGACGCCCAGGGGATGTTTGACTATGCGACGGGAAAGTATGTGCCGGCGCGGTTTGAGAACTATGTGACAAAGACGTGGTCGACGGAGGAGCCGAAGGCTACGGTGAGGGTGCCGGAGGGCGAGCCGAGCGCGGAGCTGGGGGGACGGAGCTATGTGCAGTTTGCGCGGGAAGGTCTGGCGTTGCAGCGGACGCAGATCGGCGGAGGGGTGAGGCTCGCGGCGGCTGGACGGTTCGATGTGGGGTATACGCGGTATGGGTCGCGCGTGGGAGGAGGGGCGGAGGAGAAGAGTTTCTTCGATGGGGTAGATACGTCGCTGATGGGGATTGCGGAGCTGGCGCCGTCGGCTACTCGGGACGAGCGGGATGGGTTGCGCGGGGCGTTGAAGCAGATCGATGGGCTGGTGAAGCAGGCGGGGCTGGAGTTCAGTGCGAGGGAGCCGGTGAAGATTGCGCCGGAGCTGCGGGACGGGCTGCGGGCCCTGGATGGGCTGATTGCGCGGGTGGAGAGCGAGCCGGGAGTGGTGGAGCGGGAGCGGTACGACGTGCTCCATGAGCTGCGGGTGAAGCGGGTGCAGTTCAACGATGCGCTGGTGATGGCGCTGGGTCTGGAGATGAGGGCGGGGCTGGCTGCCGCTGAGACGGGTGAACCGGAGCTGCGTTCCGGGGTGCTGGTGCCGGGACGGAAGTTCACGGTGCGGATGGAGGTGAAGGGTGGAAGCGGTCTGCCGCTCAAGCTCGAGGGTTGCGGGCTGGAGGAGCATGCGGGCGGGACGTCTCCGAGGGACGGGACGGTTGCGCGGCCGTGTGACGGACCCGTGGGTGCGGATGGATCGATGGGCGGGGGTGTTGGGCGGGGGATCGAGGGCGATGTGCCCGCGGATGCGACGGGGGTGCGGGTTCCGTACACGAAGAAGAGTCCGGATCAGCCTTTTTACGAGGTGAGCGATGCGCGGATGCGGGATGCGGCGCTTCCCTTGCCTGCCCTGACGGCCTGGATGGACCTGAGTTATGACGGTGTGCCGGTGCGTGTGGGGCGGGTGGTGGGTGAGGAGGTGAGTGGGGCGTACCAGCCGGTGACAGTGGTTCCGGCCGTGAGTGTGGGGGTGACTCCGGAGGCGGGGGTGGTGCCGCTAACGGAGCGGAGCTTTACGGTGACGGCGCGAGTGGGGAGCGCGGTGGCGGGGACCGGATCGGGGTCGGGGGGGACGGTGCGGCTCGTTGTGCCGACGGGGTGGAAGGTGTCGCCCGAGCGGGCGGAGTGGAGTGCGGGAGCCGACGGCAAGGAGGTGGCGGTGCCGTTTACGGTGACGCCGGAGCGGATCGGAGAGACGCCGTACACGATGACGGCCGTGGCGGAGAGTGGGGGCAAGGAGTATAGGGAGGGGTATCACCGGGTGGGGTATCCGGGGCTGGTGCGGGACAACCTGTATGCCCCGGCCAAGTACCGGGCGCGGGGTGTGGATGTGCGGGTGCCGGCGGGGTTGAAGGTGGCGTATCTGCCGGGGACGGGAGACGCGGTGGCGGTGTCGATGGAAGATATCGGGATTCGGCCGACGACGGTGAGCGTCGCGGACATCGCGGCGGGGCGGCTGGCGGGTTATGACGCGCTGGTGATGGGTGTGCGGACGTATGCGGCGCAGAAGGATCTGCCAAGCGTGACGGCGAAGCTGACGGAGTTTGCGACGGCGGGTGGAGTGGTGGTGGTGCAGTACCAGAGCGGCGAGTTCCAGGGTGGGGATGCGCCGTATCCGCTGAGCCTGGGCGGCGCGGCGGAGAAGGTGGTGGAGGAGGACTCAGCGGTGCGGCTGTTGGATCCGGCGGCGCAGGTGCTGCGATGGCCGAACCGGATTACGGAGAAGGACTTCGGTGGATGGGTCGAGGAGCGCGGGCATGGCTTTATGGGGGAGTGGGACTCACGGTATGAGGCGGTAACGGAGGTTCATGACGTGGGACAGGATCCGCAGAAGGGCGGCCTGCTGGTGGCGCGGGTAGGCAAGGGGGCGTATGTTTACTGCGCGTATGCGCTTTACCGGCAGATGCCGGAGGGTGTGCCGGGGGCGTTCCGGCTGATGGCGAATATGGTGAGCCTGGGGCGAACGCCGTGAGCGTGGTGTGAGCTGGCCGGACGGGCTTGTGGATGAGCAAAGGTGCATCTGACTTTGATTATCGAAGTGGATCGTTGAACTGGTTTCTTGAAGGGAGAGGGTATGGCGGAGTTTGGTGAAGCGACGGAACGGGTGAGCGGGCAGCGCGAAAAGGTGCTGATGGATGCGGCGAACATGCTGATGGACGCGCGGCGGACCAAGGAGCCGGTGCTGGATCTGCCGGAGGAGATGAGGCCGACGTCGACCGCGGAGGCGTACGCGGTGCAGGACATGATCGCGGAGGCGTATGGGGCGATTGGCGGGTGGAAGGTGGGAGCTCCGAGTGCGGAGGCGACGCCGATGTTTGCGCCGATGCCCGCCACGGGAATCGCACCGAGCGGGACACTGATCCGGGGGATGCGGTACCGGGGGCTCGAGGCGGAGGTCGCGTTTCTGTTGGGGTCCGATCTCCCGGCGCGAGCGGGGGAGTACACGCGCGAGGAGGTGCTGGCCGCGGTAGAGAGCTGCCATCCGGCGATCGAGGTGCTGGAGTCGGGACTGACGGATCCGATGCGGGCCGAGCGGATGAGCATGATCGGGGATCTGCAGATGCACGGGGCGTTTGTGTATGGAGCGGCGTTTCCGGGGTGGCGGGATGTTGACTGGAGGCGGGAGACGGTGACGCTGGCGGTCGACGGGATGGTGCGGGTGGAGCGGACGGGATCGAACACGGCGGGGGATCTCGTACGGCTGCTGCCGTGGCTGGCGAACGAGGGAGCGCGGCGCACGGGTGGACTGCGGGCCGGGCAGTGGATTACGACAGGGAGCTGGACGGGCAACACGCAGGCCGAAGTGGGTTCGAGCGTGGATGTGTTTTTCGGGACGCTGGGGCGGGTGACCGTGCAGTTTGCGCCGGAGCAGGAGCTTGAGAAGGGCTTGCCGGGCGCGGCGACGACCACCTTTTCGTGAGGGGTTGGGCAGGAAAAAGCTCCGCCTGCGGCGGAGGATGACAGCGAAGAGGCAGGGGCACGGAGTGGTTGGGAGATGTCCCGATTCATTCGCCATCGCTGAAATGGCAGCTTCTGGAGAGAGGGGTAGCTGAAGGGTGATGGACGGGGTGGAGTTTCGGGCGGAGGTTGGCGGGCGGTACGGGGAGATCCTGACGCCGGAGGCGGTGGCGTTTGCGGTGGGGCTGGAGCGGCGGTTTGGCGAGAGACGGAGGGAGTTGCTTGAAGCTCGGGCGGAGCGGCAGAGGCGGCTCGATGCGGGGGAGCGGCCGGATTTTCTGACGGGGACGCGGGAGGTGCGCGAGGCGGAGTGGACCGTGGCGCCGCTGCCGGGCGACCTGCTTGACCGGCGGGTGGAGATTACGGGGCCGGTGGAACGGAAGATGGTGATCAACGCGCTGAACTCGGGGGCGCGGGTGTTTATGGCGGACTTCGAGGACTCGACGACACCGACGTGGGCGAATGTGATCGAGGGGCAGATCAACCTGCGCGACGCGGTGCGGCGGACGATCGGGTTTGAAGATGCGGCGACCGGAAAGAGTTACAAGCTTGTGGAGAGGCCGGCGGTGTTGTTTGTGCGGGTGCGCGGGTGGCACCTGGACGAGGCGCACGTGGTGGTGGACGGCCGGGCGATGTCGGGCGGGATCTTCGATTTTGCGCTGTTTCTGTTTCACAACGCGCGAGGAGCTGCTGGCGCGGGGGTCAGGGCCGTACTTCTACCTGCCGAAGATGGAGAGCCACCTGGAGGCGCGGCTATGGAACGAGATCTTTGTGTCGGCGGAGGAGGAGTTGGGACTGCCCGCGGGATCGATCCGGGCTACGGTGCTGATCGAGACGATCCTGGCGACGTTTGAGATGGACGAGATCCTGTATGAGCTGCGCGATCACTCGGCTGGGCTGAACTGCGGGCGGTGGGATTACATCTTTTCGTATATCAAGAAGCTGGCGGGGGACCGGGCGATTGTGCTGCCGGATCGCGGGCAGGTGACGATGGCGACGCACTTTATGCGGAGCTATTCGAAGCTGGCGATCAAGACGTGCCATCGCCGCGGGGTGCATGCGATGGGCGGGATGAGCGCGCTGATCCCGATCAAGAACGACCCGGAGGCGAATGCGCGGGCGATGGCGGGGGTACGGGCGGACAAGGAGCGTGAGGCGACGGATGGGCACGACGGGACGTGGGTGGCGCATCCGGGGCTGGTGCCGGTGGCGATGGAGGTCTTCGACCGGGTGATGCCGGGGCCGAACCAGATCGAGAAGCAGCTGCCGGAGTTCCATGTGACGGCGGAGGATCTGCTGCGGGTGCCGGAGGGGACGATTACCGAGGCGGGCCTGCGGCAGAACGTGGCGGTGGGTCTGGGTTATGTGGAGGCGTGGCTGCGCGGTATCGGGTGTGTGCCGCTGTTCAACCTGATGGAGGACGCGGCAACGGCGGAGATCAGCCGGGCACAGCTGTGGCAGTGGGTGCATCACGGGGCGCGGCTGGAGGACGGGCGGGCGGTGACGGCGGAGATGTGCGACGGGGCGATCGACGCAGAGCTGGCGCGGGTGAAGGGTGCTGTCGATGGAGGGCGGTACCAGGCGTACGAGCAGGCGGCGGGGTTGATGCGGGAGCTGATCCGGGGGGCAAGATTCACGGAGTTTCTGACGGTGCCGGCCTATGCGCGGGTGCTGAAAGAGGAGGCTGCAGCGGCGCGTTAACTGCGGTGTTAATGCCGAATACCCTGACGTGGGATGCGGAGTTTGGGGCATCTTGGCGTAATCTGTCGGAATCGTACGTAGACCGCGACGTGTGTGCGCGGTGCGAGGTGTGTTGTGGCTCGTCCTTACTGGTCCGGACAGATTCAGATTTCGCTGGTGGCATTTGGGGTGAAGCTCTTTGTGGCGACGGAGGCCAAGAGCGAGATACGGTTTCACCAGATCAGCCGGAGCACGGGCGAGCGGGTGAAGTACCAGAAGGTGCAGGCGAGCGCGGCGGAGCAGCAGGAGTCGACGGGCGAGGATACGCCGGCGGCGGCGCGGGTGCAGCAGAGCGACATTGTGAAGGGGTACGAGTTCCGCAAGGGCGAGTACGTGACGATTGAGCCGGAGGAGATTGCGCAGTTGCGGGTGCCGTCGAAGCACACGATTGCGATCGAACAGTTTGTGAATCTCGAAGAGGTTTCTCCGGAGTACCTGGAGAAACCGTACTTTGTGACGCCGGAGAATGACCTGCAGGCAGAGGCGTTTGGGACGGTGCGAGAGGCCCTGCGCAAGACCAAGAAGGCGGCGCTGGGAAAGATCGCGTTTGGCGGGCGGGAGCACGTGATTGCGATCACGGCCGATGACGATGACAATCTGGGCGGGATGATGGCGTACACGATGCGCTACCAGGAGGAGCTTCGGGATCCGAAGGAGTACTTCGCGGATGTGAAGAAGGTGGAGGTGAATGAGGAGTCGCTGGGGCTGGCGATGGACCTGATCAAGCGCAAGGCGGCGAAGTTCGATCCATCGAAGTTCAAGGACGGGTACGAGGTGGCGTTGCGGGAGCTGGTGGAGGCGAAGGTGAACCACCAGCCGGTACCAAAGGATGAGCCGGTGGCTCCGGCGCGGGGCAAGGTGATCAACCTGATGGATGCGCTGCGGAAGAGTGTGGGCAACGTCGGGGCCGATGAGGCTCCTGCGGCGGCGGAGCGGGCGGAGAAGAAGGCGGCGAAGGCTCCGGCGGCGAAGAAGGCGGGGATTGCGCTGGTGTCCTCGGGCGAGAAGGAGCCGGCAGCAAAGGCGGCGAAGCGGAAGAAGTCGGCGTAACGATCCGGGGAGTGGACGATGCGGTTAGCGCGGAGCGCCTCGCTTGCGGTGTTGGTTTTCGGCTGTGCGCGTTCGGGGTTTTCTGCTGACGATTCCTGGTGGGCGTGGAAGCAGTACACAGCTGCCCTATCGAAACAGTGCCCGCAGAAACATCTGCAGCTTTTGGCCTTCGGCGACCTCCCTGACGTGATTGATGAGTTCGGCACGCGGCTATCGGTCTCAGACAAGCGATCGATCGAGCGCGCGGTGAAAGACCGTTGCTCGAAGGTCGGCTTCGGCGCGAGCTGCGGGAACGAAGCGTTTCTGAGAGTGATGGTTCAGAAGCATCGGCTGGATGAGTTCACGGCGTTTGTTTGCCAGCTTCCGGAGAGCTGCACAGCGCAGTCGGAGTGCACACAGGATCAATGACAACCAAGAAGATTGTGTCGCGAGCAACAGTCAAGGGGGAGAGTTCTTCGGGTTTGACGAAGGCTGGCGCGAAGAAGATTGGGAAACCCGAGGAACAGAGTGCGGCGGATGTGGTGGATGCGCAGCTGGCGAAGTACCGGTCGATGCGCGACTTTCACATCACGGCGGAGCCGGCGGGCGGGGCGAAGGACGGGGCCGAGATTTCGACTAGCGCGGGGCGGATGGCGCTTCCCTTCTGCATCCAGAAGCATGCGGCGAGTCATCTGCACTATGACTTTCGGCTGGGGTGGAACGGGGTTTTGAAGAGCTGGGCGTGCGCCAAGGGGCCGAGCTATGTTGTGGGGGACAAGCGGCTGGCGGTGCAGGTGGAGGATCACCCGATGGAGTACGGGGGGTTCGAGGGGATTATTCCGGCGGGGCAGTACGGCGGCGGCACGGTGATGCTGTGGGACCAGGGGACGTGGGAGCCGCAGGCGGCGTATCCGGATGTGGATAAGGGTCTGCGGGATGGGTCGCTGAAGTTTGTGATGCATGGGACGAAGATGAAGGGGAAGTGGGCGCTGATCCGGATGGGCGGGAAGGCGGCCCAGGAGAGGAAGCCGAACTGGCTCCTGATCAAGGAGCATGACGAGTTTGAACGGCCGGCCGGGGCGGAGGCGGTGACAGAGGCTGAGTCGAAGAGCGTGGTGACGGGACGGGATCTGGAGCAGATCGCGCATAACGAGGACCACGTTTGGAACTCAAAGGAGACGGCGGGGACGGGGCAGGCGTGGTATCGAAAGGTGGGGGCGGAGGAGTGCTGATACGGGGGCTGGAGCGAAGGGGAATCGCTCCGTTGCGCCGCGCTCCGGTCGGGATAGTAGGTCCGCGGCCAAAGCTGCGGAATCCGCGGATTCATTGAAGCTGGCGAAGAGATTGGAGGGTTTGCCGAAGGAGGCGCAGCCGACGTTTCTGAAGCCGCAGCTGGCGCTGGAGGCGGGGACGCCTCCGGAGGGGAAGGAGTGGGTGCATGAGCTGAAGCTGGATGGGTACCGGATCCAGGCGCGCAAAAGTGGGAGCACGGTCGAGATGCTGACGCGGAGCGGTCTGGACTGGGCGTACCGGGTTCCGGCGATGGCGGAGGCGGTGAAGCGGCTGCCGTGGAAGAACGTGACTCTGGACGGCGAGGTGGTGGTGCTGCGGGAGGATGGCACGACAAACTTCGCGGATCTGCAGGCGTCGTTCCAGG
Organism: uncultured Acidobacteriaceae bacterium; assembly: GCA_963850375.1. Classification (GTDB taxonomy): domain Bacteria; phylum Acidobacteriota; class Terriglobia; order Terriglobales; family Acidobacteriaceae; genus Edaphobacter. Next base: position 2,248,021 of record CAWKKV010000002.1, on the reverse strand, counting down.
AGGGTGCGCGGAATCCGCTGACTTACTTCTGCTTTGACCTGCTGCATGTGGAGGGGCGCAACGTCCGGGAGCTGCCGTTGTCAGAGCGCAAGGAGCTGCTGGCGGAGGTGCTGAGCGGTGGCGATGGAGACGAGATCCGGGTCAGCGAGCATCTTGCCGGCCGAGGCGAGGAGATCTTTCGACGGGCGTGCGAGCTCCATGCGGAGGGGATCGTCTCGAAGCGAGCGGATGGGGTGTACCGGGCGGGTCGGGGTGGGGATTGGGTGAAGTCGAAGTGCCTGCGGGAGCAGGAGTTTGTAGTGGGCGGTTTTACGTTTTCTTCGGACGGTGAGGATCGGGTGGGGTCGCTGCTGCTGGGGTACTACGATGATGCCGGCAAGCTCGTGTATGCGGGCCGGACGGGTACAGGGTTCACGCAGAAGATGCGGCGGATGCTGCGGGAGCAGGTGGAGCCGCTGCGCTTGACGAAGATGGCGTATGCGTCGGTCCCGGCTGACGCGAAGCGCGGGGCGCTGTGGCTGAAGCCGGAGCTGGTGGCGCAGGTGCGGTTTGCGACGTGGACGGCGGACGACCTAGTGCGGCAGGCGGCGTTTCTGGGATTAAGGGAGGATAAGGCCGCGAAGGATGTCCGGCGCGAGGGGGCCGAGGTGGCACCGCGGCCGAAGGGCGAGAGGGCGGCGTCTTCGGGAGGTCGGGGCGGGGCGGAAAAAAGGTCACCCATCCTTCGCGATGATTCCGCGAAGAAGGGGGCACCCGGCCTGGGGGCCGCCGAAGGTGCGAGTGTGCCGGAGAAGTTTTACGTGCGGCCTCGAAATCCTAAGAGTGCGAAGGCAGATCTGACCGCTGCGGCGGAGGTTTCGGCGAAGTTGAAGGCGGCTGCGGGGAAGGCGACGGGAAAGGCGGAGACCGGCGGCGGGACGGTCGAACATGCGCCGATCCGGCTGACGCACCCGGCCAAGCTCCTGGACGTCGAGAGCGGTGTGACGAAGCAGGTGCTGGCGGACTTCTACTGGGCGGTGGCGGAGCGGATGCTGCCGCATATCGTGAATCGGCCGCTGAGCCTGGTGCGGTGCCCGGAGGGGTCCGAGAGGCCGTGCTTTTTTCAGAAGCATGTGAATCACATGCTGCCGAAGGGCATGGGGTCGGTGGACGTGCCGAACAAGAAGACGGGTGAGCTGGAGGAGCCGTACATCTCGCTGCCGGACTCGGAGCACAGCCGCGAGGCGCTGGCCGGGCTGGCGCAGATGGGTGTGCTGGAGGTGCATCCGTGGGGTTCGCGGAACGAGGATCTGGAGCGGCCGGATCGGCTGATCTTTGATCTTGATCCCGACGAGTCGCTGGGTTGGGCGACGGTGACGGCGGCGGCGGCGGAGGTGCGGAAGCGGCTGAAGGGAGTGGGTCTCGAGAGCCTGCTGAAGACGACGGGCGGCAAGGGGCTGCATGTCGTGGTGCCGATTGCGCCGGAGATGATGTGGCCTGTGGCGCGCGAGTTCGCGTATGCGTTTGTGCGGTCGATGGAGCGAGCGAATCCGGCGCTGTACCTGACGAAGATGACGAAATCGGCGCGGGTGGGGAAGATCTACCTGGACTACCTGCGGAATGAGCGCGGGGCGACGGCGGTGGCGCCCTACTCCCCGCGTGCACGTGCCGGGATGGGCGTGAGCATGCCGCTGGCATGGAGCGAGCTGAAGCTACCGGAGCGGCCGGTGTTTCGGGTGGCTGAGTTTGGGGATTGGAAGGCGCGGCTGAAGAAGGATCCGTGGGCGGGGATCGACGGGATGCGGCAGGAGGTGACGACGGAGATGCGGCGCGGCCTGGGGATGAAGGAGTAGGGCTGCGTGCAGTGGCTCCCTTTGAGTGCTGTGGTGACGAATGCGAAGGGCGGGCGTTCTTCGGTGCGCTCAGAATGACAACGCGACAGGTTGGCTGGACGGGGCTCGCTTCGTTCAGGGACCGATTCGGGTCAGTGACGGAGGGTCATGACGAGGCACTTGGCGGCTCCTCCGGCTTTGAGGAACTCGGTGAGTTCGACCTGGACGACGTGGAAGCCACGACGTTCGAGGTTGCGTGCCAGTGAGCGGCTGATCTTGTTGAGGACGACCGTGCGACCAATGTTGACGGCGTTGCAGGCGAAGCAGGTGGCGTCGGACTCGCCGACGAGGATGCGCTTTTCGGGCGGGTAGAAGCTTTCGATGCGGCGGAGTGAGACGGCGTCGAAGGCGTCGGGGAAGTACATCGCGGAGCCGTCCGAGAGTGGGGCGAAGCAGGTATCGAGGTGGTAGAAGCGCGGGTCGACGAGGGTGAGGGGGACGACCTCGATGTTCCAGGTGTCGGCGAGGACGGTGTGGCTGCGGGCCACGGTGCGCGGGCCTTCGCCGATCCAGAGGCGGCTCATGTCAGAGGCGAAGAGGGCGTCGCCTTCGCCTTCGAAGGGGATCTCGCGCGGGAGGTCGAGGACAGTGTAGCCGCCGTCCGCAAACCAGCGGCGGAAGTGCGGCTCTTCGCCCTGGCGCTCGGGGTGAAAGAAGCTCGACAGGGCGACGGTGCCGTTGTACTCGAGGCCGGCGTTGGCGGTGAAGACCATGTCGGGGGAGCCGGGTTCGGGTTCGACGAGGAGGATATCGGCAATGGCGGAGAGCGCGGTGTGGAGCTGCTGCCACTGTGCTTCGGCGCGGGCCCGGGAGGAGGCGTGGACGTTGCCGGCCATCCAGGGATTGATGACGTAGTCGACCTCATAGAGGGTGGGCCGGCACATGAGGAGGGTGGCGCGAGCGCGGGCGGGACGGGCGGAGTGGGAGGGGGACAGGGTTGTTGCGAGTGCGCTGCTCATGGTGTTTGTCTCTCCGATGAGAGTGGCGCAGCGCGAATGGCTCGTCAACACGAATGATTATCCGTTTTGGGTGGATATCTATACGTAACTTTGGGAGTGGCTTTCTCCGGTGGGTGACTGCCTCGCGAGGGAGGTGCAATGAGGCTTGCGAGGTGCTCCGTTGATGGCGATACATGGTCTGCGATGCGATCTGGTGATGGTGGTGGGAGCGGTACCTGGCAGTGGTGAATATGACCGAGGCTGCGCGAGAGATTTTTATCCCGGTGGAGCGGCTGGGGTGGGACGCCGGGAGCTATCGGATGCGAGATCTCTGGAAGGGTAAGGATGGGGGGAGTGGGGCGGCGGTGAAGGCGCGGCTGGGGCCACATGCCTCGTTGCTGTACCGGGCGGAGCGCTGAGCCGGTTGTTGCGCGGCAGGCTTGTCTCATTTCACGCCGAATGCCTCAACCATCGCGAGAGGCTGCGGTGATTGAGGCATTCTGATGTGCTTGCGTTGCGGGCTTTGCTGCTTGTTCGTGTGCCGGGCGCGGCTCGCTTTCGGTGGGCTAGGTTGCCGGGTTGGCTGATCCCTTCGCGTACTGTCCGGTGTGGGCTGGCAGTTCGCGGCTGGGGTCGATGTAGGCGGCGGTGGGCGTCTGCTTCGCGGGGGGCTTGGGTGTCTTGCGAGAGAAGCGGACGAGGATGGTTTTGAGGATGACGTAGAGGACGGGGATGAAGAAGAGATTGAGGATGGTGGAGAGGATCATGCCGCCGACGATGGCGGTACCGACGGAGTGTCGGCCGTAGGCTCCGGCGCCGGTTGCGAAGTAGAGTGGGCCGACGCCGAGGATAAAGGCGATCGAGGTCATGAGGATGGGACGAAGGCGGAGCTCCGCGCCTTCGATGGCGGCCTCGATGATGGTGCGTCCCTGGCCGAGGAGCTGCTCGGCGAACTCGACGATGAGAATCGAGTTTTTGGCGGAGAGGCCGATGAGCATGACGAGGCCGATCTGCACGTAGACGTCGTCGACGCCGGATGACGGATCGAACAAGCCGCGGATGGCGATGAGGCCGAGGGCGCCGAGGATGGCCATGGGAACGGCAAGAAGGATGATGAACGGCAGGGCGAAGCTCTCGTACTGGGCCGAGAGGGTGAGATAGACGACGAGCAGGCCGAGACCGAAGATGATGATTGCCTTGCCGGCGGACTCGACTTCTTCAAGAGCGAGCCCTGTCCAGGAGAAGGTCATGCCCTGGAGCTTGTTCTTCTCGAACAAGCGCTGCATGGCCGCGAGACCCTGGCTCGATGAGAGCCCTGGCGCGGGTGAGCCGTCGATCTCGGCGGAGCGGAAGAGATTGTAGTGATCGATGACCTGCGGGCCGGAGGTTTCGGTGAGGGTGGCGAGATTGTCGAGCGGGATCATCTGCCCGGAGTCGGAGCGGACATAGTACTGGCTGAGATCCTTGGCGGTGCGACGGAACTGCTCGTCAGCCTGAACGTAGACGCGGTAGGAGCGGTTGTTGAAGTCGAAGTCGTTGACGTAGCTGGAGCCCATGAAGGTGCCCATGGCTGCGGTGATCTGGGTGAACGGGACGCCGACAGACTTGGCCTTTTCGCGGTCGATGGTGACCAGCACCTGCGGATCGTTGGAGGTGAAGGTGGTGTTCATGCCGGTGAGCTCGTGACCAAAGCGCGCCTGACCGACCATGGTGTGGGCAACGCGGTCGATATCGCCGAAGGTGTTTCGGCCGGCGTCGAGCAGCATGAACTGGAAGCCGCCGACGGTTCCGATACCAGCGATGGCGGGGGGCTCAGCGGCAAAGGCTACTCCGCCGGGGACGCCGAAGAGCTTGGGACCGATGTCGGCGACGATGGCCTTGGCGGTGAAGTTCGGGCCCATCCTGGTGCGTTGGTCGATGGGTTTGAGCGGGGCGAAGATGAGGCCGGAGTTAGGAGAGCTGCCGCCTGAGAGCGAAAAGCCCATGACGGAGAAGGTGCCGAAGACGCCGTCGTTCTTCTGCACGAGGGCGGCGACCTTGTCAGCGAAGTCGGAGGTGTAGGAGAGGGAGGCGCCAGGAGGCGTCTGGACGATGATGAGGAAGTAGGACTGATCTTCCTGCGGGATGAACGCCGTTGGGACGTGGATGTACATGAACGCGGTAGCGGCGAGAGCGCCGATAAAGAGCGCGAGCATGGCGTAGCGGATGCGGACGACAAAGGTGACGGCCCGGGCGTAGATGCGGATGAGCCACTGAATGAACCGCTCGATGGGGTTGAGCAGGAGACCGAGGAGGCCGGTCTTCTTCTGCTCGGTGCGGAGGAGGAGAGCGGCCAGAGCCGGAGAGAGGGTGAGGGCGTTGAAGGCCGAGATGGCGATCGAGAACGCGATGGTGAGCGAGAACTGCTTGTAGAGGATGCCGGTGGTTCCGGGGAAGAAGCTGACGGGTATGAAGACGGAGATGAGCACGAGCGAGGTAGCGATAACGGCGCTTGTGACCTCAGCCATAGCGATGCTGGTGGCTTCGTGCGGATCGGAGGAGATGGTGTTGGTGGTGTCGTGGGATTCGGAGGCCTTGGACAGACCACGGGTGCCGGCTTCGGTCGGCTCGGGCTCTTCGGTGATGATGCCGCCGGAAAGGTGACGCTGGACGTTTTCGATGACGACGATGGCGTCGTCGACGACGAGGCCGGTGGCGAGGGTGATGCCGAAGAGGGTGAGCGAGTTGATGGAGAAGCCGAAGATCTTGATGAAGGCAAAGGTGCCGATGAGCGAGACGGGGATGGTGACGGCGGGGATAACGGTAGCGCGCCAGTCCTGGAGGAAGAGGAAGATGACGACGATGACGATGACGATAGCTTCGCCGATGGTGCGGACGACCTCGCGGACGGAGTCGGAGACGACCGTGGTGGTGTCGACGGCGATGATGCCCTTCATGCCTGGGGGGAAGGACTTCTGGAGCTCGGCGAGGACGGCGCGGCACTTCTTGTCGACGTCGAGAGCGTTGGCATTGGAGAGCTGCTGAATACCGATACCGATGGCGTCACCGCCGGAGAACTTCAGGTCGGTGGAATAGGTTTCGGCGCCGATCTCGGCGCGGCCCACGTCTTTGAGGAGAACGAGGCCGCCGTTGGTGGAGCTGTTCTTGATGATGATGTTCTCGAACTGAGCCGGATCGGAGAGGCGGCCGACGACGCGGACAGCCATCTGGAAGGTCTGGTGAGGATCAGAGGGCTGCTGACCGAGTTGTCCGGCGGCGACCTCGACGTTTTGCTCGGCGAGGGCGTTGGTGACGTCGAGCGCGGTGAGCGAGCGGGCGGCGAGCCGGTTGGGATCGAGCCAGACGCGCATGGCGTACTTGCGTTCGCCAAAGATGACGACGTCGCCGACGCCTTGCACACGCTTGAGGGCATCCTTGACGTAGACGTCGAGGTAGTTGGAGATGAAGGCTTGCGAGAGCGAGTTATCCGGGGAGATGAAGCCGGCGGCAAGGACGAAGTTGGAGTTCGCCTTGGTGATGGAGATGCCGGTGTTGTTAACGGTGGCCGGGAGACGACCCTGGGCGGAGGCGACGCGATTCTGGACGTCGACGGCGGCGATGTTGAGGTCGTAGCCGGTCTGAAAGGTGACGGTGATGGCGGAGGTTCCGTCGTTTGAGCTGGTGGAGCTCATGTACCGCATGCCTTCGACGCCGTTGATGGACTGCTCGAGGATGGTGGTGACGGCGGACTCGACGGAGGTTGCGTTGGCACCGATGTAGTTGCTGCTGACGATGACCTGCGGGGGAGCGAGCTGGGGGTAGAGCGAGATGGGCAGGGTGGGGATGCAGACGGCACCGGCGAGCACGATAAGGAGCGCGCAGACCGTAGCGAAGATCGGGCGTCGGATGAAGAAGTCTACGAACAAGGGCTTACCTCTGAATCCGGCGCGGTTGAGCCGGGGTGGTCAAGGTTTGTAGCGACGCCTTGGAGAGCGGCCGCCAATGCCGTCAGCTGCCGGGTGTTGAGTTTAGCCGAGCGGCTTGACGGGTACGCCTTCCTGGAGGAACTGGAGGCCCGAGAGAATGACCTTGTCGCCGGGCTTTAGACCGTTGAGGACAGGGTAGTTGTTACCGACGGTTTCGCCCAGCGATACCGGGATCTGGTGAGCGACAAATCCATCTCCCTTGGTGGCGGCCACGAAGACGAAGGGCTGTCCGCCGACGCGGGAGACGGCGAGAACGGGGATGGTGGGCGCGGGAGCGGTGGACCAGGTGATGCGGGCCTTGACGAGCTGCGCGTTGCGGAGGCGCTCGGCGGAGTGGGGGATCTCGGCCTTGGCGAGGATGCTCTGGAGGCCGTTATCGACCTGCGGAGAGATGAAGCTGACCGTGGACCGCGCGAGGAGTGTACCGGAGGTGTCGAGGATCTCGACGGGGAGGCCGGTGCGGACCTGCATGGCGCGCTCGGTGGGGACGTAGATGTAGGCCTCGAGGTCCTTGTTTTCGTCGACGGTGGTGAGGAGGGTCGTGGCGGAGACGTAGTCGCCGAGGTGGACGGGGATGTCGCCGACGACGCCGGCGAAGGGGGCGCGGATCTGGTAATAGGCGAGCTGCTGACGCTGGGTGGAAGTTTGCGCAACGCCCGCCTCGTAGGCGCCCTTGGAGTTCTGAAATGCCTGGACGGCCTGATCGTAGGTCTGCCGCGAGGTGATGCCCTGCTCGAACAGCTTTCGCTGGCGCTCGACCTCCGCCTGGTTGTACTGGTAGGTGGCCTTGAGCTGAGCTTCGGTGCCGACCTGCTGCTGAACCGTCGCGACCTGCTTGAGGGGATCGATCTGCATGAGCACCTGGCCGGCCTTTACGCTATCGCCCGAGTGGACGAAGATGCGGGTCAGGTTGCCGTCGACCTGCGGCTGCATGGTGGCGGACCGGCGGCTCTTGATCGTGGCGACGTAGGTGTCGGAGGTGGGCACGGGTGAGAGCGACACCGGGCTTACCTGGACGGGCATGGCCTGTGGCGGCGGGGGGGCGGCAGCGGGCTTCGAGCAGCCGGTGAGCAACGCGAGTAAGGACAGGCTTCCGGCGAGCAGGCCGGGATGCGCGGGGCCTAGGCGGCCGGCGCGTGCCGGGATGCGGGCAGGGGATGTTTGATCGTGCACTGCGCTCTCCTTGAACTCTTCGGCTGGGTAGGTGCCGAGAGGACTCTGCTATGACCTGGGTCTCCGGCTCCTTTTCGGGTGCAGACAGGGCGGATCCACCAGCGATGGATAAAGGTCTATACGAGGATAGATGAACGGGGGGTTCGGAGGTTGCGGAAGTTTGTGCGAAGAAGGGACGAGCGGTCGATTCAGGGGCGGAGCTGGGCCAGGAGGCGCTTCCAGTTCTTCTGATTGCGTCGATAGCTTTTCTTCAGGTCTTCGAGGATTCGCTCGAAATCGGTATGACCACCGAGGCGTTTCCAGGACGGGTTGATGGAGAACCAGGGGTAGTTTTCGTTGCCGAGATAGATGGCCCGGCGGAGCCAGTGGAGGGCCTCGGACTCGTCGCCCTCGACGGCGAAGTAGGTGGCGAGGCGGTAGGCCATCTCGCTGTCGGCTTCGGCGGCCGAGAGGGTCTCGTCGACGATGAAGCTGGCGGCCTTGGCGCGGTCACCGAGCTGGACGTAGCAGAGGGCGATGGTGGGATAGATGATTCGGAGCGAGTCGTCGTCACGGATGGCGCTTTCGAGGGTTTCGACGGCGCGGGTGAGGTCACCTTCGCGCATCTGCTGGTAGCCGAGGGAGATACGGAGGAGGGGCTGGCGCGGCTCGAGGGTGAGGCCCTTTTGGATCTCATCGGCGGCGAGCTCGAGCTGGTTCTGGTAGTGGTAGACCCGGGCGCGGTGGTTATAGATGACGGCGGCGTTGGCGGGGTTGAGGCGAAGGGTGGCGTTGAACTGGTCCAGAGCCTCCTCGTACATGCCGTCGGTGCGAAGGGTGATACCCGCGACGAGGTGGACGTTCCAATCGTTTCCGGCGGTCTGGAGGAGGTGCTCGATGCCGTGCCGGGCGGACTCTTTTTCACCGCGCGACAGGAGCATGTAGACGCGGTAGAGGTTGGCTTCGGCGGATCCGGGGTCGAGTGAGAGGGCTTTGTCGAAGGAGCGGCGAGCTTCGAGGACGTGCATTTGACCGCCGAGTCCGTGGCGCGCGTACTGGAGGTGGGTGATGCCGAGGCCGGACCAGCCGGGTGCGAAGTTGCCATCCTGCTTGACGACGGACTCGAAGAGCTCGCGGGCGCGGTTGAGGTCGTCGCGGCTGCCGGTGCGGGACATGAAGGAGGAGAGGACGGCGCGGGCCTGGAGGTACTCCTCGGAGAGGGCCTGGTTGAGGGAGACGGTGGTGAGCGAGGCCTGGCGATTGAGGGCGCGCTGCTGGTCGCTTGCGTGGAGATCGCCGAAGCCCTGAAGGGTGCTGAAGACCTCGTTGCAGATCTCGGCCTGGACGCTGATGAGGTCGAAGGACGCGACGCTGATGGAGTTGCCGGCCCGGACGCTCTGGCTGGGGACGTCCAGGAGCTGCCAGTTGAGGTCGAAGCCCTTATCGGAGCGAAGGAAGTTGCCGGCAAGGACGAATTGGACGAGGAGCTTGCGGCCGGTCGAAAGGGGGTCGAGCTGATGGGCGGGGATGGTCATCAGCGAGCTCGATGGACGGACGACGAGGTTGGACATGCGGGCCAGGCGGGCGGCGATCGCGTCTGCGAGAGCGTAGCCATAGAGCGGGGCGACGTCCGGCGGGCCGAAGTTGACGAACGGGAGGACGACGATGGAGTTCTGGCTGCTGGTCGCGGTGGCAGCGGGCTCACGGAAGCGCTCGGCGAGCATGGAGAGGATGCCGGCTGACCGCTTTTCTTCTTCGTGGCCGTCGAGGGCAAGGCGGCCCTGGGAGGCGTGGATCCCCATGGAGTCGCCGGGGAGAACGACGGAGTCAAGCTGCATGGCACGCATGACGGTCTTGAGACCTTCGCGGATATCGGCGGCGGAGGAGAAGCGTGCGGAGGGCTGTTTTTCGAGGCAGCGCATGATGACGCTTTCGAGCTCGACGGGGAGGCTTGGGACGATTTCGCGGATGTTGGGCGGGTCGGCGAATTGAATTGCGCGGATGCTCTGGAACTCGGGGGCGTCGGGGCGATGAAAGGGGTGGCGACCGGTAGCGAGCTCGTAGAGGATGACGCCGAGGGCGAAGATGTCGGACTGAACACTGGACTGCCCCGTGACGAACTGCTCGGGGGCCATGTAGGCGATGGTTCCGCCGCGGGCGGTGTAGGTGCCGCCTTCAGAGGCGGTGCGATTTTTGCTGGGTCCGGAGGGGTCGAAGTCGGCGTCGCTGGGGGTGAGCCGGCGTGCGAGGCCGAAGTCGAGGATTTTGACGAGGCCCCCGTCGGTAAGCATGACGTTAGCGGGCTTGAGATCGCGATGGAAGATGCCGAGCGAGTGCGCGGCGGCGAGGCCGTCCGAGATCTGGATGCCGGCGGAGAGGACGAGCTGGAGGCTGGCGGGTCCCTCGGCGATGAGCTTGTCCAGGCTCTTGCCGGGGATGTACTGCATGACGATGAAGGCTTCGGTCTGGTCTCCGGATTCGGCGGGGGCTTCGCCGACCTCGTAGATGGCGCAGACGTTGGGGTGATCGATGGCAGAGGCGAGGCGGGCCTCGCGGAGCTGGGTGCGACGCATCTGCTCGGGTGTGAGGGCACCGCGCTTAAGCAGCTTGAGCACGACGGGGCGCTGCAGGAGCGTGTCGTTGGCGAGGTAGACGACGCCGCTGCCGCCGGCGCCGATCTTGCGCACGACCTCGTACTGCTCGATGATGCGTCGCTTCATGAGGGGATTATCTCAAGAGCAGCGACCGCATACGGTGAACGGGATGACACGAAGTGGTGTAACGGGCTCGGGCACCCGCGAAATCAGAGGGGAGGGAGGGGGCCTTCGCGCTCCCACGGCCGGTGAGTGACGGGGTCGTTCTGCCAGCGCTGGCGACGGCCGACCAAGAACATCGCGAGGCCGAAGAGGAGCATGAGCGCGCCCCAGACGAGGTTGACATTGATGCCGAGAGAGCGGGCGTAGATATCGCTGCCACGGGTGAAGATGCCGTAGACGGTCATGAGGCCGCCGATGGCGAGGAAGATGAGGCCGAGCGGGATGCGGATGTCGAGGCCCATGGTCTGCTCCTTAGGAGTGGGATGCGGTAAGGCAATAGCAGATGCTGCGCTTCGAAGGCTGACAATATTGAAGACGGCGGCGAAGCTGATTGAGGAGGACTGCGTTCGGGTGGTGTCCTGTGATCAGGCGAAGACGAGGTTGAGGATGACGAGCATGCTGAGAACTGCGATGCCGAGGGTGGCGGGCTTCTGATACCAGCTGAGGTGGCCCTCGATGGGTTTGGGTGTGAGGGAGTAGACGAGGCCGACGAGCTCGGGCTCAGGGCGCGGGGCAGTCATGAGGCTGACGGCGATGGTAACGAGGAGGTTGATCGAGAAGGCGAAGATGGCGGTCCAGAAGTTCTGCGCCATGTCGCTGGGGTAGTGGTGGAGGACGGCGATCCAGCCGCCGTGAAGGCCGGGCGAGGCGTCGGCGGGGAGGGTGAGGCCGTGGTGGAGAAGGGCGCCGACTGTTCCGGAGATGAGACCGGTGAAGGCTCCGTGACCGGTGGTGCGCTTCCAGAACATGCCGAGAAGAAAGGTGGCGAAGAGCGGCGCGTTCACCATGGAGAAGATGAGCTGGAGGGAGTCCATGATGTTGTTGAAGCTGGTGACGAGGTAGGCGGCGCCGATGGAGAGGAGGATGCCGCCAATGGTGGCCATGCGGCCCATCCAGAGATAGTGGGCGTCAGTGCCGCGCTTGTTGATGTAGGCCTGATAGATGTCGTAGGTCCAGACGGTGTTGAAGGCGGTGACGTTGCCGGCCATACCTGACATGAAGCTGGCGAGGAGAGCGGTGAGCCCCAGGCCGAGGATGCCGGACGGGAAGTAGTGGAGGAGCATGACAGGGATGGCGAGGTCGTAGTTGTAGACCGGGGCGCCGGAGTTATCGAGGACGGGATGACCGCTGAGGGGATCGATTTTTTCCGGGATGAGACCGTGAGGGTGCGTGTCGTCGAGAGGGCGACTGCCTGCGGGGCGGGTTGCGGCGCCGGGTGCGGCTGTTGACGCTGCGCCTTGCGACAGGACCGGGGAGGATGGGGCTGCTGAACCGGCGCTCATGTGACTGGTGACGCTGACGGCGATGAGTCCTGGGAGGATGACCAGGAAGGGGAAGAACATCTTGGGGATGGCGGCGATCAGGGGGACGCGGCGGGCGGAGACTTCGGAGTCGGCGGCCATGGCGCGCTGGATCACGAGGAAGTCGGTACACCAGTAGCCGAAGGAGAGGACGAAGCCGAGACCCATGGCGAGGCCGAACCACTCGACACCGAGGGGGTTGGTGTTGGCGTGGGCCATGCCGCGCCAGGAGTGGACCATGTCGATGGGCAGGGTGCGCTTGATTCCCTGCCAGCCACCAACGTTGCGGAGGCCGATCCAGACGAGCGGGGCGAAGCCGGCGACGATGAGGAAGAACTGCAGGACCTCGTTGTAGATGGCGCTGGTGAGCCCGCCCAGAAAGATGTAGCCGAGGACGATGACGGCCGAGAGCAGGATGGAGACGTGGAAGATCCACTTGTCGGGCATGAGGCCGTGGAAGAGGCCGAGGGTCTGGATGAGCAGCGCCATGGCGTACATGGAGATGCCGGAGGAGAAGACGGTCATGACGGCGAAGGAGAGGGCGTTTACGGCGCGGGTCTTCTCGTCGAAGCGGAGGCGGAGGTACTCGGGGACGGAGCGGGCTTTGGAGCCGTAGTAGAAGGGCATCATGAAGATGCCCACGAAGACCATGGCGGGGACGGCGCCAATCCAGTAGAAGTGGCTGGTGATGATGCCGTACTTGGCGCCGGAGGCGCCCATGCCGATGACCTCCTGCGCGCCCAGGTTGGCGGAGATAAAGGCGAGGCCGCAGACCCAGGCCGGGATGGAGCGGCCGGCAAGGAAGAAGTCGTTGCTGGTGCGCATGTACCGCTTGAGTGCAAAGCCGATGCCGAGGACAAAGGCGAAGTAGACCAGCATGATAAGCCAGTCGATGGGAGAGAGATTCAAGAGGATCCTCGCTGCGCGCAGGGTTAGAAAGAGGCTCGATTATGCGAGCTCTGCCGGAACTGTAAACGGTTTCGCGGGGGTCGTCCACACGGCGAGGTAACGCCGGACGCGAATCCGGCATCTCACGTGTGATCTTCGGTCACGGGCCACGCCTGATCCCAGACGCTGGGCCCGATGCAGCGCAAGTCTCTAGATGCGGTTATTTTCGAAGACTTCCTGGGAGTAGCACAGACGAATGCCGGCCTCTGTTCTTCTTGTTGATGACAATGCTGTTCAAGCAGCAATACGGCAGACAATCCTGAAGCGCGCGGGGTACCACGTGTTCGCGGCGCTGAATGCGGAGAGGGCCCTCGAGCAGATCCGGACGGACGATCTCCCGGAACCGATCGGTCTTGTGATCACGGATCACATCATGCCGGGCATGAGCGGATCGTCGTTTGTGCGGGCTCTGCGTCAGACGCACCCTGACCTGCCGGTGATGGTGATCAGCGGGTTAGAGGAGGCCGAGATGGAGTACGACGACCTCCATGTGACGTTTCGGGTGAAGCCGATCCTCCCGGACAATCTCCTGTCCAATGTTCACGAGCTTTTGCAGTCGCGCTCCCAGACAGCCTGACGGGCTTTGATGGTGGTGACCGGCCTGATTGCGGTACGCCTCCCCGCTTGAGAGAATAGGTGGCGAGGCCTCATGTCACATCCAATGCCGGAGTTCGGGAGTTTTGCGCTGCTGCTGGCGCTGGTTTTGAGCACGTATACGCTGGTGATCGGCGGCGTAGCCCTGTGGCGGCAGCGCGGGGGCGAGGCGGTGGCCGGATTTGAAGGTGCCGGGCGCCTGCTTGAGACCGCGCGGCGGGCCGGCATCAGCAGCTTTGTGGCGGTGACGGGGGCGGCGTTTGCGCTGGTGTGGGCTTCGCTGACGAACGACTACTCAGTCTCCTATATTCTCCATCACACGAATCGCAGTCTTCCCACGGCTTACAAATTCTCGGCGTTGTGGTCAGGGCAGGAGGGATCGCTGCTGCTGTGGGCCTGGCTGCTTTCGACCTACGGTTTCGTGCTGCGGATGCGGCACAAAGTGGACGTGCGGCTGTCGGCGTTTGCGTCGACGATCCTGGCGGGCGTGCAGGTGTTTTTCCTGCTGCTGCTGAACTTCGCGGCGCCGCCGTTTGCGATCCAGCCGGGGCCGGTGGCGCAGGATGGATTTGGGTTGAATCCGCTGCTGCAGTACCCGGAGATGGTGATTCATCCGCCGATGCTGTACCTGGGGTACGTGGGGTTTGCCGTGCCGTTTGCGTTTGCGCTGGGTGCGCTGATGATGCGGTACCCGGGTGAGAAGTGGATCCACATCACGCGGCGATGGACGATGGTGACGTGGCTGTTTCTGACCTGCGGGATCTGCCTTGGGATGCACTGGGCCTATGCGGTTCTGGGGTGGGGCGGTTACTGGGGATGGGATCCGGTCGAGAACGCGTCGTTGATGCCCTGGTTGACGGGGACGGCGTTTCTGCATTCCGTGATGATGCAGGAGAAGCGCGGGATGATGAAGAGCTGGAACGTTTGGCTGATCTTCTCGACCTTCATGCTGACCGTGCTGGGGACGCTGCTGACGCGCTCCGGGCTGGTGCAGTCTGTGCATGCGTTTGCGCAGTCTTCGATCGGCAGCTGGTTTTACGGATTTTTGGTGATCACCTTTGCGGTATGCCTGTTTACGTTTTTGCGTAACCGGGATCACCTCCGGTCGGAGAATCGGCTGGAGTCGCTGGTGAGCCGCGAATCGAGCTTTCTGTTCAATAACCTGGTGCTGCTGGCGGCGTGTTTCACGGTGCTTTGGGGGACGTTGTTCCCGGTGCTGAGCGAGTATGTCCAGGGGTCGAAGGTGACGGTGGGGGCGCCCTTTTATAACCGGGTGAATCTACCGATCGGATTGGCACTGCTGTTTCTGACCGGTGTAGGTCCGCTCCTTGCGTGGAGGTCGACGTCCCTGCGGTCGATCCGGCGGAACTTCGTGCTGCCTGGGATTGCGGTCGGGGTGACGGCTGTGGCCTTGATGATCGCGGGTATACGACCTTGGAACGATGGCGACGATATGCAGGCCTCAATTTTTTCGCTGATCGCGTTTTCACTTGGGGCGGGGGTGATCACGGCCATCTCGGCGGAGTTCCTGCGCGGGGCGGGTGTGGTCCGGGAGCAGACCGGGCGTGCGCTGTTGCCATCGATGACGTTGCTGGTGAGGAAGAATACGCGGCGCTATGGCGGCTACCTCGTGCACTTCGGGATCGTGGTGATGTTTATCGGGATCGCGGGCGGCGCGTTCAACCAGTCGAAGGAGCAGGAGATGAGCTTCGGCGACCAGATGCGAATGGGACCGTACCGGCTGGTGTGCCAGAGCTTCACGCAGGACAGCAATGCGACCTATGACACGGAGTACGCGCTGCTGGACGTGTATCGCGGCGACAAGAAGGTGACGCAGCTGGCTCCGGAGAAGCGCTTTTACCAGGCGAGCCAGACCAACTCGACGATGGTGGCGAACCACTCTACCCTGGCGAGCGACCTGTACGTGATCTACATGGGCAAGAACCCGGATACAGATAAGCCGATCATCAAGGTGTTTCTAAATCCGCTGATGAACTGGATCTGGATCGGAGTTGGGATCGTGGCACTGGGAACGGTGCTGGCGCTGCTACCGAACCTGAGGACGGTAGCTGCGAGGAGGCGCGTTCTGGAGGAGGCGCCGGCGATGGCCGAGGTGCACCATGCTTAGGCGCTCCGGGCAGGCTGTTCTGGTCGCCGTGCTGGCCGTAATTATGCTGGGTGCGAGCGATGCGGGATCGCGGTTCAACCGGCTGGGTCACAAGATGATCTGCGTGTGCTCCTGTGGACAGGTGCTGTTGGAGTGCAACCATGTGGGGTGTCCGGACTCGGCGCGGATGATCAGGGAGTTGCAGGGGCAGGTGGCACAGGGCGGGAGCGACAGCGGTGTGCTGAGCTGGTTTGCGGGCAAGTACGGAGCGACGGTGCTGGCGGCTCCGATACGGGGCGGGTTCGATAACGTGGCGTGGATCGCACCGCTCGGGGTGTTTATCCTGGCGACGTTTGGGACGGCGCTTCTGGTGAAGGTCTGGAAGCGGCGGACGGACAGGTTGCTGCTGGCAGGCAGCGCGGCAGGGATGGAACGCAGCGGGCTTGCGCGTGGGGGAAACAGGGGCGATCTGCGGGATCGGATCCGGCGGGAGACGGAGCTCTGATGGGCCTCGGTGCCGCGGCTATTCTGACCCTGCTGCTGTTTGCTTATATCTTCTGGCCGGAGCGCCGGGTGGTGCGACAGGTTGAGAAGACTCGTGTCGACTACCTGAACGAGCGCAAGGAGGCGATCTACGAGAACCTCCGCGATCTGAACTTCGAGTACCTGGCGGGCAAGCATCCGGAGCAGGACTTTGAGGTGCAGCGGGCGGGCCTTGAAGAGGAGGCTGCAGGCGTTCTGCTGGAGATCGAGACGCTTGAGGGCGCGCCTACAAAGTTGAGATAGCGGAAGATGTACGTCTCTTCTGGGGCCTGGTAAAGGCCGAGACGGTAGACTTGTGGATGTGATTGCCTCCTTCCGCTTCCCACGTTTTCTCCTGATCTCTGCAGCCCTTCTTATCGCTCCCCTTGCGCATGCGGGTGCTGAGGCGATCACCGGCACAGTTACAAATCGCACGACAAACAAGGCCGCCGTGGGCGACGACGTGGTGCTGATCCGGCTGTCCCAGGGGATGCAGGAATCGACGCGCACGAAGACGGATGCGCGCGGGCACTTCTCGCTGGACGTCCCGGACCCGGGTGGGGTGCACCTGGTGCGCGTGACGCACGATAAGGCCAACTACTTCCGGCCTGCGCCTCCCGGCACTAACACGATTGATGTCGATGTCTTCAACGCGGCGGCGAAGGTGGACGGCATTGCGAGCGAGGCGGACGTGATGCGGATCCAGACGGATGAGAGTGGGAAGGCTCTGCGGGTGGTGCAGAACTTCTTTGTGAAGAACGACTCCGATCCGCCGAAGACGCAGTTCAGCGATCGTCCTTTTGAGTTTTATCTTCCTTCGGGTGCGGTGGTTGAGGGTTCGGCGGCGCTGGGGCCAGGGGGGATGCCGGTGCAGGCTTCGCCGGTGCCGCTGGGCGATCCGAACCACTACGCATTTATCTTTCCGATTCGACCGGGGGAGACGCGCTTCCAGATTACGTATCGCCTGCCGTATAGCGGCAGTGTGCAGCTTGCGCCGAAGCTGCTGCTCCCGACGGACACGGTTGCGATCATGATGCCCAAGAGCATGACGTTCAAGGGCGGACCATCGACGCCGTACACACCGGTGAACGACGAGGTGAATGCACAGACGTTTGTGGCGCGCGGCGTGTCGCCGTCGCAGCCGCTTGAGTTCACGATCTCGGGGACCGGGCAGCTGCCCCGGGATGCGGGCCAGGCGGCGACCGCAGGCGCGAGCGGCGATGCGGGGCAGGCGCAGGGTGCGGGATCGGCGGCGGCGGATACGCGGCCGGGAGGGGGCCTGGGGAACCCGATCGACCCGGAGGGAGCGAACGACCCCTGGGCGAAGTACAAGTGGTGGATTATCGGCGGGTTGGGGCTGGTGCTGGCGGCGGGTGCGGGTGTGCTGTTGCGGCGATCCCCTGAAGCAGTGGGAGGCGCGGGACGAGGCGTGGGTTCCCGTGGAGGAGCTACGGATCCGCAAGGAGGGACGCTGGCCGCGCTCAAGGAGGAGCTGTTTGCACTGGAGACGGACCGCTTGCAGGGGCGAGTGACGGAGGCCGAGTACGCGGAGCACAAGGCGGCGCTCGAGGCAGTGCTGCGGCGGGTGCTGGCGCGGAATGGCGCGGCGGCGGACGTGCGCGCTTGAAGTCCAGGATGGAAAGGAAGAGCACATGCTGCGCGTGATCCGGTTTGCGCGGCTGCTGACGATCGCTCTGTGGGTGGGCGGCCTGGTGTTCTTTGCTTTTGCGGTCGCTCCGGTTGCGTTCCATCGGTTGCCGAACGCACATGAGGCTGGGTTGGTGGTGGGCGGAACGTTGAGGGTTCTCCATGTTCTTGGGCTGGCATGCGGAGGGATTTTTCTGCTGCTTACGGCGGCAGTGAGTCGGCGTGTTGGTCCCAGACGCGTCGCCCTTGCGGAGATCGTTCTTGATGTAGCGATGCTGGGTGTGACCGCGTACTCACAGTTTGCGGTGCTGCCTGCGATGGAGAGGTATCGCGCGGAGGCGGGAGGCGATGTGGCCGCGGCAGATGCGACGAGTCCAGGGCGGGTGCAGTTCGAGCGACTCCACGTGGTTTCGGAACGGCTTGAGGGCGTTGTGCTCCTGCTCGGATTGGGCGTTATGTTTGGTCTGGCGAACGAGGCGAGTGTTGAGGTGAGAGGGTGAACGTGCATCCAGGGGCTGTGCTCGAGCGCGACGATGTGGGCGGTATGTTGCGAACCAGGGCTGGCGCGTAGGTGATGCGCCCGTTCTGGATCAGCTCCTTGCTGGGACTTGTCGCTGGTCTGGCGAACGTTGCGGGTGGGCTCATCCTTGTGCGGCGGCTGCCATCGACGCGATCGCTACGTTACTTCGTCGCCATTGGTGCGGGCTTTATGCTTTCCGCGGCGACGCTGGAGATGGTGCCCGAGGGCCTGGCGCTGAATCCGCACTGGGGGGCGGTGCTGCTGCTGGCCGGGTACTGCGGTGTGCATCTGCTGGAACATACGCTGGTGCCTCACTTTCACTTCGGCGAGGAGACGCACCATCACGAGTTCCTGTCGCGTAAGACGACCTATTCCGTGCTGCTCGGTTTGTCGACGCACACGTTCTTCGATGGGATCGCGATCGGGTCGGGTTTTGTGATCTCGACCTGGCTAGGATGGTTGATCTTTCTGGCGATCTTTCTCCATAAGATCCCGGAGGGGTTTACGGTCGCAAGCGTGATGCTGGCGGGAGGGCGTGGGCGGAGAGCGGCCTTTCTGTCTGCGTTGCTGCTGGGTCTGACGACGCTGCTGGGTGTGTTTGCGATCAATGCGGTTCCGCGCCTGGTGCATGTGGGACTTCCGCTCGCGGCCGGCGTGACGATCTATGTCGCGGCGACGGACCTGGTACCGGAGGTGAACAAGGAGCCAGGGATCCGGATGGCCTTGGTCTTTTTTGCGGGCGTTGCCCTGTTTCTGCTGCTGCGGTCGCTTGGACCGACGATCTGATCCCGCGCTGCTATTGGGCAGAGGACGTCTGCACGATGAGAGTGGCGGAGTGCTTCAAAGTGGCGCCGGAGTCGGAGGTCGCAGTGCCTGTGATGCTGAGGGTGTAGCTCTGAAGAGAGCCGGCCCCCTTGGGTTCCGGGTTGATGCGATCGCCGCAGCCGACGAGTGGGGCAAGCGAGCAGAGCAGGAGCACGGCGGCGAGGGTGATGGACATGGGCGGGGCGGGACGACGTCTCCTGCGGGAGAGACAGATCAGAAGCGGAAGCGGGAGAGCAACGGAGAGGGAGGGCCAGTTCCCTGCTCCGATGATGCCTAGGCCGGCGACCTGCGAAGCGTTGGAGGTGATGGTGAGTTGCGCGACGGCGGTGCCTGTCGTGCCCGGCGGGATGTAAGCAGGCGAGAAGGACGCGGTGGTGAAGTTGGGCAGCCCGGTGACGGTGAGAGCGACGGGGCTGTTCAGGGCGGGGCCGGACATTTGTACGGAGACGGTTGAGGAGACCGAGCTTCCGGCGGCGAGGATCTGCGAGCTTGGGACGGAGGCCGCAATCGAGAAGTCGGAGCTTGCGGTCGGGGCCACGCTGGTGGTGAGAGTGGGGGAGGTACTGGGGAGGAAGTTGGTATCGCCCGCGTATGCGGCGGTAAGCAGGTGAGCGCCGCTGCCCAGGTTTGAGGCTGAGAGGCTGGCTGCGCCGTTGTTGAGGGCAACCTGCTGGAGAGGTGTTACGCCATCGAGCAGAGTGACGGAGCCGGTGGGTGTTCCGGAGGTGCTGCTGGTGACCTGAACCACGAGCGCTCCCGTGAAGCTGCCGTCAGGGGCGGCGTTGCGGAGGAGAACTGGACGAAGCGGCTTGGCTGATGACCAGATTTACCGGTGCGAACTGGAGGGTGTAGTTGGAGGCTGCCGGACCGGAGATTGTCGCCGTGACCGGATAGCTGCCCGCGGGCGAGGACGCGGTTGCCGACGAGAGGAAGGAGACGCTGACGTTTGCTGCGTCCTGCGGGAGGATGCCGTCGATCGTGCCGCTGAGCTGCGGAAGAGGGGAACCATAGACCGCCGTGGTTGGGTTCGCGGAGACGCGGAGACCGCGCGGAGAGATCGTGAGGAGGAAGACGGGCGTTTGCGCGGCGCCGTGGGTGTTGTCTCCGGAGTAGGTGGCCATGATGCGATGCTGGCCGACAGGGAGCGTGGGGATGTTGAGTGTGGCCGTGTCCGCCACGAGCGGCGTTGTGCCGAGGGCGGTGTTGGAGCTGTCGCCGACATTGAGAAAGGTGACCTGCCCGGAAGCGAGTGCGTCGGAGCTGAGCGAAGCGGTGATGCTTGCGCTGCCATAGGCTTCGACGGCCGGCGCGGAGAGATTGAAGATGCCGGGAACGGTGACTCCGAGCCCGGCCACGGTCTGGATGGGCGTGGTGAACGCGGGCGCGGCGAGCAGCTGGCGAACACGTTCGTTCGAGGTGTCGGCGATCGAAAGGAGACCTCCCGGTGTGAAGGCGAGTGCTCGGGGGCTGTCGAGCGTGGCCGCGATGGCGGGAGAGCCGTCGCCACCGAAGCCCTGTGTTGTGCTGCCTCCTGCGACGCTGATGGCGCCCGTCTGGTGATCGACACGAAGTACCCGATTGTTTCCCGAGTCGGCGATAAAGAGGTTTCCCTGGGGGTCGGCGGTGAGGCCCCTAGGCCGGGCAAGCTGGGCTGTCGCCGTGGCGGAGGCTCCTGGAACGGCGATGGTCTGGATGATGCGCGTTCCGGCGGAGACCCTGCGGATCAGAGCATTCTGGGTGTCGGCGACGAGGAGGTTGCCGGCAGGGTCGATGGCGATGCTCTCCGGGCTGTCGAGGGCGGCTGCAATGGCGGGGCCGCCATCGCCAGAGAAGCCTTGTACGCCGCTTCCGGCGTAGGTCTCGACGGTTTGGGCAGAGAGATCGACATGACGGATGCGGTGGTTGCGAGAGTCAGCGATATAGAGCTGTTTGCCCGTGGGGTCGAGGCAGATGGCGCGCGGGAGATTGAAGGTTGCCGTGAGGGGCGAGCCGCCGTCGCCGGAGAAACCGGGCACGCCGCTACCGGCAATGGTCTGGATCACGCCGGAGAGTGCGTCGATGCGGCGGATGCGATGGTTGCGGGAGTCGGAGATGAAGATATTGTTGGCGGCGTCGATGGCGAGGCCCTGAGGGGAGTCGAGCTGCGCGGCGATTGCGGGACCTCCATCGCCACTGTAGCCCTCGGAGCCGTCACCCGCGATCCGGGTGATCAGTCCTGAGCTGTCCACCTTGCGGACGGCATTGCCTTCGGTTTCGGCGATATAGAGATTGCCAGCGGAGTCGTAGGCGATTGCACTTGGCAGAAGCAGAGGCACGGATCTTGCCGAGACGGGAGCGGCCTGTGCCCAGGCCATGCCAGAGGAAAGCACGAAGAACGTCATGCCGAGAGCAATGCGACGTGCTGAAGTTGGGTGGGGGGTGCTCGGCATGCCCAGGGGACTCAGTCTGTATTGGGCCACGGCACGCTTGGCGGGAGTATCCCCTGAATGGAGCAGGGCGCGCGACACATAGGCGTGTTTACGAGCAGGGTTAGGGGGAAACACAAGAGCCCTGGCCTATCGCCAGGGCTCTCGGTGAGCGTGGTGCGGGTTAGGGCTTGGTTTGGAAACGTCCCTGGCTCAGGCCGGCGGCAAAGGGCTGATAGATGGGGACGCCGCCACCGACGATCTCGGTGACGGAGTTGCTGCCATCGTTGCCGATCCAGACGTTGCCAGACTGGTCGACCGCGATTGCCCTGCCGTGGAGGAGGCCGATCGGATCCTTCTGATATCCACCGCTGACGACCCCGTCCGGGGAGAGGCTGATTCCGCTGCCGGTGAGTTGGGAGACGGTACCAAGCCCGCTTGATGAGTCCGGCTGGTCGTTGGCGGCCCAGACATTCTCTGCACCGTCGATTGCGATAGCACTGGGAACGTTTAACCCCCCGGCATTGCTGGCCGTCGGGAAGGCACCTGAAGGTGCGTAGTTGGTGCCTGAGCCGGCCAGCAGATCGATCTGGCTGGAGCCCTCCTGGCTGGAGATGTAGACACCGTTTGATCCGATGCCGCCGTTGACCGAGAGTCCATAACTCGGAGACGTGGTGGTGAACTGAGTGGTCAAGTAGCCGCCCAGAAGACCGACCCCGGAGGAGGCAGGGCTGATGAGCGAGACGAAGGCACTTCGAGAGGAGGCCCAGATGCCACCGTTGCCATCGACGGCGAGCCGTACGGGAAGGGTGCCGACGTTGGTCGAGATCTCGACCGGTGCGATCGCGGAGGTTGCTGTCGCGGCTCCCGAGATCTTCCAAACAGACCCGGGGCTGACGCTGGAGTAGAAGACATTTCCCGCGCCATCTGCGGCAAGCGCAAACGGAGGCGTCGAGGTTGGGAACTGCAGGAGCTGGAGGGCGGGTGTGCTCTGGAGAGGATCGTACCTGTAGAGCATGTTGTTCTGCGTGTCGCCCATCCAGATCTTTCCCGAGCTGTCGATCGTGCCGCCGTGTGAGGCGCCACCGATTGCCTGACAGGTCTGGGGGAGACCTGTTGCGCTGATCTCGGCCATGGAGTTGGTCGGGCCCTGGTTGTTAGCGATCCAGATATTGCCGAGGGAGTCGACGTTGAGATCGTAGGGGCTGGCGATCAGGAGGTTGGAACCTGTGCCACAGGCGCCGCTGGCGGTGTAGCGGATCCCGATCGACCAGTCCGAGGGAACGGAGGTCAGGGTTGGCTGGTACGGGGCTCCGGAGCCAGGGGAAAGATTGTAGAGGCGCCCCAGATTAGCGGTGTTCAGATCTGTCGGGTTGGTGAACATGTAATACGCGGCCTGCAGGACGTCGGTCGCGGGGTTGAAGGTGGCACCAGGGGTGCTCGTCGTCGCCGAGCTCGCAGGTGGAACTGCGTTTGCGAAGAGGATGTCGCAGGCGTTTGGCGTCGTCGAAGAGCTTCCGCTGGCACCGGTCGGTGTATTGACGCAGGCTGAAAGGATGTTTGCAACCTGATTGAGCTTCGCCTGTTCCGGCGTAGCGGTGACGCTTACGCCCGAGGCGTTGCCTATCCGGGGAAACGAAGCGCGGGTCTGGCCGGTGGAAAGGTCGACCATGTTGGAGACGACATCGAAGGAGTTCGTCAGTCCGTTGTAGGAGACGAGAATTCCATCGGCGCCGATCGACCCGGTGTTGACGTTCATGTATTGGTGCACGGCCGCTACCGTTGCGGCGGTCACGGCCTCGCTCATCGAGATGAATGTGGAGGGTGTCAGCCTGTCGCAGAGCCCCATGGGAGCAATAAAGACTGACGCGGGATTGGTGACGCCGGAGTCGTGAGTGTTCAGGGTGTTTCCACCACGGGCGACGACGTAGACGTTGGGTGTTCCTCCGCCTGTGGGACAGGAAAACGTATTGGTGTTACCGGGGTTGGGCTGATCGTCGGCAGCGCGTACGAAGGAGAAGCTGCCCGCACCGTCGTCGGCGGTGGTTGTTGTCGCAACGAGGGTCGCGTCGGAGCCGAAGCCGGTCTGTCCGGCGAAGTAGAGGCCGACAGTGGCGAAGGCAACGGGCTGGTTGCCGCCGTGCACCCGGCCACCGAACTTGATCAGATCACTATTGCCGATCTTGGGAGCGGAGTTGACCAGGTTGGAGCAACCGGAGGCCAACAGGGCAGTTGATGCCAGAGAAAGGACCAGCCGGCTATGCTTTCGCCGGTATTGGGCAGAGGGATAGTGTTGCATTGATGCCTCCATGCTTGCGGATGATCCCACCGGCGCGTTTCGGTTAGGGAGGTGATGGGCTTCGGCTAGCGAACGACGAAAAACGTTGCCGCGTTTTATGAGGGACCGGCCTGAGCGAGGCTGGTTGGCTGCTTCGGTGAAGCATATGAGGAAAAGGGAGCTTTGCGGAAGAATTTTCTGTGTGAGTAAACATTTTTCCTCTTATAGCGCGACACTCCGCAGTCGACCCGAGAGCAGAGGTGGACGGGCTGGACCGTATAACAACACAGCTCGCGCGGAGGCGAGGTTAGGCAGTGTACGCCGAGGGCCCTCGACGGCAGAGTGTGCGGAGCTCTTACGGAGGGAGTGAATTTGCAGCTGGTTACCTGTTTGGAAGTTCAGCGGCGGAGTATCCTCAGCAGGAGCTTGGTGCCCGAACGCTGGGTTGCCAGCAAGTATTGGAAGCTTCAGATCACGATCCACGAAATGGAGAACGTCGATGCAAAGTACGTTGAGATTAGTTGGGATTGCCTTCGGTATGTCCTTCGCGATTGTTGCGGGTGGATGCAAGTCCGCACCTGCACCGGCTCCGGCTGCACAGTCGGCGTCCCAGGGGGCCCCGGCCCCGGCGTCGACCGTGACGGCACCGCCGCCGGCGGCAGTGCCGACTGTACCGGCGGAGGGGGCAGCCTCAGGCGCGCCCGTCGCTGCGACGCCGAGTACTCCAGCCGTTACCGAGGCCCCAGTGGCGCAGACGGCGGCGGCTCCGGCACCGGTGGAGCGAAGGGTGCTCACTGCTCCTGCCGGCAGCCGCGTCGCGGTTACGCTGACCGAGACGCTGAGGGCTTCGACGGCCAACGTTGGGGACGGGTTCACGGGGGTGTTGGCGCAGCCGCTTACGGCACGGGGTGGCGGGGTGGTGTTTCCGAGGGGAACGCGGGTTGCGGGCACGGTGGTCGCTGCCAAGGGACGGGGGCGCTTCAAAGGTGCCGGCGCGATTGGGATCCAGCTGACCTCGATCGGCGGCGTTCGCGTGACCTCGAGCGAGTATGAGAAGGAAGAGAAGGGCAAGGGGAAGCGGACGGGGGCGCTGATCGGCGGGGGTGGTGGCCTGGGGGCCATCATCGGCGGCCTTGCGGGTGGCGGCAAGGGAGCGCTGATCGGCGGGCTTGCGGGCGCGGGTGCGGGTACGGCAGGCGCGGCCTACACGGGCAATCACGATGTAGTGATTCCGTCCGAGTCGCTGATCACCTTTCGGCTGGAGAACTCGGTCAGCCGATAGTTTCGGGGGCTGAGGGCGGGTGCGCCCTCAGCCTGTGTCGTTGTTGCGTGAGTGGCGGCGCGTAGACTGGGGGGGTGGTCCTTTCCCCTACGTTTCTGCTGTCGGCTACGGATGTAGCGCACTTCCCGGATGCGGCGCGGACGCATGGGGCACCGGAGGTCGCGTTTCTGGGGCGCTCCAATGTGGGCAAGTCGTCGTTGATCAATGCGCTGCTCGGGTCCAAGGAGGCGCACACGTCTTCGACCCCTGGGCGAACGCGGGCGATCAACTTCTTTGCGCTCCATGGGGGGACGGGGGCGAAGCGGGATCAGCGGCCGACGCTGATCTTTGCGGATCTGCCGGGGTATGGGTACGCGAAGATCTCGAAGAGCATTTCGGCGGAGTGGCCGCGGTTCATTGAGCCTTACCTGGCGTCCCGGGAGGCGCTGGCGTTGTGCGTCTGCCTGGTGGATACGAACATCCCTCCGCAGCAGAGTGACACGCTCCTGATCCGGTATCTGCAGCAGACGCAGCGGCCGTTTGTTGTGGTGGGGACGAAGTCGGACCGGATCTCGAATAATGTCCTGGCCAAGTCGCTGGCGGCCTTGAAGCGCGAGCACGAGATTGACGAGGTCCTGCCGGTTTCTGCGAAGACGGGCCTCGGGATTAAGGCGCTTTGGTCGAGGCTGCTGGCGGTGGTGGAGTAGCCACCCCCTCCCCCGTCGTTTCTTACGCAAAATATTCGAACCAGATACTTTAGGTCCGGACCTCAAGCCACGCCAAGACGTTTGAGGCGAAGCCAGCTGCGGGTCTGGGTTCCACTTCCCTGTTCCCTTGCTTCTCAACCACTTCTCCCATTGTAGGGACCGGAGCGAGTGATTGCGCCAGCGGTGTGCTCCGGGTACAGGCTTATGAGATCGAGGGGGCAGTTCGGGCGAGCTCGTCGCGTTCGGTTTCAGTCAGGAAGGCTGCGCGGCGGTAGAGGCCGGGTTCCGCGGGTAGAGGGCGGCTGAAGAGGCGGGGGGCGCCGAGGGTCCAGCGGCGGCGGGGGTCTTCGGCTCCGACGAGGGTAAGGAGGCGGGCGTCGAAGGCGCGGAGCTCGGCGTTGGAGCTGAAGGAGAAGGTTTCGAGGCTGAGGCCGCGGCGGGCGGTGAGGTCGGCCAGGAGGTCCGCGGCGTCCACAGCTCGCAGGTGGGGAAAGGTGTCTCCAACCTTGAGGATGACTGTTCCGAGACGGGCGAGGGCTTCGGCGGCGTCGCCGATGACTGGTGCAATTGGATCGGCCTCGGCGGGCGGGAAGGCGGTGAAGAGATCGGGGAGGATGCCGCGCTCGAGGGTCTCGGCAAGGACGGATGCGGGGTCGGCCTGGAGGGCGACGGAGAGGGGGTGGCCTTTGCGAACCTCGTTTTTGAGGGTGCGGACGGCTTCATCGAGGGAGTTGACCAGGAAGTCGACGGCTCCGGAGCGGAGGGCGGCGCGGCAGGTTTCAGGGGACGGGTCGACCGAGAGGCATGTTCCACCCGCGATGTGGGCGGCGAGGGCGAGGTCCGGGCCTGGGGGTTGGAGTCCGACGGAGAGGATGAGACGGTGGGGCCAGTCTGGACGGAGGGCGGAGAGGAGGGTGGTGAGTTGGAGGGTCCGGGTCTGGGGATCCGCTTCGAACCCGCGTTGCTCTTCGGGTGGGGGATCGGAGGTGATGCGGTCAGGATTCACTGATCTACTTTGACATGGGCCTGGGCCGGGTGGCGGAATGAGCATGACGCTTTTGTATCCAGAAGGTCAGCGGAGCCGCTTTCGTTCACAAGGTCCGAGATGCGGACTCAGCAGCACTCATCCGGGCCGATACCTTCAGACGCTTGCCGCTTCAAGGCCGCTTGAGAAAGTCCTGCGTCTTCTGCCACGAAGAGGCATTCGCGCGCGCATCCGCTTCCGGACCAGGATCATCGCCCTCCGGCTTGTGTACCGGATTGATGCGGGTTGGCCCCTCTCCCGTGCCACAGATGAAGTGCGAAGCATTCGGAAAAACGATCACGGAATAATCGTGCGGGTAGCGAGCATCGTCGAGTGTGGCTTGTAACTGCCGGGCCATTCTCGCCGATGGCCAGACGACATCCTTTTCTGCGGCGAGCAACAGCAGGTCTGCCTTGGAGTTCTCGATGGGAATACGCGCTGCCGAACGTTGCCGCAGCGAAGCTTCCTCGAAACTGCGCAGGTGTACGAAAGCGGCTGAGTAGCGCCTTTGCAGTGCATCGTCATAGTTGTCGTAGGGAATGTAAGGCAGACCTTTGCCGTCAATGCTCCAAGAGGAGAAGACCTCACCCGGTTTCGGACCACGGCCGAAACCAGACCACACGACGCTGGACGGAACGCAGGCCACAACGCGATCAATCCAGGGATAGTGAGCGGCTGCGACAAGGGCAAACTCCGCACCCTTTGAAACGCCCCAGAGTGCGATGTGCTCTGCATTGACCCCCGGCTGCTTCGCAATCCAATCGCGCGCCGTGGCGATCTGCTCCACGGGGATGTCGACGAGCGCATTGGGCAGACCAGTCGTGCCCGACCATGGTCCCCAGGCGAAGTAGTTGACCGCAAGACTTGCGTAGCCAAGCTGTGCAAATCGAACAGCAGCTGCTCGGGCTTGAGCTCGACTACCACCCTCACTGCCATGCAGAAGCACTATCGCACGCAGCTGACCGGTGTGTGTCTTCGGCCGCGCAAATACGCCATTCAAGTTCGGGAGCACGACATCCTGCAGGTCAACACGATCCGCGCCGTCTGTGAGTTCGAAATGCGTCTCCTGCCACTTGCCATCCTGAGTGACGACACGAACTACGACCGTGGATGCATTCCCAAACGTCAGCATTTGCGTGACTGACTCCCGCGGGTCTCCTGTCAGGTCCAGCTGTACACCAGACCAAAGGAATCCCAGCGCATCCGTGCCGGAGTAGGTGCCCTCTGAGGGCGCGACAACCTCCGTATCGACCACACCTTTGTCATCTGCCTGAAAGGCGCCATGCGCATGCGCCAGCACCTGTGTGCCCTGCCCGACTTGCGTTCCGAAGAGCTCTGCGCGGCGGAAAGCGTGGATCGTCACGTGAGCTCCCGGAGCCAAACCGCTCACGACAATGTGCGGAGAGTTTCCCTGAAGCACTTGCGGGCCGTTGAGTGCAGCGACATGAACCTGGGCAACACCTGAAAACGTAGAGCCCCCTACGAGGATGAGTGTGGCTGTGCGCAACAAACAGGGACACATGAGCGGCAGACTAACATGGCGGTTTTCAGCAGGTTACACGCGGGCCTGTGAAGGGAACCACCCCACGCAGGAGACCACGGAGGCCCCTCCCTCAAATGCTCAAGGGGCTGAAGTTCTCCGACCAGTCCTGATCCCCCGTACAGATGCAATGCTGCATTCTTTGATCGCCGGCCCGAGTGCTCCCAAACCACGCCCGTTCGCGAAGGCAAGTGAGGATTGCTCACGATAGATGCCGTTTCGTGCGTTGCGTCGTTTACCGCAAAGTCGCTTTGCTCGGAGTGAGTGTTTGCGGGGCTTGCACCCTGCAGGAATATGCCGCCGGTCTCCTGGCGTTCGTTTCAGCACACCTGGCTCCTGGCTATGAGTCGAAGGAAATTCGTTGAAACAGGGTGGACTAGCGGACTGTCCGATGTAACAATCCACCTCGCGAACTTCGTTGTAGTAAGTCATGGCCGAAGACAGGGTCGCCCTCGGAACGACCGAGCCTTCGGAGTTCAGGCTGGCGGAATGGGCAGCGATTCGGGCCGGGCGGAACAACAACCAGCTTTCTGATGGAGGATCTGTATGGACCTCATCTACTCCAAACCCAAGTCATTGAGCATCCTTGAGGCTCAACTGCGGGCTTACTCTGACCTGTCGGAGCAGGATGCACAGCGACTGGCATCCGAGGCCTTTAACGGCGGTTCCACGGTGCCGCCTCCCATCACTCCTCGTGAGCATTGGCCCCACCTGAATGAGGAGCAGATGCGTATGGCGGAGTACCGTATCAAGCGGCTCCAGCGGGCGATAAACCTTGCCTATCCACTGCTTGCGACGGAGACCCTGGACCCTGACGGCGTGTTCACGTCGTTTCTTTCCACAGATTATCTCGACTATCCGGCGGGAACTGTATCCACGCGACGACGAAGCAGCTTCGGCGAGTTGGTCTTTATCGATACGCAATTCGCCGTCCGAGAGACGGTCATCACCGACATCACGCCACCGGCGGCGGTCGAACTCACCCCATCGGCCAGTGCCGGAGCTATGGCCTGGGGCGCTCTCGCCGCTGCCATTGGGAGGTCTTTGTTGGACGCCCTGGCTAGCGAAATTGGTTCGGCCATCTTCGCCAAGCTCTTTCCTCCGGGCGTCCCCGCCTACTTCGATCAGGTCTATAAGGAGTTCGAGAAGATCGTCCAGGGCATCATCAACGAGAACAAGCGCCGCGAACTGAGCGGCAGGGTGAACGCCGTTCAAGACGGCATGATCACTTACAACACGATCAAGCGCGACCCGGCGAAGTATGAAGAATCGCAACGCATTCTCTCCACGGTGTGGAATGACTCGCGCATGATCACCAATGAGCTCAAGGAGTTTCCAGAGATCGGTCTTGGTTTGTTTGTTGTCGCCGGAGGACTCCATCTGGCGATCCTCCAGGAGAAAGCGATCACCGACAGGGACCACAAGAATCCGAACGACTCACCATGGGCTGAAGATTTGATACGCAAGGTGGAGGAGTTTGTGCCTTTCGCCCTTGGAAACCACAACCGAATCATCAGCACGCGGGCCAGCGCCATCAGCCCCGTGAAGTTCGTTCAGCGGACCATATTTATCCCTAAGGCTGGACCCATAGACGATTCGTACTGGTTCTGGCAGGACACCTTCGTGGGAGAGCAGCGCAGATACCCCAAACGCCGAGGATGTTGCGATCCGGAGCCGGAGCAGGCAGCCAACAACGACCGTCAATCTCGATGGGACAATACAGTCGGCGCCATGACCAAGGTCCTCGAGGCTGTCGAGCCGACAGCCAACGATTGGAAGAAGGTGGGCGCGAATCCCATTCCGAGCTGACGGGATTTGTCCCACGTTACGAGGGGGAGGGCTGGGTCGATTCCGAGTTTTTGCCCCGGGAGAGCTGATTCGGAGTGGATTGCAGGGTTCGTAACGAGAGAACGGGCCTCTCGTCGGTTGACTCGTTTACAGCAGAGTCGCCTCGCTCGGAATGAAGCTCCAAAGGCTTGCGCGCTCTAGGGAGATGTGGCGACGATTATTCGCCGTAGTAGTCGAGGCCCGAGGTGGGTGATGAGGTCTTCGCCCATGATGTGGCGGAGGGTGTTTTTGAGTTTCATTTGCTGGATGAAGAGGTCGTGCTCGGGGTGGAGGCCGGGGGCGGAGTCTGGGGCTTTGAAGTAGAAGGAGAGCCACTCCTGAATGCCGAGGCCGCGGAGGCTTGGGGTGCGGGCGGCGAGGTCGAGGAAGAGGCAGAGGTCGAGGGCCAGGGGTGCGGCGAGGATGGAGTCGCGGCAGAGGAAGTCGACCTTGAGCTGCATGGGGTAGCCGAGCCAGCCGAAGATATCGATGTTGTCCCAACCCTCTTTGTTGTCACCGCGTGGCGGGTAATAGTTGATGCGGACCTTGTGGTAAAGGTCCTTGTACAGCTCGGGGTAGAGCTCGGGCTGGAGGATGATGTCGAGGACGCCGAGCTTGGACTCTTCCTTGGTCTTGAAGGACTCGGGGTCATCGAGAACTTCGCCGTCGCGATTGCCGAGGATGTTGGTGGAGTACCAGCCGGCGACGCCGAGCATGCGGGTCTTGAAGGCGGGGGCAAGGACGGTTTTGATAAAGGTCTGGCCGGTCTTGAAGTCCTTGCCGCAGATGGGGGCGTTCATCTTGCGGGAGAGCTCGTTGAGGGCGGGGATGTCGACGGTGAGGTTGGGTGCGCCGTTGGCGAAGGGGATGCCTTCCTTGAGGGCGGCCCAGGCGTAGAGCATCGAGGGGGTGATGGAGGGGTCGTCGTCGACGAGGCCTTTTTCAAAGGCGGCGAGGGTCTGGTGGACGGCGGTCTGCTCGAGGAAGATCTCGGTGGAGCCGCACCAGATCATGACCTGGCGGTCGGTCCTGGTCTTGAACTCGGCGATGTCGTTGCGGATCTGGTTGGCGAGGTCGCACTTGTTCTTGCCGGTCTTTACGGAGGTGCCGTTGAGGCGCTTGACGTAGTGCTGGTTGAAGACGCCGGGAAGGGGCTCAATGGACTCGAGGAAGGGCTTGATCGCGGCGAGCTGGTCGCGGTCGAGGACCTGGGCGTGGGAGGCGGCGTCGAAGAGGTTGCCGCCGAAGATGTCCCAGCCGGTGAAGACGAGGTCGTCGAGTTGCGCGAGGGGGACGAAGTCCTTGATGAGGGGGGTGCGATTGTCGGTGCGCTTGCCGAGGCGGATGGTGCCCATCTGGGTGAGGGAGCCGATGGGTTTTGCGAGGGAGCGGCGGACGGCTTCGACGCCGGCGATGAGGGTGGTGGCGACAGCTCCCATGCCGGGGATCATGATGCCGAGTTTCCCCTGGGCAGGCTTGATATCGGCCGCTTGCTGGCTGGCGGCTTCTGGTGTGGACATGTGTTGTTGATTGCCCTTCTGTGTTGCGATTTTCCGGTAAGGCGGAGGGTTCAGTATCGCTCACGGAGGAGGGCAGGGCAAATGCGCGGGAGGTCGCGGGAGGGCTGCCGGCGGGGAGTTTCCGCAGCCCCTTGCAGGAGACTGCGGAGACGTCCGGGCGAGGGCGCGCCCTGTGTGGGAGCGGCGTGGAGTTGCGATGCGGTGTGCGGTCAGGCTGCGAGAAGTCGGCGGCCGGCTGTTCCGGCGAATCCGAGCATGCCGGTGCCGAGCAGGAGGAGGGTTGAGGGCTCGGGACTGGAGGTGAGGGCGGGGGAACCGGCCGCGACGAGGTAGCCGCCGCTGAGGTTCGTGTTCACCAGGCCGGCGTTGCTGGTATTGGTGAATCTGTTGTAGAAGCTGTAGATCTGGAGGCTTGCGGGGTCGACGGTGCCGGCGGAGGTTCCGCACTGGGCGGAGCCGATGCAGAGGTCGAAGCGGCCGTTGCTGTCGGTGGTGGTGTCGAAGAAGAGCGCGAGCTGGCCGATGCCGGAGGTGGAGGAGAGGTAGTTCTGGCTGAGGCCGTTGTAGGCGGCGGTGATGCCGACCTGGTTGAAGTTGGGGAGCGCGGGGTTGTCGAAGCCGGGGTTGTTGTAGGTGAGGTTTGCGAGCGTGACGGTGCCGGCGCTATTGAGGGTGACCGTACCGGTAAGGGAGTAGCCGTTTACGTAGGCGTTCTGGAGGCTGTAGACGCCAGCGGTGATGGGCGTGGCGTGGGCTGCGGCGGCGAGGCCGGAGGTGGTGAGTGTGGCAAGAAGAACAAGTGAGAGGCGACGCATGGTGGATCTCCTAAAGGATTTGGTTTGGAGATCCGAGGCGTAGCGCCTGACGGGAGGACACGATTCCGCGATGGTGCCTTTCCGCGCGGGGGCGAGTGTCGAGCGAGGATGGTGCCGCATAGGATCTCCAGCGGGCATATCGGCGGGAGTTGGCCTAGCGACGGAGGTTCGGCCTGAATTCGGACAAGCCTCGGTTTCCTGATAGGTGGATGGGTATCAGGCCGGTTCGGTACGGATGCGGTTCTTCCAGTGGGAGACGAGATACCAGAGGAAGGCGGCGACGATGACGACTTCGACCGCGAGGTGGAAGCGGTTGAAGATCTCTTTGAATTGGGGGTTGGTATTGAAGGAGGCGCCGAGGCGCATGCCGATGTAGGCGAGGGCGTAGCACCAGGGCCAGGAGCCGATGAAGGTATAGAGATGGAACTTCCACTGGTTCATCTTGGCGACGCCGGCGGGGAAGGCAATGAAGGTGCGGACGATGGGGAGCATGCGGCCGATGAGAACGGTGATGGAGCCGAAGCGAAGGAAGAAGCGGTCGACGAGGTCGAGGTCGCGCCGGGAGAGGAGGAGCCAGGAGCCGTAGCGCTCGACCATGGGGCGTCCGCCGCGGGCGCCGACCCAGTAGGCGGGTATCGAGCCGAGGTTGGAGGCGAGCGAGGCGACCGTCGCGAGGAGGATTAGTTGCAGCTGATTGTGGGCGAGGGCGTAGCCGGCGAGCGGCATGATGACCTCGGAGGGGATGGGGATGCAGGCCGACTGGATGGCCATGAGGAGGGCGACGGTCGCGTATCCGCCGCTGGCGATGAGGCCTACGACAAGGGCAATGAATTTTTCTGACATTCGAGACTAAGTATAGCGGGGTGGGGTGGGGCGGAGCTTTGCCACGCGCGGGGGTTCGGGAGACAATCGGAGGTATGGCAGAGACGGTTCTTCAGCAGCACGAGGCGGCGGGTGCGACGGCGCCGGAGCAGGGGTCTTCGGCGGTGGCGGGTACGGCTGTGGCGACGAGCGGGCGGCCCGCGAGCAGCTATGGAGCGGGATCTCAGCCGCAGGGGCAGCCGCACGATCCCTCAAAACCGGCAGTGAAGCGGCAGATCGTGTGCTTCAGCTTTTACAAGGTGATGCCGGAGTGGCGGCGACTGGACGCGGCCACCAAGGCCGAGCACAAGGCGGCGTTTGCGGAGGTGCTGAAGCGGTGGAACAAGCCGGGGGAGTTCCTGTCGCTGACGTACTCGACGGTGGGCACGCGCGGGGATGTGGATATGTGCGTGTGGTCGATTGGGTATGGGGTGGACGAGCTGAACAAGATGCGGTCGGAGCTGATGCGGACGCCGCTGGGTGGCTATCTCGACTCACCGCATAACTTCCTGGCGATGACGAAGCGGTCGCAGTACCAGATCGATCGCGAGGATGAGAGCGAGGGTGAGGGGCGCGGGGCGATCCGGCCGGGCGGCCAGAAGTACATCTTCATCTACCCGTTCTGGAAGACGCGGCCGTGGTACCTGCTGAGCCTCCAAGAGCGGAAGCGGCTGATGGATGAGCATATCCGTGTGGGTTTGATGTATCCGCGGGTGAAGCTGAATACGACGTACTCGTTTGGGATCGACGACCAGGAGTTCGTGGTGGCGTTTGAGACGAACTTTCCGGAGGACTTCCTGGACCTGGTGCAGCAGCTGCGGGAGACGGAGATCAGCCTGTATACATTGCAGGACACGCCGATCTTCAGCTGTGTGCGGGTGCCGACGGCGGAGATGCTGGACCGGCTGGGATAGGGCGCGTGGCAACGGCAAAGAAGCAGGTGAAGGCGGTGCGTCGGGTGAAGGCATCGCCGGAGGGTGAGGCGGCGCGGGCGATTGCGGCGACGGAACCTGTGGCCAGGAAGAAGGCACCGGGAAAGACGAAGCGGCCGCTGGCTCCCGAGCGGGTGGCCGCGATTCTGGATGCGCTGCGGAAGACCTACCCGGATGCGGTGTGTGCGTTGAATCACCGCAGCGCTTGGGAGCTGACCGTGGCGACGATTCTTTCGGCGCAGTGTACGGACGCGCGGGTGAACCTGACGACGCCGGAGCTGTTTCAGAGGTATCCGACACCGAAGGCTATGGCTGCTGCTTCCCTGCCCGAGTTGGAGGAGCTGATTCGGCCGACGGGGTTCTTTCGGAACAAATCGAAGTCGATTCAGGGTGCGGCACGTGCGGTGGTGGAGCGGTACGGGGGCGAGGTGCCGCAGACGATGGACGAACTGCTGTCGCTGCCGGGGGTGGCTCGAAAGACGGCGAACGTGGTGCTGGGAAGCTGGTTTGCGATTGCGGTGGGCGTGGTGGTGGACACCCATGTGCTGCGGCTTTCGCGACGCCTGGAACTGACGACGCAGACGGAGCCGGTCAAGGTGGAGCAGGACCTGATGAAGGTGATTCCGCCGGACCAGTGGATCGACTACAGCCACCGGATTATTCATCACGGGCGGCAGATCTGCGTGGCGCGTAAGCCCCGGTGTGTGGATTGCACGCTGGAGCGGCTTTGTAATTCGGGGGATAAGACCTGGAGTTCGCACTAGAGCTGGTGGCGATGCCGGGGGAAGACTGAGATTTTCGCTGCGCTCAGAATGACGGCGGTTTGGGCAATCGTGCGGGGGAGCTGCGTCGCAGGGGACGACGATAAGGTGTGGGGGGCGATGTTGGTGAAGAGGGCGGTCGCGGGGGTTCTGCCTTAGACAGTGGCCGCGAGATGGGTGGCCAGGATTTTGGCCAGGGATGCGATTGTGGCGTTGGGGGCCTGGAGGTGGGGTGGGTAGCCGAGGTCGCGGAGGGTTTCGGAGGTGATGGGGCCTATGGAGGCGCGGAGGATGGTTCGGTCGTGCTCGCCGTCTCGGGGGAGGGTGAGGCCGGCGGCTTCGAGGAGGGCGAGGAGGTTGGCGGCGGTGGAGGAGCTGGTGAAGGTGATGGCGTCGGGCCAGGCTTCGGGGTTGGCGAAGAGGGACTGGAGGAGCGGGATCGAATCGGGCGGGATGAGGTTGCGGTAGGCGGGGGCGACGGTGAGTTCGGCACCGGCCGCGCGGAGGGTGTCGGGGAGGGTGTCGCGGGCGGTTTCGGCGCGGATGAGGAGCATGCGGGCGCCGCGGGGCGTGGGGGAGGAGGGCTTCGGCGAGGGACTCGGCCACGGCTTGCGGGGGGACGAGATCGGGCTCGAGGCCGGCGGCGGTGAGGGCGCGGGCGGTTGCGGGGCCGATGGCGGCGATGCGGGGTTGGGTGGGGTTGGGTGTGGTCTCGCTCTGCGCGGTGTTCGCGGCTTTCAACCTGTCCAGCAAGGCTTGCGGGGCCTGGGTCGCGGGAGGATGGGGCGCACGGTTTGGTGGCGGGGGCGGGTGGAGGTGGGCCATTCGTTGGGCGAAGGCTTCCGCGGCGTTGGCGCTGGTGAAGAGGAGCCAATCAAAGGTGGGGAGGCGGGCGAGCGCGGCGTCGAGGGCGGCGTAGCTGGCGGGCGGGGCCAGGGCGATGGTGGGGATGAGGATGGGCTCGAGGCCGAGGGTTTCGAGCTCCGCGGCGAGGGCGGAGGCTTGTTGACGGGAGCGCGTGACGAGGACGCGCTTTGGCGGGCGGGAGGACATCTTTGGAGATCTTAGATTGCCGGGTGCGGACTGGTTGGGGAAGACGGGAGAAGCAGATCCTCCGCTTCGCGGAAGGATGACAAGGTTCCGGGTCAAGGGAAGATGGCAAGGGTTGGGAAGGGAGTTAGTGCTCGGAGGCTGCGGCGTGCTGGCCGGGATGACTCAGGGTGGGTGGGTTCTGCTATTCTCGCGTTCATTCATTGGAGGACTCTCATGCAAAGTAGCAACCTTCTGGGGCTTCGGGCGCTTGTGCCCATCTTCCTGCTCGCTGCGGCCGGTGTCGCGCAGGTGGTGCCGGTGCCGCCGACGCCGCAGGTGGGGTCGTCGAATCCTGTGTCGCCGGAGGCTCCGGTGACGCGACCGGGAACGACGCCGTGCGCGGTGCCGCTGTTTACGAACCTCGAGTTTGCGGACTATGGGACGAAGGCGATTACGTATGCTCCGCCGCGGGGCTCTGGGTGTGCGGGGCCGTGGTCGAAGGTGGTGCTGACGGCGGACTTCACGGTGACGGCGGGCCGGCAGTTTGACCGGACGGCGAAGTTCTTCCTGGGCGGGGCGAATATCTACTTCGGGACGACGGCGGAGCCGCGCGCGATCCTGTCGCCCTCGTGGCATATCGAAAAGGATGTGACGGACCTGAGCGCACTGTTCAAGAGATCGCAGACGGGAGTTGCGAGCATCCAGAACATCGTCGACACGACCTATACGGGCATCATCTATGCGTCGGCGACTCTGCTGTTTTACCCGGCGAACGGAACGTATCCGGCGCCAACGGTGCCGAACGAGGTCCTGTCGCTTTCGGACAACCAGACGACGCGGGTGAACTCGACGACGGACCAGCAGAGCGCGACGTTTACCTTGCCGCGCAACATCGACCGGGCGTACCTGGATGTGATTGCGCAGTCGCAGGCGAGCGACGAGTTCTGGTACACGTGTGTGCCGAACGATGTTGCGGGTGAGCTTGAGAACTGCGGCAACACAGGGTTCCGGGAGACGGAGGTAACGATCGACGGGAGGCCGGCGGGTGTGGCACCGATCTATCCGTGGATCTATACGGGCG
Organism: uncultured Acidobacteriaceae bacterium; assembly: GCA_963850375.1. Taxonomy (GTDB): domain Bacteria; phylum Acidobacteriota; class Terriglobia; order Terriglobales; family Acidobacteriaceae; genus Edaphobacter. The sequence goes on along the minus strand of CAWKKV010000002.1, from coordinate 2,210,771 downwards.
GCATCGACCCGTACCTGTGGGAGCCGATTACGGGGATCGAGACGCTGGACTTCAAGCCTTACCGTGTGGATCTGACGCCGTTTGCGGGTGTGCTTTCGGACGGCAAGCCGCACACGGTGGCGGTGTCGGTGTACAACGCGAACAGCGGCTTCGATGTGGCGTCGAACCTGCTGTTGTACACGGATCCGACGGCGACGACGGTGACGGGTGCGGTGACGACGGACACGCTGGCTGCGAGCCCGACGGTGAAGGTGGAGGAGTCACTGAACACGGCGGCGGATGGGACGGTGTCGGGGCCGGTGACTGTGTCGAGCTCGCGGCAGTGGACGATCTCCGGGTATGTGGTGACGTCGCATGGACGCGTGAGCACGACGGTCCAGGGGACGAACAGCTTCTCCAACATGCAGGACGAGAAGGTGTCGAATACGGAGTACAAGCAGAACATCACGCAACAGACGACGCAGCAGGAGGTGACGACCACGGTTTCGAGCACGGGGACGGTGCAGACACAGCATGACGTGAGCTACCCGCTGACGGTGAACTACCGGCAGGCGAACGAGGACGACAACAGCGGCAACTTCTACCTAGCGAGCTATGTGAAGCAGGGCAAGACGGAGCAGCTGCGGTCGCCACTGGGAGCGAACAGCCCGAACCCGATCGTGACGCAGGAGAACGTGGAGACGAGCGATACGCTCCACTACAGCGCGGCGGGCGCACTGCGGTTCCACGACAACAACCATGCGACTTCGAGCTATGCGGCGAAGGACCAGTACCACAACTGCTACTACCGTGCGTTGACGGCAGACTCGCTGGTGTTGACGCATGTCGATGACAGCACGAGCTGCTCGATGGCGCCGTAAAGGTCGAAGGCAAGGGCAACGACCTCCGCTGATTCTGATCGGCGGAGGTCGTTTTGCGTGTGGGCGGGTGCTACGAGCTTTGGGCGAGGTGGAGGGCGTGGAGAGCGAGGCCCTGCGCGACGGAGGTGAAGGCCTCGCCGGCGGTGACGCGTTCTGCGGTGAAGCGGGTGTCGAAGATCTGCCGGACGGCGGGGACGAAGCTGGTGCCGCCGGTGAGGAAGACGCGGTCGACTTGGTGCGGCTGGGTGTGAGTGTCTGCGAGGAGGGTGTCGACGGTCTGCTCGATGGCGAGGAGCTCGGGGGCGATCCAGCTTTCGAAGTCGGCGCGGGTGACGGGGGTGCAGAGCTCGAGGCCGTGCTCGAGGAAGCGGAACTCGGCGGCCTCGTGGGCGGAGAGGGCGATCTTGGTGTGCTGGACGGCCTGATGGAGCTGGTAGCCGAGGTCCTCGTCGATGAGGGTGATGAGGGCTTCGATCCTCGCGCTGACGTCCGGGTTGGAGGAGGCGCGGAGGCTGGCGCCGCGGAGGATCTCGTCGACATTGCGGGTGCGGAGGAAGGAGAGGTAGTGCCAGCGCTCGAGGTTGGCGTAGATCCAGGCGGGGACGGCGGGCAGGGCCTTGCCGAGCGAGTGGGCGACGGAGTGGGAGCCGAGGGCGGGCGAGACGAGATGGCGGACGAGTTTGGCGTCGAAGGCGTCGCCGGCGAGGCCGAGGCCGGCGGTGCCGAGGATGCGTTCGGACGAGGGTCGCGAGCGGGCGGAGGGGCCGACGTGGATGAGAGTGAAGTCGGAGGTACCGCCGCCGAAGTCGCCGATGAGGATGAGCTCGTCGCGGGTGAGGGTGGACTCGTAGGCGAGGGCGGCGGCGACGGGTTCTTCGAGGAAGTGGACGTCTTCGAGGCCGGCGGCGTGGAGTGCGGAGGTGAGGCGGGCGATGGCGAAGGCGTCGTCCTCGGGGGTGGTGGCGGAGACGAAGCGGACGGGGCGGCCGATGACGGCGGATCGGAGGGGATCGGTGGCGAAGAAGGATTCCGAGGCGGAGCATAGATCGGCGAGGATGCGGCCGATCAGGTCTTCGACGGTGTAACGGCGGCCGAAGACCTCAGTGCCGGTGAGGGTGCGGACGGGGAGGTAGGACTTGAGCGACTGGATGAGGCGGCCGGGGCGGGGCTCGGATGCGGAGAGATGGCGGTTGAGGTAGCGATCGATGGCGGCGGGGCCGGTGAAGGATTCGGTGATGGAGCGGGTGCGCTGGCGATGCTGCTCGAGGTAGAGGATGGAACGGAACGAGGGGGTGATGGGAGTGGAGGCGGGGCCGGGGAAGGTGACCAGATCGACCTGTGGCGGGGTGTGCGGGCCGGAGGAGAGGGCGCGCGCGACGGAGCTGTTGGTGGTGCCGAAGTCAATGCCGATGGCAGCTTGCATGAGGGAGGTTTGGATGCGCGGACGCGGGGTGAGGCTTCGGGCTTTGCGTTGGGGGACGCGAGGATGGCATCAGACGGTGAGGAGGGTGACGATGATGAGAAAAAGTGTGGTGGGAACGGCGGAGCGGGCACAGGGCGGGAGCGCGAGCGAGTGGATGGATCTGGAGCACCTTGCGCAGGTGGAGGTCAGCTCGGAGGACGAGCGATTTCCGGTGGAGAATGCGCTGATGGGGCGAGGGACGACTGGATGGCGAGCGAGCGCGACGGGGCCGCAGGTGATCCGGCTGCTGTTTGACGAGGCAGTTGCCGTGCGGCGGTTGCAGCTTCACTTTGTCGAGCGGACGGTGGCGCGGTCGCAGGAGTTCGCGGTGTATGCGGGGGCGAATGCCGACAGCCTGCGGGAGGTGGTGCGGCAGCAGTTTACGTTTGCGCCGGGCGGATCGACCGAGGAGGTGGAGGAGTACTCGGTGCAGGCGGACGGGGTCAGGGTGCTGGAGGTGCGGATCGATCCGGACCGGGCGCACGATCCGCGGGCGAGTGTGAACCATGCGTCGCTGCTGGCGCTGCGGGTGGGCTGATGCTGATCGGGGTGATCTCGGATACACACGGGCTGCTGCGGCCGGAGGCGCTGACGGTGCTGAGCGAGGCGGAGCATATCCTCCATGCTGGCGACGTGGGGGAGATTGCGATTCTGCGGAGGCTCGAGGAGATTGCGCCGGTGACGGCGATCCGCGGAAATATCGATGTGAGCGGGGCGTGTGCGGAGCTGCCGGCGACGGAGGCGGTGGAGCTGGCGGGGCGGCTGTTCTACCTCGTGCACTCGGTGCGTGACCTGGATCTGAACCCAGTCGCAGCGGGGGTGAGCGTGGTGGTGAGCGGGCACTCGCACAAGCCGGGGGTGGAGTGGAAGGGTGGGGTGATGTATCTGAACCCCGGGAGTGCGGGGCCGCGCCGGTTTTCGCTGCCGGTGACGGTGGCCCTCCTGACGGTGGGGGAGGCGGGGGTTTCGGCGCGGATCGAGGAGCTGGTCTAGCTGGACTAGACTCTCCCCGGTTCTGCGTTAGCTCGATTGCCTTATGGGGTGGGGTGGGTGTGGCTGGCTGGGGCTGTTTGCGAGCTTACCTGCGGGTCGAACTGGACGGTGTTGAGGATGGACTCGAGACGGTGGCGGACGGCCTCGAGCTGTTGCGCGGTGAGGTCGCGCGAACCGGAGACTTCGCCCCCGCAGAAGGTGTTGATGACGAGATCGAAGCGGTAGCAGGAGCCGTTGCGGAGGGCGGTGTAGACCTCGTCACGCTCTTCGGTGCAGACCTCGCCGTGCTCGGTGTAGCCGTGCTTGAAGGGGACGCTGCCGATCTCGGTGGTGGTGACGGGGTGAGAGGCGGGCGCGGTGGCCTGGTTGGAGCACTGGAGCGGGGTGGAGTGGGGGGTGATGCTGGTGTAGAAGAGGGCTCCGGCAAAGGTGGAGTAGGGGAAGGGATTGAAGGCGAGCTGGGCGACGGAGCGGAAGCGCGTGGAGGGAAGCGAGGAGCGGGCGTCGAGGGCGAAGGTGCTGAGCTCGCCGTCGCGGCGTGCGGTGTTCCAGCCGGCGGGCAGATCGAAAGAGAGGCCGGAGGTGAGGAGGTGGACGTGCTGCGGCGGGGGCGCGGTGGGCTCGTTGGTGATCTCGGGCTTATGGGCGACGAGGGTTCGCGGCAGCTGCGCCAACGCGGAGGAGGCGATGCCGACAGCAAAGAGGAACGAAAGTGCGCTGGCGATGAGCTTGGGCATAACTGGGAGGGCTGCTCTTCCCTTTTGATGATAGCCCGATCGAGGGGTCTCGGATTTACGTCGATTGGGGGATGGCAGCTGAAGAGATGACGCGATTCCAGATGCCCGATGCCGGGGAGAGCCGTCTATGCCTGTCCGGCGGCGAGCCATCGTGCATCGGCGAGAACGACGGAGGTTTCGATCTGACGGGTTGGTATGTTCCAGTACCTTTTGAGCAGCCGGTCCTTTGCGTGGGAGTCGACCAGCTGAAAGCCGTGGCGCTGATAGAAACGGATGGCCCATGAGGCGTCCGCCCAGGTCCCGACGAGGATGGGATCGGCGGTTGTCTGGCGAAGGTGCTGGAGCAGTTGCGTCCCGAGACCTTTTCCCTGGCTGTTGGAGCGGACGTACGCGTGGCGGATCAGAGAGACGTCCAAAACTTTCTGGATGCCCATGACCGCAGTGATCGTCTTGTCTGCTGCCTGTTCTTCTTCTTCGCACACCAGGAAGTCGACACCACTTTCGATCTCGTGGGCAAGCTTGTCCATGGACATGTAGGGGTCTGCCAATCGGTCGGCTGGAATGACACCGCGGTAGGCCTGCGCGCCGTCGTTGATGACGGTCCAGATTTCCACCAGGTCGCGGGCGTGGGAGGGGCGAAGCACAGGTTTTACGGTACCTGATTCGTTCTGTTCGCGGCTGCGACTTGCGTCAGGAGTTTCGGAGGCGTGGGTTGGCGAGGGTGTAGGAGAGGTCGGTGAGGAGGTTGACGAGGACGTAGGTGAGGCCGACGGCGAGGAGGCAGCCCTGGACGAGGGCGTAGTCGCGGTTGGAGATGGCGGAGAGGGTGAGGCGGCCGATGCCGGGCCAGCTGAAGATGGTCTCGGTAACGATGGCGCCGGCGAGCAGGGAGCCGAACTGGAGGCCGAGGACGGTGAGCACGGGGATGAGCGCGTTGGGCAGGGCGTGGCGGTAGAGGACGCGGCGTTCGGAGAGGCCCTTGGCGCGGGCGGTGCGGATGTAGTCCTGCCCGAGCTCCTCGAGCATGGCGGAGCGCACCATGCGGGTGAGGATGGCGGCGAGTGAGAGGCCGAGGGTGATGGCGGGGAGGATGAGGTGGGCGAGGAAGCTGAGGGTGCCGCCGGTGCCGGCGGTGGAGACGGGGAGCCAGCCGAGGCGGATGGAGAACAGGAGGATGAGGATGGGGCCGAGGGCGAAGTTGGGGAAGGAGAGGCCGACGAGCGAGACGACGGAGAGGGTGCGATCCTGCCAGCGGCCGCGGTGGATGGCGGAGGCGACGCCGGCGGGGAGCGACAGGGCGATGCCGATGACCAGGGCGGCGGCGGTGAGGGCGAGGGTGTAGGGGTAGCGCTCGAGGATGAGGTGGAGGACGGAGTCGTGGAGGCGAAGGGACTGGCCGAGGTCGGCGTGAAGGAGGCCGCGCCAGTAGTGGGCGTACTGGGTGCCGAGCGGGGCGTCGAGGCCGTAGGCGTGGCGGAGGGCGTCGATGTCGGAGGCGGTGGCGCCTTCGCCGAGCATCTGGACGATGGGGTCGCCGGGCACGAGGTGGATGAGGAGGAAGACGACGGAGACGACGACCCAGAGGACGGGGAGGGTGAGCGCGGTGCGGCGGAGGGCTTTGAGGAGAGGCTTCACCTGAGATGGTTGTAGCAGAGATGGTGCCTGGCACGGGACACGGTGAGTTTTTGGCGTCGCTGGGAGTGACGGTCGAAATGGTAGGTGGACGGCGTTCAAACTGAAAAGCAGATCCTCCGCCGTTGGCGAAGGATGACAAGCAGATTGAGAAGCGGGGAGTCCGTTGCATTCTGCTTTGTGCTGGCCCATGGCCCCGAAGGTCAGGCGGTCGCTTCCCTGCTGGCTTCGTCTTCGACGGTGGACAGGTCGAGGGGGGCGCCGGTGGTGCTTTCGACGCGGACGCGGGCGATGCGGTGGCCCTGCATCTGGGCGATGATGTAGCGGCGGCCGCCATCCTCAATGATTTCGCCGGGCTCGGGGATATGGCCTAGCTCGGTGAGGAGAAATCCGGCGAGGGTTTCGACTCCGGCTTCGCGCGGAAAGGTCCAGCGGAGCTGGACGGTGAGATCGCGGAGGGAGGTGGAGCCGTCGAGGGTCATGACACCGGCGGGGCTGGAGAGGGGCATCTGCGGCGCGGTGTCGAACTCGTCGTTGAGCTCGCCGACGATCTGCTCGAGTGCGTCTTCGGCGGTGACGATGCCGGTGGTGGAGCCGAACTCGTCGACGACGATGGCGATCTGCTGGCGGCGCTCCTGAAAGTCCTGGAGGAGCTCGACGGCGAGCTTGGTCTCGGGGACGACGAGGGCGGGGCGCATGACCTGGCGGAGGGTGAGGCCGCTGGCGCCGGTGCCGCCGAGGGCGAGCGAGGCGGAGCGGAAGTGCATGAGGCGGGAGATGTCCTTGGAGTAAACGATGCCGATGATGTTGTCGTTGCCGCTCGAGGGTCCGCTGGCTGGGTCGTAGACGGGGACGCGGGAGTGCTGCTCCTCGATGATGCGCGCGCTGGCTCGTTCGACGGGCATGTCGGCGGGGAGCGAGAAGATCTTTCCGCGGGGCGTCATGATCTCGCGGACGGTGACGTGGTTGAGCTCGATGGCGCGGTGGATGATCTCTTCCTGGAAGGAGGGCAGGAGGCCCATGCGACGGGTGGCGGTGGCGATGAGCTTGAGTTCCTCGGGCGAGTGAACGGCGCCTTCTCCGCGGAGGGGAGCGCGGAAGAGGCGGAGGACGAGGGTGGCAGAGCCGTTCATGAGCTTGACGGCGGGACGGGTGATGCGGATGAAGACGTCCATGGGCCCGGAGACGGCGAGGGCGATGCGCTCGGCGCGCTGGAGGGCGAGGGACTTGGGGACGAGTTCGCCGAGGAGGACTTCGAAGTAGGTGATGACAGCGAAGGCGAGGAGGATGGAGACGCCGTGGAGGATGCGGTTGTCAGGATGGGTGACGCCGAGGCGGAGCGCGGCGTGGAGGAGGATCTCGGTGAGTGCGGGCTCGCCGAGCCAGCCGAGCGCGAGGGCGGCGAGGGTGACGCCGAACTGGACGGCGGGGAGGAACTCGTCGATGTTCTGCTTGAGCTGAAGGGCGGTGCGGGCGCCGGGCCGACCGGCCGCGATGAGCTGCTGGACGCGGGTCTCGCGGACGCTGACGAGGGCGAACTCCGCGGCAACGAAGAAAGCGTTGGCCAGGATGAAGAAGGCCACCATGATCGCGCGAAAGAGGATCTGCTCGAACATCTGAGGCTGAGTTTAGCGCGTGGTGGAGGGCTGGGCTTTAGCGAGTTGCCGTGAGGTCCACAAGGACGAGATTGCTGGGGACCGCTCTGCAGGAGGATTCTGCGGTGCGGTGCCAGACGGAGCCGTCGACGTAGGTGATGGAGTTGAGCTCGACGGAGGTGACGCCGCCGACGCGTTCGACCCAGAGATCCTTTTGCGAGAGCCCGGACGATGCGGGGCCGGAGATCTGGAAGCTGCGATCGATGCCCGAGCTCGACCGGGTCGCGGCCGGCAGGATCTGCCCCTTGTTGGAGAAGGCGTGCACGGTAAGGTCGACGGTGCGGATCCCGGGGCTGTCGAGCGGGGTAAAGGTGAGCCGGATGCGCTGGCTGTCGGCGCGGTGAGGGCTCTCAGCGGTGTTGACGAACTCGGTGGGCGATCTCCTTTCGACGGAGAGGCCGATGGGGCAGCCTTCGCTTTCCGGTGGGAGGACGAGGTTTGCTTTGCTAGCGGGGCCGGACGGGGCAGCGAAGGCAAGCATGGGGGCGGAGAGAAGGGCGAGGGCGGTGCCTACGAGGGAGCGACGGGGAGAGCGGCGCATGGGGACCTCCTGAGGACACGGGAAGTCTACTCCTGGCGCCTATAGGGCGGGTAGTTTGGCGGGGAGATGGAGGAAAGACAAAAAGCCCGGAGCAGGTTCGCTCCGGGCCTCCGTTGCACTCTTCGGTGAGTGCGAGTCGCTTTGCTTGCGCGTTGCTTAGGCGACCACTTTGGTGGTCAGGGTCTTCTCGATCGACTTGGCGATCGTGTCCTTGGGGACGAAGCCGACGATCTGGTCGGCGACTTTGCCATCCTTGAAGAGCAGCAGCGCGGGGATACCGCGGATGCCGTAGCGCGCGGGCGTGGCATTGTTGGCGTCCACGTCCATCTTCATAACCTTGAGCTTGCCCTGATACTCGGTTGCAACCTCGTCAACGACGGGTGCAAGGGCACGGCAGGGACCGCACCATGCGGCCCAAAAATCGACGAGAACGGGCTGCTCCGACTGGAGGACCTCTTTCTCGAAGGATCCATCATTCACTTCCGAAACGAACTGACCTGCCATGTGTTTGTTCCCCTCTGCCGCACCGCTGTCGTGCCAAGCCCCGTGCGGTATCTGACCACACAATAATAGATGCTGGCGGGAAGCGGAAGTTTCAGGCGATGGCGGGCAAGAGAAAACGCCCGGACCCCCGATAAGGGGGGTCAACGGGCGCTGTAGCAGCCCTCCCCAGAACTGTCTACAGGACGAAGAGTAGAGAGAAAGTCCCGGATCGTAAAGAACTCTTAGGTAACTTTGCTTACGATTACCCGGTTACCGTTGAGATAGTGGTGGGCCGACCGATGCGAAGCTCAAGGATTTCGGCAAGGTGGGGCGCTCCCGCAGATAGCACTGCCTGCGCGGACTTTGTCGGGTGCGGCGTCGGGGGCAGCGATGAGGAGAACGGCGGGACCGGCTCCGCTGAGGGCGACGCCGGAGATACCGTGCTGGCCGGTGAGGGGCAGGAGGGCCGGGAGAAGTGGGCAGGCGGGGGAGCGGAAGGGCTGGTGGATCCTGTCGCGCATCCCGGCCGCCAGGAGGTCGGGGCGGTCGAGCGAGAAGGCGGCGACCAGGAGAGCGGTGGCCTGGACGTTGGCGACAGCGTCGTGGCGGGAGTAGGTGTTCGGGAGGAGGGCGCGGGCCTTTGCGGTGGAGAGGCTCTGGTGCGGGAGGGCGAGGAAGAGGGGCCAGGCGAGGTCGCGGCCGACGGTGGCGGTGAGGGTGGTGGGCTGAGGCTCGACGGATTGAGTCTGGACGGTGGTGGAGGCGGTCATGCCGCCGAAGAGGCAGGCGGCGATGTTGTCCGGGTGGCCTTCGCGGTCGGCGGCCTCGTCGAGGATCTGCTGCGTCGACCATTCGAGCTCGCCGAAGTGATTGGCGAGGAAGACGCCGGCGAGGATGGCGGCGGCCGACGAGCCGCAGCCCATGCCCAGAGGGATCTCGTTGTGCAGCTTGAGTTTGAGTGTGGGTGCGGGGAGCCCCTGGTGGCCGAGCACTTCGCTATAGGTCATCAGGATGAGGTTGTTGGAGAGGGAGCCGCAGAGCTCGGGGTCTCGGCCGGTGGCCTCGATATGGGAGATGTCGGCGGGTTCGGCTTCGACCGTCAGGTAGAGCGAGAGGGCGAGGCCGAGGGCGTCGAAGCCGGGGCCGAGGTTGGCCGAGGTGGCGGGGAGCCGGAGGCGGAATGGATGTTTGGTCATTGGCTTGATGGCGGTGGCTGGGAATACTGAGATCCTTCGCTGCGCTCAGGATGACGGCTTTCGGGAGGTGGAGGCTCGCAGTTTTGGGGTGGGCCGCTGAGGACTCGTGCAGGGTCTCGGGCTGTGCAGGCTGGCTGGGGGCCGATTGCTTACGCGGGGACTGGGGCTTCTGCCGGGGCGGCCATGTTGGCTTCGAGGGTGCGGAGGACGGTGTCGGGGTCGGCGTCGAGGATGGTGGGGGGTTTGCGGAGGGACTGGTGGAGGGCGAGCTCGGCGGGTGTGGCGGAGGCGAGCTCGTCTTCGCGGAGGAGGGTGCCGCGGTGGTAGTCGATGGTGTATTCGGGGTCTTTGAGGGTGTGGCCGGTGAGGATGAGGACGACGCGCTCTTCGGGGGTGACGCGGCCCTCCGCGACGAGCTTCTTGAGGCCAGCGAGGGTGGCGGCGGAGGCGGGCTCGCAGCCGATGCCTTCGGCGCCGATCTCGGCTTTGGCGAGGGCGATCTCCTGTTCAGAGGCCTGCTCGCACCAGCCGCCCATGTCCTCGATGATGCGAGCGGCCTTGCGCCAGCTGGCGGGGTTGCCGATGCGGATGGCGCTGGCGCGGGTATCGGCGGTGACGGGCTTCATCTCGCGATTTTCGTCGTTGTACCAGCGGTATAGGGGATTTGCGCCCTCGGCCTGGATGATGCTGATCTTGGGGATGCGGGAGATGAGGCCGAGCTCGCGCATCTCGCGGAAGCCTTTGCCGAGGGCGGCGCCGTTGGCGAGGTTGCCGCCGGGGACGATGATGTGCTCGGGGACCTGCCACTCGAGCTGCTCGACGAGCTCGAAGGCGGGGGTCTTCTGGCCTTCGGCGCGGTAGGGGTTGACGGAGTTGAGCAGGTAGATGGGGAGGCGGCGGAGAAGCTCGGCGAGGATGCGGACGCAGCCGTCGAAGTCGGTGCGGAGCTGGATGGTGAGGGCGCCGTAGTCCATGGACTGCGAGAGCTTGCCCCAGGCGATCTTGCCTTCGGGGATGAGGACGATCGAGCGGAGGCCGGCGCGGGCGGCGTAGGCGGCCATGGCGGCGGAGGTGTTGCCGGTGGAGGCGCAGGCGACCCACTCAAAGCCGCGCTCGGCGGCGACGGAGAGGGCGGCGGTCATGCCGGTGTCTTTGAAGGAGCCGGTGGGGTTCATGCCCTGGTGCTTGGCGAGGAGGAAGTCGATGCCGAGGGCCCTGGCGGAGCGGGGGAGATCGTAGAGGGGGGTGTTGCCTTCGCGGAGGGTGACGGGGTTCTCGGGATTGGCGAGGATGGGGAGGAGATCGCGAAAGCGCCAGACGCCGGACTGATCGACCGGCATGGTGGAGGTGCGGCGCTCCTGCCACAACCAGCGGAGGGCGCTGGGATTAGGGAGGCGGACGTCGGGCATGACGGTGCCGGGGGTGCGGGTGGAGGCTTTCTCAGCGCCGGCGGACCAGGGATAGATGACTTCGTAGAGACCGCCGCAGAGGGGGCAACGAAAGTCGGAGGGAGCGGCATCGGGGGCGATGCCGGCGGCGCACCCCGTGCATCTTAGCTGGTGAGATGCGACTTTCATCGGTAAGTACAGGGTATCGTACGCGCCTTGGCGGGCCAAGGTTTGCGTTGTGTGCCGGGGCTCTTCTTGCAGTTTCTGGAGTGACGGGCGGCGTAGCGAAGGTCTGGGCCCAAGGGCATAAGGAGCTCCGGATTGCGGCGGCGGCTGATCTGCAGCCGGTGATGCCGGCGCTCGCGGATCTTTACCTGAAGAAGACGGGCGTGAAGCTCCTGGTGAACTTCGGGAGCTCGGGGGCGCTTGAGACGCAGATCGAGAATGGAGCCCCGGTGGATCTGTTTATGGGAGCGGACTTCACGTTTCCCGAGAAGGTGGTGGCGGCGGGTCTGGCGGATGCAAAGGCGCCGACGCCGTATGCGCGGGGGCACCTGGTGGTTTGGGCGAGGAAGGACTCGCCGGTGCAGCCGATCTCGATCGACAAGCTGACGGATCCGCGAGTTCAGAAGATTGCGATGGCGGATCCGCTCCATGCGCCGTACGGGCGAGCGGCGCAGGCGGCGCTCGAGCGGATGAAGCTGATGGATGCGGTGCGAGGCAAGCTGGTGACGGCGGAGAACGTGGCGCAGGCGGGAGAGTTTGCGGTCTCGGGAAATGCGCAGGTGGGTCTGATTTCGCAGACGCTGGCGAGCTCGCAGCACTACAAGGAGGTGGGCCGTTTTGCGCTGGTGCCGGAGTCGCAGTATCCGGAGATCCGGCAGACGGCGGTGGTGCTCAAGAAGAGCGACCGGAAGGCGGAGGCTCATGCGTTCCTGGATTGGCTGCTGAGCTCGGAGATCCAGAGCAAGCTGCCGAATGTGGGGCTGGAAGGGGTGCGGTAGGGTTGTGCGAGGCGAATGCTGAGGGTTTTAGCTTTGCTCAGGATCGTCGCGCAGGGTGAGGGAGACGCAGAATGACAGGCCATATGGTAGGCGAGTTTGGGTGATTTGAATCGTAGGGTCGCTTAGACTGACAGGATGGATCTTCCAGCGCTTTGGCTCACGTTGCGACTGGCGACTGCTACGACGGTGTTGCTGCTGGCGATGGCGGTGCCGCTGGCGTGGTGGATCGCGCGTGGAGATGGGATGTGGCGTGGGGTAGTGCAGGCCGTGGTGGCGCTGCCGCTGGTGCTGCCGCCTACGGTGCTGGGGTTCTACCTGCTGGTGTTGATGGGGCCGATGACGGGGCCGGGGCGACTGCTGATCCGGCTGGTAGGGCACCCGCTGGCGTTCAGCTTTGGAGGTCTCCTGCTGGGATCCATGTTGTATAGCCTGCCGTTCGCGGTGCAGCCATTGGTGGCGGGATTTCGCGGGGTGGATCGTGAGGTGGTGGAGGCTGCGGAGGGGCTGGGAGCGGCGCCGGGGCGGGTGTTTCGGCAGGTGGTGCTGCCGACGGTGCGGGGATCGCTGGTGGCGAGCGCGGTGCTGTGCTTTACGCATACGGTTGGGGAGTTTGGGGTGGTGCTGATGCTGGGCGGAAATATCCCGGGCGTGACGCGGACGTTGTCGATCTCGCTGTACGACATGGTGGAGGATGGGCGGTATGGTGCGGCCAATGTGACGGCGGCGGTGCTGGTGGGGGTGGCGACCGTGGGGCTGCTGGCGATCTACGTCGCTCCGGGGGCGCGGCGTCGGCGGGTAATGGGCGAAGGGAGCGGCGTGCTTGGCTGAAGAGGAGAGCGTCCTGGCGGTGCGGGTGCGTCATCGGCAGGGCTCTCTGCGGCTCAAGGTGGGGTTTCGGCTTGGAGCGCCGTGGACGGTGCTGTTTGGGCCTTCGGGTAGCGGGAAGTCCACGGTGCTGCGGACGATTGCGGGGTTTGTGCGGCCGGACGAGGGGTGTGTGCTTTACGGGCCGATGGATCGGGTGCTGCTGGATACGGCGAAGCGGGTGTTTGTGCCGGCGCATGCGCGTCCGGTGCGGAGCGCGGGGCAGTCGGCACGGCTGTTTGCGCGAATGACGGTGCGCGGGAACATCGCATACGGCGTGGGTTGGACGGGCGCGCACGCGGGGGATGCGGACGAGGTGATGGCGGAGGTGATGGGGCTGTTTCGGCTGTTGACGCTTGGGGAACGCTGGCCGGGAGATCTGAGCGGGGGCGAACGGCAGAGGGTTTCGGTGGCGCGGGCGGTGGTCTCGGCGGTGACGTTTGACGGGCCGGGGCGGGCGCTGCTGCTGCTGGATGAGCCGTTCTCGGGGCTCGACGCGGTGATGCGGGATGAGCTGGCGATGGCGCTGCGGGAGTATCTTGCGCGGTGGAAGGTGCCGGTGCTGTCGGTGTCGCACGATGTGGGGGAGGCGTTTCTGCTGGAGGCGGAGGTGATCCGGATGGCGGAGGGGAAGGTGGTGGATCAGGGGCCAGTGGAGGTCGTGCTGCGGGGGGAGCGGGAGAGGCTGCTGGCGGGGCTGCAGCGGTAGCGGGAAGAGCGACGGCGGGAGGGATCCTGGTAGCGGGGCCGGAGTTGCGGTCGCGGGACAGGGCGGAGATCAGGGATGGGGTATGATCACGCGCATCGTTCCCAAAATCTGATCAGACCCAAGACCCCAAGGAGATTGCATGTTAAGACTCCACTCAGCCGCACGCCGGGTCGTCCCCATTGTTGCCTGGATTGCCTTCCGGTCTGTGATGTGGGCGCAGACGGCGCCCGTACTTCCGCCTCCCGGGGCGGAGCCGACCGATCCGCACACGCTTGCGGTGAAAAAGGAGATTGCCGCAGCCAGTGCCGCGTTTGCAGTCGCTTTGCGCAATCGGGACTATGCGGCGATCGAGATGCTTTGGGCGCCGGAGCTGCTGGTGAACAGCCCCGGCAACACTGTGCTGACGAGGTCGGAGGTCTTGGCGGCGATGAAGCAGAATAAGCTGGACTACCGCGATCAGCATACGATCCGCGAGAGCTTCTTCACGGTTGGGGACAATGCGGTCGAGATGGGGCACGAGGACTATGTGCCGTTGACCGGGCCGGAGGCGGGAAAGACGCTATACCGCCGGTTCACCAACTTCTATCTCCATCGTGATGGGCGGTGGGTGCTGCTGGCCAGGCAGGCGACCATATACGACCCGACAGCGGTGCACTACGACAAGCGATGATCTCTTCCCGGAGCCGTGCGGGCGGGGAGTCAGTGGCCGAGTTCGACGGGTTCCTGCTCGAGGGTGACGTTGAAGCGGGACTGTACCTCGGAGCGGATGCGATCGCGGAGGGCGATGAGGTCGGCGTGTGAGGCGTCTCCGCGGTTGATGAGGGCGAGGGTGTGGCGGGAGGAGATGCCGGCGTTGCCCAGGGCGTATCCCTTGGTGAAGCCGGCCTGCTCAAGCAGCCATGCGGCGGCGAGCTTGACCCCGGGGGTTTCGCTGCTGTGCGGCGCGGGCCAGTGGGGGATTTCGCCGGGTGCGCGGCCGAGGATGCGGACGAGGTCTTCGAAGTGCTGGGTGGGGACGACCGGGTTCTTGAAGAAGGAACCGGCGGAGCGAGAGTCGGGGTCGCCAGGGGTGAGGAGCATGCCTTTGGAGCGGCGGATCTCGCGGACGGCGTGGTAGACGTCGAGGGGCGCGGGAACGGGCTGGCCGGCGAAGTGCTTTTGGAGATCGGCGTAGGTGAGGTTGGGGGTGGGGTGGGTGGAGAGGCGGAAGGTAACGGCGGTGACGAGGTAGCGCCCACGGGCGGTGGAGTTGAAGAGGCTGGAGCGATAGCTGAAGCGGCAGTCTTCGTTTGAGAGCTCGGTGAAGGTTTGGGTTTGGAGGTCGAGGGCGCGGACGGCGTGGATGGTTTGCGCGACCTCCTGGCCGTAGGCTCCGATGTTCTGGATGGGTGAGCCGCCGGTGAGGCCGGGGATGCCGGCGAGGCACTCGAGGCCACCGAGGTTTTCCGTGCAGGCGTGGAGGACGAGCGCGTCCCAATCGAGGCCGGCGGGGACGCGGAGGTCGACGTGATGGGGTCCCGCGGGGGTGGTCTGGATGGGTCCGGCCAGGACAAGGTGGAGGACGAGACCGGAGAAACCGTTGTCGGAGACGAGGAGGTTGGAGCCGCCGCCGAGGGGGAAGAGGTCGAGGTGATTGGTGCGGGCGAAGGCGACTGCCTGGAGGAGTTCGGGTTCGGTGTGGACTTCTGCGAAGAAGCGAGCGGGACCGCCGACGCCGAGAGTGGTGAAGGGGGCGAGGAGGACGTTTTCCTGGATCTGGAGGTCGGGGCCGGGCACGGGTTTGAGGGTACAACAGCTGAACCCCCGTGACGCCAGGCGACGTAGACCTTAGTATGGAAGGAGCGGATCCTGGGCCCAGCGAAGGGTACGGACCGCGGGGGAGAGTGCACATGTATCCAGAGATTATGGTGATCCCGATGCGCGAGGAGCTGACGCGCGCGGGGATTTCGGAGGCGCGGACGGCTGCGGACGTGGAGAAGGCGATGGCCGAGCCCGGCACGACGATGGTGGTGGTGAACTCGATTTGTGGGTGCGCGGCGGGCAAGATGCGGCCGGGCGTTCGCCTGGCCATGCAGCACGGGACCAAGCCCGAACATGCGGTGACGGTGTTTGCGGGACAGGACCGCGAGGCGACGGAGAAGGCGCGCGGATACTTTGGCGGGCATCCGCCGACTTCGCCGGCGATTGCAATTCTGCGCGACGGGCAGCTGGTGTACCTGATGCAGAGGTCGGCGATCGAGACCTCGACGGCACCGGCGATCGCGGCGGAGCTGCAGCGGGCGTTTGACACGTACTGCGCGAAGACGACGGCTTAGAGCTTCCTAAGGAGAGCCGGATTCGCCTTTTCGGCGGGTCCGGCTCTTTTTTTTGTGATGAGGGCTAAAGTCTCCGGGGGGGATGTCGATAGGGGGAGCATGTCAACGGTGATCTCTTCCCTTCCCTCTTCTTTAGTGTCCGTCCCCACGACGAAGTGCCATCGCGTGGAGGCGGATGTGCTCGCTGCCGGAATCGCGATGCGCGGTGCAGATGATGCCGCGCCTGAGTCTGTGAGCGCGGCGACGGAGCGGCTTCGGCTGCAGATCCGTGCGCTTGGGCCGCATTTCCGGGCCGCCCTGATTCGCGGTGAGCGCGGGGCGCGCAAGGAGGAGGTCGCGCGGTCGCTGCATTTTGCGAGCCCTGTCGCGAAGGGGCCGTTTGTGGTGTGCGACTCGGGGTTGATGGAGACGTTGATTCGCAGCAATGGGACGGCTCCGGCCGAATCCGAGGATCGGGCGGCGTGCAGACAGCTGGCCCGGACGGCGACTGGCGGGACGATCTTCTTTCCGGAGCTCGGCTTGTTTTCGCTGACGGCTCAGAAGGAGCTTCTGCACTTCATGGAGTGCCTGAAAGGGGAGCAGGGCAGCCGGGTGCGGGTGATCGCGTCGGTGAGCGGGGACGTGCAGGCGTTGGTTGCCGGGGGCATGCTGCTTCCGGAGCTTCGCGAGAGCATCGGCGTGGTGGAGCTTTCGGTGGCACCGCTGCGGGAGCGGCTGGCGGACTTTGCCGCGGTGGCGATACGGATTCTTGGGCAGATTGCCAAGCAGACCGGAGCTGAGCCGACGGGGATCTCCGAGAGCGCGCTTAGGGAGCTGCAGCGACGCGGCTGGCCTGGCAACGAGCGTGAGCTAGAGAGCGCACTGCGGATGGCGCGGCTGACAAGTGGCGGTGCGGTGATCGAAGAGCGGCATCTGCCGCCGCCTGCGGAGCAGGCCGAGACTGCCGTCGAGACCGCACCTGCGCCGCGGACCTCATCGATGCGGTTGCAGGATGTGATGGATGCGCACCTGCTCGATGTTCTTCGCCGATGCGACGGCAACAAGTTGAAGGCGGCCGAGGTGCTTGGGATCAGCCGGTCGACGTTGTACCGGATGCTGGATGCGGTAGCTGCGGCGACCAACTGAAAACAGGCCGACGAACGCGGGTTGGCGAGCTCTGGTGAGGAGCGCGGGCGATAGACTGAAGCTCTGAAGTTCTGGAGGAGTATGAGAACGCTTGCGCTGACGTTGGCTGGTTCGATGTTGTTTGCCGGGTGGACCGGTGCAGCGGCGGAGCCGCCTAGCCGCGTCGACGGGCAGAGTGCATCGGCGGCACAGAGTGGAGATCCGTCGAAGGCGTTATCTAAGCTGCTGGCTGACATCTGGGAGGACCAGATGAAGCACGCGCCTGAGTACGCGTCGACGCTGGGGGACAAGCGGTACAACGACCAGCTGACGGACTACTCGGCGGCCGAGGTGAATGCAAGCCTGGCGCGAGGTCGGGAGTATATCGACCGTATGGGTGCGATCGACACGTCAGGGTTGAGCGAGCAGGAGAAGGTCTCGGCGGAGCTGATGCTGCGGTCGCTGATCGACGACCAGGAGGGCGCGAAGTTCAAGGAGTGGGAGATGCCGTTGAACCAGTTCAACGGATTCCATACGTGGATGCCGCAGCTGGCCGGGCAGCTGAGCTTTGAGACGGTGAAGGACTACGACGACTGGATTGCGCGTCTCCGAAAGCTGCCTAAGGCGTTCTCGCAGATTGAAGCGAACATGATGCTGGGCATGGACGAGCACAGGACTCAGCCGCAGTACCTGATGGAGAAGGTGCTGGTGCAGACGAAGGAGATTGCAGGCGTGAAGCCTGCCGACAGCCCGTTCGCCTCGCCGTTGAAGAAGTTTCCGGCGTCGGTGAGCGCGGCGGAGCGGAAGCGGATCTCGGACGAGATGCTGGAGGCGGTGGGGACGGGGGTGCTGCCGGCGTACGACCGGTTTGCGCGCTTCCTGAGGGCACAGTACATCCCGGCGTGCCGGAAGGACCCGGGCGTATGGGCGATGCAGGATGGGGATGCGTACTATGCGTTTCGGGTACGGCAGAGCACCACGCTCGAGAAGACGCCGGCGGAGATCCACCAGATTGGCCTGGACGAGGTGAAGCGGGACGAGGCGGAGATGCTGGCCATCGCGAAGCGGATGGGCTTTGCGGATGTGAAGAGCCTGGGTGCGGCGATTGCGGCGAATCCGAAGCTGCATCCGGCCTCGAAGGAGGCGCTGCTCGCGGCGTATCGCGGGTACGAGGACGGGATGCGGCCGAAGCTGCCGCAGCTGTTTGGGCGGCTGCCGAAGGCGCAGATGGAGGTGGTGCCTATGCCCTCGTATGTGGAGAAGGACCAGGCGGCGGCGGACTACGAGGAGGGGTCTCCGGACGGGAAGCGGCCGGGGCGCGTCAACGTGAACACGTACAACTTCGCGACGCGGTCACTGGTGCCGGTGGAGGCGATTGCGTATCACGAGGGTCTGCCTGGGCATCATCTGCAGATCTCGATCGCGCAGGAGCTGACCGGTCTGCCGGAGTTTCGCAAGCACCAGGATTACACCGCGTACACGGAGGGGTGGGGGCTTTATTCGGAGCGCCTGGGTAAGGATGTGGGGTTCTACCAGGATCCGTACAGCGACTATGGGCGGCTGGAGAACGATGTGTGGCGGGGGATCCGGCTGGTGGTGGATACGGGGGTGCACTCGCAGCACTGGACGCGGCAGCAGATGGTGGACTTCTTCCACGAGCACTCGACGCTGGACGAGACGAATATCCAGGCGGAGGTGGACCGGTATATTGCGTGGCCGGGGCAGGCGCTGGGGTACAAGATGGGGCAGTTGAAGCTGCTGGAGCTGCGGGCGCGGGCGCAGGCGGAGCTGGGGGCGAAGTTCGACATACGGGCGTTTCACGACCAGGTGCTGGACTCGGGCGCGCTGCCGATGGATGTGCTGGACCGGCGGGTGACGGCGTGGATCGCGACGCAGAAGCACTAGGCCGCTCCGCAGGATTGCTTTGGTAGGAGGTCTGGTAGCCTCTGGGGATGAGTGACGGGACGACGAGTGCGGAGTCCATGCGCGACGTGCGTGTGGCGATGCTGGGCGCGGGCAAGATGGGCGGGATCCTGCTGGGGGCGTTTCTGAAGAATGCGCTGCTGCGGCCGGAGCAGATTATGGCGACGGTGGCGCATGCGGAGCGGGCAAAGGTGGTGAGTGAGCGGACGGGGCTCCGGGTGGGAACGGATAATCTCGAGGCGGCCCAGGCTGCGGACGTGATCCTGCTGGGCCTGAAGCCGTCGCAGATCGTGGATGTGGTCGAGGGGATACGGCCGGCGCTGAACAAGGGCAAGATGCTGGTGTCGTTTGCGGCTTCGGTGAAGACGCGGGCCATCGAGGATGCTGCAGGGTGCGAGCTGGCGGTGGTGCGGGCGATGCCGAACACGCCGGCGACGGTGGGCGAGGGAGTGACGGCGCTGTGCCGCGGGCGATTCTGCACGGAAGAGCAGATGGCGGTGGCGCGGCGGATGTTTGAGACCGTGGGGCGGACGGTGGTGGTGGACGAGAAGCACATGGACGCGGTGACGGGGCTGTCGGGGTCGGGGCCGGCGTTTTTGTACATCATCATCGAGGCGCTGGCGGAGGCGGGGGTGAACGTGGGTCTGCCGCGCGAGGTGGCGACCTTGCTGGCGGCGCAGACGACGCTGGGCTCAGCGAAGATGGTGCTTGAGACGGGATCGCATCCGGCGCTGCTGAAGGACGAGGTGACGACACCGGCGGGCTGCACGGTGGACGGGATCCTGGAGCTCGAGGAGGGCGGACTGCGGGTGACGCTGATCAAGGCGGTGAAGCGGGCGACGATCCGGGCGCGGGAGCTGGCGAACGGCTGACCGGGCGGGCTGGTGTGCGAGATGCATGTGGCACGGAGTGGCCGCGGCGGCGTTGAGGTCGGGGAGGGTGGCTGGCTCGGGCTGGGGCTCGGTTTCGGATTCTGCTTCCGTTTGAGGCCTGAGTTCGGGTTGGATTTGCAGTTCGGCGCGGAGTCTCCCTTCACACTCCCTTTCGATCTCTTCCTGGCCTTTCTGGAGGGCCTGGAGGAGCTGGGCGGTGAGGCTGTTGCGGTGAGGGGCGTCGGGGTGAGGGAGTTCGGCCGAGGGTGCGAGCGGGCCGTGGGTGGGGTGGGTGATGATCTCTTCGACGACGGCTTCGGGCGCGGGTTGTGAGTTGGCTGAGGAACGCCCGTGCGGGAGGTTGATGGAGGCGATCTGGAGGCCGTAGAGCAGGAGGCCGGCGCGGCGGGGGTCGATCTGATTGGAGGCGATGCGGCGGAGGACCTCGCCGATGGAGAGCTGGATGGCGGCGCGGTCTTCGGGCAGGGGGAGGTCGAAGGAGGCCTGGCGGGTGCGACGTGCGCGCGGGTTGGTGACGGGCTTGCGGGAGGTGTGGTGGAAGTAGCAGAACTCTTCGCCGCGGAGGGAGGCGCTGCCGCAGCGGCGACCGTCCGCGTGGATATGGCGACACTGGAAGCGTTTGGGTGTGGCGGTGCCTGGCAGGTGCTGGGTGTTGGTGTCGAAGGTGTCGGTCATATGTGCCGGGGTCCCCACCCCCGTGTTTGTTGCCAAAATATTCAAAAGAAAGGGCCTGAGCTCGTACCGCGAGATCCAGGCCGGTTAAGGTGCTGAGAGCCCGGCGGGTGCCGGGCTCTGTCGTGAGTGTTCCTTTTCATGTTAGCTGAGTGGGCGGGGTGACTACGCCAAAGGGCGTTGCGATTTTCCAGAGGGAAGAGAACCTGCCGGGCGGTTGGGCGCTGGTTTTCCGCGAACATCTCATCGCCGTTATGCGGGTTTGATGATCGTGGCATAGCTGCTCGGCGCAACTGACGAGAACGGCGTTTCTCAGGACCTATGCTGTGTTCTTGGTCGCTGTGCCAAGGCTGGTCTTCAGCCGAAGGAGCGGTGCACGGTCCTCTTTACTCGGTTTTATGGGGAACCAGCACCTTCGCCAGAACGTAGATTTCTCGAACCCGATTCCATTTTGGAGAGCTCATGTTTCGATTCACAAGCATTGCCGTGATTGCTGCCCTCCTGACGTCGGCGTTGGCGCAATCGCCCGAACTACTCACGGGTCATTGGCGAGTCACCGGAGATAGCCACGGCACGACGTTCTATCAGTCGCTGGACCTCCTGCAGCACGGCAGAAAGCTCACGGGACAGTTCGGGGGCGATAAACTCGAGGGCACGGTCGACGGAGATTCCATCCACTTCCTCTCCCGGGATGAGGACAACAACACGGATGAGTTCAGCGCAACGCTCGCTGACGGGACACTGACCGGCACGCTGCTCGAAACCGACGCGCAGAATCCAGCCCACCCATCCCGCATTCGCTTCACAGCTGTTCTGACGGCGAAGCCCGCGAGGACCGCGCCTGTTACGCACGAGTTTAAGCCCACTACGTTCTTCCGCGAGTTTTCACCCGCGAACAAGCCCGTGCTCACTGTCAACGCCGGCGATACCATCCACACGACTACCGTCGATGCTGGCGGCACGGATGAACACGGTGAGCAGCGCGTTGCTGGAGGCAATCCGGAGACAGGCCCTTTCTACGTCAACGGAGCCGAGCCCGGAGACACGCTCGTGGTGCACATCCTGCACCTCAAACTCAATCGTGACTGGGCCGAATCCGATGACAACGTCGATCCGCGCGCGCTTAACAGCGAGCTCGCGGTGAAGATGAAGGACAATCACAACAACGTTAAATGGCACCTCGATTTAGCCACAGGCAAAGCCACGCCGGACAAGCCCGGAGAGCACATGAAAGCCTTCTCGATCCCCGTAAGCCCGATGCTCGGCTGTGTCGCGACAGCCACCGGTCCGGGAGGAGCAGCTCCGCGCACGCAGGATTCAGGGAGCTACGGCGGCAACATGGACTTTAATGGCGTGACTGACGGTGCAACACTCTACCTTCCTGTCAGCGTTCCCGGCGCGCTGCTCTATTTCGGGGACGGTCATGCGTTGCAGGGTGATGGCGAACTGAATGGCAACGCACTTGAAACGTCGATGGACGTCGAACTCTCAGTCGATGTGATTCACGGCAAGCGCATGAGCAATCGCATCGAGACCGCAACCGAAATCATTGCGATGGGGCTTAACGGCTCGATCGACGAAGCCTTCAGGGACGCCACCAGCAATATGGCCTCCTGGCTCATGGATCAGTACAAGCTCACGCCTTCGGAGGCTTCACAATTTCTTGGCGTGGCCGCCGACTATCACGTAAGCGAAGTAGCGGACCGGAACGCCGGTGTCGTGTTGAAGATCGCTAAATCAAAGCTGAGTACGTTGCCCGCACCGCAAGCAACAGCTGGCGATGATCCATCCGTGCCGCAGATCTCGAGGTAGGCAGGTGGTTACCTAACACGTGCGCTTCGAGTTGGTCCCTGGTCGCTGTATGACCCTGGAAGCGGGAGTGACTTCGGGCGGCGGGCGGGGTTTGTCACGGAGGTGTGATCTAATTCGCGGATACTTACCCCAGCTATCAGGATAACTACCCCGACGATCAGAATCCTTACCCCAACCAGCAGAAGGAGTCCACGTGCCCATTGTCGCGACGAAAGACGGAGTTGAGATTTTCTACAAGGATTGGGGCTCAGGGCAGCCGATTGTGTTCAGCCATGGATGGCCGCTGTCGGCTGACGACTGGGACAACCAGATGCTGTTCTTTCTTGGGAAGGGCTATCGCGTGATCGCGCATGACCGGCGTGGACATGGACGCTCGACGCAGGTGTCCGAGGGACACGATATGGATCATTACGCCGATGACCTCGCGGCGCTGACGACACATCTCGGGCTGAAGGATGCGATCCACGTGGGGCATTCGACGGGCGGCGGCGAGGTGGTGCATTACCTGGCTCGGCGTGGGCAGCAGGATGTGTCGAAGGCGGCGATCATCAGCGCGGTGCCGCCGCTGATGGTGAAGACGGATGCTAACCCGGAGGGGCTGCCGAAGTCGGTGTTTGATGATCTGCAGGCGCAGCTGGCAGCGAACCGGTCGAAGTTCTACCGCGATCTACCGGAAGGACCTTTTTATGGGTTCAACCGGCCGGGCGTGAAGCCTGTGGAAGCGACCATTGCGAACTGGTGGCGGCAGGGGATGATGGGCGGAGCGAAGGCGCACTATGACGGCGTGGTGGCGTTTTCGCAGACGGACTTTACGGAGGATCTGAAGAAGATCACGATTCCGGTGCTGGTGATGCATAGCGAGGATGATCAGATTGTTCCGTATGTGGCGGCGGGGCCGAAGTCGGCGAAGCTGCTTCAGAACGGGACGCTGATTACCTACAAGGATTTTCCGCATGGTATGCCGACGACGCAGGCGGACAGGATCAATGCCGATCTGCTGGCGTTCCTGAAGAGCTGAAGACGTAGGAGGTAGATTGTCTCCGATCGCTCTGAGCATGAGAGCGACTGCTTGACGGGAATAGGGTGTGCCAGCTTGCCTTGGCAGACGGTGCCCAGGCGGAGACGAGAAAAGAGCTCCTGCGGGAGCTCTTTTTTCGTGGGGCGGAGTTTGGCTGAGGGTGGTTATTCGACGGGGAGTTTGGCTTTGTAGCCGTCTCGGGAGATGACGGAGTACTTGAGGGGCTTGCCCTTTTCGTCCTGCATACGGAGGGGGTGGCCTTCGTTGTCGACGAGGGAGACCTGGACGTGGCGGTAGCTGCCGTCGTTTTTGTTGTTGGTGGGGCGGTAGGTGAGGACGTACTGGTTGCGGATGGAGTCGTTGATGCGGCTGAAGATGTCGGGGAGCTCGCCCTGGAAGATGGGTGCGAAGTAGAGGCCGCCGGTGAGCTGGGCGAAGGTCTTGAGCTGGTTCTGTGCCTGGAGGTAGTCGAGATCGCGGATGGCGCCGTTCATGCCGCCGCGGCCGCCGCGGACCTCGTTGACGAAGGCGCCGGTGCCGATCGAGAAGATGGTGACGTTGGGGGTGGACTTGACCTTGGCGAGGATCTTGTCGAGGGTGAGCTTCGAGAAGGTATCGCGACCGGTGCCGATGAGGATGATGTATTTGCGGCCTTCGATGCGGCTGGTGCGATCGAGCGTCTCGTAGAGGGCGTCGAACATGTCGGTGTCGGAGAAGCCGGGGAAGACGAGGGAGCGGAGCGAGTCGGCGACGACGTCCTTGTTGTTGGTGAAGTCGGTGAGGATGTGGGTGCGGAGGTCGTAGGTGATGACGGCGATGTAGTCGTCGGGGCGGAGGGTGTGGAAGAAGACCGCCGAGGCGTTTTGCATGTCGTTGATGAAGTAGTAGCTGTTGGCGGCGAACTCGAGGAGCATGACAGCGGTGATGGGGGTCTGGGTGGTGCGGACGCTGGTGATCTGCTGGGGGACGCCGTCTTCGAGGATCTGGAAGTTGTTGGCTTTGAGGCCGGGGACGAACTGGTGGGTCTTGTCGAGGATGACGTTGACGTCGAGGTTGACGATGGGGACGTCGATGCGGAGGGAGAAGGTTTCGCCGTTGGGGTTTTTGACCTTGGGCTCGGCGGGAGCTGCGGGCGCAGGTGGCTCGGCGTCGGCGGGCTCCTTCTTCTTTTTGAGGACGATGGAGCCGTTGTCGGTCTGGGGGCCGGCCTGATCGTCCGGCTCGGCGGGTTTCTGCTGGGGCTGCTGGGTGGTGGCGGGCGGCGTTGCGGGGGTGGACTGGGCGAGGGCGGCGGCCGGGGCCAAGACCGCTGAGGCAAGAGGCAGAAGGAGGGCGGCGGTGACGAGCGTTCGGGCGAGGGGGGCGTAGCGGTTCATCATGTGTGACTTTACTCCGGTGGCGGAGGGAGATCGGCGGTTGATGGCGGCCGGAATATCCGGGCGTTCGGCGTCCTGGAGCCTCGACCCGTTAGTCTTCTAGTCTATGGACGTGAAGGCCTGGGCAAGAGCGTGCGGACGCCGGTGGTGCCGGCTAGTGGTTTGGACGTTGGTGGGCGGGATTTTGGTGCAGGGGCATGGGTGGGGGCAGGTGGTGGCGGGGCCGGGTCCGGCAGCGACGGGAGCCGGGGCCGGGGCGGGGACGACGCCGATGTTTCCGCTGTCGGAGGTCCACCGGGGGCTGAAGGGCGTGGCGTACACGGTGTTCAGCGGGGTGACGCCGGAGACGATGGAGGTGGAGATCCTGGGGGTGTTGAAGGATGCGCTGGGGCCGGGGCGGGACATGATCCTGGCGAGGCTGGCGGGGGTGAAGCCGGAGTACACGGGGGTGGTGGCGGGGATGAGCGGGAGCCCGGTGTATATCGACGGGCGGCTGGTGGGTGCGCTGAGCTACCGGATCGGGCAGTTCTCGAAGGAGCCGATTGCGGGGATTACGCCGATCGAGCAGATGCTGGAGGTGCGGGACGGGGTGGCGGAGGGGGTGGCGGGGCCGAGGGCGGCTGCGGCGGGGCAGGCGGCGATGCAGCCGATGGAGACGCCGGTGGTGTTTGGGGGTTTCAGCCAGGAGTCGCTGGAGCGATTTGGGGACCGGTTCCGGGCGATGGGGATGACGCCGGTGGCTGGGCTCGGAGGAATGGACGGGAAGGCGCGGCAACCGGAGCCGCTGGTGCCGGGGAGCGCGGTGAGCGCGGTGCTGGTGGAGGGCGACCTGTCGATTACGGGGACTTGCACGGTGACGTATGTGGATGCTCACCGGCTGCTGGCGTGCGGGCACCCGATTACGCAGTCGGGCGCGGTGGATATGCCGATGACCAAGGCGGAGGTGTTGGCGACGCTGCCGAGTCCGCTGAACGCGTTCAAGATTGTGAATGCGACGGAGGAGGTGGGTGCGTTTACGGAGGATCGGGCGTCGGCGATCCTGGGGAGGTTTGGGGCGCGGGCGCACATGATCCCGGTGGAGGTTGCGGTGGCGGCGGGGGGCGGGGAGGCGAAGATGTATCACCTCCGGGTGGTGGACAACCGTGACCTGACGCCACAGGCGATGCTGGTCTCGGTGTACCAGACGATGCAGCAGACCAACACGGCGGCGGCGGAGACGAGCTGGAAGCTGTCCGGGGAGATCGCGGTGGCGGAGAGGGCGGCGAACGGGGAGCCGGGGAGGCGGCTGCCGGAGGTCCGGGTGGACGGGATGATGGCGCCGACGGAGTTCAGCCCGGGGGCGATCAACGCGGCGCTGCTGGTGGGGGACCGGTTTTCGCGGGTGTATGCAAACAGCCTCGAGCAGCCGGTGGTGACCGGGGTGAAGCTGCGGCTGGAGGCGATTGCCGAGAGGCGGGTGGCGGTGCTGGACTCGGCCCGGCTGAGCCGGGCGGATGTGAAGGCGGGGGAGACGGTGGAGGTGGAGGCGGTAGTGCGGCCGTATGCGGAGCCGCTGCGGACGGTGCGGATGGAGCTGCGGGTGCCGGCGTCTGCGGCTCCGGGGACGTTGCGGGTGCTGGTGAGTGACGGGGCGACGGTGGATCGGCTGCTAACGCCGGTGGGGGCGGTATCGCACGCGGTGTCGCTGCCGGATGCGGTGGCTGCAGCGGACCGGCTGCATCGGAACGACCGGGTGTATGTGACGCTGCTCGACCACGCGGCGGAGGCGGTGCTGGATGCGGCGGAGCTGCCCACGGTGCCGCTCTCCATGGCCAATGTGCTGGAACCGTTGAAGGATGCGCAGAGGCTGCGGCTTTCAAGCGAGAGTGTGGACGAGGTGACGTCGGCGGATGTCGGGGCGGCGCTGAGCGGTTCGCAGGTGCTGAAGCTGACGGTGCACTGAGGGGATCGTTGCCGGCGCGATAGAGGCAGTGGGGTGATGTAGCATCTCTGAGGTGCGGGCGGGAGGGTTACCGGCTGCCCAAGGAATTGTCTGGCATGAGTGAGATACATGGTCTGGCCGTCCATGCGGCCGGTGCGCAGCTGCTGGCATATCGATACGATCCGGGCGAGCTCCAGGCCGACGAGGTCGAGGTGAAGATCTCGCATTGCGGGGTGTGCTTCAGCGACGTCCACCTGATCGACAACGACTGGGGGACGAGTAAGTATCCGTTTATTCCGGGTCATGAGGTGGTGGGCACGGTGTCGGCGGTGGGCAGCCTGGTGAAGGACCGCACGGTGGGTGAGCGGGTGGGGGTGGGTTGGCAGGCGAACAGCTGCGGAATCTGCGAGTGGTGCCGCCGGGGGGAGGAGCATCTGTGCGCGAAGTCGCAGCCGACGTGCGTGGGACGGAACGGCGGGTATGCGGAGCGGATCCGGGTGAATGCGCGGTTTGCGATCCCGGTTCCGGAGGCGATTGAGAGTGAGAACGCGGCTCCGCTGCTGTGCGGCGGGATCACGGTGTATAGCCCTCTGCGCAACCATGGTGTGGGGCCGGCGTCGCGCGTGGGGGTGATCGGGATTGGCGGCCTGGGGCATATCGGTTTGCAGTTTGCGCGGGCGTTCGGGGCCGAGGTGACGGCGTTTTCGACCTCCAAGGACAAGGAGAAGGAGGCCAAGCAGATGGGGGCGCACCACTTTGTGAGTACGCGGGAGACGGCGGCGCTCAAAAAGGTTGCGGGGAGCTTTGACTTCATCCTGAGCACGGCCGGCGCGGACCAGGACTGGCCGGGGTATATCAATGCGCTGCGACCGAAGGGGGTGTTGTGCGTGGTGGGTGCTCCGCCGAAGCCGGTTGCGGTGCCGGCGTTTGCGTTGATTGGTGGGCAGAAGGCGATTGCGGGGTCGCCGACGGGCAGCCCAAGCGACCTTGCGGAGATGCTTCGTGTTGCGGGGCGGCATGGGGTGAAGGCGGTGACGGAGCGATTTCCGATGGCAAAGGCGAACGATGCGGTGGCGCGGGTGAGGAAGAACCAGGTGCGGTATCGGGCGGTGCTGGCGAACTGAGGTTTTTTCAGGATGAATGGAGGCGAGGGCTGCGGCTCTCGCCTTTGCTGCTTCGGGGAGGGGCGTCCGGCGGCGGGGAGATGGGTAGACTGGCTGCGGTTAGAGGAGGGGCGATGATGCGGCTGGGACGGATGGTTGCTGCGGCGCTTGTGGCTGGTGGGGTGTTGGGGGTGGGGCGGGCGCAGGTGCGGACGGAGCCGACGGGATCGGTGGCGGGCCGGGTGCTGTGCGGGGACACCAACGATCCGGCGCGGTCGGCTCAGGGTGCACCTGGAGCCGGTGAGGGCTGCGGGTGGAGAGAAGAAGGGGGCCGTGGGGGAGACGGGAGCTCCGAGCGGCGTGGAGGGGGTGACGCTGCAGACGGATCTGAACGGGGAGTTTCTCTTTCCCAAGGTGCTGCCGGGCGGGTACTTCGTGATTGTGGAGATGCCGGGTTACCTTTCTGCGCGGGCGATGTTTACGGATAAGGAGATCGAGGACCCGTCGCCAGAGATGAGGCAGTTAGTGGGCCGGGCGCTGAACCGGGTCCAGGTGGAAACGGGGCACACGGAGAGGGTGCAGGTGCGGATGGAGCGAGGCTCGGCGGTGAGCGGGACGGTGCACTTTGACGATGGGAGCCCCGCGATCGGCGTCCCGGTGAAGCTGCTGAAGAAGGGAGACAAGGGGAGTTGGGAGGAGATGAAGCTGATTGTGGGAGGGATGTACTGGGGCAAGCAGACGGACGACCGCGGGCAGTTCCGGATCGCGGGATTTCCGCAGGGGACGTACCTGCTGGAGACGGACCTGTCGCTGGTGGACGAGACGTCGACCTCCGTGAAGAACGGGGGCGAGGGAGAGACGATGCAGTTTGTGATGGCGAAGAATCGTTTCACTCTGGCGTTTTATGGGTCGGGACAGACGCGGCAGAGCGAAGCGGCTCCTTTCACGGTCGGTGCGGGCCAGGAGAGGGAGGGAGAGGATCTCGTGATTCCGCTGGCGAAGCTGCACCGGGTGACGGGGACGGTGGTGGCGAAGCGCGATGGGCACCAGGTGAGTGCGGCCAAGGTGGTACTGGCGTATCGCGATGATGGGAAGGAGCTGGCATCGGCGGGTGTGGACCGAGCGGACGGGGTGTTTCGGTTTGAGTTTGTACCGGAGGGCGATTACGTGATCAAGACGGAGGATGCGCGCGATGTGGTGTGGGAGTCGGTGAAGAATACGACGGGGATGTTTCCGCCGACCCTCGAGAAGGAGCGGCTGGTGACCTCGTATGGGACGGCGGAGCAGCCGCTGCTGCTGCGCGGCGAGATGTCGGACGTGGTGCTCTCGGTGCCGGAGAAGTCGGCGAAGGGAGCCGGGACGACGGCGGGGGCCGCGGGAACGGGCGGACGGTAGACTTTGGGCATGGGCATGATGCAGCGATTGGGTTTGGCCGGGTACGTGGGTCTGCTGTTGGCTGGAGGGACGGCCAAGGGTGTGGCGCAGGGCACGAAGCTTTGGAGTGTGGGCCGGTACGACGAGATGCAGCGGGGTACGGCGGACGGGGTGGCGATCCGGAGCGATGGGCGGCTGGAGCCGGGGGCGGCGACGTCGCAGTTGTATGCGGCGGGGGCGGGGTATGTGTGGTCGGTTGCGGCGGGCGCGGATGGGGCGGCGTACGTGGGTGTGGGCGGGAGCACGAACGGGTCTGCGGCGGTGATGCGGGTGGGTGCGGACGGGAAGGCGGAGAAGGTTTTTGAGGGCAAGGAGCTTGGGGTGCAGGCGGTGCGGGTGGGCGCGGATGGGGCCGTGTATGCGGCGACGTCGCCGGACGGGAAGGTGTATCGGCTGGGGCGGGGTGGGGCGAAGGCGGAGGTGGTGTTTGATCCGGAGATGACGGCGGAGAAGCCGCGTTACCTGTGGGATCTGGCTGTGGGAAGAGATGGGGCGGTGTATGTGGCGGCGGGGGCTCCGGCGGTGGTGTACCGGGTGAGCGGGGGGAAGGCGGAGGTACTGTTTCGGACGGCGGACCAGCATATCCGGTGCCTGCTGATGGGGGCGGATGGGACGCTGTGGGCGGGGTCGGATGGGGCGGGGGTGATCTACCGATTCCCGACGGGGAAGGCGGGAGCGAAGCCGTTTGCGGCTTACGCGGCCGGGCGGAAGGAGATTACGTCGCTGGCGATGGGGGGTGGGGGCGAGGTGTATGCGGCGGCGGTGGGAGCGAAGAGCGGGAGCACGCTGCCTCCGCTGCCGGTGACGGGAAATGTAGGGGTGACGGTTACATTTCTGCAGCCGGGATCGACGACGGCGGCCAGCGCGAACACGGTGGTTCCGGAGGGGTCGGAGATCGACAGGATTGCCCCGGATGGAACGCCTTCGCGAATGGTGACGTTGAAGGACGACGTGGTGTATGCGCTTCTGTTTCGGGGTGGAGCGTTGATGGCGGCGTCGGGGAATCGCGGGCGGGTGTACCGGATCGATCCGAGCGTGCCGGGGCAGTTTACGGAGCTGGCGCGGGTGGAGGCGGCGCAGGCGACTTCGTTTGCGGCGACGAAGGACGGGGTGCTGGTGGGGACGAGTAATGGCGGCAAGGTGATGCGGGTTGGCGATGGGCCGTCTCCGGTGAGCACGTATACGAGCGAGGTATTCGATGCGGGGCAGATTGCGCGGTGGGGACGGGTGGAGGTGCAGTATGGGGCGAGGCAGGGCGCGGCGCCGCCCTTTGATGTTTCGGTGAGGACGGGCAATGTGCCGAGTGCGGTGGAGGGGTGGAGCGACTGGGTGCGGGTGAAGCCGAATGTCGACTTCGTCGCGGGTGCCGGAGCGGCGGGCGTTCCGCTGGGACGGTATGCGCAGTGGAAGGCGGAGCTGCGGGCGGGGGCGGATATTGATGGCGTGGGATTGAACTACCTGCCGAGGAATGTGGCGCCGGTGGTGGATGAGGTGGTGGTGGCTCCGGGGGCGCGTGTCGCTCCGACGCCGGCCTCGACGCAGCCACCGACGGTGCAGGTGGTGTTTCCGGCGGCGGCGGGAGCGGCGCAGGCGATCAGCTTTGTGCAGGACCCGGGGACGGCTCCGCTGACGGCGCAGAAGGATAAGAACGCGGTGACGGTGCGGTGGGCGGCGCATGACGACAACGGCGACGACATGATGTTTGCGGTCTGGTACCGGGGAGAGAGTGAGGCGAACTGGCGGCTGCTGAAGGACAAGATCTCGGAGCGGTACTTCAGCTTCGACTCTTCCCTGCTGCCGGATGGGAGCTACGTGCTGAAGGTGGTGGCGAGCGATGCTCCGGTGCACACGGACGCGGAGGCGCTGACAGGGGAGCGGGCGAGTGCGGGGTTTACGGTGGACACGACGCCGCCGGTGCCGGGGGTGTTGGCGGCGCGGATGGAGGCGGGTTCACCAGCCAAGGTGCATGCGACGTTTGAGGCGCGGGATGCGACGTCGCCGATCGCGCATGCGGAGTACTCGGTGGACGCGGGGCCGTGGCAGTATGTGGAGCCGGTGGGCGGGCTGTCGGACTCGCTGACGGAGCGGTATGACTTCGTGGCGGAGGTGCCGGTGGTTGCGGGGGAGGGTGTGTCGAAGCCGGGGGAGCATGTGCTGGCGGTGCGGGTGTATGACCGGTTTGAAAATATGGCGAGTGTGAAGGCTGTGGTGCGCTAGCGGATGCGGTTTGAGCTCTTCATTGCGGCGCGGTATCTGCGGGCGAAGCGGCGGCAGGCTGTGGTGGGGGTAATCACGGCGATCTCGGTGGTGGGCGTGGCGGCGGGGGTGGCTTCGCTGATTATTGCCCTGGCGATTACGAACGGGATGCGGCGGGACCTGCAGGAGCGGCTGCTGGGGTCGACGGCGCATGTGCAGCTGATGCGGGTGGCGGCGGACGGGATACGGGACTGGCGGCCGCTGCTGGAGCGGCTGCGGCAGGTGCCGGGAGTGACAGCGGCGGCACCGGGGCTGTATGGGCAGGTGCTGATCTCGCGTGGGGCGCGGAGCGGCGGGGCGCTGGTGGAGGGGGTGATTCCGGCGGATGAGCGGAAGGTGGGGGATCTGTTGCAGGGGATCAAGGTGGGGAGTGCGGCGGAGCTTGAGCCGGTGGGTGGGGACGTGGGCGTGAGTGGGGCACCCGGGGTTGGTGGAGCGGCGCGAAGTGATGTTGGTGGAGAGGGAAAGGCCCAGGTGTCAGAGGCGAGACCTCGGGCGCCCGGGTCTGTGGAGGCGTCTGGGTCTGTGGCTGGCGATGCGGTGCCGCCGATTGTGATTGGGAAAGATCTAGCCGAGACGCTGGGAGCGGGTGTGGGGGATTCGGTGCTGGTGACGAGTCCGCAGGGGGAGCTGACGCCGCTGGGGCTGGTGCCGCGGTACCAGAGGTTTCGGGTGGTGGGGATCTTTGCTTCGGGGTTTTACCAGTACGACTCAAGCTACGGGTTTCTGCGGCTCCGGGATGCGCAGCGGCTGTTTTCGGAGCCGGATCTTGTTTCGGTGATCTCGTTCAAGGTGAAGGATCTTTACCGGGCGCGGGAGGTCGGGGCGGCGATCGAGCGGGCGGCGGGCAGAGGATTTCAGACGACGAACTGGATGGAGCAGAACCGGGAGCTGTTTCGGGCGCTGAAGCTGGAGCAGATTGTAACCTTTATTGTTCTTGCGCTGATTGTGTGCGTGGCGGCGCTGAACATCCTGATCGCGCTGACGATGATGGTGATGGAGAAGACGCGGGATATCGCGGTACTGATGAGCTTTGGGGTGACGGCGGCGCAGGTCAGGCGGGTGTTTCTGCTGCAAGGGTTGCTGATCAGCGTGATCGGGACGGTGCTGGGGCTCCTGGTGGGGTATGCGGTGAGCTGGGCGGGCGGGCACTACCGGTACCGACTGGATTCGGCGGTGTACTCGATCGACTACCTCCCGTTTGCGGCGCGGTGGGTGGATGGGGTGATGGTGGCGGCGGTGTCGCTGGGTGTGAGCCTCCTTGCGACGTTGTATCCGTCAGGGTCGGCGGCAAAGGTGCTGCCGGCGGAGGCGCTGCGGTATGAGTGAGACGCGGCTGGAGCCGCTGTTGCATGGGGAGGGTGACGGGGTGGTGCTGCGCGCGGCGGGGCTGACGAAGCGATATGCGGCGGTCTCTTCGGCGAGTGGCAAGGGAGAGCTGGAGCTGTTTCGGGGGCTGGACCTCGAGGTCGGCGCGGGCGAGATGGTGGCGATCGTAGGGGAGAGCGGCGCGGGCAAGAGCTCGCTGCTGCACCTGCTGGCGGCGCTGGACCGGCCGACGGAGGGCGAGGTTTGGTGCGCGGGGCAGAAGTTGAGTGCGATGGGGTCGGCCGAGGCTTCGCGGTTTCGGAACCGGGATGTGGGGTACGTGTGGCAGTTCCACTACCTCCTGCCGGAGTTTACGGCGCTTGAGAATGTCGCGATGCCGCTGCTGGCGCGTGGGGAGCGGAGTTCGGCGGCGATGGCGAAGGCGACGGCGTGGCTGGGGGAGGTGGGGCTGGCTGACCGCGGGGATCACCGCTCAGGCGAGCTGAGCGGAGGCGAGCAGCAGAGGGTGAGCCTGGCGCGGGCGCTGGTGACGGAGCCGAAGGTGCTGCTGGCGGACGAGCCGACGGGCGATCTCGATGAGCGGACGGCGGAGGCGGTGTTTGGGCTGATCCAGCGGCTCCATGGGGCGCACCACCTGGCGAGCGTGCTGGTGACGCACAGCATGGAGTTTGCGCGGAGGTGCGACCGGGTGCTGCGGCTGCGGGAGGGACGCCTGGTGGCGGAACTCTAGGACGAGTCTCAGGTCCGGGTGGCGAGGACCTGGAGGTATTCGTTGTGGACGAGGGTGTGGTTGGCTGGGTCGGGGGAGACGTTGGCCTCGGTCCAGAGGTCTTCGAGCTGCGTGGCGAACCTGGCCTGACCTGCCTCGTCGAGGCGGTTGAACGCGACGTTGGTAGGACCGAAGTACTTGCGGAAGAAGTCGACAGCTCCGGCGGGGTTGGTGGGCATGTCGAAGTCGACGGGGATGAGTTCGGTCCGGATGTCTCCGAAGCCGGCGGCGAGGCGCTGGCGGACGGTGGCGTCGTCTCCCCAGAGGACGGGAGGCAGCATGCCGGGCGGGGGCGGCGCGTGGCCGCTGCTGACCTTGAACATCCGACCGGTGAAGCTCCCGGGGTTCCAGTTGGCCATGGCGAGGAGGCCGCCGGGTTTGAGGACGCGGGCGAGCTCGGAGGCGACGAGCTCGGGGCGGGGGGCGAACATGGCCCCGAACATGGTGACGACGGCGTCGAAGGAGCGGTCGGGGTAGGGGAGCTGCTCGGCGTCGCCCTCGTCGAATTGGATGGAGAGGTTTTCGGCGCTGGCACGTTCGCGTGCCTGGACGAGGAGGTTGGCGGCGATGTCGACCCCGGTGACGACGGCTCCCTGACGGGCAAGCGGGATGGCGGTGTTGCCGGTGCCGCAGGCGACGTCGAGTACGCGGGCGCCGGGCGGGATGGGGAGTCGGCTGATGAAGGCTTCGGCGCTGCCGGAGATGGTTTTGGCGACGACGCCGAAGTCGCCGGCCATCCATGCGCTGCGCATGGAGTCCTTGATCTGCTGGATGGTTGGCCCGGAGGTGCTCATGTGTTGCCTCCGCTGAGTTGTTGTGGTGGGAGAAGGATGCTTGAGGGTGGGGTGGACGTCAAGCTTTGCGGGCGGCGAGGCGGCGGTCGAGGGAGACCAGGGCGTATCCGGAGAGCATGAAGCCGACGGCGATGAGGATGGCGTTGATGGCGGTGCGCGGCCAGCCGATGGCGGTGACGTCGATGAAGGGATAGGCGTAGCGGCCGGTTGCTGCTCCGCGGGCGAGGCCGTAAGCGAGATAGGCGAGGGGGTAGAGGGCCCAGAGGAGGGGATCTCGCCAGGAGAGCGCGCCCTTGGGGGCGAAGGCGAGCCAGAAGATGGGGACAAGGACGGGCGTGCACCTGTGGAGGAGGACGTTGGCAAGGGCGGAGCCGCCGGAGAGCTCCAGGAGGCCATGGAGGAGGAGGGCATAGATGACGCCGACGAGGACGATGGAGAGGGTGGTTCCGGCGAGGACCGACGGGTGGCGGAGCGCGGTGCGGTCTGCAGCGATGGCGGTGAAGACGAGGGCGACGAGAAGGTTGGTGAGGATGGTGAAGTAGGCGGAGACGACCCAGAGGGTTTCGGGGAGAGAGGAGGTGAGGGCGCGGGTGGCGAC
Organism: uncultured Acidobacteriaceae bacterium; assembly: GCA_963850375.1. Taxonomy (GTDB): domain Bacteria; phylum Acidobacteriota; class Terriglobia; order Terriglobales; family Acidobacteriaceae; genus Edaphobacter. The sequence goes on along the minus strand of CAWKKV010000002.1, from coordinate 2,175,930 downwards.
GCACTGGATGAGGAGGGCGGCCCAGGCGGTGGCGGCGATGATGGCGGCGCAGAGGCGGGCTGTGGTTGGGGCGTTCACGGGAAGGATCCTGGATGATGCGAGCCCTGGGTCGTGCTTTGCGCCGGCTCAGTCCGCGGTTGCGGCGACGCAGCCTATCGAGATCAGGAGCCCTTTGGGGAGGGGCACTTGCATGACCATGCGGGCCGGGGGGCTGGCGGGGAAGAACTCGGCGAAGAGGCGGTTGAGGTCGGGGAAGTTGGCAAGATCGGTGAGGAGCACGGTGGTGTTGACGACGAGGTCGAGCCGACTGTTTCCCGCGCGGAGGGCGGCGTCGAGGTTCTTGAAGGCCTGCCGGGCTTCGGCCTCGAAGTTGGAGCCCGGCGGCTTCGCCGGTTGCGGGATCGATGCCGGGCTGACCGGAGACGAAGAGGAGGCCTGCTGCACGGACGGCCTGGGAGTAGGGGCCGATTGCCTTGAGTTCGGGGACCTCGATCGCTTGTCTGTCGGACATCGTGTATCTCCTTTGAGGTCTTTGCGTCTTGAGCGAGGCGAGGTTCAGCGGCGGCTGCCTCCGAGGATGGAGCCGAGGACGCCGCGTACGATCTGGCGGCTGATGGCGGTGCCGGTGGAGCGCGCGGCGGACTTCATCATGACTTCGGCGAGGCCTTCGTGGTGGCCTCCGCGGGGGCCGGTGGTGCCGGCGATGAGCGAGGTGAGGCCGCCGAGGATGGAGCTGGCGACGGAGGCTCCGGGTTGTGGGTTGGGCTGGGAAGAGGCGGGTGGGGGGAAGGGGTTCTGGGCGCCGCCCGTGTTTTGTGGCGGGGGCGATTGCGGGGCCTGCTGGTAGGAGGTACTTCCCTGCCCCGCCTGCACGGAGGGGACGGCGGCGGATTGCGATTGCGCGGCGGGTGGGATCCAGGGCTGGGGCGGCTCCCAGGTGGGATTGGAGGTCGTGTCGGGGGTGGGGGAGGCGGCGGCGCGGTTCTTGATGCGCTCGTAGGCGCTTTCGCGGTCGACGGGGGTGTCGTAGACGCCGGCGACGAGGGAGCTGGCCATGAGGGTTTTGCGCTGCTCGGGGGTGATGGGGCCGATCTGTCCGTGAGGCGGGTAGATGAGGGCGCGCTGGACGATGCCGGGGGTGCCTTTCTCGTCGAGGAAGCTGACAAGGGCCTCGCCGACCTCGAGCTCGGTGATGCACTTGGCGGTGTCGAGGGAGGGATTGGGGCGGAAGGTGTCGGCGGCGGACTTGACGGCCTTCTGGTCGCGCGGGGTGAAGGCGCGGAGGGCGTGCTGGACGCGGTTGCCGAGCTGGCCGAGGACGGTGTCGGGGATGTCGATGGGATTTTGCGTGACGAAGAAGATGCCGACGCCCTTGGAGCGGATAAGGCGGACGACCTGCTCGATGCGGGACTTGAGGACGGCGGTCTGATCGGTGAAGAGGAGGTGGGCCTCGTCGAAGAAGAAGACGAGCTTGGGCTTGTCGAGGTCGCCGGCCTCGGGGAGGTGCTCGAAGAGCTCGGAGAGGAGCCAGAGGAGGAAGGTGGCGTAGAGCTGGGGGGACTGCATGAGGCGGTCGGCGGCGAGGAGGTTGACGACGCCGCGGCCGTCCTGGCATTGGAGGAGGTCTTCGATGTTGAGGGCGGGCTCGCCGAAGAACTGGTCGCCGCCCTGTCCGGCGAGCGAGACGAGGCCGCGCTGGATGGCGCCGATGGATGCGGAGGAGATGTTGCCGTACTGGGTTTGAAAGGTGGAGGAGTTTTCGCCGACGTACTGGAGGACGGCCTGGAGGTCCTTGATGTCGAGGAGGAGGAGGCCGTTGTCGTCGGCGATCTTGAAGACGAGGGTGAGGACGCCGGACTGGATGTCGTTGAGGTTGAGGATGCGGGAAAGGAGGAGCGGGCCCATCTCGGAGATGGTGGCGCGGATGGGGTGGCCCTGTTGGCCGAAGACGTCCCAGAGGGTGACGGGGGTGGGCTCGAGCTGGAATCCGGAGAGTTGGAGGCGCTGGAGGCGGGCGTTGAACTTGGGGTTGGCGGAGCCTGGCTCCGAGATGCCGGAGAGGTCGCCCTTGACGTCGGCGGCGAAGACGGGGACGCCGATGCGGGAGAATGCCTCGGCCATGACCTGGAGGGTGACGGTCTTGCCGGTGCCGGTGGCTCCGGCGACGAGGCCATGGCGGTTGCTCATGGCGGGGAGGAGCACGAGGGGGTCGGCGGTGGAGGGTTCAACCTGGGCGACGACGAGGGGTTCGGGCATGCGGATCTCCGGGGGGCACTGGGTGGCCGACGTCCCCTAATGTATCGCGACGGTACCAAAGTGGGATGGGATGCAACTTTAGGGACCGCATTTACACAGGGTTACGGGAGTTCGGGGAGATACCTCGACGCATAATGCACCTAGCGCTTTCTCCGTATGTTCACAGGGGAATACACTAGGTGTAGTGGAGGGGTTGCCTTCGGAGCATTGGAGACAGCCTTAGTGTCCGCCGCGAGCGGTCAACGCGGAGGGATGGGCAAGGTGACCAATGGGGTTGTCTCGGCCTTTGGGCTGAGGTGGCTGCCAGTTCGAAGGGGAGAACATGTTCGAACGCTACACGGAGAAGGCGCGGCGCGTGATTTTCTTTGCGCGTTACGAGGCGAGTCAGTTTGGGTCGCCTTATATCGAGACAGAGCACCTGCTGCTGGGACTATTGCGTGAGGACAAGGCGCTGACGAATCGCTTTCTGCGATCGCACGCCTCGGTGGAGTCGATACGGAAGCAGATTGAGCAGCACACGACGATTCGGGAGAAGGTGTCGACCTCGGTCGATCTGCCGCTGTCGAATGAGTGCAAACGGGTTCTGGCGTATGCCGCGGAAGAGGCCGAGCGGCTGAGCCACAAACATATTGGGACGGAGCACCTGCTGCTGGGGCTCCTGCGCGAGGAGAAGTGCTTCGCGGCGGAGATCCTGACGGAGCGGGGCTTGCGGCTGCCAGCGATCCGCGAGGAGCTACAGCGGACGACGCAGGAGAAGGCTCCGGCGACGGGCAAGCAGGCGAGCGGCAGCGGACGGCAGGAGCAGAGCATGCTGGCGGAGTTCAGCCGCGACCTGACGCAGTCGGCAATGGACCAGCAGCTGGATCCGCTGGTTGGGCGGGATACGGAGGTGGATCGCGTGATCCAGATCCTGTGCCGCCGGACGAAGAACAATCCGGTGCTGATCGGCGAGCCGGGCGTTGGGAAGACGGCGATCGTCGAGGGTCTGGCGCAGAAGATCGCGGACGGTGAGGTGCCATCGTTTCTTGCCGACAAGCGCGTGCTGGCGCTTGACCTGTCGCTGATTGTTGCGGGAACGAAGTACCGCGGCCAGTTCGAGGAGCGGCTGAAGACGATCATGAAGGAGCTGATGGAGAATCAGAACTCCATCGTGTTTATCGACGAGCTCCACACGCTGGTGGGCGCAGGGTCGGCGGAGGGTTCGCTCGACGCGGCGAACATCCTGAAGCCGGCGCTGAGCCGCGGCGAGATCCAGTGCATTGGAGCGACGACGCCGGCGGAGTACCGGAAGTCGATCGAGAAGGACCGGTCACTTGAACGACGGTTCCAGGCGGTCAAGGTTCCACCTCCGAACGAGGAGGATGCGACCAAGATCATCATGGGGATCAAGGACAAGTACGAGAAGTTCCATGCGGTGAGCTACACGGATGAGGCGATTACGTTTTCGGTCTCGCACTCGAGCCGGTATATCCCGGACAGGTTCCTGCCGGATAAGGCGATCGACCTGATCGACGAGGCGGGAGCGCGGGTGAAGCTGCGGCAGACTTCCCTTCCCGAGGAGCTGACCGAGGTCCAGAAGCGGATCAAGTTCATCGTTCACCGGATGGAGAACGCGATTGCGAACCACGAGTTCGAGAAGGCGCGGTTCTACTCGGACGAGGAGCGCAAGGAGCGGGAGAACCTCCGGGCACTGCGCGACAAGTATCACCTGGACGATTCGAGCGCGGGCATTGTGACGCGCGAGGATATCGAGGATGTCGTGAGCCGGTGGACGGGAGTTCCGATCACGTCGCTCAAGGAAGAGGAGACGGCGCGCCTGCTGCGGGTGGAGGAAGAGCTCCACAAGCGGGTGATCTCGCAGGAGAAGGCGATCTCGGCGCTGTCACGGGCGATCCGCCGGTCGAGGGCTGGGTTGAAGAATCCGGCGCGGCCGATCGGAAGCTTCCTGTTCCTGGGGCCGACGGGCGTTGGAAAGACGGAGATGGCGCGGACGCTGGCGCAGTTCCTGTTTGGAAGCGAGAAGAGCCTGATCCGGTTCGATATGTCGGAGTTCATGGAGAAGCATTCCGTGTCGAAGCTGATCGGATCGCCTCCGGGATACGTGGGCTACGAGGAGGGTGGACAGCTGACCGAACGGGTCAAGCGGTCGCCGTACTCGGTGGTCCTGCTGGACGAGGTCGAGAAGGCGCATCCGGATGTGTTCAACCTGCTGCTGCAGGTGTTTGAAGACGGGCAGCTGACGGACGGCCTTGGAAACACGGTCGACTTCAAGAACACGATCCTGATCATGACGTCCAATATCGGGGCGAAGCACCTGATGAAGCGCGAGGGGCTGGGCTTCCAGTCGCGCGTGGAGGATGTGGTGCTCGAGAAGATGGAGGAGCTGGTGAAGGGCGAGGTGAAGCGCACCTTCAATCCGGAGTTCATCAATCGTCTGGACGAGATGATCATCTTTACGGCGCTGTCGGATCAGGACCTGATGCAGATCCTGGAGTTGCTGGTGCAGCAGCTGAATACCAACCTGGTGCACAAGGCAATCACGATCAGTGTGAACGACGATGCCAAGAAGTGGATTCTCGACAAGACGCTGACGGATCGGAGCTATGGTGCACGGCCTTTGCGCAGGGCGCTGCAGCGGTTTGTGGAGGATCCGTTGTCGGAGGCCCTGATCGCTGGAGGGATTCAGCAGCGGCCGGCGTTTCTCGAGGTCTACATGGAGAACAACCAGCTGTTCTACCGGCCGCTCTCGTCGGATGGCGAGGAGAAGGTTGGCGGACTGGCACTGAGCGTCGTTTAGGAGTGATGCGACGGGGTGCCCTGGCTTCGGCCGGGGCACCCTTTTCTTTTGTGGGGCGGAGAAGTTTACCGATCGAGGCCGGCGAGCTCGCGTGCGCGGACGAAGACGCGGGCAAACATGGCGCGGTCGAGCCGGCCGGTGTTGGTATTGCGGAGCGAGGGGTGGTAGCTGGCGAGGAGGTGGACGCCGTGGGGCATCCCGTACTCTGCGGCGTGCGCGAAACGATAAGGGGAGCGCGCGGCGATGGCGCCCATGTGGAGCAGGTGCGCCAGGTAGCCGTCGAAGGCGATCTTTCCCAGGCAGACGACCACGCGGACGCGGGAGAGGGCGGCGAGCTCGTGCCTGAGGTGCTCGCGGCAGTTGCGGATCTCCCCCGGGGCGGGCTTATCGCCGGGCGGGGCGCAGCGGACGACGGAGGCGATCCAGGCATCGCGGAGCTTGAGACCGTCTTCGCGATGGATGGCGCGGGGCTTGTTGGCGAAGCCGAGCTCATGGAGGACGGGGTACATGAAGTCGCCGGAGCCGTCGCCGGTGAAGGGGCGACCGGTGCGATTGGCACCGTGGGCTCCGGGAGCGAGGCCGAGGAGGAGGACGCGGGCGCGGGGGTCGCCGAAGCCGGGAACGGGCCGCGACCAGTAGGTCTGGTCGATGTAGGCGCGGCGGCGGGTTTCGCCGATGGCGGTACAGTAGGCGCGGAGGCGCGGACAGCGCTCGCAGAGGACGATGTCCTGCCCGACCTGTTGAAGCTCCGTCAGTTTCGGATTGGGTACCACGGGTTTTGATGATACGGCGGGCTGCCTTTCCGAACGACGGTTCAAGGGTGGATAGTGACAAGTAGAATGCGGGCCTAGCGTTTGGGAGAAGACTTTGGACGATCCACGGATGAGCCGGATGTACGCGTCGATGATGGCGGAGGGCGTTGGGGGACTTTGGGAGCGATTCGGCAGATGGGTGTCGGTGAATGCGACGAGGCTGGTATGGCTGACGATCCTTGGGCTGGTGGTGATCCTGCCGCTCGGCTGGGCAGCGCACACGCGGGGGCGGTTTTCGGTGCTGAAGTCGCATTTGCGCGAGCGGATCTCACCTCCTGAGGCGCAGCCTCCGAGGCCGGGCGGGCAGGATGCGCTCCTGCTGCAGCGCGCGCTGCTTGAGGGTGGCGGGATGCCGGAGTTTGTGTCGGCGACGCTGCTGCCCGGGAGGGGGCTGAATACGCTGCAGATTACGGCGTACCTGCCGGGCAAGGGGGAGGTGCCGCTGCTCGCGTCTTCGACCGTGGCGCAGGCTGCCGTTTCGATGAACGGGCAGGGCGCGGATGCGAATGGGGGAGCGAGCCTTCGTATGGGAGGAGCGATGGAGGTGCCGTGGGCGGGGGAGATCTTTGGGGCCGCTTCGCCGGACGGCGGCCACATCTTTACACAGTGGCACGGGCATAGCCTGACGCTGCCGGTAACGTCGAGTGTGGGGGAGAGTGCGAGGTCGAACGGTGGGCTGCTGCTGGCAGAGCCGGCGGACTCGGTGACGTCAAACGTGATGCCGGATGGCGGCGAGGTCCAGGCGGTGTATCAGCCGGGGAGCTTTGGGGATCGGTGGCCGTCGAAGACGGAGGTGAGCATGACGGTCCTGTTGAGCAGCCGGCTGCTGGACCTGCGGATCACGGCGAAGAACACAGGGACGGAGCCGGAGCCGGTGGGGATCGGGTGGGCACCGCGGTTTGCGATCCCGAGCGGAGATCGTGAGCAGGTGACGCTGCGGATGCCGACGGGGGATCGGATGGAGAAGCGTATGCCGGGTGGCATGCCGACAGGGAGGCTGCTGCCAGTGGACGGCACGAAGTTCGACTTCACGGCGCGCGGCGGAATGAAGCTAGGACCGGCCGATATGGACGAGAGCTTTGTTCATCTGCGGCCGGCGATCCTGGACTTCGGGCCGGCGGCGGAGCTGCGCGATCCGAAGAGCAACTACAGGCTGCGGATCACGGCGATGACGCCGGGGATCCGGGAGATGCATGTGTCTTCGCCTGCGGGAGCGAAGTACGTGGTGATCGCACCGCAGTTGAATCTTGATGATCCACTGGGCAAGGAGTGGCCGGCGAGCGAGGACACGGGGATCGTGGTTCTGCAGCCGGGGCAGTCGGTGCAGTGGAAGGTTCGGCTGGAGCTGTTCACGTCGACGACGGACAGCATGCGGCTGTAAGGAGAGGCTCGGCAGGTTTGACCCTCTCTGCTGAAGGCTCGTACAGTGAAAGAGAGGCGTCGGCCGCAGGGTCATCGAGACGCGTGGGGCGGCATCTACTCTTACGACCTCCGGAAGGCATGATATTGAGTCAGACAGAAGCAACAGAGATCCAAGGGACGCTTGAGAGCCCGGAAGAGGGCGCTCACACGCATGACGAGAGCCACGAGCACACGCACGAGCATGAACACCACCATCACCATGCGCCGGCGATGAACCCGGAGCTGAAGCGGGAGATCGAGGTGGAGGCCGGGGCGGAAGAGGTTTCGAAGAGCTTCCGGTCGGTGATCAAGCGGTACCAGAAGCTGGCGCGCATCCCGGGGTTCCGCGCGGGCAAGGTGCCGGAGTCGCTGATCCGGTCGAAGTTCGCCAAGGAGATCCGGCAGGAGGTCCTGGAGGGCCTGGTCTCGGAGCGTTTTCGGAAGGCGATCGACGAGCAGAAGCTCCGTCCGGTATCCGAGCCGCAGCTTGAGGATCTGCAGTTGATGGACGGGCAGCCGCTGCGCTTCAAGGCGGCGTTTGAGGTGATGCCGGAGATCGACCTGAGCGGGTATGAGTCGATCAGGGTGGCGAAGCCGGATGCGGCGCTGACCGAACGAGGAGTACGAGGCGGAGCTGAACCGCGTGCTGGAGGGTCACGCGACGGTGGAGCCGGTGGAAGAAGACCGTCCGCTGGCTGACGGCGACTGGGCCGAGATCGCGTTTACCGGCGAGATCAAGGAGCTGGCGCAGACGGTCGGAGAAGAGGGGCTCGAGCAGGCTCAAAAGAGTGAGCCGATCACCGGCGAGGACGTGCTGATCGAGATCGGCGGGAAGAACACGCTGCCGGCGTTCACGGAGGCCCTGCGGGGGACGAAGGCCGGGCAGGAGCTGACGTTTGAGGTGGTGTATCCCGCCGACTTCGGCGAAGCGCGGCTGGCCGGGCAGACGGTGAGCTACGACGTGACGGTGAAGGCGATCAAGCGCAAGACCTTCCCGGAGCGGGACGCTGAGTTCGCGAAGCAGCTTGGGCCGTATGAGAGCTGGGAGGAGTTCGAGGCGAAGCTGCGGGAGCATGCGGAGCAGCGCAAGAAGGACGACCTGGAGAACCAGGCCAAGGACAAGATGCTGGAGGAGCTGATTGCACGCTTCCAGTTCCCTGTTCCGGAGTCGTTTGTGCAGCAGCAGATCGAGGCGCGGCTGGACCGCGGTCTGCGCGCGCTGGCGCAGCAGGGCATGACGCCGGAGGAGATGCGCAAGCTGGACTTCGGCCGGCTGCGCGAGGCGCAGCGGGACCAGGCGATCAACGAGGTGAAGGCTTCGCTGATCCTGGACCGGATTGCGGAGGCGGAGAACGTGGAGGTGTCGGACGAGGACTTCGACCGCGAGCTGCTGATGCTGTCGATCCAGTCGCGCGAGCCGCTGGAGACGCTGCGGGAGCGCTTGTCGCGAGGATGGCGGTCTGGATCGCATTCGCGAGCAGATGCGCGCGAGAACGAGCCGGCAGCGTGCTGTACGAGAAGCTGGCGTCCTAAGCGGAAACAGAGCCACCGCCCGATGAGGGCACGAAGAGAAAGAGAGAGCTAGAGCTATGGGACTTGTACCGATGGTGATCGAGCAGACGAGCCGGGGCGAACGCGCCTACGACATCTACAGCCGTCTGCTGCGGGACAACATCATTTTTCTGGGCACGCCGATCGATGACAACATCGCGAACGTGATCATTGCGCAGCTGCTGTTTCTGAGCGGCGAGGACCCGGAGAAGGACATCCAGCTGTACATCAACTCGCCGGGCGGGTCGATCACGGCGGGGCTGGCGATCTACGACACGATGCAGTACATCAAGAACGACGTGCTGACGCTCTGCATCGGGCAGGCGGCGAGCATGGGAGCGTTTCTGCTGATGGCGGGCAAGAAGGGCAAGCGGTTTGCGCTGCCGAACGCGCGCATCCTGATCCACCAGCCGCTGATCATGGGCGGCGGCATCAGCGGGCAGGCGACCGATATCGACATCCACGCGCGGGAGATCCTGCGGATCCGCGAGATGACGAACAAGCTCATGGCGTAGCACACGGGGCAGACGCTGGAGCAGATCGAGCGCGACGTGGAGCGCGACTTCATCATGACGGCGCCGCAGGCGAAGGAGTATGGGATCATCGACGACATCATCGATCGGCCGCGGAGCTAAGCGGCTGCGGTGAACGGCATGGCTCGGGGAGGCTTCCCCGGGCCATGCCTGCTTAAGCGGGATACGTCGCGGAGCCGGAGCCATTCCCGGATTCGGATCGGGTGTAAACTTTTGACAGACACAGGTAACTGGTTCCACCTGGGAGTGTGGTCTTCGGTATGAAAACATCACGCGGTTCGGACGAATCTCTTCGCTGCTCGTTCTGCCACAAGTCACAGGATGCGGTTGCGAAGCTGATCTCTTCCCCGTCGGATTATCCGCGGGCCTATATCTGCGATGAGTGTGTTGCGGTCTGCAACTCGATCCTGGAAGACGACCGGACCGAGGCCGCAGCCGGGCGCCGCGCCGGCCCACCTGCCGAAGCCGCAGGAGGTCAAGGCGTTTCTGGACGAGTATGTGATCGGCCAGGACCAGACGAAGAAGAAGCTGGCGGTGGCGGTTTACAACCACTACAAGCGCATCCAGATGAACAAGACGCGCGGCAACGATGTGGAGCTGGCGAAGTCGAACATCCTGCTGGTCGGGCCGACGGGATCCGGGCAAGACGCTGCTGGCGCAGACGCTGGCGAAGATGCTGGATGTGCCGTTTGCGATTGTGGATGCGACGACGCTGACCGAGGCCGGGTATGTGGGCGAGGATGTCGAGAACATCATCCTGAAGCTGCTGCAGGCGGCTGAAGGCGATGTGACGCGGGCGCAGAGCGGCATCATCTACATCGACGAGATCGACAAGATCGGGCGCAAGGATGAGAACCCTTCGATCACGCGCGACGTCTCGCGGCGAAGGCGTGCAGCAGGCGCTGCTGAAGATGCTTGAAGGCACGGTGGCAAATGTTCCGCCGCAGGGTGGGCGCAAGCATCCGCACCAGGAGTTCACGGCTGTCGATACGACGAACATCCTGTTCATCTGCGGCGGCGCGTTTGTCGGGCTCGAGAAGGTGATCGGGCGGCGCATCGGCAAGAAGGCGCTTGGGCTTCAAGACGCTCTCTGAGCCGGATGCGAAGGACGGCGAGGTGACGCCGATCCGGGCGCAGCGGGATGCGGAGCTGCTGCGACAGGCGGAGCCGCAGGATCTGCTGAAGTATGGCCTGATTCCGGAGTTTGTCGGACGTCTGCCGGTGATGGGCGTTCTCGATGAGCTGGACGAGGCGGCGCTGATCGAGATCCTGACCAAGCCGCGGAATGCGATCCTGAAGCAGTACAGCAAGCTGTTCGAGTATGAGGGCGTGAAGGTTACGTTCACCGAGGATGCGGCGCGAGAGATCGCACGCGAGGCGCTGCAGCGCAAGGTTGGCGCGCGCGGGCTGCGGATGATCCTTGAAGAGCTGATGCTGGACCTGATGTACTACGTGCCGGGCAACAAGAAGGTGAAGGAGCTCTCGATCACGGCGGAGATGGTGAAGAAGCGTACGCTGACGCTGCCGGTGCTGCTGGAGAAGGCTGGATAGGCTGCGGTCAACTAGGAAGTCCGAGAGGCACGCGCCTGCGCGTGCCTCTTCTGTTTCGGGCACGGTTGTGCTGGTGCGCTCGACAATGGTGTTCAGCGCGTCACTCGTCGCGGCGACGCAAGCCGGCGTGTTGCAGGCTGCAACGCATTACAATCACGGGAAGCGTCGGCAGGCGTTGCATCGTTGCGCGTGCTCCGGACGTCTAATTCGGGGAGAACAATGACAAACCAATCCAAAGAACTGCTGAGCGGCGACGTTCGCAAGCTGCCGATGATGCCCATCCGCGACATGGTCATCTTCCCTCACATGATGACGCCGTTTGTGGTGGGCCGCGAGTCGAGCGTGCGCGCGCTGGAAGAGGCGCTGACGGGCGATCGCAAGATCTTTCTGGCGACGCAGCACGACGCCTCGGTCGATGAGCCGAGCGCGGACGACATCTACGAGACGGGCACGATCGGCAACATCGTGCAGAGCGTGAAGATGCCGGACGGCAACATCAAGGTGCTGGTCGAGGGCGTGGAGCGGGCGCGGGCGATCGAGGTCAACGACGAGGATGGCTTCTTCGTCGCGACGGTGCGCACGGGCAAGACGCAGCTGGAGATGACGCCGCAGGTGGAGCAGCTGATGCAGCGGGTGCACTACGCTGTTTGAGCAGTACGTGAAGCTGCAGCAGAGCCTGAACTACGAGACGATGGCGGCGAGCGTGCGCGCGGATGAGCCGGCGAAGCTGGCGGACACGATTGCGGCGAACCTGCAGCTCTCGATCGAGGAGAAGCAGCAGCTGCTGGAGGTCTTCGATCCGGAGGACCGGCTGGCGCGGGTCGCCGATGTGCTGGATGTGGCGATCGAGAAGCTGAACATGGATCGCACCATCCAGTCGCGCGTGAAGCGGCAGATGGAGAAGGCGCAGAAGGAGTACTACCTCAACGAGAAGATCAAGGCGATCCAGAAGGAGCTTGGGCGCGGCGAGAAGAGCGAGTTCGACGAGCTGAAGAAGAAGATCGAAGCCGCGGGCATGCCGAAGGATGTGCTCGAGAAGAGCATGCTGGAGCTGAAGAAGCTCGAGGCGATGCCGCCGATGTCGGCTGAGTCGACCGTGAGCCGGAACTACCTGGACTGGCTGCTGGCGGTGCCGTGGAAGAAGCGCTCGAAGGAGATCCGCTCGATCGAGCATGCGGAGCAGATCCTGAACGAGGATCACTACGGGCTGGAGAAGATCAAGGAGCGCATCCTTGAGTTCCTCGCGGTGCGGCAGCTGGTGAAGAATCCGAAGGGATCGATCCTGTGCTTTGTCGGGCCTCCGGGTGTGGGCAAGACGTCGCTCGGGCATGTCGATCGCGAAGGCGACGGGGCGCAAGTTTGTGCGCATGTCGCTGGGCGGCGTGCGGGATGAGGCGGAGATTCGCGGGCATCGCCGCACGTACATCGGTGCGCTGCCGGGGCAGATCATCCAGTCGATGAAGAAGGCCGGGACGAAGAACCCGGTGTTCATGCTGGACGAGATCGACAAGATGGCTTCGGACTTCCGCGGCGATCCGGCGAGTGCGCTGCTTGAGGTGCTGGATCCGGAGCAGAATACTTCGTTCCAGGATCACTACCTCGATGTCGAGTACGACCTTTCGCAGGTGCTGTTTGTGGCGACGGCGAATGTGCTCGCACACGATCCCCGGACCGCTGCAGGACCGCATGGAGATCCTGCGGCTGCATGGGTACACCGAGCTCGAGAAGCTGGAGATCGCCAAGCAGTACCTGGTGAAGAAGCAGCGCGAAGGCACTGGCCTGACGGAGGAGCAGATCAAGTTCGACGATCGACGCGCTGAAGGCGATCATTCGCGGCTACACGCGCGAGGCGGGCGTTCGCAACCTGGAGCGCGAGATCGGCAACGTTTGCCGCAAGGTGGCGCGGCGCGTGGTGAAGAACGGCGCGGAGCACAAGGAGACGGTGACGGCCGAGAACCTCTCGGACCTGCTGGGCGTGGCGAAGTTCCGCGACTCGATGGTGCATGAGAAGAGCGAGGTCGGCCTGGTGACCGGGCTTGCGTGGACGGAGGTCGGCGGGACGATTCTGCAGACCGAGGTGCAGGTGCTGGACGGCAAGGGCAAGATGACGACGACGGGGCAGCTTGGCGAGGTGATGCAGGAGTCGGCGCAGGCCGCGCTGAGCTATATCCGCTCGCGGGCGCAGCACCTTGGGCTGAGCGCGCGACTTCTACCGCAACGTCGACATCCACGTCCATGTGCCGGAGGGAGCGATTCCGAAGGATGGGCCGTCGGCCGGCATCACGATGGCGACCGGGCTGGCGAGTGCGCTGACGAAGATCAAGGTGCGGCGCGACATCGCCATGACCGGCGAGATCACGCTGCGGGGCAAGGTGCTGCCGATCGGCGGTCTGAAGGAGAAGCTGCTGGCGGCGCATCGTGCCGGGATCTTCGAGGCGATCGCTGCCGGAGGACAACCGCAAGGACCTGGCAGATCTGCCGGAGCTCCTGAAGAACACGATGAAGCTGCACTTTGTCGAGCGAGATGGACGAGGTGCTGCAGATTGCGCTGGAGGGCGAGCTGCCGGAGCTGCAGGAGGAGACGCCGGCTGCTCTTGGAAATGTGATCCCGCCGACGGTCGGCGTATCGCTTCCGAGCGCTCACCAGTAGCTACCACTCACCGCTGGCTGCGGAGAGTACGAGAAAGGCCGAGCCCATTGGGCTCGGCCTTTTCTTTTGATCGGAGCATCAGAGGTTCCGAGGTCAGACCGCCCGCCTGGCCGGTGACGAAGTGCATGATGACCGAGATGACGGCGAAGAGGAGCAGCAGGTGGATCAGCATGCTGCTGACGTGAAAGATAAGAAAGCCACCAAGCCAGAGAACCAGGAGAACTACCGCGAGAATGAGAAACATGGGAACCTTTCTGACGTTCAGAATCGCGCTATTTCGCGCAACTGTCTCGCAAGATAAGAGAGACAAAGGGGCCGGGCTGTTGCTTTAGAGTGCGAAAATCGCACATCGGGCGTCCGCGCGGGAGAGCTGAACCGGTCACGGAAGCCGGTGCAGAGCAGGTTTTGAGGAGCCGTAAGGCTCCCGGGCGGCTAGGAGCCGCCGGCGATCGACGGGATCAGCATGACCTCGTCGCCGTCCTGGAAGGCGTAGCTGTCTCCGCCGAGAAAGCGGATGTCTTCGTCGTTGATGTAGATGTTGATGAAGCGCCGGAGCTTGCCGGAGTCGTCCTTGATCTGGGTTCCGAGCGCGGGAAAGTGCTGGTCGATGTCGGCGAGCAGCGCCGGGCAGGTTTGCGGCGGCGGAGCCGAAGTGCTTCTGGCCGTCGGTGTGGCGGGTGAAGGCGGTGGGGAGTATGACTTTGATCGACATAGCGCACCTCCGGCGGTGACGAGCTCGGGCTCCGTGGACGCTGCCGTCGAGCTCGCGCGAGGTAGGCGTCGAAGTCGGCGAGACGCGGACGGACGGCGCGCTCCTCGCGTGTAGCGGCCGGCGAGGGCGTCGGTGGTCTTGAGGCCGTTGCCGGTGATGCAGAGACGGTGGTCTCGTCCGGGTGGATGCGGCCGTGGGCGTAGAGGCGGGCGGTGACGGCGGTGGTGACGCCGCCGGCGGTTTCGGTGAAGATGCCCTCGGTCTCGGCGAGCTCCTGGATGCCGGAGACGATCTCGATGTCGGAGACATCTTCGGCCCAGCCTCCGGTAGCTTCGGATCATCCTGGCGGCGGCGGGGCCGTCGGCGGGGTTGCCGATGGCGAGCGAGCGGGCGATGGTGTTGGGCCGCTGCGGCTCGATGTAGTCGAGCCCGGCTTTGACTGCGACTGCGAGATGGGCGAGCAGCCGGTGGCCTGGGCGCCGAAGAAGCGGACGGGCTTGTCTTCGACGAGGCCGAGGGCGATGAGCTCGTTGAAGGCCTTGCGGATCTTGCGGATGAGCGGAGCCGCCGGCCATGGGGCAGACGACGTTGTCCGGGAGGCGCCAGCCGAGCTGCTCGGCGATCTCGTAGCCGACGGTCTTTGAGCCTTCGGCGTAGTAGGGGCGGAGGTTGACGTTGACGAAGCCCCAGTTCGTACTCGTCCGCGATCAGGGTGCAGAGGCGGTTGACGTGGTCGTAGTTGCCGTCGATGCGGACGAGGCGGGCACCGTAGACCAGCGTGTTGAGGATCTTGGCGGGCTCGAGATCGGCGGGAACGAGGATGGTGGCCTTGAGGCCGAGGCGCGCGGCCTGGGCGGCGACGGAGTTGGCGAGGTTGCCGGTCGAGGAGCAGCCGACGGTGGTGAAGCCGAAGCGCTGGGCGTTGGCGAGCGCGACGGCGACGACGCGATCCTTGAAGGAGAGCGTCGGGAAGCAGACGGAGTCGTTCTTGATGAAGAGGTTGTTGGCGCCGATGCGCTGGCCGAGATTTCTGGCGCGGACGAGCGGGGTGAAGCCTACGGGGAGATCGGGCTGGAACCTTCGGGGATGGGAAGCAGGGCGGCGTAGCGCCAGATGCTGGCGGGGCCGGCGGCGATGGCCTCGCGGGTGAAGTGGCGGCGCGGGCGGCTTCGAGATCGTAGGTGAGTTCGAGGGGAGCCAGGCAGTCGGGGCAGGCGGAGAGTGGCTGGTTGCCGAAGAGCTTGCCACACTCGTTGCATTTCAGCTGATACGCCGTCTGACAGGAATAGTCCATTGCACTCTTCTCCGGTGAGGAGAGGGGTCTGGCTCTTTGACTGTGTCTGTCCTGGGTGGGCGCCTAGATGGCTGAGGGTATAGGAAATGCGGGGCGCCGATGCAGCCGGAAGTGCGTGCTCCGAATCTCATGTTCCCTGTCTTCCAGGAGAGAGTTGACACCGGTACGCCTTTGTTCTGTCCGGTTGTCGTGGCGTCAAAGGGCTCGTCCCTCAACCACTCTGCATGAAATTCAAATCTGCGGTGAAGCAGACTGGAATACTTGATTAGTAGCACAGGAGGGATGCGGTCGCAAGCCGGGGCGGTGACGAGGCATGCACGTCATGACAGAAACGAGGCGTGGCTGTGTCCGTTACGTATGGCAGTGTGACGCGGCTTAGTTGGGGACGAGGCCGCGTACGCCCTGGACGAACGCGCCGGGGTCGAACTCGGTGCGGATGATTTCGTCGGGGCAGTCGGTGAGATCGGCGACGCGCCAGTTGCAGACGAAGGCCACTTTCTGCGTTCTGTGAGTGGTCTTGATCTCGGAGCAGATGCTGCTCGGCTTCGTGCGATGCCGCGTTCCCCTTCAACGTCGACGAGAACGAGATCGTAGCGCCGTTTGCTGTACATGGAGAGGGCGTTCTGGGTGTCGACAGTGGAGTCGACGTGGAACCCGGAGATGCGCAGGATCTCGTCGCGGAGGGGCCGCAGCATCTCACGCCGGCAGACGTGGAGTATAGCGGGGGGAAGCGGGGTGGGACTCGACATAGGAGGTATGGACCGCACGCGCCTTATGAGAGGACGAAGAAGATTCGGAGAGAGACAGGTTGAGTGAAGCGTCATTCGTCCGCCGCGCGGTCTCAGTCTGCGGGGTAGATTACCTGATTCTACTGAAAAGATTGCCGTGTGCAACCTTATTCCATGGCAGGGCATCCCGCGCGCTGACAGAGGCTGCAGATTACCTGGGGTCGAGGCTTTTGGATTAGCGTTTATCGAGGGTCGTAGTTCAGGTTCTGGCCCGAGCCAGCGCTCGACCTCGGCGACGGTCATGCCTTTGCGCTCGGCGTAGTCCGCGACCTGATCGCGGTCGATCTTGCCGAGGCTGAAGTAGCGCGATTGCGGGTGGGCGAAGTAGAGCCCGCTGACGCTGGAGCCGGGCCACATGGCGAAGGACTCGGTGATGCTGCATGCCGGTGTTCGCTTCGACGTCGAGCAGGCTCCAGATGGTGCCCTTTTCGGTGTGATCCGGGCAGGCGGGGTAGCCGGGGGCGGGGCGGATGCCGCGGTACTTTTCCTGGATGAGCTCGGCCGGGCGTGAGGTCTTCGCTCGAGCCGTAGCCCCACTCGTCGCGGACGCGCTTGTGCAGGCACTCGGCGAAGGCTTCGGCGAGGCGGTCGGCGAGGGCCTCCGCCATGATGGCGTTGTAGTCGTCGTTCTCGGCGCGGAAGCGGTCGCAGAGCTCCTTGAGGCCGATGCCGCTGGTGACGGCGAAGGCGCCGATGTGATCGGGCAGGCCGGTGTCGCGTGGGGCGATGAAGTCGGCGAGCGAGCGGCAGGGCTCGCTGCCTTCGCGGTTGGCCTGCTGGCGGAGGAAGTGGAAGCGCGTCGAGCGACCGTGCGTGCGGGTGTCGTCGGTGTAGAGCTCGACGTCGTCGCCGACGGCGTTGGCGGGGAAGAAGCCGTAGACGCCGCGGGCGGTGATGAGCTTTTCCGCGATGATGCGGTCGAGCAGCGCGTTGCGCTTCGGCGAAGATCTGGCGGGCCTGCTCGCCCTGCTCCGGCGTGATCGAGGATGCGCGGGTAGATGCCTTTGAGGCCCCAGGTGTGGAAGAAGGGCGACCAGTCGATGAACTCGCGCAGGGTGGCGAGGGGAAAGTTGTCGAGGACGCGGACGCCGGTGAAGGCGGGCGTGGGGATGTCTTCGGCGCGCCACTCGATGGGCGTGCGGCGCTGCGCGGGCGGTCTCGAGGGGGACGACGCTGCTGGCGGGGGGCGGCGTGGGCCTTGCGGAGGGCCTCGTAGTCGGCGCGGTGCTGCGCGACGAAGGCGGCGCTTGCCGTCTTCGCTGAGCAGGCTGGTGGTGACGGGGACGGCGCGGCTGGCGTCGAGGACGTGGACGACGGGCTCGCTGTAGTGCGGCGCGATCTTGATGGCGGTGTGCGCGCGGCTGGTGGTGGCGCCGCCGATGAGCAGAGGGAGCTTGAAGCCCTGGCGCTCCATCTCCCGGGCGACGTGGACCATCTCGTCGAGAGAGGGCGTGATGAGACCGCTGAGGCCGATGAGGTCGGCCTTTTCTGCGCGTGGCGCGTTCGAGGATCTTTTCGCACGAGACCATGACGCCCATGTCGATGACCTCGTAGTTGTTGCAGGCGAGGACGACGCCGACGATGTTCTTGCCGATGTCGTGGACGTCGCCCTTGACGGTGGCGAGGACGATCTTGCCCTGGGCCTTGACGACCTGGCCGGCGGCGACGCATCGCGGCCTTTTCGGCTTCCATGAAGGGCGTGAGGTAGGCGACGGCCTTCTTCATGACGCGGGCGGATTTGACGACCTGCGGGAGGAACATCTTGCCGGCGCCGAAGAGATCGCCGACGACGCTCATGCCGTCCATGAGCGGGCCTTCGATGACGAGGAGGGGGCGGCCGAGCTTGGCGCGGGCTTCTTCGGTGTCGACCTCGATGTAGGTGTCGATGCCCTTGACCAGGGCGTGCGAGAGGCGCTCTTCGACGGTGCCGCTGCGCCACTCTTCGGCCTTCTTTTCGGTGACGACAGTCGCCGATGCTCTTGAGCGACTCGCCGTGCTCGACGAGGCGCTCGGTGGCGTCGGGGCGGCGGTTGAGCAGCACGTCTTCGACGAGGACCTTGAGCTCGGGCTCGATCTCCTCGTAGACCTCGAGCATGCCGGCGTTGACGATGCCCATGTCCATGCCGGCGGCGATGGCGTGGTAGAGAAAGGCGGAGTGCATGGCCTCGCGGACCTTGTTGTTGCCGCGGAAGCTGAAGGAGATGTTGGAGACGCCGCCGCTGACCTTGGCGTGGGGCAGGTTGGCTTTGATCCAGCGGGTGGCGTTGATGAAGTCGACGGCGTAGTTGTTGTGCTCCTCCATGCCGGTGGCGACGGTGAGGATGTTGGGGTCGAAGATGATGTCTTCGGGCGGGAAGCCGACCTCGTCGACGAGGATGCGGTAGGCGCGCTCGCAGATGCGGATCTTCTCGTCGTAGGTGGCGGCCTGGCCCTGCTCGTCGAAGGCCATGACGACGACGGCGGCGCCGTACTTGAGGACCGTGCGCGGCGTTGCGCGCGGAACTTGTCTTCGCCTTCCTTGAGCGAGATGGAGTTGACGATGCCCTTGCCCTGCAGGCATCTTGAGGCCGGCCTCGATGACCTCCCACTTGGAGGAGTCGACCATGAAGGGGACTTTGGCGACCTCGGGCTCGCTGGCGAGGAGCTGCAGGTAGCGGGTCATGGCGGCGACGCCGTCGATCATGCCCTCGTCCATGCAGATGTCGATGACGTTGGCGCCGTTTTCGACCTGCTGGCGGGCGACGCTGACGGCCTCTTCGTACTTGCCTTCCTTGATGAGCTTCGCGAACTTTGGCGAGCCGGCGACGTTGGTGCGCTCGCCGATCATGATGTAGACGCCGGGCTGCTGGGTGAAGGGCTGCGAGCCGGAGAGGCGGAGCGGCTTGAGTGTCGGTGGTCTCGCTCACGCTGCGCGCTCGCTCCGGCGCAGAGTCAGCGCGGAGCCTTGCCCTCGAGCGCCTTGGCGATGGCGGCGATGTGCTCGGGGGTGTTGCCGCAGCAGCCGCCGGCGATGTTGATGAGGCCGCCGTGGGCGAAGTCGCCGAGGTAGCGCGCCATGTCGGCGGGCCCGAGGTCGAAGCCGGTCGCGGAGAGCGGGTTGGGCAGGCCGGCGTTCGGGTAGCAGGAGATGGCGGCGTCGGCTTTTTCTGCGAGCTCTTCGAGGAAGGGGTACATGAGGTCGGGGCCGAGCGAGCAGTTGAGGCCGACGGAGAGCGGCTTGACGTGCCGGACGGCGTTCCAGAAGGCCTCGGTGGTCTGGGCGGAGATCAGGGTTTCGCCGCCGCGGCCGACCGCGGCGGAGATCATGACGGGGAGCTCGATCTTGTCCTCGTCGAAGACCTCGCGGATGGCGACGAGGGCGGCCTTGGCGTTGAGCGAGTCGAAGATGGTCTCGACCAGCAGGAGGTCGGAGCCGCCGGCGATGAGGGCGCGCACCTGCTCGCGTGTAGGCGGTCTTGACCTGGTCGAAGGTGACGACGCGGAAGCCTGCGTCGTCGGCGTCGGGGGAGTTCGAGAGCGAGACGGTGAGCGGGCCGATGGCGCCGGCGACGAAGCGCTGACGGCCGGTGGCGTTGGCGACGCGGTCGGCCCACTGCGCGGCACTGGCGGGCGGAGGTCTCGTTGATCTCCCAGGCGAGGTCGCTGAGGAAGGGGTCTTCGATGATCTTCTGGTAGAAGTCGGGGTCCTTGCGGCCGCCGTGCTCGCGCGGATCGTCGACGAAGAACTCGCTCTGGGTGATGCTGGTGGCGCCGAAGGTGTTGGTCTCGATGATGTCGGCGCCGGCCTCGAGGAAGCGGCGGTGGATGTCGCGAGATCATCTCCGGCTGGGTGAGCGAGAAGAGATCGCCGTTGTTGAGCAGATCCTTTGTGGAGTTCCTGAAGCGGTCGCCGCGGATGTCGGCTTCTGTCATGCCGTAGGTGCGGATGGTGGTGCCCATCGCGCCGTCGATGATGGCGATTCGGGCTTCGAGAATCTTCTGGAGAGGATGTAGCGGCTGCGGTCATGTGTATCCGATGTCCTCGAGTGGTCGCGTGGTGCAATCCCGGGCTCGGCCAATCGTATCGCGGCGAACCTCCGGGATGCACCGGCTTATTACCGCCGGGTCTCGGACCGTCTAGGAGAGGACTTCGGCGAGGTCCTTGTCGGAGCGGGGCTCGAGCGGGAGAGCGGGGAGGATGGGGACGAGCATGTCCTCCTTGCGCATGACGAGGTTGGTGGCGTTCAGCGAGGCGAGCTCGAAGCCGTGGCCGTGGGTGATGGCGTCGGTGGGGCAGGCCTCGACGCAGTAGCCGCAGAAGATGCAGCGGTTGTAGTCGATGTTGTAGACCTTGGCGTAGCGCTCGGAGGAGGAGATGCGGTGCTCCTCGGTGTTCTCGGCGGCCTCGATGTAGATGCAGTTGGAGGGGCAGGCGGCGGCGCAGAGGAAGCAGGCGACACACTTTTCGAGTCCGTTTTCGTCGCGCTGGAGCTGGTGTTTGCCGCGGAAGCGCTCCTGGAACTTGGCACCGCGCATGGGTCCTGGGCCGTCAGGGTAGTTCTCGACCTCGGTGGGCTGGAAGGCCTCTTTGAGGGTGATGCTGAGGCCTTTGACGATCGCGGCGGTGTTGCTGACGATGGACATATAGCCAGTATATAGATGCCGCGAGAGGGGCGGCGGAGGGGCGGGATAGGATGTTGCGATGAGCAAAAAGCGTGGTGGTTTGCGGATGGTGATGGCCGGCATTCTGCTGGTGGGTTGCGGCGTTGGGCGCGGGCAGGAGATGGCCGGGCACCAGCATGCACCGTCGAAGCCCTCGACGGGTGTCTCGGTGACGGTGGGTGGAGCGACGGTGAGGATGACGGTGGCGGAGCTGGGGGCGATGCCGCAGAAGGAGGTGACGGTGGTGAACGGGCACACGATGGCTGAGGAGCGGTATACGGGGGTGGCGCTGAGCGACGTGCTGGTGAAGGCGGGGGCGAAGCTGGGCAAAGAGACGATGCACGGGTACGTGGTGGCGAAGGGGACGGACGGGTACTGGGTGCTGTACTCGGGGGAAGAGGTGGTGCCGACGCTGCACTCAGGTGATGTGATTGTGGCGGTGGCGGTGAATGGGCAGCCGCTGGGGGCGGATGGGGCGGTGAAGCTGGTGTCGAGCGAGGACAAGAAGCCGGAGCGGTGGGTGCGCAATCTGGCGGCTTTGGAGTGGAAGCTGGGGACCGAGTAGATAGGGAGCGGTCAGCTTTCAGCGATTAGCTCTGAGCCTGGTTGAGGGCGGCGAGCAGGAAGACGAGGGGGGCGTTCCAGTTGATGGCGATCTCGTTCATGGAGTAGGCGCGCTGGTCGTCGATCCACATGCGCATGGGTGGGCCGGGTGGGAGCTTGCGGGCGACCTCATCTCCGGGGCGGGCGTTGGGGCCGCCGGAGAGGAGGCCGGGCCAGGGCTCGAGGATGTTATCGGCGGCGCTGGGGCGGTGGTGCGGGTGCATGAAGGGGCGGGTGCCGAGGTGAGTGACCCAGGAGATGCCGTGGCAGTTGCGGCCGACGAGGTAGCCGAGGTTGTTGCGGGCGGCGTCGAGGGCGGGCTGCGAGGGTGCGAGTCGGTGCGCGACGAGGAGGAGGAGCGCTTGATTGGCGGCGACGGAGTTTGAGCCCCAGATGTAGTCGGTGAGGTCGAGGGTGGTCGCGTAGCCGCTGGTCCCGGCGCGGGTAATGAGGGTCTGGGCGGCGGCGGCGGTCGCCTCGCGGATGCGGGACTTGAGCTCAGCGGAGCCGGGACGGTCGGCCATGACGTAGGTCCAGCAGGCGAAGGAGGCGAGGTTATTCCAGCTGGGGACGGAGATCTCGAGCTCGTCGAGGTGGGGGGTGAGGGCGGAGAGGAGGTGCTGCTCGTAGGGAGGCTCGCCGGTGGTGCGCCAGAGTTCGGCGGCGGCCCAGAGGAGTTCGTCGGAGGGATGGGGGTCGCCGTAGTCACCGGTGGTGATGGCGGGTGGGTTGCGAAAGGGCTGATCGGGGTTGGCGGCGGCCCAGGCGAAGGCGCGGCGGGCGGAGGCGAGGCAGGTCTGGGCGTAGGCGGGGTCGAAGGGTGCGTAGCAGCGGGCGGCGATGGCGGCGACGGCGGCTAGATCGGCGGTGGCAGCAGTGGTTTTGAAGGGAGCGGCGCCGGAGCCGATGACGTAGCTGGTGAGCGAGTCTTTCTGCGGCATGATGAAGGCGCAGAAGTGCTCGCTGGTCTGCTTCTGCCATACGCCGCCGTCGGTGTCCTGGAGGGAGAGCATCCAGTCGAGGTTCCAGCGGATCTCGGCGAGGGTGTCAGGGAGCTTTCGGCCGGACTCGGGGATGTCGAGGTGGAGGGACTGGAGGGCTTCGGGGTACATCTCGAAGGCCCAGAGGAGCGTGCCGGTAGAGATGCCGGAGTTGACGACGTAGCGGCCGTAGTCTCCGGCGTCGTGCCAGCCGCCGGTGTTGCGGAGCTTGCCGGAGCGGCCGGAGGTGGCGTGGAAGGCTCCATGCTTGTGGCAGCGGCCGTGCTTGTAGCCGCCGCCGAGATCGACCTTTGTTCCGCAGCGCTGGCCGTAGAAGGCGCGAAGGGTGAGGCGGAGGGCTTCGGCGTAGGGGGTGGGGTGGATGGGGAAGGGGTCGGAGGTGTGCCCGGCGACTTCGAGGCGGTAGAGACCGGGAGTGGCGAGCGAGGAGAAGAGGGCTTGCGAGGCGGTGTCGCCGGAGGCTGCGTCGGGACGCGGTGGGGAGAGGGTGCCCTCAAAGGCGACGGCATTGGAGTCGGCTGAGCGGATGCGGAAGTCGCTTCCGCCGGGGAGGGTGACGGTGGCGGACTTCGGGTCGGCAGGGCCGAAGCCGAGCTGGTTGAGGAAGAGACCGGAGGGTGGCAGGGCGGAGGCGGGCTGCGGCTTCCCCGCGGGCTCGGCGGCGAGGGGGCTTAGGGGAGAGAGGGCGGCGGTGACGGCGGTGGCACTGAGGGTCTTGAGGACGGATCGACGTTGCACGGAGCCTCGTAGTGGGGGTAGGTGTGGCGCTACTGCCGCTGGGCGGTGACGGTGGTGTGAAGGCGGATGTCGGCCGACGAGGCGCCGGCGCGGAGCTCGACCGGGCCGGGTTCGAGGGTGAGCTTGCCGGCGGCGTCGTTCCAGTAGCTGAGGGTTTTGGGATCGAGGGTGAGGGTGACGGTTCGGGTTTCGCCTTTGCGGAGCGAGACGCGCTTGAAGGCGACGAGCTGCTGCTGCGGGCGGGAGACGGCGGAGTGGGGGAAGGCGGCGTAGAGCTGCACAACTTCGTCGCCGTCGCGAGGGCCGGAGTTTGTGACCTTGAGGGTTACGTTTGCGGGCGTGCCGAGGGCGAGGGTGGGGTGATCGACGGCGAGATCGGCGTAGCGGAACGAGGTGTAGCTGAGGCCGAAGCCGAAGGGGTAGAGCGGCTTCGACTTGCCGTACATGTAGGTGCGTCCGTGGCGGATGTCGTAGTCCATCATGGGCGGGAGATCGGACTCGGCGGCGACCCAGGTCTGGGTGAGGCGGCCGGCGGGGCTGAAGTCGCCGAAGAGGGCGGCGGCGAGGGCGGTTCCCTGCTCTTCGGAGTTGTGGGTGAGCTCGAGGATGGCGGGGATGTGCTCTTCGGTCCAGGTGGTGGTGTAGGGGAAGGAGGTTTGGAGGACGACGATAGTGCGCGGGTTGGCGGCGAGTGCGGCGCGGGCGAGGTCTTCCTGCTGCAGGGTGAGCGACTTGCGATCGACGGCTTCGCGGCCGTCGGAGGGGTTGGGGCACTTGGCCCAGCCGGGGTTGTAGCAGGTGGGGTGGTTGCCGATGATGACGATCGGCGAGGTCGGCGGCCTTGGCGAGGGCGGCGGCCTGGGCGGGGTCGCCGGAGGTGTCGGAGGTGACGTTGACGCCGGAGCCGAGGCGGGCGCGGATGCCGGCGAGCGGGGTGACGGGAGAGGGTGCGGTGCCGCTGTACCAGTCCATGACGACGGTGTCGGAGAGGGGGCCGATGACGGCGACCGAGTGGATGCCGGAGGCGTTGAGGGGTAGGGTGTTGCGGTCGTTCTTGAGCAGGACGATCGACTCGTCGGTGGCACGCCGGACGAGTGCTCGCGGGGTCGGAGTCATCCAGGGATCGGTGCGGAGGTCGGTGATGGCGTCCGGCCTGAGGCCGATGGTGTTGTAGGGGTTGGGGGTAGCGGGATCGAGCATACCGAGGCGGAGCATGACGCGGAAGACGCCGCGGAGATTGGTGTCGAGGTCGGCCTCGGTGACGAGGTGCTGTTTGAGGGCGTCTTCGAGGGGCTGGCGGTACTTGTCGAGGAACTGGTTGATGCCGGCGTGGATGGCGGCGGCGGTGGCCTCGGGCATGGTGGTGAAGACTTGATGGTGCGTGACCATGTTGGTGAGGGCGCCGGCGTCGGTGCAGAGGATGCCGTCGAAGCCCCACTGCCGCATGACGATGTCGCGGAGGGCGGGGTTCTCGGTCATGGGGACGTGGTTCCAGGCGTTGTAGGAGGCCATCATGGCGTCGGCGTGGCCGTCCTCGATGGCCATGCGAAAGGGCACGGCGTAGTACTCGTGAAAGAGGCGGGTGTCGAAGTCGGAGGAGGAGCCGTCGCGGTTGTCCTCGTTGGAGTTGGCGAGGAAGTGCTTGAGGAGGGAGGAGGTTTCCCAGGTTTTGGGGTCGGGACCCTGGAGGCCGCGGGTGAAGGCGGTGGCGAGGGTGCCGACGAGGAAGGGGTCTTCGCCGTAGGACTCTTCGGAGCGGCCCCAGCGGGGATCGCGGGAGAGGTCGGCGTTGGGAGCGCGGACGACGAGGCCGCCGCGGTGGTACTTGCCGAAGGCGTAGCGGGTCTCGTAGGCCTCAAGGGCGGCGGCCTGCTCGATGAGTTCGGGGTCCCAGGTCTGGCCGAGGCCGCGAGCCTGCGGAAAGGTGGTGGTGGGGATGACGGTTTCGCCGTTGTGACCTTCCCAGTGTCCGGGGCCCCCGAGAGCGAGACCGTGGAGGCCTTCGACGTGGCCGGTGCCGACGATGCCGAGGCGCGGGACGGTGGGGTTGGTGGAGAAGGCGTCGATCTTCTCTTCGAGGGTCATGCGGGAGAGGAGGTCGTTGATGCGGGTGTCGGGGGCGAGGGCGGGGTTCTGGTAGGGGAGCTGCTGGGCGGGGAGGGTGGGGGCCAGGAGGAGCAGGAGGGTAGGGAGGAGTTTCATAAATGGTTTTAGTTGGGAGGATTGTAGAGGGTTGGCGATCGGATTGTCATGTCGGAGCGAATGAGTTGCCAGGTGCGTCGGCGAGGGTGCGGGGTGGTGAACGAGGTGGGTGGCGAGATGCCGTGGGGCCCGCGTCAGTGGACTTCCGCGTCGAATACGCCGGTTTCGACGGTGTTGGCGTGCTTCATCTGGATGAAGATGCGGTAGCGGCCGGGTGAGGGGAAGCCATAGGGGAAGTCGACGGTGGGGGAGATGGGTTCGTGTGGGGCGGGGCTGGCGGTGGCGGAGGAGGAGGGCATGTCGGTCATGCCGGGCATTGCGTCAGGGTTGGCGAGCTCCATGGCCTGCATGGCGGCGGAGCCTTCGGGGTGGGTGTGGGCGAAGGTGGAGCCGTCGGCTTTGACGAAGGCGGCGTGGCCGGCCATGCCGAGGTAGGGCTGCATGTCCTGGGCGGGGTGGCCGCTGGGGTCGAGGAGATGGAAGCGGAGGGCGTAGCCGGTTGAGGCGGTGAGGTCGGCGGGGCGGTCCCAGGTCATGGTGTAGCCGTCGGGGAGCTTGTAGGAGGGGGGCAGATTGCCGGACGAGAGAGGCGGGGGAGCTGCGGAGGCGTCTTCGGGGTCGAGGGAGACGGGTGGGAGGTTGGCCGGGATGGTGATGGTGGAGAGGAGGGTTTCGGGGAAGCCGTTGCTGTGGACCACGTCGCCGTAGAGCTTGTACGTACCGGGGGGCATGGAGGGAAGGGTGAGGCGGAAGTCGCCGGGGCTGGCGAGAGTGGGGTGGAGGTGGAAGGCGGCGTCCATGCCGGGCTGGCGGATGGCGTAGAGGTGCATGAGGTGGCCGTGGTCGGGGATGAAGTCGTCATTGGCGCGCGAACGGTAGCGGCGGCGGTCGGGGTCGGGCTCGACGTGCGGGGAGACGAGGAGGTCGAGGACGTTGCCGGAGAGGACGGGCCGGACGGCGAGCGGGTGATACACGGCGCCGGCGTAGGTGCGGGCCTCGACGTTCCACCAGGTGTTGCCGGCCCAGACGAAGAGGGCCATGACGGCGAGGGTAGCGGCGGCTGCGACCAGGGCGCGGCGACGGCGGGTGGGCGAGGCGGTCTCGGCGGGCGGGAGGCGGGCTTCGCGAACGGCGGCGGCGACAATGCCCGCCATGCTGACGACGAGGAAGAGGCCGAGGAGGGCGAGGATGAGGCCCATGCCGCGCTGCATGCGGAGGGTGGCGATGGGAACGGCGGCGACGGGGACGCTGGCGGTCTCGCGTTCCGGCGGCGCCGTCGATCCCGATGCGGACCTGCCAGGAGCCGGGGGACATGAGCCAGAGGGAGCCGGTGAAGAAGGCGGGGTCGGCGGGGGACTGCTTCATCGGGTCGGCGGAGGGTGGGTGCTTCGAGGCTTCGCCGGTGAGGGGGAGGGGGGTGATGTCGATGGAGCGGACGGCGGGGCCGGAGGTGCGGATCTCGACGGTGGCGACGCCGGGGATGACGTCCGGCGGGCGGATGGTGGCGAAGAGCTGGTAGCGGCCGGCGGTGATCTGCTCGAAGACGTCCTTGTTGCCGACGTGGGCGTGAGCGATGGGGGCCGCAAGCAGGAGCGTGAGCAGGGTGAGCAGGAGGCGGTTCTTCGCCGCAGACGACTGTTTTGTGATTTGGGCGATGAGCGATGAGCCGTGAGCTTTGGGGAGGTTTGTGGCGGTCATCGCTGGACGGACCTCATCCAGCGGCCGAAGAGGAGCCCGATCCACGTGGAGACCGCGGCGTAGAGAGAGGCGCGGAGGAGGCCCAGGTAGAGGGTTGGGCCGGAGTCCGGGTGGAAGAACTGGCGGAGCCGGTCGAAGTTATCAGGGCGCGAGTTGTAGTCGAAGTAGATGGTTCCGAAGAAGCGGTTCTGGCTTGCGTGGGACATGAGGAAGTTGGCGAAGGGCCACTCGACGGTGAAGAGGACGGCGACGAAGAGGAAGCCGGAGGCGAGGGCGATCTGCCAGGTCTTCCAGGAGCGGGTGCGCTGCCAGAGGAGATCAAGGGCGAGGGCGGGGAGGACGATGAGAATGGGGAACTTGGCGGGGACGAGGTGGGTGACGGGGAAGAAGACGGGGCCGAGCTTGGGCTGCGCGGGGAAGAGCGGGAGGATGAGGATCTCTGAGATGAGGACCAGCGTGTAGATACCGGCAGCGGTGGTGGCGGCCCAGCGGAAGCGCGAGGCCTCGGACAGAAGGGCGAAGAGGACGGGGAGCGCGATGCCCATGGCGATGTAGGCGATGGCGCGATGGAGGGCGACGTCCCAGGTGTACTCCTGGAGGAAGAACATCTGACCGCCGACGGAGAGGCCGCCGAGGTAGAGGAAGAGGGCCTGGAGGGTTTTGAAGGTGCTGGCGTGCTCTCCATCGGCTGTGCTGGCTGCGCGGTTCATGGCGGCGAGGATGAGGAAGAGGACGCCGACGGAGACGGCGCGGATGCCGAGGATGAGGAGGGTGTGAGGGGGGCTGACGATCTTGACGTCGAGGCCGTAGGCGTTGTGCCACCAGTTGTCGAAGGGGGCGGAGGTGAGCATGGCGATGCCACCCCAGGCGGCGATGAAGGCGCCGAGGGGAGCACGGAAGCCGAGGACATTGACGCTCGCGGCCTTCATCTCGGCGTCGTGGCTGAAGCTGGTGCGGAGGATGAGAAAGGCGCAGACGATAGCGGCGAGGACGCCACAGGCGTAGATGGCCATGTGGGCGGGAGTCCAGAAGGTGTCGCGCCCGATGGAGCGGTGCCAGGAGACGTCCCACGCTCCGCCGACAGTAGCGGAGGTGACGGCGGCGACGCCGGCCCAGATGGTCCAAGGGATGCGGGCGCTGCGGGTGATAGCTGCCGGTGCGGGCTGGGCGGCGGCGTTGATGCTGGGGTTGAAGGTCGCCATGGTTAGCTCCGGTGTTGCAAGACAGGATCTCGGGTGCTACTCGATGCCGAGTTTTTTCCAGATGGAGTCGACGCGGGCTTTGACTTCGGGGGGCATGGAGAGCATGGGGGGCCAGGGGCGGTTGAAGCCTTCGGCGGGCCACTTACGGGTGGCGTCGATGCCCATCTTGGAGCCGAAGTTGGGGAGGCGGGAGGCGTGGTCGAGCGAGTCGACGGGGCCGAGGGTGAACTGGATGTCGCGCTCGGGGTCGATGTTGTTGGAGGTGCGGAGGACGACTTCGGCGAGGTCGTGCGGGTCGCAGTCCTCGTCGACGACGATGATGCACTTGGTGAACATGGCCTGGCCCATGGCCCAGATGCCGCTCATGACCTTGCGGGCGTGGCCGGCGTAGGACTTGCGAATGGCGACGATCATGAGGTTGTGGAAGACGCCCTCGGGGGGGAGGCAGACGTCGACGATCTCGGGGAGGGTGAGCTGCATGAGCGGGAGGAAGATGCGCTCGACGGCCTTGCCCATCCAGGCGTCTTCCATGGGGGGCTTGCCGACGACGGTGGCGGCGTAGATGGGGTTCTTGCGGTGGGTGATGGCGGTGACGTGGAAGACGGGGTAGTCGTCCGGCATGGTGTAGAAGCCGGTGTGATCGCCGAAGGGGCCTTCGGAGCGGAGCTCGGCGAGGTCGACGTAGCCTTCGAGGATGTACTCGGCGTGGGCGGGAACTTCGAGGTCGACGGTTTCGGCGCGGACGAGCTCGACGGGTTTGCCGCGGAGGAAGCCGGCGATGAGGTACTCCTCGACCTCGGGCGGGGCGGGGACGATGGCGGAGAAGGTGGTGGCGGGGTCGGTGCCGATGGCGACGGCGACCTCGAGGCGGGAGTTCTTGATGCCGGTGATGGTCTGCTGCGAGAGGGTGGGGCTCCAGGGCGCGGCAGCGGTGCCACCGGCCGTGCGGGCCATAAGGTCGACGGCTTCGGCGGTGGAGGAGGTGGTGGCACGGAGGCGATCACGCATCTGCTCGGCGGCGACCTTTTGCCGCTGCCAGTGCATGCCGGTGGTGTCGCGGTCGTAGACCTGCATGCGGTACATGCCGACGTTTCGCTTTCCGGGGGGGCCACCGGGGGTTGCGGGTGCGCGGGTGATGACGCAGGGAAGGGTGATGAAGGGGCCGCCGTCGCCGGGCCAGGTGGTGAGGACGGGGAGTTGGGTGAGATCGACTTCCCTGCCCTTGAGGATGACCTGCTTGCAGGCGGCTTCGGAGCGGTCGATGAGCCTGGGGAAGAAGGAGCCGACCTCGGCGAGCCTGGGGAGGAGCTTGAGTTTGTCGAGGAAGCTGACGGGGGTTTCGGGCTTGATGAGGACGCGGATGCGGTCGGCGATCGCATCGAGGGAGTCGGTGTCGAGCGCGAGGTTCATGCGCGCTTCGGAGCCGAACTGGTTCATGAGGACGCGGGCGCCGGGGTGGCCGGTGATGTTTTCGAACAGGAGGGCAGGGCCGCCCCAGGGCCGGCCGTCGCGGCGGAGCTTGGCGGTGCGGTCGGCGATCTCGGCCATCTCGAGATATGGGGAGACGGGCTGCTTGATGCGGCGGAGGTCGCCTGACTTGTCGATGCGGGCGATCCACTCGCGAAGGTCTTTGTAGGGCACTTCCCTGCTCTCCCTTTGTTCCGGCTCGCCCGGAGCTGAAGAGGGGCACCCCTCCCCCCGTACTTAGTACCCAAAGTCTTCGAAGGAGGGGGCTTAAGTCTGGACCTCCGTCCGAACCAGGTCTGGACTTCCGTCCGAGCCAGGTTTGAGCTTAGGGGGCGGCAGCGTCCCCCGAGCCTCCCTGAACCACTGCTTCCAGTTTAGCTGGCCGGAGCGGAGTTTGCGCCAACGGGCACACTCTTGTTTCGCGGGACGGCCAGGGGCGCGGGTCAGACCTTGAGGAAGATGCGTTTGCGCCAGAGGAAGAGGTTGGGGAGGAAGCAGAGGACGACGAAGGCGAGAGCAAAGGCGAGCGAGGTGTTGTCCGTTGAGTGTCCGCGGGCGAAGAGGTGGTTGTAGATCCATCCCCAGGCGCTGGTGCGGGTGGCGGGGTTGGGGTTCCAGGAGTCGTGAAACTTGATGAGGAGGAGGGTTTTGACGAAGAAGACGGAGACGGCGTAGGCGGTGATGGCGTTGGAGCCGAAGACGAGCCAGGGCCAGAGGAGGGCCCGGCCGAGGTGGGAGCGGTGCTGGAGGCGGAGGACGTCGACGAGCATGAAGCAGAGGGCGAGGCCGGCGAGGGTGCAGCCGGCGGAGAAGAGGACATAGGAGCTGGTCCAGAGATTTTTGTTGATGGGGAAGGTGTGGTTCCAGAGGGTGCCCGCCTGCTGGCAGAGGAGAGCGGCGAAGACGAGGACGGTGGCGGTCTGCTGCTTGAAGCGCTTTTCGTCTGTTGGGGGTGCGGGTTGGCTTGAGATGGAGGTCGACGAGGTGACGGGGACGGGGCGCTGGATCCAGAGGGCGCTGATGGAGCCGATGAGTGTGGTGGCGATGGCGGGGAGGGTGGAGAGGAGGCCTTCGGGGTCGCGGGTGTGCTCGTAAAGGCGACCGGTGTGGAGGGTGCGCTGGAGAAAGGCGTTGACGGCGCGGTCGAGCCAGGCGGCGAGGTTGCGGTCGGGGTCGAGGAGGGGGATGTCGTGGGTGGGGATGCCGAAGCCGGGGACGGGGACGAAGCGCATGAGCGCCCAGTAGCCGACGAGGATGGCCGCGACCAGGGCAGCGAGGACGGCGATGCGGCGGGTGAAGAGGCAGAGGAGGCCGACGACGAGATAACAGATGGCGATGCGGGTGAGGACGCCGTAGATGCGGAGCGTGGTGAGGTGGAAGAAGGGGGCGGCGGTGAGGAAGAGGTCGAGGAGGAAGATGGTGGCGGCGCGGCGGAGGATGCGGAGGGCGAGGGTGCGGCGGGTGGCGGGGTCGAGTGTGCCGGTGGAGCTGCGGGCGACGCGGGCGGAGAGCGAGAGGATGACGGAGGCGCCGACGACGAAGAGGAAGGTGGGAAAGACGAGGTCGGTGAGGGTGAAGCCGTTCCATTTGGCGTGATCGAGCTGGGCATAGGTGTGGGCCCAGTCGCCGGGATCGTTGACGAGGATCATGAAGGCGATGGTGACGCCGCGGAGGACGTCGATGGAGAGGACGCGGGTGGGAGCGGCGGCGGTGGCGGGGATGGGCGCGGGCATGGGATCAGTCACGTGGGGCGTGGGACTTGGGACTTGAGGCGTGGGACATCGGACATGGACATGGACATCATCGCCGAAGTGAGTGCTTCCGGGTGCGGGAACATGCGGGCTCGCCTGGTGTCTAACTGCGTAACGGTCTGCATTCTCGCTCGATGCGCGCCCAAATCCGAAGCCGGATGGTGCCCTTATGTTCGAGCAGAGTATGGTCGTGTCGCCCGTTGGGCGTGTGTCCGCCGAGACGCGGTGGACGTGGGTTGGGTCGGTGGCGCTGCAGGGGTGCGCGGCGCTGCTGCTGGTGATCCTTCCGCTGCTCCGTCCGGAGCGGATGGTGTTTTCGGGCTCGGCTCCGAAGGCCTATGTGCCGCTGCGGGTGGTGAAGGCGGAGCCGGTGCGGGTGAAGGCGACGGAGAGCCGGGTGTCGACTTCGCATGCGGAGTTGGCGGCGGTGAGCGCTGCGCGGAGCCTGCGGGCACCCGGGTCGATTCCGCACGGGATCGGGGTGGGCGATCCGCCGCCGATGATCGGGACGGGTGGGTTCAGCGAGATGCAGACGGGGCTGCCAGCAGAGCTTGCGAGTTCGGGCACGGGTGTCCACGTTGCAGTGGCGACGGCTGCGCCGATGCGGGGGCCGCTGCGGATCTCGTCGGGCGTCGGCGCGGGGATGCTGCTGGGGGCGATCCGGCCGGTGTATCCGGAGATTGCGAAGGCGGCGCGGGTGGAGGGCGTGGTGGTGGTCGAGGCGACGATCTCAAAGGAGGGACGGATCGAGAGTGCGCGTGTGGTGAGCGGGCCGGCGATGCTGGCGGGGGCAGCGCTCGATGCGGTGAAGATGGCCCGGTATGCGCCTTACCGGCTGAATGGCGCGGCGGTGGAGGTGGAGACGAGCATTACGGTGAACTTCAGGATCGGGAGCTGAGGGAGGGTTCGGTTGCGTGGCCGAGGGATCGCGCGGGACGGCGCGCGTCAGGAGTGCGCGATGAGGTTGGCGGCGATGGGTGCGGTGGTCTCGTTGTAGTCCTCAAGGGGGAGGCCGGAGTCGCGCCAGAGCTCGAAGCCGCCGCGGAGGGGACGGACGCGATGGACGCCGAGCTTGAGGAGCTGCTGGGCGACCTTGGCGCTGGTCTCTTCGGAGGGGCAGGTGCAGTAGAGGATGACGTCGCGATCGCGCGGGAGATCTTCGGCGTGGGCGGCGATCTCCTTGGGGCTGATGCGGAGGGCGCCGGGGAGGACGCGGGGATCGGGGAGGTAGTCGAGGGGGTGGCGGAGGTCGACGATAAAGGGCGGGATGTTGCCCTGTTCGGCGGCGACCTCGAGCATCTCGGCGAGGTCCTGGGGATCGATGCGGGAGGCGCGGAGATCGATGAGGAAGCGGCGGTTCTTCCAGATGCGGTAGCCGATGAAGCCGAGGACGAGGAGGATGAAGATGGCGAAGGCGAAGTGCGAGAGGTAGTGGAAGAAGCGGGCGGAGCGCTGGGCGAGATCGCCGAAGAAGCGGCCGGCGAGGAGGTAGGTTTCGGCCCAGATGATGGAGCCGGCGAGATCCCAGAGGAGGAAGCGGGGGTAGGGCATGCCGGTCTGGCCGGCGATGGGTGCGGCGACGGTGGACAGGCCGGGGACGAACTTGGCGAAGAGGAGGGTGACGGGGCCGCGGCGGCTGAAGTAGTTCTCGGTCTTGGAGACGCAGGTGGAGGCTTCAAGTGAGAGGCGGCAGAGGAGCTTGAGGACGCTGTTGCCGTAGCGGCGGCCGAGCGCGTACCAGAGGCTATCGGCGATGATGCAGGCGGCGAGGACGGCGGCGAGCGCGTAGGAGGCGTGGATGCGGTGCGTGGCGGAGAGGGTGCCGGCGGTGAGGAGGAGGGGGATGGAGGGAATAGGCACGCCGAGCTGCTCGCCCAGGACCCAGAAGAAGAGGATCGAGTACGCGTAATGGACGAAGAAGGCGAGGGCGATAGGCATTGGAGTAGGAGCTTACTCCTGTGTAGATGATCCCCCATCTTAGTTCGATGCAGTGAAAACCGCTCGCAAAAAAGGCCAGCCACCCTGAAGGATGGCTGGCCGGTGCTGCGGGAGGTACGTTATTTCGGGAAGACGAGCGGCATCTCGACGAGGTGCTGGCCGATAAACCAGGACTGGAGCTCGTTGGGGCGGAGGATATCGGAGACGACCATGTCGTTGGTGCCATCGTCGCCAGCCTTGTCGGCGGCTTCGGCGATATCGTGGCACTGCTGCATGATGATCCGGTGAGCTTCGAGGAGGCGGGAGATCTGGACGGGGACCTCTTCGCGGCCGCGGGGTGGGCGCTGGACCTTGGTGAGTTCGGCGACGTCGCCGCCCATAGCGATCGAGACACCGCCAAGGAGCTGGATGCGCTCGGCGATGGTGTCGACCATCTCGACCTGCTCGTCGAAGTGCTTATCGAAGAGGAGGTGGAGCTGGTAGAAGGTCGGGCCGGAGACCTGCCAGTGGTGCTTCTTGTACATGTCGCGGATGGAGATGGAGTCGGCGAGGAGCTGGTTGAGCTTGCCGACCATGTCGGCGCGGACGCCGGCATCGAGGCGATGCGGCATGTCCTGAATGACTTCCCCGTACTTCTGGATCTCCCTGGCCTGCGCGTGCCAGTGGGGGGTGGTGAGATCGGTCTGATTCGCTTGAGCTTTCTTCATTACAACTGCCATGAAACACCTCTTCTTTTCTGCTTCCCCTGTTCTGATGCGAGGGTTTGGAAGCGGTTTGCTTGGGTGGGCTACCTGGATGTGTGGATGAAAAAGGCCCGGCAGAGTTTTGCCGGGCCCGGTGTGAGTATGTGAGACGGATGAGGTTAGTCTTTCACGGCTACGCTGGGGTCGACGGAGAAGCCGGGCCTGAGCTTGTAGTCGCCGTTTTCCTGCTGGAGGTTGGTGAAGTCGATCCGAACGGGGATACGCTGGACGACCTTGACGTAGTTGCCGGTGGCGTTTTCGGGCGGGAAGAGCGAGAGGCGGGAGCCGGTGGCGCCGCCGATCTGGGTGACCTTGCCGGAGAACTTGCGGCCGCCGAGGGCGTCGACCTTGATGGTGACGTTTTGGCCGGGCTTCATCTTGTTGAGCTGGGTCTCCTTGAAGTTGGCGGTGACCCAGAGATCGGTGAGCGGGACGATGGTGAGGAGGTCCTGCCCGATGGAGAGGTTGGCGCCGACCTGGACGTTTTTCTTGTTGATGATGCCGGCGACGGGTGCGGTGATCTTGCAGTAGGAGAGGTTGAGCTTCGCCTGGTCGACGCGGGCCTGGGCCTGCTGGATCTCGGCGGAGGCGGCGTTGGCCTGGGCCTGCTGGGCGCGGACCTGTTCGGGCGCGTTGCGGGCGGCCTGGTTGGCCTGATCGCGGGCGGACGCGACACGCTGCTGGGCTGCGCGGACGGCCTCCTGCTGAGCGATGACGGTGGACTGCGGCTTCGAGCACGGCGGCGCTTGAGGCGGCTGCCTGGGCTACGGCTGCGTCGTACTGCTGCTTGGAGATGACGTCCTTCTGGACGAGCGGGGTGTAGCGGTCGACGTCGAGCTGGGCCTTGACGGCGTTGGCCTTGGCCTGAGCGACGCGGGCCTCGGCGGCCTGCTCCTGCTTTTGCGCCTGGGCGACACCGGCCTCGGCGGAGGCGACGTCGGAGGAGCTGGTGCTGATCTGGGTGCGGGTGGTGGTGCCGGTGATGGGGATGTTGGCGAGAGCCTGCTGGTGCGAGGCGACGGAGCTGGCGAGGTTGGCCTGCGCCTGCTCGAGGGCGACGAGGTAGTCCTTGGGATCGATCTCGGCGATGACCTGGCCGGCCTGGACCTGCTGGTTGTCGTCGACGTAGACCTTGATGACCTGGCCGGTGACGCGCGAGCTCACCTGAAAGAGGTTGCCATCGACCTGAGCGTCGTCGGTGCTCTCAGAGAAGGTCGAGTGCCAGTAGAAGAGCGCGCCGATGATGACGAGGAGAACGACGACGGCGATGATGATGTATTTGCGGCGGGACTTCTTGGCCGGAGCTTCGACCTCGTCATCCTTGTGGCCCTTGTCCTCGCCATTGTCGCCACCGTTGCCGCCCTGTGGTTTGCCGGCGTCGCCCTGCCCTCCGTCCTGCTTGATCTGGATCGTGCCGCCGGTGATCTGGGCGGTCTGGGTACCGCCGTCCTGATGCTGTTGATCCTGGTCTGCCAAGGTTACTTACCTCCGAGATAATCTTTGTAGTTTGTCTGCGCGACGCCGAGGGCACGGGCCAAGGAGAGCTTGGCGACGTTGTGCTGGTAGAGCGCGCTGATGTACTGGTTGTTGGCCTGCTCGGTCTGTGCCTGCGCCTGAGAGACGGGCAGGTTGTCGGAGACGCCGGCGCGGAAGCGCTGCTGGGCCTCGGAGAGCTCCTCGCGGGCGAGGTCGACGTTGGAGCGGGTCGTTTCGACGAGCTTGGCCGCGGCCTGGATGTCGAGCAAGCTGTTGCGGACGTCCTGATTGACCTGCTGGACCTGGTCGGAGAGGCGGGCGCGGGCGGTTTCGAACTGGGCGTCGGCGACGTCGCGTTCCCCGCGGGTGCGGGCGATCTGCAGGATAGGTGCGGTGATCTCCCCGGTGGCGGTGTAGGTGCCGTGGGAGTGGCCGGGCGTGGTGCCGAGGTCGCCGAAGTCGCCCGAGACGGCGGCTACGGGAAACTGGTCGGCGGTGGCGGCCTTTTTGCCGGCCTGCGCGGCTTTGACCCCCTCGGCGGAGGCGGCGAGGTCTTTGCGGGCGGCGATGGCGCGATTGAAGGCCTGCTGCGGATCCATCTGATCGAGCGGAGCGAAGGGCGCGGTATCGGTGAGGCGGAAGTCCTGATCGAGCGGGAGGCCGATGGTGCGGGCGAGGGCGAGCTTGTCCTTGGCGAGCTGGTTGGTGGCAG
This sequence comes from uncultured Acidobacteriaceae bacterium, assembly GCA_963850375.1. Lineage (GTDB taxonomy): Bacteria > Acidobacteriota > Terriglobia > Terriglobales > Acidobacteriaceae > Edaphobacter. Next base: position 2,139,413 of record CAWKKV010000002.1, on the reverse strand, counting down.
AGATGAGATTCTGCTGCTCGTTCTGATAGTCGACCTGGGCGCGAAGGACGTCGATGCGGGGGCTGACGCCAGCTTCGTGCGAGGCGACGGCCTGGTCGAGCGTGAGCTTTGCGGTGGCGAGCTCGGCGTTGACGGCCTCGATGCGAGAGGCGTCGGCGATGGTGAGAAGGTAGGCGTTGCCTACGGTGAGCACGACCATGTCGCGGGCGTCTTCGGCCGAGAGTTTTGCGGACTGGAAGTTGTGCTTGGAGGCGAGGTACTGCTCAAGCGACTGGATGTTGACGAGGTTCTGGGTGAGGTAGGCGCGGAAGTCAACGACCTGAAAGGGACCGATGATGGGGTTGATGCCGGGGAATTTGAGGCCGAAGGCGGCGAGGTTGACCTGCTCGACCTCGATGGAGGCGGCGGCGGAGACGGTGGGGAGGAGGGCCTGGAGCTGCTCGAGGCGCTGACCGTTGGCGTTCTTCTGGTTGGAGGCCTGGAGGATGATGCCGAGGTTGGTTCGCAGGCCGCGGCGGATGGCGTCGTCGAGCGAGAGATCGATGGTGGTGCCGGTGGACTTGCCTTCGATGAGCGAGCCGCGGAAGGAATCCTGGGAGGACTGGGCGCCGTTGGCGCCGGAGGAGGTGTAGAGCTGCTGCTGTGCCTGCGGGATGGCGGACTGGGTTCCGGAGGTGCTGGTACCGGAGCTACCGGCGGCCGCGCCCTGGCTTTGGGAACTGCCCCCTGAGCCGGAGGTCTGCGCGGATAAGGGGAGAACGAGAGCGACGGCACAGAGAACGGGGAGCGGAAGCAAGGCAAGGGCTCGCCGTAGACAATGTCCCGCTGAATTTTGATTCATACGTTTGATGGTACCTGCTCAGGGTTTGTGTAGCCGCGAGGAGGTCAAGGACACTCCCGCCGAACTTCTTCGCTTTATCGGATGCAGGTGGGGAGAGCGGATGTGCAAAAAGTTTGGAGATGGCTCGGATCTTACCCGGGAGGTCGAGATGCGGGAGGGGTAGATAGGGAGATGGAGCGGATAGACTCGTTGCATCTTACCGGGCTGGAGTTTTTGACGATGCTACTTGGAATCGACGTCGGGACGGGCGGGACGCGGGCGGTGCTGGTGGACCACGGGGGACGGGTGGTGGCGTCCGAGGCGAGCGAACACAAGGGAATTCACTCCGAGCAAATCGGGTGGGCGGAGCAGGATCCGGACGACTGGTGGAGGGCGGCGCAGGAGGCGATCTCGGGGGCGATGCGGGCGGGCGGGTTTACCGGCGCGGATGTGGAGGCGGTGGGGCTGACGGGACAGATGCACGGGTGCGTGATGCTGGACGAGAACGGCGCGGTGCTGCGGCCGGCGCTGATCTGGTGCGACCAGAGGACGCAGCCGGAGAGCGACTGGCTGACGGAGACGGTGGGGTTCGCGCGGCTGATCGAGCTGGTGGCGAACCCGGCGCTGCCGAACTTTACGCTGACGAAGCTGCTGTGGGTGAAGCGGCACCAGCCGGAGATCTGGGCGCGGATACGGCACGTGATGTGCCCGAAGGATTATGTGCGCTACAAGATGACGGGCGAGTTCGCGATCGATATGCAGGAGGCGAGCGGGACGCTGCTGCTGGATGTGACGCAACCGGCGATGGAGCGCGGAGGTGGCGGAGGCGGCGGGTGTGCCGATGGGCTGGCTGCCGCGGCTGTTTGAGGGGCCGGAGATTTGTGCGCGGATCGATGCGGCGGGAGCGAGCGCGACGGGCTTGAAGGCGGGGACGCCGGTGGCGGCGGGAGCGGGCGACCAGGGTGCGGGCGCGGTGGGCATGGGGATCCTGACGCCGGGAAGCGTGTCGGCGACGATTGGGACGAGCGGTGTGGTATTTGCGGCGACCGACCGGCCGACCAAGGATCCGAAGGGCCGGCTGCACACGTTTTGCCATGCGGCTCCGGGGCTGTGGCATGTGATGGGGGTGACGAACGGGGCGGGCTTGAGCCTCCGGTACTTCCGCGACACGTTTGCGCCGATCAACAGCTATGACGAGCTGTCGATCCTGGCGGGGGATGTGCCGGCGGGGAGCGATGGTCTGCTGTGGGCGCCGTACCTGTTCGGAGAGAGGACGCCGCATCTGGATGCGGAGGCGCGGGCGGCATTTGTGGGGATTACGGCGAGCCATACGCGGGCGCACTTTATCCGGGCGGTGCTGGAGGGTGTGGCGATGAGTCTCCGGGACACGTTTACGCTGTTTGCGGAGCTCCGGATTCCGGTTGAAGGGATACGGCTAGGCGGGGGCGGAGCAAGGGGCAAGCTGTGGCGGCAGATCCAGGCGGACGTGTACGGGCGGCCGGTGGAGGTGCTGGAGGCCGAGGAGGGCGGCGCGTTTGGGGCGGCGCTGCTGGCGGGGACGGGCGTGGGGGTGTGGCCGAGCGTGGAGGCGGCGTGCGCGGCGACGATCCGGGTGGCGACGACGGTGGAGCCGCTCCATGCGGTGTCGATGGAGAAGGCGTATGCGCGCTACCGGCGGGTGTATCCGGCGCTGCGCGAGATTGGGAGGGCCTGATGGCGGAGGAGATCGGCGTTGCGGTGATCGGGTTTGGGCTGGCGGGGAGGGTGTTTCATGCTCCGTTTGTGAGTGCGGTGCCGGGGCTGCGGCTCGAGGCGATTGTGCAGCGGAGGGGGGACGAGGCGGCCGAGGCGTACCCGGCTTCGACGACCGGGGTCAGGGTGCTGCGGTCGGTGGAGGAGGCGCTGGGTGACAGGGCGGTGCAGATGGTGGTGGTGGGGACGCCGAACGAGACGCACTTCGACCTGGCGAAGCAGGCGCTTGAGGCTGGGAAGCACGTGGTGATCGACAAGCCCTTTGCGGATACGAGCGGAGGGGCGCGGGAGCTGATCGAGCTAGCGAAGGCGAAGGGACTGGTGCTGGCGCCGTTTCATAACCGGCGGTGGGATGGGGACTTCCTGACGGTGCGAAAGATTCTGGGCGAGGGTGTGCTGGGACGGGTGGTGACGTTTGAGTCGCACTTCGACCGGTTTCGGCCGGTGCAGCGGGCGGGGACGTGGAAGGAGTCGGCGAGCAAGGCGAACGGATTGCTGATGGACCTGGGGCCGCACCTTGTGGACCAGGCGCTGGCGCTGTTTGGCGTGCCGAAGACGATCCTGGCGAGTGTGCGGAAGGACCGGGATGTGACGGATATCGAGGATGCGTTTGACATCACGCTGGAGTATGAGCGGCTGCGGGTGTATTGCCGGTCGACGATGCTGGCTGCGGAGAATGCGCCGCGGTTTTTGATTCACGGGACGCGCGGGAGCTTTCGGAAGTGGGGCCTGGATCCGCAGGAGCCGACGCTGGTGGCGGGGGGACGGGTTCCGCGGATGGGCGAGGGTGAGTGGCTGGCCGAGGACGAGAGCGCGTGGGGCGAGACGGCGATTGCGCCTGACCCGGAGCAGCCGGACCGGCTCCTGCGGACGCGGGTGAAGACGGAGCCGGGCGACTACCGGGGGTTCTATGCGAGTGTGCGGGACGCGGTGCTCGGCAAGGCGGAGCTCCCGGTGTCGGCGGAGGATGGGTTTCGGGTGGTGAAGCTGCTCGAGATGGCGCGGGAGAGCTCGCGCGAGGGTGAGCGGCTGATGGTGGAGTTCTGAGGGTGCCGGGCGGGGATGCGCCTGGGGATCGCGAGGTGTAGGACGGGCATCTGAAGGCGTGAGGAGAACCTGATCATGGCTGAGCAACAATCACCGGTGTGGTTGATCACCGGGTGTTCCACAGGATTTGGGAGAGAGCTGGCGAAGCTGGTGCTGGAGCGAGGTTGGCGAGCGGTGGTGACGGCTCGGAATCCCGAGCACCTCGAGGAGCTGGTTCGAGGCTACGAGGGGACCGCGCTGGCGGTAAAGCTGGACGTGAACGACAAGGTGCAGGTTCGCGATGCGGTGAAGCTGGCCGAAGAGCGGTTTGGAGAGATCGATGTGCTGGTGAACAATGCCGGCTATGGGTATCTGGCAGCGATCGAAGAGGGTGAGGATGAGCCTGTCCGGGAGCTGTTTGAGACGAACTTCTTCGGTTTGGTGGAGCTGACCAAGGCGGTGTTGCCGGGGATGCGGAGGCGTCGCAGCGGGCACATCGTGAACGTCTCTTCGATCGGAGGTCTGACGAGTTTTGCGGCTACCGGCTACTACCATGCGTCGAAGTATGCGGTGGAGGGTTTGTCGGAGTCGCTGTCGATTGAGCTCCAGCCGCTCGGGATCAAGGTGCTGATCGTGGAGCCGGGGCCGTTTCGGACGGACTGGGCCGGGCGCTCCCTGCTGGAGTCGAAGACGGTGATCGCGGATTACGACGCGACGGCGGGAGAACGGCGGCGGCAGAGCCGGGAGCGCAGTGGAAAGCAGCAGGGCGATCCGGTGCGGGCGGCCGAGGCGATCATCCGGGCGGTGGAGATGAAGGATGCTCCGCTCCGGCTGCTGCTGGGCAAGCCGGCCCTGGGCCTGGCGGAGAAGAAGCTGGAAGCGTTGCGCAAGGACTTCGAGCAGGTGAAGGATCTGACCCTGGGTGCGGATTACCCTGAGTTCCAGGACGCCAAGTAGATTTGCGGCTCAAAGGATAAGGAGGAGGCCTCGATGAGGCCTCCTCGTTCGTTGCGCGTCGGGGCTAGTTGGGTTCGGCCTGGCCGTAGGTGGCGTTGGCTCCGTGTTTGCGGAAGTAGTGGCGGTCGAGCAGGGCCTGGGTGACGACGTTGAGCTCGGACTTGAGGGTGAGGGTGCGGTAGGCCATGCGGGCGACGGCTTCGAGGACGACGGCGTTGTGGGCGGCGTCGTGGGGGGTGCGTCCCCAGACGAAGGGGGCGTGGCCGGCGACGAGGCAGGCGGGGACGGCGAGGGGGTCGATTGACGTGCTGGGGTCGGGGCTCATGCTGCCGCCGGAGGAGGCGGCGTGGGTGCTGTCGCCGGGGACGGGCGGGGTCTGGATGGAGGAGGAGGGGTTGGCGCGGAAGCGGCGGACGATGGCGAGGCCGGTCTCGTGGACGTAGCGGCCGGCGATGGCCTCATCCGAGAGGGGGGCGGTGACGGGGACGGGGCCGTAGAAGTAGTCGGCGTGGGTGGTGCCGAGGGCGGGGATGGGGAGGCCGGCCTGGGCGAAGGAGGTGGCGTACTCGGAGTGGGTGTGGACGACGGCGCCGATGGTGGGGAACTCGCGGTAGAGGAGGGTGTGGGTGTCGAGGTCGGAGGAGGGGCGGAGGGTGCCGTCGACGATCTTGCCGTCGAGGTCGGTGACGACCATGTGCTCGGGGCGGAGGTCGTCGTAGTCGACGCCGGAGGGCTTGATGACGACGAGGCCCTGCTCGCGGTCGACGCCGGAGGCGTTGCCAAAGGTGTAGAGGACGAGGCCGCGCTTGACGAGTTCGAGGTTGGCTTCGAGGACTTGTTCGCGGAGCTGCTGGAGGAGCATGAGGTGAGTGTCCTTGTGGTGGGGAGTGCTTTGCGACGGGTACCCTCCCCCCGTACTTTGTACTCAAAGTCTCGGAACGAGAGAGGTTAGGTGTGGGGTACTTCGGGGCTTGCGTCCGGTAGCTATTTTGATTGTATGCGTTTGGCGGGGGTGGTTGCGCCAGGTGGTTTTCGGCTGCGCGAGGGCGTTGGTCGGGCGGGTCGGTCTGTTCGGCGTTTGGGCGTTTTGGGCGGAAAGGTGCGCGCGGCTGTGGTGGGGTGAAGCAGATCCTCCGCCTGCGGCGAAGGATGACAACTGGGGTGTTGATGACAACTCTGGGGTGATGATGACGACTCCGGGGTGAGCCAGGCGGGTACGTGGGGTGATCCGGGCGGATGCCTGGGGTGATTTAGGCGGATGCCTGGGGTGATTTAGGCGGTCGGCGCCTGGAGTGATTTGGGCGGGTGGGGTCTGACGTCGTTGGGGGTGAGGTTTGGGCTGTAGATTAGGGGGATGGCGGATGAGTTTTGGCAGCAGGATGAGGGTTTGCCGCGTGGGTTTCGGTGGGGCGCGGTGAAGGCGGGGATCAAGGCGAGTGGGAACCTGGATCTGGCGGCGGCGGTGGTTGCGGGTGGGGGTTGGGCGGCGGCTTCGTTTACCAGGAACCAGGTGGTGGCGGCTCCGGTGACGGTGGGGCGGCGGCATCTCCAATCGACGGGCGGGCGGGTGAGCGCGGTGCTGGTGAATGCGGGCAATGCGAACTGTGCGACGGGGGAGGCGGGCGAGAGGGCGTGCGTGGCGACGTGCGTGGCTGCAGCGGAGAGTCTCGGGTGCATCTTTGACGAGGTCTTCCCTTCTTCGACGGGGATTATCGGTGTGCCTTTGCCGACGGACAAGGTCCTGCGGGCGCTGCCGGAGCTCGAGGCGTCGCTGGGGAGTACGACGGCGCACGTGGTGAGTTTTGCGACGGCGATGATGACGACCGACACGCGGATGAAGGTGGCGCGGGCGGTGGTGGACGCGGATGGGACGGAGGTCAGGATCTTTGGGGCGGCGAAAGGTGCGGGGATGATTGCGCCGATGATGGGCACACCGGTCGGGCCGGCGCATGCCGCGGGCGGAGCTCACGCGACGATGCTGGTGTACCTGTTTACGGATCTCGATGCGAGGACGGAGGAGCTGCGGGCGCTGCTGGCTCCGGCGGTGGAGGGGAGCTTCAACAACATCTCGATCGACGGAGACACGTCGACCAATGACACGGTGCTGCTGCTGGCGAGCGGGGCGAGTGGCGTAAAGGTGAACGAACGGGTGGCCGGGATGTTTGCGGAGGCGCTTGGCCTGGTGTGCGAGTCGCTGGCGCACCAGATCGTGGCGGACGGCGAGGGCGTGGGGCACGTGGTGACGCTGGAGGTGACGGGAGCGGCGACAGAGGCGGAGGCGCGGCAGGTGGCGCGGACGATTGCGAACTCTCCGCTGTGCAAGACGGCGTGGTCGAGCGGGGATCCGAACTGGGGGCGGCTGCTGGCGGCGGCGGGACGGAGCGGGGTGGCGGTGGAGCCGGAGCGGATGCGAATTGCGATCGGGGGCGTGCCGGTGTTTGCGGATGGGTTGCGGGTGCCGGGGTATGACGAGGCGGCGGCGCATCGGGCGATGGGGGAGCGGGAGTATGTGATTGCGATCGAGCTGGGGATGGGAAAGGCCCAATGCCGGTTTGTGACGTGCGACCTGACGGCGGAGTATGTGCGGATCAATGCGGACTACTCGACGTAAGGGAGTGGGATGCCCGGGGGGAGATGCAGATCCTCCGCCTGCGGCGAAGGATGACAACAGAAGACGAGGCAATTCGGAGTTTTGGGGTTAAACGGTTAGAGGAGCACGTTGAGGGGTTTCAGGTGACGTTGCTGAGGTGGTCGGGGTATGTGTTTATCGTGCTGCTGCTGGGGACGGCTGCCGTGATGTGGCTGGGAAGCCGTTTGCCGGCGGAGCATCGGGCGGTGGCGACGGCGGAGATTGCGGCTCCGGAGGCGCGGGTGTGGGGGCTGATTGCGGATGTGGCGAAGCAGCCGGAGTGGCGGACGGGGCTGAAGGCGGTGGAGATGCAACCGGCGGGGGAGGCGGGGCCGTGCTGGACGGAGGTGCAGCAGGCGATGCGCATGCCGCTGTGCGTTACGGCGAGCGAGGCGCCGGCGGAGGGAGGAGGAGCGGCGCGGCGGGTGGTGGGGATAGCGGATCCGAAGCTGCCGTTTGGGGGTGACTGGACGTACGAGCTCGAGCCGATTGGTAGTGGCGGATCAACGCGGGTGACGATCACGGAACGGGGGACGACGGGGCCGGCGATGTGGCGGTTTGCCGGGCACTACGTCCTGGGTGAGGATACGCAGATAAAGACCTACCTGCGCGATCTGAAGACGGCGGCGGAGCGGGCGGGGTAATGCGGGCGGGGTGATGCGGGCGGGGTGCAGGTGACGATTTGGCGTTGAGCTTATATCGTTGTGGGTTGTAAGTGTCCGGGCTGAGACTGTGGGCTTTCAGGGATCAGCTTAGAGCTGTCGGCCTTGAGGGTTCAGCTGGGGCTTGATGGTGCGGTTGTGGTTTGTATGTGGCCGATGAACGGGCGGCGGGCGAGCGGAAGTTGAACCGGGGTTCTAGGGGAAGAGCAGATGGCGACAAAGGTTGACGAGATTGTGAAGCAGGATTTTGCCGCAGAGGTTGCGGAGTGGATTGAGGCGTTTGACGACGTGGTGGCGGCGGACTGGGAGCAGGGTGCGGAGCTTCTGGAGACGCTGCGGCAGAGGGCTCGCGAGGCGGGTGTGCCGGTGGGGAGCGAGCTGACGACGGCATACAAGAACACGATCCCGAAGCACGACGAGGTGGAGTATCCGGGGGATCGTCACCTGGAGCGGCGGGTGGAGGCACTGATTCGCTGGAACGCGATGGCGATGGTGCACGGGCAGAACAAGAAGGACGCGGGGATCGGCGGGCACATCTCCACGTATTCTTCGCTGGCGACGCTGCTGGAGGTGGGGTTCAACCACTTCTTCCGGGCGAAGTATGCGGGCGCGGATGGAAAGGAGCAGCCGGGAGATTTCGTTTACTTCCAGGGGCATGCCTCGCCGGGAGTGTATGCGCGGGCGTACCTGGAGGGGCGGCTGGACGATGCGCGGCTGAAGAACTTCAGGCACGAGCTGCGGGGGGAGCCGGCGTTGTCGAGCTATCCGCATCCGTGGCTGATGCCGGACTTTTGGCGCTTCCCTACGGTTTCGATGGGGATCGGGCCGCTGAATGCGATCTACCAGGCGCGGTTTATGCGGTATCTCGAGAACCGCGGGCTGATCGAGAAGACGGATCGCAAGGTGTGGGCGTTTGTGGGCGACGGCGAGACGGACGAGGTGGACACGCTGGGTGCGATCTCGCTGGGCAGCCGCGAGAAGCTCGATAACCTGATCTTCGTGGTGAACTGCAACCTCCAGCGGCTGGATGGGCCGGTGCGGGGAAACAAGCGGATTATCGATGAGCTTGAGGGGATGTTCCGCGGGGCCGGGTGGAATGTGATCAAGGTGATCTGGGGCTCGGACTGGGACGAGCTGTTTGCGCGCGATCACAAGGGTCTGCTGCTGAAGCGCATGGAGGAGTGCGTGGATGGGGACTTCCAGGCGTTCAAGGCGAAGGGCGGGGCTTACCTGCGGAAGGAGTTCTTCGGGAAGTATCCGGAGCTGCTGGAGCTGGTGGCGGACAAGACGGACGAGCAGCTTTCGCGGCTGCATCGCGGCGGCCACGATCCGAAGAAGATTTACAACGCGTACAAGCGGGCGCTCGAGCATAAGGGCGGGCCGACGGTGATCCTGGCGAAGACGGTGAAGGGATATGGGCTGGGTTCGACGGAAGCGAGAAATGCGAGCCACCAGGAGAAGAAGCTGACGGACGACGGCGTCGCGGCGTTTGTGAACAGGTTCGATATTCCGCTGCCTGAGGGAGCGGCAAAGGATGGGGCGTTCTACCGGCCGGGGGATGATGCGCCGGAGATCGAATATATGAAGCACCGGCGCGCGGAGCTGGGCGGGTACCTGCCGAAGCGCGAGGTGCCGACGCTTGAAGCGCAGAACTTCAAGGCTCCGGAGCTGAGCGCGCTGGGCGAGTGGACGGGCGGGTCGAAGGGCCGCGAGGTTTCGACGACGATGGGCTTTGTGAGCCTCCTGCGCGGGCTGCTGAAGGACAAGGCGATCGGCAGGCTGGTGGTGCCGATTGTGCCGGATGAGGGTCGGACGTTTGGGCTGGAGTCGGCGATCAAGCAGGTGGGCATCTACGCGCATGAGGGACAGAAGTATGTGCCGCACGACTCGGACATGCTGCTGAGCTACCGCGAGGAGAAGGAGGGGCAGATCCTCGAGGAGGGCATCACGGAGGCGGGGTCGATGGCCTCGTTTACGGCGGCGGGCACGGCGTATGCGAACTACAAGGTGCCGACGATTCCCTTTTACATGTATTACTCGATGTTTGGGTTTCAGCGGATCGGCGACATGGTGTGGGCGTTTGCGGACTCGCGCGGCAAGGGCTTCCTGATGGGCGGGACGGCGGGACGGACGACGATGCTGGGCGAGGGGTTGCAGCACCAGGACGGGCACTCGATCGTGCTGGCGAGTACTGTGCCTACTTGTGTTACGTATGATCCGGCGTACGTGTACGAGCTGGCGGTGGTGGTGCAGGACGGCCTGAAACGGATGTATGAGAAGGGCGAGGACTGCTTCTTTTACATCACGATGTACAACGAGGATTACAAGATGCCGGCGATGCCGGAGGGCTCGGCTGAGGGGATTCTTCGCGGGATCTACAAGCTGAAGCCGGCGGAGGGTGGAGCGGCGACGGCGCAGCTGTTTGGAAGCGGTCCGATCCTGAACGAGGTGTTGCGCGCGCAGGAGATCCTCCAGACGAAGTACAAGGTGTTCGCGGATGTTTGGAGCGTGACGAGCTATAACGAGCTGCGGAGGAATGCGCTCGAGACGGAGCGCTGGAACCGGCTGCATCCGGCGGAGAAGGAGCGCGTGCCGTACATTGTCGAGGCGCTGGGCGGTGCATCGGGGCCGATTGTGGCGGCGACCGACTACATGAAGGTGGTGCCGGACCAGCTTTCGCCGTGGCTTGGCGGACGCCTGGTGACGCTGGGCACTGACGGGTTCGGGCGCAGCGACAACCGCGAGCATCTGCGGAGGCACTTCGAGGTGAGCGCGGAGGCGATTGCGGGGGCGATGCTGTCGAAGCTGGCACGCGAAGGAAAGATCAAGCCCAAGGTCGCGCAGAAGGCGATGGAGGAGCTTGGCCTGGATACCGAGGCGAAGGATCCGGCGCGGGCCTAGACGAGCGGGATGGAAACGACGGAAGGGTTCCGACGACGGAGCCCTTCTTTTTTGGGCGCGAGGGCCTGGAGGGGGATGCGGATGGCGGAGAAGGTTGGGGAGCGGTTTGAGAATCCGCTGATGCCGGACGAGCGGCTGCGGCAGATGTATACGGCGATGGTGCAGGTGCGGCTGCTGGAGGAGAACCTCGAGGCGAGGGCACGCCGCGCGAAGGGCAAGCGGAAGGTGTTGAGGATCTTCGGGGAGGAGGCGGCGCGGGCTGCTTCGGCGCTTTCGCTTGAGGCGGGCGACCTCCTGAGCGACTCGACGGAGGCTCCGGCGATGGATCTGTTGCTGGGGGGATCGCTGGCGGAGGTGCGGGGGCGAGCGCTGGGGAACGGGAAGGCGGCTGCAGCCGCGGGCGCGGAGGGTCATGCGCGACGTTTGCCGATCTCCGAGGATGCGGAGGAGCGGCTGCAGCTGGCGCTGGGAGCGGCGGCGGCGCTGAAGGTGCAGGGTGCGGGCCGGGTGCTGCTGGTGTATGTGCAGGCGGACGAGGTGGGCGCGAAGCGGTGGAAGAGGGCGCTCCACGTGGCGGGCAGACGGGAGCTGCCGGTGATCTTTCTCGTGCTGCCGTCGGCCGAATCGACGAAGCACCTGGGGGAGATGGCGCGGCGCGCGCGGGGGTGGGGCGTGCCGGGATTTCCGGTGGATGGCGCGGATGCGATCGGGCTGTATCGCGTGGTGCAGGAGGCGCTGCTGCGGGCGAGGATGGATGGGGGAGCTTCGCTGATTGAGTGCATCCGGTTCGAGCTGGACGGTGCGAAGACCGAAGAGGTCGAGGATCCGGTGGAGCGGCTCCGGGAGCTGATGCTGGCGAAGGGGGCGGCGACTCCGGAGTGGTTGAAGCGAACCAGATCGACGGTGTCAAAACGGCTGAGCGGACGGGCCTGATAGGGGTGGGGGCGGGGGCCAGGGAGGGCGCCCGGCGGTTACACTGGAGGTTGAGAGACAGGCGCCCGCGGGCATCGAGGTTTACTTGCGTATCCGATTTTGTTTGTTGCTGGCGAGCTCGCTGGCCGGCGGCGTTTTGATGGTTCAGGCCCAGACGCCGAGCACGGCGCCGACGACGCCCGACGCGGCTCCCGCGCCCGCGGCACAGCCACAGCAGGACATCCAGAGCATGCCGGCGTACGGGGTGCAGCGTCATCCACAGACGACCGCTCCGGCCGAGACGAACACTACGGCCCCGACGAGCGCTCCGGTTCAGACGACTGCCCCGGCCCAGACGACCGCTCCGGCGCCCACGCAGCTTCCCGAGCCCTCCGGACCTCCGGTGGTGGTGCCGAGCCAGGCGACGGCACAGAATCCGGTGACGGCGCTTCCGCCTTACAGCCCGGAGGACAAGCCCAGCTTCGATCACCTGGGGTCGACGTATATCCCGATGGATAGCTGGGTGTACCCGGCGATGACGCGGCTGTACTCGATGGGGTATCTGGACACGATGTTCCTGGGGATGCGGCCGTGGACGAGACGGAGCGCGCTGCACATGATCCAGGAGTCGCAGAACGATATTGAGCAGGACGACAACCCGGAGGCGATCGGGATCCTGAATGCGCTGCTCGAGGAGCTGCGGGCGGAGGTGCCGGGGGGCGATGCGCCGCGGGGTACGGTGTATGGGCTGTACTCGGGGTATACGCGGCTGATGGGGATCGGCGGACCGGTGCTGCGGGACAGCTACCACCTGGGCCAGGCGATCAACAACGACTATGGCCGGCCGTATGCGACGGGGTTCAACAACATCACGGGATTCTCCACAGTGAATGAGTGGGGGCGTTTCTCGCTCCATGTGCGCGGGGAGTACCAGCATGCGCCGTCGACGACGGGGTACCCGCTGGATGTGGCGACCTATCTGTCGGTGGAGGACGAGATTCCGTACAGCGGAGACCAGGTTCCGCAGAAGACGATCCCTGCCGGGAATCTCCCGGCGGAGAATCCGTTCCGGCTGGTGGAGGCGACGGTGTCGTTTCACGTGCTGGGCCATGAGATCTCGGGGGGCAAGTCGGACGCGTGGCTGGGACCGGCGCAGGGCGGAGCGATGGCGTGGTCGAACAACGCCGAGAATATCTACTCGTTTCGGATCAATCGCATTGAGCCGCTGCATGTGCCGCTGGATTGTCGCGGGTGCTGGGGCCGCTGCGGTACGACTTCTTCTATGGGAGTCTGAAGGGGCACACGTATCCGAACAGCCCGTATGTGCACTCGGATATGTTTTCGTTCCGTCCGACGACGAACTTCGAGTTTGGATTTCAGCGGACGATCATCTTTGGCGGGCATGGACATGCGCCGGTGACGATACACACGTTTCTGAAGGGGTTCTTCGACTTCAACGATACGTCTGCCGATGTGAAGATGTCGCGCGAGGATCCGGGGGCGCGGTTCAGCGACTTCAACTTCAGCTACCGGCTGCCGTTTGTGCGGAAGTACGCTACGTTTTATACGGATTCGATCTCGCACGACGACGTGACGCCGATCAGCGCTCCGCGGCGTGCGGCGTTTCGGACGGGGCTGTACGTTTCGCAGATCCCGAGTATCCCGAAGCTGGATCTGCGGGCGGAGGCGGTGCTGACGGACCCGAAGGTGACGCGGAGCTTTGCGGGGCAGTTCAACTACTACGAGATTATTCAGAGGCAGGGGTACACGAATAACGGCTTCATCATGGGGGACTGGATCGGGCGCGAGGCGAAGGGCGGGCAGGCGTGGATCACGTACCACCTGAGCGGGAACGAGTGGGCGCAGATCCAGTATCTGAACAAGAAGAACGCGAAGGATTTTGCGGGTGGCGGGACGACGCAGAACCAGTTCAAGATCGAGGTGGTGAAGCGACTGCGGCCGCAGCTGGAGCTCGACGCGTGGGCGCAGTATGAGCGGTGGAAGGCGCCGCTGTGGAAGACCGGGACAGCAGAGCGACACGATTGTGGCGGGACAGCTGACCTGGTATCCGAAGCTGCATACGAGCCCCGAGCAGCATTAGGAGCGGGGGCTCAGCTGGTTGGGCGGGACGAGAAAAGGGCGCCATGGGCGCCCTTTTCTCTTTCAGGCTGCTGCGGCGAGGAAGGTGCGGAAGTATTCGAGGGAGCGCTCGAGGCCTTCGCGGAGCTTGACCTTGGGTTCCCAGTCGAGGAGCGTGCGGGCGCGGGTGATGTCGGGGCGGCGGCGCGTGGGGTCGTCCTGGGGGAGCGGCTCGAAGACGATCTCGGAGCGGGAGCCGGTGACGGCGACGACCTCGCGAGCGCACTCGAGGATGGTCCACTCTTCGGGGTTGCCGATGTTGACGGGCATGTGCTCGGACGAGTGGGAGAGGCGGACGATGCCTTCGATGAGATCGGAGACGTAGCAGAAGGAGCGGGTCTGTGAGCCGTCGCCGTAGATGGTGAGCGGCTTATCCTGAAGCGCCTGCATGATGAGGTTGGAGATGACGCGGCCGTCGTTGGCCTGGAGACGCGGGCCGTAGGTGTTGAAGATGCGCACCATGTGGGTGTCGACGTTGTAGTAGCGGTGATAGGCCATGACGGCGGCCTCGGAGAAGCGCTTGGCCTCGTCGTAGACGGAGCGTGGGCCGACGGGGTTGACGTGACCCCAGTAGGTTTCGACCTGCGGGTGCACTTCCGGGTCGCCGTAGCACTCGGAGGTGGAGGCGTGGAGGTATCCGGCGGAGTATTTGCGGGCGAGGTCGAGGGTGTTGATGGTGCCGTAGGAGCCGACGAGCAGGGTTTCGGGGCCGAGGCGGTGGTAGTCGACGGGGCTGGCGGGCGAGGCGAAGTTGAAGATGTAGTCGACCTTGCCCGGATCGAAGGGCTTGCAGATGTCCTGATCAAGGAAGCGGAAACGAGACTCGTGTTTGAGGTGAGCGAGGTTGGCGGGATTTCCGGTGCTCAGGTTATCGACGCCGATGACGGAGTTTCCGTCGGCCAGGAGGGCGTCGGTGAGATGCGATCCGAGGAAGCCTGCGGCTCCAGTGACGAGGATAGTTTTGGGCATTGCTTGACTCCGGCGATGCCGGGCCCCCTGGATGTTGCAGGGCCCGGGCATCGCAGCTAGATTTTGACAGGGACGGGGTGCATCGACCGTTGCTGCGTGGATCAGGCCATGACGGGAGTGGCGTTGCTGGTTTCGCGTACCGGGTAGGCGGCAGGACGGCCTACGCTGAGGTAGGTGAAGCCTTTCTGCGCCATGACCTGGGGGTCGTAGAGGTTGCGGCCGTCGATGACGATGGGATAGCGAAGGGTCGCGTTGAGGCGTTCGAGGTCGAGGGCGGCGAACTCGGCCCAGTCGGTGAGGATGAGCAGAGCGTCGGCGTCGGCTGGCGGCGGTGTAGGCGTCCTCGACGTAGCGGAGCTGGGAACCGGCGGGGAGGATGGCGCGTGTGCGCTCGATGGCCGCGGGGTCGTAGGCGGTGATGTGGGAGCCCTCAGCGAGGAGCATCTTGACGAGCTCGATAGCGGGCGACTCGCGGATGTCGTCGGTCTCTCCTTTGAAGGCGAGGCCGAGGACGGCGAGGCGCTTTCCGCGCAGGGTCCAGAGGGCGGAGCGCACCTTGGCGAGGAAGCGGCGCTTCTGCTGGACGTTGATCTTTTCGACCTCGCTGAGGAGGTTGAAGTCGATGCCGAGCTGATCGGCCACGGAGCGGAAGGCGGCGACGTCTTTGGGGAAGCAGGAGCCGCCGTAGCCGATGCCGGGACGGAGGAACTTGGGGCCGATGCGGCTGTCGAGACCGATGCCGCGGGCGACCTGCTCGACGTTGGCGTCGGTGGCCTCGCAGAGGTTGGAGACGGCGTTGATGAAGGAGATCTTGAGGGCGAGGAAGGCGTTGGAGGCGTGCTTGATGATCTCGGCGCTCTTGGTGGAGGTAAGGAGGAGCGGTGGCGGGGCGGCGCCGTTGCAGCAGCCGTCGATGGCATTCGGCTGGCTGTAGTACTCGCCGTCGGTCAGCGGGGAGTAGATGTCGCGGAGGACCTCGGCGGCGCGCGGGGAGTCTGAGCCGACGACGATGCGATCGGGGTGGAGGAAGTCGGCGACGGCGGTGCCTTCGCGGAGGAACTCGGGGTTGGAGACGACATCGAAGAGCTGCCGGTCGACGCCGTTGCGCTCGATGGCGCGGCGGATCCACTCGTTGGTGTAGACGGGCACGGTGCTTTTTTCGACGATGACGTTGTAGCTCGAGATGGATCGCGCGATCTCGCAGGCGACGGCCTCGACATAGGAGAGATCGGCGTCGCCGGTCTCGCTCTGGGGTGTGCCGACGGCGATGAAGATGGCCTCGCACTCGCGGGTGGCTTCGGAGAGATCGGTTGTGAAGCGCACCCTGGAGTTGCGGTAGCGTTCAAGGAGCGCGGGAAGATATTCCTCATGGATCAGGGTGTCCCCGCCCTGGAGCGCGGCGACCTTGCGCTCATCGTTATCGACGCAGATTACGTTGTGGCCCATCTCTGCGAAGCAGACAGCGGCGACAAGACCGACGTATCCCGAGCCGACGACGGCTATGTTGATGTTCTTACGCATAGTTCAGTAAGACCTCGTTTACCAAAGGATAGCTGATGATTACACATCTGCGACAACAGTCTGGTATCACACGGAAGTGACCTATACGGACCGTGTTTTTCGGGTTCCCGTCTAGTAGACTAGGAGGGATGGCACCCCCTCGAACGACGGCGCAGCCTATGGCGGCTGTTCCCGACACACCTCCGTCTGCCATGGGTGGGAGTGGTTCAGAGACCACTCTTTCTGATGCACTGCTTACGCTTCGCAAACGGCGCTGGGTGCTGGTGGCTGCGGGTTTTCTGGGCCTGATTTACGGGATCTACCGGGCGATGTCGCTGCCCAAGCTGTATGAGTCGTATGGCCGGATCGAGGTCCGGTCGGGATCTTCGAATCAGTACCGGGTGACGCCGGGGTACGACTCGGCGGACGCGAACAAGCTGATGACGGAGGTCACCATCCTGTCGAGCGACTCGCTGATGCTGAGCGTGGCGCGGCAGATGAATCTTGAACAACAACCCTGACTTCCTCGAGGAGAAGGGTGCGGTTCCGCACACGTCGCTTGATGATCCGCTGGTTCGCCAGGATACGATCAGCCGTTTGCAGACCGGGCTGGCGATCCAGCTGGTGCCGAAGACGGACATCATCCGCATCAGCTACGACGCGCTGAATCCGAAGCTGGCGACCGACATTGTGAATACGGTGATCGCGAGCTATATCCAGAGGAGCTACGAGACGCGCTTCCGGTCGACGCAGCGGGTGTCGCAGTGGCTTTCGGGGCAGCTCGATGATTTGAAGCAGCAGGTCGAGACGTCGCAGGAGCAGGTGATGGAGCTCCAGAGGCGCCTGGGGATCCTGGGATTCGATCCGAACCACAACCAGATCAGCTCCTCGCTTGAGGATCTTTCGCGGGCGCAGGGTTCGGCACGGCTGGCGAGGATTGTGGCGGAGTCACGGTACCGGATCCTGTCGGGGATGGATCCGGACACGATGGAGGGGTCGCTTGAAGCGACGCCCGGGACTTCGGCGGGGGAGCTGACGGGGCTTCGGTCGCAGATCGCGGTGGCGCGGGCGAACTATGCGGAGATGCAGGCGACCCTGGGGCCGAATCATCCGCAGGCCAAGGCGTTGAAGGCGCAGATCGACGAGCTTCAGAAAGAGATTACGGCCGAGCAGGGCCGTCTGCTGATCCAGGCGAAGCAGAGCTACGTGATCGCGCGGGCCAACGAGGATCAGACCACGGCGCAGCTCGAGGCGCAGAAGGCGGACGCGTACAAGCTGCGGGACGACCTGGTGGAGTACACGATCCGGCAGCGCGAGTTTGAGACGAACCGAACGTTGTATGAGGGTTTGTCGGAGCGCCTGCGGACGGCGGGCGTCCAGGCGGGCCTGGAGTCGCTCGAGATCGACGTTGTGGACCAGGCCCTGCTGCCGGCGAGTCCCCTGGAGCAATCGCAATCGTCGCTGATTATCACGACGGTGGTCTTCAGCCTGATGGGCGGCGTGGTGGTGGCGTTCCTCCTGGACAGCCTGGATACGGGTCTCCGGAGCATCGCGGAGATCGAGTCGGTGACCGATCTCCCATCACTGGCGGTGATTCCGCGAGCGCGCCGGTCTTCGGCTGAGCAGGCAAGTCACCTGACGACGGCTCAGCGGAATATCGGACTCCTGACGCAGCCGAAGTCGCAGTTCGCCGAGGCGTTCCGGTCCTTGCGGACGTCCCTGATGCTTTCGATGGTGGGGCAGCCGCCGAAGCGGATCCTGTTTACGAGCGCGACGCCGTCAGAAGGAAAGACGACGGTGGCGACGAATCTTGCGTGTGTGCTGGCGCAGGGTGGGGAGCGCGTGCTGATTATCGACGCTGACCTCCGCCGGCCAAATGTCCACCATCGGTTCGGGTTGAATGGCCGGATCGGATTGACGACCTTGCTGACGGGCGCGACCTCGTTTGAGGACAGTCTGCAGAGGGTGCCGGAGATCCCGAATCTGGATGTTCTGCCGAGCGGACCTGTGCCGCCGCTGCCGACGGAGATGCTGAGCTCGGAGGCGATGAACGCGCTGCTGGCGAAGTGTTCCGAGCTGTATGCGCATATCGTGATTGACTCACCACCGATCCTTTCGGTGACGGACGGTGTGATCCTGGCTCGCGATGCGGACGCCGTGGTGCTGGTGGTGCGTCACGGGAAGTCGAGCAAGCAGATTGTGCGTCGTGCGCGGGACCTCCTGATCCGCTCGGGAGCGCCGATCACGGGCGTGGTGCTGAATGCAGTGGATCTCCGGTCGCCGGAGTACTACGGCTATTACGGGTACTCGACCTATGCGTATGCCAGCCAGGACTCCGGGAACTGGGAGCCGATGGCGAAGGAAGGCGAGCCGAAGCCGGATACGGAGAAGGGCGCGTGATGGCGGAGCTATCGATCTTCTTCCGCGGGAGGCGGGCAGGTGGCGGACGCGGTCTGGTCCGCGCGATGGTGTGGGCTGTCGCCCTGATTGCGTCGCTGCAGCTCACACCGATTGGTTATGGGCAGTTCAACGGACCTGCGCCGAAGCCGTATACGGGTCTCAACGTCCCGCTGGTTCCGACGACGGATCCTGCGATTCTCTACCCGGGTCCACGGGACCTCCGGCTGGATGTGGGCGACCAGATCCAGATCCATATCTTTGGCGTTTCCGACTACGGTCCGACGCTTCGCGTGAGCCTGGACGGATCGGTGCAGATTCCGCTTGGCGGGGTGGTGCAGGTCGCCGGCCTGACGCTGCACCAGGCGGCAAGTGCAATGGCGGAGCGCCTGATCAGCGCGGGGATGTACCGTGATCCGCAGGTGTCGGTTCAGCTGATGGAGTCGCCGAATCAGACGATCACGGTGACGGGAGAGGTGCACGGTGTGGTGAATACGAACGGCCTGTCGAGGCACCTGTACGAGGTGCTTGCGGGCGCGGGCGGGTTTACCAACACGTCTAGTCATGTGATCACGATCGAGCGACCGGGTGTGGACCAGCCGATCATTGTGGACCTGGGCTCTGATCCGGCGCACAGCGCGCAGGCCAATGTCCCGGTGTTTCCGC
Source organism: uncultured Acidobacteriaceae bacterium (assembly GCA_963850375.1). Classification (GTDB taxonomy): domain Bacteria; phylum Acidobacteriota; class Terriglobia; order Terriglobales; family Acidobacteriaceae; genus Edaphobacter. Next base: position 2,120,083 of record CAWKKV010000002.1, on the reverse strand, counting down.
ACGATACGATCGTGGTTTCGCGCGTGGGCGTGGTGTACATGCTGGGCGCCTTCCGAACGCAGGGAGCGATACCGCTGCAGCAGAACTCGCCGCTGACGCTGCTGCAGGCGACGGCGATCGCGAACGGCGATCTGTTTGAGGGCAAGTACGACGATCTGCGGATTGTGAGGTCGATCGGTCTCGAGCGGAAGGTTGTGACGGTGGACATATCGAAGGTCAAGAAGGGCGAGCTTCCGGATCCCGTGCTCGAGCCCGACGACATTGTGTTCCTGCCCCAGAGCAACTTTAAGGCGGTGATCAAGAACGGCGGTATTGGAACTGCGCTGGGCCTGATCTCGCTGCTGATCGTCAGCTTGCAGAGTATTCCGTAGGACGCGGGCAGCACACTTCTATGACCAAGCAGATTCGGCTCGCCTACCTGGTGAGCCACCCGATCCAGTACCAGGCGCCGCTGCTGCGCCGGATCGCGCTCGAGCCGGAGATCGACCTCCATGTCTTCTTTGGGTCGGATTTTTCGGTGAAAGGGTACAAGGACGAGGGCTTCGGGGTTGGGGTGACGTGGGACGTGCCTCTGCTGGAGGGGTACGAGCACAGCTTTCTGCCGCGCATTCGGGACAACGGCAGGGTGAGTGTGGCGACGCCCCTGAACCGCGGGATCTACAGCCGGTTGCGGGGGTCGGGTGGGCAGCGGGGGTTTGATGCGCTGTGGGTCCACGGGTACGCATCGGCTAACGCGATGCATGGGATGGTGGCGGCGAAGATGCTGGGGATCCCGGTGCTGCTGCGCGCTGAGTCTTGGCTCAAAGACCGGACAAGGAGCCCGGCCAAGCTGGCGGCGAAGCGAGAGTTCTTTCGGGGACTGAAGCAGCTGGTGGATGGAGTGCTTCCGATCGGGACTCTGAATTCGGCGTACTGGAGGTTCTATTTCGGGGACGAGGTGCCGCAGTTCGCGATGCCGTACGCGGTGGACAACAAGTTTTTTGCGCGGCGGAGCTCGGAGGCGGCGGGGCGGCGGCAGTTGCTGATGGACGAGCTCGGGATCGAGGCGGGCCGGCCTACGATTCTGTTTGCGTCGAAGCTGCAGACGCGGAAGAGATGCTCGGACCTCCTGAACGCCTACGGCTCGCTGGTGAAGCGGCGAGAGGTTGCGAGCGTGCCTTACCTGCTGATTGTGGGTGATGGCGAGGAGCGCGGACGTCTTGAGGCACAGGCGCGGGAGCTCGGACTGACTGACGTGCGGTTTTGCGGCTTCAGGAACCAGACGGAGCTGCCGGCGTTTTTCGATCTGGCAAGTGTGTTTGTGCTGCCTTCGGAGCATGAGCCGTGGGGGCTGGTGGTGAACGAGGCGATGAACGCGGGGACGGCGGTGATCGTGTCGGACGATGTAGGCTGCCATCCGGACCTGATCCGGGAGGGCGTGGAGGGCTGCGTGTTTCCGGTTGGGGATGTGGCCGCGCTTCTGAGATCGCTCGAGCGGGTGCTGCACTCGCCTGAAACTGCAGCGGAGATGGGACGACGGGCCAGGGAGAGGATTGCGAGCTGGGACTTCGAGGCGGATGTCCGGGGTTTGCGGGCTGCGCTCGAGGCGGTGACGAGGGGAATGCGGGCGTGAAGACGGAGGGCGGAGGTGCGGGGTCGGTGGAGGCTTCTCTGCCTGCTATGCTCGACGAGGCCCAGGGGACGCCAGGTTTACGACGTCGAGATCGAGGCTCAGTAGGAACCATGCGACTGCTGCATATCATCGGGACGATGAGCCCGGAGGCAGGAGGACCGACTGAGTCTGTCCGCTCGCTGATTGCCTTTGCGCCGGCCGGGTACGAGTTCGAGGTGGCGACGCTGGACCATCCTGAAGCTCCCTACCTGAAGAGCTACCCATTTCCTGTCCATGCGCTGGGGCCGGGCAAGGGGGTGTATGCCTACAGTGGGCGGCTGAAGGGCTGGCTCGAGGCGAATGAGAGCAGATTCGATGGGGTGATCGTGAACGGGCTCTGGCAGTACTGCGGGTTTGCGGCGCGCAGCGTGTTTGGGGGAAAGAAGCCGTACGTGGTCTTCACGCATGGGATGCTTGATCCTTACTTCAAGCGACGGTTTCCCTTGAAGCACGCGAAGAAGTGGGTCTACTGGCTGCTGTCGGAGTACTGGGTGTTGCGCGAGGCGAAGCGCGTGCTGTTTACGACGGCGGCGGAGGAGCGGCTGGCCAAAGAGAGCTTCTGGCTCCATCGCTGGAACGGGCTGGTGGTGCCGTATGGGGCTGTGGGGCCGGAGGGCGATCCGGAGCGACAGAGAGAGGCGTTCTATGCGGTGTGTCCCGAGCTTCGGGGGCGGCGCTTTCTGCTGTATCTTGGGCGCATTCACCGCAAGAAGGGCTGCGACATGCTGATCGATGCGTTTGCGGAGGTGGCTGCGTCGGATCCGGAGCTCCATCTGCTGATGGCGGGACCGGACCAGCAGCATTGGAGCGCGGAGCTGCGGTCGACGGTGGCGAAGGCGGGTCTCGAGGACCGGGTGCACTGGCCGGGGATGCTGAACGGTGATGTGAAGTGGGGAGCTTTCTTTGCGAGTGAGGCGTTTGTTCTGCCGTCGCACCAGGAGAACTTCGGTATTGCAGTGGCGGAGGCGCTGGCGTGCGGGCGGCCGGCGCTGCTGGCGGACAAGGTCAACATTGCCGAGGATATTGCTGCGGACGGAGCGGGGTTAGCTGAGCCGGATACACCGGAGGGCACGCTGCGGCTGCTGAAGCAGTGGATTGCGATGTCTCTGGAGCAGAGGGCGGAGATGGGCCGGCTGGCTCTTGCGTGCTTTGACCGGCGGTACGATATGCGGCGAAATGCGCGGCAGATCATCGAGCTTTTTGAGCTCGAACCGGTCGGGGCCGAGCCGCTGGTGAAGCGGGGGAGCGAGGGCTGATGCCAAGAGCGGCGCAGTACAACGCGGCAGAGCATATCGATCCGGGGACGGCGGCAGATCCTTATCTGCGGCCGGCGTTTTCGCGCGAGGACCGGCTCCGTCGGCTGCTTTGGAATATCTGCTACGTGGTGCTGTACCGGTTTTCGCCGCGGCCGCTCCACGGATGGAGGAGTTTTCTGCTGCGGAGTTTTGGGGCAGCTATGGGTCCGAACTGTCACTTCTATCCGCGGTCGAAGATCTGGGCTCCGTGGAACCTGCGGTGTGCGGACCAGGTGACGGCTGCGGATGGCGCGGAGATCTACAACCCGGCACCGGTGCGGATGGGGTCGCACGCGATTCTGTCGCAGGACGCGTACCTGTGCGGGGCGACGCATGACTATGACGACCCGGGCTTCCCCTTGCTGGCGTACGAGATGGAGGTGGGGCCGTATGCGTGGATCTGCGCGCGGGCGTCGGTAGCGCCGGGGGTGATGGTGGGGGAGGGGGCGGTGCTAGGGCTTGGGTCAGTGGCGACGCGTACGCTTGAGCCGTGGGGGATCTATGCCGGGACACCAGCCGTCAGGGTAAAGGGACGGAGGCGGCCCGGCTCAGAGAGTACGGGTGGTCTGCCGCAGGAGCCGGGTGAGGGCGGCGGCTGAGCGTCGAAGGTTCAGGAGCGGAGTTTTGCGAGCAGGTCGGTGGGGTGAACGGGTTTGGCGAGGATCTCGAACTCATGACCCTGGGCGCGAGCTTTTTCGAGCAGATCCGCGGTGGCGGCCTGGCCTGAGAAGAGCAGGATCTTGCAGTGCGGCATCTTGTTTCTGGTAATGATCGCGGCTTCGATGCCGGTCATGCCGGTCATGATGACGTCGCTGATCAGCATATCGGGCTGAAAGGAATCCAACGCCTCGATTGCCTTTTCTCCACTGAATACGGCGCGCGCGTCAAAGCCTGCCTGGTTAAGGATAATCGCGAGCGTGTTTGCGATTACCTGCTCGTCGTCCGCAACGAGCACCCTAGGCTTTGAAGTCGTGCCTATTGGTTCTGCCATGCTGAATGTCCCCGGGGTTTGAAATCTCTACAAGAAGAGGCGAACGTCCAAAACGGACGCACCGTTGATCGTCTCTTGTACCAGCTAATGATACGCTGAGCCCAGAGCCGGAAGTTGAGCGTTACCAGAATTTTGCGAGGCGATCCGGATCCCGCAGAAAAACATGCAGACCCCCATCATACGTGCAGAACGTGTAGAGAAGTACTATGCACAGCCGAGCGAGAACCGGATCCAGGTGATCTCGCCGACGGACCTGGCGATCCCGGCAGGTGAGATTGTGGCGCTGCTTGGTCCGTCGGGTTCGGGGAAGTCGACGCTGCTGCGGATGCTGACTGGTTTATCGGCACCTTCGGCGGGGCAGGTGTACTGGCATGAGAAGCCGATCGCGACGGCCGACGTAAATGTCTCGATCGTGTTTCAGAGCTTTGCGCTGTTCCCCTGGCTGACGGTGCTTGAGAACGTGGAGGCGCCGCTGAAGGCGCGGGGGATGGATGGGGCGGAGCGGCGGAAGCGCAGCCTGCGGATCCTCGACACGGTGGGTCTTGACGGGTTCCAGGCGGCGTACCCGAAGGAGCTTTCGGGCGGGATGCGGCAGCGGGTGGGGTTTGCGCGGGCGCTGGTGGTGGAGCCTGAGGTGCTCTTCATGGACGAGCCGTTCAGTGCGCTGGACGTGCTGACGGCGGAGAATCTCCGGAGCGAACTCCTGGAGCTTTGGCAGAAGAAGACGATTCCGACGCAGGCGATCTTTATCGTGACGCACAATATCGAAGAGGCGGTGCTGCTGGCGGACAGGATCATCGTTCTGGGGCGGAACCCGGGGCACGTGCGCACGGACTTCAAGGTGGGGCTGGCGCATCCGCGGGATCGGAAGACGAGCGGGTTTACGCAGCTGGTGGATTACATCTACAAGGTGCTGACGCAGCCGGATGCGCAGCCGCCGGCGCTGCCGCAGACGGTGGACGGGCGAAGGGTACGCGACCAGCGGCAGATGCACTACCAGATGCTGCCGCATGCGCGTCCGGGCGGGATCGCGGGTCTGCTGGAGCTGCTGCTCGACCATAACGGCAGGGACGACATTTACCGTCTGGCCGATGATCTCGCGTTTGAGATCGACGACCTCCTGCCGATTGTGGATGCGGCGCAGCTGCTGGGCTTCCTGAAGGTGACGGAGGGCGACGCGGTGATTACACCCACGGGCACGGAGTATGCGAACTCGGAGATCCTGCGGCAGAAGGAGCTGTTTCGGATGGCGGCGGTGGAGAATGTCCTGCTGCTGCGGCAGATCGTTCGGGCGATCGAGGCGAAGAGTGACCGGACGGTGTCGGAGGAGTTCTTTCACGACATGCTGGATGAGCAGTTCAGCGAGGACGAGACGATTCGGCAGCTGGAGACGGCGATCAACTGGGGCCGGTACGCCGAGCTGTTTGACTTCGATGCGTCGCGACGGCGGTTTATCCAGACGGAGAAGCTCCATCCGGAGCTTGAGTCGGCAGCGGAGATCGATGTTTGATTCATCTTTCTAACAACTTCAGCTATGCGCGCGGCCGTGAGACGCTGGCCCGCTCGCAGGTGCTGAGGCGAAGCTGGCCGTTTGTTCTGGACCTGGCGGTTGCGGCGATTGGGCTGGCCTGCTTTTACTGCCTGGTGTTGATTGCGAGGTTTTGGGCCGGGCCGCCGAATACGCAGATCAAGGTGTCGCTTGATCCGCGGAGCCTGCCGCTGTATGCGTTTTATTCCATGACGCGGATTGCGCTCGCGTATCTGCTGAGCCTCGTGTTTGCCGTGAGCTATGGATACCTGGCGGCGTATCACAAGCGCGCCGAGGCGTTTATGATCGCGGTGCTCGACATCCTGCAGTCGATCCCGGTGCTGAGCTTTCTGCCCGGTGTGATGCTGGCGATGGTGGGGCTGTTTCCGACGCGGCATATCGGGGTGGAGCTGGGGGCGATCGTGCTGATCTTTACGGGCGCGGTCTGGAACATGGCGTTCAGTTTTTACTCTTCGCTGAAGAGCATGCCGAGGGAGCTGATCGAGGCGACGACGGTGTACCACTTTTCCCGCTGGCAGAGGTTTGTGCAGCTGGAGCTGCCATACTCGGCGATCGGGCTGCTGTGGAATTCGATCATGTCGGTGGCGGGAGCGTGGTTCTTCCTGATGGCCTGCGAGATGTTTCACTTCCGCTCACAGGATTTCCGGCTGCCGGGGCTGGGCTCGTACCTCCAGACGGCGGCCGATGCGGGGAACGGGCGGGCGATCGCGTGGGGGCTGACGACGATGATCACGATCATCGTGGCGACGGATCAGCTGGTGTGGCGTCCGCTGATTGCGTGGAGCGACAAGTTCAAGTTTGAGCAGGTGGAGAGCTCGAAGAGGGTGGCGTCTCCGATTCTTCATCTGCTGACGCAGTCGCATGCGCTCCAGGTGTTCCAGGAGCACACGACCGAGCCTCTGAGTGAGCGGTTGTATGCGCGGCTGGCGCGAGGACGGGAGCGGCGAGTGAATGCGCTGGCGGCGAACCCCCTCGGGGCGGCGCGCTCTTCGAGGATGACGGGCGTGATTGGGTGGGTACTGCTGATTGCTGCGGTGCTGGTGATTCTGTACATGGCGCGGCAGACGGTTGCGTTGATTCGACCGGTGCGTGGGACGGAGTACCTGGAGCTGCTGAAGGGAGCGGCCGCCACGTTTGGGCGGGTGAACCTGTCGTTGCTGCTGGCGGCCGCGTGGACGATACCGGCGGGTGTGGCAATCGGCTTTCACCCGAAGCTGGCGCGGATTGCGCAGCCGCTGGCGCAGATTGCGGCTTCGGTTCCGGCGACGGCGCTGTTTCCGGTGATCTTGCTGGCGCTGGTTCGGGTGGGCGGGGGGCTTGGGATTGGATCGATTGCGCTGATGCTGCTGGGAACGCAGTGGTACATCCTGTTCAACGTGATTGCGGGCGCGCTGGCGATTCCGACGGACCTGAAGGAGGTCGCGGACCTTTTCCGGTTTGGGACGATTCAGCGCTGGCGGACGGTGATCCTTCCGGGGATCTTCCCGTTTCTGATCACGGGGTTGGTGACGGCTTCGGGCGGCGCGTGGAACGCGAGCATCATTGCGGAGTACTTCCGGTTGAATAACAGGACGCTCGAGACGGTGGGCCTGGGAGCGCAGATCAGTGCGGCGACCGAGCAGGGGCAGTTCCCTATCCTGCTGCTTGGGACGGTGCTGATTTCGCTGATGGTGGTGACGACGAACCGCCTGCTGTGGAGGCCGCTATTCCGGCTGGCGGAGACGCGGTACAAGCTGGGCGCTTAGCGGCTGAGTGGGGGCGGAGGCGCGGCCGGCGGGCGACGAAAGGCATAGATGACGGCGAGCAGGGGTGGCGCGATAAGGACGCCCCAGGGTGGGATCAAGAGGCCGAGGACGATGGGCCCGAGTAAGGCCGCCCACCAGGGAACGCGGGTGGCGCGGTGGAGGATGTATGGGCCGATCACCAGTCCTTCCAGAACGGCGATGATGCCGTAGAGTCCGAGGACGTAGCCGAGGCGGTACCAGTCCTCGCCGGTGTTGACGGTGAGCACGGTGGAGAGCACGGGACCGATGACGGAGAGCATGCCGCCGAAGCCGGGGATGAACTGGCAGACGGCGGCGACGAAGGCCCAGAGCGGTGCGAAGGGAACGTGGAGCAGCTCGAGGCCGACGAACCAGAGGCAGCCGACGATGAGTGCGTCGAGCGTTGCGGCGCGCCACCAGTTGTAGAGCGCCCTGCCCGCGGTTCGCAGGGGCTTCTGGCGGGTGCCGGGGCCCGGTAGAAGGGGGCGCGTCTGGTAGTCCATCTTCCCTGCCCTTCTGGGGTTTCGATGCTACGGCTTCGCGTTGAGCTGGTGCGCGGATCCGGCTCTGTCTCTCCCCGGAGAACCTGCCGCGGAAACCGGAGCGGTCGCCGATGCACGATGCTAACCTGAAGGCATGAAGTTCGGGGTACTTGTGTTTCCGGGATCGAACTGCGATCAGGATACCTATAACGTAGTTCACGGTGTTCTTGGTCAGCCTGCGACGTTTCTTTGGCACGCGTCGGAGGACCTGGAGGGTTGCGACGCGATCCTGGTGCCGGGGGGGTTTGCGTATGGCGACTACCTTCGCACGGGGGCGATTGCGGCGTTTGCGCCGGTGATGCAGAGCGTGAAGCGGTTTGCCGCGTCGGGTGGGCTGGTGCTGGGCATCTGCAACGGATTTCAGATCCTGTGCGAGGCGGGCCTGCTGCCCGGGGCGCTGATGCGCAACCGGGATCAGCGATATATATGCCGCTTTCTCCACCTTCGGACAGAGACGAACGATTCCCCGTTCACGCACACGCTGGCGAGGGGTGAGGTCCTGCGGATGCCCGTGGGGCATATGGAGGGCAATTACTTCTGCGATGAAGCGACCCTGGCTGAGCTGAAGCGAGCGGACCGGATCGCGTTTCGGTACGCCGACGCGGACGGTGCGGTGAGCGCGACGGCGAACCCGAACGGATCGCTTGAGAACATTGCGGGCATTCTGAGCGAAGGGCGCAATGTGCTGGGGATGATGCCGCATCCGGATCGCTCGAGCGAGGGTCTGCTTGGTTCGGGCGATGGTCTGCGGTTATTTGAAGCACTGGCCCAGTCGGTGGGAGCGAGCGTCTAGTTCCATGCCAGCTGCAGGCGGTTCTATGATGTGTCGGGGTCTCCCTATCGCGCCATGATCGACATCCACCATCATCTTTTGCCTGGCTTCGACGACGGGGCGCAGGATCTGGAGACCTCTGTCGCGATGGCGCGGATTGCGGCAGAGGATGGGATCACGCACGTAGTCTGCACGCCGCACGCGAACAACCAGTACAGTTACGATCTGGCGGCGATCAAGAGAAAGATTGCGGAGCTACAGCAGCGAATCGACGCAGAGGGCATTGCGCTGAAGCTGGGGCGGGGCTGCGACTTCCACCTGACGTATGAAAATATCCTGCAGGCAAAGAAGGATCCTTCGTACTTCAGCGTGAACGGCCTGGGGTACCTCCTGGTGGAGATCCCGGACTATGGCCTGCCGCAGGGATTGACGGACACGTTTTACCAGCTGCAGATCGCGGGGCTGACCCCAATCCTGACCCATCCGGAACGAAACCCGACACTGCAGGGTGATAGCTCGCGGATGCTGCACTGGCTGCGCGGGGGTCTTCTGATCCAGGTTACGGCGGGCTCTGTGCTGGGGCTGATGGGACGATCGGCGCAGAAGATGGCGCACCGGCTACTGGAGAAGCGATGGGTTCACTTCATCGCGACGGATGCGCACAATACAGCGACGCGGGCTCCACGGATGCGAGAGGCTCGGGACGTGATTGCAGAGAAGTACGACCCTGAGTACGCGCATCTGCTCTGCGTGACGAATCCGCTGCATGCGTTCCAGGGCAAGCCGCTGGTGGGGCAGCCGGAGCCGCTTGGGCTCTTCACGGAGAATGAGCCGGAGAGCTGGTGGAAGCGCTTCTTCGGCTGAGGAGGCGTGAGGTTAGAGGCCGAGGCCGCCGTCGACGGCGAGCAGCTGTCCGGTGATGAAGTGGGGCGCGGTGGCGAAGAAGGAGACGGCGGCGGCGACGTCGGCGGAGGTGCCGTTGCGGCGCATGGGCGTCTTCTCGGCGAAGTGCTGGTAGGCGGCGCCGACCTCCCCTTGGACGATCATGCCGGGGGCGACGCAGTTGACGCTGACCTCGGGCGCCCAGGCCTTGGCCATGGTGTGGGAGAGCATGTGGAGTGCGGCTTTGGAGGTGCAGTAGTGGCCGTGCGTGGCCCACGGGTGCAGCCCACCGAGCGAGCCGATATTGATGATCCGGCCATGTGCAGCGCGGAGATGCGGAAGGGCGGCGCGGGCGATCAGGAAGGGTGCCCGGGTGTTGGTGGCGAACATGTGATCCCACTGCTCGACGGAGAGCGCTTCGAGTGCCTGGGACTCGAAGAAGCCGGCGTTGTTGACAAGGATGTCGATTCGGCCGAAGTTGTCCGCGACGGCGGCTACAGTCTCGGTGATGGCGAGGGGATCGGTGAGATCGCAGCGGGCGGCGAAGGCCTCGACGTCACGCCCGGCGAGGTCGCGGACGGTCCCCTCGGCTTCGGGCTGCGATCCGAGGTAGGTGATGGCGACGTCGGCGCCGAGATCGGCGAGGGCGAGCGCAAGGGCGCGGCCGATGCGCTTGGCGCCCCCGGTGACGAGCGCGGTTCTTCCCTGGAGAGGTTTGTCCATCGGGCCTAGGATTGCGGGGTTCCGGTCGATGGCGCGGTGGTGTTTGAGGGCGGATTTGGTGTGGGCTTGGGCGGGGTTGCGGGCTGCTTCTGGGTGTCGGGCCTGACCGGCTCCTGGACGCCCGGGGCGCGGGTGGAGCTCTTGCCGGAGTTGTCCTCGTAGGCGGAGATCTGCTCCCGCGGGCGGAGGAGGGAGACAGCGATCTGGCGGCTGGGTTCGCTGACGAGGTACTCCTGGGCAAAGGTGGCGAAGCCGTTGGCGATCACCTGCACGCGGACGTTGCTGCCGGTGGGGATGACGTCGATGGCGGCCTTGCCTTCGGGGTCGGTCTTGACCTCCATGTTGCCCTGATCCTTGCCTTCCTTATCGATGGGATGGAAGACGACGGCGGCATTGACGACGGGCTTTCCGTTGGACTTTTTGACGACGAGGACCTCGATGTGCGAGGTGTCGGCGGGAGCCTTGTACTTGCGGCCTCGACGGGTGTGGCTGTCGTCCTGGGCGGACGAGGCGACGGCACCGAGGGAGAGCATGGAGATCAGCGAAAGGGCGACGGCGGCTGAACGAGAGGCCATGGGGGCTATTTTACCTCTCCAAGGAGGTGAGGAGGGGGGCTGGGGTGCGGGCCAGAGTTGCGTGACTTTCACTCACATTTCATCCTCGCAGGCTTGACACCTCGGGTCTCTGTGACTATTGTTAGCAATCGGAAGGGTTGAGTGCTAACGGTACGAGACCCTGGCCTTCGGGGATGTGTTCCCCGCATAGTCGCTGCCTTTCGACCGGCAGACCGGCAAGAGTGAACGCGGCGCTTCGGCGCACGCCCAAAAATCGCATAGAGGAGATGGAAAGCATGGCAACAACGTCATTTACACCGCTGCACGATCGCATCCTGGTTCGCCGGGTGGAAGAGGGCGAGACCCTTCGTGGCGGCATCATTATTCCGGATAGCGCGAAGGAAAAGCCGCAGCAGGGCGAGGTGATCTCGGTCGGCAAGGGTAAGTCGAACGACGAGGGCAAGGTGTTTCCGCTCGACGTCAAGGCAGGCGACAGCATTCTGTTTGGCAAGTACTCCGGGACGGAGATCAAGCTGGACGGCGAAGAGCTGCTGATTATGCGTGAAGAGGAAGTTCTCGGCGTCATCAAGAAGTAGCACTGCGTGCGGCGGACGCGGCGTTCAGCCGCAGAAGCTTGAAAAGCCGCTTCGATTCAGTGGTGCGGCATAGAGATTGGATCGGCTGATGGCCGATGAACTTACAGGAGCAATACGATGGCGAAGCAGATTTTGCACGGAGAAGACTCGCGGCAGGCGATTCTGCGCGGAGTGAACATTCTGGCGGACGCGGTCAAGGTGACCCTTGGACCGAAGGGCCGCAACGTGGTGATCGAGAAGAAGTTCGGTTCGCCGACGATCACCAAGGACGGCGTGACCGTGGCCAAGGAGATCGAGCTCAAGGACGCGCTCGAGAACATGGGCGCGCAGATGGTGCGCGAGGTTGCGTCGAAGACCTCGGACGTTGCCGGTGACGGAACGACGACGGCGACGGTGCTGGCTCAGGCGATCTACCGCGAGGGCGTGAAGACGGTGGCTGCCGGAGCGAACCCGATGGCGCTGAAGCGCGGCATCGACAAGGCGGTTGAGGCGATCATCGGCAAGCGCGACGAGCACGGCGCGGTGCAGGGCGGCGAGCTTTCCAAGCTGTCGAAGCCTGTGTCGGGCGACATGATTGCGCAGGTTGGTACGATCTCGGCGAACTCGGACTCGCAGATCGGCGTGATCATTGCCGAGGCGATGAAGAAGGTTGGCAAGGACGGTGTGATTACCGTTGAAGAGAGCCGCACGATGGAGACGCAGCTGGACGTGGTCGAGGGCATGCAGTTCGATCGCGGCTACCTGAGCCCGTACTTCGTGACCGATGCGGAGCGGATGGAAGTTGCGCTGGAGAACCCGTACATCCTGATCTACGAGAAGAAGATCTCGTCGATGAAGGACCTCCTGCCGCTGCTTGAGCAGATTGCGCGTACGGCGAAGCCGCTCGTGATCATCGCTGAAGACGTGGATGGCGAGGCGCTGGCGACCCTGGTGGTGAACAAGCTGCGTGGAACGCTGAACGTGGCTGCGGTCAAGGCTCCTGGGTTTGGCGATCGCCGGAAGGCGATGCTGCAGGACATTGCGATCCTGACCGGCGGAAAGGCGATCACGGAGGACCTCGGCATCAAGCTCGAGGGCGTCAAGATCGAGGATCTCGGAACGGCGAAGCGCGTCACGATCGACAAGGACAACACGACGATCGTCGACGGCGGCGGGCAGGACGGCGAGATCGAGGGCCGCGTGAAGGAGATTCGCGCGCAGGTCGAGAAGACCACCTCGGACTATGACCGCGAGAAGCTGCAGGAGCGGCTGGCGAAGCTTGTCGGCGGCGTTGCGGTGATCAAGGTTGGAGCTGCGACCGAGACCGAGATGAAGGAGAAGAAGGCCCGCGTTGAGGATGCGATGCATGCGACACGCGCGGCTGTGGAGGAGGGCATCGTCCCGGGTGGTGGTGTGGCGCTGGTTCGCTGCGCTGCGGCTGTGGACGCGCTGGTGAAGACGCTTGAGGGTGACGAGAAGATCGGCGCCAACATCATCCGTCGCGCCATCGAGGAGCCGCTCCGGATGATCGTCTCGAACGCCGGTGAAGAAGGTGCCGTGGTGATCGGCAAGATCCACGAGTCCAAGGAGTCGAACTTCGGCTACAACGCCGGAACGGGCGCCTATGAGGACCTGGTGACGGCCGGTGTGATCGATCCGACGAAGGTGACGCGGACTGCGCTGCAGAACGCTGCGTCGATCGCGGGTCTGATGCTGACGACCGAGGCCATGATCTCCGAGATCCCCGAGAAGAAGGAGCCTGCGGGCGCCGGACACGGGCATGGCGGCGGCATGGACGGCATGTACTAAGAAGCAGTTCCTGTTGTGAGCTGTGGAAGGTCAGAGAGGCCCTGGAGAGATCCGGGGCCTCTTTTTTGCGGATGGGCGGGGCAGAATTCGTTTGATATTCACATCCCAGTGACGCGGCTGCTCCTAGACTCGGGTCTATGCGTGATGATCCTTTGACGTGGACGAGCCGGCCTGGCAGCGGTGCGGGTGTGCTGGTGATGGAGCTGAACGGGCCGCTTACGCTGGGGAATATCTTTGGGATTCAGAGAGCCCTGGCGGATGTAACCGATCCGGTTACGATCGTGGACATGTCGCGTGTGCCGTACATGGATTCGGCAGGGTTGGGAGTGCTGATGAACTTCTACGTGCTGACGGACAAGAGCGGGCGGAAGATGATGCTGGCGGGTGCGAACGAACGGGTGTGCGCGCTGCTGGAGATGACCCGCGTGCAAGGGGTGCTGGGGGTGAGGGACACGGTGGAGGCGGCGGAGGCGGCGCTGCGGTAGGGCTTTGGTCGGCTCTGGGCTGGAGCGGGCCTGGGCGGTGGCGAATAGGGGGGCTTCCCCCATTCGCGTTTGCTCAGGGCCAGAGTGACAGGCGTTTGGGTGCGTGGGTGGACCCTCTTCGCGTGGGGTTATTTGCTTTGGAGGGGCTTGGAGATGGACTCCAGGCTTTGACCGGCGGCTTCGACGCCGATGAAGAACTCGCAGACGGCGGCGCCCAGCATCAGGATGGCGCCGATGGCGTAGCCGATGCCGACCTTTGGCTTGGAGCCGGTGTTGATGAGGATGCCGAAGAGGAGAGGGGCTCCGACACCGCCGAGGAGGGTTCCGAGGGCGTAGAAGATGGCGATGGCGAAGGCGCGGATCTCGAGAGGGAAGATCTCGCTGACTGTCAGGTAAGAGGCCGAGGCGGCGGCGGAGGCGACGAAGAAGATGCAGCTGAAGCAGATGTTGAGGCTCTTGTCGGTGAGGATGCCGTGCGCGAAGGGGTAGATGACCGCGGCGAGGGCGAGGCCGGCGATGCCGTAGGTGGCGGTGATCATGGGCTTGCGACCGATGCGGTCGAAGAGTGGACCGAGGAGGAGGGGGCCGAGGAAGCTGGCGATGGCAAAGGGTAGGAGATGGATGGGCAGGTTGTTGTCGGAGACGCCGAAGAACTTCTTCACGATGAGGCCATAGCTGAAGAAGATGGCGTTGAAGAAGAAGGACTGCCCGACCATGAGGGCGATGGCCAGGAAGGAGCGCTGGCGATTGTCGTGGAGCATGTTGCGGAAGATGTCTGACCAGGGGGTGTGGTCGCGAACGCTGATCTTGAGTTTTTCGCCTTCGGGAGCGGGGAGGTCGCCCTTCTGTTTTTTAACGCGCTCTTCGATGCCTTTGACGACTTTGTCGGCCTCTTCTTCCCTGCCCCGGAGCATGAGCCAGCGGGGGCTTTCGGGAACACGGAGGCGGAGGAGCAGGACGCCACCGCCGAGGACGGCACCGATACCGAAGGCGACGCGCCAGCCGATGTTGGGCGGGAATGCCGTGCTGGTTGAGGAGGTACATGGAGGCGAGGGAGCCGCCGACGGCACCGAGCCAGAAGGTGCCATTGATGATGAGATCGACGGTCCCGCGGACACGGCCGGGGATGAGCTCGTCGACGGCGGAGTTGATGGCGGCGTACTCGCCACCGATGCCGAGGCCGGTGATGAAACGGAAGATGGCGAAGGAGGCGAAGTTCCAGGAGAGGGCGGAGAGGAGGGTGGCGACGGAGTAGGTGGCGAGGGTGACGAGGAAGAGGCGTTTGCGGCCGAGGCGGTCGGTGAGGTAGCCGAAGAGGATGGCACCGATGACGGCTCCGGCGAGGTAGGTGGTGGCGCCGGCGGTGACCTGCGGGTCAGTGAGGCCGAGGCCGGCCTTGTTTTCGAGGATGCCGGCGAGGGAGCCGGCGAGGGTGACCTGGAGTCCGTCGAGGAGCCAAGAGGTGCCGAGCGCGGTGATGATGAGCCAGTGCCAGGAGGACCAGGGGAGTCGGTCGAGGCGGGCGGGGACGTCGGTTTCGACGGTGCGATCTTTTCCTTGCTGCTGATCGGAGCCGGGTTTCTGGGCGGTGGATGCGGACATCGGGGACTCCGGGTGGGTGGGGGGAAGTCTTCGGAGGGTGGGGCCTTGCCTCGCAGTAACGAGCGAGAGGAGAGGCTAGGGCAGGTTGGAAAGGGTCCACGAGACGGACGGTGTCGGGGTCAGCTGCTTTCCTGCTGCTTTTCGGCTTTGATGATGCTGATGGAGCCGTTGCGTTCGAGGATGGCGTACTTGACGTCGAAGATGGATTTGACGCCCTTGGTGCGGGCGGTGGCCATGACGTCTTCGGGGTCGATGCGGGCGTTGTTCATGGCTTCGCGAACCCAGTGGCCGTTTCTGAGGACGACGAGGGGTGTGCCGTCGGCGATGGCGCCGAACTTGGGATAGCGGCTCTTGAAGTAGGAGACGGCTCGATGGAGGAGGCCGACGGTGAGGATGGCGATGGCACAGTTGGTGACGGAGCGATCCTGGCCGACGGTGGCGAGGATGATGACGCCGCCGATGAGGAAGACGATGACGAACTCAAAGAGGGTCATCTGGGCACCGGGGCGGCGGGTGAGGACGCGGACGGTGAGGAGGAGAAAGAAGTAGCCGACGATGGCGTGGACGATGGTGGACATGAGGCTCTCTGGGGGCTGACGTGCGCACGTTTGGGATCGGCTTCAGGGGAGGACGACGACGGTTCGCTCGACGGGCGGGTGGCCGGCTACGTTGATGCTGAAGCGGGTGACTGTGGGGCCCGAGGGCTGCAGGGCGAAGACGATCTTTGCAGGTGGGGCCGTGGCTTCGAAGGTGTAGTTAACACCACCCTGTGCCGACAGCGCTCGAGAGGGGCTGGGGAGCGATGCGTTGGGCGCCGAGTTTGCCCAGAAGCGATTCCTGAACGAAGAGGCTGATGTGGCCGTTCTGGATGGCAGAGTCGCTGAACCGCACGGTGAGGTCAGACGGTGTGCCGGTTCGCTGGATGCGGTCGTATCCGACCCGGACGGAGCCATCGGGAGCCTCGGCGTGAGCTTTGGCGAGGGGGCCGCGGCCGAAGACGCCGGCGATCGCGAGCACGATGATGACGGTGAAGAAGATCCAGACGGCGTGCTCGAAGCGCCACCACTTTCGCTGGAACTCGAGATCCTCGCCGACAGCGACTTCGTTGTCGACCTTGGGGACGCTGTCTTCGACATTTTCGACGAAGGGGACGTTGGGCATGGCAGATCTCCTGAGAGATGGATAGGGGTAGTGGGTGACGTTCAGGAGTGAGTCGGAAAGAGCCGATGGAAGCCGAGTCAGTCGGAGCGGGGGACGATGCTGATCTCGCCGTTACGTTCGAGAAAGGCGGAGTCGATCTTTTCGAGGGTGGGGACGCCGTTGTCGCGAGCGGAGGCCATGACGTCGTCGTCCTGGAGGCGCATTTTGCTGAGGGTTTCGGTACGCCAGTGTCCGTTTTCGAGCAGAACAAGCGGCGTACCGTCGATGAGGCGAGCGAGGCGATCGGAGCGGGAGCGCAACCAGGCGACGGAGAAATGCCCGAGGGCAACCGCGATGATCTGCAGCAGAGCGTTGGTGAGCGAGGCCTCGTTGCCGACCATGGCGGTGAGCGCAAGTCCGCCCATGAAGAAGACGAGGACGAACTCGAAGGGGGTCATCTGTTTGCCCGGACGGCGACCTACGATCCGGACGATAAAGACGAGGAAAATGTAACCGCCGAAGGCACGTATGACTGGAGCCACTGCACTGAACCCCTAGGGGAGGAAGTTTCGTCAGCGTGCGACGTCTCTATGGGGTGAGAGTGAGGTTTGGGAGAATTGGTTTCCCTGTGCGGCGAGAGCCCGTTTGCTCTGTGCGGTGGAAGACAGAGGATGGATGTCGCGGGCAGCGCAGGTAAGGGCAGAGACGCCCTCCAATGCGCTGCCCCGCAAAGATGCTTACTCGCCGGACGAGACCACCTGTGCTCCGGTGCGAACGGCTCCGGGTGCGCGAAGCTTGAGCCCCTTGGTACGGCTGCGGAGACGAAGCGAGAGAAGGTCGCGTGAGGGTGGGGCGGTGAAGGTGGCCACGTAGGTGTGACTGATATCGGTTGCGAAGTTGTTGAGGTAGGGGAGGAGGGTGACGGGGTTGATACGGCCCTGGTAGTAGGAGTATCCGCCGGTGCCTTCGGCGACCTGCGCGAGGTAGCTTTGCCCGCTGAAGCTGGCCGCGCCGCCGCGGAAGCCGGAGTCGCCGTAGTAGATCGAGGAGACGGAGATGCCGGCTCGCTGAGCGTCGGTGATGGCGGTCTGGACGTAGGGGCTGTTCTGGTTGAGCGGCGAGACGCTGCCGTTGTAGGGGTCGACGCCATTGGTCAGCATGAGGACGAAACGGGCTTTGCGGCCGCGGGTCTGGGCAGCGCCGTAGGCGGCTTCTGTGGGCCAGCGCTTGGCGAAGTCGGAGAGGCAGAAGTAGGGGCTGGCGCTCGCGCCGGGGGTGCCGAAGGGGATGCGGAGGCCGGACGCGGCGGCGGCGAGGTCGGAGGTAAAGGCCTGGCCAGGCATAACGGTGCCGTTCTGCATGTAGCCGACGAAGACCTCGGTGCCCTGCGGGAGAGACTGGATGAACTTGCGGATGTCATCGAGCTGGCGAGCGACGGAGGTGCGGAGGCCGTCGTCGATGAGGATGGCCACCTGGGTCTGGTTGGGAGTCAGCGGCGTGAGGGCGGAGATGGTAGCGGGCTTGTTGTTGAGCTCCAGATTGAGCTCAGCGGGAGTGATGTTGACGGGAGTCTTGGAGCTGACAGTGATGAGGGCCTGAGTGGGCTGCGGGCCTTCGACCTGGGCAAACGCAGGGAGCAGGGCGGATGTGAACAGGAGAGCGGTGGTGGCGAGAAGCTTACGGATCATGTTGTTTACTGCCTCGAACTATTAGACGGCGTTTCGGGGCGATTTGATCGTTTGTTGTTCTTTGGGCGGTGAAAGGTGGGGGCCGTGGTTCTGGTGCGGCGGGTCAGAGGATCTCCGGAGAGTTGGGCGGGGGCAAATACCGGGATTCCTGACCTTTGGCGCAGAATGACGGCCTTTGCGGGACGGTCCGGACGGGGGTGCGGGTAAGGTGGGACGGCGCTACAGCTCAGGGTTAGGGAGTGAGGTCGAAGACGAAGGTGTACCAGTCGCCGTAGTGGAAGGTGGCGAGGGGGGGCTGGCAGAGGTCGGCTTGCATGTGGGGCGAGGCGGGGCCGGCCTGCCAGGGTTCGGCGGCGTGGAAGCAGCCGGAGAGGGGCTGCTGGGCGGTGCCGATGTAGTAGCGGGTGTTGTAGCGGGCGAGGGTGGGGAGTAGGGGCTGGGCAGTGCGGATCTGCTCGAGGAAGGAGCGGTCCATGACGAGGCCTTCGGTCTGGACGATGGGGTCGGGGATAAGCCAGGCGGGCATGCCGGAGCGGTCTCCCATGGCATAGGTGCCGGGGTGGGTGGAGGCGAAGCGCTGGATGTCGAGGGCGGCGCCGTAGATGGTTTCGCGGCCGGCCGTGCGCCAGACGACGGAGTGAAGATCCAGCAGGACGATCAGGACGAGGAGGGTGGCGACGACGCGGTTCGAGAGTAGCTGGCGCAGCCCGGGGAGGGTGACAAAAAGGGCGAAGCTGATGGCGAGGGCGGTGCGGAAGGGGTAGAGGTACCAGCCCCAGAGCTGCCAGTCGGAGCGGATGGAGAGGAGCGCCACGTAGAGGAAGGGGAAGGCGAGGACGGGGGGGTAGAGGGCGCGCTCGGTATCTGACAGACGACGCCAGCGAGGGATGAGGAGGGCGAGGGCGGCGAGTATGGGGATGAGGTTGACGAGCTGCGAGGCGGGGCGGTGGAAGGCGCTTCGCCAGGGTACGGGGGAGGGGGTGTAGGTGGTCTTGAGCTGCTTGGCCATGCCGGAGACGGGCAGGAGGGTGTGGAAGATGGCGAGGTTGGAGAGGAAGTAGAGGGCTACGGGGAGGAGGCCGAGGGCTAGTCCGGTGAGCGCGGCGGGGGTAAGGAGCCTGGCGCGGAGGGTCCGTTTGGAGTCAGGAGGCCGAGGCGAGGAGGATGGCGAGGATAAGGGTGTCGAGCCGCGAGAGGATCATCGCGGAGGCGGCGACGCCGAGAATGGCGAAGTTGCGGGTCGTGTGGGCGGTGTCGGACCAGAGCTCGGGCTGGCGGGCGAGGAGGACGGTGAGAAGGACGAGGGGAATGGTGAGGACGATCTCCATGCCACCGAAGAGGATGTGGAGGCTGTAGATGGCGGCGTAGGCAGCCAGGGCGGAGGCGGGCAGGAGGGGGAGGTCGGAGAGGAGGAGGAGGCGGCGGGCGAGCAGGTAGGTGCTGAGGGCGGAGAGGAAGGTGACGAGGGCGACGAAGCCGAGGATGAATTTAGGGGAGGAAGAGACGGCGCAGGCGCCGGTGAGGAGGAGAAACCAGAGCGGGTGGTAGCCGTTGGTGGGGACGAGGCCGTTGAAGGTAGAGCCCTGGCCGTGGGCGAGGTTGTTGGCGACCTTGAGGTAGTAGAAGAAGTCGTCTTCGAGGAAGAGCATCCAGGGAGTGGGGAGAGGAGGGGGCGGAGGACGGCGACGGCGGTGGCGAGGACGAGGACGAGGGTGGTGAGGCGGGCGAGCCAGAGCTGGAAGGGAGGCGAGTCGGGGGGGCGGCTCGGGGGCATGTGGGTGATTTTACCTTTGGGCTGAGGTGGGACGGGGCCGCGCTGTGGGCGCGCGATACCCACCCCTGGTGGGGCTGCGAACGGTTTGGTTTGCTCAGGGTGGCTTGCTTGAGAGCAGGCGCGGTCGTCATGCTCCGCATTTGGCAGAGGATGACAAGGTGGGGGCGGGCGATCGTGACTGCAAATGCAAAGACAGAAGCAGATCCTCCGCCTGCGGCGAAGGATGACAACCTGGTGGGCGGGTTGGGGTGGTCGCCGGCCGAGCGAGTTTTCGGTTGGGGTGGGCGCCGGGTGAGCGAGTTTGGGTTGGTGGTCGTCGTCAGCGCTGGTTTTGGGGTGGTCGCCGCCCGAGAGCGGCGTTGGGGTGATCACCGCCTGAGAGCGAGGTTTGGGTTAGTCATCGCCCCCAGGCGGGTTGGGGTTAGTCGCCGCC
This sequence comes from uncultured Acidobacteriaceae bacterium, assembly GCA_963850375.1. GTDB lineage: Bacteria > Acidobacteriota > Terriglobia > Terriglobales > Acidobacteriaceae > Edaphobacter. The sequence continues at coordinate 2,099,855 of CAWKKV010000002.1, read as the reverse complement.
GAGACGGAGTTTGAGTCCGGCGCGGACGGTGAAGGGGAGGCTGGGGTAGCCGATGGGGCCAATGTGCTGGTCGTTGAGGAGATTGGAGAGGTCGGTGAAGACGGTGACCTTGCGGGTTGCGGCCCAGGTGCCGTAGGCGTCGATTTTGGCGAAGTGGGGATCGAGGTTGCGGTTGGGGAGGATGAGGGTGTTGCCGCTGGTTTCGTCGGAGTAGCCGAGAAAGGTCGAGTCGTCGGAGCGGCTGCTGAGGGCACCTTTGAGGGCGGCGGTCCAACGGATGCCGGTGTACTGGACGGCGAAGAAGCCGGTGTGCGGAGGGCGGCGGAAGACGCGGGCTCCGATGAGCGGCGAGGAGCTACCGATAGGGATGCCGGGGAGATTCGGGTTTTCGTTGGGGAAGCCCTGGTCCACGGCGGTGACGTCGGAGGCGAAGGAGGCGGAGACACGGGTGTCGAGCCAGGTGTAGCCGAGGCGGGCGAAGAGGCGGTTGAGGGGTTGGTACTGGAGCTCGGACTCGATGCCCTGGGCGCGGAAGGCCTCGGAGTTGAGCTCCGCGCCGTAGAAGAAGGCGGCGGCGTTTTTGTCAGGGGTGAAGCCGAAGTAGGTTTGGAGGTCGCCGGAGCCGACGTACTCGAGCTGATGCGAGAACTGGTTGTGGAAGTAGCCGGCCTTGAGGATGAGCTTGTTGCCGATGAGGTTCTGGTCGACGCCGAGATCGAAGGTGCGGGAGCGGGTGGGACCGAGGGGGGCGATCGCGTACTTCTCGATGTCGGCGGTGTCGCCGAGGGCGAGGAGGGTGCGGTAGAGCGAGGAGAACTCGGTGGAGAGCGAGGGCTCCTGAACGCCGGTGGCAGCGTTGGCGCGAAGGCGGGTGCCGTGGAAGTAGCGATGGGGATCGGGGACGACGGCAATGAAGGCGAGGCCGAGGCGGGGGGTGCCGGCGATGCCGTAGAGGTGGTTCTTCTGGAGCGAGCCGCCGAAGGAGTAGAAGAGGCGATTCCTGAGATCGCCGCCGAGCTGGAGGTTGTACTGGAAGTTGGTGCGCTGGATGGCTTCGGACTCGCCGTACGCGGGGATGTTGAAGGAGCCGCGCTCGTTCTCGTACCGGAAGCCGAAGAGTGCGGTGTAGTGGTGGCGGAAGGTGATGTCGGACTGGTAGTAGAGCTCGTCGCGGTTGGAATCCTGATCGCGGTCGGTGGTAAAGAGCTGGGCCTGTCCGGAGGCGGTGTAGCCGTTGGCTCCGCGGATGAGGACGGTGTTGCCGAGGAGGCAGGGGTAGCCGCAGGTGTCGGAAGGTGTGCCCTGCGTGCCGAAGTAGGCGCCCTGCTCGCGCTTGCGGGCGATGCCGTAGCGGACGAGGTTGTGCCAGCCGCCCAGGGTGGTGTTTTCGAGGGTAGCGCCTGAGTAGAGGTCCTGATCGGAGAGCTTGCCGTCCTGGACGAGGTGGTAGAAGTTGTAGGCGTTGGGGAGGCCGTTGGCCGAGTCGGCGTTGCGGAGAGTGAAGCGGAGCTGCGTGGCGGCGGAGATGTTGAAGCCGAGATTGGCGGCGGCGGTGGAGGAGTGGAAACGGTCGTGGGGAAGGGCGTTTGAGGTATCGAAACGGCTGTACGCGAGGAGGTAGTCGGCGCGGTTATGGGTTCCGGAGAGGATGGCCTCGTTGCGCCAGGTGTGGAGGTTGCCGGCATCGCCGGAGTAGTTGAGCACGGGGCGGAGGGTTGTGCCGCGTGGGGTGGAGAGGCTGACGACGGAGGCGAGCGAGTCGGAGCCGTAGAGGGCGGAGTTGGGACCGCGGTAGAGCTCGATGGCGGTGCCGACGCCGGGGCCGGCGAGGCCGGTGGAGCTGACGGTGCCGAAGTCAAAGGAGCCGCCGACGTCTTCGGCGGGGATGCCGTCGATGAGGATCTTGTTGGCGTCGGAGTTGCCGCCGCGGACGAAGAGGGAGGTGACGCCGCCGCCCTGCCCGGTCTGGACGACGTCGACGCCGGGCGATTGGCGGAGGTCGTCGACCAGGCCGATGCGGGTGAGGAGGTCGTCGCGAGAGATGAGGGTGACGGGGGCGGTGAGCTGGGCGAGCGGGGTGGGCGTGCCGGTGGCGGTGACGGAGACCTCGGTGCGGATCTCGGCGGGGGAGAGGATGACGGTCTGGAGGACGATGTCGGTTTTGCCGCCGTAGAAATCGGTGCCGATGTTGAGGGCAAAGGTGCTGGCGGAGGTGAGGAGGACGAAGCGGCCGGTATCTCCGGAGCGGATCTCAAAGGAGCCATCGGAGGCGGAGATGGTGAAGGACGCGGCTTGTTTGCCCTGGACGAGCTGAATGCGGGCTCCGGGGACGGGCGCGCCGAGCTGGTCGATGACGGTGCCGCGAACGACCACGGCATGGGCAGCGGCGGGAGCCAGGGACAGTGCGATGAGAGTGAGGGCTGTGCGGAAAAGGGATGCGGGCGCGGGTGGGCGCGGGTGGGTCGACATGGCTTGAGGCTCCTCCGTTCCCCCCTCGGGAACGTGGCTATGAGCAGTTCTCCTGAATGCTGTGAATCGGGTGTTTCTGAGGAGTGTCGTCTTCCGTGAGGGAATGCGACGCTGTCAGTAACCCCGAGCTCAACACGTTCAGGAGAACTACATGTGCGCAGGCGGAACCGGTCTCCTGACTGTCGCGAGTTTTGCCTGCCGAGGTGCTTGATACTTCCCTTCCCGAGCTTGCGCTTAGTGGGAGGATCTTCGGCGGGCGTTTCACACGGTGTGGGCTTGTGTGCGCGAATCACAGTTGCGGGGCAGTGGCGGAGTTTCACCGCGCTTCCCGAACATTCCGTTGCGGTACGGGTGGTGGTTGGGCGGCTTCGCGGATGTGCGGGCTGCAGGTTTGGGTGTTTTTCAAGGGTAGCAGAGTGGGTTGCTGGTTGCGGCGTTGAGGAGAACATCGGACAAGCAGATCCTCCGCCTGCGGCGAAGGATGACAACGAGGAGGAGTTGAGACGGTTAGGGGAGGAGGAGGATCTTGCCGGTGGTTTTGCGGGATTCGAGGTCGCGGTGGGCCTGTGCGGCTTCCTTGAGGGGATAGGTGTGGTCGATGCGGAGCTTGAGGGTGCCCTGGTCGAGGTGATTGAGGACTTCGGTAGCGCGGGCCTCGAGATCGGCGCGGGAGCTGACGTAGTCCTTGAGGGTGGGGCGGGTGATGAAGAGGGAGCCCATGGTGGAAAGGCGGATGAGATCGAAGGGCGGAACGGCTCCGGAGGCTCCGCCGAAGAGGACGAGGACGCCGCGGGGCCGGAGGCATTGGAGCGAGCCCTCAAACGTGGATTTGCCGACGGAGTCGTAGACGACGGGGAGACCGGCTCCGGCGGTGAGGCGTTTGACCTCGGACGGGAAGTCGACCTCGGTGTAGAGGATGACCTCGTCCGCACCGGCTTCGCGCGAGAGGGCTGCTTTCGCTTCGGTGGAGACGGTGGTGATGACGCGGGCCCCCAGGATCTTGGCGAACTGGGTGAGGAGGAGGCCGGTGCCACCGGCTCCGGCGTGGATGAGGACGGTGTCGTGGGGCTGGATGGCGTAGGTGGAGTGAGTGAGGTAGTGGGCGGTCATGCCCTGGAGAATGGCGGCGGCGGCCTGCTGGCTGGAGACGTGATCGGGAACCTTGATGAGGCGGCTAGTAGGGGCGATGGCGAGCTCGGCGTAGGTGCCGGGAACGAGGCACCAGACGACGCGGTCGCCGGGTTTGAACACGGTGGCGGGGGTGCTCTCGTTTGAGGGATCTGGATCCTTGGGTGGGCCGAGGGAGACGACGGTGCCGGCGGCCTCTTGCCCGAGGGTGTAGGGGAGCGAGGCGGGGTAGCGGCCCTCGCGGAAGTAGGTGTCGATGAAGTTGACGCCGGAGGCTTCGATGCGAATGAGGGCCTCGCCCGGGCCGGGTGTGGGGTCGGGCAGGTTTTGTTCTGTGAGGACTTCGGGGCCGCCGGTTTTGAGGATCTGGATTGCGAGCATGTGTGGGTTAGTTGTCGGTTCGCTGTTGTCAGTTGTCAGTTGTGAAGGAAGTGCGGAGCTTTAAGGTGATTCTTCGGCGCGACTTGACCTGTGCGACTGCCGAGCTATTTTGCGCGTCAAAGCAAACTCGGTAGAGTTTAGGGATGGCGACTATGCAGAGTGAGAAGACACTTCCGATTGCGATTTACTACGAGCAGCCGAACTGGTTCAAGCCTTTGTTTGCGGAGCTGGAGAGGCGGGGCGCGAACTTCGTTGCGCTGAGCGCGGTGGAGCATACGTATGGGCCAGAGGATCGGTCGGAGGAGAAGTATGCGCTGGTGCTGAACAAGATGAGTCCTTCGGCGTGGAATCGTGGGCATGGGGACCAGATCTTTTACACGCTGGGGTTTATGGAGCACCTGGAGGCCCGTGGGGTGCGGGTGGTGAATGGGGTGCGGGCGTTTCGGAGTGAGCTGTCGAAGGCGGCGCAGCTGACGATGCTGGAGCGGCTGGGCCTTCCCTACCCCAAGGCGCGGGTGATCCACCGGGCGGCGCAGGCGGTGGCGGCGACGGAGGGGCTGCGTTGGCCGGTGGTGGTGAAGCCGAACATCGGCGGGAGCGGAAGCGGCGTGAAGCGGTTCGACCGGGAACACCAGCTGGCTGAAGCGGCGGAGACACCGGATGGGCTGATGCTGGGGATGGATACGACGGCGCTGGTGCAGGAGTTTGTGCCGGCGCGCGGGTCGGAGATCATCCGGGTGGAGGTGCTGAACGGAAAGTATTTGTACGCGATCAAGATACATATTACGGGCGAGACGTTTGACCTGTGCCCGGGGGATATCTGCAAGATGCCGACGGGGCAGGAGCTGAACCGGTCGATCTGCTCGATCGATCCGAAGGCTGCGGATGAGCCGAAGAACAAGCTGAGTGTGGAGGCGTTTGAGCCGGGGCCGGAGGTGATCGCAGAGGTAGAGCGGATGATGGAGGCGGCGGGGATTGAGCTGGGCGGGGTGGAGTACATGATCGACGACCGGGATGGACGACGGTTGTACTACGACATCAATGCGCTTTCGAACTTTGTGGCGGATGGGGAGCGGGTGGTGGGCTTCGATCCATTTGTGCGGTTGGCGGACTGGCTGGAGCGGGAGGCCGCGGAGGTGAATCGGCGGCGGTCGGATCCGGCCGTGGGTGCGGAGCGGGAGACGATGGCGGGGGTTCGCTGATGCGGTATGGGTTCTGGCTGCCGGTGTTTGGCGGGTGGCTGCGCAATGTGGATGACGAGGGGATGGCGCCGAGCTGGGAGTATGCGCGCGACCTGGCGGTGAAGGCGGAGCAGATCGGGTTCGACCTGACGCTGATCGCGGAGCTGAACCTGAACGACATCAAGGGAGTGGAGGCTCCGTCGCTCGATGCGTGGTCGACGGCGGCGGCGCTGGCCGCGGTGACGAAGAAGCTGGAGCTGATGGTGGCGGTGCGGCCGACGTTTCACAATCCGGCGCTGCTGGCGAAGCAGGCGGCGAACATCGACCAGATTGCTGGTGGGCGGCTGACGCTGAACGTGGTTTCGAGCTGGTGGAAGGATGAGGCGACGAAGTACGGGATTGCGTTTGACGAGCATGACGACCGCTATGCGCGGACGAGCGAGTGGCTGGATGTGGTGGACGGCTGCTGGAAGGAGCAGGGGTTTTCGCACCGGGGGAGGTACTACGATGTGCGGGAGAATGTGCTGAGTCCGAAGCCGGTGCGGCAGCCGCGGCCGACGCTGTATGCGGGCGGTGAGAGTGAGACGGCGAAGAACCTGATTGCGACGAAGTGCGACGCGTACCTGATGCATGGGGATTCGCCGGAGGCGGTCGGTGCGAAGATCGCGGATATGCGGGAGCGGCGCGAGCGGGCCGGGCTTCCGCCGATGGTGTTTGGGGTGAGCGGGTATGCGGTGGTGCGAGATTCGGAGGAGGAAGCCCTCCAGGAGGTAGAGCGGATCACGGACGTGAAGCAGAGTGCCCGAGGTTATGCGAATTATCAGCAATGGGTGACCGGGTCGAAGCTGGGCACGGAGATCTCGCTGAAGGATTACTCGGTGTCGAACCGCGGGTTGCGGAGCGGTTTTGTGGGGACGGCGGAGCAGGTGAAGGAGCGGGTGGAGGAGTTCGCGGACGTGGGCGTGGACCTGGTACTGCTTCAGTCGAGTCCACAAAGGGAGGAGATGGAGCGGTTCGGGGCCGAGGTGATTGGGGCTTAGGGATGTGGGGAAGCAAAAGAGAAAGGGCGGACCCTCGCGGTCCGCCCTTTCCACCTTTGGAGTTGGAGTGAGACGTTTTTGGCTTACAGGCTGAACCTCCGGCGAAGGGCTCCGGCTGCGCCGAGGATGCCGGTACCGAGCAGAGCGATGCTGGACGGCTCAGGGACGGGGCTGCCGGTAACGCGGATGGTCAGATCTTCAGATCCGGCGATCGGGTCGCCGCCGCCGTTGAAGCTGAAATCAGGGAGCGTGAGGAGAACCGAGGAGCCGTCCGCGAAGTGGATCGTCTGGCTGTTGTTGGCCCAGTTGATCGTGTCGTTGTTGTAGTAGCCGTGGAAGAAGCTGTATGTTTCCGTGTCGGTTCCCGTGCCGGAGAAGGAGCCGCTTGCCAGGTTGGGGCTGGTGAAGGCGACGGTGAGGGAGATGTCGTCGCTGCTGCTGCCGATGCTGAGCGACGGGTAGTTATTGGACGAGATGGTGATGAGATCGGTGTAGGTGGTGCCGACGCCGCCGGTGAAGGAGAAGATGGGGTGCGCGACGATGGCGGAGAAGCTGGTGAGGTTGTTGAGGGGGCTGGAGGTATCCGCGAAGACAACGGAACCGGTGAAGGTGTCGGCGTGAGCGGCGATTGGCAGGGCCAGGGCAGAGACGATAGCGAGCGAGCGAAGCAAGTAGTTCATGGGTGTTTCCTCCTGAAGCAGTGAGAGAAAGGTAGCCCGGCGGAAGGGGTCCAACAAGCTGGAAAGGTGTTTCCAGCGGGTAGGTAAAAGCTTGCCCAGCATGCGTTTTACGGGAATGTGCGTTGAAATGGGACGGCGCGGATGTGCAAAGGCTTGCAGGCACTCGTGTGCACCCTTTTGCGAGGTCAGGAGGCTCTTGGAGGACGGGTTTCGGTACTCAAACTGGAAGGTGGGAGTAACTCGAGAAAGTTACCTTTGTTTTTGCAGGAAATTGCTTTCCAAACGGCGTCTGTTTCCGTTTCGAAATGGGAATAGGCGCAGGGACCGGCGGGCCTGATCGGATCAGGAGAAGGCGGGGTGTTTGTGAGCAGGGGGGACGAAGTGAGACGGGGCTGAGGTGGCCTCGGTTCGGATGAGCTCGGCTTCGGGCTGGAGGAAGGTTTCGGCCACGGGAGCGGTGCCTCGCCGGCACACGGCGTACTGGTACCAGCCGTCGTACTGGAGGTCGGCCGCGGCCCAGGGCTGGGAGTGGATGAGAGCGGCAAAGGCGGGGCGGCTCATGACGTCGGCCTGCTGGGGCTCGCGGTACTTGCCGGCGGCCGAGGTGGTGAGCCGGGCGAGGAGCCACATGAGGGAGAGGGGGAGGCGGGTGCGGAAGCCGGATGTGGGCTCGGCGATGAAGCAGAGGCCAGTGGGCTTGAGGACGCGGAAGATCTCGCGGACGATGCCTTCCTTGTCGGGGACGATGAGGAAGAGGCGGGAGACGACGATGGTGTCGATGGAGCCGGAGGGGTAGGGGAGGGAGTGAGCGTCGGCGTGCTGGAAGGAGCAGTTGGAGAGCTGGCGGGCGGCGGCTCGATCTTTGGCGCGCTGGATGAGGGAGTGGGAGAGGTCGACACCGGTGGTGCGGAGATTGGGGAACTCTTCGGAGAGTCGACAGGCATAGAAGCCGGGGCCGCAGCCGAGCTCGAGGAGACGGGTGCCGGGGAGGGGGCCTTCAGGCGGGAAGAGGGAGTGGGCGATCTCCTCGGTGTGATCGCGGAAGAGGTACTCGCGACAGAGGGCGTAAAACCAGGAGAGGCGTTCGAAGAGGCTGTCGGTCGTCTGGGGAACAAGCGCGGCCGGCGTGTCGCACTTCGGGGAGTTCATCGAGAGGCCTTGGGTTGAGCTGGTGGATGCGGAAGCGCACCGCGTTTGTAGTGTATTGGATGCGGGTTAGTGCGGCCTAGTGGCGGGGTTTCGGGGTTATGGCCGGACCGAGCTGGGTCGGAGAAGCAGATCCTCCGCCTGCGGCGAAGGATGACAACTACTGTTCATCATGAGCCCCGGTCAGGCGGTCCAGTCGAGGATGACCTTGCCGGAGTTGCCGGAGCGCATGGCGTCGAAGCCTTCCACGAAGTGCTGCCAGGGGAGGCGGTGGGTGATGACCGCGGAGATGTCGAGGCCGCTTTCGAGCATGACGGTCATCTTGTACCAGGTCTCGTACATTTCGCGGCCGTAGATGCCGCGGAGGGTGAGCTGGTTGAAGATGACCTGGTTCCAGTCGATGGCGATGGGCTCGGAGGGGATGCCGAGCATGGCGACCCTGGCGCCGTGGCTCATGTTGCCGAGCATGTCGCGAAAGGCGTGGGGGTTGCCGGACATTTCGAGGCCGACGTCGAAGCCTTCGGACATCCGGAGCTGGTCCTGGACGTCGGCGAGCTTTGTTTGCGTGGGGTCGACGGCGAGGGTGACGCCGACTTTCTCCGCGAGCTCGCGGCGGTAGGGGTTGGGGTCGGAGATGACGACGTGGCGGGCGCCGGCGTGGCGGGCGACGGCGGCGGCCATGATGCCGATGGGGCCGGCACCGGTGACGAGGACGTCTTCGCCGAGGACGGGAAAGGCGAGGGCGGTGTGGACGGCGTTGCCGAGGGGGTCGAAGATGGCGGCGATGTCGCGGGGGATGCCGGGCGAGTGGCGCCAGACGTTGGTCATGGGGAGGACGATGAACTCGGCGAAGCAGCCGTTGCGCTGGACGCCGGTGCCGAGGGTGTGGGCGCAGAGGTGACGGCGGCCGGCGAGGCAGTTGCGGCAGCGGCCGCAGACGACGTGACCTTCGCCGGAGACGATGTCGCCGGGGGAGAAGTCGACGACGTTGGAGCCGATCTCGGTGATCTCGCCGACGAACTCGTGGCCGATGGTGAGGCCGATGGGAATGGTCTTCTGGGCCCAGGAGTCCCAGTCGTAGATGTGGAGGTCGGTGCCGCAGATGCCGGTGCGGAGGACGCGGATCTTGACGTCGTTGATGCCGGTGGTGGGCTCGGGGACGTCTTCGAGCCAGAGGCCGCGATCGCTGCGGCTCTTTACGAGTGCCTTCACTGCTGTCTCACTTTCGGTTTGCCGTCTTTGTTTCGATGCCAGCAGAACGGGAGCGGGGGGGTACCCCTGTACTTCTGGTGCAAAATATTCAGATCAGGGGCTTTAGGTCTGGACCTCGGACCTGCCTGATGTTGCGAGGGATGGAACCTCGTGTGTTCCCCATCGATCCCCCATCTCTCTATGGTAACGAGTTCGAGGAGACATTACGCCACCGTCAGAGGGCCATATCTTCGAAGTTGGGCGCCCCTCCCCGGGTGTAGGCGCCGTTGTAGAGGCGGAGGAGGTTGCCGGGGTTGCTGTCCTGGAGCTCGGGCGGAAGAGCTGACTGCGGAAGGCCCTGGAAGGCGACGGGACGGGTGAAGCGAAAGATGGCCTGGGTACCGACGGAGGTGGAGCGGCCGTCGGAGGTGGCGGGGTAGGGGCCGCCATGAACCATGGAGTGCGCGACCTCGACGCCGGTAGGAAAGCCGTTGAAGATGACGCGGCCGACCCTGGTTTCGAGGATGTCGAGGAGCTCGCGGTGAGCGAGGAGGTCTTCTTCGGTGCCGAGGATGGTGGCGGTGAGGTGTCCTTCGAGCTTGCGGGCGGCCTCGAGGAGGTCGCTGGCGGAGGAGCTGTGGACGACGAGGGTGCTGGGGCCGAAGAGCTCTTCGTGGAGGGAGTGGTCCGCGGCGAACTGCTGCGCGGTGACCTCGTAGAGGGCGCTCTGGACGGCGTGGCCAGCGGCGGAGGAGGAGCCGCGGGTGGGGTTGAGGTGTTCGCGTTCGCCAGCCTGGCGGGTGTACTGGGCGGCGATGCCGGAGGTGAGGAGGCTGAACGAGGGACTGGTCTGGGCGAGAGCGCGGAGTTTGGGGGCGAAGGCCCGGGCGTTCTCGGTCGAGGCGCTGGCGTCCGGGACGAAGACGAGGCCGGGCTTGGTGCAGAACTGTCCGGCGCCGAGGGTGTAGGAGCTGTGGAGACCTTCGGCGAGTGCGGGGCCGCGCGCCTCCAGGGCTCCGGGGAGGATGAAGACGGGGTTGGTTGAGCCCATCTCGGCGTAGACGGGGATGGGGACGTCGCGGCCGGCGGCTAGGTCCATGAGGGCGCGGCCACCGCGGAAGGAGCCGGTGAAGCCGACGGCGCGGATGCCGGGGTGCTGGACGAGGGCGGATCCGAGGCTGGTGCCGGAGTCGAAGAGGAGCGAGAAGGTGCCCGGGGGGAAGCTCGAGGCGCGGACGGCTTCGGTGACGATGTGGCCGACGAGCTCGCTGGTGGCGGGGTGGGCGGGGTGGGCCTTGACGACGACGGGGTTGCCGGCGGCGAGGGCAGAGGCGGTGTCTCCGCCGGCGACGGAGAAGGCGAGGGGGAAGTTGGACGCGCCGAAGACGGCGACGGGGCCGAGGGGGCGGAGCATGGAGCGGAGGTCGGGCTTGGGCGGTGTGCGGCCGGGGTCGGCGGTGTCGATGCGGGCGTCGACCCAGGAGCCTTCTTCGAGGAGGGTGGCGAAGAGGCGGAGCTGGCCGCTGGTGCGGGCGACCTCGCCGGCGAGACGCGGCTTGGGCGGGAGAGCGGTCTCGAGATTGGCGCGCTCGATGAGCGAGTCGGCTGCGGCGTCGATGCCTTCGGCGATGCGGCGGAGAAGTGCGGCGCGGTCGTGCCCGGAGGAGCGGGCGAGGAAGGGAGCGGCGTCGACCGCTGCGTTGACGGCGCTGTCGAGCTCTTCGAGGGTCGCGGAGGTGTAGGCGGGTTCGAGTGCGGAGCCATCGACGGGGTTGACGGCGCGGAAGACTTCACCGCCGGGCCGGCCGAGTTTGCCGGCGATGATCGAGAGGCCGCTGAGCGATGCCGTTTGCTTATCTGCGATCGTTTGCATTGGGTGCTCCTCTGACGATTGTAGGCCGGGATGCGGCGGAGATGGCCGAGGGGTTCTGCTACACTCGGCGCCTGATCTTTCAAGGAGTCCAGTGTATGTGCAGACTGCGTGTCGCGGTGATGGGGATGTGTGTGCTGGTGTCGGGCGCGAAGATGAGTGGGGCGCAGGCGGCGCCCGGGAGAACACTGCTGCGCGCAGGGCATGTGCTCGATGTGCGGACGGGAGCGGAGCCAGCGGACCAGACGGTGATTGTGCAGGGCGAGACGATTGCGGGCGTGGCGGCGACGAGTGCGACGCCGAAGCAGGCCGGGGATCGCGAGATCGACTTGCGCGAGTACACGCTGATGCCGGGGCTGATCGACGTCCATACGCACCTGACGGGAGCGAACAACTTCGATCCGTACTTTGAGCTGAGCATGACGCCGGCGAAGGAGGCGATCATCGGTGTCGAGAATGCGAAGGTGACGCTTGAGGCGGGGTTCACGACGGTACGCAACGTGGGCGCGGGAGATTACACGGATGTCGCGCTCAGGGACGAGATCAACGCGGGGCACATCCCGGGGCCGCATATGCAGGTGAGCGGGCCGCCGCTGGGGATTACGGGCGGGCACTGCGACGACAATTTGTTACCGTTTCAGTATCATGTGACGGCAGACGGGGTGGCGGACGGGATCGCGGCGGTGCAGCAGAAGGTCCGGCAGAACATCAAGTACGGGGCGGACCTGATCAAGGTCTGCGCGACGGGCGGGGTGTTGTCGAAGGGAGACGACCCGCAGGCGAGCCAGTACACGCTGGAAGAGATGCAGGCGATTGTGGCGGATGCGCACCGGCTGGGGCGAAAGGTGGCGGCGCATGCGCATGGGGCACAGGGGATCCTGTGGGCGAGCGAGGCGGGGGTGGACTCGATCGAGCATGGGTCTTACCTGGACGAGGCGGGCATCGCGATGATGAAGAAGCACGGGACGTACTTTCGTGCCGACGGCTTACCTGATCGACTGGATGTCGGAGAGCGGGAAGCTGCCGCCGTTTTACCTCCAGAAGATGAAGGACGTGAGCGCGGTGGAGAAGGCGAATGCGAAGCGGGCGATCAAGGCGGGGGTGAAGGTGGCGCTGGGGACGGATGCGGCGGTGTATCCGCATGGGCTGAACGCGCACGAGGTGGACGTGTATGTGAACCAGTTCGGGATGACGCCGCTCCAGGGGATCCAGACGGGGACGATCAATGCGGCAGACCTGATGGGGTGGACGGCGAAGGTGGGCACGCTCGAGCCGGGCAAGTGGGCGGACGTGATTGCGGTGAGCGGCGATCCGCTGAAGGACGTGAAGGTGTTGCAGTCGGTGAAGTTCGTGATGAAGAGCGGGACGGTGTACAAGGGAGCGGCCGGCGGCCTGTAGCGACCGGCCTTGAGGCGCATGCCTTTTTGATCAGGCATGGCCGGGCGAGCAGGATGACGGGTTGCGGGCTTTAGAGAGCTGCGACGGCGGCGGCTTCGTCGGGGTAGAGGGTGGCGTATTTGGTGATGCCGACCATGGTGAAGACCTTGGTGAAGTGCGGGGTGAGGCCGCTGATGGCGACCTTTTGGCCGGACTTGCTGGCTTCCATGAGGACCTGAATGACGAGGGCGATGCCGGAGGAGTTGAGGTATTCGACGCCTTTGAAGTCGAGCAGGATCTGCTTGACGGAGGCTTTGTCGAGGGCCTCGTAGGTGCCGACGACGGAGTCGCGGGAGGCGGAGGAGATTTCACCGGTAAACCGGAGCACGGTGAGCGGATGACCGCCGGCGGCTGTGAGCTGCTGCTGCGAGACCTTGGTGGAAGCTTGCACCTTATTCATTCTCCTTATCCATGCGAATCACGAGTCTGACGAAGCTTCGGCCTTCGTCCTTGGGCACCCATTCGACTTCGTCGACGAGCGATTGGATGAGAAACATCCCCATGCCGCGAGCTTCTTCTTCGCCGCTCATTTTGCGGTCGATATCGGGCTTTGGGGGAGCGGCGTTCATGCCGGTGCCGTTGTCGAGGACCTTGACCTCGAGCTCGCCGGGGTTCATGGAGAGGATGACGCCGACGGGGAGGGAGGCGTTCATCTGATTGCCGTGTTCGATGGCGTTGATACAGGCCTCGGCGACGGCGGTTTTGAGGTCCTCGATGCGATCGTCGGAGAAGCCCATGAGCTTGGCCATGCTGGCGGCGGTGCTCATCGCTACCTTTTCAAAGCCGATGCGCGATGGGAGCCGCACCTCAACGCTTTTGCTGTCTGCTGTGGTCATGCCTTCTCCTGGTTCGAGCTGGTGAGGCGGCACATCGTGACTGCGGTCATGTCGTCCTGCTGCGGAGCGGACCCGGTGAAGCTGTTGAGGGTGCTCCAAAGGCTGGTGAGGGTGTCGCCGGCGGTGAGGGTGTCGGCTTCCTGGAAGGCTTGGATGAGGCGGTCGGTACCGAACTCTTCCTCCTCCTTGAATACTTCGGTGAGGCCGTCCGTGTAGAGAAGGAGGCGGGCGCCTGGGGGGAAAGGGATGCGTTCCGGGGTGTACTGGGCTCCGGGGAGCATGCCGAGGGGGACGCCGCTCGCGTCGATGGACCGCGGGGAAGGATCTTCAGGGACGAGGAGGATGGCGGGGTTGTGACCGGCGTTGAGGAACTCGAGTTCGCCGACGGTGGTGTTGAGACGGGCGAAGATGGCGGTGACGTAGCGGCGACGGGCTTCCGGGCCTTCGTCCCAGTGCTGCTGGGAGAGGCGGCCGGCGAGTTCGTCGAGCGGGAGGCCCTGGTGGGCGAGGGCGCGAAAGGCGGAGCGGAAGGTGGTGCAGACGAGGGCCGACGCGAGGCCTTTGCCGGCGACATCGGCGACGACGACGAGGTGCGAGCCGTCGGGTTGGGTGACGACGTCGAGGTAGTCGCCGCCGACCTGGTAGCAGGCGTCGGAGCGTGCGGCGAGCGAGTAGCCGGGGATGGCCGGCATGGTCTGAGGAAGGAGGCTGCGCTGGATGGCGCGGGCGGCGTCGAGATCCTGGGCGACGCGGGCGTACTCCAGGTGGCGGTCGTGATTCGCGGCGTTTTCGGCGGCGACGGCGGTTTGGAGGACGAGGCCCTCGATGAAGTCGTTCTCGTAGAGGGTGAGCTCGCGGCCGCCGGGGGGTATGACGACGAGCTCGCAGATGAAGGCGCCATCGCGGCCGAGGAGGGGAAACCGGGGAAGCTGGGCACCGCCCGGGGCGAGGGCGTCGGCCGGGATATCGCCGAAGGCGATGTGCGGCTCAGTAAAGACGGCGCCCTCCATTTCGAGCTCGAGGACGACGATGCGTGCGGCCTGCTGGAGGACGTGCGGGAGGTCGATGGTGGAGTGGACGAGGCGTGAGGCTTCAAGAAGTGCCTGCAGACGGACGACCTGCTGCTCCAGCGAGAGGCTGGTTCCGTCCGGCGGCATCTGCTCCGAGCTAAGGTTCATAGGCCTGGCTGTGATCGCAGCCCATTCTACGGCTCACCGGTGGGAATCGGTGGAGATTTGCGGCGAGCGAAGTTGAAAGGGTACCGAAAGGCCGGGGGAGCTGGCCGGAGTTCCGGGAGATGACTCAGTTTGGCGAGCCCACTCCGGAGGTGGATTGCGGCGCGGGGAGTGACCCTGGCTGAACATCGGCGCGAGCTGTGGAGGGAACGGGGATGAAGACGATGAATACGGTGCCACTGTGGCCGGGAGTGGTGGAAGAGCGCACGAGGATGGTCCATCCGTTCTTGCGCATGATCTCTTCGGTGACCCAAAGGCCGAGGCCAGTTCCGGTCTCGCCCTTGGTGGTGACGAAGGGCTCGAAGATGCCGGGGAGAACGTCCTTGGAGATGCCTGATCCGGTGTCTGCGACGGTGAGCCGGATACGGGTTTCACCGGGGCGAAAGGGATCGGGTCCCGTGGCGATGCGAACGCGGAGGCGGCCTCCGAGGCGCATGGCATCGATGGCGTTGGCGATGAGATTGGCAATGACCTGGCGGAGCTCGCCGGGGCTGGAGAGCACCATGGAGGAGGAGGCGCGGATCTCGCGCTCGACCGTGACGCCGGCACCCATGAGGCGTGAGTTATAGAGGAGAAGGACGGATTGAACGACTGTTGAGAGCTCGGTTTGGACGGGTTGGCTGGGCTCGCGATAGAAGCGAAGTGTCTGCTTGGTGATCTCGGTGACGCGGGCGAGCTCCTGCTCGGCGATATCGAGATATGAGTTGAGGTCCTCTGGCGAGGGGTTGTTCCGCATGAGGTAGAGGAGGTTGGTGACTGCCTCGAGAGGGTTGTTGATCTCGTGGGCGATGCTGGCGGCAAGGCGGCCGGTGACGGCAAGTTTCTCGGTGAGTCGGAGGGCCTCCTGTGCGCGGGCGTACTGCTGCATCTGATCGCGGATCTGATATTGGCGATCACGTCCGCGGAGGGCGATCTCGAGGGTGCTGAGCAGGGTCTCCGGACGGATGGGCCGCTCAAGCAGGATGACGTTTCCGAGTGGACGGCGCAGCTCCCGGAGACGTTCGCTTTCGACCGTGACGCGGCCTGCGACGGTAAGGAGGATGAGGGGGAAGTCGGACCAGGAGGGTTGTTCCTTGAGAAGTTTGAGGAGCGGGGCGAAGGCGTTGCTGACCGGCTGCGCGCTGGAGAGCTCCGAGGCGAATGCTTCTTCCGCGATGATAGCTGCGGCGGCGCCAGCGCTGAGCTCGCGACAGAAGTCCTCGAGGGTGTCGGTGATGTGAAACGGGAGATCGAGGCGGTTCAGCAGATCGCCGATCAGCTTTCCATCGCGGCCAACGGGAGCGAGGATGACGGTGCGAGCTTCGAGTTTGGATCTGCTACTTCCCGGAAGCAGGATCGTTCTCCAGACTGGACGTGAGGCCGAGGTACCGGGGGACGCCGGTTAGAACGCCTTCGAACTTGTTGAGCGCATTTCCGACGCGGACCCGTCCATTGGCGAAGACGAGCTCGCGAATGGTGCGTTCGTGCGGGCCGCTCCGCTTTTTGACTACGGAGATCGCCTGTCGAACTTCACCCGCATTCTCAAAGTATCGGAAGAGGATGACGCTGTCAGCAAGATAGCTGACGTCGATGGGCGATTGCATGTTGCTGCCGAAGAAGCCGTGCTGGGCGAGAGTGAACAGGGTGGCGACCTGTTGCTGGCCGAGGTAGGAGAGCAGCTCATGGAGCTGCATGGCGAGGAACTGCTCGTGGGGCATGGCGTTGAGAAAACCGTTCATGCTGTCGATGACGACGAGGCGCAGGTTGTCGCTGATCGACAAGGTCACGGATCCGAGCGACAAACTCTCCCGGGGAGAGCTCGGCTGGGTCGACCTGTTGGATTTCGAGCAGACCTTCTGCCATGAAGGGAGTGGGATCCATGCCGAGACCGATGCCGCGGGCGATCAGGGTAGCCGGGGCCTCGTCGAAGGCGAAGATGACGGCCTTTTCGCCGCGCTCTGCCGCACTGACGGCGTAGCGGAGGGCGACGGTGGACTTGCCGCAGCCGGCGGGTCCCATGAGCAGGGTGCTGGTGCCACTGTCGAGGCCGCCACCGAGGAGGCTGTCGAGCTCTTGGAGGCCGCTTGATACCGGACGCCGAACGAGGGTGGTTTTGTGCTCGGAGGCGATAAGGCGGGGGAAGATCTGAACGCCGCCAGTCTGAATGACGTAGTCGTGGAAGCCTTCACGGAAGGGGGAGCCGCGGAGCTTGCGGATCTCGATGCGGCGCCGCTTGATACCGAAGTCGCGATCGAGGCTGTTCATCATGATGACGCCGTGGGCGATGCTCTGCAGCTGGAGGTCGTTGCCCTCGGCGGTGCGATCGTCAAGGAGGAGGACGGTGGTATTGCGGCCGGAGAAGTGGCGTTTGAGGCCGAGGATCTGGCGGCGGTATTTCAGGGGATCGCGCGCGAGCATGCGGAGCTCGGAGAGGGAGTCGAAGACGATGCGCTGAGGCTGGATGGCGTCGACCTGCCTGAGGATGGCCGTGATGGTGTCGGCGAACTCGACGTCGGACGGGTGGAAGACGGTGTACTGCGCCTCGGGGCTGAGGTCTTCGTCGCTGGGCACCATCTCATAGATGAGCAGCGATTCGATGGGCCAGTTGTGGGAGCGTGCGACCTCCTCGAGTTCGGCGCGCGACTCTGAGAGGGTGACGTAGAGAACCTTTTCTCCGTTGCGAATGCCTTCGAGGAGGAACTGGAGGGCGAGGGTTGTTTTGCCTGTCCCGGGGTCGCCTTCAACGAGGTAAAGATGACCGCTGGGGAGTCCACCGGAGAGGAGGTTGTCGAGCCCGGAGACCCCGGTTCGGAGGCGACGGCGGCTATTCTCACCGGACGGCGACGTCGTGCGAGGCTCGAAGTAGTTTTGGTCGGCTCCTTCGAGTGGGTTTGCTTCTCTTGTCAAAGCACTTGCTCCAAGCCCAAGCTGTCTTTGCGACTACCCGGATTGTTCTTCAGACAGCAATAGGATTCGAGAGCATGGAAACGCGTTGTTTGTCGGCGGAGGTCTTGAGACTTACGTAACGAGTAGATAAGTGAGCCGGGAGGACGAGTGGTCGTCTTCCCGGCTATGTGGTGGAGCGATGGTGGGAGGTGCAGCTCGCGTTCAGGGGCGCTGAAGTGACCAGCTGACGGACCAGGGACGCATGCAGCCCTCGACGGAGCCGGGGCCCTGCTGCCAGAGGTTCCTGCCGGTAGTTTTGGGGAAGCCGTCCACGGATTGATCGGAGAGGTTGGCGGCCAGCATGAGTTCGCCCCCGTTGCCGAGAGTCCAGCAGACGACGACGGAGCCCGGGCCGAGTACCTGGTAGGTGCCGGCGTGGCCGCCGATCTCCGGAAGCAGCGGACAGATCTTTTCCCGACGCGCTCCGAGGATGTTTTTGTACCAGCTGATCCATTCAGCGTGGACACCCTCTTTTGCCTGTTCCCAGTCAAGCTTGGCGGACTGAAAGGTCGGTTCGGCGAGTGGGTCGGGGATGCGGTCGCGTTGCTCCGGGTCGCGGAACTCGGGGAAGCAGGCGAACTCGTCGCGACGGCCTTTGCGAACGAGGTCGGCGAGCTCGCCGTGGAAGTCGCAGAAGTAGGGGAAGGGCTGCGAGGATCCCCACTCCTCACCCATGAACAGCATGGGTGTCTGGGGGAGGAGGAGGTAGACGGCGGCGATGGCGTGCACGGCCTCGGGTGAGGCGATGCGGTTGATGCGCTCACCGAAGGCGCGGTTTCCGATCTGATCGTGGTTCTGCATGAAGGCCACGAAGGCGTCGGGAGGAAGAAAGGCCGAGGGCTCTCCGCGCGAGGCACCGCTGTGGGTCATGAGCTGCCCCTGATAGGCGAAGCCTTCGGCGAGAGCTTTGCCGAGCTTTTCGGGATCGTCCTTGTACTCCTTGTAGTAGCCGTTGCTTTCGAGGGTGGCGGCGGTGTGGAGCACGTGGTGCATATCGTCGTTCCACTGTGCCGTGAACTGGGTGGGCTGACCGTCGCTGTCACGGACGAGTCTGCTTGCCTCGTTCTGCTCATTTTCGAGGATGAGGTGTACGGGACGATCTCCCGCGAGCCTGCGGACCCGCTCGGCAAGTTCGTCGAGGACGTGGCGGGGGCTGTCGTCCTGGATGGCGTGGACGGCGTCGAGGCGCAGACCGTCGAGGTTGAACTCCTCGATCCAGTAGAGGGCGTTGTGAATGACGAACTCGCGGACGACCTCGCTGCCCCTGTCATCGAAGTTGACGGCATCGCCCCAGGGGGTCTTGTGGTGCTTGGTGAAGATGTTTGGGGCGTAGGACGGGAGGTAGTTGCCCTCGGGACCGTAGTGGTTGTAGACGACGTCGAGGAGGACGGCGAGACCGCGGTCGTGGGCGGCGTCGACGAGCGCCTTGAGATCTTCAGGCTGACCGTAGGAGCCGTGGGGTGCGTAGAGCAGAACGCCGTCGTAGCCCCAGCCGCGATTGCCGGGGAAGGCGGCCACGGGCATGATCTCGATGGCGGTTACGCCGAGGTCGACGAGGTGGTCCAGCTTTCCGATCGCGGAGCGAAAGGTGCCCTCATCAGTGAAGGCGCCGACGTGGAGCTCGTAGAGCACGGCCTCCTTCCAGGGAAGGCCTTGCCACGTGGTGTTCTGCCAGACGTAGGCGGACGGGTCGACGACGACGCTGGCGCCGTTGACGTCGGTTTGCTGGTGACGTGAGGCGGGATCGGGGACGCGCTTGCCGTCGGGGAGGGCGAAGCTGTAGGCGGTACCGGGGGCGATGCGATCGAGCACGAGCTCGTACCAGCCATCGCCGACGGAGTTCATCGGGAGGGGCTGTTCCCTTCCCTCGATGACGAGATCGAGAGAAGCGGCGGCGGGAGCCCAGAGCCGAAAGCGGACTTCTCCGGCGGGGGTGAACTCCGCTCCAAAGGGCATGTGGTGTGCGCGGGTGCCGGAGGTCTGGGTGGGCGACGAGCTCGAAAGCTGGGGCTCAGCCGTGGTCTGATCTTCCTGGATGAGTACGGGAGTGGATTGCAAAGTAGCCTACCTCGCGAGCCTCACTGACCGTGCGTGCGAGCCGGTGCGGCTTGAATTGGGTACGATCGAAGATGACGGTTCGGACTGCTGAGTGCTGTTTCGCGGCGCATCGGAGACCAGACGATCAGCAAGCGACGAAGTTCGCCTGAAACGTGGTCGAAAGCTTCGCCAAAGTTCTGATGAACGATGTCACGCGAGCGATTCCGTAGCTTCACGTTTTCACTCAATTTCAAGAATCAGAAGCGATATGCCCGGTGAAGGTTGCGTGCGAGCTTGACGGCTGAGAGCACCGTTTCTGGTGCGGTTCCCAGCCACCATGTTTATGTTCGCAGAGTCGGCGGATCAGCGCTGTCGGCTTGCTAACATCTCTGTCGCTTTTTTACTGTCCGGCATACACGGGAGAGGTATCAGGGAGCTGCGGCAGGCTGTCGACTGTGTCGTCGAAGCCGAAGATGAGGCGATCCGGCCGTTCCCACCAACCGCCCTCTTGTGGGGGGATGCTTTCTCCCCTGGCGAGCCGGCTAACGACGCCGGCAAGTGCTGTCGGAACGGGCGAGCCTCCGGCGACGGAGAAGACGCCCGACTCGTAAAGGCCATCCTCGCAGGTGACAAGGGATGGCCAGTCGAAGGAGCCGAACAGAGCCCAGGCCGTGACAGCGACGCAGTCGACGCCAGCGGCTCGGGCCGCCAGGGCCTGGTTCCAGACCTCCAGAAGCCAGCAGGCTTGCTGGTCCTCCGGGCCGCCGAGGTGGGCTTCGGTAATCGCGACGGGTATGCCGTAACGATCCCAGGCTTCGGTGAGGATATTTCCTGCGCCGGCGATGCCTGCCTGCCGAACGCGGACGGCTTCGATGTCGACGAGCGGCTCGGTGCCTGTGTCGCCACCGGCGGCAGCGGGCCAGTAGAGGTCCAGGCGGTGATCGAGGAAGCGATCGCTGGTCAGGTAGTAGTTGAGCCCGATGACATCCGGGGGGCAGGCATTCTCCTGAAACCAGAGGATCTCTGCTTGTGAGAGGCCGTGGGCGCGGAGGTAGGAGTAGAGGGGGTGCTGCTCGTCCACGCGTCCGCAGAGGAGATCGAGACCGAGCCAGCGCCTATGTTCGCGCTCCTCGCAGATGTCAGCGAGGGCGGGGGTGGAGAATGTCTTTCCGCCGTCCTCGGTGTGGATGAACTCGGCATCGCTGCGAACCGAGCGTACGGCACGCATGCACAGGACGGAGGCCCGGAGTTGATTGACAAGGGCGCG
Organism: uncultured Acidobacteriaceae bacterium; assembly: GCA_963850375.1. Lineage (GTDB taxonomy): Bacteria > Acidobacteriota > Terriglobia > Terriglobales > Acidobacteriaceae > Edaphobacter. The sequence continues at coordinate 2,079,032 of CAWKKV010000002.1, read as the reverse complement.
GACGTAGCTGCGGAAGCTGCGATGATGCGGGTACCAGTGGCCATAGAGACCACTGAAACGAGCGGTGGTCTGCGGCTCGTTGACGGGGGTGTAGCTCCCGATACCGGGATGGCGGCGGGCGAGCTCGAGGGCGAAGGCTGCCAGCTTCTCGGCGAAGTCCGGGTCAAGCAGGCTGGTTCCGGGAGGGCCGCTGCCGTGATGAACGAGGCCGGCGATGGGCTCGATGCCGGCCCGCTGCATGTCTGCGAGCGGCTGGTCGAAGATGTCGAGAGAGCCGGCGAAGTGCGAGCGTTCCCAATGGAACCCGTAGCGGAGTTTCTGTATGCCGATGTCCCGGATGAAGTCGAGATCGCCGCAGCGGTCGAGATGTCCGCAGCGCTCGAGTTGATCGAACCAGTGGTCCTGGACACGGTTGACGGTACATTCCATGCCGCCCCAGAGCTGAAGGCCATTGCTGCGATGTTGCAAATCTGTCACCCTCGGTGCGTTCTTTTCCGACCAATAGTTCGGATGGTTGGGCACGGGCCTGAGGTTGGGCGCGGGCGATGATCTGTTTGCCCGGGCTGTGAAATAGATGCAGTGGGGCCAAATCAGAGTTGGAGGCCAGTTTAGAGATGAGGCCGCTGAGCGGGAGGGCCGAGAAGAAAGTTCGGGGCGCGGCGGGTGTGCTGGTCGATAATTGGTTGCCGACGACTGGTTGGGCGAGGACGGAATGGATTGTGGACGTTTGCTGAGGCTGAGGTGGGTGTGGCGGGTGGTGTTCGCGACAACAACAATGATGGCCGCGGGCTGCGTGGCGGGCGGGGCTGAGCCGTTGGCCAACCCGGCAACTCGCAATGTGCTGATGCCAGAGCCGGTGAGCGTGGTGAGCGCATCGGGCGAGCTTGCCCTTACGGGGCCCTGGAGTGTGAAGCAGAGTTTGCCGAGCGCGCGGCTGGACCGGGCTGTGACCAGGATGCTGCACCAGATGAGCGAGCGGACGGGTATCTGGCTGAACTCGCCGGAGGCGGGAGCGGGTGCGACGACACGGCTGACGCTTGAGGTGAAGGCGGAGGGTGAGGCGGTTCAGACGATCGACGAGGACGAGTCCTACCGGCTGAGGGTGGGAGCTGACGGGATCCGGATCGAGGCAAATACAGTTGCGGGTGCCATGCACGGGATGCAGACGCTGCTGCAGCTGGTCCAGGTGGGGGAGCACGGGTACGAGCTGCCGTTTGTGACGATCGAGGACTCACCGCGGTTTCGCTGGAGAGGTCTGATGATCGACTGCGGCCGGCACTTTGAGCCGATCCCGGTGATCAAGCGGATGCTGGATGGGATGGCGGCGGTGAAGTTGAACGTCTTTCACTGGCACCTGACGGATGACCAGGGATTTCGGATGGAGAGCCGACGATTCCCGAAGCTGACGGGTGTGGGGTCTGACGGGTTGTTCTATACGCAGGAGGAGGCGCGCGAGATTGTGCAGTATGCGCACGACCGTGGGATTCGCGTGGTGCCGGAGTTCGAGATGCCGGGGCATAGTACGGCGTGGCTGGTGGCGTATCCGGAGCTATCGAGCGGGAAAAGGCCGGACGGGATACGGCGGGAGTTCGGGATCTCTGACGTTGCGCTCGACCCGACACGGGAGGAGACATACACATTTCTGACGAGCTTCCTGGGAGAGATGGCGGGGATCTTTCCGGATGCGTACATGCACATCGGTGGCGATGAGACACAGGCGATCGACTGGAAGACGAGTCCGCGTATTCGCAGTTTCATGAGCAGCCATAGGCTGAGCGATCCCGATGCGTTGCAGGCGTACTTCAACCAGCGCCTGCTAAAGATCCTTACGGGCTTGCACAAGACGATGATCGGCTGGGACGAGATCCTGAATCCGGCGCTGCCGAAAGACGTGATCGTGCAGTCGTGGAGGGGCGAGGCGTCGCTGATCAAGGGGGCGAAGCAGGGATATCAAGGCGTTCTCTCGGCACCCTACTACCTGGATGCGATGAAGCCGGCCGGTGAACACTACCTGGCGGACCCGCTGCCCTCGACGGCGGACCTGACGCCCGAGCAGCGGAAGCTGATCCTGGGGGGCGAGGTGTGCATGTGGGCGGAGCAGCTGGACGAGCGCACGATCGACTCACGGATCTGGCCGCGGACGGCGGCGATCGCGGAGCGATTCTGGTCGGCTGAGACGCTCCGGGATGTGGACGATATGTATCGCCGGCTGGATCCGACGTCGGTGGAGCTGGAGGGACTTGGACTGCGGCATCTGCTGCAGGAGGATGTGGGGTTGCGCCAGCTTGCGGGCACGGAGCACATCGAGGCGCTGCGGGTGTTGGCGTCGGTGCTGGAGCCGGTGAGCTTTAGTGACCGCTATGAGCAGCAGAAGACGTCACAGGTGACGGTGCTGGACCGGTTTGTGGATGCGGTGCGCCCGGATGCTTCGTCCAGGAGAGAGTACCGGGCGTTGACGCGAGCGTTCCTGCAGAGCCCCCGAGATGCGCAGGCGAAGGATCGGCTGCTGAGGAAGCTGGCGGAGCTCGGTGCAGCGGTGCCGGAGGTGCAGGAGCAGATGAAGAACGCACCGCGGCTGCGGGACGTGGCGACAAGGGCCCAGCAGGCCGGGGCGCTGGCGAAAGCTGGGACGGAGGCGGTGACGATGCTGGCGTCGGGGCAGGCGGCGCCTGCGGGATGGAAGGCTCAACAGGCGGCGCTGCTGAAGAGCGCCGGAGAACCAAGCGCGATCGTGCGGTTCACGATGCTCGATTCTCTCGGCGAACTCTTTCAGGCTGTCCCTGACAGGCAGTGACGGTGGTGGCTATGCGAGTGCGTTGCGAGCGATGACCTCGCGGTAGAACTCGGCACTGAGCTTGGGTGTGCGCTTCTGGGTGGTGAAGTCGACGTAGTGGATGCCGAAGCGCTTGTCATAGCCGTCTGCCCACTCGTAGTTGTCCTCGAGGCTCCAGAGGAAGTAGCCCTTGACGGGAACGCCTTCGGAGACTGCGCGCTGGAGCTGCGTGAGGTAGTTGCGCAGATACATGACGCGGTCCGTGTCGAGGACCTTGCCCTCGGGGGTAAGGACGTCGGCGGAGGAAGCCCCGTTCTCCGTGATGTAGATCTCGGGAATATTCCAGAGCTTGGCGGCGTGCTTTGGCGACCAGTAGAGGGCCTCAGGGCCGATGGTGAGCCAGGGGCTGAACATGTGGGGGTAGGAGGCTGGGGGCGGTACGACCTCGTATCCCCTGGGGGAGCCGTCCGCGCGGACGTAGGTGGGCTGATAGACGTTGAGGCCGACGAAGTCGAGTTTGCTGCCGATGGCCTTCATGTCCTCGGGCGTGAACTTTGGAGCATCGGCGCCGAGCCGCTTCAGATAGAGGTCGGTGTACTTCCCTTCCTGGATGACGGTAAGGAAGCGGGCGTTTTCTTCGCGGTAGGCGCGGGTTGCCGCTTCGATCTGTTCGGCGTTCTCGATTACGGGCGTTGTGGCGATCGCGTTATCGGCGAGACCGACCTTGGTACCGGGCCGAGTGGACGCGCGGATGGCCTGCACGGCGAGGCCGTGGCCGAGGACAGAGAAGTGCGCCACCTGCGCGAGGCCGGACGGGCTGAGCTTGAGACCGGGGGCGTGCATGCCGTTCCCGTAGCCGAGATCCACAAAGGTCTGGATCTCGTTCATGGTCATGAAGTGCTTGACGCGGTCGGAGAGTTTGCCCGCGGTGTAGCCCGCGTAGTCGGCGAAGGCCTTGCAGGTGTCGCGATTCTGCCAGCCGCCCTTGTCTTCGAGCTTCTGGGGCAGGTCCCAGTGGTAGAGCGTGCAGAAGGGCTCGATGTTGTTGGCGAGGAGCTCATCGAGCATGCGGTTGTAGAAGTCGAGGCCCTTGGGATTCGGAGTGCCAGTGCCGTCGGGGAAGATGCGCGGCCATGCGACTGAAAACCGGTAGGTCTTAACCCCGAGAGCCTTCATAAGGGCGATATCGGTCTTGTAGCGATGGTAGTTGTCGTCGGCGACGTCGCCGGTGTCGCCGTTGTGAGTCTTGCCGGGGGTGTGGGAGAAGGTGTCCCAGATGGAGGTGCCGCGACCGTCTTCATGGACGGCTCCTTCGACCTGGTAGGAGGCGGTGGCCGATCCCCAGAGGAAGCCAGCGGGAAACTGGCGGGTTCCGCCCGCGGGAGGAGGAGGGGGAGCGGCCAGCGCGGTGGCGGGCGAGAGGGACGGCACGGTGGCGACACCGGCGGCGCCGCCAAGAAGACGGGCGAGGGACCTGCGTGTGATCTTGAGGGACATTGTTGCCTTTCGACTTGAGTAAATCGGTTTTCCGGAGTTTTCGGATGCGGGAGAAGTATAGACTGCGCGAGGATCGAGGGGACAGGGGGTCCAGGTACTTTCTCGCCGGGTGCGAACGGGTGGATCGAGAAGGTGGCCGGGATCGGGCCGGGGAGTGGGGAGGATCGCGTTTACTGCAAGCGGGCGAGCGGGAGCTGCCCATAGACTGGCAGTGCGCGGAAGATGCGGCGCAGGGCACAAGGAGCGGAAGACGATGGCGAATCCAGAGTTGGGCGGACGAGCGGCGGCGAAGGAGCTTGCCGGGAGACGGGCACTCGACTTCATCGAAGAAGGCATGGTGGTGGGGCTCGGCTCGGGAACGACGGCGACGATCTTTATCCAGGAGCTGGGGAAGCGTGTTGAGGGTGGCCTGCGGATTCGCGCGATTGCTTCGTCCCGTGCGAGCGAGGAGTTAGCGCGATCGTTGCGGATTGAGATCTGTGACTTTGAGCGCTGCCCCGAGATTGACGTGACGGTGGATGGAGCGGACGAGGTCGCGCCGGGGCTGGCGTTGATCAAGGGAGGTGGGGGGGCGCTGCTGCGGGAGAAGATCGTAGCGAGCGCGTCGCGGCGATTCATCATCGTGGCGGATGCACCGAAGTTGGTGCCGGCGCTGGGGGCGTTTCCTTTGCCGGTCGAGGTGATAACGATGGCGGCACCGCTGGTGCGCCGGCGGCTGGAGGAACTGGGTTTGCGGCCGACGGTGCGGAAGGACGCGACCGGGCAGGATTACGTAACAGATGAGGGGAACCTGATTCTCGACTGCGCGGCGGGGAGGATCGAGGATCCGGCCGGCCTGGCAAGCACGCTGCGAGGGATCGTCGGCGTGGTCGAGCACGGACTGTTTCTGGGGATGGCGAAGCTGGCTCTGATTGCGGACGGCGATCAGGTGCGGGAGATCACGAGCTGAGGGACGACTTGCGAGGAGCTAACTGCGAACTGCGTGGAGAATCTCGATCCTGACGGGAGCGACGCCGGTCTCAAGCATGCCGATCTTCTCTGCAGCGGCAGAGGAGAGATCGATGATGCGGTCAGGCCGGATGCCACGATCGTTGATGCGAACGATGACCGAACGGCGGTTGCGGAGATTGATGACGCGTACGAGGGTGCCGAAGGGGAGGGTTGGATGGCAGGCGGTGAGTGCGGTCTGATCGAAGATTTCACCGCTGGCTGTGGCGTGGCCATCGAACATGTCGCCGTACCAGGAGCCGATGCCGGAGAGCAGGCTGCGGGGAACGTGGATGTAGGAGTGACGATGCGTCTTTTGAGGAGCGGTAGCCGGAGCGGTCGCGATATGGAGCGGAGTATCTCGGTGGTCAGCCGGGTGAATGGTGGCGACGGTGAGAATAGCGCTGCAACCTCCAACGACCGAGCATGCGACCAGAATTCTTCGGAAAGCTGAACTCAAACAGACCTGCCTTTCTCGCAACGAACAAGCTGTTAGTTTACTAGGCTGAGCCCCCAGCGACAACCCTTGCGGCGGAATTTGTGAGATGGTGTTTCGTTGTGACCAGGGCCGCTGCGTTATCGAATTTGTAACATTTTCGGTGTCTTCCTCGTTGTACAGCGCACTGGCATGCGAGAGCGGAGAACGCTGAAGCGCATTCAGAGTGGAGTCTTCCGGACCGAATCGAGGTTTTTATGACTGAGCAGCCCAAGCGCTTTTCTCATGCAACACTGGCTGAGATCTTTGAACAGCCCCTCGCTTTACGGCAGACGCTGGCTGCTTACACAAAGGATGCCGGCCTGAGCGACGAGATGTGGGCTCCGATCTCTTCCGCGCTCGAGAGGCGCGATCGTTTGATCATCGCGGCGAGCGGATCGAGCCGGCATGCGGGGATGCTGGGCGAGATCATGATGGAGGAGTTCTCAGGCATCGCGGTGGACGTGGAGTATGCGAGCGAGTTTGTGTATCGCAAGCGCGATGCGGTCCTCGATCCTGCTGTGCTTGTGATCTCGCAGTCAGGGGAGACGGCGGATACGCTGGCCGCACTGCGAGAGGCGAAGCTGAAAGGCGAGGAGACGATCGCGATCACCAACGTCCCGGGATCGTCGATGGAGCGGGAGGCGGACGTCGCGCTGCGAACGCGAGCGGGCAAAGAGGTGGCAATCGCGGCGACGAAGAGCTTTGTGACACAGCTGAGCCTGCTGTACCTGATGGCGCTGATGCTGGGACGCGACCGAGGTGCTCTGACTTCTGAGCAGCTCGCGGAGCATGTGGATGGGGTGCTTGGGCTGCCGGATCTGATTGAGGGCTCGCTTGCCGGGTGGGAGCGGGAGATGGACGTCGTCGCGGAGAGCTTTCGGGACGCGGAGGCGTTTCTTTTCGTGGGGCGCGGACCTCACTACCCGATCGCCCGTGAGGCTGCGCTGAAGCTGAAGGAGATGTCGTACCTTCACGCCGAGGCGTATCCGTCAGGGGAGCTGAAGCATGGGCCGAACGCGCTGCTGGGACCTGGTTCGCCCTTGATCGTGTTGGCGACCAAGGATGAGAACGATCCGATGTCGATGGTGCGTTATGAGAAGACTCTGCAGCTGCTGAGTGATATTCAAGGGCAGCAGAGTCATATTTTGGCGATCGCGACGGAGGGAGATACGCGTGTCCGGGAGCTTTCAAAAAGCTGCGTGTCCGTGCCGAAAGCTTCCGAGTATCTGCTCCCGTTTCTGGAGATCGTACCGCTGCAGATGTTTGCCTATTTCATGTCGGTGAAGCGGGGCAATGATGTGGACCAGCCTCGGAACCTGGTGAAGGCTGTGGTTGTGGAGTGATGAGCCGGTGTCTGGGGTGTTCTTTGTGGGGGTCAACCGAAAGGTGGAGGTGAGGCTCCTCCGAGTGGCGAATGGCCCATTGCAAGCACGCGAGAGTAGCTTTGTAACGACTCTTCCGCTGGTCGACTCTTCTCTTTGAGGCGCGCTGGTATGTTGAAGATGCGTCCCTCCGGGCGCGACTCCTTGAGAACTGGCGTATAGACGTGAGCGGTATCCGAGAGAACAGGCGGTTGACTGGGTGTGGCCTTCCTTGCTCTCGCGAGAACACAGGTGTGTTGGCGTTTGTCCGGCGCTTCGGGCTGGTGAGTTCCGTGGTTTTCGTCGCGTTGCTTGCGGGCTGCAGGTCCGGTTCCAAGTTGCCGGCTGCAGGATCGAAGGGTTACCGGACGTATGCCGGTGCTTTTTACGCGGGACTGGCCGCGCTGCAGGTGGGGGATGATGTGCGGGCCGAGACGAGCCTGCTTGAAGCAACAACGCTGGTTCCGGGAGAACCGGCCGGTTGGGTGAACTGGGGCATCCTGGCGCTGAGGCAGCGAAGCTTCGATGCGGCGGCGCAGCGGTTCAGCAAGGCCAAGCAGCTTGCGCCTCCCAGCGATGCAATCGACTACCTGCAGGGGGTTCTCGAGAGCAACAGGGGCGATTCGGCGGCGGCGATAGCGACCTTGCGGGAGGCCATCAAGGTGAACCCGCGAAATCTGCGGGCCATGTATCTGTTGTCATCGGAGCTCGAACGGCAGGGAGCGTCGGATAACGGGGCTGGATCTGAGGAGATGATCGAGCAGATCCTGAAGGCACAGCCGAACAATGTTGCGGCGCTGGTCGAGTTGAGCCGTATCGCTGCGAAGCGGGGAGACGTACCGGCCCTGCATGATGCGGTGAGCCGGCTGGCTGCGCACGAGAGTGGCTGGCCGGAGGAGGCGAAGGGGCAGTTTCAGAGTTTGCAGGCTGCAGCCCAGGGCGACCCGCGGTCTGCGGCTACGCGATCGACGTTTCTGCGCAACGTCCTGATGCGCGACCCGGCGTTTCGGGCGGACCTTTCGGAGATCAAGCCGCAGGCGGGCGAGGAGGCGCAGCCGGTGGAGCGCTTCTTTCTGATGGCAAATCTCCCTTCGCGTCCTGCAGCTCCGGACGTGGGCATGAGCTTTGAGGCGAAGGAGGTTGGCGGCCTCGATGGGGGACCCTGGAGTTGGGCTGGTGCGATCTCGCTGAACGGGACCGATGCCCCGGTGGTCGGGGCCGCCAATGGGCGCGAGCTGCGCTTGACCTCGGGGGCACACCTGCCCTTTCCGGGAGGCGCTGCGTCGAACCCGCCTCGGCCCGAGGGTGTGCTGGCGTTTGATTACAACTACGACTTCAAGACGGATCTGCTGTTTGCAGGGGCAGGCGGTGTGCGGTTGTTCCGGCAGGAGTCGCCGGCGTCCTTCATCGACGTCACCTCCTCGACGAAGCTCCCGAAGAGTGTGGCCGATGCGGCTTATACGGGTGCTTGGGCGGCTGATATCGAAGCGGATGGCGACCTGGACGTTGTGCTGGGATCGGAGTCTGGGCCGGGGCTGGTGTTGCGGAATAACGGTGATGGCACGTTTGCTACGATTCAGCCGTTTGCTGACATTGCGGGGATACGGCAGTTTGTGTGGGTCGATTTGAACGGCGATGGCAATCCTGACGCTGCGCTGATCGATGGCAGTGGGAGATTGCGTGTGTTTTTGAATGAACGCTCGGCGAGGTTTCAGGAGACCGCTCTTCCAGAAGCGCTGCGCGACGTGCGCGCGGTGGCGGCGGGAGACCTGGGCGGTGGCGGCCCGCTGAGCCTGATTCTCGCGATGGCGAATGGGGATCTCACCTCCGTCCATACGGCGTATGCCGGCGACCGTTGGGAGGTGAAGGTGATCGCCCATGTCGCTGAGTCGCCTGCTGCGACGTCTCAGCTGCGGCTGCTTGCCGCCGACTTCGACAACAATGGTGCGGTTGATCTGCTGCTGACCGGAAGCGATGGGACTGCTGCCGGTGCTGCTACGGGTGTGTTGTTGCTGCAGGATGAGGGTGGGGCGTTTCATGCGCTGCCCCAGAGCTCAGCCCTGAGGGGGGCGTTTGGTGCTGCGGATCTTCGCGGGGGCGGGCGGCTGGATGCGATCGGCATCAGTGGAGGAGGGAAGGTGTACGCGGGCGAGAACCGCGGGACCAAGAGCTATCACTGGCAGACGATCCGGCCTCGAGCGAGGGTCGCTACCGGGGACCAGCGGGTGAACTCTTTCGGGGTGGGAGGGGAGATCGAGGTCCGGGCCGGGCTGCTGGTGCAGAAGCAGCAGATTACCGGGCCGCAGCTCCATTTTGGCCTGGGCGAGCAGACGTCGGCGGACGTGGCGCGGATCATGTGGCCGAACGGGTCGGTGCGCGCGGAGTTCAGCTTGAAGGGCGATCAGCAGATTGTGACCGAGCAGCGACTCAAGGGTTCGTGCCCGTTTCTGTTTGCGTGGAATGGATCGAGGATGGAGTTTGTGAAGGATTCGGTGCCGTGGGGATCGGCGATTGGGCTGCGCATCAACTCGCTTGGGACGGCGAGGGTGGAGGCGACGGAGGAGTGGTACAAGATCGGGCGCGATGAGCTGAAGGCGCGCGACGGCTTCTATGACCTGCGGGTGACGGGCGAGCTTTGGGAGTCGTACTACTATGACCACCTGGCGCTGATGGCTGTGGATCATCCGGTGGGGACGGAGATCTTTACAGACGAGCGATTCGATGTGCCGCCGGTGAAGCTGGCGATGACCGCGGTGGGAGAGCCGCAGCCGATCGCGCGAGCGACGGACGACAACGGGCAGGATGTGACGGGCACGCTGGCGGCGCTCGATGGGCGGTATCTCGATACGTTTGGGCGGGGACAGTACCAGGGTGTTACGCGGGATCACTACGTGGAGATCGACCTTGGCGAGAAGGCCCGGGTGGAAGGGCCGCTCTGGTTGATTGCGAAGGGCTGGCTCCATCCTTCGGACTCCTCGATCAACATTGCGATGAGCCAGGGGACGCACGAGGCACCTCGATGGTTGAGCCTGGAGGTCGCCGACGGGAAGGGCGGGTGGAAGGTCGCTCGTCCGAATCTTGGTTTTCCGGCCGGGCGGAAGAAGATCTGCCTCGTTGATCTTGCAGGGGTGTTTGTGCCGGGGGCTCCGCGACGTTTGCGGCTGCGGACCAACCTGGAGATCTACTGGGATTCGATCGAGTGGGCGCGCGGGCTGCCATCGACAGAGCTGCGGGTTGCGACGATCGATCCTGCGATGGCTGACTTGCACTACCGGGGCTTCTCGGTGGTTGAGCAGGCGAATGCTTCGTCGCCGGAGATCCCGGACTACAACCACCTTTCCGGGACGGCGCAACGTTGGAGAGACCTGGCGGGGTACTACACGCGGTTCGGCGATGTGCGGGAACTCCTGAAGAAGACCGACGACCGGTACGTGATTATGAATGCCGGCGATGAGCTGGCACTGCGCTTCCCTGCCCCGCCTGAGCCGCCGACAGGGTGGGTGCGGGATTTTGTGATTGCAGGAGATGGCTGGATCAAGGATGGCGATTACAACTCGACGTATTCGGCGACGGTTCTGCCTTATCCATACCACGCGCGCAAGCTCTATGACGCAGCGCCGGCAGGGCTTGAGGAGGACTGGGTGTATCGGCATCATCGTGAGGACTGGCAGACGTATCACACGCGATACGTGACGCCGGAGAGGTTTGAAAGTGCCCTGGAGGGAGTGGGCGGACGATGAAGGATCGGAAGGCAGCACGGGTTGTTTTGTCGATCATCTTTGTGGGGCTGCTGGCGACGCCGCTGGTGATCCGCAAGGTTTCGGCGAGCCGCGAGGCTGTGGCGAAGACGGGGCTCGATGCGAAAGACTCGATTGCTCGGCACGGCTTTCACCTCCAGGAGGTATCCGAAGCGGCGGGCATTCATTTTGTGCACCAGGCTCCTGAGCTGGACCCGAAGCTGGCGACGATCATGCCGCAGGTGGCGTCGATGGGCGCGTCGGTGTCTATCGTCGACTTTGACCGGGATGGCTGGCCGGACATTTACGTGACGAACAGCGCAATTGGCAGCCGCAATGCGCTGTTTCGAAATCAGCACGACGGCACGTTCAAGGACGTGGCAGGCGAGATGGGTGTCGCGGATGTGAACCAGACCGGAACCGGTGTTTCGATGGCCGCGGTGTGGGGAGACTACGACAACGACGGGTATGAGGACCTGCTGCTGATCAAGTGGGGCAAGCCGGAGCTCTTTCACAACGAGCAGGGGCAGAGGTTTACGCGTGTGACGGATCAGGCGGGTCTCCCGCCGTGGGTGAATGCAAATACGGCGGTGTGGTTCGACTACGACGGAGACGGGCTGCTGGATCTCTTCATCGGCGGCTACTACTCGGAGGATGTCGACCTTTGGCACCTGAAGACGACGAAGATCATGCCGGACAGTTTTGAGTATGCAAAGAATGGAGGGAGGAAGTATCTCTTCCACAATCTTGGCGGCGGGCGATTCGAGGAGGTGAGCGCGAAGGTTGGGATCGATAGCCGGCGGTGGGCGCTGGCCTCGGCTGCAGCGGACCTGCGCGGCACGGGACATCCTGACCTGTTCCTGGCGAACGACTATGGGGTTCCGGAGCTTTACCTGAACGACGGCAAGCGCTTCCACGAGGCAGGCGAGCGAACGGGCGTGAGCTTTGCGCCGAAGAGCGGGATGAACGTGGCGTTTGGCGACGTGTTCAACCAAGGGAGATACGCGGTGTATGTGTCCAACATCTCCGAGGACGGGGTGTTGATCCAGGGCAACAATCTGTGGGTGCCGAAGGAAGGGACGGGACAGGGTGAGGTCCGGTACGAGAACCTGGCGCGCGATATGGGAGTGGAGCTGGGGGGGTGGAGCTTTGGCGCGCAGTTCGGAGATTTGAACAACGACGGCACGCTGGATCTTTACCTGACGAATGGGTACGTGTCGCTCGACCGGAACAGAAGCTACTGGTATGACTTTGCCAAGGTCGCTGGAGGAAATGCAGCGATTATTGGAGACGCCAAGGACTGGCCGGCGATGGAAGGACGCAGTCTTTCCGGATATCAGCAGAAGCGAGTATGGGTGAACGACGGCGCCGGCAAGTTCATCGACGTGGCCCAGGCCGTTGGTGTGAGCGACGTGTATGACGGCCGCGCCGTGGCGATGGCCGACCTTTGGAACCGGGGATCGCTGGACGTGGTGGTTGCGAATCAGCGTGGACCGCTGCTCGTGTACAAGAATTCGGTCGATCCGGCGAACCAGTGGATCGAGTTTGCGCTGGAAGGGACGACGAGCAACCGGAGTGGGATCGGAGCGCAGGTGACTGTGCGGTGGAACGGCCAGGAGCAGGTGCAGCAGGTCTCCGGAGGGAGCGGATTCGCTGCACAGAACGATCGGCGGCTGCATTTTGGGCTGGGGCGATCTGCGCGAATCGAGAGCGCGACGGTGCGTTGGCCCTCTGGTAAGCTTCAGAAGCTCGAAGGCCTCGCGGCTGGGCAACTCTACCGCGTGAAGGAGCCCGCATGAGTCAGCAGACCCTGAGTGCCGCGCCCGAGCGGCAGGTGGCTACGGCGACCACGTGGCGGCGTTTCTTTACGCTTGAGAACCGCTTTCTGCCACCGATCTTTATCACGCTGATCCTGCTTGTGGGTCATGTCTCCTTCGGCATTCTTGAGAGCTACCGGAAGACCCTGCTTGCAATTGCGGCGAGTATGCTGACCGAGCTTGTGCTGGGACGGATCTTTACGGCGAAGTGGCCGAACATGGCCAGCGCGTATATCACCGGCATCAGCGTTGGCATTCTTCTTCGGTCTCCGGCACTGTGGCCCTACATCCTTTGCAGCGTGATTGCGATTTCGTCGAAGTATGTGGTGCGGGTGAAGAACAGGCACATCTGGAACCCCTCGAATTTCGGTATCTGCGTGATGCTGTTTCTGGCGACCAATGCGGTGGCTCCGCTTAGCATCCAGTGGGGCAACAATATCTGGGCGATGCTGGTGATCTGGACGCTGGGCTCGGTGATCATCTGGCGGCTGCGGCGGTTTCATATCTGCGCAGTGTTTGTTGTCTCGTTTGTTCTGTTCGCGCTTTTGCGGGCGCGGGTGATGGGAGAGCCGTGGCTTTCGGAGCTTTCGCCGATCACGGGACCGGAGTATCAGCTCTTTATCTTCTTCATGATTACCGACCCCAAGACGACGGTGCGCTCGCGGATCGGGCAGAGCGTCGTTGTGTTCGTGATTGCCGCGGTGGAGATGCTTTTTCGGTTTGGACAGAGTGTGGATGCTCCCCTGTACGCGCTCTTTGTTGTGGGTCCGATCGCGATGCTGATCGAGCTTTGGTGGAATGCGCGGCGACCCGACTCAATTGGCACTGATGCAACCTCCGCACTTACAGCGGCGAATACGGCCCGGGTGTGAAGGGTACGGGTTATAGAAGGAAGTTTGATCCAGATGCGTCTCAGAAAGTACCTGTTCGTTTGCCTTCCCTTGTTCTCGGTTTTGCTGTTGTCGGGTTGTCGGCAGAAGGCACCTGAACGAGCTGGTCAAAGTTCTCCTGCTCCGGGGTCCGCCCCGGCCCCAGCGCCGGTACCTGAACCGTCACCTTCTGCAGCGGCTGAGCCGGCCCCAGCTCCGCGGCCGAGCGGGCCGGTGAGATTTGCGGATGCGACGCAGGCTGCGGGAATTCGTTTCCGGCACCACAGCGGGGCGTTCGGGAAGAAGTACCTGCCCGAGACGATGGGCAGTGGCGTGTGTGTGCTTGATTACGACAATGACGGCTGGCAGGACATCCTGTTTGTGAACTCGATGGATTGGCCTGAGCACCGGACGGAGCGTGCGACGGCTGCGCTCCTCCACAACAACAAGGATGGGACGTTTACGGATGTCACGCGCGGGTCGGGGCTGGGGGTTGAGATATATGGGCTCGGCTGCGCCGTGGGTGACTTCGACAACGATGGGCTGGACGACGTGTACATCACGGCTCTTGATGGGAATCATCTGTTCCGCAACCTCGGTGCGGGCAAGTTCGCTGACGTGACGGCGAAGGCCGGGGTCGCGAATCCGGGGTTCTCGACGGGAGCTGTGTGGTTCGACTATGACAACGACGGGAAGCTTGATTTGTTTGTGGCCCACTATGTGGACTGGTCGGTGAGCACGGATCAGTTCTGCTCGCTCGATGGCAAGAACAAGTCGTATTGCACGCCCGAGGCTTACAAGGGTCAGAGCGCGGCGCTGTTTCACAACCTGGGCAACGGCCGCTTCGAGGATGTGACGAAGAAGGCAGGGGTGTTTGATCCGACGAGCAAATCGCTCGGGGTGGTGCTGCTGGACTTTGATGGCGACGGATGGCTGGACCTGCTGGTGACCAACGACACGCAGCCGAACAAGCTTTATCGGAATAACCACGATGGCACCTTTACCGAGAGCGCGTTTGCTGCAGGCGTAGCGTTCAGCGATGCGGGTAAGGCGCGAGCGGGCATGGGAGCAGACGCCATCGACTTCGATGGATCGGGCCGGCCCGGACTGGTGATCGGGAACTTCACCAACGAAAGCATTGCGCTTTATCACAACGAAGGGTCTGGGCTGTTCAGCGACAGGTCGATGGCCTCGGGTGTGGGCGCGGCTTCGGCAACGTCCTTGACCTTCAGCACGTTTTTCTTCGATTACGATCTAGACGGCTTGCCGGATATTTTTGCTGCGAATGGTCACGTTGCGGATGACGTCAGTGTGGTGCAACCTACGGTGAAATATGCGGAGGCTCCACTGCTTTTTCGGAACCGCGGGGGCGGGAACTTCGAGAATGTAACGGAGCGGGTTGGTCCAGCGCTTCGTCAACCGGTGGTTGGGCGCGGCGCAGCTTACTTCGATTTCGACCGGGACGGAGACCTGGATCTGCTTCTTACGAGTTCGAACGGAGCGGCAAAGCTGCTTCGGAACGACAACGGAAACGCCAATGACATGCTGCGGATCAAGGCAGTGGGGACGCGATCCAATCGCGACGGGATCGGCGCCAAGATCACGGTGAGGACGTCAGCGGGCGTTCGGTCGACGGAGATGGTGAAGTCAGGCTCCGGATATCTTTCGCAGAGCGAGCTTCCGCTGACCTTTGGCCTGGGCAAGCCGCAGAGCGGGAAGCTGGTGACGGTCGAGGTGATCTGGCCGACGGGACGCAAGGAGACGATTGGGGGCGTTGCTCCGAATCAGTACCTTACGTTGCAGGAGGGCAAGGGCATCGTGTCGACGGAGCCGATCGTGTTTACGCCTGCCGGACCTCATCCGGTGAAGTGATCACGAAACCTGAGCGTTGGAGCATTTGGATCGCATCCTGCGGGCTGGAACCCAGCTTCCAGGCGGTTTGGATGAGGTCTTCTGCCAGCACCGGGTAGAAGTGATCCTTTGGCTGTTTCGTGAGACCGGCGACGTCGATCGGCTGAATCATCTGCCGGACCTCGGTTGCGATCGCGTCTGAGGTCAGCTTCCGTTTGTCTTGAGCGAGGCGGAGTAAGAGAGATCGGCATTGCTCGCCGAATCCTGGCTTGTTGTGCAGAAGGAATGAGGGGGCGAGATCGCGCCTACCGAGTCTGCGCGCGCTCTCCGAAAAGCTGGCCGCAGCGAAGTAGAGAAGTGTGAGGGAGCGGAAGATTTCGAACTCGCCCATGTTTGCGTAGAGTGCACCGATGAGCCGCGCGGTCGCGAGGAGTTCCTCTGTTGTGCGTGAGGCGTATGAGTCCAGTTTTGCGCTGAGGTCCGGTTGCGTTCCGTGGTTCTCGAGGATCTCGGCGAGTCTGGTGACGCCGAGAAGCGTCAATGGGAAGCCGGTGGAGAGGAGCGGGTCCACGAATCCTGCTGCCGATGGGAGGAGGGCCCATCGCTTCCCGGCGACGGTTGCGCTGCGGAAGGAGAGTTGCGGGGTATGAAGGAGAGGCTGTTGCGGTGCGGCATGCGCGAACTGCTCGCTGAGAACGGGGATCTTCCGGATCAGGTCCTGCCACGCAGGAAGTCCGCGAGCAAGTCCGAGGCGATGAGCGCAGCCCTGTTCTGCTGCTACGCCTGCGCTTGTGATTCCGTTGTTGAAACGCAGGACCCAGATCCAACCGCCGTCGAAGACGTGATGGACGGCTGCATCGTCGGTTGGGTAGGCGGAAGAGGAAGACCTGGTAGCGTGCGGCAGCTGATCGAGACGATTGACATCAGTGAAGTGGCCGAAGAGAGCTTCCGTAGCTGGATAGGAGGGGAGGGGCACCTCGGGAAGTCGCAACCTTTGGTGAAGGACACCGCGTGGCCCGGTCGCGTCGACGACGAACCCGGCGCTAAGTTGAAAGGGCTTGTCGCCGTGCTGGCCCTGGAGCTGTACCTCGTCGTCGCCATCCGAGACATGCTCGATCTGTACGCGATCGAGAAAGGTTGCGCCGGCGGATTTAGCCTCCTCGACCAGGAATGCGTCGAAGTCAGCGCGGTACCAGTGCGTATCCGCGATGGTGTCGCTGGGGCTGGCTTCGACGAGCAGCTGCGGAAGTGGGTTGGGATGAGGATTGTGAAGATCGTGATGGAAGAAGGTGAAGCCCCGTTTCAAGCCACACGCCAGATTCGGGTAGGTTCGCTGCCATGTGCCCCATTTCGAGAGTGCCTTGAGAGCGGGCAGATTGTAACGTTCGGCGATCTCTTCGAGGAGCAGATTGGACAGCGGGGTTGAGGACTCGCCGATCGCGAACCGGGGATGGCTGCCCTTTTCGAGGAGAATGACCGAGAGACCCAGGCGCACGCCGATCATCGCGAGGATGGAGCCGGCGAATCCGGAGCCGAGTACGGCGAGATCGTACCGACGATTCAGGAGAGCCCTCCGCACCGGGAGCACATCTCAGGAGCAGTCGAGACCTGAGAGAGGTTGATCTGGGAGAGGCGCCGGAGGCGCGGGCCGTAGCACTCTGGGCAGGCTGAGATTCGGTCCAGGTCCCATAGATCAACGAAGACGCGTCCGCGTCGGAGAGAGAGGCCGTATGCGAGTGAGGCCTCTACGACGGCGAGCTTCGGAGAAGTGAAGTTGCCCTCGCGAGCGAGCTCTTCCATGGCTCCGTTGCCTCCACGGGTCGGAATCAGGGTTACGGCGGTTGCGCCGCAGTGGAAGGCAAAGTCCAGCGACCTTTGCGCCCAGTGAAGCGCCTCCTGCGATGGAACAAAGGGAGGCTGAACGAGAACGAAGACTCGCAGGTCGACGGCGGCATTGGCGAGACGGCTGGCGGCGTCGGCGAACTGTTCGAGCGTGACCCTCTTATTGATCTTTTCGAACGCCTCCGGGTGCACGGTCTCCAGGCCCATGGCTACTTCGAGTTTGCCTCCGACGAGATCTCGAAAATGGAGGACCGGGTCACCGATCAGCAACGGGTGGCTTTCGACGATGACGCGCTCGAAGTGTGCCGTAAGAGACGCGATGGCCGGGTAGTCTCCAGGCGGCACGGACTGCCGATCGAAGAAGCTGCCGCTGTTGTAGAGCTTCACCTGTTGTGCGGGTTCGAGAGCGGCGAGGGCAAACCTGATCTGTTCGGGGATTGCGCCGGGAGGCGTCGGGTGGGTGAGCGTGTTCTTCCAGAGATCACACATGACGCAGCGCCAGGGACACTCGCTGCCCGTGAGAAAGATGGTCGCGACGGGCGCGATCTCTCCTGTGTGCGTGTGCTCCTGCTCGAGCAGGAAGGCGTAGGGGCGGGAGGGATCGACTTCGTTGCGAGCAGGCCGGCGATCGACGATCCAGCGATCGCGCTCGGCGGCTCGCGATGGGTAGATCGAAAGCTGGCTCACGCTGACTCGTACATTGATAGGAACTGCTTGCGGTACGAGGTTTCCTGGAACGGAAGGGCCTGGCGGAGGGCCGCTTCCGGTATCGCACCGTGTTGAAAACGCCGCTTCTCGAAGACGGGCATCGTGAGGCCCGTGACGGCTTCGACGCCTTGCGAGACGACCTCGCCCTTGAGTTGGTAGAGCCGCTCCACGTCGTAGTCGGTCAAGGTGATGAATGGGATGGCTTCGGCGACGGCAACGACGCCCGGTCGCGTAAAAGGGCTGAAGCCCTTGAAGCCGAAGCTCTGCGCCGGAGCATAGGTGCGTGCGTAGGAGCGGCTGAGACCACCGCTGTAGGTGAGCGAGTGCTTGATCTTACCCACGCCCCAACCCTCCTGGTAGAGCATTGGATTGTTGATGACGCTGCGTATGGTGAGCTCAGGGTTCGCTTCGATGGGGTAATCTTTGAGGTTTTCGTCACCGCCATCGCCATCGAGGAGATAGTGCCAATCGGGGTAGCGAAGGCGGATACCGCGGCAGAGGGCGAGCGCCATGGAGGCAGATTCGATGTCGAGCGATTTGTAGTCTTCGACGACTCGGATCGTTTCTGCGGTATCGACTTCCTCCGGCCTGGCGGAGATGACTTCGAGGAAGAGGTCGAGGCCCAGGGAGTGCAGGAAGTCGCGCGCCTGCTGGACGTCAGGGCCGGACGCGAGGTCGAGCACAAAGGCTTTGAGGCGTCCGAGGTTTATCCCGCGGCGCTGCATGATGGAGTAGGTCGTGAGGAAGACGCTGCCGCTGTCGACCCCGCCGGAGAAGCAGACGCCGATGGGTTCTTCGGCCGGGACGCGATCGAGCCACTGCGATATCTCGTGTGCGAGCGCGGAGATGTATTTCGTGCCGATGAGGCGGGTGTCAGGCGGTAGGGTCGCCATGGCAGGCGTGAAGAAGCGCGTGTAGACGGGATCGGGATCGGGGCAGCCGATGAGCTCGAGATCGACGACGTGGTGGGCGGGGACCATGCGGGTGTAGTTGGGATGGAACTGGGCCGCGAGACCTTCGCTCTCGAGCCAGTGATAGATGGCGTCGATGCGCGTGGCGACGATGAGGACCGGGCCCTCCTTGCGCTTCGCGAGAAAGTAGCGCATTGGTCGGTCGAGAGAGCGGGCCAGTCTGACCTTTTTTCCCTGGCGGGCGATGACGGCGAAAGAGCCTTCGATGCGACTTACCGCCTCTGCACCGGATTCGAGAAGGAGGTTGCGAGCCTCTTCCAGGGAGAGACTGTAGATGTCATTTACGGAGGGATCGATAAGATCAACGACGCGCTCGATGTACTGGTCCAAGTGGTCCTCTTGCAGGGCGATAGAAGGTGGGACCAGTTTACGCTTTCCCGAGCGTGCGGAGGCGGGCTGTGAACATATTGGAAGGGTCTGATGTATGCGGCCAAACACCGGGAACCATGCGGGTTTCGAAGGGGGAGCAGCTTCTATAATGGCCGGATGAACGTAGCAGCAGGTATCTCCCAGGATTGGCTGGACAGGCAACTTTCTCGCGGGTTCGGCACGTGGGCTTTCCGGGGGTTCAAGGGCGGCAGACAGGGCTGGCGAGGCAGGGCTCAGAAGCTCTCCGTAGGCGTCGTCCTCCTGGCATGTTTCCTCTGCCACTCGGTCGCGAGAGCGGAGCATCCGGCAGGGGGTTCGGTCGAAGCAGCACGACTGAACAATGTCGGGGTTGCGTACATGAATCAGCAACTCACGGATAAAGCTTTGCAGAAGTTCGACGCTGCCCATGCGACCGATAACTCCGCCGCGGTGCCGCTCTTGAATAAGGGGATTGCGCTGCTGTACCTGCGGAAGCTGGGCGAGGCGGAAGAGGCCCTGAAAGCCGCGTCGACGCTGGCCCCGAATGATCCGCGCGCCTGGTACAGCCTGGGATTGGCACGCTTCGATGGCGGATCGCAGCAGGAGGCTCTGGTCGCCTTCCAGCACGCGGCCCAGCTTGACCCCGCGGACGCGGACAGCCACTACTTCGTGGGAACGATCGAGCTGGGATTGAAGGACTTTGATCATGCCGCGGCGGAGTTCGAGACGGCGATCAAGCTTAACCCGCTGCACGCCTCTGCACAGTTCGGACTGGCCCGCGCATTGCAACGGGCGGGAAAAGCGGACGAGGCGAGGGAGCACCTGAAGCGTTTCCAGGAGATCACGCAGGCGAAGATCGGCACTCCGCTGAGTGCGGTGTACGGAGAGCAGGGCCGCTACGCGACCGTCCAGGATATGCGCACGGCAGTTCCGGACGTGGGCCCCATGATCCCGGTGACGTTTGTGCAAGCGAAGGGTCTGAGCGACATCGCCCCCTCGGTCGCGACTGCTTCCAGTCATGGTGGCGGGAGCTGCATCCTGGATATCGAGGGTAAGGGAGAGAAGGACATCATCGTTGTCGGGCAGGGGGAGAAGGCGTTTCGTGCCTATCGCGTGACGGCCGACGGCGTTTCAGAGATCTCACTTCAGAGCTCCGGTCTTGGGCTCAGCGGGGTGGGCGTTTCGTGCGCTGTGGGGGACTATGACAACGATGGACGTCCCGATCTGGCGCTGGCTCTCGAGGACCGCGTCGTGGTGTTCAAGAACCTCGGTGCGGGGAAGTTCCAGGACACGACCTCGGCCCTGGGGATACGTCCACTGAACCGACCATCAGGACTGACGTTTGTCGATTTCGATCATGATGGCGACCTCGATCTTTATGTGACAGGGTCGCCGCTTGGGGCGGGTACTGGGGCAAGTGTTCTTTGGCGCAATAATGGGAACTCGACCTTTACGGAGTGGACCGGTCCTACAGGGCTTGGTGGCACGGGCAGCACAGCTTCGGCGGTGCTGTCGGATGTGAATAACGATCGGGCAGTCGACCTGATCGTGTCTGGATCGGCCGCGGCGCCAACGGTCTTTGAAAACCAGAGAGAGGGAGCGTTTAAGCAGGTGGCCCTCTATGGGGAGACGTTGCCAGGGACACGCGGCGTTGCGGTTACCGATTTCAACAAGGATGGATGGATGGATGTCGCGGTGACACACGACGGTGCTCCGGGTGTCACCCTTTGGCGTAACGTGGGGGGCAAGAGCTTTGAGCGGGTTCCGCTTCCGCTGAAGGACGTCCGCTCCGCCTGGGGCGTTACGGCGGTGGACTTCGACAACGATGGGTGGATCGATCTGGCGGTACTGGTCGAGACGGAGCGAGGGACCGAACTTCGCGTGCTCCGAAACTGCGGTCCGGAGGGCTTCAAGGACGTAAGCGAGGCGTTAGGGCTGAAGAGTCTTGTGCTCGGCGGTCGCCGGTCATTGATTGCGGCAGATCTCGTGAACGATGGCGCTTCCGACCTGATTGTGGGTGGATCCGGGGCGCCGCCGCTGATTCTGAGAAACGTGGGTGGAAACAAGAATCACGCACTACGGATCTCGCTGACGGGACTTGCGGACAACAAGAGCGCCCTGGGCACGAAGGTTGAGGTCTTCTCTGACGGGATGTGGCAGAAGTTCGAGGTGGCGGGGAGCTCCGGATTCCAGAGCCAGGGGTCGACAGAGATCCTGGCCGGACTGGGGAAGAGCGAACACGCGGATGTTGTACGTATGCTTTGGCCGACCGGCGTGCCACAGGATGAGCTGGATGTGGCTACGAGTAAACCTGTGGCGCTTACGGAGCTCGATCGCCGCGGCAGCTCGTGCCCTGTCCTGTTTGCGTGGGATGGGAAGAAGTACGAGTTCGTCTCGGATGTGATTGGCGCGGCGGTGGTGGGCCATTGGGTCTCTCCGACATCCACGAACCGCTCTGACTCCGATGAATGGATCAAGGTCGATGGTTCCATGTTGAAGGCTCGGAACGGACTGCTGAGTCTGCGTTTCGGAGAGCCTATGGAGGAGATCAACTATATCGATCGCTTGAGGCTGATCGCGGTGGATCACCCGGAAGGCACCGACGTTTACCCGAACGAACGGTTCCTGAGCGAGCCACCTTTTGCTTCGGGGAGTGCGGTCGTGGCCTCTTCCGAGACGCGACCAGTGGCGGGAGCGTGGGATGATCATGGCCGGGATGTGCGGGCGTTGCTTGCGCAGCGAGACCACCAGTATGTTCGTGACTTCGAGAATCTGAGCTATGCGGGTTTCGCTACACCTCACACGCTTACGCTGGACGTTGGCCCCTGGTCCGAGCGGAATCCGCTTCGGATGTTTCTCCATGGATTTGTCGAGTACTTCAGCGCGAGCTCGATGTATGCGGCGTGGCAGGCGGGACTCGAGCCGGAGCCACCATCAGTCGAGGCGCAGCTACCGGACGGCAGCTGGAAGCGGGTGATCGACGACATGGGCTTCCCTGCTGGTTTGCCGCGCACAATCGTTGTGGATCTGACCGGTAAGCTTCCCGCGGGCACCACACGCGTGCGTTTGAAGACGAATCTGCAGATCTACTGGGACCAGGTGCTGATCGACAATGGTCCGGACGCATCGGCTGAAGCCCGCAAGGTTGAGCTGCCTCTCGCGTCGGCTCACCTAGCATTCCGC
Organism: uncultured Acidobacteriaceae bacterium; assembly: GCA_963850375.1. Lineage (GTDB taxonomy): Bacteria > Acidobacteriota > Terriglobia > Terriglobales > Acidobacteriaceae > Edaphobacter. The sequence continues at coordinate 2,056,610 of CAWKKV010000002.1, read as the reverse complement.
GGCTACCCGAAACAGGTGGATGGGAAGACGCCCGGCGACCTTACGTATGACTACCAGAGCATCAGCGCGACCGGGCCGTTCCAGTGGCAGCGCGGGAGCTACACGCGCTATGGAAGTGTGACCCCTCTGCTGGAGGCAAAGGACAATCGGTACGTGATCTTCGGCAGCGGCGAGGACATCGATGCGGAGTTCAGTGACGCGGCCCTGCCCAAGCTTCCAGATCATTGGAGGCGCGACTACTTCTTCTATGCCGACGGGTTTGTGAAGGACATGGACTTCTACGAGGCGCTTCCGTTCACGGTCGCGCAGCTGCCGTTCCACGAGATGAGCTCGTACCCCTACCCTGAGCGGGAGCACTACCCCGATAACCCAGCGTCGGTGAACTATAGCCTGGACTGGAACGATCGATTTGAATCGGGGAGCCGTACCCAGCCATTTCGGTTCCGCTACGAAGAGAGCAGGTCGACGCCGATGACTGACAAGCCTTAGAACACGCGACCCCTGGACCTAGTGAAGGGGCGGAACACGATAACCAAACTCGTCGTCCAGGACGCGGGCCACCGCAAGGACAAGTTCATCCTGACCCGGTCTGCCGGCGATCTGGATTCCGATGGGGAGGCCGCTGTCTGAGCGACCGACCGGGACTACGGCTGCAGGCGCACCGAGCAGATTGAACCATTGCGTATATCGCATCGAGTTGAGGTATGAGACCTCCTGACCTTCGATGATCCACCGACGTTCGCCGTGACGAAAGGCCGGTGTGGATGCCACAGGCAGAAGGAGTACCGGTGTGTCTTCCATTTCTGCGAGAAGGCGCGAGCGGACCAGATCAGCCTGAGCCCATGCGTTGAGGAGAGACATGGCTGTGAGTGGAGGCTGGGCTGCAGCGATGCCGAGAAACTCGCGAAAGATGGGGCTTAGTTCTTCGCTCCGGCCTGCGATGGTGGGTTCATAGAACATGGCCCCGCACTGGACGAAGAAGATATGCCAGAGCTCTCGTGCCTCTTCGAGAGCTTCGGGACGGAAGGGGCGAAGGTGAAAGCCTCTCTTCGATAACGCTTCAACGGCGTCTCGAACGGCGTCTCGCGTCTCCGGCGTGACGGGAACCAGGCCATCATCTTCGAACCAGCCGATCGTTCCCAGTCTGGCTTCGGCTTCGCTACACGGCTGGTAGGGCGAGATGGTGTTCGGGGCCTCCGAGGCGATGCGGAAGAAGAGTTCCACGTCTTCTACCGTGCGGGCCATGGGTCCGATGGAGCCCAGTGTCGAGAATGGGCCGATGCATGGGGGCAGATGTCCTTCGGCGGGGATCCGGCCAGCGGTTGGCTTGAGAGAGCAGATGCCGGCGAAGTGAGCGGGCTCGCGGACCGAGCCTCCGCTGTCGCTTCCGAGGCCGCCGGCAGAGAGGCCGGCCGCGATCGCCGCCGCCTCGCCGCCACTCGATCCACCGGGTGTGCGATCAAGATCCCAGGGGTTATTGGTTCTTCCGTAGAGCAAGTTGTCCGTCTCGTAGGCCATGAGGAACTCCGGACAGTTGGTCGTGCCAAGAACGAGAGCGCCTTGCTGCCTGAGCCTGGAGACTGCGACCGCATCCGCGGAGGGAATGTGCCCGCGATGGAGAGAGCTGCCGATCTCACAGCGAAATCCGGAGGTTGCGATCGACGACTTGATGGTGATCGGAAGGGCGTGTAGATCTCCTCGCGGAAGGCTCTTGAGCTGAGACCGGGAACGATCGGGGTCGAAGTCAACGATGGCATTGAGGACGGGGTTGAGACGCTCGATTCTGGAGATGTGTTCTTCGAGCAGCTCTCCGGGCGAGATCCGGCCTGCTCGCAACAGCTGTAGCTGCTCGGTTGCGGAGAGGAGAGCGACGCTCATAGGAGCTCTCGAAGTCGCATCGGGTTCTGCCAGATGGGAGAGACAGTTCGCAACGCCATCTGGACAGGAACAGCCGGAACCGCGTTCATGCACCCAGTATAGGGATCCGTCGGCAGGCAGGCTTACGTGTTGACGGCGTAGACAGGCCAGGTTGCGCGGTTTCTCCAGCGCTTTGTAGTATGACGGTAGATCCGGGAAAGAGTGCTTCGACAAGGTCGCACGGTCTCGAGGTCGGCTCCTTCGGAGACTTGGCTCGACTTGAACAGTTCTTCCAGCTGCGGGCCTATCGACTGGTCTGCTTTTACCGGTCGCGGTGATTTCGCAATTGATCGATTCGCGATGGGCAGCTTGCGAGGCAAGCGGATCCTGATCACAGGCGCGGGTGGATCGATTGGCAGCGCTCTCACGAGAGCTCTCGTGGAGCTGGGTCCGAGTGATCTGACGCTGATCGACCAGTCTGAGCTCGGTCTCTATGATCTCGAGCGAGAGCTCCGATCCGGAGCTTGCAGCGCGAACATCGATGTTTCGCTCGGGTCGATCTGCGACGCCGGCTTCATGAAGGAGGTCTTCTGTCGATCGCGAGCGGAGATCGTCTTCCATGCAGCCGCTCTCAAACACGTGCCGCTCCTGGAGTCGAACCCCTTCGCCGCGGCGATCACCAATGTTCTGGGTACGCGGCTTGTTGTCGAGACAGCGGAGGCGAGCGGCGTCAGCCAGTGCGTTCTTCTTTCGACAGACAAGGCTGTTCAACCCAGCAGCATCATGGGTGCTACGAAGCGCGTGGCGGAATGCCTCTTCCTCGCTCACGCAGGGGCAACGACTCTGAAGGTTGTGCGCCTGGGCAATGTGCTCGGGTCATCGGGCAGCGTTGTGCCATTGTTCCTCGAGCAGATTATGAGAGGCGACCCTGTGACGGTGTCTGATCCTGAGGCGAGCCGCTATTTCCTTACATCGTCCGAGGCTGTTCGATCGTTGTTGGACGCGGCCTGCGTCGCGGGATCCGGGCTGCTCGTTTCGAGGCTTGCCAGGGCGCACCGAATTGTGGAGCTCGCTCGTTTCTTGCTGGAAAGGAGTGACGGGGCCTCCACGATTGTGATCTCAGGCCTTCGCGTCGGTGACAAGATGGCTGAGAGGATGACCGGACCTGACGAGCGGCTCATAGAAAGCCCTGAGACGAGCTCGTTGCAAAGCGTGGAGACATGGCGTCCGACGGCCGAGCAGGTTCGACGTTGTGTCGAAGACGTCGCTCTCGCCGTGCATGAGCGCCGCCTGGACGATCTGCTCAGGGCCATTCACCTTCTTGTTCCTGAGTACGGGCCGAGCGAACTGTTGCGGTCGCAGCTTGCGTCGGAGGTAAGGGCTTGAAGAAGACCATTGCGGTCGTGACCTCCTCGCGTGCCGACTATAGCCATCTCTACTGGCCGTTACGCGAGCTGGCAGATAGCCCGCATGTTGACCTGAAGCTGATCGCGCTTGCCTCGCACCTATCTCCGGAGTTTGGCAACACGGTACGCGAGATCGAGGCGGACGGTTTCGATCTGGCCGCGCGAATCGAGTGTCTCCTCAGTTCAGATACCGATGTCGGGATGGCGAAGAGCATTGGGGTGGCAGTGCTTTCGCTCGCGGACACACTTGGCGCTTTGAGACCTGATCTACTGCTGGTCATTGCGGACCGATACGAGATGCTTGCACCAGCTGCGGTGGCGCTGGCGCTCCGGATACCGATCGCGCACATCGAGGGAGGCGAGTTCAGCGAAGGTGCGATCGACGATGCGGTTCGGAATGCGCTCACGAAGATGAGCCACATCCACTTCACCTCCACGGTCAAGGCGCGCGAACGTGTGATCGCCCTTGGAGAGGAGCCGTGGCGGGTGCATCACGCCGGCGCGCCGTCGCTCGATCACCTACGGAGGAGCAGGCTGCTCACCAAGGAGGAGCTTGAGAGCCGACTGGATGTTGTGCTCACGCGACCTTCGATGCTCGTTGCGTACCACCCCGTGACCCTTCTCTCTGACACGCTGCTGGAGGTGGAGGCGCTCTTCGAGGCGTTGCGCGAGAACGACGATCAGCTTCTGTTTTGCTATCCGAACGCTGACGCGGGCAGCCGCGCTCTGATCGATCGAACGGCAGCGTTTCTCAAAGAGCGGGGCCATGGTCGCGTCTTCGTCAATCTGCCCGCGGTGACTTATTGGAGTCTCCTGCGTTGTGTTCAGGTCATGATTGGCAACTCGAGCAGTGGCATCATGGAGAGCGCTTCGTTCGCCATCCCCACGGTCAACGTTGGACTTCGGCAGAAGGGACGCGAGAGGCCACCGAATGTTCTGGATTCGAGCGCAGAGTGTGCTTCGATCAGGAGCTCTCTCGCGCGGGCTCGCAGCAGTGAGTTCGTGAAGAGCATTGCGGACATGACGAACCCGTATGGGGACGGGTGCGCCGCAGAACGGATTGTGGAGGTTTTGTCTGCTTTGCCATCACGTGACCTACTGCTGATGAAGCGTGCTTCGGAGGCGGCGCGGTGAAGCCGATCCCCCTCTCGCAGCCGGACATCGGTGATCTCGAGATCGATGCTGTTGTTTCGGTGCTGCGGAGTTCGCGCCTGAGCTTGGGTCCTAAGCTGGAGGAGTTCGAGGAGCGAGTCGCGGACTACATCGGTGTGCCCTATGGGGTTGCGGTCAGCTCCGGGACGGCGGGTCTCCATCTCGCCCTGCTCGCGATGGGAGTTCGCGAGGGGGATGAGGTGCTGGTGCCCTCGTTTACGTTTATTGCGGCTGCAAACGCGGTTCGTTATGTAGGAGCGGTTCCGGTCTTTGTAGACATTGAGCCGAACACGTTGAATATGGACCCGAGCGATGTCGAGCGCCGGGTTACGTCAGCGACACGCGCGATGGTGCTGGTGCATACGTTTGGGTGCCCGGCGGAGATAGCAGAGCTCCTGGCCGTTGCGCAACGGCACAAGCTGCTCATCCTTGAAGACGCGTGCGAGGCGATAGGTGCGAAGTACGACGGTACCCGCGTGGGGGGATTTGGAGATGCGGGTGTCTTCGCCTTTTACCCCAACAAGCAGATCACCACCGGCGAAGGAGGGATGATCGTCACTCGGGATCATGCGTTGGCGCGTGAGCTCCGGGCGCTTCGTAACCAGGGCCGTTACGAATCCGACGCATGGCATCAGCACTCTGTCCTTGGCTATAACTATCGACTTTCGGAGATCAATGCTGCCCTGGGATGCGCGCAGATGCAACGGCTGGATGCCATTCTGGCGGCGCGAACTTTGGTCGCCGAAGCGTACGAGCAGCATCTGAGCGCATCCCCTGAAATCCTGCTGCCGCTCCTTCGACCGACGCGCAGGATTGTAAGTTGGTTTGTCTACGTTGTTCGTCTGCCGCACATCCTTAGCGGACGAGAGAGGGATGAGGTGGTGCGCGAGATGGCGGCGAGGGGGATTCAGTGCGGACGCTACTTCGCCCCTATCCATTCTCAGCCGGCCTATGCTGATATGCCGGTGGGGGATGCCCTGCCCGTGACAGTTCGAGAGAGCGAGCGAACCATTGCGCTGCCGTTCTACACGGGGATGAGTGAGATGGACGTGAAGCGGGTGTCGACCGAACTCCGCGAGGTGACCGACCTTGTACTTCGACGAGCGGCAGAACGCAGCTAGAACTGGAAGTAGAGAAACGTTGTCGGGTCCTGCATTTTGACGAGCGCCAAAACGAGAACGACGCCGAGGGCGATGGCCCATACCGGCGATGGACGCCACGAGATGGAGAGAAAGCTCGGCTGCTGATCGAAACGTGTCAGCTCGAGCGCCGGCTTGAAGTGCATCAGGATCTGCTGCGTATTGGGTAACGACCAGACGATGAAGTAGCCGACCGCGAGAAGAGCCATCGTAGAGACCGGAGGATGTGCGACGTAGGCCGGGGTGTGGCGGTGAAGCCCGAGCATGCCAGCGATCATGGAGCATCCCGCGGAAGAACTGCTGGAGCGGAAGAAGACCTGGGCGAGAAGAACCGCAGCGTACGTGAGCAGAACGCTGGGGACGTGTGTGAGGGGACTTCTGGCTGGCAGTTGTGATTGCGAGGGCTTGCGTGTGGAACGCCAGAGGCGCCAAGCATGATTTGTTGTGAGATAGAGGGCATGGAGCAGGCCGAAGATCATGAACTGTATTCCCGCACCGTGCCAGACGCCTGCTAGGAAGAGCGCGATTGTCGTTGGCAGGGCGATCATGCTTAGAAAGCCGCCAGGTGTCGCCATTGCCTTTCGCGTGGTTTTCTTTCCATGTGCGATCCGCCGCCTGTAGATCCAGACTGAGATGGGATTGTAGAGATAAGTCATGATGTAGCGCGTCAGGGTGATGTGCCAGCGCTGCCAGAAATCGATGATGTTGGTCGATTTATACGGCGAGCTGAAGTTGAGTGGGAACTCGATGGAGAAGATCCGTGCCAGGCCGATAGCCATATCGGAGTACCCGGAGAAGTCGAAGTAGAGCTGCAAAGAGTAGGAGAGAACGCCGACCCAGGCGTTGAGAGCATGGAGGCCTGAAGGAGCAGCGAAGGCGGTGTCCGCTGCCGGCGCGAACCGATCGGCCAGCAGAACTTTCTTGAACAGCCCCATGATGAAGAAGGAGGCTCCCACTGCGACATCGTCGAAGCGCAAGCGGAGGTCGCGCTCCTTTCGGAACTGCGGCATCATCTCGCTGTGATGGAGGATGGGGCCGGCGATGAGGTGGGGGAAGAAGGTGACGAAGAGGCCATAGCTTGCCAGATCTTCCTGACGCGCGGCACCTTGCTCGAGATCGACGAGATACGCGATTTGGGTAAAGGTGAAGAAGGAGATGCCGAGAGGAAGAACGACGTCGTGCCAGGCCGCCGACCGACTGAAGAAGTTAAGAACGGGAAAGAGGTACTTGAAGTAGCAGAGGGCACCGAGATTTCCGGCGATAGCGAGGCAGAGGATCCACCGAGGTGGAATTGAGTTTGGAATCCGCCGGCTGATACACGCGCCCGCGACGTAGTTGAAGACGATGGAAGCGCAGAGGAGCGCGAGGTAAGCGGGGCGCCAGTATGCGTAGAAGGCGAGAGAAGCCAACCCGAGCCAGATGATGACAGCACGCCGGCCTAGTCGCCCCGCTAACTGGTAGCCAATCAGCACGAGTGGGAGAAAGCCAAACAGGAATGGGTAGGAGTTGAACAGCATGGCTTGGCGTGGGAGGGGGGTCTAGTTCACTGCCCGCTGGGCTTCTAACTTTTGTTCGACTAGGCTTGCAAGCTGGCCAACGTTGTGCAGCGACTCCAGTTCCGAACTCTTGAACTTGATCTTGAGGCGCTCTTCAACTGCAACGATCAGGCCGATGTGGGCGACCGAATCCCAGTCCTCGATGTCCGCAGCGGTCGTTTCGGGCTTCAGGACGATGGAGTCGTCATCAAAGACCTCCCGAAAGATCTCCGTCAGCTTTCGATAAATCTGGTCGCTTTCCAATTCGTTTCCCCGAATGGTCGTTGGATGTGCGTGCGTTTTCTGGAGATTGGCTCGAGCGGAGCGGAGCGCATTCCAGGTGCGAGACTGTTTCTCAGCTTCACTGGCTGTTTTTGATCAGCGATCGCCACGTGCTCGCTGCCGTAATGATACGTGAGTGGGGGGCAAGCGGAGGTTCTGGGCAAGGGGGAGTGGCCCGTAGCCCCGGGTACCCTAGCGGCCGTATCCGTCAGTGATGGGGAGAACCTTTCGTAGAGCAGGTGCGAAGCGGCGGCCCCGGATGCGATCCCGTGCATCGAATGACAGGGGCCGTGTAGGTATGCGGGGTGACCGGGGACTTCGATGACAACTCTGCCACCTCTTATCTCGGGATCTCAACCGGGCAGCACCCCGGTACGAAACTCCAGTGGAGGGCAGCGACGGGGTTTCGGTGCAGAGGAAATGAAATTCGGCACGAAGGTGCAGCCCTTTTCCAGAATCGATGTGTGGTGGATGGGAGCGGGTTTTGGGCTGAATCTGCTGGTGAGCTACTTGCTGAGCAGGGGCCGGATCTTCTGGGAAGACGAGATGCTCGGATGGATGTTGCTCCGGGATCCTTCCTGGCCACATATGATTAGCGCGTGGAAGATGGGCGCCGATGGGGGCGGGGTCGCCTTCTACCTCACGGGAAGACTCTGGTTCCGGCTTTTCGGGCCGTCCGAGGTCTCTTTTCGGATGTACTCCGCCGTTTGCTTTGGCCTGGCCTTCTGTGTGCTTTGGGCAGTTCTGCGACGTTTCTACGGCAGACGGACAGTCTGCTTCGCTCTCTTCAACACGTGGTTCTTCAGCCAGCCAATCGTGACTCACGTGGCCGAGGGGCGTTTCTACGGGCTGCTTATGCTGTGTACTGCGCTAGCCATCTGGCTGCTGATGCGGTCAGGCGCAGGCGGACGCGTGCCGCCGGCCCTGTACGGACTGACTTTCGCAGTGCATGCCGTGCTGATTACCAGCCACCTGCTTGGGATCGTTTACAGCGCGACCGTGCTCGGGGCGATGATCTTTCTGGATTGGACGGCGGGCCGACTCCGAGGTTTGTTGTACTGCACGGTCGTCTCTACCTGGTTGTTGTTGCTGTTCGAGCGGGACGCGATCCGTGCTTCAGCCGAGGTGGGACGACCTCACTTCTGGACGACGCAGCCGAACCTGAGTCGATGGGTGGGTGCATACAGTGCCTATGGGCTTGAGATCGCGGTGGTTCTCGTTGTTCTCTGCGCCTTGCTGATCTTCAGTATCTGGCGCACCCGAGAGGACTGGAGAGCGGCACTCGGGACGGCTATACGTGCCCGGCGTCCGGCGTACGTCATCAGCGCCGCACTTCTGCTGGTACCGGTGGAGTTTTTTCTCGAAGGCACGGTCGGTCCGTCGTTATTTATAAATCGTTATCTGATGCCGGTCGCCATCGCGCAATGCTTCCTGACCGCCGAGGCTGTCTATCTGATCGATTGGCATGCCGTGCTGGGAGGATTGGAACAGAAGGTCTGGTTTGGGCGTCTCGCCGGAGCCACGTTCTTCGCTGTGCTTCTTTTCTGGGATCTCGGCCATGTGTCGCACACGGTCATGCCACGCGAGAACTACACGGCCGAGCTTAGCCGGAGGTTGCCGAAGGGCGTGCCTGTATTGTGCGAGGATGCGTGGGCGTTTACGGAGATTATCGGACGGCAGCATGACTCGGGTGTGAGGTACACGTATCTGCTGGACTGGCCGTACAGCGTGAGTTCTTCCGCACCGCGGCTTGAGGTGACGCAATATCACCTGATGGAGAACTGGAAGAAGGTCGGCTACTTCTCGGGATCGATTCAATACCGCGATCGGTTTCTTGCCGAAAACCCTCGCTTCCTGATCTTTCATCAAGAGCCCGGACCGGGAGCAACGACTCCGCCCTTCATTGGAAACCCGTTGCTCGAGAGGTTCAAGGAGGACCGTGCGTACGAGGTGTTGCCTTATGGTCCGCAGAAGCGCGGAGTAAATTCCGATCTCTGGATGGTTTGCCGGGGATCGTGCGAATCATGATGACCCGGCGACTCCTCCCCAGCAGCGCAATGCTGATGATGCTTGCGGACGTTTCCGCATGAGCATGACTCACAATCCGACTCAAGAACATGGAGCGACCCTCACGTGAGAGACCCATTTTCCCTTCTTTTCGCCTGTGCTTGGCTCGTTATGAGCAGCACTGCCCCAGCTCAAGCGCCAAGGTCAAGTGGAACGGCGCAGAGGACAGTTGAAGTTGAGGGCTTTCCTGGTGCTGACCTGGGAGCGAAGCTACATGCTGCGGATGGTGCTCTCGGATCTGACCGCGGCATTCTGCGTGTGAGTTCTCCCGGCAGGCTGACTACGCCACTGACACTTTCGGCGGATCATGCCCTCCAGATCGCCGCGCCAATTGCCTGGGGTGCGACTGTAAGACTTTCGGGAGCGAACGAGATCAGCTGTACGGGCCAGGGAAGGATCTCGGCCACGATGCCGGTGAACGTCGGGATCCTGAGCGCGAGCGGCGTTGCTCAGCTATCAATCCACGACTGCCCGGTGAGCTTCACGGCGAACAGCCCAGTGCTTACGGGCGACGGGATTCACCAATTGGTGATGTCTCAGCTGAACGTGACTGGAGGGAGCTTAGCGCAGATCAATGCGGGACACGGGAACGACCCCGGTGGTGCAGCCGGTGAGATGAGCTTTACCAACAATGTGGTTCGCGACCCCCCGAACACCGGAGGCGCTGCGCTCCTGCTTGTGAATACAACCGGGGTGAAGGTAGAGGGCAATCGCTTTGACGGGATCTCGACGGGAACGCAGTGGTGGGGCGGTGACTCGGCGGGTGGAAACATCGCGCAGGTTAACCGGACCGGCAAGATGACACTGACGGGCAATCAATGTCATGGGGTGACGGCCTGCCTCTGGGGGTCCATGGGATACGGCATCACAGTGGCCCACAACAAGGCGGATGGATGCGCCGACGTATGTTTCGACACGGAGGGTGGTCTGGACACGACCTTTGAAGATAACCTCGCGACCAACTGCGGAAACGGGTGTGGCGCCATCTTCTTTTTCAGTAAGAACGTCACATTTCGGGCGAATGACTTTTCGGGAGATGCACGTGGCGGGGGGCTGATCTTCATCAAGAACCGGTCGGCGGATCCACGCAGCCACACCGGGTTCGTGGTCTCCGGGAACAAGCTCACATGCCTGACGATATGCAACGCCTTTCTCCAGGAGGCGGTCAGCCAAGCGACGTTTCAGGGCAATACGATCACGAACGGAGTCTTTGCGACCGTTGGATTCGGTCAGCAGATCGCGATCGTGGAGAATCAGTTCACCTTTACCCGGGCCCTTGGTCCTGGAGGGGTTGTGATCAATGGACCAAGCATTACGGGAGGCACAAGCCTGACAATTCAAGGCAACATCGTGACGTCATCTGTCGCCCAAGGAGCGGATTCGAAGTGCATCAACGCGATCTGGAATGATTACAACAATGTCGATACATACTTCATCCGGAAGAACCGCTGCGCAGGAAGTTCGCCATTTCCGATCGATATAGCCACAAACACGGCGGGTGCCAATCCGGGTCCGCATGCGGACTGGCACCTCGAAGACAACTTCATTGGGGCAGGCAAGATCGTCCACCTCAGGACCACCTCGAACGAGACCTACACAGCGAACGGTAACTGCTCCCAGCCGAGCTGCGCCAAGCCTTAGTGTCACGCGGTAACCGAGTTGATCTGCGCGATGTACACTTGCGAAGTTCGCGGACCAAAACGAACAGCCGGAGCTGGCAGCTCGCGGCAGATACGGACCAATATTGAACCCGACGATCTTGAGTGATGATGCACCTCCCTGTCTGCTCGTTCTCTTCGGCGCGACCGGAGATCTGACGCAACGTTTGCTTCTTCCCTCCCTTTACAATCTTGCTGCGGCTCACCTCCTTCCGGAGAACTTCGCAATTCTTGGATTCGCGGCCGAGGATTGGAATGAGGACACGTTTCGGGATCACGTCTCCGATTCGCTCAAGAAGTTCTGGGGTGACGGCCTTTCCGATGAGACGGTGCAATGGCTGCGCCAGCGCTCCTTTTACAGCTCAGGAAACTTCACGGATCCGGCGGCGTTCGAGAAGCTTGGGCAGCGGTTGGAGCAGATTGAAGCGGTGCAAAAGACAGGCGGAAATCGCCTCTTCTACCTCGCCGTTGCCCCAACGTTTATCGCAAAGATCGTGGGACAACTTTCAGCGGCCAAGCTCTCCCAGGAGACGGGGGGGGTCTGGAGAAGGGTTGTGGTCGAGAAGCCGTTCGGGCACGACTTCGCCTCGGCGCAGGCTCTGAACGCAGATCTTGGAAGAGAGCTATGCGAGGAGCAGATCTATCGTATCGATCACTTCGCCGGAAAAGAGACCGTACAGGATCTCGCTGTTTTTCGGTTTTCAAACGCAATCTTCGAGCCGCTTTGGAGCAGGAACACGATCGACTTCGTCGAGATCACGGCAGCGGAGACGGTGGGCGTGGAGAAGCGGGCGGGGTACTACGAGGGAGCAGGGGCGCTGCGTGACATGGTCCCGAATCACCTGGCCCAGCTGCTCTCTTTGATCGCGATGGAGCCGCCTGTGTCGTTCAGCGCTGACCATATGCGCTCGAAGCAGGTCGAGGTGCTGCAGTCGATCGAGGCCATCTCCGCGGATGAGGTCTCCCGGTACGCGGTACGGGCGCAGTACACGGAGGGAGCTGTCGGAGGGGTGTCCGTGACGGGCTATCGCTCTGAACCTGGCGTTGCGCCAGACTCGAAGACCGAGACCTATGTGGCGATGCGCGTTCTTATTGATAACTGGCGGTGGGCGGGTGTGCCCTTTTACCTGCGGACGGGGAAGAGGCTGAAGCGGGCCTATACGGAGATTGTCGTCACGTTTCGGGAGCCGCCTGCCTCCCTGTTTCCACTAGCCAGAGGGACGAGCCAGTGCCCGAACACCATGACTTTCCGCATGCAGCCGGACCAAGGCATACGGGTCGGCTTCGGTAGTAAGGCACCCGGATTGAAGACGGTCGTCGAGCAGGGTTTTCTTGATTACAGTTTTCCTGTTGGACCGTTTGGCGATCATGGAAAGGGATACGAACGGCTACTTCATGACTGCATGCTCGGCAACCAGACGCTCTTTCAACGTGCCGACATGGTGGAAGCCGGCTGGCAGATGGTGCAGCCGCTGCTGGATGCTTGGAGCTCCGGACCGGCAGACTCGCTCTCGTTCTACCCGGCAGGGAGTGAAGGTCCGAAGGCAGCGGATGACCTTCTGGCCAGCGACGGAAGACGATGGCGGACGATGGACGTCTGAGGGACTGAACGCAAGTACCTCCGAGCCTGCCGTGAGATTTCTCATGCCCTATCGGGCGCAGTGGGAGGCACGTACTTGTCTTAACGCTGGGTGCTCGTGTCCTGAGCGTAGTCGTAGACGGCCCGTGCTATACGACCGATGAACTCTTCGGCCTGCTCGGTCCGCACGTCGGACGAGGCCTTCTGTGTGAAGACCGACAGGACGATATGTTGGGCGCCAAGGGACAGGACGCCGACATCGTTTGTGGTTTCACCGATGGTTCCATTCTTGCTTGCGATGGGGACGTCTTCGAGATAGCGGTGGATGCGTGTTCTCAGTTGCTGGTTTCCCATGATTTCCAGCATGTCCCGGCAGGATTTCTCGCTGGCGGCCTCCGACGTGACGATCTTAGAGAGGAGGTCGGCCATGGCGCGGGGCGAGGTCTGGTCGCGAGGGTCTTTCCTGAGCGCCACGCCCGCCTTATCCAGCTGTTCGCGCGTGAGATTGGCGAACGCAGCCGTATCCGAGAGCATGGCTGCCGCAGACATGGTGCGGATGCGGGGATCAGCCTCGCCCAGCCAATCGGCGATGAGCTGCTGGGTGGATCGGTCCACTCGCATGTCGCGGATGCCCAAAGACCGCAGGGTCTCCGTCACATTCGCCGCTCCCACGCGACCCAGTAGGAGATCGGTTGCTTCGTTGTCGCTGACGGTGATCATAAGTAGCAGCAGATCGTGAATGGTGGGATCGAGCCCCGGCGTCATGAAGGTGAGCAGACCACTGCCGAGACGGCGGTCACTTTCCTTGAGCGGGACCCGCTCGGTGAGGGAGATACGGCCTGCGTCCACTTCGCGGTAGATGTGGACCATGATGGCGATCTTGTAGGTGCTGGCCATCGGGAACTGCTGGTCCGGGTTGATGCTGACCTCCGCGCCGGTCTCCAGATTTCGTGCAAAGATACCGACCGTTCCCGGGAAGCTTGCCGCAATGGATTGCAGACGATGCTGGAGGATGGCGGGGTGTATCGGCGCGGGTGGTTGCGCCCTGGTTGCACAGGGAAGCGAGACGAGCAGCAAGGCAGATGCAGCGAGGCGAAGGTCGCGTCTTATCGTCACCTGGCTACCCCCGGAGCGGCGGGGACCTCGCTTGGCCCCAGTTTCTTCCGCAGGAACAGAGACGTTGCGGTGTAGGAGTCTACGAAGTCTTTCCACAGCAGGAAGTCGTGGATCTCGTCTGGGTAGACGATCTGCTCGAAGGCGATATTGCGGGAGCGCAGCTTTTCAACGAGGCTGACCATCTGACTGAAGGGCACGTTGCGATCATCGTCACCCTGAATCAAGAGAACGGGAGAGCGCCACTGATCGAGAGCGGCGTTGGGCGAGGAGGAAAAGGCAAGCTTTTCGGCATCTTTGTAGTCCGGAGCGGAGGTGGCTCCCTCCTCCCACTCCGAAAGAAAGTCTGACCAGTCGTGCACGCCGTGGTAGTCGACGCCCGCGGCGAAGATGTCGGAGTTTCGAGCCAGACCGAGCGCGGTGAGAAAGCCACCGTAAGATCCGCCCCATAGCCCGATGCGCTTGGGATCGACCGTGGGTAGGGCCTGGAGGTAGTGTGCGCCGGCGAGCACGTCGTTATACTCTGCCGCACCGCGCCAGCCGGAGTTCGGCGCTTCGCGAAAGTCGTGACCGTACATGATGCCGAGCCGGTAGTTCACTGAGAGCACGGTGAAGCCAAGGCTGGCGAGGTACTGATTCATCGCGTAGGCGTTGCTGTAGTAATCCATGTAGTGGAAGCCGAGTAGCATCTGCCGGAGCGGGCCACCATGCGTGTAGATGAGCGCAGGGCCGGGCTTTGTCTGTCCCTTCGGAGAGAAGAGCTGGGCGTGAATCGCCATGCCATTTGAACTGTGCAGAATGACCTGCCTGGGGGTGACCAGTTGTGAACTGGGGAAGTCTGTGGACAGGGCATTTCTCGTGATCAGGTTGCGACTGCCGTCGACGAAGCTGTATACGAGACCGGGTGTAGTCGCGCTCGATCCGAGACAGACGACCGATTGGGAGTTCCCTACCGGGACAGGCGACCACTCGATGGTGTCGCCCTTTGCCAATGCGATTGCTGGCTTCTCCCCTGAGACGCCAACTTTCCAGATGTGCCGGCGATCCACGTCGTCCTGATTGGAGGAGAACAGCACGGACGCTTTATCCGTGCTGAGAACGGCTTCTTCGACGTCGAAGTCGCCTGCCGTGAGACGAGTGGCGGGTCCGCCCTTGGCGCGGATGGAATAGAGATGGTTGCGGCCATCGGCCTCCGAGCTGAAGACGATCCGGCCGTCTGCTGCGAACAGCAGTTGTTCCGGTCCGAAAGGCGAGAGTGAGTCGCGCATCCCTTCGCCACTGTTCCAGATCGGTGCGGCGGTGGTCGTATTTGCGTCGGCCACCCAGAGGCTCCAGGGTCTGCGATGAATTGGGATGATCGGGCGCTTCTCTTCGGCACCTCCGGTCCGGAGAAAGGCGATCTGGGTGCCGTCAGGGGACCACTGAGGAGCGAGGTTCTGATCGGTCGAGGGCGCGATGACATGGACCTTTTGGAGAGATCCGTCGGCGACATCGAGGACTTCGAGGAGGCTGTGGTCGCGGCGGCCGAGGATAATGACGAGGTGGGAGCTGTCGGGCGACCACTGGGGTGAAGAGACGTCGCCGCGAAGGTCCGTAAGCTGTTTTGCGGTTCCTCCGGCAGCGGTGGTGGGAGCGATCCAGAGTTCGTGCTTTGCTGCCCAGACCGCCCACTTGCCGTCAGGCGAGATCTGGATGTCTTCGCATCCCTCCGCCTCACATCCCATCTCTCCAAGGAGATGCGGCTCACCGCCCTCGATCGGCGCAATCCAGACCTGTTGCTTTGGCTGCTTGACCTCGGAGATTGGGTTGGCGGCGCGCCCCTCTCCGTTCAACTCCGTTCCGCGTGCGTAGACTGCGCTGCGGCCGTCGGGTGTAAGTCGCAGTGACGCGATCGGCTGGCCGGTGTCTCCGGTGTAGTGCGTCACTTGCCTGGGTTCGAAGGCGGGGGCGTCTGCGATCCAGATATTTTGCTCTCCCTTATGACTGAAGACCCAGGCGATGCGGGAGCTTTGCCTCGCCGAGGTCAGCTGGGTGGGAAAGGGAGCGCTCAGGATCTGCTCGATGCTGAAGGATTGCGCGAAGAGCCCGCCGGGAACCGCGATCAGGCAGATCACGGCTGCGGCCAGGAGATAACGTGAGAGTGCGGTGCGAACCTTCTCCATGCACCTCTCCTTTTCAGTAGTTCAGATTCGGGTGCAGCAGATACCGATCGTAGAGGAAGCATGAAACCATGCATCACCGGAGCAATGATGACGAGGTTTCCCGCGGATATTTGCAGCGCTGCCAAGGTGGCTTGAACGAAAACGGTCTACTTCGATGGGGAAGGCTGGAGAGTCCCGGCTGTGATCGCTCTTCCGGGCCGACCCCTGGTGGTAAGCTTGCCATCCTCGATGATCGGTGTTCCCTGGACGAAGACGTATCTCATGCCAGTGCTCGTCTCGTCTGGATGAGCGTAGGTCGCGTGATCGGCTACGGTTGCGAGATCGAAGACAACGATGTCGGCGTCGGCACCTGGCTGGATCCGGCCCTTTCTCCCTCCGATGGACGTGGAAGCAGCGAGACGTTGCGCTGGCATGAGGCTCATCTTGCGGATGGCATCGGTCAGGGTGAGGCTCTTCTGCGCTCTAACGTACCGAGCAAGAATCCGGCAGAAGGTTCCTGCCTCTCGCGGATGTCCACGCTCGCCATCACTGGCGATCATTACCAGCGGATCGCGAATGTCGTTGTCCACGGTGGACTCTTTGTTGAGATAAATCAGGACGGCTTGCGGATGAGGATCTGCGTGAAGTTGTTCGAATCGCTGCGCGGTCAAGCGCTCCCCTGTGTCTGGCAGGGCAAGATCGCCATATGTGATGTTGAACTTCTCTTGCCAGCCGGGGTTGAAGAGAGCTGAGTTGATCTGTGTCATCCCAGCGATATAGGGATAGGCCTCTGTCGTTATGTCGAGCCCTCGAGCACGTGCTCCGGCTAGCATCTCGAGGCAGAGTGGCGCGAGTGTGAGGCAACTGCTGTTGATGTGAACGATGTGCAGTGGCGCTCCGGTGACGGCGGCCGCGGCGATCACTTCGGCAACAGCATCGATGCTTGACCCTGGATCTTTCGCTCCAGCGCTTCGGACATGCGTGAAGACCGGGAGGTGATAACTGGCTGCGAGTTGAAAAGCCTGGATGACTTCGGCTCGGGTGGCACCGGGCACATACTGAATGCCCATGCCGATGCCCAGGGCTCCGGCCGCGATCTGCTGCCGCAGCCGGCCTTCGATCTGGAGGATCTGCTCTGGTGTCGCGGGATCGTTTGTTCCGGGACCCGCGTGGGGAAGGATCTCTCCTTCCGGCACTTCGTCATGGAAGGCGCTTGCGCGAGCAGCGTCGTAGTTGGCCGTTGCGCCATAGTTGATCAAGGCGCCGCCTGACCGTTCCGTGAGAAAGGCTGAGATATCTCTTGCTCCGATCTCCATCTCTAACGCGGACGTAACACCGTCGAAGGCTTTGAGGCGGTAGTCTTCAGGGGTTTGTCCATGCTGATGGAGGTCGATGAAGCCAGGGCTGACGACCAGACCTTCGGCGTTGATGATTCGCTTCCCGCGAAGAACCTCGGAACTCACGGCGCTGATAGTTGAGCCCAGGATGCCCACGTCACGGATGGCGTCGAGACCTGTTTCAGGATCGATGACGCGGCCTCCATGAATGACTAAGTCGTAGGTCTCACTCCTAAGCTGACCCGTCGCGTAGTGACCGCCAAGCAGAAGCGCGGACGAGTACATCAACAGGAAAGACGCGAGTGTTGCTTTCACAATTGCATCTCCATGACTCAAGCTGGGTCGAGGCAGTTAGATAGGTACCCATTTTGTCAGAAGTCAAAGCGAAGACCCACCTGCCCTTCCCTTCCCGGGAGGGTCTGTGTGGTTGTGGGTGGCTGGCTAGCGTCGGGAAGAGTTTCGTATTGTGTGATCCCTGCGAGATTGGCGTTGTTGAACAGGTTGAAGGTCTCGAAGTAGAGATTCAAGCGTTTGGACTCGGTGATCTGAAACGCCTTCGCTACGCGGGTATCGAGATTGATGTAGACGGGGGCGCGATTGGAATTGCGTATGTAGTTCAGATCCCTGGAGCCGTACAGACCGTCTCCATCGACATCGGGAGGGTTATTGGATGCGAGGGTATAGGCAAAGCCGGATTGAGCGCGGAAGATTCCACTCAGTTGGAAGCCGAGCGGCAGATCCCAGATGCCGTGAGCGAGCACAGTCTGCGGAATGGAGAGATCGGAAGGACCGTAATCCAAGCCAGGACCGTTATAGTTCGCCTGGGCCTTTGGGATGTAGTTGCCGTTGCTGGCGATGAAGCCCCGCGTCGCATTGTTTGCGCCGCTGACTGGATCGGTGTAGTTGGGCACGGCCCCGACATAACTGTCTGTAGGCACGCCGACGTAGGTGGCACCGCCAGTGGTCTGAGCGCTGGAATTGAGACTGGAGTTGAGGGCATTATCCCACTCCTTGGCGAAGGTATAGGCGATCGAACCCTGGAAGTGATGAGTCATGCGTCTGGAGAGCTCAAGCGTGAAGCCATCGAAGAAGCCGCCGAGCCAGGGACCGTATCCGAGCACCCGCTGTGTTCCGTTGGTGTAGGTGGTGGAGTTATCAACCTCTCGCGACTCAAAGGTGAGATTGGTGACTCGGACTCCGAGGATGTGATTGATGTTGCGATGGTAGTAGTCGGCGCTGAGGGTGAGTGTGGGCGTGATCTCCTGTTGGATACCGAAGTGAATCGCCGTGGTGTAGGGGGTCTTGAAAGCGGGATCGACGGTGACAGGGACGGTGTACTGCGCAAAAGCGTTGTGAATGGAGAGATTGCCGAAGGGATCCCAGGTGAAATATCCGGGGGACTGATCGATCGCGGCAGCCGCGGCATTGAGGAAGGCGTCCGAGGAAAGGCCGGTAACCGTCTGTTCGTTGGACTGGTTGACGACAGTGTTTTGGGGGACGTTGAGAGCATTGTTGAGGTGATCGATGCCGTACAGCGGTACGCCCGGGCTGCAGTTGAGGCCGGCGGCGGCGATCTGCGCATCGGTCATGTTATTTGCGACACATGGCACATTGCGACCGATGCTGTTGAAGTAGCTGGTGATGATGCTGGGGTTGCCATAGAAGAGCCGGGGGAAGGACATGTATTTCTGGCTGATGACGGTGGAGCCGCCGAACTGGGGAACGTCACGAGCGATGCCGAGGCGGAAATGATCGTAGAAGATCCCATAGCTGGCGTGGACCACGGTCTTCGGGAGCACCTGCCAGGCCACGCCGATTCGGGGAGAGACGTTGCCGGCGTTTGGGAATTGACTGTCGTAGTCCCATCGGAGGCCAAGATTGAGAGTGATGCTGCTGCGGATCTTCCAGTCATCCTGTGCGAAGAGACCGTTATAGGAGTTGCGCAACCGGATCTGGTTCTGTGCGGCGGTGCCGCCCTGCTCGGTGAGGTAATAGACGCCCGAGTTAGTGGGACCGAACTGCGCCAGGTCTGGCACTGTCGAGAAGAGCTGGTTGAAGAGGGAGTTCGATTCGGTTCCATCGACGTGAGTGTGTTGGTAGTCCCACCCGATTTTGGGATCGTGATGGCCCATGTGCCGGGTGATGTTGGAGCCGAAGGACGTGTAGTTCTGCGAGAGTTGCAGCGGCGTGAAGCCGGCGCCATAAGAGACCTGGCCCTGATCACCGAAGAGGTCGCCGGTATCGAGTCCTGAGAAGAGGTTGTCGAGCGTATTGGACACACCGGCCTGCGGGTGAGATGCGGTGACGAGGCTCGGCTCTGAACGGAACTGAGCGTAGGACGTGACGAGGAACGGGTTGTTCTGCTGCCCGAAGAGCCATGCGTCGGAGCCACCGACCATGAGATAGCGTTGCCCGATGTTGCTGCGTGTGGAAGGCAAACTATTCGTTGCGGAGAGTGGCAGGTAATCGCTGATGTGATTGTTGGTGTAGTTCAACTGCTCGCTTATCCGGTGGCGCGCAAACGACTCATCAAGGCGCACGCGGTATCGGGTGTCGTTGGTTCCGGAGTGCTTGTCGTAGGAGGACTCGGCCGCCTGCAGACTGGAAGGCAGACCGTCCGGATAGGTGAAGTTCAGCTGACGCGATTCCATGATGCGCTCGGCCGAGGCGAAGGCGAAGACCTTGTCGCGGAGAATCGGACCGCCAACCTGTGCGGACGGATCCCAGCGGAGGAGGAACGGAGCCTTCGGCAGCGAGTTGTCGGACGAGTCCAGGACGGAGTTGCGGTGGAAGAATGAGACGAGGCCGTGGACTGCATTGGTTCCGCTACGGCTCACGACGTTGATGACACCGCCTGAGGAGTGTCCGAACTCGGCTTTATAGGATGAGGTGATGACCTGGAACTCCAGAATCGCGTCCTGGTTGAACTGGGTAGCAGCGCCGCCGTTGAGGTAGTCGTTATTTGGAAGACCGTCGATCAGGAAGTCCGCATTGCCGCCTCTTTCCCCAAGAATTGGCGTGGCGGCGTCGCTGCCGGCGTTGGCCTGCCGATTGACGGCAACGCCGGGTACGAGCTGCATCAGGTCGAGGTAGTTGCGCCCGTTGATCGGCATGTCTTCGATCTGACGTGGCGTAATGGTTGTCCCGGTGGACGAGGTTTCGGTTTCAAGTGGCGGAATCTCTGAGGTGACTGTCATCTCGGAGTTGACCGCGGCAATGGTCATCGTGATGACGGGTGTGAGGGGCTGGTTGACCAGCAGCTCAGTATTCTTAATATCCTGAGTGGCGAAACCGGGCGAGCTTACCTTGATCTCGTAGAACCCTGGAGAAAGGCCCTGCACCAGGAACTCGCCTTTCGCGTCAGCCCTGGTTTCCCTGGTTGAGCCAAGAGCGGAGCTTGTGATCACGATGCTGGCATTGGGGAGCGCTCTGCCGGCGGCGTCGATAACATGACCGTCGATCGAAGAGGCTACCTGGGCAAAGACGGCGCCACAGGTTGAAAGAAGCGCGCCGAACAGGACGGGCCTGCCCAAACTGCCACAGGATAGGAAGGAACGTCTGGAAAAGACACACATCATGTGTACCCCCGTGCATTCACTCGAACTGTTGGAGTGGCTGTGCCGCGTTTAGGTGCGCAACGTATGTTTCTTTACTGGAGGAAGTCGCATTAGTATGCGGTGAATATGAGCTCTGGTCAACAACAAATGTTGACCGGGGATTGTTCCTGGACCTTTGCGTTTGTTTCGCAAGCGTCTTGCGCTGCCGATCAGACGACGATGGCTGTTGCAGCGCGGAAGAGGAACTGAGGACGGCCCCGGGGAACGATCTCTCGTCCAACTCCTTCGGCCAGTACTACGGCTCTAGCTCACTCTGCTTCGTACCAGCGGAAGCCTTGTCTTTGCTCGTTCGCGGCTTCACGTAAGAGGCTGAGGCTACTTTCGCGATCGAAGTTGGCGCAGGCGACGAGGATAAGGTTGGCCAGCGACATGGGAGCGACGTAGGAGTCGATGAAGGAGTTGCTTTCGACAGGGGCGACGAAGAACTCATCCGCGAGACGGGCGATGGGCGAGACATAGGTGCCCGTAATGCCGATGCAATAGGCGCCGTTGCTGCGGGCACGCTGCATGGCTTCCACCGTTTGACGAAGTCCCTTGCGAAAGCTGATCGCGAGGACGACATCGCCTTTTCCGACAGTGCGGGTGATATGCAGACTACGGCCTACGGTGGTGGCGGTGAAGACGGGAAGGCCGATGATGGCGAGGTGGTGCTCGAGGTAATGCACGAGATTTTCGGCGAGATCACCGCCAAGGATCAGGCGTTTGCGAGCACCGTGGATGCGTTTGGCCACCGCTGCGAGACGTTTCGCATCGAGCTTGGTTCGGACTGCATTGAGGTTTCGAACGTCCTGCTCCATCGTGGCGTTGACGTAATCAGGGATCTCGGCTGCGTCTTTCGCCTTGTGCTGCATGCCGTCGAACGACGTTGCGTTTGCGATGGAAAGGTCGCGGAGGTAGTTCTGGAAGGCTCGGTAGTTTTCGAATCCCATACGCTGAACGATGCGTACCATGGTTGCGGGATCGGTTTTGAGGTGTCCAGCAGCGGCCCGGACACTGAGAAGAACGAACTCACGAGGGTTCTCGAGAACGGGCCGAATCAACTCTTGTCGCCTCGGATTGAGCTGCTTCATCCAGCTCGTCAGGCCGCCAGGCGGCAGCCCACTCTTATCCTTCGTCCCTGTTGCCATATGGAGGGAGCATTGCGAAAAGGATAGAGGGGTGTCAACTTAAAGCTCGGCCGGGGTGCCGGATTCTGCCGACCTCGAGGGTCTCTCGAGCTCACCGGGGTCGATGCAACATCTATTGCAGATCGTGCTAGGCTCTCACCATGCGAAAAGAGCTGAACAGGAGATCGTTTCTCGGCAAGAGTGCGTCTGCGATTGGAGCCGCTTTGCTTCCGGTCGATGCCGTCGCTGCAGCGACCCGCCTCGGCGAGTCTTCGGGAAGGACGCCCGGCGCTCTGGACCAGTACGCGGCTGCGTACCTGAGGACGATGCATGCACCAGGCATGACCGTCGGTCTGATCTCGGCCGATCAGTCGATGACGCATGCCTATGGATACAGCAACGCGGAAGGCAAGATCGCAGTCGATGTCGCGCACCCTTTCTGGATCGGCTCGATCTGCAAGTCTTTCGTAGGGATTGTGGCGATGCAGCTGCGGGATGAGGGAAAGCTGGATATCCATAAGCCGGTGCTCGAGATCATGCCTGATCTCCCGTTTACGGAGGAGTTCGGCAGGATTACGACGCACCACCTTCTGACGCACACGTCGGGTTTGCCCAACTGGCTCCAGTTGTTTGCAAGCAGTCCGGGGCAGCGTGCAAGGCAGGCGTATGCTCCAGGGACGCGTTTCGCTTACTGCAATCTTGGGTACGACACGCTGGGGCTGCTGATCGCGCATCTGGACGGACGAAGCTGGCCGGAGTCTGTGACTGCACGCATTCTGAAGCCGCTTGGGATGTCCGGCTCCTCGGGTCAGATCGACGATGCGGTGCAGGCACAGATGCCTGTCGGTTATCACTATCAATACCGGGACCGGCCGTGCAGCGTGGTGGATCCGTTGGTGGCGGTCGGATATGTTGCGATGAGCAACGCGGCCGGCAGCATCGCCGCTCCCGCGGGCGACATGTGCAAGTACATGCGGATGCTGATCGAGAGGGGGCGAGGACCTGCAGGACGGATTGTGTCCGAAGAAGGTTATAAGCTGTTTTCGACTCCATACTTCAAAGCGCCAGTGCTGAGCGCGAATGCGAGTTACGGATACGGGATCGGTGTCGAAACGATTGATGGCCACACTACGCTTCGGCATACCGGTGGAGCGACCGCGTTTGCGTCTTCCATCCTGGTGGATCTGGAAGGCGGTGTGGGAGCGTTTGCTTCCATCAATTCGATGCAGGGATACCGTCCGAATCCGGTGACTCGATATGCGCTGGATCTGCTGCATGCAGGGAGATCGGGCAGTGGGGCTCCACCCGTGCCGTTGATTGACGATCCCCTTGCTATGAAGGATCCGGAAGCTTTCGCGGGACGGTATAGGTCAGCAGCCGGTGACGTTGTCACCATTGTGGCCAAGGGTGCTGGATTGGTGATCACGACTGCGCTTGGCACATCGAGTCTTCGACCGCTTGGGGGGGACCTCTTCAGCGCCGCGGATGAATCGGTATTGCACCGCGGGGGGCAGGCCCACGTGCCCAGCGCGTTTGCGCTGATGTTTGAGCGGACCAAGGTGGGTGATGGAACCGCGGCGCCGGTGATGGGTTTGAGCTATGGATCCCAGCGATTCGAGAACGAGCATCATGGCGTACCGGCTGCGGTGGTGGCGAAGCTCCCAGGTGCAGACCGGTACATGGGTGCCTACTCGAACGATAGCCCGTGGTCCGGACTGGTCAGAGTTGTTGAGCGGGGCGGAAAGCTTTGGATGGACGGCACGGATGAGCTGCACTCGATAAAGGACGACCGTTTCGCGGTCGAGGGCGATGAAGGGACGCTTGAGCTTACGTTTGTCTCCTATCTTCAGGGCCGCGCGCAGATGGTCGAGATGGATGGCCAGGTGTTTCGCCGAGTGACGTTGGCCACAGCCGGCTAGTGCTTCTCCTGCAGCTGTTCGAAGGTGAGATTGAGGATCGGATATTTCTGCCAGTCTTTGTAGTCGAAGTGCCACCATTCGAACTCGTAGACGGTGAAGCCCTGGGCTTCCATTGCAGTGCGCAGGAGGTCGCGGAGGTATCGCTGGCGTGCCGTGCCACCCGGATAGAAGGGATAGGAGCGCTCGGACATCTCGTCATAACCACCGGTTGCCAAGATTGGTTGGCCGGTTTTCAGATCGTACAACGTGAGATCGACGGCACAGCCCCGGTTGTGACGTGATCCTTTTGAGGGGTCCGCGACAAAGATGCGTTTGTCGGGCGGGGTGCCTTCCCAGAACATCTTCGTGACGTACCAGGGACGGTAGGAGTCGTGGATAAGAAGACCGTATCCCATGGTGTGGAGGTATTGCGACGCGCGCCGGACGGCTTCAGCGGCGGGCCGTTGCATGTAGGCGCGCGGTTGCAGGTAGAGCGGAGAGCTGAGGAAGTTGCGGTGCGAGGCGTAGCGGATATCAAGCCGGATCGTTGGATCAAGATCGTTCAACTGCACGAGATCGGGCGGCAGATAATGACCTTCTTCGACCGGCGGGTGACTGGCGAGGGCTTCGCGGCGAAGCTGGTCGACGGGCTTAACAGGGTTGATCTGAAAGACTTCCCCGGCTGCGGGCAGAGATCGCCGCTCGAAGGTGACGCTTCCGATCCTGACGGCTTTGACGGCACCAGCCTCATCGCGCAGGAAGGTAACTGATTCAGACCGATAGAGACCACTTGCGGGTAGCTGGAAATGGTCCTTTGAAGAGGGCTGCAGCGGTTCGAAGTCGAACCACTCAACAAGGATGTTGAGCTTGCCGCGGTCCTCGAGAACGTAGAGCTTGTCGAAGTCCCAACCATATTCGCCGATCAGGTCGCTCCACTCCGCCGAGATGGGCGGCGGCAGTACGGCCGCCACACGGTGATATACGTGGTCGGAGAGGCGCAGCGTGCCATCAGTCACGGTGATCGGCTGATCCGAGTAACTCAGCCGACTATCGCGGAGGAGATTCTTCCCGGATCCGCGGAGATCCTCAATCAAACCACGCCCACGAAAGAGGGAGAGCCCTGAGCGTGACTCCTGGAGGCGTGCCAGGTCGCCATGTTCGTCGATGTAATCGCCTTGTGCTTCCCTCGCGAACAGAGGAGCGACGTCCTGGTCTGCTGTGGATTTGGGCAACGGCTCTTTGCTACGCAGGGCCAGCATCTGCGTCAGCGCGAGATCGGCGAGGTGGTGAGTCACCGCATTCGCGCCGTCCACCGTGGTTACCACGACGACGCCAAGCTTTTCCTCCGGCAGAAGAGCGAGTTCCGTTGCGAAGCCGTAGATCGCGCCCGCGTGGGAGACCTCAGGATGCCCGTCGAGCGAACTCAATGCGAAGCCGAGACCAAAGCTGCCACCGAACTGCGGCTTCCACATCGCGTGCAGGGTGAGGGGGCTCACGAGCGGCGAATTGGCACCGCGGCCATCGGCTAACAGAGCTCGGACGAATAGTCCGAGATCACTGACGCTGGAGTACATGGAACCGGCGGGTGCTTCGCCGAGGGGAAAGGTCGGAGCGGCAAAGTCCAGACCGTCGTAGCTGACCATTCGACCCTGAGCGGTGCGAGCACGCATCGCGGGATCGTCGGTGAAGGCGCTTTCATGCATGCCGAGCGGTGTGAGCACCGCAGCCTTCATGTAGTCGGCGAATGCCTGGCCGGAGGTACGTTCGAGGACGTAGCCAACTGTGGCGATGCCAGCATTGGAGTACTTGGTAACTGTGCCTGGGGCGGCGACCAGGGTGGTTTGATTGAGACTTGCGATGGTGGCGGCGAGGGTCGGCGAGGTGTTGTCGAAGTAGTGACCGACGGGAGGCTCACGAAGAAGGCCGGCCCGGTGTGACATGAGCTCGCGCAAGGTGATGGGTGCGTTGAAGGGATTGGACGGTTTGAACTCCGGGATATAGGTCTGGACGGGAGCATCGAGATCGAGCTTCCGGCGCTCGACCATCTGCATGACGGCCAGATCGGTGAAGAGTTTCGAGACGGAACCGATCCGGAAGATGGTGTGAGCATCTGTGGGGCGGGTGCGCGCGGCATCCGCATATCCGAAGCCCTGAGCCCACACAGTGCTCTGGTTGTCCACGAGTGCGATGGCAACGGCGGGAAGGTTCTTGCTGGCCATCTCGCGATTGATCTGTGCCTGAAGGGCGGCAACTACGGGAGCGTAGTCGGTTGGGCCCGGAGTGCTCTGGGCTTCGGCAACGTTGAGCATGGAGGCCGCGACGAGAACAGAGGCTGAGACTGCAAAGGAGATTGTTTTCATCGTGCTTCCGGACCATTGGATACGTGGCCTGGGCCAAAGAGCGCTACACCCGGCTTCTTCCCGGTATGCTTCTGTTGATCGACAACGACGGTGCCGTTCACCAGCACGTACTCGATCCCGACAGGGTAGACGTTTGGATTCTCGTAGGTGGATAGATCCTGAACTTTGTCGTAATCGAAGATGGTGACATCGGCCCATTGACCTTCGCGAATGAGGCCGCGGCCTGCGAGGCGCATGCGATCAGCTGGCCAACCAGTCATCTTGCGAACGGCGTCTTCAAGCGTCAGTACGTGCTCTTCACGCACATACTTCGCGATGAGGCGTGGGAAGTTGCCGTATGCGCGTGGATGGGCGAGGTCGGCAGGACCGCCGGCGACTGAACTGCTGCCCGCGTCGCTTCCAATGCTTGTCCAGGGAAATTGCAGGGCTGTTTTGATATCCGGCTCACTCATCATGTGGTAGACGGCGAGCAGACGGTCGTGGCCCTGCTCGACCAGATCGAAGGCAGCGTCCGCGGGATCTGTCCCTTTCTCCTTCGCGATCTCGGTTAACGTTTTGCCCTGGTACTTGGCGTTCGCCGGGTTCTGTGCGTTGACGAGGACGATGCCGTCCCATCCGCCGGCAGCCTCGATGATGTTCCACCAGCCAGGCGAACCCGTCTTCTGCTCCTGCTTTAAGCGTGCGCGGATGGCGGGGTCCCGAAGACGTTCTTTCAGCTTGTCGATGCCACCCTCAAATGCCCACGCTGGAATGGTAGCCTCAAGCCCCGTGCCACCGGCGGTGTAGAGATAGAGGTCGCCAGCGATCTCGAGCCCACGGGCGCGAGCGGCGGCGACGTGTTCGCCGACCTGCTGCATCAGCGTGCCCCAGCCGGGCTGATAAGCGACCTTGAGATGGAAGATCTCCGCGGGCAGATGGGCCTTTTCAGAGATTTCAATCAGCTCGTCGACGGCCTGCACAACCTCCTTCCCCTCGCCTCGCATGTGACTGGCGTAGATACCTCCATACTGGCCTGCAACTGTCGCGACCGCGACGAGTTCGTCAGTCTTCGCATAGCTTCCCGGTGGATAGATGAGCGCGGTCGTCATCCCCATGGCGCCACCTTGCATGGCGGTGGCCATGATGGCTTTCATCTTTTCGAGCTCCGCGGGCGAGGGGGCTCGAGCCGATTGACCGAGCACGGCGACTCGCGCCTGCTCCTCGCTGAAGTAGCTTCCGAAGTTGACAGCGATTCCCTGCCGCTGCAGCCTGCCGAGGTAGTCCGCGACTTGCTCGGCGGGCACTGGCGTTCCGCCTTCGCCAGCGATGACGGTCGTCACGCCTTCCCGTACCTTGTTATCCGCAAGGCCGTTGATGAGCAGAGTCTCTCCCGATTGGTCCATCATGTCGATCCAGCCGGGCGAAACGTACTTTCCGGCTGCGTCGATCTCACGGCGGCCCTGGCCGGTGATCCGTCCGATCTTGACGAACTTGCCATCGGAGATTGCAACGTCCGCCCTGATCCAGGGATTGCCCGCCCCGTCGAGAACGCGGCCGTTCCGGATCACGACGTCGTACGTCTGCGCGTGGGTAGGGGCAGGGATGGAGACAGCCAGCAACAGCGCCAGTGCTTTCATGGGGAACCCTCCTGAACCGATTTCTTTCAGAGCAGCATAGCGGCCAAGAGGGCCGTTCGCGGTGCGAGGTGCTTGCGTTGCAGATGCTCCTGGACGGCGTGTGCCCCGGCCCCGACAGCACCCATTCCATCGAGGGTGGGAACGCCGAGAGCCGAGGTAAAGTTCCCGTCCGAGCCGCCGCCGGTTGCGGCCTCTTCGAGCTCGATGCCTACCTCCGCCGCGAGACTTCTGGCGCGGCGAAACAAGGCAACCGTGCCAGCGGTGCGCTCCATGGGAGGACGGTTGACGCCGCCGGTCACTTGGAGTGTGCAGGAGCGATCGTGGGGTTTGAGTGCTCGGAACTTGGCGTCGAGCACGGCGATGTCCCGGTTACGGGCAAGGCGAACGTCGACCTCTGCCCAGGCCTCAGCCGCGATGACGTTGGAACGTGTTCCTCCGCCGATCAGGCCCGGATTGACGGTGATACCCTTCGCCAGATCTGTGAAGCCCGCGAGGGTCTGGATCTGCCGGGCAAGCTCCACGACGGCGCTGTGACCGCGGTCGAAATCCACACCGCTGTGCGCCGCGACTCCATGAACAGTCAGACGGTACATGCCAACGGCTTTGCGTGCGGTCTTATAGGCGCCGGCCGCGCCCTGCGCCGGTTCGAGCACATATACGGCGCTGCAGCGCTTCGCGACAGATTCCGTGACCGGCCGGGATACGGGGCTGCCGATCTCCTCCTCGCCGTGCAGCAAGAAGGTTATGGGACGATGCCGCGCGCGAAGGTCTTTCAGGATCTCAACCGCAGTGAGCGCCATCACGACGCCCGCCTTCATGTCGAGGACGCCAGGACCTGCAATGATGTCTTCTGTGACACGCCATGGCATGACGGCGATGCTGCCGTGATCCCAAACTGTATCGAGGTGCCCGAGCAGGAGAATCGGCTTTTGCTGCGCGGAGGCTCTGCCAAAGCGCACCTCCAATGAATCTCCGTACTCGCGATGTTTGTGCCGGCGGAGGCGACCACCGGCCTGCTCGGCCCACTCGCCGAAGAGGGAGAGCGCACGATCAACGGCGTTCTTGTCGCTGGTGGGAGATTCGATCTCGACGAGGGTGCGCAGGCGATCGACGAGGCCGGGCTCACGCTGCCGAGCTTCGGCGAGAAGTTGCGAGATACCAACTGATGGCGCCGCTGCCCTGGTTACAGATTGCTTCATGAAGGTTCCTGAATTCAAAGGCTACGGGACCTCGAGAACTGTCGGCTTATCGATAGGAAGTGCGTATGCGGCTGCGGCAATGGCTCCCAGAGCCTCACCCGAGATCTGGGTGAGCGTCTTATCGTCGCCAGTCTCCAGGTGATTGAGATAGAGGGCAAAGGCAAGGTGCTGTCCGGCCGGAGTGGTTGTATAGCCCGCCAGTCCCTTTCCCTCAAGCATGAGGTGACCGTTTAGCAGATCCTCTGAAGCGAAGGTGCCGGTCTTCGCAAAAACGTGACCAGCTGCAGGCGAGGTGCTCTGGATATGCACCAGGGTTCCGTCGCGACCAAGGATTGGCAGGGCGTGCTCGTAGGCCGTGTAGCTCGGCTGCTTCGCCATGTACGCAAGATAGTGGACCATGAAGTCTGGCGTATAGAAAGCCGCAGACGCGCCACCCGCACCGTCGGATTGGGACGCACCCGTAAGGTCCAGACCAGCCTTCATGAGGAAGTCGCGTTCGAGCAGGAAACCTTTACGGTCGATCTCCTCGGTAGCTTTACCGACGATGGCCCCGAGGAAGAAGGGCGTCATGCTGGCATGCAAGTTTTGACTCACCTTGAGTGTGACCTTGACCTCTTCGGACAGGGGCGCGGAGATGTGCTCCCCAACCTTGTACTGCGCCTGATAGAAGCTCTTGTATGGACTGGCCGAGGTGATGCCTTCAGGCTTTCCTGCGATGGTGACGCCCGCGTTCTGCAGAGCCTGAGTCAACGCCACCGCAGCGAAGCGCGACGGGCTTGATACGGGATATCCGTAGATGCTCGAGTGGTCCGTCAAGGACACCGAGCCCTTGAGGATGACGGTCTGTGTGCCATCCGGATTGTCCACTGTCTCGGGAGCTTCCAGCGAGGAGGCGCTGGTTTGGACGGTCGTGATCCGGTTGTCGAAGTGGAGGTAAGGCACGGTCACTGATTCGGCAAGAACGGCCGGCTTGCCGGCCTGGGTGGCTGGCTGGATGGTCACATCGATGACGTTGTCGTTGACGGAGATGGGGGAGATGACAACACCGGTTCCAAGCTCGCGTTCGCCCTCCGGGAAGAGGCTGGCATCCACCACGACCTTGCCGTCCACGTGCTTGATGCCGGCCTTGGCGATCTGCATTGCAAACTCGTGCAGTACGAGGAGTGGGTCCCCCGAAATTAACTTCGATTCCGGGCCGCCATAGCTGTGGTCCTCATCGGCAAAGGCCAGTGTGCCGTCGCTCTGCAATCGATTGGAGAGGTTGGGATCTCCGCTGGCGACGAGCACGAGATCACCCCTTAGCGTCCCATTCTTGTCGACTTCCCCGGTACGGTACACGGACGTGTGAAATCGGAAGTCGGGGCCGAGCAACTGCAGGGCGGTTCCTTCAGTCAACAGCTTCGTGGTCGAGCCGGGCGTGAAGAGCTTCTGTGCGTTGAGCGTAAAGAGAGCTCTCTGCTCGTCGAGCGAGTAGATCTCGATGCCGAAGGTGACGTGACGGTACTGGGGCTGAGCCATGACCTGCTGGACTGCCTCGCTAAATGTCTTGGGCGCGGCGGTCTGGGCGGCGGAGAAAACAGAGCCGAGCAAAGTCACGGTAAGAGGAGCAATCAACAATCGGAGGATTTCGTTCATGGTCTCGTTACCTCGGTGAGAACGTCGCTGTTGATGTCTCGGCGCCGGAAAAGGGCGTAGAGCGGCAGCCCCAGGAGGATCAGGCCAACACCCGTCGCAGCGCGCATGGGTGAGCTAGTGACGGTGCTGATGACGACTGCTGCGGCGGCCAGGATGAACAAAAGGGGAAAGATGGGGTAACCCGGAGTCCGGAAGCTGCGCGGTCGATCTGGATATCGTATGCGCAGCACGAACACTGCAGCGACCGCCAGACCGTAGAAGATCCAGGCGGTGAAGACGACGGCAGTAAAGAGCTGCTGGAAGGAGCCGAGCATTGTGAGCACGGAAGCCCAGGCGCCCTGGATGAGCAGCGCACGCGTCGGGACCTTGCTGCGGGCGTTTGTGGCTCCAAGGCTTCGGAAGAAGACTCCGTCGCGGGCCATGGCGTAATAGACACGCGGGCCGGTAAGCGTCATTCCATTGATCGCGACCAGGATGGACGTCACGATCAGAACGGAGATCAGGCGTGTTGCGCCCGCGCCATAGGCCGCTTGTGCCGCGGAGGCGGCCGCACTGCCGACACCGGCGATCTGTGCGGGTGTGAGCACTGCGTAGTATCCAACGTTCAAAACGAGGTAGATGCCGGAGACGAACAACGTTCCATACAGCAGGCTCCGCGGTAGATCGCGCTGTGCATTGCGAAACTCTCCGGCTGTGAATGACACGACATGCCAGCCCTCATATGCCCAGAGGACAGCGATTAGCGCAACGCCGTAGGCCACCCCGTTCGAAGGTTCCCCTGCAGTCCAGCCAGCGGAGACCCTGGACGCGTCGCCCTTGGCGAAGAGAAGCGCGGCGAGTCCGAGCAGACCGAGAAACTTCGCGATCATGCCTGCGTTCTGAATGTGCTTGGCATGGCGCACGCTGGTCAGGTTAGCCGCCGTTAGTACGACGACGCTGCCGACGGCGACGAGCTTCTGCTGCAGCTGCGTGAGTGCCAGGAGCTGAGAGAGGTAGAGGCCGAACCCGGTTGCGAGCGTGGCAACGCTGCCGCTTTGGATCATGCACAGCAAGCCCCAGCCGTAGAGGAACGCGACAGCCTTTCCGTAAGCCTCGCGAAGGTAGGTGTAGAGGCCGCCCGCGGCAGGAAACATGGAGGCCATCTCGGCCAGCGAGAGCGCTCCAAAGATGCTCAAGGCACCGCCCACAATCCAGATCAGGAGGACGCTGCGAATGGATGTCAGGTGCAGCGCGATAGCGCCGGGAACTAAGAATATCCCCGAGCCGATCACGGAGCCTGCGACTACGGAGAAGCCGTCCCATGCCGTGAGCTCCCTCGCCAACGCCGTTGATTGTGGGGTCGACGGTGAGGTCCCAGTGCTGCCGTCAAATCTATCGGGCATGCTCAGAACCCCTCCTGCGTGTGCCCCAGAAGAGATCCAGTGGCGCACTGCAGCGGCCGGCCGAGCGGAGCATCACAACCTCTGAAGCCGAGGTCACGTGGCGGCCGAATCTTCAGAGATGCATACTTTGAGCTCCGGGCAGATTTGGGTGAGGAGGTGTGCTCGGCCCCTGAGCGGATTGGTTCCGAACAAGGGAGGCGGCACCGTCGAGCCGAGAGCCTCAGGATGCCTTCCCGTGTTGGCTGCAGACCGACTCATGCACGACTCCCATTTGGGTATGCTGGTCCTGGCAAGCGACGCCTCCAGCGGCTCGACGACGTTCAGCAATAAATGTTGCGCAAAGGATGATTGGTTGGACTGACGTCAGTCTCAGGGCCGTTGGCCGCGATGTCAACGGAATTCCAAATGCAGTTCCGTTCTTTGATCTCGCTTATCAGGAAGGCTCGGAATCTCTACCCAAGCGGATCTGAAACGGAAACGATCCTGCATTGACAGGAAAACGGTGCTCTCCTAGAGTGATCTACACCGCCTTCTGCGAATCCACAATTACTGCAACATTTGTTCCAGCAATCGAGACCTCTCGACAAATCTCGTTCATGACCAGAGTTTCGCAGCCCGTGATCACCGTACGCCCGCTCCGCACTCATGAGGAGCTGGATGAGGCAGTCGTCTTACAACGGCTGGTTTGGCGCTATAACGACCTTGAGCTTGATTCCCGGGCGATGCTCACCGTGGCATCTCGTTTTTGCGGGCAGACGTTGGGTGCCTTCGAGCAAGGTGCCGGTCCGGAGCGAATGATCGGCTTCTCCCTTGCCTTCGCTTCCCTGCCCTTCGGTCATCTGCACTCGCATCGGGTGGGTGTGCATCCTGACTTTCAGAACCTTGGTATAGGGAGAAGGCTGAAGCTGGCGCAACGTGACGACGCACTTGGCCGGAAGATCGACGTGATCCAGTGGACCTTCGATCCTATGCAAACGCGCAACGCCTACTTCAATCTCACGCGGCTGGGCGGGATCGCCCGAACCTACATCCCGAACCTGTATGGCATTACCACGAGCCCGCTGCACGGAGGCTTGCCGACCGACCGCCTGCTGATCGAATGGAAATTGAACAGCGACCGCGTACGGCTGACGCTTGCCGAACAGCCGGTGGCGCGAGCTCCGGACACGCGCGAGATCCGCTTGCCGGCACCTTCCTTGCGGGCTGACGAGAACGCTCAGAGAGCTGTGCGCGAACAATTTCTGTTGCACTTTGGCGAGGGCTATGTTGCGTGCGGCTTTCGTAAGGACGGCGACACCCACACCTACCTCCTGGAGAGACTGTGAAGATAGAAAGCATCGAAGCCCGCGAGATTGCGATGCGGTTGCAGAAGCCATTCGAGACCAGCTTCGGCGTCACCCAGGACCGCCGCATTCTTCTGCTCGAACTCCGAACCGACCAGGGAAGCGGATGGGGCGAGGTCACGGCCAGCGAAGGCCCGTTCTATAACTCAGAGACGACCGACACGGCATGGCTCGTGTTGCGCACCTTTATCGCGCCTCTGCTTGTCGGCCGGAGCTTCGCTGGTCCGGCGGAGGTGCTGGAGGCGATGGCTCCCATCAGGGGGCACGAGATGGCCAAGGCAGCCGTTGAGACCGCTGCCTGGGATGCCGCTGCCCGGCATAACAAACTTCCGTTGCACAAGATGCTGGGGGGCACACAGGAAGAGATCGTTTGCGGGGTCTCGCTCGGCATCCATACGGATGTCTCGAGCCTGCTCGACAAGGTGGCCGAAGAGCTTTCGG
This sequence comes from uncultured Acidobacteriaceae bacterium, assembly GCA_963850375.1. Classification (GTDB taxonomy): domain Bacteria; phylum Acidobacteriota; class Terriglobia; order Terriglobales; family Acidobacteriaceae; genus Edaphobacter. The sequence goes on along the minus strand of CAWKKV010000002.1, from coordinate 2,022,747 downwards.
CAGGATACAAGAGAATCAAACTCAAGATCAAACCCGGCAAGGATCTTCAGTTTGTTGCGGCGGTGCGCGAGCGGTACCCGGAGATTGCGCTCACGGTCGACGCAAACTCGGCTTACACCCTTGCGGATGTTGCCATCCTGAAGCAACTGGATGAGTTCAACCTCACTTACATCGAGCAACCGCTTGAGTGGAACGAGATCTATCAACATGCGGAACTTCAACGGCAGCTGAAAACCTCCATCTGTCTCGACGAGTGCATCCATGGTCTTCGCGACGTGCAGGCTGCCGTCGCACTTGGGGCCTGTCGGGTGATCAACATCAAGCTGGGCCGGGTGTCGGGCCATGCGGAAGCGAAGCGGATTCAGCAGTTCTGCCTTGATCACGGTGTGCCGGTCTGGTGCGGCGGCATGCTCGAATCCGGCGTGGGCCGGGCGCACAATATCGCGATGTCTTCGCTGCCCGGGTTTGTGTTGCCGGGCGACGTCTCTGCGAGCAAGCGTTATTGGAGAGATGACATTGTTGAGCCCGAGGTGAAGGTTAGTTCGGCCGGGACAATTCGGATGCGCGAGGCTCCTGGATTTGGCTTCGGACTTCGGCATGACCTGATCGATCAACTCACCGTGCGTAAAGAAAGTTGGCAGGCGAGGGAATCAGTGCACAGCTTCGCAACCGCTTAGGGCAGGTGCACAATGACCTGGGATGAGGCCGATATGGCCGGGTGAAGTCGAGAGATGTCTGATCGTGGGGCAGAGAAGTTCGTTCGACCCGCCCCGAGTTGCGAGCACTATCTCGAGCCTCGCATTCGCGCGGTGAGAGGCGAAAAGGAGTGCGGCTTGCATGCTGGACATGCTTTTGGAACTCCGTAGCGTTGATTAACGCTAGGCATCACTTCGAAATGCTGATCCGTAGAGAGGAGCCGAGCCATCGAAAGAGGAGATTGGCTCCTGAGGTAGGACTCGAACCTACAACCCTTCGGTTAACAGCCGAATGCTCTGCCATTGAGCTACTCAGGAACGCTGGGAGCGAGCCCGCACCGACGCGCATCGCCTCCACTGTTATAGCAAAATGAGCTGCCAAGGGTCAAAGCTGCTGTGATCTCCAGGCCCTCGCGCAACACTCGATCTGCTTAGTTAGCGATTGTCTGGGAAGCAGGATCGTGATCGCTCGGGCCGATGCTTTGTTCCGGATGTTTACTACCTGATCTATGGGTAGAGCAGGATGGCGATGTTGTAGGAACTGAAAGAGCTGGGCTCAGCAGGCGAACATGCACCGACAACGGCCTGGTGGTACTTCCCGCTGGTCAACCGGCTCTTGATCTGCTGCGGAAGCTGGTCGAGCCGTGAAGCCGTGTAGCGCATGATGAACCATGGCTGGCGGAGACCCGCGTATCCGCTGGACATCCCGCAGGTCTGCCGCGCATTGGCGACGATCTCCGGGGCATTTGGCCCTACGTTGAGTCCGGTGGTCGACAGGAGATTGGTCACTGCGGACTCCTGCTCTTCGAGCGAAAGCGTATCGACAGTGGATGCGAAATCTTCCACCGCATACACCTCATGCTGCCGGGTGACAACTGCGATTCCGACGACGTTGACTTCGGGGTCGAGCAGATTTGCACGATGCCCTTCGGAGTGCATCCACATCTCGTGAATAACGGTCGGTTCGCCCGCCTCCGCTACGTTCTCGGTGATGAGTGAGAAGCGAACACCTGCGCTCGCTCCTCGCTCCGAGAGATCAGGCTCGCCCGGAAATCCATGTGAAATGTCAGCGTGTTCCGCCATCTTGTACGCGTGGTACATGGCGGCCTGGGCGAGCAGCGGATCGCGCTTGAGTGGCGAAAGGCTGTGCTGCATTCGATCCTGGTTTGCCTGCGTGAGGAGGAGCTGCTCGGCGACGCTGGGAGTGCTGGCAGGCGGAAGTACGACTGCGCTTGCGGACAGCGCCGAGACGAAGACGGAGGCCGCGACAAAGGTGCGGCTGAGAATCCTGACAAGGACAGACATGGGATGGACCCCGAGTATGACGGTGTCGCGGCTCAAGGAGAGGCCTGCGATCTGCCCTGAGTCTAGGGATCCGGAATGGGTTGGGTTAATACCACTTTGGAGACCCGCCCCTTGACTTCTGGGCGGGTCTGATGGTCACGGGATTGCAATCAGAATCCCGTCTCTGATTGTTAGGAATTACTCAGGATATGTGCGTTCGGTACGCTTCCCAAGTTCGACGAATCCCATCCTCGAGCGACGTGCGATGGTGCCAACCTAACTGATGAAGGCGTGTGACATCCATGAGCTTTCGAGGCGTTCCGTCGGGCTTCGACGCATCGAAGACGAGCTCACCCTTGTATCCGAGCACGCGACACACTGTCTCGGCCAGCTCGCGGATTGTGACATCCTCGCCCGTGCCGATATTGATCAGCGGCGGCGCGTCTTCGACAAGCAGAGAGTCATAGGTCGCCTGATCGAGATTCAACAGATGCACGCACGCCTGTGCGACGTCGTCAGAGTAGAGCAGCTCTCGACGAGGGCTGCCCGTTCCCCAGACCACGAGCTCGTGAGCACCGGACCGGATCGCCTCTGCGGTCTTGCGAATCAAAGCCGGCAATACATGGGAGTTCGCTAGATCGAAGGAGTCTCCCGGGCCGTAGAGATTGGTCGGCATTGCGGCCAGGTACTTCGTACCGTACTGGCGGTTGTAGCTCCAGCACATCTCGATACCGGCTATCTTGGCCAGCGCGTACGAGCGATTGGTCGGTTCGAGCGGGCCAGTCAGCAGGCACGATTCCGGCATGGGCTGCGGAGCGAACTTCGGATAGATGCACGACGACCCAAGGAACAACAGGCGATCGACGCCAGAACGCCGGGATGCTTCGATCACGTTGTTCTGAATGCCCAGGTTGTCACGGATGAAATCGGCGGGGTAGGTGTTGTTGGCAAGAATTCCGCCGACCTTCGCCGCCGCAAGGACGACGTACTGCGGCTTCTCCGTCTCGAAGAACCGGGCAACATGCTCGGCATCTTGCAGGTCAAGTTCGCCGCGGGTCCGGGTCAGGAGTTTCGTATAGCCCAGTCGATCGAGCTCGCGATGGATCGCAGAGCCGACGAGGCCGCGGTGCCCCGCGATAAAGATGCGGGCGTCAAGGGGCATATGGAACGATGACATGGTCTAGGTCTCGCGAACGTTGTAGGCGGCAAATCCATGTTTGCGCACAAGCGCGTCTCGTTGAGCCGAGACTAGATCGGCTTCGACCATCTCCTTGACGAGATCATCGAAGCTCGTGCGTGGTGTCCAGCCGAGCTCTCGCTTGGCCTTGCTCGCGTCTCCCAGCAGGGTCTCCACCTCCGTCGGTCGGAAGTATCGCGGATCGACGGCGACAATTGTCTTGCCGTCTTTGTCGAGCGCCTTCTCGTCGACACCAGTTCCCTGCCAGGTCAGCTCCAAATCGAGCAGTTCGGCGCAGCGTCTGACGAAATCCCGAACGCTGTACTGCTGCCCGGTCGCGATCACGAAGTCCTGCGGCTTCTCCTGTTGCAACATAAGCCACTGCATTTCAATGTAGTCGCGCGCATGTCCCCAGTCGCGCTTGGCGTCAAGATTTCCGAGGAACAGCTGGTCCTGCAGGCCAACCTTGATGCGTGTCAGCCCACGGGTGATCTTCCGGGTCACAAACGTTTCACCACGTAAGGGGGACTCGTGATTGAAGAGAATCCCGTTGCAGGCATACATTCCGTACGCTTCGCGATAGTTGACCACGATCCAGAAGCCATACATCTTCGCGACCGCGTAAGGGGAACGCGGATAGAAGGGAGTGGACTCCTTCTGCGGTATCTCCTGTACCAGGCCGTAGAGCTCCGAGGTCGATGCTTGGTAGAACTTCGTCTTCTTCTCGAGTCCGAGTATGCGGATCGCTTCGAGCAGACGCAGCACACCGAGCGCATCCGAGTTGGCCGTGTACTCAGGCTCTTCGAACGATACTTGCACGTGCGATTGCGCAGCCAGGTTGTAGATCTCGTCAGGCTGGACTTTTTGCACGATGTGAATGAGCGAGGAGGAGTCCGTCATATCGCCGTAATGCAGGAAAAAATGGCGATGCGGGATGTGCGGGTCTTCGTAGATGTTGTCGATCCGCGCCGTATTGAACAGGGAGGTCCGACGCTTGATGCCATGGACCTCATATCCCTTGGACAAGAGAAACTCGGCAAGGTACGCGCCATCCTGGCCGGTGACACCGGTGATGAGTGCTCGCTTCAAGCAGTGATCTCCTTAGTGATTGCTATTGATTCTAATGCAACAATCAAAGAGCTTAGATTCACCTGAGTAGGGCCTTCAAATCCCGCTCAAATCGCAGAAGAATCTCTTCACGGCCCAGGTGCTCGACCGCATATCTCCGCGCATTTGCACCGAGTCTGGATCTCAACTCTCGCGACGAAGCGAGCCTGTCGATAGCGTTATGCAACGCGAGGACGTCATCAGGAGGCGTCACGATTCCCAACGGGGCACCGGGATCAGATCCGCTAAGCACGTGTCCCAGTCGCGTCTCTAACGCGGTCGTTGCCACGACGGGTCGACCGCTCGAGAGCATACCCGTGAGCTTCGATGGCATGACCAGGTCCGCTGCACCGGCGCGCTGGGGCAGCAGATGGATGTCCGCCGCGTTTAGAAGATCGCTGAGGCGCTCCAGGGGTTGAAGAGGGAGCATGGTCACGTTTTCGAAGCCCGCAACCAGCCCTTCAAGCTGCGGTCGAAAGGCACCATCCCCGCAGAAGAGAAAGTGAACGCCCCCGTCAGCTCCTGCGAAGGAGGCAGCCAATGGAGCCAGTACTTCCAGGCCCTGCTTGTTCCCCATGTTTCCGGAGTAAAGAACGATCGTCTTCGTCCCTAAACCGAGCTCCTCGCGAAAGCTGTTCGGAGCCTCGGGATCTTGCGGCCGGATCGCGTCTGTGTCGACCCAGTTCGGAAAGAGGATAGACCTGGATCGCACAACCCCCTTTTCGACAGCACGTTCGACCATGTTCTCCGAGATGCTCGACACACGGTCGAAGGAACGCATCAGCAGACCTTCCAGCCAGAGTGCAAGCTGGTGCACGGGACCGCGGGCGGGTAGCAGACCCAACTCGAACGCCGCATCGACTTCGAAGTCCTGGACATGCAGCCACGATGGTGCTCCCGCGACTTTTGCAGCCAGCAACGCTGAAGGCGCCCCGAAGAAGGTCGGCTCTACGGTGAGAACAGCATCGGACAGGCGCGTGGCCAGCGCTAAGATGATGGGTGTACTGGAGAGTGCGAAAGAGGCGAGGTGCGCCATACGGGTACGACCTGAGGGTGCTGCCGGGACGTACAGCGGGCAACGATAGATGGTGAGGTTCGGCTCGGGACGCTCTTTAGCGTAGGCGTTCCGGTAGTCCGAGCGTATGCTCCATGCCGGGTAGTAGGGCGGCGCTGTCACGAGAGTCACCTCGTGCCCACGAGCGGCCAACCAGGAGGCCATCTCACCCGTATATTTGCCGATGCCCGTCAGCTCCGGAGCTGCGTTGAGACCGTAGATCAGAAGCCGCAAAGTCGACCTTTCCGAGGAGCAAACCTCCCTCCCACCATGGTAAGCGAGGCGGCACCGTGCCATGATGAGGAACCGATGCTCCGACGCTTGCACAATGCGATCTCGACCATCACGAGACAGCCGCTTGCCGCCGTCGGCGTGCTGCTGCTGGCAATCTTCGTAATCTCTGCCGTCTTCGCCCCATGGATGGCGAGCCAATCGCCGTCAAGGCTCGACCTCGGGAGCAGGCTCTCCCTGCCGAGCGGAGCTCATTGGTTCGGCACCGATGAGTTAGGCCGCGATATCTTCTCGCGCATCCTCTACGGATCGCGCATCTCGCTTGGTGTCTCGACCAGCGTGGTTGCTCTCTCGCTGTGTCTTGGGCTCGTGGCAGGGATTCTTTCTGGCTTCTACGGTGGAACGCTGGATATAGTTCTGAATCTTTACCTGACCAACGCTTTTCTTTCCCTGCCAGGGATCCTGCTGGCGATCGCGTTTGTCGCTTTCATGGGGCCAGGCCTCGTCAATGTAGTGTTGGCTCTTGCACTTTCGGGCTGGGTGTCTTACGCACGCCTCGTGAGGGCTCAGGTCATGACATTGAAGCAGCGGGAGTTTGTGGAGGCGGCAAGAGCTCTTGGGGCCTCCACACCGCGTCTGGTCGCTCGCCACATTCTTCCCAACATCATGCAGCCGCTGCTGGTGCAGGCAGCGATCGGCATGGCCGGCGCCGTGCTTGCCGAGGCGACACTTAGCTTTCTGGGGCTCGGCGTGCCGCCTCCAGCGGCCAGCTGGGGATCTATGTTGAACGACGCGCGATCCCACCTTTTTGATTCGCCTCACCTCGTCTTCTTTCCTGCGGTCGCGCTGATGTTGCTCGTGCTCGCCTTCAACTTCGTTGGCGATGCGCTCAGGGATAGGCTTGATCCCCGCGCGAAGACGGCAATAGAGGGGTAAGGAAACCGCGAAGTTATCGCAGGCGCAACGAGGAGCAGTGCTCGAACAGCTCTCCGTCGCTTCAACTTGTGCGTGCGCTACTTCTCTCGCAGCTCTCCAGAACGCGTGCGAAGGCGAGCTCAGGAGCTCTGCGCGATCCCAAGCAGCGGGCTGTCGTTCCTGATGTAAATCCGGTAGCCCGGCTCCGGCGGATCGCCTGGGGGCGGAGGGCCGTCCGTCACCGGGAAGTGTCTGGCGGTGACCAGGGTGTAGTTCGAGCGGAGGTCCGAGTCGAACTCCGGCCACGCTTTCAGCTTGGCAAAGGAGTTGCTCTCCTGGAACCACTCGTTTGTGATTACTAGGACGGGAACGGGCCGCCTTGCCTGCAGTCCCGAAAACCTTTCCCGGTAATAGTCGACCGCTGCATTCCTAGCGGGCGAAAAGAGCAGGAGATCTCCGGTGAACCCGTTGCTCTGCATGACACGGAGCCGGTACAAGGCGCTGAAGCATCCGTACGTCAGGTCGAAGCATTGGACGTTGCCCTGCAACCGGTCAGCCCCAAGCCGATCGAGATCCGTCGAGAGCCCTTCGGACAAGTTGACAGGAAATGTGTGGGATTCGACCCTCAACGGTCGGAGGATGTGAGGCACGCTCACAAATACGGTGATCGCGATCGCGGCCGCAGCGACCAAGCGGGAGATCTCGGAGCGGCGGAGCCCCGGAAGCAGTTCCATCCCCATGAGCACGAACAAAAATGCGAACAGCGGATAACGATGGTACGGAAATCCCTTCTGCTGCGAGAAGTAGGAAAACGCACCGAATGCCAGGCAGAGAAGCACGAGCCATCGCTCGCTATCCCAACCCCGATTCCATAGCGCGAGAAAGATCATCAGGGCCACGGTGAACGAGACACTGTTGGGCAGGAGAAGCCGGGTCATCTCAACCAGGCCGATGTGGTTCAGCGAAACGTACGAGGAGAGCAGATGAGTGGTGACAAAGAAGAAGTCGGCGAACGCGTGGTGCATAAGCAGAAAGCCGACCACGACTGCGGCAGCCACCAGCGCGCCTCCGAGACTCCAGAGGATGTACGCCACCACAGGCCGGTCCCTCCTGCGAAGGAGAATTGCCGCGGCGATTAGCAAGATGATCGGGAGCGGCGCAGATGTCGGCTTGATTGAGGTGGCCGCTGCTCCCGCGAGACCGAACGGCAGCATCCATAATGGCCTCGCTCCCCGCATGGCACGGAACAAGCAAGCCAGGCCGCACACCAAGAGAGTCGCCACGACCAGATCCCGCTCGCCGGTAAACCGCGGGCCGTCGCTGCCGTGCATCAGCGTAAAGAAGATCCCTGCATACAGTCCTGCGAGCCAATCCACAGGCCGGGCGATCTCGACCGAGGCCAGCGTCACCGCCCCACATAGAAAGAGGTCATAGATTCGCCAGGCCATGTCGCCGGCACCGAAGACATGCATCCCAATGATCTCGGCGATGTAAGACCCGGGCATGTTGCTGTCCGTGATGTCGCGGTACGGCGCGAGCCCGTGCCCGATCAGGAACGCGACGTAATGCATCACCGCCGCATCCCAGACAATCGGCCAGTGGATCGAGATCGCGATGTAATACAGGAGACCGGCAAGCAGTGCGAAGAGCAGCAGCAGGCGCAGCGGGAGGATGGCGCGTGCGGTTAGCGACTGAGTCAAAAGGATCTTCTTTCCCCGAACACAGATTGAGCCAGACCTCGATGTTAGCGCATGGCAGCGCTCGTCCCCTCCATGCCCTGAGTGCGCTCGTACTACTCTGAAAAGGGAGACGACCGATGAATCTGGACGAAGAGCTGCGTATCTTGGAGTCGCAAGAAGATCTGCTTCAGTTCTCTAGCTTCGATGCAGACGATGCATGGAGACTGGGCGGCAGCTTGAGAGCCTTAGCGCAGGCGAGGGCGAAGCCGGTCGCCATCGCGATCTGGATGGCCGGCCAGACCCTCTTCTATGGAGCTACGGTCACCTCAGACGGAAGAGGCGTAACGCCCGGCAACGAAGACTGGCTGCGCAGAAAGCGAAACACGGTGCTCCGGTTCGGCAAGAGCTCGCTTCGTGTCGGCATTGAGCTCGGACGCGATGGCACCACGCTTGAAGCACGCCAGGGACTTGCGCTGGCCGATTACGCCACCCACGGCGGCGGATTTCCGCTTTTGCTCCGCGGTTCTGGCTGCGTTGGCGCCATCGTGGTCAGCGGTCTGGCGCAGCGGGAAGATCACGAGCTCGCCACGCGCGCGATCGCCGCTCAGCTTGGCATCACAGTCGCACAGCTTGGTGCCGCCTAACTTTCTTGCTGACCTACTGTTCGCTGAACAGCGGGTCGGGCAGCAGCTCAAGTGCGCCCCGCTGGATCAGCAGCGTCGCCAGTCGCTCGCCAAGCACAACCGCCGGCGTTTCGAGCGTTCCCTCTAGATCGCCGACAAGCATGCTCTCGCCATCGGGAGAGACAACCTGGGCGTGGATCACGGCCCGGTCGCCCTCGACCGAACAGAACACGCCGATAGGCAGCATGCAGCCACCTCCCAGCCCGTCGAGCGTGGTTCGCTCTACGGTGGTGGCATAGCGCGCGCGAGGATCTTCGAGCGCACGGAGCGCCGCAAAGATGGCCGGATCCCGCCCTGCATCGTCGGTGTCCAGCGGGTGCTCGGGGGAGCGAGCCTCGAGCGCCAGCGCGCCCTGCCCGGGTGCCGGGCATAGCTCTTCCGGCTCGAAGCGGTAGTGCACATGCTCCGTACGTCTGAGGCGATCAAGTCCTGCCCCGGCCAGCACGAGCGCGTCACACTTCCCTTGCTCCAGCCGCTTCAGGCGTGTGTCGATGTTTCCACGGATATCGACGAACTGGACATCGGGCCGCAGCGCGAGCAACTGCGCCTTGCGCCGCGGACTCGTCGTTCCGATGCGGCCATGAAGCGGCAGCGTGTGGAGTCCCCAGTACGGTTCGCACACCCACACGTCCCGCGCATCCGCCCTTTCCGGGATGGCCGCGATCGCGAAGCGCTCGTCAAGGCCCGTCGGCAGATCTTTCAAGGAGTGCACGGCCACATCGATCACCCCGGCAGCGAGGGCGTCCTCGATCTCCTTGATGAAGATCCCTTTGCTGTCCAGTGACTGGCCATCAAAGCTGGCGGGAGCGACGAAGCCGGGCTGCTGCATCCTGTCGCCCGTGGTGCGAATGACCTGGATCTCGACCGTGTGCCCGTTGCCGCGCAGCCTGTCAGCGATATGGTTGGCTTGCCAGAGTGCGAGCTGCGATCCTCGGGATCCGATCCGAATTTCCATGGTGTTGTCAGGATACGGGATCGGGAGTCTCCTCCCAAAAGGTGCAGCGGCGGTAGGTCGATACCGCCGCGTCCTCCGATGACACGCCTCAGGAGCTCAGCGGGTCCGCTAGGAGCGCTTCCCTGAGCTCTTCTTGGTGGCTGCTTTCTTGGCAGGCGCCTTCTTTGCCCCGGTGCTCTTCCCGGCTGTCTTCTTGGCGGGTGCCTTCTTCGCGGACTTTGATGCCGAGGAGGATTTGGCGGGGGACTTCGAACCGGAGGCCTTTTTTGCCGATCCGCCGCCGACAGACTTCTTGGCGCCCGTAGACTTCTTGGCAGCTGCTGCCTTCTTGGCTGGCGCCTTCTTCTGGGCCGCCTTCTTCGCTCCGCCCTTCGTACCCGAAGAACCCGCACCGCCGGCCTTGGTGTCCTCGGGGTAGATCAGCTTGTTGAAGTTGCTCTGCTCACCTTCCGCTGTCTGCTCCTGGTACACCAGCGCGAGCCCGTTCGCGTCGAACTTCTCAAAGAACTCGTCCCACGAGATCTCCTTTAGGGCACTATCGTTCGCATTCTTTGCCTTGGGAAACTCCAGCCGCAGGATCCCCGTCTGGCCCTTCGTCTCGGTGCTCGCGACCTCGGCCGGGATGGCTCCGCGCGTCTCTGCCCACTGCCGAATTTCGTCGTGATCCTGTGTCGTCTTGGAAAGCGCCATTGTCTTCACCTTTTCGGGTTTGTAGAGTAAACCGCTGTCTCTACGATGGCGCGCGCAGGCAGAAGTGCTGTTTGGAACTGCTCAATTTACGCGACAGTTGTGCCCAGGGGAAGCGGAGACGACTCTAGGACTCGTCGCGATCCCCATCTCCCCTTGCTCGGAGCGCCGTGATCTGCGGATGGAGCAGTTTGCCCATCAACGACCGCGTGAGGGTCTCGACTGCAGCCATCTGCTCGCGATTGAGACCGGAAAGCTTGTCCGCCGACCGGGCCAGCTCAGCCTGCCGGATCACCTCAGCGCTCCCCTGCAGAGCCTTGATAGCGTCGATGGCCGGCTGTGATCCGCGCCTCTGCTGGTACTGCTCGACCTCCCGGGCCACGATCGTCTCAGCCGCTGCTGCCTCGCGGGAACGGTTCGCCAGGTTCGCCGCTGCGACCTGCTGGAGGTCGTCCAGATCGTAGACAAAGCAGCCCTCCACTGAGTTCAGCTCGGGATCGACGTCCCGCGGCATCGCAATGTCGATAAAGAACATCGGCTTGTTGCGGCGCCGCTCCAGAAACAGGCGGCCATGCGTTGGTGTAAACACCTTTGCCAAGCCCGCAGTTGAGGCGCCCGCACCGGTGGACGTGATGACGATATCAGCGCGGTGGGCGTGATCGTACAGCTGGTCGAAGGGAATGATGGTGGTCGAGATTGGGTCGCTGCTGAACTGCTGCGCGATGCGGTCGGCGATATCTCTTGCCCGGCTCTCGGTCCGGTTGGCGATCAGCAGAGAGGACGCTCCCTGTTGGATCAGGTGACGGACTGCCAGCTCGGACATCTTGCCGGCGCCCACGATAAGGACCTGCTTGCCTTTGAGAGTTCCAAAGATCTTGCGCGCGAGATCCACGGCGACCGAGGCGATGGATACGCTGGAAGATCCAATCTGCGTCTCCGTACGCACCTTTTTGGCGACGCTGAACGCCCGCTGGAGCAAGGGGTCAAGCGTCGAGGAGACCGCTCCGATCTCCTTGGCCACGTTCCACGACTGCTTCACCTGACCCAGGATCTGCGCTTCGCCAACGACCAGCGAGTCCAGTGAGCAGGCCACGCGAAAGAGATGCCGTACCGCCTCCCGCTCGCGGTACTCGTAGACGTGCGGTCGAATCGCCGTGGGAGCGATGTTCAGGAAATCATGGAGGAAGCTCAGCATTCGCGGATCCCCCGCCAACAGATCCTCAGACGTCTCCTGCACGGTGAGCAGCTCCACCCGGTTGCAGGTGGAGAGGATCAGCGCCTCGCGAACCCCGGGTTGCAGCGACAGCGCACGGGTCGCGTCGGCCAGCCGCGACGGAGAGATGGCAAGCCGCTCCCGGATGTCCAAGGGCGCCGTAGTGTGGTTGACGCCGAGAAGGATCAGCGTGGGCTGCACGAGGCTGGCGGTCATGGCGCCGTAAACCTGTGAACCGCGGAGAGCTGGTTGGCTGACCACACCGCCAGGACAACCAGGAAGACGAAGCCCGAAAGGTAAACAGCACGCCTGCCGCGCAGGCCTGAGTGACGCCGGATAAAGATCATGCCCATGTAGGCGACCCACATCGCAAAGGACAGGAGGGCCTTCGGATCAAGAAAGAAGCTGGGGCCAACGGTCTGCTCCGCTACGGCGGACCCGATCAGCAGCCCCGCCGTCATGCATGGAAGGCCGAAGAGGAGCGCTTTGAGTGCGATCTGGTCCGTGGTCTCAAGGGGAGGCAGCGACGGCAGGGCGGGCAGCTTAGCCTTCAGCCGGTGTTCCTGAATCAGGTAGAGCACACTGGTCAAGAGCGAGACGATAAGCGCCGCGTAGGCCGCCAGGAGAAGACCAATATGGAGAAAGATCCACCCCGAGTGAGCCAGGGGGAGGATCTCAGGCCCTGGGCGAAATGCCGGCTCAAGGGCCAGCAGCACCGCAAGAGGGAGCAGAAAAACACCGACAGAAACCGTCTTGTACCGCGCAAATACCACCAGAAAACCACCCGCAAGCAGCATTGCAAGCAGCGATTGGCTCTCGTGGCGGTCGACTGGCAGGGTGTGGTGAGCGGCGTTCAGCATCTCCGCAAGGGAGACGAAGTGGAACAGGAGGCCCACAACTGCTGCAGGAACAGCGACATGGCGCCAGCGAGGACGTTCGTACAAAGCTGCCGGAAGCACCGCCAGGGCGGCGATGCAGTACAACAAAACGGCAACTCGAAGCCACAAAAGCGACATGATCAGCGGGTCGCGACATCCGTTCGCGCGAACTTCCAGTATAAAGGCCGTCTCGGCTCTAAACCCTTACGGATCCAAGAGGCTGGCCGATAATCGCGATACGCACGTTCCCGATAGATGGCCGAGGACCAGAGTGTCAAGCCAGGGAGGAGCCGCCCTTGGCAAGCCACTCCTGCAGCTGCTGTTCGCAGTACTCCGTACTGATGAAGAACGGCTTGTCGAGGATGTGAATGGTGAGCTTGTCGTTGTAATGCGTGTAGCCAGCCGTCACGCCGTCTTTCGTGATCCTGCCCGCGGGCTCCGTCAGTTCAAGGTCGTACTTCTGCTTCAGTTCGCGGGCCTTTGCCTGAAACTCGGCCACCGTCATATTCACTTGGATCATCGAAATCGTTCTCCTGAGGAAGCACTGCAAGGAGCCGTATCTAGGCATTCGTTCCCTGTCACGTAGGATGCGCGGCAAAGGACGACGGACATCCGGTATTCTGGCGCTTCGCCGATGTCGATCGAACTGAAAGAAGTGAAGCTGCCGGGCCGTGAAAGCGAGGGATCGTTGACACCGGCCATGCGTCAGTATCGGGCCGCCAAGGACGCGCACCCGGACACTCTGCTTTTCTTCAGAATGGGCGATTTCTACGAGCTCTTTTTTGAGGATGCCGTGGTCGCCTCGCGCGAGCTTCAGCTGACCCTCACGGCCCGCGACAAGCTGAAGGCCGTGCCCATGTGCGGCGTTCCTTACCACGCGGCCGAGGGATACCTCCAGCGACTGCTTCGACGTGGATATCGGGTGGCGATCTGCGAGCAGATGGAAGATCCGAAGTTGGCCAAGGGAGTGGTAAAGCGCGAGGTGACGCGGGTGTTTACGCCTGGGACGGCCGTAGATCCGTCGCTCGGTCCCGAGCAGAGTAACTGGCTGGTTAGCCTAGCGTGCTCCGGTTCGGAGCGTTCGTCGAAGGGCAGGTCGCGAGCGAACGAGCCCGAAAATGCGAGTGTCCGCGTGGGATTGTGCATGCTGGACCTCTCGACGGGCGAGGTTCGCGCTACAGAATTTACTGATCAGAACGCGTGGGCGCAGTCGTTGGACGAATTGGGCCGGCTCCGACCAGCGGAGCTGCTGTACGCGAGCACAGGGCTGCACGGGAAGAATCTCCTGGGAGAGACGGAGGACGACTCGGCTGCGTTTGCGTCGATACCGAGCAAAACGGGGCTCGAGGATTGGGTGTTCACGGCCGAGTATGCCGTGCCCCTGGTTCTTCGGCAGTTTGGAGTGCACTCGCTGGATGGTCTTGGCCTGGGAGGGCACGAGACTGCGGCGGTGGCGCTCGGAGCGCTTCTCGAGTATCTGCGGCGGACCAAGCAGGGTGCCCTCGAACATGTCGATTCGGTGCATTTTTACGGGCGATCGACGTGCCTGCAGATGGACGCGGTGAGCGTTCGGAATCTCGAACTCATCGAACCTTTGTTTGCGGGCGAGACGACGCAGACGACCCTGGCCTCGGTTCTGGACGCGTGTTTGACGCCCATGGGTAAGCGACTGCTTCGATCGACTCTGCTTCGGCCGCCCTCGCATGTCGTTGAGATCAATGAGCGGCTCGACGCGGTCGAGGAGGGTGTGCGGGAGCTGCGGCGGCGCGAAGCGGTGCGGAGAGCGCTCGATGGTGTGTTGGACCTCGAGCGTTTGCTGGGACGGGTGGCGCTCGACTCTGCTGGTCCTCGTGAGCTTTGTTCCCTGGCCGGTACGCTGGCCAGACTGCCGGCACTACTCCTTTCGTTAGGGGGATTTACGAATTCAGGTTGGGTGCAGATTCGGGGTGATTTCGATGCTCTCGAAGATGTGGAACGGGAGATCGGGAGGACGCTGGTGGCGGAGCCGCCGGTGTCGTTAGGCGACGGGACGGCGGTGCGGGAGGGGGTCGATGCGGAGCTCGACGAGGCTCGGGATCTGGGGCGGAACGGGCGGCAGGCGATTGCGGCGATCGAGGAGAGGGAGCGGGCGCGGACGGGGATCGGGAGCCTTAAGGCTCGATTCAACAACGTCTTCGGGTACTACCTTGAGGTGACGCGGGCGAATGCCAAGGCGGTTCCGGCGGATTATGAGCGCAAGCAGACGCTGGTCAATGCGGAGCGCTATACGACGCCGGAGCTGAAGGAGCTGGAGGTAAAGATACTTACCGCGCAGGAGCGGTGCGGGACCATTGAGCGGAGGATCTTCGCAGAGCTGCGGGCCAGGGTGCTTCAGGCGGCAGGGCGGATTCGAGCGAGCGCCCGGAGAGTGGCTCAAGTCGATCTATTGATTGCGTTTGCGCATCTGGCGGAGATGCGTGGCTGGGTGCGGCCAACGGTGGACGCAAGTGGTGTGCTGGAGGTGATTGGGGGCCGGCACCCGGTCGTCGAAAGGCGGCTCGAAGAGCTGGGTACCGGGCGTTTTGTGCCCAATTCGCTGTTTGTGGAAGCCCAGCCTCAGGAGTCTGACGCAACTGAAAGCAACGGCGTGCCTTATGCCCCTTCCACCCTGCTTATCACCGGGCCAAATATGGGTGGTAAAAGTACGTACTTACGCATGGCTGCGCTGGTGGTTGTGATGGCGCAGTGTGGTTGTTTCGTGCCTGCGGAGCGGATGCGGGTGGGGGTCGTGGACCGGATCTATACCCGGATCGGGGCGAGCGACAACGTGGCTCGCGGGCGATCGACCTTTATGGTCGAAATGACGGAGACAGCGGCGATCCTGAATACGGCAACCTCAAGGAGCCTGGTTCTGCTGGATGAGATGGGGCGGGGGACGGCGACGTATGACGGGTTGAGCCTGGCGTGGGCGACGGTGGAACACCTCCACGATCGGATCGGGGCAAGGACCTTGTTTGCGACCCACTACCATGAGCTGACGATGCTGGAGGAGAGGCTGAAGCGGCTGAAGAACCTCCGGGTGACGGTCAAGGAGAGCGGTGGCGGGATCGTGTTTCTCCATACGGTAGAGGCGGGGGCGGCGAGCAAGAGCTATGGGATCGAAGTAGCGCGGCTGGCGGGGATTCCGGCAGGGGTGATCGGGCGGGCACGCGAGGTGCTGCGGGTGCACGAACGGGCGGAGACGCAGCAGGTGCGGGAGGCGACGGGCGAGGCGGGTGTCAGCTCGGCGATGCAGATGACGATGTTCACGCCGTTGTCGCAGCGTATTGTGGATCGGCTGGGTGAGGTGGATGTGGATGAGATCACGCCACGGGAGGCATTGAATCTCCTGGCGGAGCTGCAGCGAGAGTTGAAGGCTTGAACGAGAGGGTGGCCTGATGCACGTAAACCCGTTTGTATTCCATCCCGTGGTGTTGTCTGTGCTGCTGCTGGCGGGCGTAACGGGCACGCTGGTACGGCGACGCTTTCAGAGTGTAGTGGCCACCGATCACTCAAGCCAGTTCACGGCGTTACAGGCTTCGGTGCTGGCGCTGCTTGGGCTGCTGCTCGGGTTTTCGTTCTCGATGGCGGTGGAGCGCTTTGACGAACGGAGGCGAGCGGAGATCTCGGAGGCGACGGCCATTGGAACGGTGTATGTCCGTGCGTCCACCCTGGCCGATGCGAGCGCGAAGGAGCAGCGCGAGCTGCTGCGGGATTACGTGCAGACGCGGGTGGCGTATCACGATGCGCGTAACAATCCGAGGCTGCTGGCGGAGGCCAGAACTCGCACGACGGATCTCCAGCGCAGGATATGGGCGGAAGCTGGCCACGCAGGTTGGAGCGGCGGTGGAGTGACGGATACGGAGGCCAAGGTTGGGGACTACCTTACGGCGCTGACCGGGATGTTTACCGCTGCGGAGCTGCGGCAGGCGGCATATGAGAACCGGATCCCGCGCACGGCTTGGGCGTTGTTGATCATGGTGGCCGCGGTCGCGAACTTCCTTGTGGGTTTGGGCGTTTGGCGCTGGAACGCCTTCCTGCTGCTGATTCTGCCGGTGGTGGTGTCATCCACGCTGACGCTGATCTATGACCTGGATTCCCCGAGGATGGGGATGATACGGGTTCGACAGGACAGCATGGAAAGGGTGCAGCGGCTGGTGGAGCAGGACCGTTGAAGGGCCTTGTTGTGGCGGGGGTGATGAGTGGGACATCGGCGGATGGGGTGGACGTGGCCGTGTGCCGGATTGTGGCGGGTGCGGATGGGGAGCCGAAGGTCAAGGTACTGCGGCATGAGGGTTTCCGCTACCCGAAGGCGGTGCGCGAGGCCGTGCTGCGGGCGATGGAGGGTGGAGCGATGCGGGCGGCGGAGTTCAGCCGGCTGAGCTGGCGGCTGGGCGAGGTGTATGCGGCTTGTGTGGCGAAGGCGTGTGCCGGGGCGGGCGTGAGTTTCGGGCCAGAGGAGTCGACGGGGACGGTCGCGACGTTGGGGTTGGTGGGCGTGCATGGTCAGACGGTGTACCACCAGGCGTTGGCGGCACGGTACCTCGGGACGGACGTTCGGTGCACGTGGCAGCTGGGGGAGGCCGCGGTCATGGCGGAGCGGCTCCGGTGTCCGGTGGTGAGTGATTTCCGTCCGGCGGATATGGCGGCGGGTGGGCAGGGTGCACCGCTGGTACCGATGCTGGACTGGGTGATGTTTCGAAGCGCGAGAGCCGGGCGGGTGCTGCAGAACCTGGGTGGGATCGGGAACCTGACGGCTCTGCCTGCGGGATCTGGCGTGGATGGGGTGATCGCGTTCGATACGGGGCCAGGGAATATGGTGATCGACTACTGCATGCGTACGCTGTTTGGGCGGGAGTTCGACCGGGGTGGAGCTGTGGCCCGGCGGGGGCGGGTGCTGTCCGGAGTCGTGGATAAGGTCTTGCGGGAGCCGTACTTCTCTGCCCTGCCGCCGAAGAGCTGTGGGCGGGAGGAGTTTGGGGCAATATTTGGGGACGGGTTTGTGCGGGCCTGCCGCCGGGCGGGTGCGGAAGATGCGGATGTGGTGGCGACGGCTACGGCTCTGACCGGGCGGTCGGTGTTGCAGGCGTATGAGCGGTTTGTCAGGCCGGCGATGGGCGGAGGGCGGGTGGAGTATGCGGTGGCAGGGGGTGGGGCGAAGAATGCGACGTTGATGACGTTGTTGCGCGAGGGGATGGGGGCAATCGGCGTTCGAGTGCGGGAGATGGAGGAGCTGGGGATGGCGGTGGAGGCTAAGGAGGCGGTTGCGTTTGCGCTGCTGGCCTGGCTGACATGGGAGCGGAGGGTGGGCAATGTACGGGCGGCGACGGGAGCTTCGCGGGGCGTGGTGCTGGGAAAGGTTTGCTTTGGGTGAGGTGGTGGATGTGGAAGCGGCCAGGGTGAGAGTCCCGGCTGTTGCAGGTGGCGACCCAAGCCGAGGGCTGATGATTTCGAGATGGGGGCTGCGGGCGGCAGGGCTTTGGGTTGGAATGGCGTGCGTGTGTCTCGCCGGTCTGGGTTGCAGGGGACGGGTGGAGGGGCCGGGGACGCTGGTAATGGTGATCGAGACGAGTCCGAACAACCTGGATCTGCGAGTGGGGACGGATGCGCAGTCGGAGCGGGTGGGTGGGCTTATCTTTGACGCGCTGGTGCGAAAGGATGAACACTTCGACCTGCGGCCGTCCCTGGCGGAGCGGTGGGAGCAGCCGGATGCGCGGACGTGGGTCTTTCACCTTCGGGACGGGGTGCGGTTTCATGACGGACGGGCGCTTGAGGCGGAGGATGTGGCCTGGACTGTTCGGTCCATGATCGACGGGACGCTGGTCACGGCGAAGGGTGGGGCGTTCGCGGCGGTGGATCGGGTGGAGACGCCGGATCGGCTGACGGTGGTGGTTCGGTTGAAGCGGCCGGATGCGGGGCTGCTGTTCAACATGAGCGATGGGCTGTTTGGGGTGGTGCCACGGGGATCAGGGCGGGAGTTTGGGTTGCGGCCGGTAGGGTCGGGGGCGTTCCGGTTTGTGAGCGCGGTGCAGGATAAGGAGGTGGTGCTCGAGCGCAACCAGGAGTATTGGGCAGACCGGCTGGGTTCTGACCTGGAGCAGGTGCCGAATGGGGCTCAGCGAGTGCAGCGGATCCGGTTTGCGGTGGTGCCGGATGCGATTACCACGGCGCTGGAGTTGCAGAAGGGGTCGGCGGATGCGGAGAGCAATGTCATCACGCTGGACGAGGTCCATGCGTTGCAGCGATCGGCGAATCTAAGGACGGAGTCCGGGCCGAGCTCGATTGTGATCTACGCGAATTTCAATGTGACGGACCCGGTGCTCCGGGATAAGCGAGTGCGGCAGGCGGTGGCATGTGCGATGGATCGGCGCGCGATCATCGGTGCTCTGTGGCGGGGACAGGCGGTGGAGGCGAACTCGCTGCTGCCGCTGGGCCACTGGGCACGGGCGAGTGATGAGGAGATGGCGCGGTATCCGCATGACGTGGAACGGGCGAAGCGGCTGCTCGACGAGGCGGGGTTTCGGCCGGGAAAGGACGGGGTGCGGCTGCGGATCACGTTGAAGACGAGCACGGACGAGACGACGCGGCTGATGGCGGCGGTGCTGCAGCAGCAGGTGCGGGAGGCGGGGATCGACCTCCAGATCCGGTCGGCGGAGTTTGGGACGTTTTACGCGGATGTGACGAAGGGTGCGTTTCAGATGTATGCGCTGCGGTGGATCGGCTCGAACGAGGATCCGGATATCTTCCGGTATGCGTATGGGACGGGGTCGATGCCGCCCAAGGGCGGGAACCGGGGGCGGTACTCAAACGCGCGGGTGGATGCGCTGCTGGCGGAGGCGGCGGGGGAGACGGACCAGGCACGGCGACGGAAGGAGTACGTCGAGGTGCAGAAGATTCTTGCGGAGGAGTTGCCGGGCATCGCGCTCTGGTATCCGAACAATGAGGTGGTGCACCGGACGCGGGTCGGCGGGGTGAAGGTGGGGGCGAGCGGAGATTTTTCGTGGATACGCGGGGCGTGGGTGCGGTGACGCCGCGGATGTAGACGAACGAGACTTGCATGCGGGCTGGGGAGGGCTTATAAGGGTCGATCTCCGCCAAGGGCCATGGCTACTCGATCGTGAAGGAGTTATTTCTATGGCTAAGAAAGCTGCCGCAGCTGCTGCGAAGCCTGCTGTTCTGACCCCCCGTAAAGTTCAACGGTTTGGATGGGTTCCGGATCTGCCGGACCAGAGGGATTTCCTGTATGCGGCGCCTGCGCCATTTCAAAAGGCGACGCCGCCGAGTGTGGACCTGAGTAAGCAGTGTCCGCCGC
Source organism: uncultured Acidobacteriaceae bacterium (assembly GCA_963850375.1). Taxonomy (GTDB): domain Bacteria; phylum Acidobacteriota; class Terriglobia; order Terriglobales; family Acidobacteriaceae; genus Edaphobacter. Next base: position 2,002,859 of record CAWKKV010000002.1, on the reverse strand, counting down.
CATATGACCAGGGGCAGCTGGGGAGCTGCACGGCGAATGCGATTGCGGGAGCGATCGAGTTCGACCAGAAGAAGGCCAACCTGACGGAGTTTACGCCGTCGCGGCTATTTATCTACTTCAACGAGCGGACGATGGAGAACACGGTGAACTCGGACTCGGGAGCGCAGATCCGGGACGGGATCAAGAGCGTGGCGACCCTGGGAGCGCCGCCTGAGAAGGACTGGCCGTACAACATCGCGGCGTTCTCGCAAAAGCCTCCCGACATGGCATTTACGGATGCGAAGCAGCACCTCGTAGTGCTGTACCAAAGACTGATCCAGGAGCTGAATACGTTGAAGGGGTGCCTGGCTTCGGGGTTTCCGTTTGTGTTTGGTTTCACGTGCTATGAGTCGTTTGAAGGGGCGGAGGTAGCGAAGACGGGGATTCTGCCCATGCCGGCCTCGGGCGAGAAGGTCGTGGGCGGACATGCGGTTTTGTGCGTGGGCTACGACGACAAATCGCAGCAGTTTACGGTGCGAAACTCGTGGGGTACGGAATGGGGGCTGAAGGGCTACTTCAAGATGCCGTACGCGTATCTGACCAATGCGCGCCTGGCATCGGATCTGTGGACGATCCGGAGCGTGCAGTAGAGCGAGGCGTGCAGTAGACCCTAGGAGTGCCCGACGACAGTGACGGGAAAGGTGAGAGCCTTTCCCGTCTTGTTCTTCTCCCAAGGGCGGGTGTACTCGAAGTGAAGTTCGCACTGCCCCTCGGCGACGGCGGAGAGGAGCCAGTTGCGGAGGCGGGGTGCGCCGAGGGCTGCTGACGGGGCGGGGGCGGTCTCATCGTGCTCGAGGCGAAGAATGTTCTCGCACGGTGCTGTGAGCTTCCAGCTATAACCGGTTGTGACATTTTCAGAGAGAGTAATGCGGAGTTGCTGGCCGCGATTGAGGGCGACGGGCTGTCCGGCGGAGGCTTCGTTGCGATCGATCATGGATGAGCCTCGGTGGCACGCGATGGGGAACGCGAACGCGAGCAGGAGCGGAAGGGATCGGGCAAGTGACAGGGGATACCTCCGCTTTGCGTTTCGCGTACGTCCGGGATAATACGCGCCCTTGCGCAATGCGGCGTGACTATCAGCAGGTGGGAGTGGATGCGGGGCAGTTTACGGCGAGGTTCGGGATCGGGTGAGAACGTCTGGGGCTTCTTGAGAAGCCGGTGCTAACGATATGCCGAAGAGTGTGCGATGGTTGCCCCCCAGGGATTCGAACCCCGATTGATCGGTTCAGAGCCGACTGTCCTACCATTGAACGAGGGGGCAATTATGCAGGGGATGGTGCCGCGCTGCGGGTCCGCGGCTGTGGGCCGCCGACTGCCATCCTGAGTGTAACGGGTGGGGGGTTGAGGGTCAATCCTGAGAGGCGGGCTCATCGAGCGAGCGGCGGAGGTAGAGGACGTCGATGGGGTTGAGTGGCGTAGCGGGCTGGTAGGGGATGAAGCCGAGCTTCCTGTAGATGTGTTCGGCGGCCCGCATGGTGGAGGGTTCGGTGTCGAGGACCGCGAAGCGAAAGCCACGAGAGCGGGCGTGGGTGAGGGCGGTGTCAATGAGCTGCTCGGCGAGGCGCTGGCCGCGGTGCGAGGGAAGGACGAAGAGGCGCTTGAGCTCGCAGGTTTGGGGCTCGGAGGTGGCGCGGTAGGCAAGGCAGGCGACGGGACTTTCGGGGGAGGCGAGAGCGACTAGGAGCTCTCCGCCGGCCGAGGTGTAGGGGGCCGGAAGGGTGCGGATCTCCTCTTCGAAGCGAGTGAAGTTGAAGGCGTGACAGGCCTGGATCTCGCGGAGAAAGGCGGCGTACGCCCGAAAGAGATCGCGGCCGGCTTCGATCAGGTTGGGCTTGGATGCAGGGGTGAGGCTCTCGATCAAAGCCATGCAGAGGATGGTAACGCACCCGACCTGTGCCGGCTTCTGCTGTGGGCTGGACGAACTACCCTGCGGGACGGGTCGCGGCTAGCGCAATGCCCCACCCCTTCGCGAAGGGCGCGAGGGGGTGGGGCACACGCGGTTGGAGGGCAGGTTATTTGCAGAGAACGCCGTTCAGGTAGAAGGCGGCGGGTGCGGGGTTGGAGCCGGAGTAGGCCGCGTTGAAGCCGATGCCGGACTGTGTGGCCCCCGGAGCGATGGAGCCGTTATAGCTCATGCTGGTGATGCTGACGGTCGGGCCGCTCTGGGTGTAGTTGCCGTTCCAGGACTGGTTGAGCTGCTGGTTGCCGTTGTAGCTCCAGGTGAGCGTCCAGGAGGAGAGGGCGGTGCTGCCGGTGTTGGTGATGGAGATGGCGCCGGTGAAGCCGCTGCCCCAGTCGTTCTGGTTGGTGTAGGCGACGTGGCAGGCCGCGGCTCCGGTGCCTGCAGGAGCGGAGGTGGTGGCGCTGGCCTGCGATGTCGGGGCGGAGTTGAGACCGCTCTTGACGGCTTCGACGACGAAGTACCACGTGCTGGAGGCGGCGAGGCCGGCGTCGGAGAGGCTGGTGCCCGGGAGATTGGTGGCGAGGGTGTTGGCGGAGCTGGGTGTGAAGCCGGCAGTGGTGCTGGCGAAGACGGTGTAGGTGACGCCGGTGGTGGAGCTGGGCTGCCAGTTGAGGTTGATCTGCGAGGAGGAGGCAGCGGCGGCGGTAAGGCCGGTGGGAGCGGAGGGAGCGGAGGGCGGGGGTGTGGTGGTACCGCCACCGCCGCCGCTGCCGGAGAGGGTGGACTGGATGGAGGCGAGGGACTGCTGCTTCATGGCGTTGGCGGGGCTCGAGTCGTAGTTGGCGTCAAGGAGACCGTAGCTGTCTTCGCCGTTGAGCGCCCAATAGGTCCAGTTGAGGGTGGAGTCGGAGGCGAGGTACTGGACGAGGCTTTGGAACCACTGTCCCTGGGAGCCCGCGGCGCTGTTCTGGATGTCGGAGGAGGTGTTGGTGGTGCCGAACTCGCCGAGCCATACGGGGGCGATGCCGGACTGGGTGATGAAGCCCCAGTGATTCGTCCAGACAGTGTAGAGCGAGGAGTAGCTGGTGCTGCCGCCGAACCAGGACTGCGCGTACTCATGCGGTCCGTAGTCGTGGGCGGAGTAGACGAGGTGGTTGCTGACCGAGAGGGTGACGGGGGAGTTGCGGACGCCTTCGAGGTTGCCGCCCCACCAGTAGAAGTCGTTGTTGTAGGCGTCGGTGCCTTCGACAAAGATCAGGAGGTTGGGGTTGACGGCAAGGACGGCGTTGCCGCCGCGGGCAGCGGCGAGGTGCCAGTCGTTGGCGCCGCCGCAGTCCCAGCAGGAGCCGCCAGAGGTGGCGTTGTGGGGCTCGTTGCGGAGGTCGAAGCCGATGACAGTCGGATTGCCGGCGTAGCGAGACGCCAGGGTCTTCCAGTCGTTGATCCAGGCCGACTCGGGGTAGGCACCCGTGTACCAGAGGCCGTTAGACTCGGCGGAGTCGCCGGCCTCGGAACGATGGTTGTCGAGGATGATGCGGAGGTTGAGAGTGCCGGCATAGGCGATGATCTTGTCGAGGATCTGGAGGGAGTTGAGGCCCTGGAGGTCGGCATTGATGCCGTTGCCGTAGCTGATGCTAGACGGGACGGAGGGGGTCTCGACCATCTGGTTCGAGAGCGGGATGCGTACGGTGTTGTAACCCTGGTTGTGAATGGTGGTGAGGATGGACTTGTAGTCCTGGGAGGTGAGGCCGCCGGCGACGGCGCGGGTGGTCTCGAAGCCGTACCAGTTGATGCCAGCTATACGGACGACCTGATTGTTGCTGTCGAGGATGCGCGATCCGCTGGTGTGCCAGAAGCCGGTTCCCTGGGCCTGGGCGGCTCGAGAGGGAGCGAAGGCAAGCAGCGGCAGGAGCAGCAAAGAGAGGCAAGAGAGTCTGCGCGGCCGGAGGCTGCGAGAGAAGAGGGAGAGTGTGCTCATGGGGGACGCTCCGTTATGGGAAGGAATCGTTCTGCGGTTCAGATCGGGCAGTGGCGTGGGAGAAAAGACGAGCAAATATTTCAATTTGGCCCTTTGGTGTGTCGTCGCTTCGCGATGTTTCGCTAACGTTTGCGTAGTTTGTCAGAGCGGAGGCGTTTGGGAGCAATAACCTGCTGGAGGGGCATTCCTCGTCCGTGGGATGGATGGGAATGGTGTCTCTATGCGCTATGGGAATGCTCAGGAAAAGAGGCATTCTGGGAGCTTCCCGGCTGATCGCGGTGGGAACACGATTGAGAAGAGCAAACAAAGCGCCGGGGTATTTCCGCTGCGATCAACTAGGCCGCAGGTGCACGCGAGTTGTGCGTTTGGAGGGCTAAAAGTTTGCCGGAAGAGATCAGGGGAGGCTTATGAGGTCGGGGTGGGGGGCGTAGAGCTCGGGGTGGAGGGCGCTGGCGATGCAGGCGAGGCCTTTCGTCAGGGTTGGAGCGGGGGTGTTGAGGTACTCGTCAGGGATGACGTGGATACGACGGTTGCGAACGGCTCGGAGTTCGTGCCAGTTGCGCTGGTCGATGACCTTTTCGAGCGGGACGCGGTTGCCGGCTCCGCACCAGGCCAGCAGGACGACGTCAGGGTCGGCGAGAGCGACCTCTTCCGGGGTGGTGTGGGCTCCCGGGGTGCCCAGGAATCGGCCGCGTGCGGCGGCGATGAGCTCGGCGACCCAAGGCTGGGAGCGGATGAGCGGTTTGCCCCATTCTTCGCAGTAGACGAGGGGTTCGGCGGGCGCGGTGGAAGCGTAGGTGTGCGTGCCGTGGATGGATGCCTGCATGGAGGCGACGACGGTCTCGCCTGGGAGGGAGGCGCCGAGGACGGAGGCGATCAGGCGGATGTCGTTGTAGATATCGGCAAGGGAGTGCGGGGCGAGGGCGAGGACGGGGTGGCCGGAGCGGAGGATGGCAGCGAGGGTCTCCATGCGGTATGGCACGCTGGCGATGACGAGATCGGGCTTGGCCAGAGCCAGTTGGGCGCTATCGGAGAGGGGTCGGCTGGCGTTGAGGTCATGGGGCTGGGCGCCGAAGGACCAGGAGTCGTGTAAGACGGGGAGGTTGCGGGCGACGAGTTCGGGGAGAGCTTCGAGGCAGTAGCGGGTGCAGGCGCAGAGGTCGTCGAGCCGGTCGAGTGCGGCGAGGGTGAGCGAGACCGAGGGCTGGAGGGAGGCGATGCGCACTTGCTCTGAGGGTATCGCGGAAAAGGCTTGGGAAAAAGGGGGCGGACGCAGCGCGGGTGAAGTTCGTTCTGGCCCGGACGAACGGGAGGGATAGATTGTCGGGGAGGTTTGGTGAAAGCTGCTGGAGTGTGAGGTCGCGTTTCTTAAGTTCAGGGAAGTGCGGCGAAGATCTTGCGGTACTCGTCTTCGGTAAAGGCTCGCGACGTGTTGGTCGTGACGGTACCGGTCGACAGGACCGAGAGCAGGGCGGCGCTGATGATCTCGTCGCTGGGGGCTTCGGCGATGATGACCATGTCCTGACCGCCCATGGTGAGGTAAAAGCTGACGACTTTGACGCCCATGGCGTTGAGGCCCTGGCGGGCGGCGTCGAGGCGGGCCGGGCTGCTTTTGAGCTGGCCGGTTCCGGTCGTCGTCCAGCTGGCCCGTGAGATATAGGTTGGCATAATTTCGTTCGGCTCCTTTGACGGTGGATTGTAGGGCAGCTCCGGCGATCCGCAAAGGTCTGCTTTGTGATCGCGTAGCTAGTTCATGCCGCTCCGGTTGAGGCATGCAGCGCTGAGCACGGTGGCAGTTGCCTCACGAAAGTCGGCGGCTGGCTGCGGGATCTGGCTCGTGGCGGGGTCTGTCTCGCGCTCGTAGAATGGAAAGATGGTGACGACTGCAGTGGTGTCTGAAGGGCGGGGGTGGCTGCGGTCGAGAGTGTGGGCGGAGCGGTATGCGTGGGCGGTCGTCGGGTACAACGTCCTGGTAATCGTGTGGGGCGCAATGGTCCGGGCGACGGGCTCTGGGGCGGGCTGCGGAAATCACTGGCCGTTGTGTAACGGACAGGTGATCCCGGTGTCACCGGGCTTGCATACGGTGATCGAGTTTACGCACCGGTGCATGACGGGAGCCTCAACGTTTGCGGTGATCGGGCTGCTGGTATGGACCTTTCGAGCAACGAGGCCGGGGCGCGCTGCGCGAGTGGCGGCGGTGGTCTCGGGGGTGCTGCTGTTGAACGAGGCTCTGCTGGGAGCGCTGCTGGTGAAGCTTGGGTATGTTACCGGGAACCAGAGTGTGGGCCGGATGGTGATGCTCTCCGTGCACCTGAGCAACACGCTGTTGCTGCTGATGGCCTTGACCCTTACGGCGCTGCTGCTGCGGACGGGAGATGAGCTCGGCGGCGTGCTCCGAACGAGGAACACGTGGAGGTGGGGGAGTCTTGGACCGGCGGTCCTGGGCTTGCTGGCCACGCTGGTGGTGGGTGTGAGCGGCAGCCTGGCGGCGCTGGGCGATACGCTGTTCCCTTCCGCGACGCTGCGTGCGGCGATGGCAGCGGATCTCGCGAGCGGTTCACCGTGGCTGATCAAGTTGCGTTGGGTGCATCCGGCGAGCGCGGTGATCGCAGGGCTGTGCGTGGCCTGGCTGTTGCGGCGGACGTGGGCACGGCCCGACTGGACGGGGCGGGTTGCACGGCTGGTGGTCGGTCTGCTGGCGGCGCAGATGGTGCTGGGGGTGGCGGATGTTCTGCTGCTGGCGCCGGTGTGGTTGCAGCTCCTGCATCTGCTGGGAGCGGATCTGTATTGGGTGGCGCTGGTCAGCCTGAGCGCGGGCGCCGTGATGCTGGGGTATCACGAGCATGTGCGCGGGCCGGGAGTGGCGACCCTTCCGAACAAGTGGCAGCAGGGCGAGAAGGTCGTCGTTCCGTAAGAATCGCTCCAAGATCCGGGCGCTTTTGATGAGAGCAAGCCTAGTGCTCTGCCCCGATAGGCGGGGCAAACAACTGCGCGTCTGCTGTTGAGCTCAAATCGTGGTGAGAGGCTGTGCGTCCGCCTCGCTTTCTGCACGTCCTAATCACAACTCAACAAGCCCGATCCCCAACTCGATACGAGGAGAGCTATGTACTATACCGATAAAAAACTGCAGTACCCTGTGCGCGTTGATAAGCCCAATCCTTTGTACGCCAAGATGCTGCAGCAGGCGATCGGCGGAGTAGAGGGCGAGATCCGCGTATGTATGCAGTACTTCTTTCAAGCCTGGGGTTGCCGAGGCCCGGTGAAGTACCGCGACATGCTTTTGAACACGGCGACGGAAGAGATCAGCCATATCGAGATGCTGGCGACTGCCGTGGCCCTCAATCTCGAGAAGGCACCGGTAAGCCTCCAGGAGGAGATCGCGGCAGACCCGATTGCAGGGTCGGTGCTGAGCGGGATGAATCCGCGGCACATCCTGTCGAGCGGGTTGTCGGCCATGCCGGTCAACTCGGACGGCGTTCCGTTCAACATGTCGCACATCTATGCAAGCGGCAATATAGCTGCGGACATGTACTGCAACGTTGCGGCAGAGGCGACTGGACGCACACTGGCAGTCAGGCTTTATCACATGACCGATGACCCGGGCATGAAGGATATGTGGACGTTCAACATTGCGCGCGACACCATGCACCAGCAACAGTGGCTGGCGGTGCTCGAAGAGCTTGGGCCAACGCATCTCCCGATCCCGAACAGCTTCCCACAGGCGGAAGAGAAGGCCGAGTTCTCGTATAACTTCCTGATTACCACGACCGACAAGGGAATGGGGACACAGGAAGGACAGCGCTGGACGACAGGTCAGGCGCTTGACGGCCACGGGCAGTTCACGGCGAGCTTCGCCACACCTTTGGGCGAGGTGCCGAACCTGGGCTTCGCCCGAGCCGATACGTTTGGCGAGAAGGAACAGGCGGCCACCACGGCAGCCGGCATGCTGAACAAGGGCAAGCAGCTGGTGGAAGACATCAAAGCGTCCTTCTAAGAGGAAGCACACGAAGAGGCCCGCCGTAACCTGGCAGGCCTCTTTGCTGTTTCTAGGTCAATCGCCTCCCGTCAGGCTACCTGGGCGGGTTATTGACCGTGGTGTCGGGCTTGCCTTCGATCTTGTGACCGACCTTTTTGGTGACGTGCTTGGTTTTGTTGTAGCTCTTCTTTGTCCCCTGCTTGACACCGTGGCCGGTGTCCTTGGCGGCGTTCTTGGTTTCATGCCCGGCGGATTTCATGTCCTGTTTGGCGCCCGAGTCGCTGTTCTGGGCGAGAGCGGGTGCGGAGGAAAGGGCGAGGCTGAGGGCGGCTGAGAGGATCAGTGCGCCTGCCGAACGGAGTTGCATGGAGGTTCTCCTTAGCGGCTTGATGAACACCCGCAGTGAACACAGGTTCTCACCGTATGAAAGCTGTTGCAAGGCTTGGCAGACCCTGGCAGCGCTGCGAGGGAGGGGCGAGCTAGGCGTTGCTTTGTTGCTGTATATTTGGGGCGTCCCGAAGAAATGGCGTTCGCAGAAGAGCGCGCGGGCTGCACGAGATGCGGTGAGCCAGAGATCCTAGGAGAGGGACGGTTCCGGGCAGCGGCCCGGTCCGTGAGTTGTGTGACTTCGAAATGATGCAAGTCTTGGCGGCGGCGGCAGTGGCGGGGGAAACGAGGCAGCTCACACATCTGCACCCGGTCGACATCCTGATCCTGGTTCTTTACTTCTGCCTGGTGCTGTTTATCGGGTTTTATGTGAAGGACTCGGCAAGTACGAGTGAAGAGTTCTTTCTTGCCGGCCGCGAGATGACGGCGTGGATCGCGGGTTTGAGCTTTGTCTCGGCCAATCTCGGCTCGCTCGAGCTGATGGGCTGGGCTGGGTCGGCATACCAGTACGGCATCCTGGCAACGCACTGGTATTGGATCGGCGCTATTCCGGCGATGCTGTTCCTGGGCATCGTGATGATGCCCTTCTACTACATCTCAAAGACGCACTCGGTCCCTGGGTACCTCCAGCTGCGGTATGGAGAGGGAGCGCGGGCGGTAAGCGCAGTCTCGTTCGGGTTCATGACGGTGCTGATGAGCGGCGTCAACATGTATTCGATGGCACTGGTGATGAAGGTAGTGCTGGGCTGGAACATCAGCTTCTCGATCTGGATCGGCGCGGTCACGGTGGGTCTATACGTGATGCTGGGCGGTCTGCGGTCGGCCATTATCAACGAGGTGCTGCAGTTTGTTCTGATCTGGGCGGGCGCCGCATTGATCCCGATTATTGGCTTGATCGAGGCAGGCGGCTGGCACAATCTGCAGGCGCAGATCATGCACAACGTGGGCAACGCCAGCTACACGCACATGTGGGCGGACCTGGGCTCGTTCAGCTCGAATCCCATGGGCGTGCACTGGACGGGCATTATCTTTGGGCTCGGATTTGTGGTGAGCTTCGGTTACTGGACGACCGACTTCCTTGTTGTTCAGCGCGTGCTGAGCGCGAATAACTTGCGGGCTGCGAAGCTGGCTCCGATCATCGGCGCGGCTTTCAAGATGGCGGTGCCGTTTATCGTCATCGTGCCGGGTTTGCTGGCGCTGTCAGTACTCAGGAATCCTGATGGCACGTTGATGAAGCTGGTGCCGGAGAGCATGGTCGCTTCAACGGGTCTGCACAGCTACAACGAGGTGCTTCCGCTGATGTTGATCCGCTACTGCGGACCGGGTCTGCTGGGCCTGGGAATCACGGCCCTGGTGGCAGGATTCATGAGCGGCATGGCGGGCAATGTCAGCGCGTTCTCGACGGTGTGGACGTATGACATCTACGGCGCCTACATCAACAAGAAGGCAGCAGACTCGCACTACGTGTTTATGGGCCGGGCGTCCACGGTTGTGGGGATGCTGGTGAGCGTCGGCACGGCGTACCTGGTGGCAAATGCGGCCTCGATCATGGACTACGTCCAGGCGCTGTTCAGCTTCTTCATCGCGCCGCTGTTCGGGACGGTGATCCTGGGCATGCTTTGGAAGCGGGCGACGCGGCAGGGCGGCTTCTGGGGCCTGCTCTGTGGCACGGCATCGTCGATCGGGATGTGGGCTTGGGTGCAGAAAGACCCCGGGGCGCTGCGGTATATCGCGCTCTCACCCGATGCCAAGCCGATGGCCGAGAATCTGTACCGGGCGCTGTGGTGCTGGATCATCTGCGTGGTCGTGACGGTGCTGGTGAGCCTGGTGACGAAGGCGAAGACGGACGAGGAATTGAATGGTCTCGTCTATGGCGCCACGGTTATCCCGCATGACGGATCGGTAACGATCTGGCAGAAGCCGATCTTCTGGGCAGTCGTCGTGGGAACGGTTTTCTTCATTTTGAACCTGTTGTTCTGGTAGGAGGAGCGTATGTCTGGTCCTGGTCCAAACGTGAAGCAGCACCCCGCTTCGTCCGATATCGATCCACAGGGTCATCACAAGGCACGGCTGTCGATCTGGTTCTTTGTCGGCGCGCTATGCCTGATGTACGGCATTGTTTTGACGCCGCTCGGCCTCTATGAATTCAACCACCCGTCGGAGACGGCGCTGAAGCTGCCGCTACTGTTACAGCTTCATGCCACGTTCTGGTGGGGAATTCTGCTGACGGTTTTTGGCGGGTTCTATGCGATTCGGTTCCGGCCTGGCAAGGGGTAGGCGGAACCGGAGTTCGACTAAGAAGTTGTACTGCAGGTCCGGATGTGGCGCCTCGGCGCGCCGCTGCGGATGAGACGTCGACGAAAAAACAAGAGAATCTTGGGAGTAGATGTGATGGGCAGGCAGATGACGTTTGGTGTGATCGTTGGGAACCGTGGCTTCTTTCCGAGCCACCTCGCGACGAGTGGACGACTGGAGATGATTGCGGCGCTTGAGGCGGCGGGGATGAAGGCGATCGTGCTTTCGCCTGAGGAGAGCGCGCATGGGGCAGTAGAGACGTACGAAGAGGCGAAGCGGTGCGCGGACCTCTTCAAGCGTCACAAGGACGAGATCGACGGCATCATCATCACCCTGCCGAACTTCGGGGAGGAGCGCGGGCTGGCCGATGCGCTGCGGTTGGCGGACCTGCGTGTGCCGGTGTTGATTCAAGCCACGCCCGACAATGCGACCAAGATGTCGATCGCGTTTCGGCGTGACAGCTTCTGCGGCAAGATGTCGATTTCGAACAACCTGCGGCAGTACGGCATTCCCTATTCACTGACGCGGCTGCATACGGAGGCGCCGGATTCAGAGGAGTTCAAGGCCGATCTCCAGTGGTTTGCGAGTGTTTGCCGAGTCGTTCGGGGCTTTAAGAATCTGCGGATTGGAGCGATCGGGGCGAGGCCCGCCGCCTTCAACACGGTGCGCTACTCGGAGAAGCTGCTGGAGCGATCGGGTATCACCGTGGATACGCTGGATCTTAGTGAGGTGTTCGGACAGATCTCGCGGCTGCCGGACAACGAAGATCGGGTGCAGGAGAGACTCGCAAAAATCAAGAGTTATCTCCCACTGAACAACACGCCGGAAGAGGCGCTGATCAAGATGTCGAAGTTGGGCGTGGTGATCGATGGCTTCATGAAGGCTCATGAGCTCACGGTGTCCAGCGTGCAGTGCTGGACGTCGATGGAGGAGTACTTCGGCGTGGTGCCGTGCACGGTGATGAGCATGATGAGCGAGAACCTGCTGCCGGCGGCGTGCGAGACAGACACCATGGGTACCGTGAGCATGTATGCCCTGGCGTTGGCGAGCGAGACACCGAGTGCGCTGCTGGACTGGAACAACAACTATGGCGACAACCCGGACAAGGCGGTTTGCTTCCATTGCTCCAATCTTCCGAAGCACTTCTTCAAGCCGGGCGTGAAGATGGATTTTCAGCAGATCATCGCGGGAACGGTGGGCAAGGAGAACACGTACGGAACGCTGGACGGAACGGTGAAGGCGGGTGCGATGAGCTTTGCCCGTTTCTCGACGGATGATCTTGAGGGGCAGATCTCAGGCTATGTGGGCGAGGGCGCGTTTACCGACGATCCGTTGAACACGTTTGGCGGTGCGGGCGTAGTAGAGATCCCGAAGATGCAGGAGCTTTTGCGGTTTATCTGCGAGAACGGGTTTGAGCACCACGTTGCAGCGAACTTCTCGACAGTGGCGAGCCCGGTGCTCGAAGCGTCGCAGAAGTACCTAGGGTGGACGATGCACTGGCACCGCTAGGTTACCGCTGTTCTACACAGAGGCGCGGCGGGCCTTTCGGGTCCGCCGCTTTCTTTTGCGATCGACCTTCCTTGATTGATCACCTTGTTTTCGCTTCACGCTTCAGTGTTGCGGCGGGCTGACCTCGCCCGGAGGCGGAGGCTGGTAGATGCCGAGCTCCTCTGAGCGCAGCAGGGTGAGCGCGGCCCGCCTGCGAAACTCCGTCATGCCGAGGTTCTGAAGGTTGGGATCTTCGTCGGGCACGAGGGAGACCTGCTGCGGGTTGCTGGTCCAGGCGACGTAGTGCTCCCGGATGAGCTGTGTTCGACGATGCAAGAGCTGAACCTCTCGCACATCGCACACGAGGCAGAAGATCAAGGCTATAAGGGCAAAGGAGCGGAGTGCGAGCCGGCCACGAGTCGGAGTGAGCAGGCGGTAGGCACCCAGCCGTAGCGTCGCCATGTAAAGAAGGCACGCGAGCAGCTGGGAGTAGATGCAATAGCGGAGAGCAAGGGCTGCCGCGAGCCCGAACTGGTAACGGGTGAGATCGACGCCGGCGGCGGTGATGATGATGAACATCACCGCATAAAACGTCGCAGGATCCGATTTCCGCCAACCCTTGGCCACGAGATATCCCGCGAAGGCTAGCGCCAAGGTGCCAAGCAAAATGCAAATCTTGACTCTGCCCGCTGCGCCTGCCAGGAAGGAGAGCGGAAACAGGACCAAGATGATGCCAGGGTGCGATTGCGTTGTAGGCGACTGCATCTGCTCGACACGGAAGTGATAGGCGTAAAGCCCTGCCATGGCCAGAGCACATAGAGCCCACAGCAACATGCGGCGACGCTGGCGTCGCTCCCATAGGAACGGCAGACCGACGAGGGCGAGAAAGAAGCCGTTTCCGGAGGAGCAGATGGCGCAGATCATGGAGGCGCACGCGCCGACAAAGGCCGGGGTTGTTTCTCGGTCCAGAAGAGCAAGCGCGAGCAGGGCGAAGAAGACGACGGTAAGGTTTTGAAGTGAACCCATCGCCCAGTTGAGTGTGTCTCCATAGCGCGGCGCAAAGAGAAGGAGGATGACGGGCGCAAAGAGGAGAAGCCGGTCGGCAAACCTCCTGGCTGGCGGTTTGAAGAGCAGCCAAAGTACGCCAGCGGTGAATAGGACGAAGAGGTTTCCGAACTGCTGCAGAAGAATGAAGTTGATGTGACCGGTGAGGCGGAGCTCGGCGAGGAAGACGAGGTGCTCGAAGTAGAGCTTGTAGTGCACGTGCTGCGAACTGACAAAAAAGAGGAGCCTCGCCCTGAACCCGTGAAGGGCGACGTAGCCGTTTAGAAACGCGAGCACGGCATCGTAGTCGTCCATCTCAGGGAGGTTGACGGTCTCGCGAAGAAGAATGGTGTAGAAGGCCAGGATGGGAAGGGTCACGGCAAGCAACCCGAAGAGGAGTCGAGGCTGGCGGCGAGAGCCGTTGCTTGGCTGCAGAGTGCAATTCATTTGTATCTGCGGTTCCTGGCGAGGGCAGGTCGACTCTTCACCCGGCACCGATTCGGACTATAGCATGGGCCTGCTGACTGAATGGCCAGTGATCAGGCCTGCGGGATGTAGCGCACCCACTCGTCGGACTCGGCGACCCGTTTGAGGACTTTGCTGCGATCCAGGAGGAGCATGCGGATGTAGTGCCGGAGCACGAGGATCTCCGCGACGCGACCAAGGACGGCGAGTGGGGCGGAGACACGAAGAACGTCGACCATCTCCGTGCGGCTGCCAGTGAGCGGGCGGAAATGATGATCGTGCTGCATGGAGCTGAACGCCCCGTGAAGCATGGTGTCCTGGAAGTAGATTGGCTTATTGAGTCGGGTGACGCGTGTTGTGAGGGTGTGGGAGACGCCGAGATGGCGTGCGCGCCAGGTAACCTGCTGTCCGAGGTCAACGATACCGGAGGTGCGGCCACTGACGGCGACGGTCGGCTCGCCGAAGCGCCGGTTATCCAGCAGGTGAACTTCAACGCTGCGAGCGAGATCGAAGCAGCGATGGATGGGGGCGCTTATGACGGCGACTTCCTGAAGTTCGATCATGGACGCAGCTCCGAGGCAGACCATAGTACATCGGTGGGCGGCAGGAGGGTCACGACGTTGCGGGGCACGGACGTCGCTCGGGCATTAACATGGTTCAGGTAGTCTTTGGATCTCTATGACCGCTAAGAAACACACCGAGAAGCGAAGGCTTGCGCCGGAATCTCCCAACGTCGGCGCTGGCAAAAAGAACACGCCCAAGAAGAAGATCTCCGGCAAGAAGAAGAGCGGCCGGCACAAGCCGGCCAAGGTTGAGCAGGTGCTGCCGGAGCCGCGCTTCTTCAGCCGGGATGAGAGCTGGCTGCGCTTCAACGATCGTGTGCTCGAAGAGGCGCGGGACGAGGCGAATCCCCTGCTTGAGCGCGTGAAATTTCTGGCGATCACGGCCAGCAACCTGGACGAGTTTGTCGAGATCCGAGTGGCGGGCATTCTTCAGCGCATCGAGGACGGCGATGTGCAAGCACAAGCAGCAGACGAGGGCGGTCTTACGCTGGAGCAGCGGTTGGGCAGGCTGAGCGAGCAACTGGCTTCCTTTGTGAAGGCACAGTACCGGTGCTGGAACAAGCACCTTCTGCCAGCGCTGGAGGCTGAACGGATCCGGGTGCTTCGTTGGAAGGACCTGACGGACGAGGCGCGGTCTCAGGCTCTGGACTTCTATGACAAAGAGGTCGACCCGTTGCTGACGCCCGTGACCATCGATCCTTCGCATCCATTTCCGCGGGTGCTGAATAAGGCGTTGTGCATTGCGCTTCTGCTGCGGCACAAACGCGGCGCGAACGAGGGTATCAAGACAGTGCCGGTACTAGGCGTCGTCACGGTACCGCGATCGTTGCCGCGACTGGTATGCCTGGGCGGCAGCGGCAACGAGACGAACTTCATCATGCTCCACGAGCTGATCGAGTCGCAGGCGGCGCGGATGTACCGGGGCTACGAGATCCTGGCCCAGACGGCCTTTCGCGTGACGCGGAACAGCAACCTCTACATGCAGGAGGAGGAGTCGCGATCGGTACTGGAGAGTGTGCGGGCGGAGCTTCACAATCGTCGCAAGGGCGATGCGGTTCGGCTGGAGATCGAATGCACGGCGAACGACGATATCGTGGAACGGCTCAGGATGAACTTCGAGCTCGAGCCCTGGCAGGTGTTCAAGACGGACGGCCCGGTGAACCTGTCGCGCTTGATGAACTTGTATGCGGAGGCGAAACGGCCGGAGCTGAAGTACCCTGCGTTTTCGAGCCGGGAGTACAAGATCGAGGCCAAGTCAGCAGATCTGTTTGAGGATCTTCGACGGAATGATGTGCTCCTCCATCACCCGTTTGACAGCTATAAGACCGTCGAAGGCTTCATCGAATCGGGATCGGTCGATCCGGCGGTGATGTCGATGAAGCAGACGCTTTACCGCACGAGTGCAGACTCGCCGATGTTCAAAGCCCTGATCGAGGCGGCGCAGAGCAAGGATGTCACCGTCGTCGTTGAGCTGATGGCGCGGTTCGATGAGGCATCGAACATCCGTTGGGCCCGCGAACTGGAAGATGCGGGGGTAGGTGTGTTCCACGGAATCTTCGGCCTGAAGACACACTGCAAGCTGGCTCTGCTGGTGCGGCGGGATCCGGATGGGGTGATCCGGCGATATGCCCACCTGGGGACGGGCAACTACAATCCGGTGACATCGCGGTTCTACACGGATATCAGTTTACTTACGGCAAGGCCGGAGCTGACATCGGCGGTGCAGGCAGTCTTCCACTACCTCACAGCGGAGGCGGAGGGAGATGCGTACCGGCCCTTGATGGTGGCGCCTTTGACGCTGGCAAGCGATCTGCTGAAGCTGATTGCGCGCGAGACAGAACACGCCAAAGCGGGGCGTCGTGCCGCTATCGTAGCCAAGATGAATGCGCTGCTGGACCGCGAGACCGTCGAGGCTATGTATGTTGCGAGTCAGGCTGGCGTGCAGATCGACTTGATCATCCGCGGGATGTGCTCTCTGCGGCCCGGCGTCAAGGGTCTGAGCGAGACGATACGGGTGCGATCGATCGTAGGGCGTTTTCTCGAGCACAGCCGGATCTTCAGTTTTGCGAATGGGGGCGAGGACGAGGTTTATTGCGGAAGTGCAGATTGGATGCCGCGGAATCTGTTTGAGCGATGCGAGGTCGTATTTCCGGTGAAGCAGGCGGACCTGAGTCTGCGATTACGCGAGGAGATCCTCGGGTCGTACCTCCAGGACAACGTCAAGGCCCGGCTGCTGCAGCCCGATGGCGAGTATGTGCGCGCTCCCAAGGTGGGTGCACCGTTTGCCGCGCAGGATTACCTGATGAGCCTTGCGGGGAACGTGCCGGAAGTTTCAGGCGCGGCAGAGCGGTCCAGCAACCTCGTTGAGATGACTGCCTAGTACGCGCCGGAGAAACAGAAGAGCCGCACTTTGTAGTGCGGCTCTTCTGCGTTGGCGTGCAGTGTGGGCTACTGGACGGTGAACGTGACCTGCGCGCTGTGGACGCGCACGCCGCTGGTGGAGGTGCCTGTGCCGACGACAGTGACCGTGTAGGTGCCCGGGGCGGCGTTGGTGGTTGTGGGCGGCGGTGTAACGGTTCCAGCGTCGATGGTCGAGGCACCCGAGCCACAGCCGTTCGCACCTATGGCGCCGACGGAGATCACGACGGCTAGAAGCGCTCCCCAACGTCGCCGACGCGGCACCGTGAGTAAGAGCAGGGAGGCCAGAGCCACGCCCGATCCGGCCGCGTAGGCCGAGCGCCTGCCGCCGAGCATCGAGACTTTGGCACTGCCCGAGCCGAGTTTGATCAGGCCTGTCGAGCTTTTGCTGTCGGTCTGGTAGGCGCTGAGGGTGAGGACGGTCGTCCCGCTGGTGCTGCCGCTGATCGTGACGGGCGTTACGGAGAAGGTATAGCTGGCGTTGAGAGTTGCGTCAGAGGTCGCGGAGAAGGCGACCGGCCCGGTGAAGCCGTTGAACGGGTTGACACTGAAGGTAATTCCGGAAGAGTTGCCTCCAGCCCCGGCAGAGGCGGTCGCGGTGCAGGGAGTGATGGAGAAGTCAGGCTGTGTGGTCGAAACGACGTCCGTAAGCAAGCTGCCCTTGGATCCTGCATAGAGCGCATCACCGAGGTAGACGGCGCTCACGGTGTGGCCTCCGGAAGAGAGCGCGGAGGTATCGAGTGAGTAGGCCGCGGAGCCATTGACGAGGGGAACGGACGAGCCAACGGCGACGTTGTCGACCAGAAACTGCACGGAACCGGTGGCTGCAACAGAGTTGCCGGTCGCGCTCGCAACGGCGGCGGACAAGGCGAGCGTGCCGCCGGAGATGCCGCAGGTTGCCGCCGAAGTCGTGAGCACGGTCCTGCTCAGGCTGCTACCCACGTTGCTGGCGAGACCGGTCGAGGGGACCTGTCCCCACTCGTTCGCCAGATTGAATGCATCGATCGACCCCCAACCCGTGGTGAGGTCATAGCCAGTCCCGGCGGTGTATCCGATCGAGCCGCCGTTGGGGCAGTCAGGCGAGCCTTGTGTGCAGCTGCTGCTGTTGGTGCCGGAGGTGATGTCGTGAAAGACGTTGTTGTAGAAGGTGGAGTTGGCAAGTCCATAGATCTGCGGATTGACGTTACCGAGGCGTGAGCCGGTCTTCTGCTCGATCAGTGCGAGGATGGCGGCAAACGTCGGCGTCGCGACGGAGGTGCCTCCCACTGTTGAAAGCGTCTGGTCGCTGTCTCGGAAGCCGTTCACGCAGGAGCCGGACAGACAGTAAAGAAATCCGTCATGGAGGTAGGCAGAGTCGAGCGCGAGGTCAGGGACGTCGCGGGAGAGATCCGCGGGTACCCCTGTCCCCACCTGCCACGCGGGTTTCGAGAAGAAGGCACTGACGCCACCGCCGCCGGCCGCGAGACCGTCTGCCGAACTGGTCTCGTTCCACGGCAGTTCCGGGATGTATCCCGTTGCGGACCCGCCGTTGGTGTTATTGCTGGTTCCCCAGTAGGATCCGGTGCCCTCGTTGAACATGGTCCCGCCGACCCCGGTGACGAAGGGTGAACTCGCCGGAAAATCGACAGCAAGGCCGTCAACGGCAACGCTGGACTGGTAATCGCAATCGGTCGCGCCAGAATCACCACCGGGCCCCACGATAGTCTGTCCTTGAACGTTGGCCTGCTGAAAGTACTGGTTGTAGGTCGTGAGGTTGGCCTGACCCCAGTCGGCCTCGCAGTCTCCGTAGCTGATGGTGATGATGGGAGCGAGGTTGGAAGTGATGGTGTTGATGAGCGATGTTCCGACGACGTCGTTGGAGTTGACGTAAAGGATGGACGCCGCGGGAGCCACGGCTCCGGACCACTCGACGTCGAGCATGGCTTCAGCCAGATCGCCGTTCGAGGTGCCGGGGTCAGGACCGATGAGCTTAACTGTGGGTGAGTTGGTTGAAAGACCTGCGGCGGAACGGAAGGCGGTGACGTCACTGATCGCAATGTCCGTCTGCCCCATCACGGCGATGGTGACTCCTGATCCGTTGATCGAAGCGTTGAGCAGCGGATTGACGTCGTAGATGGTGTAGAAGTCGCCGGGTGCGATGAAGTGATCGCCGCTGATGGACGAGGTGAACCGGGGAGTGACCTTTCGGGCCTGGACTCGGGATCGCAACTTGAAGTCGTTCAGGCCAGTGATGCCGCTGACGACATTGGTCAGAGCTGCGGGAAGCACCGGGTCCACAGTGTTGGAGATGTGCTGCTCCCCATTGAGCGAAAGCGTATGGATGGAGGTGCCGAGCGCCGTCTGAACCTGAGAGATGGTGCCGGAGACGGTGATGAAATTGGAGCTGGGGGAGACTGCGGTGACCTTGAGCCCCTGGGAGGTGAGCCACGCCTGCACCTTGGCGAGATCGGTGCTGGACATCCCGAACTGCGCGCCATATTGCGCCGGGGTGAGCCACTGGTGGTAGCGGGGCGAGCTCGGGTTCTGCTGGTCGATAATGAGCTGGGTAAGCGCGCTCTGCTGGGCAGACGTCATGTTGAAGTGCAGCGTCACGCTGGGGAGGACGCGCGTGAGCGGCGCCTGTCCGAGATCGGCTGAGCGCATCGCTCGCCTGGGAATAGTGTGGGCGAGGGTGCTGCGACTGCTCGAGGAGAGCGGTCCGAGACGGTTGGGAACCGCGGCCCGGAGAGCGGTTGCGGACGAAAGAATGACGGAGGCGCAAAGGGCAAGGTAGCGAGGCGATCGACAAGACATGTGAAGGTTCCTGAAATCGGGCAAAGCGTGAGGAGGTGCCGCCGTAGGGAGACAGACGGCTAGTGGTGATCGACTTCCTAGCTTAGACCACGAACTCTGGAAAAGGTTTCGTCTTCCGGAGCAGGATCAAAGGTACTGGCGGGATGTTCGCCAAATTACGTTCTTATTGAACCGTGACCTGGTACTGGTACGTATGGCGCACAGTATTGACGCCGTCCGAGCCGGCTGCAGTGATGGTGAAGTTCTGGGTGCCCAGGGGTGTTCCGGGATTTGAGGGGCTGGACCCGGAGCCTCCGTCAGAGGCGGTAGTGGTAGTGGTGCCAAGGCCGCAGCCGACATTTGCCGTCAGCGACACCGCTACAAGCACGAGCAGAAGGGACGAGAGCGGGCGCCGACGGGGCACGACGAAAAAGAACAGAGTGGCAAGTGTGGCGCCGGTGCCGGCGGTCCAAAGGCGAAGCGCACTGGATTGCTGACCAGGGGTCTTGGCCTGCGGGGCTACGGTTGTGACCGTAACCGTTGCGGATTGACCAACGGAGACCGAAGCTGGGGAGATCGTGCAGGTCGCCTGGCTGTTGCCGGGCGGGGTGCAGCCGAGCGTGACATTCCCCGTGAAGCCGCCGCTCGAGCTGATGAGGGCGGAGCCGCTTCCGCTCTGTCCCTGCGTGACGTTGAGGATGGTCGGATTCATAGTGACGCTGAAGTCAGAGATGGACAGCGTCGTGACGCCGCTGGTCCCGGAGGCGTAGTCATCATCACCCGTGTACTGGGCGTAGATGTGGTGGAGCCCGGGAAGAAGACCGGTCGTGGTGAACAGGGCGATGGAGGCGTCAGGACCGTTGGGAATCAGGGCCGAGCCGTTGCCGAGCTGAATGACGGCACCGTTGTAGGTGTCGAAGAATGTCAGGTAGCCCGTGGGTCCGGTGCCGTAGTTGACATTGGTTGTTACCGTGCCCGTGAAGATGATGTTGACACCGGAAAGGGAGCTGAAACCGTTGGTGTTGGTCGTGATGGTGATCGCTGTCGGCAGCATAGTGGGGAGCACCGCAACCGCGCCGGACGTGCTGGCGTTCCAGTTGGTGTCGCCGCTATAAACCGCGGTCAGGTTATGGCTTCGCGTTCCGGAGAGGGAGACACTGGCCGTCGCCTGGTTGGTAGCGACCGGCGCGCTTGCGATCAGCTTGCCGGAGTCGTAGAAACCGATGCTTCCGCCATAGGTGTAGGTTCCTGTGGCATTGCCGGAGTTGGCAACCACTGCAGTGATGTAGATGGGCTGCCCCGCTTCTGGAGCTGTGGGATTCACAGTGAGCGTGGTGCTTGTGTAGCCCTTGACCGTTCTAAGCGAGAGATCGACTGGTGTTTGACACTGGAAATTCTGGCTTCCCTGGCAACTTACTTCGACCGTGTAGCTACCCGGCGAGGGGGCCGCGACGACGATATTTGCCGTGGCGCTGTTGCTGCCCGTATTCGGGCTGAGGGTCGCGCTGTAGAACGCGCCGGTGACGCTCTCGATCTGGGCATAGACGTCTCCGCTGGGAGAGGCAGAGGAGCCGGGAAGCGTCACCGTGGCGGTGGCGGTGGCCGTCGCTCCGTATGGGACGGAGATCGAGGGCGAGAGCGTCGCCTGGAGGTCTGCCTTAACGATGGCGACGTACACATTCACGCCACCTTTCGAGCTGGCCGCATAGTTCCCGTCGCCCGAATACGTCGCTACGATGTTGTAGGTTCCCACCGGGAGAACACCTGGGGTGAGACTTGCGATGCCATTGTTCACGGCTGCGGATCCGAGCACACCTTGACTGGAGGAGGTAAAGACGACGGTGCCGGTCGGTGCGGCGTTATTGAAGGCCGCGGGGTTGATGATGGCGTTCAGTGTGAACGGCGTGCCGTAGCTGACGGAGTAGGTCGAGGCCTGAAAATCGATGCTGACGCCGGTGACTCCGCGCGGGTAGACCTTGAGTAGAGTGTTCAGGTCGACGGTGCCGAGGCCGGTTGCCGGTTCCCAGTCACCCGCGTCGGCGGTTGCTGGGGTGGCATCAGGCTGAGTAAACAGCCCGGGTGTCTTCGCAAGCGAGTACAGAGTTGCATTGATGTTGCCGAGACGGCCACCGGTCTCCGCGTTGAGCGTTGCGATCGTCTGAGCGAAAGCAGCAACAGAGGTCGTGGTGAGGTCGGGCTCGTGGCGGAGGCCGTCCGTGGGGAGACCAGGAGCTGCCTGCCAGGCTGGACGAGCGACGATTCCAGAGCTTGCAGTGGAAGCCTCGCGTGGACCCACGGTCAGGGCTGTCACTTCGGGGAGCGAGGCGGGGAAGCTGGCGCTCACCGCGTTTTGGCTGCTGCTGGCGATGACCGGGCAGGAGCTGGCGGCGATGATGGTGATGCCCTGGGCGCTGGCCTGGCGAAATAGCGCGCGGTATGCGTCGACGTCTGCCTGGGCGAGATCGGAAGAGCAAGCGGCAGAGGTAAGGGGGAGAATTGGTGACGTATTAGCGTCGACAGCGGCGGCGATGGTCTCGATGTCCTCCAGCTGCTTCGCAGCGACGACGCTAGGAGTGTTGTTCTGAAGGTTGGCGCGGGTGGCCGGGGCTGCTGGGCTCGTTCCGATGCTGACGCGGGCGGATGCGGGTACGGGGAGGTCGTCGAGGCCCGAGATACCAGCTATCAGGGCAGAGAGCTCTGTAGGGAGCGAGGGTTCGGTGGCGTTGGCGAAGTAAGGTGTGCTGCTGACGCTGTACCGGTGGAGGCTCACGGCAAATGCGCCCTGGATGTGTCCGGCCGTGCCGCTAAGGGTGATTCGGGTGTGCGCGGGCGAGACTGCCGTGATCGTTAACCCTTTCGATTCCAGGTAGTTGGTAAGAGTGGCGAGCTGATCGTTGGACGGGCCGAACTGCTCAGCGAACTGCTGGGGTGTGAGCCAGTGATGATAGGCGGCGGAGGTGCCGTCGCCCTGTGCGGAGAGCATTTGGTCGAGAGCGGCGGTCTGAGCAGCGCTGGGCTTGAGGCGAAGTGTGAGGGTGAGGGGCTCAGAGACGGGCAGCTGTCCGGTATCGACTGCTGAGGTCGCCGAGATGGCCTGCAAAGCCCGTGTTTGCACCGGGATGCGCTGGCCGTGCAGGAGCGGCGCCGTAAAGATGGTGATGAGCGCCAGGAGGCGCTGTGCCGACGGACGGGAGGGATTCAGCTTGGGGAGCCGTGCGGTCATGATACGGAGATGGTTACAAAGAGCTAATGGGCGGGCAATAGGAAGCCCCGGTCCGTCCGGGGGACGAACCGGGGCTATTTTGGGGTATTGACCACCGCGCGCTTGTGGTGTTTGCGGTGGTGAAGTTGTGGTGTTTTGTGGCGAGCGCGTGGTGTTTAGATGGTGTACTTACCGGCCTTGATGACGTGTTGGGCGACCTGTCGGCGCAGGCTGATGGCGTCGACGGGGTCGTGCTTGACGAGGCGGCGGAGGATGGCGGTCTGGGTGCGGAGGTTGTCGCCCTCGGCCACGGCAGCGACGACCTTTTTGGCAGACCGCTCGATGATGTCGAAGGCGTGGGCGGTGTAGATTTTGGCGAGGGCGACAGAGATCTCCCTGGCGCTGCTCGAGGTCGAGGAGCCAGTTCCCTTCCCTGCTCCGATCTTCCCGGCGCGGAGGAGGGCCGATTCCATCGCGAAGACCTCCGTGATCATGTCGGCGAGGGCGGCCATGACCTCCTGCTCGTCGGCGATCTTGTCCATGTACTTCTGGGCGGCGGATCCGGCGGCGAAGAGGGTGAGCTTCTTGGCCTGGGAGAGGAGATGGAGCTCTTCGGCGAGTGGCGAGTCGGAGTCCTCGTCGTCGCGGGGTGTGGGGCCGGACATGACCTCGTCCATGAGTTGCTTGATGGCGGGCATCAGCGGGAGCTTGCCGGTCATGGCGGACTTCATGAGCCAGCCGGTGATGATGAGGCGGTTGATCTCGTTGGTGCCTTCGAAGATCCGGTTGATGCGTGCGTCTCGATATGCTCGCTCGGCCGGGTACTCCTCGACGTAACCGTAGCCCGCGTAGATCTGCAAAGTCTCGTCGACGACCATGTCGAGCATCTCGGAGGCCCAGACCTTGGAGATGGAGCACTCGACAGCATAGGACTCGATCTGCTTCTGGATGGCGGCGGTGTCGTTCTTGTCGACATTCGCCAGAGCTTTATCGATGAGGCCGACCACGCGATGGGTGAGAGCCTCGCCGGTGAAGATGCCGGCGGCCATGTTGGCGAGCTTCTCCTGGATGAGGCCGAACTCGGAGATGGACTTACCGAAGGCCTTGCGTTCCTTCGCGTACTTGATTGCGTTGTTGAGCGAGACGCGGGCGCCACCCACGGCGGCGTTGCCCAGCTTGTAACGGCCAACGTTGAGGATGTTGAAGGCGATGTGGTGGCCCTTGCCGACCTCGCCAAGAAGGTTGGCAGCGGGGACCTTGCAGTCAGTGAGAATGAGCGGGCAGGTAGACGACCCGCGGATGCCAAGCTTGTGCTCTTCCTTGCCGACGGAGAAGCCGGGGGTGCCCTTTTCTACGAGAAAGGCGGTGAGTCGTTCCTTGCCGGCGTCCTTGCGCCGGAGTCGGCAGGGACGAGACACTTGGCGAAGATGGTGAAGAGGTCGGCGAAGCCGGCGTTGGTGATCCACATCTTTTCGCCGTTGAGGGTGTAGGTCTGGCCATCGTCCGAGAGCACGGCGCGGGTGCGGGCGTTGACGGCGTCGGAGCCGGAGGTGGATTCGGAGAGGGCGTACGCGCCGATGAGCTCGCCCGAGGCGATCCGGGGGAGGTACTTCTTCTTCTGGTCGGGAGTGCCATACCAGACGAGCGGGAGCGTGCCGATGCCTGTGTGCGCGGAGAAGGCGACGGAGAAGGAGCCCTGGCGCGAGATGTTCTCGGCGATGATGGCGGAGGTGGACTTGTCCATCTCGAGACCGCCGTACTCTTCGGGGATGTCGGCGGCGGTGAGGCCGAGGTCGGACGCTTCCCTGATGAGGCGGCGGGTGACGGCGAAGTCTTTGGCTTCGATGGCGTCGGACTGCGGCAGGACCTCGTTGACGGCGAAGTCGGCGGTGGTCTGCGCGATCTGGCGGTGCTCTTCGGTGAAGTCTTCGGGGAAGAAGCAGTCCTGCGGTGTTGGGTTGGTGATGAGGAACGCGCCCCCGGGGGTTGGGGTGGTGGCGGGTTTGAGGGTGGTGACTTCGGGCGGGAGAGCGGTGGTGGCCATGGTGGGGCTCCTAACAGGAAATTTGCTTCGTGCGAGAGCGGTCGAGGTGTTCGATCAGGCTCCAAAGGGAACGCTTGAAGTCGTGAGGATGAAGGTCCACGCCGTAGAAATTTCGACAACGTTCTCGGAGTTTATCGGTATCAGGGCCTAGGGAGCAGTCCCATATCGTGGCTTCATCGCTGACGAACAGTGGTTCCTCGTCATAAAGGATATTGGCGAAGAACTCTTCTGCGAGCGGTGCGATGCGGCGCATGTTTTCGTCGCCGGCAAACTGGATCACTGGCTTCTTGCGAAAGCGTTGAAGGATGGTCGCCAGCGTCACGGAATGCGCACTCCAGGTTTGAAGTTTCCTTTGTTCTGGTCGTCGTGATGTCCGGGCTAAGCCCGGCACCTAATTAGGAGTGCAATTGCAAAGCCAAATACTGGGATTCTTACGCTTCGCTCAGAATGAGAAGCGTCGGGCTGTGGTAGCGAAGATGTGAGATTCGCTCGCACGTGAGTTCATGCGGCCTCGAAGATGCCGGCGGCGCCCATGCCTCCGCCGACGCACATGGTGACCATGCCGTATTTGGCGTTTCGGCGCGGCATGTCGCGGAGGAGGGTGGCGGTGAGTTTGGCTCCGGTGCAGCCGAGCGGGTGGCCGAGGGCGATGGCACCGCCGTTGGGGTTGAGTTTCGCGGGGTCGATCCCGAGGACCTTGATGACGGCGAGGGACTGGGCGGCGAAGGCCTCGTTGAGCTCGATCACGTCGATGTCGTCGAGAGTAAGACCGGCCATCTTGAGGACCTTGGGAATCGCGTGGATGGGGCCGATGCCCATCTCTTCGGGGTCGCAGCCGGCGTAGGCGAAGGCGATGAAGCGGGCCATGGGCTTGATGCCGAGCGCGTCGGCGCGGGAGCGCGACATGACGACAGCGGCGGCGGCACCGTCCGACGTCTGCGAGGAGTTGCCGGCGGTGACGGTGCCCTGCGCGTGGAAGACGGGCTTGAGTTTTGCGAGGGCTTCGAGCGAGGTGTCGGCGCGGGGGCCCTCGTCGCGGGTGAACTGGGTTTCGACGGGCTTGGCTTTGCCCTTGGCATCGGGGACTGTGTTTGTAACAGTAACGGGTACGATCTCGTCGTTGAAGTGTCCGGCCTCGATCGCGTGCAGTGCTTTCTGGTGAGAGGAGAAGGAGAACTGGTCCATCTCTTCGCGGGAGATGCCGTAGTGCTTGGCGACGCGCTCTGCCGTGAGGCCCATGGAGATGTAGGAGCCGGGAAAGTTCTCGACGAGCCAGGGATTGAGCGAGATCTTGTTGCCGCCGAAGGGGACGTAGGACATCGATTCGGTGCCGCCGGCGAGGATGACGTCGGCGGATCCGCCGCGGATGCGATCCGCCGCGATGGCGATGGACTGGAGTCCGGACGCGCAGTAGCGGTTGACCGTCATGGCGGAGGAGCTGTTGGGGAGGCCGGCGCGGTGTGAGGCGATGCGGGCGACGTTCATGCCCTGCTCGGCCTCGGGCATGGCGCAGCCGAGAATGACATCGTCGATCTCGGCTTTGTCGAGCTGCGGGATCCGCTCAAGCGCTCCGGTGATGGCGGTGGCGGCGAGGTCGTCTGGGCGGGTGGAGCGGAGGGTGCCGCGCGGGGCTTTGCCGACGGGGGTGCGGACGGCGGAGGCGATGATGACTTCGTTCATGGGGAGCTAGCTCCTAGCTGTTGGCTTCTAGCTCCTAGCTAGAGGCCGGTAGTCCGGATTCCTGCACTTAAGAACTTAGCTAGAAGCTAGGAGCTAACAGCTAAGAGCTTGCCTCAGTTGCGGAGGGGCTTGCCGGTTTTGAGGGTGAAGGCGATGCGCTCCTGGGTCTTCTTTTCGCCACACAAGGAGAGGAAGGCTTCGCGTTCGAGGTCGAGGAGGTACTGTTCGCTCACCGGGGTGCCGGGGGTGAGTTTGCCGCCGCAGAGGATGTGGGCGGCCCAGGTGGCGACTTTGGCGTCGTGCTCGGAGATGAAGGCGCCTTCGCGCATGGTCCAGACGGCGAGCTTGAGGGTGGCGAGGACGGACTCGCCGGGGGCGGGGATGTCGGTGCGGGGCGTGGGCGCGGTGTAGCCGGCGTCGGCGATCTGGCGGGCGCGGGTTTGCGCGTCGGTGAGGAGGCGGTCGCGGTTGAGGGTGATGTTGTCAGACGGGCGCAGGAAGCCGAGGGTGCGGGCTTCGGCGGCGGAGGTGGAGACGGTGGCCTTGGCGATGGTCTCGAAGTTTTTCTTGAGAGCCTCGAAGATCTCCACGCCCTCTCCTCGGGCATCGGGGCGGATGGAGGAGCCGGCCTCGATGGATCGGAGCGTCATCTCCTTGCATCCCCCGCCGCCAGGAATGAGGCCGACGCCGGCCTCAACGAGGCCCATGTAAAGCTCGGCGTGCGGCTGGCGGGCGGCGGCGTGCAGGGCGATCTCGACGCCTCCGCCGAGGCACATGCCGTAGGGCGCGACGACGACGGGGCGAGGGCAGAACTTGATGGCCTGGGTCATGTTCTGGAACTGCTTCACGGCGATCTCGACCTCGTCCCATTCCTCTTCCTGGACGGAGAGGAGGAGCTGCATGAGGTTGGCGCCGACGGAGAAGTTGGTGGAGTCACCGGTGATCACGAAGGCTTCGAAGTTCCCGACGGCGTCAGAGGTCGGCTTGAGGGTCTGGGTGACGAGGCTGACGATGTCGCCGCCGAGGGCGTTCATCTTGGAGTGGAGTTCGATGGCGGCGACGCCGTTGCCGAGATCGATCAGGCTGGCGCCGGGGTTCTTTTTGACCACGCCGTGAGACTTCTTGAGGGTAGCCAGGTTGGCGGTGCCCGGCGGGGCGGGAACGGGCTTGTAGGTGCCCGCAGTGATATCGAAGAACTCGCGGCCGGAGTTCGTGCCGGGTGAGTCCCTGTACCAGGTCGGGCCGGTATCGGATGCGGCTGTGGCCGAATGAAGGAGCTTTTCGACGTTGGGCGAGACCGGAGCACCGAGCGCGAGCATCTTGTACGTGGTGGCGCGGGGGCCCGCGGCGTCCATCATCTCGAAGGGGCCGAGTTCCCAGTTGAAGCCGGTCTTCATGGCCTGGTCGATCTCGACGACGGTGGCGGCGGGTTCGCCGTCTGAGCCGGAGACGCGATTGGCGGCGTAGGTGAAGAGCTCGGTGAGGAGTGGCCAGTAGAACTTCGCAGCTTTGTCCTTTTCGGGGTCGGCGTGAAGAAGCTGGGCGATTCGCGCGGAGGTCTGCTCGACGTTCTTCGCCATCTCGAGCGCGGGAAGTTTCGGGCGGGTGGAAGGCTTGTAGTCGAGGGTCTGCCAGTCGAGGACGTGGCGAAGATCGCGGCCCTGCTCATCCTTTCCAGCTTTCTTGTAAAAGCCGCCGCCGACCTTGTCGCCGAGCATCTTCCGTTCGAGCATCTGGGTGATGAAGGGAGCGAGGGTGACGTCGGTGCGTTCGTCGTTTATGCGCGAGGCCTGGGCCTCGAAGTTCTTTGCCACGTGCGCGAGGACGTCGACGCCGACGAGGTCGCCGAGGCGGAAGGTCCCGGTGCGGGGCCAGCCGAGCGGTGAACCGGTGAGCGCGTCGACCTCTTCAATAGTGAGGCCCTGAGCCATCATGAGGCGGATGGCGTTGCCCATCGAAAAAGTACCGATGCGGTTGGCGATGAAGTTGGGGGTGTCGCGGGAGGGCACGACGGTCTTGCCGAGGCGCTGATCGCAGAAGTGAGTGATGGCGGCGAGGTCGGCAGGATCGGTCGAGGGGGTCGGGATGATCTCAAGGAGGCGCATGTAGCGCGGAGGATTGAAGAAGTGGGTGCCGAACCAATGCTTCCGGAGGTCCTCGTCGTCGGTGCCCTCGACGATCTCGTGGACGGGGAGGCCGGAGGTGTTGGTGGTGGTGATAGTGCCAGGGCGGCGGTGCCGGCGGACCTTTTCGAGCAGGGCGCGCTTGATCTCGAGGTTTTCGGCGACGACCTCGATGATCCAGTCGCAATCGGAGATCAGGTTCATGTTGTCGTCAAAGTTGCCGATGGAGATGAGGCGGGCGGACTCGAGCGTGTAGAAGGCGGCGGGCTTGGACTTCTTGAGACCCTTCGAGCGCAGCCAGAACGAACTTGTTGCGCTCGGCCTTGGGAGCATCCGGCGCCGTACCGGGAGGGACTATATCGAGCAGGACGACGGGAAGGCCGGCGTTGGCGATGTGAGCCGCGATGCGCGAGCCCATGGTGCCGGCGCCGAGGACGGCTACCTTGCGGATGTCCCGGCCGATGGCATGAAGAGAGGAGGTGCTAAGTGCGGGGATGGTGAGGCTGGCGGACATCGGCGGAAGCTCCGTGGCGAGGGCGGCTGTTGCGGATGTGGGAAGGCACCACTACCCCGACGGCGTGAGCATACTGAATGGTCATTCAGTGGTCAAGTGAAAGGTTGGACGAAGTGCTCGGACGGAGTGATGGGACGGAGTGCTAGGGTGGAGATATGGGCAGCTACCTGGATGTCGCGATTGCACGTTTAAGGGAATTCGAAGGGTCCGTGCCATGGATGTATCTCGATACGTTGGGCAAAGTCACCGTGGGTGTGGGCGTGATGCTGCCGAATGCAAGGTCGGCGGGAGGACTGCCGTTTCTGATTGGCGAGCGAAACGCAACAGAAGAGGAGATCGCAGCGGAGTTTGCGCGTGTGAGCGGGTTGGCCAAGGGCAAGGTAGCCGCGTTCTACCGCAAGGCGGATGGATTGCGCCTGTCGGACGAAGCGATCGACGAGCGGCTGCGGGATGTGCTCGAAGGTTTTGAGGGGTATCTGCGCGAACATGTGAAGGGATACGGGGGGCTGCCGGACGCGGCAAAGGTAGCACTGCTGGACATGGTCTATAACCTCGGGCCGGGCAAGCTGTTTCGCGAGTATCCGAAGCTGATTGCGGCAGTGGAACGGGGCGACTGGTCAAGTGCCGCCAAGGCGAGTTTTCGGCACGGGCCGGCGCCGGCCAGGAACTCCTGGACCAAGGAGCAGTTTCTGAATGCGGCGAAGCGGATCGCGATCGAGGCCGAGGAGGCGCTCGAGGAGGGGGTGTGGGCGTGGTGGCCGGTACTGCTGGGCGCGGGTGCCGGGCTGATGGCCGTGCTGATCGCCTCGGGCGGTCTCCAGGAGCGGCGGAGAGGGTCAGCGGAGTAAGAGTTTGGAGCGATCCCGATCTGAAATGCGGCTTCGCTGCCTTGCGGCTTAGTTGCTTCGTCCAATGGAAGAAGTCACGTATGGTTATCGTGCAGAGTCGTCGCGCGCGCGAGAGGTTGATCAGTGCGGATGATTCGTCTGTGCGAGGTGAGGTCTTGATGGGGATGTTTCGATGGCTGGCGGCTTTGGTGATAGCCGGGGTGTGTACGTGCGCGGTGGCACAGGATCTGGCGAGCTTTGAGCGGCGGACGACAGTAAAGGTGTTGCCAAACGGCCTCACGCTGATCTTGTGCGAGCGGCCCGAGGCACCGGTATTCAGCTTTTACACGCTGGTAAATGCCGGTTCGGCGGACGACCCGCAAGGTGACAGCGGCCTGGCGCACATGTTTGAACACATGGCCTTCAAGGGCACGGACGAGATCGGAACAACGAACTACGCTGCGGAAAAGGTGGCGCTGACGAAAGTAGAGGCGGCACAGCAGGCGTACGACGCCGAGTTCCGGAAACGGGTGGGACAGGACCAGGCGAAGCTGGCCACTCTGAAAAAAAGTTTCGATGACGCGATTGCTGCGGCAGAGAAGTACGTGATCCCGAATGAGTTCACGGAGATTGCGGAGCAGAACGGTGCCACCGGGATCAACGCCTCAACTGGTGAAGACTCGACGCAGTACTTCTGGAGCATGCCGTCGAATCGGCTGGAGCTGTGGGCGTATCTCGAGAGCAGCCGGATCGGACATCCGGTCGAGCGAGAGTTCTACAAGGAGCGGGATGTGGTGCAGGAGGAGCGCCGGATGCGGATCGACTCCTCCCCGATCGGGAAGCTGGTAGAGCAGTTCGCGGCGACCGCGTATGTGGCGCATCCGTATGGGCGAAGTGGCGTGGGCTGGGAGAGTGAGTTGAGTCAGATCAACGCCACTGAGGCCGAGGCCTTTCACAAGAAGTACTACGTGCCGGCAAATATCGTGGTGGCGGTGGTCGGGGACGTGAAAGCGGCTGACGCGATGCCGGTGCTGGAGCGCTACTTCGGCGCGATTCCCGCGGGACCGAAACCCGAGCCCATGACCACGGTCGAGCCCGTGCAGAACGCCGAGAAGACGGTGACGATGCGCGAGGCGACCCAGCCGTTTTACTTCGAGGGATACCACCGGCCGGACTATCGTGATCCGGATGACAACGTCTACGACGCCATCAGTGATGTGTTCTCGAACGGGCGAACGGCGCGGCTCTACCGCAGCCTGGTGCGCGATCAGAAGATCGCGGCGGAGGCGGACGGATTCAGCGGATATCCGGGCGTGAAGTTCCCGAGCCTGTTCGCGTTTGAAGCGGTGCCGCTTCCGGGGCATACGCCCGACGAGATGGCGGCGGCGATCCACAAGGAGCTCGACCGGCTGAAGACCGAGGACATCTCCGACGAGGAGCTGGCGCGGTACAAGACGCGGACAAAGGCAGACCTGCTGCGCGGGTTGGCAGACAACGAGGGCCTGGCACACCAGCTCGCGGAGTACCAGACCTTGTATGGAGATTGGCGCGAGCTCTTCCGACAGCTTGCCAAGGTGGACGCCGTAACCAAGGCGGATGTCCGCCGCGTGGCGGCGAAGACCTTTGTGGCAAGCAATCGGACAACGGCGAAGATTGAGTTTGCGGCACCTGCCGGGGCGAGCGCGGCGGCTGAGAGCAATGGGGGTACGGAGTGAGGAAGACGCTAGGGTGGATGCTGGCTGCGGGCATGAGCTGCTCGATGGCGGCGCAGGGTCAGACTTCGACCACGCAAGGGACGGCGAGCGATGAGATTGCCAGGGCAAAGGCGAATGAGCCCTGGACGAAGATCGCGATTCCGCCGCTGCATGACTTCAGGCCGGCGCAGCCGAAGCGCATCGTGCTTGAAAACGGGCTGGTGATCTTTCTTCAGGAGGACCACGAGCTGCCGTTTATCGACGGCTCGATTCTTATGCGTGGCGGCAGCCGGGATGAGCCGGCCGCCAAGGTGGGGCTGGTGCGGTTGTACGGGCAGACGTGGCGGACGAGCGGGACCGCGACCGTGAGCGGCGACGCCCTGGATGATCAGCTCGAGGCTAAGGCGGCCAAGATTGAGACCAGTGGCGGGCAGGCGACGACAACCCTGGGATGGACGAGCCTGAAGGGTGACTTCGACCCGGTGTTTGCGCAGGCGGTCGACCTCCTGCTGCATCCGGCGTTCAAGGCAGACAAGCTGCAGTTGGCGAAACGGCAGCTGGACACGGGGATCTCGCGGCGAAACGACGATGCGGGTTCGATTGCGAGCCGGGAGGCGCAGCAGGTGGTGTACGGGGCGTCCAGCCCGTACGCGCGAATGACGGAGTACTCGACCGTGGGCGCGGTTACGCTTGACGACCTCCAGGCATGGCACGCGAAGACGGTCGTGCCGAATGGCATGATCCTCTCCGTGTATGGAGACTTCGACAGCGCGGCAATGGAGAAGAAACTCCGGGCGGCGCTGGGAGGGCTAAAGAAGGGCGATGTGATGCCGCCGACCAAGGTGGACTTTGCGGCGTCCAAGACCGGCGTTTACTTCGTCGACAAAGATGACGTGAACCAGTCGAACGTGTACATCGCTGGGCTTGGGACCGAGCGCAACAACCCTGATTACTACGCGCTGAGCGTGATGAACGAGATCTTCTCGGGCGGGTTCGGGTCGCGGGTCTTTCAGGCCGTGCGAACGCGGCTGGGGCTGGCGTACAGCGTTGGCGGCGGGTTCGGTGCTTCCTATGATCACCCCGGGCTGTTCCTGGTCGGGGCGGGAACCAAGAGTGAGAGCACGGTCGCAGCGGTGAAGGCGATCCTCGAAGAGATCGAGAGGCTGAAGACGCAGCCCCCAAGCCCCGAGGAGTTGAAGCGCGCCAAGGACCAGGTGCTGAACTCGTTCATCTTCAACTACGACTCGCCTGACAAGACGCTAACCGAGCAGGTGACGCTCGCATTCTATGGGTATCCGGCAAACTTTCTCGAGAAGTATAAGAGCGGGATCGAGGCTGTGACGGCGGCAGATGTTTCGCGAGTCGCGGGGAAGTATATCGATACGTCCAAGCTGGCGATCGTG
Organism: uncultured Acidobacteriaceae bacterium; assembly: GCA_963850375.1. Lineage (GTDB taxonomy): Bacteria > Acidobacteriota > Terriglobia > Terriglobales > Acidobacteriaceae > Edaphobacter. Next base: position 1,970,044 of record CAWKKV010000002.1, on the reverse strand, counting down.
GTAGTCGGGAACCAGGCCGAGATGAAGACCCCCTTGAGCACGCTGGGCAAGGTGACCACAGTGGATGTGGCGATTCCGCCACCTCCGGGTAAGCGAAAGACTACGGGCGAATAGAAGCGCGCATCGGGCCCGTATTGGGCGACTGCGGTGCGGTGGATGTGCCTTCCGAGGGAGGGCTTCCCTGCTCTTTCGCGTGAGAGGATCATTCTGCTATGGACACGAACGGGTTTGCGATCGCCATCATGGCGGCGGGTAAAGGGACACGGCTGAAGAGCAGGCGGCCGAAGGTGTTGCATGAGATTGGCGGGCGAGCCCTGCTGCTGCATGTGATCGCGGCCGCGAAATCGGTGGTTCCGGCGGAGCGGATCTACTGCATCGTTGGGCATGAGGCCGAGCGTGTGCAAAGCGCGGTCGAGTCGACGGGTGTGCGATTCGTTCTCCAATCAGAACAGCGCGGCACCGGACACGCCTTGCAGCAGGTGAAGGCGTACTTCGCGGCTCATGCCGAGGAGACGGTTCCAGAGAATCTGCTGGTTCTCTCGGGGGATGTTCCGCTGATCCGGCCGGAGACGATTGCGGAGATCTGCGAGGTGCACCTCCGGGAGCGCGCGTCGATGACGATCCTGACGGCCGTGCCTCCCGATCCGACCGGGTATGGGCGTGTCTTACGAGTGACAGAGACCGGGCCCGAGGTGACGGCGATCGTGGAGCAGAAGAGCCTGACTCCCGAGCAGAGGAACGCACCCGAGATCAACTCGGGAATCTACTGCTTCAAGACGGAGGCATTGTTTGGAAAGCTGGATCTGCTTTCGACGAACAATGCGCACGGCGAGTTCTACCTGACCGACGTTGCAGCGATGCTGGTGGAGGATGGTGAGCGTGTCGTAGCGGTGAAGGCTCGAAGCGTTGACGAAGTGCTCGGGGCGAACACGATCGCTGAGATGATGCATCTGGATGCGGCCATGCGGATGGAAGCGGCGAAGCGGCTGATGGCGCAGGGCGTGACGATCCTGCGCCCGGATACGTGCGTCATCGATATGGAGGTAACCGTCGGGGCGGACACCACGATTGAGCCATATGTTCAGCTGCTGGGCGCGACGCGGATCGGGTCCGAGTGCCGGGTGAGGTCGTACTCCGTCATCCAGAGCTCACTGCTAGGGGATGGCGTGCTGGTGCGGAACGGCTGCATTCTCGACGGGGCGGAGGTGGGAGACGGCGCAATCCTTGGACCGTACGCGCATCTCCGGCCGGAGAGCCGGATCGGGGAAGCGGCGCATGTGGGTAACTTCTGCGAGACGAAAAAGGTTCGTCTCGGCAAGGGGTCCAAGGCGAATCACCTGACCTACCTTGGCGATGCGGTGATTGGTGAAGGCGTAAACGTGGGGGCCGGCGTGATTACCTGCAACTACGATGGTGTGCACAAACACCAGACCACGATCGGCGACAGGGTTTTTGTTGGGTCAGATTCGACGCTTGTGGCGCCCTTGACCGTGGCCGACGGGGCGTATATTGCGGCTGGAAGCTGCATTACCGAGGATGTTCCGGAGGACTCGCTCGCGCTCGGACGCAGCCGCCAGGTCACGAAAGAGGGCTGGGTCAAGGCTCGCCGGGAAGGTTCTAAGTAATGGGAAGGGCTGGGGTAATGAGCCAGGACGAGCTGGAACGCGCGCTAGCTCGCTTGCCAGGGTGGGCGATTGTGGATGGGGAGCTGGTGCGGGAGTTCCGATTTGACGGGTTTCTGGAGGCGATCCGTTTTGTGAACGCGGTGGCTGGGGTCGCCGAGGAGGCAGGACATCATCCAGATTTGGATATCCGCTATAGCCGTGTGAAGGTGGCGCTGACGACGCACGACGCGGGTGGGATCACGGAAAAGGACTTCGGCCTGGCCGGGCGGATTATGCAAGTGGTTGAGCAGCAATCACTAACCTTCTCGTGAGGTGTTCCGGACGCACGCTGGTCTGACCTCCCAGAACCTTCTTGAAATATGGACTTGCATAGATGGGGTGGGGCCGTGCTATGATTTTACACATTGGAGGAGACTCCAAGACAGATATGGATCGGCGGCACCGCTGGTCCCAAGTTGCGTCACTGGCCTCCCGGCACAAACAGAAATGTTTGTGCCGTCTTTTTTTGCTGGTGAGATGTGGTGAACGCGTGGTGATATGCGGTGTTTCTTGCGGTGAGTGTGTGGTAACGAAACAGCGGTATGTACGGGTCTGACGCCGAGTCTTAGAATGTGGGATATGAAGAGACTCCTTGGATGTGTCGGTGTCGCGCTCTTGACGATGGCCGCTTCGGCGCAGTGGTCGAACCCTGCCGACGAGGTGCCGGCGTACCACGCGGCTCCACCTTCAAAGCCGATGCCGCCCGTGATGACCGGAGAGCAGCTGACGGGACCGTATTTCACCCACAGCTACCAGGTGACCACGTACAAGATGGCGGAGAAGATCCCGGAGGTGCTGCACCAGCTTCCCTGCTACTGCCGATGCGATCGGGCACTTGGACACAAGAGTCTCCACAGCTGCTTTGAGGGAACACATGGGGCAGCCTGCGCGACGTGCATGCGCGAAGCGGTGTACGCGTACCAGCAGACAAAGCTCGGCAAGACGCCGACCGAGATCCGTGGGGCGATCGAGCGGGGCGAGTGGCAGAGTGTGGATGTGCTGAACGCGACGATGTAGGCGCTCCCGCAGCACTGAGCTAGAGATCACATACGAGTGCTGCATTTTTAGGGAACGGGAGTGGGCGGCGGCGGTGGGGCGTGCCAGGGTTGGATGGCGGCTGCCTTCTGTGAGAAGTAGCCGACGAGCGGATCGATCGGAAGTCCTTTGAGTCCGGCGACGACGGCTGCGGCGTTGAGCTCGGCTCCCGCGCGGGTGGTGTGGGTTTGGGGGTCGGCAAAGAGCGTTTCGACTTTTGCCTGGCCGAGCTGCTCGTATTGCCCAGCAATGATCTCGTTCAGATCGATGAAGCCAATCCGCTGCTCCATGGCGATCTGTCTGGCCCAGGCGCCGTAGTTGGCGGAGTTGCGGACCACTCGGCCCTCGTTCCAGACCTTGCGCGGGATGGGTGAGCAGAGGATGGGGACGGCGCCATGGGCGATGGCTTCGGCGACATACTGGCGCATGTACCAGCCATAGGTGTGGACGACCTCGGGGTGGTGGAGGATGGGGTTCTGAATCTCGCGGATCTCGTCACCGACACCCGGGAGAGTTCCGCGGGCGCGGGCCGTATCGTCGAGCGGTCCGGCATCGTTGTGGCCGAACTGGAGCAGGATGACGTCGCCGGGCTTGACGAGCGCGAGGGTCTCGGCCCAGTGGCCTTCGGTGATGTAGGTCCGGCTGCTGCGGCCGCCAAGGGCGCGGTTGACGACGTTGATCTTGGAGAGATCGAAGAAGTCAGCGAGAGGCTCGCCCCAGCCCCATTGGCCGTTGCCGCCCGTGCCGTCGCCGTTGCGGACGGTGGAGTCGCCGACAAGGAAGAGATCGGGGAGCTTCGGATTGGCGGGCAGGGGGAGGACGGGGGTGGTGAGCGGGGCCATGGGCTGACTCTGCGGCGCGGTGGGTGTCTGCTGCCCGGAGAGCGAAGCGGACGCGAGGGAGACGGCGGCGACCAGGAAGAGAAGATGAGACACGTGCAGGCGAGGCTGCGGGAGGAGCATTCCTTGAGCGTGTCGCAGGGGATCAGGTTGCGTCAAGCATCGGGGCTCAGGATCGCGGAGATCACAACGTCTCACGCTCGAAAGGCGACAGGACCGTAGCTAGTGCGGCCTCATACGGCAGAGGCAGTCTAGTAGGATTTCGTGCGAGGTGGTGAGTACGCCATGGAGGATTTGAACAGACGCGTTTCCCCGCTGGAGATGAGCTCAGAGCAGTTTCGAGCGGTCGGTCATCAGCTGGTCGACCGGGTCGCGGAGTTCCTTGACGGGATCGCGGACAGGCGCGTGAGCCCTGATGAATCGCCGCAGTCTGTGCGGGAGGTGCTGGGGGCGGAGCGTCAGTTGCCGGACGGTGGCGAAGATGCAGCCGGTGTTGTGAGCCGAGCGGCGGATCTGCTGCTGGAGCACTCGCTCTTCAACGGGCATCCGCGGTTCTGGGGATACATTACATCTTCGGCGGCACCGATCGGGATCCTGGGCGAGCTGCTGGCGGGAGCGGTAAACCCGAACGTCGGCGCGTGGCTGCTGTCGCCGATGGCAAGCGAGATCGAGGCACAGACGGTGCGCTGGATCGCCGAGATGCTGCACTATCCCCCGGGGTGCGAAGGACTGTTCGTCAGCGGCGGCAACATGGCGAATCTCGTCTGTCTGCTGGCGGCGCGACAGGCAAAGGCCGGGAGGGACGTTCGGACTGCCGGGATGACAGGGCCATCCTTACGCGTGTACTGCTCCAAGGAGACGCATACCTGGATCCAGAAGGCCGCGGACATCGCTGGCCTAGGGACGGCTGCGATCCGCTGGATAGCGACGGATGCTGAGCAGCGGATGGATGTGACTGCACTTCGGCGTCAGGTCTCGAGCGACCTCGAGGATGGCGATCGACCGTTTATGGTCATCGGGACTGCGGGAACAGTGAGCACGGGCGCGATCGATCCGCTCCCGGAGATCGCCACCGTGTGCAAGGAGTTCGATCTGTGGTTTCACGTCGACGGCGCGTATGGAGGCTTCGCGGCCATGCTTCCCGACGCGCCTGCGGCGATGGCGGGGATGCAGGAGGCAGACTCGATCGCGGTAGATCCGCATAAGTGGCTGTACGCGCCCTTGGAGGCAGGTTGTGCGCTGGTTCGCGAGCCGGCCCGGCTGCGGGAGGCCTTCGCATACCATCCGCCGTATTACCACTTCGGCGTGGAGGCGACGAATTACTTTGACCTTGGGCCGCAGAACTCGCGGGGGTTCCGCGCGCTGAAGGTGTGGCTGGCATTGCAGCAGGTTGGTCGTGAGGGATATGTGCAGCTGCTTTCAGATGACATCCGGCTATCGCGGAAGATGTTCGAGGAGGTGGCGAAACACCCGGAGATGGAGGCGCTGACCCAATCGCTGAGTATCGCGACCTTTCGGTATGCGCCCATGGAGCTTCGCAACGACCGTGGGCGGGAGTACCTGAACGAGGTGAATCGCGAGCTGCTGACGCGGCTGCAGCGGAGTGGGGAGGCTTATGTCTCAAACGCGGTAGTGGATGGGAGGTTTGCGTTGCGGGCATGCATCGTGAACTTCCGGACGTCGCTGGCGGATGTGGAGGCTCTGCTGCCGCTCGTGGTGCGGATCGGCAAGGAGGTCGACGGTGAGTTGCGAGCGAAGCTGGGCCGGGGATAGGTGGGCGGTTTGGAGAGGCGCACGCCAGGTACGGAGGGTGCGCGGACGCGATATACTACGTCTAGTTCTTTGCAGCGCTCCAATGCAATGTTGGTGCCAGCTCCAGGATGGGGGCGTCACGGCTTCGACGGGATTGCTTGTGGCAGAGAGGCATGCCGGGGTGTGGACACCCGTAATCGCTCACAAAACTATAAGTGCCGATAACAACCTGGCTCTTGCTGCTTAATTAACTAAGTAGCCGCTTCCTCAGGCTTCGCCTACGGGCCTGTACGAAGCGTCGCACAGTAGGCTGGTCTTCCCTGCTCCGTCTGAGCGGGTCGGACGAGACTGATCAGGCTGGTCGCCGTCGCATCTTCGCCCGTTCTAAGCGCCGGTGACGAGACAAAAATGATACGGGAAAAGCATGAATGCTCTCTGTTGTTGGTAGTTTCGGACGCGGGTTCGACTCCCGCCGCCTCCACCATCTCTTTCTGTTGTTCCTGATAGTCAATATTCGTAGCTGAGCACACGATGGCGGGACCATTGAGTTTATGACTCTTTGTTGTCGTCGCCCACAGGCGTGCCTTGAAACGGCTGATCGATGCTGCCGCTATTCCCGCCGCACGATCAAGGGATCGCCGGAGCGGATCCGACTTCGAAGGCCGGGCAGTAGCGACGGCCCGTTTGACGAGAGCGGAATTTCGACAGAGAATGTTCGCTACGCGCACGTCATGACTTTGTCGGAGTCCTCATGCTCTGCTTCAAGACGTCGCTCCCAAGCGCAACGCATTCACGATCGCGCCGCTGGCTGGCGATGCTCCTTTTCGCGCCGCTCCTCGTAAGTTGCAGGAAGCTTTCGCAGACCGTTCAAGCGCCCGCAGGCGCGGGAGGCCAACTGCGTCCTTACACCGGCACCCTTGAACCGGATGACGGGCAATGGGTGCGTGCGACGAAGGACTACGCAAACACTCGCTACAGCACGCTCGACCAGATCAATACCGGCAACGTCGCTTCGCTTAAGGTGGCGTGGACGTTTGATACGGGCGTCCCTCGTGGGCAGGAGGCGGCGCCCATCGTGGCGAATAACACGATGTACGTTGTAGCGCCCTGGCCTAATACCTTGTTTGCGCTCGATCTCACCAAGCCTGGCGGTCCGCTGAAGTGGAAGTTCGAGCCGAACCCCTCACCGGCTGCCAAAGGGGAGGCCTGCTGTGACTGGGTGAACCGTGGCGCCGCGTTCGACGGCGGAAAGATCTTCTACAACACGCTTGACGGCTACACGGTAGCTGTCGATGCAAACACGGGCAAGCTCGTTTGGCGCACGCACCTGGCCGACATCAGCAAGGGCGAGACGATCACGATGGCGCCCACGGTGGTGCACGGCAAGGTGCTGGTTGGCGATAGCGGCGGCGAGTTTGGTGTGCGCGGCTGGCTGACCGCCCTGGACGCGGGCAGCGGCAAGGTGGCTTGGCAGGCCTACAACACCGGACCGGACAAGGATGTCCTGATCGGGGATAAGTTCAAGCCGTTCTATGCGAGCGAAAAGGGCACGGATCTCGGTGTGAAGACGTGGCCACCGGATGCGTGGCGTGTGGGCGGTGGCACCGTTTGGGGCTTTGTCGCCTATGACCCCGGCAGCAACTTGATCTACTACGGCACGGCGAACCCTGGGCCGTGGAATGCCGATGCACGGCCGGGAGATAACAAGTGGACAGGCGGCCTTTGGGCTCGCGATGCAGACACGGGCCAGGCTGTCTGGTTCTACCAGATGGCACCGCATGATCTGTTCGACTGGGATGGAATCAACGAGGACATCCTGCTCGATCTGCCCTGGCAAGGCGCGACACGCAAGGTGCTGGTCAGGCCGGACCGCAACGGCTACATGTACCTGATGGATCGCACGACCGGGCAGGTACTGTCCGCAACGCCCTACGTATATACGACCACGACGAAGGGCGTGGATCTCAACACGGGCCGGCTGATGCATGTGGATGAGAAGAAACCTGAGGTCGGCAAGGAGACCGTAAACATCTGTCCCATGGCGCCCGGCTCAAAAGACTGGCAGCCATCATCGTTCTCTCCGCGGACGGGGCTCGTCTACGTGCCTCACGAGAACATGTGCATGGACGAGCAGTACAACGAAGCCAATTACATCGCTGGCACGCCATATATCGGCGCGACTGTCCGCTACTACGCAGGTCCGGGCGGCAACATGGGTGAGTTGATGGCCTGGGATCCCATCGCGGGTAAAAAGGTCTGGACGATCCCTGACAAGTACCCGACCTGGAGCGGCACGGTGGTGACAGCTGGCGATCTGGTCTTCTTCGGCACGCTGGACGGCTGGTTCAAGGCCGTTGACGCGCGGGCGGGCAAGATCCTCTGGCAGTTCAAGACGGGTTCGGGCATCATCGGCCAGCCGGTCACGTACCGAGGACCCGACGGGAAACAGTACGTCGCGATCTTGTCGGGCGTGGGCGGATGGCCGGGCTCAATCGTCTCCGCGAACCTGGACACGCGCGACGACTCCGCCGCGAATGGCTGGGGCAGCGCCATGCGCGATCTGAAGAAGGCAACGCAGCCAGGAGGGACGCTCTATGTCTTCGCGCTTCCCTAGATTGGTCGCGTCCTTGCTTCTTAGCCTGTGCAGCGTGCCAGTGTTCGCCACAGCATCGCTCCGGGTCTGCGCCGATCCTGACAACCTGCCGTTCTCCAATCGCAGCGGCGCGGGGTTTGACGATCGGATCGCGACTCTGATCGCGCACGATCTCCATCGCGATGTTGTGTTCGTGTGGGCCCGTCCGCGTCGCGGCTTCCTCCGGGAGCAGTTCAACAGAGACTCCTGCGACGTGCTGCTCGGGGTGCCCGCAGGGATGCGCGGTGTCGCCGTGACGGTGCCCTACTACACCTCCAGCTACGTCTTTGTGACGCGAGCGCGCGAGCATCTCCAGATTGCGTCCTTCACAGATAGCAACCTGAACGACCGTCGCATCGGTCTGCAGATTCTCGAAGAGGACCTCGCGCCGCCTTCGCTTCCACTTATCCGTGCAGGTCACGCGGCGCAGATTGTGGGTTACGAGTCCTTTGGTCGACAGGAGGGCGACGTCGTGCGCGCTGTAGCGACCGGGGCTGTGGGGGTAGCGGTTGTTTGGGGACCGGTTGCCGGCTATTTCGCGCGGATCAGCAGCACGCCTTTGGCGCTGACGCCCGTGCCATCCTCCTATAAGTTTGCCGGCGTACCGTTCACGTATCCCATCGGGCTGGGCGTTCACAAGCAGGACACGGCACTTCTGCAGGCGCTGAATAGCTCGATCGAGAGGCTGCAGCCGCAGATCCATCGCATTCTCGCCGGCTTCAACGTCCCCGTCTCCGACGGAACGCAAGGAGGCCCAGTGAGTCGCTCGTCGATCTTTCACTTTCTCGTGTTGCTGATCGCGCTTACCGCCGGGTGTAAGCGGGAACAGCGCGTCTTCGACCCCGGCTCCTCCGGCACACAGATTGCGGATGGGACGGCGTTGAACGAGGTTCACGCCGGTGGCACTTCGGCAACGCCGGATATCAGCAAGTACGAGAGCAGTGCTTATGCCGTAGCCGAAGGCAAGCGTCTGTACAACGCCTACAACTGCGTGGGCTGCCATGCCCAGGGCGGCGGTGCCATCGGACCGGCGCTGATGGACTCGACCTGGATCTACGGCAGCCAGCCGCAGCAGATCTACTCCGACATCGTGCAGGGACGCCCGAACGGCATGCCGAGCTTCGGTGGCAAACTTCCCGACTACCAGGTGTGGGAACTCGTCGCCTATGTCCGATCGATGAGCGGTCAGTTACCCAGCGACGTTGCGCCATCACGCTCCGACCAGATGCCCGTAGCGAAGGCCGAGCAGGCGCGGCAGAAGGAGCATCCCTCGGACGAGAACCAGCAGCCGATCCAAAAGGCCAAGCCATGATTCTGCTGTGGGCCGCACCAGGCTTTTCGGGCAATCAGACCTCGCTGAACCCTGCCGGTCCGGGAGCCGCGCACATCGAGCATACGTTTGCACTGATCTTCTGGATCACGGCAAGCGTGTACCTCCTCACACTGGCTGCCCTGGTGTACTTCGTCTGGCGACGGAGATACGGGCTCAGCACGATGCCCGAGCCTCAACCAACCTCTGAAGCGAGCGACCGGCTTGCGACCCATGCCGTGGCTGCCGCGATGGGCCTCACCGTCATCCTGCTCTTCATCATGCTGATCAGCAGCTTCGTCACCAGCCATCGTTTGGGCAAGATGAACAATCAGCAGGCGCTCACCATCGATGTCTATGGCCATCAGTGGTGGTGGGAAGTTCAGTACCCGAACGAGGCCGAGCCCTATCGCATGGTCACCACCGCGAATGAGATCCATGTTCCCGTCGGCACGCCCATTCGCATTCATGGCACCTCCCGCGATGTGATCCACAGCTTCTGGGCACCAAACATCCAGGGCAAGCGAGACCTGATGCCGGGCTACAACACGGATGTGCTGATGCAGGTGGACAAGCCTGGACGCTGGCGCGGGCAGTGTGCCGAGTACTGCGGCCTTCAGCATGCTCACATGTCCTTCTACATGGTCGGGGAATCGCAGAAGGATTTCGATAGCTGGATGACCGCGCAGGCACAGAGTTCCGCAGCTCCGAACAATACGCAGACGCAACACGGGCAGCAGGTATTTCTCACGCACTCCTGCGTACTCTGCCACACGATACGGGGGACCTCTGCCGGGTCGCGTGTCGGGCCCGACCTGACCCACCTTGCCAGTCGATCGACCATCGCCGCGGGCATGTTGCCCAATACCATCGGCAACCTTGGAGGATGGATCATGAATCCACAAGCGCTGAAGCCAGGAAGCCGCATGCCTCCGAACCAGATCACAGGGCCAGACCTCCAGGATCTGCTCGCGTATCTGGAGACACTCCGATGAGCCTTCCTGCGGTCATCCCTCAAACCGGGCTCAGCGAAGCCGAACAGAAGCAAGCCTCGCAGCTGGAGTACATCTGGCAGGAGCCCACAGGCTTTGTTGGCTGGTTCAAAGCTGTTCACCATACGACCATCGGGGTCCGCTATGTCGTGACAGCATTCTGCTTCTTTCTGATCGCAGGGCTGCTGGCAGGAGCTATGCGCCTCCAGCTCGCCTTCCCTGAGGCCCACTTTCTCTCCGCAGACAAGTACAACCAGTTCTTCACCATGCATGGCTCGACGATGATGTTTCTGTTTGCCGTGCCGATGATGTTTGAAGCGCTCAGTGTTTATCTCGTGCCGCTGATGGTCGGAACGCGCAACATCGCGTTTCCGCGCCTGAATGCCTACAGCTACTACCTGTACCTGTTCGGCGGCATCATGTTCTACGTCGCGTTTCTGAGCAATACCGGGGCGGATAGAGGCTGGTTCTCTTATGTTCCGCTGGCAGGGCCCGACTACGCGCCTGGCAAGCGTGCCGATTTCTGGGCGCAGCTGATCACCTTCACTGAGGTCTCCGGCCTTGCTGTTGCCGTCGAAACGCTGGTGACTGTCTTCAAGCTCCGGGCTCCGGGCATGTCGTTGAATCGCATCCCGCTGTTTGTCTGGGGACAGACGATCGTCGCGTTCATGGTCATCTTCTCTCTCCCAGCGGTCATGCTCTCGAGCACCATGCTGCTTCTGGACCGCACCGGGGGCACACAGTTCTTCAACCCCGCTGTGGGCGGAGATGTTCTGCTCTACCAGCACCTGTTTTGGTGGTTCGGGCATCCCGAGGTGTACCTGATCTTTCTTCCCGGCACAGCTGTTGTTTCCACAATCGTTGCCACCTTCAGCCGGCGCCATGCATTCGGTTATCTGGTGCTCGTACTCTCGCTCGTCTCCACCGGATTCCTGGCCTTCGGCCTGTGGGTGCACCACATGTTCGCTACCGGAATCCCGCAGATCGCGGAGAGCTACTTCACTGCGGCGAGCATGATGATCGCTATTCCTAGCGGCGCACAGATCTTCTGCTGGATCGCGACCATGGCGACCGGCAAAGTTGTTCTGAAGACACCCATGTGGTGGACGCTCGGATTCTTCTTCGTCTTCATCATGGGCGGCATGACGGGCATCTTCGTCGCGTCCGTTCCGGTCGATCTTCAGGTCCACGACACATACTTCGTTGTCGCACACTTCCATTACGTGCTCATCGGCGGAGCCGTCTTCCCGCTCTTTGGAGCGATGGCCTATTGGTTCCCCAAGGTCACTGGACGCATGTTGAGCGAGACGCTCGGACAGATCAGCTTCTGGCTGTTCTTTGTCGGATTCAATGTCACGTTCTTCCCGATGCACCTGGTCGGCATCCGCGGCATGCCACGCCGGGTCTATACCTACCCGGCCAACATGGGATGGACGCTGCTCAACCAGATCGAATCCATCGGCTACATCTTCCTGTTTCTCTCCGTTTTGATCTTCCTGTGGAACGTGTTTCGCTCTCTGCGCAAGGGCGAGGTGGCAGGGCCGAATCCATGGTTGGCAGGCACGCTTGAGTGGGCGACCACCTCTCCGCCGCCGAAGTACAACTTCCTCCATCTCCCCACGGTCAACGGCCGCGAAGCTCTCTGGGATGCTGTGCCCAATCAACCGATCGTTGTTGGCCTGGATACGGACGCTCGTTCCGTGCTGACCACACGCACGCTGGATGCGGAGCCGGAAGGCAAGGATGAGTTCCCGGGCCCGAGCATCTGGCCCTTCCTCGCGGCGCTCGCCACCACCGCCGCGTTTGTTGCCAGCGTCTTCACCCCCTGGGGCATCACCTTTGGGACCATCCCCATCGCTATCACCATGATCGGCTGGTTCTGGCCGGAGAAGCAGGCTGCGGATCGTCGCCGCGCGAGGGAGATATGGCCGAAGCAATAGACCGCGTAGTCCTCGACGTCTCCAAGCTGCCAACCGTCAACTTCGGCACGAAGAGCCTGACCTGGTGCGGCATCATCGGCATGATGGCGATCGAAGGCATGGTGTTTGTGCTGATGATCGCCTCGTACTTTTACCTTCACTCCCGTTCCATCGAGTGGCCGCCCCACGAGAATCCTCCCTCCCTCTTCTGGGGAACGTTGAACCTCTCTGTCTTTCTCCTCAGCATCATCCCGAATGAATGGTATCGGCGACGCGCGCGCACTGGCGACCTTCGTGCCGTGCGAATCGGGCTCGTCTTGTTGAGCCTGGTCGGCATCGCGAACCTGGTGATTCGCTACTTCGAGCTGCGCCATCTGAACTGCGATTGGAGTCTCGATGCCTACGGCTCCGCGGTCTGGATGCTGATGGGTTTGCATGTGACGCACCTGCTCACCGACCTCGTCGACACCATCGTCCTGACCGTTCTCTTCTTCACTCCCCTGGTGGAAGGCAAACGGTTCATGGACGCCTCCGAAAACGCCGACTACTGGTACTTCGTAGTGGTCTCCTGGATTCCCATTTACCTGGTCATCTATTGGGCACCGAGGTGGCTCCATGCCTGAGGTCCAGGTCACCTCGCCGACCACGGCGGAACGCCGGCTCGACCGGCAGCTGCTTCTGAGCGTGATACTGCCCATGGGAGCAGCGTGCGCCAACACGATCGTTGGATTCACCGTAGCGCACTGGATCACCATCACCGCCTCCAAGCGAACCGGGTATGTCGTATCGGTCGCATGTCTGGTCCTTTGCGCTCTCGCTGCATCTCTCGCAACCAGAGCTCAGCGCCAGCTCGGACAATCGGATGACACGACGCCCGAAGGAGGCCGTCGCTTCTTTATGGCGAAGCTCGCTCTCCTGCTCTCGACCATCGCAGCCATCGTCGTTATCGCCCAGACACTTGTTCTGGTCACGCTGGGGCCCAGCGACTAATGCTCGCAGTGATAGCTCAGGCGCCTGCGCCGCTCGCTGCCCTGCTGGTGCAGGCCGACATCCCTTCCGTGTGGTCGGAGCCCTGGAGCTGGGAGCCGTCTATCGTGCTTCCCCTCCTCGCTCTGCTGGCGGTCTACGTCGTAGGAGCTCTCCGCCGCGGCTCGCTCCACACTCTGCGATGGCGGCACGCGAGCTTCTGCATTGGCTGGGTGACCCTTGCGCTTGCACTGACATCCCCGATCCATGAGCTCGGGGAGCAGCTTTTCAGCGCGCATATGCTGCAGCACGAGATCCTCATCCTTGTTTCAGCGCCATTGATCTCAGCTGCGCACCCTGGAGCAACCTGCCTTTGGGCATTCGCTCCCGCACATAGGGTGAACCTGGGCGGTTGGGTTCACTTCATCGAGAGACGAGAGCCCTTCCAGTTCATCAGCCGGCCGCTCGTCGCCTGGATCCTTGAAGCTCTCGCTCTGTGGATCTGGCATGTGCCGGCGCTCTATCAGGCGACGCTCACCTCCGATTGGATCCATGCGGCGCAGCACCTCAGCTTCTTCCTCACGGCCGTCCTGTTCTGGTCAGCACTGTATGGTGTGGGTCGTTCGGCGATGAGCTACGGTGCAGCCACTTTCTACGTCTTCGGAACGGCGGTACATTGCAGCGCTCTCGGAGCGCTTCTCACGTTTTCAGCCGTCCTCTGGTATCCCGCATACGCGGCCACAACACAGCGCTGGGGTCTTACGCCTCTGCAAGACCAGCAGCTCGGAGGCGTGATCATGTGGGTTCCTTCGGGAGTCGTTTTCATTTTCATCGGTCTGGCGCTCTTCGCGAAGTGGCTGCGGGAATCGGACCGCCGGCTTCGCCACTCGGCGCTTCAAGTTGTCATGCAAACGTCGGAGGGAGAACGTCCATGAAGCTTTCGCTCACCGTCGTACTCTTCCTGGCATTCGGCATCACGGGCTGTTCCGGCCACGGCCCTTCGGGTGATGTACACGCGTCAGCCAAACAACCGAATGCGCCGAATCTAATGATTCAGTACGGCTGCCCCACGTGCCACGTCATCCCTGGCGTGCCGGGTGCCGTCGGAAAGGTGGGTCCGTCGCTCGCGGATGTGGCCCAGCGCTCCTATTTGGCAGGCACCCTCCAGAACTCGCCGGACAACCTCGTCCACTGGATCCAACATCCTCAACATTTTCACCCCGGGACGGCGATGCCTGAGATGGGGGTCTCTTCCCCCGATGCGAAGGTGATTGCCTCATTCCTGCAAAGCAGCCGCTGATCAGGAGAAAAGAAACCGGCGACCAGGTCGATCCCTCGGACGGGAGCCCTTTAGCCTCGACCAGGCTCTGCCTATGAGCAAGCGAGAAACATAGGAACCTTTCTCATTCCCCGCTGCTCCGCTACAGTGTCTAGCATGCGCCGCCGGCTCCTCTATGCTGTGTTTCTGTTTCTCCTTCTCGGCTCCGTCCGCGATCTTCGCCCAGGGATCGGTCGGGGCCGCTCGTGCTGTTCTCGAGCGCGAGATGCCGCACCTGGCGCCGCAGATCCACCTCTCGCTGGCGGATGGCGACTACGCGGGCAAGCCAGACGGATTTCGCATCCGCGGTCAACGTGGCGACATCCGGGTGGAAGCTGCAACTGTTCCGACGCTTCTCTTCGGAGTGAACTGGTATCTAAAGTACGTTGCGCATCTCAACGTCTCGACGGACGGCAGCCAGCTTGGATCGGCTGCACTGCAGCTGCCTGCGGTCGAGGGCTCGATCACGCGTCCGGCGCTCTACCCGTTTCGCTACGCTCTCAATGAGAACACGGACGGCTACACTACCCCCTATTGGGATCTCCCCAGATGGCAGCATGAGATCGACCTGCTTGCGCTCTCGGGCTTCAATGCGATCCTTATCCAGCGCGGAAATGACCTGGCCGTTTACCAGGCCTTCCGCGATCTCGGCTACTCGGATGTCGACATTCGCCACTGGATTACGCAACCGGCACATCAGAACTGGCAGTGGATGGGCAATATGTGTTGCTTTGTTGAGCCGATCTCGCTCGATCTCATGCAGAAGCGTGCCGTCTCCGCTCGCAAGGTCATGGACGAGCTTCGAGCGCTCGGCATTACTCCTGTTCTTCCAGGCTTCTGGGGTGTCGTGCCGGGCGACTTCGCCAAGCACGCCGGAGGTGCGCATGTGGTCGTACAGACGGATCCCTGGAACGGCTTCGAACGACCCGGGTGGCTTGACCCTCGCGACCCGGCGTTTGCACGGCTTGCGGCGGCCTTTTACCGCCACCAGCGGGAACTCTTCGGAGACAGCACGATCTACGACATGGAGACCTTTCAGGAAGGAGGCGTCTCCGGCGACGTGCCTGTAGGCGATGGTGCACGCGCAATCCAGAAGGCGCTGGACGCCGCCCACCCGGGAGCTCTGTGGTTCATGATGGCCTGGCAGGACAATCCGCGCAAAGAGTTGCTCGATGCCGTGGATCGCAGCCACATTCTGATCGCAGACATCGAACAGGGCCGGGTTCCGCGGGACACTCGCGAGCTCGACTTCAAGGGAGCCCGCTGGCTCTTTGGAGGTCTTTGGGAGTTCGGCGGACGCACGACCATGGGAGCTCCGCTCTATGACTACGCGCAACGTATGCCGCGCGCAGCGGCACAGGCCGGAAGCCATCTCTCCGGAACGGCGCTGTTCACGGAAGGCCTGGATACGAACCCATTTGCATTCGACCTCTACACCGAGATGGCGTGGCGCAGCGACCCCGTCGATCTCGAGGCATGGACGGCCGAGTACAGCGTGCGGCGCTACGGCGCTCCGGACAAGCATGCAGTCGAGGCCTGGCGGATTCTGCTGCGCACCGCCTATGGCTATCGCGCCGATGGGGTAAAGACCCACGGCGAGCGCGATGCGGCGCATGAGTCCATCTTCAACGCGCAGCCCTCGCTGACCGCGACCCGAACCGGTCATTGGGCACCCGATGTCCTGCGATACGACGCTGAGTCTCTGAAGCCGGCGCTTACGGAGCTGCTGGAGGTTGCGCCAGCTCTGCGCAATACGGCGAGCTATCGCTACGACCTGACCGACGTCACGCGACAGGTGCTCGCAAACGAGGCACGCCGGTTGCTCCCATCCATCCGATCCGCTTATGAGCGAAAGGACCGCGCCGCTTTTGCGGCACTTACGGCCCAGTGGATGCGCGACATGGAGATGGAGGACACCCTGCTCGGCACAAGCGAATACTTCCTCCTTGGCCGCTGGCTCAGCTACGTGCCGCCATGGGCCAACTCGCCCCGAGATTTGGCAAACATCGAGTACGATGCGCACTCGATCCTGACAACCTGGGGCGACCGGACGGCCAGCGCTGATCTCCACGAGTACGGCAATCGCGATTGGGCTGGGCTCGTGAGATCGTATTACGCGCCCCGCTGGAAGCTCTACTTCGACTCGCTCGATAGGGCGCTCGCGACGGGAACACAGCCAAAGCCGATTGACTGGTATGCATTTGGTGATGCCTGGAACCGTTCGCGCGAGAGCTTCAGTCCAGAGCCGACCGGGGATACCTACGCCGCCAGTCTTGCCATCGCACGCTCACTTCACCTGCAACCGACGGAGGCTAGATGACACAAATCGATCCCGACTTCGCGCAAACGTTAGATCAGGACATCGTTCGAAAGCCTGCCACGGCCAAGCCGGAACGGCTGCTCTCAATAGACGTGCTCCGGGGCCTCACGATTGCCTTCATGATCCTGGTCAACGAGCAGCAAGGTCCCGCACCTTTCTTTGAGCTCTCGCACGCAAGCTGGAACGGCTTCACCGCGACAGACCTCGTCTTCCCGACATTCCTCTTTTTGGTCGGGCTCACAACGGTGCTCTCGACCGCCGCGAGGCTTGCCCGAGGCGCCACAAAGCAGGAGCTCTTCTTCCATGCGCTTCGCCGTGCATGCCTCCTTATCCTGTTCGGCTTTGTGGTCAACAATTTCCCCTTCTTTCACCTCGCGTCGGCGCGCTACTACGGGGTTCTGCCCCGGATCGGCATCTGCTACTTCGTCGTCGCAAGTCTGTACCTGTTGTCACCTCGCTGGAAAGACAAGGCCGTCATCGCTGCGGGCTGCCTGATCGGGTATTGGATCTTGATGCGCTTCGTCCCGGTGCCTGGTTTCGGTGTGCCGACCCACGCGATTCCAATCAATGACCATGACGCCAACCTCACGGCCTGGCTTGATCGGCAGATCTTCACTGCACCGCATCTCTACGAACGCACGCGCGATCCCGAGGGGCTCTTGTCCACCATCCCAGCCATTGCGACGGCACTCTTCGGAATGCTCGCGGGGATGTGGCTCCGTACTGCCTCCAGCAACAAGCGAAAGGCCACGACTCTTGCCGTTGCCGGCGCTATCTTTCTTTGTCTGGCGCTCGCCTGGAATCCATCCTTTCCGATCAACAAGAAACTCTGGACCAGCTCTTATGCGCTCTTCGCGGGTGGCTGGAGCCTTCTCTTGCTCGCATTTTCCATCTACACGGTCGATATACTACGGCTCGGCCGCTCGCCTTCGGAGTCCCATCGTGCAGAGAATCCGCGCCACCCGCTGATCTACCGCGCGCTGCTCGTGTTCGGCACCAATGCGATCGTGGCCTATCTCATCTCGGAGCTGGGGGACAGCGTCCTGGGAGTCATCCACGTTTCGACCGGAAGAAACCTCAAGTTTGTGGCCTATCACGCCATCACCCAACTTGTTCCGCATCCGGGCTGGTCCTCTTTCCTGTACTCGGCGCTATACGTAGCTCTCTGCTGGCTCCTGGTACTGCCGCTTTATCGCAAACGTATCTTTTTGAGGATCTGAATCTCGCCAGCAGCTTGTCACCCATCTGTTCCGGGCAATGTTGCATTGACAGCCTCTGATCTGCCCCGTAGGGTTACGGCGGCGCAGTCACTTACTCTCAGCGCAAGCCACGCACGCGAGGAAGAACCATGAGCTTCTCCAGAGCTATGAGAACGATTGTGACTGACAGTCACTTCCTGGTGCCGTTCTGCGTCCTGATCGCGGGCATTGTCTTGTTGGTGGTCTTGCATTGAACGCGACGCGCAAAGGACGCATGGGTAGGAGAGTCGGGAAGTGACCACGGGTCTTCGCAGCCTGGGAAAGAGTCGACTTTCGCTTCACGGTTTGGGCATCATCTGCGGCCTCACGGCAGGTGTGTGGCTCGGAGCAGCCGAAGCTCCCACGAAGCTCGTGTCAGCGGGCTTCTCTCCCTTCGCAATCTCCCTGTGCATGGTAGCCGGCGTGTTTACGGCGCGTTGGACCTTTCCAACGCTGCTCAAGGGAACTTCTTACGTCTTCACCGATCTCGCCGAGAAGAAACATCTGATCGTGTGGGCGCTGCTCGCGGGCGCTCTGTGGGCCGTCGCAAATACGCTCACCGTATTCGCAATCCGCGATGTCGGTCTTGCCGTTGCCTTCCCCATGTGGAATGCAAACTCCCTGATCGGCCTCTTCTGGGGAAGAGTTCTCTTCCGTGAGCTCGAAGGTGCCAGCGGCGGAAACATCGCCAAGGTGGTCCTCGGTGCGATCGCGATCGTCATCGCCGCGGTCATGCTCGGGTTCAGCACGCTTCACGGCGGTGCGATGGGGCAGCACGCCGTTCGCGGCATCGCCGCGGCTCTCGGCGCCAGCCTCATGTGGGGCACAATGTACGTCCCCTACCGCAAGGCCTATCTCAGCGGGATGAACCCGCTCTCGTTCGTCACGGCCTTCACCGTTGGCGAGCTCGGCACGGTGCTGAGTCTCACGCTCATCCTGGATGGGGGGGCCCAGTCCTCCGCCTTCCACCTCTTCCATATGCCGGGGGTGCTCTTCTGGCTATTCCTTGGTGGCTTCGTCTGGGTAATCGGCGACCTGTTTCAGCAGTTCGCCGCAAAGTACCTTGGGATTGGGCGCGGCATCCCGCTCTCGAACACCAACCAGCTCTGGGGCCTGGCCTGGGGTGCGCTGGTCTTTGGCGAACTCGCCAACGCCGACCGGGAGCATATGCTGCTCGTCATCGGAGGCTCGATCGTCATGATCCTGGGCGCGCTTGCGATCAGCACCGCGGTCGCGTCTGCCAAAGAGCACAGCTCAACCAACGAAGCTGTCCTGCGCGAGTGCGAGCGCTACGGGCTCGATTACAACAGGACGATCCTCGCGCAGTCCGGAGACGAGTTCGGCGGAAAAGAAGAGAAGCGTCGCTGGTGGGACTACGCGATCGTGCTCGTCGCGACGGGAGTTTTCGTCACGCTCGGCGTACGCGCGGTCGTCCCCCCTCTGCAGATGGATCTACGCTGGGTTGCTGTGTTGGGGGTCATCCTCGTTCTGAGCCTCGCCGCGGGTGCTTGGAGCCTGTGGCGTCGAACGCGATTCTGCTGAGTCCATCGAACGCGAACTCGTGAAGGGGAGTGAAACCGCAGTCCATCTCGTAGGATGGGACCTCAGGGGCATGTATGGCGGTCAGGCTAAAGGACATCGCGCAGGATCTCGGAGTCTCGGTCGTGACTGTCTCAAAAGTGTTGCGAGGCAACGCCGATATCGGCGAAGAGACCCGCAAGCGCGTCTTGAAGCGGATGAAGGAGCTGAACTACCGGCCCAACATGATGGCGCGTGGCCTGGCCAGCGGGCGGACTTTTACCGTTGGCCTCGTTGTTCCGGACCTGGTGCACCCCTTCTTTGCCGAGTTCGCGAAGTCGCTCGGGGGCGTCCTGAGGACCAGCAATCGCGCCCTTATCCTCGCCTCTTCGGAGGAAGATCCCGACATCGAGCGCGGTGAGATTCGCACGCTGTTAAGCCGCGGTGTCGACGTCCTGATCATCGCCTCCTGCCAGGTCAATCTTCGGAACTTCTACGAGCTCGGGGACGAACGCACGCCGTACCTGCTCTTTGATCGGAACTTCCCCAACCTGTCCGCGCACTTCGTCGGTTCAGACGACGTCCTGATCGGCGAGATGGCAACGAACCACCTGATCGAGATCGGACGCAAACGTATCGCGCATATCGGCGGCCGAAACTCCAGCCCCTCCTTTGACCGTCTTCGCGGCTACCGCAACGCTCTCCTTTCCGCAGGCCTCCCCACGTCAGACACCCTCGTCCTCTCCCGTGAGCGCGTCGAAGAGTCCGGAGACAGAATGGGCTTTCAGATGATGCAATCCCTCCTAAAGCTCGACCCCCTCCCGGATGCCGTGTTCTGCTACAACGACCTCACCGCGATAGGCGCGATCGAAGCGACGCTCGAGGCCGGGCTCCGAGTTCCCGAAGACATCGCGTTCATCGGCTGCGGAAATCTCCGCTATGCGGACTACCTCCGCGTTCCGCTCAGCTCGATCGACCATCGGACCTCGGAGCTCGGCCGTGTCGCCGGGCAGTTTGCCATGGAGTTGTCCCTTGAGCCGCTCGCAGCACCCCGGAGCATCCTTGTGCCCGCAACACTTGTCGCCAGGGCCTCCACCCTCGGCGGCTCCGCGTGAAGCATCCAGAGTTCACACTTGGCGCTCCTCACAGCCAAGAGTGTGAGGACCACCCGGTATTCTCTTGCCCTCTCGTAGGGCTGGGACTATAGTTGTTCGCGTTAGCGGTAACTGACACCAGCCTGAGCACCACCGGAGACACGAAAGCCCATGGCCACGAACACGCTTCCAATCGACGCTCCCCTCAAAGATCTGGACGAATGGGATGAGTTTCTGACCGGACGCTACCAGGAGGGCAAGAGCGAAGACCAGTTTCGTCAGTACGACGAGACGGCCACGCCTGGCGTTGCGGAGTTCTATCGCCTGAATCACCAGTTCCAGACCTTGGACTACGTCCTCGCGAAAGAGAAGGAATACTTCTCGCTGAACAAGGGGATGAAGAGCATTTGGGAGGCGGCGGAGTTCCTCAACACGCTCGTCGATGACAGCGATCCCGACACCGATCTGACACAGATCGAGCATCTTCTCCAGACCTCCGAGGCCATCCGCAAAGACGGCCATCCGCGCTGGTTCGTTCTGACCGGTTTCATCCACGACCTCGGAAAGGTCCTCTGCCTTTGGGGCGAGCCGCAATGGGGTGTCGTGGGCGACACGTTTCCGGTCGGCTGCGCCTACTCCAAGGACATCGTCTTTCCGGAGTACTTCGCCGCCAACCCTGACTCTTCGAACCCGCTATACCAGACGAAGTACGGCATCTACGAGCCCCACTGCGGCCTCGCAAACGTCCACCTCTCCTTTGGGCACGACGGCTACATCGGCGAAGTGATGAAGAATTACATGCCCGAGGAATCCCTCTACATGCTCCGCTACCACTCGTTCTACGCCGCACACCGGCACGGGGCGTATCGGCACCTCATGAGCGACCATGACGTCACGATGCTCGAATGGGTAAACAAGTTCAACGTGTACGACCTCTACTCGAAGGGCCACACCAAACCTGATGTAACGGCCCTCAAGCCTTACTACGACGATCTGTTCGCGGAGTTCTTTCCTGAGAAGATCGCCTGGTAGACCGTCGCACACGGCCGATCGTTCCGCACGCGGCCTCGATCAACCTATCCGGACGTTCCGTATCTCTCGGTGACTTACTGTCCTCGGCAAGGGACATTCTCGTCTCTCTGAACGGGCATTGATCTGTTCTTAACAGACCCCGCGGTATCGTAGAACTCATATTCAAGTCACATGTCCTGCTGCTCTCGATTGGGCAGGTTAGCCGTCGATTCGATGCGCCGAAGCCCATCAGGCTCTGCGCTTCTGATTACGGAATGGGAGACCAGGTTACGTTAGCGCTTCCGGAAGAGATCCTGATTGACATGGGCCCCCTCGCTGCGTAAGGTTTCGCCGTTCCTCAACTCACGAGTTTGGCGGATTCCGCCTAAAGCTCTGCCCTACCTCGAGGTCAGCTCGAACATGCAAAAGGATTGCACGATGCCAATGCAGGTCAGCGTGGGACGCGGCGTCCCAGAAGTCATCACGAAAGCCGGAACCAGCAACTTCTCTCTCTCCAACTGGATCGCAGTCGCCTTCGCGCTCATCCTCCTCTGGTCTGGCACCCCTCTTCACGCGCAGTTCGAGTCGGCATCGGTTCTGGGTTACGCGAAGGATGTCTCAGGCGCCGCCGTGCCCAATGCAGCGGTCACTCTTACCGACGTATCTACTCATATCTCGCAAACCGCAACAACCGATCGCGAGGGTAAGTATGAGTTCTCCTCCGTGCCCATCGGCTCGTACCAGGTAAAGGTTGAAGCTTCGAGCTTTGTGCCGACGCAAACTCCGACGTTCACGGTCGAAGTGAATGCCCGCCAGCGTGTCGACCTTGTCATGAAGGCCGGGTCGGTGAACGAATCTGTGACTGTGACAGCTGAGCCTACTCAGTTAGAGACGGAGACCAGCTCCCGCGGCCAGGTCATCGGCACACGCGAAGTCGAGAACCTTCCCCTCAATGGCCGGTCCTATGCTGACCTCGTCTTGCTTGTGCCTGGGGCCAGGAAGTCTTTTCTCGAGAATCAGTCGGCGTCCAGTCGCGAAGCAGCGTTCAACGTGAATGGGCAACGTTCCGCCTTCAACAACTTCCTGCTCGACGGTCTGGACAATAACAACTACGGCACCTCGAACCAGGGCTTCGCAAACGAGAACATCCCCCCATCTCCGGATGCCGTGAGCGAGTTCAAGGTGGAGACGAACAACTATTCCGCCGAGTATGGTCGCGCCTCAGGCGCTGTGATCAACGTCTCCACGAGGCGGGGTGACAACAATTATCACGGTAAGGCATACGACTACCTCCGCAACACGAACCTGAACGCGATCGGCCCTTTTCGGCCGAACCTCGGCGTCAAGCAGGTGTTCATACGTAACCAGTTCGGAGGCACGTTCGGAGGACGCATCATACGCGATCGAACCTTCTTCTTCGTCGATTACGAAGGGCTGCGTCAGATCTTTCGCAACCCGGCCACCAGTGTCACTCTCCCCGACGCAGAACAGCGGCAGGGCATCTTTCTCCTTCATCGTGTCGACGGATCCACCGCCCCCATCCCGCTCTATAACCCGGTCACGGGCACAGCCTTCTACAACGGCAACGTCACCCCGGAGGCGACGAAGTTCGGACTTGCTGTTCTAGCCGCGCTCCCGGCGAACACCTCGCCCTTGGCGTACAACACCTTTTCGAATAACTACACCAACTCGCCGCGAGGCACGATCGTCGACGATAAGGGTGATGCTCGCGTCGATCACACCTTCAACGCGAAGTGGAGCTTATTCGCCCGTTACAGCCAGCATGCGACCGTCATCTTCGATCCGCCCACCGTGGGAGGTCGTGCCGGCGGAAACGCGAACGCAAACGTCAACATCGCGAACAAGCAGATCGCCGGGGGCACCACCTGGGTCATCTCCGCAGATAAGCTTCTGGACATCCGCTTTGCCTGGACCAAGAACCTTGGCGGCAAGGTGCCCTTTGGTCAGGGTGACCCGTCACTCCTGACAGAGAACGGCATCACCAACGGTATCCCCACGGACCCCAGCCTGGTTCGAGACCTCAACGCGCAGTCTGTCAACGGCTTCACCCAGTTCGGCGCCCAGCCATCAAGCCCTCAGTTCCAGAACCCCACCATCTATAACCCCAAGGCCAACTTCACGTGGGTCAAGGGGAAGCACTCGATGAAACTCGGCTACGAGTACCAGGCCGTCAATACACAGGTAAACGACTTCAATCCCAGTTACGGTCAAGATAACTACGCGAGCGCCTACTCGACCGGACCGTCGGCCTCGTACTTTCCTACCTGCGCGACCCCGACCTCGTCCAACTGCATCCCGACCGACACCGCCACCGGCAACTCCGCGGCGACGCAGATCGCCCAGGCCCGCGCCACCGCAGACTTTCTCCTCGGCAACCGATCGTCGTACTCCCTCACGAACTTCGCCGTCGTCAACCTCCGTCAGCGCTTCAACTTCATGTACTTCCAGGACGACATCAAGGTCTTCCCGAACCTCACCGTGAACGCTGGCCTACGTTACGAGCTCGCCACGCCACAGTGGGAGCGCGACAATAAGCTTGCGAACTTCGACCCCAACACCAGGACTCTCATCCAGGCAAGCAACGGCAGCATCTACAACCGGGCCCTGGTCCACATGCCTCTCACCAACCTGGGCCCCCGCTTCGGATTCTCTTACAGCCAGTCGCCCAGAACCGTCATCCGCGGTGGATACGGAATCAGCTACACGCAATACAACCGTGCAGGTGGCGAGAATAACCTCACCTACAACGGTCCAAACGTCATCAACGCCGCCATCAACAATCCCAGCCCCTTCACCCCGGTTCCGGGGGCAAACCGCTGCACCACGGATACCCAGGATCAGACCGCCTGCTTCCGCCAGACACAGCAGGGATACTCGACCGTGCTCACCAGCCCCGCCTACTTTGTCCCCCTCAAGGTGACCTCGCGTTACATCGCACCGAACTTCAAGACCGGCTACGTCCAGAGCTACCACGTCGGCGTTCAGGAGCAGCTCCCCGCAGGCATCGTGATGGACATCGCCTACGTCGGCAACAAGGGAACCCACCTCCAGGTGCTGGCCGACTACAACCAGGCCACACCCTGCCTGCTCCCAACCGTCTCCGCCTGCAACGCAACTCCCGCCACGACGTATCAGAACCGGCGCCCCGTACCTACCTTTGGCGACATCGAGATTGCCTACGGCGGCGGCGGCTCCAGTTACAACTCGCTCCAGCTCAAGGTCGAAAAGAGGGCAGGCGCACTCTACATCCTCAACTCGTTCACCTACAGCCGGACCTTTGACCTCTCCTCCGGGCACCTGGAAACGTCGAACGGCGACAACTCGCGTGTGAACTTCGCAAATCCACGCAACGACTACGGCCCATCAGGCTACGACCAGCCACTCGCCAACACCACCTCCATCGTCTACGACCTCCCCTACGGACATGGTCGGCGCTTCGGCAACTCCACCAACGGTTTTGTCGATGCCTTCCTTGGAGGCTGGCAGATCACCACCATCAACACCATGACGAGTGGTCTCCCCATGAACCTGAACTACAGCTCGTCGCCAACCGCGTCGAACTCCACCGGCCCTCTCTACACGAGCGATCTCGTCACGGTTCGCCCGCAACATCTCCCCGGCACCCCGCTCAAGCTGCCCGCCGCAAGCCGCGTCAAGACGGCGACCGCGCTTACCTATTTGCCGCGTTCCAGCTACGACTTCCCTTCCTACGCGCTCTACGGCAACACGTCGCCGTACGGCAACGTCTCACGAAACAACCTCCGCTCCTACGCCTTCTATCAGACTGACCTCGGCCTCCACAAAGACTTCCGGCTCTGGAACGAATCCTCCCATCTGGAGTTCCGCGCCGAAGCCTTCAACGTGCTGAACAAGGTCAACTACCAGGCGCCTGACAGCAACATCTCGGACGGTGGCTTCGGGGCGATCACCTCGGCATACCCTGCTCGCCAGCTCCAGCTCGCAGCCAAGGTCATCTTCTAGCCGAAGCTTGGGCTACACCAACACAAGCGGCGCGGAGGGTCTCGGGCCGTGCCGCGCACCTCGGACGACGCGTCCTATGGAATCCCTTCGCGACAAAATCCGCACCACAAGGCCACCCAAGATGCTCCGCAGCGCAGCGCAGCTTGCCATTCTCCCCTTGATCGCGATCTCTGCTCACTTCCTCCCCGCGCAGCAGACCTCTCAGGCCGCGCAGGACGCGATCGTTCACCTGAACCAGATCCAGGTAATCGGCTCCCACAACAGCTACCACGCAGGCTTCGCGCCCAGCGAGCGGAAGTACCTCGAAGCGAAGTCTCCAAAGACTCTGAGGAGCCTCGACTACCACCACGCCCCGCTTGCCGACCAGCTCACGGGCGGTGTGCGACAGATCGAGATCGACGTCTTCAATGATCCTCAGGGAGGTCGCTTCGCTCACCCGGCCATCACAGGCCTCGTTGCGGCCGCCGGACTGCCTGCCGATCCCGACTTCGACCCAAACCACGAGATGGAGAGGCCCGGCTTCAAGGTGATGCACGTACAGGACCTCGATGAGCGAGCCACATGCCACACCTTTGTGATCTGCCTGGAGGCCGTGCGCGACTGGTCGAAGCAACACCGCGGCCACCTCCCCATCTTCATCCTCGTTGAGACCAAGGAGGGTGCGCCAAAAGAGCTGCCCAAGGCTCCTGTCGCTGACGTCTTCACGCCAGCGATCTTTGACGCTCTCGACGCGGAGATCCGCTCCGTCTTCCAACCGGACGAGATCATTACGCCTGACGAGGTCCGTGGCAGCGCGGCCACACTGAACGGCGCTATCCGCTCCGGCGGCTGGCCCACGCTGGCGAAATCGCGAGGACGCGTGGTCTTTCTGCTCGACCAGAAGCACGCTGGCCCCGTCTACGCCCAGGGCCACCCCTCCCTCAAAGGACGTCTCATCTTCACCAACGCCGTACCGGGAGAGCCCGACGCCGCCTTTGTAGAAGAGAACGACGGCAGCAAAGACGTCATCGACGCCTTGGTGAAGCAGGGCTATCTCGTCCGCACACGCACAGACGAAGGCACCGAACAGGCCCGCACAAACGACCGTACGCGGCTTGACCGGGCGCTCTCAAGCGGAGCTCAAATGCTCAGCACGGACTACCCCTCGTCAGAGCCGTCGCAATGGACAAGCTTCTCTGTAGGTCTGCCGGGCGGGTTAGTCGCGCGGTGCAACCCCATCAACAAGCCGGCCGGCTGCATCGACGCGCTCTTGGAACCCGCAAGCTCGCGGATCAGATGAGGCCCCCCGACATAGATCCCTCGCCCCAAGGTTCGTGTCTACGAGTCGATGAATGCGAGGAGGTCCGCGTTGGGCAAGATCTTCTTCTTGCCCCCTTCAGTCTCTCTTAAGTCATGGAGCTTTATGATCTTGGGATGGACTTCCGACGGCTGATCGCAAGGAGAGTCTTGCGCGCTATCGCTGCTGCGTCCTTGCTGCTCGAGCCGCACCTTGGAACCGCACAGGGCAGCACCGCCGCCTCAGATCTCGCCGGACCGCGGGCACAGGTCATCAGTCTCGACGAGGCTCTTCGACGCGCGGCTGCGAATGAACCCGCGTTCGCCGCTGCAGTGGCGCAGAGCCGGGTGCAGGCACTCGAACGGAAGAATGCACGTGCGGCGCTCTTGCCCACGGCCATTTATCACAACCAGGCGATCTACACCGAACCAAATGGGGTGCCGACCAGCCGTATCGGACAGACAGCAGGAGCCGACTCCCCTATCTTCATCGCAAACAACTCCATTCGCGAATACGCGAGCCAGGGTGTCTTCAACGAGACGATCGGACTAGGACAGGTAGGCGCCATCCGCTTAGCGGACGCGAATGCCTCCTTGGCGGTGGCTGAGGCGGAGGTGGCGAGGCGCGGACTGATCGCAACGATCGTCAACCTGTACTACGGCGTTGCGGCACAGGAAAGCAAGCTGAAGGGAGCAGAGCGAGCACGGCGCGAAGCTGCCGATTTCGTTCACCTTACAACCCTTCGGGAGACCGCACGAGAGGCGGCGCACGCCGACGTTCTAAAAGCGCAGCTCCAGCTGCAACAACGAGAACGAGAGTTGGCGGATGCCCAACTGCTGCGAGACAAGGCACGCCTGGAGCTTGCAGTGCTGCTGTTTCCTGATCCGACGACTCCGTTCGAAACGATCGCTGAGGACGTGCCAGCGCCACTGCCGGAACTTGGTGCGATCGAGGCACTTGCCCGGGAAAACAACCCCCAGATCAACAGCGCCCTGGCGTCACTTCAAGTAAACCGGGCAGAGAGCTACATTGCGCGCGCGGCCTTGTTGCCTGAGCTCGGCCTCAACGTGACCTACGGCATTGACGCACCGCAGTTTGCCACAAAGGGTCTGGACAGCGCCGGAGCGCAGACGAACAACCTCGGTTACTCGGGGAGTGTGTCGCTGGACATCCCCGTTTGGGACTGGCTTACAAACGAACGCAAAATCAAACAGAGCCGCATCCGGCAGGACGCGGCGAAGGTGGCCTTGACGGCCACTCAGCGACGTGTGCTGGCGAATCTCTCTGAGTTCTATGCCGAAGCGGAGGTCGCGCGAAATCAGCTCGAGTCACTCAACAACAGCGTCCAGCTGGCAGGTGAGAGCCTCCGGCTCACGAAGTTGCGCTATGCGAGCGGTGAAGCAACCGCCTTTGAGGTGGTGGATGCGCAAACGGCGCTGGTAACAGCGGAGACGGCAAAGGTCGATGGCGTGGTTCGATATCACCTCGCTCTGGCCCAGCTTCAGACACTTACGGGAAAGCTTTGACAACGATGCCCTTCTGCCTTCCAACACGTCGAACCGCGCGGCCGATGCTGCTTGCCCTTGCGTGCGGTTTTCTCGCAGGAAACGGATGCAGGAAGGCGGCGGATGAGACCCCGGCCGTGTCCGTGCAGGTGGAGGCGGTTCACCCAAGCATGGGTTCGATCTCGGAAGAGATTGCGGCGGATGCGATTCTGGCTCCGCTGGCGCAGGCAGCACTCGTGCCGCGGCTCACAGCTCCGATTCGCGCCCTCTACGTGCAGCGCGGGGCACGGGTTCATCGCGGGCAGATACTTGTCGCGCTGGAGGCGGCGGATCTGCACGGTACTGCCCTTGACAGCGAGGGAGGCCTGCAACAGGCGAAGGCTGCATACGACACGGCGACCCGCGCGACCATCCCGGAAGAGATGCAGCGAGCGCAGCTGGAAGTGAACCAGGCAAAGGCAAACCTTGAGCTCGCGAACCGGACAGCGGGAGAGCGCAAGCGTTTATTGGAACAGGGGGCCATTGCCGGTCGCGATGTAGACACAGCCATCGCCGCGGCGGTTCAGGCGCAGGCGGCGTACGACATCGCAGTGAAGCACCTCGAATCGGCCCGGCAGACGACCTCGCAGGCGGCGAAGCAGACAGCACAGGGCCAGCTGATCTCCGCACAAGGACGGCTGGAAAATGCCAGCGCGCAGGTCGGGTATGCGACCTTGCGGAGCCCGATCAACGGTGTCGTGACGGACCAGCCGTATTTCAAGGGTGAGACCGCTCCAGCAGGCTCCGCCGTGGTGACCGTGATGGACACATCTTCTCTTCTGGCGAAAGTTCACCTTGCGCAAGCATCGGCGCAAGAGCTTTCTCTAGGGAAGGAGGCCGAGATCACCGTGCCGGGTGCTACCGATCCGGTGAGGGCGACGGTGTCGCTGATCAGTCCCGCCTTGGATCCAGGATCGACGACGGTCGAGGTCTGGCTGAAGCTGCCCAACACGGCGGGAATGTTGAAGGTCGGCACTCCGGTGCACGTCGTGATCACCGGACGAACACAAGAGAATGCGATCCAGGTTCCCGTCTCCGCTCTGCTGCCCTCGCTCGATGGCGGCAATTCCGTGATGGTGGTAGGAGCGGATGGCGCGGCACACAAGAGATCCGTAAAGACCGGCATACGGACCCCGGAGACGATCGAGATTACAAAAGGGCTCACCACGGCAGACAACGTGATCACGGAGGGATCCTACGGCATCGATGACGGAACAAAGGTCACGATGAGCGGCGGCAAGCCGACGGCGGAGGACAAGGAGTAGTGGCCGAGCCCAAACACCCCGGTGGAGAAAACACTTTCTGGCTCTTGCGATACTTTCGCACGATCCTGTTCTTTGCGGTCGCCCTGACCCTTGCAGGTGTGTATGCGGCCTACAAGGTGCCCATCTCGGTCTTCCCCGACACCAACTTCCCACGCATCGTCATCGGTGTCGACAACGGCGTGATGCCTGTCGAACAGATGCAGGTGACGATCACCAAGCCGATCGAAGACGCGGTCAACAGCGTACCCGGCTTGGTGACGGTGCGCTCGACCACCAGCCGTGGTTCGGCCGAGGTGAGTCTGTTCTTCGACTGGTCTGCGGACATGTTCAGGACCCTGCAGCTTGTAGACGCGGCCCTGGGCAAGGTGGAGCAGACTCTGCCTCCGACCGCACGGGTGACGACCAATCGTCTGACCTTCGCGACATTTCCCATCCTGGGCTACAGCCTGACCTCGGACACTGTACCGCAGACAGCGCTCTGGGAGCTGGCGACATACACGCTCAAGCCGCCGCTTAACCGGGTTGACGGCGTCAGCACCGTGACGGTACAGGGCGGTAAGACGCCGGAGTTTCACGTCGTACCAAACCTTGCAAAGCTGCAGGCGGCCAATGTCACGATCCTGGATCTTGTGAATGCGATCCAAACATCCAACATCATCGATTCGCCCGGACTCTATCAACAGGATCATCAGCTGGTGCTGGGTCTGGTAGGTGCACAGGTGCACAGCCTGGATACGTTGAAGCAGCTTACTGTGAAAGCGTCCAACGGCGGAGCTCCGGTGCGTGTCGGTGACGTGGCCTCAGTAGAGAACGCCACGTTGCCCGTATATACGGTGGTGACAGCGAACGGGAAGCCATCGGTTTTGCTGAACATCGCGCGGCAGCCGAGTAGCAATACTGTGGCAGTGGTGGATGCGGTTGCTGCACAGGTCGAGCGACTTCGGGAGAAGCTTCCTCCAGGCGTGCAGCTCACTCCTTACTACGATCAATCGGAACTCGTTCGTGAAAGTATCCGGAGCGTTCGGGACGCGATCCTGATTGGGCTGGCTTTGGCGTGCCTCATCCTGTTCCTGTTCCTTCAAGACTGGAGGTCATCCCTGATTGCCGGCCTGGTCATTCCGGTGACTGTTGCGATCACGATCTTGTTTCTCTGGCTGATTGGGGAAAGCTTCAACCTGATGACACTGGGAGGCCTGGCTGCGGCCATCGGCCTTGTGATCGACGATGCGATCGTGGTGGTGGAGAACATTGTGCTGCATCGGGATCTGGGCGAGGGGCGAGCCGAGGCTGTACGGAAGGCGCTCCGCGAGATCTCTCGGCCGTTGGTCGGGTCAACCATCACACCGGTGGTTGTGTTTTTGCCCCTGGTCGTGGTGACGGGTGTGACCGGCAGCTTCTTTCGGGCGCTCGCTATCACCATGACTGCGGCGCTGCTGACCTCTCTTTTACTGGCGCTAACGTGGACGCCGAGTCTGGCCTTTCTGCTTTTAGCGAGTTCGGAGCGCGGCCCCGCCAGCCAAGAAGCTGGCCCTGAGGCCGCTCGTTACGAAGACCAGACACATCCAGAACCTGGGCGTTTGATGGGAGCTTTGATGCGCGCGCACCACTGGACGCTGGAGCACGCCCTGCGCCGTCCATTCTGGCTCGCCGCAGCGTGTCTTCTCTTGGTGTTGGGTGCTTACGTCACCTTTCGCTCGCTTGGTTCGGATCTATTGCCGGAAATGGACGAGGGCGGCTTCGTTCTGGACTACATCATGCCTGCGGGCAGCTCGCTTGATGACACCAACCGCGTGTTGTCGCATGTAGAAGACATTCTTCGTAAGCTGCCCGAGGTGGAAGGCACGAGCCGACGAACTGGACTGCAAATGGGGCTCGCGGCAGTCACCGAGGCGAACACTGGCGACATGACCGTAAAGCTGAAGAGCAATCGGAGCCGTGGAATCGACGAGGTGATAGCGGACGCGCGGGCGGAGATCAAGAAGACTGAACCGGCGCTCGATGTGGAGTTTATTCAGGTGCTGCAGGACATGATCAACGACCTGTCGAATGCGCCGGAACCGATTCAAATCAAGCTTTTCTGCGAAGACTTCCAGCAATTGGATCTCGTAGCCCCGCGCGTGGCGGAAGAGATTGCCAAGGTTCCCGGGGTTGTGAGTATCGAGAACGGAATTGAGAATACGATCAGCGGACCTGCAACCAACTTCAGCGTGGATCCGCTCCTGGCGGCTCGACTTGGGTTCACGCCAACCGAGGTAGCAGAGGATGCGACCTCCATTCTCGATGGTGTCACCGTAGCCGATCCGCTGATCGCCAATGGTCGACCGTACACCATCCGGGTTCGGTTGGGCGAAGATCAGCGAAGGTCGTTGTCAACGATCGAGAACACCGTTTTCAACAGCCAGAGCGGTCGGACCGCATCGCTCGGATCTCTTGCTACCGTTACGCAACTCCCACCGCAGAATGAGATCCGGCGCGAGAACCTCGAGCGATTGGTGGTGGTCACCGCGCAGCTGCAGGGCTCAGATCTAGGCACCGCGATCGCGAGGGTGCAACAGCGCGTCGCGGCGATGCATCTGCCGAGTTCAGTCCGCGTGGAGTACGGCGGGACCTACCAGGAGCAGCAGAAGTCCTTCGGGGATCTCCTGCGTGTGCTGTTGCTGGCGCTGGCACTGGTGTTCGGTGTGCTCCTCACAGAATTCCGGAACTTCGCGGCGCCGATCGCAATCCTGGTCTCATCCGTGCTGTCCATTTCAGGCGTGGTGTTTGCGTTGCTGCTGACAGGGCAGGTGTTCAACGTTGCTTCCTTCATGGGCTTGATCATGGTGATCGGCATCGTGGCGAAGAACGGCATCCTGCTACTGGACGCGGACGAACGCTTCCGGGCCGAAGGATCGAACGCGCGTGATGCGATGCTCCTGGCGGCACAGCGGCGCCTGCGGCCGATCGTGATGACGGCCCTGGCTGCCGTCACCGGCATGCTGCCCTTGGCATTTGCGTTGGGAGCTGGATCGCAGATGCTGCAACCGCTGGCGATTGCAGTGATCGGGGGACTCGCGATCTCGATGCTGCTGAGCCTGGTGGTGACGCCGGTCACTTATTATTTGCTGACAAGAGATTCCCACCCAGGTTGACGAGACGCTCGGAGAGAGACGGTCGCGCAACTCGAAAGTATCTCGTCCACGAAGGATTGCCGGGACTCTGCAATTTCGTATTTCGTGGAAACGAAGGGCTGCCTTCTGAGCAGCCCTTCGCTTCCTGGCAGTATCAGCGTCCCACGACGAGCACGGTAAAGCTGTCCGGCACAATGGCTGGCCTGGGACGGGGAGAGGTTTCAGTAGCTGGCGGCCGGGGTCCAAACTCTGCCGTCACGAGATAGATACGATCCGCCGCATCGTCGTAGGTCATCGTGCGGGCGCCCTTTTGAGTGTCGAGAGTCTGCACTGTCTTGAAACCATGGGCGGCGTCGACCACGGACAAGGTGCCGCCGCCGTTGGAGCTGAAGGCGAGCCGCTCCTTCGCACTATAGCCGGCGGCGTCGGGCCCGTCGCCGATCTTCGCGGTCGCCAATTGCTTACCGCTCCGGGAGTCTATGACGGCCATCGCAGAGCCATCGCAGACGGCGAACAGGCGGTGCTCAACCTTGTCGAGTGCCAGCCCTGAAGGAGATTCGCATCCCTCGAGCGGCCAGACCGCTGTTACGTTGTGACTGGCCGCATTGAGCCGCACAATCTCATTCTTATCTTCAATATTGACGAAGACGCTGCCGTCGCCGTCTGCCTGCGGGAACTCCGGTTTGCCCGGAAGGCTGGTAGTCGCAATAACCGAGCGCGAAGCCGCATCGATCACTGAGACACTGTTGCTGCGTCCGTTGAAAGCCCAGACAGACCCAGTCTTTGGCTCCCACGTCATGCCGTCGGGGTTCGTACCTGTAGGCACAGTCGCGATAATTGCAAAGCTGCTGCGGTCGAAGATTGCGACATCGTTAGCCTGGCCGTCACTGATGTACCCTACTTTGCCGTTAGGATCAAGCACCACGCCGTGAGTGCCCTTGAGACCCGTGACAGCACCCACGGATCTGCCCGAACTGGTATCGATCACCTCGACGCGTGGCCCGTGAGTTATATAGAGACGGTTGGCGGCGGGATCAACCTGGAGATAGTCCCAACCTCCGGCGCCCCCCACCTTCCAGTGATCGAGCAATCGGTAAGGTGCCTGAGCGACAAGCGGATTGCAGCCGGAGACAATCAGGACGGCAGCAGCGATAAAAGAGGCTGAAGAAGCTTTGGACATCACGATCTCTCCTGAGAACGACGAGGTATCAAAACCGATTCTCCGCGCCGCAGATTAAGGACTACTGAAGATCGGGCTAGGACTGACGACAACAAGAGGCAGTCTGACGTGAACTGTGGTCCCCTGCCCGGGCGTGCTGTCGAGCGAGATCTCGCCCCCGGCTCTGTCCACAATCGCCTTTGAAATCGAGAGGCCCAGGCCTGCTCCGCCTGTCGTGCGGGCACGTGAGCTGTCAGCGCGGTAGAACCGCTCGAAGATGTGCGGCAGGTCGGCTTGCGAGATACCCTCGCCGGCATCCTGGACGCGAAAGCTCACAGCAGTCTGCTCAGCGGTGAGATCCACTTGGACGATCGAACCTGGGCTGCTGTGTTCTATGGCATTGAGCAGCAGGTTGGCCATAAGCACATGTAAATCCTCCGACGTCACTGGAACAAGGTACCGATGGGAGTCTGTCTCCGGCACAGCAGACCGGAGTATAGGGTGTGGGATGGAGAAGAACGTGGCGGCCAGCCGAACACCTCTGCTTTCGGAGATGCTGAGGAGGTCTCGCAGGCAATGAGCAGCGTTGTCGACGAGATCCGATTCCGCGATCTTCGATGCTGAAGGCTCTTCGAGGCGAGCCATCAGCAACATACGCGAGATGAGGCCCTCGACACGGGCATTGTCGTCGACCGCGCCGAGGAGTCCGGCCTCATACTCCTGGACCGCGCGAGGCCGAAGCAGGAGTAGCTGCAACGAGGAGCGGACCACGGCAACGGCGGTCTTGAGTTCGTGGGCCGCGTCGCCGACAAACCTGTGCTGCCGCTCAAAGGCGGTTCTGAGCTCGTTGAGCACGGAGGAGAGCGTATTCGCTAGCGGCTGAAGCTCCTGCACCTCAAGAGCAGAATGCGGCGCTTGAAAGACAAGTTCACGCGGAGATACAGCGGCGGTAGCCGCGGCGAGCTCCTGGAGCGGAAAGAGCAGGCGCTTCAGGAGCAACACCATGAAGATCGTCGTGCCGACTACGAGCAGAAGGCTCGCCAGGAGATAAAAGCGAACGGCTTCGAAGATCTCTCGCCAGATACGATCCACCGGCGTCGCATAAAGGATCTTTACGGGACGCTCCATGCCCGCGCCGCCGGTCTCCGCCCGATCAATCACGCGCAAGTAGGGGCGTTCCAGAACGCGATACGTACGATGGTGGGCGTGTCTGTCGCGAATGCCGGACCCTGTCGAAGAAATGAGACCCGGCGGGGGCTCCGGAGAAGAACCGAGCAACCTGCCGTGCATATCGTAGACAGCGTAGACATCCTCACGCGGAAGAAGGATCTCGCGGCTATCCAGTGTCACGTTATCGTCAGCATCTTCGGCGTCCTGAACAGCGCCAAAGAGCGAGTCCGCGCGGCCCTGCAGCATCACGTCAACAGCCCGCACCCGCACGCTGCGCTCATGCACGATCGAAACAGTCGCCAGCACGGCTATAAACGCGAACTCAGCCGCGATGACGCCGAGGATCGCTCGCCGAACGAGGGAACGTGCGCTCACTGGCGCGACCTCTCATCGCTGAGACGGTAACCACGCCCACGTACGTTTTCGAGGGTGGTCGACGCGGCCGCCTGGCGCAGCTTCCTGCGAATGTTCGAGATATGCACCTCGACAACATTGGAGTGCGACTCCCAGGTGAAGTCGAAGAGGTGCTCAAGCAGGTCCCGGGGGGAGACCACGACGCGTGGCCGGTGCAGGAGGTACTCGAGAATGCGATGCTCGGTGGGCGAAAAGTCCACCGGGAGATCATTGACCGTGATGCGGTGCTCCGCGATGTTGAGTGCGATGGAGCCAAAACTCAGCATCGGTTGAGAGACGCCCATGCTGCGCCGGATAAGGGCCCGGACGCGAGCGATCAGCTCACCCAGGTCGAAGGGCTTCGTCAGGTAATCGTCTGCCCCCAGATTCAGCAGGTCGATGACACGGGATGTTTCACTCACAGCCGTAAGGATCAGGACTGGGGTAGTGACGCCTCGCGCCCGCAAACGCCGAAGGACCTCGGCGCCATCTTTCTTCGGAAGCATGAGGTCGAGAACCAAGGCTTCGTAGTTGCGCGCGGAACAGAACAGAAGAGCCTCTTCGCCGTCCTGCGCCAGGTCGACTGCGTACTGAGGACCTTCGCGGAAGGCTTTGGCGATGTTCTCCGCCAGTCGTATCTCGTCCTCGATAACCAGCAACCGCATGCCTTCGCGCTCCTTTCGCGCCGTTCGGGTTCAATCGTCTCCAATGTCCAGCGAACCACATCTCGCTCTGATGACGGATCTGAACCGGCTTCGGAACCGAGCTTCCAAGCTCGGCTCAGCAACCCACTCCCCACGCACCTCTTCGCTGGAATCCGACACATAACCTCGTTTTGGAACTCCAGGTCCGGCTTGGTTCAAATAGTAGAACCTCTACACGATCTGCCCAACTTGCCCTTTTGGAAACGCGCGATGTTCACCGGCCGTTCCTTTCCGGGTACCCTTCGAAGCCGCCATCGCAAAGCTTCAGCGGGCATTAACAATGCTTGCCTAGCATATCCGCATGCGATTGAGCTTCGTGATCCCCGCGTACAACGAAGAGGCGTATCTTGCTTCGTGCCTGGAATCGATCCTCGAGCAGACGCGGGAACTCGACGTCTCCACCGAGATCATCGTCGTCAACAACGCAAGCAGCGACCGAACTCGGGAGGTCGCCCTTACCTTCCCCGGAGTGCTCGTGGTTGACGAGCCGCGCAAAGGTCTGACCCACGCCCGGCAGGCTGGATTCCTGGCCAGCACCGGCGACCTCATCGCGAACGTCGACGCCGACTCCCGCCTCACACCCGGCTGGGTCACAAAGGTCCTCAGTAGCTTCGAACAAAGTCCGGAGCTGGCCGCTCTCACGGGCCCGTTGCTTTAC
Organism: uncultured Acidobacteriaceae bacterium; assembly: GCA_963850375.1. Lineage (GTDB taxonomy): Bacteria > Acidobacteriota > Terriglobia > Terriglobales > Acidobacteriaceae > Edaphobacter. The sequence goes on along the minus strand of CAWKKV010000002.1, from coordinate 1,933,156 downwards.
TATGACCTCGAAGGTATGCAGACCAGGATGGTCCAGATCTTCTACGCCGCTGCCTGGATAACCTATGTCATCAACCGTTATCTGCTTCGCGTAGGCTCCATGGTTCAGGGAGGCAATTTTGTGGTCGAGCGACGCGCGCTCGAGTCAATTGGCGGCTTCAATCTCGCCATCCTCTTTTATGGAGAAGACACGGACATCGCTCGCCGCTTGAATGAGGTAGGAGCAGTGCGCTTCACGTACGACCTCAAGATGTTCTCTTCGGGAAGAAGATTGAAGCGAGAAGGTCTGTTCACCACTGCCGCACGTTACTCCGTGAACTATCTATGGACGATCTTTCTCAAACGTCCGTTTACGCATGAGTACGTCGACATACGGGAAGAGCTGAGCAGATAAGCCTGCTTACGCCCCACCCTTCTTGCTACACAGCTTCGACTTCGGTTTCGAGCTCATTCACTCCGCTGAACGCAAGGCCCAGTGGCCGGGCAAAAGCATTGCTGCGTGCGAGACGTACCAGCCGGATCGCTGCCCGGAGCGCAAGCGGTGCCCTTCCATCAGCCCACAGCTCAGCAAGGGGCCGCATCACACCATTCGCGTCAGAGTGGAAGGCGCGCTCATCCCACCGCTGCCACCCGGGAACGAAGCTCGGGAAATCGGAGACAGCGTCGAGTGTGGAGTAAACGATCCGCTGCTCCCAAGGCTGCGCGTATTGGTCCAGAAATAGCACGTGGCTCCTGTGCTCTTCGCGGATCTCCCGCACGAACTCCGTGAAGTTGCTGGCGTCGGTCAAATTGATATTGGCGTTCGGTTCCAGGCTGTGACGGTCTCCGCCAGAGATCACGAGCTTTCCGAGTGCTGAGGCCAATTGACGAACATCTCGGTTCTCTCGTGCGTGTCGCAGACCATTCAGCTCAAGCGCGTGAATTACCTCGCCGTTCTCGCGGAGAAGTCGGTGCACCTCGGCGAGCTGGCGCTCGCGGCCGATCGAGTAGAGGTCCCACAAAGGATGGTTCAGGACAATAAGTATTTGTGCATTCTCGTGCAGCTCGCGAAGAAGTGTGCAGAGCCGAGCATCCGAGGGTGCCGCAGAGAAAGTCTCAAACCGCCGCATCCACTCGTGGCCATCTGCACTGGGCAAATTGTGGATTCCAAGGTGAAACACAGTCTCACCGAAAGGTACCGTCCACTCGACTGACACGGGCGTGTGACGAGCCATTGGGATGTTACGGAGCAACATCGGCGCGTCAATGCTGTCATGATCCGTGATCGAGACCAGCGGCGTCAGCCCGAGCGCCTCTATCTGATTGTGCTCGAGCTCATACGCCATGCGGGGCAGCAGCGGTGGACGCCAGTGAGCTGCGTCGAAGTCGAAGTGTATGGCGTAACGTTCTCGGCAGAGACGTTCGTAATAGCGCGACAGAATCGTGAGCAGCGGCAGATCCGTGCAAATCTTATGGATAAACCTCAGACTCTCCTTCGATACGCTGGTGTGGCTGTGGAGAGATACGCCTGTCGAGTACGCGAGTGAGGCTTCGGTCTCAATCCATCGATAAGAAACTCGAGAAGTGGGTCGCATGCTGTCCTCCTGGCTTCCGTGTTCCGAAGCCAGTCTGAACTGGAGGCACATCGCGACCATGAGAGAACGAAAAAGATTGCATAAAATCCACTACAGCTGTGTACCGACAAGGCTCATTCGATCCCATCCTCGTTCGAAGCACTGACGTGTAGCCCTGTCCTATCTAGCGCTGCTCTCGTTAGTGTGAACCCTCGATGTTCCCATTCACCCACTGGATGAAGGTCTTGAAGTTCGGAGCATCGGTATGGCCGCCATCGTCCTGCCTCCACGCGAGTTGCCCCCCAAGAAGCCCCTCGTTGACCGGAGGCATCTTCGCGGTGTTTGGATCGTCCGCGACACCCATGCCTCTGCCACCGAGCAGCTCAAACGCAGGTTGCGCCGCGACCGCAGCCATGTAGCTCCCTTTCTGGTCAAGCCACTTCGAATCCCCCTGCTCCGGAATGCCGTAGCTGATAAAGGTGAGTCGCGGAGCGCACAGCGCGATCAGTTCGTGCGAATCGACTGGAAGATCCTTCGCCGTCTTCGTGCCAGAGCGCCCGTCCGAGGCGCCGTACTTCATGAAGTTACCCGCCATCCAGTAGTATTCACCGCCGGTGAGGCTCTCCACCGATTCACCCCAGTTGCGCCGATTGAGCTTGGTTCCGCCTTCACCGGAGCTGCCGATCAGCCCCATGGCGAAGCGCTGATCGAAAGCCAGCGTCACCAGGGCCGCTTTCCCATATCGCGAGACCCCCTCGATTCCCACATGTTTCGCATCGACTGCCGGATCACTCTCCAGGTAATCCAGTCCCCGCGCGGCTCCCCAACTCCAGGCACGCAGAGCTCCCCATTGTTCGGGCCTGCGCGGCTGCCCATGATTGACCAACCCGATGATCCCGCGCGTGAGCCCCGCGCCGTTGTCGGCCTGAACACTGGTCGGATCGAAGAGCGCATACCCCCATCCAGCCTTCAGGAGCTCCTGTGTCGGTGGCAAATCGCCTGGCTTCACGCCGAACTCAGGTGGTGGAGGTCCAAAGTGCGGGGCAGCCGGCGCAGGCACCAGAGCATACCCCGGGTACTCACGAAATATGGTGCCAAGCTCCGGATCACGGGACTCGAGCAGCGACTTGAGTGCCTCGTTGATTCGGTCCACATCACCCTGCGGCGGCTGCGCAGGTGACGGCAAGCCGGTGCGGCGAAACATCATCAGCACCGGCACCGGCTTCTTGCTGTCGGCCGGCACCACCAGCGTCATCGAGAGGTTTACATCAATAAGCGGGTAACTCGAGTTATCGACGTGACCGACGAGCTGCTTGGCAATCACAGGGTAGCCGCCCACCTCCTCGCGCTCGCTACCGACGATCGCCCACGTCACCTTCGGCACTCCGCTCGGAATGAATCCATACACCTCGCGCGACATGGCCTCGACGATCTGGGGACGCCGCTGCTCCCACCATTGCTTTGCGGTGGTCACTCTTGCACCGTCATTGAGCACAAGCAATGGCGGGAGATCCGGGTAAGGATTTGCCAGCTTCTCATCGTAGTTGGCATGGTTGGGCGCCCGCTCGTCCCCACTCGGACCGGGACGCAGCGCCTTGATGCCCAGCTGATCCATCATGTTTTGGTGATCCTGCTCTGCGGTGAACTGCACCGGCGGTGGATAGCTCGGCTGCGCGAGCAGAGACGCCGAAAAGATCAGTGGGAAAGCAGAGATGATTAAGTGAGAACAGAGACCGATGCGCATAGGTGAACTTAGCTGCTCCTTACCGCATATACTTGCCGACTCAAATCAAAGCCATACTAAGCTAGCCGAGCGGCTTCTCGCATCCCGGCGCTACATGCGTCGGGATTTCTTCGGCAGCGATCCTGATCTTCAGACCCGTTCTTGAGTCGTTCGAATTCATCTCGCGTTCATCTCCCATTTACAAGGATGTCGGATCCGCGCCATAATCTCCGGCCATGTACAAACAGCCCTTCCCGGTCCGCAGCGGCGCGCTGCTTTGCTCGTTTTTCCTTCTCTGTGCCACCGTCTTCGCTCAGTTCGACTCCGGCTCCCTTGTGGGGACCGTGCATGACAGTACCGGCGCCTTGATCCCCGGCGCAACGATCGTCGTTACCAACACACAAACATCCGTCTCGGTCACACAGCAGAGCGGGAATGATGGCAATTGGGAGGTCCCTTCCCTTCACACCGGCGTCTACCGCGTCACCGTCTCTCATAGCGGATTCTCCGATGCTTCGGCTCGTGACGTCACGGTCTCCGTCGGCGCACGCGAGCGCATCGATCTCAGTCTTCAGCCCGCGGGTGCCCAGGAGACGGTGGAGGTCTCCGGCATCTCACTCCAGGTCGAAACGGAGACATCTCAACGCGATCAGACCATCACCGGCTACCAATCCGCGGCGCTTCCACTCGTAAGCCGAAACTACTCTGACCTGCTCGGTCTGGTCACAGGTGTTCGTCAGGCACCTACGGCCGCGACGACAAGCTCCATCAACAGCCTCGTGCGCGCGGGAGCCTACAACGTGAACGGGCAACGCAGCATGTTCAACAACTTCCTGTTGGACGGCATGGACAACAACGCCTACGGCGAGAGCAACCAGGGCTTCGACAACCAGATCATCGCCATTCCCCCGGACTCCGTGTCACAGTTCTCCGTCGTCACCAACAACGAGAGCGCGGAGTACGGCCGTTCCTCCGGAGCCACCATCAACGTGGCCTCCAACAGCGGCACCAACCGCTTCCACGCTCTTGCGTATGAGTTCATTCGAAACACCGACCTCAACGCAGCCGGTTACTTCAAGCCGAACACCGTAAGTAATACAGGCAGCACCGTCCCTTTCCGCAAGCCGACCTTCAACCGCAACCAGTTCGGGATGAATCTCGGTGGACCGATACTCCGGGATAAGCTCTTCTTCTTCCTGGACTACGAGGGCTTCCGTCAGACGCTCAAACCACTCAGTGTGCTCACATTGCCGACCCAGAACGAACTGAATGGCATTCTCGTTGTTCCGGTCAAAAATCCACTCACGGGCGTGACCTACGCGGCGGGCAGCGCGATCCCTGCCGCGGCTATCAATCCACTCTCGCAACAGATCATCGGATTTTTCAAGACCTTCAGCGCCGGTCTACCGGTCGCTGGCCTGCCCACCACCGGTCTCGCGACCAACGACTACGCTGTGCAGGTTCCATTCACCGATAAGTCCGACAAGGGCGACCTTCGCTTCGACTACCAGCAGAACCCTTCGAGTTCATGGTTTCTGCGCATCAGCGACCGCAAAGAGAATGGGGTGAACTACCCCGCGATCCCCCTGCCTCTCGATGGCCAGACAAACGGCGCCATCCGGGTTCTCGATCAGCAGGTTGCGCTCGGGTACACGCACCTGTTTGGAGCGGACAAGGTCCTTGACGCGCGGCTGGGCCTGTCTCGCACCAAGGCCGGCAAATACACGCTGTCAATCGGCGACAATGCCGTCGCGATACCCGGCCTCCCGACTAGCCCCATCGTCGCTGGAGGTCTGCCATCGACCGCCATCACCGGTTTCACCGGCTTCGGACGGCAGAGCACCAATCCGCAGTGGCAGAATCCCTCACTCCTCGATCCCAAGGTCAACTTCACCTGGGTCAAAGGCCGCCACTCGATGAAGTTCGGCTACGAATACGAACATATTTGGATGGCGGTCAATGACAACAATCCTCTCTATGGAGCCTTCACCTACGCTGGTGGCTACAGCGCGGTGGGCACGCCCGTCACGGACAGCTATTGGGCGGATTTCCTCTTCGGGCTGACCAACTCTTATTCGCTGGCGAACTACTTCGTTGCCCACCTGCGACAGACCGTAAGCAACGTCTATGCGCAAGACGATTGGAAGGTCAGTCCCAAACTCACCCTCAATCTTGGCCTGCGCTGGGAGTACGGCTCTCCGTATTCCGAACAGCACAACAACATCTCTAACTGGGACCCGACCTCGCAAACCGTGCTCAGCATCACCCCCGGCGCCTCTGGAACGGGTATCACCCCCTACAGCGGCAGCGGAGTCTATGGCAAAACACTCGTCGACCCAGACCTCACCGACTTCGGACCGCGCCTGGGCTTCGCGTATGCCGTCGATCCGAAGACCGCGCTTCGCGGAGGATTCGGTATGAGCTACGTCCATTACACGCGAGCAGGTTCAGGAGACATCCTCGCGATCAACGCGCCACAGGCTCAGTTTGCAACCGTTCCCCAGATCACGCCGACGGCCACAAACCGTTGCACAACCCTGCCCGCTCAGATCATCCCCATCGGTTCCACCACGCCCTCGTGCTACGCAACCTCGGATCAGGGCTTCCCGAGTGCACTCGCGACCACCTTCAACCCGGCTACGGACAACATCACCTACGTCCCTAGAAACACCCGGGACAGCTACGTTGAGAGCTACTTCCTCAGCCTCCAGCGGCAACTTGCAAAAAACACCTTGCTCGACCTCGCATACGTAGGAAACCACGGTGTCAAACTCCAGGGCTTCCTGAATGCCAACCAGAAGAATCCTGCCATCCTGACCAACGGTCTGTTCACCCGGCCCTATGCCAACTGGCCGTCCGACATCACCGAAGCGCTAAACGGCTTCTACTCGCACTACGACTCGCTGCAGGCGCGCTTCGAGCAGCGCTTTACCGGCGGTCTTACGTTGCTGAACTCTTTCACCTGGGAGCATTCGCTCGATAACGCCAGCGCCTCACTCGAAGGAAACACCCCCTCCCCACAGGATGCGAACAACCTCGCTGCCGATTACTCACAGTCCGACTACAACCTGCCCGTTAGCAATGTCACCAGCCTTGTGTACGAGCTTCCCGCAGGTCGGGGACGCCGCTTCATGAACACAGGAAATCGTCTCGTTGAAGGCGTACTCGGTGGCTGGCAGGTGAGCCTCATCAACACCGCGCAGGCTGGTACGCCGTTCAACCTGACCTACTCGCCTAATGCCGCAACTGCCGTCTCGCAACAGATCTCCGCCACCTATCGCGGTGCAAACGAGTATCGGCCCAACATCGTGCCTGGCCGCCCGATCACTCAGGGGCGCAGCGTCAAAGCCGCGAACACTGGATATGTCCAGTACGTAAACCTCGCCGCCTTCAGCCTGCCGGCCACGAGAACTTCAGCTGGCTCACTGGCAAGTCCGTTCGGAAACTCCCCCCGCAATCCGGGTCGCACGCCAGCTTTCTACGAGACCGACTTCGACCTGAACAAGAGGTTTTCTACTCCCGTTGAGAGTCTCAAGGTTGAGTTCCGCGCCGAGTTCTACAACCTCTTCAATCACACCAATCTCTACTTGCCTTCGAGCGGTCTCGGCGGAACGCTCAGCACCGCAACTTCAATCAACAGCCCCACCTCCGGTGGCGTCATCAGTAGTACCTTCCAGCCTCGAGTCGTTCAATTCGGACTCAAGGTTCTCTATTAGCGCCATCACTCCTCCGCACAACCGGACTGATCACCAACCGTCCTAAACCGGCGTAGGTGGTCAGCGGACTGCCACTCGACTACGGTCTTTTTCACACCGTGATCATAGGACTGTCACGTACCCCGACTACCCTCGTGCGAGGCCCGTGGGCCTAACACAAGGAGAAAGATGCAAAGATCAGTCGCGAGTTCTCTAGCAGCACTATTGATGGCGGGGCAGGTTTCTGGAAGCGGTACAGCGACCGCTCAAAGCTCACGCGAAACTGCCACGCCCATCAGGCACTTGGTTGTGATCTTCCAGGAGAATGTCTCCTTTGATCACTACTTCGGCACGTACCCGATCGCACTCAACCCGAAGGGTGAGCCGAAATTCGAAGCGGCCGCAGGCACACCCGCTGTTAACGGCTATACAGATGCTCTTCTCTATAGCAATCCCAACTTCCTGAACAAGGCGATCAACGGAACCGACGCATCCAACCCGTTCCGGCTTGATCGTTCCGAGGCCGCCACTGCGGATCAGGACCACAACTACACGCCCGAACAGGAAGCGTTTCACAGCGGCCTCATGGACGCCTTCCCGAAGTACACGGGCACACCCGGTCCTCCGCCGAATGGGCAATCCACGAAGGGCCTCGTCATGGGCTACTACGATGGGAACACTGTCACGGCGCTGTGGAACTATGCCCAGCACTTCGCCATGAATGACAACTCCTTCGGAACGACCTTTGGTCCATCAACACCGGGTGCCATCAACCTGATCTCCGGACAGACCGGGGGAGTAGTCGATTCAATCAGCCCTGGAAGCGCTGTCGTCCCCGATGGTTCCGGTGGCTTGACGCTGGTCAACGACTCGGACCCGATCGGCGACGTATGCTCGGGATCCACGGGAGTTCAGTTCGGCGGTCAGAACATCGGCGATCTCTTGAACAGCCGGGGCGTGACCTGGGGCTTCTTCGAAGGCGGATTCGACCTTACCAAAACCAATCCCAATGGCACTACCGGCTGCGCACGGTCCACCACTTCCGCGGTAACGGCCGTCACCAAAGCTGACTACATCCCACATCATCAGCCGTTCCAGTACTACGCATCCACCGCAAACCCGAAGCACACGCGTCCGAGCTCAACATCCATGATCGGCTACGCCGGTGATGCGGCAAACCACCAATACGACATCAATGACTTCTACACGGCTGTCTCTGCTGGAAACTTTCCTGCCGTCAGCTTCCTCAAAGCACCCGGCTATCAGGACGGACACGCAGGATACTCCGATCCGCTGGATGAGCAGGCATTTGTAACGCACGTAATCAACTTCCTGCAGGAACAGCGAGACTGGAAAAATACGGCGGTGATCATCGCGTACGACGACTCGGATGGCTGGTACGACCATCAGATGGCTCCAATCGTTAACCAGTCGACGACCTCGGCCGATGCCCTTGTGACCCTTGGTTCGTGCGGCGACGGAACGACAGCCCTTTCCAGCATCACGGCGCTCCACGCGCAGGGCCGCTGCGGGTATGGTCCACGTCTGCCATTCCTGCTAATCTCGCCGTTCGCTAAGCAGAATTACGTGGATCACACGTTGACTGACCAAAGCTCGATCCTTCGATTCATCGAGGATAACTGGCTGGAAGGCGCCCGGATCGATGGCTCGTTCGACAGCCGTGCCGGAGCGTTGGCGAGCATGTTCGACTTTAGGGAGCCGCAGCGAGAAAGACTGATCCTCAACGAGAGCACGGGGCGGTCTGTTAACAAATAGTCAACGTGGGACAGGCAGCATGGAAGGGTGTGGGAGGCTTGCCTCTCGCGCCCTTCACCTTTTTGCTGAGGCTCTCTTTTGATCTCTCGCCGAACCTTTGTACGCCAGGGCGCCGCACTCGCGGCATCGTTTCCGTTTGGTAATCTGGCCTCTTCCGGCGCATCGGGCGCACCGGCACTGGACCCGAGCACACTCCAGCCGTTCGTCGACGCGCTACCCATACCGGAGGTGGTGAGCAGCAATGAGCTCCGGTCCGATCCGGACGCTCCCACCAGGCAGATCCCGCTTTATCGCTTGCGGATGGAAGAACTGCATCAGAAGGCACATCGCGATCTGCCTCCAACCCGCGTCTGGGGCTTCAATGGAAGCTGCCCTGGGCCGATCATCGAAGCACGGAGCGGGCAGGGGCTGCTCGTAGAGTGGCAAAATCGGCTACCGCTGAAGCACTTCTTGCCGATCGATCACACTCTCTGCGGAGCGGAGATCGACAAGCCGGACGTACGCTGCGTCGTGCACCTCCATGGGGGACGCACCCCAGCGGCGAGCGACGGGTATCCCGAGGACTGGGTCGTGCCGGGCAAGTCCCTCTTGTACCACTACCCGAACCAGCAGGAGGCAGCGCTTCTCTTCTACCACGACCACACGATGGGCATTAACCGCCTGAACATCTACGCCGGATTGCAAGGGCTCTATGTCATCCGGAGTGAGGCAGAGGATGCGCTCAACCTGCCGAACGGGAGATATGAGATTCCGCTGACTCTTTATGATCGGTTCCTCCGAACCGACGGGCAGCTCGAATATCCGGTGTCCGGGGATCCCCGGAGCCCGTGGGTGCCGGAGGTTTACAGCAACGTTATTCTCGCCAACGGAAAGCTGCTTCCCTATCTTGAGGTCGAGCCTCGAAAGTATCGCTTCCGCGTTATGAACGGATCGAATGCGCGGTTCTTCAGGATCTCCTTCGGGGAGCATTCAACGTTTCACCAGATAGGCAGCGATCAGGGCCTCCTTGCCGCGCCCGTTCCGGCCAAGCGCGTGCTCCTCGCCCCTGCGGAGCGGGTGGACATCGTCTTCGATTTCAGCTCCTATGCTGGCCAGAGCATCCATCTCCGGAGCGACAGTTTGGACGTGATGCAATTTCGCGTCGCGAATACAGAACCTCATAGTGGAGGTGGGTTGCCACCAGTTTCTACGTAGCATCGAATCGGTCTCCGAAATCAAAGCGGTACGAACTCGTCGTCTGACACTTGACGAAACAATGGACAAGGTCCAGCAGTCCATGGGAATGACCCTCAACAAGACCGCATGGCACATGCCGGTGACTGAGAAGCCGGTGATCAACACTACGGAGATCTGGGAACTGGTAAACCTGACCGAAGATACTCACCCGATCCATCTGCATCTGGTCAAGTTTCGACTGCTGGATCGACGCAGCTTCGATGTCTTCCGATACCAGGACAAGGGCGAGCTCCGGTACACCAGCGCCGCGATTGCGCCCGGTCTGGACGAGGCGGGCTGGAAGGACACCATACGTTGTGAATCAGGACACGTAACTCGCATCCTCATACCCTTCGAAGGGTACACCGGTCGATATGTCTGGCACTGTCATCTTCTCGAACATGAAGACAACGAGATGATGCGACCCTTCGAAGTGATCGAAGCATAAGGGTTCGCCAAGCTTGCTACCGGCTCTCGTCCCGGTGGTGTCGATAGCAGCCACGAAGAGCCCTATCCGGCCCCTCTCGATCTGGGCATTCTCGACCCTGCGGAGCGGAACGACGAGGGCGGCGGGGAACGCAGACTTGGTGCCTCTCATGGGATAACGCGGATGGGGGCTCGCCAGAACGATGTCTTGAGGGTGGATGGGTCGAGCACGGTGACCTGGCAGTCGTACTCTCCGGGTGCGATGCCGGTAAGTCCGAGGTTGAAGCTGAGAGGCATGGTGCCGAGGCGGCTCGCGGAACTGGGAGCGATCGCAAGCGGTGCGCTCTCAAAAATTCTGCGATCGGCACGGTACAGGCTGACGTAAGCGAAGAGCGGCGAACTGCCCGGCGGCGTGGCGGATCCCGTGCCCGTCGGCGAGGTAAGTGAGGGCTTGGGCGCGGTATTAGACGGGGCGGTGCTGGGCTGGGTGCCGGAACCCGGCGTGGGTGGTTTATAAGCCTGGAGGAAGACGTACATCTCGTGCGTGGTCGAGAAGACGCGGGTGACGCTGGGGATGAGCTTTTTGCCGTCTTCGACGAGGGGGTTGACGGCCGACTCCTTGGCTCGGTCTTTGCTCTTCGCGGCGTCGAACAGAGCGTCCTTCTGGTCGACGCGCTGACTGCTGAGGACGACGGAGCTGATCGGGATGCGCTTGTCTTCTTTGTTGAGGTTGGGGATGGTGAAGATCGTCTGGTAGGTGCCGATGCGTCCGGTCTCGTCGTCGCGCGCGAGGAACTTGATGCTGTAGCGGCCGGGAAGGAGAGTGAAGCCGGCGTCGTACTCGATAGGGCGATGGGCGAGCTCGGCAGCCGTCGCATCAGTGAGCTTGATGTTGGCGTTGTCGCGAAGGTTTGTCACCGTGGTGCCGCCGACCAGGTCCTTGATCTCGCCGACGAAGTCGATCAGGGTGTGTTCGGCGCCGCCGCGCTTGGCCAGGGCAAGCTCGCGGCCGGGGATCTTGACCACGATCGGAACGAAGTACTCGGCACGATTCAGCTGGAAGTAATCGATCTCCATTGCGATGGAGAGCTCGGTGATTGGGTCTTCGAGCATGAGCGCGTCTTCGAGCTGGCGCTCCTTGTCGACGGAGTTGAAGCGGCTAAACTGTTTTTCGGCGTAGTAGCCCTCGCGGTAGGCGAGGTTCACTGCGGTCGGCTGGTTGAGAGTGATCTTTACGCGCCGGAACCTGCCGTTCTGCGCGCGTGTTGGTGGTGTAGTAGCCCAGGATGTAGTAATCGGCGATGGCTTGCTGCGCGTTGACGATGCCGCGGGTGAGATCGTTGGTGTCGAACAGGGCTTTGCCCCCGGTATCACCGGCGAGAGCGAACAGGGTGTCCTGCGACTTCTGGAAGGTGTCCGTGACAGCGGCGGCGGCGGCACCGGTGTACATGCTGGTGTTGCCCGGTGAGCCCTGGGTCGCATCGCCGAGCGGGGCTTCGGCCACCAGACCGCGCGCGTCGATGGGCCAAAAGGAAACGCCTGCCTTGATGGCCGCGTCGACCGTCGCGTGGAGCTGAGCCTGGTTGTCGATGCCGTTGAGGCGAAGGCCGCTGGCGAAGTAAATCAAAGACTTCTTCTCGCTGAGCTGGCCCAGCATGCGGGCGGCGGTCTGGAGAGCGGAGAGTTGACGGTCGGTGTTGAAGACATTGAATTCGCTGTCGTCTTGTCCGAAGGCGGCGCCCGTATCGGCGCTGCTGGCGTCGTCGATACTCTCAAGCGAGCCCTGACCTTCACCGACGATCAGAGTCTGCAGGATGCTGAGCAGCCTGTTGCGATCGGCGGTAAAGTCCTGGAGGATGTCGACGGAGCCGCCGCTGTAGCGCAGGATGGAGACGAGATCGACCGTGGACATCTGCGTGCGGAGGAAATGCTCGGCGGCGGTCAGCGCGCGGAGCTGATCCGCAGGACGCATGGCCGACATGTCGAAGTAAAGGGCCAGGAGGCGCCGATTCTTATAGCGATCGCTTCCTTCGGACTCAGGGGTGATCTGCGTTCGAGTGAGGCGTTTGTAAAGCTTGAGCTCCTCGCTGCCGGGTGTGGAGACAGGAAGGGGTGCGGCGGCCGCAGCCAGGTCTTGGTGCTCGGCGATGCGAATGCTCTGGGGAACGCCGTCTTCGGTGAGGGTGAAGTCTTTCGCGGTGAGGCCCTGGACGAAGTTGCCGGCCTTGTCCTTGACCACGACTGTCTCAACGACGAGCTGGCTCTTGATGGAGAGGGTGAAGGTGTCGGAGGAGGAGGCGCCTGCGGGCCTGTTGCCCCCAACCTGCTGCGCCGCGCCGGTGCTGACAGCGGAGAGGAGAAGCGCAAGTGTCAGGAGACGTCTCATCCTTTTAGAACCTCACGCGCAGCGTGGTTTGGAGGCTGCGCATCGGATTGGCAGCGACGGGAAGGCCGAACTGCGTGCTGTTGACGGTGGTGTTCCAGCTCGTGAAGTTGACATGGTTGAAGAGGTTGGTGGCATCGACGCGGAGGTCGAGGTAGTAGCGCGCGCTGGGGCGAAAGGTGCGCGCGAGGCTGGCGTCGAGCGAGAACTGGCCCGGGCCAGTGACCGAGTTGCGGCCGGCAGTTCCCCACTGCCCGGGTGCAGGCGCGGTATAGGCATCGGGGTTGAGATAAAAGCCCGGTCGCGGAGCATCGACAGGGGCGCCCGTAGGATTGGCCCGGATGGTGCCGGTGAAACCAGCGCCCGGAACGGCGGCGAGGTAGATGGGCGTCTCGGGCAGGCCGGTGCCCGCCGAGATCTCGGTGACGACCGTCCACTCCTTGAGCAGGCGGCCGCGGCGACCACTCATGAGCGTCCCGCCGCCGAGCCCTTCGCCCGTGGTGTACTGCGCCTGCAAGCTGAGCAGGTGGCGCTGGTCAAACGACGAACGGGAGCGCTCGGAGCGGAGGTCGAGCCAGTTTTGGGCGATCGTGGGCGTGGACGCCGTCGAGCTCTGGGAGGTGCTCTGCGTCGGTGCGCCCAGAGAAATAGAGCTCTGCGAGGAGGTTGAGCCTTGCGACTGCTGTGTCGTACTGAGGTGACCCTGGCCTCCGAGTGCGGCATCATCGTCGATGGAATGAGCATACGTATAGAGGACGGTGGCGGTGAAGCCGCTGCGAAGCCGGCGACGGAGTTGAAGCAGCCCCGACTGCCGTGAGGAGTTGCCGCCCGAGGTCTGGTAGATGAAGCCCGAAGGGCAGGCCGGGCATGGGTCGGCAGCGCCGATGGGGTAGGTGTTGGGCAGGAACTGCTGCAGACCGCGCGTGCCTTTTACGCCGAGATAGGTGGCGGTGAGCTGGAGTGCTGCGGGGAGGTCGCGCTGCACGGCGAGTTGCCACACCTGCGCGTACCCGACGCGGAAGTTGGGATCGATGGCAAAGGTGTTCGCGGTCGTGGTGGGGCAGCCGTTGAAGCCGACGGCGAGTGTCAGCGGACAGGCTGGGCTGTTCTGGACGCTGAGGGTCTTCGACAGTGGGGCCTGCTGGGCGAGTTGGAGCGCGGTGGACTGGTACACGGAGGTGTCGTCATAAACGCCGTATCCGGCCCGGACGACAACGGTGGATGCGGGGATGGGCCGCCAGGAGAGGCCGACCCGGGGTTCGAAGCCGCGGCGATCGGGGCGGATGAGCGAGCGTGGATAGCGCGTCCCGGTGAGGGTGCCCACGGGGTCGCTGGCAAGGACGGACCGTACGGCCGAAAAGTCGGGAGCGACGTCGAGGTTGACGAGGCGGTTCTTGGTTTCGGTGATAGGGGCACCGTACTCCCAGCGCATGCCGACGTTGAGGGTCAACGTGGGAAGTGCGCGCCAGTCGTCGGTCGCGTAGGCGTCGTACACGGGCTGGCGGAGATACTTGTCGGCGTTGCCGAACGCGATCGAGCTGGTGTCAGGCACGCCGAGGAGGAAGTCGGCGAGATCGGAGCCGCTGGTCTCCATCGCGGTGCCGGGCGCGCGGGTAGCAGCCCCCGTGAAGGTGAAGGTGCCGCGTGGGTCCTGCTGAAACAGATCGTTGAACTGCTGCTTGCGGAGGTCGCCACCGACCGTGATGTTGTGGTGTCCGTGGTAGATGGAGGTGGACAGCGAGAATGCGTCGGTGCGGCTGCGGTTGAAGGAGCTCTGCGCGTCCGAGAGCGAGGCGATGCCACTCGAGAATACGAGGGTTGGCGGTCCCCAGTATGTGGGCTCCTGGTTGTTGCCGGTGATGCCCGCATCTCCGGAGATATCTTCGCGATGAGCGAAGTAGGGCGTGGTACTGGATCGAAGACGGCTGAAGCGGTACCCCATGGAGAGAAACAGGTGCTGGCTGAAGCGGTGCGACCAGTTGATGTTGCTGTTGATGCCGAGAATGGCGGACCGATCGTTGAAGCCGAAAAGGTTGGCGCTGGTGGCACGGGTGCTTTGGAAGTTGAACCCGCCGTAAACCTGATCCTTGCGGCCGAGGCTCTTGTCGAGACGGGACAGCAGTGCGTCCTGGTGACTGCTGTTGAGGACGGGAATCTGGTAGTTGTAGCCGGTGGATCCGTCGAAGTTGGGCAGCGGGTAAAGCTGCAGGAGGGCCTCTGCCTGGGAACTTACGGGGACGATGTTACCCGCGAAGGGCTGGCCGGTGGTGGGGTCGAGGATGGTAACGGGCTGTCCGCGCGAGTCGACGACCCCGGAAAGATCGCCGCCACGCTCGGCTAGGGTGGGGACGAGGCCCGCTTCAGCTGCGGCGATGCGGTCCCGTGTCCACTCGTAGGCGACGAAGAAGTTGGGGCCATGCGGAAGGAGGTGCGGGATCTTCAGCGGACCGCCAAAGGTCGCGATGCCGGTGACGCGATTGTAAGAGGGCTTCGGAGTCTGGAGACCGCTGAGCGAGTAGGCGCGCGCGTCAAACGCGGAGTTGTCGAGGATTGCGGCGAGACCACCGGTGTACAGGCTCTTGCTGCCGTTCCGCCGGTTGCCAAAGGCTGCGTCGAGCGAGTACTTGGAAGTTGCGGCGTTGCTGGAGCTGCCGTTGACGAGGAACCCGTCCGAGCTCTGCTGGTCGGCCTCGGCTGCGGGCTTCGAGATCTCGGCTTCTGGCGCCTCGGCTTTCTTCGTGACGTTAGCGAGCGCGCGAGGGATGGGCTGTGGCGCGGAGGGGAGCTGCCGCGAGGTGCTCAGCGCGAGGATCTGATCGACGGGCAGCAGCTTGAGCTCCCAGGTGGCTGGAGGCGTTGTCGGCGCGACGGTGATATCCGCGTCAACGGACGCGAAGCACTGCATCTCGACGTGGATCTTCCAGGCTCCGTCATGGAGGTCGGGAAAGCTGTACAGGCCACCCGCATCGGAAACAGCGGTAACTGTGGTCGTCCCTTGGACTGCGGTGATCGTGGCTCCCGGAAGCGGCGCGCCGTTGAAGATGACGCGCCCGCGGAAGGGGGAGGCGCGCGCAAAGGCGGAGAGCGCCAGGCAGCCGATGGCACAGCAGAGCCGAAACCGGATGGTTAGCGGCATCAGGGTGCGGGAACGAAACATGCCTGGCTAGTTCTCCGATGGCATCTCTGCCTCATCAACGACAAGGACCTCTACGGGTCCTTTCGAGGACTGCAGCTTCAAGCCGAGCTGCTCCCGAAGAGCGGTAAAGATCGAAGCCATGGAGGACTCCGGAGTCGCGTCCGGTCCGTACGCGTATGTCCAGCTCAGATTGATATCGAACCTTCCCTGCGAGAGCCCGTCCTGTCGATTACGGTCTGGTGCAGCTGATTCGACAGGGTGCTGGCGAGGGAGGAAAGAGGGATTGCGTGGGCTGTAAGCACGGCGTTCTGGATGCTTGTGCCCTCATTCGCGCCGGAGGTGTCGGCCGAAGCCGCAAACTTCGGGCCACCCTTCGCGACAACGAGCTCGTACACGGCGAGCGTTCGTGTTTCAGTGTGCACTTTGAGATGGAATCTATCCGCGAGGATCGGCTGGAGCAGCAATCGGATCTGCTCCGGCGGCAGCTTCTTGAGAGCGGTGAGATCCGGATCGACGATCTTCGCCAGGACATCAAAACGCGTCGACCGAATCCAGCTCGGACCTCCAAAGATAAGATCGTGCCGGATGCCGTAGGTTCCCTCGATGAGGTCCTCGAGGGAGACGTTGGACGCAGTGTAGGAGGTCCGCGTAGTGTCTACGTTGACGTTGCCACTGCCGGACTTATTCACCTTGATGGAAGCAACGTCATAAGCGAGAGGCTGGGGGTTGCCCTGACCGGCCGCCGGGAGCGAGGCGCACGTTAGAACCAGAGGGACCGATGCGAGCAGAAGCGAGGCCGTTCCTCTGCTGAAGGCGGAGATCTGCGGGTATTGCTCGCACAGCATAGGTGCCGTCCTTGTGAATCGTTAGAGATCGGACGACGTCGCTACGGCGATGTCACCGTTTCTGGTCTTAATTCTCTGAAGGCTTCTCGACGTGATCCAGGACCAGGACGTCTGTGGGCGCCCTGGTGGCATCGAGCTTGAGACCGACCTGCTCTTGGATGGCGGTGTAGAGGGCCGGTGGCGGGTTCGCGGTGTCCGTCGTGGGTCCAATCTTGGCGCCCATCCCGCCGAACTGCGAGTCGTCGGGCGTCCACTTCAGCGTAAAGTCGTAACGACCGGTGATGCCGGTCTGATCGAGCACAGGTCGTTCAAGAACGACGTTCTGCAGGAAGTTCGCGAAGTCATACATGTTTGCGTTGTTGACGTTTAGGTCGCCCATCGCGCGGAAGAAGAGGCCGGGCAGACCGTTGGGGTCGCCCTCGCTCTTGCTGAGCTTGGCGCCGGTCTTGGCGGCCGACAGGACATAGACCGAGAGTTCGCGTTTATCGTGGTGCAAGCTTAGCTTGCAGCGCTCGTTGATGAGCTTCTGCAGCATGCCGCGCCACTGCTTGTCGCTGGGTGCACCCTCGCCGTCAGGCTGGGCGTCAATGTCGAACTTGTCGGTATCAAACCAGGCGGGCGCGCCGACGATCTGCTTGGTGTGAATGCCGTAAGCGAAGGACATGATCTCATTCATGGTGGTGTTGATCGTTTTGAAACGGCGTCCCTGGACGAGAAAGCCCTTGCCCTGCTCATCGGGCTTGGCCGGCTTGATAGTGGCAACCTCGAAGCTGGGCGAGGCGTTGGCATCCATGGGCGGAAGGCGCGGTGTGGGCGGCGGGATGGTCCATTCAGTCTCAGCGGTGGCGCGGGTAAGGTTCAGCGGCAGGGGTGTTGGACCCTGAGTCCAGTTCCCGACAATCGATGTGCCGTCCGCGCTGAGCTTGCCTTCGTAGGTGCCTCCAATGGCCGTGAGCGACATCTTGACGGTGGTACCGTCCAGCGTGATCTTGGTCACGGGAAGCCCATCGCCGCCCTGGTCGATGCTGAAGAATATCGCCTTGTATCCGCCGTCTGCCTTGGTGATCTTGACCACCGTACGGAGGTCGCGGCCAGCGTGAAGCGTGCCCTGCCACGTGCCGGCGAGGTCAGAGGTTGAGGCTGCCGGAGTGGCCTGTGCCCTGAGGGGCGCGCCATGGAGCACGGGAGCGATTAAGGCGAGGAGGAGAACGAGGAGAGAACGATGCGCCTGCTTGCCACCAGAGGGGCGCAGAGCGTCCAGGTCGCCGATGGCGTCCCAAGGCCATCGATAGCTCACGAGCTCCGCGGTCCACGTCGGATTCCAGAGTGCCGCCTTCATCATCGTTTCTCCTTGCGAAAAGTACCGCGGCTTCTCTGGTTGTTCTACGTTGCCGAGAGAACGTGGGTTCCACTGTGCGCTGGGTGTCAAAAGGGTGCCGGAAAGAGCGAGCTCCAGGACGGGTCGAGGTGTAGCCAGCGTTGCGTCCGGAACCAACTGGTGGGGAGTTCGGGGACGTGGAGCAGGCCGTGACCGCCCGCGCAGATCAGCTCCGTGCCGTTCCAGTCGAGGAAGTTGCGCGAAGGCTGGCCAACGCGCGCCGGCCTGGTGAGCAGGGAAAGGCACACCGGGCAGCGGCGCCGCTGGTCATGAAGGATCCATCGAAGGGCAAACAGCGCGAGCGTAAATGAAGAGACGATCTGGATGACCTGTTGATGGGCCAGGCTGAGGTCGGGAGCGGCGTGCGCAAGATCAAGGGAGGCAAAATATACGGTCGGCAGGAGGAGAGTCAGCTTGCCAACGAGAAAGAGCCAGCGGCGCAGACGACTCACAAGGCTGGTCGCTGGATGAGTCTGGGCCGGGTACTCACCAAGCGATAGGGAGGTTGTCGCGGGAAGGGCAAGCAGGGCCAGTAGGCCGGTGAAAAGGAAGATGCGGAACGGCCGAGGGACGAGGGCGGCCGGCGAGATGCACTCGAACAGCCCGGAGCTATCGTCAGCATTGGGAATGGTGAAGCTCCACCGCTCGCCGAAGCCGGCGTGATCGTCGGAGGGAACGAGGTGGGCGAGCACGAAGCCGCGCGTGGTGGCCGGGAGATCGGCGGCCGCAGCATCAGGCTCAAGGAGCCATGCATCGATGTGGCCAGGGAGGCGCCATGCGCTGTCAGGGACCACGCCCGTGACGGTAGCAGCGTGGAGACCGACACGGAACGACTGCCCCGAGATGTTTGGATCGGCGTGAAAGGCGGAGCGCCAAAGGTGCTCGCTCAAGACAAGATGTGCGCCCGCTATGGAGGCGGAAGATGCGGGTGCGAGATCCGGGCTGATGCCGAGAAGATCGAACAGGCCGGGGGTGGCACGCGCGACCGTGAGCTCAGGTGCAACATGGGGCGCAATGTGGATCTGCCTGACGACCGGCTCATAAAACGCGAAGCGGTCGAAGAGGTGCTGGCGACGGGCGGACCAGGCGCGGAACTCAGACAGTCGCACAAGGGGGAGGTCCGTCTCAGCCTGTCCGTGCGGTGCGATCAGGTAGAGGTTGCGATCGCTTGTGACGGGAGGCGCGAGAGCGCGACGGGTCTCCGGCACCAGCAAGGCCGCGGCGCAGGTGACGAGGGCAAAGACGGTCAGCACGAGGGCGCAGCTGGTGGCGGAGTTCGCAGACGGGCCCTGGAAGGGCTTGATCGTGGCGGGCTCCGATACGCACTCGCGGCGGAGGCTGAGCGCGTCACGGAAGGAGCCGAGCGAGAACCGGGCGACACTGCCTTGAGCTGAAAGAGACTGGGCCATGGAGCCAAGCCGGCTATGTCTTCCCGACTCGCACAAAGACCGAGCCTCCTGGTTGACGTACCAGAGCTCGGAGCTCCACTCCGCCAGCCAGGCCGTGCGTGCACGACGCGGCACCAGGAGAACGGCACACTGGAGGATCGCTCGATGGAAGAGGTGCGGTCTCATGCGGGCTCCTCTTGGCTAGCGGGCAGAAGCCGCGCAAGAAGCGGATAGCGCTTCTGCGAGGCCTGCAACGTGGTGCTCCCCAGCCGCGTGATCTTGTAGTACTTGCGCGGCGGTCGCAGCTCGCGGTCGGCAATAGTTTGCTTCTCCCACTCGGAACGGATGAGGAGGTCGCGCTCGAGCCGGCGCAGCGCGGGGTAAACGGTGCCGCTGGGCAGCCCGGTCTGCTCCATGATGCTGAAGCCGTAGATGCTGCCCAGGTGGATGACCTGGAGGATGATGGCGGCGGTGTGGGAAAGCTTGATCTCTGGGGCGGCGGCCATGCGAGGAATACTACCTATGTAGCAAGCTACTTGACTAGGTTTAAGTAGTTTGCTACATAGGTAGCGCGAGGTGATGGTGATGAGCCTGGTGCTCGAGGTCAAGGAACTCTCGAAGCGGTATCGCGGCATCGCGGCAATCGATGATGTGAGCTTTGGCATCGGGGCGGGCGAGGTGGTGGGTTACCTGGGACCAAACGGCTCAGGCAAATCGACCACAGTGAAGATCATCACCGGAATCCTGCAGCCGAATGGAGGCTGGGTTCTGTTTGAGGGCAAGGATATCCGCGACGATCTGCCCGCATTTCGGGCGGCCATGGGCTATGTGCCGGAGGAGGCGCAGGTGTACACGCACCTGTCAGGGCTTGAGTACCTGCAGCTCGTGGGGCGGCTCCGCGGGATGGAGGAGAGGCCGCTCGAAAAGAAGGCCGTGAGGCTCCTCGAGCTCATGGGCCTGGGCTCGTGGAGGCACTCGCCCATCTCGCTTTACTCGAAGGGGATGAAGCAGCGGGTGCTGCTGTCGGCGGCGCTGATGCATGACCCCCGGCTGCTGATCTTTGACGAGCCCCTCTCTGGCCTGGACGTGGTCTCGGCACGGCTGTTCAAAGACCTGCTTCTTGCGCTCAAGGCGGAGGGCAAGGCGACTCTGTACATCTCGCACGTGCTGGAGGTGGTCGAGCAGGTCTGCGATCGTGTGATCGTGATCGCGAAGGGCAAGGTGCTCGCGGATGCGCCGCCAGCCGAGCTGACGCAGATGATGCGCTTGGGCAATCTTGAGAGCGTCTTCGCCCAGCTGGTCGAGCAGCAGGATACCAAGAGCGTAGCGGGCGAGTTGGTGGAGGCGATGCGTGGCTAAGCTGCGGGGTGAGGTAACGGTGCTCTCGCTTGGAGCGGAGATGCGGTTGGCGGAGCTTCGACAGGCACGTGAGCGGTGGTCCTTGGAGGTGCTGGTTCGGCACTTCCTGGATCGGCTGCTGACCAATGAGGCCTTCGGGGAGGACACCGCGGCGCGCATCGTTCAGCTCGCATATGCCATCGCGCTCCCAGGGCTGCTCGTCGCGCTGTTCCTCTTTCCGGCCTACCACGGCATCCCACCGGGGCCGAGGGCGTACTGGGCTCAGGCATGCGATCACATGTTCTACGTAACCTATGCCCTCACCGTGATGGGAGCGGTGACGCTCTTTCAATGGGAGCTGCTATTTCCCGACGTGACGGACGTATACGTGCTCGGCACCCTGCCGCTGCGACGTGGCGAGCAGCTCCTCGGAAGAGCGGCGGCGTTGGTGCTCTTCCTCTTCGCCGTTCTGGTCGGGACGAATCTGTTAGGCGCGATCTTCTTTCCCGCCGTAGCCGATCTGAAGGGGATGTGGTGGAAGCACCTTGGGGCGCACTGCGCGGCGGTGACGCTGAGCGGCGTATTTGCGGCGGCGCTGTTTGTCGCGTTCCAGGGTGTGCTGGTGTGCGTGCTGCGGGCGAGCCTGTTTCGGAGGATCTCGGCTTTGCTCCAGGCAGCGTGTCTGGCGGTGCTCCTGATGGTCTTCTTCCTGTTTCCGGTCTTTTCTCACTTCCTCGAGGCCTTGCTCGGTTCTGGGCGACGTGAGGTGCTGTGGTTTCCGCCGTTCTGGTTCCTGGGCATCTACGAACGGCTGTTGTGGGGTGGGCACGCCCTGCCGATCTTCGGCGCACTGGCGGCACGGGGGCTCGCTGCACTGGGCGTCGCCGTAAGCCTGGCCGCGATCCTCTTCCCACTGGCCTATATGCGGCGGCGCCAACAGCTGATCGAGGGGACGGGAGTTGCGGCGAAACGGGCGAGGCGGGCAGGAATCTGGCAAGCGCTGATCGACCGATGGGTGGTGCGGCAGCCTCCCGGGCGAGCCGTCTATCACCTGATCGGGCAGACGCTGACACGGTCGGCGAGGCTGCAGCTTTATCTGGCGATGTACGGAGGCATCGGCCTCGCGCTGGTGGTGTCAGGGCTGATGCTGTTCCGGGTGGGCAGCACGGCACCACGCCTGGAGCTGTCGATCTGGGGTCTGCGGTCGGCCGCACCGGTGGTGGCGTTCTGGGCGATTGTGGGCCTGCGAACGGCCCTCGGTTCTCCAGTCGGGCGGGCAGGACGATGGATCTTCGGTGTGGTCGGGGGAAGGCCCAAAGCAGAGCAGATCCGCGCTGTGCAGATATGGGTGTTGTGCCGTGCCTTCCTGCTGACGGGGACCACCGAGCTGATTGTGTTGGCCATTGGACCGGCGCAGTTACATCATCCGCGAGCGCTGGTTGGGCAGGCTCTTGTCGTGTCTGGTATATGCGTTCTGCTTACAGACTTCTTCTTCGGGCGCGAGCAGGCAATTCCCTTCACTGAGGCTCGGGTAAGCACGACGGTGGAACTGCCATTCATCTTTGTCCGATACTTCTTCGTCTTCCCTGCCCTCATCCTTACGGTCGTTGGCTGGGAGGACTGGATCGAGGCGAGCTGGGCGCATCTACTGAAGGCTTCGCTGTTGCTCATTGCGGCACACGCCCTGATGGTTTGGTGGAGTGCTCGGAGATGGCAGGCGCAGAACAGACTGGTGGATATGGTTGACGATGAGTCCGTTCTCCCGGGGCTGGGGCTCAGAGGCTGATTCGTCACGGCAGCGGTAATTTGCCTTCGAGAGCGAGTCGGATCTGCCCGGATTGTGCAAGACTGGCAGGGCCAAACTTCGTCTCCGAAAGGACCACGTGAAACGTGCCCTGAGTCTCTGCCATCGCTCCAGTCTGCTGTTCTATGTTCTTGCTTCCGCCGTGACGCCCGCTCTTGCTGCCCTTTCAAAGGAATCGAGAATGCAGATCATCTCCGGCTGGCAGATGCAGGACGCCGCCAGGATCTCGGGAGGTGGGGCGGAGATCTCCAGGGCCGGATTTCAAACGTCTGGATGGTACGCCGCGACAGTCCCGGGCACCGTGCTCACGACACTGGTCAACAACAAGGTCTATCCGGAACCGCTCTACGGTGAGAACAATCGGCCGGAGACCATCCCGGACAGCCTCGCTCGCGGAGCCTACTGGTACCGTGCCGAACTTCCCGTACCGCGGACATATGCAGGCAGACACATCTGGCTGAACTTCGACGGCATCAACTACTCGGCAAGCGTGTGGGTAAACGGGACCGAGGTCGGAACCACGCGCGGAGCGTTTGTTCGCGGGGCATTTGACATCAGCTACAACGTCCGGCCTGGCAGGCGCGCCGTCATCGCTGTGCTGGTGCGCCCGCAGCCGCATCCGGGCGAGCCGCACGAGCATACGCTGCGCGACGGCGTAGGTAAGAACGGGGGGATCACGGCAATCGATGGTCCGACGTTTCTTTCGACTATCGGGTGGGACTGGCTGCCCGCGATACGCGACCGCGACACGGGCATCTGGCAAAAGGTCTACCTCTCGGCGACGGGTCCGGTGCTGGTCAAGGATCCGCTGGTGACCACCGACCTCCCGCTGCCCAGGACCGACTCGGCCGACCTTGCAATTCGAGCAACGCTCGTAAACATCACGGACCGGCCCCAGCGCGGAATGCTGCGGGGAAGCGTAGCGGGCGCGGTCTTTGAGAAGTCGGTCGAACTCCCGCCCAACAGCTCCGTGCCGGTGAGCCTCGATGCAAAGAGTACGCCGGCGCTCCATATCGCGAATCCCAGGCTGTGGTGGCCGAACGGCTATGGACCGCAGAACCTGGAGAATCTCCACCTGAGCTTCGAGGTGAATCGCAGGGTCTCCGATCTGCAGGATGTGAGCTTCGGCATTCGCAAGATCACGTACGCGGTTCCGGACTCGGACAACCTGACCATCTCGGTCAACGGAGTGCGCGTCTTTATTCGCGGCGGCAACTGGGGTCTGGACGAGGGAATGAAGCGCATTCCGCGCGAACGTTTGGAAGCAGAGATTCGCATGCACAAGCTCGCGAATCTGAACATGATCCGTAACTGGGTCGGGCAGAGTACGGGCGAAGACTTCTACGAGCTGTGCGACAAGTATGGCCTGCTGCTCTGGGACGAGTTCTTCCAGCCAAATCCTTCGGACGGACCCAACCCTGCGGACCTCGCGACCTACATCACCAATGTTCGGGACAAGATCCTGCGCTTCAGGAACCATCCATCGATCGCGGTCTGGTGCGCGCGCAACGAGGGCTACCCACCGAAGGAGATCGATGACCGGCTGCGAACGTTGATGGCGGAGCTCGAGCCGATGCGGCTCTATCAGCCGAGCTCAACCGAGGGCCGCGGCGTCCGGTCAAGCGGACCGTACCGTTGGCGCACGCCGCGCGAGTTCTACAAGATAGAGGAGGCCTTCAAGACGGAGACAGGGAGCGTGTCGGTGCCGACCTTGGAATCGATCCACGGCATGATGCCGGAGAAGGACTGGGAGACGATTACAGACGACTGGGCTGAGCACGACTTCGCGAAGGGCGCCTCAGGCGGGGACGCGTACCCGGGCATGATCGCGAGCCGCTACGGCAAGATCGTCAACCTCGCGGACTTCGTACGGAAGTCGCAGATGGCGAATTATGAGGCGTTCCGGGCCATGTATGAAGGGCGAAACGCACAGCTCTTCCATCCGACGACCGGCGTTTTAACATGGATGAGCCACCCGGCGCAGCCCAGCTTTGTATGGCAGCTCTATCACTACGATCTGGAGCCGAACTCGTCTCTGTTCGCGGTCAAGAGCGCAGCCGAGCCGGTGCACATCCAGTTCAACGAGGCTGATGGCAATCTGCAGGTGATCAACAACCTTCCCACCGCGGTCGAGGGCGCGACGGCGCACGTGGCGATCTACAACATGGACGGATCGATCGCGTACGAGCACGACTTCCCCGTCGCGGCCGCGGCCGACAGCGCCACAAGCCTCGGCGCGCTGGAGTTCCCTGCCGGGGTTTCTCCCGTGCACTTCGTGCAGCTCAGGCTTCGAGATGCCTCGGGCGCCCTCCTCTCCGAGAACTTCTACTGGCACGCGCAGCCTGAACACCAGGACGACCTCACCGCGCTCGAGCAGATGCCACGGGTAGCGCTCGACGCGCATCTTGACCGCAAGGACACAGGAGGCAAGTGCGTGCTGACGATCACGCTGCACAACCCGACAAAGTCGATCGCGCTGATGGCGCACCTGCAGCTCCGTCGAACTTCCGGGGAGCGAGTCCTGCCGGCGTACTACAGCGGCAACTACGTCTCGCTCGCCGCGGGAGAGACACGAACAATCACGATCGAGGCCGATACGGCCGCTCTGCAGGGTAAAGACGCGCTGGTCGTACTGGATGGATGGAACACGGAGGTCGCTCCCGCAACCGCAGCCGGAGCGGCCATCCGCACCAATGTCGACGCGCAACCGGAGCACAGCCCGGCGACAGGCCTGCCATTCCAGACCGTAGGTTTGCGCTAGGTACCAGACCGAACGCGGATATCGTCTTCGCGCTAAGATGAGCAGGCGCCGGTCCACGTTGGTGGGGGTGCGCGTCGAGGAGTCGTACCGCGTCTACGTCGCAACCCGCGCGAATGAGTAGCGAGGGAGTTGAACCTCAGACCTGGGTCGTCGCCGACCCGCGGTAGGCAATCTGCACGACGGTGCAGTCATCGGAGGCAGGATGCGTGTTGCAGAAGTCGCGCATGTGCTGCAGCATGCCGTCGAGATCAGAAGACCGCGCAGCTTGATCCAACCGTTCCTCGCCGAACGACTCACCGTGCACGTCCTCGGCCTCCGTAAGTCCGTCACTCACGACGATCACGCGTGATCCGCGTTCAAGCTGGATCGATGTAGCCTCATAGGTGGCATCCTGCAGGAGCCCCACAGGCAGGTTCGACCCTTCCAGCCGAAACACAGCATCTCCCAAACAGATTCTGGGCTGGATATGGCCGCAGTTCATGTACTCGAGCATTCCGTTCTCGCTGAGCCGAAGCAGAAGCATCGTGGCGTACTTGCCTACATCTTTCGTGCAGAGATAAGCATTTGTCGTCGCGGCAATCACACGGAACGGCTGCCCGGCCTGCAGCTGCATGTACAGCATGCCTTGCAACGTAGAAGCGAGAATGGCCGCTGACATCCCTTTCCCGGAGACGTCGACCAGAACAACGCTCAAGCTGCCGTCACCCGCCACGACATCGAAGAAGTCTCCGCCCACAGCGCTGCAGGCAAAGCTATGCGCCTCGACCGTCGCAAAAGGGAGGCTCGGGATCTTGACCGCCATCAGCCC
This sequence comes from uncultured Acidobacteriaceae bacterium, assembly GCA_963850375.1. Lineage (GTDB taxonomy): Bacteria > Acidobacteriota > Terriglobia > Terriglobales > Acidobacteriaceae > Edaphobacter. The sequence continues at coordinate 1,906,928 of CAWKKV010000002.1, read as the reverse complement.
TTGCTGAATACTCGCCGCAATCTCCAGCTCGCGGTTATACACGCGCGCCTGCTCTTCAAGGATGACGAACTGCGCGTTCTCGACCAGGGCGGCAGCCTCCCGCGCAATCGTCCTCAGCAACTCGTGATCGATCTCACTGAAGCGCCCGGCGTGAAAGCGGCTGTCGAGGTACAAAAGTCCGAGCAGTCGATGCTCCCCCTTCCACTCCTCCTTGCGACACGGCTGACGGAGGGGAATACAGATGATCGATCGGATGTTCTGCGCGATGATGCTCTCCGGCAGAGCCTCGCCATCAGCGGAAAGAGTGTCGGTGACGATGAACTGGTCGACCCCCTCGGCGGCCTGGCGGATCACTGTTTGCGACAGTGTCGCCGTTTCCTTGAGCACAGCGCCATCCGCCTCCATGCCGAGCGTCAGCTCCAGGCCTCGATCGTTTGTGGACAGGAAGACGTATCCGCGCTCCATCTCGGTGAGCGCCAACGTTGCCTGGAGAAGTGAAGCCAGGACGCGATCGACCTTACCAGAGCTATTGAGATTATGGGCCGCTTCCAGGAACCAGCGGAGTCTTTCGAGATCAGTCTTTCCCGTGTTCATCCCCTTAAGCTGTGCGAGGATGTCTGGCTGAGCGGCCGGATACGTCGCCCCGCCCTCGAATCGTAATGACGGCGCCTCGAGCGAGCCGAACTGGATGCTGTCAGAGGCGTTGAGCAGATGGTGCGTCATCCGCTCTCCGTTGATAAACGTGCCGTACCGGCTGCCTGCGTCCGACAGCAGGAAGCGCTTGCCCTTCCGTGTGATCTCGGCGTGACGGCGCGAGACGAAAGGCTGCGGAAGACTGAGGTCGCAAGCGGGAGAACGGCCAATCGAGAACGGAAAGTGGTCCAGTTTCGAAACGCTTCCGGTAAGGGCGTCCACCAGCTCTGCGCAATCACCGGTCTGCGCTTGTATCGTCTCCGTGCGGGCCATCAGAAGAGATCCTCTCCAATTCATATTGGTATGGGTGACCAAGCGCGAGCCAGCTCGGCCGGGGTTGGTTTTAGATCTGAAGCAGGAACCAAGAACTCAGCTGAAGCCCGCGATGTGATGTCGGAACAGAACACAATCAGCGTTATCCCGAGCCCGGAACAGCAAAAAAGGGTCGCCCGGGTAGATGCTGCCCGGGCGGCCCTTTTAGGAACATCTAGCGAGGCATCTCAAGCAGGGCCACTTCCTCGCCCTGGGTTGCGGGTGTCTCGTTGCGAGCGATCTGGAGCCGCTTCTCAGCTTTCGACTTCGTGCACTGCGCGTGTCTGGTGCTTTCGGCGGTCCAAACCTCGCGGAGGAAATACTGGTCGCCGTACTTGCGGAACACAACCTTGCTCGTCTGCGGCGCATGGAGGGTCTCCTGCGGATTCGTCATCGACAGCCCGGACGCCTTCGCACCGCGGATGAGCAGCACGTGCTCGTTCTCCATCTGGATGGTGTAGATGCCGGCAGGAAGATGCTGCGAACCGTTCTCAAACGCGAACGGTACATTCACCTTGATCTCCCTTCCCTGGGCGTGCGCGTAGGAGGCGGAAGCGAAGGAAGAGATCATGAGAACGGCGGCGGAAAGACCTGCGCGAACTTTAGATACCGAAAGGGTGATCATGGCGGTTCTCCTGTTGGAAGGCCGTCTTCATGACCGCCTTCACCAAGTAAGGCGCATTCCGCTCACAACAGGGGCCAACTTACTTCCGCGTCCCTTCAGACAACTGGATCCTCTTTCGACATGCCCTCTGGCCGCAGCTCGTGAAAAAGCCAGATACGCGCCAACGACCAGTCGCGCTTGACCGACCGGGGTGCAATGCCGAGCATCGACCCGATCTGCTCGACGGAAAGCCCACCGAAGTAGCGCAGCTCCACCACCTGCGCCTGCCTCGGATTGTGCTCTGCCAGTCTGCTGAGCGCCTCATCGAGCATCACGACCTCATCGATCTTGTCCGGAGAGATGGCTAGTCCGTCCTCGAGCTCAACCCGTTTCAAGCCGCCGCCACGCATCTCCGCCTTGTGCGCCCGTGCGTAGTCGACCAGAACCCGGCGCATGACGTTGGCGGCGACACCGATAAAATGCTCGCGGTTCTGCCAGTCGACGTCCTCGTGCGCCAGTCGGAGGTACGCCTCGTTGATCAGGGCCGTCGCCTGAAGCGTGTGCTCCGGCCGTTCGCGCCGCATGTACGAGCGGGCCAGCCGGTGCAACTCCTGATAGACGAGCGGCAACAGCTTCTCGGCCGCCAGCTCGTCGCCCGAACGCATCTGTTTCAGCAGCAGAGTGACCTGTCCGCCTTCCATCTCCATGGCTGCACCTTGGTTGAGGATGTGAGGGCCCGTGGTAGAAACCTTACGCCAACTCGACGGAATAGTCAGAAAGACTCTCCCTCCTCGCAACTTTTCCGGGATCCATCTGAGTTCGGGAGTGAGTGGCCCCTTTCCACTCGGATCCGCGCTTTACAAGGTGAGAGCTTTGGAAAAGGATGCCAGTCAGGCCAGGCGGACCGGCCGAAGCTCCCTTGTTGATATGGTATGATCTCGCCGTCGCGAGAGAATAATTGCGCTTCCTTTCTGCGCTGGCGTGGTCTGATTTCCAACGCCATGGGTCTCGCCGTCTCCCGTCTCCGGCCCCAAAGGTCTGCCTCAGTTTCCTTTGTACGGAAGTGCAGTTTGTAGTCGAACGTTCCTGGTTCCGCAACACGCCGGATAGGAATTATGACCAATCAGCAGCAATCCGTTGAGCAGTTGTTCGGCGCCGCCCTTGATCTGCCTCCAGACGAACGCGGTGCCTTCCTGGACCACGTCTGCAAGGGAGCGCCGGAGCTACGCCTGCTTGTGGACGAGCTGCTCCTTGCCGACGAACAGGCCGGCAGCTTCATGGCCGGTCCGCTCATCAACAAGATAAGCGCCACTGCCGCTTCAGCCGGGATGTCCCCGACGCGCATGTCCGACTCGCGCTCCGCGTTGCAGTCCGGCCCACCTCGATTCGAGGATGCGCAAACCATCGCGGACCGCTTTGTCGTCGTGCGGTTCATCGCCCGCGGCGGTATGGGCGAGGTCTACGAGGTCGCGGACCGGTTCCTGCAGGGAGCCCACGTCGCGCTCAAAGTCATCCGGCCCGAGATCGCGGCCGACGCCGGAAGCTCGCATCGCTTTGAGCAGGAGGTCATCCTTGCCCGCAAGGTATCGCACCCAAACCTCTGCCCCATCTACGAGCTGTTCCGCTGTGAGGAGCCGGCGCCCCCATTCCTCTTCCTGACCATGAAGCTGCTCGGCGGCGAAACCTTGGAGGCGCGCCTCCGACGGGAAGCACTGCCCCGCCACGAGGCGCTTCAGACCTGTACGTCCTTGATCTCGGGCCTTGCGGCCATCCACGGCGCAGGTGTAATTCATCGTGACATCAAGCCCAACAATGTAATGCTGGAGCGCTGCGGCAACGGGCTCTGCGTCTACATCATGGATTTCGGTCTCGCACGGCTTCATGAGGCGGAGAGCACCGTCATCGGCGCGGTCGCCGGAACGCCGGGATACCTCGCGCCCGAGCTCCTCAAGGGATACAGACCCACCCAGGCCACCGATATCTTCGCGCTCGGCGTGGTGCTCCACCACGTGCTCACGGGAGAGCGACCGGCAGAGTCCCGCAACGGACTCTCGTTGATGCCCCTGCCCTCGCTCGACGCAGCCGATGCGCCTCCCTTGCTGGTTCGATCCGTAAAGGACTTCCTCTCGGACGACCCCGATCAACGCTGTCGGGCTTTTGAAGTCATCCAGGCTCCGGCCGGACCGTACTCGCGGCCGATCTTCGTTCAGCCCCAGCGCCGACCGTTACTCGACCGGCGCCACTTTCTTTTGGCCGCCGGTGCAGGAGCGTGTGCGCTCGCAGGCACAGCCTTCTGGAAGCGTGAGGCGCTCTATGATCAGCTCCATCCCCTGCCGGAGAAGCGCTTCGTCGCACTCCTCGACTGGCCTCCGCCTTCCGACCCGCGCATCCGTCCGATGCTCCTCGGCTTGATCGACGCGATGGGAAACGAGCTCGCCCGCGCAGAAGCCTTCGATCACAACTTCTTCGTCACCGTGCAGCCAGTCACCACCGTCGTCAAGACCGCGGCCGAGCTGAACGAGGTGCGCGAATCTCTCGGAGCGAATCTGGTTCTGGCTGCCTCGGGCAGCTCCCTCGGGAACGAACTCAGCGTCCTGCTCAATGTTCTTGACGCAGCATCCGGACGAACTCTTCGCTCACGAGAGTTGCGCGCAGCGGTCGATCAGCAGCTCGATCTCCCCCGACGTGTGGTCCGCGCCGCCGCCCAGCTGCTGGATGTCTCGAGGTTCGAGCCAGACGACCTGAGAAGCCGCGTAGGCACTGACTACCCCGACGCCCTCGCGGCTTTCCAGGCAGCCGAGGCGCTGATGAAGCAGCCGAACGACAGCGGTCTCAATGCGGCCATCGAAAAATACAAGGCTGCGGTCGAAATCGATCGTCATTACGCGCTGGCGCACGCGAGTCTTGCCATGGCCTACCTGCGCCTTTACGTAACTCGTCTCGATCCGAGTTCGGTCACGCTGGCCCGCGGAAATGCGGAGACCGCTGCCTCCCTGGATCCCAAGTTGCCCGAAGCCCATGTTGCTTTAGCCTCAGTGCATCAGGACACGGGAGCTTTGCCGCAGGCTCTGCACGAGATCGGTGTCGCGTTCTCCCTCGATCCGGTCCAATACGCAGACCATGACGTACCAGGCACAGATCTATCAACAGATGGGTCGCTGGAAAGACGCGGAAAACACATTCAAACGCGTTCTACGGCTTCGCCCGAACTTCTGGCTGGCCTATAACGAGCTAGGGAACAACTACAGCGTTCAAGGCAATTACGTGGATGCGCTCGCAGCTTACCGTGCAGCCTCAGCGGCAGCGCCGAATCGCGCTTTTACCTTCAACAACATCGCCTTCACGCTCTTTCAGCTCGGCAGTTTCGGCGAGGCTCTGACAGCTATCGACCGAAGCCTCGCACTTGCTCCGCTAGGACGACGCCTATCAGACCCGGGCCGACATCCTTCGTGCACAGGGCAGGTATGCCGAAGCGCTCGATTCGGCGCTGAATGGCGCTAAGCTCAATCCGGCAGCAGGGGGCAACTGGCTCGAGGTCGGCGACGCGTACTCTTTATTGCCCAAGCGGAACAAGGACGCCCAGGTGGCCTACCAGCTAGCGGCCGAAGCGCAGGCAAAGGTCCTTGCGGTTGACCCAACCGACGGCCCTGGGACGATGCTTCTGGCGCTCTATCGCCTCAAGAGCGGCGACACCGAAGGCATCGGTGCACTTGTAAAAAAGGCTGAGTCACTCGGTGCTGCTGACATCTACTCACAGCTCGCGAAGGTGCGGATTCTCGAGCTTCTGGGCCGGCGCGAAGAAGCCCTGTCCACCGTGGCAGCTGCCATGCGCAGGGGTGTGACCATCTTTCAGATAAGAGCGACGCACGACCTGGACTCGCTTCGTGCTGACCCGCGCTTTCCTGACTCTGAAAGCTCCAAGCTTCTCCCCGAAGCCTCGAATCTAGAGGAAGGAAGATTATGAAAGAGCGGACCTCTTTAGCGATTGCTCTCGCTTTCGTTCTCTTTGCGGTTGTCACCCGCTCGCCAGTCCCGCACGGCCACATCCAGACCGTCGAAGCTGCGCCTCACCGTACGGTCACAGTGACGCTCGCTCCCAACAGCAGCTTGCCCGACCTGAACCCAGGCGACACCCTGGATTTCATTCTGCCGGGCGCGAACGCAGGAACCTCATACTGGATAAAGTTCAAGAACAAGACGCCCTGTAAACACTTGCAGGCGCTGCTGCAGGGCACTCCTGATACGCCGGCCACCCGGCCCCACTGTGACGTGAAGGCCGCCATCACTGCTACGCAGATGCAATACGGCTACAGCTACGGAACGGGATCCTCAGGCGCGCCGACGACGATCACCGATGGGATCATCCTTTGCAAGCACTGCTGAGATGTCTGCATCTCGCCTCTTACGGGAAGAGGATCTCTAACGACCCCTCGCCTAGCTTAGGAAGTAGTCTTTTCCCTCCCCGAAACGCAGTTCTCACGGAAGGAAGACCATGAAAGTGCACCCTCTATCCATCGCCGTATGCCTCCTCATTGGGCTCGAGCTCAGTGGCTGTAAATCTCGTCCCGAGCCCGGCCGAATCCCTGCCGTACCCGGCTCGCCTATTGGCATTCTCACGCCCACACCGCCCACGCAACCATACATAGAATTGAGCCCGAACGATACCTATCTGGAGATCCCTTCAAACTCGACGAAATATACTCTGATTTTCTACGATCCGGATGCTGCCCCAAATCAGAATGTCTGGGTGAAATTCAAGAAAAAGAGCCCCTGCAAAACAGGCACTGTGGAGCCGCTTCAGGCTATCAGTCCAGCGTACCCAAAATGCGAGGTCGAGTTCGACGCGGCAAACCCTGGATTAAAAGAACCAAACGGATATATCTACACCTATGGGATAGGTAAGCCACCCGGCGAGACAACCGATGGGATCATCATCTGTAAGCAATGTAAATAGAATGAGCAGCTAAAGAGAGCGCCGCTGCTCATTCGCGGGGATCACTGAATGTAATCGAGAGCGAAGCTGCGCGTTTTCCGAGCTGATCGCCTCGGAGGTCCCCCTGTCTCACCCTTCCCACTCCCGGGCCCGCAGCCAGGCAATCCTGGCTGCGAGTCTGTTTTGCGTTTTGTTTAACTCCTTGGCCGTCCTCGCACAAACATTCCGCAGCGGTATCGCCGGCAGCCTCAGGACCAGACCTCGGCGGGCCATCCCGAACCTGAACGTTACCACCCCTGAAGGAGCCGCAACCCCGACCCAACCGCAAACCTGACCATCACATGAGGGACAAATCAGGTCCACAGCTCGGCACACCGCTGCAACGGCCAAGAGGCCTGCAGTAGATCCCCAAAAGCAATCGCCCTGACGCTCCGGGAAGACGTGATCTAATCTGCAGGGAGCGTCAGGGAGGTTGTGTGAGCTTCTATCTCGCGGTGGATGCGGGCGGCACAAAGACCGAGCTTCTGCTCGCCGACGAAACCCGCGAAATCGCACGCGTCCGTACCGGCACCATCAAGCGCATGCGTACCGACGACGCCACCGCGACGCGTCATCTTGAGGCGGCCCTGAGCGAGCTGCAGCAGCTCACCGGCGTCGCCCCCGCAGAGATCCGATCGACCTGCATCGGCGCGGCTGGCTTCTCGGTACCGCTGGTCGCCGACTGGATGCGATCAGCTTTCGCCGCTCGGGTCAGCGGCACACTTACCCTCGTGGGAGATGTCGAGATCGCACTCGACGCGGCCTTTCGCGGAGCTCCCGGTGTTGTGGCTATCGCAGGAACAGGCTCCAACGTCGCCGGCCGCGATGTCCACGGCACAGTCACGACGGTAGGCGGATGGGGTCCGGCGCTCGCAGACCAGGCATCAGGCCACCGCGTCGGTCACCAAGGCTTGCGATCCCTCTTTTTGGCGCTCGATGAACAACGCCACACAACGCTCCTCGAAGCGATTCTGGGACGCTGGGCGCTCAGGGACGCAGGCGCCCTCGTCGAGTACGCAAACCGGCTCCCACCGCCTGATTTCTCCGAACTCGCACCCATCGTCGTTGCCTGCGCAAACGATGGCGACGACGTCGCACGAGCCGTTCTGAATGGGGAAGCGAACGAGATGGCTCATCTCGTCCACCTGATGATTTCCCGGCTGCGCAACGCCGGCACCGACCCCGACTGGCTCCCTGAACTCGCCTTCGCAGGAAGCATGCTCGAGCACGTCGCGCTTCTCCGCGAAGGCATCGTCGCTGCGCTCCAAACCCGGCTCCCGCGACTGACCGCTCGCACGGAGATCGTCGACCCGCTGCTCGGCGCGCTCTGGCGAGCTCGAATCGACGGCGCCCAATGAGCTACCCGCGAGAAGGTGCCTTGCCCAGCAGCTCTCGCGCGATCACCATGCGTTGGATCTCGCTCGTGCCCTCGCCAATCGTGCACAGCTTGACGTCGCGATAAAACTTCTCCGCCGGATAATCCTTGATAAAGCCGTACCCGCCATGGATCTGCACGCCCTCATCGCAGATCCGGCAAGCCGCCTCGCTCGCGTATAGCTTTGCCATCGAGCTCTCAAGCGTCACCTTCTTGCCCGCATCCTTCATCTGCGCCGCGCGCATCGTCAGCAGCCATGCCGCGTCGAGCTGCGTCGCCATGTCCGCCAGCTTGAACTGGATCGCCTGGAACTCGCTGATCGCCTTTCCAAACTGCCGCCTCTGCTGCGCGTACTTCATCGCCGCATCGAGCGCGCCTCGCGCCATCCCAAGGCTCAGCGCCGCGATCGAGATACGTCCGCCATCAAGCACGCGCATCGCGTCCTTGAAGCCGTCGCCCTCCTTGCCGACGAGATTCTCGAGTGGCAGCTCGCAGTCCTCAAAGATCAGCTCAGCCGTGTCGCTCGCGCGCAGACCCAACTTGTTCTCCTTCTTGCCGGCACGAAAGCCCTTGGTTCCCTTCTCGATCAGGAAGCCCGAGATCCCGCCGCGCGTTCCTTTCTCGCGATCCGTCACAGCCAGGATCAGGGCGCAGTCGGCGTAGGTCCCATTGGTGATAAATGTCTTCGAGCCGTTCAAAACCCAGCAGTCCCCCCGCCGCACTGCGGTCGTCCGCATCCCGCCCGCGTCGCTCCCGCTGCCCGGCTCCGTCAACCCCCACGCCCCCAGCCATTGGCCGCTCGCGAGTTTTGTAACCCACTTTGATCTTTGTTCATCGTTGCCCGCCAGCATAATGTGATTCGTGCAGAGCGAGTTGTGCGAGGCCACGATAATGCCCACGCTTCCGTCCACGCGCGAGAGTTCCTCAATCGCCAGGACGTATTCGACATAGCCCATTCCCGACCCGCCGAGCTCCTCCGGGAAGATCACGCCCATCAACCCCATCTCGCCAAGCTTCTTCACGGTCGCATGGGGAAACTCGCTCTTCTCATCCCACTCGCTCACATGAGGAGCAACCTCGCGCTCTGCGAACGACCCTACCTCTTTTCTCAGCTGCTCCTGCTCTTCCGTCAACCCAAACATCGCCATCGGAAACCTCACTCCACCTATACAACAGACTTATATCTCTATCACAGACGCGAATACTCTGGCTCGCAGATTAGGTAACCTCGGCGCACCCTGCGCGAAGTTCATGGGAACCTTTCCGCAGGATCTTCGGTCTATAGCTCCAGCACTCCTTGGAGTTCTCTTGCGAAAGCCGCTGCTCGTCCTCTCTGCCACCGCCCTTCTGTCCGTCCCCAATCCCGCGCAAACCCAGTCGCAAAGCCCGGCCCGCAAGTCGTCGTCCCGTCCCGAACGGCGGCCGAGCCCGGAACTTGCAGCGCAGCTCCCCGTCACCCGCGTCTCCCTCTACAAAAACGGCGTCGGCTTCTTTGAGCACGCAGGCCGTGTCACCGGCGACGAGGCCGTCACTCATCGACTTCACCACCGCGCAGCTCAACGACGTCCTCCAGTCGCTCACCGCCATCGACCTCGGCGGCGGCCGCATCTCCGGCGCGGGCTACAACTCCACCACGCCGCTCGAGCAGCAGCTCAAGTCCCTTCCGCTCGCGCTCGGCGAAGACCCCGACGTCGGACGACTTCTACAACGCCATCCGCGGCGCCCGCGTCGAAGTTCGCTCGCCAGGCGCCACGCTCACAGGCCGGCTGCTCTCCTTCGAGGTCCGCACCGCACCAGGACCCACGGAAAACGTGCCTCCCACCGAAAAGCACTTCATCACCGTAGCCTCTGACTCCGGCGACGTCCGCACCTTTGAGCTCACGCCCGCCACCGCCGTTCGCCTCCTCGACAGCCCCCTCCGCACCGATCTCACACGCTATCTCCAGCTGCTCGACGCCAACCGCAGCCAGGCCCTCCGCCACCTCACGCTCTATGACAAGGCGCCTGCCACCAACCGCTCACCACGCGACCTCCGCGTCTCCTACCTCTCCGAAGTCCCCATCTGGAAGTCCACCTACCGCATCCTGTTCACCGATGCCGCGACCTCCTCGCCCACCGCCGCGCAGACGGCAACACTGCAGGGCTGGTCCGTCGTTGACAACACGACCGGCGCCGACTGGATCAATGTCCAGCTCTCGCTTATCGCCGGGTCGCCGCAGAGCTTCATCCAGCCGCTCTCGCACCCCATCTACACGCGTCGCCCCGAGATCCCCATCGCCCAGGACGCCCAGCTCACGCCGCAGACCCACGAATCCGGCAGCATGTCGAAAGAGAACGGCGCACCCCCGCCCGCGGTCGCCGGTGTCGCCGGGATGTCCGGCATGGCAAACGGGCAGGGCGCAGGTCTCGGCCCTGGCTCTGCTGGCAATATGGGTGGCGGCAACTACGCCGTTGGCGGTCAGATGAGCCAATCCGTTCGGGTGGAGAGTCTCGGGCGGCTCGCAACCACAATGCGCGCGCCCGTGCCGTACGAGACCTCCGCCACCGACTCCGTCGCCCCCAACACCACAACCGCCGCCTTCGACGACTACTTCGCCTACAACCTCACCGATCCCATCACCATCCGCAAGAACGAGTCCGCGCTCGTCCCCATCCTCCAGACCAAGATTGCGAGCGAGCGCGTCACGCTCTGGAACCCGCAGCAGCCCCAACCGCTCCGTGCCCTCTGGATCACCAACACCTCCGACCTCACGCTCGATCGCGGCTCGCTTCACCATCGTCGAAAACGGCAACTTCGGCGGCGAAGGCCTGCTCGACCCCATCCACCCCGGCGAGCGTCGCCTGCTCTCCTACGCCGCCGACCAGGCGGTCCGCGTCTCCACCGACTACCAGCACGACACCCGCAAGGTCCAGAGCATCACGGTCAGCAAGGGCGTGCTCAAGGAGGAGACCGCCGAGGTCGCAGAGATCGAGTACCTCGTCCGCAACGCCGCGCCAGACTCGCGCACCGTCATCGTCGAGCAGCCGCGCCGCGCAGGGTGGCAGCTCGACTCCGATCCCAGGCCGGTCGAGACCACGCCCTCCGTCTACCGGTTCCGCGTCGCCACCGCCCCTCGCGAGACGGTTCGGCTCCACATCGGCGAACGCCATACGATCAACCAGTTCTACCGCCTGACCGATTCGACCGAACAGCAGCTCACGCTCCTCTTGCGTAACGCCAACGCCAGTCCGGCGCTGCTCGCCCAGCTCGAGCCCGTCTTCGCGGCCAAGCGAGCCCTCGCCTCCATCGACGTACAGATCAACGCCAGGCAGACGCAGATCAACAGCATCGTCGAGGATCAAAAGCGCCTACGCGACAACCTCACCGCGCTCAAAGGCGGACCTGAGGAGCGGGCCCTCGCCAAGCGCTACACCGATGAGCTCAACACGCAGGAGGACACGCTCGGGAGCCTTCGCCGCGATCTTGCGAGCCTGCAAACGCAGCGCGATGCCGCCGATGGAGACCTCGGCAACAAGATCGAGTCACTCACCATCAACGAGAAGATCTGACACGAGGGGACGCGTTCCCCAAGCCGCTACCGCCGCGAGCTCCCGCTCTGCATACCCTGCGCGCCGTCCGCCGGCTGCGCATTCACCTTCGGGTAGTACCCCGTCCGCGTACGCACCTGCAGCCTCCCAAAACCCTTGCCGCGCGCGTCCACGTGGATCTGCCGGTAGCCGCCCAGCTTCGGGTCCTTGGTCGAGTGGTAAGAGATCGTGTACTGCGTGCGGATGTCCTGCGCCACCTCCGCCGCAATCGCGTCCACGTCCTTGATCGACTTCGGGAAGTACGCCACGCCGCCCGTCTGCTCACTCAACGTCTCAAGCACCCGCCGCGCATGCCGCGCCTCGCGCTTATCCGTGTCGTCGCCAAACAGCAGCCCGACGCAGTAGATCACCGGCCCGTCAAGATCCTGGATGCGCCGAATCGCCTGCTCCAGCGTCGCGCTCGAAGCATTGTCCTCACCGTCGGTCACGATCAGCAGCACCTGCTTCGGCCGCTTCGCATTCTTCGAAAGGTAATCCGCACTCGCCACCAGCGCGTCGTACATCGCCGTCCCGCCGCTTGACTTGATGTACCCCAGCCCCTGCTGCAGCTTCGTCATGTCGTTGGTAAAGTCCTGGTCGATAAACGCCTCCCAGGAAAAGTCAACCACAAACGCCTCGTCTTCCTTGTTCGAGAGCTTCACCAGGTCCAGCGACGCCTGCTCCACCGCCGCCCGCTTGTCATACATTGAGCCCGAGCTGTCGATCAGGATGCCCAGCGACACCGGCAGATCCTCGTGGCGAAACGACGAGATCGTCTGCGGGACACCGTCCTCGTACACATGGAAAGCGTCCTTGTCGAGCGTCTGGATCGACCGTCCGCTGCCGTCGATCACCGCCGCGTTCAGCCGGACCTCGTAGGCCTCCTGCCGCAGGGTATATCGCCCGTTCTCGCGTTCAATCTGCCCCGGTGTCGGCGCAGCCTGGGGAGTTCCCGCCGGAGGCGCCGGCGCATCCGGATCAGGCGACGGAACCGGGTCGCGATCCACCGTCAGCGGCCGTGCTCCCGCGCCAGTCTGTGGAGCAGGGGCAGGCTGCGACGCTGGCTGTTGCGCCACCGCCTGCACCAGGGATCCTGCCAGCAAAACCACCCACAAACAGCCCGGCCCCAAAGCCCTACTCCGAAGGTGCATAGTACCCCTGGCGATTGTGCACCGTCAGCTGCGGAAGCCCCGGCGGCGGCACCAGTCGCACCTTCAATTTACGCCAGTTGCCGTCCTGCTTCATATTCTCCGGACGGTAGCCCACCACGTACTCGTTGCGCAGCTCCGCGCTGATGCGCGAAGCGATATCGCCCAGCTCCGAAACGTCGTTCACCCGAAACAGCCGCCCGCCCGTCATCTCGCAGATATCGGTCAGCAGCAGCGGCCCCAGCTGCTCCTCGGTCGTCGGCGCATACTGGTCGAAGATGCCGATCGAGTAGATCTGCACATCGCTCTCGCGCACCGCGCGTCGCAGCTCGCCCTCCGTATACCGGCTGCGATTATCCCCGCCGTCCGAGATGATCAGCAGCGCCTTGCGATCGTACTTCGCCTGCTTCAGCTTGTTCACGCCCAGGTAGATCGCGTCGATCAGCGCGGTGCGGTTCTGCGGCTTCAGCATCACCATCCGCGCCTCCACGTCGTCCACCTCGCTCGTAAAGTCCACGATCACCGCGGGCCGATCGTTGAAGCCGACCACGAAAAACTCATCCTGCGGGTTCGACGTTCGCAGAAACTCGCTCAGCGCCTGGCGCGCCCGCAAAAACTTCGACGACATGCTCCCGCTCAGATCGAAGATGATGCCGATCGTCACCGGCGCGTCCTGCGTCGAGAAGCTCTTGATCGTCTGCCCCTGGTTGTTCTCGAAGATCTGGAAGTTCTCCTTGTCGAGCCCCGTCACCAGCCGGTTCATCGGGTCCGTCACCGTCATCGGCACCAGCACCAGGTTCACGTCCACCCGGATCCGCGCGTCCCGCCGGGAAGTCGCATTCGCTGCAACGTTGGCCGCACCTTCAACCAGAGGCTTCTTCTCCTCCTCCGTCTTCGGCGGAGGTGGAGGCGTCGGCGTATGGACGTTGCTCAGCGGATTCTCCTGCCCGCGCACCGATCTCGTTCCACCAAACAGGCCCAGTAACACCAGCAACATCAGCCAGCCCGACCCCCAGCTGCTCTTGCTCCCCTTCTTCTCTACTCCCGCGTATCGCATAATGACCCTGTGCCAGCCCTGCCATTGATCTCGAGCGCCTCGTTCACGCCGTTCGCGGTCCCGGAGGCACCCTGGTGATGGACATGCTCACCAGCCCTCGCCCGCAGACTACACCTTTCCCTCGCAAATCCGGCGAGGCTTCCACGCAAATGCTCCGTCCTGGTACAAACCACGGCAAAACCCTTCAGGTCATGACCGCCGCCGCTCTGGCCATGACCGTCCTGCTCGCTCTTCTGCCCGCCGCCGGACACGATCAGCTCTGGTTCCTGCTCATGGGCCGGCGCTGGCTGCACGGCGCAGTTCTCTACGGCCCATCTCTCTTTGACTCCAATCCACCCCTCATCGTTTGGCTGTCCGCCATTCCCGTTTTCATGAGCGAACACCTCCACCTTCCCGCCCCGGCCCTCGGAAAACTCCTCGTACTTCTCGCCGGAGCAGCCTCCGCGGCGCTCTCATTCGACCTCCTTCGCCGCCTCCAGCCCTCACTCTCCCGTAACCAACTGAGCTGGCTCGCCTTTGCCTTCGTCGCAACCTTCGGCGTCATCCCGGCCCGCGACCTCGGCCAGCGCGACCACCTCACCGCCATCCTCTGCCTCCCTTACGTCCTGGCAGCCGCACTGGATGGACCCCGCCCCGATCATCGCCGCAGCGACCTCCTTCTCCGTACCCTCGCCGGCGTCCTCGCCGCCCTCGGAATCTGCCTCAAACCCCACCAGGCCCTCATCCCCGTCGCAGTCGAGCTCACCCGCCTCTACATCCACCTCCGCCCCACGCTCGCCACCTCGACTCCCGCCCACCCCACTCGTGTCGCGGAACCCGTCCAGGCCCTTCGCCACTCCTCCGCCCACTCCTCCGCCCCGAACCCCTCATCCTCCTCTCCCTCGGCGTGGTCTTTCTTGCAGCTATCCGCCTCCTCGCCCCGCTCTACTTCACCCTGGCCCTCCCCACGCTGCGCGACACCTACTGGGCCATCGGACATCTCACGCCCGCCGAGCTCTTCACCCAATCCATCCAGCTCCATATCCTCGGCGCTCTCGCCCTCGCCCTCTTCTTCGTCCGGCGTCAGCCTGCCCGCCTCAACCCGCTCCGCCCAGCCATCCGTCTCCTCCTCGCCGCCGCCCTCGCCTCCACCCTCGCCTACTACCTCCAGGGAACCGGCTGGTACTACCAGCAGCTCCCCGCCATCTCCTTCTTCGCCTGCGCCCTGGCGCTCGAGCTCCTCACCTCACCCGCCTTCCTCCATCTGCCAGATTCACCCTGGCTCCCCCGCGCCACCCTCGCCCTCGCCATCCTCGCCCTCGCCCTCACCACGCACTTCATGGGCTACCCCTTCACACGCGACCGTTCCTTCGCCATCACCTCGCCCGACCCGACCTTCTTCACCGGCCTCCCACCCGGCACGCCCGTCGCCATGATCACCACCTCCGTCGACGACTCCATGATGCCCACCGAGCGCTACCACCTCCTCTGGGCGCAGCGCACCAACAACGTCTGGACCCTGCCCGCCATCCTTCGCACCGAAGACCCCCAGGGCCCCGCACCAAGGCACGCCATCCCTCCCAAACGCCTCGCCGCTCTCCAGTCCCAGCAGCATGCCTGGATGGTCGAAGACCTCCGGCGCTGGCGCCCGCAACTGGTCCTTGTCGCCCGCTGCCAGTCGCCCGAAGTCCACTGCCAGGAGCTCGAAGACCGTCACGACGACCTCCTCGCCTGGTTCGCCCGTGACCCCGCCTTCCGCGACCTCTGGCAGCACTACCGCTACCTCCGCACCTCCGGCGACTACGACGCCTACGTCCTTAACAACTGACCCATACAATCAACTCAGCAAACCCATCGGAGACACCCAGCACACATGGCCCGTATCTACCCCTTCCGCGCCCTTCGCTACGACACCAGCCGCGTCCGCATGGAAGACGTCGTCACCCAGCCCTACGACAAGATCACCCCGGAAATGCAGCAGCGCTACTACGAGCGCAGCCCCTACAACCTCATCCGCATCATCCTCGGAAAGACCGAGCCCGGCGACACCGACCAGGACAACGTCTACACCCGCGCCGCCGGCTACCTCCACGACTGGCGCGAAGAACACATGCTCGCCGAAGAGGCCGAGCCCGCCCTCTACGGCTACTCCCAGACCTATACCGTCCCTGGAACCTCCGAAACTCGCGAGCGCCGCGGCTTCATCGCCCTCGGCCACCTCTACGACTACGCCGACAAGGTCGTCCATCGGCACGAGCAGACCTTTCCCAAGCACAAGTCCGACCGCCTCGCCCTCTTCAAAGCCACCCGCGCCTACTGCGAGCAGATCTACATGCTCTACTCCGACCCCGCCTTCACCGCCGAAAAACTCATCTTCGATAGCGGTGCTCCCGCCGACCTCTCCATCACCGACGAGTACGACGTCGTCCACCGCGTCTGGCGCCTCACCGACCCCACGCTGATCAACCTCATCGTCACCGCCATGTCCGACAAAAAGCTCATCATCGCCGACGGCCACCACCGCTACGAGACCTCCGTCGAATACGCCAAGCTCCGCTCCGCCCAGCTCCACCTCCCCTTCAACCAGCGCGGCCCCGACGACGAGTCCCCCTCCGAGCTCGCCGACGAAAACGGCCACCCGCAGCTCCCCAAACCCGCCTACCCCGAAGCCGCCATGATGATGACCTTCGTCAACATGGACGCCCCCGGCATCACCATCCTCCCCACCCACCGCGTCGTCTTCGGTCTCGAAGACTTCTCCTCCCCCGACTTCATCACCCGCGCCTCCGCCTTCTTCGACGTCACCGAGCTCCCCGACTCCACCCTCACCGGCAAGGTCGCCCAGTCCACCCTCGAACGCATCCCCGGCACCGGCTTCCTCGCCGTCACCGGCGACGGCAACTACCTCCTCCTCCCCAAACCCGACGCCATCGCCGCCGAGCTCACCGGCATCTCCCCCCGCCAGCGCCAGCTCGACGTCGTCCAGCTCCACTCCGTCCTCCTCGGCAAGCTCCTCGGCCTCGACCCCGAATCCGTCCGCGATCTCCGAAATCTCCGCTACCTCCGCGACGCCGACGAAGCCATCCGCGAGGTCCAGAGCGGCGAAGCCAACGTCGCCTTCCTCATCAAGCCCGTCACCCTCGACCAGCTCAAAGACATCTCCTTCTCAGGCGACGTCATGCCCCAGAAATCCACCGACTTCTACCCCAAACTCCTCAGTGGCCTGGCCATCTACGCTTTGGACTGAGCAACGCGGCTAGGTGCACTCGTCCCTACCTCACCATAGCTCCTGCACCGTATACGCCCTCGTCCACAGCGTGACGTGAAGCAGCACGGCCTTCGTCCACGCACCTTCGAGCGCGTCCAGTTCCCCGTCTTCGGTGATCGCCTCAGCGAAGAACCGCTTCAGCGGCAGCACCATCGGCACAAACGCAAGAACGTACCGCAGGGGCACGTAAGACGGAGTCTGCCTTACGTCAGCCACATTCTTCTTGGCCGGCGTGTGGCGCAGCCCGATCTCCTCCTGGTAGTTGAGCCAGTCGCGGTCGTGAGGACGTATCGCCACATCCACCACCCACCGGACGAACCGGCGCCTGACGCGAGCTTTGTACTCGTCATCCGGTCTGCCGTCCGGACCGGCGAACCATGCCGAGAGATGCGGCTGTGCGCCAATCGTCGATCGCCAGGCGTCCACCATCGCCTCAGCTTTCAACGCGAACAGCTCCCCGTGTCTTCGCAAAACAGCCGCGTCCTCCTCGGTCCAGCCGACCGTCTGTTCCAGCTGCCGTATCTCCTCATCCCTCAGAGGACTTCCGGCGCTCTCAGCTGCGCCAAACTCGTAGCCTGGGATTGGAACACTCGTAAACGCATCCATCTACTTCGTCTCCCTTGGCTCAACTCGCTGGACGATCGCACGGTAAACGGAGAGAATGGCTCCCTCCTGAACCACCTTGGCGGCATTCTCCTTGTGCGTCTTGTGGGCCGCGAGTTTCGCCCGGTACACCTCGTACTCGGCCATTGTCCCGACGTCGATCGTCGCGAACGCTTCGCTCGTGGCTCCTGCAAACTCTGTGGGTGCGTAATATCCGGTGATCTTCCCGCCGCTCTCGGCAATCGGCGCAAACTCCGCTTCGACGTAGGCCTTCCACGCTTGGAGCTTGTCGGGGTGGATCGTGTACTTCAGAAACAGGGTGTACATGGTCGTTCTCCTCGGACTCACACTAGACCCACCAGGCGCTCAAACATTTCGGTGCGGGCCGAAGCATTCCAAGCCGCGCCGGCGAGATACTATCTCCATGCACCGGGACTTCGCTGCGACCGCAAGCCTGCTGGCCGAACCCTCCCGTGCCGTTATGCTGCTGCGGTTGCTGGACGGGCGAGCCCTGCCTGCCGGCCAATTGGCTGCTGCTGCAAACGTGAGCCCGCAAACCGCGAGCGGTCACCTCGCCAAGCTGGCCGAAGCACAGCTTATCGCCGCAGAGCAGCAGGGACGCCATCGCTACTACCGGCTCGCCAGCACAGAAGTCGCCGATGCATTAGAAGCCGTCCTCGTGCTCCTCCCCGGAGTTCGCCATCGACGCGAACCCTCGACTGCTCCCCAGATAGGCACAATCGCCTACGCACGAACCTGCTACTCGCACCTCGCAGGTTGGCTTGGTATCCGGGTCGTCGACGCACTGCAGTCAAAAGGCTTCCTACTCCCAGGTACGAACAGGACCTTCGTCATCACAGACGCCGGTCTTGCTTGGTTCCTTATGCTGGGGATCCGAATACCCAGTCGGAGCACGCATGCCACCTCGAGGTATGCGCGCCAGTGTCTGGACTGGACAGAGCGGAGACCGCATCTCGCGGGTGCGCTCGGGGTGGCCCTGTACCGACAGCTGCTCCATCTCCAATGGCTGGCGATCATACCGGGCACGCGAGCTGTGCGCGTCACGCTGCGCGGACAACAAGAGCTGTGGAACCAGCTGGGCATCTCATTGAACTCTTCGCATCGCCAGGCGAGATGACACCAGCGCAACTCTCTTCCCACCCACCGACGCCTCCTGACTGCCCTGCAACACTCACTCGCCAAGGCCAGCAGAGGCAAGAATCCCACCTTCGAGCCATACCCGGGGTATCCACTTCTCCTTAGCCCGCTCTAAAATATCCACAGGCGGCCGAACCCCGCAGCCCCGAGGCCGCCAGAGGATCACCGCCCATGCAGCAACCCCTCCCCGCCGGCGCCGCCACCCCCATCCCCAGCACCCCCACCTTTTACCTCACGCGCCGCCAGCCCATCCGCCCCGGAGCCATCCTGCTCGCCGCCGTCCTCGCCGTGTTCGCGCTCTCCTCGGTCGTCTACGCACTGGGCCACAACGGCCGCACCCACGGCGCCGCCGACAACTCCGGCGCCAGCCGTTCCTCCGCATCCAGCGCCGCCCAGCCAGGCAAAGACGACCCCAATCAGGTCGACACCATCGTCCTCGGCGACCCCGCCGACGCCCCCACCCCAGCACGCCACGGAGACCATGTCTCGGACGTCCACCCCTTCGTCATCGTGCACCTCCCCCGCTTCGGCGAAGAGTCCGGCCTCATCCCGGACACCCCCGCCGGCCGCCTCCTCTACAGCTGGCTAGCCGCCTTCAACCACGCAAGCTACCCCGGGCTCGGCAGCGTTCTGCCCAGCGTCGATCCCGCCGCCGCGGCTGCCGCGCAGATCGAACTTCGCGAGCAGACCGGCGGCTTCGCCCTCCTCTCCGCCAAGGAAGTCCAGCCGGGTGTCCTCGTCTTCCGTCTTCGCGACCAGACCACCCAGACCGAAGTCCTCGGCACCCTCCAGCTCCGTCCCAACTCCAACCCCGCCGCTATCGCCAGCTTCAGCCTCCGCGCCGTCCCCGCCCCCAGCCAGAACCCCGCCCCACCCACCCCGCCGCGCGCCTGATCACCGCCTCCCGAGGACAGTAGCCTTCGCCCGAGAATCTAACCGGTGCCGCCCGAGCGGACGTGTCCGTCTAGGCAGCAGCCCGAAGAAGGTTAGCTAAAAAGCCCCGCAGCCCTGGCGTACCACCCCACGCCAACCCTCTATGCTTAAGCAAGCAGCAAAAGGCCGGACCCGCCGCAAGGAAGCCCCTCCTCGCCAGATGGTCCAGAGACCCCGGCCGGTACAAGTAGGCATACCAGTCCGGGGAGTCTCGAGGTCCAGACCTATCGTCTCTGGATTGAATATTTTGCACGATATGAGTACAGGGCGGGGGTAGGCCGCGGAAGTACCACCTGGACCGCCCCAAGTACAATCAACCAGCATCCGTTCCACCCGTGACCCAGCCCCGCTCCCAGCTCGCCGCGCTCCTGCTCGCCACGGCGGCCGCACTCCCCGCCCAGAGCCCCGCGACGCCCTCTCCCAAATCCTCCAGCACTCCCCCAAAGCCCGCCCCCAGGCCCACCACCCCCTACGTCAACCACAACCTGGTCTTCCTCGACCCCGCGCACGGCGGTCCGGACACCGGCGCCCACCTCAGCGACCAGCTCCTCGAAAAAGACGTCACCCTCGCCCTCGCCGGCCGCATCCGCGCCCTGCTCGCCGGCAACAACTTCTCCGTCCTCCTCGCCCGGGAGGCCGACGCACCCACCACCTCCGCCGCCGACGACAGCACCGGACCCGTCCCGCCAGCTCCCGCCCCGGCCACCCCCACCCCGGACCAGCGCGCCGGCACCGCCAACCACGTCCACCCCGTCGCCTGCATCCTCCTCCACGCCACCTCCGCGGGAAACGGCGTCCACATCGTCACCTCCGCCCTCCCCCCGCCTGACACCACCACCGACCTCCTCTCCACCCTCCCCACCCACGTCACCCCGTGGGAGTCCGCGCAAACCGAAAGCCTCCCTCAGAGCCTCCGCCTCGCCAACGAGATCGGCACCGCTATCGCCCGCGCCAACCTCCCCGTCCACCTTTCGCGAGCCTCCGTCAAACCCATCGACTCGCTCACCTGCCCAGCCGTCGCCATCGAGATCGCCCCCCTCCTCTCCGGCCCCACCCTCGTCTCCGACCCCGCCTACCAGCAGCGCGTCGCCCAGGCCGTCGCCACCGCCCTGCTCTTCTGGCGCGGCCACGCCGAACCGCCCAACGCACCCCGCACCCCCGCAGCCCCCCCGGACACCCCCGCCGGAGCCCAGCCGTGATCCGCAACCACCAGCGCGTCCTCTTCTGGTCGCTCAACGCCGGCATCCTGGTCGTCTCGCTCTTTCTCATCCGCGGCTGCGTCGACGCCCATAACCGCCTCGCCGCGCCCGCCGACGAGACCCCCATCGCCGCACCCACCTCCGCCTCCGAAGTCCCTGTCACGCTCTACCTGGCCAGCGACTCCGACGCCTCCATCACCGTGCAAACCCGGGACGTTCCCCTGCCGGAAGAGCCCACCACCCGCGCCCGCGCCCTCCTTACCCACCTCCTTGCCGAGTACGCTCTTCCCGGCTCCAATCACCCCCTGCCCTCCGGCCCCTCGGTCGACGACGTCTTCCTCCTCCCCCTCCCCATCACCGGAGCCAACGCCGATGGCACCCACCCCGACATCACCTCGCTCTCGGGCCGCACCGGCGAACTCGCAATCATCAATCTCCACGGCTCCTTCGCCGACACCCACCCGTCCGGCATCGAGATCGAAGACCTCACCGTCATGTCGATCGTCGGCACCCTCCACGCCGCAATCCCTGAGCTCACCGAGGTTCGCTTCCTTGTCGACGGCCAGCCCCGCGACACCCTCGCCGGACACGCCGACCTCAGCCGCACCTATCCGGCAATCGATACCGCAACCAAAGCCCTTAACCCCGTCGTCAACCAGCCATGACTCCCCGCCCAACACCCACCGAGCCCGTCCCGACCATCGGCGTCTTCGACTCGGGCTTTGGCGGCCTCACTGTGCTCCGGGCGCTCCTTCCTCTCATCCCATCGGCCCGCTATCTCTACCTGGGCGACACCGCCCGCCTCCCTTACGGTTCGAAATCGCGCGAAACCATCGCGCGGTACGCCGTCTCAAGCGCCCGCTTCCTTCTCGATCAGGGAGCCGACCTCCTCGTCATCGCCTGCAATACCGCTACCGCGCTTGCGCTCGACGACATCCGCAGCGCCGTTGCCCCGGTTCCCGTCATCGGTGTCATCGAACCCGGCGCCGAAAGCGCCCGTTCGGCCTCAGGCAACGCCGCCTCCCCGCAGGTCCTCGTCTTGGCCACGGCCGCGACCGTCCTGTCACACGCCTATACCGCCGCCCTCCAGAGCCTCGGCATCCATGCCATCGAGAAGGCCTGCCCCCTGTTGGTCCCACTTGTCGAAGAGGGCTGGATCGATCATCACGTCACCCGCGAGGTCGTTCGCATCTACCTGGCCGAAGCGCTTGCCGACCACCCATCCGTCACCACTCTCCTGCTCGGCTGCACCCACTACCCGCTCCTCCGCGAGATCTTCGCCGAGACCCTCGCCACGCTCGGCCGAACCCTGAGCATCATCGACTCCGCCGAGGCCACAGCCCGCACGGTTGCCACCCACGTCCGCGCCCACCAGGTGACTGTCGCCGCCGTGGACTGCACCTTCTACGCCACTGACTCGGTAGAAAAGTTCGAGCGCCTCGGCTCCCGTTTCTTAGGGCAGCCCGTCACCGGTGTGCACCTTGTAAATCTCGACCCTTAGCGGCAAGCACATCGTGTCTAGGCGACGGCCCGGAGGACTCCCTCGGCCGCAAGCGACGGCGCTGCTTCCGCCCTTGGGCTGCAAACGGGCCCGTAAAGGAAGCGCTTCTTCATCTCCATCCCAGGCCGCTCGACAAAGCGATACGTCATGCGGGCGACTCCCCAGGTGAACGCGAAGGCGACTGCAAGAACGATAGCCATCGGGATCGTCTCGCAGCCCATCCGTGCAACCAGCCATGGCTGCAGTACCTCGCGGAACCAGTTCGAAAACGGCTCATGAACGAGGTAGAGACTATAGCTCATGCCGCCCAGCTTCACCGCCCAGGTACGCCGGCAAAGACGCGACACCAGTGTCTCCGGCTCAATCGCCAGGATCACGATCGCCGCGGCCATCAGGTTCACAACTGGTGTCAGTACCATTAGTCCGAAATAATCCAGCGGGAGCGCCTGGCCGACCAGAAGGGCTCGTGAAACCAGCAATCCGGTCCCCATGGTGAGCACAAGCCGCGCCGGCCAAAGCCATGCTTTCAGGCGTGGCGCCGGACCTCGAAGATGAAGCGCAATCGCGGCTCCCATCATCAGCGCATCGCCGCGCGTCAGGGAACTCTCATACGCGTACAGATAGGACTGGTGAGTCATGGGCCAGCAGATCCTTACAACCGCTGCAACGAGCATCCCGCCATAGCAGAAGCCCAGCAGCTTCGTTCGGCTTCTAATCAGAAAAATCACAACCGGCCAGACGAGATAGAACTGTTCCTCAACGGCTAGCGACCAGAGATGACCGAAGTCCGCGTAAGGTCCGATCCGGTAGATCAGGTCCCACGAGGTAATCCAGTTCTGCAGATAAAAGATGTATCCGAGGAAATGCCATGTTGCACGGACATGGCTCGCAACCATAGTCAACGCCAGCACCAGGAGTATCAGGTAGTACAGGGGAAGAATGCGAATAGCTCTCCGCTGATAGAACACACGAAAATACCCTTTCAGGTATTGCGTTTCAAGCAGGACTCCCGTGATCACAAATCCGGAGAGGACAAAGAAAATTGGCACAGCGACCCAGGAGACCTGCCCCAGCAAACACCAGAGATCCCTGAGCAGGGAACCGTTCCGGTCTAATGGCCTCATGCTCGAGGTGTAATGGACGGCAAAGACCAGCAGAAAAGCGTAAGCCCGTATGCCCTCAAGAGACCGGAAGTGCTTCTTTTCCATAACTCCCACGCGATCGACAGCTGAGATACGTCCGCTTGAAGGACATGACCAACCATCGCCTTGCGTTCGCGTGCGCGCAACGGCTTCCTAGCGACTGCTAAGGTACTTTTAGGGGGGGTGCTCCACGCCTTTTGGAACTTGCGTTCTCCTCCACACTGCTATCCTCCTCTCAGCAGCCATGCCGTTTCTCCTCAAATCCGAGCCCGAAAAGTATTCGTTCGACGACCTCCTCCGTGACGGTGAAACAGTTTGGGATGGCATCACCAATCCCCAAGCTCTCAAGAGCCTTCGCGAGATGAGCAAGGGGGAGAAACTCGTGATCTACCACTCCAACACCGGCAAGGAAGTCGTCGGCACCGCCACGGTCCTCTCCGTAGAGGCCGCCGATCCGAAGAGCCCGAAGGTCCACATCAAGGCGGGCAAGCGCCTCAAGCGCGCCAAGCCCCTTTCCGAGATGCGCGATGCTCCTGTCTTCGAGGGCTCGCTGCTCTTCCGGCAGTTCCGCCTCTCCGTCGTGCCCCTCACCGACGAGCAATACGACTGGCTCCTCCGGGCCTGATCCCTGGACGCGCGCATCTCACTCCTCATGAGCGCCTCCACAACTTTCAACCTCGGTGACGATCTCCTCGTCCACCGTCTCGGCTTCGGCACCATGCGACTCGTCGGCGAAGGCGCCTGGGGCGAGCCACCTAAAGGTCGTCAATCCGCCATCAAGGTCCTTCAGAGAGCGGTCGACCTTGGCCTCAACCTGATCGACACCGCAGACGCCTACGGCCCGCACATCGCCGAAGAGCTCATCGCCGAGGCTCTCCATCCTTATCCTCCCGGCCTGGTCATCGCTACCAAGGGCGGCCTCACCCGCACCGCACCCGCTAAGTCGAAACCCCTCGGACGGCCTGACTACCTCACCCAGTCCGTCGAGCTCTCGCTGCGCCGTCTGAAGCTCGAGCGCATCGACCTTTATCAGCTCCATCGGATCGATCCCACCGTCCCTGTCGAAGACACGCTGGGCGCCCTCAAGGATCTGCAGCAGGCCGGAAAGATCCGCCACATCGGTCTCTCCGAGGTCACACCCTCCGAGATCGAACGCGCCCAAAAAGTCACTCCCATCGTCTCCGTCCAGAACAAGTTCAACCTCACCGAACGCAAAAGCGAGTCCACTCTCGACTTCTGCACCGTGCACAACATCGCCTTTCTCCCCTGGTACCCGCTCAACGCCGGCAAGGACAAAGCGCGCCTCGAAGCACCCGGCCACGCGGTCGGCGACTTCGCCCGCGAGCACTCGCTCACGCTCAACCAACTCTCGCTCGCATGGCTCCTCCATCGCTCACCCGTCGTCCTTCCCATCCCAGGCACCAGCTCGGTCGAGCACCTCGAGGAAAATGTCCGCGCCGCCGAGATCCAACTTCCCGACGAAACCTGGGACGACTTCAACCTGATCCTCGACACCCAGGCCATGTAAGCTCCCAATCTCCTCATCCCCGCAATTCCGAACCTTGCTTCCCATGCGTCCCACGGCGCCTCCACGTCCAACACACCGCAAGCCGAAGGGCACGGACTCTCCGGAACACTCCTTTTCCGCGGGCGCAAGCTACGCTCCCGCTTCCGCCAGGGCCAGCCCGGAGACATCTTCCGCAGCGAGGACTTCCGCTCCACAGATCGCCCAAACTCCACTACACTGCGAGCATCACGGACGGGCATTATGGATGAGCATCCGGAGCTCTCGAAAGACCCGCAGAACCTGCTTCGGCTGGGCTTTGAAGCCCGGCGCGCACATCGGCTCGAGGTCGCACACGACTATATGATTCGCGCCGTCGCGCTCGCACGGATCGCGAGCGACGTTCTCCTCTTCGCCCGCACCCTGACCGGACTCGGACAGATCGAGCGCGACCTCCAACGGCTGCCCAAGGCTCTTAATCATTACGCCGAGGCGCTCGTGCTCATGCGCTTGGTAAACGATCCGATCCTCGTCGCGCACACCGGCCGCCACGTCGGCGACCTCCATCTCGAGCTCAACCAGCTCTCCGAAGCCGAAACTCACCTCCGCGAAGCTCTCGCCCTCTACCGCGCCGAGCGCCGCACTGGCACACTCGACCTCGCCAACACGGTCCTCAGCGTCGCTATCCTTGAGACCCGTCTCGAACACCTCGCGGCCGCCCGTGCGCTCCTCGAAGAGGCTTCCGCCCTCTATCACGACGTCGGCGTCCTGTCCGGCGTCCACGACTGCTCCAATCGTCTGCGCGCACTGCTATTCTTACCGTCGGAACAGCCACCCACGGAGTAGACCGCACAATGATGGACATGAAGGGCAAAGTCGCCGTCGTCTTCGGCCTCGCCAACAAGCGCTCGATTGCTTACGCCATCGCGCAGAAGCTCGCCGAAGCCGGTGCCACGCTCGTTCTCTCCTACCAGTCCGAGCGCCTCCAGCGCGAGTCCGAACAACTCCTCGAAGATCTTGGCCAGAAGGATACCGGCCGCGCATTCCAATGCGACGTCTCCCGCGACGAAGAGATCGATACGCTCTTCGCCGAGATCAAGAACACCTTCGGCAAAATCGATACTCTGGTCCACTCCGTTGCCTTTGCCCCTGCCGACGCCATCAAGAACGACTTCCTCCTTACCGCCCGCGAAGACTTCCGCATCGCGCATGACATCAGCGTCTACTCGCTTATCGCGGTCGCGCGCGGCGCCGCACCGCTCATGCCCGAAGGATCTTCAATCCTTACCCTCACCTACTACGGCTCCACCAAAACCTTTCCCAACTACAACGTCATGGGCGTCGCCAAGGCAGCCCTCGAGGCCACGGTCCGTTATCTCGCCGTCTCGCTCGGCACTCGCGGAATTCGCGTAAACGCCATCTCCGCCGGGCCGATCAAGACCCTCGCCGCCCGGGGCATTGGTGACTTCTCCAAGATTCTTGACGCCGTCACCGAACGCGCGCCCCTCCACCGCAACGTCGAACAAAACGAAGTCGGCAACACTGCCCTCTTCCTCGCCTCGCCACTCGCAAGCGGCATCACCGGCGAAGTTACGTTTGTGGACTGCGGCTACAACATCACCGGCCTCTAGCTCCGGGCTGTCAGCTCTCTGTCCGCGGGTCGCCCCCTCCCTGTCCGCCCGGTTCACTCGGAGCCGTAAGATCATCTCGCATCTATTCTCGTAAGGGAACTTCACCGTGACCACCGCCCAGCTCCTGCTCCAGGACTACGACATCGAGATCTCCAACACGCGCCGCACGCTTGAGCGCGTCCCCGAAGAAAAGAACGATTGGGTGCCTCACGCCAAGTCCATGCCCCTCGGCAAGCTTGCCATGCACTGTGCCTCCATGCCGTTGTTCGGCCTCTACATCATCGAAGACCCCGGCATGGACCTCGCGAACTCCCACCGCCAGCACGCCTCTCTCGTCTTTGAATCGCGTGACGCGTGCCTCCGCCGGCTCGATGACTCCGCCCCGCAGTGCCGCGCTGCACTCGCCGCCGCCACAGACGAGTCTCTCGCCGCACTCTGGCGCTTCTCCTTTGGAGAGCACCTCATCTCCGAGAACTCACGCTCACTCTCGTTTCGCCAGATGTGCTTCAACCACCTCGTGCATCACACCGCCCAGCTCGGCGTCTACCTTCGTCTCCTGGATATCCCCGTGCCCGCCCTCTACGGCCCGTCCGCTGACGAGCAGTGGATCGCAAAATGCTAGGAGATAGCTGCGGTCTGAGTGTTGCCGTGCTTCGGCTCTATCCCGTCCAGACCTTTCGTGATGACCTACCGCGCATGCCCACGGTCGGCTAACCTGCCCGGCATAGCGCGATCCCGGTGGTCTCGCCCAGGCTTTCGCTGAGCCAAGGTCCTATTGCTGCCCAGACTTCCGGGATGAGTTCTAAACCAATGTGCTCTCCGCTGACAGTTGTTTTCCTATGCTAATGTTTCCTTATCTTCCAGTTGATTTCTTTTAGGAGATCGGCGTTGCTTCTAACGAAGCCCTTAGAGGCAGATCACCCCGAGACAGACGGCATTCCAGGGCTTCTCGTTTACTACCCCGATCTCAACGCGTGACTTAGGGAGTCGATCGTCACTTTCCTCAGCGTACGTTTCCGCAGTTCTGGGCTTAGTGAAGCCAGCATCAACGAGTCAGGGGCAGGTCGATGAACGATGGGCCAGATAGCGGGGCAGTCCTCAAGCGAGTTCTCTCCCGGCGCGACCTGATTCTCTATGGCCTCGTAATCCTCACACCCACAGCGCCATACCCTGTCTTCGGTGTGGTGCAGCAAACATCGCGTGGACACGCTGTGCTCAGCTACCTCGTGGCCATGGTCGCGATGCTCTTTACCGCGATGAGCTATGGCAAGATGGCCGGCGCCTTTCCATCATCCGGGTCCACCTACACCTATGCTTCCGAGGCCCTCCATCCGTATGTCGGCTTTCTCGCGGGCTGGTCCATGATCCTCGATTACCTCCTGATTCCCTTGCTGAGCGTCGTGTACGCATCGCTCACCGCAAATCGCATGCTGCCGCAGGTCCCCTACAGCGTCTGGGCGATCTTCTTCACCGTCGCGATCACGGCCATCAACATCCGCGGCATGCGCATGACAGTGTCAGCCGGCAACGTCATGATGGTGCTCATGTCCATCTGCGCCGTGCTCTTCCTCGTCCTTGCGGTGCGCACCGTGTGGCTCAGAAGCGGATTCCACGGCCTGTTCTCAGGCGTCGCTATCTACAACCCTGGTAGCTTCGCGCTGCATCCGCTGATGCTTGGCGCGGCCATCGCGAGTCTCTCGTTCATCGGCTTCGATGCCATATCCACCTTGGCAGAAGATACTGTCCGCCCGGAGACCGACATCTCCGCCGCCACCGTCGCCGTCTGTCTCATCGAAACGCTGATCTGTGTCGCCACGGCATACATGGCGGCTCTCGTGTGGCCAGACTTCCATGCCTATCCCGAGTCCGAGACGGCCATCCTCGATATCGCGCGGACGGTGGGCGGCTCCGCCATGATGGGCTTTCTCAGCTTCATCCTTCTCGTCGCAGGCCTGGCAAGCGCCATGACGGGCCAGGCAGGCGCATCCCGTCTGCTTCTCGGCATGGGCCGCGACGGTGTGATCTCGCGGAGGTTTTTTGCCCATATCGATCCACGTTTCTCCACACCCGTCCGCGGAATCTATCTTATGGGTGCTGTCTCGCTCGTGGGCTCGCTTGCCCTGCACTTCCAGCTGGTCGTGGAGCTCCTCAACTTCGGTGCCTTCGTCGGCTTCATTCTGGTCAACTTGAGCGTTGTCCGATACTTCTACTTCGGACGTCGCGACCGATCGCGAATCAAGGTGCTCACCGATCTTGTCTTTCCCCTCTGCGGCGCAGCCGTGTGCACCTATGTATGGCTCAATCTCACGTGGAAGGCGCAGATGGCCGGCTTCGCCTGGCTGGCCGTGGGCGCCATCTACCTCGCCGTTCTCACCCACGGATTCCGCAAGCGGATCGTGACCCTGACCAGCCTCAAGGACGTCGGATGATCTCACCCCACGCAGCCGTCGCCGCCTACGTCGAGACCCATCGCGATCGCCTCATTGGGCTCACACGGGATCTCATCAGCATCCCCTCCGAGAACCGCTCGCCTGAGGGAAGCGAGGCTGCCTGCCAGAAGTTCATCGCCGAGCTGTTACGCAGCGCAGGCTACCCTCTCGAAATGTACGCACCGGATGAGGTTGCTGGCCTCGCCGGACATCCTCTGGCGACGCCCGGCCGCAGCTACCGCGATCGGCCCAACATCACCTCCACGCGCGCCGGCCAGGGAGCCGGCCGCTCTCTGATTCTGTCTGGTCACGTAGACACGGTGCCGAGGGGAACACTGCCCTGGACTCGCGAGCCCTGGACGGCGTCGATTGAAGGCAACCGGCTCTTTGGCCGCGGAGCCAACGACATGAAGGCCGGCATCGCGCTCAATCTGTTCGTGTTTGAAGCCATCGCTGCCCTCGACCTCCCTCTCTCTGGCAATCTCATCTTCGAAAGTATCGTCGACGAGGAGTTCGGGGGTGTGAACGGAACTCTCGCAGCTCGGCTGCGCGGTCCGGCAGCAGACGCCGCCGTTCTCACAGAGCCCTCCTCCCTGCGCATCTGTGCCGGCCAGCGAGGTGGAAGAACGGCGCACCTGCTCTTCCGTGCCGGAGGCGGCGTTCTTGAGCAGCGCGGAGGAGGCGTCGTGGAACAGCTGGCTCACTTCCTCGCAAGCCTCCCCACCTTCCGCGATCGACGCCGCCGCTCCGCCTCAAAACCGCATCCGCTCTACGCATCCTCCAACGATCCGGTGCCGGTCACCCTCACCAAGATCACCACCGGTCCCTGGGGAACCGGCGAACCGATCACCGTGCCCGAGGAGGCGCGGGTCGAACTCTACTGGCAGCTCATGCCAGGGGAACAGCAGGCCGCGGTCGAAGCTGAGTTCTTCTATTGGCTCGACGAGATGACAGCAGCCGGAGGAACTCTCTTCGCGCATCGCCCTGAGGTCTCGTTCCCCATACGCTGGCTGCCAGGTTCCGCAATCGCTCAGGACGCCCCGTTGTGTCGTGAACTCGCCGCAACAGCAGCCGCGGTCCTTGGAAAGCGCCCTGAAGTCGTCGGCATCGAGGGCCCGTGCGATCTGTTCCTCTTTCACGAGTTCGGTATCCCCGCCGTGCTCTGGGGACCGGCCGGGGGTAACACGCACGGCTCGGACGAGTACGTCGAAATCGAATCTCTGGTTGACGCCGCCCGCGTTCTGCTCCGGTTTGTCCTGGATTGGTGCGGGGTCGCAAAGGAACTCTAGACACACACAGGCGAGGAGTGCAGATACGTTGGCGAAGAACAGATTGCGATGGTTGTTGCTCCCGTTGTTCGCTCTCGGTCTCACCTCCGCCTCGCGCGCGCAGGAAATGTCCGTCGTCAAGCCGGAACAGTCGGACGATGTGCTCATCAACCCGGGCATCGGCTTCATCACCTTCCAGCGCTTCAATGGCGACGCTCTCAATGCTGGCACCGGCTGGACTGAAGGCATGCCCATCCACTACGACGCGCAGCCCCACTCCCTCGATGTACCGGGTTACCCGCGCACCACCATCGCCTACCTTCGTCTCTACTGGCGTTTCCTTGAGCCGCGTCAGGGAGAGTTCGATTGGAGTCTTCTCGACAAGGCGCTCGACACCGCGCGCAGTCGGGGACAGACCTTGATGCTGCGTATCGCTCCTCACGGCCTCACGGAGGCAGAAGACGTCCCCGCCTGGTACCGCCAGGAGACCGGCGAGCCTCTTGCGAAGAATCGTCCTCCGTCCTCGTGGGTCGCCACAACCGAGAAGTGGATGATCAACCCTGAGAACCCTGCCTATGCTCGCGAATTCGGTGGTCTCATCCGCGCACTCGCCCGAAGGTACGACGGCGACCCCCGTCTGGAACTCGTCGACATCTCCATCCTCGCCGCCTGGGGTGAAGGTGCAGGCTCCGAACTGCTGTCAGAACCGACTCGTTCCGCGCTTCTGGCAAGCTACCTCGACAGCTTCCACAAGACTCCCCTGGTCACACAGCTCGGCGATCCCCGTACCGTCGCAGACACACTAGCACTGTCGAGAAATGCCGCGAATCTTCCGTCCAGTTCCTCGGCCCCCGCGGTCGGCTGGCGTGCTGACTGTCTCGGCGACATGGGCGGCTTCGATCCGAAACGAAACCTCATGGAAGATAGCTACCCCGAGGCGATCGTGGGCATGCACCTCGACAACCTCTGGCAACAGGCTCCAGTCACGATGGAGTCCTGCTGGGTCATGCAGCACTGGAAGGACAAGGGCTGGAGCCTCCCTTACATAATGGAGCAGGCCACCAAGTGGCACGTCTCCTCGTTCAACAACAAGTCCTCCGCTGTTCCCCCGGAGTGGATGCCGATGGTGAACGAGTGGCTTAAGCACATGGGCTACCGCTTCGCTCTGCGCCGCTTTGCGTATACGCCCGTGGTCGCCGCCGGCGGAGCTCTCGAGTTCCAGTCCTGGTGGGAAAACAAGGGAAACGCTCCCATTTACCGAGTATTCCCGGTTGCTCTGCGCCTCACCCACGATGGCCAAAGCTCCGTGCTGCGGCTGGATGGAGATCCACGCAAGTGGCTGCCCGGCGACATCCTCCTCAATGGGTCTGTGCCGGTTGGCGCGGAGCTCCGGGACGGGACATACCAACTCGCGATCGCCATGATCGACCCCGTCTCCGAAGTGCCCGCCGTCCATCTCGCCATTCAAGGCACTGCCCCCGATGGCTGGTACCCCCTGGGCCCGATCGAGCTCAGACGCGATCGAACCCAGGGCCACTCTGCGGACCACAGCACACCGAAACGCTAAGCTGCACCAGCTCCCGCACAGAGCCGAAGCGCCCAAAAGCGTCGATCGTGTTCTCTTTAGCGATCTTTGTTGACTTCTTGTTTCCCTTCCTGTAATCCATCTGAAACCCGATCTAAATCGCACCATGACCTTCGACTGCTTCGAATAGCCCGTCTCGAAACCCGGTCGTCCGCAGTGGCCATCCCTCGCACCCGAACCAAGGAGTTCAAATGCACGTCCGCCACCTGAAAGCCCTGTGTCTGATCTTCCTTCTGTGCGCATTGCCGGCCCTCGCTCAACTCTCAAACTCCAGCATCAATGGAACGGTCAAGGACATCTCCAGCGCTATCGTCCCAAACGCAAGCGTCACACTGACGAACTCAGGCACCGGAGAACATCGTAGTGATAAGTCCAGCCGAGAGGGCTACTTCAACTTCGACGCTCTTGCTCCCGGCGACTACGAGATCACCGTTACCAGCGAGGGCTTCGCCGAATGGGCCGGCAAGCTTACCCTCCGCGTGGCACAGGACGCGACCCTCTCGCCCGTGCTCAAAGTCGCATCCTCTCAGACCACGGTCAACGTGGTCGACGTCACTCCCGTAATTGATCGATCCGATGCAACGATCTCCGACGTCAAAGAGTCCACGCGCATTGAAACCCTCCCCTTGCAGAACCGGAACTTCCTTAACATCCTCAACTTCACTCCCGGTGTCGTCTCCAACAGCTTCGGCGGCCAGGGTGCCGGCTACACCCGCGTCAACGGTATTCCCGGCGGTTCGATCGACTACCTGGTCGACGGCCAGACTGCTTCGGAGCGCTACACCAATGAGCTGCAGCGGACTCCGCAGCCGCTACCCACCATCCAGGAGCTCAAGGTCACAACCTCCAATGGAGACGCCGAGTACAGCCGCCCGGGCATGGTCGAAGT
Organism: uncultured Acidobacteriaceae bacterium; assembly: GCA_963850375.1. GTDB lineage: Bacteria > Acidobacteriota > Terriglobia > Terriglobales > Acidobacteriaceae > Edaphobacter. Next base: position 1,874,111 of record CAWKKV010000002.1, on the reverse strand, counting down.
CGCCACCAAGAGCGGTACCAACGAACTCCACGGTGAGCTCTTCGAACTCAACCAGATCAGTGCGCTCCAGGCCAATACTCTCGGACAGACCTCGGTGAACTTCCTCGTTCACAACGAGTTCGGCGGCAATCTGGGCGGCCCCATATACCTCCCGAAGCTCTACAACGGCAAGAACAGGACCTTCTTTTTCGTCGACGTCGAAGGAATCCGCGAACGATCTGCGGCTCAGGGACGCTACACCGTCCCCGAGGCTAATTGGAAGGAGGGTGACTTCTCGAACTTCGTCGACTCACTTGGTGCTCCGGTGGTCATCTACGACCCCCTCTCGACCCGCTACGATCCCGCGTCGAAGTCCTATGTTCGCACCCCATTCGCCGGAAACAAGATCCCCAGTGGCCGCATCAATGCAATCGCGGCCAAGATCATGACCTACATTCCCGACCCCAATATCGATGTGCCCTACTACCTTGGGCAGAACTACCAGATCCCGAATCTCCGGGGCAAGGACGACCGTACGCTCGTCACCGCCAAGGTCGATCAGCTCTTCGGACAGCAGCGCCTCTCCGCACGCTACAGCTACACCGACGAAGCCATCGCAGGCAACGGCTATTTCCTCAACCCCGAGGAGCGGACCCGCGGCGGTCACAACGGAGCTCTCTCCTACACGCACATCATCACCCCCAACCTCGTCAACGAGACTCGCACTGGCGTGCAGATCTTTCACGCCTACAGCGGCCCACAATTGATCTCGCCGCCGATTACCCAGGCCCTGGGTCTCCCAACCTACACCGGCACCATCGCCTGGCCCAGCTTCTATTACGACGACGCCTACAGCTATAACTTCGACGGGATCGATCGCGACAACCCCAAGGACTCACCTAACACCACCATCAACTTCGCCGACAATCTCTCCTGGACCAAGGGTCGTCACGATTTCAAGATCGGCTTCGCGTACCAGCATTCTGCCGTCACCACCTTTGAGACCGGTCAGCCCGGTGGCGATTACAGCTTCTCCGGCCTGTTCACGGCGCAGATGGATCCTTCCGCCGTCGCGCAGGGCACGTACAGCCAACAACTCCCGGATACAGGCGCCGCTCTGGCCGACTTCCTTTTGGGCGAAACCGACTACGCTGGCCTGAACCAGTACCCCCGCTTCCACACGCACCAGGACTATTACGCCGGCTACGTCCAGGATGACTGGAAACCCACAGCCCACCTTGTTCTCAACCTCGGCCTGCGCTACGACTACTGGACGCCCTTTACCGACCACGACGGCCGTGCCGCCACCCTGGACTTCAACACGACAGGTGGGCCCTACGTCGTCACGCCAGGCTCGGGTGCTCCCAATGTCGACCCAGCCGTCCTTGCCGCCTACCAGAAGGCCGGTCTGCAGTTCGAGTCCGCCGCCGTGGCAGGCTTCCCTACATCGCTCTGGAACATGGATAAGAACAACTTCGCTCCACGTCTTGGATTCGCTTACCAGTCCGACCCGAAGACCGTGATCCGCGGCGGGTACGGCTTTTACTACTGGGCCATGCCGCTGGTGCAGTATCACCAGAACACCCGCAAGAATGCCCCCTTCAGCTACAGCTACCAGAGTGTCGTCGACAACACGAACAACTCAGCCGCTGAACTCGCCTTTCCAGCCGCGGGTGGTATCTACACAAATCAGGAGGAAGGGCTTCGCACCCTCGGCAATACCTTCGTCAGCGAAAACTCTCTTGCCATCGCCGAGAACAGCGGCTGGAACATCGAACCCTGGGATCCGAACTTTAAACCGCAGCGCGTCCAGCAGTGGAACCTGACCATGGAAAGAGAGCTCCCCGCCAAACTCGGCGCACGCATCTCCTACATCGGCAACCACACCGACCATCTCGTCATGTACGACCCCATCAACGCCCTTGCACCTCGCGAGCTCTCCGTTCCGGGTGCCACTGATCAGCAGCGCAGAGCGTATCCGCACTTCACGACCTCAAGCACCAATGCCATGGATCTCCTCCGCTACAACGGATACGCCAACTCCAACCTTCTGCAGACCGAACTGAAGCAGCAGGTCAATAGCGACATGATCGTCCAGGCATTCTTCGTCTGGCAGCACGTGCTCACCACCTCCGAAGGCGCCAACAACTCCTATGGCGGTCTTGAAATGCTCCCGGCCGCCCTCACCCCTGGCTTGTCCGACGCGCAGCGCCTTCGCGCCGTTTATGCCAACGACTCCTCCCTGCCGGAGTACACCTTCAGCTTCAACACGCATTACGTTCTGCCCTTTGGTCGCGGTAAAGCCTTTCTCAACCAGACCAGCGGCCTCCTCGATCGCGTCGTCAGTGGATGGAATGTCTCGGCCTTTTATTACTGGCGCAGCGGCCTCTTCTTCTCTCCGTACTACAGCGAACGCGGCTCGGCCTATCTGCTCGCCCCGGGCGCCACAGGTGCCCTTCCCAAGAACCAGCGATCCCGCACTCAATGGTTCGACGCTCGCGTCTGCCAGCAGGCCATCGGTGCTGCCTGCACCAACGAGCCCTACATTCAACGCGCCAATACCCTCGACAATGACTTCCTCAACAACATCCCGCGCGATGCCCTCACCGGACCTGGGTTCAACAACATGGACCTGACCGTCTCCAAGATCACCCCGCTTCGCGACCGTATGAATCTTCAACTCGAGGCCCAGGTCTTCAACGCCTACAATCACGTCAACCTTGGCCAGCCTTCCAATGCGGGCACCATCACCAGTCAGGTCGGTCGACCTCGTCTGATACAGCTTCAGGCCAAAATAGTCTTCTAGACAGAACCGGCGTTCTCTAAGGAATCGGGTGGCCAGAGGTCACCCCGCTTCTTCTCTTTGAGCGATCAGCCTCCCTCAGCACCTTCGGCTTCAATGGAGGATAGATACACGTTGGGCTCGATCAACTGGAGTATCCGGCGACGGCACCCGTTCCAAGGTGGAAACCGAGACATCGAAACACTGCTGCACGAGCGCTCCTCTTCGAGAACTCCCTTAGCTGCCTCAAACGAAGCGATACAACATGAAACGATGAAATAGATAGGCAGCGATAAGGAGCATTACGTACAATTCCGCCATGCATCACTCTTGCTCGGCGGTCGTGGGAAGCTCCGTCAAATTGCATCAGGGCAAGCCAGGCATTCCACAGTCAACCGCAGCTTCCGGCATTGCCCCATCATTCATCACGAGAACCCCGCACCCAACGCCGTTTCACCTGGGCAACGGCTTCGAATCAAGCCTGGTCGCCGGCAAACATCCACAGTAATTGTGCGCTGATCACGGCCCTGAGATCTCGCGACCGCACACCCACCGTGTGCAGAAAGACCTATGAGAAAGATCTGGCTGATCTGTGCGGCGCTCTTCGGCTCTTTGAGCCTCGCTTCCTCCTTCGCATGGGGCGCTCAAGCACCTCATGAAGCCGTCACCGTCACCGAGGGCACCGTGACGATGCCGACTTATGAGCAGACTCGCGAGCTCCAGCCGAGTCTCTTTCCGGACTCCGCCACCACCGGTGTGTATCCCTTTCCGACCTACGTGATGCCCCTCCCGTCCGCTCCCGTAACCCGGAAATACGCGGCTATCTTCGTCGAGAACGAGTACCTCAAGCTCACCTACATCCCGGAGTTCGGCGGCAGATTCATGGAGCTCTATGACAAGCTGCGAAAGCGTCAGGTCTTTTATCGCAACGACGTCATCAAGCCGACCGCCTTCAATCCCCGCCAGAACTGGCCGCAGGAGGGCATCGAGCTCACTGGCCCTTTCGATATCCACTCCCTCACTCTGCACTTCGACCCCTACTGGTCCAACACGGTCCACCGCCAGCCCGACGGCAGCGTAAGCATCACCCTCGGCGAAATCGATCCCTTCTACGGCATGGATGTCACGCTTTCGGCAACCCTCTACCCAGGTGTTGCAGCCATGCAGATCGGTGTCTTCTGCTTCAATCCCAACACCAGCCGCATGCCGCAGATGTTGTGGACCAACGCAGCCTTTCCGACAACGCCGGAAACACAGTTCCTCTATCCCATGACACGAACCGTGGGCCACAACACAGGCCAGGTCACCGGCTGGCCCATGTACCAGGGCATCGACTACAGCTGGGATCGCAACAACAAGAACATGCTCGGCGTCTTTGGTATCGATCAGGCTGACAACTTCGGCGGCGCCTACATGTACGACCAGGATTACGGTGTCTTCCGCTTCGCCGATCGCCGCGTCGTTCAGGGCATGAAGATGTGGACCTGGGGACACGGCCGCGATTCTGAGGCAACCGAGCACAGCTACACCGACACCGCTGGGCCATACTACGAAGCGCAGAGCGGACGCCACGTCTGGGACGGCCACTACGAGTGGGTCGGACCACACCAGGTTGAGCGATGGAGCGAGTGGTGGGTCCCTGTCGCCGGAACAAAGGGCCTTACCACCCTTACCGATGCTGTCGCCCTGCATCTTGGGGAGGCAGACGCCCGCAATGCCCTGGAACTCAACCTTTCGCCTGTGCGCAGCTACCCCCACGCGACCCTCAAGGTCACTTCAAGCAGCGGTACCCTCCTCTCCGAAGATCTGGACCTGAGACCCGGCGACACCGTGCATCGCACGCTCGATTCCAAGCAGCCCCTTCGCGATCTCACAGTCGACATCCGAAGCGCCAGCGGTGGCGAGTTACTCCACTACGTCAAACCCAATCCCGACGAGACCCGTTCCGAGCACACACCGTTCACTGTCGCCCTCGAACACCCCGCCAAAAGCCCCGCCGAGATGAGCTCCGAAGAGCTGGTGCTTGCGGCCGAGTTCCGACTGAAAGAGCTCGACGATGCCGGCGCCCTCCATCTCCTCGACCTCTCGCTCCAAAAAGACCCCGGCTACTCCGTCGCGCACACGCTCCAGGGCATCACCTTCTATAAGCAAGGCAAGCTGCGCGAAGCCGAGCAAGCCCTCCAGGCCGCCGTGGATCGCGATCCCTACGCTGATCGAGCCATGTACTACCTCGCAGTCACCCAGATCGCACTGGGAGAAACGGCCAAAGGAGAGAGAAATCTCTACTTCGTCTGGCCAGATAGCGCGTTCTATGGAAATCGCGAGTATCAGCTCGGCCTGCTTCTCTTCCGCCGTGGGCAGTACACCGAAGCCATCCAACACCTCAAGGGAGCCGTCACCAAAAATGGTGAGGACCTCAGCGCCCATCACCTCTTGGCGCTCTCCTTCCGCCTCACAGACCAGAAGGATCAAGCCTCGGCCGAGATCGAGACCCTCCTTAGGATCGATCCGTCAAACCGAGCTGCCTATGCAGAGCGCTTCTTCCTCACCGGCGCAGAAGCGGCGCGCCATGATCTCCAGAGACTCATGGGTGACCAATCGCAGGAGGCCATCCACGTTGCCGAGTTCTACAGCAACGTGGGTCGCTGGTCTGATGCCGCGACGATCCTCAAGATGGAAGACGGGCGGAACAGCGACCCCTTCGGCACCTCTGCCGTCTTCTTCTACACACTTGCTTTCGACCAAAAGAACGCCGGCGACGCCACCGCAGCAGCCGGCAGTCTCGCCAGGGCAAGGTCCACCTCTTCCATTGTCGACCGCTTCCCATACCTGCCCTCAAGCGAGGCGCCGCTCCAGGCCGCAGTGACCGCAGATCCCAAAGACACTCTCGCCCGCTTCGATCTTGGCTGCCTCCTTTACTATCTGGGCCGGCAGGACGAAGCCTTGAAGCAGTGGGAGGCAGCCGAAGCTACTGACCCGAAGGAGTTCAAGCTGGAGCGAGTTCTCGGCCTCGCCGACGCGGAACGCGGCAACCTTGTCCCAGCAATCACGCACCTCGAGCGTGCCGTCGCGCTCGACCCTTCCCACATGGGCACAACCAACGATCTGGCCACGCTCTATGCTCGCTCCGCTCGCTTCGACGACGAACGGAAGCTGCTCCAGCAGGCCCTCGCACAAACCTCCGACCAGGACGACCTCATGCTCCGGCTGCTTCATGCCGACCTCGTCCAGGGCCGCTACGAGGAGGCAGAACAGATCGTCACCACACACTCCTTCGCTCCACGGCATCGCGACTACCAGCTCCGCGACGAGTACCGCGCTCTCAAGTACGCCCAGGGATCACGCGCCTTTCAGAAGGGTGACTTCGCGCTCGCTCTCAAACAGCTTCAGGCCGCGGAAAACCCGCCCCCATCCCTTGGTGTCGACGACTTCCAGTTCCAGTCAGTCCCGCGTCTCCGATACGCGTCCGGCCGTATCCTCGAGGCCCTGCATCGCGACCCCGAAGCGAAGCAGGCCTATGAGCAGAGCGTCAAGGATGTCGACCTCACCGCAGGCGACCGCGCCACCTACAACGACGACACCGTCTTCATGCTTCTGGCACTCGATCGCCTCGGTCGAAAAGCCGAAAGTGACGACCTCCGAAGACGCTTCGAAAGCTTTGCTCAGTCGCAGCTCCCGCTCAAGCGAATCCACCGCCAGGCTGAGGGACATTACCTCCTCGCCATCGCCGCTCAGCAGAAGGGCGATGCCAAAGAAGCTCTCGCGCAGCTCCAATCCGCAGCTGCTATCGAGCCGGACTTCCTGTACCCCGTTTTTGACCTCCGCGGCGATGCAATCGGCATGTCGCCCCGGACCAAACCATAGCGGGCGCTTCGAAGCCAGAAGCGGTCGCAGCGCCACCAATGCACCCAGGCAAACGTGGCTACCAGTAACCGCAGAGAAAGGCACTGACGTGAGAGCAGCTCGTTATGCAACACCCGCCACGCTGGCTCTGGCAAGCCTCCTAAGTGCGAACGCCCTCGCCGCCGAGACCTCAGCGCATCTGCTTCTCCCCTCCGCTTCGCTCGATCGCACCGGCAGCGTCCCCGTTGTCTTCAAGTTCAACCACGCCCACACAGGTCATGGTCAGCTCAAGGTCCGCTGGACCGATTCCCTCGGTCGCGTCGTGGAACAGTTCGAGCAGCCCGTCACGCTTACGGACGAGATCTCATTCACCTTCTCCATCGATCTCGCACGCGCCGCTGCTATGAGCAACACGCTCGAGAGCAGTCTCTCGCTCGAAGAGACCACCTCCAAAGGCATCGCCCACGTAGAGGAAACGGCCGAGGCAAAGTTCATCGCCAAACCCAACGGCGGGCCATGGAACGACTACGTCATCATCATGTACCAGCAGTACCCCCAGGCCATCCAGTCCCGCCTCGGCGAGATCGGCATCGACGCCGGACAATACCCTGGCAATGATCCGGGTGTCCCTGAGTTCCTGGTTCAAAGCAATCGACGCTGGTACTCGGAGCAGATCGGCACAGACTTCTACGCCGAATACCACCGCTACCGCACCGATCGCGGCGTCGACTGGTCGTTCGAACACGCCCGCGAACTCTATGACAAGGATCCCACCTCGAAGGAGGCTTTCAAGCGTCACCCCAGCTTCTACGATCCCGTCTGGCGCAACCGCATCCACGACCGCCTCGTCGAAGTCGCCCAACGCAACGCACCTTACCGACCACTCTTCTACAGCCTCTCCGACGAGAGCGGCATCGCAAACCTCGGCGCGCAATGGGACTTCGACTTCTCCGATGAAAGCCTCGTTCCCATGCGCCGCTGGCTCGTGCAGCGCTACGGCACCCTGGACGCCCTCAACGCCGAGTGGGCCAGCAGCTTCACGGATTGGAACCTCGTCACGCCGCTCACCACCAACGAGGCCATGGCGCGCAAAGATGAAAACTACACCGCCTGGGCTGACTTCAAAGAGTGGATGGATCTGTCCTATATCAACGCGTTGCAGATGGGCGTCGATGCCGTGCACGAGGTTGACGGGCAAGCCTACGTGGGCATCGTCGGCGCACAGAAGCCCGGCTGGGGCGGATACGATTACAGCCGCCTCGCGCGCGTCAACAGCGTCATGGAGCCCTATGACATCGGTGGAAGCGTCAAGCTCACTCACACGCTCAACCCGTCCATCCCTCTCCTCACCACCTCCTTCGCCAGCTCTGCCTGGGAGCGCCACCGTGTCTGGTATGAACTCCTCCAGGGCGAGCGAGGCCTCATCCTCTGGGACGAGGCACAGCAGTACATCCGGCCCGATGGCTCCGAAGGCAACGCAGGCAAGCTCGCCAAGAGCTATTACCAGGAGCTTCGCGACGGCATGGGCGCTCTCCTGATCAACAGCACATCCATCGGCGGCGATCGAATCGCCGTTCACTATTCGCAACCCAGCCTTCGCACCGAGTGGATGCTCGAACGGAAGCCCGATGGCGTGGCCTGGATGAAACGAAACGCCTCCTACGAGCGCATCCACAACGACTTCATGCGTCTGCGCGAATCCTGGGGGCACGCCATCGAAGATCAGGGGCTCGAATACAACTTCGTCTCCTACCTCCAGATTGAAGAAGGCGAACTGCTCAAACGCGGCTACCGCGTCCTCATCCTCCCTCGATCGAGTTCACTCTCCAAAGCCGAAGCCGACAACATCCGCAGCTTCGTCGCGGCCGGTGGCACCGTCGTGGCAGACGGCGTCCCCGGCACCTTCAATGAGCACAGCCGTCGCCTGCCTAAGCCCCTTCTCGCCGACCTCTTCGGCGATCCCGAGACCGGTCCGCTCACGATCCACCGCTTCGGCGCAGGCAAGGCTATCTCGGTGCATGCAGCCACCCTCGCCTACCTGCAGGATCGACTCACCGGAAAAGAAGGCCCCACCTACCAGGTCATGGCGGACCTCTTCCGCGAGTGTGGCATCCACCCCACCTTTGCCGTCACCGATGCAAAGATGAAGCCGGTCGTTGGCGTCAACGTCCACGTCTTCGCCAACGGCAGCACACGTCTCCTTGCCATGCAGTCCAACCCCCAGCAGTCCGTCGATGAGCTCGGGCCTGCCGATTTCCACTCCAACAAGCGCTTCGAAGAGCCCCGGCGTCTCTCCATCCATCTGCCCTCACCCATGTACGTCTATGACACCCGGGCGAAAAAGGACCTCGGCCGTCAGACCAGGCTGGAAGTCAATCTCGACCCGTACGATCCGACCATCCTCTCGCTCAGCCCCGAACCGCAGCCTAAGATGCAGGTCGTCATCGAGAACAGGGCGGCAGCCGGAGACCTCGTCTCCCTCGCGCTCGCCACCCCCGACGCTCCTTCGGCCACGCAGGTCTACCACGTCGATGTCGTCGACCCCGGAGGTAAGCGGAGCCTGCTCTACTCCGGCAACGTCATCGCTCCCGGAGACGCGGCCCTCAAGCAAATCCCCTTCGCCCGCAACGATGCGCTTGGCACCTGGACCGTGCGCGTCCAAAATATGCTCAGCGGCGAGGTCCAAACGCGTTCTCTGGATCTGTACGATCCCCCCTCCGCAGGAGCGGCCCAGAAATGAACTCTCCCGTTCGCGTCCTATCCATCCTCTCCGCCGTATGCCTCGCCGCCGCACCTTCTCTCGGGGCACAGGTCTACTCGCCCAAGGTCCTCAAGCTCGGCCAACCCGACACCACCGATCTGAAGAGCCTTGCCGCCGGCATCTATCGAAACGCCCACGCCGTTACCGACCGGGAGAAAGCCGAGGCCATCTGGCGCTTCTACCTCACCGATGGTCGCTTCGTGAAGCCCGGGATGTTCTACCACATCCCGGGATGGTCCTACGAAGAGCCCATGGGCGAGGTCCTCGACCCCATCAAGCTCCTCAACAGCTACGGCTTCGGACTCTGCTATCAGGATGGGCCACTCCTCCAGGCCACCTGGGACGCCGGCGGATTTCAGCACACACGCGTCTGGTTCTTGACCGGCCACACCGTCGCCGAAGTCTTCTACGACGGCGCCTACCACTACTACGACTCCGACATGATGGGCTACACCACCGTGGGAGACGGCGACCCCAGATCCAGCCCCATCGCTTCCGTCCAGCAGCTCGAAGCCAATCCCAAAATCCTGCTCAGCAAACTCCAAACCCCTAGACTTGTCCGCTCCGGTGTCGTCAGCAATCCCTGGTATCCCGCCGATGTCCGTGAAGGCGCCATCGGCGACCTGGCTGGCCTCTTCACCAGCTCCGACGACAACTACGTCTACGCCGCCACTCGCTACCCCAGCGGCCACACCATGGACTTCGTTCTTCGTCCCGGAGAGCGCATCGTTCGCAACTACCGCGTCTCCGATACCCACGAGCGCTATCTTCCTTACAAGACCGACGGCGTCGCCTGGACGGAGTTCCCCAAAGACGTCGGCCAGATCCTCACCGTCGACAACGGCCCACGCAGCGAAAAAGACGATCGTCGCTGGTCCACAGGGTTCCTCGAATATCGACCCGCAGTCGCCGCCCGGCAACAGGCCGAAACTGCCGGTCGCAAACACGCCCAGGCGGTCTACAGCGTCCAGTCCCCGTACGTCATCATCGCCGCACAGTTCTCAATTTCGGCCGACCTCAAACCCTCCGAGAACCTCTTGGTCGAAACGTCGACCGACGCCGGTCATACCTGGCAGCTCGCCGCGACGCACCCCGGCCCATACACCGGCTCGTGGCAGGCCGCTCCCGCCACGCTCAGCCGATCCACTCACGGCTCGCTCAGCTCGGTCACCGGTCTCTACGGGTACCTTGTCCGGTTCACAATAGACGGCAGACCCGACGCTTCACTCAGCAAAGCCATCTCCGACCTCGTTCTGCATACCGACTTCGAGTTGAACCCGCGCACTCTGCCTCAACTCGCTCCCGGCGATAATGAGCTCACCTACCAGGCGTCAGGCGAGCTTCGGTCCGAACTTCCCGTGCACGCCGGCAACTCCAGGCTCTTCGCCACCAGGTTCCAGGACGCCGACTTCACCTCCGAGCGAGCTCAGGGCTATCTCGAAAATCAGCCCGGCAAAACGGCCGAGCTCGTCTTTCCGCTCTCCGCCTCCAAAGGTCGAACGCTCTCCCGCGTCGATGTCGGAGGACGCTTCCTCGATCTCCGCAACGGCCTCGCTCCGGACAAGCTCACAGCCGAGGTCCGAAGGGTCCCGCCCTGGCCGGCCGATCCCAATGCCGTCAGCAGCGCCAGCATAGCCTGGTCCACCTCTCCCGCCGGACCCTGGACACCTCTCTGGACCTACCATCAGGAGCTCTCCTGGCCGGATGATCACGCCACCCCGCGCGTCCTGCGCTGGCCCGAGGTCGACCGCAGCGTCCGCGTTCTGCCCTCCGGCATCAGCACCGTCTTCGTCCGCTACCAGTTCAGCAACCTCGCTCTCGACGACATCCGGCTCGCCACTGTCCAGCAAGCTCCCGAAAGTACGGCCGTCCGCATAACTCACTCCTGGAGCGACAACGGCGTAGCACACGAGCAAACGGAAACCTTCACTGGAACTCAGACACGCGACTACCATGTAGTGGTGCCCGCCGGGACAGACTTTCACAACGAACGCTTCGAGATCGCTGCGCAATAGCTTGCAGCAAGCATTCCCGAATCTTTCTCATGATCACTCTGATCCGTTCAATGAGCCGTGGACCAGAGATCTCATTACATGGGCTCTGGCTTCGACCATACGACCGAGCATTTGCCCATTCCCAGAAGGGATGGGACAAACAGCTTAGAACTGCTACGGCCGTCGAAACACCACGCCGCCCTTCATCACAAATCGCACCCGCGTCGTCGCCGAGATGTCCGCCAGCGGATTCCCGTCCACCGCGATCACATCCGCCCAGTAACCTGGCTTGATCTCCCCAATCTTTCCCGCCCATCCCAGCAGCTTCGCTCCATTCAGCAGATCCGCTCGCAGCACCTCCGCTGCCGGCATCCCATTCTCGGCCATCAACACCAGCTCCCGAGCCTGCGTCCCATGCGGAAACGGGCCCACATCGCTCCCCACTGCCATCGGGACACCCGCGGCCAGCTGACGCTTGAACTGCGCATTGTGAAAAGCGATCTCTTCCCTCTCCCGCTCCTTTCGCGCTCCCGTCGCCGTCTCTTCGAAGTACTCCGCAATCGCAAACGTAGGAACCGCGTAGATCCCCTTCGCTCTCATCGCCGCCATCGTCGCGTCGCTCAGAAAATACGCGTGGTCAACCGACATCACGCCCGCCTCTACCGCATACCCCGTTCCCGGCTCGCCCGTCGCATGCACCGCAACCCCGTGCCCATCGCCTCCTCCAAACCGCTTCGCCTCGGCCACCGCCGCCTTTAACTCCTCGACCGAATACTGGTAAGGCGTCCTGAACTCGCCATCCACAATCGAATCACGCCCCGTCTCGTAGATCTTGGTGAAGTCCGCGCCCTCCTTCCTCTGCGCACGTATCACCGTCACAATCTCTTCCGCCGAGTTCGCATAATCCGCATTCGACAAAACCTTCTGTGCCGGGTTGTAGCGGTTCGCGTCCTCATGCCCCCCCAGTATGTCGATTGCCATCCCGCTCATCCGCATGCGCGGACCCGGGATCATCCCTCCATCGATCGCATTGCGCACCGCGGAATCGGCCGATCCCGCCCCCTCCGTCCCCATATCCCGCTCAGCCGTGAACCCAGCGTCCAGATCAGCCTTCGCCGCATTCGCCGCAATCAGTGTTCGCTCGGGTACGCTCTCCTCCACCGTCTGCAGATCCTCCGCGCCAGGGTGCAGAAACAGATGCACGTGCGCATCGATCAGCCCCGGCATCAGCGTTCGATCCCCAAGGTCGATCACCTGCGTCCCCGCCGGACGGCTCACATGCTGGCCCGCTTCTACGATATGGTCGCCCTCAACGAGCACCTCCGCCGGCGAGATCAGCCGCCCTCCCGCCACGTCGAGCATGCCGCTCGCCCGCAGCACCACAACCTGCTTCGGCTCCGCCAGCTGCCCTACCACCGTTGCCGAAGTACAAACCGTCATCAGCAAACCCGTCACCAGTCGCACACCATTCATTCGCATCGTGACAGCAGCATACCGCTACTCGCGCCGTTGCCAACGTGTCCGCTCCGGCAAACATCTGATGTTGCAGAGGGACGTACCCAAAATGAAAGCGACCTGGAAACCACACGAAGAAAGCGGAAAGCTCGATAGCAAAGAACGCAACAGTCTCCCGGATACCGTCTACGCCTTCCCAAAGGAACGCAAGGAGCCACTTACCGACGCTGCCCACGTCCGCAACGCCATTGCACGCTTCGACCAGACCAAAGGCGTCACCGACGCGGAACGCGAAGCGGCGTTCGCAAACATCAAGGCGGCGGCAAAGCACTACGACGTCGAAATGACGGAAACGCGCTGGCAGGACCTCGGAAACAAACCCCACACCCCCAACCCCAAAACTAAGCACTGAGGAATGGCCGGCGGCTGAAGGTATAAACGGGAAATCTCGTACAGCGGACAGGGATCTCTTTAGCCAGCCTTCTCGGTCAGCTCCGCCCATCGCTCATATAGCCCGTCCGCCTCTGCCTGCGCCGACTCCATCTCCGCGATCGCCTCCATCAGCGCCGTCGCATCCACAGCCACCTCCGGAAGCTCCAGGCGCAGTCGCGCAGCCTGCAGACGCACCTCCGCCTCCTCTACCCTCTGCTCGATTCCCGCAAACTCCCGAGCCTCCAGATAAGAGAGCTTTCTCTTTCCCGAGCTCGCCGCATTCGTCCCATTCGCTGAAGCCACCGCCTTTCCCGCCGCTCCCGGAGCTACTGCCTCCTCGACCCCAACCCCCTTCCACATCTCCCACTGCGAGTAGTCCGCAAACGTCTCCGCGCCGCCTCGCCCATCCAGTCCCAGCACCACCGTCGACACCCGGTCCAACATGTAACGGTCATGGGTCACCAACACCAGCGCCCCCGTAAACTCCAGCAGGCTCTCTTCCAGGATCTCCAGCGTCTGGATATCCAGGTCGTTCGTCGGCTCGTCCATCAACAGCACGTCCGCCGGCTCCAGCATCAGCTTCGCGATTAGCACCCGCGCGCGCTCACCTCCGCTCAGCCGCTCCACCGGCTGATTGAGCTGCTCGCTCGTAAAAAGAAACTTCGTCGCATAACTCGCCACATGCACCACCCGCCCCTGGTACACCACGGAGTCCGAATCAGGCGCCAGCGCCCGCCGCAGCGTCACACCCTCATCCATCTCGCGCATCTGGCTGAAGTACACCATCCGCAGCGAAGCCGCCCGCTTCACCTCGCCGCTCGACGGCTCGAGCTCGCCCGTTAGCACCCGCAGCAGCGTCGTCTTCCCGCTTCCATTCGGCCCCACCAGCCCGACGCGCACCCCATTTGTAACCAGAAACGACAGGTTCTCGAGAATTCGCCTCCCGCCCAGCTCCACGCTCACGTCTTCCAGCTCCACCAGGCGCTTGGTCTGCCGCTCCGTTCCCGAAAACTCGATGCCGGCACTCGACGTCTGTTGCCGCGCATTCACCTCTTTCAACTGCCCGATCAGCTCGTGCGCATTGTCGATCCGCGCCTTCGCCTTTGTCGCCCGGGCCTTCGGTCCCCGCCGCAGCCACTCGATCTCCGTCTTCACCCGGTTCTTTAGCGCATCCTGCAGCTTCGTCTGCGCCTCGAGGTACGCCTCCCTGCCCTCTAGAAACTTTGAGTAGCTCCCCTTTACCCGCAGCAGCCCGTCCGCATACACCCGGCTCAGCTCCACGATCTCCGTCGCCACGTTCTCCAGGAAGTACCGGTCATGGCTCACCACCACGCACGCAAACCGCCCTTCCTTCAGCAGTCCCTCCAGCCAAACGATCCCCGCCAGATCCAGGTGATTCGTCGGCTCGTCCAGCAGCAGCACATCGGGCCCCGAGACCACCGCCTCCGCGATAGCCAGCCGCTTGCGCCAGCCTCCACTCAGCGTCGCCGCCTCATCCTCAAGCCGAGGAAATCCGACACGGCCGCCCGTCTCCCGTAACCGACCCTCACGCTCCGCCTCCGGAACCCCCGCCCGCTCAAGCGCCGCAACCAGCACATCCCGTACCGTCAGCCCCGGGGCAAAGTTCGACTCCTGCAGCACGTACCCGATACGTGCCCGCCGCCTCACGGCCACTTCACCCGAATCCGGCTCCTGCTCCCCGGCCAGCACCGCCAGCAGCGTCGACTTCCCCGCCCCATTCGGCCCAATCAACCCAACGCGGTCCCCATCCGAAACCGTAAACGAGATCCCCTGAAACAGCGGCACAGCTCCAAAGCGCTTCGACACGCCCTGTGCATTCAAAATCGGTGGCATCTTCTAAGTTTACCGTCCCAACCAGAATTCACACGGCCGTAGCGTTCATCCGGGATATCGTCCTTTCATATCAGCGCCTCAACCCGAAGGAGGCCTCCTTGCTCGCGCGATCTCTCTCCCTCACACTCCTGTTCTTCGTCGCCACCCTCGCTCCCGCCCAGACCCTCATCACCGAGCCGGAAGCCGGTCCCGCCCCGATCTCGAAGCTTCTCTCCTCCGCCAAAAAGTCCATCGACATGACGATGTACGAGCTCGTCGACACCGACGCCCAGCAGATCCTTATCGATCAGGCCGCCAAGGGCATCCAGGTCCGCGTAATCCTCGACCAGAACCTCGAGCGCCACAACAACACCCCCACCTTCACCCAGCTCTCCACCGCGGGCGTTCACGTCGTCTGGGCCAATCCCGTCTACGCCGCCACCCATCAGAAGACGATCACCATTGACGGCAAGACCTCCGCCATCCTCACCCTCAATCTCACCAGTCGCTACTACGCTACCTCGCGCGACTTCGCCCTCATCGAAACCAGCCCCAGGGACGTCGCAGCGATCCGCAAGACCTTCAACGCCGATTTCACCTCCGCCACCATCACCCCGCCGCTCGGCTCCCACCTCGTCTGGAGCCCCACCAACGCGAGCCCCGCCCTCATCAAACTCATCGGCTCCGCGCAGAAGACACTCGACATCGAAAACGAGGAGATGGCCGCCCCCGACATCGTCTCCGCGCTCGCTGCCGCCGCAAAACGTGGTGTCACCGTCAGCGTCACCATGACCCTCAACCCCGCCTACACTCCCGAGTTCACCACCCTCACTGCCGCCGGTGTCCACATCCGCACCTACCTCCAGACCGCGCCGCTCTACATTCACGCCAAGGTCATCCTCGCCGATGCCGCGCTCCCCACGCGCAAGGCCTTCCTCGGCTCGGAAAACTTCTCCAACGCATCCCTGACCCGAAATCGCGAGCTCGGCCTCATCCTTACCCAACGAGCCGTCGTCCAGTCCCTCTCCACCACCCTTGCGGCCGACTTCGCCGGCGCAACCCCATGGACGCCCGCGGCCAGCCTCGAAGCCGCACCCACCCCGATCCGGCCTCCCTCGTAGACTCGATTTGAGCACCAACCGGGGCGCGCTCCGCATCAGACGAAGCAGCGCCTCGGAGGGATCGATGCTGAAAGGTTTCCGGCGAGTGGCTGCAGCCGCAGCACTCTGCCTCGGGTTCTCACTGTCACTCGCACACACCGCCCTCGCGCAGGCCGCCACCCCCGTGCCCCAACTCGACTTTCAACGATTCACCGGCGGCTGGTATAGGCTCGCCAGCTCTCCACTCAAGCCCTACAAACGCTGTATCAGCGACTCCGTCGTCCTCTACGCTGTCGATTACAAGCCCGGCCGCTTCACCATCGTCACCTCCTGCCAGACCAAGAGCGGCGCCCCCGAGTCCCGCAACGCCAAGGGCAAGCTCGACAAGAACAACGATGGACGGATGAAGATCACCTACATGTGGCCCTTCTCTACGAAAGAGTGGGTCCTCGCCCTCGGCCCTGACTACGCCTGGGCCCTTCTTGGGACGCCCCGTCACAAATCCTTCTGGATCCTCTCGCGATCCGCGACTCTGCCTCCGGACACGATGGCCGAGATCAAGGCCCGAGCGGTCGCAGAGGGTTTCGACCCCTCCAAGCTCGTCCCCATCGCCCAGCACCCGGGTGTCCGCACTCCCGCCACAACACCCACGCCTACCGCGCTCCCGCAACCAGGCGCGCCACCCCAACCTTGAAGCGTTTAGGCCAGAGTCAACAGCACGTATGGCGTCCACCAGCTCACTGCGGAGCATGCTCTTCAGAAGGTAGCCCTACGCCATGCGAATCACGGTGCCGGAAACAAGACTCGCATCAGGATGGCTCCCCCGACGGACATTGCGAGAGCCACGGGCATCGCGATCACACCCACTTTCAGAAAGTCCCAGAAACTCACATCGAGCCTCTCCTTGCGAAGCGCGATCAGCCACAGGATCGTCGCCAGTGATCCTGTCACCGAAAGGTTCGGGCCGAGATCCACGCCGATCAGGACGGCGTTCGCGAGTCAGGCCGTTGACGTGCAACGCCTGGATTGTGGCTCCTGATATAAGCCCGAGCGGGAGGTTGTTCACCACGTTGTTAGCAATTCCCACGGTGAAGCTGGTCACAAACGCGCCCGCCGCCGGTGCCAGCTGCTCCGCCCATCGCAGGGCATGCTTGGTGTAGTTGAGAGCACCGATGCTCTCCACCGCATCGACCATCACAAACAGCCCCGCCACCAGCACAAGGGTCCCCCAGCTGATCTCCTTCGCGAATTTCACGGGATTTTCGCGCGTCTTGATCGAAACCGCCAACGTGATCGTCAGGGCAGCGAGGCAGGTTGGCAGGCCAAGATCCTTGTTCAGCGCAGACGCCATCAGCAGGACCACAACCGTGCCCGCAAGACCGCCAAGCACCAGCTTTCCCTCTCCACTCAGCCCTTGCGGGTCCACAGATTCGTTGATGGAGTCGGATAGCTCGTTGCGAAAGACCACCCGCATCACCAGGTAGGTCGCTGCAATCGATAGAACGGATGGAACCCCGAACCAGAGCAGCCACTTCGCCAACGGTGGCATCCCCTGCCTGAAGACCACGAGGTTCGCGGGGTTCGAGATCGGAAGGACAAACGATGCTGCGTTCGCGATCAGCGCGCACGCAAAGAGGTAAGGCAATGGCTGCACCTTTGCCTTACGCACCGCCGAAAGAATAGCCGGCGTCAGCACCACCGCGGTCGCGTCGTTCGACATGAAAATGGTGACAACCGCCCCAATACCGTAGACCAGCGTAAAGAGCCGGGCGCAGGAGCCGTTTGCGCCGCGCACCGCCGCCGAAGAAAGCCAGCCAAACACGCCGTTCTCGCTTGCCAGCGCGGAAAGGAGCATCATCCCGATCAGGAACAGGTAAACGTCCGAGCCCTCCGCGACAGCTTTCCCTGCAAGCCGCACCGGGACAAGTCCCAGTACAACAAGCAGCACAGCACCACCCCCTACCCAGACCACCTCGGGAATCCCGAAGGGCCGGACGAGCATAAGTGCAATGCTGAGACAGACGATCGCTGGAAGCAATGTGTGGGCGAGCACTACCCCTCCGCCTCTGGGAAGCTCCCGCTGTCGGGGAGTGTCTCCGTCATGCCGTTCCTGCGAGCCCCAGCTCCGCCGCCCGCCCCTGCATCGCTGCCAGGCACGTCCCCACATGCTCCTCGATAGAAACACCCAGCAACTCCGCCCCACGGAGCATATCCTCGCGCTTCACTGCTCGGGCGAACGCCTTGTCTTTCATCTTCTTCTTCACGCCTGCGACCTCAACATCCGCGATCAGCCGTGTGGGCTTCACCAGCGCACACGCGGTCAGAAATCCTGCCAGCTCATCGGAGGCAAACAGAGCCCGGTCCAGGTGCGTCTCCGGCACCACGCCCGAGTAGTCGGCGTGCGCCAGGATCGCGTGGAGGATCTCCTCAGGCCAGCCCTGCTCCCGTAAAAACTTCACCGCCACGAACGGATGCTCCTCAGGCGAGGGGTGTCGCTCATAGTCCATGTCGTGGAGCAGACCAGCGCAGCGATACCTGTCCGCAAACCGCTCCAGCTCCTCACCCGAGAGGCCCAGCCGAAGACCCTCCAGCCGCCCATAGGCCTCCGTGCACGTGGCAACGCTCATCGCATGCTTGCGAAGGCTGTCCCCCTTCGTCCACTCCTCGAGCAGTTGCTTCGCCTCCACACTGGTGTGCTGACTCATCCGTCTCATTCTCCTTTCGCCATTCTCTCGCACTCCCTCCCATCAGATCTCCCCAGCCGGATGGCTTTGATTCCGCAAGTGCGTCGCTGTTAACTCCCGAGGTTCCACCTCCGCCTTTCTTCGGGTCTCTTCGGCATTTGTCCGGGATTCGCCCTTGACTCTTCGGGTTACCCGGTGTCACTCTTGGCACATCACACCGTCGCGTTATCGGACGTGTGCTGCGGTCCTTGCTCTGGGTCCGCCCGCTACACACAACTTATGGCAACCATGATGGCTTCCGTTGAACAGCGAGAGGTCCTTCGCTGCGATCACTGCAAGCTCGTGCAGTTCCGCACACCCAGCACCACCTGCCGCCGCTGCAAGGCGAGCCTGGAGGTCGAAGTCCCTGAGCCGGTGCAAGCTCCACTGGTTCTGGTTCCCTCGACCGCCGCGGCAGATGGCAAGCTTCAGGTCGCAACCGCCGTCCGCGATCTCCGCCACGTCCGCAACCTGTCGCAACGGCAGCTGGCGTCACGGATGAACGTACCCCGCACCTACATCTCCAAGATCGAGAACGGCAAGGCCATGCCTACGCTGTCCTCGCTCTCGCGCCTCGCCGCCGCCCTCCAGGTCGATATCTCCGTCCTCCTGCGCGATTCCAACAACCGGCACAAGGACGAGACCGCGGTCCTGATGAACGATCCGTTCCTCGCCGAGATCGCGCACTACGCGTCGCAGCTGGACGCGCTGCAGCGCTCGATCTTTCTGAACCACGTTCGCGAACTGGCGGCCGGCCGCAAACGCACGGCTTAAACCGGCCGCCGCTCCGCACCAAACCCTCCGCCGCGAGCCGAGCGACCTCCTTCGGGAGATCGGGAAGCTCGCGGCCTCTCCTCCCTCTCCTCTTCCCCGCCTGCCTCGATTGCGCCGCCTACACCGGTGTGCTAGCGTCTTTCTTTACGAGGTTGTTTTGCGCCCGTCTCCCCCTACTTCCCGCGTTCCCACCAGGCTTCACGAGCTCTCTGCCGAAGAGCAGGACATCTATCGGCAGCTCGATCCCGCGCGCATCCCGCAGCACGTCGCCATCATCATGGATGGCAACGGCCGCTGGGCTGGCAAGCGTGCCCTCAAGCGCTTCCTCGGTCACCAGCAAGGCGCCGAAAGCGTCCAGTACGTCGTCGAGACCGCCTCGCGCATCGATCTGCCCTTTCTCACGCTCTACGCCTTTTCACTCGAAAACAATCTCCGCCGGCCCAAGTCCGAGGTCAGCTTCCTCATGAAGCTGCTCAAGTCCTACCTCATCGGCAACGTCAAGCGCATGAATGACAACAACGTGCGCATGAACTACATCGGCCGCACCCACGAGCTGCCGAACGAGGTGCAGGAGACCATGCAGTGGGCCATGGAGTCCACCGGTAAGAACACCGGCACGACCCTCACCCTCGCCCTGAACTACGGCGCCCGCACTGAGATCGTCGACGCCGTGCGCCGCATCCTCTCCGACCTCACCGCCGAAGCCCACGCAAACGGCTGCTCCCTCGAAGACCTCCTCGGTGCCGGGGCGCTCGACCGCCTCGACGAGCCCGACATCTCCCGCGCCCTCTACACCGCGCGCATGCCAGACCCGGATCTCGTCATTCGCACCTCAGGCGAGCAGCGCATCTCGAACTTCCTCCTCTGGCAGATCGCCTACGCCGAGATCCTCATCACTGACCGCCTTTGGCCCGACTTCCGCGGCATTCACCTCCTCGAAGCCATCGCCGACTACCAGCGTCGCGAACGGAGGTACGGCGGTCTCGGCGAAAACCAGACCGACGAAAACGTCTCCACCCTCCAGCCCGCGGACGAAGTCGCCGACGAGATCAAGCACGAGCTCGATCCGCATGCCTCGGCTGCCACTCTCAGTACCCGCCGCTAGCAGCTGGCGAGCACCGTCCGCTCCGCATCAGCTGAGCCACAAGCTCACCTCGCCGTCGGAGCCGTCAGACGGGCACTCTGCGAAACCGGGATCCCCAGCCGCCTGCCCACCGCGTCCGTTAGCAGACGCGTCGATTGCGGAACAAACGCGGGTTCGATATGCGCAAAGTTCGGGTCCGCCAGAAACCCGCGGGCCGGTAGCTCGGCCGGCGGCTCCGCGCCCACAGCAGCGTACGACCGGCTCAGGATGGCTCCGCTGTTGCCGCAATGCGGAACGGGCGCAAGATAGATCATCACGCGCGTCCCTGCACTGCTGTACTTGCGTGCAAGCGCCTCCACTGACGCTGCACTGCCGCCCGCGTTCAAAAGCTTCGCCGGCAGGGTGCACGAGGCCGGCAGCGGAGGAAACGGGTCGGGGTCGTCCACATGTCCCAACGCAAGAGCGGTCGATCGTTCGCGATCCTGCTTGGCCATCATCGCCTGGATCATCCTCGGTCCAAAGGTGCTGTACAGACGGAGCGGAAATGCCAGCGTCTCGAGAGGTCGCCTCCTTGTAAACGCCGCGATCTCCCGGAGACCCGCGTGGCGAAACAGCATCTCTTCGCCCTCGAACAGGCGCACATCTTCCGCCTTCGCGTAGTCGAGGTTCCAGGCCGAAAAATAAAGAACAAGCAGCTTCGGCGGCGCGTTCGTCTCAAGGTAGCGCTCAAGCGCCAGATCCCCCGTCACTGGAAGGCTGCCGACCGTGTTCGGCAACACGAGCGTCTTCACGCCGAGCTCAGCCTGCACCAGCCGCGGATCCACGCCAATAAACGCGCTCGAGTCCCCGAAGATCAACACATCGGCATTCTGCGGCCCCGTCTCAAACGCAAAGTCCAGCATCGGCCCCCACTGGCTCCGGCTCCAGTGTTCATAGGAATGAGATCGGACAATCGCAAACGCGGCGAAGTAGAGCAGCGCCGGAAGTAGAAGGAACCAGAGCAGAAAGCGTCGCCACGAAACACCGAGGCGCGCCACCGCAGGGTTGGCCTGCGCTTCCGCACTCATCGGCTCTAGTTGGATCTCGGTCAAAAACGCCATCTTCTCTCCAATCAGCAGCCCCGGGCGAGTAAGCGGCTTCGGGCAGTGCTGCAATCTCTGGTCGATCTCCCCGCTAGAACTGGAAGTACAAAAAGCTGCTTGGGTTCTGCATCTTCACAACCACGTAGAAAAACGCAAGGCCAAGCGCGACGCCCCATGCTGCCGTCGGTTGCCACAGAAACCGGATGGTCACATCCTCGCGGTCGGCGCGCGTAACCTCGAGCGCCGGCTTGAACTTCAGCAGAATCTGCTGCGTGTTCGGCATCGCCCAAACGATGAAGTACCCCACCGCCAGCGAGGCCCACCGCGAAATTGAAGGGTGGTACACCGGCAGCCCCGCCACGCCCGCAGCCGACCCGCCGTGGTGAAGACCAGACATTCCCGCCAGCATCGAAACCGCCGAAGACGCATTCGCAGATCGGAAGAAGACATGTCCCACCAGCACCGCCGCAAAC
This sequence comes from uncultured Acidobacteriaceae bacterium, assembly GCA_963850375.1. Lineage (GTDB taxonomy): Bacteria > Acidobacteriota > Terriglobia > Terriglobales > Acidobacteriaceae > Edaphobacter. The sequence continues at coordinate 1,851,796 of CAWKKV010000002.1, read as the reverse complement.
GTCAGGGCAACGCCGGCCACATAGTTGACGCGCTCTCGCATCACGCTCGGCGTCACCGCGGACTTCGGCCGGGAGCCCTGGTACGTGCGCCACGCCTGGTTGATCGTCAGGTAGCTCCCATGCAGCAGACCAAAGATCACGAACTGCATGCCCGCCCCGTGCCAGATCCCCGCCAAGAAAGAGCGAAAACAGCGTGGGAAACGCGATCATGCTTCCGAAGCCCGACGGCGTCGCCATCGCCTTTCGCGAGACCCTCTTGCCCCGCGCCAGCCTGCGCCTGCTCACCCACAACGACGCCGGGTTATACAGGTAGGCGGTGATGTACCGGGTCAGCGTCATGTGCCAGCGCTGCCAGAAATCGATGATGCTCGAGGCCTTGTACGGCGAGCTGAAATTCAGCGGAAAGTCGATCGAGAACATCCGGGCCAGCCCCAGCGCCATGTCGGAGTAGCCCGAAAAATCGAAGTAAAGCTGCAGCGCATACGCAAGCGCGCCCGCCCACGCTCCCGCTCCGGTCACCGTTCCGGGTGATGCAAAGGCCATGTCAGCCGCAGGGGCGAACTTGTCCGCCAGCAGCACCTTCTTGAACAGCCCCATCACGAACCACGAAAGCCCAACAGCAACATCGTCCCCGCGAAGCCGGTAGTCCTTGTTCTGCTGAAACTGCGGCATCACCTCCGCATGATGGAGGATCGGCCCGGCGATCAGGTGAGGGAAAAACGTCGCAAACAACGTGTAACTGCCAAGGTCCTGCTGCCGCACCGCCTCTTGCTGCAGGTCGACCAGGTACGCAATCTGCGTAAACGTGAAGAACGAGATCCCAAGCGGGAGGATCACATCCGAGAACCGGTGCGAGCTGCCCGTTACCCCTGCGACGAAGTTCAACAGCGGAAACAGGTACTTGAAGTAGCAGAGCGCCGCAATGTTGCCAACAATCGCCGTCGCAAGCAGCGCACCCGTGTTGATGCGATTCGGAATCTGCCGGCTGATCAGGCTTCCGAAGAAGTAGTTGAACAGGATCGAAGCGCACAGCAGCACGAGGTAGCGCGGTCGCCAGTACGCATAAAACGCCAGCGACATGAACGACAGCCAGATCACCACCGCATGACGATGCCAGTGCGCCGCAACCTGGTACCCAAGCAGCGTGAGCGGAAGAAACGCGAACAGAAACGGGTAGGAATTAAAAAGCACCGGTGGTCGGCCTCGGAGGACGGCACACCGTACGGCGGTCCCGAAAATTTAAATCCAGCAGGGAAAAGGATCCCCCGGTCATACAGGAAAACTTAACGACTCTTATCGTGCGCCGGCCGTCTCCAGCTTGTACTCAATCAGGCCGACAAGCTGTCCGACGTTGTGGAGCGCATCCACCTCGGACGTCTTGAACTTCATCTTCATCCGAGCCTCGATCGCAACAATCAGGTTCAGGTGGCCGACCGAATCCCATCCGTCGACGTCGGCAGCCGTCGTCTCCGGAGTGAGCACGATACTGTCATCGTCAAACACATCGTGAAAGATCTCGGTCAGCTGGCTATAGACGTGAGCGGTTTGCACGAAGCTCCTTCTCTTACCCCAATATGTGTCGGTCGTTGCACGTACTCATCAAGCGGCAGCGTCCACAAGGTCGCGCCATCCTCCCGGCTCTCGGACATCGCAAAGCCAAGCTTGGCGTAATGCTGCCGGACCATGCCGTTCTTCGCACTTGGCCGGTACTCGCCTAGGATGCTCGTGCAGCCCATCTCCACTGCCTGCTCCGCCACGATGTTCAGCGTCGCCTCCTCCACCTGCCGCCCCAGCACACGGCAGCTCATCAGCCATGTGTCGACCAGCAACGCACCTTGAGACGACTTGCGGCCGATCACCAACCCGATCATGCCGTTGTCCCCATAGACATCCACCAGCCGCAGCTGCAGGGTCAGCACGTCCTCGTCGCGCATCATCGAAAGGACGTCCGCCTCGGTATATCGGCGCGTCGTCAGGTTGAACTGGTTCGTCTTGTTGATCAGCTGCACGACCCGCTTCAGACTCGCCTGGTCGAAGCTGCTCCAGGTCAGCTCCATCCTCAGAGCGTCGAGAAAGCTGTCCATATCCGTAACCGAGCGCCGAAGCGTCTCACGCTCGGCGTTGGCGCGGTACTGCGCCGCCCGTTCGCGATCCTCGGCCGTAATATCGAGCGCCTCGAAGTAGCCCGCACGCGCCACGCACGCAACATACTCGGAAGGATCCTCGGGCAGCTCGGGAACCGCCACCATCGGCAGCTCACGCCGGATCAGCGCGCGCTCGGCCGGGTTGTCGTCGACAAACACCAGCGAGTCGAGCCCGATGTTGAGCCGCTCGGCGATCTCCCGAAGGTTCGATGCCTTGTCCTGCCAGTTCGCCAGGAAGCAGGCAATATCACTGCGCTTCAACGCCATCTCGGGATGCTGATCGAAGCCCGCAAACGCATTGGCCTCATCATTTTTCGAACACACCGCCAGAATCACGCCCCGGCGCGAAAGCTGCAGCGCGTACTGCTGCAGTGCTAGGTGGGCCTCCCCGGCCGCGGTTCCCTGCCCCAGCACAATCCCTTCCACGCCATCGTCCCCAATCACGCCGCCCCAGACCGTATTGTCCAGATCCAGCACCAGGCACTTCGAGCTTCTTCCCCGAAGCGCCCCGAGCAGCCGCCCGAACTGGTCGCCATAGATGTTCGACGCCCGTGGATGGATCTCTTGCTTCGACGTGTACCAGAGACCCGCATCGTGCCACTGCGAAATGCCATCCTCCGCCGCCCAGGTATCCACGCTCAGCAGGTAAACGCCCTCCAGCGCCGCGATCTCGCGCAGTCCGCTGTTGATCCGCCGGATCATCGCCGCGGGCGATTGCGCGAGGCGATCTTCGTTGTTTCCCATCAGCGGAAGCAGCCGCGGCAGCACCGTCTGCTGGATGACTACGCATCCAAGCTTCGTCTGCGCCTCGTGCCAAAGGTGCCGCACGTCGTCGAGCGTCTCGTCGGCCGAAACATTCGCTGCACCCGTCAGGTGCTGCGCATCCAGCGCAAAACAAACCACATCGGGCCGAAACTCGTGGAGCCCGGAGCTCGCATCCGCAAGCTCCTGGCGATACATCCCATACGGGCCCTCATAGATCTCCACCAGCAGGCCGCGGCGCAGCGCGCCCATGCGGATGCCCGGCAGAAGATGCGAGATGGTCGAGGAGCTCAGCACGCCGAGCCGAACGCTGGGCATACCCGCCGGCACACCACGCTCACGCTTATACCGCTGGACAATCCTGTCCAGCCTGCCCGAGCGGATAAAGTCCATTCTGCTGTTCGCCAGCCGCTGAAACAGCGGAAAGGCCGACGCCGGCTCCTGGGAAACAGCATCATCGACGAGAGCACCCCAGTCGCCGCCCTCGGGAAGCCAGGCTAAATCCAGGTTCACGAGCTATCTCCTGAGATACAACGACCGCCGGAGGTCTGCTCTCCTCCAGCCGGATCGTATAAATCGGGGCGTGCGTCGAACCCCCTGCTCCCCTAATTGTACTTCGGCACCATCGCGGAGGCGCTTTTCGGAATCAAAACGGTTTGAACGCAGAACGTCGACTTCGCCTTCAACAAACGGGGTAACCTCCAACATGGTTCGGGGAACCGTCGACTCCCTCCCTCCTCCTACATCCTTTCCGGATGTTGTGGAGCTCGATCCAAAAGAGAACATCGGAAAGAGCACCGGCTGGTCTCACACAAGCGATAGACCTCGATCGGCTCCCGTCTCGCTCTCACGGGCCGATCTCCTCTTCATGCTGCTCGGTCTCCTGCTGTCACTCACCGTCAGCTACGTCTTCGCGCATAAGCGCATCTTCTGGGAAGACGAGATGCTGGGCTGGATGCTCCTCCGCGATCCCTCCTGGCACCACATGGTCTCCGCCTGGAAGCTCGGCGCCGACGGCGGTGGCTTTGCCTTCTACCTCACCGGCCGCATGTGGTTCCGGCTCTTCGGACCGTCGGAGATCTCGCTCCGGATGTACTCGGCCGCCTCGCTCGGTCTCGCGTTCATGGTCGTCTGGGTCACCGCGCGTCGCTTCTACAATCTCCCCACCGTCGCCTTCGCCCTCTTCAACACCTGGTTCTTCAGCACATGGCTGGTCGTGCATATGGCCGAGGGCCGCTTCTACGGTCTGCTCACCCTCAGCTCCGCGCTGGTCGTCTGGCTCACCGTGCATCTCGCGTCTCGCCCCGGCAAGACCCCCGCCTACGCCTACCCGCTCGCCTTCGCGCTCAACGCCCTCCTGACCACCAGCCACGTCCTCGGCATCGTCTACAGCGGCTTCTTCCTCGCCGCCCTCATCGCCCTCGATCGCAGCTCCCACCGCACCCGGCCGATGCTCTACGCCAGCACCGCCTTGGCCTGGCTGCTGCTCCTCCCCGAGCGAACCGCCATCACCGCGTCCGCGCAGGTCGGCAAGCCTCACTTCTGGACCACACCCCCAACCCTCTTCCGCTTCATCGGTGCCTACACAGCCTTCAGCACAGAGATCGCGCTCGTCCTCCTCGTGCTCGCCGTGCTCCTCTTCCTCACCCTGCGGCGAGCACCCAGGGGCTGGCTCCCACCCCTCAGACAGGCCTACCTGGCCCGCAGACCCCTCTGGATCATCGCCTTCGCTCTGCTTCTGGTTCCGATCGCCTACACCGTCGAAGGCTGGTTCGGACCCTCGCTCTTCGTCAACCGCTACCTGATGCCCGTCACCCTTGCCCAGGTCTTCCTCACCGCGGAGGCCGTCACCCTGATCGACTGGGAACGCTTCACTCCCCGGAGGCTTCGCGGCAAACAATGGGCCCGACCCGTGGGAGCAGCCGTCTACGTCGCCCTGCTGCTCGTCTGGGTCTTCTGGCACGTCCGGATGTACGTCATCCCGCCCAAGAACTACACCGATGAGCTCACCGCCCTTCTGCCTCGCGGCATCCCCGTCGTCTGCGAAGACGCCTGGAGCTTTGCCGAGCTCATCGGGCGCCAGCACAGCTCCGGCGTCCAGTACACCTACATGCTCGACTGGCCGCGGGCTACCAGCCCCGATGCCCCCCTGCTCGAGGTCACGCAGTTTCATCTGATGGAGAACTGGCGAAAGGCCGGCTACTTCGGCAGCTCGGTCGTCGACCGCGACGCCTTCCTCAAGGACCACCCCCGCTTCTTCATCATTCACGCCGAGCCGGACCCCCGGCCCGCGGGTCCCCTCGACTTCGGCAACCCCCTGGTCGAACGCTTCTCACAAACCCCCGGTTACGAGGTCCGCCGCTTCGGCGAGGTCGAATACGATCTCCACAAGCACATCGCCTGGCTTGTGTGCCGCGGCGGCTGCGGGGACGCCACCAGCAACTCTCCCCAGGCGGCCAGCAACTCCGCAAACGGCGCCAGCAGCTCATCCGTCAGCAACTCCGGGAAATCCGCCACGCCGCACAAGAAAGGCCTCTCACTTTGACCAGCACCACCTCGCGACGACCCAGCTTCCGCCTTCGCCACGTCGGCGTCGCCGTCCCCGCGCTCGACCCCGCTACAAACGTCCTCCAATCACTCTTCGGCTACCGGGTGACCTCCGGACCCTTCGACGACCCCATCCAAAAGGTCACCGTCAACTTCCTCACCCACGGCGAAACCGATCCCGCCGAGATCGAGCTCATCGCACCCCTCACCGAGGACTCCCCCATCCGCTCCCTTCTCTCGAAAAGCGGCGGTGGCGCCTACCACCTCTGCTTCGAGACCGACGACCTGGACGCAGCACTCGAGTTCACGAAAGAGCAGGGCTGCATCGTCGTCAGCGCTCCCCAGCCAGCCGTCGCCTTCAGCGGTCGCCGGATCGCTTGGATCTATACCGCGACCCGTCAGCTCTTCGAGCTCGTCGAGGCCGGGCCCCACCAGGACACACCGGCGATCCCCGATCCAACCGCGCAACGCGACGCCTGACCCGGCTGCATCGCGAACCGGCCCGCACCAGCGCACCCAACCGTTCTCTCGCCGGCACCGGTTGAGCGCGGCCGCCCCGCCCGGACCGAACGCCGAACACGGCGGTGAAGACCTCCGTATATGCTCAAGAGCGGTCCATGAAACGCATCCTCACTGCCATCGTCCTGATCGCCGCCGTCCTCGCCCTGCTCTTCTTCGGCCAGCTCTGGATGATCACCCTCTTCGCCGCTCTGGTCGCCGAGCTCGCCGCCTATGAGTTCCTCCAGCTCGCCGCCGTCGGCGCCCGCACCCACGGCGCCACCATCCGCATCCCCGTCTGGTGGATGGGTCTCGCCACCGCCCTCGCCTTTGTCGTCACCCTGCCCAACTTCCCCGTGGAGGCCCAGCTTCCCGTCCTTAGCGCGCTCACCCTCGCCCTCTTCGCCTGGAACGGCTTCCGCGCCCCCCTCCACCAGGTGCTCCCGGACACCGCCCAGGGGCTCTTCGGCCTGATCTGGATCGCCTACCCCCTCACCCTGATCCCCATCCTCTGGAAGCAGGAGGATGGCCTCGCCCTCATCCTTCTGCTCATGCTCTCTGTCTGGGCCGGAGATACCGCCGCCCTCTACGTCGGCAAAGCCATCGGCCGCCACAAACTCGCTCCTCGCCTCTCCCCGGGCAAGACCTGGGAAGGCTCCGCCGCGTCCATCCTCGGCTCGCTGGCCGCCGCCGGCCTCCTGATCCTCATCAGCGACCGCCTCTCCGCACGCGGCAACATCCTCATCCACATCGCCGAGCCCGTCTGGCAGACGCTCGCCATAGCCGCCATCCTCAACATCGCCGCCCAGCTCGGCGACCTCCTTGAGTCCGCCGTCAAGCGCGGCGCCGGCGTCAAGGACTCCGGCACCATGCTCCCGGGCCACGGCGGCATCCTCGACCGTATCGACGCCCTCCTCCTCGCCGCCCCCGTCCTCTGGTTCACCCTCACCCTCAAGGACTACCTCGGCCTCGGTCGCTTCTAAGACCCCGACGCTTCCTACTCCGAGCTCGCGGACCTCTGCCCCGCCAGGCGTCCATCCATGTCCGCCAGGATGTAGGTCACCACCGAAAGCATCGCCGCATTCTTCCGGAACTCCTCGAGATCGACCTTGTCCAGCGTGTCCGCCTCCGTATGGTGCCAGTCGAAGTAGTGCTCCACCGTCGTCCGCGGACTCAGCGTCGGCACGCCGTCCGCCGTCAGCGGCTCGATATCGGACCCACCGCCCCCCGGCGTCACCGTGTTCGCCCCGATCGGCCCCAGCAGAGACACAATGTCCTGCATCGCCTTCAACGATCTCTGCCCGTCCGCCGGCAGCGACTCCACCGTGATCGGGGCGGGTCTCTGCGCCGCAGCCGCCGCCGTCCTCGGTCTCCGAGGACGGAAGTTCCCATAGCCCATCCCCAGCGGGCGCTCCGCGCCGTCATCCATCTCGATCGCCGCCACCTGGTCGCCGATCTTGTCCCCCACCCACTTCCGGTACGCCTTCCCTCCTGCCCCGCCATTCTCTTCATTCACCCAGAACACCAGCCGAACCGTTCGCTTCGGCTTCAACCCAAGCTTGTGAATCAGCGTCACGGCCTGGAACGCGCCCATGATCCCTGACCCATCGTCCTGCGCACCCTGCCCCACATCCCACGAGTCGATGTGCCCGCCAATCACCACCACCTGCTCCGGATGCTCGCTCCCCGGGATCTCCCCAATCACATCCCCCGCCTCGACGTCCGCCTCCATGTGCGCCTCCATCTCGAGATGCACCTCCACCGGACCCTCCTTCGCCAGGCGCTCGATCAGCAACGCATCCTCCACCGTCAGCGCCGCCGCCGGCACCTCCGGCTGCTTCTTGTCGTACTGCAGCGTGCCCGTATGCGGAATCTGCATCGCCAGCCCGGTCGCCGACCGCACCAGCACCGCAACCGCACCCTTCGCCGCCGCACGAGACGGCCCGGCGACCCGGTACATCGCGTTCACCCCATATCCGTGCCACCCCGGATTGAACACCACGATCTTGCCCTTCACACTCCCGGCTGGCAAAGCATCCAGCTCGTCAAATGTGTGCACAAACACCACCGGCGCCGTGATCCCGCCCTTCGGTGTCCCCACACTCATCCCCAAGCCCAGCATGTGCAGCGGCTTCTGCACCGGTCCCACCAGGCTCGCAGACTCCTGCCCCCGCACCCAGTGCGGCACCATCACCGGCAGCACCTGTACATTCTGGAGCCCCGCGCCACGCATCAGCTCCGCTCCCCACGACACCGCCGTATTCAGCTGCGGCGTCCCGCTCAAACGCTTTCCGATGTGGTCGCACAGATACGTCAGCGCCGCATACCCGTCGTCGGCCGTGGCGCCCGCCTGCAGAATCTTGCCCGCGTCAGCGCTATACTTCGCCGCCAGCGGCCCCGCGACGCCCGGCAGCCCCTGCTCCCTTTGTCCCGGAGCTCCCATCTGCGCCCCGCCCTGCTGCACCGCCGCACACGCAAAGCCCAGCATCACCGCTGCCACACGTCGTCGCGTCATCGTCATCCTCACCGCCAGGAAATTGTGTCTGTATATGGCTCACTCTACATCGGATCTCTCCCTTCTCCTCGATCTGCGAAAATAGCCACTGTGAAGCAAATCGCCATCCTCGGCTCCACCGGCTCCATCGGCACCTCCACCCTCTCCATCTGCGAGTCCTTCCCCGACCGCTACCAGCCCATCGCCCTCGCCGCCGGCAGCAACCTCGACGTCGCCCTCGCCCAGTGCCAGCGCTGGCGCCCCCGTCTCATCTCCCTCGCCACCGAAGCCCTCGCCGCCAATCTCCGCGCCCGCCTCGCAGCCGCAGGCATCACCGGCATCGAAGTCGTCCACGGCACCGCCGGCACCGTCGCGCGTCGCCACCCTTCCCGAGGTGGACTTCGTCGTCTCCGCCATCGTCGGCGTCGCCGGCCTCGAAGCCACCTACGCCGCCGTCCTGCGCCGGCAAGACCATCGGCCTCGCCAACAAGGAGTGCCTCGTCGCCGCCGGCGACCTCATCCTCGCCGCCGCCCGCGAGCACAACGTCGCCCTCCTCCCCATCGACTCCGAGCACAACGCCGTCCACCAGTGCCATGCGCGGCGGCACCCACGCCGAGGTCAAGCAGATCTGGCTCACCGCCTCCGGCGGCCCCTTCCGCAACACCCCGCTCGCCGACTTCGAGCACATCACCCCCGCAGCAGGCCCTCAAGCACCCCACCTGGGTCATGGGCCAGCGCATCACCATCGACTCCGCCACCATGATGAACAAGGGCTTCGAAGTCATCGAGGCCTGCCGCCTCTTCGACCTCCCCCCCGAGCCAGGTCCGCGTCACCGTCCACCCCCAGTCCACCGTCCACTCCCTGGTCGAGTTCATCGACGGCTCCATCCTCGCGCAGATCTCCGTCACCGACATGCGCCTGCCCATCCTCTACGCGCTCGCCTTTCCCGACCGTCCCGCGCACCGCCCGTCACCCCGACGCCCCGTCCCTCACCTTCGACCTCGCCACCCTCTCCCACCTCGACTTCCCCCCGCCCGACCTCGACCGCTTCCCCTGCCTCCGCCTCGCCTACGAGGCCGCCGCCAGCCCCTCCGCCTGCATCGCCCTCAACGCCGCCGACGAGATCGCCGTCGCCGCCTTCCTCGGAGGTCGCATCCCCTTCCTCGGCATCCCGCGTACAATCGAGCAGGTGCTGAGCCATACCCCTTCCGCCGCGCCGTCGTCTATCCATGAGGTGCTCCTGGCCGACCATCAGGCCCGCACCCGCGCCGCTGAGCTCATCGCGCAACCCACCTTCGCCGGCGCCTGACGCCCGCTCCTCTGAGGTACGTCCCCCCGCATGTCCACCATCCTCGAACTGGCAATCGTCCTCGGCATCATGGTCCTCGTCCATGAGTTCGGCCACTTCGCCGTCGCCAAGCTCTGCGGCATCCGCGTCGAAACCTTCTCCATCGGCTTCGGCAAACGCCTCTTCGGCTTCAAACGCGGCGACACCGACTACCGCATCTCCGTCCTCCCCCTCGGCGGCTACGTCAAGATGGCCGGCGACAACCCCGGCGAAGCCCCCACCGGCGACCCCGGCGAGTTCAACGCCCACCCCCGCTGGCAGCGCATCCTCGTCGCCCTCGCCGGCCCCATCGCCAACTTCATCCTCGCCTTCGGTCTCATGACCGGCGTCTCCATGCTCCACAACGAGGTCCAGGAGTACGTCTCGGAGCCCGCCCTCACCGACTACATCCCCCTGAAGTCCCCCGCCGCCCGCACCGGCATCCAGTCCGGCGACACGGTCGTCCACTACGACAACGTCGAAAACCCCACCTGGGACCAGGTCGGCACACGCTCGCTCCTCAACCTCAACCAGACCATCCCCTTCTCCTTCGTGCACGACGGCAAACGCGTCGACACCACCCTCACCGTCGAAAACAAGGGCGAAGCCGAAGACTTCGCCCTCGACAAGCTCGGCCTGATCCCCCGCATGCAGGACGCCCCCGTCCAGGTCCTAAGCACCACGGGCGAAGAAAACCTCCCCGCCGCCAAGGCCGGCATCCAGGCCGGTGATCAGATCGAGTCCATCGACGGCCTCCATCTCCACTCCGTCGCCGCCCTGCTCGCCTACCTCCAGGACACCGCCGGCAAGCCCGTCTCGCTCGTCATCAACCGCCGCGGCACATCCATCCCCATCCACCTCACCCCCGTGCTCGGCGACGCCGGCGACGGAACCAAGTACTACCAGCTCGGCTTCCATCCCGTAAATCCGCCCGCCAAGGTCGAGCGCCTCCCCTTCGGCCAGGCCGTCGCCGCCTCCTGGAAGTTCAACAAAAAGGCCGCCTCGCTCATCTTCGAAGTCCTCCACCGCATGTTCACCCGCCAGGTCTCCGTCCGCTCGCTCTCCGGCCCCATCGGCATCGGCTCGCAGATCCACGAGGCCGTCCAGATGCCCGGCTGGATGCCGCTCATCGGCCTCATGGCCTACATCTCGCTCAACCTCGGCATCTTCAATCTCCTTCCCATCCCCATCCTCGATGGCGGCATGATCCTCTTCCTCCTCATCGAGTCCGTCATGCGCCGCGACCTCAACCAGCAGATCAAGGAGCGCGTCTACCAGGTCGCCTTCGTCTGCCTCGTCGTCTTCGCCGCCTTCGTCATCTTCAACGACATCTCCAAGCTCGGCTTCTTCACCCGCCTCCGCTCCTGACCCTTCACCCTCTGCAGCAACAACGGCTCGGGCGTCTACAACGCTCGAGCCGTTCTCATTGCTACATCTCCGTCCCGTCGGGACTGCGTCCTTTCTCACATCCGGACACCTCTCACCCTCCACCACCTCCCGGCCGATAACACGAAGAATCGCTGCGCTATCTCCACCGGAAAGGTCACACCCTTGAAACTCCCCAACCGAACACTTGCCCTGCTTCCCTTGATCGCCTTTGGCGCCTTCCTCGCTCCATCCGCTCAGGCCAACACCATCACCGGAGTCGCCTACTGCAACACCTCCGTAGCCGACGGCAACAGCACCCCCGTCCCGGGCGCCGCGCATAGCGGAACCCAGTGCGCCACCTTCACCGCCAGCTCCATCAACTTCACCGCCGGCAGCAACACCCTCGGCAGCTTCCTCACCTCCGGAAACCTCGTCGGCTCCGTCAACTACCTCAACGGTTACAACGCGAGCTCCAGCCTCGACCTGTCTCTCTTCCTCTTTACCGGATCCGCCTACTTCGTCCAGGGCCAGACCTACTCCGCCACCCACGACGACGGCACCGTCATGTCTGTCGGCAACTCCATCGTCATCAACTCCCCCGGCCAAACCTCGCCCATCACCAGCTCCTTCGTCTTCTCGGGCGCGACCGGCAACTACAACTTCCAGTACGACTACACCGAGGCCTACGGCGGCTCCACCTACACCAGCAACGCCACCGCATCCCCGGTCCCCGAGCCCCAAAGCCTCGTCCTCATGAGTACCGGCTGCGTCATCCTCTTCGGCTTCGTCCGCCTGCGTTCCGCGTCCAACGGTCCGCACACGGCCGCCGACCCCCTCGCCGCAATCGGCTGCTAACCCCATCGCGGCCTGCGTCAGGAAAACGCGGGCCGCAAAACCTACGCGTTACTCGCCTCGCAGCTCCGCCGCAATCTCCTCCGCGGCCTTCCGCGCATCTTCCCCACGATCCGGCGGAAAGCTGATCGCTCCCACACGCGCGTGCCCGCCGCCCCCATACCGCTCGCAGATCGCCGCCAGGTTCACCAGCTCGCTCGCCGGCTTCGTCGTCCACGGATTCGTTCCCACCGCCACCTTGTTCCGAAAGCTCGACCGGCTCAGCCCCACGTTATACGTCCCCTCCGGATGGAGGTAGTACGGGATGAACTTGTTGTAGCCCTCCGTCGGCTGGTCCGTGATATCAAACGTGATCACCCCGCCATCCACCCGCGCCCGCGACCGGATCAGCTCGATCCCCGCACGATGCCGCTCCATCAATGGCTGGAGCAGCTCCTGCACAAACGGCTGGTCCAACACCTCCTGCAGACTCATCTCCGTCAGCAGCGGAATGACCTTCTTCACCAGGTCGTCATCCGTCGAGCTCTCGATCACCATCGTCAGCCGCATCGCCGGCTCACGCATCTCCACCGCCGCCTCGGCGCTCTCATACTTCGCCCCATCCACAATATTCGCCCAGTAGATCAGGTCCTTGAGCGGCGCCACATCCATCCCGAACTTGGTGCTCGCCACGTGCGCAATCAGCCCCGTGCACGAGGTATAGCTCGCGTCGAAAAACTTCCGCATCGTCTGCGATCCGTCCAGCTGTCCACGCTCGAACTCGGCCTGGTCCTCCGCCGAAAGAAACGCGCTCAGGTGATGATCAAACCACCACGTCACCCGCGGCGAAGCCGAATACTTGAAGTCCACAATCGCGTTCTCGTCGTCTGCCGCGAACTCGCCCTCGTCAAACAGCGCCCCCGCCCGATGCACCAGCCCTCGATATTCAAATCTGCTCGCCGTCCCGATGCACTCTTTATAGAACCGTGTAAACAGCGACGCCGAGCACGCGCCATCAAAGCAGTGATCGTGATAAAAAACTCGCACCTGTCCTCCTGGGACCTCGCCGGTCCAAGCAGCCGAAGTCCTTAAGCATACCGGCAGCAGCACCTCCGCCAAAGCCTCAGGCCGCCAATCAAAAGAGAGCCGCAAACCTCGCCCTCACCCCAGGAACCCTCCGCGATGTCCCCCAACACCCCCGAAACACCCGCTCCAGAAGACACCGCCCCCGAGCAGCCCCCAACCCTCCTCGCCTCCACTCACCAGCCCCCATCAAACCCGGTCCTCTTCGGCGCGGACGGCCTGCGCGCAGGCTGGAGCCTCCTCCTCTTCCTCCTCCTCACCGCCATCCTCATCGTCCCCACGGTCCCACTCTTCCGTCATCTGCTCGCTCATTCGGCAGCCACCACACCACATCAGCAGGTGGAGCATCCAGTCTCCGCAACCCTCGTCCAGGACGGCATCCTCTTCCTCGTTCTCGTCATCGCCTCCTTCGCCATGTCCCGCATCGAGCGCCGCCCCTTCCGCTCCTACGGCATCGGTCGCACACCGCACGCCCTCAGGCAGCTGGTCACCGGCCTCCTCCTCGGCCTCGCCTTTCTCTCTCTCCTCGTCCTGCTCCTCCGCTCCACACACCTGCTCGTCTTCGATGGCAAACTCCTCACCCCTCCCGCCGCTCTCCGCTTCGGAGCCGAATGGGCGCTCGGCTTCCTCGCCGTCGGCCTCTTCGAGGAGTACTTCCTTCGCGGCTTCCTGCTCTTCACCCTCGCCCGCGGCCTCTCCGGCCTCTACGCCCTCGCGCTCAAGACCACCCACCGCGACGCCCTCGGCTTCTGGACCGCCGCCACCCTCCTCGCCTTTGTCTTCGGTCTCGGCCACCGCGCCAACCCCGGTGAGTCGCCCCTCGGCCTCCTCACCGCCGGCCTCGCCGCCCTCGTCTTCTCCCTCTCGCTCTGGCGCACCGGCTCGCTCTGGTGGGCCATCGGCTTCCACACCGCATGGGACTGGGCACAGTCCTTCCTGTACGGCGTCCCCGACAGCGGAGTCCTGATGGAGCACCACCTCTTTGCCTCGCACCCCGTCGGCAGCGCCATCCTCTCAGGCGGCCTCACCGGCCCCGAAGGCAGCGTCCTCGTCCTTCCCGTCCTTCTCGGGATTGCAGCCGTCGTCTGGACGACCCTTCCCGGAGCCGCCCACCCCTACCTCGCACGGCCGCGCTCCCCAGAAACATCTCCCCCGCCCGCACCGCTCACCTGAGGGTCGCCCCCTTGCGTTGCGCCTCCGTCAGGTCAAGCTCCCGCTCCAGCTGCCGCATCACCTCATCGCCGATCCGGTCCTCATCCCGAAGCCGGATCAGCGCCTTCCGCTCCGCATGGACCGCACGGAGCACCATCTCTCGACGGTGCGCCGCCTCGTTCGGCAGACCCTCTCCCGCATCGCCTTCGGTCACCGCCTCCAGGCGATGCCTGTATCGGTGCAGCAGGTCGTCGTAATCGTGCGCAAACTGCCCATCCCGCGCCCGGCCATCCTCGAGCTCCGCAATCGCTGCCTCCAGCACCGTCCGCCGGGCCATCAGCTCCTCTTCATGACCCTCAACCCCGCCAGCCAGCCCCAGGAAACGGATCAGTGATGGCAGGCTCAGCCCCTGCACTACCAGCGTCACCAGGATCACGCAAAACGTCAGATAGATGATCAGGTTGCGCTGCGGAAACGGAGATCCGTCCCCCAGCCTCTCCGGCAGGCTGATCGCCGCCGCCAGCGCCACCACACCCCGCATCCCCGTCCACCCCACCACAAACACCGCCCTCGGCTGCGGCCGCGGGTATCGCTGCCCCAGCAGCTTCGTCCTCAACTGGTACGCCACCTCGGCTCCCGGAAAGATCCAGATCAGCCGCAGCAGAATCAGCGCGCCGCTAAAGATCGCGCCATACTCCAGCAACGTCCAGCGGTCATAGTTGTGAATCGCCCCGAGCACATACGGCAGCTGCAGCCCGATCAGCACAAACACAATCCCGTTCAGGATGAAGTTCAAGCCCTCCCAGGCACCCATAATCTGCAAGCGCACCTCGGGCGAAAACAGCGCCACGCTCCGTCTGCTCAGAAACAGCCCGCACGCCACCACCGCCAGCACACCCGAAGCCTTGGAGCCCTCGGCTGCAAGGTACGCCGCATACGGTGTCACAAGGCTCACCACCAGCTCCACCGGCCCATCGTCGATCCACTGCTCCAGCCACGCCACCACGGCGCCCGTAATCAGCCCGATCCCCAACCCGCCAAAGATCAGCCACAAAAGCCGCGCACCTCCGCCCAGCAACGTCGGCGTATCTCCGCGCAGCAGCATCGTCAGCCCAAACTCAAGCGCCAGCAGACCCGTCGCATCGTTCAGGAGGCTCTCGCCCTCAAGCACATCCACGATCTGCTTCGGCAGCCCCACCGCCTTTGCAATCGAGGCCGCGGCGATCGCATCCGTCGTCGCCACCACCGCCCCAAGCACGAAGCCCGACTTGAAATCCAGCGCCGTAATAAACCGGTCGGCGATCTCCGCCACGCCCCACACCGTAAACCCCACCAGCCCGATCGCCATCATGCTGATCGAAAGGAGGTTCCAGCGAAACTCGCGCCAGCTCGTCGTCCAGGCCGCCGCATACAGCAGGGGTGGAAGAAAGATCAGAAAAATCAGCTGCGGATCAAGCGGGATGCGCGGAACATGCGGCACAAAGCTGATCCCCAGCCCTGCAATCACCAGCACAATCGGATAAGGCACGCGCAGCCGCTGCGCCATCGCCGCAAAGATCGCAACAATCACCAGCAGCAGAAGAAAAACAGTCTGCACGCCGTGAAGCCCGCTAGCCGCCATATCCGCACGTCCTCCAGAATCGCCTCGCCGTCTTGCGCTCGAGCATAGCAGGGGCGTCCCCGCTCACTCCGGCCATTTAGACTCAGTGCAATCCATGAGCCCGCAGGACTCAGTTCCCCAAGATCCCCTCGCCTACACCCGCCAGCCGCGATCAGTCTCCGCAGCCGATGACCACACGGCGCGCCTCGACCTCCAACCGCGCCGCCCCTCACGCCTCGCACGCTGGCTCGGCGCACTCTTCGCAGCCTTTCTCATTCTCGTCATAGCCGCCCTCATCGGCGGCCGTCTGTGGACGAGGCACGTCATGCTCGCGTCTCTCCCACAGCTCGACGGCACCCTCGTCGTCCCCGGCCTCCATTCCCCCGTCTCCGTCCAACGCGACGCGCACGGCACCCCCACCATCCGCGCCGGCTCCATGGACGACCTCATCTTCGCGCAGGGCTTCCTCACCGCTGGGGATCGCCTCTTCCAGATGGATACCCTCCGCCGTCACGCCGCCGGCGAGCTCGCCGAGATCCTCGGCTCCGCCCTCGTCTCGCACGATCGCCTCCAGCGCACCCTGCAGATCCGCGCCGCCGCCGATCGCGCCACCGCACAACTCCCCCCGGACCAGCTCCACTGGCTCGAGGTCTACGCCGCCGGAGTCAACGCCGCCGCCGACAGCATGCGGGGCCATCTCCCCATCGAGTTCCGCATCCTCGGCTACACCCCCAGGCCATGGACCCCGCGCGACAGCATCCTCGTCTCGCTCGTCATGTTCGAAGACCTTACCAACACCTTCCCCGATAAGCTCAGCCGCGAAGCCCTCACCGCAAGACTCGCCACGGACGCCACCCCCGAACAGCGCGCGCAGCTCCTCTCCGACCTCTACCCCGTCGGCTCCTGGCGCGATCATCCGCCCGCCCAGCCCGTCCCAGACCTCACCGCACCCGTCGACCAGATTCCCGAAGTCCCTCTCGACGATTCGCAGACCAGGCTCCGCACCCCCGCCGATCTCCCTCAAACACGCCCTGAAGACCTCGTCGCCCTTCAACGGTCTCTCGCTCCGTTCAGCTGCTCCACCTGCATGCCCGGCTCCAACAACTGGGCCGTCGCCGGCGCCCACACCGCCTCCGGCCGGCCCCTCCTCTCAAACGACATGCACCTCAGCCTCACCGTCCCGGGCGTCTGGTACGCCGCCGGCCTCGAGGCCCCCTCCGGCAGCTCCTCCGAGCCCTTCCACGTCTCCGGTGTCACCCTGCCCGGCGTTCCCTTCGTGATCGTCGGCCACAACGCGCATGTCGCCTGGGGCTTCACCAACCTCGGCGCCGACGTCCAGGACCTCTACGTCGAGCACCTCCGCGGCTCCGGAGCAAACACCGAGTTCGCCGGTCCCGGCGGCGCCTGGCAGCCCGTCCTCCATCAACGCGAAACCATCCGCATCCGCGGCGCAGCCGACCTCGACCTCGACGTCCTGCTCACCCAGCACGGCTCTTCCCCCACGCCCATCATCTCCCCCCTCCTCGGCTCCGAGGGGCGGCCCATCGCCCTCCGCTGGGTCATCTACGATCAGGGCGGCGTCACCAATCCCTTCTTCACCATCAACTCCGCCACGGACGGCGCCTCGCTCGTTCAGGCCTTCTCCACCTTCGCCGGCCCCTCGCAAAACCTCGTCTACGCCGACGATGGAGGGCACATCGGCTACCACGGCACCGGCCGCATCCCCCTCCGCGGCTCCACCGCATCTCCTTCCCCCATCAGCTCCGTTCCCATCGACACCGCCGCCCCCGACGCCGCCGCGCACGAGTGGGCCGGCTACATCCCCTACGACCAGCTTCCTCAAATCGCCGACCCCCCAGCCGGCTTCCTCGCCACCGCGAATGCCCGCATCACCCCCGACGGCTACACCCTCCCCATCACCAACGACTGGGCCGACCCTTACCGCAACGAGCGCATCTGGAAGCTCCTCGCTGGCCGGGAGCACCTCACCCCCGCCGACATGCTCGCCATCCAGGGCGACGTCTACTCCGACCCCGATCGCGTCATCGCCCAGCACCTCGCCTACGCCATCGATCACGCCACCCCGCGCGCAGACAGCAAGCGCCTCCACCAGGCAGCCGACCTCCTCCGCACCTGGAACGGCAAGGTCGCCAGCGACTCCGCCGCCGCCGCAATCGTCGACGCCGCCCGCGTCGCGCTCTGGCCCATCCTCCTCGCTCCCAGGCTCGGCTCCGCACCTCCCAATCCCACCGCCACCGGCGCCAAGATCGAGCCTTGGCAGCTCTATCAGTGGGGCGAACGCGCCTTCGCCGAAGAGCAGCTCATCGTCCACGCACCGGCCCGCTGGCTCCCTCCCACCTACGCCACCTGGGACGATGTCCTCGCCGCCGCCGTCGAAAAAGGACTCGCCGACGCACACGCCCCCTCCAACCTCTCCAAATGGCGCTTCGGCGACGCCCACCCGCTCGCCATCGAGCACCCCCTCTTCGCCCAGTCCGCTCTCCTCAGCCGCCTCGTCGGCGTCTCCACCGGCGTCCACTCCCACTCGCAAAGCGGCGACGGCACCACCATCAAGCAGGTCGGTCGCAGCTTCGGTCCCTCCGAGCGCTTCACCGCCGATCTCGCCGACCTCGACCACAGCACCCTCAACCTCGTCCTCGGCGAGTCCGGCAACCCCGCCAGCCCCTACTTCACCGACCAGTTCCCCGCCTGGCTCCACGTCACCACCCTCCCCATGCCCTTCACCGATGCCGCCATCACCTCAGCCGCCACCCACACCCTCACCCTCACCCCCCACTAACCTCGCCCGCAGCTCACGGACCCGCCACCAACCGCCCCACCATCGACCCGCCCACACCGCCCCTCATCCGTCGCGAACAGAGTCGCCACGGCACAAACGTTGTCATCCTTCGCGAAGCGGAGGATCTGTTTTTTTTCCGCCCACACCCCAAACCCCAATGCCCGAACCCAAATGCCCGAATCCCACGCCCTCTCCGTAAACCTCAACCCCAGGCACACCTTCTCCAAGCACCCGCAGCCCCGCATCCACCTCCTCGCCGGCCTCGGCGTCGAGGGCGATGCCCACTGCGGCGCCGCCGTTCGCCACGTCTACCTCCGCCGCCGCAACCCCGCCGCCCCCAACCGCACGCAGGTCCATCTCCTCGCCGCCGAGCTCCTCGACGATCTCAACCGCAGCGGGTTCGACCTCCACCCCGGCGACCTCGGGGAAAACATCACCACCCGCGGCATCGACCTCATCGCCCTCCCGTCCGCCACACGCCTCCACCTCGGCCCCGACGCCGTCCTCGAGCTCACCGGCCTCCGCACCCCCTGCGTCCAGATGAACCGTCTCCGCCCCGGCCTCATGGCCGCCTCCTTCGCCCATGACTCACTTTCCGGTCGCAAGCGGCCACGCGCGGGCGTTATGGCCGTCGTGCTCAGAAGTGGAGTCGTCAATCCAGGCGCCTCCATCCTCCTCGAGCTACCTCCCCAGCCACACACCCCGCTCCAGCCCGTCTAGTCGCCTCCCGCCTCATACACTAGCCTCAGCATGCCCATCAGCCGTCGCCTCGCCGTCACCCTCATCGCCGTCGCGGCCGCCATCTCCACCCTTCCACTCCTCGTCAACGGCTGCTCCTGCGGGCACGACTTCGACTTCCACCTCCTCAGCTGGCTCGAAGCCGCCCGCCAGTTCTCACACGGCAACCTCCACCCGCACTGGGCCGTCCACCCCGCCTACAACGCCGGCGAGCCCCGCTTCGTCTTCTACCCGCCCCTCTCCTGGACCATCGGCGCCCTCCTCACCCTCCTCCTCACGCACCTCCCTGTCCTCTCCCCGGCCCACGGCTTCACCTTCGCTCCTATCCTGTACACATGGCTGGCCCTCACCGCCGCCGGCCTTGCGCTCTACGCCCTCGCCCGCCGCTACGTCGCCCCGCCCACCGCCCTCATATCAGCCACCCTCTACCTCGCCAACCCCTACACCCTCTTCACCGCCTACGAGCGCACCGCCTACGCCGAACTCCTCGCCGCCGCCCTCATCCCACTTCTCCTGCTCGCCATCCTGCCCAGCCCCGGCGACCAACCCCGCATCTCCATCCCTCGCATCGCCGTCGCCGTCGCCCTCCTCTGGCTCACCAACGCCCCCGCCGCTGTCATGGGCTGCTACACCCTCGCCCTCCTCGCCATCCTCCATCTCCTCTCCGGCTATCGCCATCACCGCAATCTCCGGGCGCTCCTCGCTCCGGCATCCAGCTTCACCGCCGGCACCACCCTCGGCCTCGCGCTCGCCGCCTTCTACATCCTCCCCGCCGCATATGAGCGCCGCTGGGTCGAGATCAGCATGGCCACCATCCCCGGCATGCGCATCGTCGACAACACCCTCTTCCACCACACCGCCGACCCCGAACACGACGCCGTCCTCCACACCGCCAGCATCATCGCCGTCATTCTCCTCGCCCTCGCCGCGGGCGCTCTCTCCATCGCCTGGTCCTCCCGCCGAGCTCCCTCCAGCACAAGCACCTCAAGTCACCCGCAAAGCCGCTCAGGCGATCTCTCCCTCCTCCTCGCTCTCTCAATCCTCACGGCAGTCATCGCCCTCCTCCTCACACCCCTGGCCGCACCCCTCTGGCGCCACGCACCCGAGCTCGCCTTTCTCCAGTTCCCCTGGCGCTTCCTCGCCATCCTCGCGCCCGTCCTCGCACTCTCCCTCGCCCTCGCCCTCCGCACCCTGCGCCTCCGAACCCCCGTAGCCCTCGCCCTGTCACTCATCCTTCCCGGCGCCCTCACCCTCGCCGCGTGGCCCGCCTTCCGCCAGGCCTGCGACCCCCCCGACACCCCTCAGGCCCAACTCAGCAGGCTTCCGCTCCGGAACCGGCGTCGACCCCACCGACGAGTACACACCGGCAACCGCCGACAACGACGCCCTCGCCCACACCAACCCCGCCTGGACACTCGTGCCCGCGCCATCCACCGCACTCCCCCCCGGCGGCCCCGCTCCCGATCACTTGGACCTCGACGTCAACGCCCACGAAACCCTCATCCTCAACCTCCGCGACTACCCCGCCTGGCAGCTCACCCGCAACGGCTCCCCAGTCACCGATCGCGTCGAGCGCCCGGACGGACTCCTCGCCGTCCCCCTCCCACCCGGCCACTCCCACCTCGAGCTCACCTACCGCACCACCCCCGACCAGATCGCAGGCGACGCCATCTCCGCCGTCGCACTCTGCATCTTTGTCCCGCTTGCTGTCGTCTCTTCTCGTGAGCGCAAGCCGGCTGGCCCCCCAACGCCTCCTTCACCACGCTGATTTATCATCGACCCTTCATGGATGTCTCCGTAAAAGACCTGATTCACTCCGGCGCCGAACGCACCGACCGCGCCCTCGAACGGCTTCTGCCCTCGCCCGACACCGCCCCCCACTCCATCCACCGCGCCATGCGTCACTCCGTCTTCGCCGGCGGCAAGCGCCTCCGTCCCATCCTCTGCTTCGAAGCCTGGCGCATGGCCGCGCAAGGAGGCCCCACCCACCGCGCGGCAGAGCAGGCCGCCACCGAGCTCGGCGCGGCGCTCGAGATGATTCACACCTACTCGCTCATCCACGACGACCTCCCCGCCCTCGACAACGACGACCTCCGCCGCGGACAGCCCACCTGCCACAAGGTCTTTGGAGAAGCCATCGCCATCCTCGCCGGCGACGCCCTCCAGACCCTCGCCTTCCACACCATCGCCCGCCTCGACTGCCCCGCCATCACCGCCATCGACATTCTCAAAGAGGTCGCCAGCGCCGTAGGCACCGGCGTCGGCCCCGCTCCCTCCGAGGTCCATGACGACTTCCCCCCAGGGCAGGCGCCCGGCATGATCGGCGGACAGGTCGTCGACATCGAGTCCGAAGGCCAGCCCCCCACAGCCGAGCTCGTCGAGCAGATCCACCGCGCCAAAACCGGCGCCCTCATCACCGTCTCCATCGTCGCCGGCGGCCACATCGCCGGTGCCGGACACAACACCATCGACCGCCTCCGCACCTTCGGCGAAAACGCCGGCCTCGCCTTCCAGATCATCGACGACGTCCTCGACATCACCGAGCCATCCGAACAGCTCGGCAAGACCGCCGGCAAGGACACCGCCACCACCAAGGCCACCTGGCCCGCCGTCTTCGGCGTCGACCGCTCCCTCGCCGACGCCCGCGACCTCATCCGCAACGCCTTCGCCGCCCTCGAGCCCTTCGGCCCCGCAGCCGACCCCCTCAAAGAGCTCGCCCAGTACCTCGTCGACCGCAAAAACTAAGCCGCCCGCGCCACCTCGGAAGCGCCCTCACCAGCCGTTCCCCTCCCGCAAAGCACAAGCATGCTCACCGACCCCGAACTCCTCGACGCCCTCCGCGACTGCTACGACCCCGACCTCCCCTGCAACATCGTCGACCTCGGCCTCGTCCTCCGCACCTCCATCACCCCCGACCCGGAAGCCCCCGGAGCCAACATCCCCGGCGTCCCCCAGAAGTCCCGCGTCGCCATCGACCTCATCCTCACCAACCCCTCCGAAGCCGCCGAGTCCCACCTCCGAGCCCAGATCTCCAACCGCCTCGCCGGCCTCGAAACCGTCAGCCAAACCAGCATCTCCATCTCGGACGAGCCCCGCTGGTCCCCCCACCGCATCACCCCCGCCGGCCGCCGCACCCTCGGCCTCGACGGCAACCCCTCCCTCGTCCAGATCCGCTGACCCGCTCAAAACGCTGCGCAAGCCACCAAACCCAACCACCAATCTCTACACTCAAACCCATGCCCTCCCGAAAGCCGCAGCTCGTCCAGCCGGCATCCACCGCAGCGCCGCCCATCCACCCCTTCGACGCCGCCCACGGCACCGATACCGGCGGCCTCATCCCCGGCTCGCAGCTCCTCACCGGACAGCTCAGCGACAAGCACGTCACCGCCTACTACGGCATCGCGCCCTCCATCCTCCGCTCCCTCGTTGACCTCTGGCTCGACCGCACCGCCCCGCCCTTCGCCATCGATCGCTACACCTTTCTCGACATCGGCGCCGGCAAAGGCCGCGCCCTCCTCGTCGCCGCCGAGTCGCCCTTCCTCGAAGTCGTCGGCGTCGAGCTCAACCCCCAGCTCGCATCGCGTCGCCCGCCGCAACCTCTCGGTCGTCACCAGCTCAACCGCCGCCAACGCAGCAGCTCCTCTCCCCCATGCGCCTCGTCGAAAGCGACATCCTCACCCACACCCTCCCCGACACACCCACCCTCGCCTTCCTCTTCCACCCCTTCGAAGCCCCCCTCCTCCGCAAGCTCCTCCGCCACATCGAGAGCCAGTTCGCCACCCGCCCCAACCAGCTCGATCTCCTCTACGTCAACGCCGAGCACGCGCCCGTCCTCGACCGCAGCCCCGCCTTCCGCAAACTCTGGCAGGGCGCCGTCCCCATGTCCACCGAAGACCACATCGCCGATCTCCGCGAGATCGCCGGGCAACTCGAATACGGCTCCACCGGCGACGAACAATGCGCCATCTATCGCTACACCGGCCGCTCGGCACCCAAAGCCTGATCCATATTCCCGGGGTCAGGACCCCCACCGCACCAGCAGCAACCGCTCGTCCTCCACCTCACCCTGCCCCATCGCAATCTCCGCCGTCGCCGCGTCCACCACGCTCGCAAACCGCTCCCCCCACTCCACCAGCACCAGCGCATTCGGCTGCGAGCTCATCTCCTCCAGCCCCAGCACCGCAATCTGCTCCTCCGTCTCCAGACGGTAAAGATCCAGGTGAAACACATGGACCTTCGGCCCCACGTACTCGTGCACCAGCGTAAACGTCGGGCTCGTCACATCCTCCTCAACCGCCGCCCCCAGCGCCTCCGCGATCCCCTTCACCAGCGTCGTCTTGCCCGCTCCCACCTCGCCCCGCAGCACCACCATCCGCGGTGTCGGCATCAGCATCTCCGCAATCGTCTGGCCCAGCGCAATCGTCCCCGCAACGCTTCGCGTCCGAAACCGCTTCTCCCGCGCAAACGTCTTCATCGCGCACGCTCCCCGGCCCGCACACCGCAGATCCACGTCAACCCATCCTCATCCTCCACCCGGTACCGAAACGCACCGGACAGATGCGCCACCGTATCCGTCGCCAGCAGCGTGTGCTCATCCACCCCACCGGCCCCGCCCACCGCCCCGCCCATCGCCCCGCCCACGGCCCCGCCAGCCAAGTCCGCCGCCAGCCCGTGGAGATACACCGCCGCCTCCACCGCCTCCGCAACACGATCCGGAAACTGCGCCACCATCGCCGCCACAACGCCCGTCAGAATATCCCCGCTCCCACCCTTCGCCATCGCCCGGATTGCCCGTCGTATTCACCGCCACCCGCCCATCCGGATGCGCCACCAGCGTCCGCCACCCCTTCAGCACCAGCGTCACGCCATGCTCCGTCGCAAACCTCCGCGCCAGCCCCACCCGGTCCGCCTCCACCTCCTTCACCGTCATCCCCGCCAGCCGCCCCATCTCGCCCGGGTGCGGCGTCAGCACCACCGTCCGCGTCACCTTGCCCAGCGATATCCCGCTCGCTGCCTTCAGAAACTCACCCTTCCCCGCATACGCATTCAGCGCATCCGCGTCGATCACCACCGGCACCGTCGTCATCTCCACCAGCCCCCGCGCAAACGCACTCGCCTCCCCGTCCGTCGAAAGCCCCGGCCCGATCGCCAGCACCGTCATGCCCTTGATCAGCTTCGCCAATCGCTTCTCTTCCAGGTTCCCCAGGGAAGCCGCTCCCTCCTCGCCCTGCGCCAGCGGCAGCATCATCAACTCCGGCGTAATCAGCGCCACCGTGTTCAGCACACTCTCCGGTACCGCCGCCGTCACCAGCCCCGCGCCCGTCCGCAGCGCCGCCAGCGACGCCATCGACGGCGCTCCCGCCTTCCCATAGCTCCCGCCCACCAGCAGCACGTGCCCGAACTTTCCCTTGTTCGAGTTCACATCTCGTGCCTTGCTCCACCACCCGCTTCGAAGCACCCGTCCACCACAGTCGCTGCTCCGACTCGACCGCCTCCGCCGGCGATCCGATCCCCGCCACCACCACCGGCCCAAACGTCCTCCCCGGCGTCAGGTGCCCAAACACATGCGCCATCTTCGGCGCCGTAAACGTCACCACCGCATCCGCCCGAAACGCATCGCCTTCCTCGGGGTGCTGTGTCGTCGCATCCGCATCCCATCCGCTCGGCAGATCCACCGCCACCACCGGCGTCCCGATGGGCAGGAGCGCGTCCTTGATCGCCACCGCCGCCCCACGCAGCGGGGGTTTGAACCCCGTCCCCACCACCGCATCCACAACCAGCTCCGCCCACCCGAGCAGCTCCTTCAACTCCTCCCCGGTCACGTCGCTTCCGACTTCCCTGACCTCCACCGCCGGCGTCTCCGTACGCAGTCGCACCATCGCCCCCGCAGCCTCGCCCTGCAACTCCGCCGAGCCGGCAAGCAGCAGCACCCGCACCTCGCACCCGGCCTGCGTCAGATGCCGCGCCGCAACCAGCCCGTCGCCGCCGTTATTCCCTCGCCCACACACAACAGCGACGCGCCTCGCTCCCGGGTACACCTCGCCGCAGAACCGCGCTACCGCCCCCCCGGCCCGCTCCATCAAATGCTCGAGCGAGACATCAAACTCTTCCGCCGTGCGCCGGTCCGTCTCGCGCATCTCCGTGCTCGTAAGGATCTTCATCGTCTCTCCCCACCATACGATGCACGGTGTACCCGCTCGCAAAAAGCTATGGGGAGCACCCCGGCTTCGGAGTGCTCCCCATCTAATTCATTCGCCCGGATACGGTCGCCTAGTCGCTCCCACCCGTTCCCGTGTCTTCATCTCCCTCGTCCGTCGGTATCGGCTGCGCCGGCGCAAGCGGCTTCAACGGAACGCCCCGCGGCTGGAAGTAGCTCCGCTCATACATCGCCCGGTAAAACTG
Source organism: uncultured Acidobacteriaceae bacterium (assembly GCA_963850375.1). GTDB lineage: Bacteria > Acidobacteriota > Terriglobia > Terriglobales > Acidobacteriaceae > Edaphobacter. Next base: position 1,826,048 of record CAWKKV010000002.1, on the reverse strand, counting down.
TCCCGTCAGCTCCGCCGCCTTCGGTCCAAAGGTCGGCCGCCCACCCTCAAGAAAGATCACCGTCACAATCCGTCCCGTCGGCGTATCCGCATAGCTCCCGAACCAGCCGAAGCGCGTCCCGTTGTTGGAGCACGTCCCCGTCTTTCCCAGCACCGGAAACGCATTGAAGTTCGCCTTCAGGCTGCGCGCAGTTCCCCACGGAGCCTGCACCGCGCCTTCCATCCCCGGCCGCATCTCCGGCAGCACCGGCGCGATATTCAGGATCCGCTTCACCTTGGGCGTAAATTCTTCGCCGACTCCTGCGTCTCCGGATGCTGGAGGTAGTAAAGCGTCCCCCCATTCGCAATCGCACTCACAATCGCGCCCAGCTGCAAGCGGCGTCATCGAGATGCTCTCGCCAAACGAGCACATCCGTCCCACACCGCCCAGCTTCGCCGGCAGCTCCGTATCCGGATACACCCCCAGCTGCTCGCCCGCGATCCCGTATCCCGCCAGCTCGCCCAGCCCGAACTCGTTCGCGTAGTGCTTCACACGCTCAAAACCCATCGTCCGGCCCAGCATCTCGAAGTACGGATTCACCGACTTCGCCAGCGCATAGTCCAGGTCCACCTTGTACCCGCCGCCCAGGCTCACCGGCGTATCGTGCTTCACCAGCCCCTCTTCGAGCGCCGCCAGCGCCACCGTCAGCTTGATCGTCGAGCAAGGCTCCGCTCCGCTCGAAAGCGCCAGCTTCTGGTTCACCATCGCCAGGATTCGCCCACTCGAAGGATCGATCGCCAGCGCCGTCCCGTTCATGTTCCCGAGCGCCTCGATCGCCGCCGCCCGCACCACCGGGTCCTCACCCGCCGTCACGTCGCCCAGCGTCAGGTTGTCCGCAAACGAGCTCGCCGTAAAGTGCTCGACATACCTCGCCCGCCGCACCACCGTCACCCACCGGCCATTCCTTCGCACCCGGACGCGTTGCACCCGCACCGCTACCGGCTGCTGCCTGCGCCCCTTCGCGCCCTTAGCGCCCTTCACACCCGCCCGGCCCACCGCGCGTCCATGCGACCGCGTCGACCTCACCGCCACCTTGCGCTTTTGAGCCAGCCGCGTCGTCGGCTTCGCGGAAGAAACTCCCACCAGCCCCACACTCAGCAGCAGCGCAAACACCACCCGGATCCACTTTGCCATCTGCAGAAAGCTCCTCAACTCCAGCAAATCTTCATCGCGTGTCTGTCAACACTCTCAAATCTAGGCCAACCGCCGTCGTCTGCTCTACAACTTCGGTCGCACAGAGGAGATAAACCCCGCCATCCCCGTTTAGTTCCCCCGCCGGAGAAACGCCGGGATGTCCAGCTCATCAGGCTCCGCCCGCTCCGTCTCCGCACCGGCAAACTCGGGCGTCCGCAGCGGAGCCTCCGCCGCACGCGCCCCAAACGCCTCGCCGCGGCCGCTGTCTTCTTGGACGCGACCCGCTCCCGAAAAGTCCTGCGCCTCCCACGCCCGCCCTTCACCGCCATCCATCACCACCCGCCGCTCCGGCGCAGGCTCAGGCGTCGCCGCCGCCGTGGCTCCGCCCACGCTCGACCGGAAGAACTCGTCGTCAAACACCGAAGCCCGCACCGGCAGCAGCTCCGGAGACGAAGGGCTCGGCGACCGCACCGGCTCCGGCCGCACCGTCACCTCACTTGCCGCCTCCGCCTTCCGCACCGCCGGTTCGGCAACCCGCTGCTCCCGCACACTCGTCGCCTCCACCCGCTGCACAGGAGCCGGCGCCGCAACCGCGGGCTGCTCCGTCCGCACGTGCTCCCGGTTCACCGGAAACCGCTGCGCCGGAACTCGCGGCTGCACCGGGACGTCATACCGGCTGCCCGGCATCGTCGTCTCCGCCAGCATCCGCTCCCGCCGCTCCGGCATCTCCTGCTGCTTGAACCCCGTCGCGATCACCGTGATCTTCACGTCATCGCCCATCGACTCGTCCTGCACCGCGCCGAAGATAATATTCGCGTCCTCGTGCGCCGCATTCTGAATAATCGTCGACGCCTCGTTCACCTCGCTCAGCTTCAAGCGAGCTCGACCCCGTAATGTTGATCAGGATCCCCCGCGCCCCATCGATCGCCCCCGCCTCCAGCAGCGGACTCGCCATCGCCGCCATCGCCGCCTCGCTCGCACGGTTCGCCCCCGACCGCATCGCCGTTCCCATCACCGCATAGCCCATGCCCGCCATCGTCGTCTTCACATCCGCAAAGTCGCGATTGATCACGCCCGGGATCGTAATAATGTCCGAGATCCCCTGCACCCCCTGCCGCAAAACATCGTCCGCAATCCGGAAGCTCTCAAAGAACCCCGCATCCTTCGCCACCGCCAGCAGCTTCTCGTTCGGAATCACGATCACCGTGTCCACCGACTCCAGCAGCTCCTGCATCCCGCGCTCGGCCTGCATCATCCGCCGCTTGCCCTCAAACGCAAACGGCCGCGTCACCACCGCCACCGTCAGCGCGCCCATCTCGCTCGCCAGGCTCGCAATCACCGGCGCCGCTCCCGTCCCCGTCCCTCCGCCCAGGCCCGCCGTCACAAACACCATATCCGCGCCCTCAAGCGCCTCGATAATCTTGTCGGAGTCCTCGAGCGCCGCCCTCCGCCCCACATCCGGATTCGCCCCCGCGCCCAGCCCGCTCGTCAGCTTCACCCCCAGCTGCAGCTTCACCGCCGCCTCCGAAACCTGCAGCGCCTGAACATCCGTGTTCGCCGCAATAAACTCCACGCCCTCCACCTTGGCCGGATCATCCGGTTCACGGCATTGTTTCCACCTCCGCCTACGCCGATCACCTTGATCCGCGCCCCCCGCGGCATCTCGTCGTGATAGTGAATGCGAAGATCGTCGGATGGGTAGTTCGGCATCGGGCAGGTGCTCCTGAAAGGGTCAGTCGTGAAGTCTGTTAATTCTCCCATCAACCCCCAAACCCCGCACCCGCGTTTTCCACGGACCGTACCCCCGCTGGTTCCCCACGACACAGAAATGCGCATCAAACTCCGTTGAGATCGCGCACCAGGCTCGCAAAGTCTGTCGGGTGCAGCAAATCTCTGCTCGTCGAAAGCCAGCAAGCGCTTGCGTTGTGGGAATGGACCCCATAGTTGCGCGCACGTCTGTCGCGATAAACCCACAGCGTAATCGACCCTCACCCAACCTCATCGAGGAGTCAACGCGTATGTCCGCATCCAACTCGTCCCAATCGAACTCATCCCAATCGAACTCATCCCAGTCCAACTCATCCCAGTCCAACTCATCCGTCTCTCGATTCGGTGTCATCGCCGGTGCCGGTGCCCTCGTCCTCTACGGTCTCTCCCGTCGCAACAAATCAGGAGTAGCTCTCGCCGCCGCAGGCGGTCTCCTCGCAGTCCAGAGAGCCCGTTCCTCCACCTCCGGGAGCGCAACCGAGAAGGCCACGGCTGTCTTCCGCGTCAACGCCTCGGCAGCCGACGCCTACCAGCTCTGGCGCAACTTTGAAGGGCTGCCCCGCTTCATGGCTCACCTCAAGTCCGTCCGCGTCCTCGACAACCAGCGCTCCGAGTGGACCGCACAGGGCCCCCTCAACTCCGAGCTCCGGTGGCAGGCCGAGACCACCGAAGATCAGCCCGGACGACGGATCGCCTGGCGCTCAGTCCCCGGCTCACAGATCTCCACCAGCGGCTGGGTCGAGTTCAAGGACGACCCGGGAGGTCGTGGCTCCACCGTCCGTGCGGAGGTGCAGTACGCCAACCCGCTCGGTTCGCTTGGGCAGGGCCTCGTCACGGCCATGGGCAAAAACCCGAACTTCGTCGTCAAGGAAGACCTCCGCCGATTCAAGGCGCTGCTCGAAGCCGGGGAAGCTCCCACCACCGCGGGCCAGACGCACGGGCCGCGCGGTATCCACGGCCACGTGGAGCAGGTGCTCTTTCGCGAAACGAGCAATCATCCTCTGCCGCAAGCCAGCTAAGGGCAGCACGCCGCAAAACTGCCGCGCGAGCGCGGCTCACCAACTCTCGTCAAAGAAGGGGGATTTTATGAAAGCACTCTGCTGGATGGGCAAGGAAAACGTGCAGGTCCAGGACGTTCCGGACCCCACCATACTCAATCCGCGCGACGCCATCGTCAGGATCACGAGCACCTGTATCTGTGGGTCCGATCTCCATCTCTACGATGGCTTCGTCCCAACGCTCGAGCAGGGCGACATCCTCGGCCATGAGTTCATGGGCGAGGTCGTCGAGGTCGGCTCCGGCATCAACAGCGACAAGCTCAAAGTCGGCGACCGCGTCGTCGTTCCGTTCACCATCGCCTGCGGTAGCTGCTTCGCCTGCAAAGACCAGCTCTGGTCCTGCTGCGACAACTCCAACCCCAACGCCTGGATCGCTGAAAAGATGATGGGGTACTCGCCATCAGGTCTGTTCGGCTACACCCACATGCTCGGCGGCTACTCGGGCGGGCAGGCACAATACGCTCGCGTCCCCTTCGCCGACGTCGGCCCCATCAAGATCCCCGACGGCATCCCGGATGAAAAAGTCATCTTCCTGTCGGATATCTTCCCGACCGGCTACATGGGCGCGGAAAACTGCAACATCCGTCCCGGCGATACCGTCGCCGTCTGGGGCTGCGGTCCCGTCGCACAGTTCGCCATCCGCAGCTGCTTCATGCTCGGTGCCGGCCGCGTCATCGCCATCGATCGCGTTCCGGAACGGCTGCAGATGGCCCGGGAGGCCGGCGCCGAAACACTCAACTTCGACGATGACGATATCGTCGACGCACTGCACGACCTCACCGGCAACCAGGGTCCGGACTCCTGCATGGACGTCGTCGGGATGGAAGCCTCGGGTCACGGTCTGCTCTTCGCCATGGATCGCGCCAAGCAGATGGCTCGCATCCAGATGGATCGGCCCATTGCCCTCCGGCAGGCCATCATGTCTTGCAAAAAGGGCGGCACCGTCTCCGTGCCCGGCGTCTACGCTGGCTTCATCGATAAGGTGCCCATGGGCGCGTTCATGAACAAGGCCCTCACCATGAAGACCGGGCAAACCCACATGATGCGCTACATGGAGCCCCTTCTCCAGCGCATCCAGGAGGGACAGATCGATCCTTCGTTCGTCATCAGCCACACCCTTCCCCTTGACCAGGCTCCCGGCGCCTATCGCATGTTCCGCGACAAGCAGGACCGCTGCACCAAGGTGGTGCTCAAACCCTGGGACAACCAGGCGGCAGCCTGATCGCTCTCTGCTGAACCGATCTCGCGAGAGAGGCTTTCGGTGCCAGGAAGCCTCTCCGCACACCTAAAACAGATCACGAATCGAAAGGATTTCATCCCATGTCTCTCGTCAACACAGGCCTCAATACCCTAGAAACAAAGCTCCCCAAGGTGATCAGCTCCACAACGCACGGCATGATCGACTACGGGCACGCAGCCTTCTTCCTCGGTCTCGGTCTGCTCTGCAGCCGCTCCAACAAACCCGCCGCGTCCGCTGCCTTCGCCACTGGTGGCTTCATCCTCGTGCAGTCGCTGCTCACCGACTACCGCTTCGGCGCGAAACCGGTCATCCCCTTCGAAACCCACGGAAAGATGGACGCGGTCTTCGCGTCCAGCTCCTGGCTCATGCCCCGGATCTTCGGCTTCACCGGAACCGCCGCCGCCCGGATCTTCGAGGTGAACTCCGCCGTCGAAGCCTCCGTCGTCGGCATGACCGACTGGGACAGCGAACGAGCCCACGCCGCCCGCAACGCCGAATAAACCCCGCGCTCCTAAACCCACCACCACCCTGCCTCGCTGACCCTAACCGCTAACCGGTACCAGCTAAGAGCTAGCAGCTAAGATCTGATAGCTGACCGCTAACCCACGGGCCACTAATCTCGCCCCACACTGGCGCAACACCTCGCCGAAATCGCTATCGTTAAGAAAGGTGGTCCTCACGCCAGTCGGACAGCTGCGGACAAGCCGTCCGGCTGGCAGCCAACCCGGGTATAAGTCCAGACCTAACACTCTTCGATCGAAGACTTTGCAAAAAGTAGGGGGAGGGGGGAGGGGTACCTAGAAGCTGCCCGCGAAGATCGACTTCAGCTTCGCCCGCAGCCCCTGCTCCTCGCTCGCCTTCCGCACCTGCGTCCGATGCGTGTAAAGCAGCATCCCGATCGCCGCCGAGAACTCCGGCCCCGCCAGCTCCGCCGGCATCCTGCTCAGCGGCACCGGGTGCCCAACCCGCGCCGGCACCCGCAGCAGGCTCTCCGCATTGTCCAGCAGACCGGCACATCAACGCGCCGCCGCCGGTCAGCACGCACCCCGCGCCCAGCGCCTCCAGCACACCCCCCTGCCGGAGGTTGTCGCGCAGCATCGTAAACAACTCGCGCGCCCGCGGCTCCAGGATCTCCGCCAGAAACCTCTGCCGCACCATCCGCGCCGGCTGCCCGCCCGAGATCGCCAGGTCCCCGCCAATCTCGATCTCGTTCATCTGCGGAATCGCCGTCACCACGCAGTGCCCATACAGCTTCTTCAGGTACTCCGCCTCCTCCACCGTCACGTGGAGCCCCACCGCCAGGTCGTTCGTAAAGTGATCCCCGCCAATCGGCAGCACCGCCGTATGCGCAACCGATCCCTCAAAGAACACCGCCAGCTCCGTCGTGCTCGCGCCGATATCCGCCAGGCACACCCCCAGCTCGCGCTCATCCGCACTCAGCACCGCCTCCGCCGCCGCAATGCCCTCGTAGACCGTGTCCTGCACCTCGAGCCCCGCACGGTTCGCACACGTGATCACGCTCTGCGCCACCCCGCCCGAGCAGGTCGAGATGTGGAGATTCACCTCCAGCTTGTTCCCCACCATCCCGATCGGGTCGTGGATCCCCGCCTGGTCGTCCAGGATGAACTCCTGCGGCAGCAGGTGCAGGATCTCGCGGTCAGGCGGCAGCGCCACCGACCGAGCCCGGTCCACCGTCGCCTTGACCTCCTCCCGCGTAATCTCCCGCATCCGGCTGCCCATACTGATGCCGCCACGCGAGTTCACCCCTCGCACATGCGTCCCCCCAATCCCCACCACCGCCGTCTCGATCGCCGCCCGCGCTGTCCGCTCCGCGGTCAGCGCGGCGCGGTTGATGGCCTCGGCCGCCGGCCCCAGCTCCGCGATCAGGCCCTTGCGCATCCCCCGCGAGCGCTCAACCCCATGCCCCCGGTAGCGCAGCACGCCCTCATGCAACTCCGCCACCAACACACAACTCTTCTGGCTTCCGGCATCCACCACCGTGATCAGGCTGTCTGGCTTCGGATTCACCGGTGACCTGCCTTTACCGTACGCCTTGGCCGTGCACACCCACTCCACCCTTCGAAGCCGGCCGCTTCACGTGCGACCCGGCGCCGGGCTTGGCGGATCGACGAGCTGCGATCGCCAGCCTTCTACCGCCATCAGCCCCCGGCACCTCCACCTGCTGTCCAGTCCCCGCCACCGGCACTGCCGTCCCGGGCTCCATCTCGAGCACCACCTGCCGCTCATATCGCATATCAACAGATGACAGCTTTGGGTACTGGGCCCGCCATTCCGCCAGGTGGGCCTCATACTTCCTGTACCGGTCCAGGTAGTCGCTATCGCCGAAGTGCACCAGCACATCAGCTCCATGGTCGGGAATCAGAGCTTTGACATCCTCGGGATTCGAAAGATCGACTTCGCTGAGCTTGGTGGAGATCTTTTCGCCCCTTGCATCCAGGTCCGTCGGTGAAGTCTTGGAAGATCTTCATCCGGGCAGCCCGCACGGAGGTTGGATCAGCCGTTGAGATACCCGTGACGACTGGAAAGGAGTAGCTCCTGTTCTGAGTCTGATCCGCCCCCATGCTCATCAGCACGCCGGTAGCGTCGACCAATCCGATATGCCCACCCTGCCGCACGAAGGCTACGGGCGTGCGCTCCTCGACGGCAACGCGGATGCGATCGGGAAGCAGGCGCATCACGGTGGCATGCCTCACCCACGGGATCTCCTCGAGTTCGGCTTTGCGCTCATCCAGCGAGACCCTGAGGATGTTGCGTTCAATGTCCCCTCCGAAGACGTCGAGCAGCTCAGCTCTCGAGACATGCTGATTGCCCTCGGTTATGACCGACGAGCTGCTCTGCAGCATGAACCGCTCGTCCCGCAGAACCAATCTTCGAGCGATGGTGGCCGAAGTCCAACCGAGAGCGAGGACGGCAAAAAAGGCAGCCCCTGTAGCCACTCGGCCCCATATGGTCGAGGGCATACCGCCGCGGAAGGTGAGCCGCAATCCAGTTCGACGGCGACCCCGGTTATATCCGCCGTCCTCCTCGCCATCCGCGAAGTCTTCAACCGGGTCGCGACGCTGCGCTCTCGCCAGCACGCGCCGGCTCGTGGACCGCTCCCGCGTGTACATCTCATCAGGCGCCGTCAACACCGCTGCCTCACGTAACAACTCCATCAGGTAAACGCGTCAGCCGAGCAGGCCGCGCGAGAATCGCCGTTCCTGACTATAACGCGGACGCGACGGAGACTCACGGCTCTTCGACCGGATGTACCCTTTCAGGAACTCGCGCAGACGCCTTGAGCGCGTCCAGGAGATCACGACTCGAACTGAGAGACGCTCCCAGCGCCGAGAGTAAGTATGGCGTCGCCCTCATCGGCCGTACGTGTCAATCTGGCGATCGCCTCTTCTGGTGCTGCGGCGTATTCAGCGGGTGTGCCCTGTGCACTGATGGCGGTGGCTAAAGCTTCGCCTGTGATGCCCGGGATCGGCTCCTCACTCGCGGCATAGATATCCAGCACATGGACCGCATCCGCGTCGACGAAAGCCAGGGAGAACTCCTGCATCAAGTCGCGGGTACGAGTGAATCGATGTGGCTGAAAAAGCACGTGAATTCTGCGGAAGCCGCAATCCCGGGCGGCCCGAAGAGTTGCCAGTATCTCGGTCGGATGATGGCCGTAGTCGTCGATGACCGTGACACCATGCACCATCCCTTTCGTCTGGAAGCGGCGGTCGACACCTCGAAACGACGCCAAGCCAGCGGCGATCTGCTCGGGGGCGATGCCGAGTTGAACGCCTACGGCAACCGCGGCGGTCGCATTCAAGACGTTGTGGCGACCGGGCACATGGAGATCAAAGGTCCCGAGCTCCGCTTCGCCGTACCTAATGGAGAAGGTGGAGTGAGACCGACTCCCTTTCGGAAGGAGCTGCACGCGGAAGTCGGCTTCGGGGTGCTCCCCATAGGTGTAGAGCTTGCGATTCGACACGGGGGAGGATGGCGCGAAGACGATCGTCGTCGAGGCAAGCCGTTGTGGCGCCGTAGAAGGGCATGCGGTCCATGAAATCGACGAAAGCGGATTCCACGTCCGCCATGTCGCGGTAGCAGTCCATGTGTTCACGGTCGAGGTTGGTGACGACGCCCAGCACGGGGGAGAGTTTGAGAAAAGAGCGATCGCTCTCATCTGCCTCTACGACAAGGTACTTGGAGTTGCCGAGGCGGGCGTTCGAACCGAGGGCGTCAACGCGGCCACCTACCACCACTGTAGGATCCAGGCCGCCGCCGGCGAGGACGGCGGCGATCATGCTGGTGGTGGTGGTCTTGCCGTGCATGCCGGCGATGGCAATGCCGTACTTGAGGCGCATGAGCTCGGCCAGCATCTCGGCCCGCTGAATGACGGGCACTTTGCGTTGGCGCGCCTCTAAGACCTCGGGGTTCGTTGCACTTACCGCAGAGCTGGTAACGACCACATCGCAGGCCAAGACGTGGGCAGCGGCGTGGCCCTCGAAGATACGGGCGCCCATTCCCAGGAGCCGGTCGGTGATTGCGCTGCGGCGGAGATCGGAGCCGGAAACCGTATACCCCATGGTGAGAAGGATTTCCGCGATGCCGCTCATCCCGATGCCACCTACGCCGATGAAGTGGATGCGTTGCGTGGGGGGGAAAAGGAAGTGGCCGGGCAGGAACATAGATCTGAGTCTAGACGCCCTTCTTCTGAGGTTCCCAGATGAACTTATGGATCTGGAGCGAGAGGCGGGCGGGGAGACCATCGGCGAGCATCCAGTCGACGAGCTGACGTGGGTCAAGTGCCATGTTTTCAGCAGTTCGCAAAGGCGTTGGAGATTTGGTGAAGGCGGGACTTAGGAGGATATGGCCGACTTTTTGCTCGAGAGCGTGGGTGCGGATGAAGTCGCGGGCGAACTCGTAGTCCTCGCGGTGGCTGAGGACGAATTTGGTCTCGTCGTTTTTGGTGAGAGTATCTAGATTTTCAGCGCGGAAGGAGCCGAAGGCGGGGCCGGAGCCCGGGCACTTGACGTCGACGATCTTGTGGACAGCACTGGGGATAGCGTCGAGGGGGCGCTCTCCGCTGGTTTCGATCATGAGGGTGTACCCACGACCAAGGAGGTCGTCCATCAGTGGGAGGAGGTCGCGCGCCTGGAGCATTGGCTCGCCGCCCGTGAACTCGACAAGCCTACAGGGTGCTAGAGCTTCAATATCAGCCACTATCTGCTGGTTCGTGAAGGGTTTACCCCCGGTGAAGGTGTACTCGGAGTCGCACCAGGCGCAACGGAGATTGCAGCCGGCCAGGCGGACGAAGATGCAGGGCAGCCCGGCGAAGCTGGACTCTCCCTGGACGGATTTGTAGAGCTCGATCAGGTGCATTTTGTGGAATTCGTATGGTGATTTGCTGGTGATGTTGTGATGTTCTGCTGATGTGCACGTGGTGTTTGCTGGTGTGATCTGGCCCCCGAGCCGGCACAGGCGAAAAGATGAGAGTCCTTCGTTTTACGTCAGACTGACACGGTTGAGGCGCTGGTCTTCCGTTGTTCCGACGTTGCTGAGGGTCTCTAAAGGAGTGCGCTCTTGCCGTGGCGTGACGGCTCAGGACGCCTACTCGTAGTAGCGGGCGAAGCTGGTATCTGTCTCGTAGAGGGTGCAGTCTTTGACGCGGACGCGGCCGGCGGTCATCGCCCGGAGTTGTTCGGCGGTCTGCTCGAAGAAGTAGCGGGCGAGGTTTTCGGCAGAAGGATTGAGGGTGGTGAAGGGTTCGAGGTCGTTGATCATCTGATGATCGAGGCGGTCGACGACTGGGCGCATGACCTGCTTGAGGAGCTTAAAGTCGAGCAAGAGGCCGGCCTCGTCGAGATCCTGGCCGACAAGGGTGACGAAGACCTTGTAGTTGTGGCCGTGGGGGTTTTCGCACTTGCCCCGATAGTTGCGGAGGTAGTGGCCGGAGGAGAACCCCGCTTCCACGGTGACTTCAAACATCGCGATGCTTCCCTTCCCTTGTGTCCGATCCAGCTTGTTCGGGGTGACTCTTATTCTATCGGTTTCTGTCTCTTCGCCGCTGCCGCTGGGCCTCCTCGGTGCGGCGCTCTGCCTGTTCGAAGAGAGAGGAGAGGACGCCGCCGAGGGCGACCACAAGACCGAGGACGAACAGGGTGATGCCGGTAGTTCGCCAAAGAGAGACGTCGCCGGGAGAGCCCGGCTGCTGGGCGATGTTGGTCCAGGAGAGGATGACGGAGACTGCGGCGAGGAAGACCAGGGTCCCGGCAAGGATGTAAAGGTTGCGGCCCATCTGCACCTAGTTTACTGCGGCCGCATACGGACGATGAAAGACCGGACGAGCTGAGGCGCAGGTCTCTCCCTCGGCGATGCTCCGGCTACCCAGCCCAGTCTTTCGACAGCGCCGCACTCTTGCCCAGAACAGAGAAGAGGAATCTAGAAGTTGAGGCGGAGGGACATCTGGATCTGGCGTGCGCTGCCGATAGCCCGGGAGGTGATGCCGAGGCCGCCGGGGCAATTGAAGAAGCTGGAGTTGGTCTGGGAGCCGGTGGAGGTGCAGCCGGTGGGAAGGGGGGTTGTGCCGACTACGGGGAACTGGTTGTATTCCTCATTTTGCGAGACATTGTCGCCGGGGACATCGAAGCTGGTGGTGTTGGTGAGGTTGAAGACGTCGAAGGTGTACTTGAGAACGTAGCGCTCCGAGAGGTTGGTGACCTTGATCAGCGAGGCGTCGGCGCGGCGCTGTGGAGCCTGGCGGAAGATGTTCCGCTGCCCGGAGGTGAAGTTGGTCTCGTAGGGATCGTTTGCGGGGATAGCGCCGTTGAGGTCGCCGGGGGCGAGGATGGGGACAGTGAAGCAGCTGGCGTCGAGGGCGGGTTTCCCGGAGCCGCCGGTAAAGGCGCCCGAGGCGCCGGTGACGGCGGTCTTGGGCGTGCATTTGGAGTAGTCGAGCGGAACGATGGGATTGGTTATGCCGTTGTAGGTGCTGTAGAAGACGCTGCCGACCGCTCCGGTGTAATCGACGATGCTGTAGGGTTGGCCGCTCTGAAGAACGGTGAGACCAACGAGGGACCAGCCGTCGGCGAAGCGGCCGGGAAGCGAGTGCTCCGGGAAAAAGCTCGGGACGCGGTAGGTGTAATTGAAGTTGACGACGTGGGTGCGGTCAAAGTCGGCCGAGGCGTAGCCATCGCGGAGATTGAGTGGGTTGTTGCCGTTGTAGAAGAGACCGAGACCGCTCTGTTCGTCGAGAGCGTGCGAATAGGTGTAGGAGAAGCCGACCTGAAGGCCGTGGCTCATGCGCTTATCGAGGTGGAATTGGAGAGCGTTGTAGGCGGCGACGCCAGCGGCCTTGTAGGAGATGGACTCTGACGCGTAGCCGATGTAGGGAACGCGGAGGTCGACGTTACCGCCCTCGTAGTTCTGCAGATACGGCTGGCCGTTGGGGAGGTTGGCAAAGGTAAAGGTGTCAGGGTCGGAGATGAGGGTGTACCCGTAGCTGTAGACCTGGCCGTGAATGGGTGAGGAGACTGACGCGAGGCCGGGCTGGTTGAACGGTACGGGAACGACCTGATGGCGGCTAAGGTTGCCGACATAGCCGAGCTCGATGGCGAGATCGTTGCGGGGCTGCCATTGGAGGTCAAGCGTGTAGTTCATGGAATAGGGAAGCTTGTTGCGGCGATCGTAGATACCGAGCGAAATGGGCTGTGCGCCGGAGAGGATGGCGGCCTGGTTGGGGAGGTAGTTGATGAGGTCAGAGGACTGGGGGTTCGAGGGAGGCGGGGTCTGAGTGCTGGTGAAGGGGTGGTTCAGGTTGCCGGTTACGTCGGAGCCTCCACAGGTGGGGATGTAGCCCTGGTAGTAGGTGACCGCCGAAGCAGAGGTTGCGCTGGCGTTCTGGCAGGTCTGGGCAGTGACGAAGGGGAGCTGCTGGTTGACGCCGAAGGGTCCTCCGGTGACATCGCCGATGGCATAACCGGGGGAGAAGTAGCTGAAGAGCTCGCCGCGATCGTAGTACATGCCACCACCGGCGCGGACGACGACCTTGTTTGCGAAGACAGAGGGCTGCCAGGCGGCGCCGAGGCGCGGACCGATACCCCACTGGCGACCGGTGAGGGTGGTCTTGCTGACGCCGGAGGTTCCGTGAGAGTTGTTGCCTGCGATGATGAAACCGGGGTTGTCGATGGTGTCGGAGGCTTCGTTGTAGCTGTAGAGGGTGGGGTCGAAGTTGAAGAGGCGGCCGTTCTTTTCGGAGAGGCCGCCGTCCCAGTCGTAGCGAAGGCCCGCGGTGAGGGTCAGGGTGGGAGTGACCTGGAACTTGTCCTGAACATAGAAGCCGAGCTGGTTGGCGCGGTAGTAGCGATTGGCATCGCCCTGGAGGAAGGTAGTGGTGTTGAAGTCGTAATTGGGGGTGACGAGGCCCTGGGTGAACTGGGAAAGGTCGGCGGTGGCGATGGTTCCGGTCCCAGTGCGGCGGTCGACGGTATTGAGCTGGGTGTAGCTATAGCTGCCGCCGAAGTTGACGGTGTGCTTGCCCAGCAGCCAGATGGCGGAGCCGGAGGGCTGGATGCGGTTCTGGAAGACGCCGGTGTTGGGTCCCTGGGTGGAGGCAGCGGGACCGATGTTGAGCGAGGCGAGGCCCGTGCCTTCAGGCTGGTTGTCCCCCAGAACGTTGACGATGGAAACGCCGGGAAAGTAGGCGGAGCCGAACGTATCGATGCTTGCGGTGCCGTAGTCTCCGGCGGGGATGCTGGAAGGCCCGAAGGCCTGCTGGTTGTTGCTGTAGAGCTTTTCGCGAACGAAGCCCAGGGTCTCTTGGGTGCTGAGGTTGGGCTTGATGGTGTACGTGTTGCTGATGGAGAAGACGTGGGCGCCGGCGTCGAGACGCTGGGTGAAGCCGGGGACATTGGAGTAGGCGTAGGGAGCGGAGGTGGGGTCGTGCTGCCAGTAGTACTTCAGGGCCACGGTGTCCTTTGCCGTGGCGTTGTAATCGAGGTCAATGACGCCCTGGTCGGAGGTGAAGCGTGCGGTTCCGGGGATAAAGGCGTTGTCAGGGTGGGCTGCGTCGGGAACGTGGCCGGAGTCGTTGGGGATGAGCCACTTGCCGGGCTGGCCGGGGAGGGCGGGAGCGTTGAAGAGCGCGACCGCGACGTTGTTGGCGTCGGCGGCGGTGAGTGAGGTGCCGAAGGAGTTGTTGGTGAGGGCAGCGAGGCCCGCGGGAGAGCGGTTGGTGTCGCTGAGGCCGACGGGGACGTCGAGAAAGGAGTTGCCGATCTCTCCGTCGCTGACGTGGATGTGCTGATAGGAGACGAAGAAGAAGAGCTTGTCTTTGACGAGGGGACCGCCGAAGGTGCCACCGGCAGTGTAGCGATGCAGCTGCGGGACCTTCATATTTGCGGGGATGTTGTCGTCCTGTTTGAAGAAGAAGGGAGCAGCGTTGAGCCAGTCGGTCCCACGACGCCCGAAGAGGGAGCCGTGAAAGACGTTGGTGCCTGAGGCGGTGGAAAGGTCGATGTGGGCGCCGGAGGTGGCGCCCTGCTGGGCGTCGTACATGGAAGCGTTGACGCGGACCTCTTGAATGGTCTCGGGAGCGGGCGTGGGGAGGGCGTTGCCGATCGAGAGATAGATGGAGGCGCTGGACTGCTCGACGCCTCCGGCCGAGGAGTTGCCGACGCCGGTGTTGTTGACGACGCGCGCGGAGTTAACCTGGCTGGTGCTCTTGCCGTTGAAGAGGTTGGAGCCGTCCACGCCATTGAGGAGGAAGGTATTGGAGGTGTCGCGCTGTCCGTTGGCCCAGATGGGCTGGTTGCCCAGGCCGGAGTTGGCGCCCGTGCCGCCGGGGAGCTCGGCGTTGACGCCGGGGGCGAGGATGGCGAGGCCAGTGAAGGAGCCGGTAGGGAGAGGTGTGGCCTGGATCTGCGCCGTATCGAGCACGTAGCCATTGGTGGTGTCGACAGCGTTGAGAAGCGGTGTGGCTTCGACGGTGACGGCTTCGGTGACGGTGCCGACGGCCATGGTAGCGGGGAGGGTCACGGTGCGGTCGGCTTGAATGAGGATGCCGGGGAAGCGGGCGACGGAGAAGCCCTCACGCGTGAAGGTGATGGTGTAGGTGCCGATGGGTAGGTTGGCGAAGGCATAGCTGCCGGCCGAGGTGGACAGGGCGGAGCGCGTGAGATGGGTGCCTTCTTCGACGACCTCGACGTTGACGCCGGGGAGCACACTCCCCGAGGCATCCGTGACCGTGCCGACTATGCCTCCCAGGGTCTGTTGGGCACTGGCCGAGGAGAGAAAGACGAAGCTGAGGAGAAGGGTCAGGCAGAGAGCAGCGGCGGCGGCTCGTAATTTCGGGTACACCAATGCAACACCTCAAAGTGGGGCGGTTGGGTGGTCCGGATACGGATGGAGAGGCAGCCTGTCCTTCAGCGCGGAGCTGTGCGGATGAGGGTTTGGATCCCTGATGCAGACTTGCCGTCCGACAAAGTTGTTTCGGTGAGCAGAGGATAGCGCGAACTCTGCTGACTCCAAAGGAAAAAGTTCTATGGGGATCTTGGGGAGCCTGGAGATCACGGGTCGAGGCGCGCGTTTGCTGCTTACGAAAGTTTTTGTGAATGAGCGGGGTTCAGTCTTTTCAGCGCATGCCGGCCGGGAGTATTGTGTCGGTGTCGAGACGTGACAGCGGACCGCACAGGGGGGTGCGCGTCGGCAAGGAGGGGAGATGGGCAAGGGCGTCGTTTGCACATTGATGACAATTCTGATGTACGCGGGGATCGCGGTCTTCTGCGTTCCTTACCTGCTGGGTAAGGTGGATGGGCTGACGCTGTTCCAGGTGGGTGGAGCGGTGAGCGCGGTGGTGTTTGGGATGCTCCGCTGCTATTGGAGCGAAGAAGAGTGCTGGCATCACGTGCGGTCATAGCTTTGGTGTGAGCGAGCGTGACACGCCCGAAAGCGATCGAGTTGTGTCGCGTTTGGGGCGGGGATTGCCTTAACTGCAAGGTTGAGACGCGGGCGTAGTCGAAGCTGGCGCTGTAGTCGGCGAGCTTTGCGCCAGCGAGACCGATCTTCTCGTTCGTGAGGGTGTCGATCCAGTTGCCGCCGCGATTGCCAGTCTTCGGATGCGCCTGCCTGGCCGGTGTATGCGGTGTAGGTGGGCTGGCCGTCGACGGTACGTTGGGATAAGGGGGCGCCCTCTAAAGGGTGTAGGCGGGAGTGCCGTGAATTGCGGACCGTTGCGGAGCAAGGGCTTGGGAGCGAAACTGGGGGTTTGGACCGGCTTTCAGGGCTTGAAGAAGCGCTCGACCTCGGCGATGTCGTCGGTTCGGCGGTAGGGCGGGAGCGAGTCGAGGAAGATCCTGCCGTAGCGGGAGCGGCTGACGCGGGGATCGAGGAGCATGAGGACGCCGCGGTCGGAGAGCGACCGGATGAGGCGGCCGAAGCCCTGCTTGAGGGTGATGACGGCCTGGGGGACCTGGAGGTCGAAGAAGGGCTTGCCGCCGGCGGCCTCGATGGCGCGCATGCGGGCTTCGATGACGGGGTCGGAGGGAACGGCGAAGGGAAGGCGGTCGATGATGACGGCGGAGAGCTGGTCGCCCTGGACGTCGACGCCCTGCCAGAAGGAGGAGGTGCCGAAGAGGACGGCGTTGGGGGTTTCCGGAACTGCTGGAGGAGAACGTGGCGGGGTGCGGTGCCGTGGAGGAGGAGCGGGTAGGGGAGCTCGGCGAGTAGGCGGTCGTGAGCCTCGCGCATGGATTTGTAACTGGTGAAGAGACAGAAGGCGCGGCCTTCGGTGATCTCGAGGAGCTTGCGGGTGCGCTCGATGGAACGGTCGGTGAAGGCGCGGTCGCGAGGGTCGGGCATGTTTTGGGGGAGGTAGAGGAGGGCCTGGCGGGCGTAGTCGAAGTGAGAGGGGACGACGAGCTCGCGGGCGAAGTTAAGGCCGAGGCGTTTGGAGATGTGCTTGAAGCCGGGTGTGCCGTCGGGGCCGGCGACGGTGAGGGTGGCGGAGGTGAGGATGACGGAGGGGTAGGTTTCGAAGAGGGTCTGGGAGAGGAGCTCGGAGACGTCGATGGGGGTGGCCTGGAGGTGGGTGTGGAAGGCCCTGGGACGTACGGGCGGGCGGTGGCGCGGAGACCGGCGGTGGGGCGGCGGTCGATCCAGAAGACGGTGTTGGGGTCGTGGATTCGAGGAGGAATTTGAGGTGGGTGCGGATATCGGTGGTGCGCTTGCGGAGGCCGGGTGTTTCTTCGACATTCTTGATGCGGTCGAGCTCGCCCTCGAGGCGGGTGAGGGCGTTGATGACGGAGAGGTAAAGGTCGCCGGAGTCCTCGAGGAAGTCTTCGCGGGAGGTGAAGGGCATGCGGCCGGGCTGGGGCTGGGTGCTGGCACTGGTGCCTCTGGGCCCCACCCTTTCCGCTGAATCCGGAAAAGATGGGCCGCCCGGCGTGGTGGCGACCCAGTCGTTCGTGGCCGGGAGGGCGGCGAAGAACAGTTTGCTTCGCTCTCGGAGGGTAGCGAGGGAGCTTTCGACGGCGGAGGAGGTGGCGTGTTTGGCGCGAAGGAGGAGTTCGGTGTCGCGGGCGAGCTCGTCGAAGCGGGAGGTGGAGAGGCCGATGCCGAAGTAGTTGCTGGCGATGTCTTCGAGCTCGTGGGCTTCGTCGAAGATGACGGCGCAGGCGTCGGGGAGGATGCCGGCGTCGGGGGCTCCGCCGGCCTGCTGCTTGATGGAGAGGTCGGCGAAGAAGAGGTGGTGGTTGACGATGATGAGGTCGGACTCGATGGCTTTGCGGCGCATGCCGGTGATGAAGCAGCGCTCCCAGTCGGGGCAGGTATGTGCCGAGGCAGGCTTCGGTGCGGGCGTCGAGTTTGTGCCAGAGGGGAGAGTGTTCGGGGAGTTGGTCGATCTCGGCGCGGTCGCCGGTTTCGGTGGTCTTCTCCCAGTTCGAGATGTGGCGGAACTGGGAGATCTCATCGAGGCCGTTGAGGAGTGGGGAGTCGCGGAGGGCGTAGAGCTTGTGGCGGCAGAGATAGTTGGCGCGGCCCTTCATGTAGCAGACCTTCGAGCGGGCCGGAGGAGTGGAGGACGGTTTCGAGGAAGGGGATGTCCTTGAAGAAGAGCTGTTCCTGAAGGTTTTTGGTGCCGGTGGAGATGATGACGCGCTGGCCTCGTTCACGGGCGAGACGAAGGGCGGGGAGGAGGTAGGCGAGGGTTTTGCCGGTGCCGGTGCCGGCTTCGACGATGAGGTGGCGATTGTCGGTGAAGCGCGGACTCGACGGCTTTGGCCATCTCGTACTGGCCGGGGCGATGCTCAAAGGCGAGCGAGGATTGGGAGAGGAGGCCGCCGGGGGAGAAGAAGGCGTGGAGGGTGGGGAGGTTGCGCGGGATGTCCTGGGCGTCGTCCTCATCGGGGGTTGCGGGCGTGATTTGGATCGGGGAGGACACGGTGTTCTGAGTCCATGATAGAGCGGCGGGCGGTCTCTGCTCCGGAGTTCCGAACTGCGTGGGCCGTCAGCGCGAGTTGATCGAGAAGCGCACGACAACACCGTCGACGTAGGTGACTTCCGCGCGACGATCGCCGGCGAGGTACTCGTGGATCTCGGTGGTGAGGCCGTCGGGCGAGACGGAGGTGGACAGCACCTTGCCTTCACCGAGAAGGGCTGTGACGTCGCTCCTCTTCATCCCGCGCTGCAGCCGGGCTGTCGATGAACTGTCGGCAGTGTCAACGGCGGACAGGCTTGTGGAAAGTGCACCTTGTTGAGGCAGCGGTGCGGTTGTCTGGGCGGGGAATTCCAGGTACGTGGCGAGCAGCTTCATCACCGATTCCGGGGTGAGGTCTTCCTGAGGAATGGCTCCGGGCCAACGCAGGTTGAAGCGCGAGCCGCCCCGGGTGCGATTGTCCGCGACCCTCTGCGCCTTTATCTGACTCTCGATCGCCGCGGCGTTGCGATTGTCGGCCTCTTGACGCTCGCGCCGGGAGCGTTCCCGGTCGAGGTCGCGCTGAAGAGCCCGCTTGCGATCGGGGTCCTGCTCGCTCGCGAGGTCCCGCTCAAGCTGCTTCTCGTAACTACTCTTGTCGACGCTACGGGGGTTCACGGTGGTATTGGAATCGTCCAGAAAGGTCCCAAAGCCGCCGCCGTCGAGTTGAAATTCGATCATGTTCTTCTTGACGACGACGGTGGTGACGCGTGCGGTGTCACCTTGCCGGATGGCGGGTCCGAACTTCTTGAGCCGGGAAGAGTACTGCTTCCAATCCATGTGGGAGGGTTTATCGAAGCGGAGATCTACGCCCTGCTGCGTGCCGGGCATGTCGATCTTTACGATGACCTGTTTGCCGGTGAAGAAACTATCGATGGAGGTATCGTCCTGGGCGAACGAAGGCACGGTGAGGAGGATCGCCGCAACCCCGAAGAAGATGCGCCCGGTCATGCGAAGGGTGCGGGGGTAGGGAGGCCAGGACGGGCGCGTGACGGGGGCCTTTCTTGCCATGACACTCTCCAACTTTCATGGGAGTCGTTGTTTTGGCCTCCCGGCGAAGGACGTCCGGGTGAAACGTGTTGCCGAACAGTATCACGCACTCCCAAGACGGCCTATCTTTCTTTGGTAACGATGGGCCTAGGTGGTGATTGTTCAGGGTGTTTCTGACCGCTCGGTGATCTGGAGCGCGGCAGCCGATACCTGAGGCGATCTGCTCCGTGCTCCGCTCCGTGATCGGAGTGTGATGAAGTTAGTCTTACAGCAGAGCGCTCAGCGGGCGCTTGCTTGTTGCGGGAGAGAGTTGGAGACGGCATATGGCACCGAAGCGTGAGCAGAAGAAGCGATTGGGAAAGAAGCACCGGCAGGCGAGTACGCGGCCGAAGAAGGGCAAGGCTCCACGGGCGCAGGCGGTGACGGGAGCCGTTCCTCCAAAGGCGCGGAAGAAGATTGCGACCAAGCGGGCCGAGGCGGAGCGAAAGGCGAAGACCCCGCGGCGAAGCCCGGAGTTTGAGGGCAAGCGAACGATTGCGCCGGATGGAATTGGCGCGGGTGAAGAGCGGAAGGGGGTGGGGCGGGTTGGGGGCCGGATCTCTAAAGGGCCGCAGAAGCCTGCCGACATGGATGAGGCGCAGTGGAGGGAGGCGGAGCGGATCGGGGAGGAGTTGTCGGTCGAGCTGGCGCGGGGGCCGAGCGGGCCGGGGCTGCGACGCGAGGGTGGGGCGCTGGGGGTGGATCCGGAGCTGGAGGAGGACACGACGCTGCCGCTGGTGGCGATCTGCGGACGGCCGAATGTGGGCAAGTCGACGCTGTTCAACCGGCTGACTGGGTCGCGGCGATCGATCGTGGGCGATGAGCCGGGGATTACGCGCGACCGGATCTATGGGGAAGTGGAGTGGAGCGGGCGGGATGTGCGGATTGTGGATACGGGCGGCGTGGTGCCGGATGACGAGGCCCTGATCCCGAGCGAGATCTTCCGGCAGGCGCAGGTGGCGCTCGAGGAGGCGGATGCGATTGTGATGGTGGTGGATGGGCGGACGGAGCTGGCGAGCCCGGATATGGAACTGGCGCGGTTGCTCTTACGCGGGGGCAAGCCGTGCTTCCTGGCGGTGAACAAGATGGATACGGAGGCGATGCTGCCGCAGGCGGAGAACTTCCGGCGGCTGGGGTTCCGGAATGTGATGGCGATCTCGGCGGAGCATGGGTCGGGGATCGGGGATCTGCTGGACGAGGTGTTTGCGGTGCTGCCGGCGGCGCCGGAGGTGGAGCCGGAGCGGATGGAGGGGATCGAGGAAGAGGCCGAGGAGGACATGGACGGGCCGGTGGATGTGCCGGTGCAGCCGCGCAAGCTGCGGACGCATGGGGAGTTCGACCAGACGGAGACGAAGATCGCGATCATTGGCCGGCCGAACGTGGGCAAGTCGACGCTGCTGAATGCGCTGACGGGGACGGACCGGGCCATCGTGAGCGCCGATCGCGGGGACGACGCGGGATGCGGTGGACGAGGTGGTCGAGCGGGGCGGGCACAGCTTCCGGTTTGTGGATACGGCGGGGATCCGACGGAAGGGCAAGACGAAGCTGATGGCGGAGAAGCTAAGCGTGATCATGGCGCGGAAGCACCTGGAGGCGGCGGACGTGAGCCTGCTGGTGATCGACGCGACGGAGGGGGTGACGGCGAACGACGCGAACATTGGCGGGTATGCGCATGAGAGCGGGCGCTCGGTGATCATCGTCGTGAATAAGTGGGACCTGATGACGACGGCGGGGCCGGATGGGATGCGGCTGTATGACGGCAAGCCGTTGGTGGACGCGAAGGTGTACGAGGAGCAGGTGCGGCATGCGCTGAAGTACCTGGATTATGCGCCGCTGCTGTTTATCTCGGCGGAGAAGGGTGTCAACGTGAACCAGGTGTTCAAGAAGGTGGAGCTGGTGGCGCGGGAGCGGCGGAAGCGCGTATCGACGGGGCAGATGAATCGGTTTCTGGATCGGGTGGACTTCCAGAAGGCGAGTGTGCCGATGTCGAAGCGGGTGCGGATTTATTACATGACGCAGGCGGCCGTGGCTCCGCCGACGTTTGTGCTGTTTACGGACAAGGATGTGAAGCTCCACTTCTCGTTTGAGCGGTTCCTGGGGAACCAGATCCGGGAGGCGTTTGGGTTTATCGGGTCGCCGATCTGGTTCAAGGTAAAGGCGCGGAATAAGAAGAAGGCGGAGTGAGCGCTGCCGAGGTGCGGAGCGTGTGAGGTGCCTCCCCCCCCACCCCCCACTCAAAAGTGCGTAAAGTATTCCGAAAACACAACTTAGGTCCGGACCATGGGACGCTCCACCGCGACCGGCAATCAAAGAGACGAAAGCCCCGGCGGCCGGCCGGGGCTTTTGTGTGCTGATTCCAGTATAGCTGCGGCGGAACCGAGGTACGCCAAGCTGGCTCTCGGTCGTGTCGCGGGGCAGGAGCGGGTCTTGGCAGGTGAAGGCCGAGGAGGGATCAGGAGAGTTTGCCGCCGCAGTCCTCACAGAAGCGGGCCGTCGGAGGGGAGACGTGTCCGCAGCCGGCGCAGGATTTGGCTGCGGGCGGGGCCGCAGGGGTACCGCAGTTGCTGCAGAATTTGCTGCCGTGAAGGGGAGCGCCGCAGGCGGTGCAGGCGGAAGATGAAGGGGTCTCGACCGTTTCCCACTGCGCGGGTGGCGTTGAGGACTGAATCTGTGCGGGTGAGGCGCCAGTCTGCATGGAGCTGGGCAAAAAACTTGTGGTGTGGGCTGCGGGCAGAGATGCGGGCTGGGGTGCACCTCCGTTGAGGTGGATGGTTGCGTCCGGGTTCATGTCGATGCCGGAGACGTAGTCGGTGGCCAAGGCCTTCTCCTGCATCTGCTGGCGGGTGGCCTGGACCTGGGCCTGGGTGCGGAGGGCGATAGCTTCCTGCTCGTATTTGGGATTGCAGCCGGTGCACTGGGCGGCGCGCTCGTTCCAGCAGATCTCGGCGCAGACCCAGCTGCCGCATCGCTGGCAGCGGTGAAACTTCTGCTTGACCTCGGCGACGGCCTGCTGGAGGGCGCGATCGTGGGCGGGTCCGCCGATAGCTCGCTGGATCTCGTAGGTGGAGTTTCCGGCGCTTCCGAGGAAGCCACCGAAGAGATTTCCAGCTGCCTGAAGCAGGCCGCCGGCGGTGCCGATTACGGAGGGCTGGTAGGAGGACATGTAGCCGTTGGAGCAGTGGTCACAGCGGAACTCAAACTGGTAGCCGCGATCCGTAGAAAGGTCGGTGAAGTTGCGGACGAACTCGATCATTGCCATGGTTCGGCGGGCCTTTCGAGGGTGCAGGCGAGGAGGAGAGTCTTGCGCCTGCCCTATTTTGGCAGCAAGCGCGAAGGGCATGCAAAAGAATGTTGAGCAAGCTCAGTGTGCGTTGCCCGTTGAGAGATCGAGCCAGACGGACCAGGCTTCGAGGGCTCGTTCGCACTGGAGGCGGTGGCGTTCCTTTTTGTCGCGGATCTTGCGGCGGAGTTCTTCCTCGAGTGGGGGGAGGAGGTCGAAGGTGATGTTGGCGGGTTGGAACTTCTTGTGGTCGGCGTGGGTGATGTAGTGGGTGAGGGATCCGTTGGCGGAGATGCGTGGGGCGGGTGTGGGCGTGAGGCCGCGGGCGAGCTGGGCGGCATAGTGGCCGGCGATGAGGCCGGAGGCGATGGACTCGGTGTAGCCTTCAACGCCGGAGAGCTGGCCGGCGATGAGGATGTTGGGATGTTGTTTGAGCTGCAGCGTTTCCGTAAGGAGCGAGGGGGCGTGGATGTAGGTGTTGCGGTGGATCTGGCCGTAGCGGAGAAAGGTGGCGTGCTCGAGGCCGGGGATGAGGCGGAGGACGCGGGCCTGCTCGCCGAACTTGAGGTGGTTCTGGAAGCCGACGAGGTTGTAGGAGTCGGCGCGGAGGTTTTCCTGGCGGAGCTGGACGACGGCGTAGGGCCACTTGCCGGTGCGCGGATCGGTGAGGCCGGCGGGCTTCATGGGGCCGAAGCGGAGGGTGTCGCGGCCGCGGCGGGCGGTTTCCTCGATGGGGAGGCAGCCTTCGAAGTACTGGAGTGTGCTCGCCGCAGGGCGGGAGCTTCGCGCGGTTCTGCGAACGGAGGCCCGGAGGGACCGACGCGTGACGGCGAGGCTGTCGTGGGTGGGGCAGCCGCGGCAGAGCGGTCTGGGCGATGTTCCTGGTCCTGGCTGGGTGGCGGGTCGTTCGGCTGCGCGGCTTCGCCGCTTCGCTCAGGATGACGGGCTTCGGGGTTCGCGAGGTGGGTGGGGTTGGCGTCGACCGGGAGTTGTTCCCAGGATTTCTGCTCGATCTTTTCGGCGGTGGTGAGGGCTTCGAGAAAGGTGTCGTACTGTTCGCGGGTGAAGGGGCAGTTGATGTAGTCGGCGGTGCCCCGGTCCCAGCGTGCGGCGAAGTAGACCTTATCCATGTCGATGGTGGAGGCGTCGACGATGGGCGAGATGGAGTCGTAGAAGGCGAGGTGGTCGGAGCCGGTAAGGCGGGTGAGTTCGGCGGTGAGGGCGGGGCTGGTGAGGGGGCCGGTGGCGAGGATCGTGATGGTGTCTTCGCTGGTCTCGTCGAGGGTAAGGACCTCTTCGCGGTGGATGGTGATGTTGGGGTGCTGCTCGAGGCGTTCGCGGACGCGTTGCGAGAAGAGTTCGCGATCAACGGCGAGGGCGTGGCCGGCGGGGACGGCGGTAGCGTCGGCGTCGAGGAGAAGGAAGGAGCTGGCGCGGCGCATCTCCTTCTTAAGGAGCCAGGGGGCGGAGTTTTCGGATTCGGATTTGAGGGAGTTTGAGCAGACGAGCTCGGCGAAGTCGGAGGTCTGGTGGGCCTCGGTGGAGCGGTGCGGGCGCATCTCGTAGAGGTCGACCTGGCAACCGGCGGCGGCGGCCTGGAGGGCGGCTTCGGGGCCGGCGAGGCCTCCGCCGATGACTTTGATCTTTTTCATGCTGCTTTGAGGATAGTGGGTGCGGCTGAGAACCGCAGTTCATTCGACTCTGCTGCGCTCTGCTCAGGAGGGACCGTGAGCTGGGTGTTCTGTTATACGCAGCGTTCGGAGAGGGCACAGAGTTGTGCCCCGGTGATGCGCATGATGCGCCAGTCGGTGGACATCTGGGCGCCCATCTCGTAGTAGAAGTCGATGGCGGTCTTGTTCCAGTCGAGGACGTTCCACTCGAGGCGGGGGCAGCCTTCGACGACGGCGACCCCGGCGACTTTGCCAAGGAGGGCTTTGCCGATGCCTCGGCCGCGAAAGGCGGGTTCGACGAAGAGGTCTTCGAGGTGGATGCCGTGGTGGCCCTGCCAGGTGGAGTAGTTGTAGAAGTAGAGGGCGAAGCCGGCGGGGGTGCCTTCCCACTCGGCGAGAAAAACGTGGAAGCGGGGGACGGGGCCGAAGCCGTCGCGGTGGAGGTCGGTGGCGGTGCAGAGGACGGCGTCGGGCTCGCGCTCGTAGATGGCGAGCTGGTGGATGAAGCCGAGGATGGTGTTGACGTCTTTGGGGGTGGCAAGACGGATCTGGAGGAGTGGAGGCGCCATGGCTGCTAGTGTAGCGGGTGCGTTCCGGAGATCGGCGGCGAGTGACGGCGAGTGGATCGCTGCGCTCGAAACGGCAGGGCGACGGGACAGACGGCGGAGGCAGTTGCGGGGGCGAGGATCAGCGTGGCGGTGGGAGGGTGTCGGGGGCGTTGGGTGAGGTGGTGGACTTTTGCTGGACTTTGGGGGTGTCCTTGGGCTGGGCGTCGAGCCATTTGTCGAAGGGGATGGTGAAGGAGAAGAGCTGCTGTTTTCCGTCGAGGGTATGGATCTGTTTGAGGTAGAGCTCCGCGTGGCGGAGGGCGGGGTCGTCGAGCTCGCGTATGTCGTAGAAGAGGTATCCGGCGAGGAGCGAGTGGGGGTTGACGGTGGTGGACTGGAAGCCGAAGTCGTTGTCGTCTTCGGTGACTTTTTTGTCGACGGGCGGGTGGTGGATGGTGATGGGGACGATGGGGATCTTGGTGCCCATGGCGGAGCGGGTGGTGAAGAGGCGGCGGTTGATGTCTTCGAGCGTGGCGGCGGGGATGACGTCGTGGTTGGCGGAGATGAACTGGATGCGGACGTCGTTGAGATCGAGCGCGTGGTCGGAGTCGTTGGAGATGATGACTCGAACGGGGACGAAGCCGTGCTGGATGTAGGGGAGGCGGAAGAAGTCACAGAGCTTGGGATCGAGGCAGGGGTCGGCCGCGATGGTGACCTTTTCGTTGGGATGGGTGTCGAAGTCGATGTACTGGGAGGCGGGTTTCACGGGAGGCGCGGGTTTCTTTTTGTCTCCGGCGTGTGCAGGGGTGGGGGAGCCGAGGAGAGAGAGAGCGACGGCGAGCGTGAGGAGGCGGGCGACGGATCGAGGCAGCATGCTAGGTGAGAGACGCGGCAGGTTGGTGAATGGGTGGGACACGATGCGGCTTTGATTATGATCGTCGCTGGCGGGGACGGTAAAGCCGGGTCTCGGGAGAGCGCGCTGTGGAGACGGTTCTGATGTTGGCGTACAGCGCGCTTCTGCTGCTGGTGCTGGTGGCTGCGGCGCCGTACTGGATGCTGCGGATGCTGGTGAGTGGGCACTACCGGGCGGGGTTGAGCGGGCGCTTGGGAGTGGTTCCGAGCGAGCTGAAGGAGGCCGTCCAGGGGCGTGAGGTGGTGTGGCTCCATGCGGTGAGTGTGGGGGAGGTGATGGCGGTGACGGAGGTGATTCGCGAGCTGACGGCGAGGAGACCGGAGCTCCTGGTGGCGGTCTCGACGACGACCGCGACGGGGCAGGAGCTGGCGAAGAGGAGGCTATCGGGGAGGCCGGTGTTTTACCTGCCGTTGGACTTCCGGTTTACGGTGCGGCGGTACATGGAGGTGGTGCGACCACGGCTGATGGTGCTGATGGAGAGCGAGCTGTGGCCGAACCTGCTGCAGGAGTGTGTGCGGCGGGAGGTGCCGGTCGCCGTGGTGAACGCGCGGGTGTCGGATCGGTCGTTTCCCCGGTACATGCGCTTGCGGCGGCTTTGGCGACCGCTCCTGCGGGGGGTGTCGCTGTTTCTCGCGCAGGGCGAGGAGACGGCTGGGCGGCTGCGAGCGATCGGGGTGGAGGCTGAACGGGTGCGGGTGACGGGCAATCTGAAGTACGACCTCCGGGATGTGGCTGAGACCCCGATGGTCGGAAGTCTGCGACGAGCGATGCCCGAGGGGGCGAGGGTGCTGGTATGCGGGAGCACGCTGGAGGGAGAGGAGGAGATGTTGCTGGCGGCCTGGCCGGAGGTGCTGGCCTCGGTGAGGAATGCGGTGATGGTGCTGGCCCCGCGGCATCCCGAGAGGTTTGGGCGCGTGCTGGAGATAGCGGGTGCGCAAGCGAAGGAGACGGGGCGAAGGGTGTGGCGGGCGAGCGATCTCCGCGAGGGCACCGCGGCTTTTGGTGCGGGCGATGTGGTGGTGCTGGATACGATTGGGGATCTGGCCGGGGTGTATTCGCTGGCCGATGTGGCGTTTGTCGGAGGAAGCCTGGTGGCCGGGGGCGGCCACAACCCACTGGAACCGGCGCGGTTCGGGGTTCCGGTGGTGATAGGGTCGAGCTTCATCAATTTTCGCGAGATCGTGGAGAGGCTGCAGGCGATGAACGGAATTCGCGTGGTCACGCCGGTGCAGGTGGGGGCAGCCTTGCGCGACTTGATGGCAGACGAGGAGGCGGCTCGGGGGCTGGGCGAGCGAGGGCGGGGCGTGTTTGCGGCCGAGGCGGGGGCTACGACGCGCACAGTGAAGGAGTTACTCGGCTTGCTGGGCGACGGCGATGCGGAAGGGGGCCGATGACCGTCCGCCGCGCACTTCTGATGCCACTGGTTCCCCTGTATGGGGGAGCGGTGAGGTGGAAGCGGCGGATGTTCGAAGGGGGCCGCCTGAGACAGAACG
Source organism: uncultured Acidobacteriaceae bacterium (assembly GCA_963850375.1). Lineage (GTDB taxonomy): Bacteria > Acidobacteriota > Terriglobia > Terriglobales > Acidobacteriaceae > Edaphobacter. Next base: position 1,798,409 of record CAWKKV010000002.1, on the reverse strand, counting down.
CGCTGCGCGACCCGGTGATCAGCGTGGGGAGCTTATCGGCCGGCGGCGCAGGCAAGACACCGATGGTGCTGCTTCTGACGGAGATGCTGCAACGACGCGAGTATGCGGTGAGGATACTGACGCGGGGGTATGGCCGGGAGCGTAACGAGGTGGAGCGCGTGGACCCGGATGGGGATGTGCGGCGGTACGGTGACGAGCCGGTGATGCTGGCGAAGCGCTCGGGGGCGCCGGTATATGTGGGAGCGGACCGGTACAGGGCGGGGTTGATGGCAGAACGCGAGTCCGCAGTGAAGAGCGTGGTGTACCTGCTGGATGACGGATTTCAGCACCGGAAGCTGCGGCGCGATCTCGATATTGTGCTGCTGACGCGCAAGGATGTGGACGACGCTCTGCTACCGGCGGGGAATCTGCGGGAGCCGCTCTCGACGGTGAGGAAGGCGGGCGTGGTTGTGGTGCGGGAAGACGAGGTGAAGCTGCTGAACGACTTTGTCTCAGCGCAGACACGGGAGGGAGGAATGCCGCCGATCTGGGTGATCCGGCGTTTGCTGAACTTCGGGACGACGACAAGGCAGGAGATGCCGACGCGACCGGTGGCGTTCTGCGGGATTGCGCGGCCGGAGAGCTTCTTTCGGATGCTGGAGGCGGAGGGTGTCCATGCGGCGGAGACGGTCGTGTTTGGAGATCATCACGGCTATCGAGAGAGGGACATTGACCGGTTGGTGGCAGAGGCGAAGCGCGTCTCGGCGGACGGGTTTGTAACGACGGAAAAGGATGCGGTGAAGCTGTCGGAGGGGATGCGAGGACGGCTTGAGCGAGTGGGTCCGCTGCTGATTCCGGAGCTGCGGGTGGAGCTGATGGATGAGCGGGCGGTGATGGAGCAGATGATCTCGATGGTGCGCAGGCTGGACCGGCGAAGGGGCCGGTAGATGCCGATGCGCGTGCTCGTGGTGCGGGTAGGGGCGATGGGGGATGTGCTGCATGCGTTGCCAGCGGTTGCGGCGCTGCGGAGAGCCAGGCCGACGTGGGAGATCGGGTGGGCGGTGGACCGGCGATGGATGCCGCTGCTGGAAGGGGATGGCAGACGGCCGGGGGCGAACAGGCTCCACGTTGTGCCGACGAAGGACTGGGCGGCAAGACCCGTATCGCTGAGGACGCTGGAGCAGATCCGAAGCCTGCGGGCGGAGTTGCGGGCCGCGCGCTATGACATGTGCGTGGACATGCAAGGGACAATCCGGTCGGCGGTGATCGGGTGGATGGCGCTGACGAGGCAGCTGGTGGGATACCGGGACCCGCGGGAGGCGGCGGCCGGATGGCTTTACGGACGGCGGATGGACCGAAGGGGGAGGCACGTGGTGGAGCAGGGGTGCGCGCTACTGTGCGATGCGCTGGGCGTAGAGCTCGTTCCGGGGGCCGTGGAGCTCCCGGTGAATGGCGAGGCGGAGCGCTGGTGTGACGAGCTTCTCCGGGGTCTCGGACCGATCTGCGTGTTGGCGCCGACGGCGGGATGGGGGGCGAAGATGTGGCCGGCGGAGAGGTACGGGCGGGTTGCGCGAGAGTTGACCGATCGGGGGTACACGGTGCTGGTCAACGAGTCGGGGGCTCATGACGTCGTAGCAGACGGGGTAGTGGAGGCGAGCGGCGGAGCGGCGGTGACGGTGCGGTCGAGTGTCGCGGAGATGGTGGCGCTGCTGCGGCGTGCTTCGCTGGTGATTGCGGGGGATACGGGGCCGCTTCATCTGGCGGCGGCGTTGGAGCGGCCGGTGCTAGGGTTGTTTGGGCCGACTGATCCGGCAAGGAATGGGCCCTACGGGACCCGGGCCCGGGTGCTGCGGGACCCGGGAAGTGTGACGAACCACAGCAGGACGAAGGCCGCGGATGCGGGCTTGCTGCGGATCGAGGTGGAAGACGTGGTGAGGGCAGCGATGGAGCTGCTGCAGGCGGACGGGATGGACGCGGTGGGCGGCGGGAGCGTGCGGTGAGCGAGAGGACGGGATGGCAGAGGATCGCGCGACGGATCCGGGTGCCTTTGGGATTTTGCTTTGCGGCGGTGTTTCTTTGGCTGGCTCGGCCGACCTCCGTGAGCCTGGGGTTGAGCCTCCTGCTGGTGGTACCGGGCGTGTTGTTACGCGGATATGCGGCCGGATATGTGAAGAAGAACCAGGAGCTGACACGGACGGGGCCGTATGCGTATACGCGGAATCCGCTGTACCTGGGGTCGATGCTGATTGCGTTCGGGTTTGCGGGGGCTTCGCGGAGCTGGGTGATCCTCCTGGCGCTGGCGGTGTTGTTTGCGGTGATCTACTGGCCGACGATCCGGTCGGAGGAGGCGTTTCTCCGGGGTGTCTTTCCGGACTTCGAGGAGTATGCGCGATTGGTGCCGAGACTGCTGCCCAGGCTGACGCGTGCGCCGGGTGGAGGGGGCGCGGCGGAGTTCTCGAGGGGGCAGTATCTCCATCACCGCGAGTACAATGCTTCTATAGGTGCCCTGGCGATCTATGCCGCTCTGGTTGTGCGGCTGGTGATGTTGCGGCGCCCGTGATTTACGACTCCGATCGATTTGCGAGCACTCTCTGCGGACATCTTTGCTGAAGACTTTTGTGTGTGCCGGGGCGTTCGCGCTGCTGAGTTCTGGTGGCTGGGCCCAGCTGCTGGGGCCGAAGCCTTTGCCGCAGCCGGTGGTGATCCCGACGCTGAAGCCGCCAGGGGTCGGATTTCCCTTCCCCGCCAGGCAGACGCTGACGTTTACGGTGGACTGGCGGGTGTTTACGGCAGGGGTGGCGGTGTTTCACCTGGAGCAGCAGGGGACGGCGGAGAAGATTACGGCGACGGCAGATACCGTGGGTGGTGTCACGATGCTGTTTCCGGTGGTGGACCGGTTTCAGTCCGGGTTTGACACGAAGACGGGGTGCTCGACGGGTTTTTCGAAGCAGTTGCAGGAAGGCCGGAGAAAGGTGTCGAGCGACCTTAGCTTTGATTATGGGCAGGGCAAGCAGCACCAGCTCGAGAAGAACCTGGTTAAGGGTACGCAGAAGGAGCAGACGGCGTCGATCCCGGCGTGCGTGACGGATTCGCTGTCGGCTATCTTTTATGCTGCGACGCAGCCGATGACGGTGGGGCAGAGCTTTGGGTTTCCGCTGGCGGATGCGATGCGGACCGTGACCGTGGTGATGAAGGTCGAGGGCAAGGAAGAGATCAAGACGCCGGCGGGGACGTTTCAGACGTTGCGGGTGCAGCCGACGGCGGACGAAGGCGTGGTGCGGAACCGGGGCACGATCCGGATCTGGTATACGGACGATCCGCGGCATATGCCGGTACAGATCCAGGCGCGGCTGTTCTGGGGCACGATCACCTTTCACCTGCAAAGTTACGAGGCTAAGTGATGGAGCGTCTGCCGAAGGGTGCCGAGGGGACGGACGACCGGCTAGTGATGGTGGCACGTTTCCTGCAGCCGATCCGGGTTCAGATTGCGAAGGGTGCGCTGGAGTCCGCGGGGATCGAGTGTTTTGTGCAGGGCGAGAATGCGAACGCGCTGCTGGCGTTTGCGTTTCGGGCGCGGCTGATGGTCCGCGCGGAGGACGAGGCGGCTGCGCGCGAGGTGTTGGCGGGAGCGGAAGGCGAGGGCGAGCCAGATCTGGTGGAGAAGGACTGGGTGGATGATGGGGAGTGAGCGGGAGCGGGCGATCCTCTGCTTGTCCGGCGGGATGGATTCCTCCGTGTGCGCCGCGCTGACGGCAAGGGACTATGACGTGTACGCGGTCCACTTCAGCTATGGGCAGAGGACGGAGGCGCGCGAGCTCCAGTCGGCGGAGGCGGTGGCGCGGCTGACGGGTGCGCGGGAGTTTCTGCCGTTGAAGATGGACCTGTTTCGGAGGATCGGCGGGTCGGCGCTGACGGACGCGGCGATCGCGGTGCCGGATGCTGGGCCGGCCGAGGAGAGCGCGGGCTTGAGCGAAAGACGGGGCGGCGAGGTGCCGGTGACGTATGTGCCGTTTCGCAATGCGCACTTTCTTGCAGCCGCGGTGAGCTGGGCGGAGGTGGTGGGAGCGAAGCGCGTGGTGATTGGGGCGGTGGAGCAGGACAGCTCGGGGTATCCGGACTGCCGGCCGGCCTACTACGAGGCGTTCAACCGGCTCATTGCGGAGGGGACCAAGGAGGGGCAGATCCGGGTGGAGACGCCGCTGATCCGCATGCGCAAGAGTGAGATCGTGCGGCTGGGAGTTGAACTGGGCGCTCCGTTGCATGTAAGTTGGTCATGCTATTCGGGTGAGACCGAGGCCTGCGGCGTGTGCGAGAGCTGCGTGTTGCGGCTGCGGGCGTTTCGAGAGGCCGGCTTCAGCGATCCGGTGCCGTACGCCGCTGGAGAGAGATAGACGACAAAAGGATGCCTCAGGGGCATCGAAGCTGATGTGCAGGTCCGGCGAGGTCTGCCGAGGAGAGGGACAGGACATGGAACAACGTATGGGATGGAAGATAAGCAGCGGTCTGGCCGCGGGCGTGTTTGCGGCGACGATGTTGACTCCGATGAGCCTGATGGCCCAGGGGACTGCGAGCATTCACGGCCACGTGCAGAATGCGGCAGGACAGCCGGTAACGAAGGGCGACGTCAAGCTGACGACGGACCGGAGTTCCGAGGCGTCGAAGCGGAAGTATCAGTATGACTTCCCCCTGGACGCGAATGGAGACTACAAGGGTACGGATATCGCGCCCGGCAACTATGTGGCGATCGTCTTCCAGGACGACAAGAGCCTGGACTTCGTCGACCCGATGGAGGTGAAGGCCGCTGACGACAAGACGGTGAACTTCGACATGACGCGGCCGGAGTACCTCAGCAAGATGACTCCGGAGGAGAAGAAGGCGCTCGAGGAGTTCAAAAAGAAGAACGCGGAAGCGGTGAACGCGAACGCAAAGATTGCCAACCTGAATGCGGCGCTGCAGCAGGCGCGTGCGGACACCAAGTCTGGCAACTACGACGCGGCGATCTCCTCGATGCAGACCGCGACGCAGCAGAAGCCGGACGAGGCGATCCTGTGGGTTGCCCTAGGGGACGCACAGCTAGGGAAGGCCGACGCGACGGCAAAGGCGGCGGGCAAGCCGACGACTGATCCCTCGGTGGCGCAGAACTACAAGGATGCGGTGGCCTCGTACAAGAAGGCGGTAGACGCGAACGCCACTGCGAAGAAGCCGAATCCGGAGACGGCGGCCGCGGCGCAGAACCAGATTGGCCAAGCGCTGGCGAAGAGCGGGGATGCGAAGGGCGCGTCAGACGCGTACGACGCGGCTTCAAAGACGGATCCGACCAAGGCGGGGATGTATCTCTTCAACGAGGCGGCGACGCTCTATAACGCGGGCAAGACGGACGATGCGGCTGCAGCGGCGGACAAGGCAATTGCTGCCGATCCGAAGCGTGCGGATGCGTACTACATCAAGGGACAGTCGCTGATCTCGAAGGCTTCGGTGGATCCGAAGACGCAGAAGATCACGGCGCCTCCGGGATGCGTGGAAGCCTATCAGCAGTACCTGGAGCTTTCCCCGACGGGAGCGCGCGCGGATGAGGTGAAGGCGATTCTGACGGGCATTGGGGCCCCGGTAAAGAACTCCTTCAAAGCTGGGAAGAAGTCGTAAGTCAACGAAGCGCAGGGCGGCCCCGGGCATATATGCCTGGGGCCTTTCTGTTTTCGCGAGAGAGCAACGGAGAAGGCCATGGCGGGAGTTCTGGGATTTGATGAGGCACTTGCGGTGGTGCTTCGCGAGGCAAGCGGGGTGCGGGGAGCGAGGCCGGAGCGCATGGAACTGCTGGCGGCGAGGGGGCGGGTGTTGGCCGAGCCGGTGGAGGCTGACCGGGATCAGCCGGGGTTTGACCGGGCTACGCGGGACGGGTTCGCGATTCGAGCGGCTGATTTGGGGGTGTCACTGCGGATTGTGGGGCAGGTGCGGGCGGGAGAGCGGTGGACGGGGGCAGCGCTCGGGCCTGGGGAGGCGGTCGAGATTATGACAGGGGCGCCGGTGCCGGAGGGGGCGGATGCGGTGGTGATGATTGAGCATGTGACGGTGGAGGGCGAGGTCTTGGAGGTCGGGGCGGGGCGTGTGCTGCGGGCCGGCGAGAACGTGGTGCCGCGCGGCGCGGAGGCTCGGGCGGGGGATGTTGTGCTCCCGGAGCGCGTCGTAATGGGCGCGGCGGAGATTGCGTTGGCCGCCGCATGCGGCCGGGCCCAAATTTCGGTCTACCGACGGCCGCGCGTGGCCATTGTGGCGACTGGCGACGAACTCGTGGAGGTTGAGGTGCAGCCGGAGGCGTGGCAGATTCGCAACTCGAACAGTTACGGACTGGCGGCGCTGGTGGAGGAGACCGGGGCGGAGGCAGTCCGGCTGCCTATTGCCCGGGACTCGCTCGGAGAGCTGCGGGCTGCGTTGACGGAGGCGCGAACGTGCGACCTCATGGTGCTATCAGGTGGGGTTTCGATGGGCAAGTATGACCTGGTCGAGGAGGTGCTGGCGGAGATGGGGGCGAAATTCTTCTTTACGGGAGTCCGCATGCAACCGGGCAAGCCGGTGGTGTTTGGGCGGCTGCCGGAGACGGGTTCCGGTGAAGGGACCGGGCGGTATTTCTTCGGGCTGCCGGGGAACCCGGTGTCGACGGAGGTGACGTTTCACTGCTTTGCGGGGCCGCTGCTCCGAGTGCTGGCGGGAGCGGCCTGGGAGGAACCGAGGTTTGTGCTGGCGAAGCTTGGGGAGGATGTCGATCCCAAGGCCGGCCTGACGCGGGTCTTGCCTGCGCGGCTTACGGGGACGAGCGCGGAGGTGGACGTGCGGGTTGTGCGGTGGCAGGGATCGGGAGATCTCCGGGCAAATGCGCGTGCGAATTGTTACGTGGTGCTGCCGGAGCGGGAGGAGGGGTTTCGTGCGGGTGAGGTCGTGACGGTGCTGCTGCGATAGGCTGTGAGGATGATTGACCAGGGACAGAGACACAGACGCAGGGTGCTGGGGTGGGTGCTGATCGGGCTGGCAGGGCTGCTGGTGGTGGGGATCGTGTTGTTTGGGTGGACGCTGGTACAGGAGATGCTGCTTGGAGCGGTGAGCGACTCGTACGCCTTGGTGACGGCGATGGTGGTTATCGTGCTGGCGCTGGCCGGCTCAGGCGCGTACCTGCTGCGGACGGTGAGGGACTGATGAGCGAGCGGGACGAGCGATTGTCGCACTACGACGAGAGCGGGCGGGCGCACATGGTGGATGTGGGCGCAAAGAATGAGACGCGGCGGGAGGCGGTGGCCGGAGCGTTCGTGGAGCTGTCGGAGGCGGTGCTGCGGGCGCTGCCGAGAAACCCCAAGGGCGATCCGCTGGAGGTAGCGCGATTTGCGGGGATCCAGGCAGCGAAACGGACGTCGGAGCTGATCCCGATGTGTCATCCGCTGATGCTGAGCTTTGTGGATGTGTCCGCGATGGTGGTTGAGGGCGGCGTACAGATCGAGGCGACGGCGGCGACGGTGGCGGGGACAGGGGTGGAGATGGAAGCGATGGTCGCGGCCTCGGTGGCGGCTCTGACCGTGTATGACATGACCAAGGCGCTCGACAAGGGAATACGGATTCGCGAGGTGGTGCTGCTGCGGAAGAGCGGCGGAAAGAGTGGGGAATACCGTCGGCCAGTGACGGAGACGGAGTGAGGCGAGCGTAGGGCCATCAGGTTACGTTGCGGAGGTAGTGACGCATTGCCGGTAGAGCTCGGCGACGTCCTGACGCGTACGGATCAGGGTGAGGGTGGGCGGGGTCTGCTGAAGATTTGCCTGCGTGCACACGGTCACGGCGCCCTTGGGACAGAGCTTGAGGCACGAGACAGCGATGGTGTGAACGCGGCGACCGGCAGCATCGGAGTTTGCGATCTTCTTGAGTGTCTTTCGGAGCTTGGCCACGTGCTGGTGGTCGCGGGAGTTCCTGAGCTTCCGTTCGCACTTGCGGCAGACGAGCAGGGCCGGCCCTCTGAAGCGTGAGGATACGGTTCGGAGGCTGACGCGTGTGTCTGTTTCGGTTTCTGCGATTGCGTTCTGCTTCGCCATCTACGTTTAGACGCTTTGGGAGCAGATGAGAAGCGTTGACGCAGGGGTTAGTGGATGACGGTGAGCCGACCGGAGATCCCGTTGTAGACGTCTTTAGGGAGAATCTTCTTTTTGCGGAGTTCCACCGGATCTTTGTAGGGGCGGTTGGCGATGATGCCACGCGCCATGGCCGGGGTGACGCCGGGAAGGGCTTCGAGCTCGGGGCGGGATGCGGTGTTGATGTTGACGCCGGTGACGGTCGGCTTTCGGGAGAGACCGTCGCGAACACCAAGGACGGCTGATTTAGCGCTGCTGGCAATCGCGGCGGTCGCCTTCGCGGTGTTCTCGCGGACCCGCTCCTGATCGCGCGGACTGTTGGAGCAGCCTGCGAGGAGGGCGGGAACGATGAGGGCTAGGGCGAGTGCCCGCGTCAAGTTTGCGGGGCCGGGTCGGGGCTGAGATCTCGTCATGGATGGCCTCAGATTGCGTGAGCCAGAGTAACAGCGAACAGACAGTGCGGATCCTGCCAAGTACGAGTCAGCTGAAAGCGTGCAGAGGTAAGGAGCCGGGAGACAGACTCGGAGGTGAACTTGTGACTGTTCTCGGTGTGAATGGTCTCACCCTGCTCGAGAGTAAAGAAGAGCTCCGGGCCGGCGGCGTTGGGCGGGATGCGGATCTGTTGCGGGCTCAGGGCCTCGAGATGCATCTCGATGCGCGACTGGGCCTCGTTCCAGCGGGCGCGATGGGCGAAGCGCTCGACAGCGAAGTTGGAGCCGATGTCGCGATTGAGGCGAGCGAGGATGTTGCGATTGAATGCGGCCGTGACTCCCGCGCGGTCGTCGTAGGCGGCGATGAGGGTTTCGACCGACTTGTGGGGGCCGGGAGCGAGGTCGGTACCGAGAAGGAGGCAGTCGCCCGGGCGAAGCTGGGCGCGGAGGTTGCGGAGAAGGGCCTGCGCGTCATCGGGAGAGAAGTTGCCGATGCTGGAGCCGATGTAAAGAGCGAGAACGCGGGCGCTGCCAGGGCGGGAGAGATCGAGCGGTTCCGCGGTGTAGTTCGCGACCTGCTGACGAATCGTGACGCCGGGGATGTTTGCCTGGATGTTGAGGCTGGCTTCGTCGAGGGCGCTGGGCGAGACGTCGACTGGTTGATAGAGGACGCTTCCCTGCCGATCGACGGCGGCGCGGAGGAGGATGCCTGTCTTGGCAGCCGTGCCGGCGCCGAGCTCGAGGAGCGTGAGCGTGTTGCCCGCGGCAGCGACCTCGAGGATCTCGGAGGCGTGCGCGGCAAAGATGGAGCGCTCGGTTCGGGTAAGGTAGTACTCGGGAAGTGCGGTGATCTGCTCGAAGAGCTCTGAGCCACGCTCATCGTAGAAGAGCCACGGTGACAGCGTTCGGGGGGTGGCGAGGAGTCCGGAACGGGCCTCCACGGCGACGGCGTCGCGGACGCTGCTTTGTACCGCCGGTTGCGAGGCTTCGGTGGTTGCTGAGTTCACTGGGCGCCTTCCGAGGCCGGGGTCGTGGTTGCGTTGTCACTCGCGAGTCGGAGGCCGGAGAACTGCCAACGGGTGCCGGGCGAGAAGAAGTTCCGGTAGGTAGCTCGTATGTGCGAAGCGGGTGTGACACAGGAGCCGCCGCGCAGGATGATCTGCGAGCTCATGAACTTTCCGTTGTACTCGCCGAGCGCGCCGGGCAGAGGCCGGTAGCCGGGGTATCCGGTGTAGGGCGAGGCGGTCCACTCCCAGACATCGCCGAAGATCTGTTGGAGGCCGGGGCCGGAGGGTGCGGGGGCTGGGTGGAGGTTAGCAGACTCGAGGAGATTGCCCTGAAGGGCAGAGGTGTGAAGCGAGTGCGATCCGCTGCGCCCACCGCTATTCCCTGAGCGAAGGACGGTGGTCGCGGCGTGCTCCCATTCGAACTCCGTAGGGAGCCGATGCCCGGACCAGCGCGCAAAGGCGTCGGCCTCGAAGAAGCTGAGATGACAGACGGGAGTCTCGGAGAGGTCCTCAAGCGGGCGGAAACCGTGAAGGGTGTAGATGCGCCAGCCGGAGGTGGTGGCGTTATCGCGGTGCCAGTAGAGCGGCGCCTCCCAACCGTGCTCACGGAGGGTGGTCCAGCCTTCGGAGAGCCAGAGCTCGGGACGGTTGTAGGCATTGTCGTCGACGAAGGCGAGGTACTCGGCGCAGGTAACCAGACGGCTGCTCAGCGAGAAGGGTGCGAGGTAGACCTTGTGCCGGGGAGTCTCGTTGTCGAACGCGAAGCTGTCGGGCGCGTTGGGATCGGGGGTGGTGCCGATCTCTGTGAGACCGGGGCTAAACGTGATCCAACGGATCGGCGGAGCTATGCCGGTGCCGGGCTGCCAGGCGTCCTCGATCAGCGGCGGGTGAAGCGGGTTGGTGTAGAGGGCGTGCTTGATATCCGTGGCGATGAGCTCGAGGTGCTGCTGCTCATGCTCGAGACCCAGCGCGATGCGGCGAAGGGCGTCGTCAGAGACTGCCGTGGTTCCCCCGAGGAGAGCGGCTATGCCGGTATCGACGTGAGTGCGGTAGGCAAGGATCTGGTCGAGCGGAGGCCGGGAGAAGGAGGCGCGCAGCTTCTTCTCAGGCATGTCGCCTAGGGAGTTGTAGTAGCTGTTGAAGAGCCAGAGGAAGTCTTTGTGGAAGGGATCGTAGCCGGGGATGGAGTCGCGGAGGACAAACGTCTCGAAGAACCAGGAGGTATGGGCCAGATGCCATTTGACTGGGCTCGCCTCTTCACAGGACTGCACCATCATGTCCTCGGGGGAGAGCGGGGCGCAGAAGGCCATGGTGGCGGCGCGGACGGCCTGGAAGCGCGTCAGGAGATCTGCGGGGGAGATGCTGATCGCCTCAGTAGGTCCGGCGGCTTCACGTATGGCGGGCATATCTTTCTCCTAGCAGAACCTTTGGATGCGACCAGGTCCGGACGTTGCTGCAAAAATTCTAGCCGTTGGTATCTGGAGGGGCGTGACCGAGGTAAGTTGGTCAACGCGTGGGGCTCGCTTTTGGTGTCAGGCCAAAGGCACTCTCGAGGTTAAGGCGGGAAAAATCATGGGTGATTACCGCTGAGGAGCTTGGCGAGGACGAAGGCAACCGCGGCGGCGGCGCCGCCGATGCTGACCGTCTGAAGCGCGCTGCGGAGAACTCCGCCGCCGAGCAAGCGACCCTTAAGCGCGCCGAAGACTGCCAGGGCGATGAGGGTGATGATGACCGAGATCCGGAGGGCGGCGACGCTGCCGGCGATGAGCATATAGGGAAGCAGCGGGATGAATCCGCCGGCGATGTAGGAGACGGCGATGGTGAGGGCGGAGCGGTGCGCCTGATGCTTTGCCGGCTCTTCAAGGCCGAGCTCGAAGCGCATCATGAAGTCGACCCAGGCGGTGGGGTTCTGCTTGAGCACGGCGAGGACGGGCTCGGCGCTGGCGCGCGGGACGTGATACTGCTCGAAGATCTCGTAGATCTCTTCTTCTTCGTCGCGGGTTCGCTCGATGATCTCGCGCTCTTCCCGGAGACGTTCGGAGGCGTAGTGCTCGGCGTCGCCACGGGCGGCGAGGTAACCGCCGAGGCCCATGGCAATGGAGCCGGCGGCGATCTCTGCGAGGCCGGCGAGTACGACGAGATGCGAAGAGAAGACGGCGCCCGAGAGTCCGGCGGCGAGGGCGAACGGGACGGTGAGGCCGTCGGCCAGGCCGATCACGGTATCGCGGACCGCCTGACTGGATTCGAAGTGCTGCTCGTGATGGTCGTGGGAGAGACCCGTGGGAGCGGGGCTGGTGAGGTCGGCCATGCCCTGCAGTGTAGAGCAGGTGGTTGTGGGGAGTGCGATCCAGGATATAGCCGGCGCCGAATTTCAGTGAGGCGCAGCGTCTTTCGGGGGCGCTTTTCGTCTGTATCAGCACGGGGCGGATCTCGCCTTCGTGGCGGGTGTGCGATGGGATGGAGATGTGGCGGGCAGAGGTTTTGGGCGGGTGTCGCCCTCGTGTTTGCGATGGCGACGTCCTGCGGACAGGCGGCGCTTGCGCAGGACGATGGTGGGGGGCAGGACCAGCGGCCCGGGCTGCCAGCCGGTAGCCAGATGGTTCGGGGCACTGTCAGCGCTTCGAGCGCAGATTCACTCACCTTGAAGACGGAAACGGGTGAGACCTACAAGGTGACGGTGACGCCGAGTACGCGCGTGATGAAGCAGCGGCAGGCGGTGAAGCTGGGAGACGTGAAGGCGGGGGATGGGGTGGGAGCGATGGGCGTGATGGACGCGTCGACGAAGACCCTGCACGCGGTGTTTGTGACGGTGGTGGATGCCGAGCAGGTCCGAAAGGCGCAGGAGGATCTCGGCAAGACCTACATCGTCGGCAAGGTGACTGCGATCGATGAGCTGAAGCTGACGATCAAGCGTCCGGACGGCGTGGCACAGACGATCGAGGTGGACGAGGGAACATCGTTCCGCAAGGGTGGGCGTGGGATGGCCATGATGATGGGAGGTGGTGGGGGCGCGGGGGGTGAAGGGACCGGAGCGCAGGGTCGAGCGGAGGGTCAGCGGGCCCCGAGGCAGGGTGAGGGCGGGGAGAGCATCACGCTGGCTGATATCAAGGTGGGGGATTCGATCGCGGGACGCGGAGCTTTGAAGAGCGGGACCTTTGTACCGACCGAGCTGCGGGTGATGGATCCGGCGGCTCGCGGACGGCGACGCGCAGGGGCTGATGGCGCCGCAGGTCCCGGAGCTCCTGCTGCAGCTCCGGCCACTCCTGCGCCGGCCGGGGCGCCGCAGTGATCGCTGCCATGTGCCGGCCTCGAAGGATCGTAGGCGTGCTGATCCTGTTGGGAGTGGGGGCTCTGACCGCGGGGTATGCGGGGGCGCAGGAGCCCGCTGCCCCCGTGGCCCAGGTTTCGGGCCAGAGCTCGCCGGCGACGGCGCCAGCGGCAAACGCGCCGGGCGCCGCCCAGGCTCCTGCGGGAGGCGTGATTCGCGGGACGGTGAAGGCGGGAACGGTGCCGTTGCCTGGTGTGGCGATTACGGCGACCAACACGCTGACCGGCAAGAAGTATTCGACGGCGACGGATGTGGCCGGGGCGTTTGCGATGGCTATCCCGCGGAACGGCCGCTATGTGGTGCGAGCGGAGCTGGCGGCGTTTGCCTCACAGACGCAGGAGCTGGTGTTGAACGCTGCGGGGGAAAACGGGGGCAAGCCGGAACAGGTTGCGGAGTTCGGGATGCAGCTGGCCTCTCGCGTGGCACAGCAGGACGCAGCAGAGACCGCAGCCGCCGCAGTGGCGGCGCGGACGGGCGCGCGAACGGGGTCCGGGCTGCAGGCACTCAGCGTGCTGGCCGGCGGCGGGGACGCGACGGATGCGAGCGCGGGCGCGACCAACGCGGCGACTTCCCTGCCCTCGCTCGGTGGAGCCGGTGCAGCGGATGCGGGGGCGACGCAGGACTCGGTGGCGGTGAGCGGGCAGATGGGTCAGACGAATGGCCTGGCGAACTTCAACGAGGACGAGATCCGGCAGCGAGTGGAGGACGCGATCGCGCAGGCTCGGCGGCAGGGCGGAGCGGCGGGCGACATGGCGAACGCGGTCGTGGGCATGCTCGGCGGGATGATGGGGCCGGGTGGGTTCGGCGGACCGGGCGGCGGCGGTGGTGGTGGCCGGGGAGGCGGTGGCGGGCGCGGCGGCTTCCGCGGGTTCAATCCGACACAGCCGCATGGCGGCATCTTCTACGTCGGCGGATTTGGGGCGCTAAACGCGACCAACTATTCGCTTACTGGTGCGCCGGTGGTGAAGCCCTCGTACAACAACAATCGTTTTGGCGTGAACTTTACCGGTTCCCCTTACATCCCGGGGCTGACGAAGCCGAGCACGAAGCAGTTTGTGTTTCTCAATGTGACGGGACAGAGGAATATCAACCCGCTGAACCTGTATGCGACCGTGCCGACGGTGGAGGAGAGGACAGGCGACTTCAGCGGTTTGACGCAGACGGTCAATGGCCAGATCGTTCAGACGCCAATCTATGACCCAAAGACAGGACAGCAGTTTGTCTGCGCGGGCAGGCTCAACGTGATCTGCCCGGGCGACCAGTCGCAACAGGCGCTGGCGTTGCTGAACTTCTATCCGGCACCGAACGTGACGACCAATACGCAGCGGCTGAACTACCAGACGATTACGACGGCGGGGCAGAACTCAACGCAAGCGTCGATGCGTTTTGTAAGGAACTTCGGGTCGGCGAGCGGGTTCGGGATGGGTGGAGGACGGCGGCAGCAGCAGGCGAATGGGCCGAAGACGCTGCGCCAGAACATCAATTTCAATGGGAGCTATTCGCATTCGGCGAGCGACCAGCCGAATGTCTTTCTGCCCCTGGGCGGAGCGACCGAGACGAACGGGTACGGGATCACGGCCGGGTACACCGTCGGGTACGGTCGCCTGACGAACAACGCATCCGTGAACTGGAATCGATCGCACGCGACCGGCCGAAACTACTTTACGAATACCTCGAGCAATCCTGCCGCGGATGCCGGGATCACCGTGCCGAGCCAGGGTGGCGTCGGGGCTCACCCGGAGTTCTACAACGGGCTTCCGGCGATCACGATCACGAACTTCAGTTCGCTGAATGACGCCGCGCCGCGCGACACGATCAACCAGACGATCTCGTTCTCAGACTTCGTGAGCTACGGACACAAGAAGCACAACTTCCGGCTTGGGGTGGATGTGCGGCGGGTGCATGCAGATGTGCTGGGCGGAGGAGGGACGGGCGGCAACCCGCTGGGAACGTTTGTGTTTTCGGACTATGCGACGCTAAGCCCTCAGGACCGGGCGCTTGTTGATGCGGGAAGCACGATTCAGCCGACCTCAGGTGCGGGCTTCGCGGACTTCCTGATCGGTCATCCACAGCAGACAAAGATCCAGGCGGGGTTGAACAAGATCTACCTCCGCGCCAACGTGTATGACTGGTATGCGCAGGATGACTTTCGCGTGCTGCCGTCGTTGACGCTGAACTACGGCCTGCGGTACGAGTACTTTTCGCCTTACGTCGAGAAGAACAACCGGCTGGTGAATCTCGACCACAACGCTGATTTCACCCAAGTAGCGCCGGTACTGCCGGGGGCTGCGGGGCCTTACGGCGGGAGCTACCCGCGATCGCTTGTAAATCCTGACCGCACGCTCTACTCCCCACGGCTGGGTGTGGCGTGGCGGCCGAAGTGGGTGAAGAACACGGTGGTGCGTGCGGGGTACGGGATCAACTACAACACCGGGCAGTTCGCGACGTTTGCGCAGTCGCTTGCGTTTCAGCCGCCCTTTGCGGCGACGCAGACGAATGTAATCGGAAGCGCTACAAATGACACGGGCTGCACCCTGGGCAACATGACCCTGAAGAACGGATTTGGCTGCTCGACGAAGCAGATCCAGAACAACTACTCGGTGAACAAGAACTATCGGCTGGGCCGCGTGCAGGTGTGGAACCTCGATATCCAGAGATCGATGCCGCTGGGAATCGTGCTGAATGTTGGCTACAACGGATCGCTCGGCGGCGACCTGGATATCGTGCGTGCGCCCAACCACACGACATCCACTGTGACGACTGCGGATGCGCAGGCGTTTACGTATGAGGACTCGATCGCGTACTCCCGGTTCAACACACTGGTGGTGAATGCGCGCAAGCGGATGCAGAAGGGCATCTCCCTCCAGGCGACCTACCGGTACGGGCACTCGATCGACAATGCGTCCTCGATCGGTGGCACGGGGTCGGTGAACGGCGTGAGTGGGGTGGCGATCGCGCAGAACGACCAGCGGCTGGATCTGGAGGAGGGCAACTCGGCGTTCGACAGGCGCCATGAGGTGACGGGCAACTGGGTAATGGAGCTTCCGTTTGGACCCAACCGGGCATTCTTCAGCAAGGGCGGACGAACCTCGAAGTTGCTGGACGGTTTCTCGGTGAGCGGCGACTTCGACTTTGCGACGGGGCTGTATTTCACGCCCCAGTACAACTCGACCGCGGCGCAGATTGCGGCAGGCGGGACGTATACGCTGCGACCGGACAGGGTGTTCGGCACGCCGATCGGAGGGAGCGGAGGGGTTTTCAACTGGTTCAACAAGGCGGCGTTTACGGCGCCTGCGAACGGCTTCGGTACGGCCTCGAGGAACTCGATCGAGGGGCCGGGGACGGTTTCGATTGATGCGTCGCTGTCGCGAACGGTCCCGCTCGGGGAGACGCGATCGTTTGAGGCGCGGGTGACGGCCAACAATGTGTTCAACACGGTGCAGTACTCGTCGATCGACACGGCGCTCGACTCTGCCACGTTTGGCCAGGTGGTGGGGACGGCGGCGCAGAGAGCATTGACGTTTACAGCACGGTACAGGTTCTGACGATGGGACGGGCGATGGTTGAGAGACGATTGCGGTGGGCCTGGCGGGGGCTTGGGGCAGCAACGCTGGGAGCTTTGCTGACGCTGAGCGCGTCGGCGCAGGACGCTCAGCCGGGCACAACGAACGGCGGCCAAGGAACATTCACGCTGAAGGTGCAGACGGACATTGTGCTGACCAACGTGGTCGTGCGGGACAAGAAGACAGGAGCGGTGGTGAAGGGTCTGAAGGTGAGCGACTTCACTGTTCTTGAGAATGGCAAGCCGCAGAAGATCGCGACGTTTGACTACCAGAACGTGGATGAGGCGGCCGTACTGGCAGAGAAGAGCACCGTGAGCGGCAGGACCGATGCGAAGACGATTGCTGACCTCCTGAACCGGAACCTGGCGGCAGAGCCGAGTGAACTGCGGGACCACCGATTGATCGTGATGTTCTTCGATCTCAGCAGCATGCAGCCGGAGGATGTGGACCGCGCGGTGGAGGCGGCGCAGAACTACATCAACAAGCAGATGCAGCCGGCGGACCTGGTGGCCGCAGTAAGTATGGCGACAGCGCTGAGCATGGACCAGGATTTCACGTCGGACAAGGCTGCGCTGCTGCGGGCTGTGGGCCGGTACAACGGCAGCGAGGGAACAGGATTTGCGAACGGCGGAACGACGGGCTCGACCGATGGGACGTCTGATGATGCTTCGAGCTTTGCCGCGGACAGCAGTGAGTACAACGACCTGAATACCGATCGCGAGCTGTATGCGATCCAGACGATTGCAAAGAGTCTTGAGAGGGTGGACCAGCGAAAGAGCCTGCTGTACTTTTCAGGCGGCCTGACGCGCAACGGGATCGAGAACCAGGCGAGTCTGCGGGCGGCCACGAACGAGGCGGTCAAGGCCAATATGGCCATCTACAGCGTGGACTCGCGCGGTCTGCAGGCCCTGCCACCGGTGGGCGATGCTTCCCGCGGCAGCCTGCGGGGAGTGTCCGCGTATAACGGCGGCGCGGCGCAGAGCCAACTGGACGCAAACTTCGGATCGCAGGAGGTGCTGGGGACTCTGGCCTCCGATACGGGCGGGAAGTTCTTCTCAGATTCGAACGACTTCGGACCGGTGTTTCAGCAGGTCCAGCACGATACGGAGGCGTACTACATCCTCGGCTTCCGGTCGACCGACCAGACGAAGAATGGAGCGTATCGCAAGCTGACGGTGAAGTTGAATCGAAGCGACGTGAAGCTCGACTACCGTCCCGGCTATTACGCGGCGGCTGATTTCAAGCACCAGAAGACAGAGGATCGAGAACAGGCGCTCGATGACCAGATGCGCAGCGATCTTCCCGCGACGGACGTTGCAGTCTATCTCCAGGCGCTTTACTTCCGGCTCGATGACACAAAATTCTTCGTGCCGGTGTCCTTGATTGTGCCGGGGTCGCAGATCCCTTTTCTGAAGAACGGCGATCGCGACAAGGCCAACATCGACGTGGTCGGCCAGGTGAAGAACGCGCAGGGGATCGTGGTCGGGAACGTTCGCGATAACGTCAAATTAGCGCTCGACGCGGCGCAGCAGGTGCAGCGCAAGAACATCCAGTACTCGACCGGGTTCACGCTGGCTCCGGGGCGCTACCACCTGAAGTTTGTGGTTCGCGAAAACCAGACGGGCAACATGGGCAGCTTCGAGGCCGACCTGCAGGTTCCGGATCTGAAGAAGACATCGCTGAAGCTGAGCTCGATTGTGCTCTCAAGCCAGCGGACGCCAAACACTGCGAAGAATACGGTGAGTCCGCTGGTGCGGGATGGCGTGGAGTGGATCCCCAACGTGGCCCATGTGTTCCGCCAGGACCAGCATCTCTACTTCCTGTACGAGATCTATGACCCTTCGCGCAAGGTGGAAGGCGGTGCGCCGGCGAACGCGCCTGGCCTGGGGAGAAGGCCCAACGGAGCGGTCCGGGTGCTGACCAGCATCGAGTTTCTGAACGGGGGCACCAAGGTCTATGAGACACCCCTGGTGGAGGCGACGAGCGTCAATATCCCGGGACGGAATGCGGTGAGCTTTGAGTTTGACGTGCCGTTAACCCAGCTCAAACCCGGTACCTACGTGTGCCAGGTGAATGTGATCGACGACGCGGGCGGCAGCTTCAGCTTTCCGCGGATGGCGCTCCGGGTTACCGAATCGGCTTCGGTTCCGTCGCTCGTCCCATCGATAAAACCGGGAGAGTAGATGGGGTATTGACAGCTGTCAGATCCCGGGTCGAGTATAAGCGCGGCTGCTGACGGAGGGCCATCATGCCTCTCTTCTCCCTAACGCGTCTCATCTCCTTTTCCACAGCTTTTGGACTGGTTCTCTGCCTCGGTGGCAGCGATCTCGCGCGTGCTCAACGTGCTCCGCAAAATGCGAAGCTGGACCGAGCCCTGCGCCACAGCGATGTACAGTGGATCGCGGTAGCGCCTCACCTGCCTGACCCTGCGAGCGCATCGGCTTCTGATCTCGAGATGGCCGCCGACGTTCTTCGGGCGCGGCGTCTCCCTGAAGATGCCCTGGAGTACTACGGATACGCGCAGACTCGAGGCGGCGACTCGGCCCGAATCGCCCTGAAGCAGGGCGTTACGGAGCTGGAGCTGCAGAATGTCACGCTGGCGCGTGCCTTTTTCAAGCATGCGGCGAAGCTTGAGCCGAAGAACGCAGATGCATGGAACAACCTGGCCGCGGCTGAGTATCTTCAGCTCGATCTGGGACACAGCATCTCGGACTATAAGCGGGCGGTTAAGCTGAACCAGCGTGTCGCGACGTTTCACTCGAACCTTGGAACGGCGTTGTTTGAAGAGAAGAGCTATAAGAAGGCCGCCGAGCAGTATGCGATTGCGATCCAATTGGATCCGGAGGTGTTTGAGAAGCACAGTGGCAGCGGGGTGATGGCGCACATGCTATCCCCGGCCGACCGCGGTCGTTTTTGTTATGAGGTCGCGAAGCTGCGCTGGCCCGAGGTGACGAGGCCGAGATGCTGCATTGGCTGGCGAAGTCGGTTGAGAGCGGCTTCGACATCCGCGCAGGGATGGCAGCAGATAGCCAGATGGCCAAGTATCGCGACGACCCACGCATCGCGGTCCTCACCCAGAGCTCGAAGAAGCTGCGGACGACACAGGTGGTTTCCCTGGGGGCGATCCCGGACCTGCAGACGCAGACGCCGGTCAAGCAGCCCTGAAGGGCGGTCGCTCAGATTATGAGTAGGGACAGTGCCGGCAGCCGGAGTTGCAGCAATACCCACGCTTCAGGTGATATGCGGCAGTAAAGACCATGTAAGGACCGTCGAAGTAGAAGTCTTCGGGTGCCAGGCGATTGGTGTCTTCAGCCTCTCGCGGAGCCTCGACGATCGGCTTGGGAAGTTCGTTCATGGACTTATCCAGTCTAGAGGAAGCCCAGGCTGCCGGTGAACTCGCCGGGAGGAGCAGCCGGTGTGGGAGCGACGGCAGGCGGTTGCCGTTCGCGCTGGTGCGGGAAGCTGCGTGGCGCCGGGGTAGAGTCTTCGACGGCAACTCCGTTGCTCCACTGGACGCGTCCGCCGGGAGTGGATGGGACGCGCTGGCCGGGGACGACGATGCCAACGAGGTTGGTGGGGTCGGCCGAGGCGATCTCGATGATCTGCGGCTCACTCGGTGCGGCGCCCTGTGCGCGAACGGAGTCGGCGGCTTCGGGCAGGGCGTACTGCTCGCCGGAGACACCGGTTACGAAGCGGCCACCGCGGATCTCGCCGCGAGCCTCGAGGCGTCGAAGGATGGGTGTGAGATCGCGCCACTTGGGGGCGTTGGACTCGCGGGTGAGGAGATCGCGGAAGAGGATGCCGTAGCGGGCGAGGAGCATGCGTGCGGCGGATTCCATGGCCGCGTCGTGGAGGTGTGCGCGCGCGATGCGGGCTTCCGGGGTGTTGGCGTTCGAGGGTACGGCGGCATCGGCACAAAGGAGCGACCAACGGCCTGCGGTCGTGCGGGCTGCGATGCGACGTCGCGTTGAGCTTGGCGCGGGCTCAACGGCTGCGGCTTTGCGTTTCGGATCCATCAGCGCACGGAGCTGGTCGAAGCCGTCTGCGGCCGCGAGACCGGCGGTTGCGAGCTCCCAGAGTGCGTGTTGCGTCTGCTGCTTTGTGAGTGCGAGGTTGCGCTGAAGGTCGGCGGTGAAGCAGGCTCCGCGACGGTCAAGCTCCGAGCGAACGCGGAGGGCTTCGGGGCTCAGGGCCCGCTCGAGGTTGCCTTGCTCGACGCACGACTCGGCGAGCGCCCAGGGAAGCCAGTCGGCGGAATCCCGGAGGTAAAAGGTGATGGGCGCGGCGTTAGTGGGGATGACGCGGCGAGGTGCGCTTCCCTGCCCCGATGACCAGGCTGGGTGCGGCGAGATGCGGCCCCAGCCGATGGCGCCTGAAAGGCAGAGCGCGTCGAGCCACGCGGAGGAGTAGTTAGCGATGCGGGCAGGGAGGAGGCTGCGCTCCCACTCGACCGCCGGAGCTTCGAAGCCCTCGAGCTGAGAGAGAGCCTGGAGCAGGCCGTCCTCACCGGTGAGCTGTGTAGTGGGCGCGAGGTGCTGCCAGCTGAGGAGCCAGCGCATGTAGGCGGCGGGCGTGACGGGCTCAATGCGTTTGCGGAGCGTGGAAAGGGTGAGGCGATGGATACGCTGAAGGAGCCGGCGGTCACACCACTCGACCTGATGGTCCTCGGAGGTGGAGGGCTGCTCAAAAGTCCCGCGCATCACCAGACCCTGCATCTCGCCGGCAAGGAATGCGGCGTAGAGGATCGCAGGGTCGAGGTGGAGCAGCGCTCCGAGCGCAACAGAGCTCGTTGGGCCAAGGATCTGTAACCAGCCTTGAACGAGCTGGGAGGCAGCGATTTCCTTTGTGACCGCGTTGGTCGCTTGTTCGGAGTTGACGATTTGGGGAGTTGCGGCTCCGGGCTGAACACTGCGATCTTTTGCTGCGCTCGAGACGAGGACAGGAGCATGAGGACGGGAGTCTGTCCAGAGGATGGACGCATGAGGAAGACGCTCGGTGGCGACCCAGGCAGGTGTGCCGTTGCAATCGACGGTGTGCACGCGGCCCGCATGGGTGAGGCGCTCGTAGAAGCCGGGCCAATGGCGGACCTCAGGACGATCGTCGAGAAAGGCAAGCGGAAGGGCGACGAGGGAGAGAAGGAGATCGTGGAGTTCGTGCTCGTCGCGGATGTCGGGCCAGCATTGCGCGCGCACGGTGGCGATGGCGGCGGGGTCGAGCTTACCTGCATCGTCGGCGACGCTTGAAGGAAGCGAACGTCGGAGTGTGACGGCGCGAGCGCGACGCTCCTCGGCGCCAGCCTCGTCGAGGAAGGCGTAGGGCATGGCGTTGATGAGCTCGTGCGCGAACTGCGATGGGACGGGCGTGTCCACGGCGAGACAGCGTATGGCTCCGGACGCGATGCCGCGAAGGATCTCGTTCAGACCGTCGATGTCCATGGCTTCGGAGAGGGTGTCGCGCATGACCTCGCGGACGAGGGGGTGGTCAGGGATCTGAATATCGCCGACGATAGTCTCGAAGCAGGCGGCGGCCTGGGGAAAGACGTTGGCGAGGAGATCGTCGCTTCGCGTGCGCTGGATCTGCGGGGCAACGCGCTTGCCCTTCTGCATGCGAAGAAGCTGGAGGGAGCGGCCGGCGGCCCAGCGCCAGCGGTTCTTGAAGATGGGCGAAGGGATCGCGGCCTGCTCCAGCAGCTCACGCGCGGTGTTCTCGGTGAGGAACTGGAAGACGTCGGAGAGCGGGAAGCTGTGCTGCTCGGCGAGCGAGATGTTGATGCCGTTGTCGGTAGCGGCGGCCTGGAGCTCGAAGTTGAAGCCGCGGCAGAAGCGCTTGCGGAGAGCGAGGCCCCAGGCCTTGTTGACGCGCCCTCCGAAAGGGGCGTGAAGGATGAGCTGCTGGCCGCCGCCCTCATCGAAGAAGCGTTCAGCGATGATGGTGGTCTTCGAGGGAACGGCGCCGAGGACAGCGCGGCCGGCGACGATGTAGCTGATGAGCTGCATTGCTCCGGAGGAGCATACGCAACACTCCTCCTGCAGCCAGTCGGCGCAGGCGGCGACCTCGGGGTGCGTGGGCGAGAGGTTCTGGGGTGAGACGCCGGGCGTGCGGGCGGAGATCTGTTCGCGAAGTTCGCCGACGCCGCTTGAGAGAACGGCTGTGCGCTGCGGGGCCTCGCCCTCCCAGAAGGGAAGGCTGGGTGGCGCGCCATGGGCGTCTTCGACGAAGACCTTGCCCGCGGGTTCGATCCGCTGAATGCGCCAGGAGGTATTGCCAAGGAGGACGACATCGCCGGGTGAGGAGTCGACGGCGAAGTGCTCGTCGAGCGTGGCGATCTGTACGCCTTCCGGCTGCAAGATGACGGCGAAGAGCGAGGTGTCGGGAATGGCGCCGCCGTTGGATATGGCGATGCTGCGGGCTCCGCGGCGGGGGTGGAGGTGGCCTTGGATCGTGTCGCGGAGGAGGTAGGCACCGTAGCGGCCGCGGCTGGACTCGATGCCGAGATGGAGGAGCTCGAGGGCCTCGTTGAAGTGGGCGCGAGTGAGATTGCGGTAAGGGTGGGAGCGGCGCAGGACCTGAAACAGGCAGTCCTCATCCCACGGCTCGGCTCCGCAGCTGGCAATGATCTGCTGCATGAGCACGTCAATGGGAGCTTCGGGAATCTCGAGCTGGTCGAGTTCGCCGCCTTTCATCTTGCTCAGGAGCGCGGCCTGCTCGAGGAGGTCGTCGCGCGTGGTGGCAAAGAGGCGTCCCTTCGGGATGGCGCCCCGCCAATGGCCTGCCCGGCCGACGCGCTGCATGGCGACGCCGACGTTGCGGGTTGTGGCGATCTGGCAAACCAGGTCGATGTCGCCGATGTCGATGCCGAGCTCGAGCGAGGCGGTTGCGACAAGAATCTTGATCTCGCCCGCCTTGAGCTTCTGCTCGGCGTCAAGACGGAGGGCGCGGGAGAGTGAGCCGTGATGGGCAGCGACGTTCTCTGTGCCGAGGCGCTCGGCCAGTTCGAAGGAGATCTTCTCGACGAGGCGGCGAGTGTTAACGAAGACGAGCGTTGATCGATGGAACTCGGTGTGACGGGCGAGCTTGTCGAAGATCTCCTGCCACATGGTGGTAGAGGTAAGCGAGCCGAGCTCTTCTGAGGGGACCTCGATGGCGAGATCGAGATGGCGGCGCTGGCCTACCTGGATGATCTCTGCGGGGGGGCGGCTGGGGTCGGCGCCGGTGAGGAAGTCGGCGACCAGGGAGATAGGGTTCTGGGTGGCGGAGAGGCCGATGCGCTGGGGTGGGCGAGAGAGGCCGGTGAGGAAGGCGCCGGGGGAGAGCGGGTTCTCGGCGCAGACGAGGGCTTCGAGGCGCTCGAGCGAGAGGGAAAGGTGGGTGCCGCGCTTGTTGCCGGCGACGGCGTGGATCTCGTCGACGATGACGGTCTCGACGCGTCGGAGGAGCTCGCGGGGCTTGGCCGCGGTGAGGAGGATGTAGAGCGACTCGGGGGTGGTGACGAGGATGTGAGGGGGGTGGCGGAGCATGGCCGCACGCTCTTTGGCGAGCGTGTCTCCGGTGCGGACGGCGGTGCGGATCTGTGGAGCGAGGTAGCCGCGTTCGAGGGCGAGCTGCTGGATCTCTCGCAGGGGCTGCTCGAGGTTCTTCTGGATGTCGTTTGAGAGGGCTTTGAGTGGAGAGATGTAGACGACCTGCGTGTGAGCGGGGAGGCGGCCTTCGATTGATTGACGCAGAAGGTGATCGATGGCGACGAGGAAGGCGGCCAGGGTTTTGCCGGAGCCGGTGGGGGCGGAGATGAGGGTGGATTTGCCGGCGACGATGGCGGGCCAGCCGGCGGTCTGGGGTTCGGTGGGCGAGCCGAACTTCGTGAGGAACCACTCGGCGGTGACGGGGTGGGCCCAGGCGAGGGCGGCGGGGATTTCGAGCTCGGGCGGCGCCGTGGGCATGGGCTATTCTAGCGTGGGTCTGTTCGCCTTCAGTTCGCCTGGAGGGCTCGGCCAGGGTTGGCGCGCGCTACATGTTGCCGGAGCCTACGTCCGCGGAGGCGGCGGCGGGGTTTTCAGTGTCGAGGTATTGTTCGATGACCTTGCTCAGGGTGCCCTGGGAGGAGAGGATGAAGTCGATGGCGTCGCGGCCGGCTCCCTGGCCGCCAGGGTGGGGCGTGATGTAGTGGGCCATGGAGAGGACCTGCGGGCGGGCGTTGGCGGTGGCGATGGCGAGGCCGCAGATGCGCATCACCGGGAAGTCGACGATGTCGTCGCCGACGTAGGCCATCTCGTCCATGGAGATGCCGGCCTTTGCGGCGATCTCAAGGGCGGCGGCGAGCTTATGTGCCTGTCCCTGGTAGACGAACTCGAGGTGGAGGTCGCGGGCGCGGATGGCGACGGTCTGCGACTGTCGCTTTGTGATGATGCCGACGCGGAGGCCGCCGAGGCGAGCGAGCGAGATGCCGAGGCCGTCGTGGGCGGAGAAGCCCTTGATCTCCATGCCTTCGCCGATGGGATCTTCGGCGGTGCGGGACGAGGGAATGGGGGCGACGATGATCTGTCCGTCGGTGAGGACGCCGTCGACGTCGAAGATGAGGACTTTGATCTTGCGGGCGCGGTC
The DNA here is from genome assembly GCA_963850375.1 of uncultured Acidobacteriaceae bacterium. GTDB lineage: Bacteria > Acidobacteriota > Terriglobia > Terriglobales > Acidobacteriaceae > Edaphobacter. Next base: position 1,773,398 of record CAWKKV010000002.1, on the reverse strand, counting down.
TTCGGCGGAGAGGCTCATAGAGCGATCATACCCAGCAAAGAAGAAAGGCCGCGACGGAAGTCGCGGCCTTTCGGTTTGCTCCTAAGCTTGGGTGATTAGGCGGGCTGGATGTTTGCGGCCTGCTTGCCCTTGGGGCCTTTGGTGACGTCGAAGGAGACGCGCTGGCCTTCCTGGAGGGACTTGAAGCCCGAGGAGTTGATTGCCGAGTAATGAGCGAAGAGATCCTCGCTGCCGTCCTCAGGGGTGATGAAGCCGAAGCCTTTTGAGTCGTTGAACCACTTTACTGTTCCGTTTGGCATGATGCTCGCTTTCGCGCGATGATGTGTCGCGGTGAAGTATTAAGCGTAACAGGTATCGCCGTTGATTCCTATGAGGTGGGGCGTTTTCTTGCCGGGGGGTCCCCCACCCCCCCCGGGGGTACCCCAAGCTAAGCAGCCTGTTTTGAAGAGATACGAAGGACTTCGCCACTAAAGTATTGCTTCAAAAGGGGTTTAGAGGCAAAGTCTTCGTCCCGTTCGACTTACCGCCCGCAGAGGTTGCCGGGATGGCTGACCGTGCGACGGCCGCGGCGAGCCGGCTCGACAGGATGGGGCGGGGGATCGAGCGGCGCGGTGAAGGCTTTGCGCTTCCGCCGGGCGTTGAGCTCCACCGGCGCGAGGACGCGGGTGGTCTCCGCAGCCTGGTGTATCAGCTTCGTTTCGGTACTCATCTGTTCGTCTCCTGTGCTGAATCCGTTGTGCTTCGCGGTGTTAACGGCGAAAGGCCGCGGCGGCTCGTCGGAGCCGGCTGCGGCCTTTCGGTGATTCTGTATTAAGTTTACCCGGCTGGAGGGGGTGATTGCGCCACGGTGTGGGCTAAGCAGGCGCTTACTCTTTCGTGGACTGCTCGAGGTACTCCGCGAGCGAGGCCACGCCGGCTCGAGCGAGCACCTGCCCGAGGGTGTCGCTGTCGCCGTAGCCCTTGGCGAAGTGGGGGCCGTACTGTTTGCGGAGAACGCTGATGGAGGTGTTGGGGCCGGGATTGGGATCAACGGCGGTTGTGGAGGGTGAGGTTGACTGGATGTTTGCCGGGGAGCGCTCGGTGGAGATAGGCGCCAGCGGGGAGGTTTCAGAGTGCGGGTAAGCGACGGGAATCTCTTCGTTTGCCATCGTTATGCTTATGTCTCCTGATCTGTCTCGATCTTTAGGAGAGGGATGCACCGCGGTTGGGTGGGGTTGGAGGCGGGCCGGGCGTCTGATTTTGGCTCGTGAAAGCCCTACCGCCCCTCGCGTGGGAGAAGGCCGGCCTCGCCTGGAATGAGGTCGGCGAAGACGAAGCCGTCACGGTGGACGATTTCGCCGAGCGAGATGGGAATGGGGCTGGCGAAGGCGGGCGAGGCGTAGACAAAGGTGTGGAACTCGCCGTTCTCGCCGCAGGGGTCGGCGGATGCGGGCAGATCGGCGAGAAGCGTGAGGTCGAAGTCGCGACCGACGAATGTGGGCGGGAGTTTTGCGGGATCGATGCAGGTGAGCCGGGCGCGGACGCCGGCAGCGATCATTTCGCGGGCGAGCTGCGGGGTCGGGATGTTCCAAAGGGGAAAGAGGGGTTCGAGACCGGAGCCGGTCATGAGGCGCTCGCGGTATTGCCGCACGTCCTCGAGGAAGAGGTCTCCAAAGGCGACTGCGTCGATCTGTTCGGAGCGGGCGCGGGCGAAGACGGAGTGCATGACGGACTCGTACTGGGCGTTTGTGCAGCTGGAGGGGAGGTCGTAGCTCCAGAGAGGGAGGCCGGCGTGCTGGGCCTGGAGCTCAACGAGGGAGCGACGGACGGCGTGCATGGCGACGCGCTCGGCGAGGCCGTTGAAGGTGGTGACGAGGGCGACGACGTCGAGATCCGGACGGGAGCGAAGAACGTGGAGGGTCCAAGCGCTGTCCTTTCCGGTGCTCCAGGAGAGCAGGACGCGTTTGGGGGTGGGGTGGCTCACGGAGTTGACCGTATCACTGTGGTGGGTTTGTCGGCCGTGTAGGAGGACGGGCAAGGGCGAGCGAGAGCAGTGGCGAGACGCAGGTCGTTCGGCTGCGCGGCTTTGCCGCTTCGCTCAGGATGACAGTGTTTGGGGGTGGGGTGGGCGGACGGGGTGGGCGCTCCCCAGAGCGCGGTTGTTGTTTGACTTCGGGGTTGGGACGGCGAAGAATCGGGGACGGAAGCAGGCTTGACGAGACTATGAAGACGACAGCGATCTCCGCACCACCGACGACGAACAAGCACCTGATTCGCTGGGTGGAGAAGATGGCCGAGCTGACGCAGCCGGAGTCGATCCACTGGGTGGATGGATCGCAGGCAGAGTATGACTTCCTGTGCGATCAGCTGGTGGCGGCGGGGACGTTTACGAGGCTGAATCGAGGAGCTGTGGCCGGGCTGTTTTCTACGCGCGGTCGGCGCCGAACGATGTGGCGCGGGTGGAGGACCGGACGTTTATCTGCTCGCTTTCGAAGGACGACGCGGGGCCGACGAACAACTGGGAAGATCCGTTTGCGATGCGGAAGAAGCTGAAGCACCTGTTTCGCGGTGCGATGCGCGGGCGCACGATGTATGTGCTGCCGTTTTCGCATGGGGCCGATCGGGTCGCCGATGTCGCAGATCGGCGTGCAGCTTACGGACTCTGCCGTATGCGGTGGTGAATATGCGGATCATGGCGCGGATCGGCGCGCCGGTGTTTGCGGAGATCGATAAGGACCTGAAGCGGGTGGTGCCGTGCATGCACTCGGTGGGCGCGCCGCTGGCAGCGGGCGAGCAGGATGTGCCGTGGCCGTGCAACGACGAGAAGTACATCGTGCATTTTCCGGAGACGCGCGAGATCTGGAGCTATGGCTCGGGCTATGGCGGAAATGCGCTGCTGGGCAAGAAGTGCTTTGCGCTGCGGATTGCTTCCAACATCGCGCGCGATGAAGGCTGGATGGCGGAGCACATGCTGATCGTGGGCGTGGAGATCGCCGACGCCGAGGGCAGGACGAGAAGACGTATGTGGCGGCGGCGTTTCCTTCGCGCGTGCGGCAAGACGAACTTCGCGATGATGATTCCGCCGGCAGGGTTTGAGGGCTGGAAGGTCTGGACGGTGGGCGACGATATTGCGTGGATCAAGCCGGATGCGACGGGGCAGTTGCGGGCGATCAATCCTGAGGCGGGATTCTTTGGCGTGGCGCCGGGGACGTCGGCGAAGACGAATCCGAATGCGATGGCGACGCTGGCGCGGAACACGATCTTTACGAATGTGGCGCTGACGCCGGAGGGCGGCGTGTGGTGGGAGGGGATGACGGACGAGCCGCCGGCCGAGTGCATCGACTGGCGGGGACGGGTGTGGACGCCGGCGATCGGGAAGGAGACAGGCAGGCCGGCGGCGCATCCGAATGGGCGGTTTACGGCGCCGGCATCGCAGTGTCCGACGATTGATCCGGCGTGGGAGTCGCCGGATGGCGTGCCGATCTCGGCGTTCATCTTTGGGGGACGGCGGCCGACGACGATGCCGCTGGTGTACCAGGCGTTCAACTGGTCGGCGGGCGTGTATATCGGCGCGACGATGGGATCGGAGACGACGGCGGCGGCGGCGGGGCTGAGGGCAAGGTGCGGCGCGACCCGATGGCGATGCTTCCCTTCTGCGGCTACCACATGGGCGACTATTTCCGGCACTGGCTGAGGATGCAGCGGGCGCTTTCGGCGACGCCGCGGATCTTCCATGTGAACTGGTTCCGCAAGGATGGAGAGGGGCATTTCTGTGGCCGGGATTCGGCGAGAATATGCGGGTGCTGAAGTGGATCGTGGACCGGGTGCGCGGGCGGGCGCGGGGCAAGGAGACGCCGATCGGGTGGACGCCGCATTACGAGGATATGAACTGGGAGGGGCTTGAGTTTCCGCGGGCGACGTTTGACGAGCTACAGACGGTCGACCGGGCGCAGTGGAAGCAGGAGGTGATGGGGCATGAGGAGCTGTTTCTGCTGCTCCATGACCATCTGCCGCCGGAGATGATCTATGAGCGAGAGCTGCTGATCTGCCGTTTGTAAGGGCGGGTTATCGGATGGGTGCGGGGTGGGTTTTCCACGATTTGGGCGGGACAACCCGCTTGACATGGAAGGTCAGCAGCATTACATTCAAGGAGTGGCAAGACTCCCTTCGGGTTGAGTCGGTCATAACGAAGTCCACCCACTTCGTTGCTTTACCGGAATACCCACGCAACAGCCCCCACCGCGCTGCGTGGGTTTCCTCTTTAAGGGTGCCCTTTCGGAGGGCGGCGTTCTTGGTGAGGTAAGCGGCCGCTTTCGTTGCGTGTGGACTAAGAAGATTTGCGGATGGGAAGGCCCGGTGGTTTCCGGGCCTTTTGTTTGTCTGGTGAGGTTGAGGTTAGCGGGTGGCCAGGCGGCGGCGGGTGATTGAACCGGCTGCGCCCAGGGCTCCGGTGAACAGGAGCACGATGCTGCTGGGCTCGGGGACGGGGGGGATCGGCGGGACGGGGGGCACGGGCGGGATCGGAGGCGTGGGAGGGAGGAAGCCGCCGGTGGGAATGGGTCCGTAGACGGGGTAGAGGGGTCCGCTGCCGGATCCACCTTCAGGGGTGGTGCCCTCGGGGACGTAGGAGGGGCTGTCAGCATTGGCGATGAGGTTGTCGCCTGGGGGCAGGACGTCGGAGTCGACGGGACCGCCCATGGCCACCTCCGAGATGAACTCGTCGGGAGACATCCGGGCGTCGAGCACCTGGCCGGTGGGTTCGACGGGGAGCTCACCGCAGAGCACGTCGAAGCGCTTGAGCATCTGTGCGGGCGTGAGGTGAGGGCGCGTGCTGGAGATGCGGGTGGGATGCGGCTTCGGGGCCGCGGTGGCGGCGATGAGCTCGCCGACCTTGCGATGGGCGTAGTTACGGGCACGCTGTCTGGCGGCGAGGGCACGCTGAACACTGGCCTTGTGGGCGAGCTCCTGCTTGTATTCCGCGAGCCACTTCTCACAATCGGTCGAAGCAAGGCCCTTGGAACCAGAGGCAACAATCGTCAAGGCTAGCAGTAGAAACAGTATGCGACGCATCGGGTCACCCGCAGGGGAATGTCTTTCTATTGGGTACATCTGCACTTGCCGGACCAAACATCGCAAAATTCTGCAAGGTCAGATGACACAAGAATGAAGCAATTCAGGTGAAATGAACAGCTAAATTTTGCACTATGGGCAAACTTTTCGAATCGAGGAGAAATGTTTACCACTTGAGGGGAAAACTTTACCCTCGCCCTGTACCGAATTTGGTACAGCCACTTTAGCCGGAGCGAGTTCCGAAAGCAACCATATCTTGCGAGAGACCGTCGTCCGCCGTACCGAAGCGGCTAGGCGGGTTCCTTGCGCATCCGAAGCGGAATGCCTATTGTTCGTCCTGACCCGGCATCGGATCCCATCTCCGGTGTCGCGCCGTCGCCATCCGGGTTCGCGCCGCTGAGGATCGAGCTGTTCCGCGATCGGTGGATCGCGTCGACGGTCTCATCGGTTGGCACGTGGATGCAGGACACGGCGGGCACGTGGCTGATGACGGCGCTGACGGCATCGCCGCTGCTGATCGCGCTGATGCAGACGGCGGCGAGTCTGCCGGTGCTTGCTGCTGGGTCTGCTGGCGGGGGCGACGGCGGATATCTTCGACCGGCGACGGCTGCTGATCTTCTGGCAGGTGTGGATGCTGGTCGAGCGTGGCGCGTCCTGGCGATGCTGACGTTTCTGGGGCACATCTCGCCGTGGGCGCTGCTGGCGTTTACGTTTCTGCTGAATATCGGATCGGCGATGAACAACCCGGCGTGGCAGGCGATTGTGCCGGAGCTGGTGCCGCGGGAGCTGATCCCGGATACGGTGTCGCTGAACGCGGCGAGCAACAACCTTGCGCGGGCGGTGGGTCCGGCGCTGGGCGGGTTGATGGTGGCGGCGTTCAAGCGGACGGATACGGGCGCGGGGTCGGTGTTCTTTCTGAATCGATCGTCGTTTGCGGGCGTGATCTGGGTGTTGTTGAACTGGAAGCGCACGCCGCTGTTCAAGAGCGCGCTGCCGGCGGAGCGGATTGCCGGGTCGATCCGGTCGGGTCTGCGGTATGTGCGGCACTCGCCCTACCCTGCAGTCGTCGCTGCTGCGGGCGTTCCTGTTTACGTTTTTTGTGTCGGGGATCTGGTCGCTGCTGGCGGTGGTGGCGCAGAGGGATCTTCACCAGGGCGCGCTTGGGTACGGCATGCTGAACGGGTCGCTGGGCGTTGGTGCGGTGGTTGCGGCGACGCAGCTGCCCCGGATCCGGCGGCGGATCAATGCCGACCAGATCCTGGCGATCTCGACGGTGTACCAGAGCCTGACGCTGTTGATCCTGGCGTTTGTGCGGTCGCCGTACCTGATTATCCCTGTGCTGGTGGTTTCGGGGTTTGCGTGGACGAGCACGATGTCGACGATCAACGTTTCTGTGCAGCTGGCGGTGCCGGCCTGGGTGCAGGCTCGTGCGCTGGGGACATACTTAATGACATTTCAGGGCGGGATGGCGCTGGGCTCCATCCTGTGGGGTTTTCTGGCCGAGCACACGTCGACGCCAATTGCGTTGACGACAGCGGGGATCGGGCTGCTCGTTTCGCTGCCGTTTGCGTACCGGTTTCACATCCTCCAGGGTCCGCTGCCTGACCATACGCCCTACCAGTGGCAGCGGCCGGCGCCTGAGATTGCGCCGGTGCCGGGAACAGACTCTGACCTGAACGAGGGGCCGGTGCGGATCTCGGTGGAGTACCACGTGCCGCTAGAACGCTACGCAGAGTTCACGCACGCGATTCACGAGCTGCGCGGGGTGCGGCTGAGGGACGGGGCGATCCGATGGGGAATCTACCGCGATGCGCGGAATCCCGAGCTGTTGAACGAGACGTTTGTGATGGAGTCGTGGCTGGACTATCTCCGATCGCGCGAGCGGGTGACGGAGGCGGACCGGGTGATCCGGGATCGCGTGTATGCGCTGCACGATGGTTCGGATCCGCCGGTTGTGTCGCACCAGATCTATGTCCGCGAGCTGACGCCTGATCTCGGGGGATCGCCGAACCTTGTGACGGAGCAGCGAGGCGAGGGTGTTTGAGCGATTCTTTGACACGGGCTCACCGTCTTCTCCACATGCTGCATCCAAGCGCACATGGCGTTGACCCCTCCCTCCCCGGCCGAAAAGCGCAGTGTTACGCGCAAACCGTCGCTGTTTCTGCTGATGCTGGCGTTGATCCTGCTGGCCTTTGCGGCGCTGTTTGTGTTGCGGAGCACCGGGACACAGGCTTCTCCGGGGACGTCTACGGGCGGCCACACCTCGAGCGAGACGCCACACTGAGTGAGCTTTGAGAGAGCGGATGAGATCATTTTGCGATCTCATCAATACGGCCGCAACGTGCCCTGATCCAGCGCAAATGGGCATACTCTTCCGAGGTTTTTCCGGCATCTGAGCTGTGCATGGGAACCCTCGATCCAAGGAAAACGGCGGACGTTCCGGGCACAGATCCGAACAAGGGTCTGAACACGCGCAAGTTCTTGTTCGCGGTGATTGCTGCCCTGGCTGTGATCATGGTGATCCTGTTTCTCGTGGCCAAGAAGTCGCCTTCGAAGATCACTCCGCAGCGCGACGATGTGCGGCCGAGTTCAGGGATGAGTACTCCGCCGGCCATCGGTAGACCATCGGCGTCGCAGGGCTGAGCTGCCTGCGTGGGGCGCCGCCGGCGCGTGCTCCGTTGAAAGTAGTTGCCACCCGGCTGGGACGTGAGTAGTTTTGTCGCCATGAGTGGGAGCCGCGAGGCGCAGCATCGAAGCCCAAACCTAGTTCATTGCGCGGCATTGTTTGCGGCTCTCGCGGCGGCGGTGATGCTTGGCGGGTGCGCACACCAGCCGCTTATGGCGCGGACCTCCGCTTTTGCCGCTGCGGCGACAGTGACGGCGAAGAGCACGGACGACGCGTACGCGCTGGTGGAGCAGAGCTTTCGGGACGCGCAGCTGGCGCGGATGGTGGCTCACTTTGATGAGGCGGGGTTTGATCCGTCTACGATCAAGCCATTTCTTCCGGCTGCGGATCGCCAGGTGCGGAGCGAGGTGGTGGACGCGCTGCGCTCCTATGCGGAGCACCTCGCGGCGGTGAGCGGGACTGACTCCCTAAAGGAAGTGGATGCGGGAGCCAAGGCGATGGGTGGGTCGCTCGAGCAGATCTCAGCCAATAAGCTGGTCAGTGCGCATTTCACGTCGACAGAGGCCGACCTTGCGGCTGCGGCGATTGACGCGCTGGGCCGTGAGCTGGTGGAGCGGCGACGACGGCGGGATCTGCCGGGAATCCTAAAGCAGATGGAGCAGCCGATCGATACGATCTGCGCGTTGCTGGCGAAGGATCTCGGCGACCCGGAGCGATCGGGCCTTCGCAACCAGCTCCACAACGACTACCTGGATCTTCTGCGGGAGCAGAAGAACTACATCGTCGACAACTCGGGCAAGCTGTCTCCGGCGGAAAAGCGCGAGGCGATCCTCCAGCTGCCGAGGCTGGCGAACGACGGGGACGATGCGGATCGTGCGCTGGCGGCGACGCAAGGAGCGCTGCTGGAGCTTGCGAAGACCCATGCCGCGCTGGCCGCCACGGCAGGACAGAAAGATGCGCCGGGGTTTCGACTGCAGCTCCAGCAGCTCGAAGCGAGCGCCCAGCGCCTGACGAATTTTTATAGCTCCATCTCCACGCATCCCTGAGGGCCGCTGCCATGAGTGCAAAGAAGACGAAAAGCAACGTCCCCGGCCCGGTGCGGGTTCCGGCTGGGGCATCGGGGAGGAAGGGCGCACCGCAGCCGATGGAGGTGACGGGAGCTCGTGGGCCAGCGGTTGCGGCCAACGTGCCGGCCCCGCTCGCAGCGACCTCGACCGACGACCCGCATGCGATCTGGCAGGCGGCGCATGACAACTTTCAGGCGGCGTTTGAGCGAGGCAACGCCCTGCTTGACAAGCTGCACGACGCGGGTCAGCGCAAGGTGATGAACGACACGCTGGACACGCTTTCGAACGAGCTGACGGCGCTGAACCAGGAGGACATGGAGAATCACACGATCTCTCTCCAGGCGGCGACGGGCCAGCTTGGGGCAGGGATCGACAAGCTCAAGGAGCTGCAGCACGAGATTGCAAAGATCACGGGGACGATTGCGGAGGCGGACAAGGTGGCGGAGGCAGTGGGATCGGTGATCGGCGGTTTGGAGTCGTTCTTGTCAACGTTTGCGGTGTGACTGAGTCGTGCGGCGGCGCTGATCGCAGAGCGGCCGCTGCGTTCACGACATAACGGGCCGAGGAGGCATCCAAGCTACGAATGAAAGTTCTTGTGATCGACATTGGCGGCACTCACATCAAGGTTGCGTCTTCGGACCACCTGGTTCCAACCAAGATCGTCTCCGGCCCGACGATGACAGCGAAGCAGATGGTGGCGGATGTACTGGAGGCGACGAAGGGCTGGGAGTACGAGGCGGTCTCGATCGGGTATCCAGGGCCGGTGGCGCATGACCGGCCGCTGGTGGAGCCGCACAACCTGGGACCAGGGTGGGTGGGATTTCCGTATCAGAGCGCGCTGCCGAAGCCGATCCGGTTTATCAACGATGCGGCGATGCAGGCGCTGGGTGGTTACACGGGTGGGAAGATGCTGTTTCTCGGTATCGGGACGGGGCTCGGGTCGGCGCTGATCGTGGACAACGTGGTGGTGCCGCTGGAGCTGGCGCATCTGCCTTATCGCAAAGGCAAGACGTATGAGCAGATGATCGGTCTGGTAGGTCTGAAGCGGCAGGGCAAGAGGCTGTGGCGGGCGGCGGTGCTGGACGTGGTCGCGCGGTTCCGTGCGGCATTTGTGTGTGATTACGTGGTGCTGGGCGGGGGCAACGCGAAGCTGATGAAGAAGCTTCCTGAGGGCGTGCTGCTGGGGGCGAACTCGAACGCGATTGCCGGCGGAATTGCGCTGTGGCACCAGCCGAATACCGCGGTCCCGCAGCCTGCTCCGCTCGAAGCGGCGGCGAAGACGACCGAATTGAGCCTGGCGGAGACGAAGCGTCCGGACAAAAAGGACAAGGCCAAGTCGGGCAAGAAGGGCAGCAAGAGCGACTCGAAGAAGAAGGCTGACGGGAAGTCTGGCAAAAAGGCGAAAGGCAAGCGCAAGCTGGTTGGGCGCAAGGGATAGAATTCTGGCGTCCGGCACTGTTGCGGGCCGCCAGATCTGGCTCGCAAGCCGAATGACGGCTCCGGAGCCGGCCAGATCAGGGATGTTGTGAACCGCTGTACACGGGCCATGTAACTCAAAATGATCGCAAGGAGATCACATAGATGTTTCATCTCATCTGGGTACTCGTTATTGGTCTGGTTGTAGGAGCGCTTGCGAAGCTGATTATGCCGGGGAAGGATCCCGGCGGGATTTTTATCACGATGCTGATCGGCGTTGCCGGGGCGTTTCTGGGAACGTTTCTGGGGCGGGCGATTGGGCACTACGGCCCGGACGAGTCGGCGGGTTTCCTGATGTCTCTTGTGGGAGCGCTGATCCTGCTGGGGATCTACCACCTGATCCGACGAAGCCGGGCAACGGTCTAGGCAGCTCTGACGGGTGTCGGTCGACCACCTGAGGGGGCGGCGAGAGAATCTGTCTCGCTAGACCCCCTTCCGGAGCCCGTCCGGCATCCGAAACGCCATGGCTCTTCCTTCTTCTCCCGCTGACAAGAACTGGCCCAAGGGACCCAACTTCCTTGGCATCGTCATCGCGTTTGCGGTGGCGATCCTGATCATTCTGGGCGTCGCTGTGTATCTGGTACACGGCAGGGCGCAGAAGATGATCCCGGCCAAGACGGAAACGACGCCGTCGCAGACGATGGTGCTCCAGAACACGGATCTCTCCGAAGCCTGAGAACGCAGACCGCCGCGACAGAGATTTGAGGCAGTGGGGCGGGTGTGTGCCCGCTATGCGGTTCGGGAGACGGCGACCGCGGTGCAGGCGCGGACTGTTTCGCAGAACTCGCTGGCGGGGACGGGCTTAGCGAGGAAGTATCCCTGGGCCTCGTCGCAGCGCTTGCGGACGAGGAAGCGGAACTGTTCCTCGGTCTCGACACCTTCAGCGATAACCTTGATGTTTAGCCCGTGGGACATTGCGATGATGGCCCGAACGACGGCGGCGGCATTGGCCTCGGTAGCGGCGAGCTTGACGAAGTGCTGATCGATCTTGAGACGATCGACCGCGTACTCGAGCAGGTAATTGAAGTTGCAGAAGCCGGTGCCGAAGTCGTCGATGGCGATGCGAACGCCGAGCTCACGAAGCTTTTGCAGTTTGCCGAGGGTCACGGCAGAGTTCACCATGAGGGTGTTTTCGGTGATCTCGACCTCGAGGCAGTTCGAGGGGAGGCCGCTCTCCGAGAGTGCGTTTTCGACGATGTCGAGCAGGTTTTTCTGCTGGAACTGCCGAGGCGAAAGGTTGACGGAGAGGATGAGCTCCATGCCGAGCTCCTCGCACATGACCTTGGCCTCGGCGCAGGCCCGGGTGATGGCCCACTCGCCGAGTGGCATGATGAGGCCGGTCTCTTCGGCGATGAGGATGAAGTTGGCGGGCATGAGTAGCCCGAGCTCGGGGTGCTCCCAGCGCAGCAGCGCCTCCATGCCGACGACCTCTCCGGTGACGAGCGAGACGTAGGGCTGGTAGTGGAGGCGGAGCTCGTCGTTGGCGATGGCCTGACGGAGGGAGCGCTCCATTGAGAGGCGATCCGACTTGTCCTTGAGCATGTCGACGCTGAAGAGCTGGAACTGATTGCGGCCGCCTTCCTTGGCGGCGTACATGGCGGCGTCGGCCCATTTGAGCAGGGTGCGCGCGTCGCCGGCGAAGTCGGGGTAGATGCATACGCCGACGCTGGCCGAGACATGCAGCATATGCTCTTCGACTGACATCTCAGGGGCGAAGCGCGTGACAAGGGTAGAGGCACAGTGCTCGACGTCCGCGACGCTGGTGATGTCTTCCATAACAACGACGAACTCGTCACCGCCCATGCGGGCGACGGTGTCAGAGGAGCGCACGGCCTGGCGGAGGCGTGAGGCGGTTTCGAGCAGCACCTGGTCTCCGGCCCAGTGGCCGAGGAGATCGTTGATCCGCTTGAACTGATCGAGATCGAGCACGAAGATGGCGACTTTGGTGCCGTAGCGGCGTGCCCGCTCAACGGCCTGGACGATCCTGTCCTGGAGCACGGCGCGGCCGACCAGACCGGTGAGCTGGTCATGGGTAGCGAGGTGCGTGACGTAGTCCATCATGGCGCGCCGTTCGGTGACATCGAACTCGATGCTGACGAATCCCGTGACGTCGCCGGCATCGTTTTTGAGCGCACGGACGGCAGCATTGACGGGGATGCGGACGCCGTCGCTGCGGACGAGGGTCCATTCCTGCTCTTCCATCCCGCCCTTGGCGGCCTTGGCGGTGAGCACCTCGAACCCGTCCATGGGAAGCGAGGCGGAGAGGCCGAGCTCCTTTGCCCTTTCCTGGAGCTCCTTGCGATCGTGCAGGAGGGTGAGCGATGCCTTGCCGACGAGCTCATCGCGGCTGTATCCGCTAAGCCGCTCGGCGGCCTGGTTCATTGCGGTCACAACGCCGTCCACATCCGCGGCGAACATGCTGAAGGGCGCGTTTTCGAAGATGGAGGAGGTAAATTCAGCGAGCTGCCGGAACTTTTCTTCGGTCTCCTTGGCCTCGCTGATATTGCTGAAGGTGATCGCGGCTCCGTCGCCGAGGCGCACGATCTGGTATCGGATCCAGTTGGCGCGAACCCATGGCCGGTCGACGACCTCGACCTCGGCACGGGCGGGCATGCCGGCGTTGACCACTGTGGAGAGGGTCTGCATGAAGCCGCGGTCGGACTCGATCGCGAAGAAGTCGCTCAGCCGCTTGCCGGTGAGTCCGTCTTCGCGTGAATCGATCAGCATGTCAGCGTTTGCATTTGCGTAGCTGAAACGGAAGTCGGTGATGGATCCGGCATGGTCGCGGACCGCATCGAGAATGGCAAAGGCGTCAAGACTGGTATCGGCAGCGGCGAGAAAGCGCGTGCGATCGGCTTCGCCACGCTGCTCTTCTGTCATGCCCCTGCTGGATTTGCGTCCAAGGGTCCAGGGCCAGGCGATCGCCAGGATTGGGCCTCCCGCCGAGATGTGGAGGTGTCCTGTCGCGATCGCGACCAGGGCAGCCGCAGCCACAACCCCCGGGAGGAACAGTCCGAGAGTAGCCTGTGCTGGCCGGCCAGACGCCGTCACCTTTGCTGCGAAGCCGTACACGTTCACCTCTACCGATCACGTTCGCAGCTTCAGACAGGAGGAGAGTGACGCAGTTGGCAGAGATGCACAGATGCCTCCACTAGCATCCACTAAACGCGAGCGAATGCCAACCCTGTGTTTCAAGCAGCCATTACAGGATTGAGTCTGGGGAGCGACCCGGCTATCCCCAGAACGGGTCACATGGAGAGATCAGCGCTCGTCGCTCATCCATCCGTGCATCTCCATCCAATTGGCGACCAGGGTCTCGAGCTCGGAGAGTTCGGGGGCGGTTTTGAGCCCCTGGCCGAGCCCGGCGCCGTGCGGTCCGCGCTCAAAGATATGGAGTTCCGCGGGGACGTTGGCGCGTTTGAGCGCGTCGTAGTACGCGGTGGCGTTGAGCGAGTTGACCTGCTGGTCTTCGGTGGTGGAGAAGATGAAGCTGGGTGCGGTGTTGCGGGAGACCCGGCGATCGATGGAGATCTCGTTGATCATGGCCTGGGTAGGGTGTTCGCCGATAAGGGCTTCGAGATTGGTGGGCCTCGGGATAGAAGCGTCCATGCTGAGGCGGGCGTAGGAGAGGATGGCAAAGTCCGGGCGATCGCTGACCCGCTCTTCGGGGTCGGCGGCTTTGGGGTTGCCAGGGTCGTTGACGGAGGCGAGATAGCCGGCCAGGTGGCCGCCGGCGGAGAAGCCCCAAACCCCTACCTTGCTTGTGGAGATGCCGAATTCGGCTGCGTGGCTGCGCACGTAGCGGATGGCGCGGGCGGCGTCCTGCATGGGTGCTGGGAAGTGGTACTTGGGGCCGAGACGGTACTCGAGCACGAAGGCTTCAACCCCGTGCTCATTGAGCCAGCGCGCTTCGGCGGCACCCTCCTTCTCCATGACGAGGGTCCGGTAAGCGCCGCCCGGCATGAGGATAACGGCGGAACGGCCTCCGCGTGCTTCGGGCCGGTCGCCGCCCCTGCCGTCCAGGTGTTCACCGGGTCTGGTCTCGTGTTCGACCGGTCTGCCTTCCTGGCGGTCGTGTTCACCGGATCTGGGTTCGCGCTCCCCGGGCCGCACCTCCCCGTGTTCGCCGGGTCTGTTCCTTTCGGACTCGCGGACGGGGTAGTAGTAGAGTTTGGGGACATCGATGTCCTTGTTGCCGAGGGCGCCCGGGGCGCCTCCAGGCCAGAGGACGACGACGCGCGCGCTGCCACTGGGATCCCTTTTGACGGTCGGAAGGATCTGCCCGGCCCGGCCGCGGTCGGGAAGCAGCGCGGCCAACAGAAACATCCCCCAGCAAGCTCGCATCGTGCCGTCAGAATACGACACTTGGAGGGGCTAGCCAGGATGGTGAGGGTGTGACCTTTGTGGGAGAGGCAGGAACTCCCTTACCGACATACCTGCAGGTTGTTGCACACTGAGTTGACGACGCCCGCTATGTAAGTCTTCAACCAGCGTCTTTTGTGAGATTCACTCGTCCTGCCATTGGTACGAGACATGCATCTATCTAGCTTGAGACGGTTGGCCCGCCGCTGGCTGAACCCATGCTCAAGGAGTCCACATGAAACGATTGGCGATTCTCCTCAGCGGTCTCGCGCTCTCCGCATTGCCCTGCACCTCTGCGTTGGCCGATGACCTTACCTTCAACTTCACCGGATCCACGTTCTCCGGATCAGGCGCCCTGACCTTTGCCGGTTCGACCGGTCCTGCCCTGATCACCTCTGCGACGGGGACTGTGAGCTACAACGGAACGGACTACTCGATTGCGCTGCTGCCCGTGGGTGGGTTTGCCGGCAACGACAATATGTTCACCGGTGATCTGACCAACCCGTTCAATTTCAACGGCGTGGGACTTTCGCTGCTTGGCTCGGACAACCTTGCCCTGAGCCTTTACACGGTTCCGCCAGATCCGACCAACTACGAGCTGCTCGGTATCAACGGCGGCCCGCAGATTGGAACGGAGACGGCGAGCTTCAATGCGTCGATAGTGCCGACACCTCCTCCCACCGTCACCCCTGAGCCGGGATCTCTCGCGCTCCTTGGGACCGGCGCGCTGGGCGTGGTTGGTGTACTCCGCCGCAAGCTGAGCGTCTAAAACGTCTTAGAAGCTAAGACAAACGAGAGAGGCCGTCCTTCGGGACGGCCTCTTCTCATTTGCGTGGGGCAAATGTTCAAGACTCGGTGTCGCGGTCACCTATCATGTGGAGCCGTAAGAAGTTGGTAGCGCCGGAGAGGGTGCGGGTGCCGGCCACGATGCCGACGATCTGGCGCTGCTGGACGTAGCCGTGGCGCTCCAGGATCTCCTCGGCCATGCTGACGAGCTTGTCGGTGTCGTGGAAGCGCTCGCAGAGGAGCGGATAGGTACCCCAGAGCAGCATGGATCGATTGATCACGGGCTCAAAGGGACTGAGCGCGAAGACGGGCGGATCGGGACGGTACTTCGAGAGCAGGCGGGCGGTCGATCCGGATTCGGTGAAGATGGCAATGGCGGCGAGGTCGAGGTCTTCGGTCGAATGCGCCATGCACTCGCAGATGGTCTCAGCGACGCTGAGCCGGGTGATACGTTTGCGCTGTACCCTGGGGGCGGGGTCGAGCCGGATCTGGTGCTCGGTCTCGGTGACGATGGTGGCCATCATCTGGACGGCGGCGACGGGGTATTTGCCGGCGGCGGACTCGCCGGAGAGCATGACGGCATCGGTCCCGTCATAGATGGCGTTGGCGACGTCGGAGGCCTCGGCGCGGGTGGGCCGGGGGTTTTCGATCATGCTTTCGAGCATCTGGGTGGCGGTGATGACGGGTTTGCGGTAGTCGGCAGCGCGGCGGATGATGTGCTTCTGGAGCGCGGGCACCTTTTCGGGCGGGACTTCGACGCCGAGATCGCCACGCGCGACCATGATGGCGTCGGTGACCTCGAGGATCGAGTCCAGGTGCTCGATGGCCTGGGGCTTTTCGAGCTTTGCGATCACCCAGGCATCGCTTCCGAGCTGCGCGACGCGTTGCTTGACGTAGCGCACGTCTTCCGCGGTCTGCACAAAGGAGACGGCAACGGTGTCGACGCCCTGTGCGATCGCGAACTCGAGATCCTCTTCGTCTTTCTGCGTGAGTGAGGGCACCTTGACCGGGATGCCGGGGAGGTTGATTCCCTTTTTCTCGCCGAGGGTGCCGCCGTTGACGATCTCGCAGACGACGTCGGCCCCTTCGATGCGCTCGACGCGCAGTTCGATGAGACCGTCCGAGAGCAGGATGCGGGATCCGGGAACGAGGTTTTCAGCGAGCGTGGTGAATACGGTTCCGACGCGCTCCGCGGTGCCGTCGATGTCTTCGGGCGTGATCGTGATGCGCTTGCCGGCTTCGAGCTGGACGGGCTTGTGATCTTTCAGACGTCCTGTGCGGATCTTGGGTCCCTGGAGGTCTGCGAGGATGCAGATTGGCTTGCCGAACTCTTTCGAGACTGCGCGAACCATGCGGATGAGCTCCGCCTTCTGCTCGTGCGAACCGTGCGAGAAGTTCAGCCGTGCGACGTCGAGCCCGGCGCTGACCAGCTCCCGGAAGACCTCGACCGTGCTTGATGCGGGTCCAAGGGTTGCGACGATTTTGGCGCGCCGCAAGCGATCGCCCTGGGGAAGACTGCCCTCACCCTGTTTGCCGCCGGCCTGCGTAGAGATGGTGTCCGTCAGTGTCGAGATCATGGGGTTCGCCGGGGGAGTCCTTCGGTGGAGAAGTGCGAGCGATGGACAAAGAGAGTCCATGCGCGCCGATGCAATTCTAACCGCGATACCGCTTACATGGCTTGCAGGGGGTGGACGGAGGCGGGATATGGAGTGAGTCCCTGCCGGCAGATCAGGTCTTCGGTCGGGGTTCGGAGGACTTGAGCGCCGGTTTCGCGCCGTCGAGCACGGCGGCGATCTGGGCGTTGAACTCTGCGCCGCTGAGAACGCTGAGCGAGATGATGTAGAGCCAGAACAGAAGGGCGATGCCTGCGCCGAGCGACCCATAGACGCGCGAGTAGTTGGCATAGCGCGTGACGTACCAGCCGAAGACAAGGGTGCTGAGAAACCACATCACGGTGGCGAGTATGGCGCCCGGGAGCGTCCGTCCCCACCGTTGCCGAATGGGTGTGCTCATGTGGTAGAGCAGCGCGATGACGCCGACGCTTCCAGCGAGCGAGACGCTCCAGCGGATAAGGAGAGCAGTAACGTAGACGAGGGTGCGAGCCTGCGGCATGGAATATGTGGCAAGCCAGCGGCTGAGGTAATGTCCGAAGACCACCAGGATGCTGGCGGCGGCGAGTGGTATGAGCGACATGGGTACGAGGGCGAGGGCACGGCCGCGTCTCTGCCAGAACGTGAAGCAATCAGAGGGCAGCTCGTAGGCTCTGCGAACCCCTTCCATGAAGGTGGCGATGACGCTGGAGGCACCTGTGATGGAGACAAGAATCGCGACCACCAGGGCGCGTCCGGAGGTTGCGGTGTGCTCGGTGACGGAGAAGTAGCTGGCCAGCAGCGGGCTGACGTCCGAGGGGAGGACGCGATCGAAGAAGACGGCGAGCTCGAAGCGGATGGGTGCGGAGTCCGGCAGCAGGCCGACGACGGCTGAGGCCACGATGAGCGCGGGAAAGAGCGCGACCATGGCGGAGTAGGCGGCCGATTGTGAGATGTTCAGGGCGTCGTGCGCCAGGGCGCGGCGAAGGGAGCGCTGAAACAGCACCGGGATCCGGAGGGCGCGATGCACAGCGTCAGAGTACCTGAGGGCAGCCCGGCAGCAAACACGTCCGTGAGCGGACGTACCCGCGCCGGACCGAGCCTAGGCTTTCCACTTATTCAGGAAGTCCGTAACAGACTGGACGTTCATGGAGCGCATGTCGCGGAAGTCGCCGGTGGATTGCGCGTAGAGGACCTTGCCGTTGCGGTCGAGTACGGACAGGGCCGGCACCCCCTCATGAACGGGTACGCCGTACTTCTGGGCGATCTCGATATTGCGATCCATGTGACCGATCCAGACGTGCACGAGGACGAAGTTCTTGTCGAGAAGATCGAGGTTGGGCTGCTGGTGGAAGTAGATGTCGAGCACCTGGCAGTCGCCACACCAGTCTCCGCCGAAGTCGAGGATGACACGCTTGTGCTCTGCCTTTGCCTGCTTCAGGGCGGCGGCGATCTCGGCATTAGGGTCCGCGGTATCGGAGTAGAGGTGCTTGTGTACGGCGGGCGGCGTCATCTGTGCCCCGGCGTTTGCCGCTCCCGCAAGAGTCAACATCGCCAGGCCCAGTGCCATCGGGGCAAATCTGTTTTTCATCGTCGAACGCTCCGTTGCAGATGAATTCGAAGACGCAGCGATTGTTGACCGCGGCGTCCATCTAAGAGGATGCACGAATCGGCCGGGCGATGCAAAAGCCGTGAGGTGGGTCTACCCGCGCGAGATCATCCAGACGCCGCCAACCATGAGGGCGCAACCGGCAAGGCGGAGGGGCGAGGCTGCGTGCTGCTTGAAGCCGACGGCGCCCAGCTGATCGAGGACGACCGAGCAGACCAGAGCCGCGGTTACGGAGATGCCGGTGAATGTGCCGGAGCCGAGCTTCTGCGCAAGTGTGAGGCCTGCCATGGTGGAGGCGATGCTGATAAGACCACCGGTCCATGCCCACCAGCTGATGGATGCCAGCTTTCCGCTCTCCGGGAGAGCCTGCCGGACGAAGGCCTCGACCAGCAGGAGGCCCAGCAGCCCGGAGGCGTAGACGATGACGCCTGCCCACATGGGAGCGCCCATCTGCTTGTTCAGCTCCGCATTGGTTCCGGACTGGAACGGGTTCGCCAACCCTGCCGCAATCGCCACCAGAATGATCAGCCAGCTCATCGATTTCCTCTCCCGTGTTGGATGCGGGACCCGCCCTTCGTACAATCAACGCTCATGGGTCGCATACACGTCCTGTCCGACCAGGTCGCAAACCAGATCGCCGCGGGTGAAGTTGTTGAACGCCCGGCGTCGGTGGTCAAGGAGCTGCTGGAGAACTCGCTCGATGCGGGCGCGACGCGGATCCGCGTGGACGTGGAGGCGGGCGGACGCAAGCTGATCCGGATTACGGACAATGGGCACGGCATGGTGCGGGACGACGCGCTGCTGGCGTTTGAGCGGCACGCCACCTCGAAGCTGCGCACGTCGGATGACCTCCTCTCGATCGCGACGCTTGGGTTTCGCGGCGAGGCGCTGCCCTCGATCGCGTCTGTTGCGCGGGTGACTCTGGAGACACGCGCCGCGAGTGCGGAGGGTGCACCGCTCGAGGATTCGGGAACCCTGGTCGAGATCGCGGGGGGGAATATCGTTCGCGTGGACCCTGCGGGGCTCCCTGTAGGCACGACGCTGACGATCCGCGACCTGTTCTTCAATACGCCCGCACGGAGGAAGTTTCTGAAGTCCGAGCAGACGGAGCTCTCGCACATCGCGGCGCTGGTGACGCACTACGCCCTGGCACATCCGACGCGGCACTTTGAGCTCCATACGGCAACGCAGGCGCTGCTGGTGGCGCCGGCGGTGAGCACGTCGGGTGATCGGCTGTTTCAGATCTTTGGGCGCGATACGACGTCGCTGATGCTTCCCCTGGCGGCCGAGCTTGACTTCAGGAGGGCCGGGCTGCCGGAGCCTCCGCCGTGGAAGCGGGAGGAGGACTACCAGCCGCCTGATCCTGGCTACCTCCGGGTGTCGGGGTTTGTCTCGAAGCCTGAGCTGCAAAAGCTCAATCGGAACTCGATCTACGTGTTTGTGAACCAGCGACTGATTCGCGACCGGCTGGTGCTCCACGCGCTGACGGAGAGCTATCGCAACATCATCCCGCCGACGAGCTTTCCGGTGGTTCTGCTGTTTCTGGATATGCCGCCCGAGGAGGTGGACGTCAATGTCCATCCGGCGAAGACGGAGGTGCGCTTCCGGCAGCCTGCGTTTGTTCATGATTTTCTGCGCGACACAGTGCGCACGGCGTTGATGGAGGCGCGACCGGCGGCGAGTTTTGCGGCAGCGCTGACCGGCGGCCCGCACGACCCTGCATCGTCGCTCAACATCGACGTGAGTCCGCTGCCGGGCGAGCCTTCTCCGGACCGCGCTCGCCGCGATCCGGCGCCTGCGCTCCATGCGCTGAACACGTACGACCCGCGCCTGGAGGGGGGCGAAGAGAGCGTGCCTCACCCTGACAGCGTTTCAGGCACGCTGTATCGCCCGGGCGCGCCGGCGCTCGAGGGTCTTGAACAGCCGTTCTTTCAACCGAACCGACCGCCAGCCAGCTTCGGTGGTCCGTACTCGGAGGCCGATCCGAACCTCGCCGATGCCGCGCCGTTCCGGTTGGCCCCGCCGCAGCTTCCAGCGGTTCCGGGACGGCTTGCGTTCAACACAGCCGAGCCGATCTCCGTGGGGTATGACCCGCATGGGCCCGCGGCGCCGGCCGAAGCGGGATCGCCGCATGTGGCAGACACGTTGAATGCACTTTCCACGCTGAAACCTTTGGGGCAGATCCGCGACTCATTCATTCTTGCGAGCAACGATGAGGGGCTCTGGATTATTGACCAGCATGTGGCGCACGAACGGGTGCTGTTTGAAAAGGTCTTGCGCGAACGGCAGACCGAGGCGGTGCAGCGGCAGCGATTGCTGATGCCCTTGCTCGTCGATCTGCTTCCCGCGCAGATGATCCGCTTCGCCGAGCTTGCTGAAGAGCTCGACCGGAACGGCTTCGAGGCTGAGCCGTTTGGGCCGCGAACGCTTGCGATCCAATCAGCGCCGGTTGGCCTGGAGGGGCGCGAGCTTGAGCTGACGCTCGAGGATCTGCTCTCGGCGCCGACGCCGGATGAGCAGACGGAGAATGCGGGCACGCGCGCGCGCCGGATCGCGGCCTCGATTGCGTGCCATGCGGCGATCAAGATCAACACGCCGCTGGACGGGGCGAAGATCGCGTGGCTGCTGGAGGCGTTGTCCGCGACGGAGCACCCGACGAGCTGCCCGCATGGAAGGCCGATCGCGTTGAGGTATTCACATCGCGATATTGCGCGCGCGTTTCAGCGGACTTGAGCGGACTCAGACCTTAGGCGTGAACGAGTCTGAACAGCCAGAGCAGAGCCGGCACCCACATGGCGGTGGCGAGGCCGTTGAGTCCGATGGCCAACCCGGCAAAGGCGCCGGCGGTGGCGTTCTCCCCGATGACCTGTGCGGCGCCGATGCCGCTGCCGGCTGTGCCTGCGGCAAATCCGTAGGCACGCCAGTCGCGCACACGGACGAGGCGCATCAACCACTGGACGCATATGGCGACGAGGATACCGCCAGCGATCGCGAGGACGGCGGTCAGGGCAGGCGGACCGCCGGCGCGCTCGGCGACCGCCATGGCGATGGGGGTGGTGGTGGACTTCGGCATCATGGCGAGTGCGATGGCGCGCGTCCCTCCGCAGATGCGGACGAGACCGTAGCCGGAGATGGCCGATACTCCGGAACCGGCGATCAGGCCCGCGACGAGAGCGCCACGGCTGCGGCGCACATGCTCCCAGCTTTCGACCAGAGGAACGGCGAGGGCGACCGTGGCGGGGCCGAGGAGGAAGTGGAGAAACTGCGCGCCGCTGAAGTAGGTTCGGTAGCTGGTGCCGCTCCAGTGCAGGACGGCCCCGACGAGCACGATGGCGATCAGGACGGGGTTCGCCAGCGCGTTGCCGCGGAGTCTCCGCTGCAGATACTGGCCGAGCGAGTACGCGCCGATGGTTAGCGTCAGCCAGAGGAGAGCGCTGGCCGGGAGAAAGACGCGGAGGGCACCCCAGCCCTGCCCGAGCCAGCCGCTTCCGCTCACGCCTGCTGTCCCGTGGCGCCGCGCCGCCGGAGGAGCCATTCCATAACGCCGCCCGTGACGAGGAGGCCAAGCAGGGTGGAGCCGAGGAGACCGACTGTGAGCGCGAGCCACTGACCGCGGAGCAGATCGGCCGAGGCGATGATGCCGACGCCGGCCGGAACGAAGAACAGCCCCATGTTGCGCAGCAGAGGCTTTGTGATCCGGGTGAGGTCGAGATCACCCTCGGGGCGTGTGCGACGGCGCCAGAGCAGCCATCCTGCCAGCATGGCCATGCCGAGCACGGGTCCGGGCAGCGGGAGATGGAGGGTGCGGTACAGCACCTCGCCGACGAGCTGAAATCCGAGCAGCGTGAGTACGGGTCGCACCATGACTCTCAGTGTGGCAGAGGCGTGGTGCGACGCCAACCGTGTGCGTGTGGGCCTGGGCCGGGTTTCGCCGCAGAGCCCGCCCTGGCGTACCCTTGTTTCAGGTATGGGGAATAGCATGCAATGCGCGCGCGTCAGGGCTTGTTTGAGCGCCTGGATTGCGCTGGTGGCGTTTGCTGTCGCGCTGTGGTCGCCGGTGTGTGCGCTCCGCTGCGGTCTCGGGGGCTCGCACTGCCGGGTCGCGCAGGCCAAGGGAATGGATGGATGCCAGGGACAGATGAGCTCGGCTCCTGTTGCGCTTTCCCGTTGCACACCGGTCTCGCGATGCGGGTACGCGGTGCCGGTTGCGGCTCAGAGGAACGAGCTGCTGCGTGCCGCGGACCTCGAATGGAACGACTCGCCTGTACCGGAGATCGCCGCGTCGATCTCGGGAGGGTGTCGTCCCAGCGCCGGACTCGGGTTGCGGCAGGCGCTGTTTGATCCGTTGGTCGTGGGGCTTCGGGTCTAGAGCAGGTCCCTTCCGGATCAGATCGCGCGGCTCGGATGCTTCAAGGGCGTCCCGTTGACTCGTTCATCCTCTGAATCTTACGAACCTGTGTGGGTTCTGACGGCTGCGTCGGACCTCGAGGAAAGCTCCATGCGACCACTGCTTTGCCCCATGCTCGCGCTGTCGCTTGCATACTTGCCTGTGTTTGGACAGCAGCCGGCGGCTCCTGATGCGAGCGGACCGTCGGTGTCAATGAAAGACCAGCACGGGACCATGGGCGGAATGGACTGCCAGTCCATGCCCGGCATGGAGGGCTGCTCCTCGAAACAGAACCCAGGCAAACAAAACCCCGGGAAGCGGGATCAGGGCGGAATGGACGAGCTGATGGAGCAGATGCGGCCGCAGACCTTTGTCCAGCAGATCCGCCACCATGCGGCTTCGGGGACCAGCGCTGAGCCGAACTCCACGCCTACGCCGATGCTGATGACGATGCGCGGGCCGTGGATGCTGATGTTTCACGCGAACGTGTTTGTGAACGAGACGCAGCAGACAAGCCCGCGGGGAGGGGACAAGTTTTTCTCGACCAACTGGCTGATGCCGATGGCGGAGCGCAACGTGGGTCCTGGCCAGGTGACGCTTCGCCTGATGCTGTCGCTCGAGCCGGCCACAATCACCGGCGAACGTTATCCGCTGCTGTTTCAGCAGGGTGAGACGGCATACGGGAAGCCGATCGCGGACGGCCAGCATCCGCACGACTTTTTCATGGAGATGGCCGCGCTCTATGACCTGCACCTCGGAGAACGGGCGCTTCTTTCGTTCTATGCTGCGCCGGTGGGTGATCCTGCGATCGGACCGACGGCGTATCCACACCGCGCGTCAGCTTCGGAGAACCCGGTCGGCACGCTTGGGCATCACCAGGAGGACTCGACGCACATTGCGTCTGATGTCGTGACGGTAGGCCTGGCGGACGGCATTGCGCGGCTGGAGGCGAGCGGTTTTCATGGGCGTGAGCCGGACGAGCACCGCTGGAACATCGACCAGGGAGGGATCGACTCCTGGTCGACGCGGTTTACGTTGCAGCCCGGGAAGAACTGGAGTGGGCAGTTCTCCTACGCGCGGATCCGGAGCCCGGAGGCGCTGTTCCCGACGGAAGATCAGGAACGCATGACGTCTTCGGCGATGTACAACCGGCCGTTTGGAGGCGGCAACTGGGCGAGCACAGTGCTGTGGGGCAGGACGAGATCGCTAGCGGACGGTGGGAAGGTGAACAGCTATCTGCTGGAGTCGACCGTTCGCTTCGCCGAGCACAATTTCGTGTGGACACGAATCGAAAACGCGGGCCGGACGAACGAGCTGCTGAACGGCGAGCAGCCGCTGCCACCGAGATTTGCGGAGCGGCCGTTGACGCATGTCCAGGCGTACACCTTTGGATATGACCGTGAGATCGGGCTGTTCACGCACGTGGCAAGCGCTCTTGGCGCACAGATCACTGCCTATGGCGTGGGGCAGCCGTTGCAGTCGACCTACGGATCGAATCCGGTTGGGGTGAACGTCTTCCTTCGACTTCGGCCGAAGTCGAAGGATGCGCCGTGAATCAGAACGCCGCGATCCCGGTGATGGCCTGGCCGATGATCAAGGTGTGGATGTCGTGCGTGCCCTCATACGTCTTGACGGATTCGAGGTTCATCATGTGCCGCATGATGGGGTAGTCGTCGACGATGCCGGCCGCACCCATGACGTCGCGGGCCAGGCGAGCGGTCTCGAGCGCCATCCAGACGTTGTTGCGTTTTGCCATGGAGATCTGCTCCGTGGCGACCTTGCCGGAGTCTTTGAGGCGACCGACCTGGAGCGAGAGCAGCTGCGCCTTGGTGATCTCGGTAACCATCCAGACGAGCTTCTCCTGCACGAGCTGGTGGCTGGCGATGGCGGACTCGCGGAACTGCTTGCGGTCTTTTGCGTAGGCGAGTGCGGTCTCGTAGCAGTCCATGGCCGCGCCGATGGCGCCCCAGCCGATGCCGTAGCGCGCCTGGTTGAGGCACATGAGCGGAGAGCCTAGGCCGCCGGCGCCAGGGAGGATGTTCTCTGCGGGGATCCTGACGTCCTGCATGGAAAGGCCGGAGGTGACGGAGGCGCGCAAGGACCATTTGCCGTGGACGTCGGTCGCTTTGAAGCCGGGTCGGTCGGTTTCGACGAGAAAGCCGCGCATGCGGCCGGCGTCACTCTCGTCGCGTGCCCAGATGACGGCGACGTCCGCGATCGAGCCCGAGGTGATCCACATCTTTTCGCCGTTCAGGATGTAGTCGTTCCCATCGCGCTTCGCGCGCGAGCGCATGCCGCCGGGGTTGGAGCCGAAGTCAGGCTCGGTGAGGCCGAAGCACCCGATGAGCTCGCCCTTTGCCATGCCAGGGAGCCAGCGGTTCTTCTGGTCGTCGCTCCCAAAGGTGTAGATGGGGTACATGACCAGCGCCGACTGGACGCTGACGAAGCTGCGCACGCCCGAGTCTCCGCGCTCGAGCTCCTGGGTCATGAGGCCGTACTCGACATTGTTCATTCCGGCGCAGCCGTAGCCTTCGAGATTCGCGCCGAAGAATCCCATCTCTCCCATCGGCTTGACCAGCTCGCGGGGAAACCTGCCCTCGCGGTAGCAGCCCTCGATCAGGGGCTTCAGCTCCGCGTCGATGAACTCCCGGGTGGAGTCTCGTACGAGGCGCTCCTCCGAGGTGAGCAGCGTGTCGATCCCTAAAAAGTCCGTTCCCACAAAATCCTCCAGTGCGGATGCGTTGCAGTTTCGGCAACACACCCGCACACGATCCTATGTTCCTCGGCGGCATAACGCCAGCTTCTAAGCCGTGCGTCCTCATCGAATGCCGGTCTCTTTGCGATCCGGCGAAGCTCAGCAGGGCAGGGCCAGGGGAGCGACGTGGTGGTCCCTCATGCCGCCCATGGAGCAGAAGGTGAGGGTAGGGACCTCGTATTCCACGGTCGCGAGGAGGGAGTCTCCGGTGGACGGAGCGATGCAGACGCGATTCTTTCCGGAGGTCTTGGCGGCGTACATGGCCTCATCTGCCGTTCTTACAAGCAGTTCCGCATCTCCGGCCATGTGCGGGAACATGCTGACGCCGATGCTGGTGGAGTAGTGGAGGCGGTGTCCGTCGATGGTGACGGGTTCGTGGGCGGAGCGGAGGATGCGATTGGCGAGCCCGATGGCTTCCTTCTCGGAGGCACACTCCGGCAGAAGGATGGTGAACTCGTCGCCGCCGATCCGGGCGGCCACATCGCCCTCGCGGAGACAGCGATTGATGCGCGTCGCCGCTTCGCAGAGGAAGAGATCTCCGACCTTATGGGAGTGCTGGTCGTTGATCTGCTTGAATCCGTCCAGGTCGATGTACAGCAGCGCGATCTGACGGCGGGCTTCGCCGGCTTCGTCGACACAGCTTTCGACCAGTTCATTCATGTAGAGGCGGTTCGGGAGTCCGGTCAGGCAATCGCGATAGGCAGCGACAGACATCTCGTAGTTGTCAGAGATTTGCTGCTCGTAGAGCTGGTTCAACTTCTTGCCCTGCACGAGGCAGTAGACCAGATACAGGATGGCGGCGCTGAGATAGCTCAGGAGATGGGCTTCGCCGGACAGCAGGTGTCCGAGGATGAGGGGACCGAAGAGCAGGCCCATGGAGGCGGCGATCAGCCTGCGCTCGTGCACGAGCAGATTGACGGTCGCAAAGGCGACTGCGGCGTGGTAGAGGAGCAGCATCAGGACGTCGCGGTCGTGGCAGCCGAAGAGGTGGATGGAGATACCGGCGACCATGCCCCAGGTTGCGGCACAGGAGAGGAGAATGCCGACATGGAGGCGCTCGGTCCGGTAGGACCGGGCCAGAGTGCTTCGACGGAGCCGGCCGACCAGACTGGCGCGGAGGATAGCTTGCGCGATCGCCGAGCTCATCCCCAGCCACATCAGGAGTGGAGCGCGATGGAGCAGACCGGTGGTGACGGCCACCAGAACCATGCACGCGGGGTGTGCCCAGACGCCCTGCTTCGATCGTTCCGCCAGATCTTGTTGCACCTTGAAGGACAGCTTTGCCCGTTTGTCGAAAGTCCACATGGATCCCTTATCGACTGAGTTCGCCCAAACGTGAGGTGAGATAAGTTCTCTTTGCAGACAGAAAGACCAGTGGTACAAACGCTTTGCGGCTCAGAGGTCATGTCGAAAGCGGTCGGCCGAGTGATTTTGTGTCCATTCGAGCGAACCACCGTAGCAAAGCTCAGGCTGCTATTCATCGGCGTAAAGAGCAATCGTTCGCTCATTGGAAGAGAGGTGTTACTTGGCACGAGCAGCGGTGTGGGTCGTCTGTCTTCTGATGTTGACCGCAGGGGACATGTGGGGAGGGGAGGACGTGGGTGTTCTCCGGGAAAGGCTGCACCGCGCCAACTTATTGACTTCCATAAATACAGAGGGTTTCCAGCCCTGGCATCTGAAGCTTCACGTCCAGAGCCTGGGTGGGGAGGGGATGGCACCGGGCGAGGGGTCGATTGAAGAATGGTGGTTGAACCCTAAGGTGTATCGCGTGGTCTATGCCACGCCGACGTTCAAGGGATCTGTCCTACGCAACGCGGACGGGCTGTACCGGAGCACAGGATCCGGCCCGGAGGACTCCGATATGAGGATGCTGTTGCGGGAAGCGGTGCACCCGATGCCGACGACCGAAGAGCTCGACAACGGATCCCTGACCATGAAAACGGAGACCTTCTCCGGGGTGAAGCTCGACTGCATCATGCTGGGTCAAACGATACGAGGTGTGGACGACTTGCCGCTGGGACTCTTTCCGACCTATTGCCTGGGTTCCGGAGCGGATACGCTGCGGCTTTCCTTCGATTTCGGTGGCCTCAGCGTTGTGCGGAATAAGCTGGGCAAGTTCCTGGATCGGGAGGTGGCGCTCGAGGAGGGGATCAGCTCCAACGGGAAGCTGCTTATGCGAACTCACGTCGAGATCCTGAAGACGGAGCCTTTGACCGTCGCCGACTTCGCTCCCGGGCCGGACATGCAAAACATGGACGACAGTGCAGCGGAGGTCGCGAGCGGGGTGATGGCCGCGGCGATCATCACAAAGGTCAACCCGATCTATCCGGAGGAGGCGAAGATGAAGCACCTGTCGGGAGCCGTTACGCTGAAAGCCACCATCGGAAGTGATGGGCGCGTTCACTCCCTCAGGGCGATCTCCTATCCGGACGGGGCGATGGCGATCTCTGCGATCAGGGCAGTTCGGATGTGGAGATATAAGCCATATCTCCTGAACGGGGAGCCGAGACAGGTGGAAACCACGATCACAGTGAACTACAGGATCGGGTCTGGCTGACGTCTGAAGGACCGTCCTCGTGTGGTCTGCATCCTATCTTGAAAGGCAAGACACAAGGAGAGAGATACAGAGATGATTCAGTCGAAGGGATATGCTGCACAGGATCCGAAGTCGTCGTTGACGCCGTTTTCGTTTGAGCGGAGGGACCCCGGGCCGACGGATGTTGTTGTGGATATTGCCTATTGCGGCATCTGTCACTCGGACATCCACCAGGTGCGGGATGAGTGGGGCGGGTCGATCTACCCGATGGTTCCGGGGCACGAGATCGTGGGCAAGGTGTCCGCAGTGGGGTCGGAGGTTTCGAAGTTCAAGGTAGGCGACCTGGCCGGCGTGGGCGTGACGGTCCACACGTGCATGCAGTGCGAGAACTGCAAGGCTGGTGCGGAGCCCTACTGCTTGAAGGGGATGGTGGGGACGTATAACGCGAAGGACTACGACGGCGCGATTACGTATGGCGGCTACTCGAACAACATCGTTGCGCCGGAGCACTATGTGTATTCGATCTCTCCGAAGCTCGAACTCGCCGCGGTCGCGCCGCTGCTGTGCGCGGGCATCACGACGTGGAGTCCGCTGAAGCACTGGGGGGCGGGACCGGGCAAGAGAGTCGGGATCGTCGGTCTTGGCGGCCTGGGTCACATGGGCTTGAAGTTCGCCCACTCCCTTGGTGCGGAGACTGCGCTGTTTACGACGAGCGAGAGCAAGGCTGCGGACGCGAAGCGGCTGGGTGCCGACGAGATCGTCGTCTCCAAGGATAAGGACGCGATGAAGAAGCACGAGGGCAAGTTCGACTTCATCCTGGATTGCGTCTCGGCCCCGCACGACTTGAACGAGTACATGAGCCTTCTGCGGCTGGATGGGACGCTGTGCCAGGTGGGCCTGCCGGATCAGCCACTGCCAGTTGCGGCGTTTTCGCTCGTGACGAACCGACGATCACTGTCGGGCTCGATGATCGGCGGGATGGAGGAGACGCAGGCGATGCTGGACTACTGCGCCGAGAAGAACATCGTCTCGGACATCGAGCTGACCACGGTAGACAAGCTGGACAGTGCGTATGAACGCGTGGTGAAGGGGGATGTGAAGTACCGGTTCGTGATCGACATGAACTCGCTGAACGCCTGAGGTTTTAGGCGCGAACAAGGAGAGAAGGGCTGAGAGCGATCTCAGCCCTTTCTGTTATGGCGCGAGTCGTTCTGGAACGGATGATGAGGTCGGGAGTTCGGTAATGCGTAGGCGCTCGGTGGGCTTGAGGTAGCTCTTGCGCCGGAACCAGTCTTCCATCCTGTCGCGGAGGCGATCGAGGGGGACGCGGTTTCCGGCTTCGAGTAGACCATCTTCGATCGGGAGGGTGTCATCGAAGATCGCATCGTTGGTGAAGTTGCGCATCGCGAAGTTGTCGATCCAGTGCACAGGACAGAGTGTTGGAGCGTCGTCGGGGCTGGTGTACTCGATGCGGAGCTTACGAAGGAACATAGTAGGACGGGAGCGTCAGGCGAAGAGGGTGAAGAACGGGGCGTCGACCGGAAGCGTCTGCACGGGACCCGAGAGCTGGCCGGTGGTGGAATCGCGCTTGAAGGTGGTGATGGAGCCAGACTCCTGATTTCCGCAGAGAAGCCAGTTGCCCGTGACGTCCAGAGTGAAATGCCGCGGCTTGCGTCCGCCACAGGAGATGCGCTGGATGAGCTTCAGCTTCCCAGAGTTCTGGTCGACGGCGAAGACCACGAGCGAGTCCTCGCCGCGGTTGCTGGCGTAGATGAAGTAGCCGTTGGGAGAGATGGCGATCTCGGCGGCCGTGTTGTTGGCTTCAGGGAAGCCGTCGGCGATGGTCTTGACGGGCGTTCCAGCGAGCACGAGGAGTGCCTGCGGGGCCTCCTGGGAGCGGGTGGTCGTCCAGAGAAAGTGATCGATGGTGGAGTCGAGCTCGTTGATGACGTAGACCCATCGGTCGTTGGGATGAAAGACAAGGTGGCGGGGGCCCGAACCGGGGCGGCTGTTCGAGAAGAGATGGGGCTCGGAGGTGGTGAGGCGAGCAGTATCGGGATCGATCGAAAAGGTCGAGAGGTGGTCGTTGCCGAGATCGCAGACGACCAGGAAGCGGTCGTCGGGCGAGATGATTGTGCAATGCGGGTGGGGGGCATCCTGCCGATCGTGATCGGGGCCCTGCGTGCCGAACTTCGCGTCCTTGTAGTTGATGCGTTCGGCGGGTTCGGAGAGCATGCCACTGGGCAGGACGCGGAAGGAGGCGATGCCGCTGCCGGCGTAGTCCGCGGCAAAGACGGCGTGACCGGTCGAATCGACGGAGACGTAGCAGGGCCCCGGGAACCCGGACGATACTTTGCCGAGCGAGTGAAGCATGCCGGGCGTCTTGCTGGTCGCGGGATCGACGGCAAAGGCAGTGATGCTCGAGGTGCTGTCCGAGGTCTCGTTCGCGGCGAACAGGATGCGCCGGTTGCCGGCGGACGAGAGCGCGAAGAAGGAAGGATTGACCGTCTCGGCGGCGAGCATGGGCGAAGAGAGCTGGCCGGTCGCGGCATCGAAATTCGAGAGATAGATCCCCTTGCCCTTGCCGTTCTTGGTGTCGACCCCGATGTAAACGGGAAAGATATGCGTCGGGGGAGCGGGACGACGGCGGTGCGGGAAGTGCGTGGAGAATTGCATGCCAAAGGCTCGAAGGTTGATGGAGAACGCAGAGAGGGTAAGGAGCAGCCGGCGTCGGTTGATCATGGCTGGGACGATCCTTTCAGAGCCTGACCAGTGTAGCGGTGCCGACGAGCCGGAGCTTGCAATCTCGCCGTTTTGGAGTCACTGGGAGCTTAACGATGCGGCATGAGTGTGGCTTCGTCGTTCTCCGAGGGAGCGGGTGCGCCTGCATAGGCGGGGCTCCCGGGATCTCCGGGTAGGCGACCGAGAAAGGTCTCGGGCTTGACCTCGTCGGAGATGACGGGCAGTGAGGGTAGCTTGTCGGTGCTGCCGGCCTCGCGAACCACGGCATCGGCGTGCTCGAGCACCTCGTCGACGGTCATGGTGTACATGTCTCGACCGTTGTCGTACCCGGATTCGATGGCCTGCTTCAGGTAGCGGCCGGCGATCTGAGCGGCGAGGTAGTCGGTGATCACCTTGCCGTTGCGGCGCTTCTGCTCGATCCAGGCCATGTTGGGCATCGCGATATACAGGCTGCGGCCATTGACGACAAACCGGATATCGGTGGCGTCGACGTGGCGCGTAGCGATGGCGACCATGGTTCCCTTCCAGGTGATGTGGAGGTTTTCGCCGGTCCAGCGGTCGGTCACCGTGAAGTCTTCATACATAGCGACTAGATTAGCCGACGGGTGATGGTGCGGCAAGGCGAAGAGAGACGAGGGGGCGGAGTGCCGAAGCGGGAGTGCCGAGGTAGTAAAAAAAGACTTTTGGTAAGGCGCGTGTTTTCATCAAGAACTTGCATCCTACAAAGTGCGAGCAACAAGCTGCACGCTCGACTCGTAGGGCATGCAGCCCGTTCGTGAAGGAGAGATCATGCTTATTGTTCTAGTGATTTTGCTCTTGGTATTTGGATTTGGCGGTTACCGCATGGGGCCCGGGCTCGGGTACTATGGCGGCGGCGGCATCAGCCTGATCCTGCTGATCGTCATCATCCTGCTCGTCATGCATGTGATCTGACATCGCGCTCTTGCCACAAAGAAAAGGCCGGCGAAAACGCCGGCCTTTTCTTCTGCTCGTGGCGAGAGCCCCCGGTCAGGCGCCAATCTCGTGGCGGATGGCTTCGGCGATCTTTTCGGCGTGGGTCCGCATGGCGACTTCGCTTTCTGCCTCGATCATGACGCGCGCGAGGGTCTCGGTACCGGAGTAGCGGATGACGACGCGGCCAGATTCGGCGAGTTCCGCTTCCGCCGCGCGGATGGCCTGGGCGACCGGAGCGATAGTGTCGAGCGGCTTCCGCTCGCGGACCTTGACGTTGACAATGACCTGCGGGAAGACCTTGAGATCGGCGACGAGTTCGGCGAGGGACTTCCCTGCCCTGTGGATGATGTCGAGCACCAGGAGCGCGGTCAAGAGGCCGTCGCCCGTGGTGGAGCGTCCGGAGAAGATGATGTGGCCGGACTGCTCGCCGCCGAGAGCTGCGCCGGTCTCCTGCATCTTCTCGAGCACGTACTTGTCGCCGACCGGCGCGCGAAGCATGGAGATGCCCGACCGCTTGAGTGCGGCCTCAAGGCCCATGTTGGACATGGTTGTGGCGACGACGGTGTTGTTGCTGAGGAGGCCGCGCGCCTGCAGATCGCGGGCAGCGAGCAGGAGGACGGCATCGCCGTTGACGACGCGCCCATGCTCGTCGGCAAGCAGGCAGCGGTCGGCGTCGCCGTCAAAGGTGATGCCGATCGAGGCGCGCTGCTCGACGACCTCTGCGGCGACGACCTGTGGGTAGAGCGCGCCGCAGTTCTCGTTGATGTTGCGGCCTGTGGGTGAGGCATGGGTGATCACGACTTCGCCGCCGAGATCGGCGAAGAGCTGCGGGGCGACGGAGCTGGCGGCGCCGTTGGCGCAGTCGATGACCACTGTCTTGTTGTCGAGCGAAAGACCCGGGACGGCCGCAAGGAGGAAACGCACGTACTCGGCGCGATCGCTCTCGTTTACTGCGGGCGGCGTCTTGTTGACAGGGTTGCCATCGGAGGCGTGTTCATGATCCTTGCGCTGGTCGAGAGTGCGGAAGATCTCGTCTTCGATCGCCATCTCGGTTGCGTCCGGAAGCTTGTAGCCGTCCGGGCCGAAGAGCTTGATGCCGTTGTCTTCCCACGGATTGTGGGAAGCCGAGATGACGATGCCGGTCGAGAAGTTGTGTTCGCGGGTCAGGAAGGCGACCGCGGGGGTCGTGATGACGCCGGCGTTCTCGACCGAGGCTCCGCCAGCGTCAAGACCGGCGGTCAGCGTGCGCGGCGATCCAGTCGGAGGACTCGCGGGTGTCCTGGCCGAGAAGCACCCTGGGTGTGGCGGTCGCGGATTTGAGCGAGTGCGCGAGCGCGAGGCCGATGGCGTAGACGGTGGCGGGATCGAGCGGCGACTGGCCGGCGATGCCACGGATGCCATCGGTGCCGAAGAGCTTCTTCATTTCTGTCCGTTCTCCAAGGGTGTGGGTGGGTCGACGTCGAGGACGTGCGCTGTGAGTGATCCGGAGCCGAGGCGAGCCCGGATGCGATCACCTGAGTTCACACTTCGAGTGTCTCGCAGGAGTGTTCCGGGGGCGACTCCGCTTTCGATGTAGACGAGGGCGTAACCGCGCGAAAGGACGGCAACGGGCGAGAGCGCTTCCAGCCGCCCACGGAGGTGCTCGATACGAGTGCGGCGCGAGACGAGGATCTGCTTTGCGGCGCGATCGAGACATTGCCGGGACTGCTCGAGACGGTGTCGACCGGTGAGGAGACGTTGCGCGGGATCCTGCTTCGCGAGACGGGCGGTGAGCGAGTCCAGACGAGCGGTCCGGCTTCGAAGGAGACGCGCCGAGGCGGTGTCAAGCCGCTGGCGGAGGTCGTCCAGGCGCTGCTGCCGGCGGGCGATCGCGTCATAGACACGCGCAAGCACATGGGCGGCGGACAGCCTGGCGAAGCGCTGCCGGGCATGGAGGAGGTGGAAGCGGCCGGCACGAAGGACGGAACGGGCGAGGACGTCGAGTCGCTCTTCGATGCGGTGCTGATGCGCGGTGACGATCTCGGCGGCTGCGGAGGGCGTGGGCGCGCGGAGGTCGGCGACGAAGTCCGCGATGGTGAAGTCGGTCTCATGCCCGATGGCAGAGACGACGGGGAGCTCGGAGGCGGCGATGGCGCGCGCAAGCATCTCGTTGTTGAAGCCGGCGAGGTCTTCGGGGGAGCCTCCGCCTCGGGCGAGGATGACGAGGTCCACCTTTTCCGGGTGCTTGTTGAACCAGCGGAGGCCGCGGGCGACCGACGCCGGGCAGTTCACGCCCTGCATGGTGGCCGGGTGGATGAGGAGATTGAGACGGGCGTGGCGGCGACGGATCACGGTGAGGATGTCACGGATGACGGCGCCTCCCGGTGAGGTGACGATGCCGATGCACTTCGGGTAGGCGGGAAGAGGACGTTTGCGGGCCTGGTCGAAGAGGCCCTCGGCGAGGAGTCGCGCCTTGAGCTGCTCGAACGCGAGCTGGAGAGCGCCGGCGCCGCGCGGCTCCATGGCCTCGCCGATCAGCTGGAGCTGGCCACGGGTCTCGTAGACCGAGATGCGTCCGCGAACAAGCACGGCGAGTCCGTCGGTCGGGCGGAAGCGCAGGAGCTGCGCCTGGCGACGAAAGAGAACGACCGGGAGCTGGGCCTCGCCATCTTTGAGCGTGAAGTAGATGTGGCCGGAGGGAGCGGGGCGGCAGTTGGAGATCTCGCCCTCGACCCAAAGGTCGGCGTAGGCGACCTCGATGCGCTGCCGGACGTCGTTGACGAGCGAACGCACGGTCCAGACACGGCGCTCAAGGGAAGAAGGACGCGGGCCTGGATCTTGGAACCGATCTTCGCCCAGCTCCGGCGCGGGTGTGTGTGCAAGGGGTGGCGGTGGGGGCTTGGCTACCTGCTCCCGCGGCGGATGTAACTCCTGGGCCTTTCCTGGAGTGTCGAAGAGGAGCCCAAGCTGGGGTTCCTGTGGCTCAGGCGAGGTCCGCGGACGGGGCGACCGGCGGCCCTGAGAGCGCAGGGAGGCGAGCGTGGCCGGGGTCTCGCGGGTCTCCATAACGCCTGAGTCTAGCACCGTGAGCGGTGCGGAAGCGGCTAGCGGAGCCGCCCGACCGCCCACAGGATGAGGCTCAGGAGGATGCTGAAAAGGAGCGACGAGCCGAGCGGGAGGTAGATGCCCCAGCCGCGACCGCGCCAGGAGAGGTCTCCCGGGAGACGGCCGAGAGGCAGATGCAGGCGGGCAAGCAGGAGAGCAGCAAGGCCCGTGAGCATGAGCGCGCCTCCCAGGACGATCAGGAGGCGGGCAATCGATGGCATGGGGGACGGGGCTCAGCTCGCAACGAGCAGTTCGCCGGCGCAGCGCAGGACCTCCGCCGGGTGACATGGTTTGGTGAGGACAGAGAACTCGTGATCGGCTTCCGAGGCGCGCTTCTGGATACGACTCAGGCTGGAGTAGGCACCCGTGAGAACGAGAACGCGGCAGGCAGGCTGCTCACGATCCATGATGTCGATCAATTCCAGCCCATCTCGTTCCGGCATATTGATATCGCAAAGAAGGAGGTCGGGAGCAAAGTTACGAGCGCAATCAAGGGCTTCATTTGCGGAGTAGGCCGCACGGGCGATAAAGCCGTTCTTTTGAAAGATAAGACTTAGTGTGTCTGCGACGAGGTGCTCGTCATCCACTATAAGAACACGACGCATGGGGTGAACCTTTGGGTCGTTCTGGACGATCATCTGGGCTTTGGTGATCTTCGGCGTTTCGCAGAGCCTTGTCCAGTCGATTTGCGAGGTATTCATTGATTCAAAAGTTGTAGCCTCGATTGGGACACGGTCCAAGAGTTGGCTATGTTTTGGCGGCCGACCGGTAAGCTCAGCGGCACCGGTCGCTAAGTGACGGCCGGCTGCCGGCAGGGAGTTGCAAGCACCACCTCGAACCACGGCATGCCATCGATGCCGAAGAAAGCGGAGACCGATGCACGTAGCGTCTTTGATCCTCGGAATTTTCTTCTGCGGTGGCGTGATCCTGGATGCCTTTCAGACCATCATCCTTCCGCGGCGGCCGACGGGGCGATTTCGCATTACGCGGTTCTTCTACGTCCTTACCTGGACGCCCTGGGTCTGGGTGGCGGAGAAGGTGGAGAACCGCAAGATGCGGGAGCAGATGTACAGCACATTTGGGCCATTCTCCTTGCTCGCACTGCTGGTGCTTTGGGCGGTGATGCTGACGGTGGGCTTCGCGCTTCTGCTGTTTGCGATCCACTCGCCGTTTCAAGACAACGACCTGAGCTCCGCGGCGGGACCGTTGCTGCGCTTCCGGACGGATCTTTATGTCAGCGGGACGACGCTGACGACGCTTGGACCTGGCGACGTGGTACCCCGGAGTGAGCTGGCGCGGGCCCTGATGATCGCCGAGAGTGGGACGGGGCTAGGCTTCGTAGCGCTGGTCATCAGCTATGTGCCTGTTCTTTACGGCGCGTTCAGCAGGCGGGAGGTGAGCGTGGCGATGCTGGACGGGCGGGCGGGGTCGCCGCCGACCGCGGCCGAGCTGCTGAGGCGGCATGGGTTTGATGGCGGGCAGAAGGCGCTGAGTGCGCTGCTCGAGGAGTGGGAGCGCTGGTCGGCGGAGATCCTGGAGTCGCATATCTCGTACCCCCTGCTCTGCTACTACAGGTCGCAGCACGACAACCAGAGCTGGCTCTCGGCGCTGGTAAGCGTGCTGGACGCGTGCGCTCTGCTGATCACGACGATCGAGGGCTCGGCCTCGCGGCAGGCGCAGCTGACGTTTGCGATGGCGCGGCACGCGTTGATCGACCTTGGGCACGTGTTTCACCTGGAAGGGCGCGAGGCGGAGTGGCTCGAGCGCGGACAGCAGGAGCGACTACCGAGCCATGTGTTCGACCACCTTTGTGACGCGCTGGGAGAGGTAGAGCTGCGGCTGTGCGGCGATCCGGCGTCCATGGAACGGCTTACCGCGATCCGGCAGCTCTATGAGCCGCAGGCGCTGGCCTTGTC
Organism: uncultured Acidobacteriaceae bacterium; assembly: GCA_963850375.1. Taxonomy (GTDB): domain Bacteria; phylum Acidobacteriota; class Terriglobia; order Terriglobales; family Acidobacteriaceae; genus Edaphobacter. The sequence goes on along the minus strand of CAWKKV010000002.1, from coordinate 1,736,460 downwards.
GGAGTATCTGAAGATGCCGCTGCCGTACTGGGTGGCCGAGGTGCGGAAGAAGGACTACTGGACCACGGTGGCGAGCCTGCGATCCAAGGCGTCGGCCGTGCTGGGCGATCGGGTGAGCCACATCAGCGACCAGGCGGTCTCGATTCATCTGTTTGACGGTGAGGACGACCACTGAGCCGAGGGTAGGCTGACACGAAAGGGCCGCCGCAGGTTTGGCGGCGGCCCCGGGCGGTGCAGAAGGGTTACTGGAGTGAGGGCGAGGCTGCGGCCTGCGGGTTGAGCTTCTGGGCGGCGAGCATGCCGGCGGGGCCCTTGGGGTCCTTGTCCTTGAGCTGGGCGAGGATCTTGCGTGCGGCGTCGGGCTTGTTCTGCGACTGGTAGAGCTCTGCGAGCTGGAGCTGTGCGGTTCCTGCGGGGACGGAGTTGGACGGCTTCGCGGTGAGCTCGTTGTAGAGATCGATCGCCTGCTGATCGCGGCCGGTCTGCCGATAGAGCTGCGCGAGCGAGAGCTTGGCGAGATTGGAGAGATCGTGGTTCCAGCCGGAGGCGATCTGCTTGAGGGTGCTCTCGGCCGAGGCGTTCTGCCCTGCCTCCATATAGGTCAGGCCGGCGAAGTAGCGGGCGTTCTTGCCGTCCGGCGTCATGCCGTACTTGTCGGCCACCTGGCCAAAGAGGGTGTTGGCTGCCTTGGCGCGCTCTTCGACGGAGGAGAAGGTCTTGATGCCAGGGGGCACGGCCTGCCCGGGAGCGGCGATCGGGGTCTGGTAGGCCTGCATGGCCGCACCGAAGGCGACCGAAGCAGCCTCGGACCGCTTGTTGTAGATGACGCCGGCGAGCACCGCGACGAGGATGATGGCGAGCAGAATGGCGCTCGAGACGATAACGGAGCGGCGGTTCTCGGTGGCCCACTCGAGACCGTGTGAGGTGGTGGTGACAAAGGCGTCGTTCTGCTTGAGGGCTGCTTTGGTTTGCTGATCCACGGTGGCGTTGGTCTTCCTTCTGGTGGCTGGTGGGCGAGGGGCTCGCGCAGTCTCTCAGTTTAGCAGGAGGGGGGCTCGGGGAGGGGCGGTGCTGACCCTGTCCCCGTGGCGGAGGGCGGGCGGGGTCAGATGTTGCAGAGGTTGAAGGCTGCGCGGAGGGAGGTGAGCGGGTCTTTGCGGGGGACGAACTCATGGGCGACGTAGCCGGTGAAGCCGGTGGCGGCGATGGCATCCATGACGGCGGGCCAGAGGACCTCCTGGGTCTGGTCGAGCTCGTGTCGGCCGGGGACGCCGCCGGTGTGGAAGTGGCCGAGCCAGCGGGCGTTCGTGGTGATCGTCTGGATGAGGTCTCCTTCCATGATCTGCATGTGGTAGATGTCGTAGAGCAGCTTGACGTGGGGGCTGCCGACCTCTTCGAGGACGCGGACGCCCCAGCTGGTGTGGTCGCACATGTAACCGGGATGGTCACGTTTGCTGTTGAGCAGCTCCATGCAGATGGTGACGCCGTGGTCGGCGGCGATGGGGGCGAGACGGCGGAGCCCCAGGGCGGTATTTCGGGCGCCGACTTCGTCCGAAAGATCGGGCGAGCGGAGGCCGGAGAAGGTAATCACGTTGGGGATCTTTGCCTTGGCCGCGACGGGGATGCCGGCGCGCAGACCGGCTTCGATGGCGGCGTGGTTTTCGGTGCGGTTGAGGCCCTTGTTGATCTCGCCTCCGCCGGCGTAGGCCATGGTGCAGCGAAGACCGAAGCGGGCCGGGACGTCGTACTCCTCGGGGTTGAGGAGATCGACGCCTTCGAGGCCGATGGAGGCGGCGGCACGGCAAAGGTCGTCCAGCGGGATCTTTGCGTAGCACCAGCGGGAGACGGACTGGTGGATGCGATGGGAGCTGGCGCCGGCTGCAGGCTGCTGGGAGAGGGCGGCTGTGGAGGTAGCAACGGCGGCGGTGCTGAGGAGCGAGTCTCGGAGGAGCTGGCGGCGGCTAAGCATCGGAGTCGATGCTATCTCCTTGTGCCTATGGTGCGGAAGGACAGGGTGGTCGCGTGTGCGCGCGATGCAAACCGCAGGTCCTCCGACTTCGCTCAGGATGACAGACCGTCTGCGGATCAGGGAGCCGGCGGCGCTGCTGTAGTGGGGGGAGCGGCGGCTGGTGCTAGGGGTTCGGGTGCGGTGGGGACCGGAGCAGTGGCCGGGGTGGGGGTCTGATTCTTTTTGCGACGTCCGCGGTACCGGCGGAGGTAGGCGCCGATGTCCGGGGAGAATTCGAGAGCAATGTTGCCGGCCGCGCCTTCGGCGGTCTGGATGGAGGAGTTGACGAGAGAGAGGCCGATGCCGGTGTCTTCAGATGGGTAGTAGAGGTTGGAGATCAGACCGGCGCTGAAGTTGCCGAGGACGTTGGAGTAGTTGGGCTGTCGGCGGCCGCTGTCTCCGCGACAGATGACGGAGGCGAGCAGGGCGTGACGGATGCGCGACCGGAGGGTGCCGGTGCCCTGGCGAAAGAAGCGGGGATCCTGACGGAGGAGGATGGGGTAGACGGCGCCGGCGAGCATGGTCCCGGTAAAGACATCGGCGAGGTTGGCGCCGTAGCGTTTGGCGTAACCGGCGGGGCCCCAGCCGAAGCCGCGGTGGGAGCCGTTGAGCTCGCTTACCCCGGCGTTGAAGGCGGCACCGACGAAGTTGAAGGGGTCAAAGGTGGCGTGGAGGGCGAGGTCGGTCTTCTGCCCGGGGGAGAGGGGAACGGCGCGACCGCTGATGACGGTGTTGAAGTTGGGGACGACGACGGCGATGCGCTGGGTCTCCTGGACTTTGACGTCGCGATCGGCTTCGGCATGGATGCGGGCGCGGCGCTCGGCCTCCGTCTCCCCGGGTACAGTGGCGGGCTGCTGGGTTGCCGGGAGGGTGGTTTGTTGCTGCTCGAGGAGAAAAGAGGGTGCATCCGGCAGGGTGATCGGACGTGCTTCAGCGCAGGCGGGGTGGTGGCTCGTGAGAGCAAGGGCGAGGGCCGAGATTGCGATAAGGGCAGAGGTTTTCACGGGCGGTTTTGCCGACGGATCGACGGTGTCGATGAGGGTTGGATGTCGGGGCGGCGGGGCGTGTCAGGGAGATGGAGCGCGGGGCTGCGGATTTTCTGTTGGATCCAGGGATGAGAGCAATCAAAAAGGATGAGATGGATCTCCACTTTCCGGAGCTTGCGGGGAGAGCGCTTTGTCGCTGACGATCATCGAGCGACATATCTCTGGGATCGCCCGGTTCACGACCGAGGTGTGCCCGGTAAGGCGAAGGTGAGCTGACGGTGAAAGTGGCCTATATCCTGGCGACCTCGATGGCGAGCACGACCAAGCTTGCGAGTATGATCCTGCCCCAGCTGGAGCGGGGAAACCACGGTGCGGATGTGGTGGGAATCTTCTTTTTTGACGACAACCTGTTCTGCCTGCGCGCGGGCGATCCTGTTGGGGAGCGGCTCGCCAAGGTTGCCGCGGCCAAGGGGATCCTGCTGATGGTCTGCGACCAGTGTGCCGTGAGGCGGAACCTGGCCGACGGGACGTTTGAGCAGTGCGGCAGCGGCGAGGTGACGCCCCGTGGGCTGGTCGAGGGCGTGATGGCGGGATGCTTTCCGCAGCTGTACGGAGCTCTGGCGGGGAGTCCGCCGGACTACGTGATCACGCTGTAGCGACTGTGGCGGCAGCTTGCTGCTGTGCGGTCTGCGGGTCCGAGACGCGCGTCTGGGTATCTGAAATGCGCGCCGGGGTATCTGAATGGTATGCGCGACCAGGGCGCGAAGGCGTTTTTGACGCCACGAAGCGAGGGGGCGAGTGACGGGAAGTGGCGGAGGAGGACGGTGGACATGGTGTTGTCGCGGATCCAGTCCATGCCGGCCTGGCTATAGACCTCCGGGGTGTAGTCGGTGGTAAAGAAGCGGTCGCTGTTGAGGCGGCGCGAGGCCATGAGGACGAAGATGCGGAAGGCGGTATCGGAGAAGCCGAAGCCCTTGGGCGGGGTTTCGGCGAAGAGGCCGACGATGAGGTCGACCGTGTCGATGTCGTCGGAGTAGACGCGGCGGATCTCCTCGCGCCACTCGGGGTTTTCGGTGAGCTCTTCAAAGGTGCGGACGGGCTTGAGGTGGAAGAGCTCGCGAAATTTGGTGTAGCGGGGGACCCCGAGCTCGCGGCAGCGCATGATGTCGTGCGCGGCGAGATCGATGTGGATGCCGTCAGGGCGGATGAAGTGCTGGAGGGCGTTGGGGTAGTTGTGGAGCTGGACGGCGCCGGGATTCATGAGGCCGAAAGAGTAGAAAAGGTCGGCGATCTGGACGTCGTCGCAGACCGCCTGGGCGTCGTTGCCCGCGATCTCCTGAAACCCGAGGGTCTGGATCACGCGATCGTCCTCAAGTGACCAGAGGGTGATGTCATCGGGAATAAGCGGGTGCATGCGGTAGACGGCGACGAACTCCTCGGTCAGCGAGTAGGGGACGCCGAACTGGTCGACGTCGGAGCCGGGGATGCCGCTGACGAGCTCGCTCTTGGAGAGGCGGCCGAAGAGGTTGTGGATGTGCTCGCCGGCGAGGCCCCACCAGTTGGCGCGCATGCCGATCTGGAGCGCGGGATGGCCGAGGATGGCGGTGGTCCACTCGACGGTGTGGATCTTCGCAAGGAGTGCGGCGTTGATGAGCCGGGCGTGCTCGAAGAGTTCGTCGTCGGTCCAGTCCGGGTAGTGGAGCTTGAGGTCGTCGCAGATGGCGTTGTGCTCGAGCGAGAAGAGGGTGAAGAAGAGCTCGAGGCCGAGCCACCATCCGGCGAGCGAGGCGGACTGAAGCTGGACGAGGGCGTCGGGGTCGGGGTGGACGAGGTGGTCCTTGCCGAGATTGATCTTGCCGTCGATGTGGGTGCGGGCTTTGTCGCGGTACTCGGGGGTGCTGCCGTAGAGCTGCGAGGCGTCCCACCAGTGGGTTTCGGTGTTGATGTGGGTGTCGGGCGTGCCGTCGTCTGCGGGGGTGCGGGTGGGGTCGGGCATGGTGCGGAGGACGGTCATGGGGTTCTCGGGCCAGGGATCGTTGGGACCGAGGGGGAGCTGCCAGGGATTGTCCTTGGAGCTCTTGCCGTGGGAGAACCAGTCCCGGATCTGGAACTGGAGCCAGGCGGCGGCGAGGAGGTTGAGGGTGGTGGCGGGGGTGAAGGTTTTGCGGGTGAGGAGCTCGGTCGAAACGACGCGCGGGCTGGGCGTCATGATGGTGGAGGCGGGCTCCTGGCGGGTGTCGGCGATGGGCACGTTGCGTCCGAAGCGTGCGCCGGCTGAGCCCATAAACGGGCACTTGAGATCGTTGAAGGTGCCGTCGGCGGTCCGGTAGGTTTCAACATTGGACTGGGGCGGGGTGGGGGGAGTTCTCGGCGCGGGGGACTCGGTGTCGAAGAGGTTGGCGGCGCGGAGCCTGTTGCGAACGCCGATGAGGACGACAAGCCCGATGGGCGTGGGCAGGGTGCTCCAGCCGTGCTTCTGGTCGATCCCGGTGCACAGGTCGTTGAACGCCGAGGCGAGCTTGCCTTTGACGGACGGGGTGGAGAGGACCTTGTATGCGGCGTAGCCTGCGGCGGCGACGGAGCCGACCGCGGTGAGGGTCTTAAGAGCTGTCGGGGAGGAGTTCCGCACGGGGCTCACTTCCTTTCTCGAGGAGAATGGGCCCGGGGCACGCGAAGAACTATAGCATGCAGTGGCGGCGGCTCCTGCACCGAGGGGCTCTGTCAGCTAGAGTGAACTGTATGCGTGATGTACCGGAGGTCGATCTTGTCGGCGTAGGCCTGAATGCGATGGACACGGTGATCCCCGTGACCACGTTTCCGGCGCCGGGGTCCAAGGTTGAGTATGGGGGCGGGAGCATTCTGCCTGGAGGCCAGGTGGCGACCACCGTGGTTGCGTGCCAGCGGTGGGGCCTGCGGACGCGGTACGTGGGAAAGCTGGGCGACGACGCGGCCAGCATCCTGCACCGCGAGGCGTTTCAGCGTGCCGGTGTGGAGATGCGGCTGATCACGGTGCCGCAGGCGACAAGCGCGCAGTCGCTGATCCTGGTGGACGGCGAGGGTGAGCGCACTGTTCTTTGCCGCAAAGATGAGCAGATGATTCTGCGCCCCGAGGAGCTCGAGCGGGAGTGGGTGGTGGGAGCGCGCGTGCTCCATGTGGACGGGCATGACACGGCCGCAGCAACCAAGGCAGCCTGCTGGGCGCGGGAAGCGGGCGTTCAGGTGGTCGCGGACCTGGACGAGCTTTACCCCGGGCTCGAAGACCTGCTGCGCAACGTGGACTACCTGATCGTGAGCCGGGACTTCCCGTCGAAGTTGATGGGCGGCATGGATCTCGAGGATGCGTTGCGGGGGATGTCGAGGCGTTACGGCTGCCGGCTTGCCGCGGCGACCCTGGGACACGAGGGTGTGGTGGCATGGGATGGGCAGGAGATGATCCAGGCGAGCGCGTACGAGGTCCCGGTGGCGGACACAACAGGCGCGGGCGACATCTTCCACGCGGGGTTTATCTACGGTCTGCTGCAGGGCTGGCCGCTGCGGCGGCAGCTGGATTTCGCCTGCGCTGCGGCGGCGCTGAACTGCACGGCCGCGGGAGCGAGAGGAGCGATCGAACCGGTGGCGCGAATCGAAGCGTTGATGTCAACGGGATCACGCTATCCGGCGCCACTGCTGCGCAGGGAGCTGGGTGAGAGTGTGCGGCGGTGAAAAGAAGTCTGTTCGGCCTTAGTGCTGGATTTGCTCAGCGACGACAGGGCCATGTGATTCGCTGACCCTGTCGTGCTGTGCCGGTGAATCGACCGCTTAGCGTGCCTGTCCGCGCTTGAACATCTCGTTCACCGTGTGGACGAAGTGTTCGGAGGAGGCGGGCGTCGGGACGCTGCCGCTCAGGATCTGCTGGTAGGGCGTGTCGGCGCCGTAGTACTCCTTGGTGTCCTTGGCGTTCTGGTGGACTTCATCACCGGTGAGGTCGATGCCGGCGAAGAGGCCCTTGCTGCGGGAGTAGGTGAGGAAGGTGGCGTTGGCGAGCTCCGTGGTGGCGGCCTGGGAGTCACGGCCGACGGGACCGGCGGCGACGCCGATATCTCCGCCGAGCTTGACCTTGTCCTTCAGCAGGTCATCGAGGCTGCGCCTGTTGACGCCGACCAGGACGAGATCGGTCGACTGCCCTCCGGCCTGAAAACCGAAGCTGGCACCGGTGAGCTGGATAAAGACGGGAGCGCTCCAACCGGAGCCGGTGCGGCAGGTGGCGACGCCCTGGCCGTACTGACCGCCGACGATGAACGCACCCTTCTTGAAGCCGGGAACGACGGCGACGCATTCAGCCTTGGCGGCGATGTCGAGGGGGATGCCCTTGTCGGGAGTGGCCATCAGTTCGTGGAGGACGGCGTGCGCGGATTCGATGCGGCTGGCCAGCTTTGCGTCTTCGGCGAAAGCGGGAGCGCTGAGCGTGGCGGCGAGGAGAGCGGAGGCAAGAATACGTTTCATGGCTTATCTTTTCCTTTTCAGTTTTGGCAGAGCCACACGTCCGTGACGACGGATCGCAGAGAGACTCTCCCGAGAGAGGAACCCGAGACTCCCCCATATGATGCGGTGGCGCCCATACGGCGTTATATGAGCGAGACGAGGTATTCGCTGCGGCAAGGGCGCGGGCTACTTGATGTCACGCCAGTTTTGGCCGATACCGACGTCCGCGACGATGGGGATAGAGAACTCGGCGACGTGTTCCATCTCGTGCTTGACGAGCTGCTGCATCTCCTCGGCCTCTTCGGGGACGACGTCGAAGAGGAGTTCGTCGTGCACCTGGAGGGTCATCTGTGAGCGGAGTTTTCGGTCGCGGATGGCGGTGTCGAGCCGGATCATTGCAAGTTTGATCAGATCGGCGGCAGTGCCCTGGAGCGGTGTGTTGACGGCGGTGCGCTCGGCGAAGCCGCGCATGTTGGGGTTGCGCGACTGGATGTCAGGAATGGGGCGGATGCGGCCGAAGTGGGTCTGGACGGCCTGCTCGCGGCGAACGGTTTCGAGGGTCTCTTCGATGAAGCGCCGGATTCCGGCGTAGCGCTGGTAGTAGCGGTCGATGTATTCCCGGGCGGTCTTCTGGTCGATGTTGAGCTGGGCGGCGAGGCCGAAGGGGCTGATGCCGTAGACGATGCCGAAGTTGACCGCCTTGGCGCGGGCGCGCGTCTCCTTGTCCATGGTGGCGGGGTCGACTTCGAAGACCTCCGCGGCGGTGAGGGTGTGGATGTCTTTGCCGGTGCGGTAGGCGTCCAGAAGAAGCGGGTCCTGTGAGAAGTGCGCCATCAGGCGGAGCTCGATCTGCGAGTAGTCGGCCGACATAAGGACGTTGCCGGGGGCGGCGATAAAGGCGGCGCGGATCTCGCGGCCGAGGGCGGTGCGGGTGGGGATGTTCTGGAGGTTGGGGTTGGTGGAGGAGAGGCGGCCGGTGGCGGTGCCGACCTGGTTGAACGTCGTGTGCACGCGGCCTTCGCGGTCGGTGAGCTGCGGGAGCTGGTCGAGGTAGTTGGACTTGAGCTTGGCGAGCTGGCGGTACTCGAGCACCTGCGCGGGGACAGGGTGGAGCTGCGCGAGGTCTTCGAGAACGTCCTGCGCGGTGGAGATGACGCGCCCCTTGCCGTACTTCATCGGTTTGGCGAGGTTCATCTTGTTGAAGAGGACGTCGCCGAGCTGCTTGGGGGAGTTGATATTGAAGCGGTGTCCGGAGCCCTCGTAGATCTTCTCGGCGAGAGTGTCCATGTCGACGGTGAGGCGGGAGGACATCTCCCGGAGGATGGCAGGGTCGACGCGAACGCCGGCCTGCTCCATGCGAAGGAGGACGGGGACGAGGGGGAGGTCGATGGTTGCGTAGACGTGGAGGAGCGGGTTGGTGTCGGAGAAGTCGGCGGTGCGGGCTTCGGGTGTGGCGAAGAGCATCTCGCGGGTGACGGCCCCGCCGAGGGTGGGCTCGTCTTTGGGAATATTGTGCGCGGTGGGGGCGGACTCGGCGATCTGCTGGAGAAGGATGGGGACGAGGCGGCTGATGGCCGAGGCGGCTTCGGGAAGAAGAGTCTCGGGCGCGTGCGTGAGGGCGCGCGAGGAGGAACGGGCGGAGACGTCGGCGAGGGTATGCGAGCCGTGCGTGGGGTTGGTGAGATAGCTGAGCAGCATGACGTCGACAACCGGTCCGGCGAGGGTGATGCCGTGCGGGGCAAGGGCGCGGGTCACGGCCTTGAGGTCGTGAACGTGCTTGGGGAGCGTGGGATCTTCGAGGGCGGAGCGCAGGGCGGGGCCGTAGGTGGGGTCCTCGAGGCTCGCCTCTATGGCGAGCGAGGGCGAGGCGGAGAGGCCGAGCTTGCAGGCGGCGGAGGCGAGCTCCTTTGCGGCTTCGGCGGCGGTGGGCGCCGGGGCCGGGGTGCCGAACAGGCTCATGGTCTCGGGCTGCGGGGAGGCTGGCTCGGGCTCTTCTGCTGCGTCGGGGTCGTCAGGGCGCTCGGTCGCGACCTCTTCGGAGATGGCCTGGGCGGTCTCGGTGATGGCGAGGGCGAGGCCCTGCGGAGGTTGACGGCTGGCCATTCTCCGATGTCGAGCTTGCGAGCGTCACCCAACAGCGCTTCGACCTCGGCTGCAGTGGGCTTGGAGTTGAACGTGATGACGAGGTTGTCGGTGGCGGGGGCGAGCTCTTTGAGCAGCGTGGTGAACTCAAGCTCGGAGAAGAGGGCGCGGCAGGCGGCGTTGTCCACGGGCTGCGTGCGCATGTCATCGAGCGAGAACTCGATGGGGACGGAGGTGTGGATCGTGACCAGGTCTTTGGAAAGAAGGATGTTGTCCCGGTTGTTCTGGAGGGACTCGCGGTAGGTCTTCTTTTTGACCTCCGCGGCGCGGTCGAGGGCGGCTTCAACGGTGCCGAACTGCTGGATGAGCTCGACTGAACCCTTGTCGCCGATGCCGGGGGCTCCGGGAATGTTGTCGATGGCGTCGCCGCGCAGGGCCATGACGTCGATGACGCGTTCGGGCGGAACTCCGAGGGCAGCTTCGACCCCGGCGGGGTCGAGGATGAGATTGTCCTTGGTGGGGTTGAGGATGGAGACCGAGTCGTTGACGAGCTGCATCATGTCCTTGTCGGAGGAGACGACGAAGACCTTGTGACCGAGGGCGGAGAGCTGGCAGGAGAGGGTGCCGATGACGTCGTCGGCCTCAAACCCCTCATAAAAAAGAATGGGGATACGGAAGGCCTCGAGGGCGCGGCGGATATAGGGCTGCTGCTGGATGAGGTCGGGCGGGGTTTCGGTGCGGTTGGCCTTGTAGCCGCCGTACTCGACGGTCTCGAACTGCTGAGTCTTGATGTTGAACTTCTGGACGTCTTTGAGCTGGCTGGCCTGGGCGTTGCGATGGACGGGAGCTCCGACGTCGTAGACCGCGGCAAGGTACTCGGGGCTGAAGTCCTTGCGGAGCTTGTTGATCATGTTGACGAAGACATAGGTCGCAGCAGTGGGGATGCCGGTGCGCGTGGACATGGGCCGCTGGCGCTGCATGGCGTGGTAGGCACGGAAGATAAACGCCATGGAGTCAAGGAGATAGATCGGTGGCTTGGCGTCGCTGGATGGCTGCGCCGAGGGCGTGTGTTTGGGGGCGGAGGCGTTCTTCGGAGCCATGGGTCCTTTGATGGTACGCGCCGCGCTAGAGGATCAGCATGCAGTCGCCGTAGGAGAAGAAGCGATAGCGGTTTTCGACGGCGTGGGCGTAGGCGTGGAGGACCGCTTCCCTTCCGGCGAAGGCGCTGACGAGCATGAGCAGGGTGGACTCCGGCAGGTGGAAGTTGGTGAGGAGGCCGTCGACGAGGCGGAACTTGTGGCCAGGGGCGAGAAATATATCTGTTGAGCCGGAGTGTGGCTCGAGGTGGGTGTGCCCTTCTCTCTCAGCGGCCTCGGCACAGTGTTCGAGTGTGCGGGTGGTCGTGGTGCCTACGGCGATAATGCGGCGGCGCTCCGTGCGAGCCCGGTTGATAGCTTCGGCGGTCTGGGCAGGAACGGTGTAGAGCTCGGCGTGGAGCCGGATCTCTTCGAGGCGGTCGACGCGAACGGGCTGGAAGGTGCCGAGGCCGACGTGGAGGGTGATGTACTCGACTTCTATCTCGTTTGTGTTGAGTGCGTTGAGGATCTCGGGGGTGAAGTGCAGGCCCGCCGTGGGGGCGGCGGCGGAGCGGTGTTCCGGCGAGGTGGGCTGCTGGGCGTAGACGGTCTGGTAGCGATCGCGGTCGGCGGGGGTGTCGGGCTCGGCCTTGTTCCGGTGGATGTACGGCGGGAGGGGCATGTGGCCGATCTGCTCCACCGTTCCGAGGAAGTTCGGGGTGGGCTCGAAGCTCAGGGTACGCTCGCCGAAGTGCCCTGAATGGAGCACGTTAGCTACGAGGATCGGGGCTGGGGAAGAAGGGGCGTGGAAGAGGAGGCGTTCGCCGGGCTGGACCTTGCGGCCCGGGCGGACGAGTGCTCGCCAGACCGTCTCGCCGGGGTGCTGCGGGCTGAGGTCTTCCGTAAGCAGGACCTCGATACGGCCGGTGGGATCGGGCGAGTTTTGCTGGGTGTGCAGGCCGGCCCGGGTGGCGTAGAGCCGGGCAGGTAAGACGCGCGAGTTGTTGAGGATAAGGAGGTCGCCGGGGCGGAGGAGATCGGGCAGGCTGCGGAAATGGTCGTCCGTGATAGCTCGCCGGTCTGGCGGTCCAGGCGGAGCATGCGGCTGTCGCCGCGGATGGCGGGTGGGGACTGCGCGATGAGGTCTTCGGGGAGGTCGAAGTGAAAGTCGCTGACGCGCACGCATGCCAGTTTACGAGTGTTTCGTGTGGTGCTTTTGTGGTGAAAGTGTGGAGAGCGCGTGGTGTTTCGCTGGTCTCTGGGCGGTGTGATCAGGGATGTGTGGAACTGCGCCACGGGGCTTGAGTTTAGTTTTCTTCGGGCGCGGGACTTTCCCTGGCGGGATCGCGCGTTCCGGCGACCTCGGCGGCCAGGGCGACGGAGCGGTCAAGGATCTGCTGGACAGCGGCGGTGTCAGGGCCTCCCTGCCCCGCTGCGGTGGCGTGGGCGGGCCATGTGACGAGGACGCGGGAGAAGGGCTTGGGGACGAGAAAGCGATCCCAGGAACGCAGGGTCCAGGCGCGAAGGGGGAGAGCGTAGAAGGCGCCAATCTCGCGGGCGTCGACGAGGGCGGCGAGCTGGGCCGCTCCGGCCTTGGCGACGAAGGCGGGGCCGCGGGGGCCGTCGGCAGTGATGGCGCAGATGCGTCCGGAGCGGAAGGCGCGCTCGAGTGATCGGAGGCCCGAGGCTCCGGCGCGTGAGGAGGAGCCGCGGACGGCGAGGAAGCCGAGCCGCTCGACGGTGCGGGCGATGAGCTCGCCGTCAAAGGACTGGCTGATGAGGATGGCGATGCCCTGGTTGCGAAAGCGGTGGGCGCAGGCGAGCAGCGAGCGATGCCAGAAGACGAAGATGGAAGGTCCGGGGATCTGGTCGCCAGGAGTTGTGCCCGGTTCGGTTACATCCTCGTAGCGGAGGGTGGAGCCCAGGAGACGGATGAGGATGGCCGCGAGTGGAGGGACGATGGCGAGCGCAATGCGCTGCTGGCGGGTGTAGAGCGGCACGCGTTTGAGTGTAGCGGGTGGTGTGCTACTTGCAGCCGGTGGCGGGGCACTTGGCGTCGAGGACAAGGTCGAGGATGGTCATGTAGGTGGGGAGGGAGACGTCGTTCTGATCGTTCTTGTCGATGTCGACCTTGTGAACGACGACGAGGTCGTAGAGGGGAAAGACGGTGACGAACTGTCCGCCGGAGCCCATGGCGGAAAAGGCTCCCTGGTAGGGACCGGTAAAGACGTGGCCTGGGTAGGGTGGGACCTCCCAGGCCCACCAGAGCATGCCGTATCCCCAGCGGCCGGTCCAGCCGAATGTGCGTAAGCCGTCGTGCATCTCGTCGACGTGGGTGGTGGGGTAGGTGCTCCAGTCGATGAAGCCGGGGTCGGCGACCTGCGTGCGGACCCAGTTGCCCTTGGTAAGCGCGAGCAGGCCGAGGCGGGCGAGGTCGCGGGTGGAGAGATAGGTGGCGTACTCGAAGTGGGTGGAGTTGGGGATGAAGTTCTTCTTCTGGCGGCCCCTGTCGAAGTCCTGCATGCGGAGCGGGATGGCGAGATCATCGCGGAGCGCGTCGAAGATGTCCTTGTGCGTGGTCTTCTCGAAGAAGATTCCGGCAGCGTCGAAGTCCCAGTTGTTGTAGAAGAAGTTTGTCCCGGGGTACTTGGTGCCGCGGCGAGGCGTGAGGTTGTCCTGCTCGGAGTTGCCGTTGGGGATGTAGATTCCGGAGCGGGAGGCGAAGACCTGCTCGACGGTGGCGTGCATCTCGGGCTCGATAAACGGGGTCTTGTCTTCGAGGCCGGCCTGGACGACGGTCTGATCGAGATCGAATTTTGTGCCCTTCTGCATCTCCGTGGCGACGAGGAGGCTGAGGATGCTTTTGCGGACGGAGGCGACCTTGCTGACGAGGGCGGTGTCGCCGTAGCTGAAGATGACGTGGCCGCGGGAGACGACCATCATGGCGGCGGTCTGGTGGGTTTGGAGAAACGCGCGGAGGGCTTCGAGGCGGGCGGCGGAGAAGTGTTCGGACTCGGGCGTGGCGTGGGCCCACTCGGTGCCGGGGATGGCGTAGCCGCGGCTATCGGTAAAGCCCTCCGGCGGGGCGACGGGGGTGGGCTTCTGGGTCTGGGCCGTGGGCTGAGACTGAGTTTGGGCCGGGAGGAGAGGGGCGAAGAGGGCGAGGACGAGGAGGAGGCCGATAAGGCCGAGGGATCTCTGCACGGCGGAAGTTTAGCAAGGAGCTTTGCTCTCCGTCAGGGCTGGAGGTGGCGTTGGGTTGCCGGGCGGAGCGGGAAAGTAATTTCTTCCCAGAGATGGATGGGACCTAGTAAAACCGTTTATCTGGATAGGCGAGGATTCTGGAGGCAGTATGACAGTGGCGGCGTCGCTGACGGTGGAGAAGGACGAGTCGGGTGCAAGCGTGCAGGCGTCGTCGAGGCTGCTCTCGCTCGATGTGTTCCGCGGAGTCGTCGTGGCCGCGATGATCCTGGTGACCGACCCGGGGACGTATGCGGCGGTGTATCCGCAGCTGCGGCACGCTCTGTGGGAGGGTGCGACGGCGACGGACATGATCTTTCCGTCCTTTCTGGTGATGGTGGGGGTGGCGATGACGCTCTCGTTCCGTTCGCGGCTCCTGCGGGGGGCTGATCGCGGGCGGCTGCTCGTCCATGCGTTACGCCGGGGTGCGGTGATGGTGGCGCTGGGGCTGGTGGTGAACGGGTTTCCGTTCTATGACCTCCACACGCTGCGGATTCCGGGGATCCTGCAGAGGATCGGGATCTGTTATGCGCTCGCGTCGTGTGTGTACCTCGGCGCAAGCGAGGTAGGGGTGGGGCGGGAGCGGCGAGGGCGACGGAGTGCGGTGCTGGCAGGGGTGACGGCCATGCTGTTGCTTGGGTACTGGGCGCTGCTGAGGTGGTATCCCGTGCCGGGGTTTGGGGCCGGGCGAATCGATCCGCTGGGCAATGTGGCGGCGTACTACGACCGCGCGATCTTTGGGGTGCCCCACATGTTTCAGTGGGGCGTGAAGACGCCTGGAGTTGGAATCACGTTTGACCCGGAGGGCGTGCTGTCGACGACCACGGCGCTGGCCACGATGCTGCTAGGGGTGCTGGCGGGCGAGTGGCTCGGGACGGAGCGGACGCGCGCGAGCAAGTGCCTGGGGCTGGCGGTGAGGCGGGGCGTGCCTGGTCGCGGTGGGGTATGGGCTGAGCGCGTCCCTTCCGCTGAACAAGAGCCTGCGGACGCCGACGTTTGCGATGTTTAGCGGGGGCGTCGCGCTCCTGTGCTTTGCGGTCTTCTACTGGGTGCTGGATGTGCGGATGATCCGCGGGCGATGGACGGCGCCGGCGCTGGTGTTTGGGACAAATGCGATCCTGGCGTTTGCGCTGTCGCAGGTGGTGACGGCGGTGCTGGATCTCCTCCACGTGACGGTTGGGGGCGAGCGGATGAACCTCCATGCATGGCTGAACCGGTACTGGTTCGGGACGTGGCTCCAGCCGGTGCATGGATCGCTTGCGTACGCGGTGATGATCGTGGCGTTCGATTGCCTGCTGCTCGTTCCGCTCTACCGACGTCGGATCTTTGTCCGGGTGTAGAGGCTGCGACCCTGCCCCACGATCGGTAAGGATTGGAAGTGATTTGGCCAGCGTGTAAATTTTCTCTGTAACTGAGGGTTCGGCTGTTCATGTGCTCTCGTTTTAGTGCCGCTGACTGGCGGCACGATGCAAGAGGACGGGACGATGCTCGATCGGATTGAGGCTTACCTGCCGGACCGGCTGGCGCTGGCACGGAGGTATCGGTGGTACTCCGGCAAGGTACGGTTCTTCTATTTCCCGACGACGTTTACTGAGTTGTTGCAGCGAAGCAAGCTGGCGTGGAAGGATCCGCTGCGGGCGCAGACGGCGGACAAGGTTGCCGTGCGGGACTATGTCCGGGAGACGATTGGCGCCGAGTACCTGATACCTCTGATCACGGTGCTGGAGGGTCCGGAGGACCTCGACCTGGCAAAGCTGCCAGACGCTTTCATCCTGAAGGCGGCCCATGGAAGCGGCATGAACTTCGTGGTCCGGGATAAGTCGGAGGTGAGCGAGCCGGAGCTGCGGGAGCTTGTGCGGGCATGGCAGGCGCGAGACTTTTCGCGAGAGATGCTGGAGTGGCACTACGGTCTGATTCCGCGAAGGGTGGCGATTGAGGAGTTGCTGCTGGAAGACGGGCAGCCGCCCACGGACTACAAGCTTCACATGTTTCACGGCGAGGTTGGGATGATCCAGGTAGACACAGCCCGCTACGCCGAGCATACGAGGACCTTTTTCACGCCGCAGTGGGAGGAGCTGGCCGTGACCATCGCGCGTCCGCGAAGCCCGGTGCCCGCCCCTCGACCCGCCTTGCTCGAGGAGATGTTGGCGGTGGCGAAGAAGCTGGCAGCTCCGTTTGAGTTTGTCCGTATGGACCTGTACGTGTACCGGGGACGGGTGCTCTTCGGAGAGGCGACGCACACGCCCGGGGGTGGAGCCTCACGCCATCAACCGGCGGAGTTCAACCGGGTGCTTGGGGACCTGTGGCGCTTCGGCCAGAAGATTCCGGAGCGCTACCTTCTGAAGGCTGCCGAGGACTAGCTGTACTTGAGCCAGCGGACGATCTCGGGGAGGTTGGGCTTTTTGCCGTACATCAGGATGCCGACGCGGTAGATCCGGGAGGCGACCCAGAGGATGGCGTAGATGGTGACGGCCATGATGGCGATCGAAAGGAGGATCTGCCAGGCGGGCGGCATCGCCATCGAGATGCGCAGATACATGATGAGCGGGGTGCAAAACGGAATCAGCGAGAGGACGGTGGCGGTGGTTCCGGAGGGGTTGTTGATGACGACGCCGAGGGCGAACATGCAGGCGGCGAGCGGCATGACGAGAAACATGTTCAGCTGCTGGAGCTCCTGCTCGGAGTTGGTCATGGCGCCGAGGGCGGCGGCGATCGAGGAGTAGAGGAGAAAGCCGAGGAGGAAGTAGAGGACGAAGAAGCCAATCTGCGCGGCGGAGAGGGTGATGTGCGCGGAGCCGCCGGCAAAGGAGCTTACCAGCGAGGTGCTGGTGAGCAGGACGGCGGTAAGCAGCCACAGGCCGACTTGCGTGAGGCCGACGGAGCCGACGCCGATGACCTTGCCGGCCATCATCTCTTCCGGGCGGATCGTGGCGAGGAGGACCTCAAAGACGCGGGAGGTCTTTTCTTCGATGATGGAGCGAGCGACGTTCATGCCGTAGAGCATGATCACGAAGTACATGAGGAAGAAGAGGACGTAGGCGCCCACAAAGGCGGAGGTGGTATCGGCGTTTTTGCCGGCCTGGGTGGTGTCGACCTGCACGGGCTGCATGAGGGCGTCGACATCGGTGGCGACCATGCCGTTGTGGGCGAGGCGCTCGCGCATAAGCACGGAGCGGAGGGCGGCGGTGATGTTGCCCTTGGTGGCGATGTCGCCGGTGGAGCGCGGCGTGTAGGCGAACTGGGGGCGGTCGTTGGAGGTCTTGCCGGGCGTGATCCAGAGATATCCGTCAAGACCCTTGTCGGCGAGCTCGTTGTCGAGCGTGGCGCGGGTGTTGGGGCCGGGCGGCGAGATGAGATCGACCGTCATCTTGGAGTCTTTGCCGTTGGTGAGCTCGCGCTGGAGGTCAAGGGCGAGCTGCTGGTCGGTCGAGACGACCGCGATGTGCGAGGTGGACTTGGACTTGGCGCTGGCGAAGATGCTGCCGACGATGCCTCCGCCCATGAGCAGGGGGATAAGGATAGTCGTGAGGAGAAAGGCCTTGGTGCGGATGCGCTCGAGGTATTCGCGCTTGGCGATGAGCCAGACGTTATGCATGGTTTGCTCCGGCGATGGCGGGTTCGAGGTTGACGGGGGGGCGACGATCCAGTGTCTCCATGCCTTCGCGACCGACCTTTTCGATGAAGATCTCCTCGAGGGTAGGCTCCATGACCTCGAAGCGGGAGATCCGGGCGCCGGCCTGGATGGCATCGACCAGCAGCGGCTGGGCATCGGGGGTGGTGTTGCCGGGCGAGTGGAGCTTGATCTCGGCGTGACCGTTGTAGTTGTCGAAGGACTCGACGGAAGGGTGGCGGAGAAAACTGTCCGGGCCCTCAAAGACCATCTGGACGCGGTTACGCGGGTAGCGGGATTTGACCTCGCGCATGCTGCCGGAGAGGACGAGGTCGCCGCGGGCGATCAGGGCGATGGAGTCGCACATCTTCTCCGCCTGGTCCATGCGGTGGGTGGAGAAGAGGACGGCCTTGCCCTGATTGCGGAGGTCGAGAAGGGTGTCCTGGAGGAGCTTGCCGTTGACGGGATCGAGGCCGGAGAAGGGCTCATCCATGATGATGAGGTCGGGCTCGTGGAGCAGGGTGGCGATGAACTGGATCTTCTGCTGCATGCCCTTGGAGAGCTCTTCGGTCTTTTTGGGGATGGCCTCGGTGATCTCGAGGCGCTCGCACCAGGCGTGCGCGCGGCGGGAGGCAGTCGTGGCGTCGAGGCCGTGGAGCTGGCCGAGGAAGATGAGCTGGTCGATCACCTTCATCTTCTTGTAGAGGCCGCGCTCTTCAGGGAGGTAGCCGACGCGCTTGAGGTTGTCGCGGGTGAACGGCTGGTCAAAGAGGCGGACGGTGCCCGAGTCGGGGACCGTGATGCCGATCATCATGCGGATGGAGCTGGTCTTTCCGGAGCCGTTCGGACCAAGGAGACCGAACATGGTGCCGGCCTCGATGGTGAAGCTCATGCTGTTGACGGCGACCTTGGTGTCGTAGACCTTGCGGACGTTTTCAAGCTGGACGACGGGCATTCTGGTGGGGCTCCGATGCGGGCTTTGGTGGAGAAAGCCGGCGTGGAGGCAAGTTTATCAGGGGTCGTTTGGCCTTCCGTCTGGCGAGGGGTGGGGCCAATCGATCGTACGTTTAGAGCAGGGCGGCCTTGCAGAGCGGTTCGGAGCGGATGTCGGTAAGCAGCGGGCTGGTCTCGAAGACGGCGGTGCGGTCGGCCTCGGTGGCGCGGAGCGTGGGGAGGGCGACGAGGTAACGGAGGAGGACGGAGGCGTCTTCCATGTTGGCGGAGTGGAAGCCGGGGGTGGCGTAGCGGAGCAGGCCGGAGGGCTCGCGGAGGTCTTCCCACTGGCGCTTGAGGGGGATGTGGGTGTAGCCGGAGAAGTCCAGGGTCAGGTTGACGCGCTGCGGACGGGGGTGGGTGGCGGAGGGCTCGGCGGGCTGGTGGAAGCTGAGGTCGGTCGCGTCGCCAAAGCTGAGGAAGAGGTCAAAGGTCTGCTTGCCGGAAGCCTGCCGGGTGCACTGGGCGATAAGGGTTGGGGTGGGCGCGGGATCGCTGAAGTCGATGGGTGTAGCGGAGGCGGTCTCGGAGATGAGCTGACCGGTGAGAAGGATGCGCGTGTACTTGGTGCCGGAGGCGGGGTCGATACCGTCGATGTAGCGTAGCGGGGTTTGGGCGAGGGCCGCCGTGGAGGCGAGGGTTAAGAGGATGGGGAGGAGGAGGCGAGTTTTCATGGCGGGATGAGGTTAACAAGTGGGTTAACCAGCGGCCATGCCACTTTCTGGGGACGGTGGGAGTGATGCGGTTGAGCGGTGGGGAGGTGCGATTATGGATCGACTGCGGAGGGATGCGGATGCGTTCTGGTGTGTGGGCGGTGGTGCTTGCGGTGTGCGGGATGTTGGCGGGGGCGAGTGGACGGGCGCAGGGACCGGCCGCGGGGGCGCGAGAGAAGGTGATTATCGATACGGACCTGGGCGACGATATCGACGACGCGTTTGCGCTGGTGCTGGCGCTGCGGAGTCCGGAGCTGGAAGTCCTCGGGGTGACGACCGCATTTGGCGATACGGCGCTGCGGGCGCGGATGGCGGATCGGCTGCTGGCGGACACGGGGCACGCGGAGGTGCCGGTCGCTGTGGGGATTGCGACCGAGGGAAAGACGGACTTTACGCAGGCGCGCTATGCGCGGGCACGGCCGGATGCGAAGACGCACGAGGGGGCGGTGGACTTTGTCCTGGGGCAGGCACGCCGATATCCAGGGGAGATCACGCTGGTGGCGATCGGGCCGCTGGTGAACGTGGGGGCGATGATCGACAAGGACCCGGCGACGTTTCGGAAGCTTAAGAGGGTGGTGGTGATGGGCGGGTCGGTCAATCGCGGGTACGGCGATCTGGACTATGGGCCGGTCCATGGACCCGATGCGGAGTGGAACATCGTGAACGATCCGCGGTCCGCGCAGAAGCTGCTGGAGGTGGGGGTGCCGGTCTTCTTTCTGCCGCTCGATTCGACGCAGCTGAAGCTGGATGAGGTGAAGCGGGCGCTGCTCTTCAAGCAGGGGAACGCCTATACGGATGCGCTGGCCCTCCTCTACTTCGAGTGGGGGCAGCCGACGCCGACGCTGTTTGACCCGATGACGGTGGCCTGGGTGCTGAAGCCCTCGCTCTGCCCGATGACGCCAGTTCGGTTGCGGGTGGATGCGAAGGGGTTCACGCGGAAGGAGGACGGGCCGGCGAACGCGCAGGTGTGCCTGCGGTCGGATCCGGAGCAGTTCTTCCGGTTCTACATCCCGCGGCTGCTCTCGGCTGACGGTGATGTGGCGAAGTAGGCGACCGGCCGAGCTTGCTAGGATCGGGATGTGCTTGAGCTGTCGACGCCGGTGAAGTATGTGAAGCGGGTGGGGGAGCGTGTCGCGGAGGAGCTCGGGCGGCGCGGTGTGGAGACGGTCGAGGACCTCCTCTACCATCTGCCGTTTCGGTATGAGGACAGGCTTGATCCGCGGCCGATTGCGGAACTGACACCGGGTGGGATGGCGAGCGTGATCGGCGAGGTGCGCGGGTCGGTGCTGCTGCGCACGCGGGCGCGGCCGATCTTTGAGATGACCGTGGGGCAGGGGACGAGCTCGGTAAAGTGCATCTGGTTCAACGGGACGTATTTACGTGATCGATTCAAGTTGGGGCAGATGGTGGCGCTGTACGGGCCGCTCGAGGCATCGCGATCGGGCGTGGCTTCGGGGACGGGCGCGCGGCTGAAGATGATTCAGCCGCAGTTCGAGATCCTCCCGGGGCCGGGCGATAAGGACGACGGCTTTGCGATGCTGGAGGTAGGCCGCATTGTGCCGGTGTACGAGACGCTGGGGGGCACGACGGCGTGGGGCGCGAAGCTCACATCGCGTTGGCTGCGGCGGGTGATCTGGGGCTTGTTTGAAGAGCTGGGTGCAGGCGCGGAGCAGGGCGAGACGCTGCCCGGGGCGATGCTGGAACGGCTAGCGCTGCCCGGGCGACTTCCGGCCTTGCGGGCCGTGCATTTTCCGGAGCCGGGGACCTCCGTGACCGAGCTGATGGGAGCGGCGACCCCGGGGCATCGACGGCTGATCTTTGAGGAGCTCTTCTACCTCGAGCTGGGGCTGGAGCTGAAGCGGCGGCGGATGCGGGATCGGATTGGCACTGCGTTCGTTACAAATGCGGAGGTGCGCGAGGCGCTGAAGCAGGTGCTGCCGTTCAAGCCGACAGCGGCACAGAAGCGGGTGCTGGGCGAGATCGCCGAGGACATGCGGCGAACGCAGCCGATGCGGCGGCTGCTGCAGGGCGATGTGGGTTCAGGCAAGACGATTGTGGCGATGCAGGCGGCGCTGGTGGCGATCGAGAACGGGTACCAGGTGGCGATGATGGCGCCGACGGAGATCCTGGCTACGCAACACTTTCTATCTGCGCGCAAGCTGCTGGCGGAGAAGGTGTCGCCGCGCACGGGGCGAGGGTACCGCGTGGGGCTGCTGACGGGGTCGCTCGATACGCGGACCAAGCGCGAGGCGCAGGGGCGGATCATGCGGGGCGAGACGCAGATGGCGATCGGGACCCATGCGCTGATCGAGGAGAAGGTGGAGTTCGAAAACCTGGGCCTGGTGATCGTGGATGAGCAGCATCGGTTCGGGGTGCAGCAGAGGTTCAAATTGATGCGAAAGCCGGATGCGGCGGGCGAGACGCAGGAGCCGGATGTGCTGGTGATGACGGCCACGCCGATTCCGCGAACGCTGGCCATGACGCTGTACGGGGACATGGACGCGAGTGTGATCGACGAGCTGCCGCCGGGGCGCTCCCCGATTGTGACTCGAAGGGTTACAGAAGAGAAATCGAACGAGGTGTGGGCGTTTGTGCGCAAGCAGGTCGCGGGTGGGCGGCAGGCGTACGTGGTGTATCCGGTGATCGAGGGAGCGAAAGAGGATCAGGCAGAGCTGGACTTCGCCCAGGAAGAGGCGGAGGAGGCTGCAGTTCGGAGTGCCGCAACGGCTGAAAAGCAGATCCTCCGCTTCGCGAAGGATGACAACAAAGAAGCAGGTGACAGGAGGGGGGCGGGCAACAGTAAAGGCAAGGGCAAAGGCGTTCGCGGTGAGAGCGGGGTGGGTGTGCGGGGCGAGAGGCTGTTTCCGAAGACCAGGCTGAAAGCTGCGACGGAGATGTTTGAGGATCTGCGGACAGGGGCGTTGAGCGGTTTGCGGTTGGGGCTGCTGCATGGGCGGCTGAGCGCAGCGGACAAGGAGGTAGAGATGCGGCGCTTCCAGCGCGGCGAAACCGATGTGCTGATTGCGACGACCGTGATCGAGGTGGGCGTCGATGTGCCGAACGCGACGGTGATGGTGATCGAGCACGCGGAGCGCTTTGGGCTGGCGCAGATGCATCAGCTGCGCGGGCGCGTGGGGCGCGGTGCGGCGAAGAGCTTCTGCATCCTGATGACACGGGGACGAGTGAGCGAGGCGGCGGAGGAGCGGCTCGGGGCGATGGTGCGAACGCAGGACGGATTTGAGCTGGCCGAGATCGATCTCCAGCAACGCGGGCCGGGGGAGTTCTTTGGGACGCGGCAGGCGGGCACACCGGAGCTGCGGGTCGCGAGCCTGCTGCGCGATCGCGAGGTGCTGGAGCTGGCGAAGCGGGAGGCCGCGAAGTTTGCCGAAGGGCCGGATGCGGCGATGACGGCGGCGGAGCGCGAGGCGGTGTGGGAACGGCTAAAGGCGCAGTGGCAGCGGCGGTATGGGCTGGTGGAGGCCTGAGTCGCCGGCCAAACCTCTTATTGAGAGAGCGCGGAAGCGCGGCTGACCCGAAGGAGCGCGACGAATCGGAAGTGTCGCGGGCACGGCGCAGGAGCAGGGTGACGGGAGCTAGACCTGGGAGGCTTTGCTCCGCTCAGAGGAAGGACTCTCCATCCGGCTGACGAGGCTGGATCCCGCGTTCAGAGATGAGCATTGTCAGTGTGCTGCGGGTGACGTGTCTCAGGAGGCGTGCGCCGGGGCCAGGTGGCGGGCCGCCGAGGGCTGCGCTGGGGTGGA
Source organism: uncultured Acidobacteriaceae bacterium (assembly GCA_963850375.1). Classification (GTDB taxonomy): domain Bacteria; phylum Acidobacteriota; class Terriglobia; order Terriglobales; family Acidobacteriaceae; genus Edaphobacter. Next base: position 1,713,530 of record CAWKKV010000002.1, on the reverse strand, counting down.
CTTCTTTGGGCCGCGTTTGCGGGCGACCAGGACGCGGATGCGCTCGATCATCTCGGCGGGCGTTGCGGCTCCCTTGGGCAGGAAGACGTCGGCGCAGAGCGCGCGGTCGAAGGCGGTTACCGTGCCGGAGACGATCATCGCGGGGAGACCGGTGTGGAGATGCTTGGCGCGGCGGACGAGCTCGTTGCCGTCCATCTGGGGCATCAGGAGATCGCAGAGAAGGAGGTCGATGGAGCCGGGGAGAGCGCGCTCGAGGATCTCAAGGGCGTCCATCGGGTTGTTGGCGGAGAGGACGCGGTAGCCGCGGGTCTCGAGGAGAAAGGTTCGGACGGAGAGGACGGTTTCGTTGTCGTCCACACAAAGGATCGTTTTCTTCGGGCGCAATGTCGTACTCGCTTCTGCCACGGACCGCATTGGCGGCGGTGCGATGGCGGATGGGTCGGCTCCGGGCACCGGCTGGTTGGCCGGGAAGTCCGGAGGGGACGCGGGACCGTAGAACCCCATGCCGGCGGCGATGGCAGACGGGGCCGCGGGCAGCCGCGAGGAGGTGCAGGAAGACGAGGATCTCCTGCAGCCTCATGGGGCTGTGACGCGACACCGGCGAGCGCTGCCGGGGCATGGGGTGCGAGAGAGCCCAAACGCGAGGCGCAGGTTGCCTGGCGACCCCGGAGATGCCGGAAGCAGCCGGAGAGCACGGGGACGCTCCAGTGACAAAGGAGGGTCGCGACGTGTCCGGGAAGGCGCGGCACGCTGAGGGGCTGAGCCGACTGCGAGCAGCAGAGCGGTCTCTCTCAACTCAAGTTTTAGGAAAATCAGGCGAAAGCAAGGGTTTACCGGAGGGTCGCGGGCGTTGCGCTCGCGAGTGCTCCAGCAACTCCCGCCCAGAGTACGGAGGGGCATCCGAGTGTGCAACGGCGAAAGTTCAGCGAAGCTGCCCCATGTTTGAGGCTTGCGTTTTTCACCGTTGCGCGAAAAGAGCACCCTTGCTGAGGTTGCGAGGGAAAAGGATTGTGAATATCGCGTGTATTACGGCAGGAAAAGGTGCCCGGATGCAACGGGAATTGTGCGTCCGCCGACGAACACATCCGTGACGGCATCGCCGGCCAGCTTGGCTTGGAGGTGGATGCGGCTGGGCCGCAGCATCTCGATTCCCTGCTCAAGGACGATCTCTTCGCCGCTCCGTACGAGTCCGTGGCGTACGAGCCAGGAGATGGCGCACCCGGAGGCAGATCCGGTCGCGGGATCTTCCCCGTTGTAGAACTGCATGCGCGCGTGCCAGTGGGCCGCGGAGCCCGGAAGGGCACGGGTGATGCAAAAGAAGAAGCTGGCGCCGCTCTGGGCCAGCCAGGGGCGCGCGAGGTGCTGCGGGATCTGGAGGCGGCCGGCGACCTCAAGCGATCGGAGCGGAACGATGCAGAAGGGGAGGCCCGTCGAGACGGTCTGGATGGGAGCAGACAGATCGAGATCGTCGATGTGGAGGTTGAGCGCTGCGGCGACGGCAGCCGGATCGTGCGTGGCGCCGAAGGTGGGGTCGTTCTGGCGCATGGTGCCGAAAAGGCCGGGCGTCTCAGGCTCCGTGGCACGGAAGGTGACGGGGATGCGGCCAGCCTGGAGGTCGAGGTGGATCGTCTCCTGCCCGCCGAGATGTGGGTGATTCGCATGGATCCAGCCAGCGGTGCCGAGCGTGGGATGACCGGCGAAGGGCAGCTCTTCCTCGGTGGTGAAGATCCTGACACGGACGCCCTGCTTCTGCTCGATCTCGGGCGCGCGGGGGAGGATAAACGTGGTCTCGGAAAGGTTGGTCTCGCGCGCTATGCGCTGCATCTCGTCGTTAGTGAGGCCGGCGGCGTCGGTAAAGATGGCGAGCGCGTTGCCCTCGAGGGGCTGCTCGGCGAAGACATCAACGATGCTGTAAGGAAGCTGACGGGTGTGGGGCTGAGTTGACATGGTTCCGGCTCCGGGAATATGTTCAGTTTAGCGATGAACGCGCACTCTTCTCATTTCGCCTGCACCTGCTGCCGCTGCTGTTGCTGTGGCCCTGTGCGGGTGTGTGGATGAGCGAGCGAACGTAGCAACAGAAAAAGCGCCTCCTCAGACACCCACCCGCCAGCTGGCACGGTGGGTTTTTCGTTTTCTGGGCAGGAGCTTTCGACAGCACACGATGTTTCGCAAAGAGGTAAAGACAATGTCACTCCGCATCAACGATATCGCGCCGGACTTTACGGCTGAGACGACGCAGGGAACGATTCACTTTCACGAATGGATTGGCGATGGCTGGGCGGTGCTGTTCTCGCACCCCAAGGACTTCACACCCGTGTGCACGACGGAGCTCGGCGCGGTTGCAGGGCTGGAGCAGCAGTTTGCGCAGCGAGGCGCAAAGGTGATTGGACTGAGCGTGGACCCGGTAGCGAGCCACTCAAAGTGGACGCAGGATATCGAGGACGTGGGCGGGGCAAAGGTGAACTACCCGATGATCGGCGATCCGGAGCTGAAGATAGCGAAGCTCTACGACATGCTGCCGGCCGATGCCGGTGAGACCTCTGAGGGTCGTACGCCGGCAAACAACGCGCCGGTGCGGACTGTGTTCATCGTCGGACCGGACAAGCGCATCAAGCTGCACCTGGCGTATCCGATGACGACGGGCCGCAACTTCGACGAGATCCTCCGCGTGCTGGACTCGATGCAGCTGACCTCGAAGCACAAGGTGGCGACACCGGCGAACTGGAAGCAGGGCGATGACATCATCATCACGGGCGCAGTCTCGAACGAAGAGGCGGATACGATCTTTCCTGGTTACAAAACCGTGAAGCCGTACCTCCGCACGGCAGCGCAGCCTAAGTAAGGAACAGGTTCAGTACCAGATTCCCCGCGGCGGTCCTCGCGGGGCGAGAGCACCGGTGGCGAAGTGGCTAACGCGCTGGTCTGCAAAACCAGTATTCATGGGTTCAACTCCCATCCGGTGCTCCAAAAGATTTGATCAGGTGAGGTCAGAACAATGAGCGAGACGCGCATTCCACGCATCCTGGAGCAGGCTCCGGAGTTTGAGGCGAAGAGCACCCACGGCGTGATTCGGCTGAGCGACTACACGGCTCAGGGGAAGTGGGTGATGCTGTTCTCGCATCCTTCCGACTTCACGCCGGTATGCTCGACCGAATTTCTCGAGTTCGCGAAGCGGAATGCGCAGTTCGAACGCATCAATGTGCAACTGATCGGGGTGTCTATCGATTCGGTGCCGTCGCACATCGCGTGGGTGCGGGACCTCGAACAGATGGGTGGCATCCCCATCCGATTTCCGGTGATCGCGGATCTGGATCAAAAGGTATCGCAGGCGTATGGGCTGGTGCACGAGGCCGTGAGCGATACGGCCACGGTGCGGGCCGTCTTTGCGATCGATCCAAAAGGTCTGATCCGTGCACTGCTCTACTATCCGCAGCAGCTTGGGCGCAATGTCGACGAGCTCCTGCGCGTGTTCCAGGCGCTGCAGACTGCCGATGCGAACAGCGTCAGCACGCCAGTGGACTGGATGCCAGGAGACCAGGTGGTGGTGCCGGCTCCGGCGACGACGGCCGATGCGGCGCGGCGTACGAGTGGCGGCGGAGCGGGACTCGAGGTGAAGAGCTGGTATCTGTCGACCAAGGAGCTGGCGGTCTCGGCTCGCTAGACTCGCGCAGGGCGACAAGGCGACAGAGCATCACGAGCTCCCGATCATTGCGGTTTGCCGATGCTGTTCTCCTTGTAGGCTTTTTGAAGGACGGAAAACGCTTCCTTCTTTTGCCCCTGGTCGGAGATCAGACCTTTACGATTGAAGCCGTCCTGGATGCCGGGAAGCTGGCGGACGGGCGAGCGGAAGTCCATGAGGATCCATGGACTCATGCCGCGGAGCTGGGTGATCTTGTTGAGCATGCCGAGCTGATGGCGGTAGATGCTGGCCTGGAACTCCTCGGTCCAGCGCTGGGTCTCGGGGCCATGCATGCCGGCCTTTGCGTCGCCGCCGAACTCTGAGACGATCAGCGGCTTGTCGTAGGCGACCTTCCAGACGGTGTTGTCGGCGTCTTCCGGCTTGCCCTCGTACCAGCCGATGTACTCGTTGAAACCGATCACGTCCAGAGCCTTCCCGAGCGGGTCGTCGATGTACTTGGTCCGGAGGTCTCCGTGGACGAGAAGCGCGGCGGTGACGAGGCGTGTGGGGTCGAGCTGGTGAACGAGCTCGGCGGAACGGGTGAGAAACGCCGTGCGGGCTTCGGTCGATGGAGTCTCGTTCGCGATCGACCACAGGATGACCGAGGCCTTGTTGTGGTCGCGGCGGATCTCTTCGGTGATCTGCTGTTTGGACTTGTTGAAGACAGCCTCGTCTTCGAAGTGCTCGGCCCAGTAGACGGGGACCTCGGACCAGATGAGGATGCCGAGCTTGTCGGCGGTGCGGGTCATGCGTTCGTCATGGGGATAGTGGGCGAGACGAGCGTAGTTGCCGCCCAGCTCCTTGACCCAGCCGAGCAGGGTATCGACATCTTTTTGCGAGTAGGCGCGGCCGGTACGGATGGGAGCTTCGGCGTGAATGCAGATGCCGTGGAGGAAGATAGGCTCCCCATTCAGAAGGATCTCCGAGCCGCGGGTTTCTATGGTGCGGAAGCCGATGTCGTCGGTGAGGGTGTCGTCTCCAGCCTTCAGGGTGACTTTGTAGAGCTTGGGATTTGCGGGCGCCCAGAGGGAGAGGTTCTTCGCGGGGAGCGCGATGGCGGCGCGGCCGTCGGCGCCCGTGGTGACATGCGCATCGATGTGGAGCTCGGGGATCGAGACCGTGACGGGCGTTGGTCCGCTCGCGCCCTCGACGTGGACATAGCCCTCGATGGTCGAGCGGCTTGCGCGGTCGAGGTGGAGATCGTAGTCATCGATAAAGCTCTGGGGCGTGGTGACGACCGAGACGTCGCGGGTGAGGCCGCCGTAGTTGTACCAGTCCGTCTTGAGGGTAGGGACGCCGTCGGCGATGCGGGTGTTGTCGACCAGGATGACGGCGTCGTTCTGCCCGGGTTTGACGACGGAGGTGATCTCACAATCGAAAGGAGTGAAGCCGCCCTCGTGCTCGCAGACCTGGTTCCCGTTCACCCAGGCGGTGGAGCGATAATTGGCAGCGCCGATGTGGAGAAAGGCGCGGTGATTCGGCTGCGGCGTGTAGTCGAAGTGCCGCTGGTACCAGAGGACGCCCTCGTAGAGACGCAGCCAGTCAGCCTGGGTGTTCCAGTCGCCGGGCACCTTGATGGTGGGGCTTTTGCTGAAGGAGTACTCGACGAGCTTGTTGGAGTCGGGGGAGTAAACCTGGTCCTTGAAGTAGCCGTTCGGATCAGGCGCTCCGTGGAAGGAGGAGATGCCGGCGCGGTAAGGGTCGGCGATGATGTGCCAGTCACCGTCCAGCGAGATCGCCTGGCGATGGTCGAGGTCGACCAGCAGCGGCTGCGACGGCATCTGCGCGAAAGCAGGGCTGAGGAGCGTGGTGGAGATGGCGAAGGCAGCAGCAAGGACTCGAGTCACGGGATCTCCCAGAGATGTGGCGAGTTCATCGTAGCGCGTATGGCTATGCGGTGACCCGGGCGAAGACGTAGGGGCCTTCAGGGATGAGGGCGATGCGGGCTTCGGGGGGAAGGCCGTCGAGCGCGGCCCGCACCGCCGACTCGGGGCTAGCGTAGCTGTGGGCAGCGAGCGCGCCGAGATCGGATGCGGAGACACCGGGAGTGTAGAGGAAGAGCTCGTGCACGAGGCCGGTGAGCGCGAGCTTTTCGAGCTGCCACTGATCAATGACGACGGGCGCGTCGGCGAGCTCGGCGAGAAAGCTCTCGTGCGAGGTGTAGGCGCGGAGCTTGGCCGCGAACTCAGGCGAGCCTGCGCCCTCGGTGCACGCGCCAAGAACAAGGATGCGGCCACCAGGCTTGACGAGATGCGCGGCGGCCGTGATGCCCTTGATCGTCTGGTAGAGCGTGAGGTCGAGCGGGTGGCCGGCGGCGGAGGTGATGACGAGATCGGCGAGGCAGGGAACGGGCTCAAGCGAGGTGTGACGGAGGAAGTCGACGCCCGTGGCGTGTGCGGGGACGGGTGAGCCCGCAAAGACGCCGGAGATCTCTCGCGACTGGGTAAGGGTGACGTCCAGCAGAAAGTCGTGGCGCGCGACGGAGGCGATCTCGAGGAGCTCGGCATGGAGCGGATTCTCGTCGTAGGAGCCTTCGGTCGCGAGCGGCTCGCGCATGAAGCGGGGCGAGTGAATGGTCTTGATGGTGGGCTCTCCTGCGAGCCCCGGGGCGATGAGTTTACGGCCGCCGGAGAAGCCCAGCATCAGGTGCTGCTCGATGAAGCCAAGGGTGATGTGGAGGTCGGCCGCCATGAACTGCTCGTCGATGTAGATGGGGGTGCCGCGGCGCGTCTCCCCAAGATGGCGATGGGCCGCGAGGTCGCGTGCGTCGTGGTTGACGATGCGGTAGCTGGATGCGATCTCCGGTCCGAGGATGACGTCGAGCTCTTCGGGCGTAGCGGCGCGGTGAAGGCCAGTGGCAATGCATAAGGTAGTGTCCGCGGCGGGAATACCGGCCTGCTGGAGGCGCTGGAGAATGGGCGGCAGCGTGAGACGGTTGGGAGCCGGGCGGGTGATGTCGCAGACGCTGATGGCAGCGGAGTGCTTGCCCGTGGCGAGCTCGCGGAGAGAAGGTCCGGCGATGGGATTTTCGAGCGCGTGATGGATCGCAGCGACCGGGTCGGCGAGAGGACGGGCGGAGCGGCCCTCGACCAGGTGATAGTTGCGGTCCTCGGGCAGATCGAGGGTGAGGCCGGTCTGGCCGAAGGCAAAGGTCTGGCGCATGCCCTATGGTCTCAGGTGTCAGTCCCCGGTTGCCAGCGTGCCGAGATGAGGCGCGATGATGAGTTTTGCTTCTGTCCGCGATTGCACTTCGCCGGGCGTGACGCCTTCGGTGATCTCGGTGAGGAGCAGGCCTTCCGGAGTGACCTTGATCCAGCAGAGCTCGGTGACGATGTCGTGGACGACGCCGCGGCCGGTGAGCGGGAGGGTGCAGGCGCGGAGGATGCGTGGCTCCCCCTCGCGGGTGGTGTGCTCCATGGCGACGATGACGCGGCGGGCGCTGGCGACGAGGTCCATGGCTCCGCCCATGCCTTTGACCATCTTTCCGGGGATGGTCCAGTTGGCGAGGTCGCCGCGTTCGTCAACCTGCATCGCGCCAAGCACCGACATATCCATGTGGCCGCCGCGGATCATGGCGAACGAGTCGGCAGAGGAAAAGTAGGAGCAGCCGGGGAGCTCGGTGACGGGCTGTTTGCCGGCGTTGATAAGGTCAGGGTCGGCCGTGCCGGGAGCGGGTGGAGGACCGACGCCGAGCATGCCGTTTTCGGACTGGAAGAAGACCTCGATGCCCGGCGGGATGTGCGAGGCGATCAGGGTAGGCAGGCCGATGCCGAGATTGACGTAGAAGCCGTCTTCGAGCTCGCGGGCGATGCGCCGGGCGATGCGATCCTTTGCCGAGATTGGATTTGTAACCGTGCCGGTGCTCATTGTCTCGCGGCTCCCACATCCGAAGGACGGCTGGCGGCGGAGCGCTTGAGGAACTCGGACTCGACAGGCTTCAGGTAGCTCGAGCCCTGGAGGATGTGATCGACGTAGATGCCGGGCGTCTCCACCTGTCCCGGGTCGAGCTCGCCGGGCTCGACGAGCTCTTCGACCTCGGCGATGGTGACGGTAGCAGCGGTGGCCATGATCGGGTTGAAGTTGCGGGCGGTCTTGCGGTAGATGAGGTTGCCGTGGCGGTCGCCGCGCCACGCCTTGACGAGGGCGAAGTCGGCAGGAAGGGCATGCTCGAGGAGGAACTCACGGCCGTTGAACGTGCGGGTCTCCTTGCCTTCGGCGACAACCGTGCCGACACCGGCGGGAACATAGAAGGCCGGGATCCCGGCGCCCGCTGCGCGGATGCGTTCTGCGAGCGTGCCCTGGGGAAGCAGCGTGAGGGCAAGCTGGCCGGAGATGACCTGTTTTTCGAGCAGGCGGTTTTCGCCGACGTAGGAGCCGATATGCGAGGCGATCATGCCGGCCTCGAGCATGAGGCCCATGCCGAAGCCGTCAACGCCCATGTTGTTGGAGATCGTATGGAGGCCGGTGACGGCCCGCGCGACAAGGGCAGCGATCAGGTTCTCGGGAATGCCGCAGAGGCCAAAGCCGCCAAGCATCACGGTCGCGCCGGAGGGGATCGCGGCGACGGCTGCTTCGGCAGTTGGGACGACCTTGTTCATGCGCGTTCTTGCTGGTTGCGGCTCAGGCGGAAGAGGCTGCGGCCGGGAACGCCGCAGCCCCTTGGAGCATGGGATCTACTTCTGGACGCCAAAGGTGAATACGGTGGTGCTGTGACGCGTCTCGCCGGGTCTCAGAACAGTGGAAGGAAAGTCCGGGTGGTTGGGCGAGTCCGGGAAGTGCTGGGTCTCGAGGCAGAGCCCCGAGTTCTTGACGTACTTCTGCCCGGAGGGTCCGGTGATGGTGCCGTCAAGGAAGTTGCCGGTGTAGAACTGCACCCCGGGCTCGGTGGTCGTAACGGTGAGCGTACGGCCGGACTTCGGATCGTAGACCTTGGCGGCGAGCTTCATGGTGCCGTTCGGGCCGTTGAGGATCCAGTTATGGTCGTAGCCGCCGGCGCCCTTGAGCTGCGCGTCATCGGCGCCGATCCGCTGGCCGATGGGCGTGGGCTTGGTGAAGTCGAACGGGGTGTTGGCGACGGTGGGCGTCTGGCCGGTCGGAATGAGGCCGGCGTCCGTGGGCGTAAGCCTGTCGCCGTTGATCATCATGACCTCGTCGAGGATGGTGCCGGAGCCCTCGCCGCCGAGGTTGAAGTAAGAGTGGTTCGTGAGGTTCACGACCGTGGGCTTGTCGGTGGTGGCGGTGTAGTCGATCTTGAGCGCGTCGCCCGAAAGCGTGTACTTCACGTGCGCGGTCAGCGTTCCGGGAAAGCCCTGGTCGCCGTCCGGGCTGACCAGCGTCATCTCGACGCCGTTGGGGATCTCCTTGCCGGTCCAGACGAGCGAGTCGAAGCCGGTCGTACCGCCGTGGAGCGCGTTGATGCCGTGGTCATTGGTCGGGATCTGGTACGCGTGGCCGTCGATCGTGAACTTGCCGTGAGCGATGCGGTTTCCGTAGCGGCCGACGATCGCGCCGAAGTAGGTCTTCTTGTCGTCGAGGTACCCCTGCAGCGTGTCATGACCGAGGACGACGTCGGCGACCTTGCCGGTCTTGTCGGCGGTCTTGATCGAGACGATGCGGGCCCCATAGGTCATGATGCGGGCTTCGACGGCGGGACTCTTCAGGGTGTAGATCTCGACAGCTTTGCCGTCGGGGGTCGTACCGAAGGAGGCTTTGGTGACGGCGCCGTGAGCGGCAAGGGAGGTTGTCATGGATAGCAGGATAGCGCGTAGGAGGTTCTTCGTCATTCGAGCGGATGTCCTCGGGCGCCGGGCATTTGCGGAGATGAAGCTGTGTCCTCTCCGTGGCGCAGACGCAACTATACGTGATGCTGCGATCGAAGGTGAAATGTGCGTTTAGGATGGACGGGCAGCCTCGAAAGGATGATTCATGAACCGTCGCAGCATCCTCGCTTCCCTGCTCCTTCTGGCCGGAGTCTCGATGTCTCCGATGACGACTCTGGCGGCAAAGCCTGCACCTCCTGATCGGTGGGTCGGAACCTGGGCAGCCTCGCCGTTGGGGACCGAGAACAAGGACGGACAGCTTGGCGGCGAAGATATGACACTGCGGGAGATCGTCCATGTCTCGATGGGTGGGCCCCTGATCCGGGTGGTGCTGACCAACGAGTTTGGGACGGAGCCGCTGACCATCGGCGCAGTGCATGTGGCGCTCTCAACCGGCGGTGGAGCGATCGGCCTGATGTCAGCGAACGCGATGACCTTTGGCGGCAAGGCTTCCATCACCATTCCGGCCGGGTCTATGGCGGTGAGCGACCCTGCCGCGCTCGCGCTCCCGGCCTTTGCCGATGTGGCGGTGAGCATCCTCGTTCCGGCGCAGACGATCCATCAGATCTCCGTGCACGAGTTCGCCGACCAGACGAGCTACCAGGTGACGGGCGACCAGGTCGGCAAGGCGAGCCTCACCGACGCAAAGCCGATCTACTCGTGGCCGTTCCTGAAGGGTCTGGACGTAAAGGTGGGCGCGACCAGCGCTTCGATCGTGTGCCTGGGTGACAGCATCACGGATGGCGCCCTAAGTACGCGCGATGCAAACTCACGCTGGCCCGACCTCCTTGCGCAACGGCTCCAGGCGAACAAGAGCACAAAGACGCTGGGGGTGCTTAACCAGGGGATCGGCGGAAACCGCGTGCTGCACGAGGGCAGAGGGCCGAGTGCGCTGGCGCGGTTTGATCGCGATGTGATCGCGCAGGCCGGCGTGAAGTACCTGGTGATCATGGAGAGCATCAACGATATCGGCGTGGCGGCTGGGCCGAAGAACCCGCACGACGTGGTGACGGCGGAGGACCTGATCCAGGGCTTCGGGCAGATGGCGGAGCGGGCCCATGCGCACGGCATCAAGGTGATCGGGGCGACGCTGACACCATACATGGGAGCGGGATACTCGTCGCCCGCAGGCGAGGCGATCCGGCAGGCGCTGAACGAGTGGATCCGAACGACGAAGTCGCTCGACGGAGTGATCGACTTCGAGAAGGCGACGCGGGACCCAGCCAATCCGGCCGTGTTTGCCGGCTTCGCGGACTCGGGCGATCACCTCCACCCCAAGGACGCGGGATACAAGGCCATGGCGGATTCCATCGATCTCAAACTGTTTGGCCCGAACAAGAAGGAGAAGTACGACATCACGCGGCAGGAGTAGGCTGAGAAGCCTTGCGTCCGGCCTAAAGGAAAAGCAACAAAGGCGGCCCGAGATCTCTCCGGCCGCCTTTGTTGCGAGTTGGAAGGAAGAGCTACTTCAGTTCGTAGCCGGCGAAGAAGTAGCCGATCTCGAAGGCGGCGGTGTCCTCGGCGTCGGAGCCGTGGATGGCGTTCTCCTCGATGGAGGCGGCGAACTTCTTGCGGATGGTGCCCTCTTCGGCGTTGGCCGGGTTGGTGGCGCCCATCAGCTTGCGGAGGTCGGCGATGGCGTTGTCCTTCTCGAGCACCATGGGGAAGATGGGGCCGGAAGACATAAACGTGGTGAGGTCGTTGAAGAAGGGACGCGCGGCATGGACGTGGTAGAAGCCCTCGGCCTCGCTCTTCGAAAGGGACATCTTCTTGATGGAGAGGATCTTGAAGCCGGCTTTTTCGATCTCGGCGAGGATGGCGCCGGTGTTTCCCTTGCGGACGGCGTCCGGCTTGACGATGCTGAATGTGCGTTGTGACATTTTGTAGCTGTTCGCTCCTGGCTGTTGGCTGCTAGCGTTTGATCTGTTGATCTCTGGATTGATTGTATCGGCTGGCCCAAACGGGGGAGGCGCCGGGGGGTTGCGGGAGGGCGGCTCCGGGAGTCAAATACCGGTATGCGGCACATGGCCTGGGTGTGGTTCGCGGGGTTTGCGGCGTGGCTGGTAGATGGGCTGGTGAGCGTTCACTACCGCGCGTGGCCGCATGCGGAGCTGGCGTTTATGGTAGCGATGCTGTTCTTTGCGGCAGGTCTGTTCTACCGCATGCAGCGGCGCTAGGCCGATAGGTGTCTACTTCTTCGCCGTGAAGATGTTCTTGGGGCAGATGGCATGGACGCCGACGTTGCCGTCCACCAGCTGGGTGATGTCGACATCGATCGCGACCGACGTCAGCATGTAGGCCTCGTCGCGGGTCAGGTGCTTCTCGTCAACCAGGAAGCGGATCATGTCCTCAACCGCGAGCTCGGTAGCCTCCTTCAGATCCTTCGAGAAGCCCATGGAGATGTATGCGGTGGGGGTCTCGGCCCGCGGCCAGCGCAGAGGCTCCTGCCGGTCCTGGTGTTTGTGAACGACGAAGCGGAAGGTGCCGGTGAGGTACGTCTCAAGCGCGGTGATGTCGACCTCGCCGTTGCCCTGCCCGGCGTGGCCATCCCCCGCCTCGAAAAGGGCGCCTCTCGCTGCGACCGGGATGTAGAGCGTGGTGCCCGCGACGAGCTCCTTGTTGTCCATGTTGCCGGCGTGCGCATAGGGCGGAGCGCTGTCGATGCGTGCGGTGCCGCCAGGGGCCACGCCCATCGAGCCGAAGAAGGGATGGAGCGGGATGGCGATGCCGGGCGCGAAGTCGGCCAGCATCTTCTCTCGGTCGAGCGGGATGATCTTCGTCTTGCTGTAGGGGAACTCCTGCGGGAGGAAGCCTCGGCCGAGGCCAAAGCTGTTGCAGGCAAAGTTGGTGTCGAGATTGATCTTGAGGATCTGGACCTCAAGGACGTCGCCAGGCTCGGCCTCTTCGATCGCGACCGGCCCGGTGAGGATGTGGCCGCCCGGCCCCTTGTCCTTAACCTGGTCGTAGATAGCCTGGGTGTAGGCGGGGATGTCAGCGTCCTTGACGCCCAGGCTCTTCAGGCGCTCCGGCGACCCGCAGGTCGAGAGCGTCTGCATTGTCACGGTATCGCCGGTGTGTACGGTCAGGACTGGCTTCGACGCCCCGGAGTAGTAACCCCACGCGACCGTGGTGGGGGTGGCCAGCAGCGTGTGTTCGGCTGCGAAGGCCATGGTGGAGGCGAAGACGAGCAGGCTGGCAGGGACGAGAAATCGAGGCAAGAGGGACCTCATACTGATGCGTTATCTTGAGCGGAAAAGAGCTACTGGGAGACGACCGGGAGATTGATAAAGCTTGCGTTTGCGGGTGTGCGCCAGACGCGCTGCGTGGCCTTCCGGTAGTCAGCGGGCCGGGCGTCGAAGATGTTGGGCACAAAGGTTGTGGGTTGCGATCATAGAGCGGAAACCACGTGGACTGCACCTGCACCATGATGCGGTGACCGGGCTGGAAGACATGGTTCACGGTCGGCAGTCCGAACTTGTAGAGCAGCGGGGCGTCCGCCTTGAGCGCCTCGGGATGCTCGAAGCTGGTTCGGTAGCGGCCGCGGAAGATGTCCATGGAAATCGCAAGCTGGTAGCCGTTCATAGCCAGCGGGGGAACAGTGTCGTCGGGGAAGACATCGATGAGCTTCACCACCCAGTCGCTGTCCGTGCCGGAGGTGGAGGCCTGGAGGTTGACCTCGGGCACGCCGCTGACGCGCACGGGTTTGGTCAGGACCTCGGTCTCGTAGGTGAGGACGTCCGGTCGACCCTCAACAAAGCGCTGGTCCTGGACCAGCCAGGTGCGCCATCCGTCCCTGTCGTCGGCGGCGACGGGGCGCGGCCGGTAGGGCACCGGCTTCGCCGGGTCCGAGGTGTACTCGTCGAACTTGTCCGCACCCGCCTGCGGTGCCGCAAACGAGAGGCCGCCATGTGCCGCGAGATAGAGCGGCTTCGATTGGTGCGGGCAGCCCTTCTCGCAGCTCTGCGGCCAGGAGTCGAAGCGATTCCAGCGGTCTTCGCCGGTGTTGTAGATGTAGACGGGCGGGGTATCGGCCTTGGGCGCGTTCTCCTGGAGATACTGGTTGAAGAACGGCAGAAGGACGTTCTGGCGGAGATCTTCGGTCGTGTCGCCGTCCCAGACCAGCGGGCCAAGCGAGCGCCCCTCACGATTGATCTGGCTGTGGAACCAAGGTCCCATCACCAGGTAAGTTCATGGTGTTGCCCTTGTCCTTGGGTTCGTCGGCCGTGTAGCTGTGAATGGCTCCCCACATGTCTTCCTGGTCCCACAGACCCTGTAGCCAAAGCGTTGGAACCGTGAGCGCCTTGGGCGCGATGAGATGGTCGAGCGCCTGGCTCTGCCAGAAGGCGTCGTACGCGGGATGCTGTTCGACGGTCTTCCAGTAGGGCAGCTGCTCCTGTCCTTCGGCACGGGCGATGTCCCCGGCCGAGCCCGCGCGGAGAAAGCTCGAGTAGTCGTCGCGACCGCCATGCGAGACATGCTGGCCGGCGCCGCGCGCTGTCGTCTGCGAGAGAAAATAGTCCAGGCTGACCTGGCGGAAGGCGCCGTAGTGGAACCAGTCATCACCCATCCAGCCGTCGACCATGGGGCTCTCGGGTGCCGCAACCTTGAGCGCGGGGTGCGGATTCAGCAGCGCCATCACCACAGTGAAGCCCTCATAGGAAGAGCCGATCATGCCCACCCTGCCGTTGCTCTCAGGGGTGTTCTTCACCAGCCAGTCGATGGTGTCGTAGGCGTCCGTCGTATCGTCCGCGCCGGAGTGGTTGAAGGGGCCCACAGGAGGCGGTGTCATCAGGTACACGCCCTCTGAGCCGTACTTGCCGCGGACGTCCTGGTAGACGCGGATGTACCCGGCGCGCACGAAGATCTCGTCCGACAACCCGAGCTCGTCGATCATGTGCGGGGCGTCGGTGCGGCTCTCGGGCTCGGCAGGAGCGCCGGGAACTCGGCCGGCGAGCGCCGGGGAGACGGCGTTACCCGTGGCCGTGGGAACGCGGGCTGCGGCGGCGCGTTGGGCAGCGTTGTAGGGCGTGCGGGTAAGCACGATGGGGGCGTTCTTCGCGCCCTTGGGGATCACGATGACGGTATAGAGCTTGACGCCATCCCGCATGGGGACCATCTCGACACGCTTGATGTAGTCGAAGTCCGGCTTGGGGGCTTCGAAGGGGGCGGCCTTCGGCGCCGTAAAGCTTGCCGGGATGTCGTTGTCGACCGGCTTGCCTTGAGGTTGAGCTTTCTCCTGTGCGCGGCTAAACGGAGACGCGACAAGGAGTCCGATGGCTGCAATGCGGCAGCAAGAGGTCATAGCGATGCACGCCCTTTTGTGAGTCAGATGGTGGCTGTCTCACCACTATAACAATGCAGGGCGTCGTCGCGGGTGATCGGATGCAGGGAAGCTTCGCTACGCTTTGCCGAGGATGCTTGCCACGGCTCCGCCGATGTCGGCGGGCGACTTGACGACCGTGATCCCGGCGGCTTCCATGGCCTTCATCTTCTCGGCGGCGGTGCCTTCTCCGCCGGAGATGATGGCGCCGGCATGGCCCATGCGGCGGCCGGGAGGTGCCGTCTGGCCGGCGATAAAGCCGACGACGGGCTTGGTGACGTGCTCCTTGATGTAGCGCGCGGCGGCCTCCTCGGCCGAGCCGCCGATCTCGCCGATCATGATGATGGCCTCGGTCTGCGGATCTTCCTGGAGGAGCTTGAGCGCGTCGATATGGGTGGTGCCGATGATGGGGTCGCCGCCAATGCCGATCGCAGTCGACTGGCCGATGCCGCGCGTCGTGAGCTGGTAGACGGCCTCGTAGGTCAGGGTGCCGGACTTCGAGACGATGCCGACGTTGCCCTCCTTGTGAATGCGGCCGGGCATGATGCCGACCTTCGCCTTGCCAGGGGAGATCACGCCGGGGCAGTTAGGTCCGACGAGGCGAGACTTCGACTGGCGCACAACCTCCCAGGCCTTGACCATGTCGAGCGTGGGGATCCCTTCCGTAATGCAGATGACGAGCGGCAGGCCGGCGGCGGTGGCCTCGAGGATGCCGTCCGCGGCAAAGGGCGGCGGGACGAAGATGACGCTGACGTTGGCGCCGGTCTCTTTCACGGCTTCCTCGACAGTGTTGAAGACGGGCCAGCCCTCGTGCGTGGTGCCGCCCTTTCCAGGTGTGACGCCGCCGACGACCTTTGTGCCGTACTCCGCGCAGCCCTTGGCGTGAAAGGTGCCTTCGCGGCCGGTGATGCCTTGCACGATCAGGCGGGTGTTTTTGTCGACAAGAACTGACATTGCTTGGGGGTCTCCGTTCGGTGGTTGAGAGCTTTCAGCTCTTAGCCTCTCGCTCTTAGCAAGAGGCTGGAAGCTAACGGCTAAGAGCTTGGTGCGGCGTTGACGAGGGACGCAAGGTGTTTGAAGTCGTCGACGACGTAGTCGTAGGTGCCGGTTGGTTTGGGATCTTCGGTGGGGCGGCGGACGAAGCAGGTCTTGAGCCCATTGGACTTTGCGGCTTCGAGGTCCTGGTTGTGGGCGGCGACCATGAGGATCTCCGCAGGTTCGATGCCGAGAAAGCCGGCCGCTCCGAGATAGAGCTTCTTATCCGGCTTGTAGGTGCGAAAGAGGTCGGCGCCGAAGACGACGTCCCAGGGCAGGTGGCCCCAACGGGCCAGGTCGATCAACTGCCGGGTGGTGCCGTTTGAGAGCGGGCCGAGGATGTACTCGTGCTTGAGGTGCTGCAGGGCGGGGACAACGTCAGGCCAGGGGTCGAGGTAGTGCCATCCGTGCGTTAGGAGGTCGCGGTCGCCGGAGGTGAGCCGCTTTGCCTGCCCGAAGTTGCCGATGATCTTGTCGAGCTGTTCGCGGTGAAGCGTGTCGAAGCCGGTCCATGGACGCTTGCCTTCGCGGACGGGCTTGATAGCGGGCTGGTACTGCGAGCGCCAGGCCTCGGCGAGACCCTGCCAGTCGGCGTTGATGCCCTTTTCCGCACCGAGACGCTCGCCGTGAACCGTCATGGAGGAGAGCCAATCGACGGTGGTACCGAAAGTGTCGAAGAGGATGGCCTTGATCTGAGGCGGCGTCTTCACCTCGCTGGCCCTGTTGCGGCGGAACAGTCTCACGGTTTCTCCTGACGGTTTAGCCCTTAGCCACTAGCTTCTAGCCTTTAGCTGAGACGGTTGCGATGAGCGAGCTCAGCATCTTTCCGACTTCGATGCTGAGAACTTCGGCTTTCTCGAGCAGCTCCGGACCTGCGAAGCCGAGTTCTCGAGCGATAACGATCTGTGTTTGCACTTCGTAATTGGAGCCTTGTGCCACGCCGAGGAAGTTTTTGAATTCTCCGCTGGTGAGGCGTCCTCTGCCTTCGGCGATATTGCTAGCGACAGATACCGCTGCCCTTTGCAACTGCGACGCTAAACCGTAAACCTCCTGCCTTGGAAACACCTGCGTTGCCTTATAAACGGCAACACACATCTGAATTGCCCTCTGCCACACGAGTAAATCTTGAAACGCCTGCGCCATCGTAGTTTCTGTCGTCCGCAGCTAACAGCTAGAAGCTAATGGCTAAGAGCTAGCTCCGGGCCGCTGCCACGGCCAGATCAGCTGCTTCCTTCATGGTCGCGCCGACTTCGAACTTCAGGCCGGAGTCGGCAAGGATCTTGCGGCCTTCTTCGACGTTGGTGCCTTCAAGGCGGAGGATGATGGGGATCTTGACGTTGAGCTTCCTGGCGGCCGCGACTACGGCCGTGGCGAGGACGTCGACGCGGAGGATGCCGCCGAAGATGTTGATGAAAATGGCCTTCACGTTGGGATCCGAAAGCAGGATGCCGAAGGCGTTTTCGATCTGCTCCTGGTTGGCGCCGCCGCCAACATCGAGGAAGTTCGCGGCTTTGCCGCCGGCGTACTCGATGATGTCCATGGTAGCCATGGCGAGACCGGCGCCGTTGACCATGCAGGCGATCGATCCGTCGAGCTTGATGTAGTTGAGATTGAACTTCGAGGCTTCGACCTCGAGCGGGTCCTCTTCGGCAAGGTCGCGCAGCTCCTTCAGATCCTTGTGCCGAAACATGGCGTTGTCATCGAAGTTGATCTTGCAGTCGAGCGCCAGGAGCTTGTCGTCCTTGGTGGTGATGAAGGGATTGATCTCCATCAGGGTGGAGTCGGTCTCGACGAAGGCCTTGTACAGGCCCTGCATAAACGTCACAGCCTGGTTGATCTGCGTGGGCTTGAGGCCGAGCTTGAAGGCGAGCGAGCGGGCCTGGTACGGCTGAAAGCCTACGGCCGGATCGATGTACTCCTTGAAGATGGCGTCAGGGGTGGCGTGCGCGACCTCTTCGATTTCCATGCCGCCGGACTGCGAGGCCATGAAGACGACCTTCGCCGAAGCGCGATCGAGGACCAGGCCGAGGTAGAGCTCGCGGTCGATGGCGGAGCCCTCTTCGATCAGCAGACGCTGAACCTTTTGCCCGGCGGCGCCGGTCTGGTGCGTGACCAGCTGCATGCCGAGGATCGCCTTGGACGCCGCATTGGCGTCGTCGAGCGACTTGGCGAGCTTGACCCCGCCGCCCTTGCCGCGGCCGCCTGCGTGGATCTGCGCCTTGACCACAACGACGGCGTTGCCCTTGGCAAAGAGCGACTTGGCGGCTGTGTCGGCCTGTTCAAGGGTGGTAGCCATCTCGCCTGAAGGGACGGGGACGTTGTATTTGCGAAGGATCTCCTTCGCCTGGTACTCGTGGATCTTCATGGTCGGGGTCGTCCCTGTGTGTGGCGGGGTGATGGGAGTGCCTGGCTGACTCTCCGTTGCGAGAGAAGTTTAGCGGACGGGGAGAAAGACTCGCAAACACGTCGGCCACTCTGTGCGTTTATCGGTGAGGTAGGCTCGGGCTTCGCTGCGCAGCAGCAGAGGTTACCGGCGTTGGTGAGAGTGCAAGCGGGGCGGGCTGCTAGGCTTTGGGAGGCATGGGATTCAAAGCAGAGCTGCGGCGGGTAATGGAAGGGCAGGAGACGCTCGGCCGGGCCGACGCCCGTGAGTTGATGGAGCGGATCCTGAGCGATCCGCCTGCGGAGATGGAGTTGGCGGCGCTGCTGGGGGCGATGGCCGCCCGCGGCGAAACGCCGGAGGAGGTCGCCGGGTTTGCCGACGCGATGCGGAGCGCGGCGACACCGCTGCCGCTCACCGGGGCCGAACGCAGCGTGCTGGTGGACACCTGCGGGACGGGCGGGGATGCGAGCGGGACCTTCAACATCTCAACGGCTGCGGCGCTGGTGGCGGCGGCGGCCGGGGCCACGGTGGCGAAGCATGGCAATCGGGCGGTGACCTCGAAGAGCGGTTCGGCCGATGTGCTCGAGGCGATGGGCATCCCGGTGGATCTGACGCCCACCGAGGCGGCGGAGGCGCTGCGCCGGTACCGCTTTGCGTTTCTCCATGCGCCGTCGCTCCATCCTGCGATGCGGGCCGTGATGCCGGTGCGGCGCGCCCTCGGGGTGCGGACGATCTTCAACCTGCTGGGTCCGCTGACAAACCCGGCGGGCGCCTCGCGGCAGGTGATGGGGGTCTATGGGCGGAGGCAGGTCGCCGTGGCGGCGGAGGCGCTCGCCCTGCTTGGGACGCAGCACGCGCTGATCGTGCATGGGGAGACCGGCGAGGGTTGTGGGATGGACGAGCTTTCGGTCAGCGGAGAAAGCCATGTTGCGGAGGTGCGCGGCGGCGGCGTCCGCTGGAGGACGCTGACCCCGGAGGACGCGGGCTTCAGGCGCGTGGCGGTGAGCGAGCTCGCGGGAGGCGATGCCCTGGCCAATGCGCGGACGCTCGCGGCAATCTTTGCGGGCGAGCGCGGTCCGAAAAGAGATGTGGTGCTGTTGAACGCGGCCGCCGTGCTGGTCACAGCAGGTCTCGCGTCAGAGGTGGGCGATGGTGTGACGTTGGCCGCGCAGACGATCGACACGGGTGCGGTCTCAGCTCTGGTGCGGGAGTTGCAGGGATGCCGCAGCGCAGCATGACTGCTTGGGGACTCGCGCCGAGCGTGAGCGAGCGGCTGCGATGAGGTGGGCGGAGCTGCTCCTGCTCGGCCTGGTCCTGTGGACGGCGATCGGTGTTGTGGGAACGACCGTGCGGCTTGCGCGGGGAGAACGGCGGCTTGCGGGCAGAGGTCTCCTTACGATTGCGGTGGTCTGGCTGTTGTATCTGCTGGTGCTGATGGCGGTGTCATGGCGGCAGCCGGGCGGGGTCGTCCCCCCGGGAAAAGAGGTGTGCTTCGACGAGATGTGCTTCGCGGTCGAGGGAGCGGACGAGGTGGAGGGCTTCTGGGCCAGGGGACAGGAGCGCGCACGGCTGGTACGGGTCAAGGTGCGGATCGCCAACCGGGGAAAGGGCCGCACGGAGAGCGAAGCGTTGCTGCGGGCCTTTCTGGTCGACGAGCAGGGCAGGAGATGGGACGAGGTGCGCGGCCTGGGCGGAGTTCGGCTCACCGCTCGCGTGGCCGCTGGAGACACGGTGCTGAGCGAGCCGGTGTTTCGGGTAAGCAAAGACTCCACGGGGCTTGGGTTGGTGCTGACGCACGGACGCTGGCAGCCCGGGGTGCTGGTAATCGGCGATTCGGACAGCCTTCTGCACCGGCCGACGGTGATGCAACTGGGGCAGTAGGAACACTGCCGGCAAGGCGGGCGGGAGGGCCCGCAAACGGAGGACCGGTCCGCCGGAAGCCTCCCGAGGCTTGCTGCCGGCGGAAAGAAATATAGCGCCCATGCGATTCCAGGTGCTTATAATCGCCCGTACCGCAGCGCAATCGTGTTACATCCGGTGTGCAAGCGGTTCGGACGCGACCAGTTTGCGCCCAGACTTTTCGGAGCTGAACGTTGCTCGGCCTGGGAATGGAAGACTAGATCCGGTCAACCCTCTGGAGGGCACAACTGCCATGGACATGCACACGTTGCATATCGAACATGCAGTTCTGCTTGGCCTGTTCACGATTCTCACGGTAGCGAACTCCCTCCTGCATCGAGACATGAAGGGTGTGGGCTGGTTTCCGTTGTATACGTTTTACGCGTTTATGGGGGCGGTGCTGATTGCCTCACGCGGAAACCTGCCTCAATGGGCAGCGGTGGGGGCGGGCGGCCTGTTCTTCTCGCTGGCCTACGTCTTTCTCCATCGATGGCTGACGGAGTTCTTCGGTCGGCGGGCCTACCAGAGCCGCCTCCAGATGTTGCTTGCCGTCACAGCACTGGTCGTTCAGTTGTTCTTTGGCGTCCAGCTCCCGAATACGGAGTACAGACTCTTCTTCTTCAGCCTGGTGCTGGCGGTGCAGCTCGGTTTGAGCGCGGTCTTTGTGTTTCGGACCGCGAGCGGATCGCTGCGGGCCTCGGGCTGGGTGATGGGCGGGGTGTTGTCGCTGCTGTGCCTCAACAATGTTGTGCGGGCGGTGGCCACTCTTCTTCTGGGCGCACCCAAGGATTACCTGGATGGCGGCTTCGCGCTGAGCTGGACGCTGCTGGCGACCTCCGTCCTGCAGGGTGCGGTCACGATCGCATTCGTGTGGATGACCGCCGCAGGCCTGCGGGAGGACCTCGAGATGCAGGCCCTGACCGATCCCCTCACCGGGCTGCTCAATCGGAGAGCGATCCAGAGAATTGCCGAGCGCGAGATCATGATGGGGGTACTGCAGCGGCAACCGATGTCGGCGGTGCTGATCGACCTGGACGACTTCAAACAGGTCAACGACTCCTTTGGCCACCACTGTGGTGATGCCGTGCTGATCTCTGTGGCGAAATGTCTCCGGGGCAAGATCCGCAAGCAGGATCACCTGGCGCGGCTCGGCGGAGACGAGTTCGTGATGCTGCTGCCCAACACCTCGCTCTCGGAGGCGATGGTGGTTGCCGAGCATCTCCGCGTGGCTCTCGAGGAAGCGCAGCCGATGCATGCCGGGCACGGAGCACGGGTGAGTGCCAGCTTTGGGGTAGCCGGAATGCCAACCAAGGAACGTGGTTGGGACCAGCTGATGATGAGCTGCGACCGCGCCCTGTATGCCGTCAAGGAGCGTGGCGGCAACCAGGTGCTGGTGCACTGACCGCGCAAGGGTCGGGTTTCTCTAAGCCAGGACGGGCTGACCGGGGGTCCAGCGTCCCAGCTCCGGCGCGGAAAAGCGAAGATTCAGCTGGACGTCCCGAGTGCCTGACGGCGTGAGATGCGCGCAGGAGCAAAAGGCCGACAGGGCGATGTGGGCAGAGCTGCTGAGATGCGCGCCCGCCTGGAGCAGCGCCGCGTAGAGCGCCGGGATGGCCGAGACGTGCGACTCGAGAAGGAGGCTGGCCGCCGATGGGGAGTGGATGTGGGTGGTCTCAATCCAGACGCCCGCGATCTCGAGGTGTTCGCGCAGGTTGCGCAGAACGCGCGGCAGAGGGACTGGGGATGTGGCTTCGAGGAGCACGGGGCGCTGACTGGGTTTGGGCATGAGCTTCGCTTTCTGGGAGCTTCGGATCTGTTGGCCGCACGGCGGCCCGTGCCCTTGATATCGGACAGATGGGGTGGAGGCATGAGGTGTGTCTCAAATACGGAGGTTACGTCTGGGCGAGGCTGGGTAAGAATGGTGGCGGAGCAGCCTGATGATCCTTGGCGTGGGAACCGACCTGATCGAGATCGCACGGATTGAGGCGAGCGTCGCCCGTTTCGGCCGCCGCTTCCTTGATCGTGTCTTCACGGAGGCGGAGATCGAGTACTGCATGCGTAAGAAGCGGCCGGCGGAGAGCTTTGCGGCGCGGTTCGCGGCCAAGGAGGCCGGAGCCAAGGCGCTCGGCACGGGGATCAGCCGCGGTGTGAGCTGGACCGAGATCGAGGTGCAGCGGCAGCCGGGGCAGAGGCCGACGATCGCCTGGAGCGGACGCGCGGCGGAGCTGCTCCGCGCCATGGGGGCGACGCGAAGCTCGCTCAGTGTGACCCACGCGCGCGAGATGGCGATGGCCGTGGTGCTTGTGGAAGGGTGACCCCGGGGTACCGAATAGTGAAACCCGCTCTCCCGTTTCGGCATCTGCTCAGATGTACCTCCTTTCAGCCATTGCCGTGTTCGCGTCGAGCTCATGTATTCTCAACGCTGCGCGTCACTTGCGGTCCGCTCAGAAGCCGGGAGGACATCCGGCCCAGGCCGCGAATAGAGGATCAAGTAGGTCAGGAGAGATATGCCCAGCCAGCAGGAGGTCCGGTGGTCACAACTCAAGGTAGGCGTTATTGTGCTGGTGGCCACGGTGGTCCTGGTGACGCTGCTGTTTCTGATGACGAGCTCCTCCGGTCTCGGTGTCTTCTCGCACAAGCTCACGGTCACGACCTACTTTGAAAACTCGGCCGGCCTCAAGGTCGGTGCGGGCGTGCAGCTTCAGGGAGTCACGATCGGCACGGTCAAGTCGATCCTCGTGACCAGCGAGCCGAACCGGAAGCTGACCCCGGTCGAGGTCGTGATGAAGCTGGACTCCAAGTACCAGAGCAGCCTTCATAAGGATTCCAAGGCCGCGCTGAGCACGGTGGGCGTGCTGGGCGACACGGTAGTCGACATCAACAGCCAGTATGCGACGGGGCCGCAGCTGCAGAACGGCGACGAGCTCAAGACGCTCGAGACGCCGAGCCTGACCGACGTGGTGAAGGCAAGCCAGGGCACGATCGAGAGCCTCAACGTGATCCTGGCGAAGATGAACACCATCGTCGACAACCTCCAGAGCGGCAAGGGATCGGTGGGTCAGCTGATCAACAACCCGGATCTCTACAACAAGGCCAACGCCACGGTCGACGAGCTCCACAAGCTGGCTCAGAATCTGAACAGCGGCAAGGGCACGGTCGGCAAGCTGATGAACGACGACGCCCTCTACAACCGCCTGAACGGAACGGTGGAGCGGGTCGACTCGCTGGTGGCAGGGCTGCAGAGCGGGAAGGGTACGGCGGGCAAGCTGCTCAAGGACGAGACGCTCTATAACAATCTGAACGCCACGCTGGTGCAGACCAACCAGCTGCTGACGGACGCGAACCAGGGCAAGGGAGCGATCGGGCTGCTGGCCAAGGATCCGAAGTTCCGGGCCCAGCTTGAGGACACGCTGACGCAGGTAAATGCGCTGGTAGCGGGTGTGCAGCAGGGCCGCGGGACCCTCGGCAAGCTGGCCACCGACGATACCGCCTACACCAATCTGAACAAGCTGCTGACCGAGAGCACGACCCTTGTGACCGTGATCCGGCAGGATCCCAAGAAGTACCTCACCATCCACCTGAAGATCTTTTAGCCAGATCTGAAGCTTGAGCGAGAAGAGCCGGGACCTGTCCCGGCCCTTTTTGTTTTGTGGCAGATCGACCGCCCGTCGCCGACGTCGACAGCTCCGCGACCAGGTCTCCCCGGTGGGTTCGGGTCTTTGTGCGGCTGCGCCGCGTCTTAGCGAAATACCCCCTAACCGGGGATCGCGCGATCTCGCGTCGGTCCTCGATGCCGTTTCCCTGACCGGCGCCGGACGAGTTATCGTTTTGGTGGCACCACACGCTCACCCTGTCTGAAATCACCGATCCACTTCTTTTGAGGGCCTCCATCGTATGCATCTGAGATCACTTGCTCCCCTGTTGATACTGTCCAGCGGCTTCAGCCTCGGGCAGGCGTTTACCTCCAGCGACGCGGACTCCGGGCCGACCACCGTCCCCAAAAAGCCCATCATCTTTGATCTTTCCGCGATCGATAAGACCGCAGATCCGTGCACCGACTTCTACCAGTACGCCTGTGGCAACTGGATCAAGAACAATCCCATTCCGGCCGATCAGGTGCGGTGGGGACGTTTCAACGAGCTGGCGGAGCGCAACAACTACCTGCTCTACAACGATCTCAAGACGGCGGCCGAGGCGCCCAAGTCCCCGCTGCAGAAGAAGTATGGAGACTTCTTCGCCGCATGCATGAACACGGCGGCAGTCAACGAGAAAGGTGCCAAGCCGCTCCAGCCGGAGCTGGACCTGATCGCGGGCCTGAAGAGCCCCAAGGATCTGGCGGCGTTCAACATCCAGGCTGTCGAGAAGTTCGGCGGCGGCGGCTTCTTTCCCGTATATGTCCAGCAGGATCAGAAGGATTCCAAGCAGCAGATCGCAGGAGTCGGCCAGGGTGGCCTCACCCTTCCTGACCGGGACTACTACCTCGCCGATGACGAGCGGAGCAAGAAGCTTCGCGACCAGTACGTCGAGCACGTGACCAGGATGTTTGTGCTGCTGGGCGATACGCCCGAGCAGGCGGGGCACGAGGCCGCCGACGTGATGCGGATCGAGACGGCTCTGGCGAAGGGGTCGATGGCCCGCGTCGAGATGCGCGATCCGGCCAAGCGCTACCACGTGATGACGATCGCCGAGATCCAGAAGCTTACGCCCGACTACGACTGGAAGCTTTACCTCAACGGCATCGGCTTCGGGTCGGTGCAGACCATGAACGTCTCCTCGCCGGGATACGTCGAGGCAGCCAACAAGGTCCTCGAGACGGAAAAGATCGAGGCGATCCGGAGCTATCTGCGCTGGCACTCGCTCCATGGCGCGGCTCCGTTCCTGTCCGAGCCGATCGACAAGGAAAACTTCGCGTTCTTCAACCAGACACTGAACGGCCAGAAGGAAGAGCAGCCGCGCTGGAAGCGCTGCACACGCCTGACCGACCAGGCGCTGGGCGAGGCTGTCGGGCAGGACTGGGTCCGCCAGAACTTCCCGCCTGACGCCAAGGACAACATGGAAAAGCTGGTTAAGGCGCTCGAAGCGGCGATGGCCGAGGACATCAAGCAGCTGCCGTGGATGAGCGATGAGACCAAGGTCGAAGCCCGCAAGAAGCTCGATTCGATCCGCGACAAGATCGGATACCCGGAGCAGTGGCGAGACTACTCGAAGTTCGAGGTCAAGCGCGACGATCTGCTCGGCAACGAAGATCGGAGAGAGATCTTCGACTACCACCGCAACGTGGCCAAGCTGGGCAAGCCTGTGGACGAGCGCGAGTGGGGCATGACGCCGCCGACCGTGAACGCCTACTACAACCCGCCGCAGAACGACATCAACTTCCCGGCCGGGATCCTGCAGCCGCCCTTCTTCGACAACAGCGTTGATCCGGCGGTGAACTTCGGCGGCATCGGCGTCGTGATCGGGCACGAGATGACGCACGGCTTCGACGACCAGGGATCGAAGTACGACCTGAACGGCAACGTGCGCGTCTGGTGGACCCCGGACGACCTGAAGAAGTTCCAGGAGCGCACCGAGTGCACCGCCAAGGAGTACGACGGCTTCGAGGTCGCGCCAGGCCAGAAGCTGAACGGCCATCTGACCCTTGGTGAGAACACGGCCGACAACGGCGGCATCCGCATCGCCTATCAGGCGCTGATGGAGACGATGGCCAAGCAGGGCGGACCGGGACAGGGCTATGTCAACGGCGAGAAGGACGGCTACACGCCCGCGCAGCGCTTCTTCATCTCCTTCGGCCAGGTCTGGTGCCAGAACGCCACCGAACAGAGCGCGCGCGTGCTGGCCAAGACCGATCCGCACAGCAGCGGCAAATGGCGTACCGATGGAACGGTGCAGAACTTCGAGGAGTTCGGAAAGGCGTTTGGCTGCAAGGCCGGGCAGCCGATGGTCTCCGCGAACGCCTGCCGCACCTGGTAGCACTTGAGTTGGGCAAGAGGTCCGGGCTTCGGCCCGGCCTCTTTCTTTGTGCGGCACCATGACTCTCGCGTGCAAGAGATTGCATCGTCTCGGTCACGGCAATGGGCATGCAACGGGTCGGGCACAGTGGCACAAACAAGCGCCACCTTCTACAATAAAGGCGGTACCGCAATCCCAGTGATCTGCTTGCTTTCCGCTCGAGAGAAGAACGCGACGGCGCAAGAACGAAGGAAGCACATGAAGTTGAGTAAGTTCGGCCGGATATCGTTGGCCTTGGTGGCATCACTCGCCGTAGGTCTTGGTATGACGGCATGCGGCGGGGGCACGATCGGATTTATGTGGGTCGGCGGGGCACAGTACAACAATATCGCCGGCTTCAAGATCGACGACTACACCGGCAACCTGACGGCAGTTCCCCGCTCCCCGTTCACCGCCAGCGGCACCAATCCGCGAATGATCGTCGTCAAGCCCGGCGGCCGCTTCATCTACGTCATCAACGCCGGGGCGGCGGGAGATAATGGCCAGTTGTCTGGCCAGGGCATCTCCGAGTTCAGTGTCGGCGGCGACGGCACACTGACCTTTCAGCAGTCGTTTACCAGCCAGGGACAGACCCCGGTCTGGGCGGCGTCCGATAGCTCTGGAAACTTCCTGTTTGTGCTCGATAGCCTGGCGCCCGCGGGCATCGTCGACGCAAACACCGGGAAGACCTACTTCGAAGAGGGCAAGGGAGACATCACTGTCTTCGGCATCGACCCCAACACGGGCCGGCTCTCGCTGGTGACCAACAACCAGATCAAGGACGGCAACAACATCAACCTGAACTTCTTCCCGGTCGGCAACGCGCCGACGATGTCCAAGGTGGGCGGCGGAGCCTGCCTGTACACGCTGGACTCGGGAACGAACTCGATCTTCCCGTACTCGGTCAATTCGAGCACAGGGCAGCTTACGCAAACGACGAACTCGGAGATCTTCACCAATGCGGGCCGCCTGACCTCGATCAACGCGACGGGATCGTACATCTACCTGACCGATGCCGCGGCTACCGCGGCGAGCCCCGGCGGACAGATCCTGCCGTACTCGCCCGGAACGAACTGCTCGCTGAACACGCTGACCGGAGGAGCAGTCAACAACCTGCCGCTTACGTCCAACCCGGTGTGGACGCTCACGGATAACCGTGGCCGTTACCTCTACGTGGTGAACCAGTCAACGACAAACTCGAACAACGCCAACAGCACCATCTCGGCGTTTTCGATCGACAGCTCGACGGGCAAGCTGCAACAGATCCCCGACTCGAACAATCCATACGCGACCGGATCGGGCGCCGTGTGCATGGCAGAGGACCCGACCAACCAGTACGTGTACACCTCGAACACGGTGGATGGGACGATCACGGGCAAGATCATCAATCAGAACACGGGACAGCTTTCGGATCTGACACGAGGATCGAAGTTCACGGCCACCGGTCTATCGTCGTGCCTGGCGATCAGCGGAAGTGTCTACTAACCGCTGCTCTGCCAGGTGTCCCCATGCTGGGGTTTGCAGGTGAGCGAATTTGAACTACGGAACTGGCGGTCGAAGGACCTGCACGGGAGCTGAGGAACGCATGATGTTGAAGAAGATGGGCCGGTACGCGACGGCCTCGGTACTATCTCTGGCTCTGGGACTTGGCATCACGGCGTGCAGCCGCGACTACACCGTTGCGTTTGTCTATGTCGCGGCGTCGACGCGCACATCGAGCGGTGTCATCAATGCCTATAAGGTCGACTACCAGTCTGGGGCGCTCGAGCAGCTGACCGACTCGCCCGTGCCGACGTCGAACAGAAATCCTGTCGCGCTGGTGACGGCGCCCGATGGCAAGACGCTCTACGTCGCCTTCCGCGACGATTCGGTGGTCGTGCCCTTCGGGATCGGAACGGATGGAAAGCTCTACGCGGAGGCGACAGCCAACGTCATCGGAAGCTTCCCGACCGCGCTGACGATCGATCCGGCGGGCAAGTTCCTTTATGTCACGTCCACCTATCAGCCCGGGTTCACGACTGCGCTGCCAGGGCCGGGCCTGATCACGATCTTCCCGATCAACTCCGACTCCACCCTGGGAACGCCAACAGCGGTCAACATCGGCATGAGCCCCGTAAGCATCGTGGCGAGCGGCTTCAACAACTTCCTCTACGTGGTGGACCGTGAGACGGTGCCGACGGCGGGCGGCGGTACGGGCCCGGGCGGCGTGGTGCTGGCCTTCTCGCAAAACACGAGCACCGGTGCGCTGACCCCGGTGACCACGGGAGCTACGGTGCTGGGCGGATATCCGGCGGGCGTCACGCCGAGCTGGATCGCCGAAGATCCGACCGCGCGCTTCGTCTACGTCACCGACCAGGTCTCGAATCAGCTGATCGGGTACATCGTCGGAACCGGCGGTGGCCTGGTGCCGATGGTCAACGGACCGTTCACGACCGGGCAATTCCCCGTCAACGTCATCGTCGATCCCCGAGGGAAGTTCCTCTACGTTACGAACTTCAACTCAAGCACCATCGGCGCGTATGCCATCGATACGGCTACGGGAACGCCCGCGGGCACGGTTGGTTCGGGAGCCACGCAGGTGGACACCAACCCAACCTGCGCGACCATCGATCCCGCGCTGGGGCAGTATCTCTACACCTCGAACAGCGCGGCCGGAACGGTCTCCGGGCTGCAACTCGATCCGCACACCGGCGCCCTCAAGCAGATCCAGAACCAGCCCTTCCCTGCCTCGGCACTGCCGACCTGCGTGTCGGCAGCCCCCAACGGGGACCATGCGACACAGATCGTGAATCCGTAACGGCCTGGGCACCACAGCCGCAAAGAGAAGACCCCGCTCCGGCGGGGTCTTCTCTTTGCGGCGTGTCCATCGATAGTGACCGGAATACACGATCACCAGGCTGACCCCGAAGTAAGAGCCTAAGTGGACTCGGGCGCCGGGACAGGCACAGGAACAGGCTTGCGGCCGAAGCGGCGCAGAAGCAGCCGCTGCGCAGGCTTCTCGACGAAGCGCACCGTACCGTACGCGAGCGCGACGATAAAGACGTAGGAGATCCACGGATCGACCGCGCTGAGGTGGAGCCGCTCAGGCAGTCGGTAGTTGTGAATCATCTCGTACACGTTGAAGTGCAGCAGGTAGAGCGCAAACGTCGCCTCCCCCAGGATCACAAGCGGCCGAAAGCCGAAGACACTGGCGATGGGGTTAGGTCCCGTCAGGCCAAGCACCAGCACGCAGAACAGCGGCAGGAGCAGCGCGCCATGGATGATCACGTACGGCACGTGCGGCGCGCCCAGGTAGAAGAAGAGCAGGATGGCCGCGAGCGCACAGGCCGACATCGCGAATCGCTTCGGGAGATCGAGCCGGATGATCGCGTAAAGCTTCGCCAGCGTCAGACCGACGAGAAATGTGCAGAGATACGCGACCGGCGTGTACTTCAGCACGCGAATCCACGGTGTTCCGGTAAAGCGATCGGCGGGGCCCGGGAGGTGATCCGGGTTGGCGAAGTGGTAGTAGGTATGCGGCGCGATACCCATCGCCCACAGCAGCAGGATCACCCCAACGAGCCGCCCTGGAGTATTGAGGAAGCTGCCGCGCGTCGCCCACAGACGCAGGATGTACGGAAAGAGGAGATAGAGCAGGAGGTCGGCCGAGAGCGTCCACGCAACCGTGTTCCAGAAGGTCGCGAGCGATGGACTCCAGCCCTGGAGCAGCAGAGGCGTCACGAGGAGGCCGGTCCAGAACTCGCCATGAGGGCGAGCCTCCCACTCCCCGGCAAGCATCGGCACGGAGAGCAGCAGCACAAACGCATAGGTGGGGTACAGGCGCGCAAAGCGGGCGAGCCAAAAGTCGCGCTTGCGAAGCGTGGTGGCCCGCTCGTCGTAGTTGTAGGTCAGGATGAAGCCGGAGATCAGGAAAAAGGTTCCGACGAAGATAAAGCTGTTGTCGATGATCGGGTGCAGAAAGTCGACGTGCGGAGGGGTGAAGTGGAAGAGCAGGATAAAGATCGCGAGCAGGGTGCGAATGCCGCTGAGCGCCGGGAGAGGGGGCTTACGAGCCGGGGCTGTCGGCACAGGGGCGGGCATGGTTGGGGAGTGGAGATCTCGAACTGGGGCGATCGTCGTCAAGTGGCGTTACGGTCTCGGACTTAGCTGAGAGAACGGCGTTGCGTCGTCGCCTCCGCTTCACGCATGGATGTTGCTCACGGTGAGGCGGGTGGCAGGGAGGGTGCCTGCGATGCTGCTCTGCGACGCTGCCGGAGCTCACCTCCGCCAGCGCCAGAGTTACCAGATTGGACGGGGTACCGGGTCATTCGGACGCCTTTTCAGCGGAAAGAATCGCCTCTTTCCGCTCCAGGCCCCAGCGATATCCGGTGAGCGCCCCCTTCCGACCCACAACGCGATGGCACGGAATGGCGAGCGCGACGGGGTTTGCCCCGCACGCCGAGGCCACCGCCCGCGCCGCCGTCGGCTGTCCCAGCTCCTCCGCCACCTCGGTATAAGTGCGTGTCTCGCCGCGTGGAATACGCTGCAGAGCCTCCCAGACGCGACGCTGAAACGCGGTGGCGCGGATGTCGAGTGGGAACTGCGCAGCCCCAGGGTGCTCGGACATCTGTGAGAGGACGAACCGGACCCCGTCGGCCAGCCAGCTCTGGGAAGGATCGTCCGTCTGGCCGTCCTCCAGCAGACGCACCACCGGGCCGCGTCGCTCCGGAGGTCGCTTCGATCAGCGTGGCCTGCGGAAAGCGTTCGCGCAGATCATGCCGCAGAACCGCATCCGAATGACCGAACGCAATCGCGCAGATGCCGACGGGAGTTGCGGCCACAAG
Source organism: uncultured Acidobacteriaceae bacterium (assembly GCA_963850375.1). GTDB lineage: Bacteria > Acidobacteriota > Terriglobia > Terriglobales > Acidobacteriaceae > Edaphobacter. The sequence goes on along the minus strand of CAWKKV010000002.1, from coordinate 1,682,584 downwards.
AGTTCGGCCGAGCGGCGAGTCGGCGATCGCATACCGGATCGTGAGCGTGGGCGCACCGCTCCGCAGCTCGGCGGGTCGCATACCGAGCGTGGCGGGGCTCCCCTCATATAGCCGCGACGAGGACCCGAAGCCCGCATCGTAGATCGCGTCCGTCACCCGTGCGGAGTTCTTCTGTGCCGAGGGTTTGAGGCGGTCTTTGAACGCTGCCAGGCGCTGCTCCCTCGCAAACTGCGCGGGCGTGACACCGAGCACGCGCTTGAAGCCGCGAAGGATTGTCAGCCGGGGCACGCCCGTCGCGCGGGCGACCTGATCTAGGGTCGTGCGCTCTGTGGCGTGCTCCTTCAGGTAGCTCGTCACCGTACCGAGTGCCTCCGCGTGCGGGTCAGGACGAGGCGCCGCAAGCGTAGGCTGGCAGCGCTTGCACGCGCGGTAGCCGGCCGCCTCGGCCAGCGCTGGCGAAGGGAAGAAGGTCACGCTCTTGCGCGTAGGCCGCCGGCTCGGGCAGCTCGGCCGGCAGAAGATCCGCGTCGACTTCACCGCGTAGACAAACTGGCCGTCGGCCGAGCGGTCACGCGCGAGCACCTGCTGCCAGGCCTTGCCGGCAAAGACGCCGGGGATCTTCGAGACAGGCGCGGAGCCGCCGGAGGTCTCGGGTCTCACGGAGGGAGAGTTGCTGGTCGGTACGGTCATGGAAGTCTGCATATCCAGTATCCTCCCCCTTGCCTGGGAGGTCGACACTCCGAAAAAGAGCAGGGATATGGTGATGTATGCTGCTGACACTTCCCTTCTTCTCAGGAGACTGCCCCATGCGTCGTGGCTTCGGAGCCCTTGTGTTGTCGATCTGCCTGCTAAGCCTGCCCTCCGCTCCTTTGGACGCCCAGACCGGAGGCCCGGCGCAGACGACCGCGACGACCGGCGGCCCACGTATCCCGTTCCGCAGCACGCAAGGGTGGAGCTTTGAGCGAGACGGCTGGACCTACGTGCATCTCCAGGGGACGCCGCACGAGATCGGCTACCAGCACGGTTACATGCTCAAGGACGCCATCGAAGACAACCTCAACGTCTACGCCGTCGAGAACAAGCACGAGACGGGCAAGGACTGGGAGTACTTTCGCCAGGCCGGCCGCACCGTCATCTGGCCGCAGGTCACGCCGGAGTATCGTGACGAGATCGAGGGCATCGCCGAGGGCATGAAGGCCGCCGGCTCGACCAGGGATCTGTGGGACGTCGTTGCGCTGAACGGCCAGCTCGAGCTGAGCGACTACTACCTCCCCATGATGAACGCGAAGGAGGGCAAGCCCACTCCGCCGAAGGCAACGGCTCCCGGTAAGTGCAGCGCCTTTATCGCGACCGGTCACGCGACCAGGGACGGGAAGATCGTCATCGCCCACTCCAACTGGTCGAGCTACGCCGAGGGCGAGCGCTGGACCATCGTCTTCGACATCGTGCCCACGCAAGGCCACCGCATCCTGATGGACGGTACGCCCGGGATCATCACCAGCCAGGACGACTTCGGGGTCAACGCGGCAGGGCTGATGATCACCGAAACGACGCTGCCGATGGCCAAGGGCTTCGACGTCCACGGCATCCCGGAGTTCGTCCGCTCCCGAAAGGCGATGCAGTACGCGAGCTCGATCGACGAGTATGTGGCCATCATGCGCGAGGGCAACAACGGCGGGTACGCCAACAGCTGGCTCGTCGGCGATCGCAAGACTGGCGAGATCGCCTACCTGGAGCTCGGGATGAAACACACGCCGCTGCTGCGCAAGAGCGATGGATACTTCGTCTCGTCGAACTTCGCCTCGAACCCGGACCTGATCCGCGACGACACGCCCGGCTTCGACCCGAAGAACCTGTCGAGCTCAATGAACGCGCGGCATGTGCGCGCCGAGCAGTTCATCCAGGAGCACATGGGCAAGATCGACGCCGGTGTCGCGGAGGCGTATCTCTCCGATCACGAGGACGTCTTTGAGCACGCGACCCGCCCGAACAAACGCTCCCTGTGCGGGCACGAGGAGCAGTCGAAAGAGGGCGAGCCCGTCTGGGGCAATCCGCCGTACGCGCCCAGCGGCGCCGTCACCGGAAAGGTGATGACGGCCGACATGGCGGAGAAGATGAGCTTCACCGCGCGCGCCGGACATCCCTGCGGAGAGGACTTCCACGTCGAGCCCTTTCTCAAGGAACATCCGGAGTTTGCGTGGCAGCAGCCCATTCTCAAGGACATGGAAGCCGGTCCATGGGCCACGTTCTCAAGCGGCGAGCCGGCCAAGTAAGCGAGCCAAACCATTGAACGTGATCCTGTTCGGCGCGACCGGCATGGTGGGCGGGGGCGTCCTGCGCGAGTGCGAGCTCGACCCGGGCGTCGAGAAGGTACTGGCCGTCACCCGCACCAGCCTCGGCGCGCGTTCCGCAAAGGTGAGCGAGCTCCTGCACGGAGATTTCTTCGACTACACCGCCCTCGACGACAAGCTGCGCGGCTACGATGCGTGCCTCTTCTGCCTCGGCGTCTCGTCGGCGGGCATGGACGAGCCGAAGTACACGCGGCTTACCTACAACATGACCATCGCAGCCGCGGAAGCTGTGCTTCGAGTCAACCCGCGGATCTCATTCCTGTACGTCTCAGGAGCAGGAACGGACTCCACAGAAAAGGGCCGGACCATGTGGGCGCGCGTAAAGGGCAGAACCGAAAATGCCCTGCTCGCCATGCCGTTTGCGAGCTCGTACATGTTCCGTCCCGGGTACATCCAGCCGCTCCACGGCGTCCGCTCAAAGACCACCCTCTATCGCGCTCTCTACGTGGTGATCAGTCCGCTCTACCCACTGCTGCGGGCCGTCGCTGGCAAGTACGTCTGCACCACCGAGGAGGTCGGCCAGGCGATGATCCGGGTCGCGAAGCACGGCTACCCAAAGCGCATTCTTGGAGAGCGAAGAGATCGTTCGCGCGGCCCACATCCGCGCAGACGGCACCTAGCTGGGCTCCTGCTGCTCCGCGCCCGCCGGAGTGACCGCACCCGGAGGTCCGGGAGGAAGCGGCACGAACTTCCCTTCGTCGTCGATCTCGTTTGACTCCACCGAGAAGTGCGTGAGACCGGCAATGCCGAAGCTCGTGGTGATCGCAACGTCGGTCGCGTCGCGGCCTGTCGCCATCAGGATCCGTCCCATGCGCGGGTCGTTGTGGCGCGCGTCCATCGTCCACCAGCGATTGTCGAGAAAGACCTCGTACCAGGCGGAGAAATCTCCAGGGCCGGAGAACGAGCGGCGGATGTCGCCAAGGTAGCCGGTCACGTACCGCGCCGGGATGTTCATCGCACGGGTCAGCGTCACCGCGAGATGCTGGAAGTCGCGGCAAACGCCCACGCGCTCGGTAAACACGTCAAGCGCAGTCTTGGTGGGGCGGGCCGTCGCGTAGTTGAAGGTCACATGGTTATGCACCCAGTCGCGAATGTAGACGGCGCGCGCCCATCCGGGGCTCGTGAAGCCGAACAGGTCGTTCGCAATCGAGACCATCTGGTCCACCTGGCAGTAGCGGCTCGCAAGGAGGAACTGCAGCGTCTCGCTGGGCAGCTCTTCGACCGGCGCCTGCGTCGCCTCGGTGCGGATCTCGTCCGGCGTTGGCGCAAGCTCGACGATGCTGCTGCCTGAGAGCCGGATCGCTCCCTCCGGTGCGACAAACCGAAGACAGCGGTTGCCGAAGCAATCCAGATACTGCCCGGGCGTGAGCGCTTCCGTCTGCTCACCGCTTCCATGCTCGACGGAGAACTTCTCCGGCTGCAGGAGAAAGGGATCGAGCGAAGGATGGAGCTGCAGAAGCGCGACCATGGCCGTGGGCGACGGCAGTTGAAAGCGGATGTCGTACTGGGAGAGGATGCGCATAGACGAGATCGTGCCTCGAGAAATGGAGGTTCTCAACACAGTACAGACAGAAGTTGTTGCAGATCCTCGTCTGATGCGATGGGCAACGGCGAGGGTTGTGCTGACTCCCACGCTCGGGAGCCCTCTCCCTCATGTTACGCGAGCTCGTGCGTTCACCGGTCTCGGTCTCAGCTCCATAGACGATATAGTGAGGCGAGCACGTCACCCGCGGTCTTCAGGAACCGCGGAAACAGGTGAAAAAGGAGCTGCCGGCGCAATGGAGCAGGAAAGCTGGAGCAAGCGAAATCGCGAGCTGCTGATGGCACTCGCAGGAACCCTGGTTGTGCTGCTGGTACGACTCTGGTTCGGCCGCCACATGAGCTTCTGCGGCACGCCGGACTCGTGCTCCTATCTTGCCCTCGCTGAATCGCTCAGCAAACATCACGGCTTCGCGGAGAACTTCCTCTACGACTACCAACTCGATAAGCTGCAGGTCCCAACGCACGGCATCGAGTACTGGCTGCCCGGCACCAGCTTCTTCCTGCTGCTCGCAAAGCCGTTCGGCGGCGTAACACTCCGTTCGAGCATCGTGATCTCGACGCTGATCGGCGTCTTCGGCTCGCTCGCCGCCTGGAAGATAGCCATGGACTACAGCCGGAACCGCCGCATCGCGTGTGCGAGCTACCTGCTCGCGCTGGTGCTTCCGCCGCTCTGGGTCGGCTCCATCACGCCCGATTCAACGCTCTTCTATGCCGCCTTCGTCGCCTGGTTCCTGGCGCTCTTTCGCGTGCGCTTCCGGAGCTACACCGAAGATGTGCTCGCGTTCCTCTGCCTCGTGATCGCCAACATGATCCGCAACGACGTCATCCTGCTTCTGCTGCCGGTCGCCGTCGTCCTGCTGCTCCGCTCGAGAACAGGCGAGCGGCGTGGCGCATCAGCGGCGTACTGCGCCGCAGTCGTAGCAGCCTTCTTCGTCGCAATGGTCCCCATGCACCTGATCGACTACGCCGTGCTCGGGCAGGCGTTTCCGTCGGGATCCGGAAAGGCGCTCTACCTGACCGACCTTTCGGACATGATCCGCTACGGCGAGCCGGTCAGCCTCCACAGCATGCTGGCCTCAGGCATGGGGCGCCTGATCAAGATGCGCGTGGCCGCCTTCCCGCTCATCGTCTATCGCATCGTCTTCGTACTGGTCGGCTTCGCGGCCATCTTTCTTCCCCTGCTCGCTCTCCGCCGTGACCGAGGCGAACGCGCCCCCATGCCTGAGCTCGCCGGAGCCCTCACCTTCGCTGTCACCATCGTGCTGGTCTATAGCTTCGTGCTGCCCGCGATCGGCAGCTTCTCGGCCCTGCGCTCCTTCGGTGGACTGCTCCCGCTCACCGCGGTCCTGGCGATCGCCGGCATCCGCTGGGTTGCGCAGTGGAGCAGGGCCGCCGCATGGCTCGCCGTCGCCAGCGTCCTCTTCTACTTCATCGCCGGCGTGATGGAAGACCGGCGGACCGTACCGGAGATGAACGAGCTCGGCAGCAAGGATCGGCTGGTCGCGGCCTTTCTGCTGGACCACGGTGCAAGGCCCGACCGGGGCAGCCTCATCATGACCGGCGACCCGGCGCAGTTCTCGGAGACCACGTCCTATCCGGCCATGCCGCTGCCGGAGAACGGCCTCGCCGCCGCGCGCAAGGCGGCGGACGATCTTGGCGCAACGCACATCCTGCTCGACACGGACCATCTGTCGGGAACGATGGCAGAGGTGCGATCGACGCTCGAACCGACCGAGCTGGCGCCCGTTCCCGACACCCATATCCTGGTGCTGACGCTCAAGCCTCGCGCAGAGCAACGCTAGACCGTCCCCCTCAAAATCAAGAGGCGAGCCGCGGTGGCTCGCCTCTTGATTTTCTGGAACAAGGGAACGCTTAGCGGGCCACGACCTCGGCCTGCGCCACGCCCGCACCCTGCTTCAGTGCGTCGGCCTTGTCAGTCTGCTCCCACGTGAAGTCAGCGCCCGTCCGGCCAAAGTGCCCGTGCGCGGCTGTCTGCTTGAAGATCGGGCGACGGAGATTGAGGCTTTCGATGATGCCCTTTGGCGTCAGCTTGAAGTTTGCGCGAACCAGGTCCTCAAGCTTCGACTCCTCGATCTTGCCTGTGCCAAAGGTGTCGACCAGCACGCTGACCGGCTCGGCCACGCCGATCGCGTAAGCAAGCTGAACCTCGCACCGATCCGCAAGCCCCGAGGCCACGATGTTCTTGGCGATGTAGCGCGCCATGTAGGCCGCAGACCGGTCCACCTTGGTTGAATCCTTGCCGGAGAACGCGCCACCGCCATGACGGCCCATGCCGCCATAGGTGTCGACGATGATCTTGCGGCCCGTCAGGCCGGAGTCGCCCATCGGCCCGCCGATGACGAAGCGGCCAGTCGGGTTGATGTGGTACTTGGTATCCGCGTCAAGAAGTTCGGCGGGGATGACGGCCTGGATCACGTGCTTGAGGACGTCGGCGCGAAGCTGCTCGTTCGTGACGTTCTCGTCGTGCTGGCTCGAGATCACGACCGCATCCACGCGCACGGGCTTGCCTACCTCGGCGTACTCGATCGTCACCTGGCTCTTGCCATCCGGCCGGAGATACGACATCAGGCCGGACTTGCGAACCTCGGAGAGCTTCTCACTCAGGCGATGCGCGAGCGAGATCGGCAGCGGCATCAGCTCGGGGGTCTCGCGGGTCGCGTAACCGAACATCATGCCCTGGTCGCCGGCGCCGCCCGTGTCTACGCCCTGCGCAATGTCAGGGGACTGCTTGTTGATCGTGGAGATCACGGCGCAGGTGTTGGAGTCGAAACCGTACTCGGAGTGCGTATAGCCGATATCGGAGACCGTCTTGCGCACCAGCGTCTGGAAGTCAACGTAAGCCTTGGTGGTGATCTCCCCGGCGATGACGACCAGGCCCGTGCACGTCAGGGTCTCGCAGGCGACGCGGCTGTAAGGGTCCTGCTCCAGGCAGGCATCGAGGATGGCATCGGAGATCTGGTCGGCAATCTTGTCGGGATGGCCCTCGGTTACAGACTCACTGGTAAACAGAAAACGGTCGCGTGTCGCCAAAGAAATCCTCCATGTTCGCTAGTCGTTCAGGCACGCTTCCGGGGCGGAGGCTCGAGCCTCCGAAATCTCCTCAGGGCGCGGTCCCGGTGAACATCGCAGGGGACGCAACGGCCAGTGTGTGCCGAACCCTCTTATTCTACCCGCATCCTCCTGCCCGGCACCAAGGCTGCTCATCCGCAGGCGGAAATCCGCCGCTGAACCGCCTCCCAGTCCCGGCGAACGGTCACAGGGGCCGCCGACGCGCAGTGGACGCCGGCAGCCCCTCCTTTCCGTGCTGGACTAGAAGCGGATCTTCCCCGCCAGCTGCAGAATGCGGTTGTCGCGCGCGGTCGTGATCTGCCCAAACGTCGCCGAGGTAGCCACCGTCCCCGGCGAGCCGAGGTTGGTGTGGTTCAGGACGTTGTAGGCCTCGGCACGGAACTGGAAGTCGAGACCCTCGCGGATCTTGAAGTTCCGGAACAGCCCGACATCGATACGGTTGAAGCCTGGGGCGCTGACCACGCCGCGCTTCTCGTTGCCCACCTGCCCGCTGCCCGGCAAAGGAGTCGCAAAGGCGCCGCGATAGAACCACTGCAGCCGGTTGTGGATCGCCTGCCCGTACCCGTTGCGCGGATTGGCAATCATGTTAGGTCGGAGGCTGGCGTTGGTGTTGCCCAGGATGCCGATGCCCGCGGCGTCGTTGGCATACCCGCCGTTGGTCTGCCCGTTCGCAATGCTGCTGTAGCCGTAGTTGATCAATCCGCCGGCGCTCTGCGTAATCGTAAGCGGCAGGCCGGAGTCGACCGCGATGATGCCCGAGGTCTCCCATCCTCCAACAACGTGCCCGACCAGCCCGCGCTGGTCCTTCATCCACGGCAGCTCCCAGACGTAGTCGATCGCCAGCACGCTGTTGCGATCGCCGGCCGCACGGCCGTAGTCCCCGTTGATGTTGTAGGTGTTCTGCGGCGGCGTGGAATAGTCGTTCTGGCTGTTCGTCAGGTCGCGCGACCACGTGTAGTTGACATCGATCAGGCTCCGACCGCTGAAGTGCTTGGTCGCCTTGACCTGGAGCGAGTTGTAATTGGAGCTGAAGATCGAGCGCACCGCGTCGATCGCGAAGTACCCCTTGTACGGCTTGATCTGGTTCAGGCCGCGATCGCAGGTCGTGCTGATAAACGCCGGAATCGTCGTCCCCGTGTACACGCAGGTAGAAGAAACATCCGTCGGCGAGATCTTGCCGACCCAGGCATTCGGCTGGGGCTCGTTGATGTTAAGCAGGCCGATTAGGTGCGTGCCGTGCGTTCCGAAGTACCCCACATCCAGGATGAACGTGGGCGAGAGCGCCTGCTGCAGATCAAGCGAGTACTGCTGCACATAAGGCGTGTTGTAGTTGATCGGCGAGGCCACCAGCCGGCCGGGGGTCGTGGAAGCGCTCACCGTCGACGAGGCCTTTCCGGCTGGGTCGTCCAGAAGCGCCGTCGAGAGCGAGTAGCTGGTCACGGCAGGCGGATTGTTGAAGACCTGCGTCTCGTAGTAGCTCACCTCCGACTCGTCAAAGGCCCATCCATAGCCTCCGCGAAGTGCCGTCTTTCCGTCGCCGAAGACGTCGTACGCAAAGCCGAACCGCGGCGCGAAGTTGGCGTTGTCCGCCTTTCCGATCTTGTTGCCAAACGGTGAGGGCTGGCCGAAGTTGTTGGAGCCCCCGAAGATCATGCCGTTGATGTAGTTGATCCCCTGGTAGGCTGCGTTCGCGTTCGGCGCGGCGCTGCCCTGCCCGTTGGTGTTCTTGCAGGGTGCCGTGAAGCAGATCAGGCCCGTGCTGTCGATCGTCGGCGCTTTGCTGGGATCATAGGTGTCCGGGTCGAAGTTGTTGATGCGGCCTCCCGCGTCGGTCGGCTGGCCGTAGTAGCCGTAACGAACGCCAAGATTCAGCGAAAGCCGCGGCGTGGCCTTCCAGTTGTCCTGGACGTAGGCCTCCCAGATGTTCTCCTGGATGTCGACCGTGATCGCCTGGGACGCCTGGCTGAAGCCGCCATTCGCGTTGCCAAGCAGGAAGTTCGCAAACGAGGCGCTGTTGGCGCTCGCCGTGTTCAGCCCCGTAATCGTCGGCACACCGGTGTTGATGTTGAATGTGAAACCGCCCTGGTTGCCGCCCGTCGAGTTCTCCTGTTTCTGGTAGTGGTCATAGCTGACGCCGACGATGATCGTGTTGCGGCCAAACGTCTTGGTCACATCCCCGAACGCGTTATGGTTGCGATCGTAGTCGTGGTAGATCCCGGTGCTCCCCAGCCCGGTCAGCGTCGTCCCACCCGTAAACGCCAGCGTCGGGATGACACCCAGCGTGTTCGTAAACGGCAGCGTGGGCTGCACATCGGCCGAGTTCGCCGTCGTAAAGGCGCCGATCGGCGTCGTCAGGATCGAGTTGGTCGAGTACGCATATCCCATGTCGGCCAGCAGCGTCGGCGTAAAGACATAGGTCGCATGGCCCAGCTGCTCTGTCCCAGGATTGCTCGTGATCGTCGTGGAGATCCCGGGGATCGGGGTCGCGCTAAAGGTTCCGCTGCCCGAGAGCGACGGGAAGCTGTCGTGGATGTAGCGGTAGAAGACGTTGAGCTTCTGGCCCACCGTCTGATCCACACGCACGATGATCTGGTTGTTGTTGAAGATATTCGGCACGGTCGACTGGAGCGCATGCGGGTCCAGGCCGGCAGCAATATCGGCTGCGCTCGGGGGAGTCGGCACAAGCGAATAAAGGTCCTTAAGGTAAGCCGCCGCCGTGGGCGAAACGTTGGTGACCTTGGTGCCGTACGTGGTGCAGGTTCCGTTGGTCGGATTGAACGCCGTGCACACGGCCACCGGGCCCGTCGCCCAGCTGGTGCTGCCGGTCGGCTGGTAGTACGCGTTCGTGAAGTCGCCGGCCCGCTCGTCCGCCGTCGGGACATAGGCAATGCCGGTCGTGTACTGGACGACGCGCCGTGCCTCGTCCGAGAAGAAGAAGAAGCTCTTGTTGTGGCCGTTGTAGATGTGCGGAAGCCAGATGGGACCGCCGATGGTGCCGCCAAAGTCGTTGTAGCGCAGCTTCGACCGCGGCTGCACGGGCGGGCTCAGCTTGTTGCCCCACGCATTTGCATTCAGCACGTCGTTCCGAAAGAACTCGTACGCGGTGCCGTGAAAGGCATTGGTTCCGGACTTCGTAATCACGTCGATCTGTCCGGAGGCGCTGCGCCCGAACTCGGCCGAGTACTGCCCGCGCAGCGTCTTCATCTCGGCGATCGCGTCGACGCTCGGGTACGTCAGCAACGTAAGGTTCGCGCCGCGATCCACGTTGTCCGCACCGTCCACCGTCCAGTTGTTCGAGGTGCTCCGTCCGCCGTTCACCGAAAAGTTGACCGTGTTCGACGTGCCCGAAGGCGCCGTCGACCCCACATAAAGCTGGTCGGTCGCCCCGCCGTAAACCACACCCGGCTGCAGCTGCAGAAACTGCTCGTAGTTTCGATTGTTCAGCACCAGCTCGTTCAACTGCGCGCCCGTAATCAGGCCCGCCGAGGTCGCGTTCTCGAGATTCAGCTGCGCCTGGTCCGCCGTCACCGAGACGACCTCGTTCGAGCTCCCGACCGAAAGCGTCCGGTTCACCGTCAGGGCGTCGTTCGCATGCAGTGCCAGCTCGGTTACCGTCTCCGTCTTGAAGCCCGGGTCCGAGATCCTCACCGTATAGGTCCCCAGCGGAAGCGAGGTCGCGGTGAAAAAGCCCGCGGACGTCGTCGTCAGGGTACGGACGCTCTGTCCGCGATCGATATTGGTCAGGTCAACCGTCGCACCCCGGATTGCCGCCCCGCTCGCATCCGTAATGGTTCCGCTGATGCTGCCCGTCACCTCCTGCGCCTCCACCGGCGCGGCGGCGGCTAGCAGAAGGGCTGCTGCAAAGGTGAGAAGACGCCCAAGCGTGCGTTGTCTCTCGATGCGATTCCAAACTGTGATCATGTGTGGTGTTCTCCTGGCGCGTACAGCTCCGGTGGTTGGCTCACTTCGCTTCCGCCGAGCTCGCGGCGGTCGCAGAGTGCAGGGATGCGCGGCTCGGACGCCCGGAGGCAGGACCAGCCGCGCGTTGCGGGTCGCGCATCCCCTCCCGGGAGATGCCCTGTCTCGCAACAAACATGCTTGTGAACCCTAAATCACAACCCATCTCCATTCAACAGAAGAGTTACGAGTCGTCTACGGGCGCGCAACCGTGCCCGGCAAGGCCGAAGCCTGGCCGGGCAGTCCCGTACGCCCATGACCTTCGTTTTCCTTTCGGGAAGCCCGCAAACGAGCCGCTGGTAAACTGGTGATCTATCGTGCGTCTCTTTCTGCCCAGCCGGGTCTCGATGTTCCATGTGGCGCTGTTCGCCACCACGCTGGTCGTCGTACAACAACTGGATCGCACAGACCGCTTCTTCAGCTTCTGCTCCTTCGGCTTCGTCATCCTCGCCGGCATGACATTCAACATCGCGGGCGGCTTCACGACACCGTCCGGCGGCTATGTCTTCTTCTACGCGATGCTGGCCGTCATCGTCGGGCTCACGTGGAAGGCCGTGCTCGGCGAACCGGGACAGTCCAACCTCTTTGAGCCCCGGCTCACGATCGAGGTCTTTCTTGGCGGCATGTTTGCCATGCTGCTCTCGGTCATCCTCTCCAGACGCCTCACCCGAAAACGCCCGCTGCTTGGCGATATCACCAATCTCGGCCATCTCCAGAGCGCGTCCACCGGCTGCCTCATCTTCAGCATCTTCCTCTATCTCATAGGCTTCGTGGTCCAGCGCTCAAACGGCGGCCTCTACAGTGCGCTGGTCCAGATCAACCGCTTCAGCGAGATGGCCATCATCCTCGGCGTCACCTATCAGATCCGGAGGTCCGGAGGACGGAGCAGCGTCAACTTCCCGGCCGCGGCCGCCACCGGGATGCTGTGGCTCAACGGCGGCCTCCTGAGCTACTCCAAGCAGGCCATGTTCACACCGCTGATCTGCTGGGTACTCGCAGCAGCGGCCCAGGGTTACCGGATAACCCGCGGACAGCTGCTGGGCGGGATCCTGGTGCTCGTCTTTATGTTCCGCTTCATGGTGCCCTATGCCCAGTACGGCCGGTCGGTCGGAGCCCTGACCTTTGGCGGCAACCTGACCGTCGCCTACAGGCTGCTCAGCAACCTCGGAACCGTACGCCAGAGGTACCTCGAGAACGAGCGCGGAAACCTCGCACAGGAGCACACCAGCTACTTCAACTCACCGCAAGGCCTGTTCGATCGGCTGCAGATGTTGTACCCCGACAGCACCATCATTGAGTCCACCGAAAGGCTTGGGCCCTATGGCCTCTACCCGATCCTCGCTGATCTCGAGAACCTCGTCCCTCACGTCTTCTGGGCCAACAAGCCGATCATCAAATGGGGGAATGTCTTCGCCCACGACACCCTGACTCCGCTCAGTGAAGAAGATGAGACGACCGGTATCTCCTACAGCCCCACGGGCGAGGGCTTCCGGCTGGCTCGCTGGGCGGGCGTCCTTGTGCTCGCGCCGGTGATCTGGACGGCCACCTTTGTATGGTTCGATTCCCTCTGCGGCGACGTCCGCAGGTCGCCCTGGGGTCTCCTCGCCCTGACCCTGTTCGCCCACATCGCCCCCGAAGGTCTGCTGGACGGCTGTATCTACATGATGGGCTACGGTGCCTTTGCGATCATCGTTGCGGCCCTCAGTGCTGCTCACGTCATGCCGCACATCGGAACCCTGTTCTCCGGTCCGGGCGGCCGCACCCGCTTCATCAAGACAAACGTCCGCAGCCTCCCGCGACGAGTCACGACCCTCGAGGGCTGACCCCCGGCCCAACGCCGGGATGCGACCGTTTCTCCCTTACACTAGAAGTTGATGAATAAGCTTGTAATTGGCAACCTGGTGTACCGGCCCCTGCGCTCCATGATCAGTGCGCTCGCGGTCGCAATCGAAGTGATCATGATCCTTTCGATCGCGGCCATCATGCTCGGCATGCTGAACGGATCAAAGACCCGCACCAGCGGCATCGGTCTGGACATGTTTGTCCGTCCCAGCAGCACCAACAACTTCGCCGCGCTCAGCTCCGCCGCCACCTCCGTCAAGGTCGCCGACGTCCTCGCCACCCTCCCGCACGTCGCCGTCGCCTCCCCGGTCAACATCCAGCTCACCGCCGGAACCGCGCTCGAAAATATCTACGGCATCGACTTCAAGACCTACAACGCCCTGAAGCCGTTCGTCTTCCTCTCCGGCCAGCCCTTCCAGGGACCCGACGACGTCATCGTCGACGACTACTTCGCTGCCTCCGGGAAAGGGCACAAGGTCGGCAGTACCATCGAGATCCTCCGCCACCAGTTCCGCATCTGCGGCATCGTCGAGCACGGCAAAGGCGGCCGCAAGTTCATCCCCATCGACACCATGGGCGAGATCACCAACAACCCCGGCAAAGCCAGCGCCTTCTACGTCAAAACAGACGACATCCGGAACCAGGACCTCGTCAAGCAGGAGATCCACTCCACCCCCGGCATGCAGCAGTACGACGTCCAGACCCTGGACGAGTGGCTCAGCCTCATGACCCCCGACAAGCTCCCGGGCTTCAACATCGCGCTCCGGATCGTCATCGGGATCGCCGTCGTCATCGGCTTCCTCGTCATCTTCCAGTCCATGTACACCGCCGTCATGGAAAGGACACGCGAGATCGGCGTCCTTAAATCGCTCGGTGCCTCGCGAGCGTATATCGTCTCGGTGGTTCTCCGCGAGACCGGTCTTCTGGCTCTCGGCGGAATCGCGCTCGGGGTAGGCCTGACCTACCTGATGCGATGGATCTTCCACGCGAAATTCCCCACGCTGGACTTCGCCGTCACCGGCCAGCGGGTGCTCGAAACCGTGGTAATCGCCTTCCTGGGAGCCATGCTCGGGGCCTTCTATCCGGCCATCAAGGCAGCTCGCAAAGACCCGATCGACGCGCTCTCGTACGAATAGCTCGTGGCCCTCAGGCAGCGAAGCGGCGCATAACAACGTCTGAAACCATGGCGGCTATGGAACGTACGGAGGCTCGTGACCGTAGCTGAGCATCGGGGAGTGATCTCACAGGTGACCGATTTGCCGTCCCAGAGAACGGCCCAGACGATGCGTCCCACGGCTGGCATCCAGGCGCTGAGGATCGTGCTGCTCACAGCGGCCGCAATCTTTTTCTCCCTCCACTACCTCCATCTCGCCGCCGACTTCCCCAACAACTCGCCCTGGATGGACTGGGCCAAGTACACCGACGAGGGCTGGTACGGCGACGCCGCCATCCGACACTTCCAGCGGGGTCAGTGGTATGTGCCGGGAGACTTCAACCCCGCGGCCGCGCTTCCGGTCTGGCCCCTCCTCGAGGCCACCCTATTCCGCTTCACCGGCGTCGGCCTTGTGCCCGCCCGTGCCCTGTCCGTCTCCGTCTTCGGCCTCACACTGCTCTGCGCGTTCGTCCTTCTGCGCCGCTGGGCGCCGGTTCGCCGCGAATCGCTCGCCGGCCCCGCCGCTATCCTTCTGCTCGCCGCCAGTCCCTTCTGCTACGCGTTCACCCGCATGGCCATCCTCGAGCCGCTGCTCGTTCTCCTGACGCTCGTGGCCTGCCTGTGCGCCTCGTCCGTTGACCCTCCCGGCTCCTCCACAGCCTCGTCCAGCCTGCGCCACTGGCCGGTCATCGCCCTCGGCCTCCTGCTTCCCCTGATGGTGCTGACCAAGACGACCGCCCTGTTCCTCTTTCCAGCAATCGCCTGGCTGCTTTGGGCGAGGCTCGGCTACCGTTGGCGTCCTCTGCTTCGGACCGGGGGCGCCGCGGCCGCAATCGGCCTGGCGCTATGGCTGCTCTACTTCGGCCTCGTGGTCCGGCCGCACTTCCTCAGCGACTACCGGTACCTCTTCAGCGCAAACGCCTACACCGGCATCACGCTTGAGAACTTCCGGCAGGTCCTCGCCGACACCCTTCGCGACGGGATGTGGATGGGACCGGTCATCTTTCCCCTGGCGCTCCTCATGACAGGGGTCGCCCTCCTCCGCTGGCGGCTGCTGCTCGGAAACCCGCTCATCGGCAGCCTGGTTCTGTGGGCCGCGGGCTACATCGGATTTCTCGCCTACCATGCCAATCTCCAGCCCCGCTACTACCTCGTCGTCGCGATCCCGCTCACACTTCTGATCCCCGTCGTGCTCGAGGAGGTCTGGGTCCGTACCGCGGCGCTCGCCGGCCAGGCATCGGTCATCGCCATGGGCGGCGTCCTTCTCGCCATCGTCGCCACCGACGCCCAAAAGATGCTCGGCTTCGTCCGTGCCCCGGAGTACACCTTTGTCCGTGCCGCGTCTGAGATCCGCGACATCGTCCGCTCCGACCCCAATCACAGCCCGCTCGTGCTCTCGATCAGCGGCTCCGACCTTTCCCTCATGACCGGGCTCCCCTCCATCTGCGACGACTTCGGAACCATGGAGCTCGAGCAGCGCGTCGCCACCTACCGGCCCGGCTGGTACGTCAGCTGGAACCAGGTCGACGACGACAAGATGGACGCCCTCACGCCCACCTATCACCTGGAGCGCGTGGCGGCCTTTCCCGCCATGGACGATCCGGAACGCAACTTGCTTATCCTCTACCGTCTCGATCCCGCGATCGGACGTCGGACGCATCGCAAGCCGAGGCCGATCCCCAAGCTGCTTCGTACCAGGCTGGGCCAGCAGCCAAGCACCGCACAGCTCGAGCACTAGCCCGGGCCCCCAGGCGCGATAAGCTAAAACGAAGGCTGGCCTAAACCGGCCATCACCAGCCGCCCCGGCAGCCGGGGAAGCATGCAAGGAGTGGGATGACTGGGCTCCAGACCTTGGCGGAACGCCTGATCCTGGGCGCCGCGGCAGGGACAGCAGGTGTGGTGCTCTCGTCCGCTCGTGCGATCCATCGGCCGGGCAACTCTGCCTTTCGGCGGATCGTCGCCGCCGCGTTTCTGCTCAGCCGCCTCGGCTCCTTTGCGCTCATCTTCCTCGTCTTCGGTGTGGCGCCACGGGGAGACATCCCCTCGTTCTATTTCTCCGAAGGAAGCGCCGTCCTCCAGGGTCTGCTCCCCTATCGCGACTTCGGGTCGAGCTACGCCCCCCTCCATCCCTACATGGATGGCGCTCTCCTGCTGCTGTGGCACTCCCCGCTCGTCATCATCCTCTTCGCCATCTGCGTCGAATTTGCGCTCTTCCGGCTGTGGCTGCGGGTCGGCAGCCATCTCTTCCCGGAGCCGCTCCTGCGCATGGCCGCCATCCTCTATCTCACCAGCGCGCTCAGCTTCCAGTTCGTCACCATCGATGGTCAGGACAACGTCGTCATCGCCCTCCTGGTGCTGCTCGCCCTGTGGCTCGCCATGCGGTCGAAAGACGTCGCCTCGGGCGCCCTCACCGCTCTCGGCGTCGTCATCGTGAAGCTGATTCCCATCTTCTACGCCCCCGTCTTCTTCCTCGCTCGGAAGCGCCGGTGGGCCTGGGCCGCCGGCTTCTTCGCCCTCCTCGCGGTCGGCTATGGCAGCTTCGCCGCGCATCACCTCCAGGTCCTTCAGCCCCTCATGATCGAGGGTCCCCTCAAGTCGTCCGGCACCCTTCCCTACCTCATCGAGACAGCGACCGGCCTCAACCTCCCCGTCACCTTCTGGAACGCCATCATGCTGATTGCACTCGGTTTGGTGTACCTGGCCGTGTGGCGGCAGAGCTCGGGCGGCAACTCCTCCGGCTCTCCTCTCTCGATCCTCTGGGGCGTCACGGCGGCGACCCTGGTGCTGCTCGCCTTTGCCAATAAGTCCTG
The DNA here is from genome assembly GCA_963850375.1 of uncultured Acidobacteriaceae bacterium. Taxonomy (GTDB): domain Bacteria; phylum Acidobacteriota; class Terriglobia; order Terriglobales; family Acidobacteriaceae; genus Edaphobacter. Next base: position 1,665,839 of record CAWKKV010000002.1, on the reverse strand, counting down.
GTCTCCGTACCTGATGCTCTCCCTCTTCCCTCTCTGCGTCGTCATCGCCCGGCGAGGCCTGAGAGCCCGCATCACCTTTGCCGCCTTCAGCATCGTGGCCCTCGCCGAAAAGAGCTACTGGGCCACCCTGCTCAACGAAGAGGGTGCGCCTGAGCTCCGCGCCGCCGTACTCCAGCACAACCTCCTCCACATCGGCTTCCTCCCCATTCAGGTGCTGCTTCTGCTCGGCTACGCCTGGCTCCTGAAGCTCTGCTTCGAGCGCCTCCTCGAGCCCCCGACTCAGCTTCCGCTGACCGCGCCCGCAACCGGGATCCAGCCCTGAACCCGGCCTTCCCCCGGAACATGGCGTCGGCACGCCCCCGACGACGCTTCTTTGGTTGACTTCCGCGAGAACGGCACGGTAAGATCGAGGCTCGCGCAGTCTTGCGTCTATGCGTCTGTGGAGTCAGGCAGACGATCTTGGACGACGGGACCGAAGTGGTGGATCCACCCGGGCAGCGTGTTCTCTCTGTTAGCCCGAAAGCACCCACTCTACAGGCCAGGCTGAAAGGCTCTTGCGCGAACCCACACGATTGGGACAGTCCTTCCCGGGAGTCTTCGGGCCAGATGCTGCCGCCGGCGTTACGGGATCAACGGTTTAGAGGGTGTGAGGCGTCCGCGCGTGCACCTCGTGTCATAGCTTTTTGGAAAAGTTCTTAAGGGAGCAGTCGATATGCCTACCACCATCCCGAGCGGCAAGGACATCAAGCGCAAGTGGTTTGTTCTCGACGCCAGCGGCAAGACCCTGGGCCGCCTCGCCACGCAGGCCGCCAGCGTCCTCGCCGGCAAGCTGAATCCGCTCTACACGCCCTACATCGATATGGGCGACCACGTCGTCATCATCAATGCGGAGAAGATCGTGCTCACCGGCCTGAAGGCCGAGCAGAAGCTGTACCGCCGCTACACCGGCTTCCCCGGCGGTCTTCGCGAAGAGTCCTTCGTCAAGCTGCTGGCCCGCCGTCCTGAAGCGATCGTCGAGCAGGCCGTCAAGGGCATGCTTCCCAAGTCCAAGCTCGGCCGCCAGATGGCCACCAAGCTCAAGGTCTACAAGGGCGGCGAGCACCCGCACCTCGCGCAGCAGCCGCAGCCGATGGAGCTGGCAAGCTAAGCCCCGGCTTGAGGTTCACGTTTCCCGGGTTGTTCGCTACGATCTTTAGGTTCGGTAGCAAAGTTCTAAGGAGCAGCATGGCAGATCTGATTCAGTTCTACGGAACCGGCCGTCGCAAATCGAGCATCGCTCGCGTCTTCCTGCGGCCCGGCAGCGGCAACTTCACGGTCAACAAGAAGGACGTGGACGTCTACTTCGTCACCGCGCAGCAGCGCGCAGCGGCCAAGCGGTCGCTCGGCATCGCCGACATCGGCGAGACCTTCGACGTGATCACCACCGTCAAGGGCGGCGGCGTCATGGGCCAGGCCGACGCCGTCAAGCTCGGCATCGCACGCGCCCTGATGGAGTTCAACCCGGAGCTCCGCAAGGCGCTCAAGGCCGAAGGCCTCGTCACCCGTGACTCGCGCGGCAAGGAACGCAAGAAGTACGGACAGAAGGGCGCTCGCGCTCGCTTCCAGTTCTCCAAGCGCTAGAAATAGCTTTTCAGCAGAGCTCTCTTTGCTGTTCCCTGTTCTATCGTTTCGTCGCATCACCCGCTGGCTCAACTGCAGCGGCTAGGAGTCAAATTTCCCGCCGGCCACGACTCGATCGGCGGACGGGCATTCAATCCCGGCACCAGACGCCATCGCCGCGGATGCTTTAAACAAGGAGCCGACATTGGCAAATATCACGATGAAGGAACTGCTCGAAGCCGGCGTCCACTTCGGGCACCAGACCAAGCGCTGGAACCCCAAGATGAAGGAATACATCTTCGGCGAGCGCAACGGCATTTACATCATCGACCTGCAGAAGACGCTCAAGATGTTCAAGGAAGCGTCGAAGTTCGTCACCGACCTCACCTCGACCGGCAAGCTGATCCTGTTCGTCGGCACCAAGCGCCAGGCGCAGGACGCCATCGCCGAAGAGGCCACCCGCGCCGGCATGCCCTACATCAACAGCCGCTGGCTCGGCGGCCTGCTCACCAACTGGGTCACCGTGCAGAAGTCCGTCAAGCGCCTCGCAGGAGCTCGACGACATGTCGACCGACGGCCGCTACGAGCTGCTCACCAAGAAGGAAGTCATCAAGCTCGAGCGCGAGCGCAAGCGCCTGTCGCACCAACCTCTCCGGTATCAAGAGCATGAAGCGCCTGCCGGACGCGATCTTCGTCGTCGACTCCAACAACGAAGCCATCGCCGTCGCCGAAGCCCGCAAGCTCGGCATCCCGGTCGTCGCCGTCGTCGATACCAACTGCGACCCCACCGTCGTCGACTACGTGATCCCCGGCAACGATGACGCCCTTCGCGCCATCCGCCTCTTCACCACCAAGATCGCCGACTCCGCCGCCGAGGGCGTGCAGATGGTCTCCGACAAGGCCTTCGCGCAGGAGTACGCGGACGTCCAGCAGGCAGAGGTCGCTCCTGAGCACATCGGGCGAAGAAGGCGATGCGGCCCCGAGCCGTCGTGCAGGAGTCGGCTGGAACTGCCGAGGCCTCCGCTGAAGACGACGAAAACGTCGACCTCGAAGCGGTGCTTGGCGGCAACATCCGCAAGGCGCCCGCAACCGCTGCCGCAGATGAGCCCGAGCCCGTCGCTGCCGAGACCGGCGCCTAAGCCGGCCACGAAGACTCAGACACACCTTGAGAGCGTGGCAGGCCCGGCGAAAGCAGGAGGCTGTCACGCTCGTTCTGCGTAAGCAGACCACAGCAACAGCACATCACAAGGACACCGAACACAATGAGCACTGCAACTGAAACAACCAAGATCGACGCAAAGCTGGTCAAGGAACTGCGCGAAAAGTCCGGCGCGCCCATGGGCGACTGCCTCAAGGCCCTCCAGGAGGCCAAGGGCGACATGGAAGAGGCCTTCGTCGTCCTGCGCAAGCGCGGCATGGCCTCGGCCGCCAAGAAGGCCTCCCGCTCCACCAACGAGGGCGCGGTCGGCACCTACATCCACGCCGGCGGCAAGATCGGCGTTCTGATCGAGCTCAACTGCGAGTCCGACTTCGTCGCCCGCACCGAAGACTTCCAGGAGCTGCTCCGCGACATCGCCATGCACATCGCCGCGACCGACCCGCGCTACGTCCGCAGGGAGGAAGTCACCGAGGCCGACCTCGACCGCGAGAAGGACATCTATCGCTCGCAGGCCGCGGCCACCGGCAAGCCCGCGCCCGTCGTCGAAAAGATCCTCGAAGGCAAGATGTCGAAGTTCTACGAAGAGGTCTGCCTGCTCGACCAGCCGTTCATCAAGGAGCAGACCGCAGACCATCGCGCAGCTGATCGCCGGCCGAGGTCGCCAAGCTCGGCGAGAACATCTCGCGTCCGCCGCTTCGCCCGCTTCAAGGTAGGCGACCCGAACTGGACCGTCGCCACCACAAAGGCAGCTGCCGAAGAGACCGAGGCACAGGCCTAGATCCCTTCCCGGTCCGCTGGACCGACGAGCCCCGGCGACAGCCGGGGCTCTTTCTTTTGTGCAGGACGCGAACCGCGCCGAACGGACAACCCAGCCCGGGCCCCAAAGCGACTCCCTCCCCTCGCGACGGGAGCAGGGGGGCAGCTCAGGGCCAGAAAGGAACCATCGCAATGATGCACAGATCGACAACATCCCCGTCTGGGGTACGCACGAAGAGAACACTCTGGAGCAGGCGCGGGTCTGCGCCCGCACCGCGGACTACTTCGCCCTCATGGCCGACGGACATCTCGGCTACGGCGTGCCCATCGGCGGCGTCATCGCCGCCGAAAGCCGCATCAGCCCCACCGCCGTCGGCTTCGACATCGCCTGCGGCAACAAGGCCGTGCGCCTGGACCTCCCCGCAACCGAGCTGCGCGCCAGCATCCACCATCATGGACGACATCTGGAAGACGCTCTCCTTCGGTGTCGGACGGAAGAACTCCGAGCGCAACGACCACCCGCCCTTCATCACGCGACGATCACGCAGGCTGGGCGACCGAGGCCGCACGCCCCCTCAAGCCCAAGGCCAACGCTCAGCTCGGCACCATCGGCACCGGCAACCACTACGTCGATCTCTTCACCGACGAGCAGGACCGCGTCTGGGTCGGCGTTCACTTCGGCTCGCGCGGTCTCGGCCACGGCATCGCGACCTGGTTCCTCAAGGCCGCCGGCGCAAAGGACGGCATGATGGTCGACCCCGTCTTTCTCGACGTCGCAGCCGATCTCGGCGCGCAGTACATCGCAGGCCATGCAGCTCGGCGGAGCGTACGCCTACGCCGGCCGCGACTGGGTCTGCGATCGTGTCGCCCGTCTGCTCGGCGCCAGCATTGAGGAGGAGGTGCACAACCACCACAACTTCGCCTGGCTCGAAGAGCACGACGGCCGCGAGCTCTGGGTCTGCCGCAAGGGCGCAACCCCCGCCTTCCCCGGCCAGCGCGGCTTCGTCGGCGGCACCATGGGCGAGATCTCCGTCATCCTCGAAGGCGTCGACTCGCCCGAGTCCCGCACGGCGCTCTACTCCACCGTCCATGGCGCAGGCCGCGTCATGGGCCGCAAGATGGCCACCGGCGTCACCGATCGCAAGACCGGCGTCGTCAAGCGCGAAGGCCTCGTCAAGCCGCAGATGATGCAGGACTGGCTCACGGCCTCCAACGTCGTCCTGCGCGGCGGTGGTCTCGATGAGTCGCCGCACTGCTACAAGCGCCTCCCCGAGGTGCTCGCGGCTCACGGCGACACCATCCGCGTCCTGCACACGCTCACCCCGGTCGGCGTCGCCATGGCCGGAGCCAACGAGTTCGATCCCTACAAGGACTGACTACACACGTAGCGGAGGCCCGGGTGAAATCCTGGGCCTCCGCTTTTCGCCCCGTCCCGCACCCGTGCAGAAGTTGTTCAGCGCCATCGGTCCCCATCCGCATCCCAATCGCTATGACCTTCGCCGAAGAGACTGGGGAGAAGTTCGTCGCGTGGGTCGATTCCCTGCCGTCCGGACGCGCTACCCGCGTTCACATCGTCTGCGACAGCGACGCGGACGGCCTGCCCGCCGGCGCCCTGCTCGTCCGCACCTTCCGAGCAGCCGGCTTCCAGGACGTCACCGCCGAGCCCCGCCGCAAGGGCGAGTCCGCCTGGGGTTCCGACCTGCTCGACCGCGCTCGCGCCTATAAGCCCGAGGCCCTCATCATCGCGGACCTCGGCAGTCGCGACGGCGACCTCCTTCCCGGCCTGCCCACGCTTCTGCTCGACCACCACTGGCCCACCGGCGTCCCCGAAGGCGCACTTCTGCTCACCGCCTACGGCACCGGCGAAGCAGGTGGCGACGGCAAGGACGTCGGAACCACCGGCCTCATGGCCTGGTGGTGCGCCCGCACGCTCCTTGGCGAGGAGATCGCCGAGCAGTGGCTCTGGCTCGCCGGCATCTCGCTGCTCAGCGATCTCGGCGACAAGGCCCCCTTCCCCGAGCTCGCCCGCGCCAAAAAGCTCTTCGGCGGTGGCGCCCTGCGCGACGCCACCTCGCTGCTCAACGCACCCCGCCGTACCGCGACCGGCAACGCCGACGCTGCCCTTCACCTCCTCCTCAAATGCAACAACCCGAAGCAGCTCCTCAGCGGAGAGTTCCCCGAGACCGCCGCTCTGCTTGAAGCCAAAGCCGAGGTCGGCACCGCCCTCGCTCTCGCCCGCAAACTCCCGCCCCGCTTCAGCACCAAAGTTCGCGACGAGCTCGGCGCCGACCTCGTCGCCATCCGCATCGACACGCCGTGCCAGGTCCATCCCCTGGTCGCCATGCAATGGCGCTCGCGCTTCCCCAAGAGTGTCGTCTTTGGCGTCAATGTAGGTTACAAATCGGGCTGGGTCCACTTCAGCGGACGCGCCCCGGCCGGTGTCAACCTCCTCGACTTCCTCCGCGCGCATCGCCCGGACGAGGCCGACATGAGCTACGGCCTCGGGCACAATCAGGCCAGCGGCGGTGCGCTTCCCGTACCCGTTTGGAACCGCTGGGCCGCCGAAGTGGGCTTCGGCCCCGAGATGCAGGTCATCGAAGCATGAGCGCGGACCCGCAGCCACAAACCGTCGAGCTCCGGCAGCGCTTCAAAGCACTCACCGAACGAGAACTTCCCGCGCTCGCCAAACTCCGGCACTGGCCTCTTCGCCTCGATCACTGCTTCAAACGCGTCTGCCTCGATTGGGCATGCGACGACTGCTGGTACACGCACATCCGTCGTCCCGCGGAGCGGCATCTCGAGGGTGAAACCCTTAGGCGAGCGGTTCGCTGCGCCGAGGACCTGCTGGCCGGCGACCTCGCGCTCCTGCAGAAACGAAACGCGCAAAGCCTCGGCTGGAGAGGCAAGCGCGTTCCGCCGACCAGACCTGCATCTGACATCGAAAGGAGCCGCAAACGATGAGCCAGGATCGCCCCGATGCGGCTGAGGAGCAGAAGCCGCGCAAACGCGGCCGCCCGCCCAAACAGGTCGCCGTAGACGTCCAGGAGACCGCTGCCTCCGCGCAAAAGAGCGAGACCGCGCCCGCAAATCGAAAGTCGGCCAAGAAGAAGGTCTCAAAGAAGAAGAGCAAGAAGAAGGCGTCCGCGCCAACAAAGAAGATGCTCGCCGAAGCCGAGCTCGAGCGCATGAACACGACTCCCATGTCGCAATGCGCGGCACTGGAGGGCCTGCCCCCCATGCGTTTTGCCGCAGGCGCCATGCGCCTCGGCTTCGCCGTCAAGGTCATGGGCCAGCCCGGACTCAAGTCCAACGACACGCGTCGCTGGCAGCAAGGCCCGCATCTCCGTGTCTCGCTCGGCTACCTCTGCGAAATCTTCGGCTACCTCCGCAAGCACGGCATCCACATGTACCGGATGTCGAGCGACCTCGCTCCCTACGCAACCCACCCCACCATGCCGCAGTTCCACAACATGGTGCGCGAAAGCGCCGCCGACCTCCAGCACGTCGGCCGCCTCGCCCGCGAGCAGGATCTCCGCCTCAGCTTTCACCCCTCCCAGTTCATCGTCCTCAACAGCGAAAACGAAGAGCTCACGCGCAAAAGCATGTGGGACCTCGAAAGCCAGGCCGAGATGCTCGACCTGATGGAGTGCGGTCCCGAGGCCATCCTCGTCGTCCATGTCGGCGGAGCCTACGGCGATCGCGAAAGCGGTTGGCGACGCTGGGTCGCGACCTGGCCGCGACTCTCCGAACCCGTTCGCCGGCGTCTCGTCCTCGAAAACGATGACATCCGTTACTCCGCAGCCGACGTGCTCAAGGTCCACGAGGCCACCGGCGTCAAGTGCGTCTGGGACTACCAGCACCACTGGTGCTTCAACCCCGAAGGGCTCGAGATGGGCTCCACTCTGCGTCGCTTTCTCGCCACCTGGCCCAGCGGCGTTCGCCCCAAGATGCACTTCTCCTGCGCCCGCACCGAGATGCGCGAGATCAAGCGCAAAAATCGCAAGACCGGTAAGCCCGAGCTCGTCCTCCAGCCGCCGGTCTGGACCGGCCACGCCGACTACAACAATCCGTTCGAGTCCATCCAGTTCCTCCGCTCCATCATCGACGTCGACGTCGACGTCATGCTCGAGTCCAAGGCCAAGGATCTGTCACTCATCCGGTTACGAAACGACATCGCCCGCTACGCCCCGGACCTCGCCGCCCGCTACGGCATCGATCTCGCAACCGAGGTCGAGGACGTCGGCGAAGTCGTCGAGGACGAAGACACCGAAGACGAAACCGCAGATCTGGCCGAGTAAACCTCAGCGCGCCGTGGCACCGACCCGTTCACCCTGCACCGTCTGCCCCGCCAAGAAGCGTCCGATGTTCTCGTTCAGGAACTTCTCGTCCGCAGGGCTCGCACCCGCGCCCGCCGGGTGTCCCCACAGCGAAGGGATCGGCAGCAGCGTCACGTGCGGCATAAACGCCGCCTCGTAGCGCGCATCCTCCACCGGGAAATAGAGATCCGTCGCCGACGGCATATACAGAAACGGCACCTTGATCGACCGCAGCGCCTTCTCGACGTCCCCTCCAAACCCCGCCGTCGTGCCCACGTCGTGCTTCTCCCACGTACGCATCTGCAGGATGATGTCGTTCGCATCGCCGCCCGGAATGAAGTCTTGCCGGAAGTGATCGATCACCTGCGCCAGCGTCGTGCCCGGCTTCTCCTCCGTGCGCCACAGCTCCTTGCGCCACCACTCCTGCGAGTACAGCCACCCGGCCCACACCATCCCAAACGCTGACAGTCCCTTCGCCGGCTCCGCCGTGTAGTCGCCATTGTTGAACGTGCTGTCCGCCGCAATCGCTGAGATCTCGCTTTCCAGGCGCACTACCCCGTGCCCGTAACACTTCGCCGTCCCCGAAGTCGCCACGATGCGATCAGCAAAGTCCGGATACGACACCGCCCACTGAAACGCCTGCTCCGCACCCATTGAGAAGCCCACGATAGCCCGCAGATGTGTGACGTGGAGTTCCTCGGTCAGCAGCCTGTGCACCGCCTCCACGTTGTCGCGGATTGTCGTCACCGGAAATCGCGGCCCATGGAGTGGCTCCGGCGTGTTGCTCGGCGAAGACGAGCTCCCGTTGCCGAACAGCTCCGTCGACACCAGGAACAGCTTCGCCGGATCGAGCGCATGATCCGGATTCTTCGGATCCACAATCAGCCACTCGTACCCGCGAAACTTCGCCATGTAGTGCGACGGCAGCAGCACCACGTTGTCGTGCGCCGCGTTCAGATGACCGTACGTCCCATACACCACGCGTGCCTTCGGCAGCACCACCCCGCTCTCCGTCTTGAAGCTGTCGATCACGAACTCGTGCCGAACAGGATCTTCCGCACGGCCACGGCAGCAGGCCACCGCAACGACACAAAGAGCGAGAAGCAGACGCCTGGTCACCAGTTTTCCTCCGAAGTTTGATCAATATCCAGACACACGCTGGCCCGGATCGCACATGCCGGTACGTCGCACGCGCCTCACCCCTCTACTGCAGCGGCTGGAGCAACGACGTGAGCCGCTTGAAGCCATCGTCACGCGCCTTCTTGTTGGCCGCCGTCGCATCCGGAGCCTCGCCCGCACGCATAAACCCATGCCCCGCGTCCGTGTAGGTGACCGGCTCATACCGCTTGCCCGCCGCCTTCATCGCGTCCACCGTTCCCGGTATCGTCGCATCGATCCGCGCATCGTTTGCTCCGTAAAACCCGTACACCGGGGCTGCGATCTTCGCCATCGCTGTCGCATCCGGCGGCGGCGGCCCATAGAACACCAGTGCCGCTCGGAGATCGCTGCGATGCGTCGCAAACGCAAACGTCTTTCCGCCGCCCCAGCAGAACCCCGCAGCCGCCAGCTTTCCATTCGCCGCGGGAAGCTTCAACCCATAATCCGCCACCGCATCGAGATCCGAGAGCACCTGCTCAGCCGGCAGGCCGGACACCGCCTTGGTGATCGCGTCCATGCCCGGATAGCTGTCCGTCCCGCCACCGTTCGGTCCCGTGCCCGAAAGCAGATCCGGCGCCAGCACAATGTAGCCCTGCGCCGCAATCTCGTCCGCCATGCTCTTGGCCCAGTCCGAGAGCCCAAAGATCTCATGGATCATCACCACCACGGGCGCCTTGCGACTCGTCTCCGGGTACACAACAAACGTATTCACCGTGCGGCCGCCCGCCTTGATCGAGACATACTCCCGGTGGCGCGGCGACTTATCCAGCGAAGCCTTTGCCCAGTCCTGCCCGAAAGCAGAGAGCGGAGCCACAACCAGCAACAGCGCCATCACGCGCACCAACGATCGACGGGTCATGGAGGGGAGTGTACGTGCGATCCGTTCGCCACGCAATCAAGCCGCGCCCGCTCGATTGAGCACGTGAGAAAGATCGTAAGCGTGCGTTCACCACGCATCCGAACGCCCCGGACGTCCTCCCTCTTTGGCGCATCCAAAAAGTCTGGAAACAAGGATCAGAGATGGCAACCGAAGCGATCACCAAACAAGCGGCCCCGCACCACTCCCCCAACTCCCATAAGCGACAAAACACATCTCCCACGGCTGCGAACTCCACCACCGGCCGCAAGAAGCCGCACCCCCCCGCAGCTATCCCCTGGCCTGCCATCCTCCGCGAAGCGCAGCAGCGCTTCGGCATCAAGCGCTTCCGCTCCGGCCAGAAGGACGTGCTCGAAGAGGTCTTCAGCGGCCGCAGCGTCCTTGGTCTCATGCCCACCGGCGCCGGGAAAAGCCTCACGTATCAGCTCCCCGCCTTGTTCCTCCCCAGGCCCGTTGTCGTCATCAGCCCACTCATCGCGCTCATGCAGGATCAGCAGGAGAAAGCCTCCGAAGCCGAGATCCTCGTTGAAAAGGTCGACTCCACACTCACCCAGGGCGAAGCCCGTGAGGCCGATGAGGTCATCGACCGCGGCATCGCCCAGCTCATCTACGTCACACCCGAGCGCCTCGAAAGCGCCGACTTCCTCAAGACCCTCAACGACGCCGGCGGCATCTCGCTTCTGGTCGTCGACGAGGCCCACTGCATCTCGCAATGGGGTCACGACTTCCGGCCCGCCTATCTCAACATTGGCTACGCGCGCAAAGCCCTCGGCAACCCACCCGTCCTCGCGCTCACCGCCACCGCCACCGAGCAGGTCTCGGCCGAGATCCTCGCCAGCCTCGACGCAAAGGACGCCCGCATCGTCAACGCGGGCACCGAGCGGGACAACCTCTACTTCAGCGTCTTTCCCACCGTCAACAACGACGCCAAGCTCGCACGCATCGCCTCCCTGCTCGACAAGGAAGAGGGCACCGGCATCATCTACACCGCCAGCATCCGCAGCGCCAACGAGCTACACGACTGGCTCAAGGAGCACGGCATCGCCGTCGGCCACTACCACGGCAAAATGAGCACACGCGATCGCGAGGAGGTCCAGGAACAGTTCATGCGCGGCGACCACAAGGTCATGATCGCCACCAAGGCCTTCGGTCTCGGCATCGACAAGCCCGACATCCGCTTCGTCTACCACTTCGAATTTCCGGACTCGCTCGAAACCTACTACCAGGAGGCCGGGCGAGCCGGGCGCGACGGCCTGCCCAGCCGCGCCGTTCTCCTCTACCGCCTCGAAGACAAGCGCATCCAAAGCTTCTTTCTCGCCGGCCGCTACCCCCGCCTCGAGGAGCTCCGCTCCGTCCTCGCCGCGCTCTCCGGCCGCGTCCTCACCAAGCCTCAGGAGTCCGTCGAAGCCGCGCCCGGCGCACAGCAGCTCGACTCTACAAAGAGTGAGCTCGTTCCCGCGCAAACCGAACCCGCCGAAACCGAGCCCGCCCCCACCGAAGCCCCGCAATCAACTCATCGCCGCCAGCACATCGTCACCGCAGACGAGATCGCCGAGCAGGCCGGCGTCGGCCGCCGCAGAACTCAGGTCATCCTCCATCTTCTGCAGCAGGCCTTCATCATCCATCGCGGCCGCCTCGGCTACCGGCTCAAAGCCTCCGAGCCGCCCAGCGACGAGGCCCTCGAGCAGCTGCTCAAGCTCTACACCGATCGCGCGCAGCACGACAAAGAACGCCTCGCCGACATGATGCACTACGCCGAAACCGTCAACTGCCGGGTCCAGGTCATCCGTGCCTACTTCGGCGACTCCGAGGGCGAGCCCTGCGGACGCTGCGACAACTGCGAACAGCGCGCTATCGAAACCGCCGCCGAAGGCTCCGCCGACCTAAAAACGCATCACCCCGATCTCACGCTCGCCGCCGCAGCAGCCGACCTCCGCCGCGCCGATGAGCCGCACGACGGAACCGGCGTCACACGCGTCGAGACCATGCACGGAACCATCGTGACCACCGCTCCCGAAACCCTGCCGCAGTCAGAGTCAAAACCCGAGCTGCCCAAGGGCGCCGCAGTGGTGCACGAGCGCTTCGGCCCCGGCAAGGTCAAGGACGTCTACAACGACGTGGCGCTTGTGCGCTTCGCAAAGGGCGGAGAAAAAAAAGTAAAAGTCGAGTTCCTACGGACCTAAGCGCCACGGAGAGCGCGAAAGAGCGAACCACAACCCCAGCAACGAGAGCTGCGCGCAGAGAATCCACTCGATCCCCGTCGCAAACACCGACTTCCCCGTCGCATGCGGCGCAACGATCAAGAGCGCGATCAGCAACACGGCCGCACAAACAAGCACGGTATTTCGTCCAAACGTCGGCCGCGCGATCGCAACCTCCTGCTGTGCGGGAACAAGTGCGGCCACCCTTGCCGCAAAATCCGCAGGGATCGTCAACACCGGCGCCTGCGCCAGCGACTCGTCGATGCGGCGTTCCAACTCATCGTCTCGCTCGGTCGTGTTCTCGATCATCTCGCGCATGCTGCCCTCCTCGCTCCACTCTCTCGCGCCGTCATCAACGCCTCCCGCAGCCGCTTACGCCCACGATGGAGATGCGTCCGCACCGTGCCCAGCGGCATCCCCAGTGCCGCCGAGATCTGCTGATAACTCCGCTCCTCCTGGTGATACAGCACCAGCACAGTACGTTCGATGTCGCTCAGCGCCGCGAGATGCTCATCGACCGCACGCTCAAACTCCCCATCACTCATCTGCTCCTCCGCCGTCCGGTCAGGATGCGGCAGCCGCTCCTCCCATTCCGACACCTCATCAGAGATCGACAGGAGCGGTCGGTCCTCGCGCCGCCTCCGCTTCCACTCATCCTGCGCCACGTTCACCGTGATCCGGTACAGGTACGTCGAAAGCAGCGCCTCCTCGCGGAACCCCGGAAGCGCGCGGAACAGCCGCAGAAACACCTCCTGCGCCAGATCCTCCACATGCTCGCGGCTCCCCGTCAGGCGAACGAGCGTGCGAAACACCATCGCCTGGTGATCACGCACGATCTCCTCGAAGCTCGTCGACGTCTGCAAGATGGATGAGACCTCGTTCGCCTCCGGAAGTTTCACGTCACCGCTTGAAACTTTCGCCCCCGCCCCCGGTCTAACGCGGGCAGAAAAGAGAGGTGTCTATGGATATCGCCTGGAACAGTCCCTTTATCGTCCCCATCGGAGCATTCACCATGACGCTCGGCATCGTCATCGCCGGAGTCGTCAGCCACTCGCACAATCGTCGGCTCAAGGCCGAGCAGAGAATCGCCATGGTCCAGCGCGGCATGCCCGTCCATGAGATCGAACGTCTCCTTGGAACCCGCGAAGAAGAGGACAAGCCCGTCAAGGATCCACTGCGGAGCCTCGGCAACGCCCGCCGCGCCGCCATCATCCTCCTCTCAAGCGGCATCGGCATCACCATCTTCTTCATCGTGCTCTCATACATCCTTCGCGAGCGGGACGTCCTCACCGGAGCCGCCGTCGGCATCATCCCGGCAGCTATCGGCATCGGCTTCTTCATCGACTACTACCTGCAAAAGCGCGAGATGTCGCGCTTCGGGCTCGAAGTCGGAGCAGACCTCCCAGGCAGCCGCCCTCGCTAGCCCAGCGCGTTCACATCCCCCGCAGAATCGACCCGACTACGCCGCCAACCACGCCACTCTCCGCCCGCTCCACACGCGTCGATGGCAGATACTCCTGCAGCGCATGCGCCAGCCTGGGCAGCGGAAGCGTCTGCAGCCACACCCGTCCCGGACCGGTCAGCGCCGCCAGAAAGATGCCGTCGCCGCCAAAGATCAGGTTCTTGATCCCCGGCACGCGCGTGATCTGAAAGTTCACGCTCGTCGTAAACGCGCCCACATGCCCGGGATGCACGCGCAGCGTCTCCCCCGGTGCCAGGTCCTTGATGACCAGCTCGCCCGAAAGCTCCAGCCACGCCGTCCCCTGGCCGCCCACCCGCTGCAGCAGAAACCCGTCGCCGCCAAAGATCCCCGCGCCAAGCGACTGCTGAAATCCCACCCCCAGCTGCACCTGAGGCGTCGCGCACAGAAATCCATGCCGATGCGCAAAGTACTCGTACCCGCCGCCCACCTGCACCGGCACAATGTGGCCCGGCACCTTGGCCGCAAAGGCGATCTCTCCCGCCGCACCATACGCGGTGTACTCCGTCATAAACAGCGTCCCGCCGCCCGCCACCCGCTTGATCGCTCCAAAGAACCCGCCGCCGCCACCCATCTGCGTGTGCGTGTTCATCTGGATTGACTGCGTCATCCACGAAAGCTCGCCCGCCTCCGAAATAACGCTCTCGCCCGGGCTCAGCATGAACTCGAGCACAGGCATGGTGGATCCGACGATTCGGCTCTGCATAACAGGAAAACCTCGCGACAACAGCTTACTGCAGCGTACGCCGGCAATCTCCGCAAGGTTCCCTTTTCACCCGGCGCAAACCCGGCTCACCTCCCCGAGACAGCTCGCAAGTGCATGCGATACTTGGATCTAACATGTACAAGCGAGTCCTCCTCAAGATCTCAGGCGAAGCCCTGGCCGCCGGCCGTGGGTTCGGCATCGACGCCGTCTTCATCCACAAGGTCGCCGAAGAGATCGCCGACATCCACGCGCTCGGCTGCGAGATCGCCATCGTCGTCGGCGGCGGAAACTTCTTTCGCGGCGTCGCCCAGCAGGCCATCGACATGGATCGCGTCGCCGCCGATCACATGGGCATGCTCTCCACCGTCATCAACTCCATCGCCCTCCAGGACGCCATCGAAAAGCGCGGCCTCTTCTGCCGCGTCATGTCCGCCATCGAGATGCACGAGGTCGCCGAGCCCTACATCCGCCGCCGCGCCATGCGCCACCTTGAAAAACGCCGCGTCGTCATCTTCGCCGCCGGCACCGGCAACCCCTACTTCTCCACCGACACCGCCGCCAGCCTCCGCGCCATGGAGATCAAGGCCGACATCCTCCTCAAGGCCACCTCCGTCGACGGCATCTACACCGCCGACCCCAAGATCGACGCCACCGCCACCCGCTTCGAGACCATCACCTACGACGAGATCCTCCGCCGCAACCTCCGCGTCATGGACACCACCGCCGTCTCGCTCTGCCGCGACAACCGCATGCCCATGATGGTCTTCTCCATGCGCGAAGCAGGGAAACATCAAACGCGTCGTCGCCGGCGAACCCCTCGGCTCCCTCGTCACCGCCTGAGCCGATCCGGCGTCTGATTCCGAATGAGCTCCGACGCGATCACCGCCGCCGCATCCCCCGAGAAGATCGACGCCCGCGCCCTCTATCGCAGGATCAGCTGGCGCCTGATCCCCTACATGTTTCTGCTCTACATCGTCGCCTACGTCGACCGCGTCAACGTAGGCTTCGCCGCCCTGGACATGCAGCGCGATCTCCACCTCAGCGCCACCGTCTACGGCACCGGCGCGGGCATCTTCTTCCTCGGCTCCGCCCTCTTCGATCTCCCCAGCAACCTCCTCCTTGCCAGGTTCGGCGCCCGCATCTGGATCGCCCGCATCATGATCAGCTGGGGCATCGTCGCCGCGCTCATGATGTTCGTCCGCGGCCCCTGGTCCTTCTACTCGCTGCGCTTTCTCCTCGGCGTCACCGAGGCCGGCTTCTTCCCCGGCATGGTCCTCTACCTCACCTTCTGGTACCCCTCGCGCGAGCGGGCCCGCGCCGTCGCCACCTTTATGACTGCCACCTCGCTCGCCGGCGTCGTCGGCGCTCCGCTCTCCGGCCTCCTCCTCAAGCTCGACGGAGCCCACGGCCTCCACGGCTGGCAATGGCTCTTCCTCCTCGAAGGTGTCCCCGCCGCTCTCCTCGGCATCACCGTCCTCTTCTTCCTCCGCAACAACCCTGACGACGCCCCCTGGCTCTCCGCCGAGGAAAAGCAATGGCTCGATCGGGAGCTCGAGGAGGATCGTCACCGCAACGGCGCTACCGAGCATCACCGCCTCATCGACGGCCTCCGCCTCCCCATCGTCTGGCAGCTTGGTGCCGTCTACTTCGTCAGCCAGGTCGCCGTCTACATCGTCAACCTCTGGATGCCGCTTATCCTCGCCAGCTTCATCCACGGCGGCTCCGCCTCGGCCGCATCCGCCGCCAGCAGCACCATCGCACGCTACGCCACCGTCCCCTACCTCGCCGCCGCCATCTTCACCGTCGTCATCGGCTGGTCCAGCGATCGCACCGGCGAGCGCCGCTGGCACATCGCCGGATGCCTGCTCCTCAGCGGCGCCGGCTTCGCGCTCGCCGCCATCGCCGGCAGCATCCCCACCGCCCTCGGCGCCCTCACCCTCGCCGCCATGGGCGTTTGGAGCATGATGGGCCCCTTCTGGACCGTCGTCACCCGCGGCCTCGGCGGAGCCGCCGCAGCCGGCGGCGTCGCCCTCCTCCAGATCATCGGTGGCCTCGGCGGCTTCGCCGGCCCCTTCGTCACCGGGAGGCTTCGCGACGCAACCAAAGGATTTACCGCCGGCCTCCTCGTCGTCGGCACCCTCGCCGTCGCCGCCGCCGGCCTCACCCTCGCTCTGCGCCTCAAACAACAGGAACAGCCGAGACCTTGACCCGCTGGCAAATCCCGCCGTTCTCCTTCACATTGGAGATGCCCGTCTGGGCCGCGATGGTATCCTGAAGTGGTCCAAATTCAACAAAACACAAGAGGCTTCTCTCACATGGCGACGGCAACGATCGATCAGGTAAGCACCAAGGGAACTGCAGGAAACGACTACAAAGTAGCCGACATCAAGCTGGCCGACTTCGGCCGCAAAGAGATCGACATCGCCGAGCAGGAGATGCCCGGCCTCATGTCCATCCGCAATAAGTACGCCGCAGCGAAGCCCCTCGACGGCGTCCGCGTCACCGGCTCGCTCCACATGACCATCCAGACCGCCGTCCTCATCGAGACGCTCGCCGCGCTCGGCGCCGACGTCCGCTGGGCCTCCTGCAACATCTTCTCCACCCAGGACCACGCCGCCGCCGCCATCGCCGCCGCAGGCATCCCCGTCTTCGCCTGGAAGGGCGAGTCCCTCGAAGAGTACTGGTGGTGCACGGAGCAGGCGCTCGCCCACAAGGACGGCCTCGGCCCACAGATCGTCATCGACGACGGCGGCGACGTCACCCTCCTCATCCACAAGGGCGTCGAGCTCGAAAACGGCGACGGCTGGGTCAACACCCCCGCCTCCAACCAGGAGGAGGGCGTCATCAAAAACCTCCTCAAAAAGATCAACGCCGAAAACCCGAAGCGCTTCACCGAGCTCGCCAAAGAATGGCGCGGCGTCGCCGAGGAGACCACCACCGGCGTCCACCGGCTCTACAAGATGCTGGAGCAGGGCAAGCTCCTCGTCCCCGCCATCAACGTCAACGACTCCGTCACCAAGTCGCAAGTTCGACAACCTCTACGGCTGCCGTGAGTCCCTCGTCGACGGCATCAAGCGCGCGACAGACGTCATGATCGCCGGCAAGGTCGCCGTCGTCTGCGGCTACGGCGACGTCGGCAAGGGTTCGGCAGAGTCGCTCCGCGGACTCGGCGCCCGCGTCATCGTCACCGAGATCGACCCCATCAACGCCCTCCAGGCAGCCATGCACGGCTACCAGGTCACCACCATCGAAGAGACCCTCGGCCTCGCCGACATCTACGTCACCTGCACCGGCAACGTCGACGTCATCACCCACGAGCACATGCAGCAGATGAAGGATCAGGCGATCGTCTGCAACATCGGCCACTTCGATAACGAGATCCAGATGGACGCGCTCAACGCCGACTCCACCGCCACCCGCCTCAACATCAAGCCGCAGGTCGACAAGTACACCTTCTCGGCCACCGGCAACAGCATCTTCATCCTCGCCGAAGGCCGCCTCGTCAATCTCGGCTGCGCCACCGGTCACCCCAGCTTCGTCATGTCCAACAGCTTCTCCAACCAGACGCTCGCGGCCATCGATCTCTGGACCAACCGCGACACCTACAAGATCGGCGTCTACGTCCTTCCCAAGCGGCTCGACGAAGAGGTCGCCCGTCTCCACCTCGAGAAGATCGGCGTCAAGCTCACCACCCTCTCGCCCAAGCAGGCCGACTACCTCGGCGTCAACACCGAAGGCCCCTTCAAGGCAGAGCAGTACCGCTACTAGTCACCGCATCAGTTACAAAACAGAAAGGCCGCCGATCATTCGGCGGCCTTTCTGTCGAGAGAACCAGCGTATAGGCAGTGGTTCAAAATGCTCCGCCGCCCTGGGAGTTCACGGCGGAGTTTCGTACAAAGCACACCCGGCTTTAGCGAATCCGGTTGTTGTGCTTATCGCGGTAGATGCGACGCGATTCTTGATTCTGCTGGTGGTGCAAAGTCTTCCGGTCACGCAAGGTCAGGTGGCCATTGTCCTGCGCGCGCATGCCACGCTCTTCGCGGTTGATGCCCACCTCCTGCCGCTCGAGATGCGCCGTCTCGCGCCCCGTCAACTGTCCGCTCCGGGCACCCTGCCCAATCCGGCCCTGCTGATCGGCCTTGCGCTGGTTGATGTTGTGGTCATGCTGGCCGGGAGTCGGCGTATACGTCGGTGACTGCGCGAGAGCAAGGGAAGGGACCAAAGCAAGAGCAGCGGCAAGAACAACATTTTGCAGTTTCATAACGATCTCCTGGCTTACCTTGAGCGGCCGCTTGCGTCGTGCTACAACCGCTTACGGTTCAAATAGACACCGCCTTGAGGAGGGTGTTGCGGTCCCTTCCGCGACTATATTTCTCCGCCAGAACGCGACTTTCCCATCGCGTCCGTGTAGCGCGCACCCACAAGCAAAGTATGAAGAAAGTATGAAGAAAGACCGCCTCGTATCTAGCTGGGAGACGAAGGAGACACGTAGTCCTGTGCCGTGATCACCTGCAGGCCCGGCGTCGTCACCAGCTGCTGGTCGATCAGCACCACCGTCGTCACTGACCCACCCGAGTACGTCACCTGCGCCCCCGTATACGTCGCCACCGTGGTGCTCGTCGGCGTCGTCCCCGCCGGCACAATCACCAGCGTGTACGTCCCCGTCGGCACGTTCAGGTAGCCCGTATTCTGCGCAAACACCACACCCGTTATCAGCGGGGTCACCGCCGTAAACTTCTGCCCCTGCGGCACCAGGTAAATATCGATCGGCCCCACCCGCGTCGCCTGGTCGATAAATCGCAGCGAGATCTGCCCGCTCGGCGCCGCCTGCGCCTGGTCCGTCAGGATCAGCTCCTGGAGATTCGCCGCTACGTTGCCCAGCAGCACCGTGTACTGCTGCGAAGCCGAAACGTCCCCTTCGCCGTCGCCAGCGGTGTCTTCGAGCCCGCAATATCCGCCGAGATCGTAAACGTCCCCGGGTCCGTCGAGATGTACGAGGTCACCGTCCCAAAGCCCAGGTTGTACGCGATAATCCCGCTGTTCTCGTACATGTCCAGCCCCGGCGCATCCGGCGAGGCCGCAATAACCCGCAGCTGCGACGCACTTGGACTGGTCACCACCGCCTGGCACCCGGAAAGCATCAGCAGCGACGAAATCGCAACGAGCCCCGAACAGCGCCCCGTCCAGCCCCGAGCCATCGCCCTCACGCGCGAAACCCGCCCTTCACCCTGCCTGCTAGGCATCTCTAAATGTGGAACGTTAGACATCAATAATGTTCACTTTATCCGAATTCGGAGAACCCGCGCCGAACGAATGGGGGATGGCGCAAAGGGTTGCCGACGGTGACAACTTCCCGACGCGGCACCCGAAACACCTCGCTTCAGCAGCCTCTCCCACGCAGCTCACCACCCACACAGCACCTCGAAGCGACACGAGATCAACCGCATCGCCGGAGCGACAGACAGAGCCGCCGCCTGTTTTCCGAGGTCCCACGGTTATAGGTGGTTCGCGCCCCTACTTGCCAGGCTTGCGCGCCACAATCTGATCCTTGATCTTCGCGTAGGTCGCGGCCGGGATCACGCCCTTCGTCGTCAGCTGGTTCTTCGCCGTATACGGCCGCCCGCCAATAATCTTCGTCGCATACGCGTCCCCGATCCCCGGCAGCGCCTTCAGCTGATCCGCCGTCGCCGTGTTGATGTCCAGCAGCCCCGACTGGTCCGACGAGGGCTTCTGCGCCGCAGCCTTGGACTGGGACGCCGCACTCGCCTGGCTCGTCTTCGACGCCTGCGCATACACCTGCGGAACCGACATGGCCGACAAGAGAATGGCGGCGGTAAACATCCTGCGAATGGAGTACATAACGTGTCTCTCCTTGAATCAATGACCAGATCAACTACCAGATCAATTGCAAGCTGACCATACCCACGGCCCCCCATCCTGTCAAAACCTTTTCGCACGCCCCGGAACCGCACGTGCACACGCCCGCGCATGCGCCACAGCCACCGATTGACAAGACCGCAGCCCAATCCCTAACCTAGAAGCAATGAGCACGCGTCTGCTTCATCACCGGCATCACCATCACCACGCGCACAGCGGGTCGGCGGCGATGTCCGGAATGGCGATCTAAACTAAACGCCAGAAAAGGATTCCGAAAGGCCCGCCGGCGCCCACATCGCGAGCGGGCCTTTTTGCTGCGCGATGCCCTCCGGCCAAACCACGGGAAGAGGAAACACCAATGACAGCACCGACCACACAAGCCGCATCGGCCCCCGTCACCATCGACTTCGCCAAGATGGACGGCCTCGTCCCCGGCATGGTCCAGGACGCCCGCACCGGCGAGCTCCTCATGCTCGGCTTCCTCAACGAGACCAGCTACCGCAAGTCCCTCGAGACCGGCTTCGTCACCTTCTGGAGCCGCACCCGCGGAAAGCTCTGGATGAAGGGCGAGACCAGCGGCAATCGCCTCCGCATCCTCTCCGTCGCCACCGACTGTGACAACGACGCCCTGCTCTTCAAAGTCGAGGTCGAAGGCGACGGACTCGTCTGCCACGAGGGCACCGTCAGCTGCTTCACCAAGCCCATCGAAATCGAGGCCCGCTAATGGCCAACAAACTCAAACTCGGCATCCCCAAGGGCAGCCTCCAGGACGCCACCATCGCACTCTTCGAACGCGCCGGCTGGCGCATCTTCGCCAACGGCCGCACCTACTTCCCCACCATCGACGACGTCGAGATCGAGTGCATGCTCGTCCGCGCCCAGGAGATGGCCCGCTACGTCGAGCACGGCGCCCTCGACGCCGGCCTCACCGGCAACGACTGGGTCCTCGAAAACGAGTCCGACGTCCAGCGCGTCACCTCCCTCACCTACTCCAAGCAGAGCCGCGTCACCGTCCAGCTGGGTTCTCGCCGTCCCCGAAGACTCCCCCTGGCAGCGCCCCGAAGACCTCGCCGGCAAGATCATCGCCACCGAGCTCGTCGAGTTCACCAAGCGCTACTTCGCCTCGAAAAACATCCCCGTCACCGTCCAGTTCTCCTGGGGCGCCACCGAGGTCAAGCCGCCCACCCTCGCCGACGCCATCGTCGAAGTCACCGAGACCGGCTCCTCCCTCCGCGCCAACCGCCTCCGCATCATCGAAACCCTCATGACCAGCGAGACCCAGCTCATCGCCAACAAGACCGCCTACGCCGACTCCTGGAAGCGCAACAAGATCGAAAACATCTCGCTCATGCTCAACGCCGCCATCGCCGCACAGGATCGCGTCGGCCTCATGCTCAACGTCCAGAAGGTCGACCTCACCGACATCCTCGACGTCCTCCCCGCACTCAACTCCCCCACCGTCTCCCAGCTCTCCGACGGCGAGTGGGTCGCCGTCAACACCATCCTCGAAGAACGCGAAGTCCGCGACGTCATCCCGCGCCTCAAAGCCGCCGGAGCCACCGGCATCGTCGAGTACCCCCTCAGCAAGGTCGTCCTCTAACTCCGCAGGTGCCTCTCATGAAAATCGCGCTCTACATCCTCCTTGCCCTTCTCGTCGTCGGCGGCATCATCTCCCTGGTCAACTACCTCCGTCAGCGCCGGGCCCAGCAGCGCGCCGAGCGCACAGGCCTCGTCCTCTACGCCAGCATCCTCTCCGTCGAGCCCGTCGGCGGCTTGGTCAAGCCCCTCAACATCCACAACATCCGCCTCTCAATCGTTGAACCAAACCAGGCTGCCCGCGAAGTCACCCTCCGCTCCCGACTCCCAGCCGGCCAGAAGCTCGGCACCAACCAGCGCCTCATCGTCATCGTCGATCCCGTCAAGCCCGATCGCGTCTACCCCGCAACGCCCGAAGCCGCCAAGCGCGTCACCTTCACCGGCTCACGCACCGAGCAGAAGCTCATGAAGGCTCAGCTCAGAAGGCCGAGGCGCTTCCACCAGCGAACGCAGACCGGCTACACACCTCCCCTGGACAAGATCCGCTAGCCCACGCACGGAGCCTCATGAAGCTTCTCAAGACCTTTGGTGCCACCGCCGCCGCCGCCCGCACTGCCATCGAGCAGATCGAGGCGCGAGGCGCCGTCTCAACCGCCAGGGTGGACACCGTCGTCCGCACCATCCTCGCCGACATCCGCCAGGGTGGCGACGCCGCCCTCCGCGAGTACGCCGGACGCTTCGACTCGCTCGATCCCGACGGCCCCCTCGCCGTCTCGCGCAAGGAGATGCAGTCCGCCTGGGACTCGACCGCCCCCGAGCTCCGCGAAGCCATGGAGTTCGCGCAAGCCAACATCCGCGACTTCGCCCAGCGCCAGCTTCCCGCCAGACTGGACCGCCAGGCCGTCCCCCGGCCTTTCCACCGGCCAGCTCGTCCGCCCCCTCGCAAGCGTCGGCTGCTACGTCCCCGGCGGCCGCTATCCGCTTCCCTCCACCCTCCTTATGACCGTCACGCCCGCCGCAGGTCGCCGGCGTCCGGCGCATCGTCGTCTGCTCCCCCAGGCCCGCGCGCGAAACCCTCGCCGCCGCCCACCTCGCCAGCGTCTCCTCCCCAACGGCCTCGAGTTCTACCGCGTCGGCGGAGCCCAGGCGATCGCCGCCCTCGCCTTCGGCACGGAAACCATCCGCCGCGTCGACAAGATCGTCGGCCCCGGCAACCTCTACGTCACCGCCGCCAAGCTCGCCGTCTCTCAGGAGACGCGGCATCGACATGCCCGCCGGCCCCACCGAGATCGTCGTCACCAGCGAAACCGGCGACCCGCGCGGCATCGCCGCCGACCTCGTCGCCCAGGCCGAGCACGACCCCGAAGCCCTCGCCATCCTCATCACCACCAACGCCGCCCTCGCCAAAGCCGTCGCCGCCGAGGTCAAGCAGCAGTCCGCCCCGAACGAGATCGCCGCGCAATCCATCGCCGCCCAGGGCTGCATATTTGTAACCAAAACCGTGACAGAAGCCCGCGAGCTCACCAATCGCCTCGCCCCCGAGCACCTCTCCGTCGACTCCGAAGCCGACCTCGCCTGGGTCGAAAACGCCGGCTCCGTCTTCGTCGGCCCCTTCTCTCCGCAGTCCATGGGCGACTACGTCAGCGGCCCCAACCACGTCCTCCCCACCGGCCGCGCCGGCCGTATCCGCGGCGGCCTCTCCGTCCTCGACTTCGTCAAAATCATCACCGTACAGACCTACACCCGCGCCGCCCTCAAGCGCATCGGCCCGCACGCCATCGCGCTCGCCGAGGCCGAAGGCCTCACCGGCCACGCCGGAAGCGTTCGCGTCAAACTGGAGACACCATGAGCACGTCCACCGATACCAACGTCGACATCGAGGGGGAGCGCGCACGCACCGAGTCCGCCCCCAGCAGCACCGTCCCCCAGCCGCGAAAGCGCGTCCTCGACATGCCCGAGTACCACCCGCCGCTCGCCAACCGCTCCGCCCTCCGCCTCGACTTCAACGAAAACACCTTCTCCCCGTCGCCCCGCGTCCTCGAGCACCTCCGCCAGACCACCGGCGAAGACCTCACCATCTACCCCGAGCGCCAGCACGTCGAAGCCATCGTCGCCGACGCACCACGGCCTCTCCGCCGAGCAGGTCCTCCTCACCAACGGCGTCGACGAGGCCATCCACCTCCTCTGCTGCGCCTTTCTCGAAGACGGCGACGAAGCCCTCATCTCCACCCCCACCTTCTTCATGTACGACGTCAACATCGGCATGATGACCCCCGGCATCCGCCGCGTCCAGGCCGACAGCTCGTTCGAGTTCCCCTTCGGCCGCTTCCTCGAAGCCATCACGCCCGCGCACCAAGCTCATCATGGTCGCCTCTCCCAACAACCCCACCGGCGCCATCGTCAGCCGCACTCAACTCCTCGAGATCTGCGCCGCCGCCCCGCACGCCGTCGTCTTCGTCGACGAGGCCTACTTCCACTTCCACGGCGAAACCACCCTGCCCGACGTCAGCCATGTCCCCAACCTCATCGTCGGCCGCACCTTCTCGAAAGCCTACGGCCTCGCCAACCTCCGCGTCGGCATGCTCGCCGGCGACACCCGGCTCCTCGGCTACCTCCGCAAGGTCAGCTCGCCCTACAACGTCAACGGCATCGCCCTCAACGCTCTTCCCATCGCCCTCGAAGACCGCGACTACCTCGACTGGTACATCGGGGAGGTCCACGCCGGCCGCGAGCGCATCGAGCGCGCCCTCACCGAGCTCGGACGTCCGCTTCTGGCCCAGCCACGCCAACTTCGTCCTCTTCGAGATCGGCCCTCGCCACAAGGAGCTCGTCAGCCGCATGCGCGACCGCGGCGTCCTCCTCCGCGACCGCTCCACCGACCCCGGCTGCGAAGGCTACGTCCGCATCACCGTCGGCATCGAAGACCACGTCACCCGCGGCATCGAAGCCCTCCGCGAAACCCTCAAGGAGATGCAGTGGCAACGCCCTTGAACACATAACTTGCCGCGCCAGAGGATCTGATGAACGCACGTCAAATTCGGTCACACTTTGCCCAGGGGATCACATCCGTCGCTGCTCTTCTGTCCTGTGACGTGCTCGGTGTACACCTACTCACATTTAGCAAGTCGGGCACCCGAGCCAGCCACCGCAGAGCTCATACGCTCACACGCTTTGGCTCTCAACCGCTTGTACCGAATCTGCTTTTTCGGCTCCGTAGCGACTTTCATTTCCTCGCTGTTTGGCCTTCGTTGGCTTCGCATCTTCGGCGTTGCACTGAGCATCTGGTCGATAGGGGCTTGCTTGGCAACGTACGGAGCTCTTTGCGGTCCCTTCGGTTGTAACGAGCCACCTCACTCTAAGCCCGTCCGAACCTTCGAGACGCCGATCATGACAGCCAAAGCCCCGGAACGCACCGCCACCATCCACCGCGACACCACCGAAACCAAGATCGCCCTCACCCTCAACATCGACGGGCAGGGCACCTACACCGTCTCCACCGGCATCCGCTTCTTCGATCACATGCTCGAGCTCTTCACCCGCCACGGCGCCTTCGACCTCGCGCTCACCGTCAAGGGCGACCTCGACGTCGACCAGCACCACACCGTCGAAGACACCGGCATCGCCCTCGGCGAAGCCTTCGCGCAAGCCCTCGGCGACAAGCGCGGCATCCTCCGCGCCGGATACTTCGTCATGCCCATGGACGAGACCCTCGCCGTCGCCGCCGTCGACCTCTCCGGCCGAACCGCCTACGCCGTCGAAACACTCGTCGAAGTCCCCGTCGTCGGCGACCTCCAAACCGAACTGGTTACAGACTTCTTCGAAGGCTTCGCCCGCGGCGCAAAATGCAACGTCCACATCAAGGTCATGTACGGCCGCTCCAACCACCACAAAATCGAAGCAAGCTTCAAAGCCTTCGCCCGAGCCCTCCGCGGAGCCACCTCCCGCGACGAACGCATGCGCGAACTCCTCCCCTCCACCAAAGGCCTTCTATGAGTACCGCCTTTCGGCTTGTTGTCGCGACGGTATTACTTCTTGCTTGCAGTAATTCCCGGCTACTTCGCTTTCTTTACCAAGTGGGCTCAAACCGATCTACAAGCTTACGCAATTGGTTCTGTATCTCTGGTATTCGCTGCAGCCTCTTACACATTGCTTTACCCCGAAAGAAAGCGGATTGGCTTTCGTCTTTATGCCACTCTCGCCGGCCTCTTCACCGCGTTCTGGGCATTTGAAGTCTGCGGTGGGCTTGCCTGGTACGTAGCAGACAAAATTGCGGAGCATCACCACCGCTGATGATTGCGCTCGCTATCGACAAAGCTAAGTTCCGAAAAGGCGTTTTCCTCGTAGGAGCTTTTGCATTCTTGCTGTCGTTCGTTCTACTCATCACGAGCATCGCGAACGCTAAGCACATCAACGGGTACATAGCCCAAGCGGACGCTGCTTTTCCGTATGTACAAAAGGGAATCTTCACTGCGTTCTGCGCTGTCGTTCTGTGTTGCTTCGGCAGAGCTGCGGGTCGCATGATCGCTGTAACGGTGAGTTCCCTGTTGTTGCTGTACTGGATCTTCATCGGAGCGACTCTCTACTAATGATCGCCGTCATCGACTACAAAGCCGGAAACCTCACCAGCGTCGTCAAGACTCTCCGCTACCTCGGCGCGCCCGACATCCTTATCACCCAGGACCCCGCCGAAGTCCGTCGCGCCGACCGCGTCATCCTCCCCGGCGTCGGCCACTTCCGCTCCACCCAGCTCCTCCACGATCTCCAGCTCACCGAAGCCACCCGCGACTCCATCGCCCGCGGAACCCCCTTCCTCGGCATCTGCGTCGGCCTCCAATGGCTCTACCAGGGCTCGACCGAAGCCAACTCCACCGACGGCCTCTGCCACCTCGCCTCCAGATGCGAGCGCTTCCCCACTCACATGGAGGGCCCGAACGGACCGGAAGAACTCAAATCCCCGCACGTCGGCTGGAACTCCCTCGAGGAAATCCGCCCCGACTCGAAACTCCTCGCCGGCATCGAGAACGGCGCCTTCGTCTACTACACCCACTCCTGGCGCGCCCCCATCTCCGCCGCCACCGCCGCCACCACCACCTACGGAGGCCCCTTCACCGCCGCCGTCGAGCAGGAAAACGTCATGGGCGTCCAGTTCCACCCCGAAAAATCCGCCGACACCGGCCTCCAGATCCTCCGCAACTTCCTCACCCTCTAAGCCCACCCTGAAGCTCAGCCGCGTTGGGCAGCCCGTTGGCGTAGCAGCCTCTTCCGATCCGTACAATAAAGACAGAGGTTCTGACACCCGGCAGTAGTCTGCAATGCTGCGGTCGGGTACCCGGGCGGACAAGTCCGGCCCTAACTCGAGATCTCCAAAGACTTTGCAGAAAGTACGGGGGGAGGGGGGTACCCCCGCACATGAGACCAGCTTGCTGACCAAACGCATCATCGCCTGCCTCGACGTCCGGGACGGCCGCGTCGTCAAAGGCGTCCAGTTCGTCGACATCATCGACGCCGGCGACCCCGCCGAGCTCGCCCACCGCCACGCCGCCGCCGGCGCCGACGAGATCGTCCTCCTCGACATCACCGCCACCCACGAAGGCCGCGGCACGCTGCTCGAAACGGTCCGCCGCACCGCCGAGAAACTCTTCGTCCCCTTCACCGTCGGCGGCGGCATCCGCTCCGCCGAAGACGCCTCCGCCGTCTTCGACGCCGGCGCCGACAAGGTCTCCATCAACTCCTCCGCCATCTCCCGCCCCGAGCTCATCTCCGAGATCGGCTCCTCCTTCGGCGCCCAGGCCGTTATCGTCGCCATCGACGCCCGCCGCAACCCCGCCTCTCCCAGACCCCATCGCCGACGCCGAAGTCTTCGTCTCCGGGGGCCGCATACCCACCGGCCGCCGCCTCCTCGACTGGGCCCGCGAAGCCGAACAGCGCGGTGCCGGCGAGATCCTCCTCACCTCCATGGACGCCGACGGCACCCGCGCCGGCTTCGACTGCGAGCTCACCGCCGCCGTCTCCTCCGCCGTCGGCATCCCCGTCATCGCCTCCGGTGGAGCCGGCACCGCCGCGCACTTCGCCGAAGTCTTCTCCCACGCTCCCGGAGGGGGCAGGGCCGACGCCGCCCTCGCCGCCAGCATCTTCCATTTCGGCCTCACCAGCTCCCGCGCCCTCAAAGCCGAGCTCCAGCGCGCCGGCATCCCCGTCCGCCTCCCCTGCTAGCGGCCCCCATCCCGCCCCGCTTTTTGCACAATCCCCTTTTGCACAATCCGCGGTGCATCCAATACACCGGAGCCCCACCGATGCCGACCACCGCCAAGCCCTGCCAGGAACCCGCCTCCGCACCCGCGCGCCCCGGCCTCCCACCCGCCTACCACCACCTTTACGCCCTCCTCCACACCCTCCGCCACCTCGCCGCCCAGCAGGACGAAATCTGCACCCTGCTCGCCGACATCCAGCGCACCGGCAAGCTCACCGCCCCCATCCGCCGCGAGCTCACCACCCTCCTCCACAACCTCCCCACCAGGAGCCTCGACACCGAAGTCCACGCCGTCTTCACCGCACTCGAACCCTAAGCGCTCACCGCTGACCGCTGCCCGCTGAGACAATAAGCGACATGCTCATCCCATCCATCGATCTCCTCGGCGGACAGATCGTCCAACTCGTCCACGGCGAAACCCTCAAGCTCGCCTTTGACGACTTCGAGCCCTGGATCGAGCGCTTCTCCAAGTACCCCCTCGTCCAGCTCATCGATCTCGACGCCGCCATGCGCCAGGGCTCCAACCGCGACCTCATCCGCATGTTCTGCTCACGCCTTCCCTGCCAGGTCGGCGGCGGCCTCCGCACCGCTGCCGACGCCCAGGAACTCCTCGACGCCGGCGCCAAACGCGTCATCTTCGGCTCCTCCCTCTTCTCCGCAAACGGCATCAACAAGACCTTCGCCGCAGAGCTCAAGCGCGACCTCGGCGAAGACCGCCTCGTCTTCTCCGTCGACACCAAGAACGGCCGCATCGCCGTCCGCGGCTGGAAGGACACCGTCTCGCTCACCCCCGAAGAAGCCATCACCTGGCTCGAAGACTTCTGCGGAGCGTTCCTCTACACCCACGTCGACACCGAAGGCACCATGCAAGGCTTCCCCACCGATGTCGCCGCCGTCCTCCGCGCCACCACCGCCCGACAGCTCATCGTCGCCGGAGGTATCCGCTCCCAGGCAGAAGTCGACACCCTCGACCGGATGGGCGTCGACGCCGTAGCCGGCATGGCCGTCTACACCGGGGCCATGGAGGCATGACCTCGGCTGCGGAGGCTCAGCTCACAGCCGCCCACGCCCGACCCTGAGCCACCCCACCCCTCTCACGACTTGTCATCCTGAGCGAACGGGGCCCCGGCCAGCTAGCTGGCTTGGGGCAGGAAAGCGAAGAAATCCCGTCTTTCGCCCGAAGCGCCACACGCCTTCCCCAGGCCACATCACCCCAAACCCCACTGCCCAAACATCAAATCTGCGAATACCCCGTAGGCGACAGATACAGATTGTCGATATTGCTCACAATCTGCTCATACGCATACCGCTGATCCCCCGACAGCTTCTTCCACGCCGGATCGTTCCGAAACACATCCCACTTCGCATTCAACTCCGCCGTATCCGCAAAGCTCAGCATGTACGTCAGCTTCGGCAGCCGCTCCCCCGTCAACGCATCCCCAAAAAACACCGGAAAGAACCCCGCCGCCTTGAAGATCTCGAACTCCCCATGGTGAAACATCTCCACCTTGCGCACATGCGCCCCATCGCTCGGGCTCTCATACGTCCGTAGCTGAAACATCCGCTTCGCCTTGGTCGCCGTCGCCGCCGGCACTGTCAGCTTCGGCCACCCCGCAAACGCCTCCAGCAGCGAGCTCTCATACCGCACATACGCCGGTGCCGTCGCCGACGCACTCCAGAACGGCGCCGCCGCCTTCATAAACGCCTCATCCTCCGCCAGCCGGAGATCCACCGTGGCCAGCGCCTCCACCGAGCTCCCCGGAATCAGCACGTACAGTGTCGGCGTCTCCGGCCCCACATCCACGTGAAACGCCCCCACCGGCCCAAACCCCATCCGGTTCAGCGCCGGGATCAGCGCTCCGCCGACAAACCCATCCACCAGCGCCGTCTGCGGCCCCGACTGCATCTTGTACTTCCGCAGCTGGTAGAACTCCCGCCCCTTGCCCCCGCCAGCACTCACCTGGGCCCCAGCCCCCTCCGCCATCACCGCACCCGCCGCCGCCAAAGATCCCGCCATAAACTCCCGTCTCCTCACACACCCTCCTGATAGCAACCACGCACACAAAGCAAGCCCAACGATTCCCACAATACGCCCCCAACCGCACTCACACCGCTATCCCACCCACCCACGGAAAGACGGCAACCACCGCATCCCAAACCTCCCACACAGCCAAAACACCCACCCAGTCCAACCAAGCACCTGAACCCGCTCTCATTGTGAGCGAAAGCGAACGATCTCATCATTACGCCGGGAGAGCCACAACACCCTCCAACCACCACCAGCCGCCATTCTGCCTCCCGCCCACGGCGCACCCACCTCCTCGCACCGTGGCGCAATCTCTATCACGGATCACTAGAATGGAAATAGACACCTGATCGCACAACCTGTCCCGAATGCCTGGTCGTTGGACTTGTACCCGGTCCCAAGTCAACTCCAGCCTTTCGAGGACTTTACAAAAAGTACGGGGGGGAGGGGGTACCGTATGCCGGCCGACGAGCACTTCATGGAGCGGGCCCTGGCTCTCGCCGCCGCCACCGCCGGCCTCGCCTCCCCCAACCCGCAGGTCGGCTGCGTCCTCGTCCGCAACGGCACAGTCATCGGCGAAGGCGCCCACCTCTACGAGCGGCGCGACCACGCCGAGATCGTCGCCCTCAAGCAAGCCGCCGCCCGCGGCCTCAGCCCCGCCGGCGCCACCGCCTACGTCACCCTCGAGCCCTGCTCCCACCACGGCCGCACCCCGCCCTGCGCCGACGCCCTCATCGCCGCCGGCATCGCCCGCGCCGTCGTCGCCACCACCGACCCCAACCCGCTCGTCAGCGGCCAGGGCATCCGCAAGCTCCGCGACGCCGGCATCGAGGTCACCCTCGGCATCTGCGAGGCCGAAGCCCGCGAGCTCAACGACGCCTTCGCCCACTTCATCCAGCACCGCCGCCCCTTCGTCACCCTCAAGGCCGCCCTCTCCGCCGACGGCATGCTCGCCCCGCGACCCGGCCACACGCCTCGCCCGCCAGCCCCACTGGCTCACCGGCCCCGCCGCCCGCGAGGAGGTCCAGCTCCTCCGCCACGCCTCCGACGCCATCCTCACCGGCATCGGCACCGTCCTCGCCGACGACCCCGGCCTCACCGACCGCAGCGGCATCCTCGGCCCCGGCGGCCTCCCCCGCCGCCGCCCCCTCCTCCGCGTCGTCCTCGACGCCCACCTCCGCACCCCCCTCACCTCCCAGCTCGTCCGCACCGCCGCCGCCACTCCCCCGGCACCCCACCCGACCTCCTCTCCTCCACACCGAAGACGCGCCCACCGAAGCGAAGCGCGCCATCGAAGCCGCAGCTCCCGGCCGCATCGAAGTGGTCCGTCTTCCCTCCACCTCCCCCGGCCGCCTCTCCCTCCCCGCCGTCCTCGACCTCCTCGCCGAGACGAAACTGTCTCAGCCTCCTCCTCGAGTGCGGCTCCGAGCCTCAACGGCGCCTTCCTCACGCAAGACCTCGTCGACAAGGCCGTCCTCTTCTACTCCCCGCAAACCCTCGGCCCCAATGCCATCCCCTTCGCCGCAGGACTCCCTCTCCCCGCAGCTCCTCGAGCACCAGCTCCGCCACATCACCCGCACGCACCCTCGGCCCCGACACCGTCGTCACCGGCTACCTCCACCACCCCTGGCCTGCAACCGACCACCAAGAACTGAGAACCGAGAACTAAACTAGCCTCATGTTCACCGGCCTCATCGAAACCACCGGCACCGTCCTCTCCGTCACGCCCACCGACGGAGCGACCCGCATCACCGTCGCCGCCCCCGAGCTCACCGCCAAGCTCCGCACCGGAGACTCCATCGCCGTCAGCGGCGTCTGCCTCACCGCCCTCGACCTCCAGCCCGCCGCCAACCCACCGCACTTCTCCGCCGACCTCGCCGCCGAGACCATCGCCCGCACCACCCTCTCCCACCTCCAGCCCGGCTCCCTCGTCAACCTCGAGCTCCCCACCCCCGCCGGCTCCCCCCTCGGCGGTCACGTCGTCCAGGGCCACGTCGACGGCACCGCCACCCTGCTCGCCCTCGAGGCCATCCACCCCAATCACTCCCACACCACCGACTGGCGCCTCGCCCTCGCCCTCCCCGCCGAGCTCGCCCGCTACGTCGTCCCGCAGGGCTCCATCACCGTCGAGGGCATCTCCCTCACCGTCGCCCTCCTCCGCCCCACACCGCACGGAGCCGAGATCGAGGTCGCCATCATCCCCCACACCTACAAGGCCACCAGCCTCCACACCCTCAACCCCGGCGCCCCCCTCAACATCGAAACCGACGTCCTCGCCCGCTACGCCACCAAGCAAACAGAAAAGCGGTCAGAAGCCGAATGGCTCACGACCGCCTACCTCCTCGCTAACGGTTACTGAACACACAAGGCACAAAAAAGAAAAGGCGCAGCCCACAATGGGCCGCGCCTTTCCTTGCAGAATCAGAGCTTAGATCGAGCTCATGTTGTGCAAGAACTCCTGGTTGTTCCGCGTCTTTGCCAGCTTGTCCGTCAGAAGCTCCATGGCCTCAGTCGGGCTCAACGGGTTCAGCACCTTGCGCAGAATCCACGTCCGCTGCAGATCCTCTTTCGGAATCAGCAGCTCTTCCTTTCGCGTTCCGGAGCGCTGGATGTCGATCGCCGGGAACACACGCTTGTCCACCAGCTTGCGATCCAGGATCACTTCCATGTTGCCCGTTCCCTTGAACTCCTCGAAGATCACCTCGTCCATGCGCGATCCCGTGTCGACCAGCGCGGTCGCGATGATCGTGAGCGAACCGCCCTCTTCGATATTGCGAGCCGCACCAAAGAAGCGCTTCGGCCTTTGCAGCGCATTCGAGTCCACACCGCCTGAGAGCACCTTGCCTGATGGCGGAACAATCGTGTTGTACGCACGCGCCAGACGCGTGATCGAATCCAGCAGAATCACCACGTCGCGCTTGTGCTCGACCAGTCGCTTCGCCTTCTCGATCACCATCTCGGCAACCTGCACGTGACGCGCCGCCGGCTCGTCGAAGGTCGAGGAGATCACCTCGCCCTTCACCGACCGCTGCATGTCGGTGACCTCTTCCGGCCGCTCGTCAATCAGCAGAACGATCAGCACAACCTCAGGATGATTGCTCGTGATGGAGTTCGCGATCGACTGCAGCAGCATCGTCTTTCCCGTACGTGGCGGCGCGACGATCAGGCCGCGCTGTCCCTTGCCCACTGGCGTCAGCAGATCCATCACGCGACCGGAGATGTGCTCCCGCACCGTCTCCATCTTCACGCGCTCCTGCGCATACAGCGGCGTCAAGTTGTCAAACAGAATCTTGTTGCGGGTCTCTTCCGGACTCTCGAAGTTGATTGCCTCGATCTTGACCAGAGCGAAGTACTTCTCGCCCTCATGCGGGGGGCGAACATTGCCGCTGATCGTGTCGCCCGTCTTCAGATCGAACTTGCGGATCTGCGAAGGAGAAACGTAGATGTCGTCAGGACCAGGCAGGTAGTTATAGTCGGGCGAACGGAGGAAGCCGTATCCGTCTGGAAGAATCTCAAGCACACCTTCCGCGAAGATGTGTCCTTCTTTCTCGCTCTGCGCCTGCAGAATCTTGAAGATAAGGTCCTGTTTACGCAGACCGCTGGTGCCACCGATGTCGAGACCGCGTGCGAGCTTGCCCAGCTCGGCGATATTGTGCTCTTTCAGCTCAGAAATTGTCATGATTTACCTGGACGTACTTGGGAGGAAGATTAAACGTGAGGCGGGATCTGCGTGACGAGGGGGTCTTGCGGAAGGCCAAAGATGTGAGGGAAGAGGGTCTTGCAGGAGGGAGGTGGTGGAGGTTGATGCTTGTCCCGCGGGCTGCCGGACAAGCGGAGGGTGAAACTGCCGCGCGTTAAGCTGCGCGGCGTTCCGTCAATTGTACGCGTTCAACAACAGGCTCATGGGGCTCGTTCATCGGGACAGTGTCCTTGAAGCGATCCAGAACTTCATTAGTTGTATCCTGAAGCCGTGTATTTGGCTTATGCAACTTTCGTGTAGCCTTGGACGCCAACTGGCAAAGCTCATACCGGTTTGTGACGTGAGTGAGGGCTCCAAAGATAAGATCTGAGCGCATTGTTTCTCCTTCTGAAGTTGCGGCGGTCAACCAGAATCCCTCTCTAAACTGCTGGAGCGTAGAGACCATCCAAGGTTCGCACCACATGTTTTTCTTGCAGTATCTGACCACGTATTTAGACGCAAAAGTTGCCCTACACGACTCATCCAGCGTCTGGAAATTTCAACTTTGGTGAAAAAGTGAATCTAACTCTGAAAGCTAAGATGTTCACTCTGACACCTCCTCCGGAGTTCTGCTGCCGCTCCGAGACGTACTCTGCTGCCCCGCGATCTGGCGTCTCTCCAACCACGGTAAAACGTTCAATCTGAATGTATTGACTCCGTCCGGTAAGCGCCGTCCAACATGCTCCTGGACTCGCCCGTTCCGCCCCTCAAGACGTCCAAGCGGCGGCACTCATAGGAAGGTAAAACACCTCTCCGAACGGGTCAATACTTTTTTCGGGAAAGTGTTCACGGAAGTTCTACAAATATCGGGATCTAGAAAACAACCCGCGCACGTTACGACCAATAGCTCCGGTCCAGCGTCCGGTACTGGATCGCTTCGGCGATGTGTCCAACCGCAATGTCCCGCTCTGCCCCCAGGTCCGCGATCGTTCGCGCCACCTTCAGGATGCGGTCGTGAGCCCGCGCGCTCAACCCTTGCTGCTGCATCGCACGCTCCAGCAGCCTTTCCGCATCCGATGACAGCTCGCAAAAAGTCCGGATCTGCTGGGTCGACATCTGCGCGTTCGCAAACACCGCCCGCGATGCCGCCTTGGCCGAGCCCATGGTCCGCTCGCCACCGGCAGCAAACCGCTCATGCTGCCGCTCCCGCGCCGCCAGCACCCGCGCCCGTATCTCCGCCGAGCCTTCGGCCGCCGCCCCGCCGCGCAACTCCTTGTACTGCACCGCCGGCACCTCGATGTGGATGTCGATCCGGTCCAGCAGCGGCCCGCTCACCTTGCTCACGTACCGCTGAATCATCGGCGGCGTGCACATGCACTCCCGGCTCTTGTCGTTGAAGTACCCGCAAGGACACGGATTCATCGCCGCCGCCAGCATGAACCGCGCCGGAAAGCTCAGGCTCATCGCCGCCCGCGAGATCGTCACCACGCCATCCTCCAGCGGCTGCCGCAGCACCTCCAGCACATTGCGCGGAAACTCCGGCAGCTCATCCAGAAACAGCAGCCCGTTGTGCGCGAGGCTAACCTCACCTGGCCGGGGCACCATCCCTCCGCCGATCAGCCCCGCGTCCGAGATCGTATGGTGCGGCGATCGAAACGGCCGATGCGTCACCAGCCCCTGCTCCGTATCGAGCACCCCCGCCACCGAGTGAATCTTCGTCGTCTCGAGCGCCTCCTCAAAACGCAGCGGAGCCAGGATCGACGGCAGCCGCTTCGCCAGCATCGTCTTGCCCGACCCAGGCGGCCCGATCATCAGGATGTTGTGTCCACCCGCGGCCGCCACCTCGAGCGCACGCTTCGCCACATGCTGCCCCCGCACATCCTTGAAGTCATGCGGGAAGTGCTGCAGCTCGTCAAGCAGGTCCTTTGCCTTCACCTCCAGCGGCGCCGCCGTAATCCCTGCGCTCGTCCCCGCTGAGTTCAACAGCTCGCGAACCTCCAGCAGCGTCTTCACCGGATACACCTTGACGCCCTGCACGACCGCAGCCTCGCGCGCATTGCTCGCCGGAATGATCAGGTTCTTGATGCCTTTTGCCCGCGCCGCCACCGCAATCGGCAACATACCCTGCACCGCCCGCAGGCTACCGTCCAGCCCAAGCTCGCCTACCAGCAGAAAGTCCTCCAGGCTCTCGATCTGCAGAGCCCGGTATGCTCCCAGAATGCCGATCGCAATCGGCAGGTCAAATCCCGATCCTTCTTTCTTGATATCCGCCGGTGCCAGGTTGATCGTGATCCGCGTCGGCGGAACATCGAACCCGGAGTTCTTGATCGCCGACCGCACCCGGTCCCGGCTCTCGCGCACCGCCGCATCCGGCAGCCCCACGGTGTTGAACGTCTCCTCCGTCGTCTTAACGCCCGAGAAGTCCACCTCTACATCAATGATATTGGCATCGATTCCGTACACTGCTGCGCTGCGGGCCTTGAAGAGGGGCATGTCCTGTCTTATCTGCCTGGTGAAACCGAAAGAGGCGTGAAATCTCGCTGAGCATAGCACTACAATCTCCCCGGACCTCTGCCACGGAGGTTGCACTCGCCCGCACTCAAGAACGCACTCGCATGGATCCAGCAACCCGCTTCCGCCAACTCGCTCTCACTCTCCCTGGAGCCGTCGAGGGCTCGCATATGGGCGCCGCCGACTTCCGCCTCAACGGCCGGATCTTCGCCACTCTCGCCTATGTCGCCCGCGGACAGGCCACTCTCATGCTCACGCCCGAGCAGCAGCAGTCCTTTCTCGCCGATCTTCCCGAGCACACCGAGCCCGCGCCCGGAGGCTGGGGACGCATGGGCATGACGCTCATCCGCCTCGACACACCTGAAGAGATCCTCCGTGGAGCTCTCCTCTCTGCCTATAACCACATTCGGTCGAAGCAGGAAGAACGCAAGGCCAAAGCCAGATCTCCGTCCCGATCGAGCCCGGGAGCTCGGAAGCCTAGAATGAAGAAGTGAACACCAGCCTCTTCGAGCTCTTCAAGATCGGCATCGGACCATCGAGCTCGCACACCGTAGGTCCCATGCGCGCCGCACTTCGCTTCACCCGCGAGCTCGACGGGGCCGGCCTCCTCGATCGCACGCACCACGTCCTCGTCGAGCTCTACGGCTCCCTCGCCCTCACCGGCATCGGACACGGCACCGATCGCGCCATCCTCCTCGGCCTCTCCGGCGATGCCCCCGATACCGTAGACACCACCGCCATCGATCCCAAGATCGCCGCCATTCGCTCCACACGACGACTCTCCCTCCTTGGCCGTCACGAGATCCCCTTCAACGAGCCCGAGCACCTCGTCTTCCACCGCGACGAGATGTACCCCATCTCCGCCACGCCCTCGCCTTCGCTCTCTCCTCTTCCGGAAAGCGACCTCCGCGCCTCCGTCGATAAAGCCCTGGCCGCGAACCCTGTCGCAAACACTCGCCCAGAGCCTCAGCCCGCCACGCATCCCAACGGCCTCAAGTTCACAGCCTTCGACGCTCAAGATTGCGTGCTCGCTTGCGACATCTTTTACTCAGTCGGAGGTGGGTTCATCGTCTCGCAAGCCGAGTTCCATCCCGAAGCTCCCATAGCCAGCTCCAGCCGCGACGTCCCCTACCCCTTCTCGAGCGCTCAGCAGCTCCTTGACCTTGCCGAACAACATCGCCTCACCATCGCCGAGCTCGTTCTCGCAAACGAGATTGCCCTCCTCTCCGAGCCCGCCATCGTCCGCCCATTACCCACCGGAGATCTCGCCACCACCTCCGATAACCCGGCTCAGACACAAGACTCACAACCTCGTCACGTGATCGAGCAAAGCATCCTCGCCCTCTGGCAGGCCATGCAGCTCTCCACCGAGCGCGGTCTCACCACAGAGGGCATACTTCCCGGAGGCCTCAACGTCCGTCGCCGCGCGCCGCGTCTGGCCCAGAAGCTCAATACCCAAGGCTCAAAGGATCCGCTCGCCCCCATGGACTGGGTTACCGTCTACGCCATGGCCGTCAACGAAGAGAACGCCGCAGGCGGCCGCGTCGTCACCGCCCCCACCAACGGAGCCGCTGGCGTCATCCCTGCCATCGCCCACTACTACAGCCGCTTCATCGATACGCCCCCCACCGCGGACCACACCGCTGACGGAGAGAAACGTGCCGGCCTCCTTCGCTACTTCCTGACCGCCGCCGCGATCGGCATCCTCTACAAGGAGAACGCCTCCATCTCCGGAGCCGAGGTCGGCTGCCAGGGTGAGGTCGGAGTCGCCTGCTCCATGGCCGCCGGCGGCCTGGTCGCCGCTCTCAACGGAAGCAACGCAGAGGTCGAACACGCCGCCGAGATCGCCATGGAACACAACCTCGGCATGACTTGCGATCCCATCGGTGGCCTCGTCCAGATCCCCTGCATCGAACGGAATGGAATGGGTGCCGTCAAAGCCATCAACGCCGCCCGCCTCGCCATGGCCGATACCGAAACCCACAAGCTCTCGCTCGACCAGGTCATCGAGACCATGTACCGCACCGGCATGGACATGCAATCGCGCTACAAAGAGACCTCACTCGCCGGCCTTGCCCTCAACATCATCGAGTGCTGACGCGCACCTTAAGCCGCGGCGCGCTCGACTATCTCCGGAACCGCTGGAGCTTGCCCCAAACCAGCCAGTAGCGATACTCCGCGAAGTACACGCAACGCGCGACGTTGTACCAGAACGCGCCGAAGTTCTCACGAATCGCCGCCAGCTTTTCCCGGTACGGTATCGAGCCGCTCGAAAGTCCACCCGGAGCATGCTCGGCCACGATCTCCGGGCAAGGTTCCACTCGCTTCCCGGCGAGCAGCATCCGCTGGTTCAGATCGAAGTCCCCGAACACCCTGTAGCGAACGCTATAGCCCGGGTGCGCCTCTCTCCGGTAAAACGTGCCCTGGTGATGCCATGCATTGTTCACGCGCAGATACCACGAGGGCCGCGGGGAAAAGATCCTCCTCGTCTCACGCACTCGACACGGCACAACGTCCACATGGCTCGCACGGGAGCGAAGCCACTCCGCAGGAATCCATAGCAGCCGGTCTCCCGCGTTAAGGTGGAGAACAAACTCACCCCTCGCCGCCTGCAATCCTTTGTTCATCGCCTCGTAAAGGCCGGTGTCGGGCTCGCTCAGCCAGTAGTCGACGTCATTGTCCCTGCTCTGGAGCAGCTCCAACGTCCCATCGCTTGATCCGCCATCGATCACGATGAGCTCCAGATCCTCGCCTCGGAAGCCGAGGACGTTGTCGAGGATCCGCCCGAGCTCCTCCCTGTCGCGAAGCACAACCGTGATGACCGACACGAGCGGTCTCGCTCGATCTCGCGCCGCTCCCAACCGGCGTCCACCCTCAAGCCTCTGTTTGTTCGAGGAACTCACTCCATCTATTCTCGACTAACTGCGCTCCAGCGCCATCGCCACCGAGTTCCCTCCGCCCAGGCATAGCGCCGCAACGCCCTTCTTTGCGTCTCTTCGTTCCATCTCGTGCAGCAGCGTCACCAGCACCCGCGCCCCACTCGCCCCGATCGGGTGCCCGATCGCCACCGCTCCCCCGTTTACGTTCACCCTCTCCAGGCCTATGCCCAACTCGGTCGTAACGCCAAGTGCCTGAACCGCAAACGCCTCGTTGAGCTCAAAAAGCTCGACCTCCTCCATGCCCCAGCCTGCTCGCTCCAGCACTCGCTGGACACCGATCACCGGCGCCAGCATCACCCATCGCGGTGCCACGCCACTTGTCGCCTGCGCGCGAACCGTCGCCATCACCTTGCACCCGAGCTCGAGGGCCTTGTCTCTTGACATCACCACCACTGCCGCTGCGGCGTCGTTCACCCCCGGCGCGTTTCCCGCCGTCACCGTTCCGCCCTCCTTCTTGAAGGCTGGTCGCAGCGCCGCCAACGCCTCTATCGAAGCATCCTCCCGCACACTCTCGTCCCGCGTCACCGTCACCGACCCCTTCTTGTTCTTCACCTCGACGGGCAACACCTCACGATCGAAGCGCCCCTTGTTCCAGGCGGCGACCGCTTTCTGATGACTGGCCAGCGCATACGCATCCTGCTGCTCGCGCGTTATCCCGTGCTTGTCTGCCACCAGCTCGCCCGTCATGCCCATGTGCTGGTCATCGCAGGCGCACCAAAGGCCATCGTGCACCATTGAATCCACCACCTTCGCGTCTCCCATCCGAAATCCCTTGCGACCCTGCGGAAGCAGGTAGGGTGCATTCGACATCGACTCCATCCCACCTGCCACGACGATCTCCGCGGCCCCTGTCATCACGCTCTGCGCTGCCAGCGCCACTGCCTTTAGCCCCGATCCGCAAACCATGTTGATCGTTAACGCGCTCACTGTATCCGCGAGACCGCCGCGCAGCGCAGCCTGTCGCGCAGGGTTCTGCCCCAGCCCCGCAGGCAGCACGCACCCCATCACGCACTCGTCCACGTTCTCCGGCGCAACGTTGGCGCGGCGCACCGCCTCTCGTACTACCAGCGCACCAAGCTCGACCGCACTCATCTCACTGAACGCGCCTTGAAACTTTCCCACCGGTGTTCGCACCGCACTCACAATCACAACGTCTCGCATGGATCCCTCGCATCCGCAGCATCGATTCTTTTCGCTGCACCAACGCTCAAGTGTAAGCGTCCTCACTCCTCGGCGTGCGCTCGTCCAACTCCCGTCACGTGAGCATCGCAGCGGCGCATTTCTCTTCGGAGATACATCACCAAAAAAGACCATGCGAAACGTGCGATTTTTCTTGACACTGATCCTTCGGGAATCTATACCCTCGTTAGCTGCGATACAGCATCTGCAGCAGCGATGTAAATCGCGAGGGAGAATAGACAATGGCAACGAAGAAGGCAGCTAAGAAGGCAGCAGCAAAGAAGCCCGCAAAGAAAGCCAGCAAGTAGGCAATCAGCGGCAACCAAACAGGCAAACGTAGTTGAGGGGGACGCCAAAAGCGTCCCCCTCACTGCTTAACTCGCATCCGCTCTCTACGGAGCCGCCGCCGGCTGCGGAGCGCTCTTCGGCGCAGACAGGTACCCCGACACCCGGTTCTTCTCAATCACATTCACCACCAGCTCAAAGAGCACCGGGTCCTTGCCTGTATAAAACTGCACCGGCTCATCCAGGTTCTTGTCTTTCTTCTGGATGTTCTTGTCATCCGCGCTTACGTCCATCGTGTACCGCGAGTGCTTCTCGTCCACCTTTTTCAACTGCAGCTTCACCGTCGACAGCAGCGTCGGCTTCGCTCCCTTCTGAAGCGTGAACTCGAAGTAGTTTCGGTCGCCCTTGTGCTTCAGCACCTCGAGTTCGCTGTGATTGGTGGCAATCAACCCGCTCATCACGCCCGCATCGCCAACCACCCGCTGCAGCTGCGTCTTCGTGCTCTCAAGATCGCTCTTGGTCGAAGCCACATCCGTTTTCACTCCGCCCACATCCGTACGGACGCTCGCGACATCGCTCGACACGGCGCCAATCTGTTTGCTCGTCGCGGCCTGCTCTCGCTCCAGCTGCGCCTCGTGCTCCGCCTGCGCCGTCTGGATGGCCAGCAGCCTCTGTGCCTTTTGATCCAGCTGCCGCTGCGTCAATCCCACACTCTGCCCAAGCGTCTCCGTCGTCGCCTGGAGCCGCGCATTCGTCATCTCAAGCCTTTTCGCCACATCCGCGTTCTTCTGCTCCGAGAGGGCCAGGTTCTGCTCTGCCGTATGCAGCCGGCTCTGCAGACCGTAGCACCAGCCCAGCGCGCCAAGCGCCGCCAACAGCGTCAGACCCACCACTACAAGGAACGCTCCCGAAGCCGACCGCTCCACAACCCGTTCAGACTCACTCATCTCGCCCTCACGCGCACATCCGACCAAAAGAATCGTGCGTGCAGTGACTATATAGCGAGCTCCCTGAGGAACAGCAGCAACCCCCCACCCCCAGGCTCCTCTAACCTTGTATGCCTCAACGCGACGTGTGCATCGCCGGCGCCGGCGTCATCGGCCTCTCCCTCGCGCTCGAGCTCACGCGCCGCGGCGCCTCCGTCACCGTCGTCGATCGCGGCGAGGCCCTCGGGGAATCGTCCAGCGCTGCCGCCGGCATGCTCGCCGCAGCAGACCCCGCCAATGCCCCGCTGCTCAGACCCCTCTCTGACCTCTCCCTCAATCTCTATCCCGAGTACCTAGACCACATCGCCCGGCTCTCCGACATCCGCGTACCCTTCCAGACCGAGCTCACCCTCGAGGTCACCCCGCTTCGGACAACAACCTCCCTCTCTCGCGCGAACCTCGACGTCTTCCTCCCCGCACACAACCTTGCCGACGCACACGTCTCTCTTCTCGATGAGCACTCGATCGACCCTCGCCAGCTCGCCTCCGCTCTCCTCGCGGCCGCGGCAAACACCAGCATCAAGCTTCTAACCAACACACCTATCCTCAGCGTCGAACAGACCGGGCTCGATCTCACCGTGCGGACCGCCTCCGACTTCTTCACCCCGGATTACTTCGTCGACTGCACCGGCGCCTGGGCCGCCACCCTTCCCGACGCCGTCCTCCCCCGCAAAGGCCAGATGCTCTCGGTCGCCCTCCCTCAAAGCTCGCCTCTCACGCTCGTCGTCCGCACCGACGATATCTACATCGTGCCTCGAACCACAGGCCCCAACGCCGGTCGCGCCGTAATCGGCGCCACGGTAGAAGATGCCGGCTTCGACAAGACGGTCACCCCCTCAGCGCATCACCGATCTCTACGATCGAGCCGTGCATCTCCTGCCCTCGCTCGCGGGCAGCCGCATCCTTGAGCAGTGGGCCGGCCTCCGCCCATCCACCGCCGACGGCCTGCCCATCCTTGGCGCGCTGCCCGAAAGTCCCCGCCATCTCTTCGCAACCGGCCACTTCCGAAACGGCATCCTCCTCGCCCCTGCCACCGCCCGCATCCTCTCCCAGATCATTCACCGCGAGCGGCCCGCGCTTGATCTCGCACCCTTTCTCCCCGCGCGCTTTCAGCCCGTTGCGACGCCCTGATGCCCCCTCCAAACGAGGCCGCACATCGGGCCGATATTCGCCCGGAGGTGTGACAACCGTTTCTTGGCTGCGCTATAAACGATGTACTTCAGCTGTACCCCGGAGACCACCGCATGCCCGCAGCTACCGCGCCGAAAGGCCTAGAAGGCATCGTCGCCACAACATCCGCCATCTGCTGGATCGACGGAGACGCCGGTGTCCTCTCCTATCGCGGCATCGATATCCACGAGCTCGCCGAGCACTCCACCTTTGAAGAGACCACCTATCTCCTCTGGTTCGGCAAACTGCCCACGGCAGAAGAGCTCAAGCGCTTCTCCGGGCAGCTCGCGGAGGCCCGCGAGCTCGATCCCAAGATCATCGACCTCCTCCGCAGCGTGCCCGCCTCCTCCACACCCATGGAGGTCCTCCGCACCGCCGTCTCGCTCCTCTCCATCTACGATCCCGACGAGAAAGACTCCTCGCACGACAGCAACGTCCGCAAGAGCTTCCGTCTCACCGCGCAGATCCCCATGATCGTCGCCATCTTTGACCGCATCCGTAAGGGCAAGTCCGTGGTCGAAGCCGACAAGAGCCTCTCGCATGCCGCCAACTTCCTCTGGATGCTGAACGGCGAAAAGCCCTCGGACACCGCGACCAAGGCCTTCGACATCGCGCTTATCCTCCACGCGGATCACGAGCTCAACGCCAGCACCTTTGCCGCGCGCGTCATCGCCGCCACGCTCTCCGATCTCCACTCGGCCATCACCGGCGCCATTGGCGCCCTCAAAGGCCCCCTGCACGGCGGTGCCAACGAAGCCACCATGCGTCTGCTCTTTGCCATCGAAAAAGCCGGCGAAGATCCCGTCGAGCACGTCCGGCAGATGTTTGCGCAGAAGAAAAAGATCTCCGGCTTCGGACACCGGGTCTACCACACCGAAGACCCCCGGGCTACGCACCTCCGCCGCATGTCCGAAGACCTGAGTCGCTCGGCCGGCGACACCAAGTGGTTCGACATGTCGCAAAAGATCGA
Source organism: uncultured Acidobacteriaceae bacterium (assembly GCA_963850375.1). Lineage (GTDB taxonomy): Bacteria > Acidobacteriota > Terriglobia > Terriglobales > Acidobacteriaceae > Edaphobacter. The sequence goes on along the minus strand of CAWKKV010000002.1, from coordinate 1,622,179 downwards.
GGGCTTCGTGAAGTCCGAAAAGAAGCTCAACGCAAACGTCGACTTCTACTCCGCCTCCACCTACACCACTCTCGGCATCGATATCGATCTCTTCACGCCCATCTTCGCCATCAGCCGCATCTCCGGCTGGGCCGCCCACGTCATCGAACAACACGACGATAACCGTCTCATCCGCCCGCGCGCCGACTACCAGGGCCCCGCCTACCCCGCTCCCTACATCCCCGTAACAGACCGGTAGACACCGGAACGCTGGATCCATACGTCGATGGGCGCCACGATTATCGTGGCGCCCATCGGCTTGTGCTGCTCACCCGTTCGGCTCCCGACCGGAAGCGTCGATTACTTCGCACTCGCCGGCGGCACAATCCCGTTCATACGGAGGTATTCCACCATCTGGCCGTAGTGGTCGAACCCGTGCGCCACGGCAAAGTCCGCCACCGTCGCCCGCGTATGCAGCCCATCCGCTCCCTTGATCGACTCGAACGCGTTTGCCGGCGTGATCGTCGCCACCGCCTTGTGCCCGAACGCGAACGACGCCTCAAGCGCAGCGACCAGCTCATCCTTCGTCTTCAGGCTCCCGATTGCCTTGATGTCCCTGTCCGGCTTCATCCCACTCGCCGTCATGTAGAAGTAGTAGTTCGCCTGCGCCAGGTGCGATACCTGCTCCGCAAAGGTCCGGACCTTGTCGAACTTCGCTCCGCTCCCCGAAGCGAAGGCCGCCGCACTAGGCGCAAAATCGTACTTGTCTGCCGGCATCGCCTTCGCCGCACTCACCGCCTGCCCCTCAAACATGGTGAGCATCTCGTCCAGCGCCTTCCCCGGATCCATCGCCTGCCCCACAGCAACGGGCGGCTTGTCCTCGCCCATCTGCGCCTGCGCGCCCATCGCACAACAGCCCAGTACTGCAATCGCCGTCAACCTCAAATACCTGTTCATCGTCTCTCCTCGTACAAACGCGCCAAGCCTAACAGAATCAAACACCGCGCGTACTCTCCACCCCGTTCATCTCAGTCAGCCAAGGCATAAAATCTATCAATGGCCTCGATCTACCTCGACGCAAACGCCACCACACCTCTGCTTCCTGGGGTCGTCGACGCCATGGCCCCCTTCTGGACGACGCACTTCGGCAACCCCAGTTCCGTCCACCGCTCCGGCCAGTACGCCCGCTCCGCCGTCGAGCACGCCCGCGAGTCCGTAGCGCGCCTCCTCAGCTGCCGCGCCTCCGAAGTCGTCTTTACCTCGGGCGGCACCGAAGGCGACAACCTCGCGCTCTTCGGAACACTTCCCCCAGGCTCCCACCTCATCACCTCCACCATCGAGCACCATGCCGTTCTCCACGCCGCCGGAGCTCTCGAGCAGCGCGGCGTCGAAGTCACCTACCTCCCCTGCACCTCCTCCGGCCGCATCGAGCCCGCCACTCTCCAGGCCGCGCTCCGCCCGGACACCCAACCCCGTCGGACATTGGTCAGCATCATCCTTGCCAACAACGAGACCGGCGTCATCCAGCCCATCCGTGAGCTCGCCGACATCGCCCACCTGTCAGGCGCCCTCTTCCACACCGACGCCGTGCAGGCCGCGGGCAAGCTCCCCATCTCCGTCGACGAGCTCGGCTGCGATCTCCTCACCATCGCCGGCCACAAGATGTACGCCCCAAAGGGCGTCGGCGCTCTTTATCTCCGCCGGAAAACACAGCTCGCGCCGCTCTTCTTCGGCGGCTCGCACGAGCGTCAGCGCCGTGCCGGCACTGAAAACGTCCCCGGCATCGTCGGTCTCGGCCGTGCCTCCGAGCTCGCGTCGCAATGGCTCGCTCAAGGCGGATCTCACGATCTCGCCGATCTCCGCGATCGCCTCGAACACGGCCTCCTCGCTGCCATCCCCTGCTCCGGCATCAACGGCGCTCGACCTGACGGAACCATCGAGCCCCGTACCCCCAACACCCTCAACATCTACTTCGACGGTGTCGATGCCGAAGCTCTCATCATCGCGCTCGACCTCGCCGGCCTCGCCGTAAGCGCGGGCTCCGCCTGCCAGTCGGGCGCCACAGAGCCATCCCACGTCCTCACCGCCATGCACCTCCCCGAACCCCGCGCCCACGCCAGCATCCGCATCTCCCTTTCACGCCTCAACACCCCCGCCGAGATCGACCGCGCGCTCGAGATCATTCCCGCCGCCGTCTCCCGCCTTCGCCAGATCTCCGCCGCACCCTGCTCGGCAGCTCGCTCGCTCCTTCGGGCATAGCCTTCCCTGCATCGAAGCAGGGAGGAGCGCCTCCATGAGCAACCACGCCCTACCCTCGCTCGCCGACCCCAGCGCCATCGCACCATACAACAGCGACAACGTCCTCCAGGTCGTCATCGAAACACCCAAGGACAGCCGCAACAAGTACGCCTTCGATCACGAGCGCGGCGTCGTCGTTCTCCGCAAACTCCTTCCCGCCGGCATGGCCTTTCCCTATGACTTCGGCTTTGTCCCCTCCACGCTCGCCGACGACGGCGACCCCATCGACGTCCTCGTGCTCATGGACGAGCCCGCGTTCCCTGGCTGCGTCCTCGACGCTCGCCTCATCGGCGTCATCGAAGGTGAAGATGTGCTCGATGGCGGCGAAACACAACGGAACGACCGTCTGCTAGCCGTCGCGTCGGCCAGCCACACCTTCGCCGACATCAACGACACTAAAGAGCTGCCGCAGCGTCTCACCGATCACATGCAGGAGTTCTTCGTGAACTACCCGCGTCTCCTCGGCGGCAAGACCTACAACATCCTCGGCTGCAAAGGCCCCACCGAAGCAGCGGCTCTCATTGAGCAGGCACGCAAAAACCACACCGCTCGCTCAAAAGACTAGATCCCTAGAGATACCAGGGGATATTCACCACCACAATCCTCTGGTTCCCCCTGAGCAGCAGGATCAGCTTCAGGAGCTGCACTCTCTGGTTGTGCAGGAGGTTCTCCCACCAGTGCCGCACCACCAGCTCCGGCAGAAACACCGCGACCTTGCGCCCCGGATTCTGATCCTCGAGCTTCAGGATGTAATCCATCAGCGGCGAAATCACAAACCGGAAGTTCGAGGAGATCGTCACCAGCTCCGGCTCTTGGAGATGCTCGTCCCGGATCGGCTTCATGATCATGTCTTCCCAGATCGACTCCAGGCCCGCGTCACCTTCCATGTCCTCGGAGTGGACATGCACAACCTTGATCTCCTTCGAGAGCAGCAGCCCGAACCGCAGCGCCTTCTCCGTGATCTTGTCCCAGCGTGCCATCGGGATCACCACAATCGGCTGCTCGAGCCCGGAGACACGCAAAGGCGTCGGATCCGCCATCTCCGCATGGACCCGCGTGTAATGCCGTTTCACTCGCATCATCGCGACAATCAGCAGAGGCACCAGGATCGCTGTCACCCACGCACCAGCCATAAACTTGGCCACCAGCACCACGACCAACGTGATCCCCGTTGCAAAAGCACCAATCCCGTTGATCACCAGCTTGGCCGTCCGGTGCGGTGCGTCCTTGTGTTTCCTCCAGTGCACCACCATGCCAGCCTGGCTTAGCGTAAACGCCATAAAAGCCCCGATAGCGTACAGCGGGATCAGCCGGTCCGTTACTCCATCAAACAGGATCAAAATCAGCCCCGTCAGTCCCGTCAGCGCATAAATCCCATGCGAAAACAGAAGCCGGCGCCCCTTAATCAGAAACACGTGCGGCAGGTAATCGTTCACCGCAATTGTTCGTGCCATGCGCGGAAATCCCGCAAATGCTGTGTTCGCCGAAAACGACAGCGCCATCAGCACACTGCCCATCGTCACGAAGTAGAACCACCCACGCCCAAACACCGCCGCAACAATAATGCTCAGCACGCTCTGGTAGTTGTGCGCATCCGGATCCATAGCCGTGACGTGGTACGCCTTGGCCAGGTATGAAAAGCCATACAACAGCACAATCAGGATCGCAATGATCACCGTCAGCGTCAGGTTTGCCTTCTTCGCCCGAGGCTCCTTGAAAGCCGTCACCCCGTTCGAGACCGCCTCGACACCGGTCATCGCCGCGCATCCGCTTGCAAAGGTCTTCAACAGCAGCCAAAGCGTTATCGCCTGCATCGACGTGGAGACCGGCGGTGGTGGGGCTGACACAGCCACCGGATGACCGCCCGTCGTAAAGACGTTCCACAGCCCCCACACGATCGTCACGAGCAGCGATCCCACGAATGCAAAGGTCGGAATCATAAAGGCAACTCCTGACTCCCGCACCCCCCGCATATTAACCAGCGCAATGATCACGAGGATCACCAGGCAAAGGCTTAACTGGTGTTTGTGCAAGCTCGGGACAGCGCTCACCAGCGCCGTCACACCCGCCGACAGTCCCACCGCCGCTGTCAGGATGTAGTCGATCATCAGTGCGGCAGCCGCCAGCAAGCCCGCGCCGTTCCCCAGGTTCTCGCTCGCAACTGTGTAGCTTCCGCCGCCGTTCGGATACGCTTCAATCGTCTGCCGGTAGCTGAAGTACACAATCGTCAGCAGCACCAGGATTGCCGTAAATACCGGCAAGAGGTAGTGCGATACGCCAAAAACACCCAGCGGGATCAGCAGCGTCATCGCCGCCTCGGGCCCATATGCAGCACTCGTCAGTCCGTCCAGCCCGAAGATCGGAATACCTGCCGCAACCCCGATATGCTCATCGTGCTCTGCACTCGAGGCCAGCGGCTTGCCAAGTAAGACATCCGTGAAAGACATACCGACTCTGATGCTATCGCCCCGGTCAAGTCCACCCCTCAGCCTCGTTTCCCCGCACCTATAATCGCCTCATACCCTTCAGCACTGTCTCAGGAGCCCAGGAAATGCCAGTCGCCACATCCCTCTTCGACCTCCCCGTCCAACGCATCTCCGGTGAATCCGCCTCCCTCGCCGAGTTCCGCGGCAGCGTCCTGCTCATCGTCAACGTCGCCTCAAAGTGCGGTCTCACCCCTCAATACGAGGGCCTCGAAAAGCTCTACAACACCTACCGCGAGCGCGGCCTCGTCATCCTCGGCTTCCCCGCCAACGACTTCGCCGGCCAGGAGCCCGGCTCCAACGAGGAAATCCAGAGCTTCTGCTCTCTCACCTACAACGTCACCTTTCCTCTCTTCGCAAAGATCGCCGTCACCGGCCCGGACGCCCACCCCCTCTATCAGGCGCTTACCGCCTCCCAGCCCGCCGCACAGCTCAACGACCCCGGCTTCCGCGCCAACCTCGACGGCTTTCTCTCCACGACCGGCACAGGCGCCACCACCAATCCCGACCCCGGCATCCTCTGGAACTTCGAGAAGTTCCTCGTCGATCGCAACGGCGCAGTCGTCGCCCGCTTCGCCCCCGACATGCTCCCCGAGGACCCGCGTATCCTCGCCGCGATCGAAGCCGCGCTCTAGTCACCTATCTACACGGCGAATTTCGCCGGCTCCTTTTCGTCTCAAAGCGCAACACTCAAAATGAGAGGCACCGCCGCCACATGATCCTGGTTCCCCGTCCCGTCCTGCTCTCCGCCGCACCCCTCTTCCTCGCCGCTTCCGCTCTCCTCGCCCAGAAGACCCCCATCACCATCACCGCCGACCTCTCCGACGCCCCGCGCAAGCTCTACCATGCCGAGGTCGATATCCCCGTCAAAGCCGGCATCGTCTCCCTCACCACGCCCAAGTGGATCCCCGGCAATCACCGCCCCACCGGCCCCGTCGACGACATCACGGGCGTCGTCTTCACCGCCAACGGCCAAACCCTGAAGTGGCGCCGCGACGACCAGGACCTCTACGTGTTCCACGTTACCGTCCCTCAGGGCGTCACCACCCTCCACGCCCATCTCGACTGCATCGTCACCGCCCGCCTCTCGCAAAAGATGGCCGTCCTCGAGTGGGAAAAGCTCCTCCTCTACCCCGCCAACACCCCCGTCCGCGACATCCCCATCCAGCCCTCCGTCACCGTTCCCAAGGGCTGGGGCATCGGCACCGCCCTTACCCCAACTGACGGCTACGACGCCCAGCACCCCACCGGTGGCACCACCCACTACGCCGCCACAAACGTCGAGCAGCTCGAAGACTCCCCCGTCATCGCCGGCCAGTACTTCCACGAGTTCCCCCTAGCCCCCGAGGTCAAGCCCGCCCACTTCATCGACGTCGTCTCCGACGCCCCCGAAGACTCCGATCTCCGCCCCGCCCTCCTTGCCGAGATCTCCAACCTCGTCCGCGAGGCAGACGCCCTCTACAAATCGCACCATTACAACCAGTACCACTTCCTTCTCACCCTGTCGGACGTCGCCGGCGGCGAAGGCCTCGAGCACGGCCAATCCTCCGACAACGGTATCGGCGAGAAAGGCTTCTCCGACGCCAAGCACCAGCTCGCCGAGTCGGATCTCCTCTCCCACGAGTTCACTCACTCCTGGAACGGCAAGTACCGCCGCCCCTTCAACCTCTACCAGACCGACTTCGAGAAGATGCAGCAGGGCTCCCTCCTCTGGGTCTACGAGGGCATGACCCAGTACCTCGGAAACGTCCTCGCCGCCCGCTCCAATCTCAAGACCCAGGCGAACTACCGCGATATGCTCGCCATGTCCGCCGCCGAGCTCGACAACCGCCCCGGCCGCGACTGGCGCCCCACCGAAGACACCGCCATCGCCGCCAGCATCCTCCGCGGCGGCGCCCCCACCTGGGCCAACTGGAAGCGCGGCCAGGACTACTACCAGGAGGGCGAGCTCTTCTGGCTAGACGCCGACACCCTCATCCGTCAGAAGACCAATAACAAGAAGTCGCTCGACGACTTCCAACACATCTTCCTCGGGAAAGGCGGAAACACCGGCCCGCTTATCGTCACCTACAACCGCGAAGAGCTCATCCGCGACCTCAACGAGGTCATGCCCTACGATTGGGCCACCTTTATGCACGAGCGCATCGATAACATCAACCCGCGCGCCGATGTCGCCGGCATCGAGCGGGGAGGCTACAAGCTCGTCTACACCGACAAACCCAACCCTTCCGAGAAGATCATGGCTGGGAACGGCGGCCGCCGCGCCCGCGCCGTCAACGTCTGGTACTCGCTCGGTATCTCGGTCAGCGCTGAAGGCCTGGTCAATGACGTGCGCTGGAACTCGCCTGCCGACAAGGCCCGCCTTGCCCCCGGCATGAAGATCATCGGTGTCAACGGAGAGGTCTTTTCAAGCGACAACCTGAAAGACGCCGTCGTCGCCGCCAAAGGAAAATCCGACCCAATCCACCTCATCCTCCAGGCCGACACCTTCCTCTCCACCGCCGACATCGATTATCACGACGGCCCCCGCTACCCACAGCTCGAACGCATCGACGGCACCCCCGCCTACCTCGACGACATCACCAAGCCCCTCACGGAGCAGCAATCCGCCCCCGAAAAGAAGTCCGACGACGAAGAAACCAGCAAGGAACAGTAGCCTAGGGGAGGCGTGGCCACCAACACGCCTCTCTCACCTGCCATCCTCGCTCACCTTGTCTCCCTTCGCCAAGCGGAGGATCTGCTTAGAACGGACCGAAAACCTGGGAACGCGCCCCATGAGCCTCCGCCGCCTCACCGCCTTCCTGCTCCTTACAGCCACTACCCTCGCCCAAACCCCCGCGCCCCAGCAAGCCCCCGCAACCCCCAAAACCATCAAGTGGCCAACCCAGGACGGCTCCTTCGACATCCCCGACTTCCACTTCAAGTCCGGTGAAACCCTCCGGAGGCTCCACCTCCATTACCTCACCCTCGGCACACCGCACCGCAACGCGCAAGGCCACACCGACAACGCCATCCTCCTCCTCCACGGCACCGGCGGCGACGCCCACTCGCTCCTCAACCCCGTCTTCGCCGACGTCCTCTTCGGCCCCGGCGAACCCTTCGACATCACGAAGTACTTCCTCATCCTCCCCGACGACATCGGTCATGGCGAGTCTTCCAAGCCCTCCGACGGCCTGCACATGCACTTCCCCCACTACGACTACGACGACATGGTTCGCTCGCAGCAGATCATGCTCACCGAGGGCCTGCACGTCGATCACCTCCGCCTTATCCTCGGCACCTCCATGGGCTGCATGCAGGGCTTCGTCTGGGGCGAAACCTACCCGCAGTTCATGGACGCCCTCGCCCCCTTTGCCTGTCTCCCCACCACCCTCGCCGGCCGCAACCGCATGATGCGCTACATGGCCATCGACGCCATCAAACACGATCCCGCCTGGAAGAACGGCGACTACACCTCCGAGCCCACACTGGGCCTCCGTACCGCCAACGAGATGCTCCTCATCATGGGCTCCGCTCCTCTCCAGATGCAGAAGCTCTACCCAACCCGCGAAGCCGCCGAGCACTTCGTCGACACCTACCTCGAACGCACCGTCGCCCACACCGACGCCAACAACCTCATCTTCTACGTGGATGCCAGCCGCAACTACAACCCCGAACCCCGGCTCTCCACCATCGCCGCCCCCGTCCTCTACATCAACTCCGCCGACGACTTCATCAATCCGCCCGAGCTCGGCATCGCCGAACGCCTCTCAAAACAGATTCCCCATGCCCGCTTCATCCTCCTTCCCATCACCGACGAGACCCGCGGCCACGGCACCCACACCGTCGCCACACATCTGGAAGCAGTACCTCGTCGACTTCATGCAGCAGACCGAGCCCGCGAAGCACTAGAGGCGCTACATAAATTTCGGTCTACTTCGGCCCCCATATCCGGAAGTTCCCGCTGCAGTGCAGCATGCTCATCATGTACAGCATTCCGTCGAAGTATCTCTGCTCCCCTGACGGCACCGGCGTCTTCCAAAGCTCCGCCAAAAATGCATTCGGCGTCGGCCCGGGAGTCGCGGCCAGCGAGGCAGTGGCCGTCGTCGCCACCATACCCGTCGAGTGCCGCTTGGACAGCGGCTTGCCGTCAAGCGTGTACTGGTCAGCAAACGAACTCACACCCTGGCTCAGCAGAAACGCCTGGATCCGGTCGCTCAGCACCGTCTCCTGCGGCTCCTTGTGCCACCACGAAGCATCCACCGACCAGTTGCTCGCCGTCCTCCAAGAGTCATACGAAAAGTTCGCCGACATCGGGTTGAACGGCGTCGCGCGCGGCGTCGCATCAAAGTTTGCGTAATCCGGAGACAGCCCCGTCTTCGGTCCCGTCACCCTCGGAAAGAACCCTCGGCTCACCGTCGCCGCCTCCGCCCAGAACGCCCGATCCTCCACCGGCCCCCACCGCGACCACAGTTCATAGAACGCCGGTAGATGGTACGAGGGATCCGTGAACTCATTGCGATCCCCGCCCGGCACAAACAGGATCATCTTCGCCGCCTCGTTCACCATCGGCCCTACCGTCCGCTCGCTGTTCGTTCGCGGCGGCGCACCCGGCCGAGCCGGTGGATCGAACGGCGGCTTATCCGGCTGCAAGCGAAACGGCGGCGTCCCCTTCAGCTCCGGATGATGACGCATCGTGCTCAGGATCCGGTCCGCCTGCGCCTTGTAATCGTAGATGCCCTTCCCGTTCCCCCACCGGTTCGCCGCAAAGTACAGGCTCATCACGAAGTACTCCTCGCCATCCGGTGCAGGCGAGTCCGACCTCGGCGTCCCATCCGTGTGCATCGACCAGGCGAAGTACCCCACCGAAGGATTCTTCGGGTCCGTCACCAGCATGTACGTGTTCGCCCAGTTCCAGATCGCGTCAAACTCGCGCTTTTGATTCATCTCGACCGCGATCATCATCCCGTACGACATCCCCTCAGTCCGCGCGTCGCGATTGGCCACATCCGTCACGTACGCCAGGGGCCCGTTCGCATTGCTGCCCACCTCGTAGTAGATCGCCTGGGTCCCTTTATCCCCGTGGAACAGCTGCTGAAACGCTGCGTCCACCTTTGCCCGGCTCTCGGCCTGGCTGTGCCCCTGCTCCGCAAACAGATCCCGGTAGTGCCCACTCGCATACGCCCCGGATCCATTCAAACCCTTGGCCGTCGTCTGCGCCACCATCGGCCGAAACCCAAACACCGCAAAGGCAAGCCATGCTGTCCACAAGCCCACGGAGCAAAATCTAATCTGCATCAGATTGCCTCAATTGTTTTTGACTCGATCGGTTGGGGAACACCATGGGCACCCACCGGCACACTGCCGACCCAGGCGCCCACAACAGAGCACCCATTCTTCGACACCTGGCGCCCGCGCGCAACTCGGCTCGTGAACGGGGAGGCGGGCAGGCTGGCAGAACCAAACCGCCGCGGCATTTATCCTAGAAAAGAGCACAATGCCCGCGCCCGAGACCATCGCCGTCGCCATGTCCGGAGGAGTCGACTCCTCCGCCGTCGCCGCACTCCTGCGCGCCGAGGGGCACAACCTCGTCGGCCTCACCCTTCAGCTCTGGAACCAGCGCCGCCTCGCCGGCCACGAGGGCATGCCCGAACAGGTCCAGGGACGTTGCTGCTCCATCGACGACGTCTACGACGCACGCCGCGTCGCCGAGCAGCTCGACATCCCCTACTACCTCGTCAACCAGCAGCAGCGCTTCGAGTCCGACGTCGTCAAGCCCTTCGTCGCCGACTACCTCGCCGGCCGCACTCCCATCCCCTGCACCCTCTGCAATAACCACATCAAGTTTGATCAGCTCCTCATCACCGCCCGCCAGATCGGCGCCAGTCGCATCGCCACTGGCCACTACGCGCGCAACCACTTCGACCCTGTCCGCAATCGCTGGATCCTCTCCCGCCCCGCCGACCGCAGCAAAGATCAAACCTACTTTCTCTTTGGTCTAACTCAGGACCAGCTCGCCCACACCCTCTTCCCCCTCGGCGAGATGCAAAAGCCGCATGTCCGCGAGCTCGCTACCGAGGCCGGTCTGGCAGTCGCAACCAAGCCCGATTCCCAGGAGATCTGCTTTATTCCCGGCGGCGACTACTCCGCCTTCCTCGCCGCCTACCTCGACGAGCAGCAGCAGCCCATGCCCGACACCTCCGGCGAACTCGTCACCACCTCCGGCGAGGTCGTCGGCCGCCACGCCGGCATCCATAGCTTCACCGTCGGGCAGCGCAAGGGCCTCGGCCTCAGCTCGCCCAACCCGCTCTACGTCCTCTCTATCAACCCCGAAACGGACCGCGTCACGGTCGGAGAAGACGCCGACCTCTACACAAGCGAGCTCGTCGCCGATCGCCTCAACTGGATCTCCATCACCGACCTGAGAGCTAATCAGGAGATCCGCGCCGAGATCAAAATCCGCCACCGTCACGAGCCCGCACCAGCCACGCTCCGACGACTGGACGCCAACTGCGTCCTGGCCACATTCGACCAGCCGCAGCGCGCCATCACCCCCGGCCAGTCCGCCGTCTTCTATCAGGGCGACGAAGTGCTGGGGGGCGGCTGGATTACCAGCCGCCCCCCGGAACCACTCCCACTTCAACCGCTGATTAGCTGATTAATAGATCGGCTTGACCTTCTCGCTGTTGCGGAATCGCTCCACCACCGCCTCTGCTCCCGGGCTCGGCGGAACCGCCGAAGACGGATTCGGCGCAACCGGTGCCTCAGCCGGACGAACAGGAACGGGCCCCGTCGCGCGGTAGCCCTGCGCCGCCGCACTCGAGTAACGACCCCCGCCTGAGACCCCGCCGCCCGTCGGAGCAGCCGATCCACTTGCAAAGCCGCGCGCACGTCCCACCAGCACGTCAATCGCCGCCTTTACGCCGTTCACCACACCCGCAATCTCCACCACCGGCGTCCGAATCCCGCGATGAATCGTATTCCCCACGTCCGACGTCGCCTTCAACGCCGATGACACCATCCCGTCGACCTTGCTCACCTGCGCGCGCGTCTTACTGTTCACATCCTTCAGCGTCTGGTTCGCTTCGTCGATCGTCCCCTCGTACTCACGCAGCTTCGCCACCACGAAGTCGCTCGCCTGCGCCACGTTGCCCGTCACCGTCTTCACCTTCGGGGTAGCATCGTCGACGATCTCCTGCACCTTGGCCGTCACCTTCTTCACGGCCGGCCGGTTGTCGTCGATCACTCCCTGCACGCTGGCCACGATCGGCAACGCCTTCGCCTTCAGCACGCCCATCTCCGCCGACACGCTCTTGTACACCCTCATCGCCGCTATGCCGGCGCCCACAAACACCAGGAACTGTACAAGGCTGCAGAACGCCATCACTCCGACACAGATCACCAGCCACTTCATCTGGTCAGAGTTCGGTGTGTCTCCGGCCTGGAACAACATCATCGCCAACGCGTGCGTCGAAAGCATCGAAATCCCCTTTTCTCAAGAACGAGGGCCCAGCCGAGTCGACCGCAACCTCGCGGACCTCTTGCCGGACCCTGCCATCTCTTACTTCTGCTTCGGTTACGAGTTCTGCGGCTGACCCTCTTTGGTCGTGCTCGCATAGGCCTGCTTGCCGGCGTCAACGGCGGCCGTCACCTTGTCCTGCTGATCCTGCACAAGGCCCTTGCCCTTGTCGACATACTGCGACCACTGCGTGCGCCCGCGCTCGTAGTACTCCTTGCCGCGATCGACATACTCGTTGACCTGCTGCTTGCCCTGGTCGGCAAGCTCACCTGCCCGCTCGCGTCCCTGCTGGGCAAGCGCAGCTGCCTTGTCCTTGGCGTCGAGCGAAGCCGCAACCAGGTCGTCACGCGTGTCCTTGCCGGCCTTCGGCGCATACAGAACGCCAACCAGGGCACCTACGCCCAGGCCAGCAAGAAACCATCCAAATCCGCTTCCACCGCTCTCGTACTCAGACATATCTCTCTCCTCGTCAATCTGTTCAGATTCCTACGACTGCGAAGGCGCCAAGCAACTCTGCCCGGCTTTGAACTTCAGCGCCTCAAACTCCGGGGCGCCGTTGCTGGACAATACGCATCCGTCACTGTGTGGATGCACCTCCGGGACGGCAGGTTGCGCCATTGACGTAATCAGCGCGCCTATTGCATCCCCTCCGCAGACCCGGAAGACCAGATCTTCCCTCCACGCTGCTACGATCAGCTCGGTGACCTCGGCCCGCAACACCACCTCGGCCCGCATATCCCCGACAAACAAACCTTCCCGCCCCCATGCCGTCCCACCTCCTGAGAGGTCTGTCCATGCAACGCTCGCCCCGATTCGCCGCGATCCTCCTCACCCTCACCGCCGCTCTGGTCGTCAACGGCTGCAAGCGCCCCGCTGCCGACGATGCCACCGTCACCGCCGCCGTGCAGACAAAGATCGCTGCAGACTCCGCCCTCGGCTCCGAGCCCATCCAGTCTTCCGTTCAGGCCGGCATCGCCACCCTCAGCGGATCCGTCTCCAGCCAGGCCGCGCGCGTCCTCGCCGCTAATGACGCCGCACAAGTCCCCGGAGTCAAAACGGTCGTCAACAATCTCACCGTCCAAACGGCCGCCGCTGCTCCGGCTCCCCTTCCGGAACCCGTCCAGCAAACCGCCCCAGCCGCCGCTCCCCCCATCGCCGTCAACACACCACGCGAGCGCATCCCCACCAGGCCAGTCAAACCCTCCCCCGCCCTCGAACGTCAGAAGCTCACCCGCGACCAGTCCCCACCCGCCCCCATCATCGAGCGCACGCCGCCTCCCGCAACGCCCACCACCACCCCGGCCGTCACATCTGCCGCGCCACCCCAGCCTCCGCAGCCCACCTACCGCGAGCTCAGCATCCCCTCCGGTACCTCCATCCCCATCCGCATCACCCAGACGCTCGATAGCGCCTCGGCTCAGGAAGGCCAGGCCTTCTCAGGCTCCGTCACCTCGGACGTCCTCGTCGATGGCCTGGTCGCCATCCCCCAGGGATCCGCTGTCGCCGGCCGCGTCGACGCCGTCCAGGAGGCGGCCCACTTCAAGGGCAACTCCCTCCTCACCATCTCCCTCACCAGCATCTCCCGCCGCGGAGAGCGCATCCCCATCACCACCGATCCTTACAGCAAGCAGGGCGCCGGACGGGGCAAAAACACCGCCACCAAGACCGGCGTGGGCGCCGCTGCCGGTGCCATCCTCGGCGGCATCTTCGGTGGCGGCTCCGGCGCAGCCATCGGTGCCGCAGCCGGCGGCGGAGCCGGCGCCGGCATCAACGGCGTCACCCGCGGCGAACAGGTGCAGATCCCGTCCGAGTCCGTCGTCTCCTTTCGCCTCACCAACCCCATCAGCGTCCGTGTCCGAACCGACCGCAACGCCGACAGCGCTACGCCCCCGGACGGAGCCCGCCGGCCTTTACCCTGATTCCAGCGCAACACTCGTCCCCTCGGTCACCTGAAGGCACCATCATCCCTGCACGCTCCCCAGGCGCCCGCAGTGCCGTACTATCTCCAAAGGCGAGCTACGGTGACGCGCCGCACCCCACTCCGAGGTCTCTCGTCTTGACGCAGGCAGCCCCCCAGCCCGCCGGCTTTCTCACCTTCACCCTCCACGCCCACCTCCCCTACGTGGTCAACCACGGCACCTGGCCGCACGGCATGGAGTGGCTCCACGAGGCTGCCGCCGAAACCTACCTCCCGCTCCTCCGCATGCTCCGCAATCTCGAGCGCGACGGCATCCGCTTCCACTGCAACCTCAACCTCACCCCCATCCTCCTCGAGCAGCTCGCCCACCCCGTCTTCCTCGCCGAGTTCCCCAACTACCTCAACCGCAAGATCACCGCCGCCAGAGAAGACGAGGCCTTCTTCGTCCAGTCCGGCGAAGCCCACTACGCCGAGATCTCCCGCTTCTGGCACCGCTTCTTCTCCGAAGCCCTCGCCGACTGGAACGCCCTTGGCGGCAGCATCATCTCCGGTTTCCGCCACTTCGACGAAGTCGGCCTCGTCAGCCTCATCACCTGCACCGCCACCCACGGCTATCTCCCCCTCCTCGGCACTGACGAAAGCGTCCGCGCCCAGATTCGCGTCGGCGTCGAAACCCACATCCGCCACCTCGGCCGCGCGCCGGCTGGCATCTGGCTGCCCGAGTGCGGCTATCGCCCCGCCGGCCCCTGGAGCTACCCGGTCGGCAACCCCGACGGTTCCCCTCTCCCTCCCGCCTTTGATCGCATCGGCATCGAGCAGGCCGTCGCCGAATCCAAACTCGGCTTCTTCTTCGTCGATACCCACCTCATCGAAGAAGGCCGCCCCGTCTCCTCGCCCTACGCCACCGGCCCCATCTCCTCCCCCGCCGCGCCCCCACCCCCACCTCACGACGAGCGCCGCCTCTATCAGGCCCACCTCGTCGGCGACTCCGTCGCCGTCTTTCCCCGTGACCCCCACACCGGCCTCCAGGTCTGGTCCGGCGAGCTCGGCTACCCCGGCGACGGCGACTACCTCGACTTCCATAAAAAGCGCTGGCCCGGCGGACACCGCTACTGGCGCGTCACCGGCTCGCACGTCGACCTCGGCGACAAACAGCCCTACTTCCCAGAGGCCGCCCTCGGACGCGTCGAAAGCCACGCCTCCCACTTCGCCCACCTCGTCCGCGACACCCTCGCCGCCAACGTCTCCGGCTCCAACCCCCCCATCCTCTGCGCTCCCTTTGACGCCGAGCTCTTCGGCCACTGGTGGTTCGAGGGCTGCCTCTGGCTCGAGTCCGTCGCCCGCAAGCTCCACGCCAGCGACCTTCAGGTCGAGCTCATCAGCTGCGCCGAATACCTCCAGCGCTTTCCGCCTGCCGACCACATCTCCATGCACGAGGGCTCCTGGGGAGCAGCCGGAGGCGACCAGGTCTGGCTCAACCCCGAAACCTCCTGGACCTGGACCCACATCTACCCCGCCGAGCTCTTTGTCCGCGAAGTCGCCACCAACACGCCATGGCGCGACTCCGAACCCGCCACCCGCGTTCTCACCCAGCTCTGCCGCGAGCTCCTCCTCCTCGAGTCCTCCGACTGGCAGTTCCTCATCACGACCGGCGCCGCACGCGACTACGCCGAGTCACGCTTCGTCACCCACAACAACCAGTTCAACGAGCTCAAGTGGATGTGGCAGACCCTCGAAATCCGCGGCTTCCTTTCCCTCGAACAACAAGCCCGTCTCGAAGAAATCTCCACCCTCGACAACATCTTCCCGGACCTGGACCCCGCCCTCTGGTCCACCCCCGCCCCGCCCTCTACCCCCGCCTAAGCCTCGCCCAAACAGCGCCCAAACATCCCGAGCACGCTGAGCTCACCCGCAGCGATCACCCTTGAGTTGTCATCCTTCGCCGCAGGCGGAGGATCCGCTTCTCCAACCCAAAGCCATTCACCAGCAAAGCGCCCCCGGTCACCCGCCGCCCACACCGCCCGCGCCGCACCCCCTCAGCAAACCCCCGCCTCACCATCACAACCCCCACGCCCACCAGCACCACTCCCGCAACCAGAAAGACCACATCCCAAAGCACGTGGTCCCCATTCTGGTACACGTGGTGGAGCTGCAGGATCTGGTGATCGATCAGCCCTTCCACCAGGTTGAACATTCCCCATCCCCCCAGCATCGCCCCCCACAGGGCCGCGCCCGAAAGCACCACCCCCGGCCGGGTCACCGCCCGCCACAGCAGGGCAATCCCAACAGCCACGCACGTCCACGTAAACGCATGGAACAGCCCGTCCCAGAACATATTGATCTGCTCGTTCACCAGGCTGTCCCGCAGCACCCGGTTCGACAGCATGTTGTGAAGCTGCAGGATCTGATGAAAAAGGATCCCGTCCACAAATCCGCCCATCCCCAAACCTAGCGAAAACCCCGCGAGCACCAGCGGTCGCGTCGACTCCTTCGAGATCACCATCCCCGCACCTCCCTTCCCTCCCGAACCGCCCCTATCCGCTCCGGCGCCGCACCCGTCTCCTCCA
Organism: uncultured Acidobacteriaceae bacterium; assembly: GCA_963850375.1. Lineage (GTDB taxonomy): Bacteria > Acidobacteriota > Terriglobia > Terriglobales > Acidobacteriaceae > Edaphobacter. The sequence continues at coordinate 1,605,436 of CAWKKV010000002.1, read as the reverse complement.
CTTCATCAACCCGCAACTCCGGCATGCCGAAGTAAACCCCCACACCCAAAGCCACGAAAATCGCAAACGGCAGCAGCACCGCGCAAGCCGTCCCCCCAAAGTGCCCGTCAAAGACCCCCGCCCGCACCTGCCGCCCCGTATCGGACCCACACACCGTGCAAGCCACGGCCACCCGCGACACCAGGGCCACCCCGCCTCCCACCACTCCAGCCCAAACCCGCATCACCAACCCCCACCACAACACAGATGCCCAAATCACCGGAGACGTGCGCGATTCGCGAAAGGCGTCACTCTCCACCCCGCATTCCTCCAGGCTTGTCATCCTTCGCGAACCGGAGGATCTGCTTCTCCCACCACCAGCTCCAGCCAAAGCCACCTAACCTGCCCCAAACTAAGACGCCCTAAGCCGTTCGTCAGCACTTCTCCGCAACTCATCCCTTTCTACTTGCAAATAACAAGCATTATCGATAACGTCCTCCCGTGCCGCAAAACCCCAAACCGAGCCGCCGCTCCGGATGCCCCGTCAGCATCGGCCTCGAAATCTTCGGCGATCTCTGGTCCCTCCTCATCGTCCGTGACATGATGACCCGCGGCTCCCGCACCTTCAAGGACTTCATGAACGCCGGCGAGGGCATCGCCACCAACATCCTCGCCGGCCGTCTCCGCAAGCTGGAAGCCTCCGGCATCATCACCGCCGAGCCCGCACCCACTGACGCCCGCCAGATCTACTACCGCCTCACCGAGAAAGGCATCGACCTCGCCCCCGTCCTCCTCGAGCTCCTCCTCTGGGGCGCCCGCCACCATGAGACCGGAGCCCCCTGCGCCGTCATGGCCGAGATGGCCAAAAATCGCGATTACGTCCTCGCCGAAACCCGCCGCCGCTGGCAGGAGCGCGACCCAACACCGCTCCTCCCAAAGTTCGGTACCGCCGACGTCAGCCAAAGCTGGCGCAAACCCACCCGCAACAAAGACACCGCTGCATAGCGTCCCCGGGTCCCCAGCAACACATCTTCTTCAGGAGCAAGCACGATGAGCAAGGTACGACTTCTGGTAGGCACCCGCAAAGGCGCCTTCGTCCTCACCGCCGACGGCACACGGAAAGACTGGCACATCTCCGGCCCTCACTTCGCCGGATGGGAGCTCTACCACCTCAAGGGTTCGCCCACCGATCCCAACCGCATCTACGCCTCGCAATCCTCCGGCTGGTTCGGACAGCTCATCCAGCGCTCCGACGATGGCGGCGAAACATGGAACCCGGTCGGTAACAAATTCGAGTATGCCGGTGTCCCCGGCACGCACGAGTGGTACGACGGCACGCCTCACCCCTGGGCCTTCAAGCGCGTCTGGCATCTCGAGCCCTCGCTCACCGACCCCGACACCGTCTACGCCGGCGTCGAAGACGCCGCGCTCTTCCGCTCAACCGACGCAGGCCTCACCTGGTCCGAGCTTCCCGGCCTCCGCGGCCACGGCTCCGGCCCTAAGTGGGCCCCCGGCGCCGGCGGCATGTGCCTCCACACCATCATTCTCGATCCCACCGACCCCAAACGCATCGTCATCGCCATCTCCGCCGCCGGTGCCTTTCGCTCCGACGACGCCGGCGAAACCTGGAAAGCCATCAATCGCGGCCTCCGCTCCAACCACATCCCCGACCCCAACGCCGAAGTCGGCCACTGCGTCCACCACATCGCCATGAACCCCACCCGCCCCAAGACCCTCTTCATGCAGAAACACTGGGACGTCATGCGCTCCGACGACGCCGGAGACAATTGGAACAAGATCAGTGGCAATCTCCCCACTGACTTCGGCTTCGCGATCGACATCCATAGCCAGGAGCCCGAGACCGTCTACGTCGTCCCCATCAAGAGCGACTCCGAACACTTCCCCCTCGATGGCAAGCTCCAGGTCTTCCGCTCCCGCACCGGCGGGCATGAGTGGGAGCCCCTCACCCGCGGCCTCCCGCAGTCAGACTGCTACGTCAACGTCCTCCGCGACGCCATGGCCGTCGACACCCTCGACACCTGCGGCGTCTACTTCGGCACCACCGGCGGACAGGTCTACTGCTCCCCTGACGCCGGCGACTCCTGGTCCGCCATCACCCGCGACCTCCCGCCCGTCCTCTCCGTCGAAGCGCAAACCCTGGCCTGAACTCCGGTCCCCCGCCCACCCGCCCGAACCCTTCCCCCGAGGAGAAATCGTCACAATGATCGAAACGCCGCAGATCGTCAAAACCAGCGAAGAGCTCACCGCTGTCATCCACCTCACCATCCCCCGCACCGAAATGCGCGCGGCCATTCCCGCGGCCCTCGCCGAAATCCACGCTGCCGCCGCCGCTCAGGGCATCGACTCGAGCGGTCGGTGGATGGCTCATCACCTCACCATGCACCCGGACACGTTTGACTTCGAAGTCTGCGTCCCCGTCGCGGCTCCCATCGCCCCGGCCGGTCGCGTGCAACCCAGCCGCTGGCCCGCAATGGAGGTCGCCCGCACGGTCTATCAGGGCGACTACAGCAACCTCCACCAGGCCTGGGCCGAGTTCGGCGACTGGATCAAGGCGCAGGGCCTTCCCGTCCGGCTCGACCTCTGGGAGCGCTACCTCGTCGCCCCAGACTCCACCTCCGACCCCGCTCATTGGCGCACCGAGCTCAGCCTCCCTCTCGCCGCCTGACCCGCACCGGACAAAACAACGCATGCCCACCATCCGCCTCCACCTCCCGGCTCACCTCCAGACCCTCGCCCGCCATCGCGGCGAGCTCACCCTCGATGTCCCCACACCACCCACGCTCGCCAACACCCTCGACGCCCTGGAGCTCCGCTTCCCCCAGCTCTCAGGCACCATCCGCACCCACACCACGCTGGAGCGCCGCCCCTTCCTTCGCTTCTTCGCCTGCGAAGAAGACATCTCCCACACCGACCCACAAGCCCCGCTGCCCGTCCAGGTCGCCACCGCCCGCGAGCCCCTCCTCATCATCGGAGCCATCGCCGGCGGCTAGCCCTCCCAAACTCCGCGCCACGCACAACGCCACCCTCCTGGAGAAGTCCGTTGATGTACGAAACAACCGAGAACAGCTCAAAGCTCGTTTGGACCGGCCGCATCCTTAGCGCCATCCCCATCCTCTTCCTGCTCATGGATGGTGTCACCAAGCTCGCCAAACCCGCTCCCGTCGTGGACGCCATGGCCCAGCTCGGCTATGCCCCCAGCCTGGCCGCTCCCGTCGGCATCCTCCTGCTCTGCTGCGTCGCGCTCTACCTCGTCCCGCAGACCTCCACCCTTGGCGCCGTCCTCCTCACCGGCTACCTCGGCGCAGCCGTCTCCGCACACGTGCGCGTCGGCAATCCTCTCTTCTCGCACATCCTCTTCCCGGTCTACATCGCCCTTCTTCTGTGGGGCGGTCTCCTTCTTCGCGACGGACGTCTTCGCGCGCTCCTGCCTGTTCAGGCCTGAGCCTTCCTTCCCCTCCACCAGCTCACACACGAGAACGGAGCCAAGCACCCATGCGTTTCATGCTGCTGATGATCCCCAAAGGCTACGAGACCGCCGCACCCGGCACCATGCCCGACGCCAAGGCCGTCGAGGCCATGATGCAATACAACGACACTCTCCAAAAGGCCGGCGTCCTCCTCTCCCTCGAAGGCCTTCACCCGCCCTCCGCCGGTGCCCGCATCTCCTTCGGCCCCGCCGGCGCGATCGTCACCGAAGGTCCCTTCGCTGAGAGCAAAGAACCCCTCGGCGGCTTCTGGATCATCAAGACCAACTCCAAAGCCGAAGCCATCGATTGGGCCTCGCGCTGCCCCGCGTCCCCCAACGAGATGATCGAAGTCCGCCAGCTTCAGGAGGTCTCGGACTTCCCCGACGACGTCCAGAAGGAAATCGGCAAATTCCCCGAGCTCTCAAACAAGTAGCGCAACCACACCTCACAACCAAGTCAGGAGCAACACGAATGATCATCCACCCCTATCTCCACTTCAACGGCAACTGCGAGGCCGCCTTCGACCTCTACCAGCGCGTCCTCGGCGGCAAGATCATCTTCAAAATGACCCACGGCGAATCTCCCATGGCCAACCGCGTCGGACCGGACTGGCAGGGCAAGATCATGCACGCCAGCATGGCCATCGGTGACCAGGTCATTCAAGGCATGGATGCCCCCGCACCCCACTATTCCGCCCCAGCCGGCTTCTCACTCACCATCGACACCACCGATCTTGCCGAAGCCGAGTCCATCTTCAACCAGCTCTCCGCAGGGGGTCGCGTCACCATGCCCCTCGAGAAGACCTTCTGGGCCGAGCGCTTCGGCATGCTCACTGATCCCTTCGGCATCCCCTGGATGATCAACTACTCCCTCCCCGCGCAGTCTTGAGCCACATCCAGTTAGAAGGCACCTCACCCCTTGGGCTACGCGGCCAACCCGCGTAGCCCAACTTGCCAGCAAACGCCCTAGACCATCGCCCCCGGAACGCGCACTCGCGCCTGAAGAGCCTCCCACCAGAAACCCCGGATCACACCACCCGACCACCCACGCATCCAACCCGGAAGTGTCGACCCACACCTCCACCCTCACCCTGTCCCGAGCGCGCACCTCCCCCCTCGCCCTCTGGCACCTCCTCTCTCTCGACGCACCCACCGTCGCCGCCCTTTGGACCTGGTTCGTCGCCAGGGCGTCGGGCATCATCCTCCCCCCTACCTCCATCCTCGCCATGGCCGTCGCCGTCTGGATGCTCTACGCCGCCGACCGCCTCCTGGACGCGCGCCTTCTCGACACAGCCCCGCCCCCCCACCAACGGGATCCCCAGCAAACCGCCGAGCTGGAACACCGCCATCGCTTCCATCATCGCCACCGTCCCGCCTTTCTCCTTGGCATCCTCGGCGCCACCGTAGCCCTCGCACTCCTGATCCCGCATCTTCACCCCGAAGCCATCCGCCTCTACCTCGTCCTCGGCACCCTCCTCGCCGGCTACTTCATCCTTATCCACGCCACCGGCTCTGCCCACCGCCTTCCCAAGGAGATCGCCGTCGGCCTCTTCTTCTCCGCCGCCATCTTCATCCCCACGGTCGCCCGAGCACCGCACCTCCAAGCTGTCCTCGCTCCCGCAGCCACTCTCTTCGCACTCCTCTGCACCCTCAACTGCCTCTTCATCTATACCTGGGAGCACGCCCCCGGCCCAACCAGCACCACACACCCCGCAACTCGGCTCGCCCTCCGTCATCTCCAAACCATCACCTGGCTCTCAGTCGCCGCTAACATCGCCCTAGCTCTCCTCCCCTACGTCACGGCCCTCGACCCCTCATCCCACCGCGCCACCTCGACCCTGCTCATCGCCTGCGCCACATCGGGCGTCCTCCTCCTCGCCCTCCACCACCGCCGCCGCCACCTCACCCCCACAATCCTTCGAGCCGCCGCCGACCTCGCCCTCCTCACCCCCGTCCTCCTTCTACCCCTCCTTCACTAGCGGGGCAGACGGTAACCCTTAGCTGGGGAACCCCACCCGAAAGCGTTGTCATCCTTGGACAGCGGAGGATCTGCTCCTCCCTGGGACCAGCCATCCAAACCATCCGAAACCGCACTAACCCCCACAACCCGCCATGAGTTCCCAACCCAACTTCAACCGCATCGCACGCCCCTATCGCTACCTCGAATACCTCACCCTCGGCCCCCTCCTCCAGCGCACCCGCCTCCACTTCCTCCCGCACCTCCTCGTCTCCCGCCAGGCCCTCGTGCTCGGCGATGGCGACGGTCGCTTCCTCGCTCGCCTCCTCGCCGCAAACCCGCACCTCCACGCCGAAGCCGTCGACATCAGCCCCAGCATGCTCCAGCTTCTCGCGAAGCGCGCCTCCGCCCCCCGCCTCACAACCATCCAAGCCGACGCCCGCACCTTCGAGCCGCAGCACGGCCCCTACGACCTCGTCGTCACCCACTTCTTCCTCGACTGCCTCACCGAGCCCGAACTCGAAAGCCTCGTGGCCCGTCTTGCCCCCCACCTTTCCCCCGACGCCCTCTGGCTCGTCTCCGACTTCCGCATTCCCGTCACCGGTCCCCTTCGCCTCCCCGCCCGCATCCTCGTCCGCCTCCTCTATCTCGCCTTCCGCGTCCTCACCGGCCTCCGCACCAACCGCCTCCCGGACCACGCCGCCGCCCTCTCCCGCAACAGCCTACAGCTCCTTCACCGCCACCTCACCCTCGGCGGGATCCTCACCACAGAACTCTGGGGGCACGCACCCCAACCCACCCCCGGCCCAACAATCGGCATCACCTCTAAGCAGGATCAGCAAGGAGAACGTTCATGACCACCCCCTCACCCGTCCCCGCCCTCCCGCCCACCCCCGGCACCGACCTCCCCACCGGCCCATCCACGCCGGGATACGACCCCATTCCCGCCCCCGAACCCCCTTCCCCCTCGCTCCCCGATCCCGACCCCGGCGTCTTTGAGCCGTAACCATCGCCGCAACCACGCACATCGCCACACCGTCACCACACATTCACCAGCCCGTAACCAGCAGAATCTGCACTAAAATCGTCCCCGAGCCTATGAACCTGTACGTCCTCCGCCACGCCAGCGCGGGCACCAGCCGCGCCAACCCCCTCCTTGACGTCAAACGTCCGCTCGATCGCGACGGCAAGCGCCACTGCCTCCAGCTCGCCCAGATCCTCAATAACCTCAAGATTCAGTTCGACTTGATCGCCTCGAGCCCGCTCAAGCGCAGCCTCCAGACCGCCACCCTGCTCGGCACCGAGACCGGATACGAGGCCCAGGTCCTCCTCTCGAATGCGCTCGCCCCCGCCGCCACCCTCCCCGATTTCCAGAAGCTCCTCCGCGATCACGAAGCGGTGGAGAACCTCCTGGTCGTCGGCCATAACCCCAACATCACCAGCTTCTTAGGCTCCATCATCGTCCCTCACGGATCCCGCTACACCGCCCAGATCCGCCTCCGCAAAGGCACCCTCGCCCGCGTCAATCTCACCCGCGGCCCCGCCACCCTGCAGTGGATGCTCGACCCGCGCATCGTCCGCTCCCTCTACAACACCTCAACCAAGACCTCCCGCCGCAAAACCTCGCGCAAGTAAGCCAAGCCCGACGATCACCTCTCGCCCAGAGCACCCCCGGTCGCACCCACTCGAACTCTCGCCCGCCGCAATCCACCCACGCAATTTATCCTGTAGCGGACCGGATATGGGAAATCTCACACTCGGAGACGTCGACCTCAAGCCCCTGCGCGCAGCTCCCGTCCGGGTCCTCTCCACCCAGATTGGCCCCCGCCGCTCGACCGCGCTCACTCTCCTCTGCGGTCTGTGGATCGTCATCTTCTTCGCCTCCCTCTTCGCCCCGCCCCTGCTCGACGATGCCGACGCCACCCACGCCAACGCCGCTCGCTACATGGCCGTCACCGGCGACTGGGTCACGCTTCACGTAAACGGCATCCGCTACCTCGAAAAGGCCCCGCTTCCCTACTGGCTTGACGCCCTCTCCTTCAAGCTCTTCGGCTTCAACACCTTCGCCGCGCATCTCCCGCAGGCCATCGCCGTTCTTCTGCTTGCGCTTCTCGGATACGGCTGGGCGGCACGCGCCTTTGAGCGCCAGACCGCCCTCTACACCGGGCTCGCTGTCCTCACCTCGGCCGGCGTCTTCCTCTTCACCCGCATCTTCATCCCGGAAGTCCTCCTCTCCCTCCTCCTCTGCACCGCGCTCTACCTCTTTCTAAGATCGCTCGAATCCGGCCCGAGTTCGAGCCCAGACCGTCACCCAGACCACCATCCAGACCACCACCCGGATCCAGACCCGCACCTCGACGCCTCACGCTCCGCGTCCCCGCATCCCCTCGCCCGCCTTACTCCGTACGCCATGTGGGCCGCGCTCGCCTTTGCGGTCCTCACCAAGGGGCTCGTTGCCCTCGTCTTCTTCTTCGGCGCCACCCTCGCCTACCTCCTGCTCACGGGTGACCTCCACCGCTGGCGGGTGCTCAAGCCGGTCAGCGGCATCGCCCTGATGCTCGTGATCGCCGCCCCATGGCATATCCTCGCCGGCCTCCGCAATACCGGCGGTGCCAACGGTCACGGCTTCTTCTGGTTCTACTTCATCAACGAGCACTTCCTGCGCTTCCTCGGCAAGCGCATCCCGGTCGACTACAACAAGCTCCCCGGATACCTGTTCTGGAGCCTCCACCTCGTCTGGCTCTTTCCCTGGAGCCTCTTCCTCCCGGTGGCCGCACTCCTCGGCATCCGCCGCGCCCGTACTTCAGGCCACGACTTCGGCCTCCCCTCCACCCGTCCGGGTCTCCTGTTTCGCCTCCGCCACCTCGACACCCGCCGTGGCCGTACCACCCTTCTCCTGATCCTCTACTCCGCGCTTATCCTCTGCTTCTTCTCCCTCTCCACCAATCAGGAGTACTACACCTTTCCCGCCTACCTCCCCCTCCTCCTGCTCATCGCAGCCGCGCTCACCCGCGCCGAGCAGACCTTTGCCTCAGACCACGCCGCCCGACGCTGGATCACCTTCGCCCACGCCAGCTACACCCTGCTCGGCGCAGCGGCAGCCATCACGCTCGCCTGGGGCCTCTGGTCCTCACGTCACCTCGCCTTTGTTCCCGATATCGGAGAACTCCTCGCCCATCGCAGCGTGGGCAACTACACCCTCTCGATGTCGCACTTCTTCGATCTCACCGGACCCTCCTTCGCCGCGCTCCGCCTGCCCGCGGCCCTCGCCGCCTTTGCCTTCGCCTGCGGTCCGGCAGTCGCATGGCTCCTTCGCCAGCAGCGCCGGCACTTCGCGTCCACCCTGTCCATCGGCATCACCTCCGCGCTGTTCCTCATAGCCGCCCACATCGCGCTCGTCCGCTTCGCGCCCATGCTCTCCTCGCAAAATCTGGCCGCAAAGATCCAGCAGCTCGAGGCCACTGGCAACATCTCACCCGGCACCCGCGTCATGCTCTTCGGCGACCAGGCCTACGGCTCCTCTATCCCCTTCTATCTCGGCCACGTCGTCGATCTCGTCGACGGCCGCTCCTCCTCCATGCTCTTCGGCTCCAGCTTCCCTGACGCGCCACACATCTTTCTCACCCCCGCCGACCTCCTAGCTGACTGGGGCAAGGGCGAGCGCAAGATTCTCTTCGTTCCCCTCGAAAAACGTGACGAGGTCGACCAGCTCCTCCAGCACAGGAGATCCTTTGTCCTCACCGAAACCTCCGGGAAGGCCCTGATCACCGACCGTCCCCTGGACCGCGCGCACCCTTGAACCAGATCACCAAAGCCGCGACCCTGCCCTGACCCCAAGGAACTCCCCTCCAACCCCAACACCCTCCTCCGATGAACCAGGCCCTCCTCGATCACGTCGCTCCCAAACCTCCTGCCTCCCACGACCAGCTCGTAGGAAGTCCGGAGCAGCGCCGCTGGCGTCCCGGGTCCGTCGCCCTCATCGTCCTCGCGTGGCTCGTCCTCCACGTGGGCTGCCTCTTCACCCCAGGTCTGCTCGACGACGTCGACTCCGTCTACATCGAGATCGCCCGCGAGATGCTCGGACGCCACGACTTCGTCACCCCCTACATCGACGGCATTCGCTTCTTCGACAAGCCTCCCCTGATGTATTGGCTCGCAGCCGGCTCCATGCATCTCTTCGGCGTCCACGACTGGGCCGCTCGGCTCCCGCTCGCCCTCCTGACGCTCGCGCTCTTTCTCGCCATCTACGCTCTCGGCCTCCGCCTCTTCGCAACTACCTCTCTCCCCCATCACCCCGACCGCGGCGCCCTCTACGCCAGCCTCGCCTTTGCCACCTCCATCGGCCCCTTTCTCTACACCCGCTTCTTCATCCCCGACATCCTGATCGCCCTCTGGATGACCCTCGGCGTTCACCTCTTTCTCATCGCCCTCGACCGCGCCGACACATCGACGACCACATCCTCCAGCGCGGGAAGCGCAGGTCCCCTCCTCCCCATGCTCGGCTTCGGCGCCGTCATGGCCCTGGACGTCCTCAGCAAAGGACTCATCGGCCTCGTCTTCCCACTCGCCTTCGTCCTCCTCTACCTCGCTCTCACCGGCCGCCTTCGATCCCTCCTCCGCCTTCACCCCATCGCGACCGCCGCAGCCTTCCTCACTATCGCCGCCCCATGGCACATCCTCGCCGCGCTGCGTAACCCACCCGTCAGCCTTCCGACGGGGCTCGGCCTGCCCGCGCGCGGCGGCTGGGCCTGGTTCTATCTCTACAACGAGCACATCGCCCGCTTTCTCTCGCGCCGCATCCCCCACGACTACGGCCAGGTACCCGTCCCCCTCTTCTGGTGCCTCGCCGCCATCTGGATCTTCCCGTGGGTCGCCTACCTTCCCGCCGCCGCCAACCTCTTCCTCCCGCAGCTCCGCCGCAAGTCGACCGGCAGCCCCCGGCAGCGCGAAGCCGCTCTCTCGCTCGTCCTCTGGTCCGCAGTCGTGCTCGGCTTCTTCACCTTCTCCGCCCGCCAGGAGTACTACTCGCTCCCCGCCCTCCCCGCACTCGCACTCCTCATCGGCGGAGCACTCGGCAGCGCCGACCGCGCACCAGACCTCACCGGTCCAAACTCCGTCGCTCGGCAGAGCACGCTCCGCTGGTCACGCTGGCTGCTCGCCCCGCTCGGCACCGTCGCAGCCCTTATCGCCCTTTTCTTCGCCGTCAAGGCGCCTCACCCGGCACCCGGCGCCGATCTCGCCAGCCTCCTCGCCGCCAACCCCGACGCCTACAATCTCTCGCTCGGTCACCTCTTCGATCTCACCGGCGCCGCCATGGGACTCTTTCGCGTTCCATTAGCCCTCTTCGCCCTCACCATGCTCGTCATCGGTCCCGGCGTCTACCTCCTTCGCCGCGCCGGCCGCACCTTTGCCGCGAACCTCACCCTCGCCGCAGCCGCCGCCGCGCTTCTTCTCTGCATACACACCGGCCTCGTCCGCTTCTACCCCACCCTGGGCTCCCAATCGCTCGCCGAAGCCATCCTCCGCGAGCAGCACCTCCACCCGCAACCGGGCGACCTCATCCTCATCGACGGCGAGCTCACCTCCGGCTCAACCCTGCTCTTCTACACGCAGCAACCCGTCCACCTCGTCAACGGCCGCATCAACGGTCCCTGGTACGGCAGCTTCTGGCCTGACGCCCCCGCCATCTTTGAGACGGACGCCACCCTTAACGCACTCTGGTCGAGCTCCCATCGCGTCTTTCTCCTCACCTGCCGCCCCGACACGCGCACCCACGATCTCGCCCCCCTGGCCACCGTACGGGCACTTGCCAGCTCCGGCGGCAAAGCCATCCTCACCAATCGCTGATCGCGCACGCCTGGACTTCCCCGCTACGAGTCGATCGGCTTGAATCGCCCATCCGCCCCCAGCTCATACGCCCCCGCTCTGTACCGGAGGTTCCCCCCCGTATAGCTGCTCACCCACAGCACCCCGCCCAGCAGATCCCGCATCGGGTAGATCAGCACCGGCACCGCCGCACGCTCATCCCGCAGCGCCCAAAGAACCACCCCCGCCATCGCCCACCGGTCAACACACGTCGCCAGCAGCCACAGCAATCCCAGTCCCGCGTGTCCGCTCAGGAGTCCCCACAACAACCCAATCAGCCCATACGGCACAGCAAACGTCAGCCCCGTGCCCAGGTGCCCCGCCGGCCTCGATCGCCGCGTGCTCTTCATCCACCGAAGCTGATCTCGAAACGCCCCGCCAAAGCCCTGCGGCAGCACCATCAGCCGAATCACGTGGTTCGACATCCGGACGCCCAGGCCCTTCGCCGCCAGCCGATCGCCCAGCACAAAGTCCTCGGCAAACCACTGTCCCAGCTCCTCGAACCCGCCAGCCTCCGCAAACGCCTCGCGTCGGAGAATCATCGTCACCCCAAGCGCAAACCGCGTGCCCTCCAGCATGTCCGCCACCAGGATCCCACCCGACATCTCCACGCTCTTGCCCACCGCATCCAACTGCCGCCCAGAACCCGCCCGTCGTCCGGCCCACATACAGGCACGACGCCAGCGCGATCTTCCCATCCGCCAGCACCTGCACACATCGGTGGAGGTAGTCCCCATCCACCCGCGCATCCGCGTCGCTCGTCACCAGCACGTCGTTCTCGGCCGCCTCCGTAAGCGCCGCCAGCGACCACACCTTTGCGTTCGGAAACCGCGGCTCTCCACAGGTGACAATCCGCGCCCGCACCCCCGGGAACTCAGCCGCCACCCGCCGCACCGTCTCGAGCCCGGCGTCCTCGGCATGCCGCGCGCAGAACAGCAGCTCAAACTCCGGGTACTTCAACCTGAAAAAGCTGCGGAGATTCTCCTCGAGATCCGGCTCCGCCCCATGGAGCGGCTTCAGCACACTTACGGGCGGCAGAAAGGTCGCCGGTTCCGCATCCTCGCGCCGCTTGCGCAGCCCAAACCGGACCGCCCCCACCATCACCATCACCGAGTAGATAGTCGAGGTGACCGTCCCCACAGCCGCCACCCAGAACGACACACGCCCAACCACGCTCATCAGGAACCCTGTTTCTTCTTCCCCGCCGGCCGCTCCGGCGGCACAATCACCGGTCTCCGCAACGGCACCAGGCCCGCCACCTGCGTCCCTTGCGCCTGCTGCATCCGCGACAGCATCTCCGTCCGGACGTAGTCCACGAACCCCTGCATCTGCCGGTTCATCTCTTCCATCCGCTCCCGCATCTGCAGCACAATCGCGATCCCCGCAATATTCACGCCCAGGTCCCGCGCCAGGTTCAGGATGAACTCCAGCCGCTCCAGGTCCTCGTCCGTGTACAGCCGCGTATTTCCCTCACTCCGCGAAGGCCGCAGCAGACCCTCGCGCTCATACAGCCGCAGCGTCTGCGGGTGGATCTCATACATCTCCGCAACCGCCGAAATCATGTACGCGCCCTTCGATTTCCGCTTTGTCGCCATCGTCTCGACCTCATTCCGCTCGGGTGCACAAAAAGTCTAAGCTTTACCGTTCCCAACCCGCCACACAATCTCTCGTTCTCGGACGCCGCATCTCAGTAACCATCATGAACAAGCCGCTCCGCTCCGTGCCCGCCGCCCCAGTCCTCGCCAGCCTCGCCGCCCTCGCAGGCGCCGCCTGCCTCCTGGTCTCCCGCACGCGCCGCGGAACCTCCGAAGAAGCCGACCGGTCCGGAGATGTCGTCCTCATCACCGGCGGCTCCCGCGGCCTCGGTCTCGCGCTCGCCCGCCGCTTCGGCAAGTCCGGCGCCCGCCTCGTCCTCGCCGCCCGCAACCCTGAGGAGCTCGACAACGCCCGGCAGACTCTCCTCCACGAAGGCTGCGTGGAGTCCGCCGACAACATCCTCCTCGTCCCTACAGACCTCACCAACCTCGCAGAGGTCCAGAACCTCATCGACCAGACCTACGCCCGCTTCGGCCGCCTCGACATCCTCGTCAACAACGCCGGCATCATCGAGGTCGGCCCCATCGAGAACCAGCCGCTCGAAGCCTTCGATCGCGCCATGAACACCAACTTCTACGCCGCCCTCCACACCATCCAGGCCGCCCTCCCCCGCCTGCTCGCGCAAGCGAAGCGCAACGGTCGCCGCGCCTCGATCGTCAACATCTCCTCCATCGGCGGCAAGATCCCCGTCCCGCATCTCCTCCCCTACGTCGCCAGCAAGTTCGCCCTCACCGGCTTCTCCGAAGGCCTCCACGCCGAGCTCCGCCTCAAGGGCATCCGCGTCACCACCGTCTGCCCCGGCCTCATGCGCACCGGCTCCTCCATCCAGGCCGAGTTCACCGGCCAGGCAGAAAAGGAGTTCCGCTGGTTCAACGCCGGAGCCAAAACTCCCATCGTCGCCGCCTCCACGGAACACGCCGCCAATCGCATCTTCAACGCCACGCGAGCCGGCTGCGCCGAAATCACCATCACCCCTCAGGCCGCGCTCGCCGCCCGCATCCACGGCCTCAGCCCATCCACAACCCAGTTCGTCGCCGCACTCGCCAACCAGTACATCCTGCCCGCCGCCACCCCCACCCCCAAACCCCTAACCCGCGGAGCCAACCTCCGCAAGCAAAGCACCCCCACCCCTCTCGAGCAAGCCCATAATCAGGCCTGACGCTGGGGCTCTACGAAGCGATGCTGAGGCACGGTCCGAGGCATCACACCTCCGCAAAGATCGCCTCCCGCGGATCCTCCGGATTCAGCCGAGCCAGCTCCCGCAGAATCTCCTTCGACCGCTCGTCCTGCACCTTCGGCACAACCACCTTGACCTCCACGATCTGATCCCCACGTACACCTTCTCTCGCCGCGCTCGGCACACCCTTCTCCCGCAGCCGCAGCTTCTGCCCCGTCTGCACCCCCGGCGGAATCTTCAGCTGCGTTCGCCCGCCGCCCTCGTGCGTGTCAATCGTCGGCACATCGATCTTGGCACCCAGCGCCGCCTCCGCAATCGTAACCGGAACAGTGACATGAATATCATCGCCCGTGCGCGTAAACACCGGGTGCGTTCCGCCTTTGATGATCAGGAAAAGATCACCCGCCGCCCCGCCATCCGTCCCGGCATTGCCCTTGCCCGCCAGCCGTATCCGCTGCCCATCTCTCGTCCCCGGCTTGATCCGGAACTCAAGCGGCTCCTTGCGCGTCACCACGCCCTCGCCATCGCACGTCGGACACGGATTCTGGATCTTTCCGCTCCCCCCACACTTCGGGCACTGGATGTTGAACTTCATCCGTCCGCCCATCTGCGTCACCTGCCCTGACCCATGGCACTCGGGACACTCCACCACGCCGCCCTGCGTCCCCCGCCCCTTGCATGTCTTGCAGGTCTCCTGCCGCGTAATCTCCAGCCGCGTCACGCCCCCGCGCACCAGCGTCCAAAAGTCCACACTCACCTGGTACTCGAGATCCGTTCCCGGCTGCGGTCCCTTCTGCGCCTTTCCTCCACCGCTAAACATCCCGTTCAGGATGTCGCGAAATCCGCCAAAACCCCCGCCGCCCTGCTCCTGCTGCGTCGCACGTCCGCCACCCTGGAACCCCGAAAAATCAAATCCGCCGAAATCAAACGGGACCTCCTGCGCCCCACCGCGCCCGCGCCCGCCGACGCTCGTCCGCCCGCCCCCGGAAACCCGCCGCTGTACCCGCCCCGCGCCGCCGCCTCCGCCGCAGCCGCGTCGATGTTGTCGGAGTAAAAGCCGAACTGGTCGTAGATCTTCCGCTTCTTCTCCTCGCTTAGCACGTCGTTCGCCTCGGAGATCTCCTTGAACTTCTCCTCCGCCTTCTTGTCGCCCGGGTTCACATCCGGGTGGTACTTCCGTGCCAGCTTGCGGAACGCCTTTCGGATCTCGTCCTGTGTCGCCGTCTTTTTCACACCCAGCGTGCCGTAATAATCCTTCTGCTGTGTCGTCGCCATCGCCTCGTCCTTTACTCCTCTGTCCCGTTCTCAACCCGGCAGCCCACCAGGTCGCTCGAGCTCGAATCGCCTCAATCTGTTCCTTCGCGCAGCGGTGATTCGCTTCCGCTGTCACTGGCCGCTGTGCCGGATCACTCCGCCTGGCACGTCGGGCACCAGTACAAGCTCCGCCCATTCATATCCTGCTTCCGCACCGTCGTCCCGCATACCCAGCACGGCTTGCCGCTCCGCCGATACACATAGTGGACCTCCTCCTTCAGCGGAGGCGCCTCGTCCCGGTGCGGCCTGTGCTTCGGCAGCGTCGTCACAATCCTTCTGTCCACCATACCCGCCTTCAGCAGCGGCAACGAGTCCTTCCACATCGACCGGAGCGTCTTCATCGGCACCTCCGGCCCCAGCCGGAACGGACTCAGCCGCGCCCGAAACAGCAGCTCCGCCCGATAAATATTGCCAATCCCCGACATCACATCCTGCTCCATCAGCAGCACGCCGATCGGCTTCTTCGCCTTCGCGATCTTCCGAAACGCCTCGTCCGGCTTATCGCCATTCAGCGGATCAGGCCCCAGTCGCCCGAGCAGAGCCTCCCACTTCGCCTCCGAGTACACACTGCAGTCCGTCGGCCCTCGCAGCTCCAGCCAATGAACACTCGCCGGGCTCATCGTCCCCGTGCCGTCATCGGCCGAGTAGTGCCGCACAGCCGAACGCAGCGCATTCTTGACCGGCTTCGCGCCCACGCTCCACATCCGCAGCCGCAACATCCCCCTGACCTCCGCGAGCGGCATCTGTCCCTCGGTCCAGTCGCCATATCGGCCCAGATGGACATGCAGAATCCGGTCCTTGCCGAAGTCGTAGCCCAGGTGCTTTCCGACCGCCCTCACCCGTTCCAGCGTCCGCCCTTCCAGCATCGCCGCATCCGCAAAGCGCCCGTTCGGCCCCTCCACGTGCATCTTCTTTCCAACAAACGCCGCTGTATGCCGCTCCGCCCAGCGATGGACCTCGTTGCCCTCAGGCATCCATGTTCTCCCTCGCTACCTCGGCGCTCGCGTCCATTTCCTCAACCGCGGCCGGCTGGTTCCGCCGCCGGCGCGTCCGCCGCGACCGGCCGCCCGCGCTGATCTCGTACTTGTAATGCTCAATAATCCGGTCCGGCGTCCACAGCGCCCAGTGGTTCGCATGCTTCTCATGCATCCGCTGCAGCTGGATCTCATCCATCTGCCGCATCAGCTTTCGCAGATCCGAGTAGTGGTCCGAATAGCTGCTCTCATCGCTCTCGATCATCAGCTGCATATCCACATACACCGGCTGCGCCCACTCGTAAAACGTGTGCCAAACGTCGTACACATCCAGGTGACCCTTCTTCACCAGCAGTGCCAGGTGCTCATAGAAATCCAGCACCTCGAACGCGCTCATCGGCGGGTCGTCCAACTCCCACGTCCGCAGTCCGTCCTCGGTCAGGCGATCCACCGCGAGCCGCCGCCGAGCCGCCACAAATCCATCCGACAGAAAGAAACTCAGCTGCCTCTCAAGGTTCGCAACCGCCCGGTACTCTCGCTCGTGCCGCAGCTGCAGCGCCGCATACGCAATGGCGCCGGCGCTCGTCAGCACCAGCACCACCGTCGCCATCGACTGCACCTCGACCCAATCAATCAGCATCGGCGCCTCAGTTCCAAACCTGCCGCGCCTCAACCGCCTCGACAGAAAACATCTGGTCCGGCTCAGCTTCGCGCATCTTTCGCGCAAACTGCTCCGCCTCCGCCTTGCTGTCAAACAGCATCCGGCTGTAAAGCTGGCCGGCCCGCATCGCATCGCATCTCCACATCGTGTCCGTCATCGCTCTGCCTCCATTCGACCCATCGAAGTCCAACAGCCAGGAAACGTTTGCGTACAGCTCGTCTTTGCTTCCTCTCATCTCTTCAACACCCTTCTCGCCATCAAGTCGCTCGCGCTTCCTCGCTCCCATTCGGATGCAGTGGCTTCGCGCGGCGCACTCTGCAAACGGAGAGGGGCACCCCATGCGGAACGCCCCTCTCTCTCTCCTGCTTACGTCTGTGCGGCCTCTGCCGTTCGTTCGTGGACCTTACTTCGTATCCACGTACTCGGCGTCGATCACACCCTCTTCCTTCTTCGGCTCCTCGGTCGTTCCCTCGGCAGCCGTCGCGCCGTCCGTCGGAGCGCTCGCCGAGGCCTTGTACATCGCCTCCGCCAGCTTGTGGCTCGCCGTCGTCAGCTTCTCGCGCGCACTGTTCAGCTCCGCCGCACTCGGCGTTCCGCCCAGCGTCGATTTCGCATCCGCCAGCGCCGACTCCACATCCGTCTTGTCGCTTCCGGAGACCTTGTCGCCGTTCTCCTTCAGCATCTTCTCGACGTTGTAGACCATCGAGTCAAGGCCGTTGCGCGCCTCAACTGCATCGCGCTGCTCCTTGTCCTCGCTGGCGTGCGCCTCGGCATCCTTTGCCATGCGCTCGACCTCTTCCTTGCTCAGGCCCGAAGAGCTCGTGATCGTGATCTTCTGATCCTTGCCCGTCGCGTTGTCCTTCGCCGTCACATTCAGAATGCCGTTCGCATCGATGTCAAACGTCACCTCGATCTGCGGCACGCCACGCGGAGCCGGTGGAATCCCGCTGAGCTTGAACTTGCCCAGCGTCCGGTTCTGCGCCGCCATCGGACGCTCGCCCTGCAGCACATGGACCTCAACCTCGGTCTGCGAGTCGGCCGCCGTCGAAAACGTCTCCGTCTTCTTCGTCGGGATGGTCGTGTTGCGCGCAATCATGCCCGTCGCCACACCGCCCATCGTCTCGATCGCCAGCGTCAGCGGAGTCACATCGAGCAGAAGCAGATCCTTCACCTCGCCCGCCAGAACACCCGCCTGCACCGCCGCTCCGATCGCCACAACCTCATCCGGGTTCACACCCTTATGCGGTTCCTTGCCAAACAGCTCCTTCACCAGCTTCTGGATCGCCGGCATGCGGGTCTGTCCGCCAACCAGGACCACCTCGTCGATCTTCGAGGCATCGACACCGGCATCCTTCATCGCCTGCTTCGACGGTCCAACCGACTTCTGCAGCAGATCATCCACCAGCGACTCGAGCTTCGCCCGCGTCAGGTTGCGCACCAGGTGCTTCGGTCCAGTCGCGTCGGCCGTGATGAAGGGGAGGTTGATCTCCGACTCCTGCGCCGTCGAAAGCTCGATCTTCGCCTTCTCCGCCGCATCCTTCAGCCGCTGCAGCGCCATCTCGTTGCCCTTCGCCGTCAGGTCAAGACCCGTGTCCGACTTGAACTCCGAGATCAGCCAGTCCACAATCCGCTGATCCAGGTTGTCGCCGCCCAGGTGCGTATCGCCGTTAGTCGACTTCACCTCGATCACACCCTCGCCTACCTCGAGAATCGAGATATCAAAGGTGCCGCCGCCGAAGTCATAAACCGCGATCGTCTCGTCCTTCTTCTTGTCGAGCCCGTACGCCAGCGCTGCCGCCGTCGGCTCGTTCACGATCCGCTTCACATCCAGGCCCGCGATCTTGCCCGCGTCCTTGGTCGCCTGACGCTGCGCGTCATTGAAGTACGCCGGAACCGTGATAACCGCCTCGGTCACCGATGTGCCCAGGTAGTCCTCCGCCGCCTTCTTCAGCTTCTGCAGGATCATCGCCGAAACCTCCGGCGCCGTGAACTCCTTGCCCTGCGCCAGGACGCCGACGTTGTCGCCCTTCGCAACAACCTTGTACGGCACCATCTTCATCTCGTCGCCGACCTCGTTCATCCGGCGTCCCATGAACCGCTTGATCGAGTACACCGTGTTCTCAGGATTCGTGATCGCCTGCCGCTTCGCTACCTGGCCCACCAGGCGCTCGCCATTCTTCGTAAACGCCACGATCGACGGCGTCGTCCGCCCGCCCTCTTCGTTCGCAATGACCTTCGGCTCGCCGCCTTCCATCACCGCGACGCAGCTGTTCGTCGTTCCCAAATCAATTCCAATAATCTTCGCCATGCCAGCCCTCTCTCAACCGCCCGGCAGCCGATCTCTTCGGCTCTGCCGTTCAAAACTCTCTTGACCTGACCCATCTTCACATCTGAGTCACTTACTGTCAATCAATCTGATGCGCCGAATCGCCATCAGATTCACCGCCGACACAGAAAAACCGCTCCAAACCTCTCTGCACCTGTCTTGTTCTCAACCCCGCTCCCGCCTCTTCTCGCCCTTATCCCTGCCCAATTCGCTCCAATTCCTGCCCCAAACGAGCCATTCCCGATTCGGAACCCACCTTCTACCTTTCGATCAGAGTTGGCTCCCCGAAAGACAGAACGCAGATGACCTCCCCAGTTCCCTCCAGTAGCGTCGCCCGTCGTCCATCCCGAACAACCCGTCGTATCCTCGCCGTCACCTCCATCGGTCTTGCAGGTCTCCTCGTCGGCCTTCTCGCCGGCTGCAGCGCCGGTATTGCCAACACAACCTCCTCCTCGAGTTACACGGAGGCCTCCGGAAACTGGCAGTTCAAATCCACCGCCTCTGCCGCGGCCCGCCTCTCCTCCCTCGGCGGCAGCCTCACCGTAGACGGCACAACCGTCAGCGGCATCCTTCACCCGCTCTCGGCCACCGGCCAGTGCCTCTCAACCTCCACCCCCGTCGCCGTCGCCGGCTCTATCGATCTCGCCGGACACCTCACCATCTCCGGTCCCATCTCCCGCGGCACCTTCACCCTCTCCGGGACCCTCTCCACCGACCGTAAGACCCTCACCGGCGCAACCTACACCGTCAGCGGCGGCGACTGCGCCTTCCCCGCCGACAAGGCAGTCCTCGCCCACGACGACCCAAGCAACCCCGCATCTCCCGTCACCGCTCAGCAGTACCAGCCGGTGAACGGCACCTACGCCGGCACCCTCACCACCCGCGACGGCGAAACCTTCTCCCTCTCCTCCACCCTCACACAGGCCAGCCAGCCCGATGCCGACGGCATCTACCACGTCACCGGAACCGCCGCCTCCCCCGGCAACACCTGCCTCCCCACCTCCCTCCCCGCAACCGCGTCCACCATCGACGGCGGCAACATCTCCACCACCTACACCGACCCGGCGACCGGCACCTCCATCATCGCCACCGGCACCACCTCCCCTGACGGCACCACCATCACCATCGCCAGCTGGTCCATCACCAGTGTGTGCGGATCCGACTCCGGCATCGGCATCCTCTCCCGTCAGTAGCCCCCACCCAACCTTCCATAACCTTCTCCGCCGGCGTGCCGCATCTTTGGCACGCCGTCTTTTTTTCTGCCCGGACCCACCAAAAACCCACATGGAGCAAAAGGAGAACTCCTGCATCTAAAATCGAGTTCCTCCTCACGGAAGGACGTCCCACTCCCAAGAGAGAAGGTTTACCCACCCGGAATGGCCGCCGCCACCGCTACCGCTCCGCAAGACCAGGCCGCTGACGTCACCAAGGGCGTCAATCCCTGGCTCATCGCTGCGTCCGTCATGCTCGCCACCTTTATGGAGGTGCTCGACACCGCCATCGCCTCGGTCGCGCTGCCCTACATCGCCGGCTCCCTCTCCGCCTCCAACGACGAGGCCACCTGGGTCCTCACCTCCTACCTCGTCGCCAACGCCATCGTGCTCCCGATGTCGAACTGGATGTCCCTCCGCTTCGGCCGCAAGCGCTTCCTCATGTCCTGCGTCGCCATCTTTACCGTCGCCTCCTTCGCCTGCGGAGCCGCCCCCACCCTCGGCATCATGCTCCTCGCCCGCGTCATCCAGGGAGCCGGCGGCGGAGCCCTCCAGCCCCTCTCGCAAGCCATCCTCCTCGAATCCTTCCCCCCGGCCAAGCGCGGTGCCGCCATGGCCGTCTTCGCCTTTGGGGTCGTCGTCGCGCCCGTCCTCGGCCCCACCCTCGGCGGCTGGCTCACCGATACCTACTCCTGGCGCTACGCCTTCTACATCAACATCCCTATCGGCATCCTTGCGCTGTTCATGATCAATCGCTTCATCAAGGATCCCGCCTACATCAAGAACGCCAAGGTCCCCGCCTTCGACAACATCGGCCTCGCCACCCTTGTCGTCTGGACCGGCGCCCTCCAGATCGTCCTCGACAAGGGTCAGGAAGACGACTGGTTCGGCGCCATCTGGATCCGCTGGGCCGTCTTCTTCCTCGTCACCTCGTTCATCTGGTTCTGCGTCCACTCCTGGCGCAAAAAGAATCCACTCGTCGACCTGAAAGTCTTCAAAGACCGCAACTTCCTCGTCGGCTCCATCCTTATCTTCTTCTTCGGCGTCGGCATCTACTCCACCGTCACCGTCCTCCCGCTCTTCTATCAGGAGCTCCTCGGCTACACCGCCTTCACCGCCGGCGTCGTCGTCGCCCCCCGCGGCATCGGTGCCATCTGCGGCATGCCCATCATCGGCTTCCTCTCCAACAAGGTCGACCCCCGCTGGCTCCTCACCTTCGGCTTCTTCACCTTTGGCCTTACCACCCTCTACTTCGGCAACATCACCCTCGACGTCTCGCCCACCACCCTCCTCGTCCCCATCCTCATCACCGGCTTCGCCCTCTCCTTCGTCTTCGTCCCCATCTCCACCGCCTCCTACGGCACGCTCAAAAACGAGCAGATCGGCAACGCCTCCGGCGTCTTCAACCTCATGCGAAACGTCGGCGGATCAATCGGCATCTCCGTAGCCCAGACCCTGCTTACCCGCCGCACCGCCGTTCATCAGAACGAGATCATCAACTCCGTCCCCGTCACCGGCCAGCAGTTCCAAAACCAGATCGGAGCCCTCCAGGGCTTCTTCTCCGGCGCCGGCAGCGGACCGTTCGGCAAAGCCAACTCCCTCGCCCCCGCCCAGGCCCGCCTCTACCAGGAGCTCGGCCGCCAGGCCGCCAACTGGGCCTTTGTTGACGTCTTCCGCTGGCTCTCGCTCCTGTGCTTCTTCTGCGTCGCCATCGTCTGGACCTTCCGCAAAGTCAAACCAGGCAAAGCCCCCGCCGGCGCTCACTAGCCCCGGTCGGGACGCCCTCCCCCATTTTGCGCCGAGCCCCCCCTACGGGCTGTCATCCTTCGCCAAAGGCGGAGGATCTGCGTCTCCGTCGTTTCGCCACAAACGAATCCAGCGGATCATTTTCGCCTTGTCTTCGCCTCTACCCGCGCGTATGCTTGCTCTTCCCGGCCCCTCAAATCAACCCAGGAGAGGAACCACCATGCCGCAACCATTCGTTCACCTCGAACTCAACACCCCCGACCTCGCCAAAGCCAAGACCTTCTACGGCGCACTCTTTGGCTGGCAATTCCAGGACATGGATATGGGTCCAGCCGGCACCTACAGCACCTTCAAGCCTGACGCCGGCCCCGGCGGCGGCATGACCTCTATGCCCGGCCATCACGGCTGGCTCGCCTACGTCGGCGTCGAGGACATCCACACCGCGACCGACAAGGCCGCCTCCCTCGGCGCCGCCATCACCGTCAACTCGCAGGAGATCCCTCAGGTCGGCTGGATGAGCATCCTCACCGACCCAACCGGAGTCACCATCGCCATCTTTCAGCCCATGGCAGCCTGACAGGGGGCCGGCCGGTCACCCGTCGGCATTCGGCTCATTTCGGGCAAATCGGCCCTCGCTGTGAGCCCTCCCCACTCTTACCTCGTCCAACGGAGCGACACCCAAAATCGCCCTAGGACACCTCATGCCCCCAGCTCCCCGGCTCACCCGCCGCCGTTTCGTCTCTAACTCGCTCGCCCTTGCCACCACCCTCCAGCTTCAGCGCGCCAGCCGCGCCTTGGGTCTCGCCGGCCCCGCCGAAGTCTGCAGGCTCCTCCCCGAGCAGGAGGTCGGCCCCTACTACGTCGCCCGTGAGCTCCTCCGCTCAGACATCTCCGAGGGAAAGCCCGGTGTCCCCCTCTCCCTCCGCCTCGTCGTCCTCGACGCACGCACCTGCAAGCCCATCTCGGAGGCCGCCCTCGACATCTGGCACTGCGACGCCCTCGGCCTCTACTCCGGCTTCACCAGGCAGAACCCCATGGGTCCCGGCGGGCCTCCACCCGGCTTCGACCCCCAGCACCCTGGCAGCCGCCCAGGGCCGCCCGAAGGCTTCGGTCCCCCACCCGAAAACCATCCCACCGACAAGCTCACCTTCTGCCGCGGCATCCAGATTACCGGCCCCGACGGTGGCGCCAGCTTCCGCACCATCTTCCCTGGCTTCTACATGGGCCGCACAAACCACGTCCACTTCAAGGTCCGCCTCGGCGGCCACGCCTCCGGCCACACCTACAGCGAAGGCCACACCTCGCACATCGGTCAGGTCTTCCCGGAAGATCTCAATGTCCAGCTCATGTCCCGGCCCCCCTACGCGCGACACCACATCCACCGCACCACCACCGCCGAGGATGGCGTCTTCAACGGCCAGGGCGGCTCGCTTTCCATCGCCCGCGTCTACGCCAATGACCCCCATCACCCCGAAGCCGGCCTCCACGCCGACCTGGTCGCCGCCGTCGACCCTACCGCCACCCCCGCCCCAGCCCAGCGCATGGGAGGCCCCGGAGGCGGCGGCCCACCCCCATCCCAGGGACCACGCCGCTGACCCCGGGGCGCCGCGTTCCCCTCTCGACCCCTAACCCCAACCTCTCGACCACCTACCCCCAACCTCTCGACCCCTACCCCTCAACCTCTCGACCGCTACCCCCAAACAGTTGTCATCCTTCGCCGAAGGCGGAGGATCTGCTTCCCCCCACCGCCGCCCCAATACCGGAGCCCCAAAGACGAGGTAAACCCCTCCGGGGCTGCTGCACGGATCCAGAATCCCGCATCCCTCCTCGCCATCTTTGGCGCAAACACCTCCCCTGCGCAGTTACCATAGATACAGCGCATTAGCACGGAGAACGGCTCCGCGCCAGTTTGAGTCCGGGTGGCGTCAGTACCCGCGGGCACGACCGAAGTCCGGATGTAAGTCTCATCGTTCGAATATTTTGCACATAAAGTCGGGGGGAGGGGAGGGGTACCGTGGGCCATCGATCGGGAAGTCGCCTCCGCCGCGAAAGCATCCTCGCTCTCCTGCTTCTCCTCACCGTCGCCGCCACTCCGGCCCACGCCCAGTTCGATCTCGAAGACTCCCTCACCACCGCCTCCCTCCGCGGCATCCACTCCGTCGGAAACGGCATCGCCTGGGCCTCCGGAACCGACGGCACCGTCCTCCGCACCGAAGACGGCGGCTACGAGTGGCAGCCCTGCACCACCCCACCCGGCGCCGAACACCTCGACTTCCGCGGCATCCAGGCCTTCGACGAAAACACCGCCATCGTGATGAGCTCCGGAAAAGGAGACCTCTCCCGGCTCTACAAAACCACCGACGGCTGCCGCACCTGGCGCCTCGTCTTCACCAACCCCGACAAAGAAGGCTTCTGGGACACTCTCGTTCTCGATCCCAGGAGAGTTACAGAGAGGGCCGGACAAACAGCGGGCACACGCTCCTTTCTTCTGGGCGACCCCGTCGATGGCAAATTCGTACTCTTCACCAGCACTGATGCCGGGGACACGTGGAGGCGATGGTCTGACATCAGTGCGGAACGGCCCGTCAGGGCGGAGGAGGGCGAGTCTTTCTTCGCAGCAAGCAACAGCGTAGCCGTGCTCGCAGGAGGGCTGGATAGCCTGGCCTTTGTGACAGGGGGTCCGGGCGGCTCTCACATGTTCCTGCTCGAAACGCATGACATCCTCGCCCGTAATCGGTGGATGTCCTTCACTCGATCGGATCTGCCCTTTCCACGCGGAAGCAGTTCAGGTGCGTTCTCGATAGCAGCTCGGGTCGTCGGCTATCCAGAGAGGGGTCTGGCTGACTTCATGGTTGTCGGTGGCGACTATGCGCATCCGGAGTCTCCCGGCGCCGCTGCATTCCTTCCGGCTCGCAAATACTGCTGTGCCTGGCTCATGAGACAGGAGACACGGAAGGCCGCAACCCCACCTCACGGCTATCGCTCCTCGGTAGCCTACGAGCCCCAATCCAAAGCCTGGATCACCGTAGGCCCCAACGGCTCCGACTACTCCACCGACGACGGCAGGAACTGGCACCCGCTCAAACCCACATCGAGCCAGCCCGCAAACGGAGACACAGACAAGAACTGGAACGCCCTCTCCCTCCCCTTCGTCGTCGGCCCCCACGGTCGCATCGGCAGGCTCCGCAACGACGCCCTCCCGCGACCATCCAAACCCTGACGGGCAGCGACCTGCGCTCCAACTTCTCTCTCGCAAGTGGTCCGCACCGCAGCCTATAATCCGGCTGCGCCCACCTCCATGATCAAGCCCCTTGCAGCTCTTGCCCTGCTCCTGTCCTTGGCTGGCCCCCTTCCCGCCCAGCACCCCACCCCGCCCGTCAACGGAGTTTACGTCCCCCCAACCAGGAACTCTCCCGGTCTCGCCCTCGGCCAGACCGCCCTCACCCCCATCCAAACCGAACTGGTCGGCCCCCTCGACATCTCCCGCCTCAAGGTCGGCTCCCCCGTCCTCGCTAAACTCGCCGTACCCTGGTCCGGTGCCGGGTGCCAGCTCCGCGTCGGCTCCATCCTCGGCGGCCACGTCGCCGAGATCGAGCCCCGAACCAAACAAAACCGCGTCTCCCGCCTCACCGTGCTCTTCGACTCCGCCGACTGCGGCGGCACGCCCTCCACACCCTTCCCCACCACCCTGGTCGCCCTCCTCGCCGGCACCCTCGGCGGCGACACCAGCCTCACCGAGGGTCAGCCCCTGGCCGACGCCGTCGGTCTCGCCGTCGCGGGCGGCATCCGGAGCGCCGACGCCGCCTCCGCCATCACCGACTACTCCCCCCTGCCCACCCGCAAGCTCCCCAGTCAGGTCCTGCCCGGCCAGGTCGTCGGCCTCAGCCGGATCCAGCTCAGCGTCGGCAGCGGCGTCAAAGGCGGGTCCGTGCTCTCCTCCCCCAATCACGACCTCCGCCTCGAGGCCGCAACCCACCTCATCCTGATGCCGCGCCCCGCCGAGACCGCGGCCGCCACGGTTCCACCGCCAAACGTCCCCCGCACCAGCCCACCCCCCGCCGCCCCCACCCCCGACCCCGTCGACGAAACCGACCTCTGCCTTTCAGATTGCAGCAGCGTCCCGTCGACCGGCCTTGCCTCCCTCCCCTCCGCCCCCGCCCTGACCCTCGCAATCAAGCCCCTCGGCTACTCGCCGAAGGAAAATCGTGAGGTCACCTCGTTTGGTTACGACGCCAGCATCACCTATCTCGACGCGCACGACCTCCTCTTCACCTTCGATCCCCACAAGCTCCGCGAGCGAGGTGGAGGCTTCCGCCACGAGGGCTTCCGCACCGTCCGCGCCGTCATCGTCGACCCCTCCACCCAGACGGTCAAGCGAGTACTCGACTGGCGTGTTCAGGGTGAAGGTCGATACATCTGGCGCGTCGGAGATGATCGCCTCCTCGTCCACGTCGGACGCCAGCTTCGGCTCTTCGGTCCAGACCTCTCGCCCATCCGCGCCGTCTCCCTACCCGGCTCTCTGGCATGGCTCTCCGCTGCTCCGTCCGGAAACCACTTCGCCGTGGGCATCTACGATGAGCGCCACTCCCCCGAAGTCCACCAGCACCTCCTCGACGTCACCGGGGAAGATCCCGAAGAGGATATCGACGTCCAGCTCTACGACGGCGAGCTGAACCTCTTGCTCAGCTCCCCACGCTCCAGCTCAAGCCATGCCCCGGTCCTCTCCGATCTCGGCGAGATCCGCACTCGGCTGATCAGCCACACGCAATGGCAGATCTCTGAGTACCGCTGGGACCGCACCGACCACAAGATCGCCCGCACGACCTCCAGCTGCCGCCCGCGCATCACTACGCTGCCTTCCGGTTATCTGTTCGTCATCGGGTGCGACTCCACACCCGGCATCCTCTGGTACCGCATGCTCCGCCCCGACGGTCATCCCGTCCTCAAGGGCCACTCCCCCTCCGCAGAGATCGAGCAGGCTTCCACCAGCGTCTCGCCCGACGAGTTCGCTCTGCGCATCGTTAAGGCGCTCCGGCCCATGTCGCCTGGGCAGCCCTTCCGCCGAACAGATATCGAGAGCCAGGTGATCAGCGTGTACCGCACCTCCGACGGACACCGCCTGTTCTCCACCTCCGCAGCCGAAGTCCCCATGGCCGAGCAGTCGTTCGCGCTCTCACCAGAAGGCAATCAGGTCGCGCTTATCGGCGACTCCGCCATCCGCTTTTATGCGGTCAGCCCCCACACCGCTCCCTAGGGAACGTCCTTGAAAGCTACTGGGGAGCCGTTGGATTCGATACCGGAGACGCCGGGCTCGAAGCTGCGGGCGTCGTTCCGTTTGTCGGTGAGCTCAGCGGACTCGATCCGCCTATCCCCGACGAACCCGAGCTCGACATTCCACCGCCCAGGATGTTCACCTTCGCCTTCAACTGCTCGATACGCGGGTCGTAGATGAACTCCCAGGTTGGGTAGGTAGTCTGCTCGTTCAGCACCACGATGGAGTCGCCCGAACCGGAGCTCCCGACGCCCATAATCGGAGCACCCGTCCCGGAAAAGCTAGTCGCAGACTGACTCGAGACACCTGACGACCCCGATCCGCTTCCCGGTTCCCGAGTTACCCGCCACCGTGCCGCTCGAACCAAAACCTCCACTCGAGCTGCCAGAACCCGGCGAGGCCGATCCAAGGCCGCCCGAAGAACCCAACGTACTTGAGCCAGGAGAGCTCGCTCCCCCAAATACGCTGCCCGCGCTCCCCGTAGGGCTCGAGCTCCCCCCTACCGTTCCCGGGCTGCTCCCTATTCCGGAGCTCATCCCCGCCGCGCTTCCCAGTCCCGGGCTCGCGATCCCTGCCAGCGGCTGCCCGAAGTACCCCTTCACAGTCGTCTTCTGCTCACCCACATGAATCAGCCGCCAGTCCGCTTTGCCGGTAGTTGGGTCGACATACTTCTGGCGCAGATATCGGATGTTGTTGGTCTTCTCGAGCTGCTCAATCGATCCCGGGTAGTGCCCCGTCTTCTTATAAAAGAGCTGGATAGCACGGACATACTGGTTCCCGCGATGCACCGCCTCCACCTCACGCTCGCGCCGCAGCTGTCGCGCCATCGTTGGGGCGGCGATGCTCAGAACAAGCAGCACCAGAAATACCGCGATCAGCGCGCCGATGAGAAGGAAACCGTCCTCGTCTGAAGCACGCGGTGTCGCGAAGCGTTGGCTCCATGAACTTCGCACCAGCGAACGCATCAGTTCACCAGGAGCGGAAGCGTCTGACGATTGCTGTTGAGCATGTCCTCAACCACCATGGAGTTGGCCGCAATCGAGATCACCTTGTAGCGCCGCTGCACCACATCCCCAGCGGATGCCAGAAATACATCTTCGCCCCGGAGCAGAAAGGCCTGCCTGCTTCCCGATGCCATGGTAGCCGTCCCAAAAAACTTAAGGTCAATGGGAGGCGGAGGCGGAGGACCAACGGGGCCGGTATAAACCGGTGCCGTCACCACCGGCTTCGGCCGCGCGGATGCAATCGGCTTCGGCAGCGCCACTGGAACGCTCGTACCGGAGAAGATATTCCGCCCTGATCCGGAGTACACCAGCGCCTCCGTTACCAGCATGGGCCCCATTCGCAGCGTCGGATCGAGATCCGCCGCCGTCGTCCCTGCATGCTTTGTCGTCGCTGTCCTCGCCCCACCTGCAGCGGGAGCCCCGGCCGGGACGGCAGTCGCAATCACAGGTGGCGGAGGTGAAGTGGGCGTTCCGCCTGAATCACTCAGCTCGAAGTACAGCACTCCCGCCGCAATGACCGCGAAGACCCCGCCCGCCACGATCTTTTTCTGCTGATCAGTCATCGCGCCGGACCTCCATTCACCACGTCGACGACCGGCTCCGTCAACACCGGCACCACAGAAGACCCATCCGCCGTCTCACCTGGTCCAGCAGTTCGCAGGTACGTCGTCAGCCCCAGCCGCAGACCAACGGTCCCACTCTGCTGGCCACTCAGGGTGACTCCGTTTATCAGAAAGAACATCCGGTCCCGCTCCAGCGCATTGATGAATTGGACGAGGCCGCGATACTCGCCACTCAGGGTCGCGTCCATCTTCACCTCCGTCAGCGACCCGCCCTCACCCGTCCCGCCCAGCACCGGTGCCTCCGCATACTTCACACCGACTAGCCGAACCCCGGTTCGCTTCGTCACGGTGCCCAGCTCCGTCAGGAACTGGCTGTGCGCATACGGGAGCCGCCGCTCGTAGAAGCGGTCCGCCTCCGTAGTGGAGGTTGCCAGCTTCGCGTCCAGGCCCTCAAGCGGCTTGGCCTGCTGCTCGGCCGAGGTCATCAGAGCTCGCTGTTGTGCCAGCGCCTCGGCACCTTGTGTACTCTGCGCCCTCCATGCAACATACATCTGGGTGAGCAGAAACATGTTCACCAATGCAAGCAAGGCCACGCCCGCGTAATGGAAGTTCACCAGCGTCAGAAGGCTCCGGGTCCGTTCACTGAAGCGCTCCGTTGTTACCGCTCCACGTAATCTCATCGAGGACCCGCTTTCCCGCTCGCGCCCGTCCCGGGCGTGGGAACAGCGGCGCCAGCACGCGCGGTGCGGATCTCCGGTAGCGGGTTGTACCCGCTCAGAATGTCGAATTCCACGGCAGCCGGAACGCCCGGTGCTGACGCTTGCACAAGACGCCCGTTAGTATCAGCCGCCTGCGCCGCCTCTCCGCTGAGTCGCGGGTGCACGAAGCGAGCCGAACCTTCAAGGTTTCGCACAAGCTGCACCGCCCGGCCGCGCTCTCCGCTCACGCGCAGACGAATCGTGACCGATCCGTCCGCATTGGAGACCTGCGGCTCGATGCTTGTCACCTGAACCCCGGTCGGCAGAACCCGTTCCAGATCCATCATCACCGCCGTCCAGCTAAAGCTCTTGCGTGCAAACACCCGGTTCAGGAAGTGGCTGCGATCCAGCACCGCCTGGTTCGCCGGTTGTCGCATGCGCGCCTCATTCGCCTGCCTTCCCACCTGCAGCTGCGTCGTTCTGTTCTGCAGGGCGGTCATCTGCGCCTCAGCAACTGCCGCCCGCTGATTCAGCGTGTGCAGCCATATGCCAAGACAGATTGCGAGGACGCCAAGTACTGCGATCGCCAGACGGAGCCGCGCCAGAAGCGGTCGGATCTCGACGAAAGGCTTGGAGGCAAGGTTGACCGAAACTCTCATCAGCTCCTCAGGGCGCCCCTTACGCCAGCCACCAGCCCGCGCTGTATGGAACCATTCGCGGAACCTTGAGCCATTGCCGCCGAATCGACCACCTCTCGGACCTCCGTGCCCTCCATCCCGTACATCTGCAGCACGGCCTGAAGTCGTTCTGCGCCGAGCGGCCCTGCCGCCAGCACCACCCTCGGAGCTCCGCCCAGCGTGTCCTCGAAATACGCGGCCGCCACACTCACTGCCTGCGTGATCTCGCGACCCGTGCTCACCGGCTCGGTCGCGTTCAGCACACGTACGGCGTCCTCGGCCTCGTTCGCCAGGGTCGTCCTCAGATGACTGCGCAGCGCCCGGGTCTGCGTGTCCGCCTCCGCATCCATTCGATCGTACTCCGCACCTTCGAGACCCCCGACGCGTCCAGTCGATGACTCACGCGGAAGCACCGTCCCAACCGTGTCTGCCCCGTTTGTATCGCTCTGGAGATCGACCGTACGGTGCAGAAGCAGCACTCCTCCCTGCACGATCGCCGTCGTGATCACCTCAGACCCCGCATTGACCAGGAGCGAAGCAGCGGTTCCGTCCGCGCTCACATCTAGGCCGGCCAGGGTCGCCAGCGTGCTGGGCAGCACCGCTCCGGGGAGATATCCAGCCTCCGTCACCAGGTTCTCGTATTCACTCAGCACATCGCACGGCATCGCCACGGCCAGGACTCGCAAGCCATCTCGGCCGGTAGACATGACCTGGTACGTCACCACGGCATGCTCCGCATCAAAGGGCAACAGCTTCTTGAGCCGGAACCGCACAACCGCGAGCGCCTCAACCGCCTTTGCCGGCAACGCATCGAAATCCAGCAGCAGCACACGGACCGCCGTATCGGGGATAACAAGTGTCACATACCGCGACCGCTCCGCCCCTTTTGCAGCCACGCTGTCGAGCGCTCTCCGAACCGCCGCCGATACGGTTGCCCGGTCCGCGACGTTGCCCGCCTTGAGACTCGCCCGCAAAGCTCCATCCGGCAGGTCTCCCCGGTAGACCGCGGCCAGCAACCCCGCCGCCCCTTCTGCGCGCGCGGCCACCACACCGCCGGGACGCACTTCCACCGCAACGCGCGGCCTGGTTCCCATCGTTCTTGGTAAAAGTTCCATGCCGTCCTAGACTACCTGTTCGAGCGGCCGCAGTATCGGCCAGGTTGCTGGTTCCACTTCCCTTGGTCCTTCCGTTCTCGATGGAACTCAGTGCACAGCCGGGATCACGTCTCTGAGACACAGGACCAGTAACCCGACCATCACAACAGCGACCAAAACGGCGAACCAGAACGCCACAACCGTCCGCTTCGGCCCCGCCGTATCGCTCAACTACCGTCCCGTCTCGATAAACGTAACCTTGTTGATCTCCTTGAGCGTCGTGATGCCCGCGCGAACCCGCTCCAAAGCCGAATCCCGCAGAAACGCCATGCCCTTCTCCCTTGCCTTCTTCCGGATCTCGCTGCCAGGCTTCTTCGCCAGCAGCATCTCGCGGATCTCGTCGTCAAGCTCCAGCAGCTCGTGTATCGCCGATCGGCCGCGGAAGCCGGTTCCTCCGCATTCAATGCACCCCGCGCCCTCGCGAAACACGAAGCCCTGCCACTCCGCCGGATCAAGCCCGTTCTCATCGAGCTCCGCATCGGTATAACGCACGCCGCGCGCACAGAACTCGCACACCTGCCGAACCAGCCGCTGCGCGAGGATGCAGTTCAACGCCGAAACAAAGTTGTAGGGTTCCACGCCCATGTTCAGGAACCGGCCGAGCACGTCCACGACATTGTTCGCGTGGACCGTCGTAAACACCAGGTGACCAGTCAGCGCCGAGTTGATCGCGATCTGCGCCGTCTCCGCATCGCGGATCTCACCTACCAGAATCTTGTCCGGATCATGCCGCAGGATTGACCGGAGACCCCTCGCAAACGTCAGGCCCTTCTTCTCGTTCACCGGAATCTGCGTGATGCCTCGAATCTGGTACTCAACCGGGTCCTCGATCGTGATGATCTTGTCTTCTTCGCTCTTGATCTCGTTCAGGGCCGCGTACAGTGTGGTCGTCTTCCCCGATCCCGTGGGCCCCGTTACCAGCACCATCCCGTACGGCTCCTTGATGTATCGCCGAAACCGCGTGAGGTCCTTTTCGGCAAAACCGACCACGTCCAGGCTCAGCTTCGTGAACTTCTCTGACATCGACTCCTTGTCGAGCACACGAAGCACCGCATTCTCGCCATGCACAGTCGGCATGATCGACACACGGAAATCGATCAAACGCCCCTTATACCGCACGCGAAAACGCCCGTCCTGGGGCACGCGCCGCTCCGCAATGTCCAGTTCGCTCATCACCTTAATGCGCGACAGGATCGTCTGGTGATGCTCCCGCGCGATCGGCGCCATCGCCTGCTGCAGCACGCCGTCGATTCGATACTTCACCAGAAGTGAGTCGTCAAAGGTCTCAAGGTGAATATCACTCGCCCGCCGCTCCAGCGCCGTAAAGATCGTCGTATCAACGAGCCGGATGATTGGCGAGATATCGTCTTCGCCCGTCAGCCGCTCGATCGAAATATTCTCGTCCGCGTTCTCGTCCGCAGAGAGAACGTCAAATGCCAGACCCTCGCTCGCTTCGTCGAGCACTCGCTGGCTCTGCTCGGTCTTCTTCAGCAGGTCGGTGATCTGCGACAGCGTTGCCACCCGCGTCACCAGACGCGTGCCCAGCAGCCCGGAGATCTCATCCAGCACCATCAACTTCGAGGGATCGCTCACCGCAATGGCCAGCCGCCCGTCATGCTGCTCCAGCGGGACGAAGTTGTATCGGAACATCATGTCTACAGGCACGCTCTTGAATAAGTCGTGCTGGATGTTGAAGTTCTTCAGGTCCACGAACTCCGCGTGGTACCGGCGTGCCAGTGCCTGCGCACGCTCCGTCTCATCCATTCCCATGTCCGCTACCGAGAGCGGCACTGCAACCGGCGTTGCCATATGTTGGTTAAGACTCCCTCACCCACCATCCGTCACAACCGGCCCGCCGTCAATGGCACCAAAGCCGCAGGACCAGGGGTCCCCCGAGCTGGGGGCCCGCGGAATACACCTCGATGGCACCCCACACAGACGGAAGGAGGTCGGCAGTGAGCCGATCTCCTTGAGCCTTGCTCTTGCGGAACAGTCTACGCTCGCTCTATCTCCTTCGCCGCGGCGTCGAGGATGTCCGTGATCCTATGTACCTGCTCTTCCGTCAGGGAGCCCGCTCGCATCCTGAGCACCATCCGTAGGTTCTCGATCGCCCGCAGGATCTGTGGACGCCCAGCCTGGTGTCCTGCCCCGGCCTGCCTCATGCGATCAAAGATCGCATCCACCGTAGCCTTGTTCTCTGCGAGCACACGGGAACCCTCATCGGTGATCGCGTACAGCTTCCGCGTTCCCTCCACCTGGACCGTCGCCTGGCCCATCTCCTCCATCATCGTCAACATGGGGTAAACCACGCCGGGGCTCGGTGCATACGCCCCATTCAGGCGCTCCTCAATCAGCTTGATGATCTCGTAGCCATGCCGGGGCGCCTCCGCAATCAGGCTGAGAATGACGAAACGGAGAGCTCCCGTCTCGAAGAACCGCCCTGCTCCGCCGCGACGTCCACCGCCAAATGGTCCCGCCCCAGGTTCAAAACCTCCACGGCCTCGAAAATGCCGCTCATTGCTGCGATCATGCCTTCCACCGCAGCAGCTTCTGTGTTCGTTCACTTCATAATTCCATCTCATATAGCTAGTATTTAGATATATCTAAATTGTGTCAAGAACAATCTTTGAGGAACTCGCAAAAAAGGGCTCGGCGAGTTGCCGAGCCCCTTGGACCTCGTCAAAGCTTCCCAGTCACTGTCCAGCGACACCGCCCGCGCTCAAGCTAAAGATCGGCAGATATAGCGCGATCAGAATGGTCACGACCACCATACCCATGATGATCAGGATCGCTGGTTCGATCAGGCTCATCGCAGCGGTCAGGTTTGTCTGCACATCTTCCTCGAAGAACTCCGCAACGGAGTTCAGCATGCCTGGAAGCGCGCCCGTGCTCTCGCCCACCTCGATCATCTCGATCGCCAGCTCCGGAAATACCTTCGTCGCCTGAAGGCTGGGCGACAGACCCTTACCCTCTCTTACCGTCTCGACCGATTTGAACACCGCTGACCCGATCTGCCGTGAGTCGATAGAACGCGCCGCCGTCTCGAGGCTCGGGACCAAGGGAAGGCCGCCCGTAAGCAGCGTCGAAAGTGTTCGGGAGAACAGCCCGACCTGATACTTCACCCAGACATTCCCGAACACGGGTAGGCCTATGCGGATACGGTCGACGAAGTTCGCGCCCGCATCGGTCTTAACCCAGCGCGAAATCAGGAAGATCACCGCAGCAGCCGCGACCCCTGCGTAGATCCCGTAGTGTTGGGCTCCACGGCCCAGGTCAAGTAGAAACGTCGTGAGGGCGGGCAGGTGCGTACCTAGCTGGTCATACAACTGCGCAAACCGGGGAACCACAAAGGTGATCAAGAAGATAAATAACCCAATCACCATCACAATCAACAGTGCCGGATAGATCAGGCTGGCCTTCAACTTTTTCCGGAAAGTGAGACTGACCCGCTGGAAGTCCAGAAAGCGCTGGAGCACCTCTTCCAGGTTCCCTGACCGCTCCCCCGCCAGCAGCGTCGTCGTGTAGACGATGGGAAATCCCCCCTGCGCCTCAAAGGCGCCTGAGATCGACTCACCCGTTTTGACACGTGAGACGACGTCCTCGAGTTGCGCTCGAAAGTTCGCCTGCTTTTGGCGTCGTGCAAGCAGCTCAAGCGAACCAAGGATCGGCAGCCCCGCCCGAATCAGGGTCAGAAACTGCTGGTTGAAGATGAGAAACGTCTCCAGCTTGACCTTCTTACGGCCTACCCCGCCCAGCGCCCCTCGAGCCTTCACGCTGTACACGTGGTATCCGGCCTGGGAAAATCGACTCCTCAGCTCCTCCGCCGTTGCAGCCGCATGCGTTTGCTCCTGCACACGTCCCCGTTCATCTGCCAGCCGAATCACGAACTCAGTCATAGGTCGTTATGAATGCGCAGCAAGGTGCGCGTCGCACTCATTTTAGACGCTGCAGGCCAAAGGACCGCGTTTTGGGCAAGATATCCCGGCACCCGAGAGCAACAGAAACCCGCGAGCGCAGAACGCTCGCGGGCGTGTAAACGAAGTGATAACTACGTACGCCGAAGCCTCTGGATCGCCGCTCCCATCCCGCCAAACAGTCCCGTTCCGAGCAACGTCAGCGAATTCGGCTCTGGTACGGAGGAGATAAATCCGACGAAGTCCAGCCCCGTCGAGTGCAGTGCGTCCTGGTGAACGATGAACTCCAGATCGTTGGTCGCGCCTGCAGACTTCAGCCCGGCGTCGAGCGAGACGGTCAACGGCACGCGGCAGTTCGGCCCGACGTCTGAGCACAAAGCATACGTATTTCCGGCAAACTCGCCATCGGTCACGATCTGCTGCCCGTTCAGAAACACATCCAGCGTATCGTCAGCAAGCACCGTCAGCGAGCCCTTGCCGATCAATGCGCTGGGCGTGTTGAAGTACGAGTGGTACGCGTACGTTCCATTCGGTTCCACAACGACGCCCGAGGTTCCAGGATCAAGCGAGACGTAACTCGAGGAAGCCTCACCTATCGAGAGCGGTCCGGTCCATCGCGAGTCAGCTCGGAGATCATAGGTCTCAGACGAACCAGCAACTGGCTGGACGATGCCAGCCTGCGTCCCCGATTCCGATGGGGAGTACGAGGTTGCGCTATTTCCAAATCCCGGATTCATTCCGGTCGTTCCGTAGCTTCCTAGGTAAAGCGTCTCGGCGCGGGCGAAACCCGCACACCAGCACAACCCTGCAAGGACGGCAATTTTTAGTGCAAAGCTATTTGTTCTCATACCCTTATGATGCGTTGGCGACCTGAACGAAGTGCCAAAACTCGATGAAACTCTGGTAACTCCTGTCGCTTCAACAACGACACGGCTTACGAGCTCTCAACAGGACACGAAGCCGAGCACACGGATCACTCCGTGGAACTCGGCTTCCTGTGCAACAAAGCTGATCTACGCTGCCGCTCGGAACCTACGCAGCATCGTTCCGGCAGAACCAAGCAGACCGGTTCCCAGCAGCAGCAAGCTCCCGGGTTCAGGCGCTGTGGACACGGATCCGACGAAGTCCAAACCTGTCGAGACCAGCGCGTCCTGGTGAACGATAAACAGAAGATCGTTCACGGATCCGTCGGTGTTGATGTACCCGTCCAGGCTCACCGTCACCGGCGTCTTGCAGTTCGGCCCTACATCCGAGCACGTCGCGTAGGTGTTCCCGGGAAACTCTCCGTTGAAGACCACCTGGTGACCGTTCAGAAACGCGTCAAGCGTGTCATCAGCAAGCACCGTAAGCCACCCGCTCTCGGCGGAAGCTGCCGCGATCGAGAAGTACGTGTGGTAGGCATACGTCCCATTCGGTTCGACCACCGAACCGGAACTGCCGGGATCAAGAGAAACGTAGCTCGAAGCGACGCCTCCAACCGACATCGGACCTGTCCAGCGCGGATCGCTCGCCAGATTGTAGGTGTTGCTCGAGCCTGAAACCGGCTGAATGATGCCTGCTTGCGATCCGGATTCGCTGGCCGAGTAGGTCGTCGCTCCGTTCCCAAAACCAGGATTTACTGCACTGGATCCGTCCGCATTGGAAGTTCCATAACTCCCAAGTACCAGAGTATCCGCCGATGCATAAACGGCCGAGCTCAACGCCAGGACCGCAAGACCTGCAACCTTGCCAAGATGACCCATTCTTCCTCCGTAAACCCGACACACGCTGTCCGGGTACTTCGGAATTTGCACGTTCTTTACCGAAAGCGGCGCTTGATAACAATCGACTTAGGGCATATGAACTAGCCGGCAGTGCAGGATGTTGCGATACGCTGGCTTGCTCTTTTCCAAGAAAAAGAGCCCTCTAATGTAGAGGGCTCTCTTGGACGATACCGAAATCGGCTTACAAACCTAGACGCTGAAGCTCGACCCGCACCCGCATGTGCTCTTGACCGCGGCATTCTCGAACTTGAACCCGGCGGCCTCCAGGGTCTCCACGTAGTCCACCACGCAGTTCTGGAGATACATCGCACTGGTCGCGTCCACAAATACCTTCAGATCCTCGAAACGGATCACCTTATCCATCATTCCACTCTGGTTCTCGAAGCTCATCGAGTACTGAAATCCGGAGCACCCTCCACCGACCACCCCGATCCGGAGACCGGCAGGAACCGGGTCTTGCGTCGCCATAATCTCCTTGACCTTTGCAATTGCGGCGGCAGTGAGCGTTACCGGAGTGGTTGATGCGGGAGTTCCCGTAACTACTTCAGCATTAGGAGTTGTCGTTGCGGTGGCCATCAGTAGTCTCCATCGTCCATACCAGACGAGATCTCTCTATACAGTGTAAGCGTCCGGAGCCACCCTCACAAGGACGCAGCAACCGGAATCCTATCTATAGATGCTTCCCGGCGGCCGGAGTCGCAACCGATGCGTCCCTGTCCTCCTAACTATCGTCGCCGCCCTCAGCCTTGAGCGCCACACCTGGAAGGCCCATAACATGCAGATCGGCATCGACAGCTTCGCCGCCGCAGTTCCCGACCCGGAGACCGGCATCGCCCCTACGGCCGCTGAACGCCTCGGTCACCTCCTCGAAGAGATCGAACTCGCCGATCAGGTCGGTCTCGACGCCTTCGGTCTCGGTGAGCACCACCGGGAGGAGTACCTCGACTCAGCGCCCACCATCATCCTTGCTGCCGCCGCCTCGCGCACCCGGAAGATCCGCCTCGCCAGCGCCGTCACAGTACTCAGCGCCGCCGACCCCGTCCGCGTCTTCCAGGAGTTCGCGACACTGGACCTGATCTCCGGTGGCCGGGCCGAGATCGTCGTCGGCCGGGGCTCCTTTATAGAGTCTTTCCCCCTCTTCGGCCTCGACCTCCAGGACTACGACTCCCTCTTCGCCGAAAAGCTCGATCTCCTCCTGAAGCTGCGGGACGAGACATACGTTCACTGGTCCGGCAAGCACCGGCCCGCGCTCACCGGTCAGGGTGTCTTTCCTCGCCCCTTACAGACTTCCCTTCCCATCTGGCTCGGCGTAGGCGGCACACCGCAGTCATTCGCCCGCGCCGGAGCCCTGGGTCTCCCCCTGATGATCGCCATTATCGGCGGAGAACCGCATCGTTTTCGACCGCTCGTTGACCTCTATCGCGAAGCCGGGCGTCGCGCCGGACACGCTCCCGAAAAACTCACCGTCGGGATCCACGCCCTCGGCTACGTCGCGGATTCTGACAAGAAGGCGGCTGATGATTTCTTCCCGGGCTACGCCGCCGCATTCACCAAGATCGGCCAGGAACGCGGCTGGCCGCCCGTCACCCGAAGACAGTTCGAGGCCGCTCGCGGCCGTGAGGGCGCCCTTATCGTCAGCGAACCATCCGCGGTCGTCGACAAGCTCCTCCACTACAACGAAGTGCTCGGTGGCATCGCCCGCCTCGACTTCCAGATGAGCGTCGCCGCCCTCTCCCACCCCAAGCTCATGCGCGCCATCGAACTGCTCGGCACCGAAGTTGCACCTGCCATCCGCAAGCAGCTCCCCGCAACTGCCCAGCCCGCCTGACGCACATCGCCCCGCCGGCCGACGGCGTCACATAACCCATGACTCCCGGCCTTCGCAGCGTCTTCCGCACGGCCCTCGCCATCACCGTATGGGGCGCGCTCCACAGCCTCCTCGCCACGCGCAAAGCCAAGCGGCTTCCCGTCCGGGTCCTCGGCCCCGATCTCCGCAACGCCACCTACCGGCTCGCTTACAACGGAGTCGCCGTCAGCTCCACCGCCGCTCTTCTTCTCTATCTGCGTGCGCTTCCGGACCGGAGAATCTACGTCGTTAGAGCGGGCTGGCGAGTCCCTCTCTACACTGCCCAATCTCTTCTTCTCCTCACCGCAATCGCAGCCGCCCTCCAGATCGGCTTCG
Source organism: uncultured Acidobacteriaceae bacterium (assembly GCA_963850375.1). GTDB lineage: Bacteria > Acidobacteriota > Terriglobia > Terriglobales > Acidobacteriaceae > Edaphobacter. The sequence continues at coordinate 1,565,916 of CAWKKV010000002.1, read as the reverse complement.
GTCCGTTCTCTGGCGTCTCCGCCGCCCATGACTTCCTGCGGAGCAACCCCGTTCCCGAGGAGCCCGAAGCCCAGGGACCCTCGCTTGAACCCACCGGCCACGGTATCGCCTGGCCTTTCCGCTTCACCCGCCACCCTCTCAACTTCGCCTTCTCCGCCATGCTCTTTCTGTTGCCCGAGATGACAGCCGTCCGCCTCACGGTAGCCATCTCCACCCTGCTCTACGCGCTTCTCGGCTCAAAGCTGGAAGAGCGCCGTCTGTCTCTCCGCTATGGTGATCTCTACCGCGCCTATCGGGAGAGCGGCGTACCCTTCTTCTTTCCCCACTGGAAACCCGTCAGGACCGCAGCCGCTTTCCTGCCACTTCGCAGCCAGACTGCCGCGATCGATCTCGAGCCCTCTTCGTCCGCTAAGATAGGCTGCTGAGGTCAACCCGTCCCCATGAAGCCGCTACTCTGGCTCTCGAGCATCTTCATCAACACCTTCGGGATCACCCAGCCCACGCCCGAGAACCAGAACCGTATGGCAATCTTCATCGGCGTGCTGCTTGCCGGGGTCATCCTCGGCGTCGTAGCCGTTGCCTTTCTTCTCCGGGCCTCGATTCACGCCTGAGCACTCCGGCTGTCTGCCACCCCCCGGGCGGTCGTTAGGAGAGTCTCCCCACGCGAAAACTCTGGTGAGCGCCCGATCTCCGGAGTATGATCCTCTTCGGCAGATCCCTGGCCCATCTCAATCCTCTCCAGAAAGGGATACACCTCATGACTCTCTCCGCCGCGCTCGCCGCTGTCCCCACGCTGCTCGTGGTCTGGGCTGTCTTCACCGCTCTATTTGTCGGCCTGCTCACCTACCGCGGGCAACTCACGCGCTATGAAGACGAGCAACTCTTTCTAGCCGAGCACAACCCCGATGGCCCTCGGAAGCAGAGTGAAATCGTCCGTCGCGTCAACCAGGTGCAACCCTTCGTCAAGATCCTCGCCGGGGTCGCCGGTCTCCTCACCGTCGGCATCGTCGCGATCTGGGTCGCGGATGCGATTCAAACTCTCCGCATCAGCTAAAAGGCCAAATCTGACGAGCGAACAGCATCCTAAACAGGCATGAGGTTTGTTCGCTCTTCTCTCCCCGCTCTCTTCCTGCTCGGCCCGCTGTCCCTCTCCGCGGCAGCCTCGTCCCTCTTCGGCGATTGGAAGACCGCCGACGGCTCGGTCGTGCGGACCTTTCCATGTAGCAATGCACTCTGCATGAAGATCGTCACCATCACGCCGAAAGCCCCCGGAACATTGGACAGGAACAACCCCAACGCGTCCCTCCGCCAGCGCTCCCTGTGCAATCTCGAGATCGGCACCGGTTTCAACATGTCCGGAGACACCGCCGCCACGGGAGGCCAGCTCTACGACCCCGAATCCGGACGAACCTACAAGGGAAATATCAACCTGGTAGGGGACACCCTCAAACTTCGGGGCTACCTCGGCATAGCCCTCTTCGGGCGTACCGAGATCTGGCATCGCGCCGGCAGCGTCAAATCCTGTTCCTGATTGAGTGTCCTAGCGCTCACTATCCAGGTGCGTCATCGCCTGCTTGTCATATCGAGTTCCCTGGATCTTCTCAGCCGGCAAAGCCTCCTCCAGCTTTCGCTCCTCTTCCTCGCTGAGTCGGATCTCCAGAGCCCCTTCAGCCTCTTTCCATTGCGCGGTCTTTCGCGCTCCAAGCACCGGAACGATCCCCTCCCCGCGGCCCATCGCCCAGGCAATCGCCATCTGCACGGTCGATACTCCTCGCGCAGCAGCCACCAATGCGAGCGCATCCACAAGTGCCTGGTTTGCCCCGAGATTAGCTCCCGAGTACCGCGGCAGAAACCGTCGGAAATCCCCTTTATCCGCCGGCCTCGATCCGCTCAGCAGACCACGTGACAGCACCCCATATGCAGTCACCCCAATGCCAAGCTGCTCCAATCCGGGCAGCACCTTCGCCTCCATGCCCCGCGTGGCTAGCCCATACTCCAGCTGCACATCGCAGATCGGGGTGACAGCCTGGGCCTTGCGCGCCGTCTCCACCCCAACTTCGCTCAGCCCTGCGTACCGGGCATACCCCTGCTTCACCATCTCCGCTACAGCGCCAATCGTCTCCTCGATGGGCACCTTGTCGTCCAATCTCGCTGGCCGGTAGATGTCCACGCTCGAAACGCCAAGCCGCACCAGGCTGTACGCCAACCGATCCTTCACGGCGCTCGGACGTCCATCAAAGCCAGACCAGGCTCCGCTCGGGGTCCGCTGTGCTCCGAACTTCACGCTCAGCACGACCCGTTCACGCGCACCCTCACCCATCTCCTTCAGCGCTCGCCCGATCAGCAGCTCGTTGTGCCCCATCCCATAAAAGTCGCCCGTGTCGATCAGCAGCTTCGCCCCCGCCGACTCTGCTGTCCGCATCGCAGCGTGAATAGTCCGCACGCTTTCGGTCTCGTCCGCAGGACCGTACATCCCGCTCATCCCCATGCATCCCAGCCCGAGGGCAAAAACCTCCGGCCCTGCCGTCCCTAAACGCCTCGTCCCGTACACACTCATCGCTCTTGCCTCACCACCATCCGATGCCGAGCCGTCACAATCGCCGCATATTCCACTGAAAGAAAAAGGGGCCCGGAAGCAAAAGCCGCACGGGTCCCTTGATCTCCTCAAACTCTGCGACGGCCAACTGGCAGCCTGGAAGGCGTGCTTAGGCGTTGTAGGTCGAAGAGCTCACCCTTCCACCTCTGCCCGTCCAGTTCGTGTGGAAAAACTCGCCCCTGGGCTTGTCCACCCGCTCATACGTATGAGCGCCGAAGAAGTCCCTCTGCGCCTGCAGCAGATTCGCCGGCAGCCGCTCCGTCCTGTACCCGTCAAAAAACGCCAGAGCCGTCGAAAACGCCGGAGTAGGCACACCGATCTCAATTGCGCGCACTACCGCTTTTCGCCAGCTTGCCTGGTACTTGTTCAGTGCACCGGAGAAGAACTCGGCCATCAGCAGGTTGTCGAGGTCCGCGTTCTTGTCGTAAGCCGCCTTGATGTCTCCCAGGAACGCCGACCGGATGATGCAACCGCCTCTCCACATCAGCGCCACGCCACCCAGGTTGAGCTTCCAGCCAAACTCCTTCTCGGCGGCGCGCAGCAGCATGTACCCCTGCGCATAGCTGATGATCTTCGAGCAGTACAGCGCACGCCGTACCTCCTCGATGAACTTGTCACGATCCGCACCAATGTCCGTCAGTACCTCATGCGGTCCCGTCAGCACCTTGGACGCCTTCACGCGCTCATCCTTCATCGCGCTTAGGCATCGCGCAAACACGCTCTCCCCGATCAGCGTCACTGGAGTGGCCAGGTCCAGAGCCGAAATCGCTGTCCACTTGCCCGTGCCCTTCTGCCCCGCAGTATCCAGGATCTTGTCCAGCATCGGCTGCCCATCGTCATCCTTCTTCGCAAAGATCTGCGCCGAGATGTCGATCAGATAACTGTCCAACTCTCCCTTGTTCCACTCGGCGAAGACCTTTGCAAAGTCATCCGCCGTCAACCCAAGGCCGTCCTTCAGCAGCTGGTAGGCCTCCCCGATCAGCTGGATATCGCCATACTCGATGCCGTTGTGCACCATCTTCACGTAGTGACCGGCCCCATCTTGACCCACCCAGTCGCAGCAGGGCGTTCCGTCAGCCACCTTCGCCGCAATTGCTTGGAAGATCTCCTTCACATGCGGCCATGCATCCGCATTGCCGCCCGGCATGATCGACGGCCCAAAACGCGCTCCCTCTTCCCCGCCGCTCACACCGGTCCCGATAAACAGGATGCCTTTGTCGGCCAGCTCTTTCGTACGCCGGTTGGTGTCGGTAAACAGCGAGTTCCCGCCGTCGATCAGGATGTCGCCCTTCTCGAGATACGGCAGCACGTGTTCGATCGTCTGATCCACCACGTCGCCAGCCTTCACCATCAGCATCACGCGGCGAGGCCTCTTCAGCAGCCCGCACATCTCCTCAGCCGAATGAGCCCCCACCACCTCGGTTCCCTTCGCCTCATCATTCAGAAAGTCATCTACCTTGGATACGGTTCGATTGAACACCGCCACCTTGTACCCGTGATCGTTCATGTTCAGCACAAGGTTCTGCCCCATCACCGCCAGCCCGATCAGCCCGATATCGCAAGTCGCCTCAGCCATTGCATCTCCCTCGAAACGAAACGTCCTTCAACTCATCTGCTCTCTCAAAAACGCCAGCAGCAGTCATCATGACCGTCAGCCTTTCTAACACACGCAGATTGCACCCGCATACCAGTCAGCCTCCCGCAATCACACGGTCTCCAGTTCAATTCGCTACAACGACAGACCTGTCCTGCGGTACCCTGTCCACACCCCCTCAACAGAGCCGCCAGGACACGACGGCAAGAAAGGCATCGATGAACGCGCCGCGATTCCTCTGTACCATCACCCTCGCCGCCCTCTCCCTTCCGCTCTCCGCACAGGCTCGCAAACCTCGTACCACCCCGGTCACCCAGGCCGAGGTCGACCGCATCACTCGCGAAGCCATCCTCATCGACACCCACAACGACATCCCCTCCAAGACCGTCGACGGCTACGACATCGCCAGCCCGAACCGAAAGGGCCAGACCGACCTCCCGCGCATGAAAGGTTTCCTCGGCGCCGAGTTCTTCGCCGTCTTCGTCGATGCCGAGTACGTCAACGGCAATCACTCCGCCAATCGCACCCTTCAGATGATCGATACCGTCCGTACCGACGTCATCGCTCACCATCCGGCAGACTTCGTCTATGCCACCACCGCCGATGACATCGTCCGCGCGCACGACTCGCACAAGATCGCCGCTCTGATGGGCATCGAAGGCGGTCATGCCATCGAGGACTCGCTCCGCCTTCTGCGCGACTACTACGCCCTGGGCGTTCGCTACATGACCCTCACCCACTTCAATACCAATAACTGGGCCGACGCTCAGGGCGACTTCGATGATCCCAAGGTGCACCATCACAACGGTCTCACTCCCTTCGGCAAGGACGTCGTACGCGAGATGAACCGCCTCGGCATGATGGTCGATATCTCCCACACCGCCGACAAAACCTTCTGGGACGCACTCGCCACCTCCACCGCTCCTTTGATCGCTTCGCACTCCTCCTGCCGCGCCCTCGACAGCCACACCCGCAACATGACCGACGACATGATCCGCGCACTCGCGGCAAAAGGCGGTTCCATCCAGATCAACTTCGACTGCGGCTATCTCTCACAGAGGTACAACGATGCCTCTAAGCCCATCATGGCTCAGATCCGTCCCCGATATAAAGAGCTCATGAAGATGACCGATGCCGCCGCGCGAGAGGCAGCAATCGATCAGCTCGAGGCCGAAGCCACGAAAAACCTCCCGCCCGCAACCCTCGCGGACGTCGTCGCTCACATCGATCACGCCGTCCAGGTCGGAGGCATCGATCACGTCGGGATCGGAACGGACTTCGATGGCGTCGGCTGCGTACCCGCCGGGCTCGATTCCTACGCGCAGTTCCCCAACCTCACGCGCGCCCTGCTAGAGAAGGGCTACTCCGCCGAAGACATCAAGAAGATCTATGGCGGGAACCTCCTGCGGGTCATGCACGCCGTCGAGAAAGAGTCTGAACGCCTGCGCGCCGCTCACCCGGCTCCGCTCCCCAACTCTCCCCCGAAAGCTGGATAAGAAAGCCGGGCGCGCCGATCGGCACACGGCGCTATCATCTACTCGTTCGCATGAGCTCTCAGACTCCTGACCTCGAATCGTTCCCGTCGGTACCTTCGCCGGCCCGTCCGAGCCGCGTCCACCTTCTGCTCAGGCAGCGGTTCGCCCTGCTCTTCTTCTTTCTCCTCCTGCTGATCGTTCTTTACCCCTACGCGGAAGGTAGCGCCTTCGGCTACTACGCCTTTCGCACTTTGGGAAGCGTCGTCACTCTGTTGACGGTCTACGCCATCACCTTCCGACGTCACCTCTTCATCCTCGTCCTCTGCCTCGCCGTTCCCGCTCTGCTCGAACGGTTCATGGTCAGTTCCAGGGAGGGCGCCCACGTCGTTCTGCTCAGTCGTATCCTCAGTCTCGCCTTCGACGTCATCGTGATCTCGATCATCTTCCGTCGCGTCTTCTCTCGCGCACGTCCAACGGCGGAGACCATCTTCGGAGCACTCTGCGTCTACCTCCTCATCGGCTTCAGCTTCGCCAGCGCCTACGCCCTGATCGTCAGCTTCCAGCCGAACGCCTTCTACCTTGATCCCGTTGTCAACTTCCACCTTCTTCCGGATCGTTTCGACTTCATCTACTTCAGCTTCGGCACAATGACAGAGCTCGGCAGCCCAGGCATGACGGCACTCTCGCGCGAGGTCCGCTCCCTCTCTCTCATTGAGGCGATCCTCGGTATTCTCTACTTGGCCGTCCTCATCTCTCGAATCATGAGCACGTATCGCATGGTCCCTGAACCGGAGCAATGACGCCGTCCATTGAAGTCGGTCAGTGGTCAAGTCCCTCGACCAACAAAGAGGGGGAGAGCACCGAAGCGCCCTCCCCTTCTCGAACCCGACCCAAAGCGATGCGACTTCTACTTGCTCCGCACCGCGATCACCTCAATCTCGACCAGAGCCCAGGGTGCCGCCAGTGCCGCCACCTGGAAAGCACTCCGCGCCGGCTTGTTCGGCTGCGCCGCCGTCCCGAAGAACTGCGTGTAGGAAGCCTGCAGTCCCCCGAAATCCAGCTTGCCCCCATTCGCCGGATCACCCGCCAGGAACACCGTCATCTTCACCACATCCTTCATGTCCAGTCCCTGCTCCTTCAGCAGCGCCTGGATCTTCGTCAACGCACTCATCGCCTGCGTCTTGGTGTCACCGTACACGGCTGCCGTTCCCTTTGCCGCATCCGCCGGAGTCACCGGGCTCGCCAGTTGACCGCTCAGATACAGCGTGTCCCCCGCCCAAACCCCGTTCGCAATTGGACTCTTCTCATTGGGCTGCAGATGCTTGACTACCACCTGTCCCTCTGCCGCGTAGCTGACGGCCAACATCGCCGCCGCAATCGAAATCCTCGCCATCATCCGCATCGAAAAATCTCCATTCATTCGCAAACAAGTCACAAATTACGCCTGCTTCGCCTTCACCTGCTCGCTGATCATCCTCACGGCCCGTATCGAGCTCAACGCCGCGCCCTCCTGCCAGCCCACAATGTGACTCACATGATCGCCTGCGAAGTAGATCGGCCCATCAGGCTGGATCAGCGTCTCATACCCGGCATTCGTCTCCGTCCGTGATGCTGCCGACCGCCGATTGCCCCCTGTACTCCGAGCTGTCGTCAGCGCCGGACCGCGCTCCTGATCGGGCCCGTAGCTCCGTATCCAGGAGCCCTGGTTCCACTCCACCTTGCCCCAGCAAACGTACATGGGCTTCCCTAGCTCCTTGCCGTGCCCGGGATGGAGCCGCTCGATCGACCTCCGGCTCTCCTCATGCTTTCCTGCCAGATCCATATTCGAGAACGTCGGCATGTCGTCCTCCTGCGAGTACCCGCTCACGACAACACCCTTGTCGCTGAACATCCCAGCCGACGGAAACCAGATCGGACTACACCCGGTACTCACAAACTCAAGGCCGCCATAGATGTTGTAGTCCTGCTCCCAGAAACGCCTGCTCTCCCACGCAATCTTGTACGCGGCCGCGTACTTGGACTCTTCAATCACCTTCTTGTACGGCGCGCTGAAATCGTTCGGGGTCTTCTTCAGCACTGTCAGCGGCATCGCGCAGATGCAGTAGTCTGCCTCGATCGAGGCCGGCCTTCCCTTCTCCATATAGCCAACGCGAACTCCCTTGGCCGTCTTTCGGATCTCCGTCACAGGCGCGCCATACTTCACCATCTTCCCGAGACTCTTCGCAAATGCGTACGGAATCCGGTCCATGCCGCCGACCGGCTGGAACATCGTCGCCTGCATATCGAAGTTCTCTTCAAACATCACCCCCTGCCAGAAGTTCTCATCGAGCAGGGTGTGCATGTCGATCGGCTTGTTCAGCACACCCGCATCATCCCCCGCGCCGGCCTCATTCGCATAACCCGCCCGGTCGCTTCCCACATACTTACCCGCCTCGTCCAGCGGACCATAGAACGCGAGGAAGTCCATCATGCGTTCTCGATCCTCTTTGCTGAGCTCTGCGTCCAGGTTTCCCTGGCTCATGCACTTCATCAGCAGCTCACTCACATGCCCGCGCGTATCATTCACGGCCTGTCGCTGCACAATCGGCTTGCCTCCGTTCGCCGCATCGTTCTGCAGAAAGGATGACCGGCTTGTATTCACCTCTACCTGCAGCTCCACCCCGAGCTTCTTGCAATAGCCCAGTATGTTTTGGTGAACCGAGGGCAGCCGCGCTGGCCCAAAGTTCTGATAGTGCCCCTGCTCCCATCCGCACGTCTGCTCGCTCACTCCCTCGAGCGAAACCTTGTCCCCAGGCCGCACCGTCCAGTTGCGGCCGCCTGGTCGCTCTCGCGCCTCGAGCACCGTGCACTCATACCCCAGCGACCGCATCTCGTACGCCGCTACTAGGCCCGCAATGCCGCCGCCCAGCACCACCACCTTCACACCCTTGCCAGTCCCCGGAGCCACCTCCAGCGACTCCGCCGAAGCCTTCACCTCCGGGAGAAGCCCGATCCCCTGCATCGCCAGAAACGCTGCACTGTAGCCGCCCGCCTGCCCAACCCTCGTCAGAAAGTTCCGCCTGGAAATCGCCATCGAAACGACACCTCTTCCTTCTCGCTAGATTCTTTCGCCGGTTGTGGATCAGAGTGGGAGAGACCTTCCCATTCCCGTCCGAGAACTTCTGCTCAATCGCTTGTGGCGACTCGAAAGGGCCTGAAAGGCATCTCCGAGAAGTGACACGTCCGCGACACAGCGTCGCAGCCGCAATGTGGAGGAGATAAGACACCTTCGGCTTCTGCATACCGAACAGATAGCCCAGGGGACGACTCTTACTGATTTTTCAAAAGGTAATCCGACTGTAACCTAAGTCACACCGGGACCGCCACTACTTATTGTTCGCTGCTCGCCGGTTCAGTCGAAGCTCACTGCCCGGAAGATGCCCCACCTCTGACGTGGCTCTCCGGGCCGTGTCTATCGCGGATCGCCACCATACGTGCCAAATGACACGTCACCCTTTCCACCCTGGATCGAACTCACGATTTCTGGCTCAAGGGGACGAACCCTGCCTCCATCCCGGGACGCCCGCCCGCTTCGTCCAGGCGAGCACAAACAGCACGCGAGCCAAGGAGCTAGTCCGAAGGGCGGCCTTTTACCCGGTCATAGACATAAACATCGGAGGTTGTGCCCAGGCTCTCGTTATAGAGCGAAAGAGCTCCAACCGCCTCCTTCAACTCTTCCGAGAAGTCGTGGATCGCACGGAGGTGCTCAGCCGTAGCCGGGATCTCGATCTTGCTGCTCTTCAGAAACTTCTGGTACCCGCGGTCAAGGATGCGCGAGATCTCTCCGCCCAAAAGCCATCCGGGTCGGGCAAGGATATCCGTACCCCCGTCAGCAGCGGCGCCGATGATAGCGGCGCAACCATACTTCGAGACCTGAAAGGCATTGGGTGTGCGCTTTGCACCCTCTTGGGCCGCAGCCACATCGAACCTTTGTGAGCCGAGCTTGGAGAGAACATCGTTGAAGCGGGGCTGCTGTACCGTTTTGGCCATAGACTTTACTTCGGTAAACTCAATTAACTGTCGCACATCCCTTGGGCTGTATCAATCGAGGTACACAAGGGTTGCGTGGCTGGAGTGCTGAGTGGTCATTCTGACCGAAAAGATATTAGGTACGAGCCTGCTCGATCGGATCGGGCATACGCCTCTGGTGCGTCTCTCCTCGCTTACCGCGGAGATGCCGGGCATCCAGATCCTGGGCAAGGCGGAGTGGGCAAACCCAGGTGGAAGCGTCAAAGATCGCGCTGCTTCGGCTATCGTGCTCGAAGCCGAGCGCCAGGGACTGTTGCACTTCGGGCAGAAAGGCTCCGGGGCAAAGACACTGCTTGATGCCACAAGCGGGAACACGGGCATCGCCTACGCCATGCTCGGCGCGGCACTGGGCTTTCCGGTCACTCTGTGCATGCCCTCAAATGTGAGCCCGGAACGAAAGAAGTACGTCGACATCTACGGGGCGGAGGTCGTATGGACAAGCCCCGCCGACGGCTCGGATGGCGCGATCCGCAAGGCACGCGAGCTGGCCGCCGCAGAGCCGCACCGATACTTCTATGCGGACCAGTACTCCAACGAACAGAACTGGAAGGAACACTACCGGACGACCGCGAACGAGATCTGGGAGCAGACGGAGGGTAATCTGACGCACTTCGTCGCCGGCCTGGGGACAAGCGGGACCTTTGTCGGGACAACGCGACGGCTCAAAGAACTCAATCCAGGCATCCAGTGCGTGTCGATGCAGCCGGATTCACCATTCAATGGACTCGAAGGTCTGAAGCATATGGCCACTGCCATCGTCCCCAAGATCTACGACCCGACGCTCGCTGACGCGCACATCGAAATGGAGACGGAGCAGGCGTACAGAATGGCAAAGCGGCTGGCGCGCGAGGAAGGCATCCTGGTCGGTGTGAGTGCCGCCGCCGCGGTCGCCGCCTCCCTCCAGGTAGCCGAGCAGGAACTCAGGGCAGGACGCGAGGCAGTCATCGTCACTGTGCTGTGCGACTCAGCTGAAAAATATATGAGCGAACGCTTCTGGATGGAGGGTTGATGCTGCGCTTAAGCTACAACGACTATGCAGCGCTGCGGGCACATGGCGAAGAAACGTATCCGAACGAGTGCTGCGGAATCCTGCTGGGAAAGGCTGACGATGCGGGCGGCAACGAAGTTCAGGTGATCTTGCGCGCCGGCAACACGCGGACTGATTCGGCGCACAATCGATACCACATCTCGCCGGTCGAGCTCATTCAGGCGCAGCGCATTGGGCGGGAGTCAGGCTTGGACATCATCGGCTTCTATCACTCGCATCCGGATCATCCCGCGCAATGGTCCGCAACAGATTTCGCAGAAGCGCACTGGCTGGGTTGCTCGTATGTCATCACAGCAATCGAGGGAGGCAAAGCTGCGCTGACCAACTCGTTCCGGTTGAAAGGAACGACAGAGGACGACAAAAGTTTCGCGGACGAGGCTATCGAGATCAGCGTGCAAGGGGCTGATGGCGATATCGCTGGAGTTCTGGAGATGGAAGGGGAAAGATCATGAAGATTCATATCCCGACGCCGTTGCGGCAATATACGCGGCACAAGGAGACAGTGGAGGTCGCTAGCTCTTCCGTGCAGGGGGCGCTTGATGCTCTGGTCATCGATTCGCCGGAGCTTCGCAAACACCTGTTCACCGAAGATGGAAAGCTGCGGTCCTTTGTGAACGTCTACCTGAACGACGACGACGTCCGGTATCTGCCCCAGCGGGAGGATACTGCGACGACCGAGGTCGACGAGTTGACGATTATCCCCTCGATCGCAGGTGGTTGTTGTCTGTCATCTGCCCTCTGAGATCTGAACTGCAAACCAGGAAATAGCGCGGAAGGCCCTTGAGAGCGTCAGCGGTAATGCCGCCGGGCAGAGAGTTGGACCAAATGGCAACAGGAACTTTGATTGCAGACAATGACACCGGAACGGCCTCGGCCCTGCCGAAGCTGACCAACGAGGAGATCTCACGGTACTCCCGGCACCTCATCCTTCCCGAGGTCGGCATGGAAGGTCAGCAGAAGCTCAAGGCTGCCAGGGTGCTGTGCGTGGGCACCGGAGGTCTGGGAGCGCCGCTGGCGCTCTACCTCGCTGCAGCCGGCGTTGGAACGATCGGTCTCGTCGACTTCGATATCGTGGATGAGTCAAACCTGCAAAGGCAGATCATTCATTCGCAGGCGACCGTGGGCAAGCTAAAGGTGGACTCGGCCGAGATCATGATCAACGGCCTCAACAAGAACACCAGGGTCGTCAAGCACAACACCATGCTGACCAGTGCGAACGCCATGGAGATCTTCAGAGACTATGACGTGATCGCGGACGGGACGGACAACTTCCAGACACGTTACCTCGTGAACGATGCCTGCGTGCTCCTCGGGAAGCCAAACGCATACGGCTCGATCTTTCGATTCGAGGGACAGGCAAGTGTCTTCGGACTTCCCGAAGGCCCGTGCTATCGCTGCTTGTACCCGGAGCCACCGCCGCCAGGCCTCGTGCCCTCGTGCGCCGAGGGTGGCGTGCTCGGAATCCTCCCGGGGCTGGTCGGTGTAATTCAGGCGACCGAGACGATCAAGCTGATCCTCGGTATAGGCGAGCCTCTGATAGGCAGACTGCTGCTGGTCGATGCCTTGGGGATGACGTTTCGGACCCTGAAGCTCAGAAAGAACCCGGACTGCCCCGTCTGCGGAACGCACCCGACCGTAACGGAACTGATCGATTACGACCAGTTCTGCGGGATCACGAAGCCAACCTCGGTGGGACCGCTCGAGGTCAGCTCGCACGGGAAAGTGGACGCGACCGCCAATCTCGTCGACGGCATCCCTCAACTCTCTGTCGAAGAACTGAAGCAGAGGCAGGATGCGGGCGATCGTCCGTTCATCCTTGACGTGCGCGAGCCCCACGAGTACGCCATCGTGAATCTCGGGGCGCCGCTCATCCCCGTAGGCCAGGTCCGATCGCGGGTCAATGAGATTCCGGTCGGCAAGGACGAGGAGATCATTGTGCATTGCAAATCGGGTGGCAGATCGCAGACCGCTGCCAAGGAACTGAAAGCGGCTGGGTTCACGAACGTGAAGAACCTCGCCGGAGGCATTACGGCATGGGCAGATCGAATCGATCACACCATGCCGAAGTACTGAGTTCTTTCGTAATCGAAACCAGAAGAGGGCAGGGAGCAATGCTTCCTGCCCTCTTCAGTTGCTCCTCATGGTCTCTTTCTGAGAGCGGGCTCGAGAGGTTGGAGCTGACCGTCGTTAGCCGCGGGGGCAAGCTTCAGAAGATGAGCGATGAAGTCGTACACATCGACGTTCTCAAACGTCTGGAGGCGAACTCCCTTACGAATGTCAGGACCGGCAGCGAAAAAGATTGCCTTCATCTCGGGGATCTGTCGCGGATCGTACCCATGCTCGCCGACCTCGGTAGGCCGGGGATCGGGATGTTTGGGATCAATGCGAGCACGGAAAGGATAAGGCGCCTGAAGGCACGATGACGGGATCGCCCTCGCGCTCGCTTTCGTCGTAGTGAAGCGCGGCGGGCACATCGGCCCGGCGATATACCTTGAACTTTTCCGACAGATGCTGCCCGAACTCAGCATAGAGGCGAGCCGCTTCCGCCTCGGACTTCGGATACAAGAGAATGCCGTCCGTGCGAACACCAGTCAGGTCAGCGGACCTGTCGAGATCGACGTACTTGCCCTCATAGGCGATCATGCCGTGATCCGCAATCACAACGAGATCGATCGGCAGGTGAAGCTTGTCGAGCCGCTGCTTCAGAACTCCGACCATCTCGTCAACATGATGAACCGCGTCCCGCGTCTCAGGGGCATCCGGCCCGTAGGTGTGGCCGGCGTGATCCACATTCGAGTAGTAAAGGGTGATGAAATGCGGACGCTCCGCAGGTGGCAGACGCAGCCAGGCAATCACCTGATCGATGCGTTGCGCGTCAGGGAACTTGTCCTGAAAATGGAGATAGAAGCTTGGACGGTGGCCGGCGATCTCTGCCTCCGAACCCGGCCAGAAAAAGCTGGCGGCGCGCATTCCCTGCTCTTCGGCCAGCGACCAGAGCGGCGTGCCGGAGTACCAGCTTCCGTCGGAGTTCGTTCGAGCGTCCTTGTAGGAATAGGTCTCGTTCCGAGCCGGATCATAAAAGGTGTTCGCCACAAGCCCGTGATGCTCCGGGTAAAGCCCCGTGACGATCGAAAAGTGATTCGGAAACGTCAGCGAAGGGTAGGCAGGCAACATGCCCTCAGGCGCACTCGCGCCCTTCCTGGCAAGCTCCAGCAGATGTGGTGCTCCATACTTCTTCGGGTAGTCGTAGCGAAAGCCGTCCAGCGAGACCAGGACGACGTAGTGCCTCTTCTGTGCGGCCGTCGAATTTGGCGGACTGGGAACAGCGATGACCGGCGAAAGAGGCTGCTGCGAGGAGGCCGACGCTGCAAGGCCAACGCAAAACAAGCCCGCAAGGCTGACACGTAGAAGTAAAGCGAGGCGACGCACACACTCTCCGGAAGGCTGGGCTTTTACTTTTGATGCTCTACATCAGAGGACGAAGACATAGCCCAACAAGTCGCAGGGAGACTGACGCGCAAACCACTGCCCACCCATCAGGCCCAGGTCTGAAGGAGAACGGCACGGACCCTGAAGGCCTGCACAACAGCTGAGCCTCATCGCCCCGAAAGCTAGTCTTCCGCCTTGTCCTCAATCGTCAGCATCTGGAGATCCAGGGGACGCTCAAGCATGCAGTCCATGGAGGCGATCGAGGACACAGCCACAGAGATCGTAGAAGTCAGGCAGGGCTCCGTAGTGACCACAAAGGGAAGGCGATGCTTCGGATGGCCAGGCCGCTGGAGGATAGAGTCAATATTCGCGCCAACCTTGGCAAGAGCTCCGGCGATGGCAGAAACAATGCCCGGCTTGTCATCCACGATGAAGCGCAGGTAATGCGGAGCGAAGAACTCGCCTGTGACCTCCATCGGCTCGGAGGGCAAGCTGACCGACGCGGAGTTCTGCGCGACCGCAAGGAGGTCCGAGACAACGGCGACAGCAGTGGGATTGCCCCCCGCACCATGACCAGACAGGACGACATCTCCGCCAAATTCACCCGAGGTGACGACCATGTTTTGTGTCCCATGGGACCACGCGATTGGTGACGTGAGCGGCACCAGCATCGGAGCCACACGCGCATGAACGCGCCCACCATCGAGCTGAGCCCGAGAGACCTGACGAATGGTGCAGCCGAGCTCCTTGGCGTACTGGAAGTCGATCGCCGCGACTGGCGCAATGCTCTGTGTGGCTACCCGATCGGGGTCGAGCTCGGCATGAAGCGCAATGCGAGCCAGAATACAAAGCTTCGCGCGCGCATCTAGGCCGTCAACATCGGCGGAGGGATCAGCCTCCGCGTAGCCAGCGGCCTGCGCCTGCCGAAGCACGTCAGCGTACTCGGCCCCTTGTTCCATGTGCGACAAAATGAAGTTGCAGGTGCCGTTCACGATTCCGGAGAGCCGGGTAATGCGGTCGCCCTGCAGGCCCTGAAGCGTAGCGGGGATCACCGGCACTCCGCCAGCGACAGCCGCATTAAACCGGAGATGGACACCGTGCTTCCGAGCCAGATGCGCAAGCGCGACACCTCGGTAAGCGATCAATTGCTTATTGGCCGTGATGACTGACTTGCCGGACACGAGAGCCCGCCTGATCCAGCTCTCAATCGGCTCGAGACCACCGATAGTCTCGATAAGGATGTCGACCTCGGAGTCGAGTACATCGTCGATGCTCTCGGTCCAGACAGTAAACGGAGGCACAGCTGCGGCAGCATCGGAGCTGCGCTTTCGAGCGATCCCACGGTTGTAGATATGCGTGAGCTCCACGCCCGGGTAGGCCTTTGCAGCAAGAACGCGGGCCACAGAGCTGCCAACCGTACCGAAGCCGAGGATGGCGACGCGTTTACTTTGCTTGTTATCGAATGGGGTCATCGTTGCGCAGCGAAACCTCAGTACTCGATCTTGCAGCCGCTGTTGATCCAGGCCTCAAAGCTCGACCAGGCCTGCTCAGGGAGAAGTGGCTCGACGGGAATGCTGCGAGCCGCGTGCGGAAGGGAGACTTCCTTATAAATCAGTGAGTCGTCAAAGCCGGCGCGGGCGGCATCGGCGGCACTATTCCCGAAGTAGATGGCGTCCATCCGCGCCCAATATATCGCTGCGAGGCACATGGGACAGGGCTCACAGCTCGTATAGATCTGGCACCCCCGAAGCTCAAACGACCCGAGGGCGGCACAGGCGTTGCGGATCGCCGTAACCTCGGCGTGCGCTGTCGGATCATTCGTGGACGTGACACAGTTCGCGCCGGTCGCGATCAGCTGCTCTCCACGAGCGATAACGGCACCAAATGGACCTCCGCACGACTGCGCCACATTCGCGGTGGCGAGATCGATAGCCTTTTGCATGAACTGTCGTTGAGTGCCGGTGGGTACAGGCGTCGTCGGCATAGGCGTTCGCTATCCTTGCATAGACTTGAGAAATTGAGAGCGATAAGTTGGGGTTTGAGGCTATGGTACAGGCATTCGTTTCAAACCAGATCCTAGCACCGGAAGGCAGCCGCCCCGGTGCGCTCCTCGTCGAGGGAGAGCACATGCTCGGCGTCTGCTCCCCCGCGGAAATACCGGCCGACGCAGTCCGCGTGGAATGTGGAGCTGCCGCCATCCTGCCCGGGCTCGTAGACACCCACGTACACCTCAACGAGCCAGGACGAACAGAGTGGGAGGGGTTCTGGACGGGAACCAGGGCCGCCGCCGCGGGTGGATACACGACCCTGGTCGACATGCCACTGAACTGCCTGCCCGAGACAACAACCGTCGCGGCACTCGAGACCAAGCGCGCAGCCGCCGGAGGCAAGGCCTGGGTCGACTGGATGGCGTGGGGCGGAGTCGTTCCGGAGAACCACGCCCACCTCCAACCACTGGCTCGGGCCGGCGTACCAGGGTTCAAGTGCTTCATGATCTACCCCGGATGCGAGGGCCTCTCAATGGTCGACGAAGCGCAGCTCCAGGCCGCACTCCCGGAGGTAGCCGCAACAGGGCTTCCGCTCCTGGTACACGCAGAGCTGCAGGAGCCGATCGAGACCGCGCTCGCGAAACTCGGGAACGCGAATTGGCAACAGTACGCCACCTATCTCGCCTCGCGACCGGACCAAGCCGAGATAACAGCCATCGAGCTGCTGCTTCGGCTATGTCGGCAGTATCAGTTTCGGCTGCATATCGTGCATCTCTCAACGTCTCGAGCCTTGCCACTGCTCCTGGCGGCAAAGGAGGAGGGGCTGCCCATCACAGTCGAAACGTGCCCCCACTACCTGACGTTTGCCGCCGAAGAGATCGCCGACGGCGCGACGCTCCTCAAGTGCGCGCCGCCCATCCGCAGCCAGAAGAATCGAGAGCAGCTCTGGCAGGGTCTTCGCGATGGAGTAATCGATCTCGTCGCAACGGATCACTCCCCGTGCCCGCCGGAGATGAAGCGGCAAGAGGTCGGCCGCTTTGATCTGGCATGGGGTGGCATCGCAAGCCTGTCCGTGGCGCTGCGCGTCATGTGGACCGAAAGCCTTCAGCGCGGCGTCACTCTCGAAGACCTCGTCCGCTGGATGAGTACGCGGCCTGCAGCTCTGGCAGGGATCGGTACGTCTGCGGGCGCGTTGGCTCCCGGACGAGAGGCTAATTTCGTGGTCTTCGACACCGACGCCGAGCAGGTGCTGCGGTCAGAAGATCTGCATACCAGGCACCCCCTCTCACCCTATGTGGGCAAACATCTCCGCGGCGAGGTAAACGCGACCTACCTCCGGGGAAAGCCCGTATGGCGCTACGGAAGCTTCGTCGATACACCTCGCGGGCGCGAGATCAGGATATGATCGGCCCAACAATGAATGCAGTGCTCGAGGGGTGGAACAGAATGGACGCCGGGATGGCCGCCGGGGAGGTGCTCCCCTGCTGCGGCTCTCAGGCCTGGGCGTTGCGACTCGCCAACCGACGCCCGCTGAGAGAACCCATCGAGGTGCTCACAGTCAGCGAGGAGATCTGGTGGAAACTGGACGAGAGCGACTGGCGCCAGGCGTTTGAGACCCACCCCCGAATCGGCGAGCGAAAGGCCCTGGCCACGGAGCGATCGCTCGCGTGGAGTGACCGGGAGCAAAGCGCAGCTGTCTCGTCCCAGGATGATGTCGATCAGCTCGCCGAGGGAAACCGCGCCTACGAGGCGAAGTTCGGACGTACCTTCATCGTATCTGCGAGCGGCAAGGAGGCCGGCGAGATCCTCCGGATCCTTCATCGGCGACTCGGCAACGATGCCGAGCTCGAAATGCGTGAAGCGGCGGCGCAGCAAAGCCTGATCACCGGACTGCGGCTGCGACGTTGGATGGGAGTCGAGTAGCTATGGGACTGTCGACACATGCTCTCGAAACCTCAACCGGACAGCCCGCTGCCAGGATGAGCGTCTCGCTGGCAAGCTGGCGGGACGATCGCTGGATAGCGCTCTGGAGCGGTCACACAGATCAGGACGGACGCTGCAAAGACCTGCTGCCTGCCGGCACGGAGCTGAGCCCGGCGAGCTATCGCCTGCGATTTGAGACGGGCCAGTTCTACTCGCAGCGAGGTGTGCGATGCCTCTACCCATTCGTCGAAATCGTCTTCGAGGTCACAGATAACCGCCACCACCACATACCGCTACTCATAACAGCGAACGGATACACCACGTACAGGGGAAGCTGACCGATGGTCGAACTCGTTGAGAATCGCTACGGCAAGTCCCGCGTGCGCCTGATGAAAGTCTCTCGCCATGGCGGTGTGCATGAGCTCTACGACTGGACGGTCGAGATCCTGCTAAGGGGTGACTTCACGGCAGCGCACGTGAGTGGCGACAATACTTCCATCCTCGCGACTGACACGATGAAGAACATGGTCTACTCGGTCGCTCGATCAAGCTCCGCGACGACCATGGAAGCGTACGCGAAGGAACTCATCGATGTGCTGCTGGACGGCAACCCACAGGTAGCTTCAGCTGAAGTTAACGTACGGAGCGCGCTTTGGAAGCGCCTCACCATTCAAGGCAGGCCGGATCCAGTCAACTTCATGCGAGGGAGCGGAGAAGAGCAGACGACGTGTGTGAGCCGGGAGCAGAACGGAAGCTTTGGCGTAACCTCCGGCCTCGACAACATGGTGCTGCTGAAAACCTCCGGTTCAGGTTTCTCGGGCTTCATCAAAAACCAGTGGACGACCTTGAAAGAGACGGACGACAGACTGCTCGGAACCGCCATGCGCGCGACTTGGCGATATGTCGCTGACGAGGTCGCGTATGCAGAAGAGCGCCAGGCGATCCGCGAAACCTTACTGCAGACCTTCGCTGGGCACAAAAGCCTCTCCGTTCAGCAGACGCTCTATGCAATGGCAGAGGCAGCCCTCGAGACCTGCGCGTCCATCAGTGAGATGGAGATCGTTATGCCGAACAAACACTGCCTTTTGGTCGATCTCTCACGTTTCGAGCAGAACAATCCAAACGAAATCTTCGTCCCGACAGATGAACCACACGGTTACATCGAGGCGCGCGTACGGCGACGCACATGAGTACTTCGACGGCATACGCAGCAGCCACGCAGGCGATCTCACGATGTCGGGAGATCGCCGCATATTCCGAGATTCCCGGCCAGACCTATCGGCCGTTTCTGTGCAATTCGGCACGGGAGGTCCAGGAACTCGTAAGGGGCTGGATGGAACAGGCGGGCATGTCGGTCAATCTCGATGCCGCCGGTAATCTTCGTGGCTTGTACCCAGGAACGGATAGGCATGGTCGACGCCTGCTGATTGGATCGCACCTCGATACGGTGCCCGACGCCGGCGCCTTCGATGGGGTGCTGGGTGTGGTGCTTGCAGTCGCGCTCGTGGAGCAGTTAGGCGGGGAGCGCCTGCCATTTGCCATAGAGGTGATTGGCTTCTCGGAAGAGGAAGGCGTGCGGTTCGGCCGACCCTTCCTCGGAAGCATGGCTCTGGCCGGCAGCCTCGACCACACAACACTCCGTCTCAAAGACAGGCAAGGCGTGACCGTCGAGGAGGCGCTCGGTGCCTTTGGTCTCGACCAGAACCATCTCTCTCACGCGCAGGCCAGCAACGGGTCCATCGGATTTCTCGAGGTGCACATCGAGCAGGGTCCCACGCTCGAGGCAGCTGACCGTTCCCTCGGGATCGTAGATACGATCCTGGGTCAAACCCGCCTCCTCCTGCGGTTCACCGGTCGCGCCAATCATGCAGGCACCACGCCCATGACGATGCGGCAAGACCCCGTCGCCGCCGCGGCAGAATGGATCGCGGAGGTGGAAACGCGGGCTCGTGAGACCTCGGGCCTCGTAGGGACGGTCGGCCGGATCGAGACAACTCCCGGAGTGGCCAACGTGATCGCTGGCGAAGTGATCGCATCCCTTGATCTACGGCACGCCTCTGACACGGTACGCACGGAAGCCGTAAGAGAACTCTCGGAGTCGGCCGTCCAAGCGGGCCGGAGCCGTGGGGTCACTGTCGCCGTCCAGGGAACGTTGGAGCAGCCAGCGGTCCCCATGTCCTCCGAGATGGCAGACACGCTACGGCTGGCCGCAAACAGGGCTGGATACGATCCAATGTGCCTGTCGAGCGGAGCCGGACACGACGCAATGATCCTGGCCGCGCGCATGCCGTCGGCAATGCTCTTCCTCCGCTCCCCGGGAGGGATCAGCCATCATCCTGATGAAAGCGTCCGCGAAGAAGATGTCGTCGCGGCTTTGGACACAATGCACCAGTTCCTTTTGATATTGGGCGATCAAGAGATGAGGGCCGTCGAACACCATGCATAATCTCGGACATACCCGAAGCGCCAGTCGCCGCAATCACCTCCTGCAAACGCCAGATACCTTTGTGCGAATCCCGCTACCCTGCCTCTCTCGTGGCTCGGCCATCGTTCATGTCAGTCCCGCGGCGGGAGCAGCATTCACGCAGTACACCGTCGAATTTGAAGCCGGCGGTGTGCTCTCGAGCGTCGGTCTCCAGCGGTTTGTCTACCTGCTCGAAGGCGAGGCTGTACTGCGAGGGCACGACGGCAACCGCCACCTCACCGCGGGCGGTTTCGCCTACGTCCCCCCTGGCGTCACACACTCGATCACGGCTGATAGGGAAGCTCGCGCTGTCGTCATCGAGCGACCCGGTTCCGCATCCATGGCTGTCAACGAGCGTGGTCCATCGACGGCGGTAGGTCGGGAGGAAGACCACGCGTCGGCGGCGCTGATGGGAGATCCGGATCTCCAGGTGCGCAGCCTTATGCCTGACGGTGCCGCATACGACTTCGCCGTAAACACCATGACCTATCAGCCTGGCGCGGCGCTGAGCATGGTAGAAGTCCACGTCATGGAACATGGCCTGCTGATGCTCGAAGGCGGCGGCATCTACCGGCTCGACGATGCATGGTACCCGGTGGCCGCTGGCGACTTCATCTGGATGGGCGCGTTCTGCCCACAGTGGTTCGGAGCCATCGGCAAGACCCCAGCCAAGTACCTCATCTACAAGGATTGGAATCAGCACCCCATCTAGGCTGTAAGCGTCGGAAGGAGGCACCCGTGGACGAAATTCAGATCGATGGCGATCGCCTGATGCGAGATCTGCAACAGCTCGCAACGATCACGGACGCACAACCCTCGGATCAGGGAACCGCCGTCACGCGTGTGGTCTTCAGCGAGCGCGATCTGGAGGCGCGCGCACTTCTCACTGAACTCGCCGCCACAGAGAGCCTTGAAGTGCGCGTTGACGCCGTTGGCAACATGTTTCTTCGTCTCGCCGGGACCGAACCCGACCTGCCGGCCATCGCAACCGGCTCGCACACCGATGCGATCCCGCAGGCCGGTATGTACGATGGCACCGTCGGTGTGCTGGGCGGACTCGAAGCGATACGCGCGTTGAAGAGCTCTGGCGTCAAGCTCCGCCGCTCAGTGGAGCTGATCATCTTTACCGCCGAAGAACCAACGCGATTCGGCATCGGCTGCCTTGGCAGCCGACTAATGAGCGGTGTCCTTGACCCCATAAGGGCCGATACGCTCCTCGATAAAGATGGGGAGGCGCTCGCGGAGGTCAGGCAAAAGGCAGGTTTCCACGGCGAGCTGTCGTCCGTACCCGTGCCCAAAGGTCAGTATGCGGGCTGGGTCGAACTGCACATCGAACAGGGACCTCTGCTCGAGCGAGACGGAATCCCAATCGGCGTCGTCACCGCAATCGCCGCCCCCGCAAGCTATCGCTTCATCATCGAAGGTCTGGGAGGTCACGCCGGTGCGCTCCTCATGCCGGACCGCCGCGACGCCCTGTGCGCGGCCGCCGAGGTCATCTTGAGCATCGAACGCCACACCCTCGGCACAGGCGCAATTGACACCGTCGCAACCGTCGGCACATGCAGCGTCTCTCCGGGTGCAGTAAACAGCGTTCCCAGCCGCGTGTTGCTCGAGCTCGATATCCGCGACACGGATGCCGCACGCCGCGAACACGTGATGGTGAACATAAGGAAGTCCAACGATGAGATAGCCTCCCGCCGCGGCGTCCGTATTCGCGAGGAAGTCATCAACGCGGACCTGCCTGCCAACAGCTCTCAAGAGATCGTCCATGCGATCGAGCAGAGCTG
This sequence comes from uncultured Acidobacteriaceae bacterium, assembly GCA_963850375.1. Classification (GTDB taxonomy): domain Bacteria; phylum Acidobacteriota; class Terriglobia; order Terriglobales; family Acidobacteriaceae; genus Edaphobacter. Next base: position 1,543,544 of record CAWKKV010000002.1, on the reverse strand, counting down.
CTCGGAGTTGGGCCTACGCTCACGGCGCATGGTAAGCCGGGCTTACCATGACTCCTCCTTTATGGCGCAGCTCGCGCCCATCGCGATGATCTTTATCCCCTGTCGTGCCGGTGTCAGCCATAGGCCCGATGAGTTCGCGAAACGGGAAGACATCGTTGCCGGCGTTCGGGTGCTGGCGACGACCTTGGCTCGGTTAGCATCACGATAAGCACAGCACGAAGCGCACTCCAAGCATGGCGATAGAATCGGTCAATCCGGCGAATGGACAGTTGCTGCGGCGCTTCGAGGCTCTCACCGAAGTGCAGACAAGGCAGCGAATCGCGCTCGCCGCCGATGCCTTCCAGTCCTATCGTCTCGTGCCCGTCGAACACCGCGCATTGTGGATGCGCAAACTGGCAACGCTGCTCGAGCAAGAGGCCGAGGAGCTCGCCACCACCATCACCCAGGAGATGGGCAAGCCGCTCGTCGCCGCGCGGCAGGAGATCCTTAAGTGCGCGGCCGTGTGCCGCTTCTATGCCGAGAACGCCGCAAGGATGTTGGCTCCCGAGCCGGTGCCTACAGAGGCCAGCAGCAGCTACGTTCGCTGGGATCCCATCGGCATCGTGCTGGCCGTCATGCCATGGAACTTCCCCTTCTGGCAGGTCTTCCGCTTTCTTGCACCGGCACTGATGGCCGGTAACGTCGGTCTCCTGAAGCACGCGCCCAACGTCCCGCAATGCGCCGTGGCCATCGAGTCGTTGACCCGGCGCGCCGGCTTTCCGAGAGGAAGCTTCCAGTCCCTGCTCTTGGAAACCCCGCAGGTCGAGATGGTCCTCGGCGACGAACGCGTCGCAGCCGTAACCGTGACCGGCAGCGAGGCAGCGGGTCGGGCCATCGGAGCGCAAGCCGGATGGCTGATCAAAAAGTCCGTCCTGGAGCTTGGTGGAAGCGATCCGTTCATCGTCATGGGCTCAGCGGATCTCGATGCAGCCGTCGCAACGGCCGTCCGTGCGCGCACCATCAACAACGGACAGTCCTGCATCGCAGCCAAGCGCTTCATCGTCGCCGAGGAGGTCTACCGAGAGTTCAAGCTTCGCTTCGTGGAAGCAATGGAGAACTTGCGCGTGGGCGATCCGATGTTTCCCGAAACGCAGATCGGACCGCTGGCGATGCCCCGGATCCTCGAAAACTTGGAAGCACAGGTGCAAGCTGCCGTAAAGGCCGGCGCCCGCATTCTGACAGGTGGCAAACGAGTGGGATCCGTCGGGAACTTCTTTCAGCCCACCGTGCTCACGGGCGTACCGGTCACCTCCGCTGTCTACCGCGAAGAGCTGTTTGGGCCGGTAGCGATGCTCTTCCAGGTCCGCGACCTCCGCGAGGCGATCCAGCTTGCCAACGACACTCCCTTCGGTCTTGGTGCCTCCGCTTGGACCCGAGAACCCGGGGAACAGCATCGGCTCGTAGCGGAACTGGAATGCGGGTCGGTGTTCCTGAACGCAATGGTGGCAAGCGATCCCCGACTCCCATTTGGCGGAATCAAGCGCTCAGGCTATGGGCGGGAACTGTCCGCAGCGGGCATGCGCGAATTCATGAACGCCAAGACTGTGGTCGTCGGTGCAGCACCGCCGGCAATCCCGGGACCGAGATGAGCAGGGGCAGGCAGTGGCCGAAACGCGCCCTGCCCCGGCAAACACCGCGTCAAAAACTGAAGCTGGCCTGCAGGATCACCTGTCGAACCGCGGCCCCATTGCTGAATGGTCCGCCGGCCAGCGTCGTGAACTGGCCGAAGCGCGGCGATGTCAGCGTGCTCGTAGGCGTGCCGTAGTTCACATTGTTGAAGAGATTGTTCGTGAGCACGCCAACGTTAAGGTTGTAGCGGTGCCCTGTGCTGGCGCCCCCGAATCCACCCCCGGGACCCCCACGTCCACCACCACCCGGTCCGCCACGTCCGCCGCCCGGACCTCCACGGCCTGGACCTCCCCCTTGCGACGCCCGCGCCTCAGCGGCCAGTGCGGCCTCCGTCTTTGGGCCAAACCCAAACGTCTTGCTCAGACGGGCGTTAAAGGAAACGTTTGCCGGGCCAGTGCAGTAGTTGATAGGAACAGCAGTCAGCGATCCGGTCTGCACAGCGCTGAAGTCCGACGAGCGAAAGCAGCTTCCACTGCTCCCGTTGGCGAAGAAGGGCCGCTCGTTGAAGATCGTGTCACCGTTTGGATCGGTACCGATCGTCGCGTTGTACGGTGTGCCGGACTGCGCAAGAAGGAACGGGCCAAAGCTGATATTGTGCGGCAGCGTCCAGTTTCCCCCGATGATCCCGAAGTTCGTGTGGGCAAAGGTCGCGCGGCCATAGTCAGCCTTCGTATCGATCGACGTCGTGACTCCGATGCGGATCGGGGTCGTCGGGAAAAAGCCTGATCCAGACGTGTTCGCGTTCGCGAAGTTCAACGAGTAGAAGCCGAACATGGACACGGTGCGCATGCGGACGTTGCCGTTCACCAGCAGCTGGTTCTCGCGAAACACGCCGCCCGACTGAAACTGGTAGTTATACGCAGTCGGATCGAAGTAGACACGGCTCAGGTACTGGTGGAAACCCCTGGCGTTCAGGTAATTCACCGACATCGACGCAGATCGGCCGACCTGCTGATCCAGGCCGATCGCCGATTGCATCGTGTAAGAGCTCCGGAGATTCTGTCCCAACGTGTAGGTGGACACCTGGTTCGTGCTGGCTGTGCCACAACTTACGATTGAGTTCGGCTTGCAGTCCGGGCCGGGGTTCTTGAAAGTCGAGGTGACTTGGTTGATTCCATTCTGCTGCAATGTCGTCAGGACGTCCGCAAGGGCAAAGCGGTCATAGAAGAAACCGTAACCACCGCGAATCACTGTCGAAGTTTGGCCGTTTTTGCGTGGGATGCCGTAGGCAAACGAGAAACGAGGAGCGACATCATGCGAGCTGTTGATCTGGTTCTGCGCTTCAAATCGTAGGCCGTACGAGATCGTCAGGTTCGGCTTTGGCTTCCAGTCATCCTCGGCATACAGACCCACGTCGGTCAGCCGGGTGCTCACGGTAGGCTGGTTGATCTTCGCCTGGATAAACTGGCTCGCTAAACCGCACTGGTACGAGGAAATGTAGTTCGCCGCACTTGTGTTCGCGGCATCGCACGGCCGGGTGGCCGGAGTGATGACACAATTCGACGGTCGCGTGATGCCGGGGTTCGAATCGGTACACGGATCCAAGAGGTAGGAGTACGTGAACGTCCCATTGCTATGCGCGGTAGAGGTCAGACTCTCACCCGTGGTGCGCAGGCGCCCCCCCATACGGATGAAGTTCTTCGGCAGTTGAATGGAGGTGTAATTCTGGAGCTCGATGTGGGTCGAGGTAGAGCTCGACGTCTGGGAACTCGAGCCGCCCGCAGTAAAAATTCCCTGAACGGAGATCGTGGGATCTGTGCTCAGCGGTGTCTGCGTGCCCTTGTCACGTTCGTACTCGAACCGCGTCTCGTTCACGATGTTGCTATTCACCAGCTGCGTGTCGCTGATCTGGATCGTGTTTTCGCTGCTGTCGGAGTTATACCCCGCGGTCGGCAGGTTGGTATTGCCGATTCCGTTGTTCTGGCTGCCGTTGACGTAGTACTGGTAGCGCATCGTCAGGGTGTTCTTCTCACCCAGCGCAAGGTCGACCCGTGGGCTGACGTCACTGCGGGTCTGGGGATTGAATACCGCGCGGTTCGCCTCAGGGTAGGAAGAATAATAAGTACAGGTCAGATCCCCTGGGGCGCACGGTGTCGTCGAGGTCGCCGATGCAGCATAAAAGCCGCTCGGGTTCACGATGCTGTTGTTCTGGATCTCACGGTGTGACCCGCCTACCGTAAACGACGAAAACCGGTTGATGGGCCCGCTCACACTTCCAAGAATGAAAAGCCGATGATAGTCCGGCTGGGTATTGGCAGCACCCAGAAAGGGATTCGAAGTGTTGAACGACTTATCCCCGCCCTGCACGTTGATGTTGCCATGAAACTTGTCCGTGCCCGGCTTGGTGAACACCTCCACGCGGCCGTAGCCCAGCTTGTCATACTGCGCCGAGAAAGGGTTCTGATTGATACGGATCTCACGGATGGACGACTTCGGCGGAAGCTGTCCGCCGGTAAATCCATCGACGTAAATCTGGCCGCCGTTGGGACCCGCGGCCGGACCGGCAAGCGCGCTCAGCTCCGAAGAAAGCTCATCGGGGTCGTCCGAGAGCGCGTCGAGATCCTTGCCCTTGATCGTCGTTGCACTCGCATTCGAGTCAGGATCCGTGCTGAGCTGAACACTCTGCGCATTGACCTGCACCTCCTGTGACTGAGCCTCGATCGCCATCTTTGCATCAAGCAGGAGACTCTGACCCGGAGTAAGCCTGACGCCCTGCTTCACAAACGTGGCGAACCCTCGCATCGTGACTGTCACCGCGTAAGTCCCCGGCGCCAGGCTACGGATGGAGTAGGTTCCGTCCGCCTGGGACGTCGCTACGGAAGCCTTTCCGCTCGCCGGGGTAAAGGTGACCGTCGCTCCCGGAATCACAGCCTCATCGGGATCGGCCACGGTTCCGTGGACAGTGGCCCCGGCCTGCTGGGCAAAGCCTCTGAGCGGTGCTGCAACGCAAAGCATCAGCAGCAACAAGAACTTCAGATCGAAGCGAAAAGACATTCCTACTCCTGGTCAAGGGTGAGTGGTGTGGCTTGAAACTTCTACTGCGTTCCGCCCGCATCGGGGGAGCCGGTTCCGACGCTCCACGGGGAAAGGGTCATGGCAGAGGAACCGCTCGACGAGCTTGCCAGTATCGGCTCCACGCCAGCCAGCAGGGTTATGGCCGTCAGGCTGCCTGCCTGGCCCGAAGACTGCTCCGCCACGATCATGACGGCGTCACCGGCGTGGAGGTCGCTCGCCGCAACTTGCGGGAGCCGAGCGACAACCTGCGACAGATCGCCGCCGCCGTGCCCCGTGCCGCCGGGCCGAGCACCGGGCCCAGCCGTCTCCCCGGGCGCAGAGCCCGATGCGGTGTGCGCCTGTCCGCCGCTCGAAGCCGTTCTTGCTGCTCCTCCGGCAGCTCCGCCGCCGGCGCCACTCCGTGCGGCCAGCCTCGCTGCAGCTTCGGGGGGAAGCCGGTGGATCGCAGAATTTCCCGTCAACTGCACCGTCACATTGCGTTTCGTCGCAAGATCCTTGAGCGAAACCGTGCTATTTGTCGCGTCAATCGACACAACCGTTCCGGAGAGATTTTTGAAGGAGCCGCTCACGACCTCCTCTGCCTGAACGGAGCTGCCGTCATCTGACTTTGCCCCGCGCGCAAGTACCTGGTCCCCCGCATGGATCTGGGAAAGTGTGCCCGGTTTCGCATCCTCAAACTTCACCGACCCATCCGCATAGCGGCGGAACTTCGTCGCCGCCGTTGTCGTGACCGCAAGCTTCCGCGCACCGGAGGAAACAGTGATCACGCCCGATCCATCAACTGAGTCAACAATGCCGCCAGCGCCATGTCGCTGCCAATCCTGCTGCTCGGCCTCGTGCTTCTGCGCGATATCTCCCGACTTCATCAGGATCACGCGAGACGCCGTAAAGGTGGACGGTGTCTCTCCGGGTGCGCCGGTCGTGAGCACACGATCACCTACCGCGATGTCGGACAGTGTCGCCGCTTCAGCAGTCTTCAGATCCGTGCTGCCAGGGGCGAGACGCTGGATCCGCGCGGCCTCGGGGACTGCCACGACAAGCTCCTGGCCGCTGTCTGTGGTCAGCGTCAGATGATCGCCCTCGACCGCCTTCACTGTTCCTCGCTGAGGTGTCGCGCGTGCAGGCGTCGGTGCCTGTGCCAGAAGCGTGCCGGACAGGGAGGTTGCCGTCAGACCCGCGGCCGAAACGGTGAAGGCGAGAAGAATTGTGATGCGGCGCAACGGATGACTCAGAATCAACATGGATGCCTTTATCGGTGCTATTGAAGCAACACACCACCATCTGGACGAACGCCCGGGCTGGATCGGTGTGCACGAGCCCCTGGAAGGAAGACGAGGACGAAGTCCAAAAGTTTCTCGTCAACATAAGATGCGCCTCCGCAGGAGCCCGTTCCCCCAGCCCGTATCCTAATGAGCCGAAAGCAGTTCCTTCACAGCTCGATCGAGCTGGGCATCCGTTCCGGCAAGCGTCTCACCCAGCGGACGCTCCACCTCCACGTCCACCGGCCGGGGGTGCATCTCCATCGTCTCGCCGCGAAGATCCTGAATCCTTGTGCTGGGGGTCCGCAACGCGGATCCATCAATCAGCTGGGCGCCCCCGGTAAAGATGATCCAGCCAGCCGTTGGTGTCCCGACCACCTTCCCCAGGCCAAGCGTGCGGTACCCCTCCGTAAAGTCCTCCGCATCCGAAAGCGACGACTCGTTCGTCACCAGGACCGTCGGCAAGCCGAGTGCGCGCTGACCTAGGCTCTGGCGGCTCGGGATCGGAAACAGGTCCCGCGGCGTCATCATCAGGTAGTTGCGCCGCGTAAACACGTCAAGCACGTAGCCGTTCACGTAACCGCCATTGTTGTTCCGCACATCGACCACAACCCCTTTGCGGGATTCGTTCTGCGCATCCAGATCGAGATACAGCTGCTGGAGTGAGTTGTCGCTCATATCCGCGATGTGGACGTACCCGAGCTTGCCCCCGCTGATCTTCTCAACGTAAGCGCGACGATCATTCACCCACTGCCGGTAAAGCAGTCCCACCGCGGTCGACGTCGACACCGGAAGCACAACCGCATCACGGCTCTTGCCCTCCCGGCTCATCCCGAGCACCACCCGGTGCCCGACCTGATCCTGGAGAAGTGCATCGAGATTGCTGCGCCCCACCGCCTCCCCGTTCACGCTGACAAGCGTGTCCCCCGGATGAATCGTTCCTTCGATGTCCGCCGGTCCAAGCGCAATCACCTCGCGCACCACCAGCCCTCGACCCGCCTCATAGGCTTCACGATCAAAACGCAATCCGAGATTGCCGATGCGAGATGGCGGAGCGGAACCACGCGCCTGCGGCCGGTTGATGCCGGAGTGCGAGGCATTCAGCTCTCCGATCATCAGGTTGATGTCCCGGCGCAGCTCGTCAGACGTTCGCGCGCCCTGCAACAAAAGGCGCCCACTCGTCGTGAAGCGATCGCCAGTCGTGCCCGTTGAACTTCGCATCGAAGAACCTCCGGTTCAGGATCCCCCACGCTTCCTCAAACACCACGTTCTTCTCGGCGTCGAAGTCGATGTCCATGGGAGCCGTCGTCGCGATCGTCTTCGGCGTACGGCTTTCAACCGCGATCGAGTGAACCACCCCATTCTCGAGATAGACGACCTCCTTCGAATCCGGCGTAAAGGCGAAATCGGAGCGATTGCCTGGCGTAGACGTTAGCTGTCGCGCAATCGGCGGCTCCTTCGCCAGCTCATCAAGCGAGTAGGTATAGAGGCTCTGTTGATTCGCCGAACGCGCCAGGAAGAGCAGCACCTTGCCATCCGGACTGATCTCGGGCTCCTCGGAACTGAGTCCCAGCGGCAGCAACGTCAGTCGCCCGCGAATGCCCTCGAACACGATCTTCACCGGCTCAGGCTTCTTCTTCTCCCGAGCTGGCTTCTGAGGCTCCGCCTCTTTCGCGAGATCACGCGGTTCGGCTGCCGGCGCCTCGGGCGGGGCGTGATCTACATTCGCGGGATCGGTGGGAGAGGTCTCCGGCTTCCGCGTCGTGGGAGACGGCGTCGGTCCGGGCGTCTTCGACGGGCGGAAGAGCTCGCGAAACTCATCCTCGCGATACTTCGGCACATGCGGCAGCAGATCGACGCGCGCAATCTGCACCTGCTCGCTGCGCTGCGCTGTGTCAAACAGTATGTAACGTCCATCAGGGGACCAGGCGATCTTTGAGCCCGTCTCCCCGTTCGCAAGAAACGTGATCGGCCGAGCCTCGCCACCGGCTGCCGGAACAACGTGGATGTTGTTGAACGAGCGAGGATCCACCAGCGTAAAGGCGATCCACTGCGAGTCCGGCGACCAGGCCAGCGCGGCGTCACGCTCAAGCGCTCCCGTCACAACCACCTTGTCGGCCTGTGCAGCCTTGCCCGCCCCCAGCGTCAACACCCGGAGCTCTTTCGTCCCGCTGATATAAGCAAGGCTCTTGCCATCGGGCGACCACTCCGGCGACGAGTCTTCCGCCCCTCCCGTGGTGAGGGCCGTCTCCTTCGCGGTCGTGAAATCGTACTCGATGATCTTGCGCGCGCCCGTGCGCTCGGACGTATAAGCAATCTTCAGCGAGTCCGGCGACCAGACCGGATCACCTTCCGCCGCCGCAGTCCGGGTGATACGCTGCGCCTCTCCCCCATCCTTCGCGGAAGCCGCAAACACCTCGCCGTGCGCGATCAGCGCAATCTTCGTGCCGTCCGGCGAAAGCGCCAGTCGGCTGAAGTTCGTCTCGCTCACATGCGTCACACCAGGAGATGCTGGAAGTCCACGAAGCTGGATCCGGACCTCCTCGGCCTTGCCCGTACCCGTACTCGCCTTCCAGATCCCAAAGTCTCGCTCGAACACGACCGTCTTTCCGTCGTTGCCGATCGACGGCCACAACACCCGGCCCGCCTTGAAGTGCGTGAGCTCCCTCCCTGCCCCGCCATCAGCATTCGGAGAGATCGACCATAGATTCTCCGCGCCGCTCGCATCGCTCATGTAGAAGAGCGTCTTGCCGTCGCTCGACCACATCGGCCAGGCATGCTTCGCATCTGCGGGCAGCAAACGACGGTACTTGCCCGCCTCGGAGATTGGCTTCAACCAAACCTCCGTCTCATCGATATGAGAGTGGCCATTGCGCCACCACTGCCGGTTGCTGATTCCCTTTGCAACCAGTGCGATCGTCTCTCCGTCAGGAGACGGCGCCGACTCGAACTCGTTCATGTACCGCTCGCGGCTCACCTCAAGCGGCGTTCCTCCCGAAGAGCCCACGCGAAAGATGTCGCCCAGGCCACCAATATCATTCACCGCCGACGTGAAGTAAATCCACTTGCCGTCGCGCGACCAGCCGTCCAGCTGATCCAGCTGGTCGGAGTAGGTCAGCCGCGCCAGCTCACCCGTCGCAAGCGTCAGGACATAGATGTTTCCACCGCCCGTGCGCGTCGAAACAAACGCGAGCCGCGTTCCGTCAGGCGAGTACATCGGCCGCGATTCCGTAGCCGGGTGCGATACAAGCAGATGAGCTTCGCCGCCCTCCGACGGCACCGTCCAGATGTCGCCGCCAGAGACAAACGCAATCTCGCGACCGTCCGGCGAGATCGACGGCTCGCTCAGCGAAGGTCGCCCCTGCATCACGGCCTCGGCACGCTTCGCAGCAAATGACCCGGAGAGAATGAAAAGGCAGAGTACCAGCCGAAGCGCGGCAGAGCGGCGTTGCTGCATGAGAGCTCCCTTGACCTGAGGTGGACAGGAAAATTCTACACAGCTACCGACGTTCACTCGAAAGGATCACCACGCTGTCTGGCGGCAGGAGCACGTCGCCTCCGTCCATCTTGACGTCTTCGCGCTGACTTCATCACCAGCACGAGATCATCTGGCTTCGGGCATCGGTGGAGCTCCTTACCCAGATTGCAGACCAGGCGAACGTCTCCGCGCGTCATCAGCAGCCAGCGCTTCTCCTCATCGAACTTCACCTTGATGTGCGAGAGTTCACCGTCGTTCAGCGAAGGCGAGCATCGGCGAAAGTGGATCAGGTCCTTCGTCCATTGCAGCATCTCCGCGTGCTTCCCTTGGCTCACCTCATCCCAGTTCAGCTTGGATCGCTCAAACGTCTCACGCTTCTCCGGATCGGGTACCTCATCGGGATTCCAGCCAAATGCGGCGAAGTCTCTCTTGCGGCCTTCCGAGACCGCGCGGGCCATCTCGGGATCATCATGGTGCGCGAAATACTGGAACGGCGTATCGGCCGCATACTCCTCCCCCTGGAACAGCATCGGGATAAACGGGGCAAGCAGGACGATGGCGGCCGCAACCTTCGCGCGAGGCATGCCGATAATGTGTTCAAGGCGATCGCCGGTTGCGCGATTGCCAACCTGGTCGTGATTCTGGATAAAGCCGAGAAAGTGGTGCGCCGAGAGCCGTTGAACCGGCCGGCCGTGTTTGCGATGACGGTAGCTCGAGTAAATCCCGTCATACACAAATACCTCCTTCAGCGACTTCGCAAGATCCTCCATCGTCCCGAAGTCGTCGTAGTACCCCATCCCCTCCTGGCCCTTGTGCAAAATCGTAAACAGCGCGTGGTGGAAGTCGTCGCTCCACTGTGCGTCCATCCCGAAGCCGCCAGCCTCGCGCGGTGTCACGATCCGGGGGTCGTTCAGATCGCTCTCCGCGATCAGGATGAACTTGCGATCCAGCGTCGACGAGAGCACTTCCACCTCGCTCGAGAGCTGCTCCATAAAGTGGATCGCCGAACGATCCATGTACTCGTGCACCGCATCCAGGCGTAGCCCGTCCATGTGGTAGTCCCGCATCCACATCAGGGCGTTGTCGCAGAAAAACCGCCGGACCTCGTCGCTGCCGCCCTCCTCAAAGTTCACCGCCTCGCCCCAGGGCGTGCGGTGGTTCGATGTCAGGTACGGACCGAACTTGTTGGCATAATTGCCCACCGGACCGAAGTGGTTATACACGACGTCGAGAATCACCGCGAGACCATGCTGGTGACACGCATCCACGAACCGCTTCAGCCCATCAGGACCGCCGTAGTTCTCCGTCACGGCAAACAACGCCACACCGTCATAGCCCCAGCCGAACTCGCCCGGAAACTCGGCGATGGGCATCAACTCCACATGCGTGATCCCCAGGTCCGCAAGAAACGCGAGGCGCTCGATCGCCGAGTCAAACGTGCCCCCCTCTGTAAACGTGCCCACATGCAACTCGTAAACAACTGCGCCGCTAAAGGGAGGCCCCTGCCAGGACTGATCCTTCCACTCGTAAGCCTTGTGGTCGTACAGGCGAGACGGCCCGTGAACCCCCTTCGCCTGCCGCAAGCCGCGCGGGTCCGGGTACGGCGTAGGATCGTCATCGATCAGAAAGCCGTAGTCGGTTCCCCAGCTGACCTCGAGCTCCGCGCGCCACCAGCCACGCTGCGTGCGCTCCATCGGATAGATCCGATCATCGATCTGCACCGACATCCCTTTTACGTACGGTGCCCAAACAGTAATCTCGTGCATTCGCCTCTACTCTCTAACCAGAAGTGCGACTGGAAACTGCCTGAGGATCTCCTCAACCCGCGTTGCTCCGCCGGCCATCTGCTCGCCCGTCATCCGGTTCGTCCACGTGCCCTCCGGAAGCTGCACAGAGGTATCCTGCCAGCTTCCATCGAGCGTGACGGTCAGCCTTGGAACAACCGTAACGACCCGGCCTCCGCGTGCATATGCGATGGCATGCTCAGCCCGCTTCCCCGTAACCTCCAGCGGTTCGTAAGCGGCGTCCGCTCCAAACCACTCCGGGTGCTCTTTGCGAAGAAGCAAAGCGCGATGGATCGTCCACAACTTCGGCAGACCCTCTTCAGAACGCCGCATGATCTCCTTGACATCGAGGGATCGCAGCTCAGAGAGCAGCGACCGTCGAAGCTCATAGTCCACGGGACGCCGGTTGTCCGGGTCCACCAGACTGAGGTCCCAAAGCTCGGAGCCCTGGTAGAGATCCGGAACTCCCGGCGCGGTGTGCTTCATCAGAGTCTGCGCAAGGGAGTTGATGCGGCCTGCATCGCGCACCCTCGCGACTATCTGTTCGAGGTCGGTGACGAACTCCGCATTCGCAAGGGTTGCGTCAATAAAGCTGTTCAGCGCGTCCTCGAACTCCTTGTTGTTCGCCATCCACGTCGTCTGCTGCTTCGCCTCGCGCGTCGCCTTCTGCATATACGCGTGGAGCCGGTCAGGCGTGATAGGCCACGCACCGATCAGCGTCTGGTAATAGAAGTACTCCGTGTTGCGATCAGGGTACTGACCCGTCCGGAGCTTCGCGTTCAGTCGTGACCAGCGGCGCAGCGCCTGCCGAAACTCGCGCGGGATCTCCGTCAGCACAGCCAGCCGCGCGCGGACGTCGTCGGAGCGCTTGGTGTCGTGCGTCGACAGCGTCGTCATCGTCCTTGGGTGTGTCGCCTGCATCGTCCTGTTATAGCTGTGGAAGTCAGGGAGGCTCGTGCCATCCTTGCCCGGATCCGCTCCCACCTCGTTCATCCCGATCAGGCGGTTGTAGCAATAGAACGCGGTGTCTTCGACACCCTTCGCCATCACGGGGCTCGTGAACTGCTGGAAGCGCAGAACGAACTCCGCTCTCCTTTCGTCCACGCACCTGCAGCTCAGCACATCGCGAATAAAGTCGAAAAGCGAGGGATCGATGTCCGCCCGGTTATCCTTCGCGCAGCTCGTAGCCCGCTCAATATACGAACGATCCTCGTCGGTGATCTCGTCCCGCTCCGGAACGACATAGGTCCGGTATATGGCGAAGCAGGCGGCAGTCTCGCGCAATGCCCGGCGTATCTCCGTTCGGGTGAAGTCACGCTGATTCCGATTGCCCTCGCATATCTCCACAAAAAGACTTGTCAGCCGGTTCACATCGCTGCCGAGCGCCTGCTCCATCACGTTGATCTTCTTCTCATGCGCAATGGTCGGGAAGTGGATCGGCTCGCCCGTGAAGTCGCCGTAGATCTTGTTCAGTGCAGCCATACCGGCCTGGTCGATCAGAACACCCGCCGCGACATTCAGAAAGTCGTACCCGCTGGTCCCGTCGATCGGCCAGCTCTCGCGCAGGTACTCTCCCGGTTCAAGGATCTTCTCGCCGATGATCCATCCATCTGGGACGTGCTTCCGCAGCCGGTGGAAGTATTCGAGCGGGTCGCGAAGCCCATCAGGATGATCGACGCGAACGCCGTCGAGCACACCCCGGTTCAGCCAGTCGATCAGGAGCGCGTGCGTCTCCTCAAACACATGCTCGCGCTCCATCCGCAGACCGATCAACGTATTCACGTCGAAGAAGCGCCGGTAGCCAAGCTGCTGGTCCGCGGTCTTCCAGTAAGCCAGCCGGTAGTACTGCTGATTCAGTAGATCGTCGAGCGCATCGAGATTCGCGTTGGTCTCTGCTATCGCGCGATCGATCGCCTCGCAGATCGGTGGCTCCTCGGCGCACAGCCGCTTCAGCAGCTTCCAAAGCACAGCCTTGTCGCGGTCGCGGCCCAGAATCGCACGCCGGTCCGAAGCATCCGGAACCGGCAGCCGGCCGAACGCAGCCGAAAGGAAGCCCAGCGTATCCGACTTCGAGTACTCGACCGCGCGGCTCAGAATCGCCGGCAAAGACGTCGGTGTCACGGGCAAAATCTGTCCGGCAGCCTCAACGTGAAACGAGCCCGCGTCCCGCGTCACCTTGATCCCGCCGTCCTGGAGCACGCGCCCGTACTGGTCGGCAAGAATCGGCACCAGCACCTTGTCGCGAAGACGCTCCTCCTGCGGCTGCCAGTCGATATCGAAAAAGGAGGCGTAGCGGCTGGCCATCCCATTCTCAAGCACGTCCCACCAGAAGCGGTTCTCGTGCCCCAGAGACATGTGGTTCGGCACGATGTCCAGCACCTGGCCGAGCCCATTCTCGCCCAGGCGCTTTGAAAAGCGCTCGTGCGCCTCCCGTCCCCCAAGCTCCTCGTTCACGCGCTGGTGATCGACCACATCATAGCCATGCATGCTCCCCGGAGCGGCCTGCAGATACGGCGAGCTGTACACGTGCGATACGCCCAGGTCATACAGATACTGCGCAATCGCTGCGGCGTCATCAAAGGTGAATCCCTTGTGCAGCTGCAGCCGGTACGTCGATGTAGGAATTCTTCGCATCATCCTCAGAAACCAGCCAGGTTTGGCTCACGGTCAGGAAGTTCAAAGTGCGTTGTGGTGAGTTGAAGGCGCAAGCGCGCCTCACACACTCTGATGCCGATGGGAGCCCTTGCGTTCGCTCCCGGCCTCGGGCCGCCACATGCCCGCCAGGGTGAACGCCGAGTGAATCAGGGCAATATGCGATAGCGCCTGGGGAAAATTGCCCAGCATCCGCCCCGCAGCAGTGTCGTACTCCTCCGAAAGCAGGCCGACATCGTTCGTCAGCGCCACCAGCCGGTCGAAACAGCTCCCTCGCGTCCTCCGTCCGGCCGATCAGGTGCAGGTTCGTGACCAGCCAGAAGCTGCATGCCAGGAACACCCCCTCACCGCCCGATAGACCATCCTTCGATGTGTGCGGATCGTACCGCTGGACAAACCCGTCCTTCATCAGCCTGCGCTCGATCGCCTCCACCGTCCCCCGTATCCGCGGATCCTCGGGCGGAAGAAAGCCGACCAGCACAATGCGCAGGCAGGAGGCATCCAGCTCCTTCGACCCGTAGGACTGCACAAAGCTGTTCAGCTCCGGGTCAAAGCCCTTCTCGCACACCTCGCGTGGATCATCTCGCGATTCTTCTTCCATCGCTTGATGTCGCCGCGACCCGTCGTATCGCTCGTAATGTTTGATCGCCCGGTCAAGCGCAACCCACGCCATCACCTTGGAGTGCGTGAACTGCCTCGCCCCCCCTCGCGCCTCCCATATCCCTTCGTCCGGCTCCTGCCACACCTTGCACAGGTGATCGATCAGTTGGGCCTGCACCGCGCTTGCATCCACCTTGATGTCGTCCTCTGCCTCTGGCGTACGCGCCAGTGCGGCCGCAACCTCGCCGAAAACGTCCAGCTGAAACTGCCCCACGGCGGCATTCCCGAATCGCACCGGGCCGAACTCTCATACCCCGGCAGCCAGTCAGAGTTCCACTCGTTCAACTGCCGCTCCCCGCAGATCCCGTAGATCGTCTGCACCTGGTCCGGTGCGCCCGCAATCGCCCGCAGCAGCCATCGCCGCCACGCAATCGCCTCCTCCTGGTAGCCCGCGTGCATCAGCACCAGCAGCGTAAACGCCGTGTCGCGCAGCCAGCAGTACCGGTAGTCCCAGTTCCGCTCCCCGCCAATCTGCTCCGGCAAGGACGTCGTCGGCGCCGCCACAATGCCGCCCGACGGCCGGTACGTCAGCGCCTTCAGCGTCATCAGCGAGCGGTCCACAATCGTCTGGTAGCGCCCCCGATAGGTACTCTGCCCCATCCACTCGGTCCAGAAGTCAATCGTCTCCTCAAGCGCCTTCTCGGGCAAAGGAATCTGCGGCAGATCTTCGATCGATGAGCTGTTCGTCAGCGAAAAGGTCACCGTCTGCCCGGCCCGGACGGTAAACTCGCTCACCGTCCTCATCCCTTCGCCCTTGAGCGGCGCATCCGTCCGCAGGATCACCATGTCCGGCCCGGCGATCGCGCGGAGATCCTTGCCCATCTTCGTGACCCAGGGAATCGTCCTGCCATAGTCGAAACGGATCGCAAGGTCCATGCGCATCGCGACCCGTCCACGTACCCCCCGCACCATCCGGACCACATGCGAGTGCTTCTCCCGTGGCGGCATGAAGTCAGTCACGCGTCACCTCGCCGGTCTCGGTCGTAAACGTCGTGTCAACCACCAGCGTCTGCGGCAGGTATCGGCGTTTCACCTTGGGCGCCTTGCCCGCTGGCGCAATCTTCCAGAAACCATGATCGGCCGTCCCCAGCAGAGCCGCAAAGCACGCCCCCGACGAGAAAGACGGCCAGCAAAGCCAGTCGATCGAGCCCTCGAGCGAAACCAGTGCGGCCGTCTCGCAGTCGCCGATCAGCGCATAATCTTCAATACGTCCTGCATGGAGCGGCAGCTCCTGTTCACGTACAGTCTTCGACACACCATCTCTCCCGACTTCTATGCTTGCACGCTTGCGTGACATTTCAGCAACCGCACCGTACCGATGCTGCATCTGTGTGTATAAAGCAGCGCTACGTGCTATACCTCTGATGCGAGACTGAGCCGGACTGAATCAGCGCTCATCGACACGCCTACGAACCCACACCTCCGAGCCTGTAAATGAAACCCATAGAAGGTCGCAAGCGCGTCGTCATCGAGGAGGTTGCCCCGCAGATCGATTGCGGCCGCTACCCCGCAAAACGAGTCATCGGTGACGAAGTCGTCGTCACCGCCGCCGTCTTCGGCGACGGCCATGACCATGTCGGCGGACGCCTGCTCTATCGGCCCGCCGGCGAACGGAGCTGGCGCTCAACCCCGCTCATCGAGCTGACAAACGACCTTTGGACCGCGAGCTTCACCGTCGACACTCTTGGCGAGTGGCAGTTCAGCATCGAGGCCTGGGTCGATCACTTCGATACCTGGCGCTCCGATCTCAAGAAGCGCATCGCCGCCCAGCCCGATCCCAAGCACCCGGACGCCAACCTCTCACCGCAAAACATCCCCCTCGCCCTCCGGACCGGAGCGCTCCTGCTCGACGACCGCCAATCCCGAGCCGAGGGCGAAGACGCGAAGCAGCTCGAACAGGTCGCGATCTCCCTGCGCTGGCTCGCAGACCAGGACGCCGAGGTCTACGAGTTCCCCATCGCCGACGAGATCAGCGAGATCGCGTCGCGCTACCCTGACCTGAAGTTCGCCACCCGCTACGACAAAGACCTCAGCATCTGGGTCGACCGCGAACGCGCCCGCTTCTCCGCCTGGTACGAGCTCTTTCCGCGCTCCACCTCGCCCGACCCCAGCCGCCACGGCACCTTGCGCGATGTCGAAGCCCTGCTGCCCGAGATCGCCGCCATGGGCTTCGACGTCCTCTACCTGCCGCCCATCCACCCCATCGGCAACGCCTTCCGCAAAGGCCCCAACAACAACGTCGTCGCCGCCGAAGGCGATCACGGCAGCCCCTGGGCCATCGGCGCCCCCGAAGGCGGCCACAAGGCCATCCATCCGGAGCTCGGCACCCTCGCCGATTTCGAGCACCTCGCCGCCGCCTCGCGCGAACACGGCATGGAGCTCGCCCTGGACATCGCCTTCCAGTGCTCGCCCGATCATCCCTGGGTCACCGAACATCCCGCACTGGTTCCTCCATCGTCCCGACGGCACCATCCAGTACGCCGAAAACCCGCCCAAGAAGTACCAGGACATCTACCCGCTCAACTTCGAGTCCGCCGACTGGCGCGGCCTCTGGGAAGAGCTCCTCTCCGTCTTCCAGTTCTGGATCGACCACGGCGTCGAGATCTTCCGCGTCGACAACCCGCACACCAAGGCCCTGCCCTTCTGGGAGTGGTGCATCGCCGACATCCACAAGGACCACCCCGACGCCATCTTCCTCGCCGAAGCCTTCACCCGCCCGCACGTCATGTACTCCCTCGCCAAGGCCGGCTTCACCCAGTCCTACACCTACTTCACCTGGCGCAACACCAAGGCCGAGCTCCAGCAGTACCTCGAAGAGATCACGCAGCCGCCGGTCAGCGACTTCTTCCGCCCCAACTTCTGGCCCAACACCCCCGACATCCTCCACGCCTCCCTGCAGGAGGGCGGCCGCCCAGCGTTCATGCAGCGCATCATCCTCGCCGCGACACTCGCCGCCAACTACGGCATCTACGGTCCCGCCTACGAGCTCGGCGAAAACACTCCCGACCAGGCCCGGCAGCGAGGAATACCTCGACAGCGAGAAGTACGAGATCCGCCACTGGGACCGAACCGCCTCGCACTCGCTCGCTCCGCTCATGACCCGGCTCAACCAGATCCGCCACGACAACCCGGCCCTCCAGAGCAACGAGCGTCTCCACTTCCACAACGTCGACAACCCCCACCTGCTCTGCTACAGCAAAAACACCGCAGACCACAGCAACACCATCCTGGTCGCCATCAATCTCGACCCCACACAGGAGCAGGCCGGCTGGATCGACCTCGATCTCGGCAAGCTCGGCCGTCCCCTACGGTCGCAACTTCGACGTCGAGGACCTGCTGACCGGCACACACTACCAGTGGCACGATCGCAGCAACTACGTCGCCCTTCGCCCCGAAACCATGCCGGCCCACATCTTCCGGGTGAAGCTCCTCGACTAACTCCTTTCGTTCTCACCTCTCAGGCATTGCTTTCAGATCGCCGTGCATCCAAGCCGGTGTAGGGACCAACCCATCAAGAAGGGCGACACGTGAAGAAGGCCGGCAGCGCCGCCGATCCTCTCTGGTACAAAGACGCGATCATCTACGAGATTCACGTGCGCGCCTTCGCCGACTCCAACAACGACGGCATCGGCGACTTCGCCGGTCTCATGTCGCAGGCTCGACTACCTCCAGGACCTCGGCGTCACCTGCCTCTGGCTCCTTCCCTTCTTCCCCTCGCCCCTGCGCGACGACGGCTACGACATCGCCGAACTACACCGACGTCAACCCGAGCTACGGCACCATCGACGACTTCAAGCAGTTCCTCGACGCCGCCCACTCACGCGGCATGCAGGTCATGATCGAGCTCGTCATCAACCACACCTCCGACCAGCACCCCTGGTTCCAGGCCGCCCGCCTCGCGCCCCCCGGCTCACCCGAGCGCGACATGTACGTCTGGTCCGACACCGACAAGCTCTACGAAGGCGTCCGCATCATCTTCACCGACACCGAAAAGTCCAACTGGACCTGGGACGAACTGGCCAAGGCCTTCTACTGGCATCGCTTCTTCTCGCACCAGCCCGACCTCAACTTCGACAACCCCCGCGTCATGGATGAAGTCCTCAAGGCCATGCGCTTCTGGCTGGACATGGGCGTCGACGCCCTGCGCCTGGACGCCATCCCCTACCTCGTCGAGCGCGACGGCACCAGCTGCGAAAACGTCCCCGAAACCCACGTCAAGATCAAGGAGATCCGCGCCGTCATCGACGCCGAGTACGAGCAACCGCCTCATCCTCGCCGAAGCCAACATGTGGCCCGCCGACGTCCGGCCCTACTTCGGCGACGGCGACGAGTGCCACATGGCCTTCCACTTCCCGCTGATGCCGCGCATCTACATGGCGCTCCGGCAGGAAGACCGCCTGCCCATCACCGACATCATGGCGCAGACGCCGGATATCCCGGACAGCTGCCAGTGGGGCCTCTTCCTCCGCAATCACGACGAGCTCACCCTCGAGATGGTCACCGACGACGAGCGCGACTACATGAACCTCGCCTACGCGGCCGACCCCCGCATGCGCATCAACGTCGGCATCCGCCGCCGCCTCGCTCCGCTGGTCGACAACAACCGCCGCCGCATCGAGCTGCTCAACTCCCTCCTGCTCTCCTTCCCGGGCACGCCCGATCATGTACTACGGCGACGAGATCGGCATGGGCGACAACATCTACCTCGGCGACCGCAACGGCGTCCGCACGCCCATGCAGTGGAACTCCGACCGCAACGCCGGCTTCTCCAAAGCCGTGCCCGCCAAGCTCTACTTCCCCGTCATCATGGACCCCATCTGGGGCTACCAGGCCATCAACGTCGAAGCCCAGCAGTCCGATCAATCGTCGCTCCTGCACTGGACGCGCAACATGATCGCCCTGCGCAAGCTCTTCCAGGTCTTCGGCCGCGGCACCCTCGAGTTCCTCCATCCCGACAACCGCAAGATCCTCGCCTACATCCGCAACCTCGATCGCGAAGACGGCACCCACGAGACCGTCCTCTGCGTCGCCAACCTCTCGCGCTTCGCCCAGCCCGTCTCGCTCGACCTCAGCCGCTTCGACTGGCATGCAGCCCGTCGAGATGCTCGGCTACGTCCCCTTCCCCACATCACCAAGCAGCCCTACCCGCTCACGCTCGCGCCCTACTCGTTCCTCTGGCTCGAGCTCCAGCCCGCCGCTCCCAAGCCCGAAGCTCCCGCCGTCCAGAACGAGGACCCCGGTCTTGACCTCCTCGCCCGCGGCGCGCTCGAGGGCGATCTCTCCAATCTCCTCACCGGCCCCGGCCTCGAGCTCCTCCAGCAGCTTCTGCCCAGGTACCTCCTCAGCAGCGCTGGTTCGGCGCAAAATCCAAGACCATCCGCGAGGTCGACATCGACGGACTGGGCCCAGCTCCCCGGCGTCAACGCCGCGCTCGTCTTCCTCGGCTCACCTACGCCGACGACACCGTCGGACCTCTATCAGCTTCCCCTCGCCATCTCCTCCGGCGAGCAGGCTGAAGCCATCCGCGCCTCCGCCCCGCCTCCATCCTCGCCAATCTCAGCACCGGTGGCCGCACCGCGATCCTCCACGACGCCACCGCCAGCGAGGACCTCCGCCAGGCGCTGCTCACCATGATCGACTCCAACACCGCCGTCGAAGCGCAGAACTCCGAGATCGTCGGCGCACGCTCCTCCGCCTTCGAGGCCATACGCGGCACCGATCCCCTGCCCGCACGTACCGGCTCCGCCGAGCAGTCCAACACCACCATCCTCTACGACAATCGCCTCATCCTGAAGCTCTTCCGCCGTCTCCAGCCCGGCGAAAATCCCGACACCGAGATCGGCCGCTTCCTCACCGAGGTCGCCCACTTCCCGCGCATCGCCCCGTTCCTCGGAGACATCCGCTCCGTCGCCTCAGGCGGCGCGCCCACCACCCTCGGCATGCTGCAGGGCCTCGTCGCCAATCAGGGCGACGGCTGGGAGTGGACGCTCGAAGAGCTCGGCCGCTTCTACGACTCCGTCGCTAACTGCCCGCTGCCCACAGACCTCGGCCACCCAGGCAGCTTCCTCGACGAACTCCCGCGCCCCGGAGACGGCACGCGAACACGCCGGGCTCTATCTCGACGCCGCCACCCTCCTCGGCCGCCGCACCGCCGAGATGCACCTCGCCCTCGCCACCCCCACCGACAACCCCGCCTTCAGCGCCGAGCCCTTCACGGCCGACGACCTCCGCTCCGACGCCCACCGCGTCTCGTCCCAGATCGCAAGCGCACTCGACGCTCTCAAGCGCGGCATGACCAGCCTTCCCGAGTCCGACGCCTCCGGCAGCAGCGTCGTCGACGACGCCGCCCGCCTCCTCAGCCGCCGTCTCGATCTCCTCGCTCGCGCACAGCATCGCGGACGGTACCGACTCCACGCAGTTCGGCCAGCGCATCCGCATCCACGGCGACTACCATCTCGGCCAGGTCCTCCGCGCCAAAGACGACTTCGTCATCCTCGACTTCGAAGGCGAGCCCGCCCGTTCGCTCGACGAGCGCCGCGAAAAACAGTCTCCCCTCCGCGACGTCGCCGGCATGCTCCGCTCCTTCAACTACGCGGCCTTCTCCGGCCTCGACCGCTTCTCCCAGCGCCGGCCGGAGATCCGCAACGTCGAGCCCTGGGCGCAGCTCTGGCAAAATGCCGTCTCCTCCGAGTTCCTCGCCGGATACCGCCAAACCGTCGCCGTCAACACCGAACTCCTGCCACCACCCGCACAGGCGCAGGTCCTGCTCGACGCATGCCTGCTTGAAAAAGCGCTCTACGAGCTTCAATATGAGCTGAACAATCGGCCCGACTGGGTCCGCATCCCGCTTGCCGGAATTCTCGCTATCCTTCGTTAGCGGGAAGCCGGCAGGCTTTAGTCTTGAGAGCAAACATGGCCGGATCCGAATACACCACCGAACAGGAACATGGAGCGGGCACACCGGCCGCGGCTGCCGCACCCCAGGGCCGCCTTCTGATCAGCCTGACCCTGCTCCCACCCGACGCGCTCGAAGCGACGCTGGGCAACATCGCCGCCGCCCTTCCCGGCACGGCCGTCAAGGTCGTCGTTCCGGATGCCGCCAACACCGACACCCGCGAGCACGGAAATCTGACCATCCTCCCCTACACGCCCCAGGTCTCCTCCGCCAACCCGTGGATCCTGTCGGCCGCCGACTTCCTCAACCTCTACGAGCTCGTCCATCGCCACGGCACCGAAAGCTGCCTCATCCTCGGCTCGGAATCGCAAAGCGTTCAGCCGCAATCCATCCGCGCCCTCGCGGAGGCTGCCCTCGTCCAAGACAGACCTCGTAGTGCCCCGCTACGACCTCCGCGCGCGCGAAGGCCTCGTCAACTCCGCGATGCTCTACCCCGTCTCCCGTGCCCTCTACGGTGCGCGCCCGCGCTTCCCCTTGGCCGTCGACCTCGCCCTCTCCACCCGCCTCGCCGAGCGGCTCGCCACCGCCGCCCAGCGCTACACCTCCATCGGTCAGAACGACGCCATCATCTGGCCCGTCGCCGAGGCCGCCGTCGCCGGATTCAGCATCACCCAGGTCGATGTCGCTCACCGCACCATCCCGCAGCCAGCCGTCGCAGATCTCAACTCCATCCTCGCCCTCATCGCCGGATCCCTCTTCGGCGACGTCGAGGCCAAGGCCGCCTTCTGGCAAAGATCCCGCACCACCCAGCCCGACAGCCTGATCGATGCATCCGTCGTCGACGAGACAGCCCCCGATCTCCATCCCATGCTCGAGTCCTTCCGCCTCGCCTACACCAACCTCCGCGAGATCTGGTCGCTCGTCCTCCCGCCGCAGTCCCTGCTCGGCCTCAAAAAGCTCTCGCTCATGCCCTCGGAAACCTTTCGCATGCCCGACGCACTCTGGGCACGCACTGTCTACGACTTCATCCTCGCCTTTCGCCTGCGCACGCTCAACCGCGGACATCTGCTCGGCGCGCTCACACCGCTCTATCTCGCCTGGGTAGCCTCGCACCTCAACCTCGTTCACGCGGGCACTCCATCTGAGCGTCACGTCCAGGAGACTGCCGCAGCCTTTGAAGCGGAGAAGCCTTACCTTGTCTCCCGCTGGAGATGGCCGGATCGCTTCAACCCCTAGGCCCGGGGGAACTCTGGCGCTCGCGATCCACTGCGGCGCCCGCACACATCCGCAAGGAGAAACAGCATGCTGCAGGTCAATCCTTTGCCCACCATCCCCGTCGCCCCTGTGTATCCGGACGTCACCCCGTCACTCTGGCAGCAGGTGGAAGGCGCGCTCAGCCTCTCGATGCATCGCGCTCTGGTCAAGCTCGCCAGCTTCCTTCCCGGCATTCTCGCCCTCCTTATCGCCGTCATCCTCCTCGCCGCGATCGGCGCCCTCCTCTCCATCGCCATGCGCAAGGTGCTCACCAGCATCCGCTTTGACGAGCGCCTCAGCCGCAACACCGCCGCCGGCGTCTCCGACTTCTCCCCCTCCAACAGCCCCACCGCTTCTGGTCACCCGCTTCGTCTTCTGGGGCTGCGTCGTCCTCGGCTTCGTCATCGGCATCTCCGCCCTCGACGCCTCCTACTCCAACAGCGCACAGGTCTCGATCTTCCTCCTCCCCTACGTCACTCACTCGGTCGGCGCCGTTATCCTCCTCCTCGCCGGCAACCTGATCGCCCGCTTTCTCGCTCGCTCCGTCCTTATCGGCGCCGTCAACGCCAAACTTCAGTACGCCCGCTTCCTCTCGCTCGGCGTCAAATGGCTCGTCCTTGTCCTCACCGCCGCCATGGTGCTCGATCACCTCCAGATCGGCGGCGCCATCGTCGAGCTCGCCTTCGGCATCCTCTTCGGCGGCATCGTCCTCACCCTCGCCCTCGCCGTAGGCCTGGGCTCCCGCGACATCGTCAGCCGCTCCCTCGAACGCAACGCCGACCTCCTGCCCACCTTTGACCCCGGAGCAGCTGAAGGCACGCGGTCCTCGGCTGTCCCTGCGGAGACCCTCCGCCACTTCTGATCGGCTCGGACACGCCTCACCTTCGGCCGAGCCGGGCACCTCTCTCCGCAAAGCTATAATCGCCGCAGTCCAGCAGCACCCAAGGAAGCTCTCCCCCTGATGCAGTCCGAGCAGATATACGCCAGGCTCACCCCCATCTTTCACGACCTCTTCGACGACGATGCCCTCGTACTCACCCCCACGCTCAGCGCCGGGGACGTCCCCGAGTGGGACTCCTTCAACCACATCAACCTCATCGTTGCCGTCGAGTCCGCCTTCAGCATCAAGTTCCAGACCGCCGAGCTCGAGTCCCTCCAGGCGGTCGGCCACCTCGTCGACCTGATCTCGAGAAAGCTCGCCGCGCAGGGCCGTTAGCCTCAGAGCATCCCTCGATCGCTGCACTTCCACAGGCTGCGTCAACCGCTCTCACCCTCTCTGCCAAAGTGAGTTACAGTCAATTCCAAACGCTGGCTCCGTCGCCTTCAAGCGATCCCAGCACTCCAACCGGAGGTCCTCCCCAGTGGCTCCATCGAAGTCCAAACCCAAGCTCCCAACGACGCCCAGAGCCAGGTCGGCGTCCAAGCCCGCAGCTCAATCCCCAGCCAAGCCTGCCCCAGAAGCTCCCGAGCGCTTCACCCTTCCGGGAAGCGAGCGCCCGCCCTTCGGCAAGACCGCAAACGGCAAGACCGCATCCGGCACCATCACCGTCACCGTGATCGTCCGTCGCAAGAACCGCATCAATCCCGCGCTCTTTGGCACCGCTCGTCTCAGTCGTCCCGAGTTCATCCGCCAGCATGGCGCAGACCCCGCGGCCGTCAAAGCCGTGCGTGCCTTTGCAAAGCAGTTCGGCCTCGCCGCCGACCCGCCCGCCCCGGGCCGCCGCGGCGTCCACCTCACCGGCACAGTCGCGGCCATGCAGAGCGCCTTCGGCGTTCGTCTCGAGCAGCAAACGCACGATGGCGCAACCTACCGCGTCCGCGAAGGTGCCATCCAGCTCCCCGCCGAGCTCCAGGGACTCGTTGAAGCCGTGCTCGGCCTCGACAACCGCCCTCAGGCCAAGCCGCACTTCCGCGTCCTGCGCCGCTCCGAGTCAGGCCAGGCGAACGCCTCCTCCATCACCCTCTCGCACGCCACAAGCGGCAGCTTCACGCCCGTGCAGGTCGCCCAGCTCTACCAGTTCCCGCCCAACGCCAGCGCCGCCGGGCAGACCATCGGCCTCATCGAGCTCGGCGGCGGTTACCGTACCGCCGACATCACCGCCTATTTCAAGTCCCTCGGCCAAAAAGCGCCCAAGGTCACCGCCGTCTCCGTCGACAAGGGCAAAAACGCGCCCAGCGACGCCAACAGCGCCGACGGCGAGGTCATGCTCGACATCGAGGTCGCCGCCGCCGTCGCCCCCGGCGCCAACATCGCCGTCTACTTCGCCCCCAACACCGACCAGGGTTTCATCGACGCCATCTCCACCGCCGTCCACGACACCAAAAACAAGCCGAGCGTCATCTCCATCAGTTGGGGCGCACCCGAGTCCGGCTGGACCCAGCAGTCCATCACCGCGCTCGACGACGCCTGCCAAACCGCTGCAGCCCTTGGTGTCACCATCACGGTTGCCTCCGGCGACAACGGCTCGACCGACGGCGCCACCGGCAACAACGTCGACTTCCCTGCATCCAGCCCGCACGTGCTCGCCTGCGGCGGCACCAAGCTGGTCGCCAACGGCACCGCCATCTCGTCCGAGGTCGTCTGGAACGAGCAATCCAGCAACGAAGGCGCAACCGGCGGCGGTGTCAGCAACGTCTTCGCAAAACCCACATGGCAGGCCACCGCCAAGGTCCCCGCTCCCTCAGGATCCACCGGCGGTCGCGGCGTCCCTGACGTCAGCGGCGACGCCGACCCCAACACTGGATACACCGTTCGCGTCGATGGACAAACCATCGTCGTCGGCGGCACCAGCGCCGTCGCTCCACTCTGGGCCGGTCTCATCGCCGTCGCCAATCAGCAGAACAAGAAGAGCGCCGGCTTCATCAACCCGAGGATCTACGCCGCAGGCAGCAAGGCTGGCTTCCGCGACATCACCGAGGGCAACAATGGCTCGTTCTCCGCGGGCCCCGGTTGGGACGCCTGCACCGGCCTCGGATCCCCGGTCGCCACCAGGCTCATCCCCCTGCTCTCGCCCTCCGCGACGCCCAGCAAGCCCACCAAGGGCAAAGGCAAGAAGAAGTCTCCCAAACCCCCAGCCAAGGGCAGCAAGAAATAACAACCCTCAAAGTCCCGGCGACGAGACACCCTTCGCCGCCGGGCCCCAACTTTACAGCGTGACCCCCGCAGCCCTGTAGATCGCAACAATGTGCTGCATATCCTTCAGCCCCTCCTCGCCTGACGACCGCGGCGTCTTGTTCTCGCGGATACACTCCGCCAGGTAATCGGCCTCCCGTTGAAACTGCGTCGGATCCTTCTCTGGATTCGTCTTGTCGATCGGCTGCCTGTCCGCCGTGCTCCCCAGCAGCCGCAGCCCCTCGTAGTTAAACGCCGGGTCCATCCCCAGCCATCCCTTCGATCCGTTCACCCGGAAGAACCCCGGCATCGCCGCGCCATACGTCGTGCTGCAGCTCGCCAGGATGCCCGACGGAAACCTCGTCACCCACGACACGTTCTCCTCCATCGTCTCGAACCGCCCATCGTGATCGCGCGTCGACGCAAACGCACGGAACTCCGCCGGCTCCTCTCCCGTCAGGTACCGCGTCGCATTCAGGCAGTAGATCCCAACGTCGAACAACGATCCACCGCCCGCCAGCTTCTTGTTCAGTCGCCACACTCCCGGCTGCGCATTGAAGCCAAACGCGCTCTCGATCGACTGCACCTCGCCGATCGCTCCCGATCGAATCATCTGGATCGCCTGGAGATTCAGCGGCTCGTAATGAAGCCGATACGCAATCATCAGCTTCACATTGTTCGTCCTGCACGCCGCAATCATCTGTTCGGCCTCGGCTACCGTCGTCGACATCGGCTTCTCGCACAGCACGTGCTTGCCCGCCTTCGCCGACCGGATCGTGTACTCCGCGTGCATGCTGTTCGGCAGCGCCACGTAGACGGCGTCGATCGCCTTGTTGTCGCGCATGCGATCCATATCCTCGTAGCTGTAGATCGACTCCTTCGGCACGCCGTACTTCGCGGCCATCTGCTCCGCCTTCTCGCGATGCCCACTGACGAAACCCGTCACCTTGCAGTGCTGGCTCTGCTGGATCCCACCCATGAAGTGATTGGCAATCTCACCCAGACCGATGATGCAGTAGCCAGTCTTTCCTCCGCTCCCCTGCGCCTCCATCCGCGGAAGCATGCCTGCCGCCATCCCCATCGCGCCCAGCCGCGTAAACTCCCGCCTCGAATACATGTGTATCGTCTCCTCTTCCCGCTGCGCTTAAGGGCATGACGTCCCAGCGCTTTCGTTCTATCCTTGTCCAAACTCAAGACGTCCAACCCTACACTCATACGTTCCCGCGAGCGAGGCCGCCCTCCATCTGATGCACACGGACCCCCAACCCGTCATCGGCACCTCTCCCCTCCGCAAAGAAGGAGCCGCCAAGGTCCGCGGAGCCGCCCTCTACGTCGACGACCTCACCCTGCCCGGCATGTGGCACGGCGCCACCGTCCGCAGCTCCGTCGCCCGCGGCCGCATCCGCTCCATCACCTTCGATCCCGCCGTCGACTGGACCGCCTACGCCATCGTCACCGCCCACGACATCCCCGGCGAAAACACCGTAGTCCACCTCGGCAAAGATCACCCCTGCCTCGCCGATACCCTCGTCAACCACGCCGAAGAGCCGATCCTCCTCCTCGCGCACCCCGAAAAACCCGCCCTCCTCCGCGCCCTCGCCGCCGTCCACATCGACTATGACGAGCTCCCCGGCGTCTTCACCATCGAAGACTCCGAGCTCGCCGCCGAGCAGAACGACACGAGCCGCATCATCTGGAACAACGAGCACGGGACCTCCCCCAACACCTTCAAGCACTACCTCATGCAGAAGGATCGCCAGCCCGTTCCGCCATCGGTCTGGGCCGAGGCCGACTTCATCGTCGAAGGCGAATACACCACGGGCGCCCAGGAACAGCTCTACATCGAAAACAACGGCGTCATCGCCGAGTGCCACCGCGCACCCGACGGCTCCGTCGAGTCCGTCACCGTCCAGGGCTCGATGCAGTGCCCCTTCTACCTCGTCCACGCGCTCGAGCTCGTCTTCAAGCTCCCCGCCGACCGCTGCCGCGTCATCCAGACCGAGACCGGCGGAGCCTTCGGCGGCAAGGAAGACTTCCCCTCCGTCATCGGCTCGCACGCCGCCCTGCTCGCAATGAAGTCAGGACACCCGGTCAAGCTCACCTATGACCGCGCCGAAGACATGGCCTCGACCACCAAGCGCCATCCCTCCCGAACACGCCATCGCACGGCCGTCTCAAAGGACGGAAAGATCTTGGGCGGAGAGATCGACTTCGCCATCGATGGCGGCGCCTACGCCACCCTCTCGCCCGTCGTCCTCTCCCGCGGCACCATCCACGCGCCCGGCCCTTACCACTGGCCCTATCTCCAGATCCGCGCAAAGGCCATGGCCACCAACATCCCGCCCCACGGCGCCTTTCGCGGCTTCGGCGCCCCACAGTCCCTCTTCGCGCTTGAGCGCCACATGGACAAGATCGCCCGCACCGTCGGCCTCACCCCCGAAGAGCTCCGCCGCCGCAACTTCCTCTCGACCGGCGACCGAACCGCCACCGGTCAGCTCCTCTCTGACCCCGTCGACATGCAGGCCCTGCTCACCCGCGCCCTCGACGAGTCCGACTACCACGCAAAGCAGGCCCGCTTCAACCGCGAAAACCCCTCCGGCCCCATCAAGCGCGGCATGGGCTTCGCCACCTTCTTTCACGGCGCAGGCTTCACCGGCTCCGGCGAGCGCCGCCTCAACTCCGTCGTCGACCTCGCGCTCACGCCCGAAGGCCGCCCGCAACTCTTCGTCTCCTCGACCGAGTTCGGCCAGGGCACCAACACCATCCTCTGCCAGGTCGCCGCCCAGGCCCTCCACCTCCCCTACGACGACATCCTCATCGCCCAGCCCGATACCGCCCACGTCCCCAACTCCGGCCCCACCGTCGCCAGCCGCACCGCCATGATCGTCGGCAAGCTCGTCGAGCAGGCCTCGCAGGAGCTCTGCACCACCCTCGTCAACTCCGGTCACCTTCCCCTTCACTACTCCCCCGAAGACTTCCGCCGCGGCGCCCAGGCCTACCTCGCCCACCACGGAGATCTCCGCGTCAGCGCTCGCTACAAGGCTCCAGGCGACATCTTCTGGGACGATGACACCTACTCCGGCGACGCCTACCCCGCCTACGCCTGGGCCGTCTACGTCGCCGAGGTCGCCGTCGACACCCGCACCTACAGCGCAACCGTGACAAACTTCCACGCGCTCCAGGAGGTCGGCCGCGTCCTCCATCCCGTCCTCGCCAAGGGTCAGGTCGAGGGCGGCGTCGCCCAGGGCATCGGCTACGCCCTCTACGAAAAGTGCCTCTACCAGGACGGTCACCTGCGCAACAACCAGATGACCAACTACATCATGCCCACCTCCATGGACCTCCCGCCCATCCACGTCTCCTTCGCCGAGGTCCCCTCCATCCACGGAGCGTTTGGCGCCAAGGGCATCGGCGAGCTTCCCATGGACGGCCCCGCTCCCGCCATCCTCAATGCCATCGAGGCCGCCACCGGCCACGCCTTCACCTCCATCCCACTTCTTCCCGAAGACATCTTCGAGGCGCTGTGCGCACCCGGAGCCGGCCCTGGTCCCTCCCCAACAGACCACAGCGGCGGCTCAGAAAACCTGGAGCCCGCCGTAGCGGGTCCATACTTCAGCGAGTCCCGTACGTGAACGTCCTTCGCCTCCGCGCCTGCTTCGCCGTGCTTGTCTTCGCTCTCTCCGTCCTGGTAACCATCGCGCCCGTTCGCATGGCAAACCTCATCACGCGCCGCCGCGTCGCCGAAGTCGGCGATCTCTCGTTCACCCTCTTCTACCGCCTCGTCGCCCTCGTCGGAGCCCTCGCCTCCCTCTACCTCCTCATCGGAGATCTATGGCACATCGCCCATCCATGACCGAGACCGGGCAAGCCGCAAACACCGTCACCCTCACCTGCACGGTAAACGGCGAGCCCCGCACCGTCTCCGCGCCCCCGATCAAGCGCCTCCTCGACGTCCTCCGCGATGACCTCCACCTCACCGGCGCCAAAGAAGGCTGCGGCGAAGGCGAGTGCGGCTCCTGCTCCGTCCTCCTCAACGGCGATCTCGTCAACTCCTGCCTGGTCCCCTTCCTGCAGATCGAAGACGCGCACATCACCACCATCGAGGGCCTCGGCTCGCCCACCCGCCTCCACCCCATCCAGCAGTGCTTCCTCACCGAGGGCGGAGCCCAGTGTGGCATCTGCACCCCCGGCATGATCCTCGCCACCCACCACCTCCTCGCGCAGCATCCGCAACCAACCCTGTTACAGATCCAGGAAGGCCTCGGCGGAAACCTCTGCCGCTGCACCGGCTACATGCGCATCTTCGAAGCCGTGCAGCAGGCCGCCACCGCCTCCACTACCAACAGCACCCAGCCCGGTCAATAACTTGCTTGCCAATCTGAGCGCAGCGAAGAACCCCCGTATCTGTCTTTGACTTGCCGTCCACAAACGAATGCGCTCAAACCCCGCACACTACGCCGTCGTCGCCCCCCGCACCCTCGAGGCAGCCCTCACCCTCCTCGCCTCCGACCCCGGCGCCCACACTCCCCTCGCCGGCGGCACAGAGCTCATGGTCGCCCTCAACACCGGCCGCCTCAACCAGCGCTCGCTCCTCAGCCTCCAGCACCTCCACGAGCTTCGCTTCATCGACACCACCCCCGACACCGTCACCCTCGGCGCCGGCACCACCTTCACCGATCTCCGCCGTCACCCGGTCGTCAGCTCCGACCTCCCGCTCCTCGCCCAGGCCGCCTCCTGGACCGGCTCCGTCGCCAACCAGAACCGCGGCACCCTCGGCGGAAACATCGTCAATGCCTCCCCCGCCGCTGACTCCAGCCCCGCCCTGCTCGTCTACGACGCCACCGTCCACCTCGTCTCCTCGAGCGGCCAGCGCTCAATCCCGTACCGCGACTTCCACCTCGCGTACAAGAAAACCGTCCTTCAGGGAGACGAGCTCGTCCACTCGCTCACGCTCAACCGTAACTGGACAGGTTACAAACAGCACATCCACAAAGTCGGCACCCGCAACGCCCAGGCCATCTCCAAAATCGCCCTCGCCGCGATCCTCCGCCTCGACCGCGACCGCGTCCAAGACATCCGCATCGCCGCCGCCTCACTCGCCGACCGCCCCATCCGCTGCTACGCCGCCGAACAAGCTCTCCGCAACCAGCCCCTCACCACTGACACCATCACTGCCGCCCGCTCCGCCCTGCTCTCCGAAGCCAAACCCATCAACGACATCCGCTCCACCGCCAAATATCGCGCCGCCGTAGCCGCCAACCTCCTCGAAGACTTCCTGCGTCAGATCGCAGCAGAGGCGCCGTGATCTCAGCACCATGTTGCCCAGGTCTGCACGATCGTATTCGAAACACTGACTCTCGTTGTCGGGTCCCGGCTTATCTCGGCTGCTTTCAGATCTTCCTCGAATCAGAACTCTGACCGTCCTCCAACGATCGCGCTCGCTCCAGTCCTTCCGCCGTATCCACATCGCACTCGCCACCCTCAAGCTCCACCGCCCTCGCCTCCCGCAGCAGCTCCCTGGCCCCCGCATCTCCGCTCAGCAGCATCAGCTCTGGGAAGAGCCTGCGCGGAAAGTAGGCCGGCACTCCATTCCGTCCCGCATACCGCGACGCCACGACCTCATCTCTTCCGGTCGCCAGTTCGCGAAGATGCTCCGCCGTCACCCGCGGCATGTCACACGTCATCAGGAGCACACCCTCAGCCTCCGCAAATCCGTTCACCAGCTCGACTCCCGCCCGTACGGAAGATCCCATGCCCTCGGCCCAACGGCTGTTCACCACCACCCAGGCCCGTCCGAGATCACATTCCCGGTCCACCTTGGCTGCCTGCGCTCCCAGCACCACCACCACAGTCCCCAGCTCCGCCTCCTGCGCCACCCGCACCGCCCGCCCCAGCAGCGTCTCCCCACCCAGCACCTCCAGCTGCTTCGGCCGCCCCAGCCTCTTCGACTCCCCCGCCGCCAGGATCACCACCGCGATCACAGCGCGCACTGCGCCTGGAGATACCGCGACGCCCCACCCCTTGCCACATTCTCCGCAACCTCCTCCGCCGACAGCCGACGCGAGGCACCCAGCCGCCCCTCAACACACGCATGCGCCTCCGACACCACCGCCAGCGCGATCGACGCGGCCCCCTCGCCTCCCAGGTCCAGCCCCACCGGCGCATAGATCCGCGCGCAGCACTCCTCCACGCTCCGCCGGAGCATCGCCGCAGCCTCGCTCACCAGCAGGCTGCTCCTGTGCTTCGCGCCCAGCAAGCCCAGGTACACCGGCGGCTCCGGCTGCCCCAGCATCGCCACCAGCGCCTCCCGATCCTGCTCATAGCTGTGCGTCATAATCACCACCGCGTCCCTCCGCCTCACCTCCAGCTCCGCCGCCCCGCCAATCACCCTCACCCACTCCGCCTCTGGAAATCGCTCCGCTCGCGCCAGCTGCGGCCGCCCCTCGGCGACCGTCACGCTCCACCCCAGCATCGCCGCCATGTTCACCACCGGTCGCGCATCATCACCCGCCCCCACCACAAACAGCCGCTGCGGAGCCTCCACGCGCTCCACGAACACACCCTCGGCCGCCACGAGATTCACCAGGTCCACCCCGCCAATCTCCTCCGCCCCGAGCCCCGAGCTCGCAAACAGCAACGCTCCGTCGTCCGAAAATACCGCGCGCCGCAACCCCCGCCCACTCTCCGGAAGCCACGTCGCCACCACGCTCTCCTCCCCGGCAAGCGACCCCCGCAACGCCCGGAGCAACGCCCCGTACTCCGCCGTTCCCGCCGGCTCCAGCAACAGGTCCAGCACTCCCCCGCACCCCAGCCCGTACGGCAGCTCGGCCGTGTCGTCAAACATCGTCGAGTACCGCTCCACCGTCGCCCCGTCTCGCGTCTTCCACTCCGCCTTCCGGACCACCTCAGCCTCGAGGCATCCGCCGCTGATCGTCCCGCGGTACTCCCCAGTCGGTCCAACCAGCATCCGTGCCCCCGGCCGCCGGTACGACGAGCCCTCCACCCGCACCAGCGTCACCAGCACCCGTCCCTCGCCCTCCCGCTCCATCCCGACAATCAGTCGACGCTCCATTTAGCCCTCCCTTCTATCCTCAACCCGCCACCCCGCCCAGCGCCAGCAGCCCTGCCTTCAGTCCACCTCACCAATTTGATATTTGGTGGAACTTTACTTCCACTTTTTGTCTCAATTCAGCACAGATCCCGCAATCGCCTTCGCACAATCTCTTCACCCGATACGCCGAAGCTGCACATTTCCACGACATTGCGTTTCGGATGCGAATACTTGCGAACCCCCTTCCGTTTGGCAATCCGGGTGCACTACCCTCTTGTGTCCGATCGAGACAGCCGACGAGACGCTCTCAAACCCGCTGTCGTCCTATCTCCCAAATGAGCTCACCCGGATAATGGGTGAGCGACTTCCCCAACTTGCGGTAGCTTTCTGCGGAGTCCTCTATGCACCCGACCTGTCGCTCCAAGAGCAATGCCTCGCTCACCTTTGCCGTACTGATTGCCGTGGTTCTCCTCGCACTGCCCGCCGTCATCGCCTTCGGGTAACGGCGCCCCGTACGTTCACGCCTCTCTATCAGGCGGGTCGTCGGCAAGCGTCCCCGCCCGAACCGGCATCCGGGCCGGCATCCTGTTCGATGCCGGTCCGGCCCCTTCGGCCAACCGATCTCACCCTGCCTCAAAGCTCGGGCAGATCTCTGCTAAACTAACCCGAGTCGACACAGAGGTTGAGCCCGGACGCCCACGCGCCTGGCGAAGCCCCTCAAACGCCGACATCTCCCGTCAACACCAAGGTTCGGGGCGTAGCGCAGTCTGGTAGCGCACCTGGTTCGGGACCAGGGGGTCGGAGGTTCGAATCCTCTCGCCCCGACCAATCTCACGGCCGTCACCAACAAGCCCTCCACCCCGGTGATTGGGTCATCGCTCAGCGCAGCGAAGGACCTCAGCATTCGGCACAAAAGGCGAGTCGAAGGACCAACCCCAGCCAACCGCAAGCACCCTACTCCGGAGAAGCCCCTGCCGGCTGAACGGAACCCGCCGCCGGACGATTCAGCCGCACGGGCACGTCCTTTCCATGCTCCGGGTCATACTCATGTTTCACCATCCACGCCTTGAACTCCGCCGCGGGCTCCGAGCTCATCCGGCCGTCGTGCGTCATGTACGCGTAGTCCTTCACCGCCGTCTTCAGCGTGCACGTGAAGTACGTGTTCGCCTTCCCAAACACGGGCAGCAGCACCGTCAGCTCCTGGTTCGGCTTCTTCCACTTCGCCGGATAGGTCTCGAAACCAAACGACGGCTTCAGCTTCTCCGAGCAGTCGAAGCTGAAGTCAAGCGCCCGGGGCTGCCCACTCTCAAACAGATTCGCCCGCCCCTCACCCTTCGACTCTTCCGGAGAGCGGTTGTGGTAGAACGTCGTCTCGTTTCGCGCAAAGATATGAACCCGCAGCGGGTAATCCGCCGGATTCTTGCTCTCCGCCAAAGCCGGCACCGGAGCCGCCAGGCACAAACACAGCAAAGCGCGCGCAACGTTCATGAAGCCCTCGCAAGCCAGATCCTATCCGACCCCCGACGGCAGCTCAAGCACACCTTCAGTGCGCCCGAAGCAGCAAAACCCCGTGCGCCGGCACCACAATCCTTAAACTCCCGCCGTCCGCCGCGACCTCGTTCCCCGTCCAAAGATCCCGCATTCGAGCCCCGGCCCTCACACCCGCGGCTCCAAGATCCACCGTGTACGAAAGCGCTCGTTCCTCACGGTTGAAGATCCCAACCGCCCGGTCACCGTTTACCAGCGGTCGCGCCCAAACCTCGAGCGGACCCTCAGCCGAAACCCGGTCGCCCTGCCTTCCCAGCGGATCCTGATCGATCGCGATCACATCCTTATTCATCAGAATCGACTTCGTCTCCGCCGACATCTTCTGGAGATCGTTGCCCGCCAGCAGCGGCGCCGCCAGCAGCGCCCACAGGCTCATGTGCGTCCGGTACTCCTCCGCATTCATGCCCCCGTTGCCCACCTCCAGCATGTCCGGATCGTTCCAGTGCCCCGGCCCTGCAAACCGGCTCAGACCCGCCTGCCCAAACCCGATCGTCGCCATCGACGAGTACTTGTCCTGGATATCCCCCGTGGTCCGCCAAAGGTTTCCGCCCACCGAGGCTCCCCACCGCCACACCGCGCCCCATCCGTACTGGCACAGGCTCAGCACCATCGGCCGGCCCGTCTTCTCGATCGCCCGATGCATCTTCGTGTACGCATCCTCCATCATCTGCTGCGCCTGTGCGCTCGTGTCGCCGCCCGGCACCGCCTGCATCTCCTTCCGAAATCCGCATAGGTCGTACTTCAGGTAGTCGATTCCCCACCCCGCGTACGTCTGCGCATCCTGCTCCTCGTGCCCGAGACTCCCAAGATAACGCGCGCACGTCTGGTCGCCCGGAGACGAATAAATCCCCAGCTTCAGCCCCTTCGAATGCACATAATCCGCCAGCGCCCGCATATCCGGAAACTTCTTGTTCGTCTGGATCCGTCCCTGGGAATCCCGCTCCGGAGCCTCCCACGTGTCGTCGATATTCACGTAGATGTAGCCCGCGTCCCGCATCCCCGTCGACACCAGCGCATCCGCCGCCGCCCGCACCGTCGCGTCATCCACCTTGTTCGCGAAGTGATTCCAGCTGTTCCACCCCATCGGCGGCGTCGCTGCCACACTCACCGGCCGCCCCTGCCCGCTCACCGGGCCCGCGCACACCAAAGACACCACGCACCCCAGCGCCGCCATCCATCGTCGATCTGTAACCCGCATGCGAACAAACCCTCCCGAGATCCTCGCGCCTGACCTGAGCACCGGGAATCCCGGGCCCGCAGGCGCTGCTCCAAACTACCTCACAACTCACGATCCTGCACAGCCTCCGCCGTCCGGGGCACCGTCGCCCGCTCCGCCGCCCCGCGCCGCAGCAGGAAGTACACCGGCACCCCCACCGCCACAATCGCGATCCCCGGCCACGTCGTCCCCGCCCGATATGTAAACAACGCCAGCAGAATCACCGTCGCGCCCACGATGTACATCGCCGGCAGCACCGGGTAGCCCCACGCCCGGTACGGCCGGTTCGCCTCCGGCCGCGTCCGCCGTAGCCGAAACAGCCCGGCAATCGTCAGGATGTAAAAAAACAGCGCCGCCGAGATCACATAATCCAGCAGGTTGCTGTAGAGATTGCCGTACGCGTGCGTCACCGGGTTCACCGTCCGCGGCAGCACCAGCAGCACCGTCCACACACCCTGGATCAACAGCCCCCACGCCGGCACCCGCGCCTTGTTCAGCCGGCCCGCCTGCGGAAAAAACAAGCCGTCCTGCGCCATCGCATAGCACGCCCGCGCCCCCGCCAGCGTCATCGCGTTCACCGTCCCAAACGTCGAAACCATGATCGCTGCAGCCATCAGCCCCGCCCCGAATCGCGGAAAGATCGTCTGGAGCACCGCTGTCGCTACCCGGTCGCTCGGCGCCGTCTGGATCGAGTGCAGCGGCAGGCTCACCAGGTACGCCACGTTGCACAGCATGTACAACCCAATCACCGACATCGTCCCGATCAGCAGCGCCAGCGGCAGATTCCGCCGGGGACTCTTCACCTCCCCCGCCACAAACGTGATGTTGTTCCACGCATCCGCCGAAAACAGCGAGCCCGTCTGCGAGATGCACAACGCGATCAGCATCCCGAACCCGCTCACCGCCGTCAGCCCCTCCGCGAGCGGCGCCACACTCCCCACCGCCCACGGATGATCGAAGTTCGCATGGATCGCCGCCCCGTTCGCGCACACCGTCAGCCCCAGCAGGATCAGCGCCGCCAGTGCCCCGATCTTCGCGACCGTGAACACATTCGTCACAATCTTCCCGTACTCAAGCCCCCGGCTGTTGCTCAGCGCCAGCAGCACGATGATCCCAATCGCCAGCGCCTGCGCCGTCGACAGCGAAACAGCGTAATGGCTCCCCAGCGCGATCGGCGAAATCAGATACCGCGACTCCGAGATCCCCGGAAACAGCACCCCCGAAAACCGCGCAAACGCAATCGCCACCGCCGCAATCGTCCCGGTCTGGATCACCGTCCACAGCGTCCACCCGTACAAAAACCCCCACATCGGCGAAAACGCCTCGCGGAGGTAGATGTACATCCCCCCCGCATCCGGCATCATCGCCGCCAGCTCCCCATAGCTCAGCGCCCCCGTCACCGTCAGCAGGCCCGCGATCAGCCACGCCACCAGCAGCCAGCCCGCGCTCCCGATCTGCCGGCTCATCTCCGCCGAGACGATAAAGATGCCCGAGCCCACCATCACCCCGATCACCACCATCGTCGAGTCAAACAACCCCAGACCGCGCTCAAACTTCGGCCCGGCCTCCTGCCTCCCCACCGCACTCTCGATCGGCATCGTTCCCCTTCTGTCCCGCGTCGTCCTCACCATCCTATCCGCGAGGGGCAACGAGATCCTCCTCTCCGCACTCAATCTCTCTAGGAGATCCAATGGCCAGCAAATCCGAACTTCTCGCCTTCCTCGACAAGCACGTCTTCCACCCCATCCTCAACGCAAAGGAAGACCGGTACGACGAACGCGCCCGCCACATCCTGCGAGACGTCAAACGCAAAACAGAAGAAGAAAAGGGCCGCTTCCACGGCTACGACTCCGCCGAGCGCGTCGTCAGCATGTACAAGGACGACCTCACCTCCGAAGTCGCCCGCCCCGTCAACGCCCACCTCAAAGACCTCAACCTCCCCACCCTCGCCGACGTCAAAGCCGACTTCCTCAAACTCGCCGGAGAAGGCTCCTAGCACCAATGTGCATCGGCCTTGAAGTAACCGCCGAGCTGGGTGTCGATCTCCGAAGCGCCAGACAACGAGAGGCCCGGTCTAACCCGGGCCTCTCCGCCACCATCCTTATTTCGCCCCTGCTAAACCCGCCACAACGCTAGCGACCTTATCGAGTATCTGCTTCCAGCCCTCGACCTGACCGCTCTGTGTTGCGTCCTCCATGGGCTCATTTCCAATAAAGGTGAGCCTCGTCTGCCCATTTCCGAGATCCTCAAACAGCGTCGTATCGTAAGTCCCCTCGATCGCCTCATGTTCTATCCCGTAGTGCGCAGGCTCAACCTTGTTGCCCTCCGCGTCCGAGAAGTACATCGAGGAGACGATCTTCTCGTGCGGAACAATCTCGTGGTACTCCCCTGCATTCCAGAACTCCTGCCCATCGGGCGATCTCATGCAGCAGAGAAACTTTCCTCCTACGCGGAAATCCATCTTGCAGACAGGCGCAGTAAAGCCCTTAGGACCCCACCACTGCATCACGTACTTCGGGTCGGTCCACGCCTTCCAAACCAACTCGCGTGGGGCGTCAAACACTCTCGTAATTGTCATCCGCTCTGTCTCGTTAGCCGTGCTCTTTTCCATCTCTGATCTCCTCTTTCTTCATTTGATTTACAACCGCATCCAGCTTGTCCAGGCTCTCTTCCCAGAATCGGCGATAGCTGAAAGCCCAGTCGCTGACCGTCTTGATCGCCTCTGGCCTAAGCGTGCACACACTCTCTCGTCCGCGCTTCGTCTTGACGACAATCCGCGCCCGCACCAGATACGCAACATGCTTCGAAATCATCTGCTGCGACAGTGCAAACGGTTCCGTCAACCCATGCACCGAGGCTGGCCCAAGCGCGAGTCGTTCGATCATGGCCCGACGGGTTGGATCAGACAGAGCCGCGAATGTTGTACCTAATCTATCCACAACCAAAAGGTAGTGGATTCGGGCAAAAGTGTCAACAGCTGCTCTGCGCTCCCTGACAGCTCCTCATCTCCGATTGGGGAAAGTGGTGATTCTATGATTCGCGAATCGAAAAGCGACTGGATACCGGGAACTCGGCTTGCGAAAGCAACAGCCTCGGTACGGCCGGCTCCCACCCAGCGCGTCTTCCATCAGGAGGTGATGTCTCTCTGATCCCCAAACCTCTTCGCACTGCGAGCCTTCAGCCGCGCCGCCTCTTCTTCCCGGCTCTTGGGAGGCGAATTCGTCTCAAGCGAACTCAGAAGCTCCGCCGAAATCCCGGCGATCGCACTGATGGCAGATAAGAACGCTTCTTCGTTAGCCTTTGAGGGCTTATTGAAGCCGCTGATCTTTCGAACAAACTGGAGCGACGCCGCATGGATCTCATCAGGCGTTACCGGTGGATCGAAGTTGAACAGCATCTTGATATTTCGGCACATATCCCGAGGCCTGCCTCTCCAAACTCGAACAGACTATCGCAACTGTTCTTCAGCTTTCGAAGGCCCTCGGTCAATCACTCCCCGGGCGCAGGCCAAGCGATGGGCGCGTGCTACCGACGCGGCTACCGACGCACCGTTGCGATCCGTCGATGGATCGATGGGAACGTAAAGAGAGTTGCCTTCCCTTCGGGCAACAACATTGCTCGCGACCATCACTCGCATCATCCAGATCGCGGATCGGGCATCCAGGCAGTCGATACCCAGCCAGCCGCGGTATTCGCGCCCCGTCGCCCGGAGACCGGTCTGAGAAAGGATCTCTGCCGCGATCTTGTCTCGGAACGTCTCCGACTCGGCAGTCAATGCGTCGCGATCTGAGAAGGGCGCTTGTGTCAGTGACGACTCCCGCTCCATAACATCGAAGAGCCCCGCGATCGCGCGATGCTGCGCCACGGAAGTGTGGCCCAGCCAGTAATGACAAGTCTTCGCGATCGATGTCACCACGTTCTTGATCTCCTTCTCCACTCGAAAGTGGGGAGCCGCCGGGAGATGGAGAACCATACGGTCAACATGGGCCGACACATTCTCCATGTTGATGGCTCGCAGGAGCCAACCCGCCATGCCGGTACTCGGACAGTCCACATCGAGCCATCCGGGGATCTGTGAAGGCTCAGCGGCGAGGCCCGTAACCATCTCCACCCCACGGCAAAGTTCCTCCATTACCTCTCGGTAGCGCTTCGGCTGCCGATCGATCTCTGCCTTCGCACCGGGTTCGAGCAAGGTACCTCTGTGTGGTGGCCCGCCTGCCATCGCCAGATCGCAGAACGATCCCCAGATCTCGTCCCACGCGACACGACCATCTTCGCCATACTTCAAGCCGGCGGAGCCCATCGAAACAGGCTGCACGTCCTCGTAGGACTCCTGGTACTCCTCCGGAAGAAGCGTCTTCAGCCTCGCTTCCAACAGCCCGTACTCGTCATCGCTGTCCAACATTGAGAACACCTTTCCCCCACCATCAGATTAGCGCCATCGCCTGTCCGCAACGCCTTCCACGCAACATCATCTGTCGTGTCAAATCAGAGCCTGCGTGCCTCCGCCCAGCCTGGTCTCCCCCAAACACACACTCCCGCCAACCCCCCGCCTCGCCTACCATGGCAGAGACCCCGCACCTCCGGAGCTCTCCATCCAGACCCCCGCCCAAACCCGTCCCCACTCCTTCCTCCGCTCCCTCTACTTCCGCGTCCTCCTTGGCATCCTCGCCGGCATCCTCGTCGGCGCTCTCTTCCCCCATCTCGGCGAGCAGCTCAAGCCCTTCGGCGACGGCTTTATCAAGCTCATCCGCATGCTCGTCGCCCCCATCATCTTCTTCTCCGTCGTCGTCGGCATCGCCGGCGTCGGCGATACCCGCCGCCTCGGCCGCGTCGGCCTCAAGGCGCTCCTCTACTTCGAGGCCGTCACCACCCTTGCCCTTCTCATCGGCATGGCCGTCGCCAACCTCATCGGCCCCGGCCGCGGCATGCACGTTGACCCCCGCACCCTCGACGCCAAAGCCGTCGCCCAGTACGCCGCTCAAACCTCCCA
This sequence comes from uncultured Acidobacteriaceae bacterium, assembly GCA_963850375.1. Taxonomy (GTDB): domain Bacteria; phylum Acidobacteriota; class Terriglobia; order Terriglobales; family Acidobacteriaceae; genus Edaphobacter. The sequence goes on along the minus strand of CAWKKV010000002.1, from coordinate 1,502,959 downwards.
CCTCGGCGTCGCCGACTTCCTCCTCAACATCATCCCCGAGAACTACGCGGGCGCCTTCACCTCGGGCGAGATCCTCCAGGTCCTCCTTCTCGCCATCCTCACCGGCCTCGCCCTCTCCGCACTCCGCCAGGAGCGGCGCCTCGTCGAGCTCGCCCAATCCCTCAACCATCTCTTCTTCAAAATCGTCACCTTTATCATGCAGCTCGCGCCCCTCGGCGCCTTCGGAGCCATGGCTTTCACGATCGGACGCTACGGCCTCGGCACCCTGCTGTCACTCGGCAAGCTGCTCGCCTGCGTCTACCTCACCAGCATCGCCTTCGTCGCCGTGGTCCTCGGGCTTATCTGCTGGGCCAACGGCATCAGCCTCTGGCGCCTCGTCGTTTACCTCCGTGAAGAGCTCCTGGTCGTCCTCGGCACCTCCTCCTCAGAGCCTGCGCTCCCCGGCCTCCTTCGCAAGATGGAGTTCCTCGGCTGCTCCCGCACCGTCACCGGACTCGTCGTGCCGGCTGGCTACTCCTTCAATCTCGACGGCACCTCTATCTACCTCACCATCGCCGCCCTCTTCATCGCGCAGGCCACCGACACCCACCTCTCGCTCGGCCAGCAGGTCTTCATCCTCCTCATCCTCATGCTCAACTCCAAAGGCGCCGCCGCAGTCACCGGAGGTGGCTTCATCACGCTCGCCGCCACCCTCGCCGCCCTCGGCACCATCCCCGTCGCCGGCATCACCCTCCTCCTCGGCGTCGATCGCTTCATGTCCGAGATGCGCGCCCTCACCAACCTCGTCGGCAACGCAGTCGCCACGGTCGTCATCGCCCGCTGGGAAGGCCAGTTCGACGCCATCCGCGCCCACGACGTCCTCCACGGCAACCACACCCTCATCGAAACCGAACTAGCCTCCCAGGAACCCGCCCTCCCCCTCTAATCACCCCTCCCACCAGCCCTTACCAACTCTCAGCACCCGCCCAAACCCTACCCAGGAGAAAGCCGTCATCCTGAGCGAAGCAGAGGATCTCAGTATTCGGCCATCCCGCCCCAGCCCACATGGCGCAACTCCTGCCCCGGCTGGCTACAATAGAACTAGGAAGCAAACCAGGCCGTCAGCCCAAAGCCCTAAACCGCTTGAATAGAAGACTTTAGCCACAACCCTTTTCATTGCAATACTTTCCAGGTCCAGAAACGCCATCCTCAACAAAGCAGAGACTTTGCGAGGTACGGGGGGGAGGGGGGTGCATGCCGGTAGGTAAGCTCATCCTCGAGATCGAGATCCCTCACGCCCAGTCCCTCAAAGACCGGCGCCAGGTCGTCCGCTCCCTCAAAGACAAGCTCCGGCAGGGCTTCAACCTCTCCGTCGCCGAGCTCGACGAGGGCCTCGTCTGGAACCGTGCCACCCTGGGCATCGCCACCATCTCCTCCTCCACCGCCTACCTCAAAGGCCAGAACGAGGAGATCGACCGCGCCGCTCATCGGATCGCCACAAACCTCGGCGCCGAGATCGCTGACTCCTACCTGGAGCTGCTCGAGACTTCAGCAGAATAGGACCGCTTTTCCACCACACCAATTACGTCCCTCACCCCGGCACCCCTTTTTGATATCCTCGACTGTTCCCGAGAGAAAAAGGTCCATGCCCGAACATCGCGCCAGAAATCACCACCGCAACCGCGTCGCCAGCACGTTCTCTCAGGAGATCGGCGCGATGCTCGAAGGCGAACTCTCCGATCCGCGCATCGCCCCCAGCTACGTCACCGACGTCGTCCTCGCGCCCGGCGGCAAATCCGCCCGCGTCTTCGTCGCCGTCCACGGAGACGAACCCGAAGAGGATGCCACCCTCGAAGGCCTCATGACCGCCCGCGCCTACATCCGCTCCCAGCTCCGCGATCGGATGGGAGTGCGCCACGTCCCCGACCTCACCTTCGCCATCGACCGCTCCGAAAAGATGACCGGACGGATGGACGAGTTACTCACCCGCATGCGGAAGCGCGAACGCCGCAACGGGATCTCCAGCATTGAGGGAGCCGGTCCGTCTCACCAATGACCCCGAACGCCACCCAGATCGAACCGCTTCTCCGGATCTTCCGTTCCACGCCGCGCTTCCTCCTCAGCTCCCATGCACGCCCGGATGGAGATGCCGTAGGCTCCGTCCTGGCACTCGGACAAATACTCGAGCAGCTCGGCTGCGAGGTTGACCTTGTACTCGCCGACCCTGTGCCCTTGATCTATCGTTCCCTCCCCGGCGTCGAGCGCATCCGTCAAACCTTGGACGGCGCCGCCGCCCTCCCCGGCATCCTCCTCGAGTGCGACAGCGTCGCCCGCACCGGCCTCGTTGGCTGGACCGGCGAAACCCTGATCAACATCGACCACCACGCCTCGGGCCGCCCCTTTGGCACATGGAATTGGATCGATCCCACCGCCTGCGCCGTTGGAGCCATGATCTATCAGATCGCCGTAGTTGCCGGGGCCGAGATCACAGCCGAGATTGCCACCTGCCTCTACACCGCCATCCTCTCCGACACCGGTGCCTTCACCTATGACGGCACCAACGCCAGCACCTTCGCGCTCGCCCATGACCTCGCCATCTCTGGCGCACATCCCGGCCAGATCGCCCGCGACGTTTACTTCTCCAGCCCTGAAAGCAAGGTACGACTACTCGGCACGGCACTCTCCCGTATGAGGCGAGAGGGCCCGATTGCCTGGAGTTGGGTCACTCAGGACGATCTCCAAACGGCCTCGGCCGAAGTCGAAGACTGCGAAGGCGTCGTCAATCACCTCATCGGCGTTACCGGCGTGGAGGCCGCCGTCTTCCTCCGCGAGGTCCCCGAGGCAGACCAGTACCGGCTCAGTATCAGGAGCAAGGGTGTGCTTGACGTCGCCAAGGTGGCCGAGTTGTTCGGGGGTGGCGGCCACCGCACAGCCAGCGGCTGCACACTCGTCGGCCCACTCGAAGACGCCGCAGAACGAATCGTGACCCAGCTCAGAAAGGCGCTCTGTTAAGCTTGTCTCGCCCGTCCGCCTCTCAAGCATGCAAGTAAACTCTTCAGCGAACGCCGCGCAGAAGCAGCCGCAGCCTGCTCTCTGGAGCAGGCTCAAGAAGGCCGCGACGCTGCCCAGCACAACCGTGCTTCGCGAGCTGCTGATCCTTTGTGTCGTCTCCTTCTTCCTCCTGCTGTATGGCCTCGTGCCTCTCTTCGGAGGTGACCAGCTCGGTCTGGTCGGCGCCGACGAGCCGCGGTACGCCCAGATCGCACGCGAGATGCTGCAGACCCACACCAGCGTCTGCGCGGAGCTGCATACCAGCATCCTCCCAAGAGCGCTCACCGCCAGGGCTCTGGAGGATTCCTACCACTGCCTCGTTGGCGGTACGGTGACGCCCATTCTGTACGGAAAGCCGTGGCTCGAGAAACCAGCGCTCTACTACTGGCGGGCCATGGGCTTCTTTCGTGAGTTCGGTGTCTCGGACTGGTCGGCCCGACTCCCCTCCTCCTCTGGCGCATTCGCTCTCATCGTTCTGATCTTTCTCCATATGCGGCGTTTTCGTCCCGGCGGGCACCTCGATGCCGCCCTGATCACCGCCTCCTGCGTCGGCATCGTCAGCTTTGCCCGCGGCGCCTCGACCGATATGCAGCTCGCCGCTCCGTTCTGTATCGGGATGCTGGGCTGGTACGCCTGGTATGAGACCGGCAAAAAGTTCTGGCTCTTCGACCTCTACTTCTTCGGCGCCGCTGCGACGCTTGCCAAGGGACCGGTCGCCCCCTTTCTCGCACTCGCCATCATCTTGCTCTTCGCCGCATTGCGCCGTGAGTGGTCGCTTCTGCGCCGGACAATCTGGCTGCCAGGAATCATCTTGTACCTGGTGATGGTCCTGCCCTGGTACATCGAGGTGCAGCGTCGCAATCCCACCTTCCTCAGGTTCTTCTTCCTCGAGCACAACCTCGAACGGTTCGCCACCAACCGGTACCAACACCATCAGCCGTTCTGGTTCTACGCTGCCGTTCTTGTGCTCGGGCTGATGCCCTGGGTCGCGCTCTCCGGGCGAGCCCTGGTTGACGCCGTTCAGGTCTCAATTGCCGAGTGGAAGGTCCGCCACAACCCCCAGCGGTATCTCGGACACTCACGTGCCGGTGACGCCTTCCCCGAGTTCCTCGTTCTCTGGGCACTCTTTCCCATCCTGTTCTTCTCCTTCTCGGGCTCGAAGCTTCCGGGCTACATCCTGCCCTCTATCCCCCCACTCACCATCCTTACGGGCGACTACCTCAACCGCATTCGGCGCGAGGGACTTCCCCCATGGCTCCTCTGGACCCACGCAGCCGTCTGCGCCATCCTTGGCTTCGTCCTTGTGCTTGCTCCCCAGCACATGAAATACGAAACACTTGTACCCTCTCGCTTGTGGCTCATCATCGCAGCGGCAACCGCCCTGGTGATCGCCGGAAGCATCGTCTTCATCATCCGGCGTTTCGGTCTGTCGCAGACTCTCACGGCTACGCTGATCCCCGTTCTTGGAGCACTCGTCTTTCTGCTCGGCTTTCATGGCAGGGACCTCGATCTGAACTACTCATCCCGGCCACTGGCAGCAGAGATCGCCCGCAAAGCTCCCGGCGTGTCTATTGTCGCTACCGAACAGGTGCGCCGCGACATGGACTATGGGCTCGCCTTCTACCGCAACCAGCCAACGACCCACTACAGCGTCGATGGCGTGCCCGCCCAGGAGCACATCTTAGTCATCCGGTCCAGCGACACCGGAGACATCGATCGCTGGTTGGGTGGCCGCATCTACCAGCCCTTGTTCCTCTTCGAGCCACAAGGGTTAGCTGTTTATCGCGTCTCAGCAAAGAAGCAGTGACTTACCAGCCGCAGGATTGGGCGCCGGCGGGGGCGATCATATAAGCTCGACAGACCTTCTCCGCATGACGGGCACAACTCATCTTGAGATCCTCGATCTGCGCCACTTCTCGGCCAGGCAGCTCCGACCGCTGCTTGAATCCGAAGCGCGCATCTGGGAAAGCCGTCTGCGCTGGAACTACCGAAGCTCCACCGAGCTGCTCCTCCAATACCTAGACACTCACGTCTTGCCGGGCTTCGTCGCGCTCGAAAACGGCAAGGTCTGTGGCTTCGCTTTTTGCGTGTACGAAGGTCAGAAAGCCGTAATCGGCGACGCCTTCGCCGTCGACGCAACGCAACATGACGCCCGGGAGATCACCGGGACGTTGCTTCGGCATCTTCTGGAGCTGCTGCACGGCTCCCCCTCAATCCAGCGGATCGAATCGCAGCTCCTCCTCTACGACTCCCCAACATTTGAAGGAGTGTTTCGCGACGAGGGCTTTCTTATCTACCCCAGGCTCTTCATGGAAAGGGACCTTGGAGCTCAGGAGAAACCGGCTGACCCGGCTGCGCCTGCATCCGGTTTCTCCCTTCGACGATGGACCGCGACCGACTACCAGCCCGCTGCTGAGCTTATCCACGCGTGTTACATGGGCCATGTAGACGCCCGCATCAACGACCAGTACCGCTCGCTGCATGGGTCCTTGCGATTTCTCCACAACATCGTGCGCTTCCCCGGCTGTGGCGTCTTCCAGAGTGAACAATCGTGGGTAATGGAGGAGGCAGCGAGCAGCAGGCTGGCGGGGGTAATCCTGTGCTCGCGAGTAGCAGACGACGTCGCCCACGTCACGCAGCTCTGCGTAGCACCGGAGCATCGCCGCGGACGGCTTGGCGCGCAGATGCTGGAACGCTGCATGACTCACCTGAGCCGGACGGGCTATACAGGCATCAGCCTCACAGTGACCGAAGAGAATAAGTCAGCGGTCAAGCTGTACGAGGCGCATGGCTTCGCAACGCGGCATCGCTTCGACGCCATGGTGCTCGAGAAGCCTGACTGACCCGGAACCCTATTCGACGTGGTAGTTCGGAGCTTCGCGCGTGATCATCACGTCGTGAACATGACTCTCGCGCAGACCGGCGTTCGAGATGCGGATGAACTTCGCGTTCTGCTGGAGCTCGGGAATGCTGGAGCAGCCGAGGTAGCCCATGCCGGACCGGAGTCCCCCTACGAGTTGGTAGACCATGGCCTCCGAGTGGCCCGCGATGAGGAACGCGACCCTCGATACCCTCGGGAACGAACTTGGCCAGCCGGTTGGAGGTCGCGCCTTCACGTGCCGTGAGCGAGGGACGCTCGCCGGTGCCGAAGTCGTCCATATCGTCCTTACCCTGGAAGTAGCGCTCGCCTGAGCCCTGGGCCATGGCGGACAGGGAGCCCATTCCGCGATAAGCCTTGAACGACCGGCCCTGGTAGAGGATCGTCTCGCCCGGGCTCTCATCCACGCCGGCGAACAGGGATCCCATCATCACAACTGACGCGCCGGCCGCAATGGCCTTGGTAACGTCGCCGGAGTACTTGATGCCGCCGTCGGCGATCAGAGGGATGTCCCGTTCGCTGGCGGCGCGGTAGGCCTCCGCGATGGCCGTGATCTGGGGCATGCCGGCGCCGGTAACCATGCGCGTGGTGCAGATGGATCCAGGGCCAATGCCGACCTTGATGGCGTCCGCGCCTGCGTCGATCAGGGCCAGGGCGCCCTCGTACGTGGCTACGTTGCCGGCCAGCAGAGCGACATGAGGGAAGCGCCGCTTGACCTCGGCGACGGCCTCGAGGACGCGTGAAGAGTGGCCGTGGGCGGAGTCGATGGCCAGAGCGTCGACCCGGGCTGCCACCAGCTCGGCGGCGCGCTCCAGGAAGTCTCCCGTCGCGCCGATGGCGCCGGCGACGCGAAGACGGCCCTGCGCGTCCTTGGAGGCGTTAGGGTACTTGAGCTTCTTCTGGATGTCCTTAACGGTGATCAGGCCTTTAAGCTCGTACTCGTCGTTGACCACCAGGAGCTTCTCGACGCGGTGCTGGTGAAGGATGTGCTCGGCCTCTTCGAGCGTCGTGCCGACGGGCACAGTGATGAGGTTCTCCTTGGTCATCACCTCGTCGATGCGGAGGTCCGTGCGGGAGACAAACCGGAGGTCGCGGTTGGTAAGGATGCCGACGAGCTTCTTGTTCTGGGTGACTGGGACGCCGGAGATCTTGTAGCGCCGCATCACGTCGAGCGCGGCGGCGATCGGCTGGTCGGGCGAGATGGTGACCGGATCGACGATCATGCCACTCTCGGATCGCTTCACTTTGTCGATCTCGCCGGCCTGCTGCTCGACCGTGAGGTTGCGGTGGACGACACCCATGCCCCCCTGCTGCGCCATGGCGATGGCGAGGCGTGACTCAGTGACGGTGTCCATGGCGGCGGACATCAGGGGGGTGTTGAGGGTGATCTCACGGGTAAGGCGGGTCTGGGTGCTGACCTGGGTAGGAACCACTTCGCTGTAGGCCGGAACCAGGAGGACGTCATCAAAGGTGAGCGCCTCGGGCAGAGGTGAGTTGATCATGGAGGTTTGGGCTCTTCTCTCACCCACAAGAGCGGAGGGGACGGAGTTCACCTTGCTTTGGGGTCCTTCGATTGTAGAGACGGACCGGGGTGAGGGCAAATGCCGCTTCTCTGCCCCGATGCGGAGCGGGTGGGGGCAGGTCCGGGCTCTTGCAATGGCGCTGTGGTGGTTTCAGCGTTTCAGGAAGCCTTTGATGAGGGAGGCTCGGCCGCTGACGCGGATGTCTTTCTGCTGCGGGAGGCGGCCACGCTCAAAGGCGATCAGGCTGTCGTAAATGTGCATGGAAAGGGTGGAGCGGGTGAAGTCGGTAGGGGCGAGGGCGTCGCGGGTCCATCCCGCGTGGAGCTCGTCGATGAGGTTCTTGGTCAGCTCGATAAAGCTGCCTTCGCGGCGGAGGCCGCCGCCGTATTCGTCCCAGTACGCAGTGTGGAGGTCTTCGACCATGTAAACGCCAGTGGTGGAGGTGCGCGGATAGAGGAAGCGAAAGGTATCCACTACATCGCTCATTCGATGAGAGCCGTCGTCGAGCACGACGTCAGGGGTGCCGAACTCGGCCACGATGGACTCAAGAAAGGTGAGGTCCGACTGGCTGCCGATGCGGATCTCGATCTGGTCTTCGGCAAACTCCTTGCATTCGGGGTTGATGTCGATACCGACGATCTGGGCGTGGGGGCCGAGATACCGTTTCCACATCTGGGCGGAACCGCCGCGGCCGCAGCCGATCTCAAGAAACAGGACGGGGCGGTTGCGAAAGCGGCGGAAGTGGGTCTCATAGGCCGGGAAGTAGTGCTTCCACTTATGGATGGTGCGGTGCTTGTTGTTGAGGAACTCAGACCACAGGCTCATGGTGCTCGCTTTCCAGGTGGGGAGTTCCCCGGTCGATTATCCGACACGCAGGAGCCGTTGTGTGGTGGAGCGAGCGGGGAGCTCGATTGAAGCGCCAGGGTATTCGATGTATCATGAGGTCAGCTGTTTTGTTCCTCCAGAAGAGGCTGAGCCGTGGGTTGACCGGCACTGGCGGAAGAGATGAGTGGGCTGAAGCCCACTTTTTATTTGCTCGAAAATGCGTTTCGGAGACGGCGTTTTCGGGTGTTTGCGGGTTTGTGAGATGGCAGTGAAGCTGGACCAAATTCGGAGCACGGCGGAGCGGGTTGCGAGTTCGTTTGGGCTCGAGGTGGTTGACCTGGAGATGACAGGGGCGGCCAAGTTCCGAACGCTGCGGGTGTATCTGGAGAAGGATGCCGCCGGCCGGGCGAAGCTCCGGGAGCTGGCAGAGAGCGAAGAGGCAGAGGGTTTGCTGCCGAAGGGCGTTCCGGTCGAAATGCTGTCGGGCGTAACGCACGAGGATTGCGGCCAGTTTGCGCAAGACTTTGGGACGGTTCTGGACGTCGAAGACTTAGTGCCGGGCGGCGAGTACACGCTGGAGGTCTCGTCGCCGGGGCTGGAACGCAAGCTGTCGAAGCCGGCAGACTACGAGCGGTTCACAGGAAGCCTCCTGAAGCTGCAGACGTTTACACCGGTGAACGGAAATCGCCAGTGGCGCGGCCGGCTGTTGGGATTGAAAGACGGTGTCGTCAGCCTGGATCTCGCGGCCGTGAAGCAGAAGGGCAAGGCCAAAAAGGCGGTCGAGACGAGTTCGATCGAGATCCCGCTCGGAAATATCGAAAAGGCGAACCTGGTCGCCGAGATCTAGACCGGGCCCGCCGCAAGAGAAAGTAGCAGGTCTCTCCCACTGCGCGGACGGTGAGGCCGTTCGATTCGGTCGATAGAGCAGGTTCAGCGAAACACAACAGTTTGGAAGCACAACAAGACGAGCAAGCAAAGAAGGACGAGAGAGATGGCAAGTGTTCTGTACCAATCGATCGAGACGTTGAGCAAAGACAAGGGAATTGACCCGGAGATCGTTGTGGGCGCGGTGGAGGATGCGATCGCGCTGGCGACACGGAAGTACTACAAGACAACCGAGAGCATGCGGGCGGAGATGGATCGCGACACCGGTGAGATCCGGGCGTATGTCTTCAAGACGGTGGTCGAAGCTCCGGAGCAGGTCGAGGACGAGGTGAACCAGATCACGCTCGAAAAGGCGCGCGAGCTGGCGCCCGAGGTCGAAGTGGGCGGCGAACTCCGGTTCTACAAGGACACGACGCCGCTGGGCCGGATTGCGGCGCAGATGGCCAAGCAGGTGATCTTCCAGAAGGTGCGTGAGGCCGAGCGCGACACGGTCTTCAACGAGTACAACCACCGCGCGGGCGAGGTCTTGAACGCGACCGTGAAGCGGCTCGAGCCGATGGACACGATCTTCGACCTGGGCAAGGCAGAGGCCCGCATGCCGAAGCGTGAGCAGAGCCGGCTGGAGCAGTTTGCGGTGGGCGAACGGGTCCGTGTCGTTCTCCTGCGCGTCGACCGTGCGGCCAAGGGGCCGCAGGTGATCGTGAGCCGGGCGGCTCCGGCCCTGGTGCAGAACCTCTTTCAGAGCGAGGTTCCGGAGATCTATGACGGAACGGTGACCATCCGGGCGATTGCGCGCGAAGCAGGCGAGCGGACCAAGATCGCCGTGATGAGCCGCGACAAGGACGTCGATCCGGTGGGCGCGTGCGTCGGCATGAAGGGGATGCGCGTCCAGTCGATCATCCGCGAGCTGCGCGGCGAAAAAATCGACATCATCGAGTACTCGGAAGAGATCACGACCTTTGCCGAAAAGGCGCTGCAGCCGGCCAAGGTGAGCCGGGTCTCGATCACCGATCTGGGCGAAAAGCAGATCGAGGTGATCGTCGACGACACCCAGCTCTCGCTCGCGATCGGGAAAAAGGGCCAGAACGTGCGGCTCGCGGCCAAGCTGCTGCAGTGGAAGATCGACATCAAGAGCGAGGAGGAGAAGCGCCAGGAGGTCGAGCAGCAGATGACCGCGATGAGCGGCGGCCCGACGACTCCGATCGAGCAGGTGACGGAGCTCGGCGAGCAGATCCTTGAGAAGCTGATCGCCGCAGGCATCACGACGATTGAAGAGCTGGCCGACATGACGCCCGAGCAGCTCGAAGAGGTCCCCGGCATCGGCGAAAAGACCGTCGAGAAGATTTCGACGGCAGTGCGGCACTACTTCGGCCAGTACGAGGAGGGCGAGGAGCGGCCGGCTGCGGCGATCGCAGCTTCGGAGGCTTCAACCGAGGGCGGGGAGGCGGAGGCGCTGGCGTCGAGAGATGCTGACGTCGTTCATCTTCACCAGGCGCCTGATCCGGAAGCGCCTACGGACGCGGATGCATCTACAGAAGACAGAGAGATCCGTGCGGACGAAGGTACGGGAGAGGATGAGGGCGAGGCCATGGAGCGTTTGTCAGGAACACCGGAAGAGAAGCTGGCGGAAGAGGCGGCTGAGTTTGGCGAAGCGCAGGAGTTGAACGGAGTTTCGGCAGAGGATCTGATCGATGCCGAAGACCGTGCAAGCCTGAGCGATGCGAACGACGACGCCGATGCCCGCGAAGAGCAGATTGAACTCAGGAACGATATGACCGACAACCTGGCGGTCCAGGCGAACGAGGTCTCCGACGAGGGGATCGACACTGACGGTCATGACCGCGGCTAGGCCGGGGGCGGCCCGGAGGCTCCGGGCCAAGCTCGAAATAGCTGCAAAACTGTGGATATTACGTACAATAGACATCTCCCACGATGAGGCTGATATGAGCAGCTAAGGGCGCAGGGGAAGTGAAAAGGGACGGATGAACAAAGTTCGGATCAATGATTTGGCGCGGGAGCTGGAGGTCAAGAGCAAGACCATTCTGGACGCGCTGACAGCGGTAGGCGTCACCGAGAAAAAGACGCACTCGAGCTCCATCGAATCGGATGAAGCGGAAAAGGTGCGTGGGTACATCAAGGGCGGCAGCCGGTCAGGGGGCGGGGCGTCCCGTGGCGGCGGCGCGCAGTATGTGCCGAAGATCGATCTATCCAAGGCAGCCAAGCCCGGCGATGCTGTGCGCGCCATCCTTGAGCGCCGGCAGGCCGAGGCAGCCGTAAAGGCTGCGCCGCCGGCCATGTCACGGCCCACGGTAGTGGCCCCATCGGTTGCGGCAGCGGCACCTCCGGCACCGAACGCGGTTCCCCCACGGCCGGTGGTTGCGGCAGCGGCTGCACCTGCGCCGCCGGTAAGCGCACCAGCGCCGCAAGCTCCCGCTACGACGAGCTCTGTGGGCTCAACATCAGCCCCCGCGCCACGCAGGATCGTCCCTCTGCCACGCCAGGGAGCCAACATCGTGGCCCCACCGGCGCCACCGCCGGCCATTGCGAGCAGGCCTCCGAGCGGACCCGTGATTGCGCGTCCACCAGCCCCGGGTACGACGCCCCGCCCCGCAGCCACCGAGCCGCGTCCGGCCGTGGTTGCAGCACCTCCACCGGCTCGTCCGGTGGTCGCGGCAGCGCCACCTCCCGCCCCCGCGCCTGTGCCGGCTCCCGTTGCTGCGGCTCCGGCCGTAACCCCGGTCGCTCCTCCGCGGGCGCCTCAGGAGGCTGCTCCGGCAGCTCAGGCTCCCTCGGCGTCATCGGCTCCCGAGAGCACGGCTCCCGCGCAGACACCCGAGGCACCACTGGCTGCGGCCGCCCCGCCAAGCGCGCCTGCTGGTCCTCCGGCGCGGCGCGTGATCATGCCGCAGACGGGACCGCGTCCCATCTACACCGCTCCACCCCCGGCGCCAGGCGCGCCGCAGCGTGGGCGACCCATCTTTGAGCGTCCACGTCCCCAGGGCGGACCGGGTGCGCCGACCGGAGCTCCAGGCCAGCGGCCCGGGTTCTCCGGACCCCCGGGCGCCCGGCGTCCGATGCATCCGACGCGGACCTTTCCGACCGGACCAGGCGGAGCCCCAGGACGACCCGGGTTTGCGCCAGGCGGTGCCCGGCCGGGCTTTGGTGCGCGGCCTGGGTTTGGCGCGCGACCAGGTGGACCAGGCGGCGCACCGGGCATGCTGCCCGGGCCGGGCGAGGCTCCAGGCGGAGCACCGCGGCCGGCAGCTCGACCGGGTCAGCGACGCGGCGGCCAGCGCTACGAGAAGAGTAAAGAAGGCCCGATGAAGGGCTTCACCCCTCCGCCACGTTTTGGCGGGGCGGCCTCCTTCTCGAACTCAAGCGAGCCGGTGCCGATCACGCGCAAGATCACCGTGACCGAAGGCATCAGCGTGAAGGATCTTGCCGAGAAGCTCGAGGTACGCGGAAAAGACCTGATCGCCATCCTGCTGATGCGGGGTGTGTTTGTGACCGTGAACCAGTCGCTCGAGGGCGAACTGGTCAAGGACGTGGCGCGGCAGTTCGGCGCCGACGCCACCGTCATCTCGGTCGAAGAGCAGCTCGAAAACGAGGCGATCGAAGCTTTCGTCGAAGACACGACCGGCATGGTCGAGATCACGCGCTCACCCGTGGTCACCGTCATGGGCCACGTCGACCACGGAAAGACCTCTCTGCTCGATGCCATCCGTCAGACCGACGTGGCGGCAGGCGAGGCGGGCGGAATCACGCAGCACATCGGCGCCTACAAGGTCCATGTCTCCAAGCCCGACTCTCCGGCCTTTGGACGAGAGATCGTCTTCCTGGATACGCCCGGTCACGAGGCGTTTACCCGGATGCGTGCGCGCGGAGCCAAGATCACCGACATCGTCGTGATCGTCGTTGCGGCGGATGACGGCGTGATGCCGCAGACGCTCGAAGCGATCGATCATGCGCGTGCAGCCAAGGTCCCGATCATCGTTGCCGTCAACAAGATCGATAAGCCGGACGCCAATCCTTCGCGGGTCATCCAACAGCTGGCATCGCGTGGCGTGCAGTCGGTCTCGACCGGCGGCGACACCGAGTTCGTCGAGGTCTCCGCGAAGCAGCGGCTCAACCTCGATTCGCTCGAAGAGATGATCTGCTACGTCGCCGACACCAACGTGCAGAAGGCGACGCCGGAACGCCCGGCAGTCGGCACCGTGATCGAAGCCAAGCTCGACCGTGGCCGCGGCGCAGTCGCCTCGATCCTGGTGCAGAACGGAACTCTGCGAACGGGCGACAGCTATATCGTCGGCAACACGTTCGGCAAAATCCGTGCCATGTTTGACGATCGTGGACGCGCGATCACTGAGGCTGGGCCGTCAACACCGGTCGAGATCCTGGGTCTCGAAGGCATGCCGGATGCCGGCGATACCTTCCTCGTCATGGCGGACCGCGACAAGGCCAAGGGCATTGCGCAGTACCGAAAGATGAAGGAGCGCGAGGCGCAGCTGGCCAAGTCAAGCCGTGTCTCGCTCGAGGGGCTTGCCGAGCAGATCAAGCAGGCGGGCATGAAGGATCTCAACCTCATCCTCAAGGGCGACGTCCAGGGCTCGGTCGAAGTTCTGGCCGACTCCTTGCAGCGGATGTCGACCGAGAAGGTCAGGGTTCGCGTTCTCCACTCCGGTGTGGGCGCGATCACCGAGTCCGACATCCTTCTGGCATCGGCCTCAAACGCGGTTGTGATCGGGTTCAATGTTCGGCCGGAGCGCAAAGCGCAGGAGCTCTCCGATCGCGAGAACGTCGAGGTCCGGTTGCACTCGATCATCTACGAGCTGCAGGACGAGATCACCAAGGCGATGTACGGCCTGCTGGAGCCCGTGTTCAAGGAGAACTTTGCCGGCCGGGCGCAGGTGCTCAACGTCTTCAAGATCACCAAGGTTGGCCAGATTGCCGGCTGCCAGGTGCTCGATGGTCTCATCAACCGGCAGAACCAGGTCCGCGTCACGCGTGAAGGCGTGGAGGTCTGGCGTGGCCGGATCGGGTCTCTGAAGCGCTTCAAGGACGATGTCTCCGAGGTCCGGCAGGGCGTGGAGTGCGGTATCGACCTCAACGGCTTCAAGGACATCCGCGTCGGCGACATCATCGAGTCGTTCACCACGGAGACCCTGGCCGCGGAGCTCGGGCAGAACTCTGCCGATGCAAAGCGCAAGCAGCTGGCTGAGCTTGCCGAGGCAAAGGCTGCCGAGAAGCAGGTCGAGGCAGCGGCAAACGCCTAAGCTGAGGGCTGGAAGCAAGGTAAAGGGCCGGGATCTTTCCCGGCCCTTTCTGTTTACACTGCGGCCTTCCTCCGCCTGCTGGTCGCAGTAGTATGAGAGGCGTGAACCTCGAGGCGATCCAGGCGGAACTTCGCGAGCGGCAGATGGACGGCTGGCTCTTTTACGACCATCACTACCGCGATCCGCTGGGGTATCGCATCCTGGGGCTCGGAGCCGATCTCCACATCACGCGGCGCTGGTTCTACTTTGTGCCGGCGACGGGCGAGCCGCGGAAGCTGGTGCACCGGATCGAGGCGGGCAGGCTCGATCCCCTGCCCGGCTCTAAGGCGGCGTACTCCTCATGGCGGGAGCTTGAGGCGGAGCTCGAGCAGATGCTCACAGGATCGACCCGGATTGCCATGCAGTACTCGCCCCGCAACGCGATCATGTACGTCTCGATGGTGGACGCGGGCACCGTGGAGCTACTGCGGGGAATGGGCAAGGAGATCGTGAGCTCGGCGGACCTGGTCAGCCAGTTCGAGGCGGTGTTGTCCGACGAGCAGATCGCGACACACTACCAGGCGCAGCGCAAGATCGACGCCATCCTCGCCGAGGGTTGGAAGGTGATGGGCGAGAGGGTGCGGTCCGGGGCGGGGACGCACGAGTTCGACATGGTCACATGGCTCGGTGAGGCGATGTCGCGCGAAGGTCTGATCTGGGAGCATGGGCCCAATGTGAGCGTCGGCCCAAACAGTGCGGACTCGCACTACGAGCCGACGGCGGCAAACTCCATGCCGATCCGCCGCGGGGACTTCGTGCTGATCGATATCTGGGGGCAGGTCAACCAGCCGGGATCGTGCTACTACGACATCACTTGGACGGGCGTCGTAGATCGGGAGCCGACCGCGCGGGAGCGCTTTGTATTTGAGGCGGTGCGCGATGCGCGTGATGCGGCGGTCGCGACAATCTCCAAGGCGTTTGCTGCGGGCCGGCCGATTGCGGGCTGGGAGGGCGACGATGCCGCGCGGGAGGTGCTGGTCAACGCGGGGATGGGCGAGGCCTTTACGCATCGGACGGGCCACAACATCGGCGTGCAGATCCACGGCAACGGGGCGCATCTCGACAATCTCGAGACCCACGACGAACGGCTGATCCTCCCGAATACGTGCTTCTCCGTCGAGCCGGGGGCCTACTTCGCGGGCGAGTTCGGTGTGCGCAGCGAGGTGGACATGGTGGCACGGCGCGGGAGCGCCGAGGTGACAGGGCTGATCCAGCGTGAACTCGTGCGGATCTAGCTGATATCATCGAGGGTGTGATGACGACGAACGCTCAGGCCGCGCCCGTGGCCGTACGTACCTCCACGATGCCGCCCTTTGCCATACTGCTTGCGGGCTGGCTGATCCCTGGCGCGGGTCACTTTCTGCTGCGCAAGTGGATCCGTGGCAGCCTCTTGTTTGTCTCGATCGTCGCGATGTTTCTGATCGGCATCAGCCTGAACGGAAAGATCTACAGCCCGAACACGGGCGACCTCCTGGATATCCTGAACTTCGTCGGCGATCTTGGTGCGGGCCTGCTGTATCTCGCCGCGAAGCTGTTCGATCTCGGCGCGAACACTGTGCAGATCGCCGTTGCGGACTACGGGACGAAGTTTATCGTCGTGGCTGGTCTGCTGAACGTGATTGCCGCGGTAGATGCGCACTCGCTGGCGACGGGACGGAAGCGCTCATGACGCACTTTGCGGCCGTGCTGCTGTTCTCGCTCTTTACGTCCGTGGTCTTCGGGATCACGCAACGGTCTGACCCGCGGATGATGATCCGCTTCGGTGGGTACTGCTTCGCCCTGTTCGTCGGTGGGACGATCGTGGCGAGCTGGGTGATGTGGCTGATCAAGCGCTGACCCGAACGACCGCTTCCCTTCCACTCTCACATCTCGTGGCTCTTCTTTGTTCCGTGCCATGAAACGGCTGCGCGGGTGTGTCGCGTCGTCCGGCATCCTATCGCGAGGAGGAATCCTATGAGCGAAAAGACGAAGACGTTTCATTGCAAGGATGTAGGTTACGACTGCGAGTGGAAGCTCGAGGGAAGCAGCGAAGAGGAGATGCTGCCCGAGATCGAGAGGCATGCGGCGGAGGTGCATAACCTGACGCACTTCAAGCCCGAGGCCGTGGAGCATGTGCGCGAGGCAATCCGTCGGAACGGCTGAGGTGCGGAGCGGGGGCGCGATAAGTGCGCAGAGAGCTTAGGGAGTGGCGTAGGGCATTTCCCCTTTTGGTCTCCCTTGGTTCCCTCGTGTTACCCGTGAATGTGGCGTCCAGAAGAATATCTCTGGACCCGGGAAAAGGTCGGGGTATTCTGTCTCCAGTTCTCCCAGGTGACGGATGTACGTCATGGAAGTTGAAGAAGCAAGCAACCTGGCCAGAGGCGCGAAGATACGCAGCGACGCCCAGCCGGAAGCAGAATTCGATGAGATTGCGCGATTGGCGGCGGCGGTATGCCGTACGCCGGTCAGCATGGTCATGCTGCTCGATGGGCAGCAGCACTGGTACCGAGCCTCCGGTGCCCTCAGATTGCAGGAGCCCGCGATCAGCGCTAGCTTCTGCGATGAGACCCTTCGCCTCGCCGATCCGCTCATTGTTGAGGATACGACCCATGACAGCAGGTTCCGGCTGGACCCGCAGGTGACCGGAGCTCCGCATGTGCGGTTCTTTGCCGGTGCTCCGCTGGTCGGCGACGATGGCAAACCGCTGGGTATCCTGTGCGCGATCGACATGGTGCCGCGGGTGCTGACCTCTGAACAGGAGGAGGCGCTCGAGCTGATTGTGCGGCAGCTGAAGGCCAGGATGGAGCTCAAACGGCAGCGTGCGGCGCTGGACGAGCTCATGCGCGAAAAAGAGCGGTCATCGGCGAACCTCCGGGCCAGCGAAGAGCTGTTTCGGGCGTTCATGAACGCGAGCCCCTTTCTCAGCTACATCAAGGATGCTGCCGGGCGTCTGCTCTTCTACAATCGCAGCTTCGCACGGCGATTCGGGGTAAGCGAGTACGCCTGGCTGGGACGCGCGGATGACCAACTCTGGTCACGATCGACCTCCTCCCCGATGCGCATGCACGATCTTGAGATCATGTCCGGCGGACGGATGGTAGAGGCCGAGGAGAAGATCCGCGGGGTGGATGGCACGGAGACTTCGTGGAAGACTTATAAATTCCCCTGTCACGACTCCGCGGGAAACATCCTGCTCGCCGGGGTAGCGGTTGACATCACGGAAGAGGTCGCGCGAAAGGCGGAGCTCGAACGCTTTCAGGACGAGATGCAGGAGGTCAACGACCAGCTGCGCCGGTTGAGCGTGACCGACGAGCTGACCGGGCTGCGCAATCGGCGTGCGTTCGAGGAGCGCCTGGTGCTTGAGTTTTCGATGGCGCGTCGCAGAAAGCGCGACCTCGCCGTGCTTCTGCTGGACGTCGACAACTTCAAGAAAATCAACGACCAGTGGGGCCACGGAGCAGGCGATGCCGTGCTGCGGCGTCTCAGCGCGATCCTGCGGACCACGGTAAGGCTGCCAGACCTGGTGGCGCGGTACGGCGGCGAGGAGTTTGTGATGCTGCTGCCGGAGAGCGGCGTGGATGCAGCTTTAGGACTGGCCAAACGATTGATGGAACGGATCGCGTCCGAGACGTGGGACCACCAGCCGGTCACGGTGAGCATCGGCGCGACGGCGCTGACGGAGTCGCTCTTGAACGGATTTCAGATCGTGGCCCAGGCCGACGAGGCACTGTACGCGGCAAAGCGCGGCGGCAAGAATCGTGTAGTCGTCTACGGGGCCGACACGCAGTCGTAGCCGAGCAACGCCCTCGGTCACGGCGCTGCGAACCCGCAGCGCAAAGCTTGAGAAAACCAAAAGGGGCGCACCGGATCGGTGCGCCCCTTGGTGCTCTTGGAGAGAGCTGAGGCCTACGGCTCGGCGTTCGGGTCGGGCTGCTCGCCGGGGTTCTGCTCTTCGAGCTGCTTCTGCATCTCTTCACGACGCTTCTCGCGAGCCTGCTGACGCTTGGCTGCCTTCTCGCTGAGCTCCTGCTCGGCTCCGAGGAGCTCGATAAACGCCATCTCGGCGGCATCGCCCTTGCGGGGGCCGACGCGCACGATGCGGGAGTAACCGCCGTTGCGGGCGCCATAGCGCGGTGCGACGACCGCGAAGAGGCGATCGACGGCAGCGGGTGTCATCAGATAGCTGGCAGCCTGCCGGCGCGCATGGACGTCACCGCGCTTGCCGAGCGTGATCATCTTTTCGACGAGCGGGCGGGTGGCCTTGCATTTGGTGATGGTGGTTTCAACGCGATCCATCACGATGATGGAGGTGACCAGGTTGCGCAGCATGGCGCGGCGATGGCTGGTGTTGCGTCCGAGTTTGAATCCTGCATTGCGATGGCGCATGGCGTTTTCTGTCGGGTCCGGTCAGCCTTGAACTGATCTGCCGCTTGTCGTTGTCCGGCGTCGACCCGAGGGCCCTGAGGCCCGTCTCCTTGTGTGATCTCGTTGGCTCGGCGTTTCGCTCTGCCCTGCTTCGGTTATGCGGCGGCGGCATCGTAAGGAGGCCGCCGCTGCTGGGTTGCGGTTAGAAGTTCTCGGGCTCGTTGTTCGGCAGGATGAGGTCTTCGTCCTCGTCCTCCTCGTCCTCATCGTCATCGTCGAAGTTGCCGAAGCTCGCAGCCAGGGTCGCTGCCGGCAGGACCGAGGTCGGTCCCGGGACAGGGTTGCCCTGATCGTCGATCTTCATGCCGAGCGAGAGGCCCATCTGAGCAAGGATCTCCTTGATCTCGTTGAGGCTCTTGCGGCCGAAGTTCTTGGTCTTCAGCATCTCGGCCTCGGTCTTCTGGA
The DNA here is from genome assembly GCA_963850375.1 of uncultured Acidobacteriaceae bacterium. Lineage (GTDB taxonomy): Bacteria > Acidobacteriota > Terriglobia > Terriglobales > Acidobacteriaceae > Edaphobacter. The sequence continues at coordinate 1,483,697 of CAWKKV010000002.1, read as the reverse complement.
TCAGCTCGCCGATGGTCGCGATGTTGGCGTTCTTGAGGCAGTTGTAGCTGCGCACCGAAAGCTCAAGCTCTTCAACCGAGCGGTTGAGGTTCTCGTTGCGGATCTGCGGACCATCGTGCACGCCGTCGTGACCGGCCTCCATCTCCTCCTCGAAGTTGATGAAGATGGTCATGTGATCCTTGAGCAGCTTGGCCGAAAGGCCGAGAGCGTCTGCCGGGAGCACGGTGCCATTGGTCCAGATCTCGAGAGTCAGCTTGTCATAGTCGGTGATCTGACCAAGACGGGCAGCCTCGACGAGGAAGTTGACCTTGCGCACGGGCGAGTGGACCGAGTCGACCGGGATAAAGCCGAGACCGAGATCGCCGTCGAAGTTCTTATCGGCCGAGATGTAGCCGCGGCCGCGCTTGAGCCGCATCTCCATGTCGATCTTGCCGCCTTCAGAGACGGTGCAGACGTAGACGTCCTTGTCGAGGATCTCGACGTCGCCGTCGGCCTCAATCATGCCGGAGGTAATAACGCCGGCAGCATCCGAGCGCAGGTAAAGCGCCTTGGGACCGTCGCCGTTGAGCTTGAACGGGATCTGCTTCAGGTTGAGGATGATGTCAGTCGCATCCTCGACCACGCCCGTGATCGACTGGAACTCGTGAAGCACACCCTCGATGCGGACGGCGGTAACAGCGGCGCCTTCGATCGAGGAGAGCAGGGTGCGGCGGAGGGCGTTGCCGACCGTTGTACCGAAGCCGCGCTCAAACGGCTGCGCGGAGAATTTGCCGTACTTGTCGGTGAGTGTTTCGGTGTCAACTGCGAGACGCTTGGGCTTCTGGAAACCTCTCCAAAGCATGTGTTGTCCTTTCGTCGAGCGAGCCGCGATGCACTCTGCGGTCTCCTCGGGTGGTGCGGTTGCGGGTTGGGTTGTGGTACCGCGAAGGCAGGCCGCGCGCCCGTAGTGGAGTGGGGCGTCGCGGCCTGAAGATGGATTACTTGCTGTAAAGTTCGACGATCAGCTGCTCGTTGACGGGCAGGTTGACGTCCGCGCGGCTCGGCAGGGCGATGACCTTGCCGGAGTAGTTGTCGCGGTTGATGTCGAGCCATGGCACGGGACGCTGTCCGCTGGCGAAGTTCTTCGACTCCTCGAGCACGACCAGAGCCTTTGAGCCCTCGCGCACGGCGATCTCATCACCCACCTTGCACTGGAAGGACGGGATGTTGACCTTGCGGCCGTTGACCTGGACGTGTCCGTGGCGGACAACCTGGCGCGCCTGACGGCGGCTGGTCGCGAGACCGAGGCGGTAGCAGACGTTGTCGAGGCGGGTCTCGAGCTGCTGGAGGAGGAGCTCACCGGTGACGCCGGTCTTGTTCGAGGCCTTCTGGTAGTAAGCGCGGAACTGGGTCTCAAGCGTGAAGTAGATGCGCTTGGCCTTCTGCTTTTCACGCAGCTGCAGGCCGTAGCCGACAACCTTCTTCTGCTTCTTGGACTGGCCGTGCTGGCCGGGGGGGAAGTTGCGCTTCTCAACCGGGCACTTCTCTGTGAAGCACTTCGCGCCCTTGAGGAAGAGTTTGGTTCCGTCGCGGCGGCACATGCGGCAGACGGGTCCTGTATAACGTGCCATTTCGATAGCTCCTGATTTCGGGTGTCGATCGCTTTACACGCCCAGGTGGTTTAAAGCCCGGTAGCGCTTCGTCGCGATCCTGTTGTGCGCCGCAAATGCGGCGGGTTTAGACCTTCGCGCGGCGGGGTCTCGGCACGAGCTCCCCGCCGCAGTTCGGGCAGATGGTTTGCATTGCTTCCGCGCACGGGGCGCAGAAGGTGCACTCGAAGCTGCAGATGAAGGCAGACCCGTCGGGTGTGAGCGCAGCCTGGCAGCGCTCGCAGACGGACTTCATCTCCAGGGCCATCGCGTCAGACGCGGCGGCGCTTGGGAGGACGGCAGCCATTGTGCGGCATGGGCGTGACGTCGCGGATGGAGCGGACCTCGATACCGACCGAGGCGAGTGCGCGAATCGCGGACTCACGGCCGGAGCCCGGACCGGAGACGCGCACATCGACCGAGCGGACGCCGTGATCACGGGCCGCGGTGGCGGCACCAGCCGCGGCCTGCTGCGCCGCAAACGGTGTACCCTTGCGCGAGCCGCGAAACCCGAGCGAGCCCGAGCTCTTCCAGGACAGCGTGTTGCCCACACCGTCGGTGATGGTGACGATCGTGTTGTTGAAGCTCGCCTGGATAAAGACGAGGCCGAACGGAACGTTTTTCCGCTCGCGCTTCTTGAACTTCTTGTTCTTGCCAGCCTTTGCGCCGGTGCCCTTGTTCTGTGTCTTCGCCATGGCTTATTTCGTCGCTTTCTTCTTACCAGCGACGGTGCCCTTGCGTGGGCCCTTGCGGGTACGAGCGTTGGTGTGGGTGCGCTGGCCACGGACAGGCAGCGAGCGGCGGTGGCGGAGACCACGGTAGGACTGGATCTCGATCAGGCGCTTGATGTTGAGCGAAACGTCCTTGCGGAGGTCGCCTTCGATCTGGCCTTCCTGCTCGATCACGGTACGAATACGGTTGAGCTGGTCCTCGTCGAGGGTGCCAACCTTGAGCATGGGATCGACGTCAGACTTCGCGAGGATCTTGGCCGCACGCGAGTTGCCGATACCGAAGATGTAGGTGAGGCCGATGCGTACCTGTTTGTTGTTAGGGACGTCGACTCCGGAGATACGTGCCATCTGGGAATCCTTTTGTTTGGCTCCTGGGCCTGGCCGGGGAGCGGGGTTGAGGTGGGTGGAGGGTCTCCGGCGAGGTTCATCGCAAGCCTTGACTTCGGCTAACTCGCCCCGCGGCTCCTACAATCGAGGCGTTTAGCCCTGACGCTGCTTATGCTTGGCGTTTTCGCAGATAACGCGAACGACGCCACGGCGGTGGATCACCTTGCACTTGTCACAGATCTTCTTTACGGACGCACGGACCTTCATCGGAACTCCTAACGCAGCTTTTAGCCTTTAGCTCTAAGCCAAAGGCCTGAAAATGGGTGGTGACATGCTTAAGCTAGCGGTTGGAAGCTAACAGCTAGAAGCTTTGCTGCTCGTCTACTTGTAACGGTAGACGATGCGGCCACGGTTGAGATCGTAGGGGCTGAGCTCAATCGCGACGCGGTCGCCGGGGAGGATACGGATGAAGTTCTTGCGCATCCGCCCGGAGACGTGCGCAAGGGCCTGGTGCTTGTTTTCAAGCTCCACTTTGAACAAGGCGTTTGGCAGCGTCTCGACGACGGTTGCCATCACTTCAATTGCATCTTCCTTCGACAAACGATCTCCTTTGGAGATTTGGCGTGAGCCATGGCTCCAGCCGCGTGGGGTGCACGCAGCATCTCTTATAGTACCCCAGGTTGCCCGATTCGTGCTATAGCGTCAGGATCTGCGGGCCGTCTTTGGTGATGGCCACGGTGTGCTCGAAGTGGGCCGAGTAGCTCCCATCCACCGTCACCGCGGTCCAGCCGTCCTTGAGCACGCGGACCTCGGGCCCGCCCGCGTTGATCATGGGTTCGATCGCAAGCACCATGCCTGCCTTCAGCCGCGGCCCCTTGCCGCGGGCGCCGAAGTTCGGCACCTGCGGATCTTCGTGCATCGCCCGGCCGATGCCGTGGCCGACGAAGTCTCGCACCACCCCGAAGCCCTCGGCCTCGCAGACCTCCTGCACGGCCGCAGAGATGTCGCCCAGACGACCGCCCACGACAGCCTGCTTGATCGCCGCGTCGAGCGAGGCGCGGGTGGTCTCGAGCAGGCGCCGGGTACGCTCCGTGGCAGTGCCGACGGCATAGGTGACCGCCGCGTCCGAGTAGAAGCCATCCAGGATGACCCCGCAGTCGATCGAGACGATGTCGCCGTCCTTGAGGATGCGCTCAGAGTTCGGGATTCCGTGCACGACCTCCTCGTTGATCGAGGTGCAGAGCGCGGCGGGATAGCCGTGGTAGCCCTTGAACGCCGGGATGACGCCGAACTCGGCGATCTTGGCCGCAGCCGCGTTCTCAAGATCCATCGTCGAGGCGCCAGGCTTCACCACCGGTGCAATCGCGTTGTGGACCTCGCGCAGGATACGTCCCGAGGCGCGCATCTTCTCGATCTCGGCGGCAGTCTTGATCAGGATGGCCATGGCTCTACTGCACCGCCTCTTGGCTGAGGACGACGGCGGGGGTGGCTCCCGTTCGCCGGCGAAGCACGCGAATCGCGTCGATGATCCGCTCTTCCACCTCTTCAAGCGAGCCCAGGCCCTCGACCTCGCGGAAGCAGTTCTGCGCGCGGTAGTGCTCGATCACGGGCTTGGTCTTGAGCTCGTACTCGGTCATACGCTTGTGGAAGGCCTCTTCGGTATCGTCGGAGCGATGCTGCAGGGGTGTTCCGTCAAAGTCGCAGTGCCCCTCATTGGCTGGCCTGTGCGAGTAGATGTTGTAAATGCGCTTGCACGTCGGGCAGGTCCGTCGGCCAGTGATCCGACGCAGCAGCTCGCCCGTATCGACGTGGATCTTGATGGCGATCAGAGGCGGGGTGTCATGGAGCTCAGGGAGCTTCCGGTCAAGCCACTCCGCTTGCCCTTCGGTGCGCGGGAAGCCGTCGAGGATGTAGCCGTGCGCAGTATCCGGGCGCACGAGGCGGTCTGCAACCATGCCGTTGACGACCTCGTCCGGAACCAGCTGTCCACCGTCCATCAGCGCCTTCGCTGTCCGGCCGAGCTCCGTGCCCGCGCCAACGTGCTCGCGCAGGAGATCTCCGGTCGAGATCTGCGGGATGCCGAAGGCGGCCATCAGCAGCTGCGCCTGCGTGCCCTTGCCCACGCCAGGGGCGCCCAGAAGGAGAACCGGCCCCGGATGAAAGGCATCCGAGGCCGTCGTGAGGATTGGTGCGGAGGGCGTCGTCAACGGAGCGCCTACCAGCTTCGACGGCCGCGGATGCGTCCGGACTTGGGGCTGAAGCCGTCGTAGTGGCGCATGATCAGCTGCGACTCGATCTGCTGCACCGTGTCCATGGCCACGCCGACGACGATCAGGAGCGACGTTCCGCCGAAGTAGAAGTTGACCCCAAGGCCGTTGGTCATCCAGGTCGGCAGCCGGTCAAAGACACCGCCCACGAACGGCAGGTGATTGAAGTGAATGCCGCTGATCAGAAACATCGGGATGATCGAGATCAGGATCAGGTAGACGGCGCCGACCAGCGTGATACGGCTCAGGACATCATTGATAAAGTCAGCCGTGCGCTTGCCCGGACGGATGCCGGGGATAAAGCCGCCGTACTTGCGCATGTTGTCCGCAATGTCATCCGGACGGAAGACGATCGAGATGTAGAAGTACGCGAAAAAGATGATCGCGATCATGTACAGCAGGACGTACCAGGGCTCACCCGGTGCGAGCGCGCGAAAGATCGGACCAAGAAACGCCGTATCGCTCAGCTTGGCGCTGCCGAAGAAGCTTGCACCGGAGAGAAGCAGCGGCGCAGACAGGATGGAGCTCGCGAAGATGACCGGCATGACGCCGCCGGAGTTCACCTTGAGCGGAAGGTGGGTCGACTGCCCGCCCATCATCCTCCGGCCCACGATGCGCTTGGCGTATTGCACGGGAATGCGTCGCTCGGAGCGCTCGACGTAGACGATAAACGCGACCACCGCGACCATGCCAAGGATGAGCAGCGCCACGGCGATCGGCGTGAAGCCGCCCCAGGCGTTGGTGCGAACCTTGTCGTAGAGCTCGGCAATGCCCTTGGGCAGGCCGACGACAATGCCGGTAAAGATAAGCAGAGACATCCCGTTGCCGACGCCGCGTTCGGTAATCTGCTCACCCAGCCACATGATGAACGCGGTACCGGTGGTCAGGGTCAGAACGCACATGGGCAGAAACGCCAGGCGCGAGATGGTCACCATCGACGATCCGGTCGAGGTGTTGGTCAGCGTCATGCCAATCGCGAACGACTGCACGATGGCCAGGATGACGGTGACGTAGCGGGTCCACTGCGTGATCTTGCGGCGGCCGAGCTCCCCCTCCTTCTGCAGCTTCGCGAGCGGCTCATAGATGACCGTCAGCAGCTGAAAGATGATGGACGCGGTGATGTACGGCATAATGCCGAGCGCAAAGATGGTCAGCCGGCGCAGATTGCCGCCTGAGAACAGGTCGACTAGGCCGAGCGCCGAGCCCGAGTTCTGGTTGAAAAACTGCGCCAGCATGTCCGCGTTGATGCCCGGCGTGGGGATGTGCGATCCCAGGCGGTACACAGCCAGCAGCCCAAGCGTAAACAGGACGCGCTTGCGGAGGTCCGGGATCCGAAAGATATTTGCAAGTTTCTCGAGCATCGGAGATGCGTTCCTCAGGGTCTAAAGCCCCTCCGTTGTTGGAGGGGCTGTTGCGGGGCAAGCAGCCCCCGTACCTCATTACAATATCAGTGTCGAGTTCTAGGCTGCCGGGGTCTCGGCTGCGCCAATCACAATCGCCTGGCCGCCGGCCTTTTCGATCGCTTCCTTGGCGGATTTCGAGAACTTGTGCGCGTGCACGGTCACTGCGGCCGCGATCTCCCCGTTGTTCAGGACCTTGAGGAGGCCGTTCTTTTTGCGCAGAAGCCCGAGCGAGACGATGTTCTCAAGCGTGAACTCGGTCTGATTCGAGGCGGCGTGGATCTCGGCGATGCGGTCCAGGCCGAGCACGGTATATTCCACGCGAAAGATGTTGGTGAAGCCGCGCTTCGGGAGCCGGCGATGCAGCGGCATCTGGCCGCCTTCAAAGCCGCGCATCAGGCTGGAGCCCGATCGCGATCCCTGACCCTTGTGTCCGCGGGTCGAGGTCTTGCCCATGCCCGAGCCCATACCGCGGCCGACACGCTTCTTGTTTTCGTTGGCCTTCTTGGGGGCCCGGAGATTGGAAAGATTAAGTGCCATGGTGTCCTCGCTATAACGCCGGCCTGAGCTCTGTGGGTCAGGCCGACTCGCATATGGTTGAGCCCAGGATTGGGCCGGGGGTGGCGCCTAGTCGACGATGCGGACCAGGTGCGGGATCTTCTTGATCATGCCTCGGGTGGACGGCGTGTCTTCGCGCTCGACAATCTGGTTGAGCCGCGTAAAGCCCAGCCCCTTGACGACGAGCTTGTGCTTGACGGGCGTGCAGATCATGGAACGGAAGTACTGGATCTTGACGGTGGCTTTGGTGGTGTCGGCCATGATGAAACTCCTGAGGGATCTACGTTGCTTAGAGCTCTTCTTCGGTCTTGCCGCGCAGGCTCGCAACCTCGGCACGGTCACGGAGCTGCGTGAGCGCGTCAAAAGTAGCCTTGATGACGTTGTGCGGGTTGGCCGAGCCAAGCGACTTGGTGAGGACGTTCTGGACGCCGACCGAGGTCATCACGGCACGAACCGTTCCGCCGGCGATGACGCCCGTACCTTCAGCGGCGGGCTTCAGCATCACCTGGCCGGCCCCGTAATGGCCCAGCACTTGGTGCGGGATCGTGGTCTGCGTCAGGTTGACCTTGATCAGGTTCTTTTTGGCGGCTTCAATACCCTTGCGGATCGCCTGCGGAACCTCCTTGGCCTTGCCGGAGCCGTAGCCCACAACACCCTCAGCCGGATCGCCGATCACGACCAGGGCGGCGAACGACATGTTTTTGCCGCCCTTGACGACCTTGGTGACGCGATTGATCGAGACGACCTGATCCTTGAGGTTCAGGCGATTCGCGTCGAGTTTCTTCTTGGTGGTAGCCATAAAACCTTCCTGCTTTCTCCCCGGCGTTTCGGGCGCGGGGCCTTCGGGGGAGACTAGAACTCGAGTCCGCCTTCGCGGGCTGCGTCGGCGAGCGCCTTGATGCGGCCGTGGTAAAGATATCCGCCGCGGTCAAAGACGATCTTGGTGATGCCCTTCTCTTTGGCGCGCTCGGCGATCAGCTTGCCGACCTCCACTGCAGCCGCCACGTTGCCGCCGGACTTCTTCTCCTTCTCCTCGGACTTCTTGGTGCGCGAAGAGGCGGACGCGATCGTGACGCCGTTTGCGTCGTCGATCAGCTGCGTATAGATGTGATTGAGCGAGCGATACACGTTGAGGCGCGGACGTTCTGCCGTGCCGGACATCTTCTCGCGAATGCGAGTGTGAACGCGCTGGCGAATTACATTGCGTTGCCGTGGATTGATCATTGCGAAACTTCCTTCCTATGGGCGTCGCCAGAGTGCTGACGACGTTCGGTCTGATAAGTTGGTCGCCTCGCACCCTGCAAGCAGAAGTTCGAGACGACCAGAGGTTTACTTGGCGCCGGTCTTTCCGACCTTCTTCTTGAGCTTCTCGTCGCTGTACCGCACGCCCTTGTTCTTGTATGGATCGGGCTTGCGCAGCGAGCGCATATCGGCCGCAACCTGGCCGACCTTTTGCCGGTCGATGCCGGAGACGGTGACGTGTGTCTGCTTCGGATCGATCGCGACCTCGATGCCGGAGGGCAGCGGGAACTCGATCGGGTGCGAGTAGCCGAGCGTAAACACGACCATGCTCTTGCCCTTCATCTCCACGCGGTAGCCGATGCCGACGACGTCCAGCTCCTTCTTCCAGCCGTTGGTCACGCCCTCGACAGCGTTGAACACCAGCGCGCGCGCGAGGCCATGGATCGCCGCCTGCGAGTCGTTCTCACGCTCCGCCAGCAGCTGGCCGTCCTTCTGCACCAGCGAAATGCCGGTGGGCAGCAGGGCGTTGACCTTGCCCTTGGGACCTTCAACCAGCACGTTATTGCCCTGGACGGTGTACTTGACGCCGGCCGGGAGGGTGATTGGCTTTCTGCCGATACGGGACATTCTGAGTTCCTTTTGTGGCTTGCGAGTCGCAGGACAGAAGCCTGTTCCACTGCAGCCGGGCAGTCGAAACTGCCGTGTTGCCTGAATTGTTTGAGTGCGTGTCGGGGTCTCCCCCGAGATCTCTTACCAGACCTCGCAGAGGATCTCGCCGCCGACGCCTTCGCGCCGTGCCTGGCGCCCGGTCATCACACCCTTCGGGGTCGTCATGATCGAGATGCCGAGACCGCCCTGGACGCGGCGGATCTGGTCGCGCCCAAGATACACGCGGCAGCCTGGCTTCGAGACGCGCTGGAGATCGCGAATCAGCGCCTCGTTATTCGGGCCGTACTTGAGGTACACGCGGATGACCTTCTGCCCGTTCTCCTCGGTCGGCTTGTAGTTCGCGATGTAGCCCTCTTCCTTGAGAATGCGGGCGATCTCGAGCTTGAGCTTCGAGGCCGGGGCGTCGAGCTTCTGGTGGCGGGCACGGATGGAGTTGCGGATACGGGTCAGGAAGTCTGCTACTGGGTCGGTCAGATTCATCGATTCTCCTTACATCCCCCGTTCGCCTCGAGCGTCTCTCAAGGAACCAGGCGGGGATGCTTGCTGCGGCCGTACCGTTCGAACGAGGTCTTCGCGTGAAGGGGATCACGCGAACTCAGGTTCGAAGAAGGCGCCGATCCAGACTACGGAAGGCGGCGCCGAAAGGGTCTTCGTTACCAGCTCGACTTGACTACGCCCGGGATCTCACCCTTGAGGGCGAGGCCGCGGAAGCAGAGCCGGCACACACCGAACTTCCGCAGAAAGGCGCGCGGACGTCCGCAGAGCTGGCAGCGATTGTGCTGGCGGGACTTGAACTTGGGCTTCTTTGCGTCTTTGACGCGTTTTGCAGTTGTTGCCATCGGACTTCACTCTCTATCTTAGCCGGAAATGCGGGCTACTGGAACAGAATCTTGCGGTTATGCCGGGGAGCTAAGCGCCTTGCCGGAAGGGCATGCCGAAGCCCTTGAGCAGAGCGCGGGCGCCGTTGTCGTCCTTTGCAGTGGTGACGATCGTGACGTTCATGCCCTTGGTCTTGTCCACCTTGGCATAGTCAATCTCGGCAAAGATCAGCTGGTCCCGCAGACCCAGCGTGTAGTTGCCGCGGCCGTCAAAGCTCTTCGACGAGACGCCGCGGAAGTCGCGCACGCGTGGCAGCGCGATCGAGATCAGACGGTCGAGGAACTCGTACATCGCATCCCCGCGCAGCGTCACCATGGCGCCGATCGGCATGCCCTCGCGCAGCTTGAACGCGGCGATCGACTTCTTGGCCTTGGTGATCACGGGCTTCTGCCCGGCGATCGCGGCCAGGTCGGCGATCAGCGGATCCATGATCTTGACGTTCTGGGTCGCTTCTCCCAGGCCCATGTTGATGACGATCTTCTCGATCTTGGGGATCGCCATGACATTCTCAATGTTGAGGTCCTTGGCCAGCGACTGCCGGATCTCGGACTCGTACTTCTCGCGGAAACGTGCTGCCATCGTTGCTCTCTTCTTTCTCCACGGTGGCCGGGGTAGCGCGTTGGCTGTGTACCGTTTACGTGGGGTGAACCGTCGTTACAGAGTTCGTGCTCGGAACCTTACTTCTTCTTGTCCGCAATCGCGTTGCCGGTGCTCTTGGCGACGCGTACCTTGCGATCGCCTTCGACGCGGCTGCCGACCCGGGTCTTGTTGCCTTCGCCGTCGAGCAGCATCACGTTGGACACGTGAATCGTTGCTTCCTGCTCGGCGATCCCGCCCTTGATGTTGCGCTGCGGGTTGGGCTTGACGTGCTTCTTGACCATCATCACGCCTTCAACCAGCACGCGATTCTTGTCAGCAAGGACGCGCAGGACGCGGCCCTGCTTGCCCTTGTCTTTGCCCGCGATCACTTCGACCTGATCGTTGCGCTTGATCTTGATCTTCGCTGTTGCCATGGTGCCTCTCCTATCCTCCCCGGCATACGATCTCCGCCTGGAGGCCTTGCGGACCTACTCCGCAGGTGATTTGTTCGTGGATGCCAGCCCGAGACGGAGCGCCTCGAGATGGCACGTTTCGGTGACTAGATCACTTCCGGTGCGAGCGAAACGATCTTCAGGAACTTCTTCTCGCGCAGCTCGCGGGCGACCGGACCGAAGACGCGTGTGCCGACCGGCTCCATCGCGTCGTTGATCACCACGGCTGCGTTCTGGTCGAAGCGAATGTAGGTCCCGTCGCGGCGGCGATACTCCTTGCGCGTCCGGACGATCACCGCCTTCACGACCTTGCCCTTCTTGACCGTGCCATCGGGAGCCGCTTCCTTGACCGCGGCCGTGACCACGTCGCCGAGTCCGGCCTTCTTTCCGAGGCCGCCGCCGAGCGGCAGGATCACCTGCAACTTGCGTGCGCCGGAGTTATCGGCCACGTCAAGAATTGTTCTCATCTGTACTGCCATGGTCGATCTCCTAAACCACTTAAACTCTGCCGAAAGGCTTGCCTGCGCCGATCGGGATACATCCAGCCCGTCCCCGGGCTCACACTTGCAACGAAACTACTTGACGTCGGCGATGTTGGCCGGAATATCGGCCAGCTGCGCAAGCGAGCTGCGGCGGACGATCTCCTCAAGCGACCAGCGCTTCAGCTTTGAGAGCGGCCGCGCCTCGCGGATGCGGACCACGTCCCCAACCCGCGCCGAGTTCTGCTCGTCGTGCGCGTAAAACTTCTTGTTCGACTTCATGACGCGCTTGTACTTGGGGTGCGCCTTGCGCATCTCGATCTCGACGACGATCGTCTTCTGCATCTTGGTCGAGACGACCAGGCCAACCTTCTCATTGCGGCGGCTCGGCTGGGCGTCGGTGCTGGTTGTGACAGCGGGGGTGTTCGGGGTCTCTGCCATGGCTTAGTCCTTCTTCGCTTTCTTGCGGGCGGTCCGCTGGCTGGCGGCCGGGGCGCTGTTCTTGACGACCGGGTTGGCGGCCGTGTGCGCGGCGATCTCCCGCTCACGGGCGATGGTCTTTGACCGCGCGATGTCCAGCTTCAGGGTCCGCAGCTTCTTGAGCCCCTCCACGTTGCCGAGGCTCTTCTGGAAGCGGATGCGAAACAGCTGCTCGGCCGCTTGCGCCTCCGTCTGCTTGAGCTCTTCGTCCGACAGGTTACGAATCTTTTCGAGTTCCATATGCTTTTCCTTGAATCCGCTTACTTGGCTGCGGCGATGACTTTGGCGTCGTGGCGCTGCACAAAGGTGGTCTTGAGCGGGAGCTTGTGCGACGCCAGCCGCATGGCTTCCTTGGCGAGCTCGACATTGACGCCCTCCATCTCAAACAGGATCTTGCCCGGGCGAACCACGGCGACCCAGTGGTCCGGCGCTCCCTTGCCCTTGCCCATACGGGTCTCGGCCGGCTTCTTCGTGATCGGCTTGTCCGGGAACAGGCGCAGCCATACCTTGCCGCCGCGCTTGATAAACCGCGTCATTGCGATACGGCTCGCTTCGATCTGGCGGTCGGTAATATAGCCGCACTCCATGACCTTGAGACCGAAGTCGCCGAACGAAAGATCGGAGCCGCGCCATGCCTTGCCGCACATCCGGCCGCGCTGCTGCTTCCGATACTTCACCTTCTTTGGCATCAACATAACGAAATCCTCACAACGTGTTCAGGCCTTGGCCCGTACTTGAAAAACCTTTACGACTGGAAGACGCCCGACGTCGGGATGCCCTGCTGCTGGCCCTGCTCGCGACGCTTGCGCTGCTCATAGATATCGCCGCGATAGACCCAGGTCTTCACCCCGATGATCCCGTAGGTGGTGTGCGCCTCGGCAAAGCCGTAGTCGATGTCGGCGCGCAGCGTGTGGAGCGGAAGCCGACCCTGGAGATACCACTCCGAGCGCGCGATCTCGTTGCCGTTCAGCCGGCCCGAGACGCGGACCTTGATGCCCTTGCAGCCGAAGCGCAGCGCCGAATCGACGCTCTTACGCATCGCGCGGCGGAAGCTCACACGCTTTTCAAGCTGCAGCGCGATGTTTTCGGCGACCAGCTGCGCGTCGAGCTCAGGCTTGTTCACCTCGAGGATGTCGATAAACACCTCGCGGCTGGTGCGCTTCTGGATGTCAGCCTTGAGCTTGTCGATCTCGGCGCCCTTGCGGCCGATGATGATGCCAGGACGAGCCGTGCGGATGATCAGGCGCAGCTTGTTGCCCGGACGCTCGACCTCGACCGAGCTCACGCCGGCGGCCTTGAGCTTCTCGCGAAGCTCGGCCTTGAGCTTGACGTCCTCGACCAGCAGCTTGTCATAGCCGCGCTCCACAAACCAGCGCGACTTCCACGGCTTGTTGATGCCGAGGCGAAACCCGTACGGATGGACCTTCTGTCCCATAGCTTCCCTTTACCTCTCGCCCACTTGCCGGTTGAGCCGGACGGGCGTATGACCGAAACTCTAAGTTTACGCGAAAACCTGTGTTACTTCGAAGCCTTCTTTGCCGCGCTCTTCTTGGCCGCAGCCTTCTTCGCGGCCGTCTTTGCCGCGGGCTTTCGGGCCGACACCGTCTCGGGCGCGCTCGCCCCGGTCTGATTGGCCGCAGCCTTCTTCTCGGCCACCGTCACGATGATGTGCGCCAGCCTGCGCTGGTACCGGAAAGCCCGTCCCATCGGTGCAGGCCGAATCCGCTTCAGCCGCGGGCCCTCGTTGGCTACGGCGGTCTTGACGTAGAGGTTGTCCACGTCCACGTCCAGGCCCTGCTCCTGCGAGACATAGCTCGCGTTCTGAATCGCGGACCGCAGCACCTTTTCGACCACCGGCGCCATGCGCTTGGTGGAGAAGTGGACGGTGTTGAGCGCCTGCTCCACACGGAGCCCCTTGATCAGGTCAAGCACAAGCTTGGCCTTCTGCGGGCTGGTGCGCTGGAACTTGGCTTCCGCGCGAAACTCTCGGGTTGCTTCTGCTGCCTTTGCCATGATCTTTCCTTCAATCTCCGAAACTTGAGCTCTGGCCCTGGATGGGCCGGGGACTACTTAGGCTTCGCCGAGGTCTCGGTCGCACGTGCCGAGTGACCCTTGAACGTCCTGGTCGCGGAGAACTCGCCCAGCTTGTGCCCGACCATGTTCTCGGTCACATACACCGGGATGAACTTGCGGCCGTTGTGGACCGCGATGGTGTGGCCGACCATGTCGGGGTGGATCGTCGACCGGCGGGACCAGGTGCGCAGCACCTTTTTGTCGTTCGCCTGGTTCATGACGTTGATCTTTGTCATCAGGTGCGCGTCGATGAAGGGGCCCTTTTTCGCGGAACGTGCCATCGGTAAAACTCCAATCGTTGTTGCGGTGCTGGATACGACGAATCTCGTGTCTGAGACTTGGTGTAGCTGTTCTGCCCTTACTTGCTGCGGCGGCTCACGATAAACGTGTCGGTCCGCTTGTTGTTACGCGTCTTGTAGCCACGGGTCGGCTGTCCCCACGGGGTCACCGGGTGACGTCCGCCTGAGGTCTTGCCCTCACCACCGCCGTGCGGGTGATCGACCGGGTTCATCGACACGCCGCGGTTTGCCGGGCGGATGCCCTTCCAGCGGTTACGGCCGGCCTTGCCGATGGTCACGTTCTCGTGGTCCGTGTTGCCGACCTGGCCGACGGTCGCCATGCACTCAACCAGCACGCGGCGGGTCTCGCCCGAAGGCAGCTTCAGCAGGGCGTAGTCGCCCTCCTTCGCCACCAGCTGGACCTGCGCACCAGCCGAACGGGCCATCTGCGCGCCCTTTCCAGGACGGAGCTCGATGTTGTGCACCGTCGTTCCGGCCGGGATGTTCTTGAGCGGAAGTGCGTTTCCAACCAGGATGTCAGCTTCCGGTCCGCTCATGATCGACTGCCCGACCTTGAGCCCCACGGGATGGATGATGTAGCGCTTCTCGCCGTCGGCGTAGTGCACCAGCGCAATGCGCGAGCTGCGGTTCGGATCGTACTCGATCGTCGCCACCGTCGCCGGGATCCCGTACTTGTCGCGCTTGAAGTCGATCAGGCGCAGCTTCTGCTTGTGGCCGCCGCCCTGGTGCCGGATGGTCATCGCGCCAGTCGAGTTGCGTCCGCCGGTGCGCTGCTTCACGGCCAACAGCGGCTTGTACGGCTCGCTGGTCGTGATGTCGTCGTTCACCAGCTTCGTCGCGAAGCGCTGGGAGGGTGTTATCGGTCGAAAGGATTGAATCGGCATCGTCTTGTTCCTTGCCCTTGCGGCCCTCGAGCGGTCTCGCTCAAAGTGCCTGGTTCACAGATTTCGGTCGCTCGCGCTGCAGCGGTTTAGAGGCTGTCGAGATACTCCGGCATCTTTTCGCCTTCCTTCAGGCGAACATAGGCCTTCTTCCAGTCAGGGCGGTAGCCGGCAAACTTGCCCCGGCGACGCTCCTTGCCTTCCACTGTCGCGGTCCGCACGGTGTTGACCTTGACCTTGAACAGTGACTCGACGGCCTGCTTGACCTCGGTCTTGGTCGCCTTGAGTGCAACCTCAAACACCAGGGTGTTCTGCGTCTCTTTCACGCCCATACCCTTTTCGGTGATCAGCGGGCGGCGAATAACGGTATAGAGGGTCGGCATTACGCAACCTCCTTCTCGGAAGCGGACTTGCGCTTCGGTGCATTCTTGACCAGCGTCTCCTGGAGCGCCTCAATGGCATCCCGCGAAAAGACCGCGTGCTCGTAGCGCAGCAGATCGTACGGGTGGACCTCGGAGCTCAGTACCAGCTCGACGCCGGCCAGGTTGCGCGAACCGAGGTAAAGCTTCTCCTCGAGCTTGCGGCTCGACTCGACCAGAAGCGTCGTCTTGCCCGCTTCAAGCTTGTTCAGCGCCGTGCGGAAGAGCTTGGTCTTGCCCTCGGCGACCTCGAAGCTCTCGACCACCGTCAGCTTTCCCTCGGAAAGCTTGGACGCAAGTGCCGAACGGAGCGCACCCAGCAGCTTCTTGCGCGGAAAGGCGTACTCGTAGCTGCGCGGCTGAGGTCCGTGGACCGTACCGCCAGAGCGCCAGAGCGGGGTGCGGATCGATCCCACACGCGCCCGTCCCGTGCCCTTCTGCTTCCAAAGCTTCTTGCCTGAGCCGGAGACCAGCTTGCGATTCTTGGTCGCCGCCGTTCCCTGCCGGAGAGCCGCGCGGTAGTGCTTGACCGCCTCCCAGAGCAGCGCCTCGTTGACCTCGCCGGAGAAGACCTGGTCGGCGAGCTCGAACTCCCCAACCTTTTCGCCACCGAGATTGACTACGTTAATGTTTGCCATCGTTCTTCTCTCTTCGTCTCCGCAAGCGTCACAGCGGGCGGATGTTCCGAAACTCAAATCGTCACGTAGCGGCACAGCGCGCCGCCAGCCTTCCGGGCGCTTACTTCTTCTTGGCGGGTGCAGCCTTCTTTGAAGCCTTCAGCGGATCAAGTGTGGTCGCACCGGCAAAGCCGCGACGCTCTCTCGGTGGCGCCTTCGCCTTCGAGATCAGCACGTACCCGTCGCGCGGCCCCGGGACCGCACCCTCGACCAGGAGGAGGTTGTCCTCGAGATCGATGCCGCGGATCCGAAGGTTGCGCACGGTCACTTGGTCGGTTCCCATGTGGCCCGGCATTCTCTGACCCGGAAAGACCCGCGACGGAAACGATGACGCGCCGATCGAGCCCTGCACCTGGAACATGTGCCCGTGAGCCTTGGGCCCGCCACCAAAGTGATGACGCCGAACCACGCCCGCGAAGCCGCGTCCCTTGGACGTCCCGATCACGTCTACGAACTTGTCATCCGAGAAGATGTCGACCAGCACGCGATCGCCAGCCTTGACGTTCGACTCGGCCGAGCCCTCGGTCACGGTGTTGTCAACCGGGACCTCCCTCAGCACGCGAACCGGCGGCACATCGGACTTCGCAAAGTGGCCGGTCATCGCCTTGTTCACCTTGGAGGCCTTGATGAAGTCCACGTAGCCGATCTGTGCGGCGTCGTAGCCGTCCTTGGCCAGCGTCTTCAGTTGCGTGATCACGCACGGTCCGGCCTTGAGCACGGTCACCGGATGGACGTCGCCGCGCTCATCAAACAGCTGCGTCATCCCAATCTTCTTACCGAGAATCCCAGAAACTGACATCTTCTTTTCCTTTCCTCATCATGCTTGCCCAAAGGTCAAGCACTGCCGGCTGTTGCGTTTCGAGTGCGAAACGGCGTTCTGCTGAACTCTTGCTTCTTACTTCTGAACCGTCTTGATCTCGACGTCGACGCCCGCCGGCAGGTCGAGCTTCATCAGCGCGTCCACCGTCTGCTGGGTCGGCTCGAGGATGTCGATCAGCCGCTTGTGCGTCCGGATCTCAAATGCCTCGCGCGACTTCTTGTCCACGTGCGGGGAGCGAAGGACGCAGTACTTGTTCTTCATGGTCGGCAGAGGAATCGGCCCCGCGACCTGTGCCCCGGTGCGCTTGGCCGTCTCGACGATCTCGCCCGTGGAGGTGTCGAGGACGCGGTAGTCATACGCCTTCAACCGAATTCTGATTCTCTGTCCAGCCATCGTGTCTTCTCTCTGTCTTCCTGCAAAGATCGTGTTAGGGGTGGCTGCCGGCCGTCAAACCCGGCAGCCCCGTCCATTTCCTTGTTACTTGATGATCTCGGAGATGGTTCCTGCTCCGACGGTTCTGCCGCCTTCGCGGATGGCGAAGCGCAGTCCCTTTTCCATGGCGACCGGGGTCCCCAGCGTGATCTCAAGCGAGATGTTGTCGCCTGGCATCACCATCTCGGTACCCTCGGGCAGCTTGGCCGATCCGGTCACGTCGGTCGTGCGGAAGTAGAACTGCGGGCGGTAGCCGTTGAAGAACGGTGTGTGACGGCCGCCCTCCTCTTTGCTCAGCACATAGATCTCGCCCTTGAACTGCGTGTGCGGCGTAATCGATCCGGGCTTCGCCAGGACCATGCCGCGCTCCACATCTTCCTTCGCGATGCCGCGCAGAAGCAGGCCCGCGTTGTCGCCCGCAAGACCCTCGTCCAGCTGCTTCTTGAACATCTCGACGCCCGTGCAGGTCGTCTGCTGCGTATCGCGGAAGCCGACGATCGAGCACGCCTCGCCAACCTTGATCTTGCCCCGCTCGATCCGGCCCGTCACCACCGTGCCACGACCCGAGATCGAGAAGATATCCTCGATCGGCATCAGGAACGGGAGATCCACCGCGCGCTCCGGCTGCGGGACATACTTGTCCACCGCCGCCATCAGCTCGTCGATCTTGGCCTCCCACTGCGCCTCGCCGTTCAACGCGCCCAGAGCCGATCCGCGGATGATCGGGGTGTCGTCGCCAGGGTAGTCGTACTTCGACAGGAGCTCGCGAACCTCCATCTCCACCAGCTCGATCAGCTCCTCGTCCTCGACCGCATCGCACTTGTTCAGGAAGACGACGATGTACGGGACGCCGACCTGGCGCGCCAGCAGCACGTGCTCCTTGGTCTGCGGCATCGGGCCGTCGGTCGCCGCAACCACCAGGATCGCGCCGTCCATCTGCGCCGCACCCGTGATCATGTTCTTGATGTAATCCGCGTGACCCGGGCAGTCGACGTGAGCATAGTGACGGTTCGGCGTCTCGTACTCCACGTGCGAGGTCGCAATCGTAATACCGCGCTCCCGCTCCTCAGGGGCGTTGTCGATCGTGTCAAACGAACGAAACGTGTTCTTCGGGTTGTGCTTCGACAACACCTTCGTGATCGCCGCCGTCAACGTCGTCTTGCCGTGATCAATATGGCCAATCGTGCCAATGTTCACATGCGGTTTGGACCGATCAAACTTTTCCTTGCCCATTGCTCTTCTCCGTGTTGCTGAATTCCGTGTTGCTGAATCGTGTGGTGTCTCTTGCTCAAATTCTGTTTGTCAGGGCTAGCGGGCGTTCGCGGCTTCCTTACCCTGTACCTTGGCGATGATCTCTTCCGAGACCGACCGCGGCGCCTCTTCGTATTGCTTGAACTCCATCGAGTAGTTGGCCCGGCCCTGCGTCGACGAACGCATGTGGGTCGCATATCCGAACATGGTGCTCAGGGGAACAGTCGCCCGAATCGCCTGGACGCCGCCAACCATCTCCATGCCCTCGATCCGGCCGCGACGGCTGTTTAGATCGCCGATGATCGTGCCCATGTACTCCTCAGGCACCGTCACCTCGACCGACATCACCGGCTCAAGCAGCACCGGCTTTGCCTTGCGTGCCGCCTCCTTGAACGCCATCGAACCGGCGATCTTGAAGGCCATTTCGTTCGAGTCGACATCGTGGTAGCTGCCGTCGTAGAGCGATACCTTGACGTCCACCATCTCGTATCCAGCAAGGACGCCGCGCTGCATCGCGTCCTGGATCCCCTGGTCGATCGGCTTGATGTACTCCTTCGGAATCGTTCCGCCCTTGATGTCGTTCGAGAACTCGTATCCCTTGCCCGGCTCGTTCGGCGAAATCCGGATCTTGGCGTGGCCGTAGTTACCCGATCCACCCGTCTGCCGGATGTACTTGCCCTCGGCATCAGCATTCGACCGGATCGTCTCGCGGTAGTTCACCTGCGGCTTGCCGACGTTGGCCTCGACCTTGTACTCGCGCATCATGCGATCAACGATGATCTCAAGATGGAGCTCGCCCATGCCGGCGATGATCGTCTGGTTCGAGTCGATATCGGTGCGAACGCGAAACGTCGGATCCTCCTGCGCCAGCTTGGCCAGAGCCATGCCCATCTTTTCCTGGTCGGCCTTGGTCTTCGGTTCGACCGCAACCTCGATCACCGGCTTCGGGAAGTCGATCGACTCGAGCACGATCGGCGCCTTTTCGGTGCAGATCGTATCGCCCGTCACCAGGTTCTTGAGACCGACCGCCGCGCAGATATCGCCGGCCATGATCTCCGTGATCTCTTCGCGCTTGTTGGCGTGCATCTTCAGCAGGCGCCCGATGCGCTCGGTCTTCCTCGTACGCGGATTCAGCACCGAGTCGCCCGTCTTGAGCACGCCCGAGTACACACGGATAAAGATCAGCTGACCAACAAACGGATCGGTCATGATCTTGAAGCCGAGCGCCGCAAACGGCTCGTTGTCGTCCGACTTCCGGATCAGCTTCTCTTCCATGTTCTCCGGGTTTGACCCCTGGATCGGCGGTACATCGAGCGGGCTTGGCAGGTAGTCGACCACCGCGTCCAGCAACGTCTGTACACCCTTGTTCTTGAACGACGAACCAGCCAGCACCGGAAACACGTGCATCGCGATCGTCGCCTTGCGCAGAGCGCGCTTCAGCTGCGCGGTCGAAATCTCCTCGCCCTCGAGGTACGCGTTCAGCACCTCGTCGTCAGCCTCGGCCACAGCCTCGATCAGCTGGCCGCGAAACTCCGCAGCCTTCTCCTGGAGGTCGGCCGGGATCTCTTCGACTGAGTACTTCGCGCCCATCGTCTCGTCGTGCCACAGGATGGCGCGCATCTCGACCAGGTCGACCACACCGGCAAACTTCGACTCCTGCCCGATCGGAATCTGGATCGGCACAGCGCGCGCGCCCAGGCGGTCGCGGATCGTTCCGGTCGAATAGAAGAAGTCGGCGCCAGCCTTATCCATCTTGTTGATAAAGCAAACGCGCGGAACGCGGTACTTATCCGCCTGCCGCCACACCGTCTCAGACTGCGGCTGCACGCCGGCGACCGCGTCAAAGCAGGCGACCGCGCCGTCCAGCACGCGCAGCGAACGCTCCACCTCGGCCGTGAAGTCCACGTGGCCAGGGGTGTCGATGATATTGATGCGGATGCCGTTCCAGGTGCAGGTCGTCGCGGCCGACGTGATCGTGATGCCGCGCTCCTGCTCCTGCTCCATCCAGTCCATGGTGGCGGTGCCCTCGTGGACTTCACCGATACGGTGCGTGATGCCCGTATAGAACAGGATGCGCTCGGTCGTCGTCGTCTTGCCGGCGTCGATGTGCGCCATGATCCCGATGTTGCGACATTTGTTAAGCGGTGTAGTGCGTGCCACGGTCTTGTCTCTTCTGCGGGCGCTTGGGCCCGCCGTAAACTACGTTGTCCCGAACTTGCTAAATCCCTTTGAAACGTCTACCAGCGATAGTGCGCAAAGGCCTTGTTCGCCTCGGCCATGCGGTGGACGTCTTCCTTCTTCTTCATCGCCGCGCCGCGGCCGTTTGCCGCATCCAGCAACTCGGCCGTCAGCTTCTCGACCATGCCCTTTTCGCCGCGGGCCCGGCCATACGTCACCAGCCAGCGGATCGCAAGCGACGTCCGACGCTCCGGCAGGACCTCGATCGGCACCTGGTAGTTAGCTCCGCCGACACGGCGGCTCTTCACTTCCAGCAGCGGCTTCACATTCTCGACCGCCTTCTTGAACAGCTTCAGGGCCTCGTCTCCGCCCTTCTGCTCGAGGTTGGTCATCGCCTCGTAAAAGATGCCCTGCGCGGTCGACTTCTTGCCGCCCCACATCATCGAGTTCACAAACTTCGTCACCAGCGTCGATCCGTACACCGGGTCGGCCGCAACGTCGCGCTTCGCAATAAAACCTTTTCTTGGCATTGCTCTCTCGTCTCGTCTTCCTTCAGGGCCGTCGACCTCTCAAGCCCTGAACCTGAACATCTCTTGCGATCACACTTCCGACCGCGCCAAAAAACTACTTCGCCGCTGCCGCCTTAGGACGCTTCGCGCCGTACTTCGACCGGCTCTGCTTCCGGTTAGCCACGCCAACCGAATCAAGCGTGCCGCGCACCACGTGGTACCGGACGCCCGGGAGATCCTTCACACGGCCGCCGCGGATCAGCACAATCGAGTGCTCCTGGAGATTGTGGCCGATGCCCGGGATATACGTCGTGACCTCGATGCCGTTGGTCAGGCGAACGCGCGCTACCTTGCGCAGCGCCGAGTTCGGCTTCTTGGGAGTCTGGGTGTAGACGCGCGTGCAAACGCCGCGGCGCTGGGGCGAGCCCTGCAGTGCCGGGCTGGCGGTCTTGTATCGCGTGGGCGTGCGGCCCTGCTTGACGAGCTGATGAAACGTAGGCACTCGAACTCCTTGGGTTGCAATCCTTACTGCTCCGCCGGACGGGATCGGTCTGCACCGCAATGCCAGGCGCGCCGTTTAGCGCACGTCTGGAGCGCAACGCGCTCTGCGGGGCAGGCAAAACTCACGCCTGCGATCAAACTTCGGTACAGCACACTTCCTTGAGTAACAGTCGACGGTGGTCGAGCGCCCATCCGATCCTCAGGGCCGACTCCGTTTCGCTGTTCCGGCCCACATAGCCCATCCTCATGGGGTCCGGTCGAAACCGGGAGGAGGGTGTCGCAGGCGCGATCGATAGGCCGCAGTACAAGCCGCTCTCCGTACCTCCAAAGAGCCTGCGGTGAAATCTCTTGTATCCAGTATATCGCAGGCAAGTGACTTCTGCCTGCGCGGAACGGGTTAGCCCGTCCTTGGTCCGTCCCGACAGCAACGGCACATTTCCGGATACGCGCGGAACCTTTTTACGGTATCAAGAGAGTGCGCAAACGTCAACCTTTTGCCACCTCCTCTCGCTCCAGCTCCCCGAAAACGGCCGGGAGAGGTCAGACCGGCAGCCCCCGCACCATGCTAGGCTGGCGAAATGTTTCCCCTCAGGCGCGCTCTCCACCCATCCCCCGCCATGCGGATCGCCCTCGCCCTCGCCGTGACCTCCCTCACCGCCGCAGCCCCCCTCGCCGCGCTCGGCCAAAGCGGCGACCCCGCCCCGATGACCCCCCTCAAAAATCCCGACCCCCGCGTCGCCCCCATCCTCGCGGAGATCGAAAAGGCTCGCAACCCGGGAAACCTTGCCCTCTCCCCCGACGGCACCCTGCTCGCCTGGACCCTCGGCTCGCGCCGCGGCGGCGGAAAACTTCATCTCACCGACATCAATCACCCCGACGCGCCTGACCGCACCGTCCCCGTCGCCTCCGGCACAACCGAATGCACGGCCCGGGAGCCGGCCTGGTCCCCGGACGGCGCCACCCTCTCCTTTCTCTCCACCTGCGCCGGCGCGGACGCGACAACGCGCAGCCAGCCGCAGATCATCGTCTGGTCCCGCAAATCTGGTCAGGCCCACCAGCTCACCCATCTCAAGGGCGAGGTCCAGGCCACCGCCTGGTCGCCTGACAGCCGCTCCATTGCCTTCCTTTTTGTCGAAAACGCCTCCCGTTCCGCCGGAGCCCTCGACGCCATGAAGCCCTGGTCCGGCGTCGTCGGCGAAGATGGGGTCGAGGTTCAGCGCGTCGCCATCGCCCGCGCCACCTCGGGCGAAGTCACCGACGTCACACCCCCCAACCTCCACGTCTATGAGTTCGACTGGTCGCCCAACTCCCGCGAGCTCACCTACGTCGCCGCCCCTCCGCCAGGCGAAAACAACTGGTGGGTCGCCCAGCTCTATACCCAGGAGATCGGCGGCGCCACCCAGCCGCGATCGGTCCTCGATACCACCCGCATCTCCGGCGACCTCCACGGTCTCCAGATCGCCAACCCGCGCTTCTCCCCCGATGGCCGACGCATCGCATTCATCGGCGGTCTCATGAGCGACCAGGGCTCAACCGGCGGCGACCTCTACTCGATCCCCGCAACGGCGGCACACCCCGCGACATCATGCCCGACAAGACCGTCTCGGCCGCATGGTTTGAGTGGACCGGCAAGACCAACATCCGCTACGTCGCGCGCAAGGCCGGCGGCAACCAGATCTCCGTCTTCAACGCCGACACCGGCAAAGATCTCCCCGACGCGACCGAGGTCTTCCAGCAGTCCATCCGCGCCGGCGAAAACGCCGTCAGCTCCTCCCGCAACGGCGGCTACGCCTTTGTCGCCTCCTCCTTCGACGCGCCGCCCGAGATCTACATCTCGCGCGGTCCCCGGCAGGCGCTCCGCCAGCTCACCCACCTCAACTCCGGCCTCAAGCCCGTCTGGGGCAAGAGCGAATCGATCGAATGGGAAAACGACGGCTTCCACGTCCAGGGCTGGCTCCTCTATCCCGTCAACTACGATCCCGCCAAGAAGTACCCGCTCATCGTCAACGTCCACGGCGGCCCGTCAGCCTCGATCGGCTCCGGCTGGGGACAGGGCGGCGCTCTCTACTCCGCGCTCGGCTACTTCAGCTTCTCGCCCAACCCCCGCGGCAGCTATGGCCAGGGGGAGAAGTTCACCGCAGGCCAACATCAAGGACTTCGGCTACGGCGATCTGAAGGACATCCTCGCCGGCATGGACGTCCTTGAAAAGCGCTTCTCCATCGACAAGAATCGCGAAGGTCTCACCGGCTGGAGCTACGGCGGCTTTATGACCATGTTCGGCGTCACCCAGACCACCCGCTTCCGCGCCGCCGTCGCCGGTGCCGGCATCAGCGACTGGAAGAGCTACTACGGCGAAAACTCCATCGATCAGTGGATGCTCCCGTTCTTCGGCAAAACCGTCTACGACGACCCCGAGGTCTACGCCAGGAGCTCCGCGATCGAGTACATCAAGAACGTCAAAACCCCCACCCTCGTCATCGTCGGCGATCGCGACGGCGAATGCCCCGCACCGCAGAGCTTTGAGTTCTGGCACGCCCTCCGCGCCGAAGGCGTCAAGACCCAGCTCGTCATCTACCCCAATGAGGGCCACGGCTTCCGCAACCCCGCCCACATCCTCGACCGGACGCAGCGGACGTTTCAGTGGTTTGAGCAGCAGATGCCCGCCAATTCCGCTTCCGCCTCCGCCGACCGCCGCACCACCACCCCGCGCACGAGCACCCCAGGCGCGCAGTAACCGGCAACCGTAACGGATTGCCTCAGCCTCGCCCACTCGTCTAACCGTCTGATCGCGTCCAGCCGGCATCCTCCCGGCTGCCCCGATCATTTGCCTAGCCGTCATGCAGCTTCTAAACTAAGGCTTCGCCATTTCTGCGGTTGCGTTAAGACCGCCCGGCCTCCCTTGCGGCGCCGGACGGGGAAATTCAAGAGGTTCAATGCGTCGGTTCGTCACGTTAGCGTTTCTGCTGCTCTTCACCATTCCCTTCGGCATCTCGATCTCAGGTTGCGGCAAGAAAACCGCCATCGTCTTCTGCAACGGAGGAGACTCCGGCCCCGTCGTCGGACAGCTCACCAACATCACCCTCCAGCCGAAGATCTTTGGCATCTCGCTCAACGTCGGTGAGTTCGGACAGGTCCAGACCCCCACGGCCACCGATTGCAAGGGCAGCAGCGTCTCCGTCGGCGCCTACACCTACGGCACCACCGACATGACAATCGCCGACGTCAACCCCACCACCGGCCGGCTCTGCGCCGGGAACTGGAACCGCAACACCGGCGGCGGCATCCCCGACTACACCGTCTGCAACGTCACCAACAAGGTCGGCACCGCCTACATCACCGCCAGCGAAAACAGCGCCACCAGCAACCCCATCCCCGTCTTCGTCCACCCGGTCGTCACCAGCGTCGTGCTCGGCGCTCCATCAACAGACTGTTCCGCCGACCCGGCCTCCAACTGTAGTCCCGCCGCGACCACCACCACCGCCAACGCCATCTCCTGCACCGTGCTCGCAAATGGCTGCTGCGCCGTCCCGCCCGTCTCCTCGGCCGGCGGCTTCACCCCCAACAGCTGCCTCTCGCAGGGCACCTCCGGCCAGCTCGCCGCGCGCATCTACGCCGGCTCCGGCTCCGGGCAGCAGAACATCAGCTGCCAGGTCGGGCACCTCACCTACACCGCCCAGACCGCCGGCATCGTCACCGTCGACGAGAACGGCATCGCCACCGCCCAGCAGCCCGGCTCCACCATCCTCACCTCCTCGCTCTCGCAGGCAGGCAGCACCGCCGGCTTCTTCTCCACCTGCCCGCCCGCCAGTATCTCGCTCACCGCCCCCAATACCGTCGTCGGCCCGGACGGCATACCCACCGTCACCGTGAACCAGAACAACACCATCCCCATCACGGCCGTGGTCACCGACACCAAGGGCGCCTCGCTCACCGGTCTCGCACTCACCTTTGTCTCAACCACCCCCACCACGCTTCCGAGCGGCGGCGCTGGCACCGCAACGCCCATCTTCCCCGGCTCCGGCTCGATCAACGCCGTCTGCCAGCCGCCCGCCTGCAACTCCGCCCCGCTCAATGAAATCGGCCTCTTCGGCAACGGAAAGCCGATCGTCTCCAACAACATCGTCGTCAACACCCCCGGCTCCAACAGCTCCATCATCTACGTCGCCAGCACCGAGTCGCTCTACTTCGTTCCCGTCGACCTCACCACCGCCACCATCGGCACACCCGTCCGCCTCCCCTTTATCCCGAACTCGATGGTGATCTCAAACGACGGCAGCACCCTCTACTTCGGCAGCGCCACGGAGCTGATGGTCGTCACCGCCGCCACCAGCGCGCTCAGCCGCCAGGACCTCACCCTCCCCGGCACCGTGCTCGCCGTCTCGCCAGATGGCTCGACCCTGGTCGTCTCCGATCCCAACCGCCAGACCGTCTCCCTCGCCAGCGTCGGCGGAGGCATCCAGACCACCTACGGCGGCGTCGGAACTCACGCCGAGTTCTCCCCTGACAGCACCACCGTCTACATCAGCGCCGGCAGCCAGACCCTGGTTCACTCCTCCTTCACCGGCTGGGCCGCCTCGCCCGTCTCGCCCGCAGTCACCGACGTCGCCGTCGCCGTGCCCGCGGTCGGCGCCTTCTTCGGCGGCTCCACCACCACCGCCCGCAGCTTCTGCGCCCTCACCAGCACCTCGACCAGCGGCGGCCAGACCACCACCAGCAACGTCTACTTCCCCGATGCCGGCGTCGCCGCTCCCGCTACCGACCGCATCGCCGCCACCAACGACGGCGTCCACATCCTTGGCGCGACCGCGGCCGGCGCCCAGCTCACCGATCTCCGTCTCAGCCACGGCGCCGCCAGCGGCCTCCCCGCCGGCCAGTGCCCCGCCGACGGCAGCCGCGAAACCTTCACGGCCACCCCCGTCCTCAACACCGCAATTCCCGGCATCACCGCCAGCACCATCACCGGCGTCGACCCCAGCTCCGACTCCGCCTTCTCCTTCATCACCTACACCGGCGCCGGTGGCGTCCTTCCCCTCTACCAGCCCGCCGGCACCGGCCCCGGAACGCTGAGCTCGGTCAAGCTCTCCGGCACCGCCACCGCTCCCGTCGCAGGCGTCTTCAGCTCCGACAACGCAACCTTCTTCGTCGGCACCTCCGGCGACGATCTCGTCCACCTCATCACCAGGTCCGGCGCCACCTACACCGATACCCGCACCATCGAGCCCAAGCTCCCCGACGCCTCCGGCAATCTGGTCGCCCCAAACCTCATCGTCCAGAAGCCGCGGCCAACCACCTAGACCCGGATTCACCACCAACAGAGAAAGGCCCTCTCACCCGAGAGGGCCTTTCTCCTTCACCTCAGAAACGCTCGCTCTATCCCAGCCGCTGCTTCAGCAGATCACGCGCAATCGCGTCGAGCACGCCGTTCAGGAAGTTGATCGACTCCGGCGCCGCATATCGCCGCGCCACCTCGAGCGCCTCGTTGATGATGATCGGCGCCGGCGTAGTCGGATACCCAAGCATCTCCGCCACCGCTGTACGCAGCAGGTTGCGATCCACCACCGCCATCCGCTCCAGCCGCCAGTTCTGCGCGTGGCTCTCAATCAGCGCGTCGATCTCCGCCCCCCGAGCCGTCGCGACCCGGTACAGATCCTCCGCAAACCCCCGCGTCTCCTCGTCCACATCATCGCGTGAGTTCCAGAACAGCCGCCGCACCTCGTCCGGCGACTGCTTGCCCAGGTCCCCTTGGAACAGCATCTGCATCGCCATCTCGCGAGACTTCCTCCGCGTGCCCATCAGCGCCCCGCTCCCGCAGCGATCTTCCTCTGGATCGACGCCATCTCGATCGCCGCCACCGCCGCCTCAAAACCCTTGTTGCCCGCCTTCAACCCCGCCCGGTCCAGCGCCTGCTCCAGCGTCTCGCACGTCAGCACGCCAAACGCGTGCGGCACACCCGTCTCCTGCTGCGACTGCCCGATCCCGCGCGACACCTCGTTGTAGATCGCCTCATAGTGCGCCGTCTCTCCGCGCAGCAAAACACCCAGCGTCACAATCGCGTCGAACCGCTTCGTCTCGGCCAGCGTCCGCGCCGCCGACGGGATCTCCCAAGCGCCCGGCACCCGCACGATCTCGATCGCATCCCGCTTCGCCCCGCTCCGGTGGAGCGCGTCCAGCGTCCCCTGCAGCAGCCGGTCCGTAATCACCGCATTCCAGCGCGCCACCACCACCGCAAACCTCATCCCTTCAGCCGACAGGTCGCCCTCAATCGCCGCCGGCCTGCCGTGCAGCGGATTCTCCGACTCCCAGAAGCCCACCTCGAGCTCCGGCGTCAGCCTGACCCGGAACAGCCGCGATCCCCAGTGCGTCAGCTCCGGCTCCGTCAGGTGCTCCGCAATCTCTTCCGTCCTCACCCGCCGCAGCATCCACCCACGCACCGCTCCGTGCACCTGGTCCAGCTGCGTCGCCTCGATCAGAATCGCAGGCACCGCCGGCGCCCTCCCCGTCACCAGCTCCAGGTTTCCCACCGGCGCCAGAAACGCCGCACCCCGCCCTCCACCGTCATCCCACCCGCGTCCCTGCTCAAATCCCAGCACCGCAAACAGGCTCGAGAGCTCCTCAAACACATCTCCCGAGGAGATGCTGCTCACCAGCGTCATTCCCTTGATCATGCCTTCGATTGTATCGTCAGGTGTCACGCCCTCCCGGCCTCACCCGGGCCGAGACACACCGCCGCACGCTCCCTTTCGAGCTCGCAAATATCGCCACACCATCGCCGGAGATCCATGACCTACGAGACCCTTCTGCTCGAAACCCGCGACCACGTCACCCTCCTCACGCTCAATCGCGCAAAGGTCCTCAACGCGCTCAACACCGTCGTCTTCAACGAGCTCGAGCACGCCTTTGAAGCGCTCGCCGCCGACCCCGGCATCCGCGTCATCCTCATCACCGGCTCCGGCGAAAAAGCCTTTGCCGCCGGAGCCGACATCAACGAGCTCGCCGCCACCGACGCCGCCTCCGGGCAAACCAAATCCCTCCGCGGCCAGGACGTCTTCCGCCACATCGAGACCTGCGGCAAGCCCGTCATCGCGCTCGTCAACGGCTTCGCCCTCGGCGGCGGCTGCGAGCTCGCCCTTGCCTGCACCCTTCGCATCGCATCCGAGACCGCGCGCCTCGGACAGCCCGAGGTCAAGCTCGGCCTCCTCCCCGGGTACGGCGGCTCCCAGCGCCTCCCGCGCCTCGTCGGCACCTCCGCCGCGCTCAAGCTCCTCCTCACCGGGGAGATGGTCGACGCCACCGAAGCCCTCCGCCTCCGCCTCGTCGACGAGGTCCACCCGCCCGAGCGACTCCTTCACCGCGGCTGGGAGCTCGCCCACACCATCGCCGCGCAGGCCCCGCTCGCCATCCGGGGCTGCCTCGAAGCCGTCGCCCGCGGCGAAGGTTTTCCTCTCGAGCAAGCCACCGCAGTCGAAGCCGAAATCTTCGGCCGCCTCTGCGGCACCGAAGACAAGGCCGAAGGCACCCGCGCCTTCCTGGAAAAACGCCCACCCACCTGGACCGGACGATAGTAGCCCGGGAAGATAGCCCCGGAAGATAGCCACGGAAGAGATAGCCACGGAAGAGATAGCCACGGAAGACAGCCCCGGAAGAGTTAGCCCCGGAAAGCGTTGACGCCTCCCCCCAACGGCCCGCAACAGCTACCCCGCACGAGAAAAGGGGGAGGAAGCCGACCGGCTCCCTCCCCCTTCAGCCCGCTCTTCTCAGATCGGACTCGTCCCTCGACCTTAGCTGGCCATGCGCCGGCGCAGCACACCCAACATGCCCATGGCACCCGTCCCCAGCAGCATCAGCGATGCTGGCTCGGGAACCGAGGGCGGCGGAGGCGGTGGTGGCGCCGAACCCGCCGGAACCGCAAACGCTGCGGCAATCAGGCTCAGCGCATCGTCGCTGCCAGCTGTCAGCTGGATGTTCAGGTTATTCATACCCAGCGTCAGAAACGGCGTCAGGTCGTAGGTCACAACGTCTGTCAGGTCGCCGTTGCTCACACCCGCACCGGGCGCTGCAGGAGCCGTCCCCTGGAAAAGGCCACCGCTCGCCAGTATGTGCCCATTGATGCTCAGAGTCCCATCGTCCTCCGATGAGAAGTCCTGACCGTCCGAGACATAAAGCGTCAGAAAAGCAGACCCGCCGCTGTAGTTGATGCCGCTCGCCGTGAAGTTCCATCCGGCTACATCGTAGGGGCTTTCAAAGTTCGAATCGTTGCCGTGATACAGGATCACGTCCTGCTTCCCGGTGCTCACGCCGCTGTTGTAAAAAGCAAACGCAGCAGCACCGTTGATCAGGCCGCCCGGCTTCTGGA
The DNA here is from genome assembly GCA_963850375.1 of uncultured Acidobacteriaceae bacterium. GTDB lineage: Bacteria > Acidobacteriota > Terriglobia > Terriglobales > Acidobacteriaceae > Edaphobacter. The sequence goes on along the minus strand of CAWKKV010000002.1, from coordinate 1,453,612 downwards.
AGTTGCTCAGCGCATAGCTCCCGTTGCCGTTGATGATCGAGGTCACGTTTGCTTGGTACGCCTGGCTGTTCGCGCTCCCCCAGAAGTTGTCGGAGGCGAACCCGATGTTGCTCCCCGTCACACTGTGTCCCGCAACCGAAACGTTCGCATTGAAAGCCGGGTCGGTCGAGTTCGTCGGTCCATGCCAGTAAAGATTCGTCTGCGTCACCGTACCGCCCGCAGGAATTCCGCTGATCGTCAGGTTGCCCGAACCAACGTCGCGCATCCCAATCGCTCCCGCGACGTAGTTCGTGTTGTAGATCGTTGTGTCATAGCTCAACGTGTTCGCAAAACTGAGACTCGGCGCCAATACCGCCAACGCTGCTAGCTGATAAATTCGCACAATCCTAACCCTCCTCGGCTGTCCTGCACCTACGGCAATCCGCCAGAAAAAACGCGGCAAAGGTCCGCTGGACCCGAAAACCCGTCCAAACGGCAGCACTGATCTTCGTTCCGAGACAAGCAACCCCTCGTAAAACGCGGCCCGCACTAAAAACCCTGTTGATTAGTGTGGACAAACCATCGCAGAAGCCCGAGCGCTTGGCAAGCTCATCCTTGAACAATTCTTCGATTCCTAACCATCGACCGGTCACCAGCCACCCCGGAACGCACGCCATCACCCCCAAGACGTTCACTCCCTTGCACCCAACCGGATCCGAAACTGGCCGCCGGGCAGCTTGGTATGCTGATCAGAGCACCCATGCTTCCCCATCCCCGTCCCCTCGCCTCTGCCCTCCTGATCGCTGCCCTCGCCCCCATCACCGGCTGCACCTCTTCCGCTCCGGCCACCCCCGCGCAGACAGACACTCGCGCCGTCGTCGCCCAGCAGGAGCAGCTCAACAACCAGGTCCGGCAGGAGCTCGAGCAGATCCCCCCGCCCTCCAAGACCCGCTACCTCGCCGTCCGCAGCCTCACCTCCTGGGAAAACCCCTACATCACCGTCCAGGGCGGCATGCTCACCCTCCACGTCACCCTCGCCGACGCCAACACCAGCGCGCTCGGGCAGGGCGGCATGCTCCGCCCCACCGGCGCACGCCGGCAAAACCTCGACATCCGTGTCGGCGAGCTCCCCGCCGCGCTCAACGCCGTGCCCCAGAGCGCCTGGCCCTACGGACGCGTCATCGCCGTCGAAGAAGCCCACGAAGCCCCCGCCGGCGCCCGCCCCGAGATCCGCCGCAACATGGAAAGCGTCATGCGCTCGCTCGGCGACCTCGGCGTCGTCGTCTACGAGTGGACCGAGGGCGGCCCAGGTCTCCGCTAACCACCTGCAGCGCAACAATCTCCACGCGACATTTGATACGGTGTAGCCGTACCTCTCTCCCTGGAGATTTCGCGTTTGCACACCCTGGCGTTGGCGGTCTTCAGCTTCTTCTTCCTCCTGGTCACCGTCGCCGGATTCTGGGCCGCACGCTGGCGCCGGCCCGCCGCCGGCATCGCCTCGCTTGAAGAATGGGGCCTCGCCGGCCGCTCCTTCGGCACCCTCGTCACCTGGTTCCTCATTGGTGGCGATCTCTACACCGCCTACACCGTCATCGCCGTCCCCGCCGCCCTCTACGGAGCCGGCGCCATGGGCTTCTTCGCCCTACCCTACGCCGTCATCGCCTACCCCTACATGCTCGTCGTCATGCCGCGGCTCTGGCGCGTCTGCCACCGCCACGGCTACGTCACCCTTGCCGATTTCGTCGGCGGCCGCTACAGCTTTCCCCCGCTCACCGTCGCCATCGCCCTCACCGGCATCCTCGCGCTCATGCCCTACATCGCCCTCCAGCTCGTCGGCATGCGCGTCGTCCTCGCCGCCATGGGCCTCCACGGCGAGTGGCCCCTCGCCGCCGCCTTCATCATCCTCGCCGCCTACACCTACTCGAGCGGCCTCCGCGCACCCGCCGTCATCGCCATCGTTAAGGACCTCATGCTCTACATCATGGTCCTCGCCGCCGTCATCATCCTTCCCCTCAAGCTCGGCGGCTACGCCCACATCTTTGCCCTCGCCAGCGCCTCGCTCGCCACGCACACACCCGCCGCCTCCATCGCCCTTCGCCCCGGCCAGTTCCTCCCCTACTCCACCCTCGCCATCGGCTCGGCCGTCGCGCTCATGCTCTACCCTCACACCGCTACCGCCGTCATGAGCGCCCGCTCCGCCAACACCGTCCGCCGCAACGCCGCGCTCCTCCCTGCCTACAGCTTCCTGCTCGGCCTCATCGCTCTCCTTGGCTACTGCGCGCTCGCCGCCGGCATCCACACCAGGGACACCAGCCTCGCCGTCCCGCTACTCTTCCTCGGGCAGTTCCCCGAGTGGTTCGCCGGCTTCTGCCTCTCCGCCATCGCCATCGGCGCGCTCGTTCCCGCGGCCATCATGTCCATCGCCGCCTCCAATCTCTTCACCCGCAATCTCTACGGAGCCTTCCGGCGCACCGCCTTCACCCCCGCCGAAGAGTCGCGTGTCGCCAAGCTCGTCAGCCTCCTCGTCAAGTTCGGAGCGCTGCTCTTTGTCCTCCGCCTTCCCGCCCCCTACGCCATCGAGATGCAGCTGCTCGGCGGCATCTGGATCGCCCAGCTCTTCCCTTCCGTCGTCCTCGGCGTCTTCACCCGCTGGCTCCACCCCTGGGCGCTCTTCGCCGGCTGGGCCGCCGGCATGGCAGCAGGATCCGCCATGGCCGTCGCCCTCGGCCTTAAAAGCTCCGTCTACCCCCTTCACCTCTTCGGGCAGACCTACGCGATGTACGCCGCCGTCCCCGCCCTCCTCCTCAACCTCGCCGTCGCCCTCGTCCTCACACCTCTCTGCCGCGCCATCCCCTCGTCCACCACCGCCGACCGCACCGACGCCGAGGTCTACGTCGGCTGATCCATCCGCCGTCTCCTCGCCCTGCATCCAACCGCTGATATTCACCCGCGCGTAGCGGGCGATGGAGAGAGGAAGATCCGCACCCATGGCAACAGGCGATGAGATCGTAGAAAAAGTAGGCGAATGGAAGCAAAAGCTCGGCCTCGCAGCAAAGGATCAGGAAGCCACGGCAGCCGCGGAGCGATCGCTCGTCAAGGGCATGCTCGCCGGTCTCGTCGGTGGCCTCGTCGCCACCGCAGCCAAGAGCTTCGCCGAGAACCTCTTCCCGCCCCGCACCCACGGTGAGCCCGAACCGCCCGAGGTGCTCGCCGAAAAGGTCGCCGGCCATCCCCTGCCCCACGAAAAGAAGGCCCTCGCATCCGAGTCCATCCATTGGGGCTTCGGCGCTCTCGCCGGCGCCGCCTACGGCGGCCTTGCCGAGTTCTACCCCGCCGCCACCCAGAAAGAGGGCGCCAGCTTCGGCCTCACGCTAGCCGCGCTCACCCATGACAACGCCCTGCCCTCCCTCGGACTCTCCGCTGATCGCGAGCACCAGACCACTCGCGAGCACACCAGCGAGATGGCCACCCACATCGTCTACGGAGTCGTCACCGAGGTGGTGCGCGGCCTCGTCCGCCGCATGCTCTAACCCACGCGCTCCCCTGACGCCAAGGGGAGCCGCGCCCGTCTCCTTTTCCGCTGCCTTTTGAAGCACGCCTGTTGTACTTTGCGATCTCACCAACGATGAGGCCGCCAATCTTGACCCGGCTCAATGTCCTCGCACGGCTCACCCCACCAGCAGGTCTGACTTACCTCCCAAAGCATCAAAACCCGAAGAATCAACGGGCAGGGGTCAATCAGTCGCAATGAGAAATCAGCCTCAAAAAGCCGTCATCGTGGGCGCAGGTCCGGGAGGACTTGCGGCCGCCATCCTCCTGGCACGCTCCGGAGTCAAAGTCACCATCGTTGAAAAGTGCAAGGCCGTCGGCGGCCGTACCTCAACGCTTGAGCAGGACGGCTTCCGCTTCGATATCGGCCCCACCTTCTTCCTCTACCCGCGCGTGCTTAAGGAGATCTTCGCCGCCGCCGGCTACGACCTCAATACCGAGGTCCCCATGAAGCGGCTCGACCCGCAATACCGCCTCGTCTTCGGCGGGGGCGGGGAGCTGCTCGCCACCCCCAACGTCGATCAGATGGAACGCGCCATCGCGGCCATCTCGCCCGAGGACGCCCAGCGCTTTCACCAGTTCCTCACCCATAATCGCAACAAGCTCTCAAAGTTTCTCCCCTTCCTCCAGTCCCCCTTCGAAAGCTGGCGCGACCTCGCCCGTCCGCAGATGCTCAAGCTCCTCCCCCTCCTCGCCCCCTGGCGCTCCCTCGACTCCGATCTCCAGGTCCACTTCAAGGACGAGCGCATCCGCCTCGGCTTCTCCTTTCAATCCAAGTACCTCGGCATGTCGCCCTTCCGCTGCCCCAGCCTCTTCTCGATCCTCTCGTTCCTCGAGTACGAGCACGGCGTCTTCCACCCCATCGGAGGCTGCGGCTCCGTCACCCGCGCCATGGCCCGCATCGCCGAGTCGCTCGGCGTCGAGATCCTCCTCAATGAGCCCGTCGAGCGCGTCGAGATAGACAAAGGGCAAGGCCACCGGCGTCCGCACCGCCAACCGCTCGCTCGCCGCCGACGCCGTCGTCGTCAACGCCGACTTTGCCGGTGCCATGCGCCGCATGGTCCCCAATAAGCTCCGCCGGAAGTGGACCGACGAACGCCTCGAAAAGAAGCGTTTCTCCTGCTCCACCTTCATGATGTATCTCGGCATCGACGGCCTCTACAACGACGTCTCGCACCACACCATCTTTCTCGCCAAGAACTACCGCCAAAACCTCCACGACATCGAGCACGCCCACCAGCTCTCGGACGACCCCTCCTTCTACGTTCAAAACGCCGGCGTCACCGATCGCACCCTCGCCCCCAAAGGCCAGAGCACCCTTTACGTCCTCCTCCCCGTCACCCACCAGACCGGCAGCGTCGACTGGCAGAAGGAGACGCCGCGCCTTCGCGCCCTCGCTCTCCAGCAGCTCGAAAAGATCGGCATCCACGATGTCGAGGGACGTATCCGCACCGAGAAGATCCTCACGCCGCAAGGCTGGGAGACCGACTTCGGCCTCTACAAGGGCGCGACCTTCAGCATGGCGCACTCCCTCGACCAGATGCTCCACCTCCGCCCGCACAATCGCTTCGAAGACATCGGGCAGATGTATCTCGTTGGCGGAGGCACCCACCCCGGCAGCGGTCTCCCCGTCATCTTCGAGTCCGCCCGCATCACCTCGCGCCTGCTCCTCGACGACCTCGGCATCGAGCCGCAGTGGAACAGCGACACCGCCCACGTCGCACCCGTCACTCACCCCGAACTCTTTGAGGTAGCCTCCTAGCCATGCCAACCGGAGCGCTCCGAAACGACGTGACAGAGACCGCGGACGCCCCGCAAGCGGCTCCCCCGATCTCGCGCGCGTCTGGCATCCCGGAGCACCAGCCTCAAGTCCTCTCTCCCCCTCCTTCCCCCGCACCCGAGGCCTGGGCCCAAACTTCCCCTGGCCGCTCGCCTCGCCATCCTCAGGCGCACCCGCCACGACCTCGCCACGCGCTCCGACGAGATCGCCGCCGCCATCCCCGCGTCCCTCACCCGCACCCCCGCCGACACCCTCGTCGCCGAACTCCTCCCCCTCCTCGAAGCCATGCGCTTCCTCGAGCGAAACGCCGCCCGCATCCTCCGCACGCGCCGCCTCGGCCGCCGCGGCCTCCCCTTCTGGCTCGCCGGCATCGACGCCGAGATCCGCCGCGTCCCCTTCGGCCGCGTCCTCGTCATCGGTCCCTCGAACTACCCGCTCTTTCTCCCCGCCGTGCAGGTCATGCAGGCCCTCGCCGCCGGCAACTCCGTCACCTGGAAGCCCGGCCTCGGCGGAGCTCCCGTCGCCCATGCCGTCGCCGCCTCCCTCCTCCGCTCCGGCCTTCCCGCCGGCGTCCTCGACATCACCGCCGACACCCCCGAAGCCGCTCTCGAAGCCCTCTCCACCCGTCCCGCCAAAGTCTTCTTCACCGGCTCCGCCGCCACCGGCAGGCTCCTCCTCCATCAGCTCGCCGACACCGCGACACCCGCCGTCGTCGAGCTCTCAGGGAACGACGCCGTCGTCGTCCTCCCCTCCGCAGACCTCGACCGCGTCGTCTCCGCCCTCACCTTCGGCATGCGCCTCAACGGCTCCGCCACCTGCATGGCCCCACGCCGCATCCTCCTCGTCGACGCCCCCGCCGCCCGCCGCGCAGCTCTCATCGCCCAGCTTCAAGCCTCGCTCTCCAAACTCCCCCCAGTGCCCCTCCACGCCACCGTCCACCGCCAGCTCACCTCCCTCATCGAGCAAGCCCAGGCCGCCGGCGCAGAGCTCCTCGGACCTTCCGACTCAAACCCCGTCCTTCTCCTTAACGTCACGCCCGCCATGGCCATCGCTCAGGCCGACATCTTCGCCCCTGTCTTGATGCTCCTCGACGTCAACGGCACCGAGGGCGTCCTCGAAGCGCAAGGGGCCTGCCCGCTCGCCCTCACCGCCTCCATCTTCGGCGACGAGCGAGCCGCCCGCACCCTCGCCGCGCAGCTCACCGCCGGCACCGTCGTCATCAACGACCTCATCGTTCCCACCGCCGACCCGCGCATCCCCTTCGGCGGCCGTCGCTCAAGCGGCTTCGGCCTCACCCGCGGCGCCGAAGGCCTACTCGAGATGACCGCGGCCCAGGCGATCTCCGTCCGCCGCAATCGCAGCACCCGCCACTACGAGCCCACCACCCCCACCCACACCCGGCTCTTCGCCGGCATTATCACCGCCGCCCACAGCGCCAGCCTCGGCCAGCGCTGGACCGGCATCAGGCGCGCCTTCAATGCCGCCAGGGAGTTCAAACAGAAGTGACACCCGCCAGCAGCTTCGCAAGCACCAGCCTCCATGTCGGCGTCATCGGCTCAGGCCTCGCCGGCCTCGCCGCCGCCTGCACCCTCGCCGCCCGTGGACACAAGGTCGAAGTCTTCGAGAAAAATCCGTGGCTCGGCGGAAAGGCCGCTCAGCTCAACGAAGCGGGCTTCCGCTTCGACATGGGCCCCACCATCCTCATCCAGCCCTCCATGCTCCGCAAGATCTTCTCCGAGGCCAATCGTGACCTCGACGACTACGTAAAAATGGTCCGCCTCTCGCCCCAATGGCGCTGCTTCTTTGAGAACGGGCAGGTTCTCGACCTCAAGGACGACCCGAACGAAATGTCCGCGGACCTCGAGCGCGTCTGGCCCGGCATGGGCAAGGGCTACCTCAAGCTCCTCCAAACCTCCGAGCAGCTCCACTCCATCTCCGACCGCTTCTTCTTCTGGCGGTCCATCGGCTCCATGCGCGACACCATGGACGTGGGTGGCGCCTTCGACATCAACGTCCTCAAAGACGTCATGCGCATGCGCCTCGGCAAAACCGTCGCCGGCACTATCCGCGAGTTCATCCCCGACGCCAACGCCGCCCAGATGCTCGATCACTTCGTCCAGTACGTCGGCAGTTCGCCCGACGCCTCGCCCGCCATCCTCTGCGCCATCGGCCACATGCAGATGGAAGAGGGCATCTGGTACCCCATGGGCGGCACCCGCGCCGTCCCCGAAGCCCTCGTCAAACTCGCCACCGAGCTCGGCGTCGTCTTCCATACGTCGACCGACATCGCCCAGATCCTCACCGATGCCCCCTGGCACAACGCCCACGCCGCGAAGTCTGTAACCGGCCTGGTCACAACCTCGGGCGAGCGCTACAGCTTCGACGCCATCGTCTCCAACTCCGACGCCGTCCGCACCCATCGCGAGCTCCTCGGCGGAGCCGCCGCCCGCCACTTCGACGAGAAGCGCAAATACGAGCCCGCCTGCTCCGGCGTCGTGCTCTACCTCGGCCTTAACAAGCGCTACGACCACCTCGCCCACCACGACTTCGTCTTCTCCCGCGACGCCCACGAAGAGTTCCGCTACATCTACGAGCTCGGCGAGCCCGCGCCCGACCCCACCTGCTACCTGGCCTCGACCGCGCAGACAGATCCCGCCTCCGCACCCGCAGGCGGCGACGCTCTCTACGTCCTCGTTCACACCCCCTACCTCCGCCCCCATCACGACTGGTCAAAGATGTTTCCCGCCTATCGCCAGGTCATCCTCGACAAGCTCAAGCGCACCGCCGGCCTCGAGGACATCGAAGACCGCATCGTCTACGAGTCCGCCCTCACCCCCCTCGACATCCACGAGCGCTACCGCGTCCTCAACGGAGCTATCTACGGCATCTCCTCGCACGGCCACTTCAACGGAGCCTTCAAACCCGCCAATCGCTCCAAAGAGATCGACGGCCTCTACCTCGCAGGCGGAGCCGCCCACCCCGGCCCCGGCATGCCCATGGTCATGATGTCCGGATGGATCGCCGCCGACACCCTCGACGCGGACTCCGCAGGCCTCAGGACATCGCGCACCCGCACCTCGCAGAACATGGGCAAATCAGTCGCGTAACGCGTCCGGGAGCGCAGCACTTCCCCAATCGCCAGCACGCCGCGATAGTAACAAGCGTGCCTCTTTGCCGCTGACCAACGGCGACAGGAGGCAGTAGAGTAGGTCTGGAGCGCACTATGCCCGACACGGAGCGACGTCCGCAGGATCAGGTCCCGGCCATCTCGCGCTCCCTCCTCATCCTCTTCCGCTACATCGTCCGCGGCTACTTCCGCCGGCACTTCCACAGCGTCCGGCTCAGCGGCACGCACCACCTCGATTCGCTCTCCGGCCCGCTCCTTATCTACGCCAATCACGGCAGCTGGTGGGATCCCATGATCGCCTACCTGCTCGGGTGGAGGCTCTTTCCCGATCGCAAGCACTTCGCCCCCATGGATGCCGAAGCTCTCCGGAAGTACCCCGTCCTGCGCAAGCTGGGCGTCTTCCCCGTCGAGATGCGCACCCCCCGCGGAGCCGCGCAATTTCTCCGCACCGGCCTTTCGATCCTCCGCTCCGGTGACGTTCTCTGGGTCACGCCGCAGGGTCAGTTCGCCGACCCCCGCCAGCGCCCGCTCGTCTTCAAGCCCGGCCTCGCCGCGCTCGCCGCCCGCATGGGCGAAGGCACGGTCCTCCCGCTCGCCATCGAGTACCCCTTCTGGGACGAGCGACACCCCGAAACCCTGCTCCAATTCGGCGAGCCCATTCACCTCTCCGGCCAATCCGCCGAACAGCTCGAGCCGCTCCTCCTCTCCGCCCTCGAAACCACCATGGACGAGCTCCGCACCCGCGTCCTCACCCGCAAAGCCTCCGCGTTCGAGCGCACCCTCTCCTTCCACGCCGCCGGCACCGGTGGCATCTACGGACTCGCCCAACGAGCCAGGTCCATCCTCCTCCGCCGGCCCTTCCACGCCGAGCACACGCCCACGGAAACCGGACAAGCCGTAAACCCGGATGGAACCCTGCACCGCGACGGAGCCATAAACCGGGACGTAGCGATACGCCCCGACGGAGTTACACCCCCCGGCGGAGCCATACCCCCGGGCGGAGCCATACTCAGGTGAGTGTCACCGTCCTCCACGCCTTCGCGCTCGCCGTCATGCTCTGCGCGCTCTCGCCCGCCGTACTCTTCTGCGTCAACCTCCGCCGCTACCTGCCCCCACCGCCCGCCACCGCCCCGCTTCCACCCATCTCAGTTCTCATCCCTGCCCGAGACGAAGAGCGCTCCATCCGCGCCGCAGTCGAAAGCGTCCTCGCCTCCACCGGCATCGACTTCGAGCTGATCGTCCTCGACGACGCATCTACCGACCGCACCGCGCAAATCGTCACCGATCTGGTCACAAATTCAAGCGGCCGCCTCCGCCTCGCCCCCGCGCCCCCTCTCCCCCTCGGCTGGAACGGCAAGCAGCACGCCTGCTGGTCGCTCGCTCACCTCGCCCGCTACGACACCCTCTGCTTCATCGACGCCGACGTTCGCCTCACCCCCGACGCCCTCGCCCGCATGTCCGCCTTTCTCCACAGTGGCCCCGCCAAGCTCGTCAGCGGCTTCCCCCGGCAGATCACCGAAACCTGGCTCGAGTGGCTCCTCCTCCCCCTCATCCACTTCGTCCTCCTCGGCTTCCTCCCCGTCTCCGCCATGCGCAAAAGCACTGACCCCTCCTTTGCCGCGGGCTGCGGGCAGTTCCTCATGGTCGATCGGCCCGCCTACTTCGCCGCCGGCGGCCACTCCGCCATCCGCGAAACCATGCACGACGGCCTCCGCCTCCCCAGGCTCTTCCGTCAGCACGGCCTCCACACCGACCTCGCCGACCTCACCGACCTCGCCGTCTGCAGGATGTACACCAACGCCGCGGAGGTCTGGCAGGGCCTCGCTAAAAACGCAACCGAGGGCATCGCCGCCCCCGCCCGCATCCTCCCCATCAGCATCCTGCTCTTCCTCGGGGAGGTCGTCCCCTTCCTCCTCGCCGCCTCTCTCCTGCTCCACCGCCACGCCTCGCCCCCGGTCATCGCCTACACCCTCACCGCCGTAGCCGGAGCCTGGCTCCCCCGCCTCCTCGCCGTCACCCGCTTCCGCCAGCCGCTGAAAAGCGCCCTCCTCCACCCCGTCGGCATCCTCACCCTCCTCGCCATCCAGTGGTACGCCCTCGCCCGCAAAACCCTCGGCGGCCCCGTCACCTGGAAACAACGCTCCTACGCCGGCGATTAACGCCACCCACCCTCGCCAGCCAAACGCCCGTCAGCCCGAATCTTCTAAGAGTTGTCATCCTTCGCGAAGCGGAGGATCTGCTTCTCCCGCCTGGTGCGGCCAGGTCAGCCACTACCGCCCCCCCGGCACCCGCTCCCGATCCACCGCCCAGTCCGCCACAATCCGGTCCACCACCACGTGCCCCACCCGGTACGCATCCTCAAGCGCCGGCAGATACGCCGAGTACTGCCTTACCTTCGTCTCCCCCAGCGAAGCCGCCGCCGAGATCCCCTCCCTCTGCTGATCAAAATTCGACGCCGCCCGCAACACCAGCACCCGCCGCCCATCCACCTTCCCCGCACGCGCCAGCCAGGTCAGCGACTGCATCGTCCCCGTATCCTCCATCCCGCACACCGCGTACCGCCCCTTGCCGCCCGTCCAGTAGCTCACCCACCGCTCCGCCCACGCATTCATCAGCTTGCCGTGCCAGAACGTCCCCGCCGACAGGTCATCCCCGCGCAACACAAACGGCGGACGGTGCGCCGCGGCATCCGCGACCCCCGGCAGGTACTGCATCCGCCGCGCCCGGATCCCCTCCGTATCCGGCAACTCCACATCCTTCGTCAGCCCATACGCCCACCCCACCAGCCCCGAATCCAGCCGAAACACATTGCCGTCATCCCCAAACCGCGCCTGGACCGGCTCCTCAAACGGCACCGACTTCCCCAGCGGCACATACCCCGTCGTCCAAACCTTCCGCTCCGCCTCCGTCGCCTGCGGGATCTCCCGCGCGTCGATCTCGTGCGCCAGGTCCCCGTCCACCACCCAGTCCGACCACGCCACCGACCCCAGGCTCCCCACCTTCGGATCGATCCCCGCAATCCCCGCCACCAGGAAGTACGCATGCGTCAGATCGAACCGCGGATCCATCCCCAGCGCCATCACCGAGGCCGCCGTCCGCGCCGACCCCACCCCCGCCACCATCCCCAGCACCCCCGTCCGCGCATTCAGCCGCAGATCCCGGTACCCCGCCGGAAACGGCATAACCTCGTCCAGGTGCTCTCGCTCCACCCAGTATTGAAACTCCCCCGGCGCATCCCCCGTATCCGCCCCCACCTCAAACATCGTGATCACCACCACCTTGACCTCGATCGGTCGCGGCAACACGGCACCCAGGGCGCCCTGGGCCGACGACACCACCCCCGCTCCGAGCGTCCCCAGGAGCAGCAAACCGCAGAAAAACAAGCGCATGCCCCCATCCTAGCGCGACCCCACACCGTGTCCGGTCCGACCTCTCCCGCTCAGCTTCAACCCACAGCCGGCCACCGCGTAGCGGAGCAACAAATGCCAGGACCCTGTGTCTAATAGAACTGTGAGGAAACGGACCCATCTGGACGGGCCGCCATCTCAAGCCACATCCAGCCGCGAACCCCGAGACACAAAGCACCATCGGGCAAACGAAGGCCTGGAAGGCAGGGTCGAACGATGAACATCTCCCGGCGCACCACCCAGTACCTCGGTTCCGCTCTCCTCTCCGGCGCCCTCCTCGTGGCCTCCTCCGCGGCCCACGCCCAGGACTACTCGCAGGACTACCCCGCCGCACAGGATCCGCAGGCCCAGGGCTATCCCAATCAGCAGGGCTACCCCAATCAGCAGGCCTACGGCAATCAGGACCCCTACGCCGGTCAGGATCCAGGGGGCTACGCCGGACAGGACGGCGGGCAGCTCCCCTACGATGGCCCGACGGTCAACATCGCTCCCCCCGCCATCCCCACCTACACCCAGCCCATCTGCCCCGGTGAAGGCTATATCTGGACCCCCGGCTACTGGGCCTACGGCTCGCAGGGCTACTACTGGGTCGACGGCGCCTGGGTCCTCCCGCCCTACGTCGGCGCCCTCTGGACCCCCGGCTACTGGGGCTACAACAACGCCTACTTCTGGAATGCCGGCTACTGGGGACCCACCGTCGGCTACTACGGCGGCATCAACTACGGCTTCGGCTACTTCGGCGTCGGCTTCTTCGGCGGCTACTGGGGCGGCGGACACTTCTTCTACAACGGCCTCTATAACCACCTCGGCTACGGCTACCACAACATCTACAGCCGGCCCTGGGGAGGCATCAACGTCCACCCCGGCGGCGCCAGCTTTGCCCGCGTCAACTTCAACCGCGGCGGCGGCTTCCACGGCTCCAACCTCGGTGGCCGCAACTACGGTGGCGGATACAGCAACGGCGGCGCACGTGGCTTCAGCGGCGGCGGCAACGCCTACGGCGGCAACCGCGGCAGCTATAACGGGGGCGGCAACGCCTACGGCGGCAACCGCTCCACCTACGGCGGCTTTGGCAACAACAAACGCCGGTCGGACAGCCTACAACGGCGGCGGAGCAAACCGCGGGAGCTACGGCAACGGTGCAAGCGCCTATGGCAACGGCGGTAGGTCCAGCTACGGCGGCGGCGCGCAAACCTACGCCGGCAACAACAACGCGGGCCGCAGCTTCGCCATCCCCAGCCAGGGCCGCGCAGCCTACGGCGGCAGCGGGAGCTACGGCGGGGGCGCTCGGAGCTACTCCGCACCCGCAGGGAGCTACGGCGGCGGCGCCCGGGCATACTCCGCTCCCAGCGGCAACTACGGCGGGGGCGCCCGGAGCTACGGCGGCGGCGGCAGCTACGGCGGTGGCGGTGGGCACAGCTACTCCGCACCCAGCGGCGGCGGTGGTGGTAGCCACAGCTTCTCCGGCGGCGGCGGTGGCGGCGGATCCCACAGCTTCTCGGGCGGTGGCGGCGGCGGTTCCCACGGCGGTGGCGGCGGCGGACGCCACTAATCCGCACCGGAGCTAAAGCACTCGGGAAGCAAACAAGCAAGGGCTGAGGATCAAACCTCAGCCCTTTCGCTTTTCCCGAAACAATCCTCCACGCACTCGCAAGGACATCAGGGCCTAAGCTCCCGCCAGCGCCCCCACCATCTCCCCGATCCGCCGCAAAGCATCCGGTCGTGCCAGCGTCCGCGCCCTCCCGCCCATCACCCGCAACCCCTCCTCATCCAGCAGCATCCGCTTCAACTCCCGAAGCAGCCGCTCCCCCGTCATCTCCGCCTCCGGCAACATCGCCGCGGCACCCACCCGCGCAAACGCCTCCGCATTCTTTCTCTGGTGGTCATCCGCCGCCTGCGGAAACGGCACCAGCAGCGAAGGCTTCCCCGCCGCAGCCAGCTCCGCCACCGAGCTCCCGCTCCGGCACAGAATCAGGCTCGCCTCCCCAAACCGCGCCGGCATGTCGTCCAGAAACGCCTCCACCCGCCACCGCCCGGGGTCCGCCCCCGTCAGCGCATACGCCTCGGTCGTCGCGTCTACATGTCGCGCCCCCGCCTGGTGGAGAACCTGCAGACCCGGCACCCCCGCCAGCAGCTCCAGGAGGACCTCCGGCATCCGGTGGTTCAACGCCCGCGCCCCCTGGCTCCCCCCAAACACCAGCAGCCGCGGCGTGGCGCCCACCTCCCTCTCCGGAAGCGCAAAGAACTCCGCCCGGACCGGCACCCCCGTCACCTCCGCATTCCGGAAAAACCTCCGGGCCTCCTCGAAGTTCACCGCCGCCGCACTCACCATCCGCCCGATCAGCCGGTTCGCCAGCCCCGGAGCCGCGTTCGGCTCATACGCCAGCGTCGGCACCCGCTGGAGAACCGCCGCCATCATCGCCGGCCCTGACGCATACCCGCCCACCCCCACCACCACCTCCGGCCGCAGTCCCCGCAACAGCTTCATGCACCGCCGGACCCCGATCGGCAGGTCCGCCAGCGTCCGCGCCCGCACCGCCAGCGAAACGTTTTTGAGCTGCCCCACCTCGATCAGCTCCAGCGGAAACCCGGCCTCCGGCACCAGGCGGTTCTCAAGCCCGCGCGCCGTCCCTACAAACCGCACCTCCGCCCCGTACCGGTCGCGCATCTCCCGCGCAATCGCCAGCCCCGGGATCACGTGACCCCCCGTCCCGCCCCCCGCAATCAGCACCCGCAAACCGTCAACCCCCTAACCCCCACAAACCACACAATCCAAAGCCGTTCACGGTGGCGCAACCACTCCCAACGCCCCGCTACCATGGATACAGCAGGCGCTGAAAGCGTCCGAGCCGCCAAACCAGACGCCAAATCAGACAAGGAGCAAGCACCGGGGCAGGCCCAACCTCAACCCGAAACAGTACCCGCCTACACTCCCCCGCTAACCAGCCTCTTTCGAAGACTTTGCAAAAAGTACCGGGGGGAGGGGGGTACCCCGCTGACCGCTAATTCTCTAGCTAGCAGCTAAGAGCTAAAAGCTAGCTCCTAATCAATCTCCCGTGTCACATTCAGCAGCACGCCCATACTCGCCAGCGTAATAAACACGCTCGTTCCGCCCGAAGAGATAAACGGCAGCGGGATCCCCTTGGTCGGCAGGAGCGCCAGCACCACGCTCATGTTGAAGAACGCCTGGATCAACACCGCCGACGTCAGCCCAAACGCCAGAAACCGTGCAAACGGATCGGTCGACAGAAACGCCGCCCGCAGCCCCCGGTAGCCCACCACGCAGAACAGCGCCAGCACACAGAAGGCCCCAATCAGCCCCAGCTCCTCGCAGATGTTCGCAAAGATAAAGTCTGTATGCGGCTCCGGGAGATAGAACAGCTTCTGCCGCCCTTCCATCAGCCCCAGCCCGCGGATCCCGCCCGTCCCCACCGCGATCAGCGACTGGAGAATGTGGAACCCGGCGCCCTTCGGATCCGCCTCCGGGTTGATAAACACCATCATCCGCGCGCGCCGCCACTTCACAAAGAACAGCATGAAATACAGCACGGGTGCCGCACACGCCGCGGCGATCGCAAAGAACTTCTTCTGCGCCCCCGCCAGGTACAGCATCAGCATCAGCACCGCCGCGCACACCAGCCCCGTGCCCAGGTCCGGCTCCTTCAGGATCAGCGCAATAAACAGCAGCGGTGGCGCCACCGCCCGCAGGATCGTTCCCTTCCAGTCGTCCATCGCATGCATGCGCGTCTGGAGGAAGTACGCCAGAAACAGCACCAGCACCGGCTTCGCAATCTCCGATGGCTGCAGCGTCGTCCCCATCACCCGGATCCACCGATGCGCCCCGTTCATGCCGCTCATCGCAAACACCGTGGCCAGCAGCAGCACCGTCACCGCCACCAACGGAAACACGATCTTCGGGCTGTTATATCGCCGGTAATCGATGTGCATCAGCAGCACCAGTGCCACCATCCCCAGCAGCACCCAAAGCCCCTGCTTCGCCACATAGCTGTAAGGAGACCCCAGCGTCTCCTTCGCCATCACCGCCGACGCCGAGAACACCTCCACCAGCCCAAACAGCACCAGCAGCAGCACCGTCCCGAAGAGCCACTTATCAACCCCAACCCTCTTCGCCATCTCAGACCGCCAGCTTCCTCAACCCGTATGCCTCTCGAACATCGCCTGCGCTCTCGTGTAGCCCTACGCCACTCGCGTCGCAGGCAGTCGCCACTCTCGTTGTCATCCTTCGCCATCGGCGGAGGATCTGCTTCTCGGGTGCAGCCACACCCCTACAGCGCAGTCACCAGCTCCCGAAACACCCGGCCCCGGTGCTCATAGTTCTCAAACTGATCAAAGCTCGAGCACGCCGGCGCCAGCAGCACCACATCGCCCGAAACAGCCGCCTTCGCCGCCTCGCTGACCGCGACCTCCAGCGTTCCCGCCTCCACCATCTTCACGACCCCGTCCAGCTGCCGCCCAATCTTTTCCGCGGCCGAACCAATGGTGTAAACAACCTTGACCCGCTCCCGCAGCAAAGGAGCCATCTCGCCGTAGTCCGAATCCTTGTCCTTCCCTCCCAGGATCAGGTGCAGCCCGCCCGCAAACGAGCTCACGGCCTTCATCGCCGCATCCACGTTGGTCGCCTTGGAGTCGTTGTAGAACTCCACGCCCTTCCACGTCCTCACCAGCTCCAGCCGGTGCTCCACCGCCTTGAATGCACGGACCGCCGCGCGAATCACCTCGGCCGGAACACCCGCCAGCCGCGCAATCGTCACCGCCGCCAGTACATTCTCCACGTTGTGCGCGCCCTTCAGCGTGATCTCCGCCACTGGCATCACCGGCTCTGCCTTCGCACCCTCCCGCGGGACGAAGACGATGCTCTCCCCATGCACAAACGCCCCCTGCTTGATCGCCCGCCGCCCCGAGAACCAGAACACCTGCGCCGCTGTCTTCCCTGCAACCATCTGCGCGTCCTTGTTCTCCGCATTCAGCACCAGGAACTCCTCCGCCTCCTGCCGCGCCGTGATCCGCGCCTTCGCCGCCGCATAGTTCTGGAGACTCTTGTGCCGATCCAGGTGGTCCGGAGTGATATTCAGTACGGCGGCGATCCGCGGCCGGAACTCCTCCACCGTCTCCAGCTGGAAGCTCGACACCTCGAGCACACTCCACGTCTCCGGGCGGCTCTCTGCCACCAGCTCGATCACCGGCAAACCGATGTTGCCACCCACCAGCGTCGCCAACCCGGCGCGCTTCAGGATCTCCCCTACCAGCGTCGTCGTAGTCGTCTTACCGTTCGACCCCGTGATCGCGATCACCTGCCCCTGAAGGAACCGGCTCGCCAGCTCCAGCTCCCCAATCACCGGCATCCCCAGTGCCACCACCTGCTTCACCTCTGGCGTATCCATCGGCACCCCCGGACTCACCACGATCAGGTCCTGCCGCCGAAACGTCAGCAACCCATGCCCCCCCGCCTCCACCATGATCCCCGCATCCATCAGCCCCGGCAGCTCACCTGCTAGCGCTGCCGCACTCCGCGAGTCCGAGATCGTCACCTTTGCGCCCCGCTCACGTAAAAACCGCGCAGCCGAGATTCCACTCTTCCCCGCGCCCACAACCAGCACGCTCTTATTCTTAAGTTCCATCAGTGTCCTTGCGCTAACAGCCGTAAGTAAGCAGCCAATACATTGAGCGGCAGCAAAAAGATCCATCGCCAGGAGCCACGAACGGCGGCGACAACCATCATGCCAAAAGCTACCAGTTCTAGAACGCCACCGGCTAGAACTAGTACCACTGAGGCTTGGCAAACAATCATCAAGAGAGCGCCAGCGAGGATGGCGACGATGGCGAGCAAACCCGTAATGTTCCCGGCGTTCACCGCAGCTTCAACGTCGTCAACGCAAACAGCGCAAACACCAGCGCCAGGATCCAGAACCGCGCAATCACCTTCGACTCGCTCCACCCCAGCAGCTCAAAGTGATGATGGAGCGGAGCCATCTTGAAGATCCTCTTCCCCCCGCGCAGCTTATAACTCCCCACCTGCAGCATCACACTCAAAGCCTCGAGGATGAACACGCCGCCGATAAACGGCAGCAGCAGCTCCTGCTTGATCACCACCGCCACCGTCCCGATCGCGCCTCCGAGCGCCAGCGACCCCACGTCACCCATAAAAACCTCCGCCGGATGCGCGTTGTACCAAAGGAATCCGATACTCGCTCCCACCATGGACCCGCAAAATACCGTCACCTCGCTCACCATAGGCATCCGCTGCAGTTCAAGGTAGTCCGAAAAGACAACGTGCCCGCTCACATAGGTCAGCACCGTCAGCGCACCAGCTGCAATGATCGTGCACCCGATCGCCAGCCCATCTAGACCGTCCGTCAGGTTCACCGCGTTGCTCGCCCCCGCAATCACCAGCATCACAAACGCGATAAACGGGATAAACCCCAGCCACCAAACATGCGGCACGCTGCTATGCGTGATCCACCCAGCCACCAGGTCCGGCCGGAACCGCTTCGCGAACGGCACCATCAGCCGCGTCGAGTAGCCCCCGTAAGCCTCCATCCGTACCAGGATGATCGCCACAATCGCGCTCGTCGCCAGCTGCAGCCCCAGCTTCGCTCTCGCCGACAAACCCTGGTTATGCTTGTGCACCACCTTGATGTAGTCGTCCGCGAACCCAATCCCTCCGAAAACCACCGTCGATCCGATCACCAGCCACACAAACGGGTTCGACAGGTCGCTCCACAACAGCGTTGGCACCACGATCGAAATTAAGATCAGCACGCCTCCCATGGTCGGCGTGCCCTTCTTCTTCTGATGGCTCTGCGGTCCCTCCTCGCGAATGTACTGCCCGATCTGAAACTCGCGCAGCCTCTCAATCACAAACGGACCGATCAACAGCCCGATCAGCAGCGCCGTCAGGCTCGCAAACACCGTCCGGAAGGTCAGATACCGGAAGATCCGAAACAGGCGATAGTAGGGAAAAAGCTTCTGGTAGAGCAGCCAGTAGAGCAAAGCGGATCCGCCTTCACGATGGACGGCCATAAGGTCAAGGGCCGCAGAGTCAACGCTATCTTACTAGCGCCGAATGCACCTCCTGCCGCGCACCTTCGGCCCAGTACCCGCGCGAAGACTCCACCTCGGAGAGGCTCTCTTGCCTCTGACCGGCTTTCACCCAAGCCGTCAGACCATCAGCCGTTGCAACGCCCGCTCCAGGCGAACACCACGTGAAGCCTTCAGCAGGACCACATCCCCCGCAACGACCTGCTCGCGCATCCACTCGCCCGCCTCCTCGGGACTCTCAAAGAACACAGCATCTGCGCCTCCCATTCGCGCTGCATCGACCAATGCCCGCGCGTGCCCCCGCACACCCACAACAACGTCCACGTTGCGGGCCGCCATGTGCTTCCCGCACGCGGCATGGAGCGCCTCCGCATCCGGCCCCAGCTCCAGCATCTCGCCCGCAACGACGATGTGCCGCCCTCCCTCAATTGGCATCAGCGCGTCCACCATCGAGTCCAGTGCCCGCGGATTTGAGTTGTAGCAGTCGTTGATCAGCCGCGCCCCCCGCCACTCCAGCACCTCGCCTCGACGGTCAACAGCTCGCAAGTCCTCGAGCGCACGCGCAGACTCGTCCAGAGAGACTCCACTCAGCATGCCCACCGCTATCGCGGCGAGCGCGTTCAGGACGTTGTGTCGCCCCAGCAAATTAAGGCGCACCTCTGCTCGCTCGCCCCTCGCCGTAACTTCGAATCGCACACCCTCCAGCCCCATCTCCTCGATCGATTCAGCTCGCACCTCCGCACCTTTCCGTATGCCGTAGAAGACAGCTCGCTCACCGCGTCCCCGCGCAAACGCTGCAACCCGGTCGTCATCGAAGTTCAGCACGGCGAGCCCCTCTGCAGGCAACGCCTCGACGAGCTCCCTCTTGGCTGCCGCGATCCCTTCGATACCACCCTCGAAAAACTCGAGATGGACCGGCGCGACATTAGTCACCACGCCCCAGTTCGGCTCCGCGATTCTTGCCAGCGCCGCAATCTCTCCGGCATGGTTCATCCCCATCTCGATCACGGCGACCTCGTGCTCCCGATCAAGCTTGAGCAGCTGCAGCGGCAGGCCGAAGTGATTGTTCAGATTGCCCTCGCTCTTCATCACCCGGAACTTCGCCGCGAGCACCGCAGCCACCATCTCCTTGGTCGTCGTCTTTCCGGCCGACCCCGTCACCCCAATCACCCGTCCGCCCCACGCCTTCCTGACCCTGTGCGCCAGCGTCTGCATCGCCCGCAGCACGCAGTCCTCACTCTCCGGAACCCGCAGCAGCCGGCACGGATCGATCTCGTCAGGAGCCAGCCAGTGCTGGCTCACCACCGCGGCAACCGCGCCGTTCGAGAGGGCGGTGGCGACATAGTCGTGGCCGTCCACACGCTCGCCCTTTACCGCAAAGAACAGCTCCCCCGCACCGATCGTTCGCGAGTCGATCGAGTACCCGACCGCCTCGCGCTCCGTCGTCAGGTCTCCCTCTGCATGGATCCAGTCCGCGATCTGTCCCAGCGTCAGCTTCATCGATCTGCCTCCCGCGACGGGAAGTGCCTTGTTCTACAAGCCACGCAAGACCTCCTCCGCAACTGCAACATCGTCAAACGGAACAGACCCATCAGCGAAGATCTGCTCCTTCTCGTGACCTTTTCCTGCGATCAGCACAACGTCACCCGCCCTCGCCGCCCGGATCGCAATCGAGATCGCTCCCGCCCGATCTTCTTCCACGATGCACTCTGCCGCCGTCTCGCGCACGCCCACCAGCACCTCCTCGATAATCGCGGACGGATCCTCACCGCGCGGATTATCACTCGTCACGACCACCAGGTCGCTTCCCTGGCCCGCGACCCTGCCCATCTTCGGCCGCTTTGTCCGGTCCCGGTCACCTCCACATCCGAACACCGTAATCACCCGCCCTCCAGCAAGCTCCCGCCCCAGCGCAAGGAGGTTCTTGAGCGCATCGTCCGTGTGCGCATAATCGACGACCACCGTGAAGTGTGTAACCGCGTTCGGCACAACCTCGAATCTCCCCGGCACTTGCCGGAGATGCTGCACCGCCTCTGCGATCTGCTCGAGGGAGAGCCCGCGCTCGATCGCCGCACAACACGCCGCAAGGACGTTGTAGACGTTGACTCGGCCCGTCAGCGGCGACCTCATCTCCGCCTCTCCCTTCGGCGTTCTCAGCACAAAGCGCGTCGCCCCGGCCTTCATCTCGAGCCGCTCTGCCCGGTAGTCCCCACCCGAAAGCCCATAGGTCAGCACCTCCGATCGCAACTCGCGGTCCAGCAGACGCTGACCCCAACCATCGTCAGCATTCACAACAGCCACCCGCGGCGGCAACGTACCCACACCCTCGAAGAGTCGCGCCTTCGACGAGAAATACTGCTCCATCGTCCCGTGGTAGTCCAGGTGATCCTGAGTCAGGTTGGTCCAGATCGCCACATCCACCGGCATGCCCCAGACGCGCTCCTGCTCGAGCGCATGCGAGCTCGCCTCGATTACCGCCTCCGTGCACCCCGCCCTAACACCATCCGCAAACGTCGCCAGCAGATCGCGCGACTCCGGCGTTGTGTGCGGCGACCCCCTCACCTCTCCTGCCACATGCGTTTCGATCGTGCCCACCAGCACGCATCGCCGCCCCACACTACGCAGCATCTGCTCCAGCACAAACGCCGTCGTCGTCTTTCCATTTGTCCCCGTCACGGCGCACAGCGCGAGGTGCCGCTCCGGATGTCCAAACACGACAGCACTCGCTTCGCTCAGAGCCCGTCGCCCTCGCTCCACAAGCGCAGCGCCCAGCTGCGGATGCGCCCTCCGTATCTCCGCATACGTCTCCGTGGAGTCGGTTACTATCGCTCCCGCCCCCCGCTCCAGCGCCGCTGCCACATAGCGATTGCCATCCGCAACGCCGCCGCGCATCGCGACAAAAACATCTCCCGCAGAGACCCTCCGAGAGTCGTACTGCACGCCGGCGACCTGAGCCTGCGTCGGCCAGGCAGCAGCAGTCGTCATCTCTCCGAGAAGTTCATCCCAACGCATCGCCATCGATTCTAAGCGTGAGCTCTGACGGGCCGTCGAGCCAGCTCAACGCTTTCTACGCGCGGGATGTGCGGGCCGCGTCTCCGCCCTTCCCTTCTCTTCTGCCCCGTGCGTCTCCGGCAGCGTCAGAGCGATCAGCTTCGTCGGATCCAGATACGCTCCGTTCCAGCGCACGCTCATATGGAGATGTGGCCCCGTCACCCGGCCTGTGGCTCCCGTCTCCCCAAGTCGCTGCTCCTTCTTCACTCGATCCCCCACCTTCACATCGATCTTCGAGAGGTGCATGTAAACCGTGAAGAAGCGCTGGCCATGATCAACAATCACGCAGTTCCCTTCATAGAAGAGCTCGCGCGCCAGCACCACTGTGCCCGCGTTCGAAGCCGCAACCGGGGCCCCCTCCTTGATGGGGAAGTCTGTCCCACGATGCCGGCTCGACAGCTCCTCGTTGAAGATCCGCGTCATTCCGAACGAGGGCGTCGAAGCCGCAGCCACGGGCTTCACGAAGTCGCCCGACCACTGTTCAGCAGGAATGAGGTGAGCATACGCCCGATTCTTCAGCACTTGGTCCGCCGCGATCTGCCTCTTCGCTGCCGCGTCCGGAGTTACAAAATTCTGCGGCACCTCCACCGTGCCCTCCTTGAACTCGCCCGACGCGACCTCAACCTTTTTCGTCATGCGCGACACACGCCCATGCGCCGAAGTCACGCGCACCGCAAGCTCATAGCTCCCCGGCTCCGTCTCCATGTCCACGCCGCCCAGCGCGTACCAGACCTCCGGCTTCGTCGCGCTGCGAAAGAACGTAAGCTGCTTCCCAAGCAGCGTTCCCGTCACACGCGAAGGAGCCTTGTCCAGCTCCACCGTAAAAAACAACACCGATCCCTGCTGCACCTCGTTCGGCTGCCAGAAAACATTCTTAAAGACGCCGTCACCCTCGGCCAACCCACCCACCGTCGCACTAAGGAGAAGAACGAGCACCGCAGCTCGCAGCAGCCAACTCATTCTTGCCATCATTAGTCACCGTGCGTGCAGAGGTTCGTGTCTGCCTACTTCTGGTGCGCTCGCCTACAGAAGGGTTGCACCGCATCTGGAGTAGAACCTAGCTTCCTGCCTCTCGCCCAGGAAGTTGGCTACCATCACCGCAGAAACCGCACCACCACCTCGGTCCCCACCGGCACCATCGTCCCCGCGGCAGGCGCCTGCTCCCGCGCGATCCCGCTCCCAACCGGCTGTACCCGCAGGCCTACACCGCCCGCCTTTTCCACCACCGCGCGAAGCCCCTCACCCTCAAACGTCGGGACAGCGATCCGCTGCGATGCATCGACTACAACGCCGCCGTTCTTCGCCTGCACCTCCGGTTGCACCTTGGGCGGCTCCAGCTTCGCCGTCGCACCCGCGCTCGCGTCAGGCATGGTGCTCGTGGTTCCGCCATTGGCTCGAAACGCCTCCAGCACCTTGGCCGGCAACAGCCGCATCACGCCCGCACTGTTCTTCGCTGGATCGGCCGGTGCCTTTGCACTCGCCGCTGCCGTTTCTGCGGGCAAGGCTAGCTGCTGCGGGTTCCGCAGCGGATCATCTGCCGGGAGATCGTTCACATCCGCAAACATCGCGTTCAGATCCACGATGCCATCATCCTGCGGATGATCGTCGACTTCCTCCTTGGAAGCATTGGCCAGCAACTCCGTCTTCGTCTTCAGCGGCTGATCGTGCGGCACGCCCAGGTACTCAAGCACCTGCTGCGCCACCTCCGCAAACACCGGCGCACTCGCCGCCCCACCATACCGCTGCGCATCCGTTCCCTGCGGCGTGTCCATCACCACCGCGATCGAGATCGCCGGGTTGCTCACCGGGGCAAATCCCGCAAAGCTGGCCACCAGCTTTGTATGCGAGTACGTGTGGGTCGCCGGATCCACCTTCTGCGCCGTGCCCGTCTTTCCGCCCGAGCTGTACCCGTTCAGCGCAGCGTTCTTGCCCGTGCCTTCCACCACGATGCCCTGCATGATCGACCGCATCTTCGCCGAAGTCAGCTCCGAGATCACCCGGTGCGCTCCATCCGGCAGCACCGCCGGAAGCTGGTTCGACGGTCGAAACGCCGCCGGCTTCAGCCGCGGATCCCCCTTCATCTCGTCCGCACTCGTCAACAACACGTGGGGCGGCATGTAGACCCCGCCGTTCGCCAGGGCGCTCACCATCGTCACCAGCTGCACCGGCGTAACGCCGACCTCCTGCCCGATCGCCATCGAGAGGATGCTGGTTGACCCCCACTTCCTGGGCGCCCGTAGCAGACCGCGTGTCTCGCTCGGCAGCTCGATCCCCGACCGATCGCCGAAGCCGAAGCTCCTCATGTAGTTGTAGAACTTGTTCGGCCCCAGCTTCAGCGCCATCTTCGCCGCGCCCACATCGCTCGAGTGCTCCAGCGCATAGCGGCACCGTCACCACGCCCGAAGTGATCGCTGTGGTCGTCGTGCAGCGTGCGGCCGTACATCGTCATCGCACCGCCCTGGCAGTCCACCAGGTCGGTCGGCTCGACACCGGCGCCGTCAATCGCCGCCGAATACGTCACCAGCTTGAACGTCGACCCCGGCTCGTACACATCGCTCACCGCCAGGTTCTGCAGAACGCTCGCGTCCATGTGCTTCTGATCGTTCGGATTGAACCTCGGCGCGATCGCCAGCGCCAGGATCTGTCCCGTGTGCGGATCCTGCACGACCACCGTTCCGTGCAACGCCTTGGTCTTCGCCATCTGCGCATCCAGCGCGCGCTCCGCCATGTACTGGATGTTCGCGTCGATCGTCAGAACCAGGTTCTCGCCCGGCATTGGCTGCTGCTCGTCCGAGCCCAGCACGTGCCGCTTCGCATCTACCGCCGTCAGCATGTGCCCCGGCGCCCCATGCATGTCGTCGTCAAACTCGCGTTCGAGCCCGCCGAGCCCCGCATCGTCCGTGCCCACATAACCCAGCACCTGCGCCGCCAGATCGTTGTTCGGATAGAACCGCTTGAACTCCTTCTGGAGGTACACACCCTTCAGGTTCATCTCGCGAACCCGCTGTGCCGTCTCCGCATCCACCTTCCGCGCCACCCACGCAAAATTCTTCGACGCCGTAAAGCGCGCCATCATCTGCGCCTGGCTTGTAAACCTGTCCGTCGGATCGTGATGCACAATCTTGGCCAGCATCTCGGCCGCCTGCTCGCGATTGTCGCCCAGCTCCGTCGGCACCGCGTACACGCTGTCCACCAGCACCGTCATTGCCAGCTCACGGAGATTGCGGTCATACAGCACACCGCGTCGCGGCGCCACCTCAAACGTCCGCTGCTGCTGCATCGCCGCACGATGGACAAAGTCACCATGCCGCACCACCTGCAGCCACGTCAGACGCAGCGCGATCAGCCCCGTCCAGAAACAAAAAAAGAGCGCCACGTAAGCAAACCGGACCCTCCGTATCGGAGCGGTCATCGTCTGCCGTGGCGCCTGCTTCATACTCATCCTGAAATCCGTCTATCTGATAACGTTGTCATCCTTCGTGACCGGGGTCCCGAGCCGGCTCGCGGCTCCGGCACGGAAGCATCTGCTTCTCCTCGGCTACCGCAGCACCATCTGCGGAGAGCCCGCCTTCGCCATCACCGGAGCATTCGGATCCTGCACGCCCAATCCGTCCGGTCGAACCACCTGCCCCGGCTGCGGCGTGGATCAGCCCAAGCTGCTTGGCCATCACGTCGATCCGCTCCGGATCCGTCAACTGCGCCTCACTCAACCGAAGCTGCCGGTTCTCCTCGCGCATCTGCTCCACCTGCGTCTTCTGCGCCTCCACCCGGTAGCCAACCTCGATCGCCGAAAAGTGCTGCCACACATACACCATCACCAGTGCAAACAGAAAGCTCATCGCGACCGAAAACTGCCGCATCTCTTTACGGCGCTCCGGGTCATCCGCCTTCACAATGCGGCTGTTGTCGATGTGCTTGCTGAAGAACACCTCAGGTGTCGGCCCGCGGCGAGCGCGCCGCTGCGTCTCAAACAGCGAAGCGTTGTGCTCCGCCAGTGTCTGTGCAGGGCTGCGCCGCGCTCTCTGCGCCGTGCCCATCATCTCGATCTCCCGCCCTGCCATCGCCGCCGTTGCCATCGCCGCTACCTCATCCTGTCCATCTCCCGGGCCGCCAGCCCGGAAATATCAAATCTCTTCGCCTCATCCTCTGAGCTAACCGGGCCGGGGTTGCTAATGGAGGATGGGATTGGTGTTACGGAGTTGTCTTTCGCCTGAAAGCACGGTAGGACAACCCCAGCCCGATCTGTTGGCGTCTCTGTTAACACTGCACCATAACCGGTGCAGTAGATTTCCACAAAGACGTGAATTCTAAATCTTCTCTGCTGCTCGCAACTTCGCACTGCGCGACCGCGGATTTCTCAACTCTTCCTGCTCACTCGCCACAACCGGCTTTTTCGTGAGCACCTTGAAACTCTTCTTCTGCCCTGCGTCTCGAAAGGCGTCCTTTACCAGCCGGTCCTCAAGCGAGTGAAAGCTGATCAACACCACTCGCCCCCCAGGCTTCAACAATGACCCCGCGCTCTTCAGCAGCGATTGGATCTCGCCCAGCTCATCATTCACGCGAATCCGGATCGCCTGAAAAGTTCGTGTCGCCGGATGGATCTTGTCGCCTTTCATGGTGTGGGCCGCGGCCGATATCACCTGCGCCAGATGCGCTGTTGTTGATATCGGCCGGGCCCTCACAATGGCTCTGGCGATTCTCCGCGACCTCCTTTCCTCTCCGAATTCGTAAATGAGATTGGCAAGCTCTTCCTCGCCAGCCTCATTTACCACCTGCTCGGCCGTCTCCCCGCTCCGCGTATCCATACGCATGTCCAGCGGTCCGTCCGTCCGAAAACTGAATCCTCTGTGCGCCTCGTCAAGCTGCAGGCTGCTTACGCCAAAATCAGCCAGCAATCCGTCCAGGCTCCCCGGCTTGATCTCGCTGCCGGCCTCGGAAAACGCCTTCGGCACAAACTCCACCGTCGGCATCTCCTCCGCGAGCTCGTCCTTCAACCCCATGAGCCTCGCTCTGCCTAGCTCCATCGCCTCCGGGTCGCGGTCAAAGCAGATCAGCCTGCCCTTCCCGCCAAGCCTCCGCGCAATCGCCTCGGAGTGCCCGCCCAGCCCCAGCGTCGCGTCAACCACCACGCCGCCAGGCCGCACATTCAAGAAGTCCAAAACCTCGTCTAAAAGAACCGGCACATGCTGCGGTCTCTGCATCTCATCCCGCCTCGCGTGCTCCCCACTCAGGGGCTCGTTCCAACAACCTTCTAAATTCCCAGCTCCGAAAGCCCCGCCATGTCCTCAACCGTCAGCGGCTGGACCTTCGCCTCGATCGTCGGCCTGTTCATGACCTCGAGGTACTTCTGTGCTCCAAACACCACCACATCCGCCGTCAACCCGGCCTTGTCCCGCAAAATCTGCGGCAGGAGCAGCCGTCCCTGGTTATCCATCTCCGCCATCGCGCCGTAATAGTTCGTCACATCCAGAAACCTGCGCTTTGCCGGATTCGTGCTGCGGGATCTTGGCCAGGTTCGCCTCAATCTCCTCCCACGCCTTGATCGGCCACAACTCCGCCCGCTCGCCGTCCTTGCTCGTGATGTAAAACACCTGCTTGCCCTCGACCTCACCCTCCAGCTCGCTCCGGAAGTCCGCCGGCAGCTTCAGCCGGCCCTTCTCGTCCACTCGCGTTGGGTGATTGCCCCGGAACATCACTCGCTACCTCGAAGCACTCACGACCGGAGTACACTTCCTTTGGTTCTCAGTCCTCGATTTGGTCCCTTTTGCTCCCTTTTGGACCACTTCGATCCACATCTTGACCCGCCTGCATGACAGAAGCAACAGCTAAATTGCTTCATTCTGTGAAAATTCAAGTGGGAAAGCTGTGAGTTTACGGTCTGAAAATGCCTAAACCCAGCCTGTAGCTCAAACTCGGCTACCCACCCCTACGCATGGTGTTTACCACCCTGATCCACCACTTTCGTGTTACCCCTCGCACCTCTTGCGCGACGCCCAGACCTCTGATAAGCGAACGTAAGGCGAAACTCCGGCTAGCTGACGGCCCCAGATGCCCCGGTACCCGCGACCTTCTTTCGCCGCAGCAGCCAAACGAGGTACCAAAGCACTGCCAGGTTGATTACTAGAAGGCCAAATCGGAACCAACTCGGCCGCCTCGCCAGCTCCCAAAGCTCCCAGGGCAAAAACGAGATCGTCAGCACCAACGTCAGGTACTCCGCCCACACCTTCTCGAGCAGCAGCCCCACACCCTCCGTCAGCGCCACTCCGGAATACGCAAACGTCGCAAACCCGATCTCCCGCAGACGCCGCGCATCGATCAGGTCAACCTTGTCCAGCAGCAGCGAAACGAATCGGCTCTCCGGATCAAATCGCATCGCCGTCGCCAGCCGCATCACCACGTCGCTCAGATCCTTGTGGAGCAGGTGCATCGCGCCGATCCCCACGCCAAAGAAGAACAGCGCCTTCACCAGCTTGAACAGCCCGATCAGAAGCAGGCCGTTGTCATGCATGCTCTTCTTCTTTTCGACCTCGGCGGCCGTCGTCGTCGGCACCACCGCTGTCTCCCCCACTCTCGCCTCGGTACGCATCCAGATCTTCAGTTGACGGCTCCCTTCAGCAAAAGTCAACGTCGGTCACCATCTGCGCGGGAGCATGCGCTTCGTTGACGCCCACCACAATTCCACTCGCTCACAACGATCCCGCACACATCGCACGCTGGATCTCCGAGAAGTCGTTTCCCTGCAATCCGCTTCGCCAACCATGTCGTAGAGCTAGTGTGTCCGATGCGCAGCGGACGAAAACTGAACCGCATCCACGGATGTACGCACGAAAGGAAAGTTTCCCCATGAGAAAGACCCTGTTAGCAACCCTGGCCGCCGCCGCCCTTGCCTTCACGACCTTCAACGCAAACGCCCAGATGAAGGATCCTGATGTCGGTGGTGCGCCCATGTACCCCAGCAAGAACGTCGTCCAGAACGCCTCCACTGCGCCCAACCTCACAACCCTCGTCGCCGCCGTCAAGGCCGCCGGTCTCGTCGACACCCTCTCCGGCCCCGGTCCCTTCACCGTCTTCGCACCCGACAACGACGCCTTCAACAAGCTGCCTGCCGGAACCGTCGACACCCTCGTCAAGCCCGAGAGCAAGGACCAGCTCACCAAGATCCTCACCTATCACGTCGTCGCCGGGAAGATGGACTCCAAGGCAATCGCCAAGGCCATCAAGAAGGGTCACGGTACCGCGACACTGAAAACTGTACAGGGCGGCACTCTTATGGCTAAGATGGACGGCGGCAAACTGGTACTCACCGACGAGAAGGGTGGCACGTCAACCGTCACAACGGCCGACGTCTACCAGTCCAACGGAGTCGCTCACGTGATCGACACCGTTCTGATGCCCAACTAAGCTTCGCTCCACTATCTGCAACGCAACCTGCAACACAGCAACTGCAACACAAACTCCCTTCCACTCTGAAGGCGCCCTGAACATCGGGCGCCTTCTTCTCTTGCTCTCCAGGATCGACAAACGCGCACGGGCCGTCGGGCTCCTGAAGCTGGTCCAGACCTGGATCTTTCAGCCGCCCACCTTCAACGGCCAACCCAACGCTGTTCCCACCGACATCGTCCTTCACTTTCAGGGTCGCTGAAAAGACTCAGCCAAACCAATCACCGCAGCAATCCATTCGCGCGCGTCCGCAACTCGGAGCTGCCACGACCCCGCCCTCCGCGTCTCACCACCTATGCGCCACACCTTTCAGTCCGAGCAGTGGCTTCCCTACTCTCCCGAGCTCGTCTTCGCCTTCTTCGCCAATCCGGAAAACCTGCCCCGCCTCATGCCCACCTGGCAGAAGGCCCGCATCGAGGAGGCCTCCTTCCGCCCACCTCCGCCGCGCCCCGCCGTCCGACATCCCTCAACGAGGCATCGCCGCAGGCGCCGGAACCCGGCTCACCCTCTCCTTCCGGGCTTTCCCTCTCTCGCCCATCCGCATTCCCTGGCACGCGGAGATCAGCGAGTTCGCCTGGAACGACCACTTCTGCGACATCCAGCTCAGCGGTCCCTTCAAATACTGGAAGCACTGCCACCACCTCCGCCCCGAAGCACGCGCCACCCCCACCGGCGTCGAGCCAGGCACCCTCCTCCACGATCACGTCGACTACGAGCTTCCCCTCGGCCCCTTGGGCGACCTCGGCAACCTCATCCTCGCCCGTCGCCAGCTCGCCAGCACCTTTCGCTACCGCCACCAGCGCACCGCCGAGCTCCTCCCGCTCAGCATCGCCCGTGCCCGCTAAACCCGCGCCAGCCGCTCCTCAGCGATCTTTGCCACGTACGGCCGCACCCGTTCCATCGCCGCCTCCGCCGTCAGGCCGTACTTCGCCCGCAGCGCCTCCACCTTGCCGTGCTCGATAAACTCGTCCGGCCAACCCACGCGCACCACGGGAACGGTCAGCTCAAGCTCGTTGGCCGTCTCCAGCACCGCGCTCCCAAAGCCGCCTGCCAGAACATGATCTTCCAGCGTTACAAATAGGCCGCACCGCCGCCCATACCTCTCCACGCACTCACGGTCAATCGGCTTGGCAAACCGCGGATTGACCACCGCCACATGCAGCCCCTCGGCCTCCAGCATCTCCGCCAGCCGCATCGGCCTCGGGCAACATAGCGCCCAGACCCATCACGCACACATCCGCGCCATCCCGCACGATCTCCGCCTTGCCGATCTCCAGCCTCTGCGGAACATCCTTCACCGCTGTACCCGGTCCGATGCCCCGCGGATACCGTATCGCCGCCGGGCCGTCATGCAGCATCGCCGTGTACATCATGTCCTGCAGCTCGTCCTCATCCTTCGGCACCATGTGCATAAGGTTCGGCACACCGCGCAGGTAGCTGATGTCGAACAGCCCATGGTGTGTCGGCCCGTCATCCCCGCTCAATCCACCGCGATCCATGCAGAACACCACCGGCAGATTCTGCAGCGCCACGTCATGCACCACTTGGTCAAAGGCCCGCTGCAAAAACGTCGAGTAGATCGCGCAGAACGGCCTGTATCCCTTGGTCGCCATTCCCGCCGCAAAGATCACCGCATGCTCCTCCGCAATCCCCACGTCGAAATAGCGCCCCGGATGCTTCGGCCGGAACAGGTCCAGCGCCGTCCCGTTCGGCATCGCCGCCGTAATCGCCACCACCTTGTCGTTGCCGTCCGCCAGCTTCACCAGGCTCTCGGCAAACACCTCCGAGTATGTCTTCTGCCCCGTCGGCTTCGTCTCGCCCGTCTCCGGGTCGTACGGCCCCAGCCCATGGAACTTCTTCTGCCCCGCGATCGCCGGCTCAAACCCACGCCCCTTCTGCGTGATCGCATGGAGCACCACCGGCCGATTCTGCTCCTTCAAAAACTTGAACGTATCGATCAGCAGCGGCAGGTTGTGCCCGTCGATCGGCCCGAAGTAGCTCAGCCCGAACTCCTCGAAGATCATCCCGCGCCCGACAATCCCCTTCGCCGCCTCCTCCGCCTTCTTTGCCACGTGCCGCGCCGCTTTACCGCCAACCTTCTCCACCAGCCCCGCCGCCATCTCGTGGAGACTCGCATACGTCGAGCTCGTTGCGATCTTGTGGAAGTACTCCGCGATCGCCCCCACGTTCTTGTCGATCGACCACTCGTTGTCGTTCAGCACCACGATCATCCGCTTGGTCTGCGCCGCGATATTGTTCAACGCCTCAAAGCTGATCCCGTTCGTAAACGCCGCATCCCCCGCCAGCGCGACCACATGCTCCTTGCCGCCGGACATGTCGCGCGCCACCGCCATCCCCAGCGCCGCGCTCAGCGCCGTCCCCGCATGCCCGGCCCCATAGCTGTCATGCTCGCTCTCGGTCCGCAGCATAAATCCGTTCAGCCCATCCGCCTGCCGGATCGTGTGGAAACGATTCTCGCGCCCCGTCAGCAACTTGTGGACATACGCCTGGTGGCTCACATCGAAGACAAAGTGGTCCGTCGGCGTATCAAACACATAGTGCATCGCAATCGTCAGCTCCACGACGCCCAGATTGGGCCCGATGTGTCCGCCCGTCTTCGCCACGCTGCGGATCAGCCGCGCGCGGATCTCCTCCGCCAGCCGCTCAAGCTCCACCATCCCGAGCCGTTTCACATCCGCCGGCGATCCGATCCTGTTCAGATACTCTTCCATACCTACCCGGTACAGCCTGTGAACCACGAGATCAACAACATCCCATTCTAGCGCGGCAAAAACTTCGAGTCGTCAGGAGGAATGCCTTGTTCCCACGCGGGACGGGTGCTAGCATCAACGCGCCCATACGCCTCACTCCCCTCCGTCATGGGACTGCCCAAGCACTGAAAGCAGGCCACCCATGCCCAGGAACAGCTCGCGCCTCCTCGCCACCCTCGCCCTTACCGCCTGCCTCGGCGTCTTGCCCGGCTTGGCTGTGCGCGGCTTCGCTCTCGGCTTCGGAGGTGACGTCGAAAAACTCCCCGATACGCAGTCGGACCACTTACGCCTTCCCGGCCCGCCGGGCGTCCAGGGCGCCTACATCCTGAACGTGACCGGAGAACAGCTCATCATCACCATCCTCCAGCATGGAAAGGGCGACATTCGGAGCCTTCTTGACTCGGGCGTGATCTTCCGACTTCCCGAGGCATCCGGCCCCGCAGAGCTGATCGTCTCCGACCAAGCCGGAAAGACCCTCGCGCGAGCGGAGTTCAACTTGGACGGAAGCATCGTCTTTCTCTACCCCACTCCACGTGGCATCGGCATCAGGGTGGAGGCGTAACAACAGTTTGGCCGCCCGTATCACCCGAGGCAGCTCAACTCGAGCCACGGAGTACATCCAAATCTCGCCCCATCACCGCCACCCTCCTCACTTACGTCGGTCAAGCCTTCAGAAACGGAACCCAAGTTCCTAACCTGCAAAAGGTTGCGAACACGTGCGCAAAATAGCCGCATCATCACCCGGATATCGACCTGCCTTCGGCCATCTAATTGCACCTGGTGGACTACACACATGTCCCACTGAAAGGTTCTCTTATGATTAAGGCTGCCTCAGCCCTTCTGCTCACCTCTCTGGTTCTCGCTCCTCTCGCCGCTCACGCGGACGATATCCAGACGCTCGGCGAGTACAACGGAAACATCAACTTCACCCCTCCACTCGACCCCCCAACCGTCGTCGGCACCTTCAACATCCTTCCCAACGACTCCGCCATCACCATCTCCGGGACCTTTGGCAACTCCGCGGTCCCGAGCTCCGCCGCCGTTGACCTCTTTCTCGGCAGCATTCTGGTTGCGCAGTGCCTCCAGACTGACCCATGCAACAACTCCATCGCTTCATGGTCTGACACGCTCAGTGCCTCCGACATCGCCTCGCTCGGCACCGGCCCCGTCAACTTCGTCGCCACCCAGACCGCACCCATCGCCGTCCGTCTCGGTGTCACCACCCTCGACCAGGTCACCGGCAGCACCGTCACCCCGGAGCCTTCCACCCTGGCCCTGCTCGGAACCGGAGCTCTCGGCGCCATCGGTAGCCTCCGTCGGCGACTCATCCGCTCATAACCTGCACCACTCGATCACAAAGCAGGCGCCCGGACACCCGTGGCGCCTGTTCTCTTCTCAGCTTCGCCCACCCCGGAGGATCCCCGCCGCACATCTGGTTACAATCGCTCCGGGAGATCCGCATGCCTGCTGTGCCGCAACCTCCGCCTCGCCGCCGCACTCCTCACCCTCCTCTCCGCCGCTCCGCTCCTCGCGCAGCAAACCACCCTTCCCCTCTGGCCCGCC
This sequence comes from uncultured Acidobacteriaceae bacterium, assembly GCA_963850375.1. Lineage (GTDB taxonomy): Bacteria > Acidobacteriota > Terriglobia > Terriglobales > Acidobacteriaceae > Edaphobacter. Next base: position 1,419,886 of record CAWKKV010000002.1, on the reverse strand, counting down.
GGCCCTCCCGAGGCCGCCCACACCACCGAGCCCGAGCACGACGCCACCAAGCCCACCGACGCCCTCATCGCCGGCAAGCCCCTCCAGCACCTCACCGCCATCACCAAACCCAGCCTCAGCCTCTACCCCGCCACGGCCAGCCCCAACGGCGCCGCCGTCCTCGTCTTCCCCGGCGGAGGCTACTCCATCCTCGCCTACGACCTCGAAGGTACGGAGGTCTGCACCTGGCTCAACTCCATCGGCGTCACGTGCGTGCTCGTCAAGTACCGCGTCCCCGAGACCGGCCACTACCCCGCCAACACCGAAGACCTCGAAGACGCCCAGCAGGCCATGCGCATCACCCGCACACACGCCGCCGACTGGCACATCGACCCCAATCGCATCGGCGTCCTCGGCTTCTCCGCCGGAGCCCACCTCGCCGCCACCCTGGCCACCCACCCTGACTTCACTCCGCCCGGCCCACCCAACCCGCAGATCCAGGCAGCGGTCGACGCCCGCCCCGACTTCGCCTTCATCATCTACCCCGGCTACCTCACCGCTCCTCCCGCCCTCGCCGACCTCGACCCCGCCCTCAAGCCCACCTCCTTCACCCCTCCCACCTTTCTCCTCCAGGCCGAGGACGATCCCGTCCACGTCGAAAACGTCGTCGTCTACTTCCGCGCTCTCAAAGACGCCCACGTTCCCGCCGAGCTCCACATCTACGCCGAGGGCGGCCACGGCTACGGCCTACGCCCCACCGACCTCCCCATCACCCACTGGACCACCCTCGCCGCCACCTGGCTCAGCACCATCCACATGCTCACCCCCAAACCCTGACCTCACCCCCACAGCTCGAAAGCTCGCGCTGACAGCTCATAGCTCATAGCTCATAGCTGGACAATAACCACCGCCAGGACCCCACATGCCCCCGCACCGCCGCCACCTCTGCCTCCTGCTCGCCATCTCAACCACCATGGTCTTCGCCCAGCAGCCAACCATCCCCGAGACCAATTCCAGCCACATCGACCCTGACGGCACCGCGCACGTCACCCGCATCGTCCCCGTCCCCAGGACCATCAGCCCCGAGGCCCAGCACAATCTCGCCCGTCCCGCCTCCGACGTCGCCGTCCCCCAAACGCTCGCCCAGCGCCGCGCTGGCACCGACACCTGGCAGAACCGCGCCGGCGAGGCCTCCCGCGCCGTCTTCCCTGTCCACATTGAAGAAAAATCCATCGCCGGCGTCCCCGTCCGCGACGTCACCCCCACCGACCCCACCCCGCTGCATCCCGCGAGCGTCCTCATCTGCCTCCATGGTGGCGGCTTCAACTCAGACTCCGGCTCCCTCACCGAGTCCATCCCCATCGCCAACCTCACCCACACCCGCGTCGTCTCCGTCCTCTACCGTCTCGCCCCGGAGCACCCCTTCCCCGCCGGCCTCGAGGACGCCATCGCCGTCTACCGCGAGCTCCTCAAGACCTACAAGCCCGGACACATCGCCATCTACGGCACCTCCGCCGGCGCCATCCTCACCGCGGAAGTCGCCGTCCGCCTCAAGCAGCTCAATCTCCCGGAGCCCGCCGCCCTCGGCATCTTCTCCGGCATGGGCGACTTCTCCCGCCTTGGCGACTCCCAGGCCATGTACGCCCTCAACGGCCTCTCCGGACACCTCGATCCGCCTGACCCCACCCACCACGACAACGAGTACGTCCGTTCCACCGACCCCCGCGATCCCGTGCTCTCCCCCGTCTTCGCCGACCTCCACGGCCTTCCGCCAACCCTCTTCATCACCAGCGGCCGCGATCTTCTCCTCAGTGGCACCGTCATCCTTCACCGCGCCTTTCTCGACGCCGGCATCGACGCCCGCCTCATCGTCTTCGAGGCCCTCACCCACGCCTTCTGGAACGACGTCAACCTCCCCGAATCACGCGAAACCTACAAGTACATGGCCGACTTCTTCACCGCCCACATCAATCGCTAGCCCGCGCCCTAGCAGTCCTTGCACGGCTGCATGAGCTGCGAGATCTGAATCACCACAAACTCCGCCGGCTTCAGTCGGCGCAACTCCGATCTCGATATTCACGATGCCATTATCCACGTCGCTTTGCGTCGTCGTCGAAGTGTCGCAGTTCACAAACCAGCCCGCGGTGGACCCCGCTAACCCGCCCTGCAGAAACAGACCCTGCAGAAACGTCCCCACAGCCAGGCGCAGCTCCGACCACAACGCCTCATTGTTCGGCTCAAAGACCGCCCATTGGATGCCCACACGTACGCTCTCCTCGATATACAGCAGCAATCGCCGCACGCTGATGTACTTGAAGTCGTCCGCGAGTGCATCGGCTCCCCGCAGCGTGCGGTCGCCCCAAACCACCGGGCCAATCGCGGGAAAGCTCCGCAAGCAGTTGATCCCCAGCGCACTCAACATCCCGTTCTGCGCGTCCCCGATCAACACCTCCAACCGCGACACCCCGGCCAGCCGAGCCTCGGCATCCCCGCCGGCGCCTTCCATACGCCTCGTTTGGTGTCCGTCGCCGCCCAGATCCCCGCAATCATCCCGCACGCAGACACCACCCGGTCCGCTCCCCCGTTCAGCGGATCCGCCACCACCACCCGCGGAAAATACACTGCCGCATTCCGCCCCTCGTCCCCGTCGATCCCCAGGTCGCTCGCCTCGATCTTGTCCCACTCGCCCGCCACGGCATGCTCCGTCCAGCTCTGCGGAGGCTCCACGATCACCATCGCCCGCCGCTCCGCGCAGTACACCGCTGCCTCCTTCCAGAACGCCACCGGCACCCCGCCATCCGGCTGCGAAAGGTCATCCGGCGGTACGCACAGGATGTTGAACATCACGCCTTCGAGCGCATACAGCCCCGTCCGCGCCTCCCTGTCCCCCAGGTAAAGATCCCGCACCGGCCCTCCGACACCGTCAGCAGCGCCACCCGAAACCGTCTCCCCGGCAAGCAGCCGCACGACCACCGCCTCCGCCCCGCCGTTGTCGAAGAAATCCCGCACCGCGAAACTCATCGGAGATCCCTCGGCCAATCCTCCAAAGGCACTCTGGTACTCGGCCGAGCTGGACACCGTCGTCGCCTTGCCCACCGGCCCCGAAGCCGCCCGCCCCAGAAACGCCGCCACCGAGGTCGGCACGCCAGCGATCGGTTGACTCCCGCCCGGATCCGCGTTCTCCACCACGTACACCCCCGGGTAAGTCGGCGTTATCGGCATCGCACTCTCCTCTCACTCATACCCGCGACCATACTCCAGGGCCAGGCCTACCCCTCGATCCCTTCGAGCACCACCGGATCCACCATCTCCGTCTCAAACACGCCCTCCCACCGTGCGACCACCACGCTTGCCAGGCAGTTTCCCACAACATTCACCATGGTTCGCGCCATGTCCATCAGGGCATCGATCCCTAGAATCACGAAGATAGGCTCGACCGGCAGCCGAAAAGTGGCCGCAGTAGCCAACAACACCACCAGCGTCGCCCGTGGCACCCCGGCCACACCCTTGCTCGTCAGCACCAGCGTTCCCATCATCAGCAACTGCTCTCCGACCGACAGGTGCACCCCCGCAGCTTGGGCCACAAAGATCGACGCCACAGCAAGATACAAGGTCGAGCCGTCCAGGTTGAAGCTGTACCCTGCCGGGATCACAAAGCTCACTACCCGCCGCGGAACCCCCAGCGCCTCCATCGCCTCCATCGCCCGCGGAAGCGCCGCCTCGCTGGTCGAGGTCGCAAACGCAATCGTCGCCGGCTCCGCTACCGCCCGCAAAAACCGCCGCACCGGTACCCGAAACAGCAGCGCCGCCGGCAGCAGTACCAGCAGCCCGAACAGCAGCAGCGCTCCATAAAGCGTCAGCAGCAGCTTCCCGAGATTCACCAGCACACCCAGCCCCATGTTCCCGACCGTAAACGCCATCGCCGCGCCCACGCCCACCGGCGCGAAGTACATCACCACGTTGGTGAACTTGAACATCACCTCGCTCAGGCTTTCCGTCAAGCGCAGCACCGGGGCCCGCTTCTCCGCGCTCACCGTTGCCAGGGCAATCCCAAAAAACACGGCAAACACTGCCACCTGCAGGATCTGACCCTCAGCGATGGACTTCGCCAGGTTCTCCGGAAACACGTGGAGCAGGAAGTCTTCCCAGTGCGTCGGTGGCACCGCCGTCACCGCGCCCGTCGCCGCGGCCGCAACCGGCAGGTGCAGTCCCACACCCGCCCGGCTCACATTCGCCGCCACGAGCCCGATCACCAACGCCAGCGTCGTCACCACCTCGAAGTACACCAGCGCCTTCAGCCCCATCCGTCCAACAGCCCTCAGGTCATCCCCATGACCCGCAATCCCCGTGACCAGCGTGGCCAGGATCAGCGGCGCAACGATCGTCTTGATCAGCCGCAAGAACACGTCGCTGAAGACCCGCAGCTCCACCGCGACGCGCGGCGCGTCGAAACCCAGCTCAGCCCCCGCCACCATCGCAACAAAGATCCATGGCGTCAGCTTGCGCCGGCGAAGACACCAGAGCGCAAGCAGCAAAATCCCCGCCCACCGCACGCCTTCCCCCACCATCGCCGCTCCACCGTGGCGCGAGATCGCCTGCAGCAGCGCGCCCACGGCCAGCAAAGCCAGCCCGGGCAACACCATCCCCAACCCGCTCCCACCTGTCTGCCTCATGGCCCCTCAGGCGGAGCATACCAGTCCCTCACCCCTCCCCCGGCCCCGCCCCCACGCCGCCCGTGCAGAGCCACGCGAAATCGACACTGGGACGTCGAACAGTTAAGCTCGTTCGAGATTCCCATATGCCACTCCTCCTCAAGCGCTCAGCCAGCTGCCCGCCCCGGCCCGGGAGCACCGTCTTCCTCTCTCTCTCCGCGCTCCTGGCGACCCTCGCCTTACTGATCACCCCGCCTGCCCTCCCGGCCCAGGCACCCCCCACCCCCTCCCCGAAGTTCACCATCGAGCCCTTTGGCCACGCCAACGGCACCAACAACCCCCTCACCTCCCCCACCATCTCCCCCGGCGCCCTTACCCTCCTCGAGCTCGAAGGCCGATTCGCCAAAGATGTCGCCTCCGGCGGTGGCAAGGCCTTCGCCCGCTGGTTCGCCGACGACGCCGTCACCCTCAACAACGGCCTCCCCGCCGTGCTCGGCCGCGGGGCCATCGCTGCCCAGGCCCAGTGGGACCCCAGGCAATACCAGCTCACCTGGGTCCCCCAGGGAGCGCAGATGGGCCCGTCCAACGACATGGGCTTCACCTGGGGGCACTACGAGGGCCACTCCACCGACAAGGCCGGGCAGCCCATCACCAAGACCGGTCGCTATATGACCATCTGGAAGAAGCTCCCCAACGGCGACTGGAAGGTCGCCATGGATGCCTCCGCCGACGAGCCGCCCGGCGCCGGCGAATGCTGCACCCTTCCCAAACCCTGATCTTTGTAGAACTCACCCGAAAGTGGCAGTGCAGCCCCTCCTAGGTAGCACCTACCCTTAGCTATTCGATGAACGCTCTCCTGGTCAAAGACGAAGCTCTTAGGATCGAAGCCCTCAGTCAGTACGAGGTCCTCAACGCGACGCCCGATCCCGTCCTCGACGACATCACACGCCTCGCCGCCCAGGTCTGCGACGCTCCCGTCGCCGCCATCTCCCTCATCGGCAGCGACCGCATCTGGCTCAAATCGCGCTTCGGAATGCATGCCTCGGAGCTCTCGCTCGGAAGCACCCCCTGCGAGACCACCATCCTCGGCGACACCCTCTACGAGCTCACCGACGCCCGCCAGGACCCTGACTTCTCCCCCAATGGCATTCAAATCGAAGGCCGCGACATGCGCTTCTACGCCGGCGCTCCCCTCACCACGCCCGGCGGCATCAGCATCGGCGCACTTCTTGTCCTCGACGTTCATCCCCGCCGCCTCACCCTCCAGGAGTCCGACGCCCTCGCCGTCCTCAGCCGGCTGGTCGTCAACCGCCTCGAGCTCAACGGCCGCGTCCGCCAGATCGATCGCTCCGCCCGCGCGCGGCAGCGCGTCGAAACCGCCCTCACCGTCGAACGCAACTTCGTCTCCGCCGTCCTCGACACCGTCGGCGCTCTCGTCGTCGTCTTCGACACCGCCGGCCGCATCGTGCGCTTCAACCGAGCCTGCGAGATCGCCTCCGGATACGACTTCAACATCCTCGTCGGCCGCTATGCCTGGGACAAACTCATCCCCGAAGCCGACATCCCCGAAGCCATCGACACCTTCGACCAGATCCGTGCCGGCGGCTTCCCCGCCACCTTTGAGAATCACTGGCTCAACCGCGACGGCACCCTTCGCCGCATCGCCTGGTCCGCCACCGCGCTCGCCGATCAGCAGGGCCAGGTCGCCTTCATCATCGCCACCGGCATCGACGTCACCGTGCAGCGCGAGGCCGAAGACACCCTCCGCGAGAGCGAAGCCCGCTACCGCCAGATCGTCGAGGGCTCCCTCGGCATGGTCTGCATGCACGACCTCGAAGGCAAGCTCATCTCCGTCAACACCCACAGCGCCAAAAGCATCGGCCGCAACGTCGAGGAGATGGTCGGTCACCCGCTCTCCGACTTCATCCCCGCGGATCGCCGCAAGGCCCTCAAGCCCTACCTCAAGCAGATCACCACCGCCGGCGAAGCTCAGGGCCTCCTTCATCTCTCCGACAAGCAGGGTGACGTCCGCGTCATTGCCTACCGCAACAAGCTCATCGACGTCCCCGGCCGTGACAAGTACGTCCTCGGCTTCGGTGTCGACATCAGCGAGCAGATTCGTGCCGAAGGCCGCCTCCGCACCCTCACCCGCCAGTCCGACTCCATCCTTGAGTCCGTCGGCGACGGAATCTTCGGCATCGACCTCCATGGCCGCATCACGGTCGTCAACTCCGCCGCGCTCCAGATGCTCGGCTACACCCGCGCCGACGTCCTCGAAAAGAAGATGCACGAGCTCATCCACCACACTCGTCCCGACGGATCGCCCTACCCGAAGAGCGAGTGCCCCATCGAGAACACGCTCGAAAAGCGCAGCTCCGTCCGCATCAGCGATGAGATCTTCTGGCGCAAAGATGGCACCAGCTTCCCCGTCGAGTACGTCGCACGCCCCCAGATCGAGGCATCCTCCGATGGCAACGCCGAGGGCGGCAAGCCCATCGGTGTCGTCGTCGCCTTCACCGACACCACCGAGCGCCGCGCCCTCGATCGCATGAAGGACGAGTTCATCTCCACCGTCTCGCACGAGCTCCGCACCCCGCTCACCTCGCTCCGTGCCGCGCTCGGCCTCGTCACCGGTGGCGCGCTCCGCTCACGCCCCGAGAAGATGCACCAGATGCTCGAGATCGCGCTCGGCAACACCGACCGCCTCGTCCGCCTCGTCAACGACATCCTCGACCTCGAACGGATCTCGAGCGGCAAGTCCGAGCTCCAGCTCACGACCTGCAGCGCCGAAGACCTCCTCGCACGCGCCGCCGGCCTCCAGCAGGCAGCCGCCGCCAAAGCCGAGATCCGCATCTCGACCTCAGCGAATGACATTCAGGTCTGGGCCGACCCGGATCGCATCCTCCAGACCCTCACCAATCTCATCTCAAACGCGATCAAGTTCTCCCCCGCCGGCAGCCTCATTGAGCTCACCGCCAAAAACCTCCACGAGAATGAAGCCCTCATCGAAGTACGCGATCAGGGCCGCGGCATTCCCGCCGACAAGCTCGAGACCGTCTTCGAGCGCTTCCAGCAGGTCGATGCCTCCGACTCTCGATCCATGGGCGGCACCGGCCTCGGCCTCGCCATCTGCCGGTCCATCGTCGCCCAGCACAACGGCCGCATCTGGGCCACCAGCGAACCCGGCAACGGCACCACCTTCCACCTCACCCTGCCCATCAAACCCAGCGTCAAGCTGCGTTAGCCCTGCACTTCGGCGCTCGGCCTCGGGTTCGCCTCCCGTCGCCCATCAGTTCGCGACGCAGCGAAAGCCGACATTGCGATGTCGAAGTCCCTCAACCGGTGTCTCCCGGTTAGGCACCCGCAGGTCACGAGCGATGCGCCGGTCTCTACTCCTCGTTCTCGCGCAACTTCGCAATCACCGCGAAGTCCTCAAGCGTCGTCGTGTCGCCCTTCACCTCGCCCGTCGAGGCCAGCTCCCGCAGCAGCCGCCGCATGATCTTCCCCGATCGCGTCTTCGGCAGGGCGTCCGTAAACCGGAGGTCATCCGGCCGCGCCAGCGCGCCGATCTCCTTGGCCACCCACTGCCGCAGCTCCTGCCGCAGCTCCTCGCTCGCCCCATGCCCGCCCTCAAGCGTCACAAAGGCCGCGATCGCCTGGCCTTTCATCTCGTCCGGCCTTCCGACCACCGCCGCCTCCGCAACCTTTGGGTGCGCCACCAGCGCCGACTCCACCTCCATCGTGCCCAGCCGATGCCCGCTCACGTTGATGACATCGTCTACCCGGCCCATCAGCCAGAAGTACCCGTCCGCATCCTGTCGCGCGCCGTCTCCCGTGAAGTAGCTCCCCGGGATCTCGCTCCAGTACGCCTCGCGATACCGCGCGTCGTCTCCGTAAATTGTCCTCGCCATAGAAGGCCACGGCTTCCGGATCACCAGCAAGCCACCATGCCCCGCCGGCACCGCCTCCCCTTCTTTCGTAACAATCTCAGGCACAATTCCGAAAAACGGCCGCGTCGCCGATCCCGGCTTCGTCGGCACCGCACCCGGTATCGGCGCAATCATCACCGCCCCCGTCTCCGTCTGCCACCACGTATCCACAATTGGGCAGCGATCCTTTCCGATCTCCCTCCGGTACCACATCCAGCTCTCCGGATTGATCGGCTCGCCCACCGTCCCCAGCAGCCGCAAGGATTCCAGGGAATGCTTCCGCACCCATGCATCGCCCCACTTCGTAAACGCCCGGATCGCCGTCGGCGCCGTGTAAAACACCGTCACCTTGTGCGCATCCACGATCTTCCAGAAGCGGTCACACTCCGGCCAGTTCGGCGCGCCCTCGTACATCACCACCGTCGCACCGTTTTGCAGCGGCCCGTACACCACGTAGCTGTGCCCCGTCACCCACCCGATATCCGCCGTGCACCAGTACACGTCGTCCTCGCGCAGATCAAATACGTACTTGCTCGTCAGGTAGGTCCCCACGGAGTACCCGCCCGTCGTATGCACCAGCCCCTTCGGCTTGCCCGTCGTCCCCGACGTGTACAGCAGGTACAGCGGATCCTCTGATTCCATCCACTCCGGCGCACACTCCGCCTCCACACCAGCGACCGCGTCATGCCACCACACATCGCGCCCGGCCTTCATCGCTACCTCGGTCCCCGAGCGCCGGTACACCACCACCTTCTCCACCGTCGGACACCTCTCAAGCGCCTCATCCACAATCGACTTCAGCTTCACCTCGCCGCCGCGCCGGTAGCTCGTATCCTGCGTCAGCACCGCCACACACTCGGAGTCGTTGATCCGGTCCACCAATGCGTGCGCCGCAAATCCACCGAAGATCACCGAGTGCACCGCCCCGATTCGCGCACACGCCAGCAGAGCGATCGCAAGCTCCGGGCACATTCCCATGTACACCGCCACCCGGTCGCCCCGCTTCACACCCAGGCGCTTCAGCGCATTCGCAAACCGCTGCACCTCCCCATGCAGCTCCCCATACGTCACCCGCCGAACCTCGCCTGGCTCGCCCTCCCATAACAGCGCCACCTTGTCCCGCCGCTCCCCCAGCGCATGCCTGTCCACGCAGTTATGGCAAAGGTTCAGCTTCCCGCCCACAAACCACTTCGCGTCCGGGCCCGTCCCCTCAAGAACCGTCTCCCATCGCGCAAACCAATCCAGCTCGCCCGCCGCCTCCGCCCAGAACGCCTCCGGGTCCTCCACGCTGCGCCGATACTTCTCCTCGTACTCCGCCACGCTCTTGATGTGGGCCTTCGCCGCAAACTCAGCAGTCGGTGGAAACAGGCGGTTCTCTTTCAGGGTGGAATCCAGGTTGTTATGCATCACCGGCGTTGACACAGACCCTCCATCTTTCTTCCCCCTGAAAGCTATCGCATGCACCCCTGCTCAGCAAACCCGCACCGCGTTCCGATGTGTCACTTGACGCGTCCCACGCAAGCAAACCCCAGCCCCGGCCCGCTCTCATCTTCAACAAGGCGACCTGTAGACTCAGCTCAACATGGGTTTCACCTGGTCCGCGGTCATCGGCTTCTTCCTGGGCTTCGCCTTTGGTGTCGGCTGCGCCCTCGCCGTCATGTACTCGATCTACATGGGAGGCTACCGAGCCGCCGTTCGCGACTCCCGCCTCGCCGAGCCGCCCGAGCGCTTCCGCGACGCCCTCCGCAAAGCCTCCGCGCAAACCCCCGAAGAGGCACCGCACCTCACTGCGCCGACAGCTTCGCCCTCAGCTCCCGCACCTCAATCGTCAACGACCGAACCACCTCCAGGATCTCCGCGCGCTGCTTCTCCTCATCCGTCGGCTTGATCTGCTCGAGGTAAAACGTCCCGTTCGGCTCGAGCACACATTTCTCCACTTGGCTGAACGAGTCCATCCCCTGCTTGTGCAGCACCGAAAGCAGTTCCACCTCGGTCAGCGCCTCTTTTTTCAACGCCTGCTGATCGACCTCGCCATGCCGCACCAGCACCGTCTCCGTGCCCTCAAACGCGGAGTTCAGCCGCGGTGCCTTGAACAGAATCCGCGTCACCATCCAGTTGATCGTCAGCAGCGACAATGCCCCGATCACGCCTCCACTCACCGTGTTGTCGTCCCCGATAATCGCGTTCTGCACCGTGTTCGACAGGCTCAGCAGAACCACCAGGTCAAACGGATTCAGCTGCGCCAGCTCCCGCTTTCCAAACACCCGCAGAAACACGATCAGGCACAGGTACACAATCACCGGCCGGAAGATCTTCTCCAGCAGCGGCGCATGGAGGTGAAACATGCTCTCGATCAAGGACGCTCCTCCTCAGAAGCCCTGCTGGGCACAGCACCCAGCTCTCACGCGTATCGCTGCTGATGCCACTTCCAGGCGCTTGCAACAATCGTGTCCAGGTCGGCAAACCGCGGCGTCCACCCAAGCTCCGCCTTGATCTTCTCCGCGCTCGCAACCAGCACCGCCGGATCTCCCGGCCGCTGCGGGCACTCCTCCACGGTGATCGTCTTGCCCGTCACACGCCGGACTGAATCGATCACCTCGCGCACCGAGAAGCCTTGGCCGTTGCCAATGTTGTAGATCAGCCGCGAATGCTGCTCAAGCGCCCCGAGCGCCAGCAGATGCGCGTCAGCAAGATCCTGTACGTGGATGTAATCGCGAACGCACGTGCCGTCCTTGGTCGGGTAGTCCTGCCCGAAGATCTTGATGCTCGCGCGCCGCCCCAGCGCCACATCCAGCACCAGGGGGATCAGGTGCGACTCCGGCTCATGCGCCTCGCCATACCCCTCCATCGCCCCCGCTACGTTGAAATACCGCAGGCTCGCATACCGGAACCCGTGCGCCCGGTTCAGCCAGGTCAGCATGTGCTCCACCACCAGCTTGCTCTCGCCATACGGATTGGTCGGCTTGAGCTTCGCATCTTCAACAATAGGAACGGTTTCGGGCTCCCCATAGCACGCTGCCGTCGAACTGAAGACCAGCCTGTTGTGCCCTGTGCTCAGCATCGCCTCAAGCAGAGTCAGCGTCGTTGCGGAGTTGTTCCGGAAGTACACCTCCGGGTATTTCATGCTCTCGCCAGCCTCAATCAGGGCGGCAAAATGCATCACACCATCGAAACATTCTTCGCGTAGCGTGGTCTCCACCAGTGTACGGTCCGAGAGCTCCCCATGGACCAGCTTCGCTCCCTCGGCTACGGCCGTCTGCTTGGAATGGCAAAAGTCGTCAAATACCGTCACATCATGACCTTGCGCCAACAGCAGGCGTGTCACTGTGCCGCCGATATACCCCGCTCCACCCGTCACCAGAATCTTCATGTACCCCTCGGAGACCTCGCTACCACCAAAGTACCAGTGTCAAGCTGGGACGCCTACGGCACACTGATTGCAATCAAGGGCGATGATTCGAAGTCGCCTCCGCACTGTGAAATCATTTGCAACAGTTGCTCCCTTTACCAACCTTTTTCCCAGCGCCACTCGTCTCTTTCTATATCCTTGAGACTGGGGCAGGTCGGCTGCAGCAGCTTTGAACCAGCTCAAATGACACACTGCAATACCTTATGGAGCCCACGACCAAGGCCTCCACTTCATCAGCACTCGCCCGCATCCCCCGGTCGACGTGCATCTCGCCTCCCTGGACGAGGCCACCTCAAGGAATCTTACCTATGACCACCAAGCCGCTTCGCAGTGAAACTCCCGCATCGCCAGCCACCAGCACCCAGTTCAAGCACTTCGGCGTGCTCAACGATGGCCAGCAGAGCAAAGCGTCTCTCTTCACCTCCATCTCCCTCAACATCATCATCGCGCTCGTCGTCATCATCATCGGCGCCGCCGCGAAGAAGACCATGGATCACCGGCAGAAGCTCACCAGCCTCGTCGAGCCCATCCCAATCAAGAAGGTCGAGCCGGAGCCCATCAAGCCCAAGGTCAAGCTCCCCGAGCCCCCGAAGATCAAGGTCGAGCCGCCAAAGATCAAGCTGCCTGAGGTCGTCAAGCTTCCCGACCTTCCCAAGCCGCCAGAGATCAAGATGAACCAGCCCGTCCCGGTCATCGCTCCGGCCCCGCCCAAGCAGGTCACCCCGCCCCCCGCGCCTAAGGTCGTCAACCTCGGCCAGGCTGCCCCCGCCACCGTCGTCGCCACCAATCACCCCGCGGCAGTCGCGCTCGGCCAGCAGACCAACCCGATCGCCCCCTCCAACCGCCCCGCCACCAGCGCCATCAATCTCGGCAACCGTGGTATGGCCGGTATGCCCGCCTCCAACACCGGCGCAGGCGCCACCAAGGTCTCGCTCGGCTCCGGTTCGCCCACCAGCACCAACATGGCAGGCAACGGCGCTCACGCCGTCACGGGCGTCAAGCTCGGCGTCGCCGGAGGCACCGGTCCCCTCAACTCCACCGGAAAGATCGCCGGCCCCGTCAACCTGGGCCAGACGCAGCAGCCCGTCATGCCTAAGCCCTCCGCCCCGACGACCACCGTCGCTCGCACCGGGCCCAAGGTCCTCTTCAAACCACGCCCGCAGTACACTGAAGAGGCGGTCAAGCTCCATCTCGAGGGAACCGTCTCCGTTCGCCTGCGTGTCTCCTCCTCCGGTACCGTTCAGGTACTCGGCGTTACCAGCGGCCTCGGCCATGGTCTCGACGAATCCGCCCGCGCTGCCGTCCAGGCAACCCGGTTCCAGCCCGCAACCGACGCCTCCGGAACTCCCATCGATTGGGAAGGTGTCGTCAACGTAGCCTTCCAGCTCGCCGGGTAACTCTTTGCCCGGACGCATAACCTTGAACTAGCATCAGCACCACATACGGCCAGCCTCCACGAGGCTGCCGCAGGAGCCGAATCATGATCTTCCGAAAACCACATATCGCCGGGCTGGTGTTGGCATCCATCGCCTTCTCGACCTTGCCCGCCGTCGCGGCCAGTATCCCCTTGCTGGGCAAGAAGAAAAAGGTCGATGACAGCATGACGCCGCGCAAACTCACGGCGAGCCAGAATGCTCTTGTGGATAAGGCGATCGGCCGCGAAAAGGTTGTCGTCAAAACCGTTCGCGAGCGGGCTCCACTCGTCGAAACCTACATCCAGAACATGCGGCCCGATCCCCTGCTCAGCCAGGTGCCCGAGTCCGACCAGCACTTCCTCGGTCGCGTCGAGTTCTCCAAGATCATCGGTGACAACGCCTACAAGGTCAACGAAGACACCGCCCACGGCACCCAGAGCGGCGGCAAGTTCAGCTTCGGTCGCCTCAAGCACTCCGCCTCCTTCATCACCGGCCTCGGCGACAGCCTCCATCTCAACTTCCACGAGTCCGGCTTCGTCCAGATGCTCCTCATGGACTCCAACAGCTTTGACCGGCAGCACTACGTCTTCAGCTTCGTTCGCAACGACTTTCTCGGCAACACCCCCACCGCCGTCTTCGACGTAGCCCCCATCGCCACCAAGCAGGGCAAGCTCGCCCTTACCGGCTCCACCACCGGCCGCTTCTTCGGACGCGTCTGGATCGAGACCCGCGGCGGCAACGTCGTCCGCTTCAATGGCGACTTCTCCGGCTCCGAAGAGACCATCCGCGAGTACTACCACTTCGACAGCTGGCGAACCAACGTCCAGCCCGACCTCTGGCTGCCCACCTCCTTCTACGTCGAAGAGAGCGACCCCAAGAGCGTCTCCCGCACACTCAAGTTCAAAGCCATCAACCACGTCTGGGGATACGTCCTCAAGGTTCCGCCGCCTGAGTCCGAGAACACCTCCATAGACGTCGTCGGCGCCACGGACGTCTCCAACGACGCCCAGGACATCAGCCCGCTCGGTGCACAGCGCGCCTGGGCCCAGCAGGCCGAGGACAACGTCGTCGAGCGCCTCTTCCAGGCCGGTCTCCTCGATGCCCCCAGTGAGTTCGATAAGACGCTTGAAGCCCTCGCCGGGAACATCCTCGCCTACAACAACATCGCCCTTGCCCGTCCCATCAAGTGCCGCACGCTGCTGACCGAGCCCCTCGAGTCCGTCGCCATCGGCAACACCATCATCATCTCCAAGAGCCTCCTCGATACAACCGGCATCGTCACCCAGGACGGCGCGCAGCAGATGGGCAACCTCAACGCCATCCTTGCCTTCCAGCTCGCACACATCATCCTCGGCCACCGGCTCGACACCAAGTACGCCTTCAACGATCGCCTGCTCTTCCCGACCAACTCCGTCTTCAACCGCATCCCCATGCACCACACCGACGCCGACAACGCCGCCGCTGCCAAGAAAGCGATGGAGCTGCTCAGCGCCAAGGAGCTCGACCCGGGTCAGCAGTACTTCGCTCTTTACCTCCAGCAGCTCCAGCAGCGCGTCAAGTCGCTCAAGGCGCTCAACCAGCCCATGCTCGGTGACGGCCTCGTCAAGAGCGACACCGACCCAACCTTCTGGATGCAGGCCATCGTCAGCAAGGGACCCAAGCTCGATATGAAGGACCTCAAGCAGCAGGCCGCAATGCCGCTCTCGAGCTTCCTCCGCTTCGATCCTTGGACCGATCAGGTCATCACCATGCACGCCGCGTACGAGCCGCTTCTCACCGCGGCCGACAAGATGCCCTTCGAAGTTGAGCCAGTCTTCCTGAAGCTCAGCTACTACAAGGCACCTGCGGAGCCGGCAGCCGCTCCCGCCGGCGCAGCGGCACCAGCAACCACCGGCGCCGCCACCACGCAGCCCGCACCCGACACGACGGCTCCAGCCGCAACAGCCGCTCCCGCTGACGGGCAGCCGGCCGTCACCCAGGCGCAACCCGCCGCTCAGCCCCAGCGCTGATCTGTTCCTCTCCCGGTGAGCGGCGCGTCCCGCCGCTCACCACCCTCCCCCAAAGGTCTGACAAACTCCAAACTAGAGGTTCCCAACCGCTTCACAAGGGGAGGTAACCGGTGCACCGTCTGTACGGGCCGCTGATCGCATCTGGTCCCGAAACACAGCAATGGCACCACTTGCCAGCCCTTCAACGACCACCCGCCAGGCGCCTCGCCGGGTTACAGTCAAACCTGCACACCACAATTCAAGGTGCAGGATCTCAGCAACTCTCTAGGGGGACGTTCGTGCTTACAAGGATTCTCATCCTGCTCAGCCTATTCGCCGGTGTACCTCGCCTGTTTGCCCAGGCAGGTCCCACGGCATCTCGCGCAGGAGACCTGCTCATCGGTGCCGGATACACCTCCGCCGAATCCGACTACGGCTCAAGGTACACAGGCTTCGGCATCTATGGTGACTTCGACTTCAGCCGCCACTTCGGCGTAGAGGCCAACTTCCACAAGGTCAACCGGGGCAACGGCTCCACCCTCTACGAAAAAACCTACGAAGTCGGTGGGCGCTACTTCCGCACCTACAGCATCTTCGTCCCTTACGCCAAGA
Source organism: uncultured Acidobacteriaceae bacterium (assembly GCA_963850375.1). Lineage (GTDB taxonomy): Bacteria > Acidobacteriota > Terriglobia > Terriglobales > Acidobacteriaceae > Edaphobacter. The sequence goes on along the minus strand of CAWKKV010000002.1, from coordinate 1,403,902 downwards.
TCATGGTAGGCCGGGGCGTCTTCAACTATCCCCCGTATCCCCCGCCCGCCCCGCAAAACCAGGCCAGCGCCAATCTCGCCTACAACATGTTCGCCGGCGGCCTCGGCACGGACATCAAGGTTCGCCCCTACCTCTACCTCCGCGCCGACTTCGAATATCAGAAGTGGCCCGGCTTCAAGGGAACCATCGACGGCCCCGCCAACGGCCTCACCCCGGAGCTCTTCACCTTCGGCGCCGCCTACCACTTCCGCTAGCGCCAATGCAGCCCACACCCACGCACAAACGCCCCGGCACCTGCCGGGGCGTTCTGTCCTTACCGCGATTACTTAGAAGTGGTACGCGACCCCGACCGCCGGTGTCATGAACACCGTGTACCGGTTCGTCTTGATGATGTCCCCGGGCAGACCGAAGTCAGGCGTCTTCGTCACAAAGCCTCGATACTCTGCACGGATGTCAAAGCTCGGGCTCAGCTCATACGCCACGCCCCCTCCAAACAATCCGCCCAGGCCCGTGGTCCGCTTCGTCGAAAACTGGTTCGTCTTGAAATCATCGATCGGCGAAAACAACATCGCTCCAACACCCACCTCGGCAAATGGGCTGAAGTTCTTGAACGTCAGGCTGTACACGTACCCGAGCGAAAGCTCCTGGGTCCGCGTATGGATCCGGATATTCGGCTGGAAATTCGTGTTGTACTTCATGATGTTCTGCGAAAACGTGTAGTTCGCCTCCAGCGCGCTCCGCGGCGTCAACATAAAACGATAGCTGCCCAGAAATCCTATCGGCTTGGTCGCGTTTACCTGGATCCCGTTCGAATTCACCTGCGGCATAATCAGCGTCGTCACGCTCATGCTCGCATCCATCCGGCTCTCCTGCGCCATGCCGGCGGCGGCTGAGGCCATCAGCACGCCCAACACCATCGTCTTCATCATTCTTCAGTACACCCCTTGACGTTCGTCCGCGACTCCAACGCCCCGCCCTAAACCTACGCTGGGGATCGAAGGAGCTAAGCACAGGATCATTTCCTTTATTGTACCCGCACACCGCACCCACGGGCCCTCTCCACGCCCCATCACGCACGAGAGGCCGGAGCTAAGCTCCGGCCTTCCCTTACTCAGTCCCGCCTATCCCCTACGCCGGGGGAGGAGGAGCTCCAGCCTCGCCATTGCCGTGCTGCATCCGCTCACGCCGGTGCGCCACCATCTCGTCGAACTTCGTCTTCTGGTCGTCGTTCAACACCGCCCGGATCTTCGTCTCGGAGGCCTGGTGGATGCTCATCATCTTCGCGTGACGATCGTCCTGCGAAAGGCTCGTATCCTGGTGAACCGCCTTCATCTGCGTCATCGTATCCAGGTCGATCGCCTTCACCTGGGTCACCTGGTCCGGCGAAAGGTTCAGCCGCTTCGTCAGCATCTCAACCTGGCGCTCCGGACCTCCGCGTCCATGCATCCCACCCGCGTGTGGGCCCTGCTCGTCCTGCTGTTGCTGCGGCGGCGGAGGCGCCGCGCTGTTGTCCTGCGCCATCGCCATCACTCCGCCCATCGCTAGGCTCAAGACCGCCGCAGCGGCCACTCGTCTTCCATTCCTTACAAACTGTGCGGCCATGTAGAACTCCTTTGTTCACCGTCACTCACCGGCAAACTCCTTACTGCATCAGACCGGGTTTCCGCCAGAATGTTTCGCGGCAACTCATCGATCTCGTGCTCCCCGCCTCAGCCCTCCCGTTCCCGCACATAGCAGAACGGGTCCCCATGCAGTGCCGCATACGCCTCCACCACCTTCAAAAACGCCACCGCCGCATGCGACAGCGTGGCCTGTCGCCGATACACCAGCCGCAGCCGCCGGGCCATCTCGAGCTCCGGCACCTCCACCCGCACCAGCGTCCCCGCCTCGAGCTCCGGCCGCACCGTCAGCCCTGGCACCAGCGCCACCCCATTGCCCATCTCCACAAACCGCTTGATCGCCTCGAGCGACGGCAGCTCCACGCCCATCTGCAGCGTCGTCTTATGTCTCCGAAATGCCTGGATTACCCTCTGCCTCTGCGGTGATGGGATGTTGTGCGCCACAAAGTTCTCCGCCCGCAGCTGCCGTATCGAAACCCGTCCAGCACGCGCCAGCGGATGCGCCGGGTTCACCACAAACGCCAGCTCGTCGCGATACACCACCGTCGACGCCAGCTGCGTGTCGTCCGGCCGAAACGAGATCACGCCCAGCTCCACCGTGTGCATCAGCACCTCGTCCGAGATCTTGCTCGCCAGCGCCCTTTGCACCGCGATCTTGATCCGCGGATTCTGCCTCCGGTACTCGTTCAGCAGCGGCAGGAGGTACAGGCACGTGTACTCGTTCGCCGCAATATTCAGCCGCCCCTGGTGCAGCTCCCGTAGCTCCCCGATCGCCGTCGTCGCTTCCATCCGCAGGTTCAGCAGCTTCACCGCATACTCCCGCAGCACCTCGCCCGCCGCAGTCAGCGAAGCATCCCGCGTCGAGCGCTCGATCAGCACCTCCCCCACATCGCTCTCGAGCTTCGCAATCGCCTGGCTCACCGCCGGCTGGGTCCGGTGGAGACGCGCCGCCGCACGCGAAAAGCTCCGCTCCTCCGCGACCGCCAGAAACGTCTCCATCTGCAGCAGCTCCATCGAACCTCACCCTTCCCTGCCTGATACCCCGATTAGCAATCATGATACTAGCGGCAAATGATATAAGTCTGCGTTATTCTTCTCCTCGAAGAAAGGCGTACATTAAACCCGATGGCTTCCCCGACCGATCACATCGTCTTCTTCGACACCACGCTCCGCGACGGAGAGCAGTCCCCCGGCTGCACCATGCATCACCACGAGAAGCTCCGCATGGCCCACGGCCTCGCCGATCTCGGCGTTGACGTCCTCGAAGCCGGCTTCGCCATCGCCTCCCCAGGCGACTCCAACTCCATCCGCGAGATCGCCCGCAACGTCAAAGGCCCCCGCATCGCCTCGCTCGCCCGCTGCAAGCGCGAGGACATCGAGGCCGCCGCCCACGCCGTCGAGCCAGCCGAGAGCGCGCGCATCCACGTCTTTCTCGCCTCCTCCGACCTCCATCTCTCCGCCAAACTCAAGATCAGCCGCGCCGAAGCCCTCGAGCACACGGGATCCGCCGTCCGCCTCGCCCGCACCTTCGTCGATGACGTCGAGTTCTCCACCGAAGACGGCACCCGCTCCGACGAAGCCTTCCTCATCCAGATGATCACGGTCGCCGTCGAAGCCGGAGCCACCACCATCAACATCCCCGACACGGTGGGATACACCACGCCTGACGAATACCGGGCCCTGTTTCAGCTCGTCAAGCGCTCCGTCCCCGGCATCGACTCCGTCGTCCTCTCGACCCACTGCCACAACGACCTCGGCATGGCCGTCGCCAACTCCCTCGCCGGCGTCGAAGGCGGTGCCCGCCAGATCGAGTGCACGGTCAACGGCATCGGCGAGCGCGCCGGCAACGCCGCCCTTGAAGAGATCGCCGCCGCTCTCATGGTCCGCCGCGACAAATTCCCCCACCCGCACCGCATCAAAATGGATCGCCTCTACCCCACCAGCCAGCTCCTCGCCGAGTGCATCAGCTTCGGCTGCTCCCCCAACAAGGCCGTCGTCGGCGCCAACGCCTTCGCCCACGAGTCCGGCATCCACCAGCACGGCATGCTCGCCAACCCGCTCACCTACGAGATCATGACCCCCGAAAGCGTCGGCGCCGGTTCCACCAACATCGTCCTCGGCAAGCACTCCGGCCGCCGAGCCCTCGGCGATCGCCTCGCCACCCTCGGCCACCACCTCAGCCGCCATCAACTCGACGAGGTCTACCACCGCTTCACCGAACTCGCCGACCGTAAAAAATCTATCTACGACCAGGACCTCCTCGCGCTTCTCCAGCACGACCGTCAACACTCCACAACCTCCACCTGAGAGCAGCCCAGCGCCCACCCACTTCCAAAACCCGATACCTGATACCAGAATCACTGTCATTCTGAGCGAAACGAAGAACCCCCGTATCTGCTTCTGCCGTTGTTTGTCGTTGCCCTTTCACTCGTCGCCCTGAACGCAGCGAAGGAACCACCACTACCAAACCCATAGCTCGCACCAACATCGCACGAGGTAAGCAATGCAGCTCAAAATCGCAGTTCTTCCCGGCGACGGCATCGGCCCCGAGGTCACCACCGAAGCCGTCAACATCCTCAAAGCAGTCGGCGAGTTCGGCGGACACACCTTCACCTTCACCGAAGCACTCATCGGCGGCGTCGCTATCACCGAGACCGGCTCGCCCCTGCCGCAGGCCACCCTCGACCTCGCCCTCACCGCCGACGCCGTCCTCCTCGGTGCTGTCGGCGACAACAAGTTCAACGCGCTCCCTCCCTCTGAGCGCCCCGAAGCCGGCCTCCTCAACATCCGCCAGGCCCTCGGCGGCTTCGCCAATCTCCGCCCCTCCGTCGCCTACAAAGCCCTGTCCGCCAGCTCGCCCCTCAAACCCGAGGTCACCGACTCCGCTGACATCCTCTTCGTTCGCGAGCTCCTCGGCGGCCTCTACTTCGGCCAGCCCCGCTGGTGGAATCGCGACGGCGGCACCGACGGCGCGGGCGAAGCCATCAACACCATGCGCTACACCAAGGCCGAGATCATCCGCGTCGCCCGCATCGCCTTTGAGCTCGCCGGCGAAGCGCCGCAAGAAACTCACCTCCGTCGACAAGGCCAACGTCCTCGAAGTCTCCCAGCTCTGGCGCGCCACCGTCACCGAGCTCAGCGCCGACTACCCCGACGTCACGCTCGAGCACCAGCTCGTCGACTCCATGGCCATGCACCTCATGAACACCCCGCGCAACTTCGACGTCGTCCTCACCGAAAATCTCTTCGGAGACATCCTCTCTGACGAGGCCGCCGTCATCACCGGCTCGCTCGGCCTCCTCCCCTCCGCCACCATCGGCGGCAAGGTCAACCTCTACGAGCCCGTCCACGGCTCCGCCCCCGACATCGCCGGCACCGGCAAAGCCAACCCCCTCGGCGCCATCCTCACCGCCGCCATGATCCTCCGCCACTCCGCCCACCTCGAGCACGACGCGCAATCCATCGAGACCGCCGTCAAGGAAGTCCTCGCCGCCGGCCACCGCACCGCCGACATCGCCCGCGGAGACACCGGCGCAACCGTCACCACCAAACAGATGGGCCGCCTCGTCCACGAAGCCCTCGCCCAATCCTTCGACCGCCGCCAATCCATGCACGCTGTCTAAACCACGGACCCTCACCGAAACGCGCCCAGCCTGGAAACCCGCTGTCATTCTGAGCAAAGCAAAAAATCTCAGTAATCGCATTCGCCGTTTCAGTTGCCGTTGCACTTGCCAGTCTCATTCGCCCGCACCAAAGCACGCATGCACCCTCGCTTCCATCTCGCCGCCGCAATCATCCTCCTCGTCGTCGGAGCAGCCGCGCCCGCTCCCATCTACCCCCAGACGATCCACTCCCCCCAGGTCAACATCCACCGCCATCACGCCGACCAGGACCTCTCCTGGCTCTGGCAGTACACCGAGCCCGCCGCCGCAGCGCAACCGAGCGCCTACCGCGAAAACGACCTCGTCAACGATCCCCGCTTCAAGCCGCTCCTCCAGCAGAACCTCACCGCCCCGCAAACCTTCTGGGCCAACGGCAAGCCGCTCCCGGAGGTCGCCCGCGACTTCCTCTCCGTCCCCGGCCAGGTCCTCGGCGAAAACGAGCGCTACCTCACCGCCGATGGCTGCCTTGAGCACTTCTGCCCGAACCGCGGCCTCCTCTGGGTCGATCTCGGCCTCCCCAAACCCCTCATCGTCTTCGCCGCAATCGATTGGATCAGCGAAAACCGCGCCACCGACGACAAGGACGCCGCCTACACCCTCTGGCTCTTCCCCAATCAGCCCATCGACTCCACCCTCATCCCCGGCGGCCTCATCCGCAGCCTCCGCCGCTGGACCGGCAAACCCTCCCCCGGCGCCACCGCGCTCCAAAACATCACCCGCGTCTTCCTCGTCGATCCCGACGGCACTCCCCACACCCTCGCTCCCTCGGCAGTCGGCGCGCACAACGCCCTCCCGTCCGAGACCGACACCAACTCCACCAGCACCCTCGCACCCAAGGTCACGCCATGAGCACACCCACCACCGCACCCCGCACGATGTTTGAAAAAGTCTGGCAGCAGCACCTCGTCGCCGAACCCGCCGATGAGCCCGCCATCCTCTACATCGACCTCCACCTCGTCCACGAGGTCACCAGCCCGCAGGCCTTCGAGGGCCTCCGCCTCACCAATCGCAAGGTCCGTCGGCCCGATCGCACCGTCGCCACGGTCGACCACAACGTGCCGACCACCAGCATCGATCACCGCCTCAACATCGCCGACCAGATCGCCTCGAAACAGGTCGAGGCCCTCCGCCGCAACTGCCGCGACTTCGGCGTCGAGCTCTTCGACGTCCAGCACGCCAACCAGGGCATCGTCCACATCATCGGCCCCGAGCTCGGCCTCACCAAGCCCGGCATGACCATCGTCTGCGGCGACTCCCACACCTCCACCCACGGCGCCTTCGGAGCTCTCGCCTTCGGCATCGGCACCAGCGAAGTCGAGCACGTCCTCGCCACCCAGACCCTCCCTCAGGACAAGCCAAAGACCTTCCGCATCAACGTCGAAGGCCAGCTCCCCTTCGGCGTCACCGCCAAGGACATCATCCTCGACATCATCGGCCGCATCGGCACCGACGGGGCCACCGGCCATGTCATCGAGTACGCCGGCTCCGCCATCCGCGCCCTCTCCATGGAAGGCCGCATGACCGTCTGCAACATGTCGATCGAAGCCGGTGCCCGCGCCGGCATGATCGCCCCCGACGAGACCACCTTCAAATATCTCTACGGCAAACGCTTCTCGCCTCCCGGCTTCCCTCGCGCCTCCGCCACCGCAGACTTCAAAGACTCCGAGCGCTCCGGCCGCCACAGCTTCGCCGCCTTCCGCTCCGCCCAGGGCCCGGACCTCTGGCGCCAGGCCACCGACGAGTGGTCCGAGCTTGTAACCGATGAAGGAGCAATCTTCGATCGCGAGCTTACCATCGACGCGTCCACCCTCGCCCCTCGCGTCACCTGGGGCACCTCGCCCGGCATGGTCACCTCCGTCGACGCCCGCGTCCCTTCGGTCGACGACGCCCTCACCGAGGCCGACCGCAAAAGCTTCGCCCGCGCCCTCGAATACATGGACCTCAAGCCCGGCACGCCCATCGAAGAGATCCGGGTCGACGCCGTCTTCCTCGGCTCCTGCACCAACGCCCGCATCGAAGATCTCCGCGCCGCCGCCGAAGTCGTCCGCGGCCGCCACGTCGCCTCCACCGTCCGCGCCATGGTCGTCCCCGGCTCGCAGGAGGTCAAGAAGCAGGCAGAGCGCGAAGGCCTCCACGACGTCTTCAAGTCCGCTGGCTTCGACTGGCGCGAGCCCGGCTGCTCCATGTGCCTCGGCATGAACCCCGACATCCTGCAGCCCGGTGAGCGCTGCGCCTCCACCTCCAACCGCAACTTCGAAGGCCGCCAGGGCCGCGGCGGACGTACCCACCTCGTCAGCCCCCAGATGGCCGCAGCCGCCGCCATCACCGGCCACTTCACCGACATCCGCAACTGGGACTTCCCCGAGCGCACCACCTTTAAGCCCGCTCCGCCCTCCAACTTCAACCTCGAGCAGATCCTCGCCGAGGGAGGCTCACGCTAAGCACATCGCGTCATTCGGCAGCATATTGAAAGAGTTCAGCTGAGGTTACAAATGGAACCCATCAACATCCTCACCTCCACCGCCGCCCCGCTCCCGTTTCCCAACATCGACACCGACCAGATCATCCCCAAGCAGTTCCTCAAGCGCATCGAGCGCACCGGCTACGGCGACTTCCTCTTCTTCGACTGGCGCCGCATCCAGGAAGGTCCCGACACCGGCAAGCCACAACCCGACTTCGTCCTCAACAAGCCCCAACATCAGGGTGCCGAGATCCTCATCGCCGAGCGCAACTTCGGCTGCGGCTCCTCCCGCGAGCACGCCGCCTGGGCCATCTACCAGTACGGCTTCCACGCCGTCATCGCCCCCACCTTCGCCGACATCTTCTACTCGAACGCGGGCAAAAACGGCATCATCCTCGCCCGACTCACCGACGACGAGGTCAAGACCCTCCTCGAACGCTCGGCCGCCAATCCCAAACACCAGATCACCATCAACCTCACCGACCAGACCGTCACCGACGAGCTCGGCTTCCACGCCCACTTCGACATCGACCCATTCCGCAAATACTGCCTGCTGAACGGCCTCGACGACATCGGCCTCACCCTCCGGCACGAGTCCGAGCTCGACCGCTTCGAAGCCCGGCACGACAAGGACTTCTGGCTGACCCCCAGATCCCCCACCGAAGCTCCAGAGGCTCCATAGGCCTTTCGTTGTCATTCTCCGCCAACCCCTGTCGTCATCCGCCAGCCCCTGTTGTCATCCTTTCGCCAAAGGCGCAGGATCCGCTTCTCCGGCCATGGCACGTTTGTTGTCATCCTTCCGCGCAGCGGGAGGATCTGCTTCACCGCCACAACGGCCAGACTCAGGAACACGCACCCCAGAGAACCACCGCCAACAAAGCGAGACAGCATTGAAAGCAGCCCTCTCCATCAAGCACGCTAGCCGCATCCTCTCGACGGCCCTCGCCCTCTGCCTCGCGGCCCGAGCCCAGACCCCGGCCCAAGCGCCCGAGTCGCCGACCGCGCCTCTGCCCACCGCCATCACCTCCGCCACCAAAGTCTTCCTCGGCAACGCCGGCGACCAGGAAAACGCCGACTGCCTCCGCGCCTATAACGACTTCTACGCCGGCCTCACTCAGCTCGGACGCTACCAGCTCGTCCTCGACCCCCACGACGCCGACCTCATCCTCGAGCTTCACTACGAGATCGACCTCGGTCAGTCCGTCGCCAGCAACGACTCACGCAAATCCGTACGCCAGTTCCGCGTCGTCCTCATCGACCCCCGCGCCAACGTCGTCCTCTGGTCCCTCACCGAGAGAACCAACTACGCCGTCTTCCAGAAAAATCGCAACAAAAACCTCGACGAAACCGTGGCCACCCTCGTCTCCGACTTCGCCTCCCTCACCTCCGCCCAACCGCCCAACAACAAGTCCCGCGTCCCCCACGGCGGCTTCCCCCTCCACTAGCACCGATCTCCCAAGGAGCCCATGAGTACCGCACCCGGCAAGAAAAACTCCATCGCCCTCACCGAAGGCCCCAGCCGCGCCGCGGCCCGCTCCTACTTCCGCTCCGTCGGCTTCTCCAAAGAAGATCTCAGCAAGCCCATCATCGGCATCGCCAACACCTGGACCGAGATCGGCCCCTGCAACTTCCATCTACGCAACGTCGCCGAAGCCGTCAAGCAGGGCGTGCGCGAGGCCGGCGGCACCCCCATGGAGTTCAACACCGTCACCATCCACGACGGCATCACCATGGGCACCCAGGGCATGAAAGCCTCGCTCATCTCGAGAGAAGTCATCGCAGACTCGATCGAGCTCGTCACCCGCGGCAACTCCTTCGACGGCCTCGTCTGTATCGCCGGCTGTGACAAAAACATGCCCGCCGCCATCATGGCCCTCGCCCGCCTCGACATCCCCGGCCTCATGCTCTACGGCGGCTCCATCGCCCCCGGAGCCCTCAAGCAGCCCGACGGCTCCACCAAAGAAATCACCATCCTCCAGGTCTTCGAAGGCATGGGCTCCCACGCCGCCGGCAAGATCAACGACGCCGAGCTCGAAGCGCTCGAAGCCTCCGCCTGCCCCGGCCCCGGCGCCTGCGGCGGTCAGTTCACCGCCAACACCATGGCCATGGCCGGCGAGTTTCTCGGCATCTCCCCGATGAACATCACCGGCGTCCCCGCCATGTCGCCCGATAAAGCCGCCGCCAGTCGCGAAGCAGGTCGCCTCGTTATGGACCTCGTCCGCAACGGGATCACGCCCCGCCACATCCTGAACCGGAAATCCCTCGAGAACGCCATCGCCGCCGTCGCCGCATCCGGCGGCTCCACCAACGCCGTCCTCCACCTCATCGCCATCGCCCGCGAGCTCGACGTCCCGCTCGAGATGGCTGACTTCGACCGCATCTCCGAGCAGACCCCCTTCATCTGCGACCTCTCGCCCGGAGGAAAGTACGCCGCCAAGGACTACCAGGAAGCCGGTGGATCACGCCTCCTCGCGAGCCGACTGAAAGCTCGCGGCCAGCTCCACGACTCCCCCACCGTCTCCGGCAAGACCCTCCACCAGGAGGCCGACGCCGCCGTCGAGACGCCCGGCCAGCCCGTCATCCACACCTGGGAGCAGGCCCTCAAACCCACCGGCGGCCTCGTCATCCTCCGCGGCAACCTCGCCCCCGAAGGCTGCGTCGTCAAGGTCGCCGGCCACGAGCGCCTCCACCACACCGGCACCGCCCGCGTCTTCAACTCCGAAGACGACTGCCACGCCGCCGTCGAGGCTGGCAAGATCAATCCCAACGACGTCCTCGTCATCCGCTACGAAGGCCCCCGCGGAGGCCCCGGCATGCGCGAGATGCTCGCCGTCACCGCCGCCATCAAAGGCATTCCAGAGTTGAGCGACTCAGTCGCTCTGCTCACCGACGGACGCTTCTCCGGAGCCACCCGCGGCCTCATGGCCGGACACGTAGCCCCCGAAGCCCAGCTCGGCGGACCTATCGCCGCCGTCCACGAAGGCGACACCGTCACCTTCGACATCCCCGCACGCACCCTAACCCTCAACGTCCCCGACGAAGAGATCGCACACCGCCTCGCCAACTTCCAACCCCCACCCCCACGCTTCACCCGCGGAGTCTTCGCCAAGTACGCCAACTCCGTCTCCAGCGCCAGCGAAGGAGCCATCACCACCTAGCTAACCTCAACTTGTCATCCTTCGCCGCAGGCGGAGGATCCGCTTTTGCAATCGCCGTTCTCTGTTCTACGGCGTCATCCTGAGCAAAGCGAAAGACCCCTGTTCGAGTCCCATGGACTGATGTCTTCGCTCCCAAACAGCGCTGGGCTTGGTTCATCACCATTGGCATACGTGAACGTAAATTTTGGAACAGATATCTGCTTCTCCCTTGGCAACCGACGTCGCTCCACGAACGAGCACTCTCATCGGTAGGAGCACAGCGGCTTCAGCAGAAGATTCAATCCACAAACAGCAGCCGAACCAACTGACTCACAACGGATAACCAACACCTATGCCTAACAATCACCCACCCGCAACTCACCGGAGCCGAAATCCTCTGGGCCACCCTCGCCGGAGAAAACACCACCACCGTCTTCGGCTACCCCGGCGGAGCCATCCTCCCCATCTACGACGCCCTCCGCAAATTCCCCTCCATCCACCACGTCCTCGTCCGTCACGAGCAGGGCGCCTCCCACATGGCCGACGGCTACGCCCGCGCCAGCGGTCGAGTCGGCGTCTGCATGGCCACCTCCGGCCCCGGCGCCACCAACCTCGTCACCGGCCTCGCCACCGCCATGCTCGACTCCATCCCCATCGTCGCCATCACCGGTCAGGTCTCCTCCAAGGTCCTCGGCTCCGACGCCTTCCAGGAGGTCGACATCACCGGCATCACCCTCCCCATCACCAAGCACAACTTCCTCGTCACCCGCGCCGAAGATATCGCGCCCGCCGTCCGCCTCGCCTTTCAGATCGCCCGCTCCGGCCGCCCCGGCCCCGTCCTCGTCGACATCACCAAGGACGCCCAGCAGGCTACCGCCGCCTTCTCCTTCGAGGCCGCCAGCCCCTCCCCCGCGCGCCCCCACCCCATGCTCTCCACCGACTGCGCCGACACGAACTCTCTCTGCCAGGCCGCCACCCTCATCAAGGCCGCTCGCAAACCCGTCATCCTCGCCGGCCACGGCATCGCCCAGTCCGGCGCCGAGCTCGACGTCATCCGCTTCGCCGAGGCCAACGGCATCCCCGTCGCCTCCACCCTCCTCGGCCTCGGCTCCTTCCCCGCCGCCCACCCGCTCCACCTCGGCATGATGGGCATGCACGGCGAGTCCTGGGTCAACAACGCCATCCAGTCCGCCGACCTCCTCATCGCCCTCGGCATGCGCTTCGACGACCGCGTCACCGGCAACCTCGCCCACTACGCTCCCAACGCAAAAAAGATCCACGTCGAGATCGACCCCTCCGAGATCAACAAAAACGTCCGCGTCGACGTCCCCCTCATCGGAGACCTCAAGCAGATCCTCCAGGCCCTCGCCCCCCTACTCACCCCACCCGCAGCGAGCACCACCCCAGAGTTGTCAATCCGTCGCCGCGGGCGCAGGATCTGCTTCACTCGCTCCCGCATCCCACCAAACCACCCCCTGGCTCAACGAAATCAACGCCAGCAAAGGCACCGCCAGCGTCCGCGATATCGTCAACCTCCCCGACAACGGACACCTCTACGCCGCCCACGTCATCAACGACATCTGGCGCGAAGCCATCGCCGCCGGCCGCGACAAAGAAACCATCATCGTTACAGATGTCGGACAGCACCAGATGTGGGAAGCCCAGTACTTCAAGCACGAGGTCTCCCGCTCGCTCGTCACCTCCGGCGGCCTCGGAACCATGGGCTTCGCTCTCCCCGCCGCGATCGGCGCCAAGTTCGCCCACCCCGAAAAAGACGTCTGGGTCATCGCCGGCGACGGCGGCTTCCAGATGACCGCCGCCGAGCTCTCCACCATCGTCCAGGAAAACCTCGCCATCAACATCGCCGTCATCAACAACGGCTTCCTCGGCATGGTCCGCCAGTGGCAGGAGACCTTCTACGATAAGAACTACTCCGCCTCCCCCATCCTCTCGCCCGACTTCGTCAAGCTCGCCGAAGCCCACGGCATCCAGGGCGCCCACGTCAACAAACGCAAAGATGTAACCCCCACAGTCACAAAATCCCGCACCTCCGGCCGCCCCTTCCTCATCAACTTCCAGGTCGAAAAAGAAGACGGCGTCTACCCCATGATCGCCCCCGGTGCCGCCCTCCACGAAATGGTCCGCCGCCCCCATCACGACCCCCTCCTCGAGACCGCGGAAGACGAATAAGCAACCATCCCGGTCACATATCGCGTACGCACCCACCGCAGGCATAGGAGGAGACCTCATCAAAATCGCAAGCTGGAACGTAAACTCCATCCGGGCTAGGCTCGAGCACGTCAAAGGCTGGCTCAACGACGTGCAGCCCGATCTCCTCCTCCTCCAGGAGCTCAAAGGCACAGACTTCCCCGCCGAAGCCTTCCGTGAGCTTGGCTACCGGAGCCTCGCAGTCACCCAGAAGGCCTACAACGGCGTCGCTATCCTCTCGCGACTCCCCATGGAGCCCGTCAGCACCTCGCTCCTCGGCGACGATGCTGACAGCCACGCGCGCTACCTTGAGGTTCTCGTCGGCGGCATGCGCGTCGTGGACATCTATCTCCCCAACGGCAATCCCGTCGGCACGGACAAGTTCGCCTACAAGCTCGCCTGGATGGACCGCCTCCACGAACGCATGGCCTTCTGGCTTCATGAAGGCACACCCACGGTCGTCGGCGGAGACTTCAACGTCATCCCCGAAGACATCGATTGCCACAAGCCCTCCTCCTGGATCCGCGACGCCCTCTTTCAGCCCGAGCCCCGCGCCCGCTACCGCGCCCTGCTCGCCCTCGGCTACACCGATGCCTTCCGTCTCCTGCATCCCGGAGTGCCCGCCCTCTTCACCTTCTGGGACTACTTCCGCCAGGCCTTCGAGCACAACCGCGGCATTCGCATCGACCACTTCCTCCTCTCGCCCACCCTCGCAGATCGCCTCGAAAGCTGTGAGATCGATAAGCGCCCGCGCGCGCTCGAAAAGCCCTCCGACCACACCCCCATCGTCCTCACGCTCCGTGAGCCACAGGGACCGTAACCCCCGGCAAATATGTGTAACCACATCAGGAACACTCTCGGGGCCTGACCTCGACATCCATTACCACCCAAACCCAGCGGCACCTGGCGCACCGGAACGGAGATCACCCTTGGACATCCTCCTACTGAATCTCGGCACCGACTTCCAGGGCGAGGTCACACTCGGCGGCTATGCCGGCCAGGTCGAGATCCTCAGCTTTCTGCACGGCATCTCCACCTCCATCGTTCACGGCCTCACCGGGCGCACAGGAACGACCGGCACCCCCAGGCATCAGGACTTCACCATGACGAAATACATCGACCTGTCCAGCACCGCCCTCCTCGACGCCTGCGACCGCGGGCTCGTCATCCCGGAAGCGACCTTCACACTCGCTCACACCGAGGGCGACGTCGTCACCCCCTACTGGGTCGTCACCATGAAAGAAGCCATCATCACCTCCGTCGCAATCGGCGGAGGCGGAGGCAGTAGGCCCACCGAAACCATCACCCTCAACTACACCGCCATCCGCTGGGTCTACCAGACGCAAACAGCCGCGGGCGAGCCTGTGACCAACACCAGCGCCTGGAACCTCGCCACTAACACCTCAAACTTCGGCAGCTAGCCGACACCCCAGCTCCCACTCTGAAGGTCGAGAAACCTACGTGCCCCCCGCCTCCAGCACCACCTCACATCTCGAGACCCAACGCCTCCGCCTCCGCCCCATCGAGCCGCGCGACCGCGACCCCTTCGTCGCCATGAACCTCGACCCCGACGTCATGCGCTTCTTCGCCTCCACCTTCACGCCCGAGCAATCCGACGAGCACATCGCCCGCTACCACCACCAGCTCCTCCGCGACGGCTTCTCCTTCCTCACCCTCGAGCACCGGGACACCGGGGAGTACCTGGGCCTGCTCGGCCTCCAGACCATGTACATCGCCGTCCCGGATCTCCCCCAACCCGCCGTCGAGATCGGCTGGCGTCTCACCCGCGCCGCGCACGGCCACGGCTACGCCACCGAGGGCGCCCGCGCCATCGTCCATCATGCCTTCCACACCCTCGGCCTCCCCGAGCTCGTCGCCATCACCACCACCGCCAACACCCCGTCCCGCCACGTCATGGAAAAGCTCGGCATGACGCACCGCCCCGAGCTCACCTTCGACCACCCCCTCATCCCCGCCGGCCACCCCTACCGCCAGCACGTCCTCTACAGCCTCTCGAACCCGGCCGCACCGGAGCGCGCGTGACCACCTTTTTCGGCAAATACCGCGGCAGGGTCACCGCCAACATCGACCCCCTCTTCCTCGGCCGCATCCTCGCCGAAGTCCCCGCCCTCCCAGGCACGGTCCTCAACTGGGCCCTCCCCTGCACCCCCTACGCCGGTCCCTCGGTCGGCCTCTACCTCATCCCGCCCGTCGGCGCCAGCGTCTGGATCGAGTTCGAAGCCGGCGATCCCACCTACCCCATCTGGACCGGCTGCTTCTGGGCTCAAGGCGAGCTCCCCACCACACCCGCAGGCCCACCCACCCCGGAGACCAGGCTGTTTCAGACCGAAGCCTGCACCCTCATCCTCAACGACCTCCCCGGAGTGGGCGGCATCTCCCTCACCTGCAGACCGCCCGCCGTCGCAACCCCCATCACCCTCCTCCTCGACTCCACCGGCATCTCCCTCACCTGCCCCGCATCGGCCCTGAAGATCACGCCCGCCTCGATCGAGCTCACGCAAGGGACCACCACCATCGTCCTCACACCCGAACTCCTCCACCTCGCCGCCGCCCAGGCCTCCATCGATCTCTCCGGCTCAAGCATCTTCACCTCGGTCACCGTCCCTCCAGCCAGCCCCGATCCAAAACCATGAACCTCCACCTGTCGGATCGGAAAGGAACCCCATGCTCCATACCTTCGTAGCCCTCGTGCAAGACAAGCCCGGCGTCCTCACCCGCGTCGCCTCGCTCTTCCGCCGCCTCAACATCAACATCGTCTCTCTAACCGTCGGCGAATCCGAGCGCCCCGACACCTCCCGCATGACCATCGTCTGCGAAGCCCCCGAGCACGCGGCACACCGCATCCGCGCATCCCTCTATAAGCTCGAGATCACCGTCGACGTCGACGAGGTCGGCCGCTCCGAAGCCGTCATCCGCGAGCTCTGCCTCATCAAGGTCGCCGCCGGCCCCAACCCCCCGCCCGATCACCCTGAAGCCCAGCACTCCCGCTCCCAGATCTTCGAGCTCGCCAACGTCTTTCGCGCCCGCGTCGTCGACCTCGCCCCCGAGTCCATCATGCTCGAAATGACCGGCGCCGCCTCCAAGATCGAAGGCCTCCTCCAGGTCCTCCGCGAGTCCGGCTTCAGAGTCCTCGAGGTCTCCCGCACCGGCCGCATGGCCATGCGCCGCGGACACCACACCTCCCGCGTCCTCGAAGCCCTCGGCACTCTCAAACCCGCCGATCCCCTCCATACCCACGCCAACGACGAGGAGCCCGACTACGCCGCCACACCCTCCACCGCAGAGTTTCTCGGCAACCAGTTCCCCGACGTCCACGAAGAAGAAGAAGCCTGAACCTCATGCCCTCCTGGCCCACCGCAGCCGCATCCCCATCTGATCTCCCCGCCGACGAGGTCGTCCCACCCTCTGGTCCGACGCCGTCATGCAAAGCGTCCAGAGCAGCATCCTCGAGGTCATCCGCAAACGCTGCGAGTCGGAAGCGGCCCTGGCGCAACTACCGGAGGGAGGCAGGTAAACTAGACCCATCCACACCGTTTCCGCAGAACCATCCCCGCTAAGCGCACCGGCTTCCATCCCGTGCCGCCTGAACCAGGCCCGGTCCAGACCTAAGCTCAATCTTCGGAAGACTTTGCACCAGAAGCACGGAGGGCCACCCCCCTCCTCACAACCGAAAGGAAACACATGGCAAAGACCTACCACGACCAGGACGCCGACCTCGCCCTCATCCAGGGCAAGCGCGTCGGCATCATCGGCTACGGCTCCCAGGGCCACGCCCACGCCCTCAACCTCAAAGACTCCGGCGTCGACGTCCGCGTAGGCCTCCGCCCCGGCTCCAACCGCGCGGAAAAGGCCCGCAACTCCGGCCTCGACGTCGCCCCCGTCCCCGAAGTCGCCGCCTGGGCCGACGTCATCATGGTCCTCGTCCCCGACCAGACCGCCGCCGCCGTCTACAAGGAGATCGAGCCCGGCCTCGGGACGCCCGGCTCCGACGGCCAGCCCAAAACCCTCATGTTCGCGCACGGCTTCAACATCCGCTTCCGCACCATCACCCCGCCCCCCACCGTCGACGTAAGCCTGGTTGCCCCAAAGTCCCCCGGCCACCGCGTCCGCGAAGTCTTCACCGAAGGCGGCGGCACACCCGGCCTCGTCGCCGTCGAGCAGAACCCCTCCGGCAACGCCCTCGCCCTCGCCCTCTCCTACGCCAAGGGCATCGGCTGCACCCGCGCCGGCGTCCTCGAAACCACCTTCACCGAAGAAACCGAGACCGACCTCTTCGGCGAGCAGGCCGTCCTCTGCGGCGGCACCGCCGCCCTCGTCAAGGCAGGCTTCGAAACCCTCACCGAGGCCGGCTACCAGCCCGAGCTCGCCTACTTCGAGGTCCTCCACGAGCTCAAGCTCATCGTCGACCTCATGTACCGCGGCGGCCTCGAGTACATGCGCTACTCCATCTCCGACACCGCCGAGTGGGGAGACTACGTCGCCGGCCCCCGCATCGTCACACCCGAGGTCAAAGCCGCCATGAAGTCCCTCCTCAACGACATCCAGGATGGCTCCTTCGCCAAGCGCTTCATCGACGACCAGAACTCCGGCCGCAAGGAGTTCGAACGCTTCCGCGCCCAGGACCGCGAACACCCCATCGAAAAAGTCGGCGCCGAGCTCCGCAAAGCCATGCCCTTCCTCGACCCCGTCAAAGTCGAAAACGGCACCGTCGTCAAAGCCTGATCCCGTCGCGAACCCGGCCTCTCGTCCCTCACAGCGAGAGGCCGGACATCCGACGCCCATTCAAGATCAGCTCGAAACCATCCCTCTCACCTCGGAAGCGTCCGCAGGAGCCAGAGCATGGAAAACACCAGCCAGATCCCACCCGACAACCTCAGCCGCCTCCTCACCCTCGTCCAGCCCGAAAGCAATCAGCAGCTCCCTCACATCGGCGTCGTCGGCGACACCTACACCATCCTGCTGACCGGAAAGGATACCGCCGGCCGCTACTGCCTCATCGACATGCACGTCCCGCCCGGAGGCGGCCCCCCACCCCACCGCCACGACTTCGAAGAAACCTTCATGCTCCTTGACGGCGAAGTCGAAGCCACCTTCCGCGGACAGAAATCCACCATCCGCGCCGGCGAAACTCTCCACATCCCCGCCAACGCGCCGCACCAGTTCCACAACGCCTCGGACCGGCCCGCACGCCTCCTCTGCCTCTGCTCCCCCGCCGGGCAGGAAGAATTCTTTCTCGAGGTGGGCGTCCCCGTCCCCACCCGCACCACCGCCCCACCTGTGCTCGACAAAGCCGCGGGGGCCGCATTCCGCGAAAAAGCCGAAGCGCTCGCCCCCAAATACAAAACAGAGCTCCTCCCCCAGGCCTGATCCCGCCCTCCACCCCGGGAAGCGCCGCATCCAACCCGTTATGCGCCTTCCAGTGGCATTCGCGCTCGCCATGACCCTCACCGCCACCGCCCAAACCCCACCCTCCCCCACCACCCTCGCCCAGCTCCGCGACACCTACCGCCCCCTCCTGCTCTTCGCCCGCAGCCCCGACGACCCATCCCTCCTCGCCCAGATGACCAGGCTCAAAGACTCCGCCGCCGGCCTCCACGAGCGCGACATCCTCGTCATCGCCGTCCCCTACAACACCCCGTCCCCCACCCAGACCAGCCTCACCCCCGCCGACGCCACCGAAGCCCGCCGCCGCTTCCACGTCGCTCCCACCGACTTCACCGCCATCCTGATCGGCAAGGACGGCGGCGAAAAACTCCGCTCCACCAAACCCCTCTCCTTCAACAAACTCCGCGATACAGTCGACGCCATGCCAATGCGCAGGGATGAGATGCAGAAGTCCAACCAATTCCGTTGACACGCTCCTGTACCATCGAGGCATGGCGACCCCATCTCAGCTCGATCTCTCGACGCCGGGTGAAGCCGTACACCCACACGAAGTTCCGGTAGCTTCCCGGCCCGCCGTTCCCTCACGCTGCGAAGAGATCCACGCCGCCCTCCGCACCATCCCCCTCCTCGACGGCCTCACCGAGGACGAATACATCTGGCTCGTCCACAACGGCACCGAGCGCATGGGCGTTGACGGCGCGCTCATCTTCCGCGAGGGCGAACCCGCCTGCCACATGAACATCATCCTTCACGGGGAGGTCCACGTTCGCCGCCGCCACAGCGGCCCCCTCGCCCTGTTTATCGGTCGCGCCGGCCAGATCACCGGCAAGCTCCCGTTCTCACGGATGAAGACCTACGGTGGCGATGGCTACGCCGTTGGCCCCGCCTGGGCACTGGACGTACACGAAGATCGCTTCCCCGAGATGCTCCGCGCCATCCCTTCCATGGGTCAGCGCTGCGTCTCCACCCTCCTCGACCGCGTACGCGAAGTCACGCGCATGGAGCAGCAGGCCGAAAAGCTGGCCGCCCTCGGCAAACTCGCCGCAAATCTCGCGCACGAGCTCAACAACCCCGCCTCCGCCGCCCAGCGCTCCGCCGCCAGCCTCTTCGGCGAGCTCCGCGAATACGGCGAACAGAAGTACCGGCTCGGCAATCTCTGCCTCTCGGACGAGCAAACGGCCGCCTACCGCGGTTGGATCAGCCGCACCCGCGAAGAGATGGCGCGCTACACGCCCGAAACCGCTACGCCTAGAAGTCCCCTCGCAACCGCCGACCGCGAAGACCTCATGAGCGCCTGGCTCAACCAGCATTCCATCCCCGAGCCATGGAAGATCGCCCCCGCTCTCGCCGAAACCTCCGTCACCCCCGCGCAGCTCGATGAGCTCGTCGCCGTCGATCGCCCCGGAGGTCCTCCCGCTCGCCGTCGCCACCATCGCCTCGTCGCTCCGCGTCGAGCGCATGACCGAGGCCGTCCTCGACTCCACCGTCCGGATCTTCGACCTCATCAGCGCCATCAAGGACTACTCCTACATGGACCAGGCGCCCGTCCAGGACGTCGACCTCGCCCAGTCCCTCACCACCACCCTGGTCATGTTTCAGTCACGCCTCGGAGATATCAAAGTCGAGACCGAGTTCGACCCCGCGCTCCCGCCCATCAGCGCCTACGGCAGCGAGCTCAGCCAGGTCTGGACCGCCCTCATCGACAACGCGATCGAATCCATGAACGG
Organism: uncultured Acidobacteriaceae bacterium; assembly: GCA_963850375.1. Lineage (GTDB taxonomy): Bacteria > Acidobacteriota > Terriglobia > Terriglobales > Acidobacteriaceae > Edaphobacter. The sequence goes on along the minus strand of CAWKKV010000002.1, from coordinate 1,383,682 downwards.
CCACGGCACCCTCCGGCTCATCACCCGCCTCACCGGCACCATGGCGACCGTCGAGATCTGGGACGACGGCCCCGGCATCGATCCCGCCATTCAGTCGCGCATCTTCGAGCCGTTCTTCACCACCAAGGCGCCCGGCCGAGGACTCGGCCTCGGACTCGACACGGCCTCAAGAATCGTCAGCCGTCACTCCGGCTTTCTAACCGTAAGCTCCAAGCCGGGTGCAACCTGCTTCCAGGTTCGCGTTCCCGTCGAGCGTGCCGAGGCCTACTAGGCTCCCGGGCTACTTCGTAACTTCCACGCCTCGCCAGAACGCCACGTGGTGCTTCACGGAGCGTGCCGCCGGCTTCGGATCAGGGTAGTACCACGCCGCATCCGGGTTCTCCTGCCCGTCCACCAGGATCGTGTAGTACCGCGCCTGCCCCTTCCAGGGACAGTTCGAGGTGGTCGAACTCGGACGGAGAAACTCGCGCTTAACCGACTCTTCCGGGAAGTAAATATTCCCCTCGACCGTCTCGTAGGTCTCGCTCTCCGCCAGTGTCTGTCCGTTCCAAACTGCCTTCGCCATAAGCAACAACCCGCAATCTAATCAACCACTTACCTGCGCGCAGCATGAATCTGGCCCGCAGGGAGCAGGACCTGCCGAACCTCGGTTCGACAGGGCATTTGTAACAGAGTTGTTGCTTTAAGGGAAGCCGGGGGCGGGGCGGTTCTTCACCGCTTCAAAAGCATGCCCCCGAGCTCTAGCCCCGCTCAGGCTCCCTGCGCGATCAGCACAGGCCTGCGTCTTCTCCGCGTCCGGCACCCTCGCCGGCTCCTTCTCCTTGGGCCCGCCGATCTTCCGCCGGAAGTGGCACACGATCCCGGCCGGCTCTGCCGTCTCCTCGGCCTCGCCCTTCTTCTTGCGCCGCTTCGGCAGGTCGTCGTGGTTATTCGGACACACCAGAAACGTCCCTTCGCTGTTCGCAGTCTCCAGCAGGTAAGGGCTCTGGCAGCTCGGACACGTCTCCTTCACCAGCTTCAGGTTCGAGGCAAAGTCGCACTTCGGATAGTTCACGCAGCCATAAAACGTGTCGCCCCGCTTGGTCTTCCGCACCGCAATGTCGCCGCCGTCCTTCGGGCACGGCACGTCCAGCAGCTCCTGCTTCACGTACTTGCACTTCGGATATCCCGAGCACGCGATGAACTCCCCGTACTGCCCGTCCCTCTGCAGCAGCGGCCGGCCGCACTTCGGGCACGGCTCCTCCAGCTGCACCGGCGGCTTCTGCTGCACCTTCTGCGTCAGCTTCCGGATCGTCTTGCACGGCGGATCCTCGTTATACCCGGGGCACGCCATAAACGGTCCCCACGGCCCGTTTCGCAGCACCATCGTGCGCCCGCAGTTGTCGCAGAACTCCTCTTCCTGCTCCCCATCCGCGCTCTGCGCATCGGCCGAGCTCAGGTCCGGCTTCGCCGCAAAATTCTCCTTCGTGAAGTCGCACGAGAACGGCTCCACAATCACCTTCTTGCCCTTGGGCGCAGCCTCGTTCACCGCCAGCGCCAGCCCCTTCGCGTCCGCGACCTCCTTTGAAAACTCGGTCACGTCCTCCGTCATCGCCTTCACGGTCATCGGAAACGAAAACGCCGACGTGATCTTCTTCGTCACCGCCTTTGGATCCTTCTTCCACGGTCCCGCCGCCACCGTCATCGGCTTCGCCTTGGTGAAGTTGCTGCACGCAAAGAAGCTCCCGAACTTGCCCCACTTCAGAATCAGCGGACTCCCGCACCGTTCGCAGATCTCCTGCGTGCTGTGCTCCATCCGCTTGATGTCCTCCATGTTGTTCTCGGCGACCTTGAGCTCCTTCTCAAAGTGCCCATAAAACCCGTTCAGCAGATCGGTCCACTTCTCCGTCCCGCCCTCCACCGCATCCAGCTCGCCTTCCAGCTGCGCCGTGTACCCCGTCTCGAAGATGTACGGGAAATTCTTCACCAGCAGCTCCGTCACCACCATGCCGATCTCCGTCGGCACCAGCTTCGACTTCAGCTTCTTGACGTAGTCCCGCTCCTGGATCGTGTTGATGATCGACGCATACGTCGAAGGCCTTCCAATCCCCTTCTCTTCCAGCGTCTTCACCAGGCTCGCCTCGTTGTAGCGCGGCGGCGGCTCCGTATGCTTCTCCTGCGGATCAAGCCTGTTCAGGCCCAGCTTCTGCCCCTGGTTCAGCTCCGGCAGTCGCTTATCCGCGTCATCCGATCCCTCGCTCTCCGCACCCGCCTCAGCCGTGTCGTTCTTCTTCTCAGCGAGCGGCGCCTGCTCGTATACCTTCAGAAAACCGTCGAACTTCATAATGCTTCCACTCACGCGGAAGTCATACGTCCGGTCCGCCTTCGCCGCGATGTCCACCGTCGTCTGGTCAAACACCGCCGGCACCATCTGGCTCGCGACAAACCTCTGCCAGATCAGCCGGTACAGCCGGTACTGCTCATCCGACAGATACTTCCGGATCTCGTCCGGCGTAAACGCAACATGCGTCGGCCGGATCGCCTCGTGCGCATCCTGCGCGTCTTTCTTGCTCTTGTACTCGTTCGGCCTCTCCGGCAGATACCGGGCCCCGAGCTTGCCTTCAACGTACTCCCGCGCCTCCGCAATCGCATCCGGACTCACCCGCGTCGAATCCGTACGCATGTACGTGATCAACCCGACCGTGCCCTCCTTGCCGATCTCGATCCCCTCATACAGCCGCTGCGCCACACCCATCGTGCGCCGCACATTGAAGCCCAGCCGCCCCGCCGCATCCTGCTGCAGCTTGCTCGTCGTAAACGGAGCCGTCGGGTTCCTCCGTCGCTCCTTGCGCTCCACACCGCGAACACTCCACGTCGCCCTCTCGAGCTGGCCAAGGACCTCGTCCACAGCCTCCTTATCCGGCAGCGCATTCGCCAGAAACTGCTCCTTGCCGCTCTCGTCCACGCCGTTCGAAACCCGGATCGGCCTTCCCTCGACCCCAACCATCCGCGCCGAAAACTCGGCACCGCTCTTCTCCGGCGTAAGCAGCGCGTCGATCGTCCAGTACTCCACCGGCTTGAACGCGTTGATCTCCCGCTCGCGCTCCACAATCAGCCGCAGCGCCACCGTCTGCACACGCCCCGCACTCAACCCGCGCCGCACCTTGTCCCACAGCAGCGGAGAGATCTGGTACCCCACCAGCCGGTCCAGAACGCGCCGCGTCTGCTGCGCATCCACCAGGTTCTCATCCACATCGCGGGCATTGTTGAACGCCGCCTTCACCGCCTTCTGCGTAATCTCGTTGAACGTCACCCGCTGCAGCTTGCTCTTGTCCTTCACCGCAGGCAGCAGCTGAAACCGCAGGTGCGCCGCAATCGCCTCCCCTTCGCGATCCGGATCCGGCGCCAGAAACACGGCGTCGCTCTTCGCCGCCAGCTTCTTCAGCTGAGCGACCACCTTCTCCTTGCCCGGAGACACGATCAGCGTCGGCTCAAACGTCCGATGCTTCAGCTCCACGCCAATGTCGTTCTTCGGCAGATCCATGATGTGGCCAATCGAGGCCTCCACCACGTAATCGCTGCCCAGATACTTCCCGATCGTCTTCGCCTTCGCCGGCGACTCCACGATCACAAGTGACTTTCCCATTTGTTCCTTTCACTTCCACACACATCAGGCGGAACTGCCCAAACCACCGCTCCGCCCATTCAGACTTCTTTATCGACCGATTCCATGCGAACCTAACACGCTCTGCCGGAGGCAAGTCAAACCGTCTGCGCATCTCCGGCATCCGGCCGTCGGCCTGCCACCCTCAATAGACTGCCCGCAGCCGCGGACGTTGCTGGCATCTTATCCACACGCTGTAAACACCTCACACGCGCCTGCCAACTACCGTCGCATCATCAGTTGCCCAGATCGCAGGGCTCAAAACGTCCGCACATAATTCTTGCCCGGCATCTGCCGCACCCTGCCCGCAAGCTCCAGCTCAAACAGCGCCGTAAATATCTCGGCCGAGCCCATCTCGGCCTCCAGCCGCTCGATCAGCTCATCCAGCTGCACCGACTCATCGTGCCGCAGCCGCTCATACACCCGGCGCTCCTGCTCCGACAGTCCACCAAGCCCGGACTCGCTGAATAAGGATGCGCCAACCCCGCCCTCGGATGCAGACGCACTCCCGGCCGCCGCCTCGTCCTCAAGCGCAACTCGTACCTGCGACGGCAGATCCTCCCACACATCCTCCCACGTCGCCGTCAGCTTCGCACCCTGCTTGATCAGCGTATTCGGCCCCCACGCATTCTTGTTCGTCACGTTCCCAGGCACCGCATACACATCGCGATTCTGCTCCATCGCGCACCGCGCCGTGATCCGCGTCCCCGAGTGCTCGCCCGCCTCGATCACCAGCACACCCACACTCATCCCGCTCAGCGTCCGGTTCCGGATCGGAAAGTTCTGCGGCGCCGGAAACGTCCCCAGCGGAAACTCGCTCACGATCGCCCCCCCGCTCGCCACAATCTCCTCCGCCAGCCGCTTGTTCTCCTTCGGATAGATCACGTCGATGCTCGTCCCCCACACCGCCACCGTCTTCCCTCCCGCAGCCAGCGCCCCCTTGTGCGCCGCCGTATCCACGCCCCGCGCCATGCCGCTCAGGATCACCAGCCGCCGGTTCGCCAGGTCCCGGCTCAGCATCTCCGCCATCCCCGACCCATACGGCGAAGGGTGCCGCGTCCCCACCACCGCAATCCCGCCCGCGAAAGCTGGTCCACATCTCCCCGCACCCAAAGCACCGTCGGCGGATCGTAGATCTCCCGCAGCCGGTCCGGATACGCCTCATCCGCAGGCGTCACCACCACCCCGCCCGCCTCCGCCACCCGCTGCATCTCGTCCACCGCCGCCGACCGCGCCCGCCCATCCGCACAGAACTGCGCCGCCGCCGCCGGCATCCCCGTCCCTTCAAGCTCCGTCAGCGAAGCCCCAAACATCCGCCCCGCCCCGCCCAGCCGCTGCACCGCCCGCGCAATCCGCGTCGGCCCCATCCCCGGCGTCAGCGTCAACGCCATCCATCCCAGGCGCTCTTCCTCGAGCGACCCCCGAACTGATCCCATCCCCAACCTCATCTCTGACCAGCAAACTACGTACCTTGCCGCAGCCCCGCAATGCCACTTCCGTCCCATAAACACCCGCCACCTCGCCCAACACCCGATACCCGCTACAGAGAACCGACAGCTCACAACTCACAAGCCCACTCAACCCCCATCCACTAAACTAGCCATCAGACCCGCTTTGCCCACACCGCCCAAACTCCGCACCGCCGCCATCAACTTCCTCAACCCCGCCCCGCTCATGTGGGACCTCGAACACCCACCCCTCGCCGCCGAGCTCGCCACCCGCTACACCCTCCACTACACCGACCCGCCCTCTGCGCCCGCCAGCTCCTCTCCGGCGACGCCGACCTCGGCCTCATCCCCATCGCCGCCCTCACCCCCGACCTCGCCATCGTCCCCGGCTGCACCATCGCCTCGCTCGACCACGTCCGCTCCATCGTCCTCCTCATCAAGCACCCGCACACCCTCGAAACCATCCGCACCCTCGCCATCGACACCGCCTCCCGCTCCTCCGTCGCCTACGCCGAGATCCTCCTTCGCAAGTTCGCCGGCAACGCGGCCGTCTTCTACCTCCACCCCGCCGACCCCATCGCCATGCTCGCCGAAAACGACGCCGCCCTCCTCATCGGCGATCCAGCCCTCCTCGCCCGCGAACATCAGGCCGAAATCGAAGCCGCCACCGGCCCGCTCCTCTGGATCGACCTCGCCCACGAGTGGCACACCCGCACCGGCCTCCCCTGGGTCGCCGCCGTCTGGGCCGCCCGCCCCGAAACCCTCACCGCCGAGACCGCCGCCCAGCTCACCCGCGATCTCAACCTCTCCCGCGACCACGGCCTCGCCCACATCGAAGACCTCGTCCGCGAGTGGACCCCACGCATCCCCATCCCGCCCCCCACCATCCGCCACTACCTCACCCGCAACATCCACTACCACCTCGACCCCCGCTGCATCGAAGCCATCTCCCTCTTCCGCCAATACGCCGCCGAGATCAGCATCCTCCCCCCACTCGGCCCCCTCCGCTTCCTCTAAGGACGACCCTCACACCTCGCACATGACCTCACTCCGCCTACGCCTCCTCCCCTTCGCCGCCCTGCTCGGCAACGTGCTCCTCACCGGCTGCGCCCACGCCGCAGCTCCCGTCTTCGGCTACCGAGTCGTCGCCACCTACCCCCACTCCACCGACAGCTACACCGAAGGCTTCCTCTACCTCAACGGCCTCTTCTACGAGGGCACCGGCCTCGAAGGCCACTCCTCCCTCCTCGCCAACGACCCAAAGACCGGCCAGCCCGTCCAACGGCTCGACCTCCCCTCCCAATACTTCGGCGAGGGCATCGTCGACTGGGGCCCAAACCTCTACGAGTGGACCTGGCAGTCGCACATCTGCTTCGTCTACGACCGCTTCACCCTCCGCCCCGTCCGGCAGTTCACCTACACCGGCGAGGGCTGGGGCATGACCCGCACCGCCACCGAGCTCATCACCAGCGACGGCTCAGACACCCTCCGCTTCCGAAACCCGGAAACCTTCGCCGAAACCCGGCACATCGTCGTCCATGACGGCAGGCACACCGTCACGGAGCTCAACGAGCTCGAATTCATCAAGGGCGAGATCTACGCCAACGTCTGGCACTCCGATCGCATCGCCCGCATCTCCCCGCGCGACGGACACGTCATCTCCTGGATCGACCTCACCGGCCTCCTGCCCGATAACCAGCGCATCAACGCCGAATCCGTCCTCAACGGCATCGCCTACGACGCCGCCCACGACCGCCTCTTTGTCACCGGCAAGCAATGGCCAAAGATCTTCGAGATCCAGATCAGGCCCGGCCCCCGAGCCGGCTCCCCTCCGTCCCCCTGAAAGCCTCCCCGGCCCGTCGCCGCTGCAAGCATTCTTCATAGCCCACACTTCGGTGAGACACCCTCACTTTCTTTGAGCGACTTCCAGGCCTCCTCGCGCGTCTCTTCTACCATGATGCCCACCCACGCCGCGACGCTGTTGCCACTCCACACCTCCGCCGTGTGGCTCGCCGCGGCCCACCATCAGAGCCAGTTCATGCACTTCATCCTCCGCTTCGGACTGATCGGCATCTTCCTCGTCTCCATCGTCGACTCCTCTTTCGTGCCGCTGCCCGTCCCCGGCGTCACCGACATCATGATCGTTCTGTTCGCGGCCCAGCACTCCAACCTCATCCTCCTCGTGCTCGCCGCCACCCTCGGCTCCGCTCTCGGGGGCTATCTCAGCTATCAGGTTGGTCACGCCGGCGGCATGCAGTTCCTCGAGAAGCACGTCCCGCCTCGCATCTTCAAACGCGTCACCGGCTGGATGGAAAACCACGCCATTCTCGCGGTCGCACTCCCCGCACTTCTCCCACCGCCCATGCCGCTCTCCCCCTTCGTCCTCGCGGCCGGCGCGCTCAAGATGTCCAAGCAGAAGTTCATGACCGCCTTCACGGTCAGCCGCGCCATCCGCCACGTCATCGCGGCCTGGCTCGGTGTCCATTACGGCAAGCAGGTCTTGCGCCTCTGGGGCCACTTCTCCGACAAATGGGCCACCACCATCCTCGTCGTCCTCTGGTCCGTCATCCTCGTCGGCTGCGGCATCGCCTTCTGGCGCATCTACAAGACCTCTCGTTCGCTCCGCGGCGGCGGCAGCAGCGCCAAGGCAGAGCCCGCAAGGGCCTGACACCACGCCTCACGCCGCAACAATCACCGGCTTCTTCGGCGCAAACTTCCGCCTGTAATACCCGATCGTGATCGCAATCGCCGGAACCCCGACCGCCGTCGGCCACAGCCACACCACCAGCCGGTTGCTATGCAACAGCTGGCTCAGCGTCACCGCCGAGAACGCCGTCCACGCCGCGATGTAGCTCCCGATAAAGTTCCCCAGGTGCGTGTACCACCAGAACATCTTCTCCTTCGGCTTCCGCACAAACGAGATCATCTGCGCCATCGCCAGGCGCATCCCCAGGATCCCAAACACCACCGCGATAATCCCGAAGTTCTGCACCCACGCCGGCCGAAACACACCAAACCCCGCCAGGCAGGCGCTCGAGGCAAACGTCACCCCGCCCGCCATCCAGTCGATCGGCCTCGCCGACCCGCCCTTCGCCAGATCCTTCAGCTTCAGCACGCGGTACCCCGAGAACGCCGCATAAAAGCTGAACACCGCCACCAGCGCCAGAAACAGCACCGGCCGGTACAGCGCCATCGGCAGCGCCGTCGCCGCCACCACGCCCATCGACCACAGGTAAACCATCCCCCACCGCTTGTGCTGCTTGCCCCCCTTCGCTGTGGCAAGCGCCACCGGAGCCAGCAGAAACGATCCCGAACCGGCAGCGATATGCACCGCCAGCAACGCCCTCATCCACACTGGATCACCGTGCATCGCTCTTCTCCTCCATCCTTGCCAAACGCTTCAACGTCCTCTCGCTCCAGCGCACATACGCCTCACTCTCCGCGCACCCGAACTCCAGCGTCATCTCCCAATAGGGTCGGTCCGGATGATCCGCATGCGCCTTCTCCATCCACCGTTGGATCCCCGCATACCGGTCGAGCTCAGCCATGTGCCGCTCGCGATATGCCTCGACCTGCCGCCGCACCACCGCCACCGGTACGTGCCGGCCCGAAAAGAAGATCTTCAGCAGCATCTCGTTGCGTGGCACCTGCTCAACGGAAGGCGTCCTCAACCAGCTCCGCAGGCGCTTCCGGCCCTCCGGAGTCAGGCGATACACCGTCCGCCTCCCCGTCACCCTCGCCCCACGCGCCTCGGACACCACCTCCGCCAGCCCATCCCCCACCAGCCGCTTCAGCGTCGGATAGATCTGCCCATAGCTCTCCCGCCAGAAGTTCCCAATCGACTGCTCAATCGTCTGCCGGATCTCATACCCGGTCATCGGCCGGAGACTCAACATCCCCAGCAGAGCCTCCGCCGTCGTAGTCCGCCCAGTCTCGCTCAAGGCCGCTCGCATATCTGCTAGATTATATCTAGTAGATAGTCACCTGGCAAGAAAAATCTCTGCCCTTGACCGCTGACCCTAAAACTCCCACCGCAACAGCGTCGCCCCGACCGTAAACCCGGCACCCACACTCGCCAGCAACACCAGGTCACCCTTCTTCAACCGGCCCTCCTCGAGCGCCGTCTCCATCGCCAGCGGAATCGTCCCCGCCGTCGTATTCCCATAGCGGTCGATGTTGATCACCACGCACTCCTCACCCATCCCCAGCCGCTCCGCCGTCGAAAGGATAATGCGCTTGTTCGCCTGGTGCGGAATAAAGCAGCTCAGGTCCCCGCCCGTCACCCCGTTGCGCGTCAACACCTTCTCCGCCGCCTCCGCCATCTTGCGCACCGCAAACTTGTACACCGCCTGCCCGTCCTGGTGAACGTAGTGCATCTTCGCCGCCACCGTCTCCGCCGTCGCCGGATGGAGACTCCCGCCTCCAGGCATATTCAGCGCCACCGCACCCGACCCATCCACCTCGTGCCAGTAGTCGATCAGACCCAGCTCCTCACCCTCGCACGGCTCCAGCAGCACCGCCCCCGCACCATCGCCAAAGATCACGCACGTCGCACGGTCCGTGTAGTCGATCACCGAGCTCATCACATCCGCGCCAATCACCATCACCTTGCGGTGCATCCCGCTCTCCACCAGCTTCGCGCCCACCTGCAGCGCATACGGAAACCCCGAGCACGCCGCCGACAGGTCAAACCCCCACGCTCCCTTCGCCCCGATCTTGTCCTGCACCAGGCACGCCGTCGCCGGAAAAAACATATCCGGCGTCACCGTCGCCACAATAATCACCTCAACCTCGCTCGCATCGACGCCACGCCGCGCAAGGCAGGCCTTCGCCGCCTCGACAGCCAGATCGCTCGTCGCCACACCCTTGTCCACAATGTGCCGCTGGCGAATCCCCGTGCGCTCCGTGATCCACGCATCGTTCGTCGCCACCATCTTTTCGAGATCCGCATTGGTCAGCAGGCGTGGTGGAACATAGGTCCCTACCGCTGAAATCTTCGCCCTCACCGGGACACGCTGCCGCAACGTCAAGCTCAAGCCATCACCTCATCAGAAAAAGCTCGCACCGCCACCGAACCGCGCACGCGCTACGCACCATTCTCGCCGACCGGCCCTTCCATGTCACGAAAACGGCGAAGCGCCAACCGCCACCAGGCGCACATACCCGAAGACGCCCACAAGCCCGAAGAGTTTCAAAACGCACAAGTCACTCAACGCGCCCACACGCGCACCAGCCACACGCCACCATTCAAATGTGAATGAGTTAACGGGCGACCACCGCGCCATCGCGCATCCGCCACACACGCTTAGTTGAAGAGGGAGAAGTGTACCGGGCGACCCACTGCGCCATCGCGCATCCGCCACAAAGGCTTCGCTGAAGGGGGAGTGTACCGGGCGACCCACTGCGCCATTGCGGATCCGCCAAACGCTAGCTGAAGGGGGAGAAGTGTACCGGGCGACCCACTGCGCCCGTAATGACCCGTTACCGTTGCTTCCTTCCGGACCTGGCGGGGTTGGCGGGATTACGTCGCGTAGGACCCGGCACACAAGCAGTTTACCATCGACGCTCGCCCGCAGAAACTCTCCCACCCGCACCTTGCCCGCGACACTCGCAAACCTCTACCCTCGCCCTCATGCACCGCCGCCACCTGGTCCTCGCCTGCACGCTCGCCCTGGCCTCTATCCAGCTCACGCACGCACAGGATGTCCACGTCCACGTCTCCCCCGCCTCGCACGGCAACACCAACTCCACCGACGACTTCCCCACCATCCAGATGGCCATGGATCACGCACCCGAGCCCGGCCCCGAGCCCGGCAAAGACGGCCGCCCCGCCCGCCTCTTCCTCCACATCGCCCCCGGCACCTACCACGAGCGCGTCATCGTCACCGAGAACCGCCCCGACACCACCTTTCTCGGCGAAGGCCCCGATCCCTCCGCCGTCGTCATCACCGCCGCCATGAACGCAAAACTCGCAGGCGGCACCTTCTTCACCGAAACCGTCCGCGTCGACGCCCCCGGCTTCGAAGCCGACAACCTCACCTTCGAGAACACCGCTGGTGATACCGGTCAGGCCGTCGCCCTCGCCAACCGCTCCGACCGCTCCGTCATCAAGCACTGCCGCATCCTCGGCCGCCAGGACACCCTCTTCGCCGACTTCGGCCGTCAGCTCTACCTCGACGACTACATCGAGGGCACCGTCGACTTCATCTTCGGCAACGCCACCGCCGTCTTCGACCGCTCCGAAATCCGCGAGCTCTCCCCCGCCTACCTCACCGCTCACTCCCGCACCACGCCCCGCCAGACCACCGGCTTCGTCATCGTCCGCAGTCGCATCACCAGCTCGCTCGACGAGCCCTCTCACCTCTCAAACCCAGCCGGCCCGCTTCTTCCTCGGCCGCCCCTGGCGCGCCTACGCCCGCACCGTCGTCATGGAGACCGCCCTCCCGCGACACTCTCCCCTGAGGCCTGGTCCACATGGAAGGGCAACAACAACGACCGCACCGCCTTCTACGCGGTCTACAACAACTCCGGCCCCGGCGCCTCCACGGCATCGCTCGCCCCCTGGACCCACCAGCTCACCGCCACCGAAGCCCGCCAGTTCCTCCCCGAAAACTTCCTGCGCGGCCCCGACCGCTGGAACGCCCTCGCCGAAGCGGCGAACCTTCCCTGATCGCGCGAAAAGAGCCGGCCACAGTGGCCGGCTCCTCCCTTTCATCCTCTTCCAAAAACGCTCTTACATCGCGCTCGAAGGCATCGGCGGCGTCGTGATGCCGTTCTTCTGCGCAATCTGGTCGATCATCTCCGTGTGCTGCCGGATCACCTGCTCGCCCTGCGTCACGGTGCTCTTCAGCTCCTGGTTCTGCGTCGTCTTCGCCTCAGACTGGAACTCGCCCAGATCCTTGTGGTGATCGCCCACCATCGCCGTGATGTACTCCTTGTCGAACTTGTCGCCCGACATGCTCTTCAGCCGCGCTGCCTCTTCCTGGTGCTTCGCGTTCAGCTTTGTCGGCGGCTTCACGCCCATCTGGTCCGCAATCGGCTTCATGTCGCTCATCAGCTTGGTGTGATCGTCGATCATCTTCTGCGCGTACTGCTTCACCTCGTCGTTGTTCGACTTCTTCAACGCCAGCTGGCTCATCTGGATCTCGGCCATGTTGCCCTCGGCCGACTTCATCACAAAAGTCTTGTCCTGCGCGGACGATCCACTGCCCATCGATCCCGTCGTGCAGCTTTGCCCAAGTGCCGCGCCGCTGCAACAAACGGCCGTGATGCCACTCAGAACAGCCATACGCATCCCATTCAGTCTCATCGGTACTCTCCTCGTCACGTTTCGTTCTCGGTCGTGCCGTTCAGTGTGTTTGGTGTCCGCCATCCCCCAGAAGTTGCCCCACTCCCGCACCCCTTCCACCATGCAGAGCTTCTCCCACACATTGCTTTACCTCATCATAGAAAGGTCGTGTCTACCCCTTCGCTCACATCCGCCGCAACTCTCCAGCCCCCCGCTCCTCCCCTCCATTACCTGGCCGATGTCTACACCTTCAAGTGGTCCGAGCTCAACGTCCGCCTGCCCCTCATCAGCGCCTCCGCCGTCGGCCTCTGCATCGCCGTCGGCCTCCTCTCCGGCCACCCCGGCGGAGCCCTCATCGCCGGCGGCGGTGCCTTCACCGTCGGCTTCGGCGCCAACCAGCGCATCGCCGACTCCCGCCTCCTCCCCATGCTCGCCGCCATCTTCGCCTGCGCCAGCGCCACCCTCGCCGGAACCCTTGTCGGCCATCGCGGCTATGCCCTCGTCCTCGCCGCCTGCGGATCCGCATTCATCTACGGCATCCTCACCGCCCAGAACACCGGTCTCTCCTGGGTCGGACAGCAGGCCTCCGTCGCCCTCTTCGTCGCCTCCGCCTTTCCCAGCTCACCCCGTCCTGCCTTTATCCGCGCCGGCCTCATCCTCCTCGGCGGTGCCACCCAGCTCATCGTCACCTCCGTCGGCCTCCGCCTCCTCCCTGAGCTCCAGAAGCATCTCGTCGAGATCCCCAGGTCCGTCTACTCCACCCTCGCAGTCACCCTCCAGATCCGCCGCAATCACCTCCTCAACCGCCTCCACGAGCTACCCCTCGCTCTCCCCGGCCTCAACACCCGCGAAGCCCTCACCTACTCCCTCCGCCTCGTGCTCACCGTCGGCATCGCCTCAGAGCTCTACCATCGCCTCGGCATCCAGTCCGGCTACTGGATCCCCATGACCGCCCTCCTCGTCCAGAAGCCCGCCTTCTTTGAAACCTTCGCCCGCGCCGCCGCTCGCATCCTCGGCACCATCGCCGGAGCCTGGCTCTGCACCCTTCTTCTCGCGCACGTCACCTTCTCCCTCCCGGTCCTCGGCGTCGCCGTCACGGTCTGCGCCCTGCTCGCCTTCTCCACCAACGGCGTCAACTACGCACTCTTTACCACCTGCCTCACCTCCTACATCGTCTTTCTCCTCTCCCTCAATCAGCTCCCCGCTCCCGTCATCGCGCACCGCCGCGCCTGGTGCACCTTCCTCGGAGGCACCATCGCCCTGCTCATTCACCTCGACTCCCTCCGCCGTCTTCGCCTCAGAATCGCCCACCCCAGACCCGCCAGCGCGTCCTGATACCCATGACCGCCCACCACCCTTGAACAAGAAAGTGCACCCGACTTCGATCCGCTGAAATCGCCCTTCTCCAGGATCGACGATCTTTTCTTGCCAGCCCCCTCCTCCCCTGCGACGATGGCCGTATGACGAGCTACCAACTCCTCAGGATCCGCATCATCGTCTCCGCCATCGCCGGGCTCATCTTCCTCGTACAAGCACTCAACCCCGGCATCCTTCACTCCTTCACCGGCAGCCGCACGCTCGTCATCCACCTCTTCCTTGCCCTCTTCGGCGGAGCTCTCCTCGCCCAGGCCTACGTGCTCGCCACAGAACTCCGTACCCGGGACTGATCCCCGGCCCGCTCGCCAGCCCGTACCGCCAACCCAGGCCCGGACCAGTTCCCAAACCTTGGTAAACTAAAAGGCTGTGACCACCCCAGCCACGCTCGACCTCCAGCCCGCGGACCCCACCCCCGCCGTCACCCGCCCCAAGGTCGGCTTCGTCTCGCTCGGCTGCCCCAAAAACCTCGTCGACTCCGAGGTCATGATGGGCCTGCTCCACCACAACGGCGCCCAACTCACCCCCGACGCCGCCGACGCCGAGATCATCGTCATCAACACCTGCTCCTTTATCGACTCCGCCAAGCAGGAGTCCGTAAACACCATCCTCGAGATGGTCGCGCACAAGACCGAAGGCCGCGCTCGGAAGATCGTCGTCGCCGGCTGCCTCGTCGAACGCTACCGCGACGAAATCCAGAAAAACATCCCCGAGGTCGACGCCGTCGTCGGCACCGGCGAGCTCGAAAACATCCTCGCCGCCGCCGGCCTCACCCCCACCGGCCACCACCGCGACACCTCCAACCCCTTCAACATCCTGACCACAGCCCCGGGTGCCCCCAAAGAGGTGTCATCCTTCGCCGCAGGCGGAGAGCCTGCCCTGAGCCTCCCGAAGGGATCTGCTTCTCCCGCCCAGCCATCACCCCGGCAGATCGAAGCTCATCTTCAGCAAGACCTCGCTATCCTCCCCAACAACCCCGTCGGCGATACCCTCGTCCACCGAGCCGCCTCCTCCGTCTCCCAGCACTCCCGCCCCCTCACCGACACCCACATCGCCCCACAGCTACAGATAGCCCAATCCCTCGCCGAAACCGGCACCACCCACGGCACCACCCCGCTCACCCACCCCGGCCCCCACACCACCCACATCTCTCACCCGGATAAGCCCGCCGGCAACTCCGGTCCCGCCGCCCCCCAGCCCACCTCCCGCCCCGAGGGCGACGCCCGCGAAGCCGCCGGCCGCTTCTCCCGCGAAAGCTGGGACGGCGCCACCGCCCAACTCCCCGACTACCTCTACTCCGACGCCACCCCCCGCATCCTCGCCACCCCCCGCGCCTCCGCCTACATCAAGATCGCCGAAGGCTGCGACCACCCCTGCTCCTTCTGCATCATCCCCCAGCTCCGCGGCAAGTTCCGCTCCCGCCGCATCGGCTCCATCCTCGCCGAAGCCCAGAACCTCATCGCCCAGGGCGTCCGCGAGATCACCCTCATCGGCCAGGACACCACCTGCTACGGCGAAGACCTCGGCCTCTCCGAAGGCCTCGCCCAGCTCCTCGACGCCCTCGCCCCCCTCCCCGGCCTCCGCTGGCTCCGCTTCCTCTACACCTACCCCAACAAGGTCACCACCCGCCTGCTCGAAACCATGGCCCGACACACGACAACATCGCCAAATACCTCGACGTCCCCCTCCAGCACGCCAGCCCGTCCGTCCTCAAGACCATGAAGCGCGGCGGCTCCGGAGACATCTTTCTCAAGCTCATCGAGAAAGCCCGCCGCATCGTCCCCGGCATCGTCATCCGCACGTCCTTTATCGTCGGCTTCCCCGGCGAAACCGAAGCCGACTTCCAGCAACTCTGCGACTTCGTCACCGCCGCCAAAATCGACTGGCTCGGCGTCTTCACCTACTCCGATGAAGAAGGCGCCAAAGCCTTCGACCTCGACCCCTCGCTCAAGCTCCCCCGCCGCACCATCGAAGCCCGCCGCCGCAAGCTCATGCGCCTCCAGCAGAAGATCTCCGCCCGCGCGAAGCGAGCGTGGGTCGGCCGCGAGCTCGACATCCTCGTCGAAGGCCCCTCCGAAGAGACCGACCTCCTCTGGGAAGGCCGCACCATCCAGCACGCCCCCGAGATCGACGGCAAAGTCTTCCTCAACGACTTCGGCCCCCACGAACAGCTCGTCCCCGGCACCTTCTACCGTGCCGAAATCACCGAGTCCCACGACTACGACCTGGTCGCCCGCATCCTCGAGTAACCCCGAACCCTAAGCCCCGGCGCCCGCCACTCACCTCGCGCTTCTTCGCCCTCCGCATATCAGCCACCCAGAACACAGCCCCACAAGTTGTCATCCTTCGCCAAAGGCGGAGGAACCGCTTCTCGCCACCAGCCACCCACCCAAAGGCAATCCCCCCACAAGTTGTCATCCTTCGCCAAAGGCGGAGGATCCGCTTCTCGCCTCACCAGCCACCCACCCCAAAGACAATCCCCCCACAAGTTGTCATCCTTCGCCAAAGGCGGAGGATCCGCTTCTCGCCTCACCAGCCACCCACCCAAAGGCAATCCGCCACAAGCTGTCATCCTTCGCCAAAGGCGGAGGATCCGCTTCTCGCCCCACCCGCCACCCACCCCAAAGGCAATCCCACACAAGTTGTCATCCTTCGCGAAGCGGAGGATCTGCTTCTGCCCTAAACTGCCCCCCATGCGCAAGGAGCACCACTATTACGTCTACATCCTGGCCAACCGCTCCCGCACCCTCTACATCGGCGTCACCAGCAATCTCTCTCGCCGCCTAGCCCAGCACCGCGCCGGCAAACACGACACCTTCACCGCACGCTACCGCATCCATCGCCTCGTTCACGTCGAGCGCTTCCAGTACGTGGGCAACGCCATCGCCCGCGAGAAGTACCTCAAGCACTGCACCAGAGCCGAGAAGCTCACTCTCATCGACCACACAAATTCCGCGTGGACAGATCTCGCACCCTCGGCCAGCCCCTCCGCCTTGCACATTCCGGCGTAGCCTCGTTTATTGCCCGCACGCTTCAACCCAACCTGGAGCGACCTCGCAGAGATCCGGAAGTACGCTGACTCAAACCTCGCATCTCACACGAGGTAGCGCCCCACAAGCGCCCCGCACGCAAACCCACCCAGCGCACGCCCCGAAAACTCCCCAGGAGAACCACGCCCCATGATCCCCACCCTCGGCTACGCCGCCACTCACTCCTTCACCAGCCTCAAACCCCACGAGTTCGAACGCGAAGACCCCAAACCCAACGAGATCCTCATCGACGTCCTCTTCTGCGGCGTCTGTCACTCCGACATCCACCAGGTCAAAGACGAGTGGTCCAACACCGTCTACCCCTGCATGCCCGGACACGAAATCGTCGGCCGCGTCACGCAGACCGGCGCCTCCGTCACCCGGCACAAGGTCGGCGACCTCGTCGGCGTCGGCTGCATGATCGACTCCTGCAACAACTGCGAAGCCTGCAAAGCCGGCGAGCAGAACTACTGCGAAGGCCCCAACTCCTGGCTCGCCACCTACAACGGCCCCATGATCCCCGCCAAAAAAGCGCCCACCAAGGAAAACCAGTACGGCCGCGACAACACCTTCGGCGGCTACTCGACCACCATGGTCGTCCGCGAAGACTTCGCCCTCAAGATCCCCTCCGCCCTTGATCCCGCCGCCGCCGCCCCCATCCTCTGCGCCGGCGTCACCACCTTCTCGCCGCTTCGGCACTGGGGCGTCAAAGCCGGTCACAAGGTCGGCATCATCGGCTTCGGCGGCCTCGGCGACATGGCCGCCAAGCTCGCCCTCGCCATGGGCGCCGAAGTCGTCCTCTTCACCACGCACAAGGAGAAGCTCGAGGAAGCGAAACGCCTCGGCGCCACCGGCTACCTCCCCGACGACCTCACCCCCGAGCCCGACCCCAAAAATCCCCTCACCGCCTCCTTCGACTTCCTCCTCTCCACCATCCCCGAGAAGACCGACCTCGCCCCCTTCATCCCCCTTCTCAAACGCAACGGCTCCCTCGTCATCGTCGGCGCCCTCGAGCCGCTCTCCCCCTTCAACAACATGGTCCTCGCCGCCCATCGCCTCTCCGTCGGCGGCTCCCTCATCGGCAGCATCGCCGAAACCCAGGAGGTCCTCGACTTCTGCGCCGAGCACAATATCGCCCCCGACATCCAGATGCTCGACATTAAGGACATCAACGACGCCTATAAAAAGGTCGAAGACGGCGAAGTCCGCTTCCGCTACGTCATCGACATGGCCACCCTCAAACAGCAGCAGCAATGACCCGGCGACGGCGAGGCGCAGCCCACCGCGCCTCGCTAAACCCGTCCTCCGCAGGCCCACCACCCACACCCACCCCATAGCACCTACCCCATCGAACCCGTGTCATCCTTCCCGCATAACACCCGTTGTCATCCTTCGCCGCAGGCGGAGGATCCGCTGTTGCCTCGCCTGGTCCAACACCCCACCCCCGCCCACCCGCTGTCATCCTTCGCCGCAGGCGGAGGATCCGCTTCTCCCCTCGCATGCGCCACCCAGGCGCGAACGGGGGCCATATGGCACAGTTCCCCCACCCAACCGACTATGATGGAAGCAGGTGATCAGCAGGGTCTGCAACGAACCAACAACACGGTGCGGGCGCTGCGCGCGTGAGGTCCGAACCTAAGCCCCGACTTTGGAACACTTTGCCCGGAGAGGTACGGGGGGAGTAGGTACCCGCTCCAGCCGCATCACCCCAATCACATCCACGGAACACACCATGACCACACCCAAAGCCCTCTTCTGCCCCACCTGCCGCAAAGTCGTCCTCGCCACCGACGAAGACTTCCCCTTCTGCTCCGACCGCTGCCGCCTCCTTGACCTCGGCAAGTGGGCCTCCGGCGACTACAAGATCTCCTCCCCCATCCTCGACCCCGACCTCCTCGAAGAGCTCGAACACTCCCAGCAGCAGCGAAAACCCGTCCACGAAGACTCCGACGACGCCCGGTACAAGCACTAGATGGCGCACCACCCTCAACCCAAACAAGACACCCGCACCCTCCCCAAGACCCGCTGGGCCTGGCTCGTCGGCACCTTCTTCGGAGCCGGCCTCCTCCGCCCCGGCCCCGGCACCTACGGCTCCGTCGCCGCCGTCCTCCTCTGGTACGCGGCCGCCCACCTCCTCCACCCCACCCCCACCACCCTCGCCCTGGGCACCCTCGCAGCCGCCATCCTCGCCACCGCTATCGGCATCCCCGCAGCGACAATCGTCGCCCGGGAGTCCGGCCGCGAAGACCCCGGCCACGTCGTCATCGACGAGGTCGCCGGCCAGCTCATCGCCCTCATCGCCATCCCCCCGGACTGGCCCCACGCCGCCCTCTCCCTCCTCCTCTTCCGCCTCTTCGATATCCTCAAGCCCCCTCCCATCCGCCAGCTCGAGCGACTCCCCGCCGGCACCGGCATCATGCTCGACGACGTCGCCGCCGGCCTCCTCGCCCTCGCCGTCGCCCAGCTCATCCACCTCCGCTTCTAGCGGTACTCAAATCCACATCAAGCAGCATTTGCACTCGCCCCATCGCCGGTCTACGCTGAGGAAGGCTCCCATGACACCTCTTCTCAAGACCGGCAGGCAGGACCCCCAGACGAGCTCCACCCCTCACCTCGATAGCCTCTCGCCCCCCGCCGCCATGCCCGGCGGCGAGGTCGCCCTCCACGGCTCCGCCCTCATCCTCGGAGATCAGGCGCCCCCGGTCACCGCCATCGGCGAAGTCACCGCACGCACCACCCTCGTCCGCCCCCGGCAGGTCAACATCCGCATCCCCGAAGGCACCATCTCCGGTGACATCACCGTCCAGCACGCCGGCGGCGCCTCCAACCCCCTGCCCGTCCGCATCGCCGTGCCCATGGCCGACAACCTCCACCCCGTCTCCAACCCCGCCGTCGACTCCGACGGCAATGTCTTCGCCACCTTCTCCGGCCCGCGCGGCCAGGCCGTCCCCGTCTCCGTCTTCCGTATCGAGCGCGACTTCCAGATGCGCCCCTTCGTCCGCGAGCTCCTCAACGCCACCGGCCTCGCCGTCGGCCCCGACGCCCACCTCTACGTCAGCTCCCGCGCCGAAGGCACCGTCTACCGCGTCTCCCCCGCCGGCACCGTCACCACCTACGCCGAAGGCCTCGGCCTCGCTACCGGCCTCGCCTTTGACTTCGAAGGCAACCTCTACGTCGGCGATCGCTCCGGCACCATCTTCAAGATCGCGCCCGGCAAAGCCCGCAACTTCGCCGCCCCCCAGGCCGATCGCGAGATCTTCGTCTTCGCCACCCTCGAGCCCTCCATGGCCGCCTATCACCTCGCCTTCAACGGCAAAGGCACCCTCTTCGTCACCGGCCCCACCACCTCTTCGAGCCAGGCCATCTACGCCATCGACCGCGACGGCAACACCACCAGCTTCTTCCGTGGCCTCGGCCGCGCCCAGGGCATCGCCTTCGATGTCGACGACAACCTCTACGTCGCCGCCTCGCTCCACGGCCAGCGCGGCATCGTCCGCATCACCCCGGCAGGCGAAGCCTCGCTCATCCTCTCCGGCAACAACCTCGTCGGCCTCGCCTTCCTCGAAGACGGCTGCGCCGCCCTCGCCACCCGCGACGGCCTCTATCACGTCGACCTCGGCATCGAAGGTCGCCCGCTCGTCTAACCCTGCTCCGCAGACACGCACGAGCCCCGCATCAGGGCTCTCGTCGCCGCCGTTCTAGCGTTGGTCCAGCTCCGGCTCCGGATCCTCATGGCCGCCCTCACGATGATGCCGGCCTGCCGTCGCCCGTATCACCCTCCCGTTGCGAGCCTGGAGAGGCCGGAAGTCATTTCCAAGAACGTGCCGAAACGCCTCCGCCTGTGCCCGGGACATCTCCGCCCACTCCTTCAGCACAAACCACTGGACGTTTTCGCTGCAGTTCGGCGTCGTCAACGATCCCGGATAGGTAAAGTAATGCTCCGTATCCGTGAAAGCCTCGCCCAGGTTCAGATCGTTCACGGTCGTCGAAGCCGATGATGTCTGCTGGGGGAGACCGGCCTCGATCAGCTTCGCGAGAAACGGATTCGCCCGCCCGATCCGGTACAGCACACCGACCACCGCGAAGTCGCCATTCGCATCCTGAAACACCGCATGGAGCTCCATCGCGCCATGGACGCCAGCGACGGTGTGCTCGGACAAGGCGTGGAAATGAAACTGCAGCAGGCTATAGCTCTGGCCGCCAAGAATCAGGAAGCCGCCAGGCTGCGGCTGCGCAACGACGGTGGCCCCGGAATCCGTCAGCGTAAACTGCACCGGCGGGAGAATCAGGTTCAGAGGCGCAAGACGCGCGTCCTCCACCACCCGATCGATATCGATCGGAGACTGCCGGCCTGTGGGCGAAGGCGCGCATCTCGCATCGATCCGATTCCAGAAGCCCGGGCCGGTGTCTCCCGAATAAGAGAAGTTCCCGGCTGTTGCCGCTGCTGCAACGACCTGTGCCGAAAGGGCACACGAAAAGACAAAGAATAAAGCGGCGGCCGCAGCCATAGAGCGGAGTGCTTGACGCATTGTGAGAGCTCCTTTGAGCAGAGAGGCCCCACTCTAGCAGGTGTCGCCGCTCACACGGGTACTGGTCAGGTTTCAGGGACGGCCAATCGTAACCCAGTGAGCGCGCAATCAGAATCGATGCTTCGAGTCTCAGATCTCCCGCGCGGCCCACCCGCCGCAATCCCGCGCCCGCAACAACCCGACCACTTGGCGCAATCACACCTGCCCAGCCGCTACAATAGAGATAGCGGTAAAACACGCAGAGACACCCGTACTTCCGCGCTGTACTCCGAACCTAACCCGCATCGCTTGAAGACTTTGCGAGAAGTACCCCGGGGGGAGGGGTACCGGACGCATCCAAATCCTATGATCGCTGAAATCATCGCCGTCGGCTCCGAGATGCTCACCCCGCACCGGCAGGACACCAACTCCCTCTACCTCACCGAACAACTCAACAACCTCGGCGTCTCCGTCGCCTTCAAAACCATCGTCGGCGATTCGCTCGAGCACCTCACCTCCGCCGCCCGCATCGCCCTCTCCCGCGCCGACATCATCATCTTCTCGGGCGGCCTCGGCCCGACAGAAGACGACCTCACCCGCGAAGCCCTCGCCGAAGCCTCCGGCCTCTCGCTCCATCGCGATGACAACATCCTCGCCGGACTCCGCCAGCGCTTCGCCGATCGCGGCATCGACATGCCTCTCAACAACCTCAAGCAGGCCGACGTCCTCGCAGGCGCCACCATTCTGCCCAATCGGACCGGCAGCGCCGCCGGGCAGCTCCTCGAAGCCACCGTCGACGGCAAGCCGCGCATCGCCATCCTCCTCCCCGGTCCACCCTCCGAACTCAAGATCGTCTTCGCCGAAGAAGCCCGTCCCCGCCTCGCCACAAAGCTTCCGCCCAGCCACATCGCCCGCCGCCTCCTCCGCATGGCCCTCATCCCGGAGTCGCAGGTCGACGCCCGCACCGCACCCCTCTACAACCAGTACACCGACGTCGAGACCACCATCCTCGCCGGCTCCGGCGAGATCCAGCTCCACTTCGTCTCCGCCAAACCCTCGCTCGCCGAGGCTCAGGCCCGCGTCGACGAGCTCGCCGATCGCATCCAGCTCGAGATGGGCGACGACATCTTCTCCGCGCACGGAGAGTCGCTCCCCGAGATCGTCCACCTCATGCTCGGCATGCGTCACCTCTCGCTCGCTGTCGCCGAAAGCTGCACCGGCGGCCTCCTCTCGCAGCGCCTCACCGCCGTCCCCAACAGCTCCAGCACCTTTCTCGGCGGGGCGGTCGTCTACACCACCGAGCTCAAGACCGAGTTCGCCGGAGTTCCCAAGGAGCTCATCGACTCCGCCGGCTCCGTCAGCCAGGAGGTCGCTTGCGCCCTCGCCGTGGGCATCCGCGAACGCACCGGCGCCTCCTTCGGCATCTCCATCACCGGCCTCGCCGGCCCCGGCGGAGGCCCTCCCGGTCCCGACGAAAAGAAGCCCGTCGGCCTCGTCTACATCGGTCTCGCCACCGAGTCCGGAACCGATTGCCGGGAGTTCAACATCCCCGGCGACCGTGACCGCGTCCGCCTCTGGGCAAGCCAGCACGCGCTCGAGATGATCCGCCGCAAACTGCTCTGATCCGCACTCCTCACCCCTGGCGCAGTACGCCTGATACAACTCCCGTATGCCTCCTCCAGCAAAGCCCGCGGCCTGGAAGACAATTCTCGCCTTTTCCCTCATCTACATCGTCTGGGGATCGACCTTTCTCGCCATCCGCATCGGCGTTCACGATGTCCCGCCCCTCCTGTTCGCCTCCATGCGCTTCACGGTCGCCGGCATCGTCCTCTACGGCTGGACCCTCGCGCGCTCCGAGCCTTCCCCCACCCGCTCGGAGTGGCCCTCCATCCTCCTCCTCGCCTTTCTCATCTTCGTCGTCGACTACGGCCTCCTCTTCTGGGCCGAGCAGCGCGTCCCCTCAGGCATCGCCGCCGTCATGGTGGCCACCATCCCCGCGTTCATGGCCATCTCCGAGATCCTCCTGCTTCGCACCCAGAAGCTCACCCTCCGCCTTGCCATGGCGCTGATCATCGGCGTCCTCGGCGTCGCCGTTCTTATGAGCCACAGCCTGCATCTGGGCGGAGCAGCCGTCGATCGGGCCGGAGCCGTCGCCCTCACCATCGGCGCCATCAGCTGGTCGGTCGCCTCCGTCCTCACCCGCAAGCTCCCGCTTCCCTCATCCAAGGTCCTCAGCTCCGGCGCACAGATGCTCGCGGGTGGCATCATGCTCGCGATCGCCGCAGCCGCGCGTGGCGAGCTCGCCCGCTTCCACCCGCAGGCAGTCTCTCGCGGAGCCTGGATCTCGCTCCTCTACCTCATCGTCGCCGGATCCATCATCGGCTTCACCGCCTACCTCTGGCTCATCCACCACCAGTCGCCCACACGCGTAGGCACCTACGCGTACGTCAACCCCATCGTCGCGGTACTCCTCGGATACTTTCTCGGCGGCGAAAGCATCGACCTGCGCACCGTGCTGGGGTCCCTGTTCATCCTGCTCAGTGTCATCGTCATCACCACCGCGCGCGCCTCAAAGCCCAGGGAAGCGCCCGCCAGCAAAGTGTCCGCCTAGCGCGAACCGGCGTCCGGCACTCACCGGCAAGCGCTTCCCCACATCGCTTGCTAAACTCATCTCTGCTTTCTATGAGTGCCTGGCTCCCCACCATTGTGATCGCCTATCTTCTGGGCTCGATCCCCTTCGGATATCTCCTCGTTCGCGTCTTCCGCAAACAGGACATCCGCTCGATCGGCAGCGGCAACATCGGCGCAACCAACGTCGCACGCTCCGGCGCCAAAGGCCTCGGCATCGCCACCCTTCTGCTCGATTGCCTCAAGGGCGTCGTCGCCGTCCTCGTCGCCTTCGCCATCGCCCATCGCTTTGGCCTCGACCGCTCGGCCGCATTCGATCTCGCGTCCGCCGCCGCCATCGCCGCCATCCTCGGCCACGTCTTCCCTGTCTGGCTCGCCTTTCGCGGCGGCAAAGGCGTCGCCACCGCGCTCGGCGTCTTTCTTGTCCTCTCCCCACGCACCGTGGGCGGTGCCCTCCTCGTCTTCATCGCCGCCTTCTTCCTCACGCGTTACGTCTCGCTCGGCAGCATCCTCTCCGCGCTCTCCATCCCTCTCTTCGCCGCCATCTTCCTTACGTCCCGCACTCCCCTCGTTCTCCTCGCCTTCCTCTTCATCCCGCTGCTCGTCGTCGTCAAGCACCACGCCAACATCCGCCGTCTCCTCTCCGGTACCGAGAGCCGCTTCGGCGCCAGAAAGGTCCCTGCTTGAGTCGCATCGCCGTCCTTGGCGCCGGCGCCTGGGGAACCGCGCTCGCCATCTCGCTCGCCCGCCGCGGCGGCCACGAGATCATCCTCTGGTCCCACTCCGCGCCGCTCGCCGAGCAGCTCAACGACCTCGGCGAAAACCTCCCCTATCTCCCCGGCTTTACCCTCCCCGCCGGCATCGACGTTACCTCCGACCTCCCCGCCGCCATCTTCGAAGCCGACATCCTCCTCTGCGTCACGCCGTCCCAACATCTCCGCCGCGTCATCGCCCACATCGCCCCGCTGCTCACCCGCGACCAGATCATCCTCAGCGCCTCCAAGGGCCTCGAGGAATCCACCAACCTGCGCATGTCCCAGGTCATCGCCGCCGTCACCTCCAACCGCTGTGCGGTCCTGAGCGGCCCATCCTTCGCACAGGAGGTCGCCGCCGGCATTCCCACAGCCGTCGTCGTCGCCGCCGCCTATCCTTCCCTCGCACACATCATCCAGCGCGACTTCTCCTCCCCCACCCTCCGCATCTACACCAACGACGATGTCCCCGGTGTCGAGCTCGGCGGCGCGCTCAAAAACGTCATCGCCCTCGCCACCGGGGTCGTTCAGGGCCTCAACCTCGGCCACAACTCCTGCGCCGCGGTCATCACCCGCGGCGTCGCCGAGATCACCCGGCTCGCCATCGCCTGCGGCGGACACCGGCAAACTCTCTCCGGTCTCGCCGGCCTCGGCGATCTCGTCCTCACCTGCACCGGCTCCCTCTCCCGCAACCGCTCCGTCGGCATCGAGCTCGGCCGCGGCCGCCAGCTCCCCGACATCCTCGCCGGCATGCACGGCAAGGTCGCCGAAGGCATCCGCTCCACCGGCGCCGCGCTCCAGCTCGCCTCGCGCTACGGCGTAGAAATGCCCATCACCGAGCAGATGAACGCCATCCTCCACAGCAACAAGCCACCGCGCGAAGCCATACGCGACCTCATGTCACGCCCCGGTCGCGACGAGTAGCTCCCGCCCGCTACTCCCTGCTACCCGCCGCCCACGCGAGACCGTCCGGCTCCCGCCCGGGCTCAATCGTTCCCACCACCGACATCGTCCCGAGATCCACCACCACCACCTTGTTGTCAGGCGAGCACGACACATACGCCCGCCTTCCGCCCGGCTCCACCAGCACACCCGCCGCTCCAGTCCCGACCATCAACCGCTTCGCCACCTTGCGGCTCGGGACGTCCAGCACCGTAAGCTCTCCCGACTTTTCACGCGACACCAGCGCCAGCCTGTGATCCGGCGTAAACCTCAGCCGATTCGCCGTCGGCACTCGGGCGTCGATCGTCTCCGTTACTCGCTTCGTCGCGAAGTCGATTACCGAGATCGTCCCCTCCTTCGCATTCGCCGCCCAGATCGTCTCGGCGTGCCCGTTCGCATCCGGGATCACATCAAACCCCTCCGGCAGCCCGCCCACCGTCACGATCGCCTCGTCCCAGTCGGGCGATACCGGCCCGCCCGGCCCCAGGGTCGTCGTCGATCCCGCCTTCGACGGTGGTCCGCCCGCACTCTGCAGCCGACCCACCTCCTTGCGCGTGAACAGGTTCATCGTCCCCGAGCCCACATTCACCGTCACAATCTCACTCGCATCCGGTGCCACCCACAGCATGTGCGTCCCCGTCTGCCCCGTGCCCAGCAGCCAGTCCACCGACTCCGTCACCGGATCAATCCGCCCGATCAGCTTCTCGCGCTCCGCCGTAAACCACACCTTGCCGTCCGCAAACGAGAACCCATGCGGCCCACGAATCGGTCCCAGCTCAATCGTCTTCTCCACCTTCGCGCCCGCAACATCGACCACCGTAATTGTGTTCAGCGATCCGTTCCCGTAGTTCGAAACCCAGGCCGTCCGCCCATCCGGGGAAGCAATCACCTCGTGCGGATTCCCACCCACCGGCACGGTCGCCATCACCTTCAGCGTCGCCGGATCCACAATCGCCAGCCGCTCATCCTTCTTCGCCAGCACCAGCAGTTTCGCGGCGGCCCTCACCTGCGCATCCCCACCCACCGACAAGCTCATCAGAGCCAGCACCCACCAACCCGCCAATCGCATCGCAACCTCACCAGCCGCAAACCCACACTCCATTCGATGCGATTCGGTAGGCAGCCTTGGCCACCACTTCTATCCGTTTTGTTGGAGGTCATCCAACTCTGCAAAGATAGCGTCCACCTCGACTTGAATCTCTGTCTGGGGCACTCGCAGCTGCTTCAGTTCCGGCAAAAGAGCTCCTTCAGCCTGGGAAAAATACGCCTTTCGCCTCCGCGGATCGATGACCCACACCACACGCACACCCATCAAAATGTAGTCGTCCACTCGCTCCTGGATCTCACTCATCCTGTCATCGCGCGAAAGGATCTCGACACAAAGCAGCGGAGCGGTGCGCACGATCGGCTCTTCTCCGATCCCTCGCTGCACAACGCAAAGGTCGGCGACACGGTAATGTCCGCTGGACGTCTGCACACGCTGTTCCGGAAAAGCACGGATGCCCCACTCCTTCGCGTGGCCTCGAAAGAGAAAAGTCAGAAAGCCCTGCACCGCAGCGTGTGGCTGCTCTCCCATATTCCGCTCCTTCAACTCGCCATCAATCCAGTCGCGATCCGGCCGGTACGTCGTCTGGAGATACTCACTCAAGGGCACCGCAACAGAAGCCGCCATCGCTCACCTCACGTACGGACATCCTAATCCCCCGCCCCGCCCAAACCACCCACTCCGACTAAACTGGAGACATGGCCTTCAACCTCTTCGGCAAGCGCGACAAGCCCACCGAAACGCTCCCCGAACCCGAAACCCAGCCCACTCCCGAAGCCACCCCCGAGCCGCCTCGGCGCTCCGGCCTCTTCGGCTTCGGCCAGCGCGAAACCCCCGCAGCCCCCGACACCCCCGCCGAAGAACCCGCACGCCGCTCCTTTCTCGACCGCATGAAGCAGGCGGTCACCCGCACGCGCGAAACCTTCTCCGAATCCATCGCCTCCGTCGTCGCCCTCACCCGCGAGGTCGACGAGTCCACCATCGCCGATCTCGAGCCCGTCCTCCTCGCCTCCGACATCGGCACCGCCACCACCGCCATCGTGCTCGAAAACCTTCGCCAGCGCGCCTACCGCACCGGCATCTCCGGCGGCGCCGAGCTCAAACAACTCCTAAAGCAGGAGCTCAAGCAGATCCTCGACGGCGTCGCCCGCCCCGTCACTCACCCACCAACGCCGCCCGAGGTCGTCATGATGGTCGGCGTCAACGGCACCGGCAAGACCACCACCTCTGGCAAGCTCGCCGCCCTCTATACCTCCCGGGGGCACTCCACGCTGCTCTGCGCCGCTGACACCTTTCGCGCCGCTGCCATCGAGCAGCTCGAGGTCTGGGCCGCACGCTCCGGCGTCGACATCATCAAGACCCGCCAGGGCGGAGACCCCTCCGCCGCCCTCTACGACGCCTGCACCGCCGCCAAGGCGCGCGGCATCCACACCCTCATCGTCGACACCGCCGGCCGCCTCCACACCAAGACCGACCTCATGAAGGAGCTCGACAAGATGCGCCGCACCGCCGAGAAACTCGTCCCCGGCGCACCCCACCAGACCCTCCTCGTCATGGACGCCACCACCGGCCAGAACGGGCTCCAACAGGCCCGCCTCTTCACGGAGGCCGCCCGCGTCACCGGCATCGTCCTCACCAAGCTCGACGGCACCGCCAAGGGCGGCATCGTCCTCGCCATCGCCACCGAGCTCAAGCTCCCCGTCGTCTACGCCGGCGTCGGAGAAAAGATGGAAGACATCCTCCCCTTCGACTCAAACTCCTTCATCGACTCACTTCTCGATTGACGCAAGAACTTTCCGGGGACGGACGACCATTCGGCCGGCTCGCCTTCCGCTACCATCACCCTCATGAATGAACTCGAGCGCGCGCTCACTGCAGATAGCGCCGCAGCCCCACCCAGCCACATCCTCGATTCTCTTCCCGGCGATCTCGCCCACCGTCAGCTTCCTGGTGCGCCCCATACCATCTACGCCGAGCTGTGGCATATCGCCTTCTGGCAGCAGATCTCGCTCGACTGGGCCCGCGGCATCGAGACGCCGATTCCCACCCATGCCTCCGGCGGTTTTCCTGACGCCACACAGACAGCCCAGGAGCCTTGGCCCGACCTTTGCCGTCGCTTCTTCAATACCCTGACGGAGGCAGCAGAGCTTACCCGCGACTCCGGTCGTCTCGATCAGCCCATCCGCTGCCCATCGCCTCCCGGCGTCCCCACCCGCACCATGAGCCTGCGTGAGCAGCTCGAAAGCCTCAGCGCTCATAACGCCTATCACTTTGGCCGCATCGTTCTGCTCCGGCAGCTCCTCAGCTCCTGGCCGCCGCCCTCCGGAGGCTTCACCTGGTAGGCATCACGGCGTCGCCGGCCGGCCCGCACTCCCCGGGACCATACAGTTACTCACTACCCGCCGCATCCGCCAGCGCGTAGTAGCCCTTGCGCGCCTGAACCTTCAGCCCCTTGCCGCACGAAACATCGAGCTTCCGATAGCTCCCGTCCGACTTCGCATTGCTCGGCGTATAGCTCAGCAGGTACTGCGTCCGGAGCTCGTCCTGGATCTGCTGAAACGCCTCCTCCAGCCGCTTCCCGTTGTTCCCCACGTTGATCACCCGGCCGCCCGTGTCGCTGGCCAGCTTCTCCATGTCCCGGTCACCCGAGTACCCCAGCTGCAGCCCGCCATAAAATCCACGGTCCGCGATCAGGATCACGTACACAATCGCGTTCGCCTTCTGCGCCGCCTCCACCGCCGTCTTCAGCGTCTCCTGCGATCCCTGGTCGCCGCCATCCGTCAGCATCACCAGGATCTTTCGCCCTGCCTCCTGCCGCAGCTTGTCATGCGCCGCCAGGTACACCGCGTCGTACAGCAGCGTTCCCCTGGGGTTTCCATTACCGGTCACCGAACCCGTCCCCGCCCCCGTGTTGATCGTCACCTTTTCGATCGCCCGCTGGATCTCCTGCGGCGAGTTCGTGTAATCCGCCCGGAGATCCACGTTGATGTCGAACGAGATCAAAAACGCCTCGTCCTTGGGCGTCAGCACATTGCGCAGAAACGTCACGCCGGACTGCTGCTCGAGCGGCAGCACATTCATCTGCGATCCGCTCGTGTCCAGCAGGATCCCGATCGTCAGCGGGAGGTTCTTCTCCTGCGTAAAGTTCTTGATCTTCTGCGGTTCCTTGTCCTCCACCACCGCGCAGTCGTCCTTGTGGAGGTTGGTGATAAACCCGTTCTTGTCGCGCACCGAAAAGTACACGTTCACCAGGTTCACGTTCACCTTCAACGTCTCCGTATCCATTCCCTGGACCTCTTGCGATGGTGCATCACTCGCCGGCGGCGGTCCCCCGGGTGTCGGCGCCTCCTGCGCTACGGCACGGTTGGGAAACAGGGCGGAAGATGACGCAAGGCAAAGGATAGGCAGCAGGAGACGCAAACGCATGGTTCGTTAGACGGAGCTCCCGCCCCAGAGGTCAGCTACATTCCCGCCCAACCCCGCCCGGCGCAACATCTGCCCACGGCCGCGCGTCCAACATCGCAGAAGCAGTTGCCCGCGCGCTTCCGGTCAAAGTCTCGCTCGGAGCGCGCTGGTAAACTGACACTTGCGGCAAAATCTGGCCGACAGAACGGTACGTTAGCGGGGGTCTCTCTTGGTAAGGCACAGTGTTTTCGTAGGCGCTCTGGGATTGTTCATGCTGGGTCAGGCACAGCAGCCCGCGCTCCCGGACGGCCCACAGCAGCAACAGGCGATCCCCGACGCGCCCCGCCCACAGACATCGCTCCCCACCCAGGGCGTCGCTCCCGGCAAAGGCGCAACCCCCGAAACGGCCAACCCCGACATCGCCCCCGACCAGGCCGCGCCCGGCACCTCGCTCCCCTCCTCGCCCAGCCCCGTGGTGGGCCAGACCCACCCCGACGACGGCCCCGCGCCCGAACTCCCGGCCACCGGGGAGGGTCCCGGCGTCTTCACCGTCCGCACCCAGACCAACTTCGTCCAGGTCCCCTTCACCGTCAAGGACAGCAAGGGACGCCTCGTCCCCGGCCTCACCTGGCGCGACGTCCGCGTCTACGAAAACGGCCTCCGGCAGAAGATGGACCTCTTCACCGTCGACCCCTTCCCCCTCTCCGTCGCCCTCGTCATCGACCAGTCCGTCACCTTTGACACGATGAAGAAGATCAACAACTCGCTCGCCGCCCTCCAGGGTGCCTTCTCCCCCTACGACGAGGTCGCCGTCTTCACCTACAACAACGGCCCGCAGCTCCGCACCGACTTCACCGCCGCCCAGAGCCCACGGCTCTCCGCCGTCCTCGAGCAGTCCAAGGGCGCCGGCCGCGAGCCCCTCTACTACGATCCCTCCGGCCCGCTCGGCCAGAACATCAACGTCAACGCGGGCGCCCAGCAGTACATCGACCCCAACACCAACTCGCGCCACGGCACCAGCATGAGCAACACCATCAACGTGCCCCGCGACGTCCACACCCTCAACGACGCCATCCTCGAAGCCGCCAAGGCCACCGCCCGCACCGGCAAGGATAAGTCCGGCCGCGATCGCCGCCGCATCGTCTACGTCATCTCCGATGGCAAGGAGTACGGCTCCACCGCCAAGCAGAAAGACGTCATCAAGTACCTCAACCAGAACAAGATCGCCGTCTACGCCACCCTCATCCACGACACCCCGCAGATCCCCGGCACCGGCTTCCTCGACCGCATCCACCTGCCGCTCCAGATGCGCGACAACATCCTCCCCGTCTACGCGCAGGCCACCGGCGGTCAAATCGATCCTGAGTTCCGCCAGAAGGGCATCGAGCAGAGCTTCGGCCGCATCACCGAAGAGGTCCGCACCCAGTACACCGTCGGCTACACCACCCACGAGCCCTTTATCGACGGCAAGTACCGCAAGCTCGACATCCGCGTCCTCCGTCCCGGTCTCACCGTCATCGCCAAGGATGGCTACTGGCCCTCCGCAAACGACGTCCGGCCAACCGTTCGCGCGGCTCAGTAAACCCTGCCTCACCCCATGCACCTGCTCTTTCGGGGCAACGCCGCCCTCGCGCTCGCCGCCGCCATCATCTGGGGCGGCGGAGACTTCTCCGGCGGCGTCGCCGTCAAATCCGCCGGCGGCTCCCTCCGCTCCGCCTTCCGCGTCATCCTCATCAGCCACACCGTCAGCTTCGCCATCCTCCTTCTCTTGGCCGTCCTCCACGGCGGCCCCCTCCCCTCGCACAACTTCATAGCCTGGGGACTCGTCGCCGGCCTCCTCGCCGCACTCTCCCTCGGCGCCTTCTACGTCGCGCTCTCAAGCGGTGCCATGGGAGCCGCCGCCGCACTCAGCGGCCTCCTTGCCGCCGCCATCCCCGCAGCCGTCTCCTTCGCCACCGAAGGCCTCCCCGGCCTCCTCCCCCTCCTAGGCTTCCTCGTCGCCGCCCTCGCCATCTGGCTCATCGCGGCCGGTCCCTCCGCCGAGCCCCAGGCCGCTCTCCGAATCCCGCCGCCTCCAATCCCGCCGTCACCCCGCCCGCCAGCCGCCGAGCCATGCTCCTCGCCATCGCCGCCGGCGTCGGCTTCGGCCTCTACTTCACCTCCATGAAGATGGCCGGCCGCGGTGGCCTCCTCTGGCCGATGGCCGCCGTCCGCCTCGGCAGCTCCACAAGCGCCGCGCTCCTCGTGCTCGCCACCCTGCGCCGCCCACGCACGCCTGCCTCCACGCCACCCAGCGCCTACCTCCCCCGCAAAGCCGTCCTCTGGGCCATGGGACCCGCCCTCCTCGACACCGGCGCCAACCTCCTCTTCATGGCCTCCACCCGCATGGGCCGCCTCGACGTCGCCTCCGTCCTCGCCTCCCTCTACCCCGCCTCCACCATCCTGCTCGCCGCCTGGATGTTTCACGAGCGGCCCACCCGCCGCCAGTCCCTCGGCATGCTCACCGCCGCCGCCGCCGTAGTTCTCATCACCCTCTAAACCAGATCTCGCAGGCCGTCTCGAAGTTGTCATACTTCGCCAAAGGCGAAGGATCTGCTGTTCATCGGCCGCAACGCCCCTCGGCAGACTCCTAAAGCTTCAACTTCCCCACCTCCACCGTAGGCTCCGGATACTTCAAATCCAACCCACCCAGCGCCTTCACCAGCACCTCCGAGATCGCCAGGTTCCGGTACCACTTGTGATCCGCCGGAATCACAAACCAGGGAGCATGTCGCTCACTCGTGCGCTCCAGCAGATCCTCGTACGCCCCCATGTACTCCTTCCAGAACTTCCGCTCATGGAAGTCCGCCTCCGACAGCTTCCAGTGCTTGTCCTCGTCGTCCATCCGCTCCTTGAGGCGCTTCCGCTGCTCCTCGCGCGAGATGTGGAGAAAGAACTTCAGGATCACCACGCCGTTCTCAAACAGCATCTCCTCAAACGAATTGATCTGTTCCATCCGCTCCCGCGCCGTCTTCTTCGAGATCGCACCATGCACCCGCGGCGCCAGCACATCCTCATAGTGCGACCGGTTGAAGATCCCGATCATCCCCCGCGGCGGCACTGCCGCATGCACCCTCCACAGGAAGTCATGCCGCGCCTCAAGCGGCGTCGGCACCTTGAACGCCGCCACCGCGCACCCCTGGGGATTGATCCCCGAAAAGATATGCCGAATCGTGCCGTCCTTGCCCGCCGTATCCATCCCCTGCAGCACAATCAGCACAGCCTTCTGCTGCCCCGCGTACAGGACCTCCTGCAGCTTGGAAAGGCGCTCGCGATGCTTCACCAGCACCGGCGCCACCGCCTCCTCGGACTTGAACCCACCGCTCTCGTCCGTCTTCTGATGTGACAGCTTGCTTGCGTGACCGGGACGTACCAGGTAAGGCGAATCGATCTTCATCCTAAGAGAGATGCAGCCTCGCCTCTCCGCAGTCGATACACGTCCGCCACCTCGTCAGCGTCAGCGCGGCCGTTCGCTCATCCCGGCAGCCGCGAAGCTCCTACTTGACGATCGTCTCTTCTGCCTTCGGGGTCACCGTGTGCGCCGTCTCTCCCGGCTTCGTCACATCCTCGGTCACACCCTTCATGCCGTCCTTGAATCCGCGAAGCCCTTCGCCCAGCCCCTTGCCGAGCTCCGGCAGCTTCTTGCCGCCAAACAGCACCAGCACGACTACGGCCAGAACGATCAGATGCGTCGGTGTAAAAAGTTCACCCATACTGTATCTCCCTGCTCTCCGCCAGGCGCCCACTTTTGAGGGCCCTCTCGCGGTCCCATCATTGTCGCACAGCGGCCTGCACTCTTGTCATACGCGCCCCGGCACAGGCCAGATGCCTCCCGGACGTTATATCTTTGAAAGAGAACGGCGGTGTCGCGGCCCCTTGGTCGCCGCCAGCCGGGAAGGATGACGCTACTTTGATCATGACGTTTGCACCGGCACAGGTCCGGATCTCCCACCTCCGGTCCCGTTGCTCCCTCTTTGCGCTCTTGGCGCTCCTCGGCTTCTGCTCCGCCCTCACCGCCTCCGCGCAAAGCAAGATCGGCCCCGCCCGCTACGCCACCTACGACAACAAGTATGAGGTCTACGGCGGCATCAACTTCATGAACGGACAGGCCGGCCAGAACCTCCCCAAACGCATGAACCTCGCCGGAGCCGAAGGCCTCGCCACCTACTGGCTCACCGATCACCTCGGCGTCGCCGGCGACTACCGCTTCCAGGGCGGCACCACCCCCGTCTTCGCCAACCCCATCTACAACCGCGTCGCCGTCTTTGAAAACATCGGCCTCGTCGGCGTCCAGTACCGCGGCCCCAAGGGTCGCTACGCCGCCATCGACTACCACGCGCTCGTCGGCGTCGCCTCCGGCAAATTCGACTCCGCCACCTCCCAGTACCACGGCGTCGCCCCGCCCCTCACCCCCACCCAGATCGGCCTCTACACCAACCGCACCAAGCCCATGGGAGCCTTCGGCGCCAGCGTCGACTTCAACTACACCCGCAACATCGCCATCCGCCTCCAGCCCGACCTCATCATCGAGCACTTCGGCACCGAATACCGCGAGTTCGTCGCCGTCTCCGGAGGCGTCGTCTACCGCTTCGGCAAACGCTAAGGAAGCTCACGCCTTCGCCGTCGCCCGTTCCTCTGTTCTCATCCTCCGCCCTTGCCGTCCTTCGTTTCTCTGGTTGTCATCCTTCGCCAAAGGCGGAGGATCCGCTTCTCGCCCCCACCTTCCGCTCCCGTTACCGAGCAAACCCGAAGCGCCAGACGCAATACAAAAGCAGAAGGCTGAGAGCAACCGCTCCCAGCCTCTTCTTTGCCCGCACAATCACCCGATCTAAAACGTATTCTGCATAAACTCCGGAGACACCGGGTTCTCATACACCGAGTAATCCCGCGTCACCACCGTCAGCCCACTACTCGACACAAAGTAGTTCTTCTTATCCTCGTTCGGGTCGTAGCCGATCACCGTCCCGTCCGGGATATGGACGTCGCGATCAATAATCGCGTGCCGGATCCGGCAGTGCCGCCCTACATTCACGTGCGAAAAGATCACGCTCGAGTCCACGTCCGCATACGAGTTCACGCGCACATCGTGCGACAGCACACTTGACCGCACCACCGCGCCCGAAACGATCGATCCCGACGAGATGATCGAATTGATCGCCATGCCCGTCCTTCCCGGCTCCCCAAACACAAACTTCGCCGGCGGATACTGGTAGGGCCGCGTCCGCATCGGCCAGCTCTTGTCATACAGGTTGAACGTCGGCGACACCGTGGCCACATCCATGTTCGCCTCGTAGTACGCCTCCAGCGTCCCCACGTCGCGCCAGTAGAGCGCACCCTTGCGGTTCTCGTCCACGAAGTTGTACGCATTCACCTTGAACCGCCCCAGCAGGTTCGGCAGGATGTTATGCCCGAAGTCATGCTTCGAGTTCGGGTCCTCCGCGTCCTTGATCAGCTCCGGCAGCAGCACATCCGTGTTGAACAGGTAAATGCCCATCGACGCATCCACCATCTCCGGGTTCCACGGCGACCGGAGGTTCGTCTCCTTCGGCTTCTCCAGAAATCCCAGCACCTCGCCGTTCTTCGCCACGTCCACCACGCCAAACGCCGACACCTCCTCCGGCTTGATCGGCAGCGTCGCCAGCGTCACGTCCGCACCCGAGTCGCAGTGCTGCTGCATCATCAGCGCATAGTTCATCTTGTAAATGTGGTCGCCCGACAGGATCAGCACATACTTCGGCTCTTCCGCCCCAATCGAGTAAATGTTCTGATACACCGCGTCCGCCGTCCCCGTGTACCAGCTCTTGCTCACCCGCTGCATCGGCGGCAGGATCTCGATAAACTCGCCCAGCTCACTCGCCACCACCGAGCCCCACCCCTCGCGGATATGCCGGTTCAGGCTCAGCGCCTTGTACTGCGTCAGGATGTACACATGCCGCAGGTCCGAGTTGATGCAGTTCGACAGCGTGATGTCGATAATCCGGTACTGCCCGGCAAACGGAACAGCCGGCTTCGCACGATCCCGCGTCAACGGGAAAAGTCGCTCACCAGCACCACCAGCAAGAAGCACACCCAGCGTATTTCGCATATCCATCTACCTCATTCGGCTGCGCTAACACCATACCTCACCGCCCCATCGAGTGAGGAGGCACGTGCATCGGATGCAGGAAAACGCATCCACGGCAGCAAGAAAAAGGCGCGTGCCCCGGGGGACACGCGCGCTCCTCTGCTACTGATTTCCATCATCGTCTGGCGCACGCCTCTCAGGCAGCGGCCCTACTCGGTCGGCTTCTCTTCACTCACGCTGATCCGCAGCGACTTCAGAAACGTGACGTCGTTGTTCGTGAACGGACCTTCAACCTGCTCGTCCGCCATCTCCGTCGACTCACTCTCCTCGGCCTCAACCTCGTTCAGGCCGATCGTCGCCTCCAGCATCAGCAGCACGTCAAATCCCTGCTCGCGGATGTTCTTCACCACGCCCGCGATATCCTCCGACTCCGCTACAGACTCGTGGATCGCCTCGCCTAACTTCTGGATGAGCTTCTTTACCTGCTGGTTCAATGCCACCTCCGGCTGCCCTCTGTGGAAACAGACATGTCGACACGCATCGGGTATTCCCGGCGATCGCAGCCAGGAACGGCATTGCGCGCATTGCAAGCTTACTTAAGAATACGCTCGCCGCTCATGGGCCGCAATCCGTATGCGTACCCCCGGAGACCCATCCCCTATACCACTGTGTGGTGATCCGCCCACGCCTCTTCGAGCTTGTGCGCCAACTCCTCCACCGGCTCCCGTCGCTTCGATCCCCACACCAGAAACCCCGCGGCCGCCGCACATACACCGCCTACCAGCCAAAGAAAACTCTTCACGCCCTTGCCTCCGTGCGAGCAGCCTTACAACCGCCCGAACCAACTTGGATGCAGCGCACACCGGAGGCGTCCCCCACTTCACTGCCACTTTTGCGTCCACTCACAACCCGCTACACTTCCCCTATGGATTCCGTGCGTTTCGGCCGAGCCCTCGGCATCGGAGCTCGACTCGCTGCCAAGACCGCGGCCCGCACCCTTGTCACCGCGGCCGACGCTGCCGCAGCCCCCAATCCATCCAGCTCCACTCGCACCTCTAAACCTCCCTCATCCGCCCCTGCCTCCACCCCACGCACAGCCCCCACCGCCAACTCCGCGGGCACCCGCCCAGCCCCCGCCTCGAACGTAACCGCACGCGCCGCACGCACCGTCGACGGGGTCCGCTCCACCTCCGCCGGTATCGCCCGTGGCAGCCGCCGCTTCGGCGAAGCCGTCTGGGGTCCCGTCGCCAAACTCTCCGGCGTCCTTTGGCTTGAGCTCACCGGCGTCTTCTTTGGCCTCTTCGCCCTCTCCGCAGGCGTCGCCGCCTGGAAGCTCCGCGCCGCCATCCACCCCTCGACCGCCAATCCCGAAGCCCACTCCCACCTCCTGCTCGCCCTCGCCATCACCGCCCTCTTCAGCTACTTCTGCCTCACCAGCTTCTTGCGCGCAAATCGCCGGGGACGCCGCCCTTGACCTCTCTCTTCTCCCGTCTCCGAGCTCCCAGCCTCCCGGCCGCCGCTCTCGCCCTCCTCACGCTCCTGCCCAGCCTCCACGCTCTCGCACCCGACCCCCCGGCGCCACACATCCCCGACGTCCACGTCCTCAGCTTCTCCGGCGATCGCGTCGACCTCCCCGCCATGCTCGAAGGCAAGGTCGCCATCCTCGTCCTCGGCTTCAGCAAGGGAGCCCGCGCCCAGGCCACCCAATGGGGCCGCCGCCTCCCCACCGATTACTTCTACTCGCCCAGCGTCCTCTACTTCGAGATGCCGGTGCTCGCCTCCATCCCCAAGCTCCTCCGCCCCGCCGTCCTCCACTCCATCAAGTCCGAAGTCTCCGCCCGCTCCCAGCCGCACTTCGCTCCCCTCACCTCCGACGAGCCCCGCTGGCGATCCCTCGTCCACTACAACCGTCCCGACGATGCCTACGTCCTCCTGGTCGACAGCAAAGGCCTCATCCGCGCACAATTTCAGGGCGAGCCCACCGACGCCGCCTACCAGGCACTCAAAGCCCGCGTCGAGCAGCTCACTGCCAGCCTGCCGCCCAGATAACGCGCCACCGCCCCAAAAGGAGCCTCTCCATGGCCCAGACCGCTGAAAGCCCCACCGCCCTCCGCAAAACCGCCCTCAACGCCACCCATCGCGCCCACAAGGCCAAGATGGTCGACTTCGGCGGCTGGGACATGCCCGTCGAATACTCCGGCCTCATCGCCGAACACATGGCCGTTCGCACCGCCGTCGGCCTCTTCGACGTCTCGCACATGGGCGACATCCAGCTCCGCGGTCCCGGCTCCCTCGCCGCCGTCAACCAGCTCTGCATGAACGACGCCTCCCGCCTCGCCGTCGGACAGGCCCAGTACTCCGCCATGCTCACCCCCCAGGGCACCTTTGTCGACGACGTCATCGTCCACAAGCTAGGCGAAAACGACTACCTCATCGTCATCAACGCCGGCACCCGCGAGAAGGATGTCAAATGGGTCCGCCAGACGATAGGCCACATGCCCTCTGCCCACATCAACGACTTCTCCGACTACTACACCCAGCTCGCCATCCAGGGCCCCCGCGCCGAGGAGACCCTCCAGAAGCTCACCCCCGTCGACCTCTCCGCCATCAGGAACTACTGGTTCACCTGGGGACAAGTCTGCGGCCTCCACAACGTCATGATCGCCCGCACCGGCTACACCGGCGAAGACGGCTTCGAGATCTACATCCCCTCCGACGAACCCACCAGCCAGCGCGTCTGGAACGAAATCCTCGAGGCCGGCAAAGACTTCGGCATCCTCCCCTGCGGCCTCGGCGCCCGCAACACCCTCCGCCTCGAAGCCGCCATGGCCCTCTACGGACACGAGATCTCCGACACGATCAACGTCTTTGAAGCCAACCTCGGCCGCTACGCCAAGCTCGACAAACCCTCATTCGTCGGTCGCGAAGCCCTCCTCGACGTCCAAAACGTCGCCGGCCCCACACGGAAACTCGTCGGCCTCGAGATGATCGAACGCGGCATCGGCCGCGACGGATACCCCGTCACCACCCTTGACGGACAACGCATCGGCGAGATCACCTCCGGCTCCCCCGCCCCGTTCCTCAAAAAGAACATCGCCCTCGCCTACGTCCCCACCGCCCACGCCACCCCCGACACCGAGCTGGCCGTCGAGATCCGAGGCCAGCTCGTCCGAGCAAAAGTCGTCCCCACCCCCTTCTACAAACGCCCCAGGAAACCCACACCCAATTCATAGCCCCGGGCCCATCCCTGGAACCCCAACGCGCCCGTCGTTCTGAACGAATCGAAGAATCTCAATATTCGCCAGGCCCACCAAAGACCTACCAGTCCCACCTCCCTCCCCAACCAGCGCCTCACCACCTCGCAGGGTAAGATCCTCCTGCGCGAGGCATCGGCACATGGACCGTCGTCAGTTCGTCACAACCTCTCTCGCCGCCGCCGCCGGCAACGCTCTCCTCTCGCCCCGCGCGCCGGCGCAAACCCCGCCCGCAACTCAGTTCCCTCCGGACTTCCTCTGGGGCATGGCCACCGCCTCCTACCAGGTCGAAGGCGCATGGAACGAAGACGGCAAGGGCGAGTCCATCTGGGACCGCTTCGCCCACACCACCGGCAAGATCAAGGGGCAGGCCACCGGCGACGTCGCCTGCGATCAGTACCACCTCTACCGGCAGGACATCGCCATGATGAAGCAGCTCAACGGGAAGAGCTATCGCTTCTCGGTCGCCTGGCCACGCATCCAGCCCACCGGCACCGGCCAGCCCAACCCCAGGGGCCTCGACCACTACTCCCGCCTCGTCGACGCCATCCTCGAGGCCGGCATCCGCCCCTTCTGCACCATCTACCACTGGGATCTCCCCCAGGCCCTCGAAGACCGCGGCGGCTGGCCCAACCGCGATCTCGCCGGCTACTTCGCCGACTACGCCGGCATCCTCGCCAAGCACCTCGGCGACCGCATCACCGTCTGGGCCCCCTTCAACATGCCCTGGTCCTTCACCTTTCTCGGCTACGGCGTCGGCGTCTTCCCGCCCGGCCGCTCCGTCTACACCGACTTCCTCAAAGCCGCGCACACCGTCTCACTCGCCCAGGGTGAGGCCGCCCGCTCCATCCGCGCCGCCTCCCCGAAAGCCACCGTCGGCAGTGCCTACGGCATGGCGCCCGCCTACCCCAAGACCAACTCCGCCCAGGACCGCGCCGCCGCCGATCGCTACCACGCGATGAACAACGTCTTCTTTCTCGAAGCCACCATGACCGGCAAATACCCCAAAGCCTTCGCCGGCGACATCCCCTACGAGGCCATGGGCTACAAGCCCGGCGACGACCGCATCATGAAAGCCCCGCTCGACTGGGTCGGCTTCCACTACTACACCCGCCGCCTCGTCTCGGACGCCTCCTCCGCCGCGCACCCCGGCAACGGAGGCACCTTCGGCACCGAGATCGAAGACACCGCCGGCGGCCGCGACCCTTACACGCAGTTCAGCGCCACCATGCCCACCGATGGGCCCCTCACCGACGCCGGCCTCGAGATCTTTCCTCGCGGCATCTACGACCTCGTCACCCGCATCTCGCGCGAGTACAACCACCCCGTCATCGAGATCACCGAAAGCGGCTGCAGCTATCTCGACACACCCTACGATGGAGCCGGAGGCCACGTCCCCGACGACCGCCGCATCCGCTTCTTCCACGACGAACTCGCCGAGCTCGCCCGCGCTATCCACGACGGCGCACGCGTCCGCTCCTTTCACGCCTGGAGCCTCCTCGATAACTTCGAATGGGCCGACGGATACTCCGAGCGCTACGGCCTCACCTACGTCGACTACCGCAGCCAGAAACGCACACCCAAAAACTCCGCCCTCTGGTACGCCCGGGTCGCCGCAGCGAATCGTCTCGACGTCTGACCTCCCCAAAACCTCCGGCCCCGCACACGAGACCTTCACACCCGTCTTCCCTTTCGCTCTCATGGAACCAAACAGGGCGAAACCACAGTCCCTCCGCCTCCGTCTCGTCTTCAACCCCGGCATCCTCTACAATTTCTACGGGAGACCCCACCTCACATGCCCTACCCAGCAAACTACAAGTACACCAAAGAGCACGAGTGGCTCGAGATCAGCGACACCGTCGGCACCATCGGCATCACCGACTACGCCCAGAACTCCCTCGGCGACATCGTCTTCGTCGATCTCCCCAGGGTCGGCGCCCAGATCCAGGCCGGAACCACCTTCGGCTCCGTCGAATCCGTCAAGGCCGTCTCCGACCTCTACGCTCCCGTCTCGGGCACCGTCACCGAGGTCAACGAGGAGCTCACCGCGGCCCCCGAAAAAATCAACTCCGATGCCAACAACACCTGGATGCTAAAGGTTGAGCTCACGGACGCCCTTGAGTCCGAATCGCTCCTCTCCGCATCGGATTACGACAAGTTCATCGCCGAAGAGACCGGACACTAAAACCAATGCGCTACCTGCCGAAGTCCCCGCAAGATCGCGTCGACATGCTCGCCGACATCGGCGTCAACTCCATCGACGACCTCTTCTCCACCATCCCCGCCGAGTTCCAGCTTCAGCGCGATCTCTGCGTCCCCCGACAGCACGGGGAATCCGAGATCATCGACCGCTTCCGCGATCTCGCCGCGCAAAACGCCACCGGCTACACCTCCTTTCTCGGCGCCGGCGTCTACCGCCACTACAAGCCCGTCCTCATCGACGCCATCGTCCAGCGCGGCGAGTTCCTCACCTCCTACACCCCCTACCAGCCCGAGATCGCGCAAGGCACCCTCCAGGCCATGTTCGAGTTCCAGACCATGATCTGCGAGCTCACCGGCATGGAGATCGCCAACGCCTCCATGTACGACGGCTCCACCGGTGCCGCCGAAGCCATCATGATGGCCGTCCGCGTCACCGGCCGCAACGCCGCCGTCATCGCCCGCACCGTCCATCCCGAGTACCGCGAGGTCATCCACACCTACGCCCAGCACCAGGGGATCCCCGCCACCGAGGTCCCCTTCCTCAACACCGGCCGCGTCGACCTCCAGGCCCTTGACCAGGCCATCACCTCCGACACCGCCTGCGTCCTCATCCAGTCGCCCAACTTCTTCGGGACGATCGAGGATGTGGAAGCCATCGCCGCCATCGCCCACGCAAAGGGCGCGCTCCTTATCGTCTCGATCGCCGAAGCACTCTCGCTCGGCATCGTCCGCCCCCCCGCCGAGGCCGACATCGTCTCGCTCGAAGCCCAGTCCTTCGGCGTCGCCCTCTCCTACGGCGGCCCCTACTGCGGCGTCATCGCCTGCAAGGAAAAGTTCCTCCGCCAGATGCCCGGCCGCCTCGTCGGCGAAACCAGGGACATCTCCGGCAAGCGTGGCTTCGTCCTCACCCTCTCCACCCGCGAGCAGCACATCCGCCGCGAAAAGGCGACCTCCAACATCTGCACCAACCAGGCCCTCGTCGCCCTCATGGTCACCGTCTACCTCACCATCTACGGCAAACAAGGCCTCCGTGAGCTCGCCGAACAAAACCTCGCCAAGGCAAAGTTCGCCCTCGACTCCCTCGTCGAAGCCACCGCAAACGAACCCACGCCCGTCCGCGCCCTCTTCAACGGCGCCCCCCGCTTCCACGAGTTCGTCCTCGACCTCGGCCATGACGCCACGGAGATCAACACCGCCCTCCTCGACCACAAGATCATCGGAGGCCTCCCCCTCAACCGCTGGTACCCCGAACTGGGCCCCAACGCCAGCCTCTGGTGCGCCACCGAACAAACCACCCGCAAACAAATCGAATCCGCCGCCGAAGCCCTGACCGCCTCCATCCCCGCCGAAGCGCTCCAACGTTAGCACCCG
This sequence comes from uncultured Acidobacteriaceae bacterium, assembly GCA_963850375.1. Classification (GTDB taxonomy): domain Bacteria; phylum Acidobacteriota; class Terriglobia; order Terriglobales; family Acidobacteriaceae; genus Edaphobacter. Next base: position 1,340,690 of record CAWKKV010000002.1, on the reverse strand, counting down.
CCTTTGTTGTCATCCTTCGCCGCAGGCGGAGGATCTGCTTCTAGCCTGACCAGCCACCGAAGAAAGGAGGAAGCCATGGACATCGCCGCCATCGAAGGCAAAGAGCTCACCGCCGTCGAGTTCGTCCTCGACTACCTCCAGCTCCGCTTCGACGAGCCCCTCCTCACCTTCTACGAGTGGCCCTCGCTCCTCCTCCCCGACTTCTCCCTCGCCCACGGCGAACCCGAATACCGCAACGGCCTCTGCGCCCAGATCGGCGAACAGGTCGAAGAAGCCCTCTTCGAAGAAGGCGACTCCCTCACCCTCAAGCTCGCCAACGGCGTCGTCATCGCCCTCTCTCTCCGCGAAGAAGACCTCACCGCCCCCCAGGCCGGAGCCTTCTCCGAACACCGGCTCACCCGCCGACACCGAGGAGTTCTGATGCGCTCTTCCTCTTCCAACGTCGCCACCCCGAGCTTCGTCCCGGCTGTCATCCTCAGCAAAGCGCAGCGGAGTCGAAAGACCTGCGTCTCGCCCGCCGCACCTCAGCCGCTCGCACCGCGTCAACAAGTTTCGTAACACCTCTAGGAGCAAATATGGCTCAGCCCGTCTTGGATACCGAAGCAACCAGCGCCACACCCGACACCAGATTCATCGGCACCCCCAAAAAAGCCACCACCCACACCAGCCAGAACGAAGACCTCATCTTCGAGAAATCCTCCCCCGGCAAAAAAGGCTACCGCCTCGCCGAGCTCGACGTCCCCGCCATCAACGCCCAGGAGCTCCTCGGCGACACCGTCCGCAAAGACCTCGGCGTCATGCCCGAGCTCTCCGAGATCGAGATCCTCCGCCACTTCACCCGCCTCTCCACCTGGAACTACGCCATCGACCTCGGCATGTATCCCCTCGGCTCCTGCACCATGAAGTACAACGGCCGCGTCAACGAGCTCGTCTCCCGCCTCGAAGGCATCGCCGAAGCCCACCCCTATCAGCCCGAGTCCCTCTCGCAGGGCGTCCTCCAGATCATGCGCATCCTCTCCGACGCCCTCGTCGAGATCACCGGCATGGACACCATCACCCTCCAGCCCGCCGCCGGCGCCCACGGTGAGTTCACCGGCATCCTCCTCGCCCGCGCCTATCACCAGTCGCAGGGCAATCCCCGCAAAAAAATCATCATCCCCGACTCCGCCCACGGTACCAATCCCGCAACCGCGGCCGTCTGCGGCTACCAGGTCGCCAATCTCAAGTCCAACAAGGAGGGCATGGTCGACGTCGAAGAGCTCGCCCGTCTCGTCGACGAAGACACCGCCGCCCTCATGCTCACCAACCCCTCCACCATCGGCGTCTTCGAGTCCCAGATCCACACCATCGCCGACATCCTCCACGCCAAGGGCGCCCTCCTCTACATGGACGGAGCCAACATGAACGCCCTGGTCGGCAAAACCCGCCCCGGCGACTTCGGCGTCGACGTTATGCACCTCAACCTCCACAAGACCTTCTCCACCCCCCACGGCGGAGGCGGCCCGGGCTCCGGCCCCGTCGCCTGCAAGAAAATCCTGGAACCCTTCCTCCCCTCGCCCGTCCTCGCCACCCGCCCCGACGGCACCCTCACCCTCGACTACAACCGCCCGCAGACCGTCGGCCGCGTCCGGATGTTCTACGGCAACTTCGGCATGTTCGTCCGCGCCCTCGCCTACATCCTCGCCAACGGCCCCGACGGTCTCCGCCAGACCACCGAGGACGCCGTCCTCAACGCCAACTATCTCCGCGCCAAGCTGCAGGACACCTTCGACCTCCCATTCAAGACCCCTACCCTCCACGAGGTCGTCTTCTCCGACAAGCTCCAGGCCAAAAATGGAGTCAAGACCGGCGACATGGGCAAGCGCATGATCGACTACGGCTTTCACGCCTACACCACCAGCTTCCCCCTCATCGTCCCCGGCGCCATGATGATCGAGCCCACCGAGTCCGAGTCCCGCGAAGAGCTCGACCTTCTCGTCGACTCCCTCAAGCAGATCGCCCGCGAGGCCGAAGAAAATCCCGAGCTCGTCCGCACCGCCCCCCACACCACCCGCCTCCAGCGCCTCGACGAAACCACCGCCGCAAGGAAACCCATCCTCCGCTGGAAACCCATAACAGCCGCAACCACCACTCCCACTCCCACCGCCAACGGCAACGGCAAACCCGCCCTAACTCCCGACACGCCCGCAAAAGAGTGGTAGCTCGACGCCGAAAACTCCCGACAGCTCTCCTGCTCCCCCGCCAGGAGAGCACGGCGACACTCCCACACAAGTTGTAGTCACTCGCGGCAAAGCACGTCCCAACCTCAAGCCCCAGGTGTATGCTGGCGCCACCCTGAAGCCCCAAATCTCCAAGGTGCGCAGCGAAACATCTCCGAGGGCTCACCATGCTCCCTTCCGGCGTTACCCGCCTCTTCTGCCTTGCTACCGCGGCCGTTCTCTTCCTTGCCGGGTGCTCCACCAACTCCCCTCTTCGCTCCACCTCCGGTGCCGCCGCTAAGGGCATCTCCGGCTCCATTCACGGCGGCCAGCAGCCCATCTCCGGAGTCTCGCTTCAGCTCTACACCGTCGGCACCTCGGGCGATGGCTCGGCCGCCACGCCGCTCCTCACCAGCTCCGTCCTCTCCGACGCCAACGGCGACTTCAACATCACCGGCCTGTACACGTGCCCCTCGGCCACCGCACCCGTCTACATCGCCGGCACCGGTGGCAGTCCCGCCCCGGGCATCACCAATCCCCAGATCGCTCTTATGGCGGCCATCGGCCCCTGCGGCTCGCTCTCCGCGTCCACCTTCCTCAACATCAACGAGATCACCACCGTCGCCGCCGTCTACGCTCTCGCCCCCTTCATGTCGTCCCTCTCCGCCATCGGCTCCGGCTCCTCGGACGCCCCCGCCCTGGCTTCCGCCTTCACGTATGCCGGGTACTTCGCTAACACCTCCACCGGCGAAACCCCCGGCCTCAATCTCCCGCCCAACTACGCCGTTCCCATCGCTCAAATCAACACCATCGCCGACCTCCTCGCCGCCTGCATCAACTCCCCCGGCGGCGTCTCCGGCGATACCTCCATCTGCGGCACCTTCTTCGCGCTCACCCTCCCTCCCGGTGCCCCCGCCTCCACCAACGCCGTCGCCGCACTTCTGGATCTCGCCAATAACCCCACGCTCAACACCGCCGCCCTCTATAACCTGATCCCGCCCGTCTCGCCGTTCCAGCCCACGCAGCCCATCGTCCCGCCCGACCTCGCCCTCCGCCTCCTCGCCGGCTCCGCCTTTGTCGTCTCGCCCTCCGCTCTCACCTTCACCTCGGCCACCCTCGGCTTCACCCAGCCCACGCAAACCGTCACCGTCACCAACGGCACCTCGGCCGCAGTTAACATCACCTCCGCCTCAATCACCGGCGTCAGCGCCTCCGACTTCGCCCTCGTACCCCAGCCCGGCTCAGACTGCGCCATCACGATTCCCGCAAACGCCACCTGCACCTTTCAGATCTCCTTTACGCCCTCCGCCTCGGGAGCCCGCGACGCCTACCTCGTCCTCACCAACACCTCCGCCAATCCCAGTATCGCGATCGCCCTCGCAGGCATCGGCGTCCCCGGTTCCGCCGGCCCCGTCTCGCTCACTCCCGCAACCCTCACCTTCACCCAACTCGGCATCCCGCAAACCCTCACCCTCACCAACTCCGGATCCAGCCCGCTCTCCATCAACGCAATCAACCTCTCCAGCACCGCGTACACGCAAACCAACGACTGCGGATCGTCTCTGCCCGCCGCCTCCTCCTGCTCCATCGACGTCTCAGTCCCGGGACCCCTCACCGCCGCGTCCGCGACACTCACCGTCGTCGACGACGCCGCAGGCGGTCCACAAACCGCCAGCCTCAACTTCTCCGGAAACGCCGGTGCCAGCTTCCCACCTCTCGTCGACTTCGGGCACTGGGCCATCGGCGCCACCGGCACCCAGTTCCTCGAAATCGGCGGCCCGGGCGTCTATGGGACGTTCAACCTCACCATCACCGGACCAAACGCGGCCGATTTCTCCTTCGACGCGAACTCCTCCGTCCTCGCATCCACCTGCAACTACGAAAATCGCTTCGAGGAACACTGCGATCTCACCCTCTACTACAAGCCGACCGCGCTCACCACCAGCACCGCCTACGTCAATATCGCGGGCGTAGGCCGGTTCACCCTCACCGGCACGGGCGACCCCGCCGGCGTCGACTTCGACTTCTCCCAGATCTACATCTTCCCGATTTACGCGGCGCCTATCGCTACCTTCAACCTCGGCAGCACCCCAATCGGCACCCCGGCGTCCAACTCCTTCGCCATCCGCAATACCGGCACCGTATCCCCGCTCGCCCTCAACGAGCCCGTCATCTCCGGCCCCAACGCCGCCGAGTTCACCGTCACCGCGCCCTCCTGCGCCTCCGGCTGCTCCCCATCAATCACCTTCACACCCACAGCAGCCGGAGCCCGCTCAGCCACCCTCACCTACACCGACAGCACGGGCGCCGTTACCCGCACCCTGACCCTCACCGGCACCGCCACCACCCCCGTCCCCGTCCTCACCTCGCCTCACACCCTCCTGTTCTCCGGCGTCCCCGTCGGCACCGTCAGCGCCTCTCAGACCATCACCGTCAACGCCTTCCAAAACCATCCCATCCAGGCCTCCATCATCCCCATCAACAGCGGTGGCCCCCAACCCTTCATCTTCACGGGCCCCACCTTCTGCGCCGCCACCCCCTGCACGCTTAGCATCGCCTACGCCCCCACCGCCGCGACCGGCAGCACAACTGCCAACGTCTACGTCGTCGCAACCGACACGGTCGGCCTCACCAGCGGAAACATCCAGGCCATCGGAGAGGTCGCGCCAGACGCCTTCGTCGACTTCGACCCGCAGAACCTGGTCTTTCCCGTCCAGGCTCTGAACACCGTATCCCCACCCCAGACCGTCACCTTCATCAACTCCGGCAGCACGGTCCTGATGCTTACCTTCTCCATCGACCCAGTCACCGGCTACCCGACAGACTTCACCATGGTGAACCACTGCCCCGCGTCGCTCGCAGTCGGCGCCACCTGCACGGTTGACATCAGCTTCGCCCCCGTCCTCAACGGCTACCCACACACCAACCTCGTCATCAGCGGTACGGACGTCCCACGCTACGTCGACCTCATGGGCACCGAGCCCTAGGGTTACGAGGAGCAGTACCCGTCCAATGGCTCTCCCGAAGGCCCCTCCTGAGAGGCTTCCGCATCTAACAGCCACTGGAGCAACACATGATCCCAAACGAGGGAAGCGAAAATGTACGGCTGGAGGACGCCCGCTTGATCCAGGTGGACGTACTGGATGGTGAGTTCATCGTCGCAACGTTCTCCAACGGGCAATCAGCAAAGATCGCGTCCATCAGGATCAAGGAACTGGCGCTGGAGGAACCGGCTGAGATCGCGCGCGCGATACCTGAATAGTGGGATGGGTCACGTATCGATGGATCTATCGCCAGCCTGAACTATCAGAATTCGGTACTTTGCCAGAAGTACAGAGGGAGGAGGGTACCCTCCTCCGCGTCACGTCTTTTGGGGCCTGGGACGAAAAGTGCCGGGCAAGCCGGACCTCATAGAAACCTCAGTCTAAGGACTCAGGGTGGCGAGACGCTTCGCCTTACGTTCCTTCATCCATCGCGTAGCCAGATCGTCGACCTTTGATTCATCACTGCTCTGAAGATAGATATGGCAGAGCTCGTGAGCCACAATATGCTCGGGTTGCGCTCGAGGATCCTCGCTGTACGCATGCAGCATAGCCGAGCCCCGGAGGATGGTCGCGTGTGCCGGTCGGTTCGTGATCGCCAGGATCCCGCTGCCAACCTGGTTCCCCTGCTGCCGCTGGATCCGGGCCCACGCGTCCTCATCACACGCAACAAACCAGGTCCATCCGTTCGGATGCGGGTACGCCTGGATCGTCGGCAGCAGAACCGCCAGGACCTCCTGGCAGCTCTTCGGAGTGAGGCCGTCCGCCTTTGCTCCCGTCGCGATGAACTTGATGGAGGTTCCCACGCTCGCACTCGAGCCAGGTGTTGCGGAGGATGCAGCCACCTCCACGGGTGACCGCACAGTCGGCTTTTGCGGCACAGCAACGCTCTGGCAAACCCCGACAAGGGTGCAATAGAATAGGGCGACCCCGGCGGCGCTCCCCGCCATCTGTGTGCAGTTCATAAAGTTCCTCATGGTGAGGAGGAACATAGGAGCCCGACCCGCACGCGGTACTCACGGTCCGCAGATGTTTTCCGAATGGAATCCTGAGGTCGCTCTTTGGCCCATCAATACCGGTTTGGTGACCTGCTGATCGATGAACAGAGCTTTCGACTCATGCAGGACGGAAAACCGCTTTCGATCGAGCCCAAAGCGCTCAATGTGCTCATGTTTCTGGTGCAGCACCCGGGTCGGCTGATCGAGCGGCGAGAACTGCTGGGTGCCGTCTGGGGCGACACCTTCGTCACCGACCATGTGCTCAACCGCTCCATAGGCCAGCTACGCAAAGTTCTGGGCGACGACGCCCGGGAGCCTCGGTTCATCGAAACCGTGCCAACGCTCGGCTACCGCTTCATCGCTGCCGTCGAGACGGAAACGCTGGAAGCACCCCTGCCGGCCACCACCTTGCCCGGGCAGACCGGCGTTCAGGTACTCCCATCCGCCGCCACGATCGGACAGGCATCGACCGCGGGCCCACAACCGCAGGTCACGTCTGCGTCTCCACCCAGCACCAGGCCCTCGATATCACGATGGCTGCTGCTGGCCGTAGGCCTGGCTCTGGTCACGGCCGGCTGTCTCTGGCTCAGGCACCGTCGCTTGCCTCCACAGGCCTCTATCCGCTCTCTGGCGGTGCTCCCGTTGGACGACCTGTCGCCTGGGTCGCGTGAAGACTACTTCGCCGACGGAATGACCGATGAGCTCATCACCGAGTTGGCGCGGCTCCCAGGCTTGCGAGTGGTCTCGCGGACCTCCGTCATGCAGGACAAAGGCGCTCACAAGCCACTGGCCCGGCTGGCGCGCGAACTGGATGTCGATGCCATCGTCGAAGGCTCCGTCGTACGTTCCGGCGACCGCGTCCGCATCACCGCCCAGCTCGTCGATACCCGAACTGACAAGCACCTCTGGGCTCAAACTTTCGAGGGTCCCCTTGGCGACATCCTGTCGCTGCAGGACAGCGTTGCTCGCGAGATCGCGGCGGAGACCAGCGCCGTTCTGACCCCGCATGCGCAGGCTGAACTCACCGCCGCAAAGCATATCGATCCCGCTGCGTACGACGCCTACCTGCGAGGCCTGTACTTCATCCAGCGACGGGACGGCACCCTTGCAGCCTCCTACTTTCGCAAAGCCATCGCTCTCGAACCTGGCTACGCGGCCGCAAATGCGGGGCTCGCGGAAGCACTGGTAACTCAGGTGCTAGCCGACGGAAAACAAGCTGCTGAAATCATGCCCGCCGCCGTTGACGCCGCAAAACGGGCCATTCAGCTTGACCCATCGAGCGGTGAGGCACACACGGCCCTGGGCGCCATCGATGTCGTCTACCTGTGGGACTGGAACGCTGCGGAACAGAACCTCCGCAGGGGCATCGAACTCAGTCCCAGCAGCTCCGACGCCGAAACCTGGTTCGCGATCTATCTCACCTCCGTCGGAAGGCCAGGGGAAGCAGTAAGTGCCATGCAGCGCGCCGTCGTGCTTGACCCGTTCTCGTTCTGGGCCAATCGCCTCCTGGGCTCGATGCTCTTTTACGCCCGCCGCTACGACGAGTCGCTCGTCGCTCTCAAACGCGCGGCGGAGATCGCTCCCGATCAGTTCGAACTGGTGGAAGGCTGGTACTCCGGCGTCTACGAGATGCAGGGCCGGTACAGCGATGCCTTTGCAGCCGATATGAGAGACATCGCGTCGGAGGCCTCTCCTCAGAACATCCAGTCGTTTCGCACCGCCTTCGAGACCGGGGGATGGAAAGGCTACCAGCAGGCTCGGGTGAAGTTCTTGCTCCCTCGATCCATGGACAGCTGTCACATGAACCCAGTCGCGATGAGCTATGTCCGGCTCGGCGATCTGCCGGAGGCGCTTCGCTGGTTCAACCGCGATCTGGATAACTACTGCGGCAGAACCGTCTTCGATCTGGCTGCCGATCCGCGCCTCGACTCGATTCGCAACGATCAGCGTTCTCGTGCCTTGCTACGCCGCGTCGGTCTTCCGCACTGATTCATCAGTGTCCCGATGCTCACAACGCGGTCGCCGCCCACAACAACGGCGAAACAAGCCAGGCCGCCTGTATGGGCGTCCACAGCGCAAGCGCGCAAGCCCCGATGCTGTACAAACTCCCCGGATACTATGACTTGGCGATGGCGCATCAGGTCGCACCCTTCCGCTAAACTGGATAGGTGGCCTCTAAGCCAGGTTTCTGCTGCAGCCCGGCAGCAACGGGGTTTTCTGGGGCCTGTGCAGGCCCGGAGGCTCATGCTCGCATCCGCGCGCTTCGGAAACGAATCGGGGGCGGACCCGCATAGACCGTATTTGGCTTAAGCCTTTCGCAGCAAGACTTTGCGAAAAGTACGGGGGGAGGGGGAGGGGTACCCTACTCCGCCGTCACCGTCGCATACACATCCGTCATCTCCCACTTCACGTGGAGCTCCGTCGTCTTCCCCTTCGTATTCTCAAACGAGATCGACATCAGCTCCTGCGCCTTCGCCAGCGGGTTCGAGACCATGGGCGTCCGCCCCAGGTCCTGCGCCTGGTTGTACACCGTACCCCACTGCCCCGTCTGCTTGTTCACGATCAGCATCCACGTCTCCGCACCCGGCAGCGTGTAGATCGTATACGTCCCCGCCGGCACCGACAGCGTCCCGATCTTCAGGTTCGTCGCCGTCACCAGCGTCGTCGCCGGATTCGCCCCCGTCCGCCAAACCTGCCCGTACGGCACCAGCCCACCCATGATCTTGCGCCCGCGCATCGACGGCGCGTTATAGCGGATCACCACCCGCTTGCCGTCCAGCATCACCTCCGCGCTCGCCGGCGGACTCGGCAGCGGCTTCTTCCCCGCCGGCATCGCATCCGCCTGCATCTCCGGCTTCGGCGCACCCGGCTCCCCCGCCGGAACCATCTGCCCCCATGCCACCCCTCCAGCCAACACCAAAACCGCCAACACCCGCAAACTCATAATCCCGCCTTTCCCAACACCACAACACACCGATGCTCCCCCACGCCGCCCCACCTGTCAATCGCCCTCGCGGCAGAGCCAACCCCACACCGCAGAGACCACACCGCCCAAGCCCGCTGTCTATTTCAAACCGACTCGCCGGCGTCCCGCTCATGAGCAAGCACGTAAATCCACGCACACCGTTCGCCCTGGTCGGTGGTCACCGTTGTGACGACACGCCGATAGCCGTCCCCCTCGAACTCGTCCAGGCGAGCCCAGTGCTGAGGCAGATCTACCGACTCCAAGACGTCCACGTCCACAGGAGAACCGAGCGGGTTTAGGATCAGCCCCGGAAAACCCAGTGCCGCCCCCCAGCCAGATGCGAACAACTCCCCCTTAACTATGCCGCGCTGCCATCTCCCGCGCAGCATCGAAATCTGATGGTGATTCATCCTCCCCGGTGCCAGAGTTCCATAGACCGCGAGCCGTGTATCGGGCACGTCACTCTGATTGGCTACCTCTTCCATCGGCCCATCTTATGCCTTGCGTCATCTAAGGCACAGAACACACACGATGAGGCGGCCCTCTCTCAGAAGCCTTTTGATCTCGAGCGTCTTGGCCCGTTATCGCGTCCGATCGTTGCTCCTTGACTACACAGGCGATGTCTTTTGCTGGACGTCCCTAGCTCCGACGCGGAGCGTCGAATCTGCGCGCAGCCCTCCCGGGCGCAAGGGTGCCAACGGAGGTAGAGAATAGCCATCTACGTGCCCGTTACCGCTGCCAGGTGCGTGACTTCGATCCTGCACCGCACCCCTTCAACCCTGAAGCTCATCGTGCTAACCTTAACTCGCGCGCCCGTAGCTCAGCTGGATAGAGCAACAGCCTCCGAAGCTGTAGGTCAGACGTTCGAATCGTCTCGGGCGCACCATCCCCACCAACTGCTTTGATTCATTCAGACACGCCGGGAGATAGCGCCTTGTTGCCGCCGTGTCTCTCCAGCCGCAAGTTCGCGCTCGGAAAGGCACCGCTAACAACCGCGCGGGCACCACGCAAACACCGCGTCATCTCCACCTGCGCACCACAATTTCTTATCTGCCACGAAGGCGGCAGCCTTCGAGACCTCATGCAGCACCACGCCTCAACTCCTTTGTCTTGAGTACAATCAAGTACTCGTAAAAGGACTGAAGCGTGGCGTAGGTCACCCCAGCGCCCCCATCGAGCAAAGCCCCGCGAACGAACATCATGTACATCCACTTGATCAGCGGGCGCCCTGGTAGGCGATAAAAAAGGGCCTTCTGGTGCTTCCTCCGCACCAGGAACTCCTTTGAGAACAGTGCGGTGCGCAGAGAAGGCCGATTCAAGCCCTGTTGCCGGAAAATCAGCTCCGCCTCCATCGTTGAATACACATCGTGCTTACGCACCCAGTGCCCGATCCCCTTCGAAAAGGGAAAATGATCGAGCGGCCCCCCCAAGCTCTCCACATGCCCTGTCACCTCAGCTATCTCATTGATCGCGCGGGAGTATTTCGCCTGTTCCGGCCGCACGAGACGCAGGTAAAAAGGGGATATCTGTGCGTGTTTCAACCACGTCCCGAATAGAAAATCCCGCCGCCGGATCATGTACCCGCCCGTCGCTTGCGGCGCCACCGCCACCCTCTGCCTCATCTCCCCCGCAAGCTCAGCCGTAACTCGCTCATCTGCATCAAGCAGCAACAGCCACGGATGCCTGAAACGAATACCGCGTAGCGCCGCATTACGATGAGTTGCATAATCATCAAACACTCTCTGGTGGACCGTAGCCCCACTCTCCCCCGCTATTCGCAACGTCTCGTCATCACTAAAGGAATCGAAGACGTGGATATCGTCCGACCAGGCTACCGAGCGCAAGCAGCCTGGCAAATCTCGCTGCTCATTACGCGTCAGAATCAGAACCGATATCACCGACCAACCTCGTATAGATCCTACTGCCCACTCGGGCGTAATCGCAGGTCGAACAAAGCAAAAGGCCCCCTTGAACAAGGAGGCCTCCTGAGTGCCCGACAAAGCTCTAGCCCATCTGCTGCAAAGCCTTTTGCGCATCCTTGCCCGGCTCCGAATCGGGCGCAAGTGTCGCCGCCTTCTTCAGATGGATCAAAGCATTGGTACGGTCTGACATCTTGCTGTAGGTCATCCCAAGGTGGTACTGAATCGCCGCGTCATCCGGAGCCGTCTTAGCCGCCTCCTCCAGAAGGTCGCGCGCCGAAGCATACGTGCCCTTGGTGTAGTACACCCAGGCCAGCGTATCCGCTGTACTCGGAGAATTCGGCATGGACCGTCGCGCGGACTGCGCGTAGTTGAGCGCGACGTCCGTATTCTGCCCACCTTCCACCATCAGGTAAGCGAGGTTGTTGGCGGCAATGGGCTGGTCGGGTTCGATCTGCAAGGCTTTCTTGTAATACTCCATGGCCTTGTCCTTCGCTCCCGTGCCCTGCTCCAGAGTTCCCAGAACCGCGTAGGCTCGCGCGTCAGTGGGATGCGCCTTCAGCCATTGCTGCCAACCATCGATCGCCTTATTCGCATCTCCATGAGCAAGCTGCGCACGGGAGTAAGCCATCACAGCACTCTCGTCCGAGGGGTTTACCTGAATCGCCTTTTGCGCAGCATCCAGGGATGCGTTCGGGTCGCCGTTACGCAATTGCAACTCGGACAGCTGAACGTACATCTGGCCGTTCTTCGGCGATTTTGTAATCTGCTCCTGCACACGAGCGATGGCCTTCTGTGGCTGCTTGTCGAGTAGATCCAGCGTCACCAGCCCTGCAAGCGCATGATCCGAGTTCGGGTTGAAGGTCAGTGCCTGCTCGAAGAGTGGCTTGGCCTCGCCGTACTTCTTCTGCGCCATTCGAAGCTGGCCCAGTTCCAGGTACGCCGGCGAATTCTTCGGATCGAGCTTGATGACCTGGTGGAAGTCCGCATCGGCCTTGTCCAACTGTTGCAGATCTCCCTCCGACATCCCTCTCCACAGATAGCCGACAGGGCTCTGCGGGGCAATCGCGATCGCTCTTTCAGCGACCTGTCCGAGGAGCTTGGGATCATTCCGCCGCATCGCGACCTGAGCCAACCCGTCCGCGGCCTCAAGATTGGACGGGCTGAGCCGTTCGGCTTCGGCGTAGCTCTGCTGAGCGGCATTGAGATCGCCCTTCCCCATCGCTGCCCGTCCGAGCCAAAGCTTCACAGGAACGTTCTCCGGGCTGTTCTTCGCAGCCTTCTGCAAAGCATCAAATGCCTCATTCGCCTTTCCATCATTCAGCAGCAGAATGCCGTTGAGCATGGCAACGCCAGGATCGGTGGCGTCAGTCTTCATCAGGTCCGCAACGGTCGACTTCGCCGCCGGAAGATCTCTCTTCGCTACCAGCAGGCGTGCATATGCCAGCTTGATCGAAGTGCTCTTCGGGTGCTTACGGGTCAGCTCCGAGTACGCCGAGACACCCTGATCGACCTGCCCAGTGCGGAGATAATACGTTTCCAGGAGCTCACCACCGCCCGGCGTATCAGCCAAATCTTCTGTGGCTTGCCGGAGAGTAGCCTCTGCGTTTGTCTTGTCTCCTTGGCGGAGATACATCTGAGCCAGGCTGACGCGCGCCGAAATGTTCTTCGGATCTCCCGCTACAGCAGCTTTCTGCTGCTCTAAAGCGCCTGCTTTATCGCCTTTCCGCTCAAGCAGCGAGGCAAGCGCCAGGTGCGCAGTGACATTCGCGCCATCCAGAGAAACAGCCTTTCTAAGCTGCTCTTCCGCAGAGCCCGACTGACCAGGATCCGATCCTTGCAAGAGGCCCAGAGTCGTATGAAAACTCGCCTTGTTCGGTTCTATTGAGAGTGCGTGCTGGATCTGCGCCAGGGCATCCGCCCGATCGCCCTTCACGGCAGCGATGTTCGCTAGCAAGGCATAAGCATCAGCATCGTCGTTCTTGATCGCGAGCACAGCGTTCGCCTGCTCACGGGCCCGATCCGGGAGCTTGCCTGCAAGTAGAAGATTGCCAAGATCGATCCGGGCCTGAAGATTTCCTGGCTGGAGGGCTACGACCCGGTTCAGCTCTGCGTAGGCAGGCATCACCGAGCCCATCTTCAAGTACGCTGTGCCGAGCTGGTAATGCGCCTCGGCGAAGTTTCGGTCTACCTTCAGCGCATTCGAGAACTGGATCGCTGCTTCCTTGTACTTGGACTCGGCGGCGTACCGCTTGCCGCTCTCGAGATACTTCTGCTTCTGAACGTTCGGGTCATGATGGCAGCCGGTAAGACCGACGAGCAAGATACAGGCGAACGCTGCGGCAGTTCGATGGTTTGGTGGAGGCAGTAGTCTCTTCATGCGCTTCTTCCCTTCAGGTTCTTGCAACTCGTCCAAAGCTTGCTTGCGTGGGGGCCTTCAGGCGGGATTAACTTGGGATGATCCTTGGCAGCTGGGTCGCCATCTGTCTCGCGAACGCGATGGCACGATCCCGCGCTGCACTGACCGGCTCGGAGGGGGCGATCGGCGTAATCACCCGGACCAGAGCTCCGTCTGTGCGGTTCATACGGATCGCATCCGCAATCAGATAAGCCTTGGAAACATACTCGTTCGCGACGCTTCGCCCGTGAGCCTGGTACCAGTAGATGACGAACTGTCTCGACTCACCATTCCCGATGACGTACTCACCAACGCGAAAGTCTTTCCCGTCAGCAGCCTGCATGTTGGTATAGCGCGAGGATTCGAAGGTCCACCCTGCACCAGGAAGGCAGTGCTGAGGAGAATGAATCGTCTGCCCTGTCCGCTGGGTCGGAAAGTAGCCGATAAAAAGGCCTACGGGTGCCACTGCGGCCGCCCCGGTCTTTGCCTCATAGACACGATTCAGGAAGTCCCCTTTGCCAAGGATCTGGAGCACCTGGTCGTCAATTGGCTCATCATGACCGATCCAGGGACCGATCTGAGATGGCATCGCGTTTACTGGTTCGCTCGAGGGCACCCTGTCCACATCGCCCCGCCCGTGGAGCACCAGCCCCGTTCCGGCGAGGAGACAGACCACAACCCAATATCGGAGTTTGTTCATGCAGGCCTTCGTGCCGGGCGGACGAGAAGCATAGCCCGGTGCAGAAAATACAGAAGAGTGAGCGAGATAACAAACATCACCCAACCGGAGAACTCATGGAAGAAACCTTCGCCCTTGGCGGGATCCCAGTACTGAACGCAAAGGCCGGTACCGACGATTCGAAGCGCGTTCGCAGCAACGGCGATCGGAATGCTCGCCAGGGCAAGAAACCACCGCCGCCCCGTCGTCTTCTCGAGAAAGTACCCGTAGAAAACGGCCAGGGTAAACAGGCTCATGAGGGAGCGGATCCCGCTGCAAGCCTGAGCGACCTCAAGCTTCATGACCGGCAACTGGATCACGTTGCCCTCGCGAAAGACTGGAACGCCCAGCAATGGAAGAATCGCGCTCGCCACACGGGAAGCAAAGAGTTGGAGCGGAAAGGTTATCTGGTTGAAGATGATCTCGGGGAACGGTATCGCAAGAAGCAGGACAGCCAGGGGCAGCCGGACCTCGCGAAGCACCGCCAACCCGAAGAATGTCCATATCATGCCAGCCAGTATTAGGACGAACGAGAACCTCGAAAGGAAGAGCTCCGCGCCAAAGACACCAAAGATGAGCGTAACAATCCCGAGCGCTACAAGCGGAACACCCGCCCAGCTCGGCTGCACTCGTATCTGCTTCAAAGCCTCCCGCTTGTCCCAAAGGATGAAAGCTGAGAAAAACGGAACCAGGAACCCGTGCGAATAATCCGGGATCTCATACCAATCCGTCACCAGCTTCCCGGCGACCCGGAAGTAGATGATCCCCAGTAGTAGAAAGATGAGGGCTGCGGCGGCCGCGCGATGGGGGCCAAGCTTGCCCTTTAGGGCAGCCAGCGGAATCAGGCCAGGGCCAGTTCCGTCCGGTCTATGGGGGGAACCGTAACCCACAGATTCAAGTTGATCAGTTGTGACCTTGGCTGTGCTTTGACTCACGCCCTACCCCTAGGCAATTGGAGCGCCAGAATCTCGTAACCTCGCAGAATGGCCTCCCAGCAGTCGTTCGAAGACGAAGTATACGCCTCGGTGAAGGAATTTCTTTTCACTTTTTACCCGCAGTTTGCGCACTTAAGTTGTACAAACGGAAACGCAAGACTTGGCTCGCTCGCCTATACTGAGTGGACTCTATGGCCCGTTTCGGGTGTTGCACGTGCCTTGTCCCTTCGCGCCGTCATCCGTTTGGCATGATTCTTGCACTCCATGTGCAAAGGAGTTCTATCATGGCGCTCGGGTACCTCGAACCAATCCCGGCCTGCGTTGGCCGCCGGAGTAACAGATGACTATCAAGCTTCAGCTCGGTTGCGCAATCCTCGCCGCGTCTGCCGTTTCTTTACAAGCGCAGCAACCGGGGACCGCGACTCCGGACACGACGACCGCGCCCTCACAGCAACAGAGCGCCCCTGCGTCCAACGCCCCCAGTACCCCCGGTAGTCAGGGGGCCGCTGCGCAGTCAAGCACAGGCGCGGCAACTCCTTCCTCCGTCGCGAACTCCGTTCCGACCCCCGGGGCAAAGGCAGCGGGTGTGGACAATTCTCATTACATCATCGGCGCTGAAGACGCCCTGCAGATCACCGTATGGCGCGAACCGAACTTCTCAGGGAGCTTCCCCGTTCGTCCTGACGGCATGATCTCGATCAATCTTGTGGGCGATGTTCCTGCCGCTGGCCTGACACCTACCCAGCTCGGGGCGGACATCGAACAGCGGCTGCATAAGTTCGTTCAAGATCCCAGCGTCACCGTGCAGGTGATGTCCGTCAACAGCCAGAAGATCTACCTCATAGGAGAGGTTGGTCATGTCGGTGCCGTTGCTCTCGCGCCTGGCATGTCCCCGCTGCAGGCGATCGCCGCCGGCGGGGGCCTCTCGCCATTCGCTAACCCCAAGCATATCTATATCCTGAGAGGGACCGGTCCCTCTCAGCAGAAGATTCCCTTCAACTACAAGCAGGCCCTGAAGGGTGATGTCCGTCAACAGCAGATCGCGCTTCGTCCCGGCGACACGATTGTGGTCCCATGAGCTCTCGAATGGATCTCCCAAAGGCAATCCTCATGGTGCTCGGTCTGTCTTCGTTTGGCTGGGGACAGGCCACTCCCACCGCCACAGCCCCGGTACCCGTGTACAAGAGCTTCGAACTCCCCACGGTGGACGGGAGTCTTCAGTATGGCGTCCGGGCCTCCGAGGTAATCGATAAGGGATATAACGGCGGCGGTGGGTTGTACTCGCAAACTAACCTGTCCGGAGATCTTGCTTACTCGTCGAGGAGCCAGGTTCACCCGTTCAGCATGATCTACTCAGGCGGCGCTCTGCTCGCAAATCAATCGAACAGCGGGACCACCGCCTACCAGAGTCTCGGGCTCTCACAGAGCTACGTAACCCGTAGCTGGATTTATGGGATCTCTGACATAGTGAGCTACCTCCCGCAATCGCCGACTGTTGGCCTCTCAGGTATCCCTGGAACCGGCGATACAGGGCTTGAACCCGTGCAGAGCGGCACGGAGCCCTCGCAAGACATCATCTCCATCCAGAATGACCGCGTCAGCAACGCGGTGACCGGGACCGTGCAGCGGCAGCTGGATGCATTCACCTCCGTGAGCGGCAGAGCTACCTATGGGCTCTTGGACTTCCTCGGCAACGGCGGGCTCGACAGCACACAGATCCTCGCCGATGTCTCGGTTAACCGACGCATCGACGGAAGGAGCTCTGCATCACTTGGCGTGACATACGGCACCTTCAAGTACAGCAGTTTAGGAAGCGGCGCTTCATTCGCGACACGCGGCATCACCGCCAGCTACCAACGTCAGGTTTCGCGTGCGATGACAGCCAGCGTCTCCGGGGGACCCGAGTGGATCAGCAGTTCCAGTGCGCTCGGCATCCCTTCGCGACTTACCTATACGGCGGGCGCAAGCCTGGGCTACAGGGTGCGAATCTATACCGCTGAAGTGGGGTATCGGCGTGGCATCACGGGCGGTTCCGGTGTTCAGCCCGGAGCAATCACGGACAGTCTCAATGGAGTCCTGCAGAGACCGTTCGGCACAGCGTGGTCAATCTCCGCGAATGTAGGGTACTCACGCACGCAGGCCTTGTCTGAGGTCGTTACGCCAGTAAACGCTCCCATCCTGGGTCTTAGCTCCGCAGGCAACTACAACGGAGTTTACGCGGGAGCGCAGGTCACGCGACGCCTCACCCGAACTCTCTCCGCCTTCGGCAGCTACACGGCTATTCATCAGGACTATACCCAGACACAGGTCTCCCCTACGGCGTTACGGGGACTCGTGCAGAGCTTTGCGTTTGGGATCTCGTACTACCCCCGGTCCCTGCACCTGGGACAACTCTAAGGAGCTTTCATGCTCGGACACCGAACTCTAGGCATTGCTGATTACACCTCTATCCTGAAGAAGCGCTGGTGGATCATCGCGATACCGGCCCTTATTCTGCCGATCGTGGCGTACGCAGCCAGCTACCTCGTCGATCCGCAGTACATCTCGCAGACGCTGGTATTGGTGGAACAGCAAAAAGTCCCTGACAACTACGTGAAGCCTGTCATTGCAGAGGATCTCACCGGCCGCCTCGCCTCGATGCGAGAGCAGATCCTCAGCCGTTCCCGCCTCGAGCCAATCATCACTCGCTTCAATCTCTTCGCCGGCCAGAAGGCAACCATGGACGATCGGCTGGATCTGATGCGCAAGGCTATCGAAATCAAGCCGATCGAGTCTGCGACAGCGCGCGGTGTTCCCGGATTCTTCATCACCTTCAAGGCGAGTGACGCCCGTACCGCACAAGCCGTGTGCGGCGAGATTACCTCCATGTTCGTGAGCGAAAACCTCAAATCGCGCGAGCAATCCGTCGAAGGCACCACCGACTTCTTACGGCGGCAACTCGACGATGCGAAGCGGAGCCTGGACGAGCAGGACGCGAAGATGGCCAAGTTCCAGCAAGAGTACGTCGGAAAGCTTCCAGGGCAGGAGCAGCCGAACATGAATATGCTCACCACCCTGACCGCGCAACTCGACGCCGCAACGCAGGCCATTGCGCGCATACAACAGGATCTGAGCTACGGACAGACCGTTCTGGCGCAACAAGCTCGTGACTTCCAGACACCCGAATCCCAACGGATCGCTCCTCAGGCGCAGCAGCAGGAGCTCCAATCGCTGCTGGCACAGGAAGCCGACCTGAAGGCCCGATATACCCCGGATTACCCGGACGTGAAAGCGGTGGAGCGAAAGATCGAAGACGTGCGGCACGAGATGGCGCAGGCGCCTGCTGTCGCCGCATCCGCTCCCTCTGCACCCAGGAATGAACCCGCTTCCCTCCTTCAGCTGCGCGCACAGATCAAGGCGGAAGAGCTCTCCTTGGCACAGAAGAAGCATGATCAAGCGGCGATCCAATCGCAGATCAAGTTGTACCAGGACCGCATCTCGTCCAGCCCCATGGTGCAGGAGCAATACAAGAATCTGACTCGCGACTACCAGACAGCTCAGGAGAGTTATGCATCTTTGCTGAAGAATATGCAGCAGGCCAAGATGGCCAATGACCTCGAGCGTCAGCAACAGGGCGAACAGTTCCGTGTCATGGATGAACCCAACCTCCCGGACGCCCCGGCCTCCCCCAAGCGCCCGGTATTCGCAATGGGAGGTCTCGTACTCGGCCTGATGGTAGGACTCGGGATTGTGGGTTTGATCGAGTACCGGGACACAGCACTGCGGTCCGAGCGCGACATCTGGGCATTTACGAAGCTCCCTACCCTTGCCACCATATCTCTGATTGATGGCCTTTCGACGGCGCAGCCGAAGCCGAAACGCAAGCTCTTCGGCCGGAAGAATCAAGGTTCGGCTACGAATACTCCCGTACTGAATGCGGGTGGATAACTCCCATGTATAACGCCTTCTTCAAACTTCAAACCAGCCCCTTCGGCACCAGTCCCGACCCGCGGTTTCTCTACATGATGCCCCACACCCGGGAGGCCTTAGCCTGCCTGGAGTACGGCATCTCTGCTCGCAAAGGCTTCACCGTGCTAACCGGCGAGGTCGGGACCGGCAAAACAACGCTGCTCCGACGCGCTCTCAGCTCGTTTCGAGACCGGCGTGTCGCGACATCCTTCGTCTTCAATCCGCGGCTGGATGTGATCGACTTTCTCGAGTTCGTCCTTACGGACTTCGGCCTCATCCCGGCCTCACGCACCAAGTCCGGCATGCTGCTGCAACTGAACCGTTGGCTGATTGAGCGGTACCGGATGGAGGAGACCTGTGTCGTTGTCGTCGACGAGGCCCAGAACCTCTCTTGGGATCTTCTCGAGGAGATCCGACTCCTGACCAACCTCGAAACCTCCTCCGAGAAGCTGCTCCAGATCGTCCTTTCCGGACAGCCTGAGCTCGAGGAAAAGCTGAGACACCCCAGCGTTCGACAGCTTCGCCAGAGAGTCTCCCTTTGGTGTCGAACCCAGGCCCTTACAGATGCCCAGACGCATGCAT
Source organism: uncultured Acidobacteriaceae bacterium (assembly GCA_963850375.1). Classification (GTDB taxonomy): domain Bacteria; phylum Acidobacteriota; class Terriglobia; order Terriglobales; family Acidobacteriaceae; genus Edaphobacter. The sequence continues at coordinate 1,320,988 of CAWKKV010000002.1, read as the reverse complement.
ACGTGGCAGAGCGACTCCGTATCGCCGGAGCCTCATGGCCTCTCTTCTCCCCCACTGCGTTGGACCTTGTGCATCGCTACAGCCGCGGAATCCCGCGTCTGATCAACCTTGTCTGCGAGCACGCGCTCATCGTCGCGTACGTTGAGCAGGCCCGACAGGTCACCAACAACATGGTCGAAGGTGTAGCTGTCGAGCTCGAGCTCGAAACACAGCCCTTCCTTATCTCAAACGCCGCAATGGGCGGAGCAATCTCACAGCCACGAACAGGCGACACAACGAACTTCCCGGCCGGACTCGGGCAGGAAAGTATTGGGAGACGTGATCGATGAGTCGAATATATGAGGCCTTGCAGAAAGCGGAGTCGGAGCGTGGTAACGAACCGCAGAAGCGTACGAATCCGATCGATTCCGTCGCTGTGGCCGACTATGAACCGCCTGTCGCTCCCCACGAAGCCATCGAACAACCCGCCAGCGTCGCGGACGCCTACTCCAGCTTCGCCTCCACTCCCGTCTTTGATCTCAGCAGCGTGCCGGCCAAGACCTGGTCGCCGGATCTGCGGCAGCTTCCGGCGTTGCTGGAGCGAGGAGCTGCAGTCGAGCAGTTCAGGAGCCTCCGATCCCGCATCTACGAGCTCCGGGAGATCAAGCCGATCAGGTCGCTCCTGATCAGCAGCGGCATGCCGCAGGAGGGAAAAAGCTTCATAGCAACAAATCTCGCCATCAGCCTCGCACGCAACAAGAACGCCAAGGTGCTCCTGATCGACGGCGACATGCGCCGATACACCATGCACCAGCTCCTCGGCTGTGACGCAGAGCCCGGACTTGCCGATTACCTGGCTGGGAGATCTACCGCGTTCGAAGTCATGCAACGCGCCGACTCGGCAGCCATGAGCACCACGGCCGGTCCGAAGCTCGGCGGCTTGTCTTCGCTCACCTTTATCGCAGGCGGAAATGGCGGCGACCGCGCGGCCGACTTGTCAAACCACCAACGCTTCGGTGAACTGATGGAGCTCGCATCGTCACACTTCGACTGGATCATCGTCGACTCGTCTCCCGTGCTGCCCGTCTCCGACGCGGTCAATCTGGCACGTTCGTGCGACGGCGTACTGCTGATTGCGCGTGATGGGATGACGAATTACGCGGATGCGCAGCGAGCCCAAGCGGAGTTCAAGGGCGCCAACGTCCTCGGCTTCGTCCTTAATGCCGCAGAAGGTGCGCCACAGATCGGCACGTACTACGGTTATGACGCTCGCCAAAAGGCCGAGTAAGCCGCGGAAAGAAGAGCTCCATGATACGGCTATTCAACGTCTACTACCCCACACGGACCATCGTGCTTCTCCTGTGCGAGACACTCATCGTCAGTGGATCCTTCTTCCTTGCTTCAAGGATGGTTCTCGGCCAGGACACGTACCTCGTTCTGAACTATGAGTATGGCTTCGTCAAGATCCTGACGCTTACCATACTTACCCTCCTGTTCTCCTATTACTTCGATCTGTACGAGCCCCAACGCATCTCCGAGCGTTGGGAGATCTACTTCCGTCTCCTGCTCGTCCTCGGCTTTCTCTCATTCTTCCTTTCAGCCATCACCTACTTCTTCCCGGAAGCCGACATCGCGCATTCCGTCATTCTCCTCGGCCTTGCCTTCCTCACGGGAGCACTTGTCCTCTGGCGAGGGGCCTACGAATGGATCATCGGGCAGAAAGCCTTCCGAGAGCGCGTCTACGTTCTTGGCGGAGGTGAGCGCGCCCATGCCATCGTCCAGATGCTCCAGACCCGCAGGGATGCTGGGATGGAGGTGGTCGGTTGGGACCCAGCATCCGGCGATGTGCGGGAGACTCGTGAGATCTTCGCCCCTGTTCTTGAGCAGTTCCGGGGTCCCCGGCCTAAGGTCGATCGTGTTGTGGTTGCGATGCAGGACAGGCGTGGATCTCTTCCCGTCCGCGAGCTTCTGAACCTGCGCTTTGATGGCGTGGTGATCGAGGACGCGTGCGATCTTCTCGAGCGTCTGTCCGGAAAACTTCTGCTCGACGGCCTTCGCCCGTCTAACTTCATCTATAGCGAGGGCTTTCGCGTAAAGCCCTCGCAGCAGATCGCCCGTCGTCTCGTATCGACAACCGCAGCGGCAGCCGGTCTCCTCCTCTTCGCGCCGTTCCTCCCCATCGTCATGTTGCTTGTACGACTATCTTCACCGGGTCCGATCTTCTTCAAGCAGACTCGCGTCGGCCTTGGAGGCCGCACCTTCGAGGTTGTTAAGTTCCGTACGATGCGCACGGATGCCGAAGCGGCGGGAGCGAAGTGGGCGACCAAGAACGATCCCCGAGTCACCCGCGTCGGCATGTTTATGCGGAAGACGCGGCTCGATGAAGTTCCCCAGCTATGGAACGTCCTGCGAGGCGATATGGGCTTCGTCGGTCCGCGGCCGGAACGACCCGAGTTTGTGCCTTGGCTGGCGGAGCAGATTCCCTACTTCGACCTTAGGCACATGATCCGACCCGGGCTCACAGGTTGGGCGCAGGTGCGGTATGGATACGGCGCCACTCTCGCCGAGACTCGGGAAAAGCTCGAGTACGACCTCTACTACATCAAGCACATGTCCCTCGGCCTCGATCTTCTGATCATGTTCGAGACCGTGAAGACGATCCTTCGACGGCGCGGCGCTCAATAAACTTACCCTCAAATCTCGCACACAAAGAAAACCCCCACCGCCTTGGCAGTGGGGGTTCTCTTTATAGTGCGCCGATCAGATGACGTTCAGGCCCGCGCAGTAGTCACGGCGAGCTTCTCTGCCTCTTGCACATACCAGGCAACGGTCTTTTCAAGGCCGGATCGGAAGTCCGCTTCTGGGGTATACCCGAGCTCCCGACTCGCGCGATCAATGCTGGCAAGCGAGTGCTGGACATCGCCGGTGCGCGTCGGACCATACATCGGCTTCGCCTTGAAACCAAGTATCTCCGCGAGCGTTTCATACAGCTGGTTCAGAGTGTGACTGTGCCCCGTGCCCACGTTGAACACGCGCCCGGTAGCAACCTCTTTGGGAGCGTGGCAGGCCAGGAGGTTAGCATTCACGGCATTCGCCACAAAGGTGAAATCGCGACTGGTCGAGCCATCGCCGTTGATTGTCGGTGTCTCGCCCGCCATCATCTTGTAGATGAACTGCGCGATCACTCCGGAATACGGGGAATCAGCCGCCTGCCGGGGGCCGAAGATGTTGAAGTACCGCAGGCAGACGCCCTCCATCCCGTACACCTTGCAGAATGCCTGGATGTAATACTCGCAAGTGAGCTTCTGGACGGCATACGGCGAAAGCGGCTGGGGGCTCATCTCTTCGTGCTTCGGCTGCGTGGGCTGATCTCCGTATGCCGAAGATGAGGCCGCATACACCACGCGACGCACCTTTGCGTCTCTTGCCGCAAGCAGGACGTTCAGCGTGCCATTAACATTCGACTCATGCGAACTTAGCGGGTCCTTCACGGATCGAGGAACCGATGCAAGGGCCGCCTGGTGGATCACGTAGTCGACGCCATCGCACATCCTGCTCACTGCCGCAAGGTCCTGGATGTCTGCCTTCTCGAAATCCACGGATCTTCGAATATCTTCAATATTCTCGAGCTTCCCGGTTGAGAGATTGTCGATACCGCGAACGCTGTGCCCCTGCTCCACGAGCCGGTGAGCGATAGTTGAGCCGATAAAGCCCGCGATGCCCGTGACCAGATATGTTGCCATGCTTTGTTCATCCTCTCTCAGCCGAAGACTTACACGCTGAGTTCACATTGATTTCAGATCGAACCGCACTGGCGAACGTCTGCTTCCGTGCGGTGCTGCCCTCAAGTTATGCGTCAGCCGAGAGCCTCAGAGCAATGCAACTTTCGTGCCCAAAGGCCCTTCAAACCTCCCCGCTAAGAGCCCGAGCCGGTCACGATAATCTTACCCTTTACGGGCGCAGGACCCTTGATCATTCAGCGGAGCGATACGACAAACGTGGCAGAATTTCCCCGGATACGTGCGTGGACAGGGTGCAATAATAGCCGACATGTTGACCACCACCACAGAAACTCTTCCCCAGATTGCCGCCGAACGGCTGGAGCGCCTTTCGACTCGTACCGCAAAGGTCGGCGTGATCGGCCTCGGCTATGTCGGGTTACCACTGTCGCTCCTTCTCGCCGAGGCAGGTTTCAAGGTGACGGGATTCGACATCGACACCCGCAAGGTGAGCGAGCTCGAGGCAGGCCGGTCCTATATCTTCCGCATCCCCGAAACTGAAATCCAGGACGCCCGTAAAAATGGGTTCAGAGCGACAACAGAGTTCGCGAAACTGGCAGACCAGGACGCGATCATCATGTGCGTTCCCACGCCGCTCACAGGCCATCGCGAACCGGATCTGAGCTACATCGAGAACACCGCGAAGTCCACCGCTCCATGGATCCAGGAAGGTCAGCTCATTGTCCTTGAGAGCACAACCTATCCCGGTACAACCGAAGACGTTCTGATTCCCCTCCTTGAACAGGGCAACAAGGGTGGTCTCAAGGTCCAAACAGCGGGTGCACCCGCCGAGCACGGTGTGTTCTACGTCGCCTTCTCGCCGGAGCGCGAAGATCCCGGCAACACCTCCGTCGCCCGTAGAGACATCCCAAAAGTGGTCGGCGGCCACGAGCCGGTAGCCACAGAGCTCGCCGCTGTTCTCTACGAGGGCATCTTCACGCGATCGGTACGGGTCTCAACGACGCGTGTCGCCGAGATGACCAAGCTGCTCGAGAACATCTATCGCTGCGTCAACATCGCCTTGGTGAATGAGCTCAAGGTCCTGTCGCTGCGTATGGGAGTCGACATCTGGGAAGTGATCGACGCGGCCTCGACAAAGCCGTTCGGATTTCACCCGTTCTATCCTGGCCCGGGCCTCGGCGGCCACTGCATTCCGATCGATCCCTTCTATCTCAGCTGGAAGGCAAAGGAATACGACTTCAACACACGGTTCATCGAACTGGCCGGTGAGGTCAACGAGGCCATGCCGGAGTTTGTAACCGCCCAGGTTTCGAAGGCGCTCAATCAGCACAAGAAGGCCGTGAATGGCTCACGCATCCTCATGCTCGGCATGTCCTACAAGAAGGATATCGATGACCTCCGCGAGTCTCCCTCGTTGACGATCATTGAGCTGCTTCGGGCCGAGGGCGCAGAAGTCGTCTACAACGATCCCTACCATCCCACGGTGGGCCGGGGTCGTCATTACAACCTCAACATGAGTTCGACTCCCATCGAGAACCTCGACCAGTACGACTGCGTTCTCATCGTCACGGATCACTCCGACTACGACTACGAGCAGATCGTCCGCGAGTCTCGCCTTGTGGTGGACACGCGCAACGCAACAAAGGGCATCAAGGCGGCCAACATCGTTCGCTGCTAGTCGACGCTGTCCAGCCTTGGGCCCGGTGAGATCTCACCGGGCCCAAGGCTTTTCTATCAACGAGCCCGTACCCTCTCGTAGGCTCGACGCAGCCGCGGCTCCAGATCTCCGAAACGGCTGCTCAGCACCGCATCTAGTCGGAAGCTGGCGCGCCGCGGATCGGGCGAAACGCGCAGGAGGTCGTAAGGCTCGTTCCAGCCGTTACGATTCACTCCTCCATAAAACGAAAACGCCGTCGTATACCCGGCCGCCTTGGCCAACTCCTTCGTCTCGGGCGTGAAGTCCTTAAGCGTGCCGTTCGGATACGCGAACGACTCGACGGCCGCTCCAAGCTGCCCTTCAATGCTCGCCTTCGATGATCGAAGCTCATCCATCTGCTCGTGCCCGGAGAGCTTGCTGATAATCGGATGCGTCCTCGTATGAGCACCGATCTCCATTCCGCCGGCCACCATCTCCCTGGCCTCATCCCAGTCGAGGAACCTTCTTCCTTCTCCCTTCAATGAAACACCGCTCTGCTGGCTAAGCTCCTCCAGCGCTGCCATGGGATCTCGATTGCGATCAGACTTGAACGCCGAGACAAGCGTCGCAATGGCCGCATCCTTGTCTGGCCCAAGGACGACTGGCTTCTGATCGCACCAGGTAAGTACCAGAGCCTCAAGCTTGCACTCGCGAACTGTATACGAGATCGCGTCCCACCATGGCACGATGTCCGTGCCCACAAAGTCCGACACAAGATAGAAAGTAGCCGGCACGCCGTAACGCTTCAGAATCGGATAAGCAACGGTGTAGTTGTCGAGGTACCCGTCGTCAAATGTGATCATCGCGTGCATACGCGAGAGCGACCCTTTACGCGCGATCATCTCCGCAAGCTGACGCGGCAGAAGCACAGGGTAGTGGCGTTGGATGTACTTCACCTGCGCTTCGAACTGCTCGGCCGATGCAGAAAACAGCCCGCGATCGTAAGCGCATTCCTCCCGGTTCCCGATACGGTGATGATTGAAAACAAGGACACCTGGTTGCGTGGGCAAAGACTCCAAAGCGCGCAACACGCCCAGGCTCGCAAGCGACGAAGCAGCCCTCTCCTTGAGCGACATCCAACCTCCATCCGGTATCTAGCCTCTGTGAGAGGACCGGACAGCACGAGTATAACGATGGCTCAGCGACATACCGCCTCCAGAAAACATCGCCGTACGATCAACCGCAGCGCGGAAAGGTTCATCTCGTATCAGCCTGCATGCCCGACGAATCACCCGTCAGGTGCGGAATGGCCGCGTGCTAGAATCTGCCAGTTCTACTGAACCTCGAGAGCTTGCGACTGTGATCCCGATTCGAGCTGAACGAGACTGGCCTCCAGTCGTTGTTTGTAGTGTCTTCCAGACTGGCCTCAATCTCATGCGCGATCTGCTGCGGCGAGGCGTCCGCACCGTCGGCATCGATTACGACTCCGAGCACCAGGGCTTCCAATCGATCTACGGCGAGTCCTACGTCTGCCCGAATCCGGACGAAAATCCGGAAGCCTGGGTAGCCTTCATGATCGGCCTGTCTCGCCGACTTGGATCCAAACCAGTCATCATCGCCGCAGCCGATATCTTCGTGTCAGCCATCGGTCGTCACACCGTCGACCTCCGCGATCACTTCATCTTCTCGCTCGATGCAATCGCCGTCCAGGCTGCGTTGGCGACCAAGGAACAGCAGTATGCGCTGGCCCAGAAGCATGGCCTCCCGATCCCCCGCACCGAGTACATACAATCCCGGCAGGATATGGAGCGCTTCGCCGCCACTGCAAGATTCCCCTGCTTGATCAAGCCTCGGCATGAGCGTGAATGGAGCAACTTGCCCGAGGGCAATAAACTACGCGGCGAGAAGCTGACCACGGCCGATTCAGCTCAGGAACTCCTCGCGGACTATTCCCTCACCGAGCCCTACCGTCCGGAGGTCGTCGCCCAGGAGATCATCGCCGGCGGTGATGAGGCCAAGTACTGCTATCTCTCCGTCTACGGGCAGGGGAGCCGTAGGCTCGGGCACTGCGTCGTCCACGAGCTCCGGGCTTATCCAATCCTGTTCGGCAGCGGGTCGATCGTCGAACCAGTGATCGACCGAGACATCGCCGCAGTCTGCGACAAGTTCCTGCGCGGGATCGGCTATGTGGGCATCTGCGAGATCGAGGTCAAGCGCGACACACGCGACGGAGTGGCGCGTTTGATCGAAGCCAACCCGCGCTTCAGCGTCACCGCCGACTCAGCCCTCTATGCCGGTGTCGACATCGGCTGGCTGCACTACCTTGATCTCATCGGGAAAGCGCCGGACAGTGTAGAGGCCACGAGACTCGATTTCAGACACGTCGTTTTGTGGCGCGACCTGCCGGTCATCTCCAAGTACGTCGCCGCCGGGATTCTCACCTGGCCTCAAATCCTCCGGTCCTACGGTGGCCCGCTCGAGTTCTTCGACTTCGACAGGGCAGATCTCGGCCCCACCAAAGCCCGGCTAGGCACGTTCCTTCGCTACAGGTTGAGCGTCCTTTTTGATAAGTTCCGGCGAAAACCCTAGGCGGCCCGAACTCGCGCGTCACCCCTGATCCTAGGCAGAGGGCGTAATTCCCTTTGCAAGCGCTGGCGGCAACGCCTTACCCGCAAGCACCTCGCCATAAGCCATGGTGATCCTCGTCATCATCGCGTCAAGCGTAAAACGCTCCGCCGCCACACGCATTCCCGCCTCTCCCATCTGGCGCGCGCGCTCAGGATCCTCAAGCAACCGCAGGATCCTCTCGGCGAGAGCCTGGGGATTGTCCGAGTCCACAATGTAACCCGTCACCTCATCCACTACGGCTTCCGGATTTCCGCCGACGTTCGTTGCCACAACCGGAAGTCCCATAACCATGGCCTCGACAATTGCGTTCGAAAACCCTTCGCTCCGTGAAGGCAAAACAAAAATGTCCGACCCACCGAAATGTTCCCGGAGGTTCTTCACTCCGCCAGCGAAACGAATGTGCTCCCCTAGCCCGAGCTCGGCAATCAGTCCCTGGAGACTCGCGAAGTAGCCCTTATTGAGAACGGATCCGGCAATGGTGAACACGACGCCGGGTGCCTGCTTCAACACGATTGCAGCGGCCCTGATCAGAACGTCGTGTCCCTTCACGTGCCGGATGTTCCCGACCGTGGTGATCACGACCCCGTCACCCTCCGCTCTGGTCGAAGCAAGAGGTCTCCAGTCATCGAGGTTCAGCCCGTTATAGATCGTCTCGACCCGAGTAGGGTCGATGCCATCGACCTCGATACAGTGCTTGCGGACCAGTTCAGATACGGCGAAGACGCGATCCGGCATCCTCGAAAGCAGCCGATAGGCGAGCCTGTGCTTTTTCTGTCGAAGGATCCCAAGATCGCGACGGCTCCATATCAGGCGGGCCGACGACATGGTCTTCGTGACGATCCCGGCCCAAAGGTCCGAGCTTTCGAAGAACGTCTGAACGATCTGAATGTCTTCTTCACGCAGAAACCTTCGGAGGTGAAACGTCGCCTTCAGGGAAGAAGCTCCAAAGGCGCTCTTAAGCGGCAAAAGATAGATCGGGCAGGGAGGGTCGGCCCGCACCTTCGGATCGGTGGGTGCTTCAAAAGTGAGCAGCGACACGCGATAGCCGTACTCCGGAAGCAGGCGGGCTAGCTTTAGCGCCACCCGCTCCCCCCCGCCCATCGGGCCGGCAAGACCGTCAACCACGAGCAGAACATGAGGCATCGACGCCCTGGATGCCGGCGGCGTAAGAGGCTGCAATATCGGAACGATCTTCATCGGCATACCATGTACGGGTTCGTCGCAACGTCAGACTGGAGGGCAACCTGGAGAGGAACACTTTCAGCTTCAGCATCGAGAAGCTGAGAGGCCCTGATACACGCTGCCGCGAGCACCCACAACAACCCGTTGATCTCAAGATAGGTCCACCGATCGCCAAAAAGATTCAGAATGATCGTAGACGCGACCATCAGCAGAAAGCCGAGGCCGAGACCTCGATAGAGCGGATCCTTCCCCTTCCGAAACACCCGGAATGCCACCGCGATCAAGAGCACAAGGAAGGCGAGCGCCATGAGCAGACCGATAGCGCCAGTCTCGACCAACACCTTCACGTACCAGTTATGGGTGTCTCGAAGCCCGGCCGTATGCTCCACCAGCTGGTACGTCGCGTAGCCTGTCCCGAAGACTGGATCGCTGAGGATCATCTTCTTCGCATTTGTCCAGAGATCCACACGCTCCTGCGCCGAAGCCTCAAGGTGTCCGTTACTGCTCTGCGTCATCGTTACCCGCTCCTGCACAGCAGTGGGCACCACAAACTGCCAACACAGAAGAAAGACGACGACGATCGGTATCAGCTTCCGGTCCTTTAGAATTCCAAGCAGCAAAGCACCAAGAACGACCGCGACGTAGGCGGCGCGCGAGAACGAATACATCGTCGCGAACAGCGTCAAACCCACGAGCGCGTAGCAAAGAAGCTTGGCCTTTCTTCGCTTCAAAAACTGCCCAAATCCCCACAGAAACATCGCTGATTGGGACAGAAACGCGGCTAAGCCATTCGGTCCGGCAAACCCAAGCGGTCCACCATCCCGCTTGTTCTCGTCGAAGTGACTCCACGATCGAGACATCGTGTCCATCAGCGTGCTTCGATCGATCAGCAGAATCGCGATAGCCACCAGGAGAACCGTCATGCGAATCGACTTTCTGTCCTCGATTACCAGGCTCGCAGCGACAAACAGCAGTGGCAGGAGCATGTACGCCTTCCACGTCGCAAACGTGATCTCATCCGAAGTCAATGGAAGCGGCCCATTGCCCAGAAGCGCTCCCAGCCACATGGACAGGTAAAGATACACACCAAAGACCAGCCACAGGAAATACAACTTCGATTTCGGGAGCCGCTTTCCATGCAGCAGCGCTCCCACGATGATGCAAAGGATCAGGATTGTGAGAACGTTTTCCCCGAGTGGAAAGTCCCCTAGGTGATCTCGCAGAGTGCGGTATGGAATAAACGGGATCACATAATAAAACGCCAGGAGCGGCTTGCCCCCAAGCGAGACAAGACACATCACCCAGAATGTGACGTAGGCCAGCAGAGGTACATAATGTGCAAGCCCTAGGCCCACGATGCTCCCCTTCCCCTGCGGCGATGCGGTCTCAACTCACCGGACTCCAAACAGATGATCTGCTTCATCGGACCCAGACCTCTCTTCGGCCAACCACGAAGTTGTAAAACGCAAGCGCGGCCGCCGCGTTCAGCATCACAAACGTACTCGCAATCGCCACGGGCTTGAATCGTCGGAACTCCGGAATCAATCCTCCCAGAGCGGCAAGGACATAAAAGAAGATCTGCGTCCAGAAGATCGCCCGGTACGTCGGACTCGCAACAAAGAAAGAGGTCACCAGCATCACAATCAGGAAGAGCGGCACTGTTAGCCGCAGGAGCTTGTGACTGACAAACCGAAATAACAGCGGGTTGCGTGGCGAAAGCAGCCATGGTGCGAGCCGAAGCAGCTGATAGTTGCCGGTCAGCGTCCGCACCTTTCTTGAGAACTCCTTACCCTTCTGCACGAAAATAAGATCTCGCGCGATCGCACTCGGCTGAAAAATCACCCGCTTCCCAAGCTTTACGACCTGCATCGGCAGGAGGACGTCATCAAGGATCGTCGAGTCCGGGATCGGTCTGTAGAGCTCTCGTCGCATCGCATAGATCGCTCCCGTTACACCCACCACAGATCCGGTCTCCGCCTCCAGCTTTCGAATGACTTTCTCTATCTTCCAGTACACCCCGAGAGCGGTCGGCGACGTCACGCCCGGTGCGCTCTCGAGTAACAGCTCTCCGCTCACCGCTCCCACCCCCGGATCCGCAAAGCAGGACACGAGCTGCGAAACGGCATCTGCATCCACCATCTGCCGGACGTCGAGGAACAAGAGCACGTCGCCGGTCGCGCGCTCTACTGCCTTGTTCAGGGCGTGTGCCTTCCCGCGGCCCACATCCAGAATGACCGCAGTGACTTGCTCCGCATGCTGCTTCAGGATTGCTGCCGTGCCGTCGGTGGACCCGTCCGATGCCACGATAACCTCCAGAAGCTCCGGTGGGTAATCCAGCGACCTCAAGTTCGCCAACTTCGTCAGGAGGTTAGCTTCCTCATTTCGTGCGGCGATCACAACGGACACCCGCGGATAGTGGCGCGCCCGGGCGACTGGCTGGCGACGCAGGCGAACATAGATCGCTAGGCACAGCGCATATCCGAAGTAGGCATACGCCACGACCGCAAGGCAGCACCAGAAGAGCAGTCTCATAACTCTCTCGTCGAGAGATCCCGCCTCTGGATCTTGGCCTGCCATAACGCAGCTTCACAACGGCGAGAGACACCTCGGTGATCGATCAACACATGCACGCGTGCTCATCATACGGCAAGCCTGCCCCGTTTCCGACCTCCACTGCTACGCCCAAAGTCGTATCTCACGACCTCCCAGCAGCAACCCGCGCTGCTAATATCGTACTGTCTGGAAACGGGAGCTATGTCGGGGAAAAAGCGTCTCGCATTCAATGTTGCCATGAACTGGCTCGCCATGGCCGTTGGAATGCTTGTCCCATTCTTCCTCACGCCCATGGTCGTACGGCACCTGGGACCTACAGGCTACGGTGTCTGGATCCTCGCGGTCTCGACCGTCAACTACCTAAATCTCCTTGACTTCGGCCTGCGCAGCGCCATCATTCGCTTTGTCGCCAAGGCCGATGCCCGCAACGATATCGAAGAAGCGCGAAAGGCCATCGGCGCGGCACTCTGGTTCCGTGTCCTCATCTCCGCAGGCGTCGCCGTCTTCAGCATCGTCCTTGCCGCGCTCTTTCCCCACTTCTTCAAAGTGCCCCCAGATCTCCAGCGGGACGCGCAGATCACGGTCCTCGTCTGTTCACTCGGCGTCGCATGCACGTTGATCTCCGGGGTCTTCGGCGCCGTTCTGGCAGCCATCCAGCGCTTCGACGTCCTCAGCACCATCGGGATCTTCCAGGTAATCGCCAGGGCCATCGGCGTCATCGTGATCCTGCGCACCGGCCACGGCCTCCGCACTCTCGCGTACTGGGAGTTCGTCGTCATCGCCCTCGGCGCCCTCACCACCTCTTCGACGGCGATGCGGATCTTCGCTGGAGCTCGCGTTCGTTTCCAGAAACCCAATATCGCCACGCTGAAGATGATCTGGTCCCACAGCTTCACCGCCTTCATCATCCTCATAGCCGGCAACGTCATCTTCAGCACAGACAACGTCGTCGTTGGCGGTTTCATCTCGGTCGGTCTCGTCGCCTTCTACTCCATCGGCGGCAGCTTGACCATGTACTCGCGTCAGATTGTCTTCGCCCTTGCGACCACCTTCACACCCCTAGCAAGCGGACTCGACGCCTCCGGGAAGTCAGACGAACTCCGTAAACTCCTCATTCGCGGGACGCAAGCCTCCCTCGCACTCGCGCTCCCCATCAGCCTGGCACTCCTGTTCCGTGGCAAAACGTTCATTGGCATTTGGATGGGAGCACGCTACAGCCACATCTCAGGGGTCGTACTTCAAATCCTCCTCATCGGCCAGTTCTTTACCGTGGCCGATGTCACCGCCGGCAATATCATGTTCGCCCTGGGCAAGCACAAAGCCGTCGCCAAGTGCGCTGCCCTCGAAGCCACCCTGAATCTGTTGCTTAGCCTCATCCTTGCCAAGACCATCGGCCTATACGGCGTAGCGTGGGGAACATCGATCACGATGTTGCTGATCCATCCATTCTTCTGGCCGGTCTACGTCCGCAAGGTGCTTCAGGTGCCCATCAAGACGTTCCTGTGGCAGGCATGGGGCAAGGTCACCCTCTGCTCGATCCCGTACGGGATAGCTTGCGCCGTAGCGGAGCGGTACTGGCATCCCACTTCCATGATCACGTTCTTTGCCCAGATTCTGGCGACACTTCCGATCTACGTCCTCGGTCTCCTGCTCGTCTTCCACGAGGAAGCACGCGGAGCCCTTCGGAAGTGGCAGCAGTCCAGGCTCGTCGGCGTCCAGACCGCTCAGTAGAACATCCGGCAGCTCATCTTCCTACGCTCGACCGAGATGGTAGATCTTCGCGGCGATCGCCCAGCACTCCTGCATCCACGAGATCCCTACCGCCAGGCAGTAACTCCACAGCCTGAGCGGACCGGAGTGCTCCTCTTTCGATCCCGTGCTCTCCCCGGCGTTCGCTGCGGAACCAGCCGGCAGCGGTTCCAGCGCGCCGATGCTCGGCCGAGCCGGCCGCTGCGCCCCACTTCCATCCGTAGTCAGACCAGGCACCGGAACTCCCGCTCCAACTACTCTGCTGTGCGGAGACGGATGAAAGTTGAAGCCGTCCAGCGCGGCCTCTGAGCGAATGGGCGTGGCAGGCTGCCCTAGCAGCCTGGGATCCACCGTGTTGCAACTCTCGCCCTCATGCAGCGGTATCGGGCAGTTTCCCATCCGGACGTTGAAGAAAACGTTATGATCGCGAGTCGCCCATCCGCCGTTCCGTGGCATCGAAGGGCTCTCCCCATAGAACACCGCTGCCGTCTTCCCTTCGTTGTAGGCCGGGTTCGCAAAGCCGAGCAGGATGTTGTTCTGGTACACGGTATGGGCGTGGCTGCAATCGTCCCAACCCCTCTCGCAGGCAATGTCGAAAGGCACCGCTCCGTAACCCGCAACACTGTTGTTCTGGACCAGGTACGTACCGTCATCGGTGAACTGGAACACAAGACCGTCCCCTCCCGCGCGGCAAGGCGCAACGCCCGGAACAATCGCACTCGCCGGCTCATCCCCAATGGGCGACATGATGCGGCTGCAGTTCACCAGCGCGGTATTGTTCCTGAAGAGGACCGTGTTCGCCGGTCCGATCTTGTAAGCCTGCCCATCATTGCCGTAACTCTGCGAATTCGTCACCGTCAGGCTCTGCATCCCGGAATGCAGTAGGTCTAGTCCGTCCTGGAAGTTGTAGCGCCAGATGTCACGATCGAAGATCCAGTTTCCAACCGTGTGCGCCGTTCCAAATCCGTCCCCGTATCCGGTGAGATTTTGATCCCGGCACTCGACAAACGGATAGTTGTGAACAACCGGGTACTCCTCCACGCATCCCGTGAACTCGGTCACGGAGTTGGTCAGCGTAAAACCGCCCGCGACAGAGATATTCCCCGACTGCCACGGGTTGTCGTCCATGTCGATTCCCGCCATTGGCATGCCCCGGATATGGACATAATCCGCCTTCACGCCCACACCGGACGGCCCGTAGATGGCCGCAACCACGAGTCCGTGTATGAACAGGTCGCTGTAGTTCACCTCGCTCGTCAATGCCGATTGCAGGATCGCGTACGCTCCCCCCGGACTTCCCTTGGGGCAGGACGAGTTCCGGAACTGCCGCGGACCGCACGTGGCCTCGTCGGAGATCTCAAAGCAGGAGATGTCAACAAACTGTGAGTCCCGGAGGTTGAAGGCCTCGCGTCCATACGCAATCAGTCGCGTCTTGGCATTGTCCTCGTGGCACTTGGCATAGTTCTCTCCAAGAATGCGCGTAGGCTGAGTCGCACTTCCCGACGGCACGGTGGGCAGATCGCAGTAGAGGTCTTCGCAGTTCGTCGGGGTATACGGCTTGTCAAACGCCATGTGGTACCCAGCAGGAGACTGGTGAACGATCACCGTGTCTCCGCCCGAAATCATCCACGCCATGTGCAGATGCGACACTCCGTCCGCATAGAAATCGCGAATACTCCGGACAGCGCACGGCTGGTTCGTTCCCTTCCCCGGATAGTCCGCGTCGTGCTTGCCGTCACACTCCCCTTTCGGAGTCTGCGATCGACTGACAAACGGCGTCCCACCCCCCGCCCGCACGTACCACGTACTTCTTCCTCTTCCCCCCGGCACAACCGTCATCGAGAGGACGTTCCCCGGAGCAATCCATCGCGGATCAGAGCTCTTCCCATACACTCCGTCCCCCGCTCTCGCGCACGTAATACTGACAGGTCCGGGCGCCAACGCCGTCACTTGGCCCTGCCGATCCACCGTGGCGACGGCAGCATTCGACGTCTGCCAGTTACAAAGCTCTTGAAAGGGGTTCCCGGTCTTATCGCCAGGATTTGCGTGATTGATCACGAACCCTGACCCAACCGTCACCGTAGCTCCAACGGCAACGTTCAGCGGCTGCAGTGCGCCGCTCGCGAGATCCTTGAAGGACCGGTAGTCTGGCGTCGGATACTGATAGAACACATCTCCATCATGCTGCCCAAGCACTGCCGCTCGGTCCGACTTCGCCCCGGCCGAAACCACAACATAGCCCAAAGCATTCGCATTCTCCCGGCCGGGGTCCTTCGTCCAGGTTGCCGTTCCTGATGAGTCGACAGACATCAGAGAAGGTCGCGAGCTTCGCCACAGCAGTCCGCCACCCCGCTCACAGTGGTCGGCCGCGCCACTCGCGTAGGCGCACGTGACACTGAAGCGCAAGCTCGATCCGGTCCGCAACACCGCACCCTGCGGAGAGATCGAAATCGAGCTCGGAGTCTCGGCGAACACAGCCATCCCGCAGCAGCAGATAACGAACAACATCTGGCACAACGACACAAACGTTCGCCTGATCTCGTCAGGACCTCTCAGCAAGAAGAACCTCATGTACAAGCCTCGCGAATCCGCAAACACAGCTGCTCCGGGTGCCCCGCCAGCAACGATTTAAACAACCTCATGCTCCGGGATCGCATTGCTCGGCGTATCACCTGGGTAGGGCGCGAGATTGTTCACGTATCCCTCGGATCCCTTGTTCGACACGATCTTCCCCGGATTGCCCATCACCAGCGAATGCTCTGGCACATCGAAGTTCACGTACGCTCCGGGTGCAATCAGAGCATCGCTACCGATCGTCACCTTGCCCACAACAATCGCGTGGGCACCGATCCACACCCGATCTTCAATCGTAGGAGCGCCACGCCTCGCCCCCCGACTTGCCGCGCCAATCGTAACGCCTTGGGCTACATTCACGTTCGCCCCAATCACGGCCGATGGGCTGATCACGACCCCGCCGAAGTGACCGATATAGAATCCGGGGCCGATCCTCGTCGCGGGAGAGATCTCAAACCCGTATCGAAACCTGTAATGATTCAACCAGAT
This sequence comes from uncultured Acidobacteriaceae bacterium, assembly GCA_963850375.1. Taxonomy (GTDB): domain Bacteria; phylum Acidobacteriota; class Terriglobia; order Terriglobales; family Acidobacteriaceae; genus Edaphobacter. Next base: position 1,304,458 of record CAWKKV010000002.1, on the reverse strand, counting down.
GCGGTTATACAGGTAAGGCAGAACTCCGATTCCGCGTCTCCTCTGCCCGTAATACGCTACCTTGCGCAGGTAAAACGTGAACCGGAATCCGGGACTCTCACCATACGCCCCCATCCACGCGCGCATGCTCGTCTGCGCCCGATATCGGTAAAGATCCGCCCGAATCAACTCCCAAAGCTTCATCGACTTCTTGCTCGCGAGACCTCCCATGAGGCCTGCGGGGATCATAATCGCAAAGCGGCTCCCAAGCACTCACATTATCGGGGCGCTGCAGGTCGATCGGCTCATGCCGTTCATCCTCCGTACGTGGTATCGCAGATTCGTAGCTTTCCGTCTAAGCTCAAAAGGATCCTCCTCGCGAGGCGCAGAGGACCGGCTCGGAAGTCAGGTCTGCGAGCGGACGAAACCGGAGTTACAAAACGTGACAGGGCAACCTCACAGACTTCATCTTCTCTACCACGAGCTCCGTACAGTTCCCGCTGACTACTCGTACGTCCTCTCGACGGAGGAGTTCAAGCGACACCTCGATCTCTTCGCAGACGCCCGCCGGCATGGCTCGGGAATGTTCTGGCCCGAGATCACCTTCGATGACGGACATCTCTCAAACTATGAGCTCGCATTGCCGATGCTTGCGGCGCGCGACATGACCGCTACCTTCTTCATCACCGTGGGTTGGACCGGTTCCCGCACAGACTACATGGGATGGCAGCAGCTTCAAGCCGTGCACGCAGCCGGTCATCGGATCGGTGCTCACGGCTGGACACACACACTGCTCACACACTGTGATGAACGCGCTCTCCACAAGGAACTCAACGAGGCACGTCAGACTCTCGAAGACAGGCTCGGGACCTCGATCACAACCATGTCCCTTCCCGGCGGCAGATACAACCAACGCGTTCTGCGCGCCTGCGAGCAGGCCGGGTACTCTCGCATCTACACCTCGGTCCCGCAGCTGGAGCACGCTGGCTCCACTCTCGTCGGCAGACTGAACTTGCGCAGCCGGACCTCGTCCGAGTGGCTGCGGCAACTCCTTACTCCCGAGAGCAGCTTGCTTGCGAAGCTCGGTCGTCAGGATAGGTTGAAGTCGACCCTCAAGCGTGCCATCGGCGACTCCGCCTACGCGAAGCTCTGGGCCGTCCTCAATCGGCAGGAGCTGGATCCACCTCCGGAACGGAGTCATGCCGAATGAGAGTCCTGCACGTCATCTCAAGCGGCGGGATGTATGGGGCAGAAGCCGTTATCCTCAATCTCCTCGCAACCCTGGAGCTGCAGGGCCACACAGGGGTTCTCGGCATCTTCTCTAACTCCGCCAATCCAAATTTGCAGCTCCATGAGTTCGCTCAGCAGAAGGGCTTCCAGTCTCACCTCATCCCCTGTCGCGGGCAGCTGGACACAAGTGTGCCCGCCAGCATACGCGCGCTCATCCGCGAGACCGCCGCGGACGTCGTACACGCCCACGGATACAAGGCCGACCTCTACACCTACCTCGCCCTGCGCAGATCCGGAACACCTTTCGTGTCCACCTGCCATAACTGGCTCGATGACGACCTCTTCGTTCGCGCCTACGGTATGCTCGACCGCTGGTCCCTCCGGCACTTCGACGCCGTGATAGCCGTGTCAGAAGAGGTCAGGCAGAGACTGGTCCGGTCAGGCGTTCCGGCCGACGCCGTCCATCTGATCCGCAACGGCATCGATCTTCGCCCCTTCGACACTGCCGTTCCCTCCCTCCGCAACCAGACCGAACCCGTCGACCAACTGCAGGTCGGCTGGATCGGGCGGCTCTCGAGAGAAAAAGGTCCGGACCTGTTCGTGCGCGCTGCCGCCAGGGTCCTTCCCGAGTTCCCGGGAGCTGGGTTCATTCTCATAGGCGATGGACCCGATCGAATCGAGCTCGAACACCTCCTCGAGGAGCTCGGCATAGCAGCTCAGGTCCGCCTCGAGGGCCGTCGGACCGATATGCCGGAGGTCTATGCCTCCTTCGACATGCTCGTCTCGTCCTCAAGACGCGAAGGACTCCCGATGGCCATCCTCGAAGGCATGGCAGCTGGCCGGCCGTGGGTCGCGACCTCCGTCGGCGACGTGCCTACCGTCGTGCAGAATGGGGTCACCGGCATGGTGGTCCCTCCCGAAGATCTGCCTCAGCTCGCCGACGCGATCCTCACTCTGCTCCGCTCAAAGCAGCAACGCGAACAGTTCGGAACCGAAGCGCGCGCCCTGGTCGAGCGGGAGTTCTCCGCAGAACGCATGAGCTCGGAATACCTCAGGATCTACAGCCGCGCACTGGCAAGACGGCGTGGGGAGCGGGAGAGCGCCGTCGGGCAGCAATCCTCCCGTCACGCCAGTTGAGCCCGCAAAGGCGCCGCCCCGAGATCTTCATGATGGATCTCTGGGCTGTTGTTCCCTACTACACCGCGCATCTCTCAAAGGCCCTCCTCCAGCAAGGAGTGAACCTCAAGGTCGGCTCGATCACCTACTATCTCGATCGCGGCTGCTTCACTTCTCGCGGCATCCGGCTCACTCCGGGTCTTCTCGACGTCGTCGGCCGTTTCCGCCTGCCGACGCTCCCCCGCCGCCTACTCAAGATGGCCGAAGCGATCCTCAACATCGGCGCTCTTTGCGTCCGTTTCGCTGTCTCTCGGCCGGATATCATCCACGTCCAGTACCTCGCCATGCTCCGGTCTCCCCTTCCCCTGGACTGGTGGTTCGTGCGCTTCTGGCAAAGGCGAGGCGTACGTGTCCTTCTCACAGTCCATGACATCCTTCCGCATGACACCGCAACGAAGTTCAAGGAGCTCTACCGGGAGGTCTACTCCGTCGCAGACGCGATCATCTGCCACTCGGACCATGTCTCGAAACGTCTCAGTGACGAATTCGGCGTAGCGCCCTCGAAGATCTCCGTCATCCCCCACGGCCCATTCTTTTACGACCTCCCGCCGAGTTCGACCGATGACGTCAACGGCACCCCGCAGATTCCGCCGGGAAGACCGCTCTTCCTCTGGCAAGGGATCATCTTCCCCTACAAGGGCATCGATCTCCTGCTGAATGCCTGGCAAGCAGTCGAGGCGGAGTTGCCCGACGCTCGTCTCGTAATCTCTGGTACTGGCTCGCCCGAAATCCTCGATCAGCTCCGCGAGCAGGTCCAATCGCTCGATCTGAAGCGTGTCCAGCTTGATCTACGCTTTATCAGCTCGCAAGAGCTCGTCACGCTGTACCGGGCAGCCGACGTCGTTGTATATCCCTATCGCGCGATTACCACCAGCGGCGCACTCGCCACCGGCCTGGCCCTCGGAAAGACGATCGTAGCCAGCGACCTCCCCGTCTTCCGGGAGTTGCTCAAGGATGGAGAGAATGCCCTCCTGGTCAATCCCCAGGATGCCGCCCAGCTCGCCTCAGCGCTCCTTCGCCTCGGCAGGGATCCCGACCTGAGGCAATCTTTCGCTGAGAAAATCAAGTCGCTCGAGTTCGGTGACCAGACGTGGACCGCCATCGCACATAGGACCATCACAGCCTACGAGCATCTCTTAGGCGATGGGATCAGCCACGATCAGGATATAAGTCGTTCGACCATTTAGACGACTCCTTTGGAGGCAGACTCAGCAGCCCGCCAGAGGTCGTCAAGTGAGCCAGCAGCCGAACGATCAAAGCCAACGGAGCAGGCATCGTGTATGTCGGTTTGTAGGGCCCGCCTCGATCCCGCCATCCATCCCAAAGCCCCGCGAGAATCGAATCCGCCGAAACCCGCTGATCGCGGCAGTCATACAAGTTCCTGAGAAATCGGCGGAACGCGCCTGCAGTCGGCCGCAGGCTGCGTAGCAGGCCGACATGCTTCCTCCAGAAACGGCTCTCGTTCCGAGCCATGTAGTACCAGTAATGCGGCTTCATCGCCAACGGTGTACGGTCGCGATTCTTCTCGTGGTGCCTCACGATCGATGTGCGGTCGACGACATTACGATACCCCGCTGCAAGGCTGCGAGCCGAGTAGTCGATGTCTTCAAAATAAGCGAAGAAGCGGTCGTCCAACAGCCCGATCTCACGCATCAGCGATCCGCGGACCAGCATCGCGGTTCCAAGTACCAGGCCCTTTCCCGGGTAACGCTGCTCCCATCGCATCGCCTGCTCGGGATCGTTCGTCTCGTCGTAGCGTCTCGCTTCGACATAGATCACTCCACCTGCAAAGGTCAGGTGAGAGTCATCATCGAGCGAAGCAATCATCGGAGTCACCAATCCGATCTTCGGATCGCTCTCCGCAACCGCGACGAGAGACGAGAGAGTTGTGGCCGTCACAACGCTGTCATTATTCAGCAACCAGACATAATCCGCGCCCTTGTCCAGCGCATACCGCATCCCCACGTTGCAGCCACCGGTGTAGCCTCGATTTTCGCTAAGCTCGATCAGCTTCACGCGATCACTAGCCAGTGACCTGAGGGCTACCAGAGATCCATCTGTCGACCCGTTATCAACGATGACAACTTCAAAGTTCCGGTGTTCTGCCACGAGCACAGACCGAAGCGCTTCAAGCGTCTCGCCAGCGTTGTTCCAGTTGAGGAGGACCACAATAACACTCGGTTCATGAGCGTGTGGAACAATCCCGGCAGAATGGAGCCCCGATTCAACCATCGCATAGCCAGTGTACCTCCGGCACGTCTGCGACCAATCGCCTCTACAACTTCCGTGCAACAATCGGGAAGTTACTTCGACGATCTTTCTTGGTTTGCTTCCTTACAGAAGCTGCTTTAGAATCAGGATGACCAAGGCGTTGTGCGCAATCTTCTGCACGTCAACTGCAAGAAAAGTTCGTTCCCCCGAACCTCTTGCTCCTGACAATGCGCAGAATTCCTTGTGAAGTCGGTGGGCACTACCCACCTGGTAAAAGCTGATTTCCGATCGCGGAGCCTCACGGATCTCAGTTCATCTTCAACGGCCCGAGCCTCTCAGCACCCCGCTGACGCTCAGGTTTTACGGCCCGCTTTAGCTCTGCTCCGCTCTCGCGCCCCTGGCGCCTTGTACCTGCCGAATAACCCATAAGTCACAGCAGTGCGCCGATCGAGGCATCCTGCTCAACGAAGTAGGCATTCTGCGCCCAAATGAGAACTGTCATCTTGGGTGTCGTGCCTGGTCCACTTCGTTACGTTGCTGCGCAACAGAACCGCTTGCCCGATTTTGGGCGCATGGAGAACCTCTTGAAGCTTGTCGCGAGTATCTTTCTTTGCTTGGCCGCCACCATCGCTTTCGGCGAAAAGAAGGTGAGTACGGTTTCCATTTCACCGCAAGGTGCCGTTCTCCAGTTCGGCTCCAGCCTCCAGTTCTCCGTAGCTTGCACGTACGTGGACGGATCAACCGACAATTGCGCAACTGCAGGGGGAGCAACCTGGACTGCGGGCGCCCCTTCCAAGATGACGGTTAGCGGGTCCGGACTCGCCACCTGGACCACAGATCCAGGATCAGGCTGCACTGGGGAGTGCAAGGCCGCCGCCATCGTGGTCTCGGCAGGTGGAGTCTCGGACAGTGCCTTCGTCGTAGGCCAGCATGTGGGCGACCAGTTCTACGAGTACGCAACACCGGATCCCAACAACTACAAGGATCCATTCACCTTTGCGCTCGTGCCCATGACGGTCGCGGCAGGCTCTCAGATCGCCGTCGGCGTCGGCGTCGTCGTCAACGACAACACCACCGGCAACCACACCGGCGTTCCCTTCTCCCGAACCTGCAACTGGTCCAGCTCGGATCCGACCAAGGCCACCGTAGACCGGCATGGCCTCGTCTCCGCGCTCGCGCCCGGCAATGTCTCGATCAGCTGCGGACGCGCGGGCAACGGATCGTTCGGCACCAGCAAAGGTGCTAATTGGACCTCACCGGGCAACACGGTCTCCTTCAACATCGTTCCGGGAGGAACCGGAAACACCACCTGGTACGTGCGCGAGCGTGGCGGATCCATCTTCGTCAACGCCGCCCAGACCCCCGCGGGCCAGTGCGACGGTAAGCACGATGCCGACTACCCCGGCACCGGCGTCAATCAGCCCTGCGCTGTGAGCAACGTGCGCAACCTCTGGGCCGACGGCGTCACCAAGAACAATCTCCAGTGGTACATCTCGGGCGGGGACACCGTCATCGTTCGGCAGAAGTCCACTCCTTACAACATGAATCTCGATCAGGCCAGTCCGTATCAAACCCCGGCTGGCAAGGCTTGGGTGCCCATCAACTGCGCCGGCGACCCTTTTTGCTCCATGCCGCCCGTTCCGTCCGGCACTGCCGGCAGGCATACAAGAATCCTCGGTGAGAACTACGCGAGCTGCCACGCCGACTCGGCCAAGACGCTCCTCAACGTCTCCTACTCCGGAAGCACCGCCTTCAATCTTAAAGAGTCCCAGTTTGTCGATGTCTCCTGCTTCGAGATCACCGATCAGGCCGCCTGCTCCACCAGCACGAACTTCAAAAACGTCTGCCACGGCAGCGCGGATAACTACGGCTACAACGGCATTACCGAATCTGCTCTGACCAGCTACGTCAACTACACCGATATCTTCATCCACGGCCTCGGCGGAGACGGAATCAGCGGCGCTACCGGCGTCGGCGTCGTCGGAAACTACATCCACATCCGCGCAGCTCCGGATGCCGGCATCAACATGGACGACAACACCTGGCAATCGGGCAACATCTCCGTCGCCGGTGGCTTCACCCTCAATAACTCCATCACGGAGTTCACGGGTTGCGTCGAAGAATATCCCGTCGTCCATAACTATCCCCTGATCGAGTGCCGCGACCAGAATCTCGGCGGCTACGCGGACGGCTTCGGCACCGGCAGCACTACCGGCGATTGGAAGTTCGACCACGACATCTGGCGCTATAACTTCCAGGACGGTCTCGATCTTCTCCACTCCGGCATGCAAACTCTGTCCGTCACCAACTCGCAAAGCTATGGCAACGACGGCCAGTCCTTCAAAATCGGACCCGCTGACACGGTCATCTTCCGCAACAATTTCGTCCTGGATAACTGCGGTCGCATCGGTCAAACCATAGGCGACGAGCCGGCAAGCGCCATTCTTCCTGGAGTCGCTCTCTGCCGCGCTGCCGGAGATTGGGTGCCGATGCAGTTCAGCGACCTCGGTTCCTACACCGTCCAGAACAACACCCTGGTCGGCTACGGTGCCACCGTCTTCGACTTCGGCTGCTCGAACGGCTGGGACACCTGCGCCCAGGCACAGTCCACCTTCCAGAACAACGCGGTCATGGGCTACATCAAGACGTCCTACGACGGAGCTCAGGCCCCCGGCCTCTTCTACGAGAGCAGCGGAGCCGCGGCCATGCCCCCGACAAACGGGTGGGCCGTCCGCGACCATAACTTCTACTACGGCGTCCGGTACTGCCCCGCTGCTGCCGCTGGCGAGACATGCAACACGGTCAGCCCTCAATTCGCCGGTCAGCCCGCCTCACCGATCACCAGCGAGACGGCACTCGACAGCTTCAGCTATGTCCCGTCTTCCTCCAGCCCCCTCCTCGGCGCTGGAAGAGCGATCGCCGGCCTGGTCGCGGACCTCCTCGGGCACCCCCGAGGACCCAAACCGTCCATCGGTGCCATCGATGTCTCGAGTGACACCACCGGACCCGCCGCACCTGAACCCCAGACCGCAACCGTGTCGCTCAGTGTCACTCCCACCTCCACCGTCGCAGGAGCCAACGTGACCTTGTCCGCTACGGCCTCCGCCAGCGGCTCCTCCCAGCCCACTGGAACGGTTCTCTTCCTCGCAGGAGGCAAGACGATCGGCTCCGGCACGCTGTCAGGGTCAGGCACCGCCAGCTTCAGCACCTCTTCCTTCTCGGCTGGCACATACACGCTCTCCGCCTCCTACTTGGGAGACTCGAACTTCTCCGCGACAACCTCCAACCAGGCTGTCCTCACCATCACAGATGCTGCCGCGCTGCAGCCCAGCTTCGGTCTCAACGTCACGCCTAACCCAGCCTCGCCTGGACAGGCGATCTCCTTCACCGCCACTCTCGGAAGCGCAAACGGCGTCATGCCGAGCGGCAGCGTCATCTTCTCGATCGCCGGCAAAAGCGTCACCGCAGCCCTCAACGGCAGTGGCGTCGCCCTCACCTCGGTACCCTCTCTTGGCCCCGGGAGCTACCCGATTACCGCAACCTACGCTGGCGACACGAACTTCAGCTCTGCCTCTGCCTCGGCCGGAACCCTGGTCGTCAGTGCAGGATCGAAGATCTCCGCCGCAGTCGGTCTCTCGGCAACTCCTAATCCCGCAACAACCGCCCAGCCAGTCGTCCTCACCGCCACCGTTCCCTCGGTAAGCGGCGCTGTGGCGACAGGAATGGTCAACTTCACTGTCAACAGCACGACGATGTCGGCCGCGTTGAACGCCAGCGGGGTCGCCTCGATCTCCGCCCCGGCGCTCGGCAAAGCAGGCGCCTATACGGTGACAGCCACCTACGCTGGCGATGCTCACTTCAACAGCGCATCTGCTGTCCCAGCCACGATCAACGTCGCCGCGCCTGCCCTGAGTGTCGGAATCTCGGTCGCTCAGCCGGACGAAGGCTTCAACGTTATCCCGGGCTCCGTACGCCGCGTCTTTGCGCACGTAACCAACGGCTCGACCAACCAGGTCAACTGGGCTCTCAAGTCCGGCTCTGCGCAGATCGCGTCGAGTTCGGGCGCGTGGGTCGATGTCACCGCCGGTAACTCGGGCAGCAGCTGCCAGATCTCGGGCTCAGCCTCGGCTGTCTCCTCCGCCAGTCAGTTCACTGTCGAAGCCACCTCCGTGGATGACCCCACGAAAACCGCCGACATCACCTTCAACGTCTGCAAGCCCACCGTGCAGGTTTCGATCGTGCCGGCGTATCGGACGCTCTACGCCAACCAGACTGCTGATCTCCAAAGCCTCATCGTCGGAAGCTCCAACGATGGCGTTCGTTGGGCCATCGCGTCGCAGCCCTCGGGAGGAGACGGAAAACTCGTCGACTCTTCGGCGCGCGATACCGTCTTCTCGGCGACGGTTGCCGGTCGGTATACCCTCTCTGCCACCAGCCTCGCAGACTCCGGAAAGACAGCAACCTCCATCCTCTACGTGACAGGACATAAGCTCCCGTACCGCGTCACGCCGAACCAGACCGAGCCAGTCGACTGCTCTGTCGACCCTGCTCTCACCGGAACAACCTACGATGTTGGGCCCTCACAGACCTACCACTCGCTCAGGGACGTCCCGCTCAACAGCATCCTGAACGGCTCAACCATTCGTCTCCACAATGAGGACTCGACTGGCTCAAGCCCCACCACCTACTACGAGTACGTCCAGCTCTCCCAGCACGCAGCTCCGGATCAACCCATCCGCGTCTGCGGCGTGCCCGACCTCGCCGGCAACCTTCCCATTGTGGACGGAACCAACGCAGTCGGCCGCTCTGAGGTCACGTCCTTCGCCGCCGGAAATGGCATCCTCACTGTCGGAGGCAGCACCTCCGGTGCAGCCTGGCCCGCCTACAACGGCGCGCAGAACATCGTCGTCGAGGGCCTTCACCTCCGCAACGCCAAGGCAGGACTCGCCTACATGACGCCCTCGGGCACCAAGGGCATCTGGCAGAGTTCCGCCGCCTGCGTCCGCATCGGTGATGGACACAACATCAGCCTCATCGGAGACGAGATGGACGGCTGCGCAACCGGCGCTTCCAGCCAATGGAACGGCTCCACCTGGGGCGGTTCGAGCCTGAACCACCTCTGGGAGGGCAACTACGTCCACGGCAGCGGAACCTCCGGCTCCTCCGCCAATAACCAGATGTACCTCCAGGCCTGGGGACAGGTCGTGCAGTTCAACCGAGTCGACCTGATCACGCCCGGATCCACAGGCGCGAACCTGAAGTCCCGCGGTATCCAGGACGTCATCCGCTACAACTACTTCGGCGACGGCCCTGCGCGTGACCTGGACCTCGTCGATGTCGGAAGCGCGGCGCAGTTCATGTCCTTCGCTGACTTCTTCTCCAACAACCAGCAGGCCACAAGCTCAACCTACTCGATGGATCAGCTCGCGGCGTGGCAGGAAGCCTGGAACTCCCACTTCGCCTACGGCAACATCTACCTCAACAGCAGCTCGCTCGCGCCAGTGCACTTCGCCTACGATCAGAACGCCGGGGAACCGGCTCGTAAAGGCAATCTCTACTGGTACAACAACACCTTCTACGAGACCACCTGCTCCTCCTGCTCCGGTCAGCTGCTCACCATGTTCGATACGAGCGGCGGAAACGGCACCTACCTGCCACAGACCGAGTTCCAGACGGTTCAGGCCATCGATAACCTGATCTGGATGGACAACATCTCCCAGCCGAGCTTCCAGTGGAACGACTTCGACGCCTTTATCGGCGTAGGAGCCGCCAATCTCCTGCCAGCAGGATGGGGGGCCAACACCCTCCAGGGAAGCACAGGGGACGGCTGGAATGCGACCGGCAACGCCGCCGCATACCAGAACGCCGCAAGCCTGCCGCTTCACATCACCGGCTTCAGCGGCAGCAGCGTCCAGACCATCTCGACGATGCCGTTCGATAAGGCGTCCTGGCTCCTGCTCAACCCGGCGTCAGGCACCTCGAGCATGCCGTCAGACGCCTGCACGATGCCCACGCGCTTCAGCTACCTGCCCCTTCTCGGCTACGCGGTTCCGCGAGTCAACAACCCAAACATCGGCGCGACCGACACAACCTCCCAGACCGCCTCGATCATCGATCTGCTCGGCGGAAATGGACGAGGCGCGATCCGCTCTTCGAACTGCAAATAGCACAAACGGGCACGACCGTCTGGGGTCGTGCCCGTCTGTCCAACCTCTCTCTAGAAGACTCGGGTGCGCGACAGAACCGGTCTCACGCCCGGGTCCGATTCCTTCTTCACAATCTGTGGGATCCGCAAAGGACGCGCAGGAACCTCAGGCATCCCCACTTCGCTCAGCTTGTACAGCAGAGACCGGTAGCTGATCTGCAGCCACTTCGCCGTCTTTTGCCGGTTCCAGCTGTTTGCCTGCAGAACTTTCAAGATGATCTGGCGTTCAAGATCCTGTGTCGCCTTCTTCGTGATCCTCTTCAACGAAACAGGCTGGCTCAGATCGATCTCCGTCGTAATCCCGCCACGCTGTTCCTCGGGCAGCAACTCGGCAACCAGGGCCTCTTCGCTTCCGATCAGTACGTAGCTCCGGATCAGGTTCTCGAGCTGTCGAATGTTACCCGGCCAGTGATACGTCTGCATCAGCCGCACCGCACTCTTGGAAAGCAGCTCCGGCGAATGGTGAAACACACGAGAGTAATGCTCGATAAAGTAGTCGATCAGAACCGGGAGATCCGAGATCCGCTGCCGCAACGGTGGCAGGTTGATCGTGACCGCGTTGATGCGGAACAGGAAGTCCAGCCGAAACGTCCCCTCTTCCACCTGGTTCCGAAGATCCGTGTTCGACACGGAGACCAGCCTCGTATTGATCGACCTGGAATCGTGGCCGCCAACCCGGGTAAACGTTCCGTCCTGCAAGACCTGCAGCAGCTTGGACTGGACCTCGAGCTCCAGGCTCCCAACCTCGTCCAGAAACAGCGTCCCCTGGTGCGCCTGCTCGACGCGACCCATCTTGGTCGTCATCGCACCGGTAAAAGCACCCTTCTCGTATCCGAACAACTCAGTCTCAAGAAGCGAATGCGGGATCGCAGGACAACTCACCTTCACCAGCTGCCCTCGGGCGCGCAGCGAAAGCGCATGGAGGAGACGTACACAGATCTCTTTCCCGGTTCCACTGTCTCCTTGCAACAGCACCGGTACATCGGTTTCGGCAACACGTTCCAGCCGGTTGCGCACGGCCTGCATAGCGGGCGTATTTCCGAACATCACGTCCGGAGGTGGAATACCGATCGAAGCGGCGGGATCACTATGATGAACCAAGGTATCTTCCTGTCAATTGCATCAATTAGGCAATGGGGGAGACACTGCAATATCCTTCACAGTGCACGTAAAGCACCAATTCGGGCACACTCCTCAACAACGTCTTCCACCATGCCCAGCCGGCCCAGCGCGGCAAACAAACGGCGTAATCGAAATGGCATGCCTAACCCTGAATGCGCGCTCATTTGGCGACATTCGGCAACAGTGAATCACTTCCGGAAAGCCGCGAGTAACAGGCATGCAGGTTCCCCTCCCACACCTCCCACAATAGACGGAACTGCCATTCTTCTGCCCAGAAAGTGGTAAATGTTTTCCTCTTTTGTGGGCAATAAACTTAACATTTTACGTGCCAAACTGCTACCCAACAGTTAGACTTTGCGAGAGTCCAGGGGACCACCTCCTATGCCGTTAAGGAGTCTCAACCTGTGCCTGCCGCTGACCCCAAAGCACGCCCGGGCTCAGCCAAAACCCGTCACGGAATACGTCCCTGGGTGTCGCTTCCAGGTCCGCGACGAAGAGGTGTCTTGATGTCAGCATCGTTGTCCTACCCGGTCTCTGGTTTGCGATCAGTCAAGTCCAAGCCGTGCGTCACCATTCTTGAACCGGACTTGGCCGTCCTGGAATACCTCCGCTCTGCTCTCTCGAGCCAGTACACACTTAGCCTCTTCTCCGAAGAACAGCACCTCATCGATCGCCTGGAACAGGCCGAGCAGCCTGACCTGCTCCTCATCGCCCTCCACCCGGGCCGCGACGCCGCCCCCCTTCTCTCTCACATTCGCTCGACCCGGCCCCGCGTTCCCATCGTCGTCCTCTCCTTCACCGCCGAGCTTAAGGACATCGAGGTCGTCATCCGGTTGGGGGTCAAGGGCATCATCCTCAAGCCCTTCATCGCCTCCGACGTCGAGGCCGCCATCGAAGAACACCTCGCCCTGGCCGAGGTCAAGCCCCAGGCCGACGTTCCAAAGGAAGTTCCCCTCAGCGAGAATCAGGCGTTTGTTCGCTCCTCCAAGCGCATGCGTGAGCTCGAGCAGCAGGCCTCGCTCGTCGCACGCGCCGATATCCCCGTCCTCATCCTCGGCGAAAGCGGAACCGGCAAAGAGATCCTCGCTCTCTACACGCACAAAATGTCCTCGCGAGCCGCCAACACCTTTCTCAAGGTCAACTGCGCGGCTGTGCCCGCCGACCTGCTCGAGAGCGAGCTCTTCGGCTATGAGCAGGGCGCCTTCACCGGCGCCGTCAAGACCAAACCCGGTAAATTCGAGATCTGCTCCGGGGGCACCATCTTCCTCGACGAGATCGGCGAAATGCCCGCCATCCTCCAGGCCAAGCTCCTCCAGGTCCTCCAGGACGGCACCTTTATGCGACTCGGCAGCCGTTCCCCCATGAAGGTCGACGTCCGCGTCATCGCCGCGACCAACATCAACATGAAAGAGGCCATGGCGAATAAGACCTTTCGCGAGGACCTCTACTATCGCCTCAACGGCTTCACCCTATCCATCCCGGCACTGCGTCAGCGCAAGGAAGAAGTGCCCATCCTTGCGGAGTACTTCATGCGCAAGGCCGCCAAACGCTACGGCAGGGAGCCCCTCCTTTTCTCCACCACTCTGATGGAGGCGCTGACAGGTTACCGTTGGCCGGGAAATATCCGCGAGCTCGAAAACGTCATCAACCGTTATCTCGTCCTAGGCGAAGAACGAGCCATCCTCGACGAACTCGCCATCCATGAAGTCGTCGATCGCAGTCCCAGTGGTTTGGCCGATGCGCCGAACAGCGATGGCGGTCTCAAGCAGATGGTGCGCAGCCTCAAAGGTGAGGCCGAAGCCGTCGCGATTCAACAGGTATTGGAGGGTGTGGGATGGAATCGGAAGGCGGCAGCAAACGACCTCAAGATCAGCTACAAGGCTTTGCTGTACAAGATCAAGCAGTACGACCTTTCCCCGCAGGGTCACGCGTAAACTCCGCCTCGCAGGGCCCCGCACCAGCGGTCCTCGCCCCCAGCACCTATAAGGTGGTCATCCGTTTCGAGGACCACGCCGTACGCGGCTTTGCCCTCGCCAGCGAGCTCGGCACCATCGAGCAGCTCATGCGCAACGCCCCTCAGCATCCCCTCGATACCATCCGCCTCACCCTGGCTGATGGAGGAGAGGTGCGCGAGATCGCGACCGCCGGCGCCAAGGCCATCTTCTTCGTCATGACCTTCGACGGAGACCTCCGCCATCGAGCCCTGCATTTCCACGAGCATGCCCCCGTCATGCAGGGCCTCTGGGTACGCGTCCGCTTTCACGATGGCGAAGCCGTGGAAGGCATCATCCCCAACACCCACGATCACGTACTCGGGGAAGGCTTCTTCATGACACCCACCGACCCGAACGGCAACAACAAGCTGATCTACGTCCTTAAGAGCCGCCTCAAGGACTTCAATGTCCTTGGTCTCCGCAACGCCCCCCGCACCCCCACCTTCTAGCTAAGCGGCTTCAAACAGCAAAAGAGAGGACTCGCCACCGCGAGTCCTCTCTTGCTTGTTCCGTCTATCCGCCTACTTCGCGGCCTGCTCGATCTCGTTCCATTCCGCATCGCTCAGCTTCACCTCAGCCGCGGCGACGTTCTCTTCGAGATGCGCCACACTCGACGTCCCCGGAATCGGCAGCATCACAGGCGAACGGTGAAGCAGCCACGCCAGCGAAAGCTGGCTCACCGTGGCGCCATGCCGCTTGGCCGCCTGGTCCAGCTTCCCGCCCGGACGAGCCAGCTCACCCGCAGCCACCGGGAACCAAGGAATAAACGCAATCTTGTGCTCGGTGCAGTAGTCCAGCACATCCTCGTGCGCGCGATCTCCGATGTTGTACTTGTTCTGCACGCTTACGATCTCAACCACCTTGCGCGCCTGCTCGATCTCCTCTGGCTTCACCTCGCTCAGGCCCACGTGACGGATCTTGCCCGCCTTCTGCAGCTCGGCGATCTTGCCCAGTGACTCCTCGACCGGCACCTTCGGGTCGATCCGATGGAGCTGCCAAAGGTCGATCACATCCGTCTTCAGAAAACGCAGGCTCATGTTCACCTGCTGTTCCAGATACTCCGGTCGCCCGACCGGAAGCCACTTGTTCGGTCCCTGCCGTGTCAGCCCACCCTTGGTCGCGATCACCACGCCCTTCGCATACGGCGACAGGGCCTCGCCAATCAGGCGCTCGCTCACATCCGGACCATAGCTGTCCGCCGTATCGATGAAGTTGACTCCCAGCTCCACCGCCCGTTGGAGCACGCGCTTCGCCTCCGCGGGATCCTTCGGCTCACCCCAGATGCCCTCACCCGTGAGCCGCATCGCGCCAAAGCCGAGCCGGTTGACCTGAAGATCTCCGCCCAGCGAAAACGTTCCACTGGCCGCCGCGTTCGCAGTCGCTATTGTGTTTGCCATATACCCCATTCGATGCCCAACCCCGCCCGTGGGTCGCAACATACCCCCGGGTGTCTGGCGAGGACATCAGCCCACTCGCGCCGGCATCTCTCCCACAAGTCTCCGAGCCTTCACCCGCAACGTGTCGCCTTCCTCGAGCACCATCACCCGCTCTGATATGCCCAGCCGTGCCGCTTCCCTCATCAGCCGCACCGGCGGCTCGTCCATCGGCTCCCGGCCCAGCCGAAACGTACCGAAGTGCATGGGTACCATCAGCTCGGCACCCGTCTCCACAAAACCCCGCAGCGCCTCCTCCGGGCTCGTGTGCACCGCCCTGTAGCTGTCCGGGAAGTACGCCCCGATCGGTAGCAGCGCCACCTGGGGTGCCAGCCGTCGCCCCACCTCGCCAAACCCGCTGAAGTAGGCCGTGTCGCCGGAGTGGTACACGCTCGTTCCGCCACCCTCCACAACGTACCCGCCGTACCCGCGATGCGTGTCGCTAAACATCCTCGCTCCCCAGTGCTTCGCCGGAGTCATCGTAATCCGGAGCCCGGCCACCTCTCCCGTCTGCCACCACTCCATCTCGTGCACCGCCGCGAAGCCCAGCCTGTTCACCAGGTCCGCCACCCCCTTCGGCACCACCACCTCGGGCGCCCTCCCCGTCAGCTTCAGCGTCCGCCGGATCACCCTGCGCAGGCTCATCACGTTCAGGTGATCCATATGCGCATGCGTCAGCAGCACCACATCCACCGCCGGCATCTCCCGCCAGTCCAGCCCAGGATGCCGCTGGCGCCGTAACAGGATCAACCGCTTCGAGAACACGGGATCCACCAGCAACGTCCGTCCGCCCACCTGGAGAAAGAACGAGGAGTGCCCGATAAACGTGACGCCCAGCTCCGCCTCGCCCACCCGTTCCACCGGCCTCGCCCGTCCCGAGATCGGACGTTCATGGCTCTCGCGTACCAGCTTCCAGAGCTGCCCCACCTTTGCCGTCACTGCCCGCCTGTTCGTTCTCGATCTGCGATCCATACCTTAACCAGATGCCATTGTCTCGCCCTGAGATACATCCAGCCCACCTCTCCTAAGCATCTCCCCTCTCCCCTCTTCGGCATCTGAACCAGGAGGAAGTCACCGTAACCAGAATCAGAGTGTGACCAGGACCCCAAGGAGATCTGCTCAATGACCGTAGCGAACGACCCCGCTCCCGATCCCAAGGATCACACGGTAGCGCACATCGATCCTCTCCGGCAGCGAATCTGGGATCACGTCTCCCACTCCCCGCTCGGGTCCCTGTGGGACTTCCAGGGCGTCCCCCCCGCCATTGTCATGAAGCGCACCTTCAAGTCGTTCAATGAGGACAACCTCCTCTCGCGAGCGGCGGAGCTCGGCTACTACTTTCTCTTTGCCCTGTTTCCGACCCTGGTCAGCGCCAGCGCCATCCTCGGCCTCGTCGTCCGAAACACCAGCCAGCTCTACGTCAAGCTCCTCGACTACCTCGCCCTCGTTATCCCGCCCTCCGCCTTCGCGATCGTTCTCGAGACCTTCAACAAGACCACCGCCGGCTCCAGCGGCGGCAAGATCACCCTCGGTCTTGCGGCCGCGCTCTGGTCCGCCTCCGTCGGCTTCTCCGCCATCCAGGACACCCTCAACACCGTCTACAAGGTCAGGGAAACCCGGCCCTACTGGAAGGCACGCGGCTCCGCCATCCTCGTCACCGTCCTGCTCTCGCTGCTCATCACCATCACGCTCTTCACCCTGCTCGGAGGCGACTTCCTCGCCCGCTTCGTCAGGCTCCACCTCTACAGCCGTGTCACGCAGCTCTCGGCCGAGGTCGCCCTCCGCTTCATCTCGTGGACCGTCGCAGCCGGACTCCTCGTACTCCTCTTCGCGCTCATCTACTACTTCGCCCCGGACGTCAAAAACAAGCGGTGGCACTGGCTCACCCCCGGAGCCGCCATCGGCATCTTCGGCTGGCTCGTCGCCTCCATCGCCCTCCGCATCTACCTCCACTACTTCGACAACTACTCCGTCACCTACGGCTCACTCGGCGCCGTCATCATCCTTCTCACGTGGTTCTACATCACCGGCCTCATGATCCTCACCGGCGCCGAGGTCAACTCCGAGATCGCTGCGTCGGTCGCCGAAAAGAAGCTCAAGGACGCCGGCGCGATACCGGCCCACGCCACCACCGATCACGAACATCCCATCGACTGTGCAGCCCTGCCTGAGGCCTGCCCTCCCGGCCAGGCGAACCAACCCACCAAACTCTCCGCCTGATCCCTTCGCCAGGCCCGCACACCGCCACCATCTATGGCGTCGGCGTCTGCGTCCGTTCATCCGCGAGCACAAAGCCCTGCGGAACCGTAAAGAGCCGGGGATCCGGCTCCGTCCGCAGCACCTCCGTCAGCGAAACCTCCGTATCTTCGTCCCGCAACGGATCGTGCCTGTTCTCAAGAACGGCAATCCCCAGGTCCACCGAGATCCACCGCTCATCCACCTCCGCCGGCCCGTCTGAGGACTCTCCCGCCGCGGCAAGGGGCCGCCGCACCTCCCTGCTTCCGATCGTCTCCAGGCCCCCGACCCGCCGGACGCCCAGCCCCTTCCACGTAAATTCCACCCCGTTTTTTACGCTGCGCACCGAGCTGTCCCTCTCCGCCATCCCTGCCCGAAGCTGGTCGGCAACAAAGTCGATCGGCGGCTGTCGACCCGCAAGCGCAGGAGCCGCAATCACGCGGTACGTGCGGCTCCTCATATTCAGAACCAGCTCTCGACGCCCCGGCACGTCAAAGATCAGCACCTCCGCCAGCTCCTTGCTCTCCCGGTCGACCAGCTGGACGTACGTGCTTCCCTCCGAGTTCCTCGCCACCATCCCGCGCGTCTCGACCGTACCGCTTGCCCCTCGACGGACAATCACCTGCAGCGCCCGAAACGGCACATCCTTCAGCTGCGACGAGATCCTTGGGTCCGGTGTCCGTCCCTCACTCGGCCCGGAACTCCACCCCGCCACCGTCGTCATCACCATCAGGCAGACTCCACAACGAAGCTTCCAGTCCCACATCGCAATCTCCGCGGCAGCGCGCACGCCGATCTGCAGACATAACGCGTGGGAGCACCAGTGCACTCCGAAAGATCTCCCGGACGCCCTACACGCCGGTAACATGCCCCCTCACCCGAAGCCCTGGAGAACTCCTCCCTGAGCCAACCCCTGCTCGCTCCGGCTCAACCACCGGCTACAATCTCCCAACCACCCATGAACCTCTACGCCCTCGTCCTCGCCGTCATCACCTTGACGCTCCTTACCGTCTCGCTCGCCCGGCTCAACAAGGTCAAGACCAAGGCCGACTACCTCGTCGCCGGACGCTCCCTCCCCGCCTTCGTCCTCATCTTCACCCTGCTCTCCTCCTGGATCGGCTCGGGCTCCCTCCTCGGCGGCGCCGAAAACGCCTACCGCCACGGCTTTCCCGCACTCTGGCAGGCAGCCGGCGGCTGGGCCGGACTCGCCCTCATCTACTTCATCGCCCCGCGCGCCCGCAAGTTCGCCCAGTTCACCATCCCCGACCTCCTCGAATCCCGCTACAACCAGACCGCCCGCGTCCTCGGCGTCGTCGCCATCCTCCTCACCTACACCGCCATCACCTCCTACCAGTTCATCGGCGGCGGAGACATCCTCCACCTCATCTTCCCCGCCGCCGTCTCCCCCATCCTCGGCCGCTACATCATCGCCGCCTTCGTCATCCTCTTCACCGCAATTGCCGGCATGAGCTCCGTCGCCTACATGGACCTCTTCATCGGCCTCCTCGCCACCGTCACCATGTGTATCGCGCTTCCCGTCGCCATCCACGTCACCGGCGGCTGGTCCGCCGTCCACGCTGCCTTGCCCGCCTCGCACTTCCAGCTCCTCGGCGACTTCACCCCCATCCAGGTCCTCGAGCTCTTCCTCCCCACCTGCCTCCTCCTCCTCGGCAATCAGTCCATGTACCAGAAGTTCTTCTCCGCCAAAACCGAGCGCGATGCCTCCCGTGCCGTCATCGGCTGGATCATCGGCACCGTCATCCTCGAAACCGTCATCATCGCCATCGCCGTCACCGGCTCCGCCCTCTTCCCCACGGGCGAGGTCGCCCAGTCCCCCCGCGAGATCCTCGCCTACGTCGGCCTCCACGCCTTCGGCAACACCCCGTCCACCATCACCCTCGCATCCACGTACGCCATGCACCTCCTCGGCGCGCTCCTCATGGGTGCCATCTTCGCCAAGGTCATCTCCACCGCCAACAACTGGCTCTTCTCCCCCGCCACCAACCTCGTCAACGACATCTACGTCCGCTACCTCCAGCCCGAGGCCTCCAACAAGCGCATCCTCATCGTCAGCCGCCTCATGGTCGTCCTCCTCGGCCTCTGGGCCCTCTACCAGGGCCTCCACGCCGAGTCCGTCCTCAAAAAAGCCCTCTACGCCTACACCATCTACGGAGCCGCCCTCACCCCCGTCATCCTCGCCGCCTTCTACTGGCGCCGCGCCACCGCCGCCGGGGCCGTCAGCTCCATCGCCGCCGGCACCGTCATCACCGTCGCATGGGAGTCCATCCACGGCCTCTTCCCCCCAGCCATCGCCAACCGCGACGCCATCTTCCCCGCCCTCGTCGTCTCGCTCCTCTGCCTCTTCGTCGTTAGCCTCCTCACCCCCAAACCAGACCTCGCCCACCTCCAGTCCCTCGGAGAGGGCTGAACCCGCCCGCGGCACACGTCGGCTACACTCCTCTTCATGCGAGCTCCCCTGATCGCCCCGGCCCTGCTCGTCCTCACCCTCACCGCATCCGCGCAGAACTCGCCCGCGCCAGCCTCCGAAAACCCCACCCTCTCCATCCAGTCCAACATCGTCCTCGTCCCCACCGCCGTCGAGACGAAACACGGCGAGGTCCTCTACGGCCTCAAGCCCGAGCAGTTCGTCGTCGAAGACAACGGCGTCAAGCAGACCATTCACATCGACGAAGACGCCGACGCCCTCGGCCTCTCGCTCGTCGTCGCCGTCCAGTGCTCCCGCTCCGCCATCATGGAGTTCGCCAAGCTCCAGGGACTCGCCACCATGATCGACGCCATCACCGGCGGCGCTCCCCACGAGGTCGCACTCGTCTCCTACGGCACCGAGCCCACACTTCTCGGCGAGTTCTCCTCCGATCCCGACAGCCTTCGCACCGCCTTCAACGACCTCCAGCCCTGCACCGACGATCCCAACGCCGCCACCCTCGACGCCGTCGCCTACTCCACCTCCCTGCTCGATGGCCGCAACAACCACTTCCGCCACGCCGTCCTCCTCATCTCCGAAACCCGCGATCACGGCAGTCACGTCAAACCCGAAAAAGTCATCGCCTCGCTCGGCCGCACCAACACCGTCGTCGATTCGGTAGCCTTCTCCCCTGGCAAAACCGAGATCCTCAATGACCTCAAGTACGGCGGCGGCTCCGGTCCCATCGGCCTGCTCGTCATGGCGGTCAACGCCGTCAAGCACAACGCCCCCAAGGCCCTCGCGTCTGAGTCCGGCGGCGAATACATCAACTTCACCACGCAGAAAGGCTTCGACAAGAGCCTCGGCACCCTGTCCAACCACATCCACAACTACTACCTCATCAGCTTCCAGCCACAACCGGCAGCGCCCGCCTCAGGCGCCGCGGCACCCGCCGCCCCCGGCATCGCTCCCGGTCTCCACCGCATCACCGTCCGTGTCCCCGATTACCCCGACGCCCAGGTCCGCTTCCGTGAGTCCTACTGGGCGGGTGACCCTCCCGAGGAGCTCCGATGACCTTCGATGAGCTCCACTAAACTCCGCTGACCGGCCTCAACCCCCACCCCGAGTAGCTGCTCGAACTTCGTCCCTCCGTTCCGTAAGCCGCCACACGATCATCGCTTTTTTACACTCACCTTTTTGCTCCGCGCGCATCCAACGCCCCATGGACCAAACAGCCATCCAGGAGAGAACCATGCCCGCCATTGAAGTCAACCAAGACACCGACGACATCCTCCGCGAAGTGGGCCCGGACTCCACCGCGACCTTTGATAACTCCCCCTCGAATCCAACCGAGTACGCCAGCAGCGAAAACCTGCGAGTCGCACCAAAGACGGATGACGACGACCTCGAAGACGATGACGAAGAAGACGACGAGGATGACGACCTCGAAGACGAGGATGATGAGGACGAAGAAGACGAGGACGATGAAGACCTCGACGACGACGATGAGGAAGACGACGATCTCGAGGATGACGACGAAGAAGATGAGGACGACGAAGACGAAGACGAAGACGACGTCTAGACTTACCCCCCTCCTCAAAAAGAGAAACCGGAGCCTGCCAATGTTCTATTGGGTTGGCTCCGGTTTTCGTTTTCCGTCTCGCTCCAGAGTATGAACAATCAAGAGCAGTCTAGGAGGTGCCCCGGATGCGGTGGATTCTTCTCACCGTCGGACGGGCCGACGCACCCCTACATGATCTCGTCTGGAGGCTGCTGGGAGCGCTATGGCCGGGTGCTCGCGCGTGAGTACAGTGAGCCGAAGCTATTGCTCACTCATCGGTTGAGTGTGGATACCTATGCGGTTCAACACCCTGGTTCCGGCTCGAGGCAGGCGATTCAATCCGTGGGTCTGCATCTGGCTCGCCTCATGCTGCAGGTCGATGCCGTACTGTCGCCTGATGAAACCAATGACGTGATGCTGGGCTTGGGGAAGCATAAAGCGTCGCTGCCGCTACTGCGGCCACCCGGATCTTTTGATCTCACGGTTCTCGACATTCCGCTCTCGGGCACGGCAGAAGAACACTCCTTGGCCGTTCAAGCCTGGGCGCGGGCAACGTGGATGAACTGGTGGGAGCATCATGCCTTCATTCGAGAATGGGTAGAGCAGGCCAGAAGGCCGCGACCCGGAAAACGTGGAGCGACGTCGGCAAAAGCTGTCTTGAAAATCTGACACATGGTCGCACCGAACGCTCCCAGGGAGGCAGCTCGGGTCGTTGATTCTCGATTGAAGGGGTTGTTTGGTGGACCTGATCGGGATCGAACCGATGACCTCTTCCATGCCATGGAAGCGCGCTCCCAGCTGCGCCACAGGCCCACTCACGTTCGATTCTACCCTGCCTCACCCGCAAGTCAAGGCACCAAGGCTGCCCTGCTCTTCGGGCGCAGACGTCGCCGCAATCCGGAAAGCCCCCCAACCGCCCCCGTCCCCAGCAGCGCCCACGTCGACGGCTCTGGTGTCACGCCAGGCGAGGCCTCCTCCGTGATGGTCAGCGTTACCGGTGGCCGATAAAAATCCAAAGTGCTGAACACATACCTGCCCGGCAAAAACGTCGAATCCACCAGGAAGTAATAAGGGGGATACGGGGCAACCGGATTCGTCGCGACCGGAAGAAACACGAGCGAAGCGATCGGGGGACCGAACAAGTTAAGGCCGGTGCCCGGCGTAGTTCCGGGGACGCTGAAGACGCTGAGCGTGGGCAAACCGGAACCAGCGCTCAGGACGATGAACCCCGACACGAGGCCAGCCACTCCATCGATACTTCCCGGACCGGAAAAACCCGCGGTGATCGCATGCGGGTGGTCATATTGGGGCGGCGCATTCGGAATCGCAAACTCAATCGTGTGCCCATCCCCCGACAGCTTGAAATCAAACAACGGGTCGGCCTGCGCGGACGTCGTCGCCAACCCCGGGAGCACCAGAAACAAAGCCGCGGCCAAATGTCGCATCGATCCTCCTCCTGCCCTGCACGCGGAGCGGCCCGGCCCCGTTCGCCGTCCGTGACACTTACGCCCCCGCAGCTCGTTCCGCAATGGGATTCGCCAGCCCTGCTCCGGACGGGAACAACGCGGCCCCTTCCGGTGTCTAAATCCAGCAGAGTGAGCGAGCACTCGGCCGCCGGCGGCGCAGTTACCTACGCTCTCTTGCCGAAGCTCTGGCGACGACGTACTGTAGAGGACACCTCAATGCAGGCGGGTACATCCTTGGGAAATCTGGTCAGCGCGATTGGCATACACACGGAGGAGGCAGCGCTCATCGCTGACCTCAAGGCCGGCTCCGAGGAGGCCTTCGGCATCCTGATCGCCCAGTATCACCAGCCCCTCTACTCCCTCATCGCCCGCAGCCTGACCGACCCCGCCGACGCCTCCGACATCACCCAGGAAGTCTTCATCAAGGTCTTTCGCAGCATCCGCAGCTTCCACGGAGACTGCTCCCTGCGCACCTGGCTCTACCGCATCGCCCTCCGCGAGGCCTCCAACCAGCGCCGCTGGTGGTCCCGCCACAAGCGCCAGGAGATCACCATCGATTCGCCCATGCGCGAATCCTCGGAAGACGACGACCCCGGCCTCGCCTCCGTCCTCGCCGACAGCCGTTCCACACCGTTCGAGCAGGCCGCCCAGGGTGAGCTCCGCGCTCGCGTCGAAGCCGCACTCCGGGAGGTCCCGGAAGCCTTCCGCACCGTCGTCGTCCTCCGCGAGATCGAAGGGCTCTCCTACGACGAGATCGCCGAAGTCCTCAACGTCAACCTCGGCACCGTCAAGAGCCGCCTCACCCGCGGCCGCACCGCCCTCCGGCAGATTCTCTCGACCGACCAGCCAAAGCGCCCAGCCTCCGTAACCGTCCCCCACCTCCACGAACGAGACCTCCAGGAGCGGGCAGCCCGATGAAACTCCACGCCTGCTCCTCCATCCAGGCCTCCTTCTCCAGCTATCTCGACGGCGCCGTCTCCGGTCGACGCATGCAGGAGATCGCCTCCCACCTCGACACCTGCCCCGTCTGCGCCGGGGAGTTCGCCCTCGCTCGCTCCCTGCAGGAGACCCTCGCCTCGATGCCATCCATCAAGGCCCCCGCGGACCTCGGCATGCGCCTCCGCCTGGCGATCTCGCACGAGCAGAGCCGCACCCCCGCGGCGAAACTCTCGCGCTTCTCCGTCCGCTGGGACAACCTCTTCCGCCCACTCCTCCTCCAGGCCTCAGCCGGCTTCGCCGGTGCCGTCGCCCTCGTCGGCGGCATCATGCTTCTGCTCGGCATGGTCGCGGCCCCTGAGCCCGTCATGGCCAACGACGAGCCCCTCGGCGCCGTCACCGCGCCTCACTTCCTCTACTCCTTCACCGATCCCCGCCCCATCGTCACGCGTCGCGACGAGACCGTCATCGTCGAAGCCAGCGTCAACGCCCGCGGTCAGGTCTACGACTTCCACATCGTCTCCGGCACCGCCGACCCTGAGGTCCGCAGCCAGGTCACCGAAGAGCTCCTCGCCAGCGTCTTCCAGCCCGCCAGCGTCTTCGGCGGACCCGTGCGCGGCCGCGTCGTCCTCACCTTCTCCGGCATCTCCGTTCACGCCTAGCCCCAACGCCCGCGCCTCCTCTCCAGCCCTTGCCAGTGCTCCGGCGGCTCTCCTACACTCGGAGAGCTGCGTCGAAGGAGTACCTTGATCCCGCAACCTCATTCCCGTTCCGCCCTTAGGCTCCTCCCCCTCGGCCTCGCCCTCCTCTCCGTCGCCACCCTCCGCGCGCAGACACCCTCCTCCGGCAGCAGCTCGTCCAACCCCGGCGCCGTCACCTACAACTCCCCCTCCGCCAAGATCGCCCAGCCCGAAGCCAGCGGCTCCGCCGTCACCCTCGAAACCAGCGAGTCCCTCTTCGCCCTCGCCGCCGCCCTCAACACCTGCGGCTACAACGCCGATCTCGCCGCCTCCAACCCCGTCCGTGCCGCCATCCGCCAGGAGCTCGACAGCCGCCGTCGCCGCGACGCCCGAAGCCGCGGCAAAACGCGACGCCCTCTGCACCTACATCACCCAGCACCAGCTCGCCGACCCCGGCCGCTCCATCGCCCAGTACGTCTCGCTCGCCCTCTACGTCTCCCCCGATCTCACGCCCGTCGCCGACGAGACCGAGCTCCCCCCCGACTCCACCCAGGTCGTCAACATCCTCCCGCTCCTCCGCTCCTTCGGGGAGGCCGTCCACCTCCACGCCATCTGGGTCGCCCACCACCCTGACTACGAGGCCATCACCGCACGCCTCCACGACCCCCTCACCCGCATGATCCTCGACACCAACATCTATCTCCGCTCACCCGTGTCGAGCTACGACGGCCGCCGCTTCCTCGTCCTCGTCGAGCCCATGCTCGCGCCCTCCGCCGTCAACGCCCGCATCTACGGCAACAACTACGTCGTCATCGTCTCCCCCACCGCGGGCCCAGCCAGCTCCTTTCACATGGACCAGATCCGCCACACGTATCTCCACTACGAGATCGAGCCCATGGTCTACGCCCGCGCCGCCGCCATGGACCGCCTCCTCCCCCTCCTCAAGCCCGTCCAGGAAGCCCCCCTCGACTTCATCTACAAGTCCGACATCGTCGCCCTCCTCACCGAGTGCCTCATCAAGGCAGTCGAAGCCCACACCATGGACACCGGCCTCGTCAAACCCACCCGCCCAGCGAGCCGCGAGCGCCTCGACCAGGAAAAATACGACGCCGAGATGAACGCCTACAACCGCCAGGCCGAAGCCGTCCGCCGCCGCTCCGTCGAACACTCCATGCGCGAGGGCTGGGTTCTCACCGACTACTTCTACGACCAGCTCGGCCCCATGGAACACGACAACATCAGCCTTAAAGACAACATCGGCCCCATGGTCTACGGCATGGACGTCGACCGCCAGCGCCGCGCCGCCCAGCAGATCTCCTTCCTTCCCGAAACCACGCACGACAACATCCGCCGCGTCCAGCCGCCCCCCACCGGCATTGAGCTCGCCGAGAGAAAGATGATGCAGGGCGACTCCGCCGGAGCCGAAGAGATCGCGCAAAAGGCCCTCAGCGATCCCCGGGGCGATCACGCCATGGCCCACTACATCCTCGCCCGCATCGACCTTCTTGAGCGCCAGCCCGACGAGGCCGTCACCCACTTCAACGCCGCCATCGAGGGCTCAAAAGATCCCCGCACCCTCGCCTGGTCGCACGTCTACCTCGGCCGCCTCTACGACATCCAGTC
This sequence comes from uncultured Acidobacteriaceae bacterium, assembly GCA_963850375.1. GTDB lineage: Bacteria > Acidobacteriota > Terriglobia > Terriglobales > Acidobacteriaceae > Edaphobacter. The sequence continues at coordinate 1,278,182 of CAWKKV010000002.1, read as the reverse complement.
CAATCGCAAAAAGGCCGTCGCCGAGTACCAGGCCGCCCTCACCATCCCCGGCCTCCAGCCCGACGCCCGCACCGCCGCCGAAGGTGGCATGCGCCAGGCCTTCGCCCTCCCCAAACGCGAAGCCCCCGTCCGCGCCGAATCCGACGACGACAACACCCCAGTCGACCCCAGCGGCAAGGCCGAAAAAGAAGCCTACAAACCGCCCCCACCCGCAACATCGCCACAGCCCTGACCTCATCCAGCACACCCCGTGGCGCAGCACGAAACCGCTCATCTGAGCAAACCTCCCTCTCCCCGCCGTCCCGTTGTCATCCCTCGCCGCGCGGGCGGAGGATCCGCTTTCCCCATCACCGCCGTCCCTCCGAACAAACCGAAGTACCGGCCGCCCAAAAGTGCCAGACACCGCGCGCGCCCCATCACACGCCCCCATCCGCCCGCCCAACACCAGAGTCAAACCAACAACATCCGTGGCAAGCAGCAGACCCGTCATCTATACACCCCCCACCAAACGCCCTTAAGCTAGCGGAAGAGGCCTCGCATGAAGAAGCGCCGCACCGAACCCGGCAACCCCAGTCCTGCCGGCCCCTCCCTGCCCGGCGCCATCGGTCACCGCTTCCGCGATCCCGACCTCCTCCGTTGGGCCCTCACCCATCGCTCGCTCTCCTACGAAAAATCCCCTGAAGCCAGCGCGAGCCCCGCAGGCGACAACGAGCAGCTCGAGTTCCTCGGCGACGCCGTCCTCGGCCTCGTCGTCGCCGAATCCCTCTTTCGACGCTTCCCGGATTCCCGCGAGGGCGAACTCACCCGTCTCCGCGCCTCCCTCGTCAGCCGCAAACACCTCGCCGAGGTCGCCACCGAGATCGACCTTGGCTCCATGCTCCTCCTCGGCCGCGGCGAAGAGCAGAGCGGCGGCCGCCGCAAGCCGGCCCTCCTCTCCAACGCCCTCGAGGCCATCATCGCCGCTCTCTACCTCGACGGCGGCCTCGACGCGGCTCGGTCGTTTATCGATCGAGTCGTCATCACCCCCTACCTCCCCGAGCTCCAGAAAGCCCTCGACTCCGGCGGCAAGTTCAACGGAGCCATCGGCGACCACAAGTCCGCCCTGCAGGAGTACCTCCAGTCCTCCGGCGCCGGCCAGCCCCAATACGTCCTCACCGCCCAAAGCGGCCCCGACCACCGCAAGACCTTTCGTGTCGAGGTCCGCATGGAAGGCTCCGGAGGCGTCTCCCATCCCATCGCCGAATCCGAAGGCACCAGCAAAAAGCAGGCTCAACAGGAGGCCGCCCGGCTCGCCCTCGAGCAGCTCCTGGAGCAGGCTGCCTCCGCACCGCCCGCAGCTCCGGGGGAGATCTGATGCACGTCCGTCCCCCCGGCCCAGGCAGCATCCACCCCAACCATCGCCGATGGGAGCACACTCGCGTCCGACCCCCGCTCCAGCCCGGCTCCCCCGCCGCCCCCACCCGTGCCGCCGCCCCGCCGCCCGCCCGTCCACGACGGCTCCGGAACCCTCGCGGCCATACAGTCGCTCGCCTACATCATCACCGTCGCCGTCTTCACCGTCACCTTCTCGCTCCAGCCCTTCCGTATCCCCTCCGCCTCCATGGAGCCCACGCTCCTCGTCGGCGACTTCCTCCTCGTCAACAAGGGGGAGCCCGAGCTCCCAACCTGGCTCAGCCCCTTCCCCACCCACCCCATTCTCCGCGGCGACGTCGTCGTCTTCTACTATCCCGTCGACCCTTCGCTCCACCTCGTCAAGCGCGTCATCGGCCTGCCGGGCGATCGCCTCCGGATGCGCAACGGCCGCGTCTATATCAACGAGCTTCCCCTCGACGAGCCCTACGCCGTCTACTCTCGCTCCCATCGCGACAGCTTTCGTGACGACTTCCCTCACCTCCAGAGCACCGACCCTGACGTCAGCTCCCGCTGGTGGAGCGAGCTGCAGCATCTCGTCGATCACGGCGAGCTCACCATCCCTCCCGGGCAGTACTTCGTCCTCGGCGACAATCGCAACGACAGCGAAGACAGCCGCTACTGGGGTCTCGTCCCCCGCGAGGCCATCGTCGGCGAGCCTTTCCTCGTCTACTTCTCCCTCCGCGACCCCGGCTCAGACGCCGAACTCCCCCGCGACGCTGGCACCCCAGCGCCCCCAGAACGCCCCCGCCGCCGCTCCGTTCTCGACACCTTGGCCGACCTCGCCCGCTGGAATCGAGTCCTCCACGTAATCCGCTAACTCGCGAACCCGCGAACCCGCGAACCCGCGAACCCGCGAAAAAAGTCGCTCACTGATCCCGTCCAATCTGGCGCAATCACCCCCCGCACGTCGTTACACTTAAAAGCAGAGAGAGAATAGACCCGGACTTGTTGTCATCCTTCGCCGCAGGCGGAGGATCTGCTTCTTCAACCCCAGCCACTCCATCAAACCCCTTCGGATGAATACTTTACTGGTAAACCTTTTGAATGGAAGACTTTGCCCCGTACCCACCAGCTAAGTCCAATGGTTTGAAGACTATGACCTTGACCGGGGGGGAGGGGGTAGGTACCCAGCCGGCCCCGGCCCCCGAAGCGGTACACTTGCTGGAGCACGTGGAGAAGCGATGAGCACAGTGGCATCCCAACCAGACGTCGCCGTGGAACGGCAACCAGATCAGACCGAAACGCCCCTTGAGTCGCTCGCCTCCATCTGCAGCGTTCTCGCCGTCGGCCTCTTCGTCATGACGTTTATCTTCCAGAACTTCGAGATCCCGTCCGCCTCCATGGTCAAGACGCTGCTCATCGGAGACCACGTCCTCGTCGACCGCATCTCGCTCGCCCCTGAATCCAGATGGGCGCCCTTTGTCCACTACCGCGACGTCCGCCGCGGCGACATCATCGTCTTCCTCAAGCCCGGCAACCCCGATATGTTCCTGGTCAAGCGCGCCATCGGCATCCCCGGCGACCACATCCACCTCCGCAACGGCATCGTCTACCTCAACGGTGTCGCCCAGAACGAGCCACAAGCCGCCAAGCCCGTCGACGATGGCAACCCCATGCACGCCTATATTCCCTATCGCGACGACTTCCCCTCCATCCCCCCCGGCCCCAACGAGGACGTCACCGCCAGCTGGTCAATCGAACTTCCCACACGCATCCAGGGAGACGACCTCGTCGTCCCTCCAGGAAAGATCTTCGCCCTCGGCGACAATCGCACCGAAAGCCTTGACGGTCGCTTCTGGGGCTTCGTCCCACGAGAAAACATCGTCGGCCGCCCCATGTTCGTCTACTGGTCCTTCCAAACTCCAGCCGACCAGATCGATAAGCAGACCATCGGCGAACGCGTCAGCTTCATGGGACATATCCTCATCCACATCTTCGACCAGACCCGCTGGAACCGTACGCTCCACCTGATCCGTTAAGGTCGCGGAGAACCAGGCAAGCTGCTTGAAAAATACAGTGCAGCAGATCGAAGTCGATACCTCATGCGCGAGCCCAATCGGCCCAGAGACGCACCATCCCTGGCCACTGGATCTTTGTCGCCGCTTCCGTCCTCGTCCTTGTTCTGCTAGTGATCCTGCCTCCGCTGATCAGCATCAGCCGCTATCAGCATCGCATTGCAACCAGCATCAGTACCAGCCTCGGCCGCCCCGTACACTTCGACCGGGCGTCGCTCAACCTGCTGCCGATCCCCGGCTTCACCATCACCAACTTCGTGGTCGAAGAAGATCCCGCCTTCGGCGCCGAGCCGATCATCCGCGCGGACTCTGTAGAGGCCACCCTGCGGGTCAGCTCTCTCTGGAGACGACGGATCGAGGTCTCGCGGATCAGCTTCACGGATCCGAGCATCAATCTCGTCCACAATGCCCGCGGCAAGTGGAACTTCGAGAGCATCCTGCTTCAGGCAGCCCACATTGAGACCGCACCCACACCGCAGGCGACCCCCGGCCGTACTCCTCGCTTCCCCTACATCGAAGCCAGCGGCGCACGGTTCAACCTGAAGCAGGGTTCCGAGAAAACTCCGTTCTCCATCTCGGAAGCAGACTTCGCTCTGTGGCTACCCGAACCGCAGTCCTGGAGAATGCGTCTCCGTGGACGACCGGTACGTACCGACACCAGCGTTTCGGAGACCGGCTCGCTCCAGCTCGAGGCCACGCTGGGCCGTGCCGGTACTCTGGCTTCCGTGCCCATCCAGGTCGAGGCGGCATGGCGGGGCGCCCCTCTCGGAGAAGCGAGCAGGCTCTTCCTTCGCCGCGATCTCGGGATGCGAGGCGAAGCCACCCTGAGCGCAAGTCTGAACGGCGACTTGGCGCATAACAAGGTAAAAACCGACCTCCAGATATCTCAGTTGCGCCGTGCCGACTTCGTTCCGGACCAACCACTCTCAATTCACGTGGAGTGCGCTGCCGATGCGACCCGCCTGTTCCACACTCTATCCGCCATTCGTTGCAGTTGGCCTGTACCGGATTCGAACGGCGCGACCGTCGCCCTCGCCGGTTCCATCGCTGATGTACTCCAGCCCGCGTCAGCTGAGGTTGAGCTCGGCACCTCGCCGCTGCCCCTCAATGTGTTACTCCTTTGGCTGCGAGTCGCCAGCCCTCGAATTCCCGCGGACCTCTCAGCAAGTGGAGTCCTCTCCGGAAGTTTCTCTTACGGGATAACGGAAGGATCCGCGTGGGTGGGTCAGATCACTGTTCCGCAGCTGCGCCTATCGGGAGCCAAGCTCGGTGCGAACTCGATCGCTGCAACGGAGGTGATGCTTCACTCCGCGGCGCCCTTGCCGAGTGACCCCCATCTTTCCGTATCTTCCGTTATCCCTCGTTTCATCCTCTCGCCCGTCCAGGTGCCTCTTGGTGGAAAGGATCCTGCTTCATTGGAGGGCTCAATCGACCGGCAGGGTTACAGCCTCCGCCTCAGCGGCATGGTCGTGGTCAGCAGGTTGCTTGCGCTCGGAGCCAGCCTTCCACAGCTGGGAGATGGGCTTCCCAAGGCTCTGCCCAGCAATCGTGGAACCGGCCCAGTACGTCTGGAGCTCTCTGCCCACCGCGACTGGGGAAGAGACCAGACCTGGACCGATATCTTGGCTCGGCCCGAACCGATCCCCTCCCGAGGGCTCCGTTCACCCAGTCACTGAGAGAGTTGCTAGTTTCCCTTGATGTCGAAAACGTGGGTACTCGAGATCATCTCCGGTACTGTGCCATCGTTCACCTGGACCTGCTGCGGATCACTCTGGAATAAGACTCTCACCGAGGATACCGAGTGCGCGTTCACGCGGATTCGTTCCGTTGCCGTCAGTGCGCCCGACCGCACAGTCACAGGTACTTCGGCCACGGCACCTCCGTCGTTGCGTACTTCTACGGCTACAAGCCAGCCAGCATCACCCGCTTTACCCGACGCGAGCTGGCGAGGAGCGACACTGATGATCGATAATTCAGGCAAACCCCGATCCGTGTACACCCAGTCATCGAAGAACCAGCCCAGTCTCCTTCCCGAGACCTCCTCGAGCGACTTCTGGAACAAGGTGTCATCCCTTTGACTGCGTTGCTCTCGCACGTAGCGTTGCAACGACTCCTTCAAAACAGCGTCGCCAATCATCTCTCGGAGCATCCAGAGCACTGCAGCAGACTTGTTCCGGTAATGCACAACATCGCTGGCAAGCAAGAGGCCGCCCGTCGGTTTGTCTCCCGACGGGCCAATCGACTCTGCCAGGGCGATCGCATGTGATTGCTCCGTCAAGGCGGCGAGCTCCGCCGATCTGCCCTCGGTGCGCTCGATCCAAAGGAAAGAGAAGAACTGCTCCATACCCTGATCGAGCCAGAGGTGGGATGAGCCGAATCGCGTACGGAGCAGTGGCGTGATCAACTCTGAAGAGAGCGTTCGTTCGTCCATCGCACTGAATGGAGCAGCAAGAAGCTCCCCCTCATCGAAAGGTTCCCCGGGATGATCGACAAGGGTAAGAGCTCGCTTTATCTCCGGCCCAAACCATTCATTGAGCATCGCAACTACCGGTTCAGCGGAGACAGAGATCTGACGAGCAACGCCGTCCCCTGAAGAGATCAACTGCAAATGCGTCCCCGGAATGGGAACGGGGCCGCTGGTCACCAGCAGACTAGGCGTGCGAAATCCTAGTTCCTCAGCCGCGAACTCGGCCGTCGCGACACCGGGTGAGTCCGCGATGGGAGCATCCGGGTTGTCTCGCGAAGCGGACAGCGGTTGCTCTCTCCCATTGAAGAAGACCGCCTCAGGAGGGTCGCCGATGTACTCGACCGAGATCCGAAGTCCTGCTTTCGCCTCGCTCTGACGGGATTTCTGCTGCTGCTGAGCTTTCAGCAGATTCGCTCCTTCGCCCAGAAATACCTGAGGAGATGCAACTGGGTACCAGATAACATTGCCGAAGCCGCGCAGGTAGGTACCTGCCGGCGAGATGGAATCCCAATACTAGACGCCGCTACCGAGCTTGAGGCGCTTACGCCGTCAAGATCCGATGAGGAGCCTCGGAGCTCGCCGGAGTAGAACAGACTGAGTTCCGCCACGCCTTGCGGAGGGAGCGGATCCGGCAAGTGGATTACGGCCTCAGACACCTGTCCCGTGTGATCGGCATCGGTTTGGAGAAGATGCTGGTTGAACAGAAGCTTCTCCGTCCGCCCGCTCCGGGTTCCCGATACCCCGTCCCAGTGGAGCTCGGAGGAGATCTGCAGAGCGATCTCGGCGAGCTTCGTATTGCCGTCGTTTCGGACCGCTACACGAGCAAGCACAGAGATACGGGAGTTTGCTGGCTGGAGGTGAACCTCAAGATCGTATCGCGTAAAGGTCAACGCTGAACGTTCAGCGTCCCCAATAGCGGCTGGAGTGTTGTCGGCGGAGCTGATGCCTTGTTCATGCCTGCCCAAGGCCTGTGTGCCTGCGGACGGCTGCTGTGCGCCGAGACGAACACCCTGTACCAATGCCAGCAGGAGCCCGATCGCTCGAATGATACGAAGCGCGTTCAACTGCCCAGCCCTTTTCGAGACTTGACGCTCGTCTCCCCCGTCGAGGTTTGCCGGTTTACACGTCGTTGCCGCATCGCCTCGTACATCACAACTGCACCGGCCACTGAGACGTTTAGGGAGGACACGCTCCCGTACATCGGAATTCGCACGAGATGATCACAGCTGCGCTTCACCAGATCATGCATCCCGGCGCCCTCCCGCCCAAGGACAAGAACGACATTGGTCCGAAAGTCGAAGTCGTAGTAGTCCACGGTTCCGCGTTCGTCGAGGCCGACGATCCAGAACTGACGTTCCTTGGCCTGCTCGAGCGAACGCACGATGTTCGTTACCTGCGCGATGCGGACATGCTCCGATGCGCCCGCCGAGGTCTTCGCGACGGTGGCGTTCAGGGGAGCGGAACGGCGCTCGGGCAACAGAACCCCGTCTATTCCAGCAGCGTCGCACGTCCGCAGAATGGCCCCAAGATTATGGGGATCTTCGACGCCATCTAGTGCCACAAGGAAGCGATGCTGTCCCTCAGGCGCTGGCTGAAGCAGGTCTTCCATAGACAGAAGCTTCCGGCTTTGAACCACCGCTAGTATGCCCTGGTGAGCATCCGTCTTCGCCATGCGAGTGAGCTCATCTCGCGGCTCTATGGAGACCCGTAGGCCCAAGTTGCGGCAAAGCTGGAGCAGCCCGTTGAGGCGCTCGTCTCTGCGCTCCCGAGCCACAATCACGCGGTCAAGCGTACGGGAACCCGAACGGACTGCCTCCCCGACCGGGTGAAGACCATACAGAACTTCCATGTCCTAAGTCTACGGTGGATGCGCGAGGCCCGCCCGAGCCCATGCAGCAGTACAATGTATGTGCCTGGGCTCGGATCGGCCAGCCGCCCGCTAGGCCATCCACCTGCTGGGTATTTGCCGACGGCAAACGGCGTCTTTTAGAAGGAGCAGAGCGTCTCATCCTATTATGCGCGGCGACCCGTTGACGGCGACAGCCATTCTAACGACGGCACAGACCCAGGCGGAGAATGCCGCCATCGCGCGTGGCCTGAAAAGACAGGATGCAGACCTGCTCGATCGCTTGATCGAACAATATCAACATCGGCTACTACGATACTTGCTCTTTCTTACGGGCAATCGTGAGGTCTCCGAGGACCTGTTCCAGGAGACCTGGATGCGAGTGCTGCTTCGCGGGTCGCAGTACAACGGCAAAGCGCGCTTCGATACTTGGCTCTTTACCATCGCACGGAACCTGGTGATTGATCTTTCGCGCAAGCGGACCGCGATCAGCCTGGATGAGCTCAGCGAGAGTTCAGAGGACGAACGGCCAATCGAATTTCCGATCGACGAGCCATCACCCCTGGAACTTGTGCAGACAGGTGAAGATCGGGCCGAGGTTAACGAAGTCCTGCACACCCTTGAGTCAAATTCACGAGAGGTCCTCGTCCTCCGGTTCTTCGAGGAGCTCTCCTTGGAAGAGATCGCCGTTGTCACCAAGGCGCCACTCTCTACGGTGAAATCCCGGCTCTACCGAGGTCTCGCCGCGCTGCGGCCAGAGATCCAAAAAGTCCGAGTGACACGGCGTGTGGGAGTAAGGGCGTGAGCGGCGTGGAGCGGGAGAAGCAAGAATCGAGCGACCTGCGCGAGCGATCCTCAAACTTGGACTTGGGGACGGCACACGCTTCTCTTGTAAACAGAACTCACCGTGTTGTTCGTGAACGGGCCAGGAGTCAGTCGGATCGACGGCGGCAGTTCAAAAGCCTGCTCATCCCGCTTGCCGTGTTTTCAGCTCTGCTCATCATCATCTCCACTGGTGTTTGGACCGCGCTTGCTCAGAACGATCTGAGCCCATCCTGGATTCCCGATGCAAGTGACCAGATGCTTGTGTTCATCCTCTGGTTCTTTCCGGCATCCGCCGCTCTCCTGGGCCTGGTCTGGTTCAAAAGAGCCCGTACGCCATCTGGCACCGAGTCTACGCAATGAATTTGCAGACACAAAGAGACCGTGAGGAGACTCCCACGGGCGAGCCCCGCCGCACCGACGATCTGAGTGTAATACCGGCTTGGTCGGTCATTCTCTCCATCATTGTCTTCGGAGCGGTGCAGTACCTGTTTCACGTGGTGATGCCGCACCATAAACACGAGATGCTGCCCATGCGACTCTTAATGGGCTATTCATGGGGTACCGCGTTCGCAAGCTACGTGCTACTGGTTGGATATGTGAGCCGCGACGTGCGCCGAAGGAAAATGTCCGCCGGCATCTGGATGCTCATGGTGGTGCTGATGCCAGGAGGTATCGGCGCCGTGGTCTACTTCCTGATGAGGCAGCCACTGCTCTCGCGTTGCCCGCATTGCAATACAGAGATCGCCTCCAGCTTTCACTTCTGTCCACAGTGCCAGTTCCAGATGGCTCCCGTGTGTGGGCAATGTTTCCGAGGCGTACAGATCACCGATGTGTACTGCACACAGTGTGGTCACGATCTCGCGCAGGACGGGGCTCCGGCACGGCTTAGGGCGTATAGTGACTAGCTGGTGGCATGGCGTTGACAGCTCTCATCATCGATGACGAACCCCTTGCGCGCCAAGAGCTTCAGTTTCTCTTGGAGGAGAGTGGCGAAGTCGAGATCCTCGCCCAGGGCTCAAACGGAATCGAAGCCGTAGAGCTCATCCGGCAACATAGCCCAGACTTGGTTTTCCTTGATGTCCAGATGCCAGGGCTGGATGGATTTGCCGTGCTTAAGAAGCTCCTCGATCGTAAAGTGAAGCTCCCTCAGGTAGTCTTCGCGACAGCCTACGATCGCTATGCCGTTCGCGCTTTCGAAGTGAATGCGGTTGATTACCTGCTCAAGCCGTTTGAAAAGAGCCGGGTCAAACAGACGCTGGCTAAGGCGCGGCGCCGAATCAGCGGAGCTGTGAGTATCTCCGCTTCGATTCCGTCGGAGCTTGGTACCGAAGCGAAGCTCGACGCGCTGCTGCGATTGATCGGAGAACAGGCGCATGGACGTGCCGTTCAGACCGGGAAGGTCGTGGTTCGTTCCCAGAGCCGGCTGATGTTGGTAGATCAAAAAGAGATCTGCTTCGCTTCGATCGAAGGGGGAGCGATCAGTGTCATTGGTTCGTCGATGGAAGGCCTTTCCAACTGCCGAACCCTAGAAGAGTTGATGGACCAATTGGATCCGGAGGCATTTTGGCGCGCGCACCGGTCCTTCGTGGTTAACATCCAGCACATCCGTGAGGTCGTGCCGTGGTTCAAATCCAGCTATCAGCTACGTATGGATGACCCAAAGAGAACCGAGATCCCAGTAAGCCGGTCGCAGACAAAGAGGCTTCGAGAGCTCTTTAACCTATAACCTCGGACATCACCGCTCGTGTCGAGGTCGGCGATACGAGTGATTAAAGTCGAAGCGGTACACGGCGCCGACGGTGAGCGCCTTTGGGTAGAGCGTACCTGTGGTCGCGGCTTGGAAGCTGCCTACCGGCGTAGTCACGATTGTGATCGGGGCTGGCCGCCCATCCGTTGTGCCGAAGGGCACGTCCCAGTGCTGATATTGGAAGTCTGCCTTCAGGGACCAGTGGTGTGTTACATCAACGTCGAGACCAACACCTGGTGAAAAGACCGTAGACGTCGACGAGAGAAATACGACACTGCCGATCTGCAAGCCGCCTCGCTGGTAATCGATCTGACCGCGGCCGACGAGGAAATCTATGTACGGATGAAGTCGTCCGAACTGCCGCTCTACCTTTAGGCCGCCGAGGAAATCCTTCTGAGCGTCGACCTGCCCGTTGTGGATCGGAAAGGTGCCGCGAAGCTCAAGGACTGGACGGTAGCGATGAAAGCTCATGAACGCGAGGTCGCCCCCAGCCGTGATACCGAGATTCCGTCCGCCGAGCAGGTTTGTGTACGTGCCGTTCACTCCTCCAAACGCGGAGAGAGCAAGCTGCTGTGTTGCTGTGGCTGAGGCTGCCTGAGCTCGACTCATAACGGGTGTTGCAGTAAACAGCAGAGTAAGAACGGCTCCGAATCCGGCCGCATGCTTCTTTATCAAGTTCGACCTTCCCCTCAGTCCTGTTCACCGGTTCGCCGGAGACTGACGATCATAAGATGCAGGAGCCGAATCCCTATTGTCCTTTGCTCTTGGCCCAAGCATGTGCCTTCACATACTTCCAGTTGACGTACAGTGCATGGTTGAGATGAAACGTAAGGCCCTCGAGACCATCGAGAAAACCAAGACGGATCACATAGTTGTAGACGAATGTAAGCGCCGGGTTGAGTACCGTATTCGATAGAAAAGAAAATGCGGTAGGACTGGTCTTCCCGCGCGAGATCATCAGGGGAACGCTGGCCGAACTATAACGATGCATGTGTTCGATGTATGCATCAAGCGTGGGGTACTGAAAGTGGAGCAGGTCACCGCCCGTGAGATGCCCGACGGGCCCGTTCGGCTTTGGCGTGGCATGGGGTTCGGTGTCTTCCCGCAACCGGGCAAATCCCCTCCGGAACAGTCGAAGCTTACGGTCCGGATAAAGTCCGCCATGACGCATCCAGCGACCGAAGATCAGGTTCAATCGCGGTACGGTATACCCGTCAAAGCTCGGGCTTCCGGAGAGCAGCTTCTGGATCTCAAAAGCCAACTCGGGCGTGACAACCTCGTCGGCGTCGAGGTTCAGAATCCAAGGATGCCCGCATTTGTCGAGCGCTGAGTTAACCTGACCACCATAGCCTCTCCACGGTTCTTGGTAGATGCTCGCGCCGAAGTCGCGAGCAATCTGGATGGTGTTGTCGGTCGATCCGGAGTCAAGGAGCACAATCTCATCCGCCCATAAAACACTGCCGAGAGTACGGGCAAGGTTTTCGGCCTCGTTATAAGCAACGATCGCAACGGAGACGGTATTGGCCACGATTTGTAGTCAATTCTAACGGGGAAGCGATGGCCGAACGGAATCTGCATCAAGATGGCAAGCACTCGCGTGAGCCACCCTACGGAGAGGCAAATCGATATCACCGACCGGAACCTGAGGAGTGCTCCCGGTATGCTTCAGGCATGAGTCGGATAGCGATACGAGTGGCGCTCGGGATCGGAGCACTGGCGGTGGGATTTTACGTTGGAGACTGGCTCGTGTGGCGGCTAGCGAGAGGAGCCCCATTAGGCGTGGTGCTGGTGACTCGCGAAGTAGTGGCTCCACTCAAGAGTGGACGAGAGGAATACTACTACGATGGCACCACCAGAGAACGTTGTTCCCGATCCGCGCTGGCACAGGGTGGCATGAGACCGTGCTGGTGGGTAGAACGACATCGTGTTATCTACGACCGGTAGGTCTACCTCAGCGGTGCTCCCAGAACAGGGAATCACCACCCTCTGCTCGCTTGGAGGGTGGTGATTGGAAGTACCTTCAGGTTAGAGATTTCGACTGCGGTTTCCAGTCACCAGTCGGAGAAGCAAGGTGAGGATAACAGCACCCACGATGGCGACGATGATGGTGTAGAGGAGTCCGCCTGAACCGGCATACCCGAGGGAGCGCATGATGAATCCGCCAACAATGGCGCCTATGATGCCAACGACGATATCGCCGAGAGTTCCGAAGCCAGAACCCTTCATGAGCTTGCCGGTGATAAAGCCGGCGATCAGACCTACGATGATCCACCAAATAATAAACATTTGTTTGCTGCTCCTTTATGAGTACTGAGATAAGGCCGATTGCTGGCCCGGTGGCCCGGGAGAAAGGCAACCAAGGCGAACCTGACGGTGTGCCTGGCAGGTCGCCGATATGCTGTTCATCAGAGTGAGAACCGGACCCCGGGGTTGTTTCTGAGCAAACCTTTGCAAGTCCAAGAGGTGTCAAGGCCACCACCTCCCTTTCCGGTCCTTGACGGCGTACCGATTGAAAACCTTAGCCGATGGCCGGAACGGAGTTCTCACGTGCCGAAACGGTAAAAGGCAGGCCGCGGTTCGAGAGCCGAAGGACTGCCACGGTCTGGAGCGCTGCTTGAGGCTCCCTTCTGAGACTCTCATACCACCTCGCAAATCTTTTCTGTGGGACAAAGGTCGCGTCCGCGAGAGGCAGAGAGGAAGGAATCGTGGGCATCTCATCGGTTGAGCACGCCCACTTCATGACTCCTAACAGAGCGACGAGGCATTATGGCTATCGAAACAGCAGAAGACCTATTTCTTGACGAGTTGAAGGATATCTATTCCGCAGAAAAGCAGGCGATCCGCGTCTACCCTAGGCTAGCAAAGGCAATCTCGTCTGAGGAGCTGAAGCAGGCGCTGCAGACACACCTCGAGGAAACAAAGGGACAAGTAGAACGACTTGACCGCATATTCGAAATCCTGGAGAAGCGCTCTGGCGGCAAGACATGCGAAGGCATGAAAGGACTCATCGAGGAAGGTTCCGAGATGGCTGAGGAAGTCGAGCCCGGGCCGGTTCGGGATGCGGCTCTGATTGGTGCGGCTCAGCGGATGGAGCACTATGAGATCGCGGCATATGGAACGGTCGCGACGCTGGCCAAGGAGATGGGACAACAGGAGATCGCTGACCTCCTTGCCCAGACTCTCGAAGAGGAGAAGGCGACCGATGAGAAGCTGACCCAGGTGGCTGGCAAGGTCAACAAGGAGGCGCTCGCCGCAGCTGAAGGGAGCATAGAGGAGGAGGAAGAGGACGATCCTGCTCCAAAGAAGTCTGCTTCCAAGAAGACTGCCTCAAAAAGTAAGAAGAAGTAGGGATTTTCTGTGAAGCAGCAAGGGGCTAGGATCATTCATCCTAGCCCCCTTGCTGTGTCCGGTCAGACCACGTTCGCTTCCTGCACCATTGAGAAATGCACAGCCTGCTCGTCTTTGGCTCGTCAGCTTATTTCGCCGCCGCTGGTTTTCCAGCGATCTGCAGGGCGTTGTCGACCGAGAAGACGCCCGGTGTTGAATTCGCCTGCATATTGGCTATGGTGGCATCCGTCTCGTTGTTGACCACTCCTGTCAGGGTCACGTGACCGCGGTTCACGATAATGTGGATGGCGTTGTAGCCGAGGGGTGGGTCCTGGGTGATGCCGCCTGCCTGCCGAGCGACGGAGGGAAACCGGCCGAAGCCGACAGGGCTTCCCGTGTATTTCCGAAGCGAGGGCTGCGTGTAGATGCGGCGGTAGACGGCGGCGCGGATGCTGTCGTCCATGGGGGACGGGGGTAGGACGACGATCTGGTTGTCCACGCTCTCGATCCCTTGGAGGGACTTGACGGCGGATTCGGCGTCGGACTTGAGGATGGGGCGGGAGGCGAAGCCCTCGAGGACGACGGTGCGGCCTCGTATGCCGAAGCTGAGGGAGTCGAAGACTCCGTAGTTCACCAGGCCGCGGAGCTTGTGCTGAACTTCGCGGGCGATGCGGAGCATGTCGGCCTGGGCATAGGTGTTGGGGTTGTCGCCGTGTTCGGGGTCTGCCTGGGGTTGCTGGGCGGCGGCGGGGATGGCGAAGAGGGTGGCGGCGAGGAGGATCCTGCCGAAGGGGCGGAGCAAGGTGGTCATCGGAACGTCTCCTGAGGATCTGGGCCCGATTCAGCAATCTGATGGTAGAGGCTCGGGGGAGAGTTCGGAAAGCTTTTTTCTGGTGGGTCCCTGGGGGTACCCCCTCCCCCCGTACTTTTTCCAAAGTCTTCGATCGGGGGAGTTTAGCTCCTGAGGTACCGGGCGGTACCCCTCATGTTACGGGTGGTGCCTGGGGCGGGCTTTATGGGAGCTGGTTCCAGTGTAGTGGATGGGCGGGGGTGGTTGCGCCACGTTTGCGGCCGGTGCAGGTGGGTTATTTTGTGGCGGCGTGGTGGTCGTAGCTGAGGACGGGGCTGACCTCGCAGGCACCGTCTTTGTGTAGACCCAATTGCAGGGTGTCAGGCGTCGAAGGGAGTTTGGTTTGCATTTAACGGCTGATGAGTTCTAAAGTCTGGTCGAGCCGGATTCGGCGTTGGCGTAAAGCACGGTACGAGATCCAGAGGTGGGCCCGATTGCACTAACAATCTCTCGTCTTACCAGGAGTCTCCGATGTCGCGTTACTTTGTTGTTGCCGCGGTTCTTTTGGCGATGGTCTCAGCCCGGGGTGCGAGGGCCGACGAGGTCGATCAGTTCACATTGCAGGCGGGAAGCTACACCGTGTCGTTTCAACTTCCCGCGAGCCCAGTGAACCCAACCGTTGATCTAGATTGCAAGGCGCAGTATCCTCCGGAGTTTTGTTTTACGTCAGTTCCGGTGACCTCAAATCTGCCGTTGCCGGCGGCGTTCGACATCGACTTCTTCGGGGAGAGCGCCGGTGGCGGACTGGATCTGACTTTTGGGTTTGGGGACTACTTCGACAAATCGGGACCGCAGTTGTACAGCGGGACGGAGACCGCTCCGACGTTTCTCCTTGGGACGTTTGCGCTGACGGACTACTACAACGGAACGGAGGCGTCGCTGACGATCTCGCAGGTAACGCCGGAGCCTGGGACACTGGTGCTACTCGGATCGGGAGGGCTGGGGGCGTTGGGCGTGGCGCGGCGTCGATGGCTGCGATGACGGCGCGCAAGTGAACGCTGGCTGATGATCGTGAACACGAAGGGGCCGCGCTGTGGCTTATTTGAGCTCGGCGCGCGCGGAGTCATTTTGCGGCGGCGTGGTGGTCGTAGCTGAGCACGCGGCTGATCTTCCAGGCGCCGTCCTTGTAGAGCCAGAGCATGGTGAACTCGGCGACGCCCGAGGCAGTGGGGTTGCCGTTTTCGAAGAAGCGGTGGGTGCCGATCTCGATGGCGCCGATGCCCTTCATGGGGTAGACGCTTGAGGGTGCCGGGGGTGAGTTGGCGGGTGACGTGGCCGCAGATGTTTTTCCGGATGGACTCGGTGAGGGCGGCGTTGCCGAGGGTGATGCCTCCCTGGTCGTGATAGAACTCGACGTCGTCGGCGACGAGCGAGGAGAATTTGGGGAGGTCGCAGCGGTTGTAGGCGTCGAAGAGGGCGGTGTCGAGGGCGAGGAGGGTGGTGTCGAGGTCGGCTTGCGTGTGGATCTGGTCTAACGGAAGAATGGCGGAAGTTCCGGCGGGAATTCCGATGGCGGGGGTCTGGGTAGCGGGGGTCTGGGCCTGGAGGAGGTTGGGGGCGGAGAGGGCGAGGGACAGGGTGAGGGTGGTGCGGAGGTTGCGCATGGGTGAGGGCTCTCCGGAGGGCTGCCTGTGGATACGGCGGGATCCGGAGAATGTTCCTCGCGGCGTATAACGGTTGTCCGGGTGTGCCGGAGGTGAGGGATGGAGTTCCTGGGGCGGGAGACGGTGGAGGTGTGCCGCGGGTGCGGGGAGGTGCTGCCGCGAAGTTACTGGCGGGCGGATGGAGACGTGGTGTGTGAGCGGTGCGCGGAGGAGCGACGGGAGAGGGACCGGGCGGAGGCGCGCGGGTGCCTCGAGCGCGGGCTGGTGTTTGGGTGGATTGCGGCGGTGGCGGGTGCGTTCGGGCAGGCGGGGGCGTGGGGGCTGATCGCGCAGATGGACGTGGGGGAGGATGCGTGGATCCTGCGGGCTTACCTGCAAGTCTCGGTGGCGATGTTGGCGGCGGTGCTGGTGGCGATCGCGGTGCGTGTGGGATCGCGGCGGCGGGGTGGGTGGGCGATACAGGTGATGGCGCTGGGGCTGACGATGCTGCTGTTTGAGGGTAGCTTTGCGTTGTGGACGAGTGGGTCGGTGGGGGCGGTGGCGCTGCGGAGGCTGGTGGGTTCGTGGATGGGTGGCGGTCTGGCGGGGGTTCCGCCGGTGGTGGATATGGTGTTTGGGATGGGGCTGGCCTGGTGGGTAAATCGGGAGGGGAGACGGGCGGCGATCAGTGGGCCGTTTGGGTATGCGGGGCGGGGTCCTTCGTCGCTTCCGCGCCGCATGTCCCACTGATGACGGTGGTGCTGTCATGGATGGGTCACCCGCACCCGCTATTTTCGTTCGGCTGGTATGAGTTCGCCGTCGGAACGAGTGGCCTCCCAGGGGAGGAGGAAGTTGCGGCCCTCGGACCAGGTCTGGCCTTCGATGGTGCCGGACGAGGTGAGACACCCGGAGGTGTGGTAGAGGCCCGAGCGATCCGCTGTGTGAAATGCGAAGCATTGACGTCCCTTGTTATCGGAGGCGCGGCCGAGGTCGATGGGTCCGTTGTAAAAGGTGCCCTTGATAGTGCCGTCGGGATTGATCTCAAGGTGCATGGGCATGGGATGCGCGGGTGCGGTGGCCGAGGGTCGAAGATCGACGGTCCAGTCTCCGTTGAGGCGGGCGAGCGCGGGTGTGCCAGGGTTGGACGGCGGGAAGAAGGCGAGCAGCATGGGCGCGAACAGGACGGGCAGCAGCATGGGGGCAGTGTAGCCGTGGCGGCCGCGAGCCACAGGGCCGAATTGGGGGTTGTTGGCAGGGTGAACGATCGGGTGCTTCGATGTGATGTTCCATGTGTGACTGGAATGCCGAGGTTTGGCGGGGGTTCCGCCGGGTGGTCGACATGGTGTTTGGGATGGGGCTGGGGTGGGGGTGAATCGGGGGGGCGGCGGGCGGCGATCAGTGGGCCGTTGGGTATGTGCGGAGGCAGGGGTACCCCTCCCCCTGTACTTGAGACTGTCTTGCTGGGCTTCGTGGAGCGCGCAGTAGCCACACTCGGCATATGATCGACTCGACGCTATGGTCAGTGAGCCAAAACCAGTCAAGGATCCCATTCAGGAAGCGGAGTTGATCCTCAAGCTCTATGAGTTGAGGAGAGAGGCCGTTATGCGCGAAGCTCGCGCTTATGTCGGTGGCGATTTTCTCCCCCTGTCGGTGGACGACCTCGTTCGGATTGTGAGTGGAAGTGATCGTCATGCCCAGTTTGTCCTGCAGGTTTACGGGTATTGGGATATGGTGGCGGCTTTCGTCCTGCACGGTGCGCTCAGCGCTGACCTGGTCTATGGAACCTGTCAGGAGATGTATTTTCAATACGCAAAGATTCAGCCCTATCTGGTTGATTTTCGAAGCGCGATGAGGTTGCCCGAGTTCCTTTCCAGCCTCGAACGTGTCGTGGACGGATCAGACCAGGGTCGCCGACGCGTCGAGACGATGAGGGAAAATATCGTCGCACTGGCCAAAGCACGCACCACGTCTCCGCAGAGCGCTTTGTAGCGAGACTGTTCACTTGGTAAGGACTTTAGATCCGTGGCGCCAGACGTTCATGCGTCAGTGGGTGTGACGTCGGTCAGGTTCAAAGTGCAGTGCGTCAGCTGGTCGTGTCCTTCCGTTTGCTGACGTTTCAGCCGGCCCGGCGTGGGAGTGATCGTCCTTAGACGCACTCGTGGGTGTGTCCTTCTAGCCCTAGGTAGGAGAATCGTTCCCACTGAAAGAGCTTCACTATTCTCTGCGCAACTTCGAAACGGTCATTAACCGTTGAATCTGTGGCCACGCAGGCCTCCCTCTTAATTCGCGAGATCCGTTCGAACCTGGCCGACCCTATTCGACCGTTACGCTCTTGGCCAGATTTCTGGGTTGGTCGACGTCGCAGCCTCTGTCGGACGGCGATGTGGTAGGCGAGGAGTTGGAGGGGGATGGTTTCGAGGATGGGGAGGAGGAGTTCGGGGGCCTGGGGGATGTAGATGGTGTGTTCGACGAGCTGGGAGATGTGGGTGTCGCCTTCGATGGCGATGGCGATGACGCGGCCGGAGCGGGCGGTGACTTCCTGGATATTGCTCAGGGTTTTTTCGTACTTGAGGACGGAGGAGGGGTCGGTGGGGTCCTGGGTGGCGATGCAGACGACGGGGAGGGTTTCGTCGATGAGGGCGTTGGGGCCGTGCTTCATCTCTCCGGCGGGGTAGCCTTCGGCGTGGATGTAGGAGATCTCCTTGAGCTTGAGGGCGCCTTCGAGGGCGATGGGGTAGTGGATGCCGCGGCCGAGGAAGAGGAAGTCGTTGGAGGTGGAGAAGATGCGTGCGAGGTCTTCGCACTGGGCGCTGATGGAGGTGCGGGGTTTGTGGCGGCGGTCGGGGGCGAGGACGGAGCGGCGTTGTTGCGGGGTGGCGGCGAGCTCGGCGTCTTCGGAATGGGGATGGAGGGAGGGGTGGGGCTCGGTGAAGCGGGGCAGGCGGGTGAGGGCGGCGGTGCCTTCGCCTCCGCCGGTGGAGCCGGGGACGGAGAGGGAGAGCATGGCTTCGAGCTTGGCGGGGATCTTGCCGAGCTCGGTGACGAGGTGGAGGGATTCGGCGTCGGAGATGGTGCCGCGGACCTGGGCGATGTGGAGGGCGAGGAGGTAGAGGGCGGTGAGCTGGGCGGTGAAGGCCTTGGTGGAGGCGACGCCGATCTCGGGGCCGGCGTTGGTGGTGATGGTGCCGTGGGCCTTGCGGGTGACGGCGGCGCCGACGACGTTGCAGATGGCGAGGGTCTTTGAGCCTTTGGCGATGAGCTCGGCCTGGGCGGCGAGGGTGTCGGCGGTTTCGCCGGACTGGGTGATGAGGAGGCCGATGGCTGCGGGGTCGGCGATGGGATCGCGGTAGCGGTATTCCGAGGCGTAGTCGACGTCGACGGGGAGGCGGGCGAGGCGCTCGATCATGAACTTGCCGGCGAGGCCGGCGTGCCAGGAGGTTCCGCAGGCGGCGATGGTGATCTGGGTGGCGGCGCGGAACTCTTCGGGGGAGATGTCGAGGTCGGGGAGGAAGACGCGGCCGGTGTCGAGGGAGATGCGACCGAGGGTGGTGTCGCGGATGGATCGGGGCTGCTCGTTGATCTCCTTGAGCATGAAGTGCTTGTAGCCGGCTTTTTCGGCCTGGATGGGGTCCCAGGTGACGCGGTGGGGGGTGAGGATGCGGGGCTGGGCGTCGAAGTCGGTGAGGGTGATGCCGGAGCGGGTGAGGACGGCGAGCTCGCCATCGGCGAGGAAGTAGATGTCGCGGGTGTGGTGGAGGATGCCGGGGACGTCCGAGGCCAGGAAGAACTCGCCATCGCCGATGCCGAGGACGGCGGGCGGGCCCATGCGGGCGGCGACGAGCTTGTCGGGCTCGTGGGCGGAGAGGACGCCGATGGCGAAGGCTCCGGTGAGGCGCTTGACGGCGCGGCGGACGGCCTCTTCGAGTGGGATGGTGGAGGTCCCGGGGGCGTCGAGGACGGCCTGGGACTCGTTGGTGTCTTCGGCGTCGGTGGTGGCGGGCCGGCGCGGATCAGTGCCGGCGGAGGCGAGTTCGAGCTCGTCCTGGATGACGTGGGCGATGATCTCGGTGTCGGTCTCGGACTGGAACTTGTGGCCCTTGGCGATGAGGGCGTTTTTGAGCTGGAGATAGTTTTCGACGATGCCGTTGTGCACGACGACGAGGGTTCCGGTTCCGTCACGGTGCGGGTGGGCGTTTTCTTCGGTGGGGCGGCCGTGGGTGGCCCAGCGGGTGTGCCCGATGCCGAAGGAGCCGTGGACGGGATCGGAGGCGAGGACGGACGCGAGGTTGGCGAGCTTGCCGGGGGCGCGGCGGAGCTGGAGGCCGGCGTCGTGCGGGCCGGAGCCGTTGGAGGTGATGCCTGCTACGGCGATGCCGGCGGAGTCATATCCGCGGTACTCGAGGCGGGCAAGACCTTCCATGATGACGGGGACGACGGGCTTCGGGCCGATGTAACCAACGATTCCACACATAGGGTCAGTTTAGAGGGAGCGGTGGGGTTTCAGGTGTGGGACTTTTGGGGGATGGGTCGGGCGGTGGAGAGAAAGGAAGGAGGGGTCGCGGAAAAGAGAAGCGGCTCCGATCCCCGGGGGAGAGCGGAGCCGCTGTGGTTGGGAGAAGCGGGTTAGAAGAAGAGCTTTCCGGAGACCTGGAGCTGACGGGGTCCGTAGAGGCTGTTGTTGGTACCGGAGGTGACACCGAAGGCCTGCAGGCCGGTACCGGTATAGGGCGAGATGCAGCCCTGAAGCGCGGAGCCTGAGGGGACGGTGCCGCCGGTGGCGGAGGTGGGAGAGGTGCTGCAGGCAGCGGTGGCCGAGGAGGTGGCGGCGGCGTACTGCGAGTAGGTGCCGTTGACGCCGGTGACGATCTGGTGATTGAGGAGGTTGAAGGCGTCCACCGAGAACTGGAGATAAACCTTCTCGCGGATGGGCACGTTGCGGGAGACGCGGAGGTCGAAGTTGTTGAAGCCGGGCCCGTAGATGCTGTTGCGACCGATCTGCGGGGGGCGGCCGGTGGTGGCTGAGCCGGAGCTGGAGCTCATGGCGCCACCGAAGATGTTGCCGTCAGCTCCGTAGCTGTTGCCAGTGCCGGAGTAGACGGTGCCGCTCATGCCGAGGAAGATGGGCTGCCCGCCGGAGGCGATCTGCGAGCCGGCAAAGGTGAAGTCATCAAGGATGTGCTTGACGTAGCGGTTGTCCTTGAAGAGCTGCGGCTGGTAGACGAAGCTGAGGGTGAAGCGATTGCGGATGTCGGTGTCCGAAGGACCGTTATCGCGACGGGTGTTGTTGGGGTCGAGGGGGGTATCGCTGCCGTAGAAGGTGCCGTTGGCGCCGCCGACCTGACCGGTGTCCGTTGCCTTGGCCCAGGTGTAGTTCGCCAGCACTTCGAGGCCGTTGCTGAAGGGACGACGGACGGTGACGGCGAGGGAGTTGTACCAGGTGTTGGCGACGCTGAAGCCGGTGTTGATGGAGGTGATGGCGGAGTTGCGGCGATCCGACTGGAGGTAGACGGGGACGGTGAGGACCTGCTGGACCTGGTTGGCGGAGTTCAGGACGTCATAGGTGCGCGTGCCGTGGGGTGTCTGGCCGATGAGGTTGGCATCGACGAAGACGGGGAGACGGAGAGCGCGGGTGCCGACGTAGCCGACGGAGAGCGACATCTTTCCGGGAAGCGCCTGCTCCACGCTGAGCTGCGCCTGGTGAGCGAGCGGCGGAACGAAGTTGGGGTCGAGACCGTGGAAGCTCTGGGGTCCCTTGATGAGCGGACCGTTGACGGAGGGAGCGGTTCCGCCGGTGGGGTAGAGTGCGCTTGAGAGTGCGGGCCCGGTGACGGGGAAGGGCACAAAGGGATATTGCAGCGAGTTGGAGGCGCTGGGAACGGTGGGGCAACGGGCACCGGTGGCGCTGCCGACGAGACTTTCGCAGCCGGTGTAGTTGTAGTTGATCTGGACGACACCGTTTTCGACGCGCATGGCGTAGTAGGTGCTGCCCTGGTTGAGCGCGGAGAAGAGGCCATAGCCGCCGCGGACGACGGTGCCCTCGTGGGGCGCCCAGCTGAAGCCGACACGGGGCTGAACGCGGTCGGTGACGTTTTTGATGGTGCCGCTGTACTGGGTGGAGAGCGGGGCGAAGTTGTTGTTGACGAGGCCCGGGGGCGGCGTGAGCTGGATATCGTAGCGGACGCCGACAGTGAGAGTGAAGTTCGGACGGACCTTCCAGGAGTCTTCGGCGAAGGCGTCGTACATCTTCATCCAGAAGTCATCCTTGCCCTGTGTGCCGGGCGCCGTGTTGACGACGTCGATGGTCTGGACAAAGGTGTTGTAGTGATAGCCGGCGTAGGGATCGGTGTCACCGGGCTGGCCGGCGAAGGCGTCCTGGATCCAGTCGCGGAAGTTCGCGGTGGGGGTGGATTCGCCATAGCTATAGATACCGCCGCCCTGGAAGAGATTGATCATGATCTCGTGGACGATGTTGACGTCGCCGCCGGCCTTGATGGTGTGGTGGCCCTTGGTGGTGGAGAAGACGTCGGTGAACTGGATGCGGTGCTCGTCGGGCTCGGCGACGCGGGGGAGGGCGTTGGGCATGCCGAAGGTGACGACGCCGGTGGCGACGCTGGGACCGGAGGCGTTGGCGCCTGCGGTTTCGAGGTCACGACCGTACTGGAAGTGGATCTGGTTGATGGAGCGCCTTGAAGAGCTGGGTGGTGAGGCCGGCGACCAGGAAGCGCTCGTGATAGCTGGTGGGACCGTTGGTCGTGGGCGAGCTGTTGGTGAAGGTGGGCGCGCCGCTGTAGCCGTTGGTGCTGTCGAAGTTGACGATGTTGTAGTCGACGAAGGCGTCGTTGCGGCTGTTGATGTGGACGTCCAGGCGGGGGAAGAAGAGGTTCTGCTTGGAGAAGCGCGAGGGCGGTGTCTGCCCGGGAGCGATGTTGGCGACGTCCTGGAGGAAGGCGATGCCGTTGGCGCACTGGGTGGAGGTGATGGTGGTGGGGCACTGCGTGGGCGAGACGACGTTGGTGGAGGCGGCGGTGCCGGCGGGGGTGGTGGAGATGGTGTTGGAGTCCGAGTAGAGGACGCGGCCGACGCGGCGGAAGCCATCATAGGTGGCGAAGAAGAAGAGCCGATCGTGGAGGATGGGGCCGCCGACCGAGCCGCCGAACTGGTGCTGCTGATGGATGGGCTGCGTCAGGAGAAACGCGCTGGCGCCGTTGTGGAGCGCCTGGAACTTGCTGTAGGGATCGAGCGCGTTGAAGGTGGGGTAGCGGAGGTAGTAGAAGGCGTCGCCGTGGAACTGGTTGGTTCCGCTTTTGGTGATGGCGTTGACCTGCCCGCCGGCGGCCTGGCCGAACTCGACGGAGTAGTTGGAGGTTTCGGCCTGGAACTCCTTGATGGAGTCGATGGAGTAGACGTAGGGAGCGCCGGAGGCACGGCCGCGCGCTTCGGAGAACAGCATCTGGTTGTTGTTGGAACCGTCGACGTAGTTCTGGTTGTAGAGGCCGGAGATGCCGTGGAAGCTGACGAGGCCGGAGCCGCCATCCTGGGTGACGTTGGGGGTATTGAGGACGAACGAGCTCCAGTTGCGGTTGTTGACGGGGAGGTTGGAGATGAGGTTCTGGTCGAGGGTCTGCGAGACCTCGGTGCGCTCGGTATCGAGGATGGGGGTATCGGCGGTGACCTGGACCTCGGTGCTGACGGCTCCGGCGCTCAGCGTGGCGTCGATGGTGAGGATCTGGCCGACGGTGAGGACGAGGTTTTTGCGATCGACCTTACCGAAGGAGCCGCCGCCGGCGACGACCTCGTAGTGGCCGGGCTGGAGGAAGTTGGCGCTGTAGAGGCCGTCGGAGTTGGTGGTCAGGGTCCGGGAGACGCCGGTGTCGGTATCGGTCACGACGACGGTGGCGTTGGGGACCGCGGCTCCGGACGCGTCGGTGACGGTTCCGGTGATGTTGCCGAGGCCGGAGGTCTGCGCGAAGGCCGCAGTGACGGAGAAGAGGCAGCAGGCGGCGAGGGGGAGGAGTTGCTTGAACGAGATGGACATGTTGCAGAAGCTCCTTGCAGATGGCCCGTGCGCACGGACGAGAGAGACAGACGGAGGGCGAACAGGGGCCTTTTCCGATCGAGGGGGAAGTACCGCAAACGCGGTAAAAGCGGCTCAGAAGATGGGGAGTTTTGATTTGTTGTAGTACTTCTACGGTGTCGCAGGCAGGGCCGGTATGTCAACGAAAAAGCGCTTCCCTGCTGCCCCATGGGGTGATCCGCGGCGAGATTTTCACCGCATATTTACCTGGCCGGAGGAGGGGATCAGTGGAGCTGGTCGGGGATGACGGCGTGCTGAATGAGGAGCTCGAAGGGGACGATGCGGAGGGTGTTCTCGTGGGTGGCTTCGAGGACGATGGGGCAGGCGGCGCCGGCCTCGAGGACCTGGAGCCAGCGGGCGGCGCAGACGCACCAGCGGTCGCCGGCTTTGAGGCCGGGGAAGCCGAAGTGCGGCATGGGGGTGGAGAGGTCGTTGCCGAGGCGTTTGCTGGCGGCGAGGAAGTCGGCGGAGACGATGCAGCAGACGGTGTGGACGCCGAGGTCGTCGGGGCCGGTGTTGCAGCAGCCGTCGCGGTAGAAGCCGGTCATGGGCTCGCAGCCGCAGGTGGCGAGGGGCTGGCCGAGGACGTTTTTTGCTGGGAGCTGTTGTGGTTCTGCTGATGGCATTGCTGGGTGGGTCTCCCGTTCCCGCTGAGGCTAGTATCCCACCTCCCGGGCGGGCGGTTTTCGCATCACACCACCAGGAGAACGAAATTATGAGTTTGAACCAGATTCTGATCGACGAATTACGTGACCTGTACAGCGCGGAGAACCAGCTTGTAAAGGCGCTGCCGAAGGTGGTGCGCGGCATCAGCAACCCGGAGATGAAGCAGACGGTGAAGGATCACCTGGAAGAGACGAAGAACCAGGTACTGCGGCTCCGGGAGGTGTTTGGGCACATCGGCAAGAAGCCGACGGGCAAGCACTGCAGCGGTATGGAGGGCTGCATCAAGGAGGTGCAGGAGGCGCTTGAAGAGGACTACGAGGGCGCGCTGAAGGACGCTTCGATTACGGGCGCTTCCCTGCGGGTGGAGCACTACGAGATTGCGGGCTACACGGCGGCGATCGCGATTGCGAAGTCGCTGGGTGAGAAGGAGGTTGTTGCGCTCTTGACGGAGACGCTGAAGGAGGAGACGAACGCCGCGAAGAACGTGGTGGCGGGCGCGAAGCCGGTGCTGAAGGCGGCCCTGACGCAGGAGGACGAGAGCGAGGACGAACAGCACGAGCAGGAAGAAGAGAAGGATCCGAAGGAGCAGGAGTCCAAGCAGAAGAGCGAAGAGGATGAGCAGGAGGCGGCCGGGGATGTGCAGGGCGCCAAGGCTCCGAAGAAGGCTGCGAAGAAGCAGTAACGTTGCGTGCTATGGAAAGCAGAAGGCCCTCCGAGTTGGAGGGCCTTCTGCCTGGGTGCGGTGGGCTGTTCGGGTTACTTTGCGGCGAGCTGGAGCTGCTGCTGGTACTCCTGTTGCAGAGCGTGGTGCGCTATTTTGCGGCCAATTGAAGCTGCTGTTGATACTCCTGTTGCAGAGCGTGGTGCGCTATTTTGCGGCCAATTGAAGCTGCTGCTGATATTCCTCGTACGGGCCTTTGTGGTCGGTGATGTGGAAGTCGGTGGGGCCGCCTTCGAAGTGCCAGATGCGGGTGCCGGCCTCTTCGATGAGGTCCTGGTCGTGGGTGACGAGGAAGACGGTGCCCTCGTACTTCTGGATGGCCTGGTTGAGGGCGTTGATCGATTCGAGGTCCAGGTGGTTGGTGGGCTCGTCGAGGACGAGGATGTTGGGTTTCTGCAGCATGATCTTGCAAAAGAGAAGTCTGGCGGCCTCGCCACCGGAGAGGGCCTCGGTCTTTTTGTTGCCTTCTTCGCCGCGAAAGAGCATTTGCCCGAGGATGCCGCGGATGTCTTCCTTGGTGGCCTGGGGGTCAAAGGTGTGGAGCCACTCGGCGACGGTGGTGCCCTTGGGGATGGAGCCGGTGTGGTCCTGGGCGAAGTAGCCGATCTGGGCTTCGTGTCCCCACTTGACGGTGCCTGAGTCGATGGAGACATCGGTCTCTTCGATGCCGGGGCCGTTGGCGAGCAGGGCCTTGAGAAGGGTGGTCTTCCCTTGCCCGTTGCGGCCGACGAGGACGACCTTGTCTCCGCGCATGACGGAGGCGGTGAAGTTGTTGATGACGTGCTCGACCTTGCCGTCCTTCTGCTCGTAGGACTTGTTGACGCCTTCGAACTCGAGGACGTGCTTGCCGGAGGGGCGGAGCATGTCGAAGCGGATAAAGGGCCGCGCGATGTTGGAGCGGGCGAGCTCGGAGGTGGCGAGGCGCTCGACTTCTTTCTTACGCGAGTTGACCTGCGAGGAGCGGGTGCCGGCGGAGAAGCGGGCGATGAAGTCGTTGAGCTGAGCGATCTTCTTTTCACGCTGCTCGTTTTGGGATTCGATGCGGGTGCGGATGGAGGTCTTCTGAAGGACCATGTCGTCGTAGCCGCCGGTGTAGGTGATGATGGTCTCGTAGTCGATGTCGGCGATGTGGGTGCAGACGTTGTTGAGGAAGTGGCGATCGTGCGAGATGGTGATGACGGTGCCGTTGTAGCGGAGGAGGAAGTCTTCGAGCCAGTGGATGGATTCGAGATCGAGGTAGTTGGTGGGCTCGTCGAGAAGGAGGGCTTCGGGGTTGCCGAAGAGGGCCTGGGCGAGGAGGACGCGAACTTTCTGGCCGCCCTGGAGCTCGGACATTTTTCGCTCGTGGAGTTCGTCGGGGATGTCGAGACCCTGGAGGAGGACGGCGGCGTTGGCCTCGGCCTCGTAGCCGTCCTCGTCGCCGACGATGCCTTCGAGCTCGCCGAGGCGTGAGCCGTCTTCGTCGGTGAGCTCGGCCTTCTCGTAGAGCGCGTCGCGCTCGGAGAGGGCGGCCCAGAGGGCGGCGTTGCCCATGATGACGGTGTCGATGACGCGGAAGGCGTCGAACTCATACTGGTTCTGCTTGAGGACGCCGATCTTTTTGGGACGGACGACGGAGCCCTTCTGGGCGTCGAGCTCGCCGGTGAGGACCTTCATGAAGGTGGATTTGCCGGCGCCGTTGGGGCCGGTGAGGCCGTAGCGGCGGCCGGTGGTGAAGGTGACGGAGACGTCCTCGAAGAGGAGCTTCGATCCGTAGCGCATGGTGACGTTGGAGACGGAGATCATGGGATTGTCCTGAGGAGATGCTGAGAAGCGAGGAGCCGGTTGAGGCCTCCATGCCGCGCGTGACGTTTCGATTGTGTTTTGTGGGGCTGCGGCGAACGAGGGTATCGGCGTCCGCGGGAATCAATTTCCATTATAAAACACGTCTCTACCGGGTGGATCCCACGGTCGGTCCCGACGGTTGCCGACGCGCTGGAGCGTCAGCCCTAGGTGGAGTGGGCGGTGCGGCGCTGCTGGAGGACGTAGTGGATGAGGCCGCCGAGGGGGATGCGGGGCTGGTAGATGGCGAGGTCCCAGCCGAAGAGGTAGAGGGCGAGGAGCGCGAAGACGGCGAGGCGGCGGATGCCGGCGGGGGGGAGGTAGGGGTCGGGCAAGGGGGTGGCGGGGTGCTCACGCTGCTGCCGGTCGTTGAGGAAGAGCAGGAGGAGGGCGAGGGAGAAGGCGTGGAGGTAGATCCAGCGAGTCCAGTCGGTGCCGTAGACGAAGAGGATGGCGGAGGCGGCGAAGCTGAGGAGCGCGGAGGCGGCGACGGCGAGGAGGTCGCGGCGGAGGGAGGGGATGCGCCAGAGGGCGATGGCAGCGAGGATGACGGGGAGGAGCGCGAGCAGGGCGAGACGGGGCATGAGCGTGGCGTAGTGCTCACCGCGGATGACGTCGAGGACCTGGGCGCGGGCGTAGGCGGGGTCTCGGCTGAGGTAGGCGATGGCTCCTGAGCAGAAGGTGCCCGGGGCAGTGCTGAAGGTGTAGCCGAGAGAACGGCAGACGGTCTGGCTGGTTTGGAGCGTTCCCGGGAAGCGGGAGACGAGCGCGGCGGCGGCGAGCGAGCAGAGGGCGACGGGTATGGCGCAGAGGGCGGTGCGGCGGAGATCGCGAAGGGCGATGGCGAGGGCGGCGACGAGGTAGGGGATGTAGGCGACGAGGCCCTCGTGCGAGAGGATGCAGGCTGTGCTGAAGAGGCAGAGGTAGAGGGTGATCCAGAGGTCGCGGACGGGGGGACGCCGGCGGAGGAGCAGAAGCAGGATCGCGAGCTCGGCGAGGAAGAGGATGTCTTTGCGGAAGCCGAAGCTTGGGTCGAGCACCTGAAAGGCGAGGGTCGCGGGGGAGAAGACGAGCGCAACGAGCCATACGGTCCAGCGGGTATTGCGAAGGAGCTGCCAGACGCTGATGAGGATGGCGGCGTAGAGGAGGTACTGGAGGAGGAGGATGGCGACAGAGGGGGAGAGGTGGAGGGAGGCTAGAGCGAGGGCGAGCTGGCCGGTGAGGCCACGGCGGACGAAGCCGCCGGTGTAGTTGATGAGCCAGTCGGCGATGGCCCAGTCGCTGCCGAGGCGGAGGTTGTTGAGGCCGATCCCTCCGGTGACGACGGCGACAAAGAGGAGATACAGGCGGAACAGGAGCCCGACGGAGTGCGGCCGTGTGGTCTGCATGCGATGAGCGGTTTCCGGTGTGTGTGTCTGGATTGAGGCGGCGGGCGAGAGGGTTCGGTTGGGGGCGGCGGGATGATGGTGGATCGGGGTGATGGCGCCGGGGCGATGCGATACTGGACTGGCTTGCCGAGCCTCCTCCATCTGCTTCTAAAGGACTGACCCCGGATGTATTCAGACGAAGTATCGCACGAGGGGCGCGCGGACGGCCCCAGGCTGGTGCGGTTTGCGGCGGCGGCGATGGCGCTCTTGCTGCTGCTGATGTTTTTGTATGCGGCGGCGAAGCGGATGCGGTATCCGTTTGAGCTCGACCGGATGGAATCCGCGATGATGACGACGGTGTGGCGTGTGGCGCACGGGATGCCGATCTACACGAAGCCGTCGCTGGAGTGGGCTCCGTTTCTGTATGCGCCGGTGTTTTTCTACCTTTCGGCGCTGGCGGCCAAGATCACGGGCGTGAACTACGCGGCGCTGCGGCTGGTTTCGACGCTGGCGACGGTGGGCAGCTGTGGTGTGATCTTCCTCCTTGTGTTTCGCGAGACCCGGCGGGTGGCGGTTGCGCTGGTGAGCATGGGGCTGTTTGCGGGCTTCTACGGAACGGTGATGGGCTGGTACGACATAGGCCGCGTGGATTCGCTGTCGGTCTTCTTTTTTCTGCTGGCGCTGTACTGCATGCGCTTCCATGGGTGGTGGCTGGCGGCGGTGGTGTGGGTGCTGGCGTTTCAGACGAAGCAGGGATTTCTTCCGGTGGGCGTGCTGGCTTTCGCGGTGTACTGGCAGAGACCGAGGCGGATGCTGCTGGGGATCGGGACGTACGTTGTGCTGGCGTGGCTGAGTGTGCGCCTGCTGAACGGGCAGACGCATGGGTGGTACAGCTACTACGTGTTTGGGACGGTGTCGCAGCTCCACTTCAAGGTGCGGCTCGCGGCGCTGTATGTTCCGTTTGATCTCCTCCAGCCGCTTGGTGTCGCGGTGGCGCTGGCGTGCCTGGCGTGGTATCTCCATCCGCCGGCGCCCCGGAGCTTCCGGACGACGTTTTACGGGTACCTGACGCTGCTGATCGTGGCGGGCATCGGGTATGCGCGAGCGCACGAGGGCGGGTACGTCAACGTCCTGATCCCGATGTATGCGTGGATGGCGGTGATCTTTGGGCTGTCGGTGTACCGGCTGCTGCAGTGGGCGGAGGCGCAGGGGCGGGATGGCGGGGTGACGCCGGCGGTTCTGTCGACGGTGGTTTGGGCGCTGGCGCTAACGCAGCTTGCGATGCATCTTTACAGGCCGGGCGAGTACACGTCGCAGGGCGGCGGGCTGCCGGCGCGGAAGGCGTTTCTGGAGGAGCTGCGGGCGATGCCGGGGGATGTTTGGGTGGTGAACCATAGCTGGGACAGCATCGTGGCGGGCAAGGGGATGCATGCGGAGATGGATGCGCTCGATGCAGTGCTGATCCGCGGGGATGAGGCGACGATTGCGGAGGTGAAGCAGGCGTACGCGACACATCGGTTTACGGCGGTGATCCTGGACCGCGGGACGGAGACGTACAAGCCGGACTGGCTGTTTGGCGGCGAGCAGTTTGCGGCGCAGTACCCGACCGAGGCGCTGGCACCGGGGGCGGCGCTCCAAACCTCTGGCGATCAACCGGTGATCGTGTTTCTGCCGTGTGCGGCGGATGGGGATGCACTGGCCAGACTGAAGCTGGACCGGACGTATGTGAAGCAGGGCGACTGCAGGCACTGAGTGCTGGTGCCGGGTGGCCTTGTGCAAAAGGAAAGCGCCCTGCCGCGGTGAGGCGGCAGGGCGCGAGTGAGTGGGAACGCGGCGGTTAGCGGCCGCGGTTGCCGCGGGTGGGGCGTGAGCCGGAGTTGCCGCGAGCGCCCGAGGAGCGGCCAGCCGGGCCGCGGCTGGAGCTCGAGGAGCCACCGGGGCCGGAGCGGCCGTTCGAGGCGCTGCGGAAGTTGCCGCGACCGCCGCCTGAGGGACGGCTGGAGCGGGGGCGATCCGAACGATCGCCGGAGCCGCTCTGGTTGCCGTTGGGGCCGGTGCTCTGCGCGGAGGCGTCCCCGGACTTCCAGGAGCGGGTTTCCAGAGCGAGCAGGGCGGAGAGATCGCCGTTGGCCGTGGTCGTGTTGAGGTCGACGGGCTTGTTGCGCTCTTCCTTTTCGAGATTTTTGTCGGCCTCGCGCCAGTCGAACTTGATCTTGAGCTCGCGCTCAAGCTTGCGCGCGTCCGAGCGCTCCTGCGGCATGACAAAGGTGGTGGCTACGCCCTTGGCGCCGGCGCGGCCGGTGCGGCCGATGCGGTGGACGAAGTCATCCGAGGCATTGGGCATGTCGTAGTTGACGACGTGCGCGATGTCGGAGACGTCGATGCCGCGGGCGGCGACGTCGGTTGCGACAAGGATGCGGTGCTTGCCAGTCGAGAAGCCCTTGAGGGCGGCGGTGCGCTGGGACTGCGAGCGATCGCCGTGGATGGCGTCGGCGTCGTGACCGAGGCGCTCGAGCTTTTTGGCGATGCGATCGGCGCCGTGCTTGGTCCGCGAGAAGACGAGAAAGGTGCCCTTCTCTTCGGTGAGCATCTGGTTGAGCAGGCCGAGCTTCTGGTCCTGCATGACGGTGTAGACGCGGAGCTCGACCTGGTCGGAGGGCTTGGAGGCGGTGCCGATCTCGATGCGAACGGGGTTTTTGACGTAGTCCTTGACGATCTCGGAGATGTTGGCGTCGAGGGTCGCGGAGTAGCACATCGTCTGGCGGGCCTTTGGAAGCGCACCGACGATGCGGCGGATGGCGGGGAGGAAGCCCATGTCGAGCATGCGATCGACTTCATCGAGGACGAGCATGTCGACGGAGCCGATGTTGATCTCGCGGCGGCGAAGGAAGTCTTCCAGGCGTCCGGGGGTGGCGACGACGAGGCGCGGGCCACGATCGAGGTGATCGAGCTGCGTGTTCTCGGAGAGGCCGCCGCAGACGAGGACGGAGTCGTGCCTGGCCTGGGGGACGAGCTTGGCGTAGGCCTCAAGCACCTGCATGGCGAGCTCGCGGGTGGGGAGGAGGATGAGGGCCTTGATGGGGCCACGCTTGCTCCGGTTGGAGGGCACGGTGGTGGCCTCGAGGCGCTCGATCATGGGGATCAGGAACGAGAGTGTTTTGCCGGTGCCGGTGGAGGCGGTGGCGAGGATGTCTTTGAGCTCAAGGGCCGGTGGAATGGCCTTGGCCTGCACGGGCGTGGGCGTAAGGAAGCCGGCGGCGGTGAGGCGGGACTTGAGTGAATCGGAGACGTTGAAATCAGCGAAGCTGACGCCTTCGACGAGCGGGAGATTGGTAGTCCGGGTGACTTCAGGTGTTGCATTGTGGCCGTCCTGCATGTGTGCGGAGGCCTGCGGCTCAAGAGTAGCGGAGGTCAAGTGTGTTCCTTTTTGTGGTGAGGTGAAGCGAGGGAGTGACGCAGCGGTGCTGTCGACCCGATGTGGGGGCGGCACCTTCGTTTCTGGTCAGCATTGCCGTCGTTGATGGCGAAGCGCTGCTGCTGCGAGGCGAGGCTCACGTCCGTTGACGCGGCCTTCAGCCAGAGCAACCAGCCGGGCCTTCTTTGTAGTGAAGGGGGTGCGGGTGGGAGGAGGCGCTTCGCAGTCTCTGGCCAGACTTCCGGGGATCGTTCGCGATCCACTTCGGGGTCTTTGCCTGCGATGCCTTTGCACAAGTGATGCGCAACAAAAGAATAACACACCGTGCTGCAATTCACCGAGGTTGCCGGTCCGCGCCGAGCGGGGGAACCCTTTTGGCCACCTGTAGATAGAATGGAAGGCGTGCATCAGATGCCTCCACCTGTGACCTGGATCGGAGATGTCCGCCGGAGGCTCGATGCGAATCCTCGCCTGGCGAGGGTTCTTCACGGGGGGCTGTCGGGGCTGGCCGGCAGGGCGACGGCGATGGCCGTGAGCGCGATTACCTTGCCGGTCACTGTGCGCTACCTGGGACCGCTGGAATATGGGATCTGGGTGACGATCAGCACGACCGTGGTGATGTTGGCGGTGCTTGATATCGGCATTGCGAGCACGCTGACGAACTTCATCTCCAAGGCTTACGCGGTCGAGGACGAGGCGATGGCCAAGCGGTACTTTGCGACTGCGTTCTGGCTTACGGTGGGGATCTCGGCGGTGCTGGCGACGGTCGCGTGGCCGATATGGCGCCTGGTGAACTGGGGAGCGCTGTTTGGCGTGGAAGGGGGATCCATCGCGGGTCAGGCACGTCTTTGCGTGGGCATCTCGCTCGGATTTTTCATCCTCAGCCTGCCGCTGAATCTGGCAAACAGGGTTCTGGGCGGGTACCAGAAGGTGCATCTTTCGAACTACTTTTCGATTGCGAACAGCATTCTTGGGCTCGTTGCGATTCTCGTGAGTGTGTGGCTCCGGCTTTCGATCGTCGGGATGATGCTGGCTTACTGCATCGCGATGCTGACGGGGACACTGCTGCTGAACATCTGGATTGCGGTCTGGTACCGGCCGGGGCTGAGGCCTGGGCTGCGAGCGGTGCGGCGGAGTGCGATGCGGGACCTGTTCGGGCAGGGCGCATTGTTTTTCGTCCTTCAGTTATCCGGGCTGATCGTCTTCAACTCGGACAATCTGGTGATCTCGCACTACCTTGGCGCGAGGGAGGTAACGCCGTATAGCGTGGCGTGGCGGCTGGTGGGCTACGCCTCCATGATGCAGTCGCTGTTGGTGCCCGCGCTTTGGCCCGCTTTCTCCGAGGCGTATCACCGGGGGGACATGGGGTGGATCCGAACGACGTACCGAAGGACGATGAATGGGAGCATCGCTGCTGTGGGGATCGTGGCCTTGCTGATCGGCCTGTTGGGGCGGCAGCTGATCCATGTCTGGGCGGGGAGCGCGGCCGTGCCTTCAGCGCCGCTGCTGTGGACGATGAGTTTCTGGGCTGTTCTGCTTTCGATCACGGTAAACCAGGCGATGCTGATGGCGGCGACGCAGCGGATCGGGCTGCAAACAGTGACCGCGGTGCTGGCGGCCGTGGCAAACCTGGCGCTGTCGATTGTGCTGGTCCAGAGGATTGGGGCAATGGGTGTGCTGTTCGCGACGATCGGTTCGTATCTGGTGTTTATTGTTGTGCCCCAGACGTGGGAGGTAAGGAGAATCCTGCGCGGAACGTACCTGGAGAGGCTGGTTGCTGAAGAGATCTAAGCGCGCGGTCCGGGACGTGCTCCGAAGGACGCTGGAGCGCGCGGTGATGGGCGACGTGTTTCGGCTGTACGCGCGGAGGTCGCCGGCGGCGGCCCCGGGTGGGGAGCGGCTTCGGATCGCGATCGTAGGACTAATCCCGAACCTGGGCGATAACGTGCTTATTTTTCCGCTTGCCGACGCGATACGCGCGGAGAATCCAACGGCGGAGATCTCCTGTTTTACCTACGGGGCGGGGCGGATCCTGGCGCTGCATCCCGAGGTGGATCACCATTACTCGCTGCGACGCGAGGGCGACTGGCGAGCGCGATACGGGATGGCGGCTGATGTCCATGACATCTGGCGATGCTGGAGGCGGGAGTTTCGACGGCTGCGTTTCGACGTGTGCGTGGTTCCGCGGTGTGGGTCGGATCCGTACCACTCGGCGCACCTGGCGTGGCTGCTTGGGGGACGAGAGCGTGTTGGTTTTTCAAGCGGCGTGGAGCCAGAGCGGAGGTCAACGGATCTGAGGCCAGACCCCTTGTTGTCGATCCGTGTGGACGAGATTACGCGGATCCACGAGGCGGAGCGAGGCAGCCAGTTGCTGGAGCTTGCGAGCCTGATCCGCACACCGATCGACATCAACCGGCCTGTGAAGAGCATCCTTTCGCTGGCCCATTCGAGCTCGGCGCAGAGCTTTAGAGAGAGCTTCGCGCCCTTGCGGGGGGCTTACGGGATTGTGGCTCCCGGGTCGTCGCATGGACCGCGGCGATGGCCGAGCGACCGGTTCGCAACGCTCGCACGGACGGCGATTGCGGCACGGGGCTGGACGCCTGTGTTTGTCGGGGGTCCGGACGAGGTCGGGATGTGCGAGCGGATGGCGGATGCGGTGGGAGGGCCCTCGTTGAATCTTGCGGGAAAGACGGATTTCGTGCAGCTGGCTGCGGTGTGCGCGGGGGCCAAGGGTTTTATCGGCAACGACTCTGGCCCGGGGCATGTTGCGGGTGCGTGCGGCGTTCCGACGCTTGTGGTGGCGGCGTATGCGAGCAGCGGCCGAGCGAGCCATCACAGCTGCCCGCAGCGATCGCGGCCGGTAGGTCCACTGGTGAGGGTGGTCCAGCCGCAGGAGTTGCTGGCGCCGTGCGTGGGGGAGTGCACGCAGCCGGAGGCACACTGCATCGCGCAGGTAACCGTCGCCGAGATGCAGGACGCGTTTGAGGATCTGATTGGTGCCCCGGAGCCTGCGGCTGCGAGTGCGGATCAAAGGACGCAACGTGGATGACGTGGAGGTTCTGCTGGCGACGTATAACGGCGAGCGATTTCTGCGGGAGCAGGTCGACTCGATCCTGGGGCAGAGCTATGCCGATGTCCGCGTGACGGCGCGGGACGATGGCTCCGCGGATGGAACGGTGGCCATCCTTGAAGAGTACGAACGACGCTTCCCCGGACGGTTTCGGGTGGTGCGGGACGCGGCGAGCGCGCGTGGCGGGGCGAAGTGGAACTTCATCCGGCTGCTCGAGCTTTCGACGGCACCCTACGTGTGCCTGGCGGACCAAGACGATGTTTGGAAGCGTGACAAGGTCCGCGACAGCATGGGGGCGATGATGGAGCTGCGGGAGAGGCATGGGGACGACGTTCCGCTGCTGGTCTTCAGCGATCTGGAGGTTGTGGATGATGAGCTTCGGCCGATTCATCCATCGTTCTGGACGGTGACCCGGATTGCTCCGGGCAACATCCACCGGCTCCAGCGGCTGGTGACGCAGAACGTGCTGACCGGATGTACCGCTATGCTGAACCGGCGGCTGGCGAAGCTGGCGGTGAGGATGCCGGAGGATGTGTTTATGCACGACGGCTGGATTGCGGTGATTGCGTCGGCGATGGGGGCGGCAGCGTATCTGAAGGAGCCGACGGTGCTTTACCGGCAGCACGAGCGCAACGTGGTGGGCGTGCAGAAGCCGAAGCCGGCGGCGCTGGTACCGCGATGGCGCTTCCACGACCTCCGGAGAGAGCAGTGGGAGCGCAGTGAGCAGCAGGCGGCGGCGCTGCTGCGGACGATGCGGGACGAGCTCCCGGAGCGATCGGTGCGGCTGCTCGAGGCTTACTCGGCGTGCGAGACGAGCCCGTACCGTTTGCGCCGTGTTTGGAATCTGCTGCGCTATGGATTCTTCGTGAATGCGGTGCGACCGAACCTGGCGATGCTCTGGTATCTGTGGGATATGGACGCGGCGAAGCGGCAGACGAGCGAGCGATGACGGAGCTCGCCCATGGAGGGGACGGCGGTGCGCGTGATGTCGAGGTGCTGCTGGCGACCCTGAATGGTGAGCGCTTCCTACGGGAGCAGATCGAGTCCATCCTGGCGCAGAGCTACGGACGGGTTCGTGTTCTGGCGCGGGATGATGGGTCGCGGGACGGGACCGCGGCGATCCTGGCGGAGTATGCGAGGAGGTATCCGGAGCGCTTCCGGGTGCTTGACGCTGGGGAGCCGAGCGGGAGCGCCAAGGGAAATTTTGTGCGGTTGATGAGGGCCGCGACGGGCGAGTACGTGTGTTTCGCCGATCAGGATGATGTCTGGCTGCCGGAGAAGGTGAGGCTCTCGGTGCGGGCAATGGAGGAGCTCGAGAGCAAGCGTGGTGCGCAGCTGCCGCTGCTGGTCTTTTCGGACCTGCGAGTTGTGGATGACGACCTCCGGACGCTGCACCCCTCGATGTGGCGGGAGGCCCGGCTGAATCCGCAGAACGTCCATCGGCTGGAGCGGCTAGTCGGACTCAATGTCGTGACTGGGTGCACGATGATGATCAACGGGACGCTGCTGGCGCTGGGCCGGCGCATGCCCGAGGCGGCGACCATGCACGACCGGTGGCTGAGCCTCCTGGCGTCAGCGATGGGCGGGGCTGCGGCGATTTCGCAACCGACTGTTCTTTATCGGCAGCATGACGCGAATGTGATTGGCGCACCGGCGGAGGACCACACGGTGAGCGGTACGCTGCGGCGGGCAAAGGGGAGTGAGAGCCGGCGGCGTGAGCGATGGCTCAGCGAGCAGCAGGCGGAGGCGTTGCTGGAGGTGTACGGGGAGGAGATCGCTTTGCACAAGCGTGAGGTGCTGCGGGCGTACCTGCGGAGCGGACGGAGCCGGAGCCGGCTCATTCGGGTGTGGACGACGCTGAGGTTTGGATTTTTTCGGGGAGGTTTGGTGCGGGATGCGGCGACGCTGGTTGATGTTGCGCTCCGGCGCTCGGACGAGGATGTGTCCTTGTGAGTTGGGAGGTGGGTGAGGTCCAGGTGGGCGAGGACTGGTGCACTCCGCCCACCCGGGGCTGATCCTGCGTTAGATGTGGCAGCTCACCATGCCGCGCTTTTCGAGGTACTTCTGGTGGTACTCTTCCGCCTTCCAGAAGGTCTCGGCGGGTTGAACCTGGGTTGCGATGGGCTTGCGATAGGTGCCGGAGGCGTTGAGCTCGGCGATCTTTGCTTTTGCCTCGGTGGCCTGCTGCTCGGTCTCGGCGAAGACGACCGAACGGTATTGGGTGCCCCAGTCGGGACCTTGCCGGTTGACCTGGGTGGGATCATGGAGTGCGAAGAAAGCATCCAGGAGGGTTTCGTAGGAGACGCGGCTGGGATCAAACGTGAGCTGCACGACCTCTGCGTGGCCGGTCCGGTCTGTGCAGACTTCCTTATAAGTCGGGTGGTCAAGCGACCCGCCCTCGTACCCAACTGCCGTATCGAGAACGCCGTTCATCTCTGCGAACCGTGCCTCGACGCCCCAGAAACAGCCTGCGCCGAATGTTGCTTTTTGTGTTGCCACTTTGCGGTACTCCTTTGCTGCTGACTACGTACTGCTATTGGATGCTCTGACGATGGAGATGTCATCGCAGTCCAGTGAATAGCGGTTGTAATTCTGGGCGTCGGAGTAGGGAGACGTCAAGGCGGATCGGAGGAACGAGACGTGCGATTTCATTCATGAGAAAAGACTCACGGCCCGGAGGAAGGCTCCAGGCCGTGAAGGGTGAAACTGATGCTGATTGCTGTCTGTTCGGAAGCTGACAGAGCGGTTCGGGACCGCTCAGTTTGGGACTGAAGTAGCGCAGGTGCTCTTGGCGACAAGGGCGCTTGCCTTCCCGAGGCTCGTCTGCATGGCGTTCGTCAGCGAGGTCAGGCTTTTGTTGAGCGAACCCGTTGATCCGAGCACACCCGGCAGGGTTCCGATCTCTGCCGACACAAAGGTGATGTTCTTGGTGATCTTATCCGTGGGGCCGTCGATCCGGATAAGGTCGCGCACGTCGGAGTTGTCTACTCGTACCAGAGAGAGGGTCTGGGTGCCAGAGTTGTAGGCCGCCTGAGTGATGACCTTCTGGGACAGCGCCTGCTGGTAGAGCTGCTCGGCCTGAATGAGAGCCGTGTTGACGTCGTACATCGACTTGGCGGCGCTCGGGTAGTTGTTGCAGCCTGTAGATCCCGGATCTGTCGGGCCGGTGGGACCAGTGGGTCCGGTCGGGCCGGTCGGATCACCGGGAGTACCGGGATCTCCGGGATCACCGGGGCCGGTGGTGATGGGCGGTGTGGAGACGGGCGGCTGGCCCGGACCGCCGACCTTGACCAGCGTCACGACAACGTTGACGACGATGTTCTGGCTGGTGCGCGTTTGTGCTGATAGGGGCACGGCCGATAGGAGCAGCAGCGCCAAGGGAAGCTTCATAGTCGTGCCTCTTTGGGGAGAGCTGCAGGTTTATTGGAGCTGCTGGATGGAGAGCGAGGCGCTGGCGATGCCGACGGCGTTGGAGTGGTCGACGTAGGCGAAGAGATCGACACTCTGACCGGCGGAGAGCTGCATGATGCGCATGTTGGTGAAGCCGTTACGAAGGCCGGCGGTGGTTGCCCAGACGAAGGTCTGGCTGTCGGTGTTGCTGGTGTTGACGCCCTGTCCCCAGCTGATGTTTGCGGCAACGGAGTCGTTGAGGCGGACGCTGGAGATGATGAGATAGGTGCCGGTGGTGGGCGCGGCGTAGGTGCTCGACGTGGGGTTCCAGCCGTTCGCGCTGTCGGTGACTACATTGGGGAGCTTGATCGTCTTGAAGCTGGCTCCGACGGTCTGCCCGGTGGTTCCGCCGGTGGTGGCTCCGGTATCGGCACGGAAGGATGCCATGGTGGTAGAGGCAGCGGGGGCGGCGGGAGGGACAGCGACAGAGACGGGAACAGTGATGGTCGTAGTGGTGCCGTTCTGGGTGGAGCTGGTTGTTCCGACGGTGACCGTCTGTGCGCCTGCAAACGCTGAAGCGAGCAACAGGACGGAAGATGTGAGCTTGATCATGACTTCTCCTTGACGACATCGCCCTGCTTATCCAGGGGTGCCCGTAGAAGCAATCTAGCCAAGCATGGCGATGCGACCCATTCCACTTTGGGAAGCTTTTCTGACCCAAAAGCCGCACCGTTGGCGTGGATTGTGGCATGCCAAAACGGACCGGGATTTCGGCCGGTGCGTAAGTGTTGAAGGGTGAAGAGCTACGAGGAGGGATCCGCTGCGGACAGATGAGGACCTAGAGCGAGAGCCGCGTCTGCTGTGCTCAGGAAGAGCGGCGGACGTTGGGGCGGCGGCGATTCGCCTTTGGTGGAACCGGCTTTTTCAGTTGGGCGGCCTCCGGAAGCTGGCGCTTCCGCTCGACCTTTCTGCCTTTGGCCGCGCGGTCGAGGGCGGTGACCTCGCCGGGTGTGAGCTCGCGGAAGCTGCCTGGTTCGACATCGAGCTGGAGCGCGCCATAGGCGATGCGGCGGATCTTCTCGACGTGGTGGCCGATCTCCTCGAACATCTTGCGGAGCTGGCGATTGCGACCTTCGGTGAGCGTGACCTGGAACCAGGGGTTGTCGCCGCCGCGGACCTGCTCGATCTCGGCGGGGGAGGTGACGATGCGATCGCGACGGCCGGCGCGGATCTCATCGAGTCGGCCGCGGTCGATCATGATGCCGCGACGAAGCTGGTCGATGGCCTCGGGCGTGGGGACGCCGGAGACTTTGACGAGGTAGGTTTTCTGCACGCCGGCGGATGCCTTGGAGAGAGCGTTGGCGAGCTCGCCGTCGTTGGTCATTAGAAGGAGCCCCTCGGAGAGGTAGTCGAGCCGGCCGACGGGGTAGAGGCGGGGGAGCTTGAGCCTGGGACCGGAGACTGCCTGAGCGAGGAGGCTGGCGACGGTTGGCCGCTTTTGCGGGTCGTCGAGGGTGGTGACGTAGCCGCGCGGCTTGTTGAGCATGAAGTAGCGGTGTTCCTGCGGTCCGTGGAGGAGCTTGCCGTCGACGCGGATGTGGTCCTTGTGCGGGTCTGCGCGGGTGCCGAGCTCGGTGACGGTGGTGCCGTTGACCTGAACACGGCCTTCGAGGATGATCTCCTCGGCCTTGCGGCGGGAGGCGATGCCGGCCTGCGCGAGGATCTTCTGGAGGCGTTCGCCGGTGGGGCTTTCTTTGGCCGCGGTCATGCTTCCATTATGACTGGTCGGTGCGGTGGAGAGGATGGCAGGCGTCCGGGGGGGGGACGAGATGCCGGTCAGCTGGCGGTGGCGACCGGGCGGCCGCGACGACTGACGATCGAGAGCTTCTCGAGCTTGAGGATTTTGCGGGCCTGTCCCTTGGCGTGCGCGGACCATGGGCCCACGGGGTCCAGACGGGAGTAGGCGAGCCAGTGCCGGAGAGCACGGCGGCGCTGTCCCTGGCGTTCCAGGGCGAGGGCGAGGTTGTAGTGGGCGTCGGCGTACTGGGGGACGAGCTCGACGGCGCGCTGATACGCCTCGGTGGCCTCGGGTAGCCGCTTCATCTCGTCGAGGACGTTTCCGAGGTCAAAGAATGCCAGGGCGTAGTCGGGGTCGGCCTCCGTGGCACGCCGGTAGAGCTTTTCGGCGAGGCCGAAGCCACGGGCGTTGTAGTGGATGGTGCCGAGATTGATGAGGGCGGGGGCGTGCTCCGGGCGGATGCGGAGGATGGACTCGTAGGCTTCGATGGCCTCGGGGAGCCGGGTGGGATCTTCTTCGAGGCGAACGGCGAGCAGGAACTTCTCCTGGACCTCGGCTGACTGGCGTCCGAGCATCTGCCCGGCGGTTCCGACGACATGGAGGCGCTGCGCGGAGTCGAGCTCGAAGTCAAAGGCGAGCTGCTGGGTGATGGGGTCGAAGAGGCCGCCGGCGTGACGGAAGCGAAGGCGCGATCCACCTCCTGCGGCGCTTGCCTCCAGCAGGGCGTTGCGAAGGCCGGAGGTCCTTTGCATGGCCTCGAGCGAGGCGCGTATGCTGCGGGCCGAGATGCGGCGGGCGCGAAGATCACGCAGGGTACGGAGCTGTCCGAGGTCTTCGAAGCTGTAGGTCTCTTTGGGAGAGATGAGCCCTGCCCGCTCCCAGCCAAGGAGCTGGCGGGCTTCGAGATGCAGTATCCGCATTGCGTCTTGACGGCTGTAGCGTGTCACGCGATTGTCCCGGCTGGCAGTGTCCGTTAGCACACCTACTGCCGGGAGTATGCGGTGCGGAGCGTGCGCGATCAAGGGCAAACGGCTCCCCTTCAGCAGATATCCGTGGATATCGTGTACCAAATCGTGTACTCGGACGGCCAGAGACCATCCCGGGGGCACGCCGAGCGCATCACATGGAGCAGAGTTCCGCTGCTGCCTGCTCCCAGTGCGTCCCGGCAACCTGCTGACATACCGGTCCTGAAGACCCGGGTGTCCGCCGCTCTCAAGGACTGAACCCATGCGAAGACTTCGGATTGCACTTACGCTGCTTGCCTCGTCCGCGATTCCGGCTATCGCCCTCGCCGACACCTATAACTTCACGATCAGCAGCGGGACCTCCTCGCACGGTTCGCCGGCCGCGACGTTTACGGCGGCGGGAACACTGACCGGAGACGCAACCGGTTCGGTGCCGCCGACGCTGACGTTGTCCGGGGTGACAGGCTCCGCACAGGGTTACAGCTTTCTGGGCGTTGCTCCGCTGAGCACGGCTGCGAGCTTCTCGTTCGACAACCTCCTCTATACAGACGCGGGCGCGACGCACGTGGACGCGAGCGGCATCCTGCTTTACCTGAGCAGCCCGATCGGGACGAGCCTGGCGCACGTGTACGAGGGTGCGACGGGATACCAGGTGGACGTTTTCGATCCCAACGACCCGGGGGATGTGACGCCGTTTTCGATCGACAGCTTTACGCTGAGCCAGTCGGCGGTGCCGGAGCCTTCGACCTTTGCGCTGCTGGGAACGGGGTTGTTCGGCGGCCTGGCTGCGTTTCGCTCGCGGCGTCACGCCTGAGGTTTAGCGGGCTGCGGTTGCTGCGCCGAAACGGATTGACCCTGCCGTGTGCCGTGCTTACAACCTCGGTAGCATCGCCAGCGAGGCGATATTGGATGAGTCTTGCTGTATGCGAAGCGCGGCTGAATCAACAGCACAGATGAAACGGCTGGAGTCCCTGGCGTGTCCGACCGAAGGAGACGTCCTTTTGTTCAACGAACTGATGGGCGTGGCTACGCAACATCGGATGAACTACAGGGAGGCGCTGAACTTTGTGATCCGGATGCGCCACTGCGGATATGACTAGAGCCTGACCGACCTGCTGCCCTTCGGCCGGAGCGCGGCGAGACGACGTGAGCGACGTTAGTGTCGGATCTCTTCCGGTGGATACTGCATACCCTTGCTCGCCGCGATACGGTCGGCGTAGGGCATCAACGGGGGTGCTGCGTGGGCGCCCTCCTGATACCAGAACGCGACCGTAGTGTAGTCATCGGAGCTGTCGACCTGCTTGCCATAGAGAGCTCGCTGGTTCTGCATGTCCACGCGAAGCGAGTGCTGGAAGCGTACCGGATCCGGGATGTACCACCGATAGAGCCTGTTCTTGCCGGTTTCCATCTGCACGCCGGTGCAGCCGACGGCGGCCATCGTCTCCCAGGCAAACGGGAGAGTGTTTCGAGCGAAGATGCGCACACACTGGATACGCGTCTATCAGTGAGCCCGATTGGCTGCTCGCGAATCCGCTCGCCGTTGCTGAAGCCGAGGACGCATCGCTGTTGATCTCGGCCTGAACCCGGAAGATGGCAGCTTAGGGACTCGCTGATTTGTAAGGGGATGGAGCCGACGAACGGACTTGAACCGTTGACCTGCTGATTACGAATCAGCTGCTCTACCAACTGAGCTACGTCGGCGAACTCCTTCGCAATTCTAACGGCACCCGGCGGCTTCGCGCAAAGGTCAGTCTCGTTTAGAGCGACTCGCGACCTCCATCGTTCAACCTGTTCCGGGCATCGTGGGCACGCCCGCTGTTGAAGTCGGTCAGGCCCACGACCGCGGCCACGACGAGCGAGTTGAGCGTGAAGACCTTTGCGGCAGGTGTGCCGCTGAAGCCCAGCGCTCGCGGGATGGCCCATGAGGCCGACCCCAGCGCTGCATCGACCCGGCCGTGAGTTTCAAACGGGATGATCGGCTTGAGACCCCATGGATAGTCGGTCAGCAAGGATTGCGCAAGCACGG
The DNA here is from genome assembly GCA_963850375.1 of uncultured Acidobacteriaceae bacterium. GTDB lineage: Bacteria > Acidobacteriota > Terriglobia > Terriglobales > Acidobacteriaceae > Edaphobacter. Next base: position 1,234,796 of record CAWKKV010000002.1, on the reverse strand, counting down.
TGGCTCCAGTTCCGAGTGCGGCAAGGGCTGCGGGCTTGTTGCTCCTGCGCCACACGAGCGCGAGACCGAGAAATGCGGCGGCGTACGCGTAGTCGATGACGCCATGGGCGGAGGCTGCGATCACCTTGGGCAGACGTTTCTCGAGCGCAGGAACAACGGAATCAATGACAGCCATAGATCTCTCTCCCTACATGGCCTTGCGTTTGAGCGTGCTTGAGGGTGCGTCGCCACCTTCGCAATGCCGACCTCACTGCTTCGGAGATGAATGGATGAGGCCGGTTGCGCTGGCATGCGACGCCCTGAGCCAGGCTGCGGTCCCTCGCTTCGCAGCGTTTTCTTGTGATGACGGTAGGTCCGGAGAAGATGGCCCGCTTCCGGGGCACGGGACGATTGCTGATCCGTCTCTGCCGATCGTGGATGTACCAGATCCGGGCGACAGCTTCGCTATGCTGCGCAGGGTGCGTGCGGTCGACTCTTCCGAGCCTTAGCTCTCATCCTCCTCGTGCTGAATGATTCCTGTTGCGGCCACGCACGGCCCGAAGAACATCACGGCAAAGACCAGAATTGCTACGAACTCCCACATAAGCTTCTCCTTGCGAGAGCGTCCTGCTCACGCTGAAGTGCTTATCGGCGGAGCTCGGTGGAAGCTTAGGTGGGAGGGAGGTGTTTCGATCGGGGGGGTCGAGGGGAGAAATGAGAAGACCGCCCGGCAACAGGGCGGTCTTCTCGCTAGGGAGAATAGTTCCAACGGAGGCAAAGCCATCAGAACTTTCTGGCGAAATACTAAGTTTGGCGAAATACCCTGTCAAGGCCAAAAGGGGTGCGCTGCAACTGCTTTCCTTGTAAGGAGTTGCCCGTGAGGGCTGGTCTATTTACCGAGTGGTAATCTTCGCTACTTGTTCGCCTAAAAGGACTGGGAAGGGAATGTCGGGCCTGTCGAATGAGGAGGTTAGCGAGCGGGCTGCACAAGGTGTGGTGCAATCCTGGGAGCTCAGACGCTTCCGGTTGCCCTGGTGTCCGGCCGCTCCGAGAGATCGAGCCTGAGGAACTCTGGTTCGGTCGCTGCGGGTTTGCCCATCAGGACCCGGATCCAGGCCCGTCCGAGGCCGAGGAAGAGCCCCAGCATCACCGCAGCCAGGCCCAGAACGCCGCTCAGGACGGCAATGCTGGTAAGAAGGCTGGCCGTTTTGCGGACCTCGGTGTGGAACTCGGGCGGAACGGGCTTGTTCCAGGTGACCTCCTGGCGAAGGTGCACGCGATCGACGATCCCCTGGGCTTCGGCCGGGGTGAAGCCGCCCCGGGCAAGGATCAGCATAGGACCTTCGCGGCGGAGTTTCGCCGTGGTGGCGTGTTCCCCGGCGGCGTTCAGGCTCGCTTCGATGGCGCGGCCGCGATCGCCGGCGATCTCGGGCGTGGGAAAGAGAAGCAGGGTGAGCAGACCCTTGTTGCCGTGCTCGTGCGTACTCGGCCGTGACGGCCTCGGCGCTCTTTTCAAAGCCGAGGATGGCGGGCGGCAAGGTGCCACCCATCGCCTTGTACCCGGCTGGGCCGACGGAGTAGCGGATGGACCCGGGGACGAGATCTTCGGCGGGCAGGAGCGTGGGAAGCAGCGGGGAGGCGCCCTTGGGACCGCTGATCTTGGGCAGCGTCTGTGCGAGCGCGCGAAGGTCCGCGGCGATGCTGGGTTCGGGCGAGCTTAGGTCGGCCTCGACGACGGAGGCTCCTTCGCGAAAGAGGTACCGGTTGCCGGAGGTTGCCTCATCCTTGCCGACACGGTCGCCTGCGGAGACGATGCGCATCTCGGGCGTGCGGAGATAGGTGAAGGCGGAGACGGCGCCGGTGGCGTCGTCGAACTGCAGGGCGCGAACGTCCAGCCCCTGTGCGGCTCCGGGCTTGTGGTAGGTGAGGTGCGCTCCGCGGCGCAGGCCGTCTTCCTGGAGCACGGCTTGCTGATCCCCTTCGCCGCGGTAGCAATCCGCAGCAGCCGGGTGCGGTAGCTTCGAGCTCCCAGGCTCCGATCTTCTGAGGCAGCAGCGGCCCCGGCGGAACGATGACCGTGGTCGCGGCCTGGCCCAGGGCCAAGCCGCCGCTGAGCAGGCACGCTCCCGCGCCCAGTCTCGCCAACCGTCCCCAATCCAGTCTGTCGCATCGCAAAAAGCCCCATATTCGGGAGACTACCACTGCAGCCGATTGGTGAGCACGGGGCGATTCGACCGCTTGAACACGGCGGTGCATCGGCAGCGGAACCTCCGGTTATTGGCCGCTGGCGCGCTGCTCGGCGAGCGTGGCGACCGGACGCGTACCGCCGAGGCCGCCGGCGTAGCGGGCTACGCCGTTGTACAGGCTCTCGGCGACGCGCTCGCGGTAGTCCGGCGTCGCGGAGCTGGTCGGCATCCCGCGGATTGGTGACAAAGGAGATCTCGGCCAGGATGGACGGCATGTTGGCCCCGATGAGCACGACAAAGGGCGCCTTTTTGACGCCGCGGTTCTTGAGGCCTTCGTTGCCCTTCTGCAGGCCGCCGTAGAGGCTGGTCTCGACGTCGGTCGGCGAACTCGCGGCTTTCGGCGATCTTTTCCTTGAGGGCGATCTTTTTGACCAGGTCGCTGAGCTGGTGGATGGACTGGTCGCTGACGGCGTTCTCGCGGGCGGCTACGGCGAGTGCGTCGGCCTGCTGGGTGAAGTTGAGGTAGTAGGTCTCGACGCCGCGGGCGCTTGCGTCAGGCGAGCGAGTTGGCGTGGATGGAGAGGAAGAGGTCGGCCTGCGCCTTGTTGGCGATCGCGGTGCGCGTCTCGAGCGGGATGAAGGTGTCGTCGGAGCGGGTGTAGATGACCTCCGCGCCGAGCCGCTCGTGCAGCAGCTTGCCGAGGCGTAGCGCGACGTCGAGGACGACGTCCTTCTCCTCGAGGCCGTCGACGCCGAGCGTGCCGGAGTCGTGGCCGCCGTGGCCGGCGTCGATGACGATGCGGCCGATCTTGAGGCCAAGTGCGCGGACGAGCGAGGTCTGCCCGTCGGCGGTAGGGGTGGCGGCGCGGGCTGGGCGTGCCGGGTCGCCAACGACCCTGGCATCGGAGGGCTTGATCTTCTTCGCCGCGGCGCGAGCTCGTCGAGGCGGTGAGCGGAGGCGCGGAGCTGGCGGTGTCGCCGAGACTATTGGCGCGCAGGGATGGATCAGTGCGCAGGGCCGGGCTCTTGCCTCCATTGCCGGGCAGCGGCTGGAGCTGAGGCATGGGCTGATCTTTCCCTGTCGATGCGGGCGTTGCCGGGTCGGGGCTGCGGCTCTTGACGACGGCCGAGATGGGCTGCGAGGTGGGGACGCTGGTGGCCTCGACCTTGCCAGGCTGGTCACTGAGGCGGGCCACGTCGCTGCCGCTGCCGCCGTTGGTCGCGCGGGTGTTGGGGACGGTGACGGCGGGTTTCGCGGGGGCGTCGACGGCTGGCGAGCGTTGGCGGGGGTCTGCGGCTTGGCGCCGCCGTGGATGTCGATGATGAGGCGGTAGGGGTTGGGGAGGAGAAAGGCGGAGTACTCGGTGACGTCGTTGACGTCGAGGACGATGCGGGCGAGGTCGCCGGAGCTTTGGGCGACGCGGATCTTCTTCAGAAAGCCGTCGTCGGTGACGGTGAAGCTTTTGCCGACGAGCTCCTGCGCAAGACGTGCGCCGTGGAGGTCGAAGTAGATGCGGTCGGGGCCGGGGACGCGCGCGGCCTCATACTCCACCTCGCCGCCGAGGTCGATGGCCACGCGGGTGTAGCTGGGCGTCGACCAGTGACGGATGCCGGTGACGGTTGCGGGCGGGCCTTTGCGATGGGCTACGAGCCTGGCGGCCGCGGAAGGCGGTGCGGGATCTGTCTCCTGCGCAACCTGCCCGGTCCCGTTTGGGAGATTTGCGTAGGGATCGTGCGCGGCTTCGGGCGGCGAGCTGTTCCTTGCAGCGACTGGGTCTGGAGCGCGGGGGACGGATGACGCCGACCCCTGTGGTGCTCGGGAGGAGGCGAGATCCTTTGTCCGAGGGGAACCGACGTGGCTTGCGAGAGTTCTCGCCTCGGGGGCGGTCGCCCTGTTTGAGTTTCTGGCTGCATCGATCGAGGCGAGTCCGGCCCGGGCCTCCTCGGCGAGCGAGCTGCGGGGATACTGCGTGACCAGCAGCTCGTATCGTTCGCGGGCGGCGACCGAGTCCCGGAGATCGTTCTCTTCGATCTGCGCTTCGGCCAGCAGGGCTCCGACGCGGAGGGAGCTGCCGGGGTACTGGGTTCTCAGGAACTCGTATTGTCCGATGGCGGCCTTGAGAAGTCTGGGGTCGTGCTGACCGCGGCCCTGCTCGGTGAGGAGCTCGGCGACTGCGTTGATGGATTCGGCGGCGTGCATGTCCTGCGGGGTCTGGTGGTAGATGGCGCGGAAGCCATCCATGACGCGGGTGTACTCGGCCCGTGTGCGCTGGTCTTCGGGCGTGGCTTCAAAGGCGTCGCGAGCGCGTTCGGCACGTTCCCAGGGGGTGAGCTCGGCGGCCCGGTGCTGTGCAGCGGAGGCCGCGTGATTCCTGGTTGGCTCGCCGCGAGTTCCGGCCAGGGCTGCGGTTCCAAGGGCGCTCAGCACACAGAGGGTGCAGGCGCACGCGCCGGGTCGCCACCGTCCTGTCGCCGCAAAGTCCATCTCACTCTCAGTTTAAGAGGCGCTCCGGGGCTCCGGAGGAGGAAAACGGTCCGGTACTCCCGCCGATACTCCCCGTAGGTCGGGGGAGGGGCAGCTACCCGAGAAGAGAGCCGATAAGCTCGGGCGCGTTTGCGAGCGCTCCGTCGAGCGCGCCGGGGTCGCTGCCGCCGGCCTCGGCGAGGTCGGGCCGGCCGCCGCCCTTGCCGCCGACCAGCGTGGCGAGCTGCGAGACGACCTTGCCGGCCTGTACGCTTGCCGGTCAGGTCCTTGGTGACGCCGACGATGAGCGAGACCTTGCCCTCGGCCGCGGCGCCAAGGACGACGACGCCGGAGCCGAGCTTGCCGCGGAGCTCGTCGACGAGGTTGCGCATCTGCGCTCTTATCGAGGGCGTCGACGCGCTGGGCGAGGACCTTGACGCCCTTGACCTCGACGGCGCTCGAGGCGGCGCCGGCCGTCGCGGCGGAGGCGGACTTCATGCGAAGCTGCTCGAGCTCGCGGCGGAGGCGCTTGACCTCTTCCTCCTGGGCGCGAAGGCGGGTGCGGAGTGCCTCGGCGGGGCGGTATCGGCGCCTGCACCGGCGAACTGCGTGGCGACGCGGGCGACTTCGGCGTCGCGGCGGAACTCGTGGAGGGAGCCGGTGCCGGTGACGGCCTCGACGCGGCGGACGCCGGAGGAGACGGAGCCCTCGCCGACGAGCTTGATGAGGCCGATCTCGCCGGTGGCGGAGGTGTGGGTGCCGCCGCAGAGCTCGGTCGAGAAGTCGCCGATCTTGACGACGCGGACGCGGTCGCCGTACTTTTCGCCGAACAGGGCCATGGCGCCGAGCTCGTTGACGGCGACGTCGATGGGGACGTCGACGAGGGTCTCGACGCGGGCGTTGGCGAGGACCTCGCGGTTGACGATGTCTTCGATCTCGCTGCAGCTCTTCTTCGGCGACGCCGGTGAAGTGGGAGAAGTCGAAGCGCAGGCGCGTAGCGATCGACCAGCGAGCCGGCCTGCTTGACGTGCGGGCCGAGGACCTCGCGCAGGGCGGCGTGGAGGAGGTGGGTGCCGGTGTGGTTGCGCATGGTGGCGCGGCGGACTTCGCCGTCGACGACCGTGTCGACCACGTCGCCGACGGCGATGCGTTCGCGCGCGACGACTCGGTGGGCGAAGACGCCCTGGACGGGTTTGGTAGCAGCCGCTGACCTCGGCGACGACGGTGTTGTGGTCGGCGGAGAAGAGCCAGCCGGTGTCGCCGACCTGGCCGCCGGAGTCGGCGTAGAAGCTGGTGGCGTCGAGGACGACTTCGCCGGCTTCGCCGGGCGCGAGCTCGTTGACGCCGACGCCGTCGCTTGACGAGCGCGAGGACGCGTGCGCCGTCGACGCGGAGGGCGGAGTAGCCTTCGAACTCGGTCTTGGGGAGCTCGCGGTAGACGGGGCTGGCGGATTTCTGGGAGCCGCCCTTCCAGGAGGCGCGGGCGCGGGCTTGTTCTTCTTCTTTGGCGCGCTCGAAGCCGGCGAGGTCGAAGGCGATGCCGGCGTCGCGGGCAGCGTCGACCATGAAGTCGAGCGGCATTCCGAAGGTCTCGTAAAGGCGAAAGGCTTCGGACCCGCTGACGGGCTCTTGTGCACTGGCCTTGGACGCGATCAGGTCGTCAAGATGCCTGGAGCCCACCTCCATCACCCGTGCGAACTGCTGCTCTTCGGCGAGCACAGTTTTGCTGACGCGGTCGGCGGTTTCGCGGAGTTCGGGGTAGGCGACGCTCATCTCGTCGCGGACGGCGTAGACCATCTGGTGCATGAAGGGTTGTTCCTGGCCGAGGAGGCGGCCGTGGCGGATGCCGCGGCGGAGGATCTTGCGGAGGACGTAGCCGCGGCCTTCGTTGGCGGGGAGGACGCCGTCGGAGATGAGGAAGGTGGCGGCGCGGGCGTGGTCGGCGATGATGCGGAGCGAGGCTGCACCCTTGGCGTCGCTGACGGACTGCTCCTCGGGTGTGAGGCCGGTGAAGCCGGTGAGCTCGGCGGCGCGCGCGATGAGCGGGGTGAAGAGGTCGGTCTCGTAGTTCGAGAGCTTGCCCTGGAGGACGCGGCGATGCGTTCGAGGCCCATGCCGGTGTCGATGGAGGGCTTGGGCAGCGGGGTGAGGGTGCCATCGGCCGCTGCGGTCGAACTGCATGAAGACGAGGTTCCAGATCTTCGACGTAGCGCTGGTCGTCCTCGCGGGAAGGGCTTGTCTTCGCCGGTCTCGGAGGCGGCGAGGCCGAGGTCGTAGAAGATCTCGGAGCAGGGGCCGCAGGGGCCGGTGTCGCCCATCTGCCCAGAAGTTGTCCTTGCCGGGCATCTCGAAGATGCGCTCTTTCGGGACGCCGGCTTCGATCCAGAACTGCTCGGCCTCGTCGTCGCGCGGGACGCCGCCCTCGCCTTCGAAGATGGTGACGTAGAGCTTTGCCGGGTCGATGCCGAACCACTTGGGCGAGGTGAGCAGCTCCCAGGCGTAGGCGATGGCGTCGCGCTTGAAGTAGTCGCCGAAGGAGAAGTTGCCGAGCATCTCGAAGAAGGTGTGGTGGCGGCGGGTGAAGCCGACGTTTTCGAGATCGTTGTGCTTGCCGCCGGCGCGGACGCACTTCTGGCTGGTGGCGGCGCGGGTGTAGTCGCGCTTTTCCAGCGCCGAGGAAGACGTCCTTGAACTGGTTCATGCCGGCGTTGGTGAAGAGGAGGGTGGGATCGTTGGCGGGGACCAGCGAAGAGGAGTGCACGCGGCGGTGCCCCTTGGTCTCAAAAAACCGCAGGAAATCTTCACGAATCTGGCTGCCCGACCTGTATTCCATAGAGCCTCAGTCTAGCAGCGCGAGCTCACTCGATCCCGCCTCCCAGCATCTCCCGCCGCAGCCGCCAGCAGGCCCCGAGGCTCTTGACGTCGTTCTTCCAGCGAGGCAGGAGGAGGCTCATCGCCAGACCTTCGAGGTTGGCGAGAACTCCCAAGAAGAGCGAGACGCGTAGGAGCCACGGGAGACCACCGAAGCTGAGCAAGGCTACGACCGCGACGGCCATGACGAGGCCCCAGGCCTTTGCGAGATAGGAGTGGTAGCTCGCGCCTTTGCGGAACTTCCAGAGATCGAAGATGTAGCGCGCGGTCTCAAGCGCGAACAGAGCTCCGAGGAGCCATCGATTGGCGCGCAGCACCTCCGGCTCGCGGATCCAGAGCGCCCATGCGGCTCCCAGGTAGAAGATGGTGTCGGCGAGCGAGTCGGCCAGCCGCAGGGATGGGGTGTCGCAGCCCCAGCGCCTGGCGAGCATGCCATCGAGGATGTCATCGGCGAGCGCAAAGAGCACGATCGCACCGAGCCAGCGACCGTCCCAACCCCGCGCAGCGCCGACGACGATGATCGGGCAGAGCAGCGCTCGCGCCAGGATCATCGCCCACGGAACGGCCTGCCTTAGAACCACGAGCTGCGCCTGTAGGCCTCGTACTCTTCGCCGAAGCGTCGGTGCAGAACGGCGGCCTCGCGCTGAGCGCGCCTCCACTGCATGGGAAGCAGAACGAGCAGGATCGCAAGGATCCACCGGCTCTCAAACAGCAGGGCGGCGCCAATGACGAGCAGGATGCCGGCGAGGTAGATGGGATTGCGAATGCGAGCGTAGACCCCGGTGGTGACGAGGTGCGAGGCTTTGGCGCGGACGGAGAAGGCCCGGCCGAGCTCCCGCCGGGCGACGATGAGCAGAAGCATCGCGGCGACGATGACAACGGCTCCTGCGGCCTTGACGGGGGTCCAGTGGACGAAGCTGAAGGCCGCGATGATGACCAGCAGCTCAAGGGTCAAGATCGCGGTTGTGATGCGATTCAGCATCCGTTCTCCTCCCCGGAGCATACCCCCCGGATGCAGAGGAGGGTCAGACTCCAGGCGCCCATGTCCAGCCTTCGGCAACGTACTTCGGGTCGCGCGGCCGCGGCAAGACGGCGAACTCTGAGCGGCGCGCGGTCATCACCATGCAGCTCACCAGGGCGTCGAAGGCGTCTTCTCCGGCTCGTGCGCGCTCGATCACTCTCCTTGAGAGTGCGGCATAGGCGGGGTCGGACTTACGCTTGTGGAGAAGGTAGCGCGCCCGCGCCCCTCCGTTCGACTTGTGGACGGCGCCGGTGTTGAGCCGGGTGTACATCTCGATGATCAGCGGCTGCGGTTTGTCGCCGCGCAAGGCTGGCTCGTCGAAAGGCCACACGCGAAAGCCGGCCTCGCGGAGCCGCAGCAGAACCGGCATGCCGCGCAGGGAGGCAGTGCCGACGCTGCCGGAGCCGCCGATCTGGAAGACGCTCTTGGGCGTGATCCCTTTCACTCGCGCGACGCGCTCTTCCTCGGGGATGTGCGCGACCAGCTTGCAGTCGATGTCGGTGGCGCGCAGCATGCGGTGGAGATTCTCGCCTGAAAACTCGGCGGGCCGCTTGTGCGGCTTGCCCCAGAAGCGTTGGTCGGTATGACCCCGCTCAAGCCAGCGTTCGCCGTGTTGTTCTGTGACGACACGCCAGAACTCGGGCCCGGAGCGGCAGCCGTGCTCGCCGTGTACGAACCACTCCGGGAAGCTGAAGCAGAAGTCGAAGCCGACGACCATGCGGGGGGTCTCGGCGGCGAGCTCCATGAGCCAGTCGGCGACCTCGTCCCGCGTGCGTCCGTTCTCGAGCTGGACCGATCCGTGCGCGAATGGAACGGAGCCGGACCTTCCGCGCCGAAGCGGCCGCCCCCGAGGTCCAGACGGCCGAGTAGATATGCCGCCGCTGACCTGCCGCATCCACGCGGCCGGACCAGTCGATTGCGACGATGCGTTGGGGTTCGCTTGCTTCGGTCATGTGCGCGGCGCTCCCCTGCGACCTTTGGCCTGGCCGGGTGCGTAGGCTTTGCGGGCCAGGTGCGCGAAAGCGTCGACCACGGCGCGCGACTCCCCGCTGCGAAACGCGAGCTCGATGTTGCTGGTCACCTTAACGCCTTCGAGCGGCCGGCAGACGACCTCGGCCGAGACGATCTTTTCGACGCAGGCCGGCGCGATGCTGACGCCCAAGCCCGCTCCGATGAGACGGAGGATGGTGAGCCAGTGCGAGGCCTCCTGCACGACGCGCGGGCCGGAAGCCGCTGCCCGCAAAGATCGACATAGGCTTCTCGTAGGCGAGGTGCCCCGCTCCGGTGGAGTAGAAGACGAATGGCTCATCGCGAAGCGCCGAGGGCGTGATGACGGCAGATCGGGCGAGTGGATGCCCTGCCGGCAGGACCGCGATGAAGCGCTCCGAGAACAGGGGCTCCACCGTGAGGCCATCGATGGGGCCGCCATCCCGCAGGAAGCCGACGTCCAGTGTGCCTCGTTCGAGCCCGTGGACGACCTGCGAGGTGAAGCTCTCGTGGAGGGTGAGCTGCACCCTGGGGAAGGCGCGCCGGTACTTCCGGAAGACGTCTGGAAGTGAGGTGAGCATGCCGGACCCGATGAAGCCGACGCGAAGGACACCCTGTTCTCCGCGACCGACGCTTCTTACCTCTTCGACATCTTCTTCGATGGTTGTCAACGTACGGCGGGCTCTTTCGAGCAGGACCTCTCCGGCACTGGTCAGGCGCACGGCCCGCGAGGTGCGGTGGAAGAGAGCGTGGCCGAGCATGTTCTCGAGCTTGCGAATCTGCTGCGAGAGCGGCGGCTGCGCAAGATGGAGCCGCTGGGCTGCGCGGCCGAAGTGCAGCTCCTCCGCAACGGCGATGAAGTAGCGGAGGTGCCGCAGTTCGATATCCCGATCCATATGCTTCGAATACTAATCGGGACAAACAAGATATTGGACATCTTGCTGGAGCCGGGCGAGGCTTGTGTGGAGGAGATTCGAATGACGCCCCCAGCTGCCGAAGCCCTACCGTCGCCGAGCCTGCCGAGAGCACAGGAGGCTCCCATCGTGATCCGAGCCTTTGAGCCTGGGGACGCCGCGGCCTTTTACGCGCTCAACGAGCAGTGGATCTCCCGGCACTTCGGCATGGAGGAGCGGGATCATCTCAACCTTGGCGATCCGCAGCGGAGCATCCTCGATCCCGGAGGTCACATCCTGATCGCTGTGGCCGGCGACCGTGCGGTGGGCTGCTGCGCGCTCATTCCCGAGCACAAGGGCGAGTTTGAGCTGGCAAAGATGGCGGTGGCGGAGGAGATGCGTGGCCGCGGCCTGGGACGCCGGATTCTGACGGCTGCGGTCGACCTTGCCAGGTCGCTCGGAGCGCACCGGCTTACCCTGGGCAGCAACACGAAGCTGAGCGATGCCGTGCACCTCTATGAGTCGATCGGCTTTACGCACGTGCCAGCGGATCGGCGGCCGCCCTCGCTGTACGCGCGGGCCGATGTCTTCATGGAGATGAGCCTGTAGCCGGACGGCTGGAACCGGACGTGTGGTGAGCTGCGTATCCTGCTGAGGTCCGCGGAGAGATGACGAAGCTCCCGACCCTCGCGGTTGCGACCGCGGACGGAGCGATGGATGATCAAACTTCTGCTGTGGTGCTTTCTTCTGATCGTGTGCTGGCCACTGGCCCTCCTTGCGCTGGTGCTGTACCCGCTCATTTGGCTGGTGCTTCTGCCCTTTCGCCTGGCCGGGATCGTCGTTAAGGGGACCTTTGAGGTGATCACAGCGCTGTTTCTGCTGCCGGCGCGCGTGGTACGGGCGATCTGAACAGGCCGCCGGTTGAGAGCTAGTCCCCCTCGCCGGTGTCGAGGCCTTCGAGTGCGGACTCCTCGACGTCCAGCTTCCAGCCACGCAGCAGCTTCCAGATCGCGGTGGAGCTGAATCCGGCGCGCATGAGCCGGCCCAGAAGCCGGGCTGTCTCCTTCTCATCTGCCGGGGGTCGCATCCGTTTGCGCTCGCAGTATTGCCTCGCCAGCTCCACCTCGTCGGTGTCCCCGTAGGCAGAGGCGAGGGTGGAGCTTACAAGCTCCTTGCTGACTCCCTTTGCGGCGAGGTCCTGCCCGACCCGCCGCTGTCCGAACTTTTGCCCCTCTTTGCGGAGGCGGGTGTAGTCGGCAGCGAAGCGCTCGTCGCTCAGGTAGCGGAGCTCGACCAGGCGCGCGACGACCTTATCCATATCCCGCTCCCCTGCCTCGCCCGGCTCCGCCCGGGGCTTCATCAGGCGGCGTAAATCGCGAACGGTCCGCATCCTGCGAGCGAGCGAGCCGACGGCGTACTCGAACAGCCCGTCCTCTCCTACCGGATCTCTCTTCTTTGGTCGTGCAAACGCTGCCATCGCCTCGTCCAGCTCCCGTTCGCGCAAGTCTAAATCGGACGGAGGAGACAAAGCGGGGCCGGCAGCGTCTATCCTGAGGACGGCGCGCCTTGACCAGAGCGACTGGCTTGGACGTCCTGACTTGCCCCCGGAGCCCTTCTGCCCGATGAAGCTATTGCCTACCCTGGCCGCGACCCTTCTTCTTGCCACGATGCCGATGCTGGCGCAGGACAGCTCGGTCGCGGGTTTTGGCCCGCTCGATGCCTCACAGCCAACCGGCATCACGCCTGACGAGATCATCAAGAAGTTCGGACAGCGTGAGGCCGAGTTCGCGCAGGCGCGTGACGCGTACACGTTTCGGCAGACGGTTAAGGTCGACACGATCAACGACGATACCGGCAAGCCCGATGGCGAGTACCAGCAGGTCACCGACATCACCTTTGACCGGACCGGGAAGCGCGACGAGCACGTCGTCTTTGCGCCGCAGAACACGCTCGAGCGGGTGATGATGTCGCCGGCCGACTTTCAGGACATCGAGCATCGCCTTCCGTTCATCCTGACCACGGACGACCTGCCGCAGTATGACGTGACCTACCTCGGCAAGCAGAAGGTTGACGATCTCGACACCTATGTCTTCGAGGCGAAGCCCAAGGTGCTTGAAAAGAACAAGCGCTACTTCCAGGGCAAAGTCTGGGTGGATCAGCAGGATCTGCAGATTGTGCTGGTCAACGGGAAATCCGTTCCGGACAACAAGAAGAAGGGCCAGGAAGATCTTTCGCCGCCGTACACGACCTACTACGAGCAGGTGGACGGCAAGTACTGGTTTCCGACCTACACCAAGGCCGAGGGTGACCTCCACTTCTCTGGGGGGAACGGGTATGTCTCCCAGACCGTTCACCTGAAGACGACCGTTCGGTACTCGGATTACAAGCGATTCCGCGCGACCACCACGCTTATCTTCAACGGCGAGGACATTACCGACAAGCAGAAGGCGAAGCCGGACCCCGATCACCCGGAGCAGCCGCAGCCATCATCGCCGGCTACCCCTCACTAGCGGGCGACGGACTGCGTCTTACGGTCGCCTCAAGCCGCTGCGGACGATTACCGCTCCATCAAAGTGGGCCTCCTGCGCGCAGGCGACACGGGCTTGGCCGGCATCATCCATACCAATACTCCCTTGCGGCACGAAGCTCGTCCGCGGCTGCAAATTTCTGGGAGTTCGGAGATGGTCGATGCCGGTACTTTCAGAAAGCTCACCACTCACCTCAAGCAGCACAGCCTCGCCGCAAGGGCCGGGCGAGCACTACACCCCGCTTCCGCAGAAGAAGCATGACGGCTACGTGGATGCCCATGCCGTGCAGACCATCCTTGCCGCCCCGGAGACGCTCTTTCAGCTTTGGAGCGACGTATCGTCGATTCCGCTGTGGCAGGAGCACGTGGTCTCGGTCACACCCAAGTCCGATCGCCTGAGCCATTGGGTGATGGGCAATCCCGAGGATCCGGATGGAAAGCGTGTCGAGTTCGACTCAGAGATCGAGGAGTCCGTACCGGGCCAGCGCATCGTCTGGAAGTCTGTCTCGGGCGACGTGGAGCAGCGCGGCGAGGTCCACTTCGTCGGCGTCACCAAGGGCGAGTTCACGGGAACCCGAGTCACCCTTCTCCAGACCATGAAGGTGCCGGGCGGAAGCCTGGGCAATGCGGCTGCTGCCGTCATCAAACGCAGCCCGCAACAGACTGTGATCGAGAACCTCCGCCACTTCAAGGAACTGGTCGAGTCCGGCGAGATCCCGTCTGTGAAGGGTCAGCCACACGGTCCGCGCGGAGTCTCGGGGCACACCAAGGAGTGGGCACTCGGCGAGACCAATCCCACACCTCCGGGGACCAGCGTCCAGTCCTGATCCTGGGCCGCGCGCCCATCCTCCCTTTCGATCAAGTACGCAACCGGCTCCAACGAGAGCCGCACTACGGAGAGAAGTTATATGAAGGCCGTCTGCTGGATGGGAACACATAAGATCGAAGTCCACGAGGTCGCGGACCCGAAGATCATCAATCCGCAGGATGCGATCATCCGCGTGACCAAAACCGCGATCTGCGGCTCGGACATTCACCTCTACGACGGCTACATCCCGTCCATGGAGGCGGGCGACATCCTCGGCCACGAGTTCATGGGGATCGTCGAAGAGGTAGGCCCGGCGGTGAAGAAGCTGAAGCGCGGCGACAGAGTGGTCGTCCCGTTCACGATCGCGTGCGGCAACTGCCTCTTCTGCCGGAAGACGCTATGGAGCCTGTGCGACAACACCAATCCGAACGCCCAGGTGGCCGAGACGATGTACGGCTACACCGGCTCTGCGCTGTTTGGCTACTCGCACATTTATGGCGGATACGCAGGCGGTCAGGCGCAGTATGCGCGTGTTCCCTTTGCGGACGTCGGGCCGATCAAGATAGAAAACGACCTGCCGGATGACAAGGTGCTTTTCCTGTCTGACATCTTCCCCACGGGCTACATGGGCGCTGAGAACTGCAACATCCAGCCGGGCGACACGGTCGCGGTCTGGGGCTGTGGTCCAGTGGGCCTGTTTGCGATTGCGAGCGCGTATATGCTGGGCGCCGAGAAGGTGATTGCGATCGATCGCTTCCCCGAACGGATGAAGCTGGCCCGTGATCTTGGTGCAACGACAGTGGACTATAGCGAGGATGACGTGATCGTCGTCGAGGCGCTGCGCGACCTGACCGGTGGCGTTGGACCTGACGGCTGCATTGACGCGGTCGGAATGGAGGCACACTCCAGCACGGCGGTTGGGCTCTACGACAAGGTGAAGCAGGCACTGATGCTCGAGACGGATCGGCCGTTTGTTCTGCGGCAGGCGATCCAGGCGATTCGCAAGGGCGGCAATCTGTCGATTCCGGGTGTTTATGGCGGAGTGCTCGACAAGGTGAACTTCGGCGCTGCCTTTGGCAAGGGCGTGAATATGGCGATGGGCCAGACGCACATGCACCGGTATCTTCGTCCGCTGCTTGAACGCGTGGAGCAGGGGCAGATCGACCCGAGTTTTCTCATCTCCGACCGCATCGGCATCGACCAGGCGCCGGAGTACTACAAGAAGTGGCAGGCAAAGGAGGATGGCATCACCAAGATCGTGATTGATCCCTGGGTCGACACCGTTGCCGATCCCCGTGCGAAGGTCGCGTAGTCGACATTCGCGTGCTTCCTTGCAATTTGAAACGGCGGAGCCCCGATTGGGACTCCGCCGTCTTTCTTTGTGGGGAGCAGGAACTTCAGGCCGCGTCGCCGGCTTCGAAGTAGAGATACTTTCTCCATGCTGCATCCGCGCTGCCGATCATGCGCATGATGTGCCGCGAGGTGTGGAGAGAGAAGGGCCGCGGCTCGCGCAACAGCTTCATCTCGGTCAGCTCGTGCAGCAACTGGTTGCCTTTGCGCCGATTGCAGCTATGGCAGCAGGCGACCAGGTTCTCCCAGGTAGAGAGCCCCCCTCGCGAGCGGGGGATCACGTGGTCGAGTGTAAGTTCGCCGGCGGTGAGCACCACCTGGCAGTACTGGCAGCAGTTTCGATCGCGCAGAAGGATGTTTTTTCGCGAGAGCGCCCGGGTCTGGTGCGGGATGCGCCGATACTCCAAGAGGCGGATCACACTGGGCATGGGGACGTTGAGACGTTGTGCGTGAAGCGTGGCGCCCTGCTCCTCTTCCGTCTTCGCTACGCCCTTGAGCACAAGCACGAGGGCCCGACGCGCACCGCAGATGTTGATGGGCTCGTAGCTTGCGTTCAGCACCAGCACGGGGGTCTGCATGGCGGGCTGCCGGAAGACTCCGGCACGCACGTCCATCTCGGTCGTCGGACGTCCGTGCAGGTGCCGACCGCTTGCTGCTGTCCGGCTGCCTGTTCTTGCTTTACGCATCTTTCCCGACTGCATCACCTGGAACCTCCGGTTGCTTCCGTGAACTCGGCCGACTGTCCGATCGTTAGAGCTGGCGCGGGAGCGGCATCCCACAGCGCTACGTTCTCTACCTGTGCCCGGGCGACGGTGGCCACAAGAACTGTGTGTGCGCCGGCTCGCCGCAGGACCTCTGAGCACGCACGCGCGGTCGCTCCCGTGGTGTAGATGTCGTCTACCAGGAGCACACTGTGTCCGGCGACAGGGGCGTTTTCCGCGACGGCAAATGCGGCGCGCACGTTTTCCCGGCGCTTCCGCGGCGTGAGCCCGAACTGGCTCTGTGTCTCCTTGACCCTTTGCAGTACGTCGTGAGCCGCACGCATCCGCAGCCCGGGCTTGCGGCGGCGCAGATGCCGAATGGCCGCGTCTGCAAGCAGCTCCGCATGGTTGAAGCCTCGTCCTCGCTTCTTGGTGCGAAAGAGCGGCACTGCCACGACGAGGAGCTCGGTTTCGGCAGGGATCTCGTCGCCCAGGAGCTCGATCGAGCTCGCAAGCATCGATCCGAGCGGCTTCGCCAGGGTTCGGATGCCGTTGTACTTCAGAAGCTGGATCATCTCTCGCAGCTCGCGCTCGTAGACGCCAAACGCGACTGCCCGGCGAAACGCCGGGGGAACTCTGCGGCAGGGAGTGCAGACCTGCGCTTCGGGGCCGAAGCCCTCCGCGAAACGCTCGCTCTCCATCCCCAGCGCCTCCCCGCAGACTCGGCACAGTACTCCGCGCTGAAACTGCACACGCGCAAGACAAGCGTCGCAGACAGGCGTGACGCCCGCGCGTAGAAGCGGGCCCTCGCACACGCGGCAGTCCGCAGGAAAGACCGTTGTCATGAGATCGTCGACGATGCTGCGCGTCCAGGCCTGGACCACCCGTCCAGCTTTAGTCGCTTCAGAGACAGGTTCACCGGAACGCCACCCTGCGTTCCTTCCATCCGAAGGAGGAAGCCCGCCAGGCGGAGCCTCGGCTGACCTCCCGAGCGACATGTCATTCAGGCTTTCGCTGAAGACTCACCTCACTCGCACAGCGCTCCAGGCCGCTTGGGCCGCGCTGATGCCCGAAGTATAAGCGCACGGCACGCCGGAGGCAAAGTTATTCGAACCTCCGGAGGTCCCTGGTCGAGCGAGGCGTCGTGGTTACTTCACCGCATTCATCTTCTTCGCGATGGTCTTCGCCCGGGTCGCACGCGCTCCCGGGGTCATCTCCCGAAGCGGCGCGAGTGCCTGCTTGTAGTGGGCCAAAGCCTGGTCTTTCTGCCCGGCCGCGGCCAGAGCGTCACCCAACGCGACCTCGGGCTGAAGCTGACCGGGGGCCAGCTCCACGGCGGCCTGCGCCTCGCGGATCGCACCTTGCGGGTCACCGGCGTGGAGGCGCGCCTTGCTGCGGGACACATGGCCCAAGGCGGACGCGAGCGGAACGGCGAAGCGACCTTCGAAGACAAAGACGCCGTCCTGCACAAACGCCACGGGAGCGATCCCCCGGAAGCTCTCGTATGGATTCAGGAGGCTTGACCCAAACTCAAAGCCGTTCAGGTCAGCCGCGCTGATCAGGACCACGCCGTCGATTACCGGCGGAACCGGCGTATCGTCGTCCACGCTGAGGGAGTCGGCGGTGGGGAGTCGCCGGCAGGGGATACCGTAATCCTCCGGCAGCACAAAGGGTGCGGCGAAGTACGCGAACCAGCACTGCGTGACGCCTCTCGCCCGGAGGTAGGCCGAGGTCGCCACCAGCTGCTGGGCCCAATCCGTATTGGAATCGCTCAGATACCGATAGGTGTTCTTCGGGCCTCCCCAGGCTTCGTTCGCATACGAGATGTAGTTCGGCGCGGCGTAGATAGAGCTGGCCGCGTGGAGCACCAGCAGAGCAGCGACTGCCCACGCCCAGCGCCGGCTCCTCTTGATCAGCGCCGCTGCACCGGCTCCCGCGATCACACAGCAGAAGACCCAGATCGGCAGGATGTGCCGGGCTCCGATGTTGAGGTGAGAACCCATCGCGACCAGCAGGTACAGAACGGGAGGCGCAACCAGGAACCAGACCTCGCGGCCCTTTCCGCGCATCCATCCGCGAGCGAACGCAAAGCAGGTCAGCAGCAGCAGCCCCAGCATCCCCAGCGTCGACTTGATGGTGAACAGCACCGGGAAGTAGAACCACACACCGTGCGCGTAGACCTTGCCGAAGAAGTAGCTTGGCATCCCGTTCGCCATGGCGCGGACGTCCGCGAGGCCGTAGAGCCAGCTCTCCGGCAGCAGATGGAGCTTCGCGGCGAACAGGATCCCGTGTGCTTCCACTCCCGCCAGTGGACCGACGTACTGGGGCAGCGTCGGTGAAAGGGCGAGTCCGGCCGGGTCGGGCGGCATAGCGGAAGCCGTAAAAGGCCCACAGCACGGCAACGCCGATTAGCACCACTGCCGCGAGCGCACCAGCCATACGAATCACTAGCTTCGCCGTAGAACCGTCCCTCGCCGACGAGGGCTCCCCGGTGCTGTTGGTTGGGGTCCGATCTCTGCGCGTCCACCAACGGCCGGCCACATCACCCGCGGCCAGCAGCACGAGCATCGGCAGCAGCAGCACTGTCGAATGCTTCGAGGCGAGGGCGATGCCGCCGCTAATTCCGACTACGAGTAGCCGCAGCAAGGTCGGGCTCCGGACCCATCGCCAGAAGGAGTACACCGTGGCGAAGATGGTGCACGAGGCGGCCATATCGGTCGTGACGTACGCCCCATGCGCAAGCAGGTTGGGTTCGAAGCAGAACAGGGTGAGCGCAATCAGCCCTGCCGCGGTTCCAAACATCTCCCGTCCTGCAGAGAAGACCAGCAGGGCGGCGAGCAGCGTGAAGATCATCGCAAAGATCCGCACGCGAAAGATCAACGTCCCCGCGGGATACTTGCCACCGTTTGCGGGCCCGTTGCGGAAGAGGAGCTCTCGCCCGTCCAGGTAACTTTCCGTCTTGAAGAACCGGTGCTGAAGCGGTGGCACCTTGAGGTCGAGCGACAGCAGCGGCAACGTCGCAATCTGCTTCACCAGCGGCGGATGCTCCGGGTTCAGCCCGAAGTCGTGGGTCTTCCAGCTCTCGTACCCGGCGAAGATGTGGTCGCCCTCGTCCCACGTGAGAGACTCTCCGCTGATCGCATGGACCACCTGCCCCACCAGCACCACGAGCAACAGGAGGACGGCGATGGCCACCCAACGCCCTTCATCTCTGACCGACTCCACTCTCAGGCTCACATCTCTCCTCGGTGTACGCTCGCCAGACTAACTCACCCTTCCTTCTATGTGAGCGCGGCCATCGCCTGCTCGAGATCGGCGATCAGGGTGGAGGGCTCCTCGAGGCCGACGTAGAGGCGAACGAGCCGGAAGTCATACGCTGCGCGCACACCTTTGGCGCGATTGAGATCGTAGTTGAGCGCCAGGCTATCCACGCCGCCCCAGCTGTATCCCTGCCGGAAGAGCCGCAGCCGGTCAACAAAGGCCCGGGTCGCTTCGAAGCTCACACCCGCGCGGAATACAAAAGAGAAGAGCCCGCTCGCTCCCTCGAAGTCGCGCATCCAAAACTCGTGGCCCGGGCAGCTCGCGAACGCGGGATGGAGCACACGCTCCACCTCCGGCCTGCCCGCGAGCCATTCGGCCACGTCTCTAGCCGCGCGCTCGTGTGCTTCGAGCCGCACGCCCATTGTCTTGAGGCCCCGCAGGAGCAGGCTGCAGTCATCGGGAGAGACACCGATTCCCAATGTTCCGCGCGTCCACGCCATCCTGTCCGCGAGCGCGTCATCCTTGCTCGTGACGCTGCCCATCAGCACGTCGCTGTGGCCGCCCACGTACTTTGTCAGAGCCTGAATCGTGATGTCGGCGCCGTGCCCGAGCGCGTCGAACAGGACACCAGCCGCCCACGTGTTGTCGAGCGCAACCAGAGCTCCGCGCCGATGCGCCTCTCGAGCGATGGCGGGGACGTCCTGGATCTCCATGGTGATCGACCCTGGACTCTCACACCACACCAGCTTTGTGTTCTCACGGATCTCGTGCGCGATCGCAGCTCCGGCAAGCGGATCGTAGAAGCTTGCCTCGACGCCCCATCTCGGGAGCATCTCCCTGGCCATGCGCTGGCTGGGCCCGTAGGCGCTCTCGGGCAGCAGGACGTGATCGCCCGCCTGCAACAGCGCCAGGTTTACGACGGCGATAGCAGCCTGCCCGCTCGGCACCAGCACGGTTCCAGCGCCGCCCTCGATCGCGCGTATTCGCTCCGCGAGCTCGGCGCTCGTCGGCGTTCCGTAGAGCCCGTAGGTCCAGCCTCCCTTTTCCGGACGATAGCCCTCATGAACGGAGCCAGCATCCGGGAAGACCACGGTCGACCCGCGCCATGTGGGTGACACCAGGGACTTGAAGCCTTGCGGTACCTCTACTTCGGCTTGCAACAGCCTGGCCTTCCAACTCATCCTGCATTCTCCCGTTCTTTTCACGATTCGATGACTTGAGTGCAACTGCCTACCGAAGCACCAGGAGGTAGAACGCCATGCCGACGCCCATAAGCGCCAGCAGCACCGCCAGCGCTACTGCCTGATAGCTGACGCGGCCAGCCGTCCAGGTCCCGGTTCGCAGCTCCCGCACGGTCGCGAGATGGTGCTGCACTGCAGCGACGTTGACCACGACGCCGAGCGCGACCAGTGCCACGCCCGAGTACACGGAGGCTCCGGTGGTGTGTACCGGCGCATGGCTTTGCCCAGCCTGCATCTGCCGGAGGAACAGACCGAAGCGCGCGACGGCGAAGCCCACACCCATTAGGCCGAGCCCTGTCCTGATCCAGGCAAGAAAGGTCCGCTCCGCCGCGAAGTAGGTCCGCGGATCTTCGGTGGCTTCACTCATCGGACTATCTTATGGTGGCTGCCTGGCACGCTTATGTGCTGGCTGCCGGCGCTTATGGCTAGCGGGCGTGCCTATGGGCCAACAGGCAGGCCGAGATGACCCGCCATTCGCGCTGATACACTCGCCTCCAGCCGAACCCACACCGGAGACGAACTCAGCATGGCGACGACCCCCGCGACCCGCACCACCTTTAAACCGTTCGTGCCCGCCACTGAGACCCGTCCCGAGCTTTCCGTCCGAGCGCTGCTGCTTGGCGCGCTGTTCGGGATCCTCTTCGGTGCCGTGACGGTCTATGTCGGGCTGCGTGCAGGGCTGACGGTCGCCGCTTCGATCCCCATCTCCGTCCTGTCGATCTCCATCCTCCGTGCGTTCGGCAAAGCGTCCATTCTCGAGAACAACATCGTCCAGACCACCGGGAATGCCGGTCAGTCGATCGCCTCCGGCGTGATCTTCACGCTGCCCGCGCTCATCTTCCTTGGCTTCGATCTCGAGTCGACGCGCATCTTTGCGCTTGCGCTCTTTGGCGGCTGGCTCGGCGTCTTGTTTATGATCCCGCTGCGCAAACAGCTCATCGTCGACGAGCACGAGACCCTTACCTACCCTGAGGGCACGGCCTGCGCGGACGTGCTTGAAGCGGGCGAGCGCGGCGGGTCGTTTGCGAGCCGGGTCTTCCTCGGGCTGGGCCTCGGAGGCCTGTACACCCTGTTCCAGAACGAAAACCTCTTCGCCCTCTTCCCATCCACGCCGAACTACCAGCCGGACCTCGGACCGCAGCACCTCCTGCGTGGCTCCGCGATCCGGGCCGATGTCACACCGGAGTATCTCGGTGTCGGATACATTATCGGCGCGCGCGTTGCGGCTGTGATGCTGGCGGGTGGGGCGTTCTCCTGGCTCGTGCTGATGCCGGCGATCTACTTCTTCGGCTCGCATCTTCCCGGCCCACTGTACCCGGGCACGGTGCCCATCCGCGAGATGGGCCCCTCGCAGCTTTGGTCGACGTATGTGCGCCCGATGGGTGCCGGAGCCGTGGCGGCGGCGGGCCTGATTACGCTGTGCCGAACACTTCCGACGATCGCCGGTGCTCTCGCCGATGGCCTGCGAAACATCCGCAAGAGCAAACGGTCGACCCCCGATGTTCCGTCCAGCTCAGGCGGTGCTGCCGCGACGCGCACCGGAGGCGTGCCGACCCGGACCGAGCACGATCTGCCGCCCGCCGTGGTGCTCGGCGGCTCCGTCGCCCTGATTGCGCTGCTCTGGGTCTTTCTCGAGTTCCACCCGGTGCCGGGAGCGCAGGTCGGTGCCTTTGCCAACCTCGCAGCCTCGTTTCTGGTCGTCCTGTTCGGCTTTCTGTTTGTCACGGTGTCGGCGCGCATCGTCGGGATCGTGGGCTCGTCCGCGTCGCCGGTCTCGGGCATGACGATCGCCACGCTGATGGCGACGGCCGCGATCTTTTTGGTGAAGGGCTGGACCGCTCCGGCCTTTGGCGCGCTTGCCATCACCATCGGGGGAATCGTCTGTATCGCGGCCTCGAACGCGGGCGACACCGCGCAGGATCTCAAGACGGGCTACCTGATCGGCGCCACTCCGTGGAAGCAGCAGCTTGCCATCATGATCGGCGTGGTCATCTCCGTGGTCTCGATCGGGGCCACGCTGAACGCCATGAACACCGGGCTCGAGACGTTTCAACGGCTGCCGCGTCCCATTCCGATCAACATCGATGCCCTGCCCGATGGGGTCCGGTCCAGTGGTCACTTCACCCGCGACCACATCACGCTGAGCGGGCCGACGCTTCCCATCACGGCACCGGTTGCCGCGACCACACCGTCTCCGATCCCGAACACCCCGGACACGACGCCTCCCGAGGCCATGGCTCCTGCGCCCGAGACGACCGGCCAGATCCGCACCAATGCCGCCGGGTCGGAGCCGCAGTCCGCGGCGAGCCGCATGCCGGCCGGCACGGAGTCGAAGGGCGGCACGGTAGGGACGCTCATCGCCGGAAAGGAGGAGCTTCCGGCCGCGAGCTCCTATCTTCTGCTCAACGCGATCGGCTCGACGACGCTTGAGGACGGCAAGTATCTCTACAATCCCGCGACCGGCACCATCGACGTCCAGTGGATCCAGGGCATCGGCTCAGAGAAGGCCGCGGCTCCGCAAGGGCGCCTGATGGCCACCGTCATCAACGGCATCCTGTCGCGCAAACTTCCGTGGTCGCTTGTGCTCCTTGGCGTCTTCCTGGTGGTCGCGGTTGAGCTCCTCGGAATCCGGTCGCTGACCTTTGCGGTCGGCGCCTACCTTTCGATTGCGACCACCCTGGCCATCTTTATCGGAGGCCTGATGCGCTGGATGGTGGATCGCGCGATGCTGCAGCATGCGGCGAAGCAGGCTGCGGCGACGCACGCTGCCTCGATTCAGCTCTGGCACGCGGACCGCGGAGCATGGCTGGCGCAGAACCCTCACTTCGATGAGACAAACCCCGACCACCTCGATCC
Source organism: uncultured Acidobacteriaceae bacterium (assembly GCA_963850375.1). GTDB lineage: Bacteria > Acidobacteriota > Terriglobia > Terriglobales > Acidobacteriaceae > Edaphobacter. The sequence continues at coordinate 1,211,651 of CAWKKV010000002.1, read as the reverse complement.
GGCGACGGGCCTGCCGGTTCCGACTGAGGTCACACCGTCGCTCGATGCGGAGTCCGAGATCAGCCCCGGCTCGCTCTTTGCCTCCGGTCTGATTGCGGCCGGCGGCATCGTGGGGCTGCTTGGTGTGTGCGTGAAGCTGTACGAGAACTTCTTTGACCGCACCATGCCGCGCTTCGCAGAGACGAATCCCCTTCACCACGACTGGGTGTCCGTGCTGGCGTTTGCGGCGCTCGCGTTCAGCTTGTACTACTTCGCCCGGAGACCTCTCGACCAGCAGCCGTAAGCGTGTGCTTCGGGCGGTTGCGCTCGCGCTTCGTTGGGCGGCTGAACTCCAGGTCCGAAGTGGAACGGAAGTGCCTAAAGGAGAAAACATCTTCCGCCCGAAAGGGAGACGTGGTTCCGTTCGCTGGGGAAGAGAGCACTTCTTCGATTGGCCCGGCAGGTGCTTTGCTTAGTCCCAAGCGAGGCACATCATCGGTCACCAGAGATCACAATCGAAGCTGCAGGTCCTCCCTGCGCTCTACGTGGCTGTGCTGACGCTGGCGGCCGCCCTCCATGCCCACCCGGCTCGCGTTCAGGCGATCCGCGGATGGGTGAATCTTCATCACTGGCGCCCCCTGGTGGTGCAGGCGACGTCTCGGGCTATCTCGCCCGCTGCTGCCGTTGCAGTTCGGCCTTGAACGCCCCTTCGCGTTCCCGTACGGCCGCGCGGTAGCCCGCAGGATCGACCCATACGTCCTTCTCGCCGGCGCCCTGCCTTCGGAGCTTTTCGAGCATGTCGAAGTAGCTCCCGTGCGCCCCCAGGAAGATGTCGCACGGCAAACTCCTGAGCACGGCAAAGGTCTTCTCGTAGTCTGCCGCAATGCCTGGGTAAGAGGCCGGCCTCCCCGGCCGATCGACCAGCCGGAAGCCCGGGTTGACGTTCCAGCTGCCGACGATGACCACGGCCTGCGGCCTGCCCCGGTCGGTGACTTGCATCGTCCACGTCGTGCAGCCCCGGGTGTGCCCGGGGGTCTTGTGAGCGACCAGGACCGCCCCTCCGAGCCGAACCTCGTCCCCATCGTGGAGCACGCGATCAACCTTTGCGGCGGGATATCGCATCTCGCGTCCGCCATAGGCGAAGTCCTTCGCGCCGCCGCTCTCGACCACCGGGACATCGTCGTCCATCACCATGTACTTCGCCCCGGTCCGGCGTTTGATCTCCGAGCTCCCCGCATCGTGATCCCAGTGCGCGTGGCTAATCAGCAGCACCTTGACGTCAGTCGGCTGGAAGCCAAGTCTCTTGATGCTCTCGAGGATCTGCGGCGCGGAGCTCGGCAGGTTGGAGTTGATCAGCACGTCGCCCTGAGGCGTAACCACGAGGTATGCGGCGAGATCCTTGCTGCCAACGTAGTAGAGGTTGTCGGCGATCCGAAACGGCGCGATCGGTGTCGTCCAGGCTGGGTTGACCTCTGCCCGGAGGCTCGCGGAGACGAGCAGAGCGGCCCACACGAGATGCCAGCGAAGGCGCATCAGACCTCTCGCTACCTTGCCACCCAGGCCAGGCCGTCAGCCGCCGCGCCCGCTTTGACTTTGCGCGCAACGTGCCACGAGCCGACATCCCCTCCGAGTGACAATTCGGCAACTTCGGCGTCCTTAGTGCACGACACGTAGGCGACCTGTCCGTCAGGACGCACGATGACCTCAACCGGGACATTACCGACCTCGAGCGTGCGCACCACACTGAAGCTGTGGAGGTCCACAATGGCGACCTTGCCTGCCTCCCGTAACGTGGCGATCAGGTAGCGGCCGTCCGGCGTCACCGCTGTGCCATAGCTGATGGAAGGCAGCGGGATCCAGCGCGCAACCTTGTTCGTGGCGGTGTCGATCACGGCCACTCGCGGCTGCTCCTGGTCGGAGGTGAAGACCATCTTGTCGTCCGGCGAGATAGCGATACGCTGCACGTGAGATGCAACGGCGATGACCGCGACCGTCTTTCGTCCGTCCATATCCAGGACCGATACGGTTCCCGAGGCTACGTTGGCGGTGTATCCCCTGGTGCCGTTGTGAGCGACGACGAGCATGTGTGACTCGGCCTCGCCCGTCGGTATGGCCCCGACCACCTTCAGCGTTGCCGGGTTGATGACGGAGATGCTGTGATCGAGCTCGGACGTGACATAGAGCACGTTGCGCCGGGCATCATACCGCGGACAGTGGGGGCGAACGCCATGGTCGAACTCTACGGTTCCCCTCACCTTGCGGGCTTGTAGATCGATCACCGCAATCGATTTCCCATCGGTCCCCGGCTTGCCGACACCGGAGTTGCCGTAGATGGGGACGTAGGCGGTCCGCCCATCCGGTGACACCGCGACCTCATGCCCGGTGACCCCGCCGACGGGTACGGTCGCGACCAGCTGGCCCGTCCCGGCATCGATCACACTGAGGCTTCGGTCACCCTGATTGACGACCAGCAGCTCCGGCCTGCCCTGCGCTTGTACTGCCATACCGTTGAAGGCGATCCCCGTCGCCAGAACACATCCCATCGTCCACTTCGACATGCGACCGAGTATAGGCAAACACGGCCCTCTGTGCGGCACGCCACGAATCTTTGACTCGGTGATAATCGGCCAGACTTAGATCTTGCTTTGGTCCCGGCTTAGCTCATCCTGCCGTCGGTCGATCTCGGCCGCCGCTTTCGGCTGGAGACCTCGCAGGATCTCGAGCAGCCGGGAGGGCTGGAAGGACTCGAGGTGGAAGTCGGCCTCGGGGCAATCTTCGAAGCCGGGAGACGAGACCGCGATCACCGGCAGCCGGGGCTGCGACTCCTTGATATGACGCACCAGCTCATCCGACGGCATGTCAGTCACGCCGAGGTCGATGACGACGCCATTGACGGCTGGGAAGCGCTCGAGCTCTTCCAGAGCCTCGTTTGCGCTGTACGCAGTAATTACATTCAGTTTGGCCGTTTCGATGACCAATTTCCGCGTTGAGATCGTTCCTGGGTATTCCCGGTCCACCACCAAAAAACATGGTCTCAGCATGAGGGCATTATCTCCCAGACCGGGGGCGATGCGCTGTTCGGGAGCTATCTCTCCCCGGCCGGAGCCGGGATGGCCTGCCCGATCGGCACGGCGGTGCCAAAGTCGGGTGTGCCGTCCGGCTTCCAGTGGAACGGCTGTGCCCGGGGGGAGCGCTGATCGCCGCACCCCTGGTTGGGTCCAGGGTTGGCATGGTAGATGATCCAGTCCTCGGTTCCGTCCGGCGATTTGAAGAAGCCGTTGTGCCCGGTTCCAAATGCGCCTCCCTGCGGATTCTGCCGGAACAGCGGCTGGGACGACTTTGTCCAGCTCGCCAGCTCCAGAAGGTCGGAGTTGAGGGACGCCGTGACCATGCCCAGCTCGTAGTAGTTCGTCCAGCAGGCGCTACCGGAGTAGACCACAAAGACCTTGCCCCCGTGCTCAAGCACCTCGGGGCCCTCATTCACGTCCACATGCGGCAGATCCTGCACCGTGCGGCCGTCGGTCGCGTCGAGGTCGCCGACCTTCTCCCACGCATACTGGGGCGTCGAGATCCGTGTGCGCTTTCCTTCGATCGTCCACGGGTTCTTCAGGCGGGCGATGTAGATGGACTGGACACCATTGACGTCGCCCTCCCACCCTGACCAGATCATGTACATCTTGCCGTGCGTGCCCGCGCTCGGCTCGAGGACCGTCGCGTCGATCGCCCACTTGTCGCTCGCGTCGGCGACCTTTCCTCTAAACGTCCATGTGCCTTCGGTCGGATCTTCTGACCCATTCTCGACGACGTAGATCCGGTGGTCCTCATTGTGGCCGGCATCCGCGGCGAAGTAGATGTACCACTTACCCTCGAGCCGGTGCAGCTCCGGAGCCCAAAGCTCACGCGAATACGGCTGCCCTTCCGGCGGCGTCCAGACGACTGTCTTCTGCGCGTTTGCGAGATCCTCGATCCGGCGCGTCTTCCAGATCGTCAGGTTCCGGCCCGTGGAGTTCATGTAGTAGTACCAGCCGTTATGCGTCGCCACCCATGGATCGGGCCCTGAGCTCTTCAGCGGGTTGGTCAAGGTGTGCGCACCGGCGGCCTCGCCGGGGGCCTGGGCACGGCTCGCGCGCGAGCCGACGGAAAAGAAGATCGCCACAACCAGAGCCGATGCAAACGCTTTCATTCGCTTCCTCCAAGGAACCCTCAGGCAGGTCAGCACCAGAGCATATCAAGAAGCTCCCGTCCATGCTCGCGCGCGCCGGCCCGATGCGACGACGGGCGGAGCCTGCGAGAATGAAAGGACACCAACCAAACGATGCCGATCACACTTCCCCAGCCCTTCTCAGCCCTGATCTTTGATTGCGACGGCACCCTCGTCGACACCGCGCCTGCGCACCTCGCGGCCGTTCGCGCCGCCATCAAGCCACAGGGACACCAGATGCCTCGCGACTGGTACATGGCGCGTGCGGGGCTTACACCAGACGCTCTCCTGGACGCGCTTGAGGCCGAGGCCGAGTCGTTGGGGAACCCCGCCACGCCGCTCGATCGCACGATGATCTTTGCCCGCTACAACGTCCTGTTTCATGAGAGCCTCCAGCACCTCCGCGAGATCGAGAGCGGTCGCATCGCTCGCGCGCCTGTGGCACGGAAGAGTGCCGATGGCGGTGGCGTCGAACGGCCGTCGAGCCAACGTCGAGGCGAGCCTCGGGGCGACGGGCCTGCTGCCGCTCTTCGACGTGCTGGTCGCGGCTGAAGATGTCGCTGCCGGCAAGCCAGCTCCCGATGTCTTCCTTGAATCTGCGCGCAGGCTCGGTGTCGAGCCCGCCGGCTGTGTGGTGCTCGAAGACTCGGACGAAGGTCTCGCAGCAGCGCACGCGGCGGGAATGCGATCGATCGACGTGAGGCTCCCTTGAGGAGCGCCCGGGCCGAACTCTACTTCAGCAGCTCCAGCATGTAGTCGGTTGCCGCCTTGTCCTGCATCAGCGCAAGCTGGGAGACGATCGCGCGCTTCATCTCGAGGTCCTTCTCGTTGCGTGCGAGCTCGACCATGCGCTGCGCGTCCTGCGTGATGAAGAACGCGGAGATCACGGAGCGCTTGACCTCCCGGTCGTTGGTTGTGCGATACACCTCTGCAAGGCTGTCGTTAGCTCGCTTGCCTTCAAAGACCGCGGACATCTGGATACCCTGGCGTTGCAGATCGGGTCCCATCTTTCCCATTCACCACGTCGCGGAGAATGCTCTGTGCTTCGGGTGACTTGCTCTGCGCCAGAACGAAGATGGCGTGCTTTTTGACGTCGCCCGGCTGATCGCCCGTCAGGATGCCGCGGAGCAGCGGGATGGCCTGCGCCGGGTCACGGTTCAGAAGCGAGTTCAAGGCGAGGATCTTGAGATCGGCGTCCGATCCGCGCGGGTGGCTCTCACCTCCCGGCGAATACGAGCCCACATACGGACCTGCCGGCACCGGCGGCACGGGTGGGACAGCGAGGTGAACGTCGCTGCGAACCTCAATCCCGAGCGCGGAACAGTCCTTGTTCCAGGGGCTCGCAGTGTAGTGCGACCGAAGCTGCGAGCAGGTCGCCATGGCCAGCGGTCCCTTGCCCAGCTTGTTTAGCGAGTAGGCCTTCCAGTAGAGCGCCGCATCCGCCTTTTTTCCCTTTGCGTCGACCACGCGATCAAACGCGGCGACCGCGTCGACCCATCGATGCTCATTCATCGCCTGCGTGCCGCTTCCATACGCACTGTCGTCTTCAATTACCAGCGGGACAAGGGGCAGAGCGTACGACGTGAGTGAGGCGGAGAGCAGAATGGCAAAGACCGAGGAAAGGGTGACGTTGTTGCGGGCGTGTTTCATCCGGGGCTCCTTTGTTGCGGGCATCATTGGCGGGCATCGTTCTGCCGAAGGATGCGAATATCCAGCAGAAGTCCATCCGTGTTCATCTCAAGTCGTATGTGCCAGCCCTTATCAAGGGCGGGCGGCTCGTGGTCCAGCGTGGTCAGCACACGGCCCAGGTTTTCGAGCACGGAGGCCTCGGCCAAGTCGCCGTCATCGTGCGCCTTGTGCACATACACGGCATTCTTCAGCAGGAGGTCATGCGCCTGGGTGCGCGTCGTCTCATCGAGCGGGCCGGACGCGTGGTTCACCTCGGTCAGCAGTCGCTCCGCGCTGTCCAGATGGTTCGCGATCGCAGGGTCGACAGGCTGGTCAGTAAGCGGGCCGGGCTTGTGAAAGGCCAGCTCCGCGTGTCGCTGCTCCACGCCGCGGTGGACGCGGACACCAAGGAACGCGGCGATCAGAAGCGCTGCCGCCAACACCGCTCCGGCAGCCGGCCACATCCAGCGCCGGCCGAGCATGCCGAACCGCGGGCCCGGCGCGGGCGCAAGCGCGGGCAGGTTTCCGCGGAGCCGCTGCCAGGCATGGTCGAGATTCGCCGTCGGAACCGGCTCGGCGGAGAAGACTCGCAGGGTCTCCGCAATCGACTCCGAAGCCGCCGCGCACTCCTCGCAGGTCTCGAGGTGCTGACGGATCGACTCCGCCTCCCCGCTCTCCCGCAGCTGGTAGGCGATCAGCTCGTCTTCTTCCAGGTGTCTCATCGGACTCCTCCGGCAAGCGGTGCAAGCGATCGCCTGAGCTTGTTTACGGCGCGAAAGACCGCCTGCTTTGCGGAGTTCGCCGGCACATTGAGGGCCGTCGCAATCTCCGGTATGGGCATATCTTCCATGTGCCGCAGCGTAAAGGCCGTTCGTTCCATCGGGGTCAGGTTTGCCATGGCGGCTTTCCTCAGGGATGTCGCCTCGCCATCGAGCAGAAGCCGCTCGGGCCCGGGCTGCCCATCCATCACCTGAACCGCGATGCCATCGGCATCCGAACTTTCTCCGATGCGGTCAGCCCCCTTGGTGAGATCGCGGCTGCGTCGTTCCACGAGATTGATTGCAGTATTCATAGCGATGCGATTGACCCATGTCGAGAAGCTCGAGTCCTGGCGAAAGGTTGCGAGCTTGCTGTAGGCGCGAAAGAACGCCTCCTGCGCGACCTCTTCGGCATCGGCCTCATCTCCCGTGATCCGGAAGGCGATCCGAAAGACAAACTGGTAGTGGCCGTCGACCAGAACGCGATACGCGTCCCGGTCTCCCGCCAACACCTGCTGTATGGCGTCTTTGTCCGCCTTCTCCATTCGCCCGATTAGACAACGGTTCCGCGAGGCGGTTAGGTCAGGGAGCGAAGTTATTTCTGGGGTGGTTCCTGCGAGGCGCGGTCGACGCTCTGCTTCTGCGGAGGATTGCCAGCCGCAACATCAATCCGGTCGCGGCCCGCCATGTTGTCCATCGCGACCCTCTGGGGGAGGTCGGAAGCAATCTCCGCACCGCCGCCCACCGGCCACCGGCCATGCTTCCAGTAAAGGACAGCAAGCGTGGCGGGCACCTCCGGCTGGATCAGCAGAAGCGTGAACAGGTATCGCTTGGTCTTCAGCCCCGACTCCGCACCGCCGCGGATTGGCCTGCTCCGCCGAAGCGACCCCGGCACCTGCGGCACCTGGTAGATCCGCAGCCTGGCCTCAGGGTGCGCCGCGCCGTACGCAGCCACGCAGCGGACCACCTCCTTGGGCGTCATCAGCCCGAAGTCCGCCACCCGGTCGTTATGCACGGCGCCGGGGAAGTACACGTTCACCAGCTCCGCGATGAAGTCCGCACAGTTGGTCTTCTTCAGGTGGTAGAGATGCTTGTTGGGCCGCGCATTCATCTGCTCCACGAAGCGCCGGTCCTGCTCCTCGGTCGTGGCGATCTCGTAGGCCCAGACGCGCCGGTTGTACGCAACACCGGCCGACTCCCACCACTCCTCCATGTCGCCGCCATGCCCATCCGGCGTACCCTCGGTTCCATCCGGGACAAGGGCACGGAGGTAGCGCTGCCGGTAGCGCTGGCGCATCGCCCACACGGCATCGGCCGTTACGTATGGAGGCACATCCTCCATGCGGTCCGTCGCGTAGAGGAACTGCATGACCGGCGAAGCGAGCCAGTCCAACTCACCGATGCGATGGTAGCGGGCCAGGGCCACCCCGTGCGGCTCGCCAGGACGACACATCCTCACCTTGAGCGGCCCATCCGCGCATACGCGGTCGAGATAGAGCGCTGTGTGCCCGAGCGGCATCATGGTCCCGAAGTTTCCGAACGGCTCACCGACCAGCACCGTCAGAGCTCCTCTTGCCTCTAACGCTGCCAGCAACACGAACGCCAGCAGACCTCCGCATCTGAGCCAGAAACGACCCACCCTCCTAACTTATCAGCCGAGGACCGCGTTCGTCAGCCCTCTCACGCTCCCGCGTCTTCGCGGGGCGCCGGGCACACTCTTCCGCAGTGCTCAAGTACACTTAAACGCGACAGCTCTCTCCGCACGGAGCTTTCGAATACAGGAGTTCTTTCATGAAGAAGCGCATCATCGTTGCCCTGCTTTCCTTTCTCCCGTTGACCATCTCCGCGCACGCTGATGATGCCTCCAAACGCACCAAGATCGAAGAGCTCCTGACGATCCTCCACATCGACAACGTCTCCTCGCAGATCATGAACAACCTGGGCCGGCAGATGCAGCAGCTCAGCACGCATCAGTTTGGCGCCACTCCGACCGCCGACCAGCAGAAGCAGTTCGAGGAGTTCCAGACTCGCGTCAGCGGCCTGGTGCAGCAGACGATCGGCTGGAAGGTGGTCGAGCCGGACTACGTCAAGCTCTACAGCGACGCCTATACCGAGCCCGAGATCGACAGCTTCCTGGCCTTCTACAAGTCGCCCGCCGGCAAGACACTTCTTGCGAAGTCCCCCGACCTTGCGAGCAAGTCCATGACCCTGACCCAGACGCACATGGCGACGATTGAACCGCAGCTCCGGCAGATGGTCACCGACTTCGTCAAGCAGACAACGCCGCAGACGACACCGGCACCCTCGCTGAACAGCCTTCCGCCGTCGACCTCGGTCCCCCCGGCCACCACGACTCCGGCCGCGCCCAAGCACTAAGGGCCAGCCTCGGGCAGCTGTCTTTTGGACGGCTGCCGATGCCCCTCCATCCCTCCGCATCGCCGTGCATCCAAGCTCGCATGGCTCAGGCGAAGCGGTTGTGGTGGCAGGATGGCGTCATCTACCAGATCTATCCGAGGTCCTTCCAGGACTCGAACGGCGACGGCATCGGCGACCTCGCTGGCATCCTTGCGCGTCTCGACTACCTTGTGGAGCTCGGTGTCGACGCAGTCTGGATCTCGCCCTTCTATCCTTCGCCCATGGCCGACTTCGGCTACGACGTCTCTGATTACACGGGCGTCGATCCGATCTTCGGGACGCTCGAAGACTTCGACAGACTGGTCGCAGGAATTCACGAACGCGGCCTCAAGCTCATCCTCGACTTCGTCCCCAATCACAGCTCGGATCAGCATCCGTGGTTCCTCGAGAGCCGCTCGTCTCGCGATAATCCGAAGCGCGACTGGTACCTGTGGCGCGATCCCGCACCTGGCGGCGGGGTGCCGAACAACTGGATGTCTCACTTCGGCGGCTCGGCCTGGGAGCTCGACGAGCACACCGGGCAGTATTACCTCCACTCCTTTCTGGTCGCACAACCGGATCTGAACTGGCGCAACCCCGAAGTTCGCGAGGCCATCTTCGCGGCCATGCGCTTCTGGCTCGATCGCGGTGTCGATGGATTTCGCATGGACGTCCTGTGGCTGCTGATCAAGGACGACCAGTTTCGCTCCAACCCGCAGAACCCGGACTGGAGCCCGGGCAGCAACTCCTACGGCAGCGTGCTGCCGATCTATACCTCCGACCGCCCCGAGACCCACGAGATCGTCGCGGAGATGCGCGCGCTGCTCAACGGGTACCCGGAGCGCGTGCTCATCGGCGAGATCTACCTTCCGCTCACCGAACTCGTCACCTACTATGGCGCCGACCCGAACACCACGGACCTCCGCGGCGCCGATCTGCCGTTCAACTTCCACCTGATCCAGACCCCGTGGAAGGCCGACGACATCGCGCGTCTGATCCGCAACTACGAAGGCCTGCTGCCCGTGGGAGCATGGCCCAACTGGGTGCTCGGCAACCACGACCAGCCGCGTCTCGCAACCCGTGTCGGCGAGGCACAGGTCCGCGTCGCGGCCATGCTTCTGCTGACGCTTCGCGGCACCCCCACGCTCTACTACGGCGACGAGCTTGCCCTGCTCGACGCGACCATTCCGCCCGACGAGGTGCAGGATCCCGCCGAGAAGAACCAGCCGGGCATCGGCATGGGCCGCGATCCTGAGCGCACGCCCATGCCCTGGGACGGGAGCCCACTCGCCGGCTTCACTACGAGCAAGCCCTGGTTGCCGTTCGCGCCGAATGCCAGGGAGAGTTCGGTGGCATCGGAGGCGGCCGCGCCCCGCTCCGTCCTTTCGCTCTACCGCCAGCTGCTGAAGCTTCGCCGCCAGCTTCCAGCCCTGCACCTGGGTGAGGTCGCCGAGGTCCGCGCGGAGAACGACGTCCTCAGCTACCAGCGCGAGTCCGGCGATCAACGCCTCCAGGTACTGCTCAACTTCGCCGACGAGATCCGGCAGACCGACGTCCCGCGTGGCCGCATCCTGCTCACCACCATCCTCGACGGCGCCGGAGGCGAAGTCGGCGGAACCTTCGTGCTCGAAGCCGGTGAGGGGGTCGTGATCGAGCTGGCGGGATCCTAGTTTCCGCCTGTCTTGTGAATGCGGTCCTTGTTGGCGCGCACCAGCTTCAGAAAATCCTGCTGGATGACGCCGTCGTTCTGCGGATTCCACGCCACCGATAACCCCACCTGGACCGTCTCCGGCCGCAGCGCCGCGAAAGACCACGCCGCGTGTACGGAGATGGCGAACGCCGGCCGGAACCAGCGACACACCTTCGCCTGATTCCACCAGCGTCAAGACCCCCGCCCATGTGGCCGAGGTATTCACGATCTCCGGAGAAAAGCCCGTCGAGGTGCAAAGGCCTACGATGTTATCGAAAAGATTTGGCGTGACACGACGCTCGCACAGAACAAACTGCTCCCCTGCAAGATCCTTCACGCTCAACGTGCGCTTGGTGAGGTGGTGCCCGCGAGGCAGCACGGCCACGATCGGATCGAGGTACAGCAGCTCCGAGTGCAAGGTTCGATCAAACGGAGGCTGCAGCGGCCGGGTAAACCCTATGTCGATCTTGCCGGCCTCAAGCGCCTCCATCTGCGCGGGCGTGTCCATCTCAAAGAGCGACACCCTGACCTCTGGATGAAGTCTCCGGTACTCCCGGATGATGCGCGGGAAGAAGCCGCCCGCACCCCAAAGGAAGAACCCGATCGACAGCGTGCCGACCTTGCCCTGCAACGATCGCTGCGTGATATCGACTGCCCGATCCGCCGCGATCAGCGTCTTCCGCGCCTCGGCCAGGAAGATCAGCCCTTGCGGCGTCATGCGCGTCCGCCGCGTGCTCCGGTCCAGCAGCGGACCACCGATCTCCGCCTCGATGTCCGCAATCTGCTCGCTGATCGTAGACTGGGAGACGTGGAGGATCCGGCTGGCTTCACTGAAACTCCCGGAGTCCGCCACCGCGCAGAAGTACCTGAGGTGCCGCAGTTCCATCTACCTCTCCCGTCGGACCTATCGGTTTTTCCTTTGATTGCACACGGAAATAACTGTGAAACCAGAGGATCGTTTTAGTGTCTGATAGTACGTGAGACTCTTACGAAACATCCAGCGAGGATGGTGCCCCTATGTGGATCGTTAAGATTGCCCTCACCCGGCCATACACCTTTATCGTCCTCGCCATTCTGATTCTGATCGCGGCGCCCGTCGTCATTCTGCAGACGCCCACGGACATCTTTCCGAACATCAATATCCCGGTGATCTCGGTCGCGTGGCAGTACACGGGGCTCAACCCGGAGGAGCTCGAAGGCCGCCTCACGACGCCGTACGAGAAGGCGCTCACAGTGCTGGTCGACAATATTCAGCACGTTGAATCGACCACCGTTGCCGGCCAGGTTGTTGTGAAGATCTACCTGCAGCCTGGTGCGAGCCTCGACACGGCGAACGCACAGGTCAGCGCAGCCTCCGAGTTTCAGCTGCGCCAGCTCCCCCCCGGCATTCTTCCTCCGCAGATCATCAACTTCAGCGCTTCGAGCGTCCCGATCCTGCAGCTCGGCCTCTCCGGCAACGGGCTCTCCGAGCAGCAGCTAAACGATCTCGGCCTCAACACTGTCCGCACCCAGCTGGTCACCGTTCCCGGCGCCGTCATTCCCAACGTCTACGGCGGCAAGCAGCGCTCGATCATGGTCAACCTCGACCCCAAGCTTCTTCAGTCCAAGGGTCTCTCACCGGTCGATGTCCTGAATGCGCTGGGCCAGCAGAACGTCGTTCAGCCGGGCGGCACGGCCAAGATTGGCAGGGACGAGTACGACATCCATCTCAACTCGGCGCCGTTCTCGCTTGAGGGCCTGGGCAACATCCCCGTCCGTCAGATCAACGGTGCCACCGTCTACGTCAAAGACGTGGCGTCCGTGACCGACGGCAGCATTCCGCAGACCAACATCGTCCGCCAGGACGGCAGGCGCGGCGTTCTGGTGACCGTCCTCAAATCCGGCACCGCTTCCACCCTTGATGTCGTCAGCGGCATCCGCAAGCTCTTTCCGCGGATCAAGCTCATCACCCCGCCTGAGCTCCGCATCAAGGCGATCGGCGATCAGTCGGTCTTCGTCCGCGGCTCGGTCAACGGTGTGATCCGCGAAGCTGTTATCGCCGCCGTGCTCACCGGCCTCATGATCCTGCTCTTCCTGGGAAGCTGGCGCAGCACCATCATCATCGCCATCTCGATTCCGCTGTCCATCCTGACCTCGATCATCATCCTCGGCTTTCTGGGTCAGACGATCAACATCATGACCCTCGGCGGCCTTGCGCTCGCCGTCGGCATCCTGGTGGACGACGCCACCGTTACCATCGAGAACATCGAGCGCTACCTCGAGGAGGGTCTGCCGCTGAACGACGCCATCCTTGAAGGCGCAGCCCAGATCTCCGTTCCCGCCCTCGTCTCTACCCTTTGCATCTGCATCGTGTTTCTGCCGATGTTCTTCCTGAGCGGTGTCTCGCGATACCTCTTCGTCCCACTCGCCGAGGCGGTCGTCTTTGCCATGCTCGCGTCCTACGTCCTTTCGCGAACGCTGGTGCCGACGCTGGCGATGTACCTCCTGAAGGCGCATGACCACAACGCCCGGCCATCGCAGAGCTTTCTCGCGAAGTTCCAGCGCGGGTTTGAGCGGCGCTTCGAGAGCGTACGCAACGGCTACCAGGGCCTCCTTGCCCGGCTGATGGGAGCTCGTCTCCTGTTCGTCCCCGTCTTTCTCGTGGTCTGCCTCCTGACGTTTGTGCTTGTGCCGTTTCTCGGGCAGAACTTCTTCCCCAGCTCCGACACGGGCTCGTTTATTCTCCATCTCCGGGCCAAGAGCGGCCTGCGCATCGAAGAGACCGCCAGGCTCTGCGATCTGGTCGAGCAGTCGATCCGCCGCACCGTCCCCGCGGGCGAGATGGACAACATCCTCGACAACATCGGCCTGCCTTACAGCACGCTGAACTTCCAGCACGCCACCTCCGGTCTCATCGGCGCCGGCGACGCTGACATCCTTGTCTCTCTCAAGGAGAATCACCACCCCACCGCGAACTACGTTCGCGAGCTGCGCTCCAAGCTCGTGCGCGAGTTTCCCGGCACGTCCTTCTACTTCCTTCCCTCAGACATCGTCACGCAGATCCTTAACTTCGGTCTTCCTGCCCCGATCGACGTGCAGGTCGAGGGCTCGGACATGGTCGGCAACCGCAAGGTCCTCAATCACGTCCTCTCCCAGCTCCGGCAGGTGCCGGGTCTCACCGACCTGCGCATCCAGCAGCCCAACGACTACCCCGTGCTCAACATCGCCGTGGACCGCACCAAAGCATCGCAGGGCGGATACACCGAGCGCGACGTGGGCGGCAGTGTTCTTAACATCCTGAGCGGAAGCACCCAGCTCACGCCGCAGTTCTTCCTCAACCCGAAGAACGGCGTGACCTACAACATCGTCGCGGAGACACCGCAGTACGATATCCAGTCGCTCAACGATCTGCGCAACATCCCGATCACCGCGGTCGGCGCGAAGCGTCCGGAGATCCTAGCTGATGTCGCCACGCTCGATCGAAGCAACGAGCTCCAGGTCGTCTCGCACTACAACATCCGTCGGACGCTGGATATCTACGGCAACGTCCAGGATCGGGATCTCGGTGCCGTTGCGCGCGACATCGACAAGATCGTGAAGGCAAATGAGCCGTCTCTTCCGCGCGGCAGCTTTATTCGCGTACGCGGGCAGATCGAGACAATGCGCAGCTCGTACCTCGGCCTGCTCGGCGGCCTCGCCTTCGCCATCGTGCTCGTCTACCTGCTCATCGTCGTCAACTTCCAGTCGTGGCTGGACCCCTTCATCATCATCACCGCGCTTCCGGCCGCGCTCGCCGGCATCGTCCTGTTTCTCTTCATCACGCACACCACCCTCAGCGTCCCTGCCCTGATGGGCGCCATCATGTGCATGGGCGTGGCGACCGCAAACAGCATCCTGGTCGTCTCCTTCGCAAAGGAGCGTCTCGAAAGCCATGGAGACGCGATCACAGCAGCGCTTGAAGCAGGCGCAACACGCTTCCGTCCCGTCATGATGACCGCTCTCGCGATGATCATCGGCATGATCCCGATGGCGCTCGGAGCCGGTGAAGGCGGAGAACAGAACGCACCTCTCGGACGCGCGGTTATCGGTGGCCTGCTCTGCGCGACGGTTGCCACCCTGCTCTTCGTCCCCGCTGTCTTCGGCCTTCTGCACAGCCGCCGCAAGCCGGCCCCAGCCGCCACGGAAAACGCAAACGCACGCGTCACCAGCGGAGCCTGACCTCCGGCCCGCATCCCAGGAGAACGATCCAGGAGAGTTCTTATGTCGAACGAATACAAGACGAGCACCACGGCTTCGGCGCCACTCGGCGGGAGCAACACGATCGAACCGGCCGGCACCGCGGTTCGCCCCGCCCGCTCACGCGGTCTCTGGATCGCCCTCGCCGTGCTGGCCCTTGCCCTGCTGGTCGTGATCGCGGCCGGGATCATCAGCCGCTCGCGCGCGGAGCACGCCCTCGCGGAGAACGCGGAAGAGTCCTCCGTCCTCAGCGTCGCGGTCACCCACCCCACTGCTGCCCGGCTTACGCCCGAGATCGCCCTGCCCGGAAATACGCAGGCCTTTACCGATACGCCGATCTACTCGAGAACCAACGGCTATCTCAAGCACTGGTACTTCGACATCGGCGCCCGCGTTAAAAAGGGCCAGCTGATGGCGACGATCGAGACGCCCGAAGTCGATCAACAGCTCCAGGTCGCACAAGCCAATCTCAAGAGTGCGCAGGCCAACCTCGATCTCGCCAACACCACTGCCGCTCGGTACCAGAACCTGCTGAAGTCGAACTCCGTCTCCAAGCAGGAGACCGACCAGGCCACCAGCGGCGCCCTGGCACAGGCTGCCGGCGTCGACGCGGCCATGGCCAACGTTCGCCGTCTCGAGCAACTCCAGTCTTTTGAAAGCGTCTACGCTCCGTTCGATGGCATCGTCACCGCCCGCAACACCGATGTCGGCGCGTTGATCGATGCAGGCTCCGCCGGTTCCACGCCCAAGGAGCTCTTCCACATGGCCGCCATCGGCCAGATCCGCGTCTACGTGCCCGTCCCGGAGGTCTACGCCTCTGACCTCAAGGAGGGTGCTCCCGCATACCTCACCCTTGACGAGTACCCCGGCCAGTCGTTCCAGGGCGTCATCTCGCGCAACTCCAGTGCCATCGACCCCGCCTCCCGGACACTTAACGTCGAGGTCGACGCGCCCAACAAAGAGGGCAAGCTCCTGCCCGGAGCCTACGTCTTTGTCCACTTCAAGACCGCCATGCACCCGGACGGCTTCACCATCCCGGCCAACACGCTGCTATTCCGTAGCGAAGGCCTCCGCGTCGGCGTCGTTCGCGACGGCCACGTGCACCTCGTGCCCATCACGATCACCCATGACGGCGGCGCGCTGGTCGAGGTCCGCTCCGGCCTCCAGGCCAGCGACCAGGTCATCCTCGATCCGTCCGACTCGCTCGCCGAGGGGCAGGAGGTACGTGTCGCAACGAACAAGACGGGAGACCACCAGTGATCCGCGGTCGCTCCCTCCTCGCCATCTCGCTCGCCTCGTCGATGCTCTCC
This sequence comes from uncultured Acidobacteriaceae bacterium, assembly GCA_963850375.1. Classification (GTDB taxonomy): domain Bacteria; phylum Acidobacteriota; class Terriglobia; order Terriglobales; family Acidobacteriaceae; genus Edaphobacter. The sequence continues at coordinate 1,195,436 of CAWKKV010000002.1, read as the reverse complement.
GGCTGCATGGTTGGACCGAAGTACGTGAAGCCATCCGTCCCGACCGCGCCTTCTTTCAAGGAAGCGCCGCCCGCCTTCAAGGAGGATGGCGCCTGGCACACCGCGCAGCCCGCGGACGCGCTCCCCAAGGGCGAATGGTGGACGATCTTCGGGGATCCCGGCCTCAACGCGCTTGAGCCGCAGATCCTTACCGGAAACCAGAACGTCCGCATCGCCGACGCCAACCTCCAGCGCGCGCGTGCACAGATCCGCGTCAACCGCTCCGAGCTCTACCCCACCGTCGGCGTCGCGCCCTTCCTAGGGGCGGAGCGCTACTCGGCCAATCGGCCGTATTTCACGGCATCATCGGCCAACAACGGCCTCGGCGACCTCCAGCTGCCCTTCGACCTGAGCTGGGAGATCGATCTCTTCGGGCGCATCCGGCGCACCGTCAACGCATCGCGCGAAGAGGCACAGGCGACCGCGGCCGACTACCAGAACGTCCTTCTCTCGCTCCAGGCCGAGCTCGCCGTCGACTACTTCGAAGCGCGATCCGCGGACGCCGAAAAGAAGCTGCTCAACGACACCGTCGCGCAGTATCAAGAGGCGCTCCGGGTCACCAACAACCGCTTCCAGGGTGGAGTCGCTCCGAAGTCCGACGTCTCGCAGGCCGAGACGCAGCTCCAGACCGCCAAAGTCGAGGCGGCAGACGTCGACGTCCGCCGCGCACAGTACGAGCACGCCATCGCCGTTCTCGTAGGCAAGCCTCCCGCCGTGTTCTCGCTGCCTGTCCTCCCGCTGGCGGCGCAGCCACCGGCCGTGCCCCCCGGACTTCCATCGGAGCTACTCGAACGCCGGCCGGATATCGCTGCCGCCGAACGTCGGACGGCCGAAGCGAACGAGCAGATCGGCATCGCCCGCACCGCCTTTTTCCCTTCGCTCGCGCTCTCCGGCCTGGTCGGGTTTGAGGGCACCTCGGCCGCCAACGTCCTCGACAAGTCGAGCTTCATCTACGCCCTTGGTCCCACGCTCGGGCAGACCTTCTTCGATGCAGGCCGGCGTCGCGCCATCTCCGAGCAGACCTACGAGAGCTACAACGCGCAGACAGCCACCTACCGGCAGACGACCCTGACCGCGTACCAGCAGGTCGAGGACAACCTCGCCATGCTCCGCATCCTGGCCGACGAAGCCGAGCAGCAGAGGCAGGCGACCGCGGCCGCGCAGGAGTCAGAGCAGATCTTCAACAACCGCTACGTCGGCGGCGTTGATACCTACCTCCAGGTCATCACGGCCCAGACCGCCGCGCTCAACAACGAACGCAACGACATCGACATCATGCGCCGGCGCATGGACGCGAGCGTCCTCCTGGTCAAAGCGCTCGGCGGCGGCTGGAACGTCAGCCAGCTTCCACGGTACTAGCTCCTCGCCCATTCGCGGCTGCCCCCTTCTCCTGATCCATCGGTCCGGAGAAGGGCGGCTAATACCCCAGAGGCACATGCGCGTCACCTGCGTCGGCACTCTTCCGATCTGCAGATTTACTTTGTCTCGCGCGCCGCTCCGTGTTTTCATCGGAGCTGATCTTCTTCGCCTCAATTCCAGGAGCGTTGCATGCACTATCAGATCTCGCGTAACGGCCAGATGTACGGTCCCTACACCATGGAGGACCTGCAGCGCTACATCGCCTCCGGACACGTCCTGCTCACCGATCTCGCCAAGAGTGAGGAGATGCCCGAGTGGATCCCGGTCTCGCAGCTCCTCGGGACGCAGGACCCCGGCGCCCCCCAGCCGTCGAGCTACGCCCCGGCAGCCGCGGCCTACCCGGGCGCGACGGCGCCGACCTCCAACGCAGCCTATGCGGACCCGCCCAACCTCCACTGGGCCATCGTCCTCCTGCTCGACCTCGTCACCTGCAGCCTCTTTCAGTTGGTCTGGAACATTATCATCTCGGCCTGGTTCCGCCGCGTCGTCCCTCCGAGCAAGGCCATGGTCCTCTACATCGCCTCTGCCGTGCTGCTGTTCGCGCAGTTCGCCACCAGTCAGGTCGCCGGTCTCGGGGCGGGTCGCCACGGTAACTTCCATGGCTACGGCTACCACTACAACTACGCCCTCCACCCTGGAGCCTTTGGCCTTTATGGCCTGATCGCCCTCGCCTGCTGGGTCGTCCGTCTCGTGGCTCGCTTTACCTTTCGGTCTGAGCTGGAGCAGCACTTCAACACGGTCGACCCTATCGGCCTCCGCATCAACCCCGTGCTCCTGTTCTTCTTCGGCGGCATCTATCTTCAGTCGCAGTTGAACCGCATCAACGACATCAAGCAGGCCATGCGCTATCGATAGTGCGACACCAGACGAACCGCTCGATGACCCGCTCTGAAGCTCCGCCGCATCCCTCGCGTGACCTCCGGTTCTCCCTTGTGGTTCTCTGCCTGGCAGCCGTGGCCGCGATTCTTTATCGCTTCCCGCCCACAGCTTACGCGGTCTACCCGCAGTGCCCGGTCTGGCTGCTCTTCCACATCCAGTGTCCCGGATGCGGCATTACGCGCGCCCTTGCCGCGCTGCTCCATGGCAACCTCCGGGAGGCGCTCAGCCTCAACGCGCTGGCCGTCCTTGCCCTTCCGGCGGGCATCCTGTACACGGGCGGGCAGCACTTCTTCCGCATGCGCGCACCTCGGGCGCAAACCTCGCGCGCATTACTTTACGGGGTTTACGCTGTGCTATTCGCCTTTACCGTCGCGCGCAATCTTTAGTCAGCTCCGAATCCACGTCAGCCCAGACACAAGTCGGCCCCGGCACAGAGACCGGGGCCGATCGTGAAACTACCTGATTAGACGCTTGCGGTTGCGGGCTCCGGAGTGACCGTAGCCGCGGGTGCCGCGGAGTTTGACTTCGTATCGGCCGTGCCGGGCTTCCGGATGTCGATGCCACCCTTGAAGAACGCGCCGTCCTCGATCGAGATGCGCGCCGCGATCACGTCGCCGGTCAGCGAGCCTTCGCTGCGGATGTCTACACGGTCGCTTGCCTGGCAGTTGCCGCGCACCTTGCCCAGCACCACAACTTCGCGTGCCACGATGTTCGCTGCCACCTGGCCGTTGCGCCCCACCGTCACTCGGTTGCCAGGGAGGTTGATCGCGCCCTCGACCTTGCCGTCGATGTAGAGCGACTCTGATCCTGTCAGCTCACCCTTCACGACCAGCGACTTGCCGATCGTGGCCTGTTCGCCCGTCGGCACCGCCGAAGCTCCCGCACCGGCGGTCGGGGTTGGTCGCGCAGCCGGAGCGGCTGCTTCAAAGGTGCTCGCCGGGGTCGCCGGACGAGCCGGCTCAGGAGTTGCGGGTGTCGGGCTTCCAGGCTGGTTCGGTTTCCACATAGATCTTGTTTCCTTTCCTGCTTCCATAAGAGATATCTGCGGCATCTGGCGCATTCGCAGAAAGGGGCCGCTTTCACCACCATACTACTCGGAACAGCCCATTTCAGGCCCCTTCCGCAACTATCTCCTGTGCAAGAACGAACCAAAATCGAGACATCGGAAGGAGTTTCCGGCCGCCGCGTAAGTTCGTCGCATCCGTGAGCCACAATTTGCCTATCCCACAAACGGGTTACATCGCACATTTCAAGGCCATTCGCGAAGATCTCTCCCGTCGTTAGCATGTCCGCAGTCCCGCGCCTCGAGGAGCTTTTCGCGCAATGATCTTTCCGGCCCCCAGCCTCCGTCGTCTTCTGCCTCGCAACTCTGCCCTTGCACTCTGCGCTCTTCTGTTTAGCACCGCTTCCAACGCTGCCGGTCCGAAGATCCACACCGTCGGCCTCGGCGGTGTGCGCAAGGTACCCTTCACCCCTGTTGAAGCCACACCCGACACGAAGAAGGAAGAGAGCACCACACTCAAGATCCGCCCGCTTGTCGTCGATGGGCGGCAAAAGGAGTGGACCACAGGCGAAACGCACGACGTTACCGACCGCAGCTTCGTCGTCCGCCGTGCCCTCCACATCAACGACTCGCTCCCCAATGACGGCCCCGACCACTGGGTCTGGCAGCCCGGCCCGTGGATCCTGGTCGATCGCGTCACCGGGCACATCACCCCTCTCCACCTGCCCGACTTCGATACCTCCATCTCGGAGGTTGTCTGGTATCGCGACTACGCCGCCTACTGCGGCATCGGCACCACTGCCAAGGGCGGTCTTTACGCCGTGATCGCGCAGCTCGGAGCACACAAGGCCATCGCGCAAAAGCAGATCGGCAAGTGGCCGCAGCCTGAGCGCACCGAAGCCCCCTGCCAGCCCGCGCAGTGGCAGCGCCTGCCGATGCGCGTCACTCTCCGACCCGCGACGGGCGAGCCCTTCACGCTTGACGTCCTGGGCACCACCTCCATCGTCGAAGAAGGCGACAACGACGACAGCTAGGGAGGGCGCAGACAGCTGGACCTGCCCCGGCATACCATCGGAGGCATGACCACCTCCACCCTCCATCTCGACGATCTGCTCCAGCAGGCTGAGGTCGCGCACGGTCATCTCTGCGCCGGACAGATCCTGGGCGTGCGCATGGCCATGCTCGCCTGCGAGCGCCTCGGCATCGAAGATCCGCGCGGCCGCGATCGCAAGCGCCTCGTGACCTTTATCGAGATCGACCGCTGCGCGACCGATGCCATCGGCGTTGTCACCGGCTGCCGGCTTGGCAAACGCGCTCTCAAATTTCGTGACTGGGGCAAGATGGCCGCGACCTTTGTCGATCTGCAGCTTCCTCTCGGAGACGACCTCTACAAGGGCCTCCGCATCAGCGCGCTCGAGTCCTCCAAGGGCAAGGCCGCCGAACTCTACCCGCACCTCGAAAAGAACCCGCAGCAGATGCTCGCCTACCGCGAGATGCCCGACCCCCTTCTGTTCAGCGAAGAGTGGGTCCGCGTCCCGCTTCCGCGCAGCGAGTTCCCCGGCTTCAAGGGCGCGCGCATCACCTGCTCCGTCTGCGGCGAAGGCATCAACTACGATCGCTTCGTCGACGGGGCCACCGGCGCCGTCTGTCGCGGTTGCGCCGATCGTGAGCACCGTTACTACCAGCCGCTTTAGAACTCTCGCCAGCGCGCAAAATCAGCAGGGCCGGCTGAGAGATCTCCCTTCAGCCGGCCCTGTGACTTCGTAGCGTCGCCTCCGCTCAACGCCCGAAGTACTGCGGCGGCGCCGCGTAGCCGTGAGCGTCGTTGTGAAAGAAACGGGCGCGCTCCCCACGCTCGCGGGCTTCCCATTGCTCCTGCCGCACGGCGGCCTCGGCTCGCGCCATCTCCGCCCGCTCGCGCTCAAGCCGCTCACGCTCGTAAGAATCACGACGCGTCTCCTCGTGGTACGGTGCTCCGATCTGCGCCCGAAACGCGATCTGCTGAGCCTCCATCTGTGCGGGCGCAACAGCCGCGACCGCAACCGCAACCAACCCAATCGCCATCACCTTGCCAAACATCGCCTTTACGCCCTGGATCTTCATGATGACCTCCTTGCTACATCTCACTGAACCCTCACTGGGCGTGGCTGTTGTCCGCAACTTTATGACCCGGATGTGTTACGCGGGAGCCCAACAGACGGGCTTCCGGAACGCCCGTCCTGCCGTACCATCGAGGGCAGATCCCTGTTCGTTGCGGACCTCCCCCGATGATCGCTACCACAGACTGGACCCGCCGCCGCTTCCTCGCGGGAGCTGCCGCCTCGGCTGCAACGCTTGCCTCCGGCGCGTGGCGCCAGGCCTTCGCCTATACGGCCGCAGCGGATCCTTCACCAGCGACGCCTGCCCTCGCGGATCTCGTCCCCCGCACGGTTCGACCCCTGCTTGAAGGCAACACCGCCCGTCCACTCCGCTACACCCCGGAGAACGGCGCGTTCACCATCCGCAACGGCCGCGAGTTCTTCAACCGTCCTCTTTACGGACCGGGCAGTGCCTTCCGCGTCGACGCAGGCGACCTCCCCGAGTTCTCCCTCTACCTCCCCGGGCATGGCGGCAATCTCCGCGTCGGCATGGGCACCCCCGCCGGCACAAAGTGGCTCTTCGAGGCCGACGACATCACCGCGCGCTACCTCGCCGGCCAGATGCTCTACTCCATCCGCGACCCGCTCCTCGCCGGCGGAAACATCGAGCTACACCTCGCAACGGAAGGCCAGGGCGCCGGACTCCACCTCGCCGTCACCGCCCACAACACGCCACCGGACACACTGCTCACCTGGGCCTTTGGAGGTGTGTGCGGCCGCAAGGGCAGACACGGCGGCGACATTGGCTGCGAGATTGAGCCCATCGGCCGTTTCTTTCAGCTGCAGCCCGCCAATTGCACCAGGAACAGTTACAACATCCGAGCCGCATCAGCCGAGCTCGAGAGCGAGGCCGCCACCCTCCAGCTCACCTTTCCGCCCGGGTCCCGCCTCCATGTCACCGAAGCCGCGCACTGGAACGACGGCTGGGCCGCGCTCGCGCAGCCGTCCGAAGATGCGTCGCAACCCATCCTCGTCGGCTCCGTCCCGCTCGATCCCGCAGGCGCTTCCATGCACCTGCTGATCCGGCAATCGAACAAAGACAGCGCTTCAACGAGCTCTCCTTCGAAAGAGCCCGCGTCGACCCTGGACCTCCGGCTGAAGCAGCTCACCGCCATCTCGGACAGTCTCCGCATCACCTCGCCCGACCCCTACCTGGACGCCGCAGCGACCGCTCTCGCCCACGCCGCGGACGCGATCTGGGACGGGCAACAACGCTGCGTGCTCGACGGCGCCGTCGCCTCCCGAACCGCTCTGGCCGGCTGGCGTGGCGCCTACGCTCTCGATGCGCTCGGCGCCCATGACCGAATGCGCGGGCATATCCGCTACTGGGTCGCCCGTCAGAACCAGACACCGCTGCCCGCCTCGCAGGATCCCGACGCCCCCGTCACCGGCGAGCCCGACCTAAACACGCACCTCACCCGGAAGCACTCCCTGCTCCACACCTCCGGCGACATCTCCGGCAACAGCCACGACATGAACCTCGTCTTCTTCGACGCCCTCGTCCGGCACCTGCGCTGGACCGGCGACGTCGAGCTCGCACATGAGATCTGGCCCGCCCTCGTGCGCCACATGGACTGGGAGTACCGCACCTTTCGCCGCACCTTCCGCAACCCCGATCCTCACGCGCCAGCCGACCGCAAAGCCCTCCCGCTCTATGAGGCCTACGCCTCCACCTGGGCCGGCGACGACCTCCAGTACAACGGCGCAGGCGTTACGCACGCCACCGCGTACAACCTATTTCTCAATCGCTCCGCCGCTGTTATCGCCCGCATCCTGAACGAGGATCCCGCACCCTACGAGCAGGAGGCCGACCTCATCGCCGATGCCATGCATCAGCTGCTCTGGATGCCTGAGGCTGGCGCCTTCGCGGAGTCCCGCGACTCGCTGCTTCCGCAAGCCGCCCACACCAGCCCGGCTCTCGCCACCGCTTACCACGCCATCGACTCCGAGGCCGCAACGCCTCGCCAGTCCTGGCAGATCGTCACCGATCGCCTCTCCGCCCTGCGCCGCATACCCGTACACGGCCCCGACGTCCCCGAAGGCCCCTGGTATCTCCTGCCCAGCTCCGACTGGCTCCCCAGCTCCTCGTCGCATAACAGCCTCGCCCTTGCCGGCAACATGCACTTCGCTCTCGCGCTCTGGCAGGCGGGCCTACCCGAAGAGGCCTACGCGCTGCTCAAGGGCAACCTCCTCGACTCCATGTACCAGGGGCTCTGCCCGGGAAACTTCCATCTCTCGTCGCAGCTCGACCCTCATCGCGGAGAGACCCAGCGCGACTTTGCCGACCCCATTGGCACAACCTCTCGCGCCATTGTCGAAGGTCTCTTCGGCATCGTCCCCGATCTCCTCCGCGCCACCCTCACCATTCGACCCGGCTTCCCCTCAGGCTGGAACGAGGCCGGGCTCCATCACCCTGACATCGACCTCACCTGGCATCGCGATGGATTGGCGGAGAGCTTCGAGATCACAAGCCGGCTCGCTCATCCCGTCTCGCTCACCCTCATCCTCCCCGCCCGCACCACCAGCGATCCCGTGGTCCTCTCGAATGGCCTCGCCTACCCTTTCGCCTTTGACCCGGACGCCACCGGCGCACCGCGCCTCATGCTCACCAACTTCCCCGCCGCTACGGCCTGGAAGATCGAGGTCCGATGGCACGGGAGAGCACCCCTAGCCACGCCACCTCCCATCACCTGTCGCGTCGGCGAAGCCATCACACTTCCCGCAAACCTCACAGCGATTCAGCCCGACGCCCTCTCGAGGTTCGACGATCCGCAGGCCTGCCTTTACGCCGGCGTCGCCACCGCTGCCGGCGCTCACTGCGTCTTCGTTCCCATGCACCGGGGCAGCTGCCGCTACTGGCTGCCCATCGCCCTCAACATCCTCCCCGCCCCTACCTACTCCGTCGACGTCCGCGTCAACGAGACCGGGGAGAGCTTTGAACCCGTCGACCTCACGCCGCTGCTCAAAAACAACGTCGCCGACATCCTCGGCCGCGAGTACACCAGCCCGCGTTCGCCCTTCTGCTCGCTCGCCCTCCCCGACCACCTCCTCGGCGCCGCTCCCGGCTTCGATCCCAGGGTCACCATCGACGACTCGGGCCTCCGCTCAGCCGGCGGTACGCTCCATTGCGCAAGCGGCCGCGCCATTCCGCAATCAGAGATCCCCTTCCTCACACCCGCCTGATCCTGCCAGGCCCGAACTGCCGCCTCCTCTCCTTCTGGCAGCCCGACCAACAACGCGTGAACTCTCGTTATCCGGCCAGGCGCGCACGCTCTACCTCCTCATGACCGGCACAACCTTTCCCCAGGCCAGCCGCACCGTCCACGGCACCGCCACCGTGCTCTACACAGACGGCACCACCGCCACGCTCACCCTGCGCAATCCCGACACGTGGTGGCCCATCGAGCAGGATTACCTGTTCGACGACTACCTTTTCCGGGCCTCCGGTCCCCTTCCGCCTCGCGTCGACCTCCGCACCGGCAAGACGCGCCTTCTCGACCTCGCGACCTCGAAGGGCCAGGGCGGGCCCGTCGCCGGCGGAGCCGCCACCCTCCTGCACCTGCCTCTCGATCCCGATCGCACCCTTGCTTCCCTCGAGGTCGAGTGCAGCCTCTACGGCGTCGTCCTCGGCCTGCTCGCCGCTACCCTCGGCCGCTGACCTCCTCGCGGAGGCACACCCATTCACGGCCGCCTGACGAAAGAGTCGCACCCCTAACCCCTTCGTGGCATGGCAGCGCGCCATCGCGGTCCCCGACACTGAAGCCGATGAGACCGAGCCCCCAGAGTTCCTTCGCGGCCACCCTTCTGCTCCTTTGCCCGCTCCCGCTCTTCGCCCTCCACAAGACCTCCCTGCCCCATCCGGCGCCGCAGCTCAGCTTCGCGCAACAGGCATCCTCCCCGCTTGAGTCCACCTCCATCCTCGCCAGCCTCAAAGAGGATGTCGCGCAACACCCCGACAGCTACCTCGTCTTCGCCACCCGGATCGCCGCCGCACGCTTCTTCGCCGAACATCTCGAAGCGCAGCGCGAGACCGACCCCACCATGATCGATCGCGGCATCCTCGGCTACTGCGGAGGCAAAACAGTCGCCGTCGTTCCCCTCCTTACAGACCTCACCCACCTCACGTCGCGCCCCTGAACGCGGCGTCACGCCGACCCTTCACATCTCGGTCGAGCAACCCCGCTCGTGTACACTAGCGGCAGCATGAAGGTCCTCCGCCAGCCCGCGTCCCTGCACCTCATGCCATCGCTCTGTTGTTGTCGCTAGATTCGCCCAGAGCCCCTTCCTTCCCCACAATCCATCACTCCTCTTCCACGCCCATCTCGTCCGCGCGTGCGTGTTCGCGACCCGTTTCCTCCCAAGGAGTCCCGTTATGTCAGCAAAGCCCCGCCTCTCCCTCGACGTCTGGGCCGTCGTCCTTTCGCTCTCGCTCGCCCTCGTCGTCCGCCTCGGACTCATCAAAACTGTCCCCTGGTAGGTCCGGGCCGCCTGTGCAGAACCATCGCACTTCACCCGACAACCAACGCCCCAGCTAGCAGCTAAGAGCTAGCAGCTTCTCCTCCCAGGAGCCCCATGCCCGCCACCTCGACCGAAGTTCTCGCCACCACCGCCGCCAGCCGGCTCCCCGAGCGCACCTCGCTCCCGCAGCTCCTCCCCGGCATCGCCCTCCTCGCTGCCGTCGGCTTCGCCGGCAAGTGGACGGAGCAGTCCATCAACCGCTACGGCAAAGCTCACCACCTCACCCTGCCCAACATCGAGTATGTCCTCTGGGCCATCCTCTTCGGGGTCCTCATCGCCAACACCGTTGGCCTCCCGCGTATCTTTCGCGCCGGCGTCGCCACCTACGAGTTCTGGCTCAAGGCCGGCATCATCCTGCTCGGCGCCCGCTTCATCCTCGGCGACATCGCCCGCCTCGGCGGCATCTCGCTCGTCCTGGTCTTCATCGAGCTCGCCCTCGCGCTGACATTCATGACCTGGCTCGGCCGCCGCTTCGCCCTCGGGCCCAAGCTCACCACCCTGCTCGCCGTCGGGTCGTCGGTCTGCGGCGTCTCCGCCATCATCGCCACCCAGGGCACCATCGACGCCGACGAGCAGGACTCCTCGACCGCCATCGCCGCCATCCTCGCCCTTGGCGCCATCTCCCTCTTCGCCTTTCCCCTGATCGGCCACACGCTTCATATGTCCGACCATGCCTACGGCCTCTGGACCGGCCTCGCCGTCGACAACACCGCCGAAGCCACGGCCGCGGGAGCCCTCTACTCCGACGCCGCCGGCAAGTTCGCCGTGCTCGCCAAGACCTGCCGCAACGCCATGATCGGCTTTGTCGTCCTCGGCTACGCCATCCAGTGGGCGCGCAAGGGCCTTGCCAACGCCACCACGGAGTCGCAGCTCAGCAACAAGGCCGCCTTCCTCTGGGCCAAGTTCCCCAAGTTCGTCCTCGGCTTCCTCTTTATCTCGCTCCTCGCCACGCTCGGCGCCAGCCACAACCCGGCCGTCGCCCAGCTCGGCTTCACCAAGCCCCAGCTCACCGTGCTCGGCAATCTCAGTCGCTGGGCCTTCCTCCTCACCTTTGCCGGCGTCGGCCTACGCACCAACCTCCGCGACCTCGGCAAGCAGGGCGCCCGACCCTTCCTCGTCTCCGCCCTCGGCGAGATCGCCATCGCCGCGATCACCCTCGGCCTAATCCTCGGCGCCGACCGGATCTACCACCTCTAGCCCCAAACCCAGAGACGACGAACGGCAGCCTCAGTCGCTGCCGTTCGCCATTCTCCGCGGTTCAATCACTCACAGCAGATCGCCGGCCGTGGTGTCGAGCGTAATGCGTGTCGCCTTGAGGAAGCCGGTGAAGGAAACGGCGACCTTCCCCGCCGTGTCGTACTGGTCCAACGTGAAGACGCCGGAGTAGTGCTTGCCTCCCTGCCCCAGGAAGATGTCCTCGCGGTATTGGACCGGGCCGATCGGTTGGCCAACAATCCCGTCCGGAGTCCCCGGAGCAAAACCGTTACCAGCCCACGCAAAGTGGTTGAGCCTGTAACCGAGAGGCTCCGTCTGCTCCCAGACACCCAGGCAGAAGTTACCGTCCTGCGGAGGCCGGCCCGAGTTCATGATCTCGGTCTTATCCTCGTGCCAGACAACAACGGCATTGTCGATCACGGTATTCGGGATCGGATTCCCGTTCATCGTCCTGGCCGTAAAGATCACATGCCACATGCCCACGATCGAGGGCAGCTGCCGCCTTTCTCCGTCCTGAAAAAAAGCCGCAGGCTTCAAGGACGCGCTCGGCCCATCAAGATGCCACGCTGTCGGTTTGATCGGTTTCAGCGGCATGCCGCACTGTGCATGAGCACTCGGCAGGACAACGGTTGCAAGCGTCAGTGCGCCCAGGACAAACGGCAGCTTCCAGAAGGTCTCTTTGAACATAGTCTTCACTCTCCAGCATCGGGAATTCCCGGCTTGCACTCAGAAAACGCCTGCGCGGGGACGTCGGCAAGGAACAGCGGGTGAAGCCGGAGGTAAAGCTTTGGTGAAGACGTATCCGCCCGAAAATGAGCGGGATAGGCGGGCATCACTACAATGCTTGCGAGGAGCAAAACGATCCTTGCGACGTGCAAGGGTCACTCCTGGGAGCGTCCTTGGGGTATCCCGTCTACCAATTCGGCGAGTTCCGGCTCGACTCCGGCGCCTTTGGGCTGCTCCGCGACGGCCATCCTCTGCGGCTCGAAAAGAAGCCGCTCGAACTGCTGATGCTGCTCGCGTCCAGTCAGGGCCGTCTCGTGACCCGTGCCGAGATCGCCGAGCGCCTGTGGGGCAACGAGGTCTTCGTCGACACCGAGCACGGCATCAACACGGCCGTCCGCAAGATTCGCGCCGCGCTGCGGGATGACCCGGAGCGCCCTCGTTTCGTTCAAACGGTTACCGGCATGGGGTATCGCTTCGTTGCACCGACGGAGCTCGTCGAAGAAGAGCTGCCGGCCAAACCCCAGGCGCACGCCGCCGAAGAGCTCTCGCCGGAGCCGCAACCCGTGGCCACCCCCGATGGAGCCGCTATCCCGCACCGAATCCGATGGGACAGCATCTGGGTGAGCCTGGGTGTGCTCGCCGCTATCCTCTTTGCTGTGGGCGCAATCGCGTCCAGCCGCAGCCTGCTCGGAAAGCGTCGCGCTCGTAACGGCGTCGATCAGCCTATCCGGTCGGTAGCGGTTCTTCCGCTTGCAAACTACTCCGGCGACCCCGGTCAGGAGTACTTCGCAGACGGGATGACCGACGAACTCATCACCATGCTGGCCAGGAACTCGACCCTCCGCGTTCCGTCGCGCACCTCCGTGATGCACTACAAGTCCGCAAATGTCTCGCTGGCGGAGGTTGCAAAGGCGCTCGGCGTCGACGCCATCGTCGAGGGCTCTGTCTCCCGCACCTCCGGTCAGGTGCACCTTAATCTGCAGCTGATCCGCGTCGAGAACGACTCCCACCTTTGGGCGGACAGCTTCGACCGCAGCCCCGGCGACGTTGCTGCTCTTTCAAACGAGGCCGCCCATGCGATCGCTGCTCGCCTGAATAGCGCCTCCGCCGCCCGGGCTGCGGCACGCTATGTCGGCCCGGATGCCCACGATGCCTACCTGCAAGGGCACTATCTCTGGTCGGTGGGCAGGAACGAAGAGGCAGGCCGATCCTTCGAACGCGCGGTCGCCCTACAGCCCGACTACGCACTCGGTTGGACGGGAGTCAGCCAGTACTACAGCGCAGGCGCCTTTTTCGGAGAACTGGACCCGCGCTCGGCTTTACCCAAGGCGGAAGCTGCGGCGGAAACGGCAGTCTCCCTGGACGAGACGCTTGCTCAGACACACAGCATGCTCGCGGCAGCCGGCTTCTTCCGCAGCTGGGACGGACAGCGCGCTCTGCGCGAGGTATCGCGTGCAACCGAGCTTGACCCGCGATCCTCGGAGGCCTACCACCTCCACGCGCTTATCCTGTCGGCCATGGGCCGGTCCCAGGAAGCTCTCGACGTGCAGGACATCAGCACAGCTGTCGATCCGGTGACTCATCCCGCCGCCAAGGCAGAGATCCTCTTCTATGCGCGTCAGTACGATCGTTCGCTCGCGGAAGCCGAGATGCGCCTTCGCGATTTTCCGGATGCCAAGGACCTCCTGCACTTCCTCGCCGAGTTGCATCACCTCAGGGGAGAGGACGCTCAGGCTGCCCAGTTCACGGCGCGGCTGGAGGCAGCCCCGGGAGATAACCGGCCAAACCAGGCAGTGCTCGAGGCCTTCCGATCGGGTGGCTATCGCGGCATCCTGCAGCAGAGGCTCGCTGAGCTGAAGCGTCGTCAAACGGGCCACTACGTCTCACCCACAGCTCTGGCTCGCGTCTATGCCCAGCTCGGGAATCGTGATCAAACCCTCTCGCTGCTGGAGCAGGCCCTTCGCACCCACGACCCTATGCTCCTGTTTGCGAGTTCGGATCCGGCTTACGATGCCTTTCACGACGATGCACGGTATCGCTCCCTGATGAAGGAGATAGGGCTGAAGCAGGCACAGCCCGAAAGGTCGTAAGCTCCCACGTCCTGTCCGCTTCGATCTCGCCATGGACCCGGAAAGCCCTACTTCGCCACCAGGGCGCCGTAGATCAAAGCGGGAAGCTGCGAGCCGAGTGCTTCCGTCGCGGGAACAGCCATGTGCTGCGTCAGCACCACGATGGCCACGTCCTCCTTCGGATCGATCCAGAAGTACGTTGCCGCGGCGCCGGCCCAGAAGTAGGTTCCGTCCGGGTTCATCGCTCCGGCCGCCGCTTCATTCCGAATCACGGCGAAGCCCAGCCCGAAGCCCTTGCCCTTCTCGAAGTCCGGGATCCCCGCGGGTTCGAGATGATCCTGGGCCATCAGCGCGACGGTCTGTGGACTGAGGTAGCGCTTGCCGTGAAACTCACCGCCGTTCAGCATCATCTGCGCAAAGCGCCAGTAGTCTTCTGCGGTGCCTACCAGGCCGAAGCTGCCACCCTTGCGCGGATGGTTCACCGTATAGCTGTTCACCGACCGGGGCTGAGAGACTGGACTGTCGCCCCCGGGGTGCCCATGCGCCTCGTCGATCGGCACCAGTTTGCCGTCCTTCATCCAGTTCACCGGGACCAGGCGATGCGCCTTATCAGCGTTTAGCCAGAAGCTCGTATCGCGCATGCCCAGTGGCCCTAGAAGTCGCTTTTCGAGAAACTCATCAAAGGGCATCCCGGAAAGCACCTCAACAAGGCGCGCCTGGACGTCGGGTCCAACGCTGTAGGACCACCTTGTTCCCGGCTGATAGTGCAAGGGGAGCTTTGCAAGCCGAGTCATCATCTCCTCGAGCGTGATGTCGGGATCGAGGAGCCCGGCCTTGTTGTACTGTGCGTCAAAAGCGTCGCCAGAGATGCCGTGGGAGAAGCCCGCAGTGTGGCGCAGGATGTCGTGGATCGTCGGAGGATGCTCGGGGGGAACGGTCTCGTCAAACGGCGAATCAGGAGTGCGCAGCACGCGCACATGAGCGAACTCGGGCAGGTACTTCGAGACGGGATCGTTGAGCTGAAAGCGACCCTCCTCGTACAGCATCATCAGTGCCGTCGACGTGATCGGCTTGGTCATCGAGTAGAAGCGAAAGATCGAGCTCTTCTCCAATTTCTCGTGCTTCTCCGGGTCGGCATAGCCGATCGCAGACTCATGGACGATCTTGCCGTGCCGAGACACCAGGATGACCATCCCGGCCAGCTCTCCCTTGTCGACCTTTCCGCTATAAAACGTATCGATGTACGCGAGACGTTCGGAAGAAAACCCGAGATCTTCGGGCTTTGCCGTGAGGAGCCCTTGGGCGCAAAGCGGAACAGCAGCCAAACCGACGATGGCGGAGACAAGAGACAGAAATCTACGACGAAGCACGGTGGGACCTCCGGAGCGAAGAGATCGCTCCCTCGCGGCAAGCCGCGGTGACTGGTAAGTAGGTTTTCGAAACGCACTCCATCTGTATCACGCTCCGAAGTTGACTCACCAACGGAAAACGCGCTCGGGAACAGATCCGGGAAAGGTTCGGCCAACTACCAGGGGGAGCAAGCTGGAGGCTCGAATGTCCACCCTCGGCCGTGGCGTAGTTCCGCTCACAGCTCGCTACAATTAAGAGAGAACAAGAAAGAGGTAAGAAGGAGTCAGAAAGAAGGGTAAAGGACACCGGGGCTCGCGCACCCGGGCGCTCAGGCCTCGGAGGTATCCTTCTCCTCCGGACCCAACACCCCTGTTTCGAAGACTTTAGAAAAAGTACGGGGGGAGGGGGGGACCTATCCCTGCAGATCCTCGATCGCCTTCGCCACCCGCAACATCGTCGCCTCGTCGAAGTGACCAGCCATCACCTGCGCCCCGATCGGCAGCCCCTCCGAGGTCTCCCCGCACGGCACGCTCACCCCGCAGATCCCCGCCAAGCTCGCGGCAACTGAATAGATATCCGCGAGGTACATCGCGACCGGGTCGTCCGTCTTCTCGCCCAGCTTGAACGCCGGGGTCGGGGTCATCGGCCCCACGATCACGTCCACCTCGCCGAATGCCTCCAGGAAGTCCCGAGCCAGCAGCGTCCGGACCTGCTGCGCCTTCCGGTAGTACGCGTCGTAGTAGCCCGCGCTCAGCGCATACGTCCCCAGCAGGATGCGCCGCTTCACCTCCGCCCCGAACCCCTCCTCGCGCGTCTCCCGGAACATCCCGCCAAGCGTCGTGGCCTCCCGCTCCCGGAACCCGAACCGCACCCCATCGAACCGCGACAGGTTGGACGAAGCCTCGGCCGTCGCCAGCACGTAGTAGGTCGGAATCGCATACCGGGTGTGCGGCAGACGCACCGGCTTCACCAAACACCCAGCCGCCCTCAGCCCCTCGATCGCCCGCTCCACTGCCACCCGTATCTCCGGGTCCAGGCCCTCGCCGAAGTACTCCTCAGGCACCCCCACCCGCAGCCCCGCCACCCCCTTCGCCAGCTCCGCCACGTACCCACTTACCGGCCGGTCCGAGCTCGTCGCATCCAGCGCGTCCTCCCCGGCGAGCACTTCCAGCATCAGCGCCGCATCCTCCACCGTGCGCGTAAACGGACCCACCCGGTCGAGCGACGACGCAAACGCGATCAGCCCGTACCGGCTCACGCGCCCATACGTCGGCAACACGCCAACCAGGCCGCAGAACGCCGCCGGCTGCCGGACCGACCCGCCCGTGTCCGTGCCCAGCGATGCCACGCAGAACCCCGCCGCCACCGCTGCCGCCGACCCGCCGCTCGATCCCCCCGGCACCCGGTTGAGAGACCGCGGATTCCTTACCGGCCCATACGCCGAGTTCTCGTTCGACGAACCCATCGCAAACTCATCGCAGTTCAGCTTGCCCAGGAGCACAGCCCCGGCTGCCTCCAGCCGCCGCACCGCCGTCGCATCATACGGAGGACGGTACCCCTCAAGGATCTTCGACCCGGCCGTAGCAGGAGAGCCCTGCATCGCCAGCACATCCTTGATCCCTACCGGCACCCCGGCCAGCGGCGGCAGCTTCTCCCCCGCCTTCACCATTCCGTCGATCCGCTCCGCCTGTTGCATCGCTCGGTCGCGGCTCAGCGCGAGGAAAGCTGTTGATCCCCTTACCGCCCGGCCCATCCTCCGCGGCGATCCGGGCATAGTGCGCCTCCGCCAGCTCCACCGCAGAGACGCGACCCTCCGCCACCTCGGCCCGCGCTCCACCAATCGTCAACCTACCCAGATCCAAACCGCTCAAAACCTCTCCTCGCTTCACAAGTGGCGAGCTATCGCTCAATCACCTTGGGCACCTTGAAGAATCGCCCGTCTGTCTCCGGTGCCGATCCCATCACCGCATCGCGATCCAGGGACGGAACCAGCGTGTCCGGTCGCAGCTCCGCGCCCCGGTCGTCCAGCTTGCCTTCCAGCAGCTCGCTCACCTGAGCCATCGCGGGAACCCCCGCCGTATCCACCTCGTTCAGCTGGGCGATGTGCCCCAGGATCGCGTTCAGATCCCGCTGCATCCTGGGCTCTTCCGCCGCAGTCAGCTCCAGGTTCGCCAGTTGCGCCACGTACCGCACGTCCTCAACAGACACACCACTCATCGTGCCCTCCCCTTCTCGGTGACGTCCTCCGTCGGCCGCGGACTGCCCGGCAAGGTGAACCGGAGCTCCCGCACCGGCACCCCCGCCGCCTCCTTGAGCTCGCGCATCAACTGCTGCCCCATACCGCGCATCTGTCGCAGCCACATCCCGTCTACAACCTCAACCTCGACCACACCTTCCGCATATCCCACGATGATCCCGCGATCGCAGAGAGGCCGCCCGCACACCACGGTCCATGCCGCCGCCAGCCGGTCTTCCTCGCTCACCCCCACAAGACTCTTCTTCAAAGAGCCCCGCAGCAGCGTTCTCATCCCTTCCACGCCATCTCCTCGATCCTGCTGCCCGCACAAAACGAGCTATCTCCATCTTATGCGACCGCGCTATACCACTACGCCACGCACGCCTGCTGACGTGCGGAGCGAGCACGACCGGTGCGTCAATCGCGTACAGAAGTTTCGCTGCCTACATGGGATTGGCGGTACTCGGTGAGTCCTCGATCGGGCCTGTGTACAACTTTGAGGCAATTCTGGGGTGACGTGATGTCCCGATACAGTTCTGCCATACGCGCTTTATGGAGCTTTGCATGCCCAGCAGGAAACAGCGTTCTCCCCTCCCCAGCTTCCGCACATCGGCTGTACTCTTTCCCCGGCAAGAGCCGTTTGAAGCGACCTCGTCATGTGACTCCGTTCGGGTCGAAGTGCGCGCAGGTGGAAGACCTGCCTGTTTCCCGTTCCCCGGCCTTTTCTATCGCTCACACCCTCTTCTCAGGCCTGCCCGATCCGCCTGATCCAAGGCAGAGGTGATGACACCTCATGCCCCGAAAGTCGCTGCAGCTACGACGCGCACCAGCGTTTTGTGTCGCTCGAGTCATTCTTGGAGTCTCTGATCATGGCTATTGCACCCTTGTTGCGTTCCCGCACTGCCTTGCTTGTTCTTGTTTTGATGTGTGGCCTTGCAGGCTTCTCTGGCTGCGCGGGAGGGTGGGGCGACCTGAGGCCCACCATCACCTCTCAATCGACCAAGCAGACAGTGAACGCGGGGCAGACTGCGACGTTCAGCGTGACCGCGACAGGGACTGGACCGCTCGAGTATCAGTGGTTCAAGAACGGCGTTGCCATTCCGGGTGCGACCTCCCCCACCTACTCGAGCACCGTGACCGGCAGTGATAACGGCGCGGTCTACACCGTCTCCGTCACCAACGAGGGAGGAACGGTGATGAGCGCTCCCTTCGGTCTCACCGTGAACACGGCTCCTGTGATCACCACGCAACCGACGAGCCAGACAGTTGTTGCGGGTCAGCCCGCGACCTTTACGGTAGCGGCCGGCGGTACCGACCCGCTGACCTACCAGTGGTTTGACAACGGAACAGCCATCAGTGGAGCCACCTCGAGCTCCTACACGATCCCGGGCACCACCGTGGCCAGCACGGGGTCGCAGCTCACGGTCGTTGTCACCAACGAGGCCGGTACGGTGACCAGTTCGGTTGCCACCCTCACCGTCAATCCTGAGCCGGCAACGCTGAGCTTCGCACCAATCCCCGGCAAGACGTACGGCTCCGCTGCCTTTCCAGTGAGCGCCACATCCGCCTCCGCCGGTCCGGTCACCTACACCGTCGTGAGCGGACCGGCAACCGTATCCGGCTCGAACGTCACACTCACGGGCACTGGTACCGTCGTGCTCAGTGCCAGCCAGCCCGCCAGCGGAAACTACGCGGCGACATCGGCCAGCACCAGCTTCACCGTCGCCCCTGCGTCCCCAACCCTGAGCTTCGCCGCCATAGCAGGCCAGATCTTTGGAAACTCTGCCTTCCCCGTCACTGCCACCTCGGCTTCGACCGGTGCCGTCACCTACACAGTCGTCAGCGGCCCGGCAACCGTCTCCGGGTCCACCGTCACGATCACCGGCACGGGCACTGTCGTCCTGGGCGCAACCCAGGCAGCCACCAGCAACTACACCGCCGCAACCGCCACCGCCAGCTTTGAAGTCGCCACCGCGGTCCCGACCCTGAGCTTCGGTCCGATCCCAGCGCAGACCTTTGGCAACCCCGCCTTTCCCGTGAGCGCGACCTCCGCCTCGAGTGGAGCCGTCACCTACACCGTCGTCAGCGGCCCGGCAACTATCTCCGGATCAACAGTCACTCTCACCGGAGCGGGGACCGTGGTCCTCAGTGCTAACCAGGCTGCCAGCGGCAACTACGCCGGAGCAACTGCCAGCGCCAGCTTCTCGGTTGCGCCGGCCACACCAACACTCTCCTTCACCACAGTTCCGTCGAAGATCTTCGGCGCTGCCGCCTTCCCTGTGATCGCCAGCTCGGCTTCGAGCGGTGCCATAACGTATAGCGTGGTCAGCGGCCCGGCCACCATCTCCGGCTCAAGCGTCACGGTGACTGGCGTCGGCACCGTTGTGCTCGGAGCCAGCCAGGCAGCGACCAGTAACTACACCGCCGCCACCGCCAACACCAGCTTCAGCGTAACTCCGGCGGTTCCAACCTTGAGCTTCGCATCCATCGGAAGCCAGACCTTCGGCAACGCTGCCTTCCCAGTCAGCGCAACCTCCGCCTCGAGCGGTGCCGTCACCTACACCGTCGTCAGCGGTCCTGCCACTATCTCGGGCTCGACTGTCACTCTCACCGGCGCGGGCACCGTCGTCCTCAGCGCCAGCCAGGCGGCCAGCGGCAATTATCTCGCCGCCACGGCAAGCACCAACTTCAACGTTGCGCCGGCCGCGCCAAACCTCGCCTTCGCAGCCATCGGCTCGAAGACATTCGGCGACGCAGCCTTCTCCGTCAGCGCAACCTCCGCCTCGAGCGGTGCCGTCACCTACACCGTCGTCAGCGGCCCCGCCACCATCTCCGGCTCGACGGTAACTCTCACCGGGGCAGGTACGGTCGTTCTCGCCGCCAACCAGGCAGCCACCGACAACTACACTGCCGCAAACGCCAGCACCAGCTTCTCGATCGCCGCGAACGTAAGCATCTCCCCAATCTCGCCGACCAACCAGGTACTCGCTCCAGGGCAGATCACCTTCAACGCGACCGCGACCGGCGGAGAGACCAATACGCTGCTCTGGACCGCCTCCGGAGGGACCTTCACCGGAAACGTCTGGACCTCTCCTACCACGGCCGGCACTTACATCATACGAGCCACAAGCGTCGACCAGCCCTCGGTCTACGTCATGGCGACTGTCAGCATAAGCGCTCCGGTCATCACCGGCCAGCCCGCCAGCCAGAACGTCTGCACCAACGCGAGCACCACGCTCTCGGTTGCAGCCAACTACGCCAGCACCTACCAATGGAATCTGGGTGGCGTAGCGATCGCCGGCGCGACGGCTTCCTCGTACTTCATCCCCACCGCCCTCTCAATGGACGCTGGAAACTACACCGCGACGGTCGCCAATCCGGCCGGCAGCGTCACCTCCAACGTCGCGAGAGTTGTGGTCGGCTCCTCGGTCAGCTCCAATCCGGCAAGTCTCTCCATCTACGCAACACAGACTGCGACCTTCTCGGTGTCGGCTGCCGGCATCTCGCCCTTTACCTACAACTGGTACCGCGTTGCAGGCGGCAATGCCGTCCTCATCCCGTCTGCCACCTCCAGCTCCTACACCACACCGGCCGCCACGACAGGCGATAGCGGCGAGCAGTTCTATGCCACCGTTACGGACGCCTGCGGCACGGTGCTCACCAGCTCCAGGGCGACCCTGACCGTCACCAGCGCCAACGTCCCCCCGACGGTCACGGCACAGCCCCTCGGACAGACCGTGGCCGTTGGAGGCACAACGACCTTCACGGCTGCCGCGTCAGGAACGCCGTCGCTCTCGTACCAGTGGTATCGGATCCCCGCTGGTTCGGTAGCCGGGACCGCGATCTCTGGCGCCACCTCCGCCAGCTACACCGTTCCCGCCACCGCCACAAACGCCGGCAACGATCAGGACGCGTACTTCGTGGTCGTGAAGAACCCCTACGGCCAGGCGGTATCGCAGAACGCCACTCTGGCAGTCGGCAACGGCGTCCTGATCCAGATCAGCGATCAGCCTTCGACCGTCTACGTCAATGCGGGAGCGCCAGCCGCCTTCTCCGTGACCGCCAGCTCCGCACTGCCGCTGACCTACCAGTGGTACAGGGCAGCCCCTGGCAGCTCCACCTTTTCGGCCATCTCCGGCGCCACCGGCGCGACCTACACCCTGCCCTCACCCTCTGTTGCGGATACAGGTGCGGTCTACCACGTCGTGGTGAGCAATACCGTCACCTCATCGGTCACCAGCAGCTCCGCCTCGCTCTTTGTCGGCGCTCTGGCGAGCATCCCCTCCTGCAGTTCAAGCTGGTCCACCCTGGGCGATGCCGCGGCGACAAACAGCTGCAGCTTCCAACTCACCGCAGCCAGCACCGTCCAGTACGGCGAGATCGTCTGGCCAACCCTGATCTCCACCGGAAACATTCAGCTCTCCTACACGATTGCCACCAGCAATCCCAGCTCAACGCCCGCCGATGGCTTTGCCATGGTCCTCGGCGATCCCTCTCTCGGTGCGACACCCACCAGCCAGGGCGCTGTGGGTGAAGGACTGGGAGCAAGGGGTATCCCCGGCTTCGTCCTCGCCTTTGACGACTACGAGAACAATGCCAGCGGAGGTTGGCCTCAGGATCCGGGTATTCCGTACCTGGGCGTGGGCCGCGGCGAAGATGCTCTCTGGGAGAACCCGTACTTCAACGTGAACACCAACATCCCGGCCCTCGCTGCCTACGGGCAGACGATCTCCCACGACTACGTCGTCACCATCGTGCAAGGGCAGATGACCGTCACGATGGATGGCACACAGGTCTTCTCGGGACATGTCTCGGTACCCCCTGTGGCTTACCTCTACGTCACGTCGTCCACCGGCGCGTCCTGGGAGCAGACCGTCATCAGCAACATCTCAGCCACAGTTTCCGCACCGTCGAACTAGCCACGGGTGCAACCGGAGAAATGACCATGCGATCGATTGCGCTAGCAGCCCTCCTCTTCGCAGGAACCGCGGCAACAGCCTCAGCTCAGACCTTTCAGCCCGAGGCCCACGGCGGGGATGTTGCCTTGACCTATCAGTGGGTGAGGAGCAACACGCAGCCCGGGCAGTGCGGTTGCTTCGGCCTAAACGGGGCCGGCATCTCTGGCTCGTGGACTATTGGCGAATCCCTGGCGGCTGTTGCCGAGGTCAGTGGAGGGTATCAGGGGAACGGTCCCGTGACCGGCAACTCCCTCACCCTGGTCTCCTACATGGCCGGAGCGCGGTACTGGGTTCCGCAATCTTTAGGACACGGCCCTCACCACCTCGAACCGTTCGCGCAGGTGCTCGTCGGGGCAGCGCACGCAGGCGGTGGCATCGCCGGCGCAGGCGATGGAGATGTCGCCTTTGCGGGCCGGGTCGGCGGAGGTCTCGATCTCCCCCTTTCCCCCAGGCTGGCCGCTCGTGTCGTCCAGATCGACTACTACGCTACCAAGTTCGCGAACTCCACCAACGATCATCAAAACAATCTGCTGATCGGCGTGGGGATCGTATACCGCTGGTTCCGTTAGGCAAGAGCCGATGATGCACGTATCAGGGGACCGCAAGGGACCTGGTCCAGGTCACTCGTTACTTGGCGTCTTGACCATCCAGAGATCCCAGGTCAGCGGACCGATCTCTTCGTCATTCAGGGCGCGACCGTTTACCTTCAGAGCAAGCTTGATCTGTCCGTGATGGTACCCCTCATGCCAGATCATTGTGCTGGAGGAAGAGAAACGGGTGATCGTAATGTAGTTCCGTTCGCCCCTGGGACCTGATCAGACTCTCGACCGCCTGGCGGACAGCTCCGGCACTCCGATCGAGTTGTTCGGCGACCCGGTCAACGCTCGCTTCACTGATCCACTCTCGCTCCGGTACCGGCGGAGCGAATGGAGGAGCGTCTTCCAGCAGAAGGATCAGCCGGACGAAGTGCATTGAGTAAACATCTCCGCGACGGTGGGGCTACCGGCCATCACGCTGGCGGTCAAGCCTCCGTCCGGGATCGCCCGGAGCAGGTTGACGGAGGTGGAACTGCGGTCATCAGATCGCCGGTCGCATCGCCCCTTGAGCGTCGGGAGCTACCCCGAGGACGAACTCCCGCATCTGCCGGAGGAACTCCTCAGTCCGGAAGCCCTCCGCCCAGGCCCGGATGGCAAGCGGGTCGAATTCGCCGCGTGCCTCGGCTGCTTCGAACTCCAGGATCCCCGCTATCACCGACTCAACGGTCTGCTCTCCGAAGTGAACGGCCGTTCGCCCCGGCGCGCTTCCACGCGTTGTCTCGAGCGATCCGCCAACTCCATACGCCACCACGGGCCGGCCGCACGCCTGCGCTTCGAGCGGCACCATCCCGAAGTCCTCGTCGGCCGCAAACAGCAGCGCCCGGCAACGGGCATACTCCTCCCAAAGCGCCTCCGTCGAGAGCTCTCCCAGCATTTCGACCTCCGCCCCAGCCATGCGCCTCAGTCGCGCCTCCTCCGGTCCTGTCCCCACCACCCGCAGCCTCCGCCCGAGCCGCCGGCACGCCTCCACCATCAGCTCCGTACGCTTGTACCCCACCAGCCGCCCTGCGCACAGGTAGTGGTCCGCTGCCTCGACAATCCGGCCTCGGTCGAAATCAATAGGCGGGTGGATTACCTTGCTCTCGCGTCCATACCAACGCCGTATTCGACCAGCAACGTACCGCGAATTCACCACGAAAAATGACACGTTTTTGGCGGCCTTGGTGTCCCATCGTCGCAGCCGGCCGGCCGTCAACCGGAACAGTGCACCCGTGACCGGTCCCATCTGGCGGAGGTAAGCCTCATATCCGTCATAGAGATAGCGCATTGGCGAATGGCAATAACAGATATGCACCGCACCCGGATCCACCCGAACACCCTTCACCGGCCCACTGTCCGAAGACACCACGAGATCGTACCCTCGCAGATCTAAGCTCTTTGTTGCCAACGCGTAAAGCGGCATCATGTGCCGGTGATGCGTCCGCGCAAACGGAATCGTCTGAAGAAAGGACGTATGGAGCCGACGTCCTCGAATTTCCTCCGGGATACCAGGCGTATCTGCAACCAACGTAAAGACTTCCGCCTCAGGGAAGAGAGCAGCCAGGCACTCTGCGACCCGTTCGCCACCACCACGTGTCACAAACCAATGGTGGACGATCGCCACACGCACCCGATAACCTCTTCCGTTTCAGTAAGCTCCGTCTTTGTTGGCGACCGAGGAGAATGTCCTTGCAAGAATCACGATGTCACGTCGGAGCGACCACCGCTCCACGTAGTCGCAATCCAGGGCAACCCGTTGAGGATAAGTGAGTTCGCTGCGCCCAGAGACCTGCCACAGACCCGTTAGCCCCGGCTTCACGCGACAGTAATGGCCGAAACCGTCCCCATATTTCTCCACTTCCGCAGCCACGATCGGCCGTGGTCCCGACCAACGTCATCTGTCCCCGAACGACATTCCACACCTGCGGCAGTTCGTCCATGCTGTAGCGACGAAGAAGGCGCCCGACCGACGTGATGCGTGGATCCCGCTTAAGTTTGTGGGTTCGACTCCACTCGGCGCGCGCCTCTGGATGACATCTCAGGTAATCCTCGAGCACCTCGGCCGAGTTGTCGCACATGGTCCGGAACTTCCACATCGAGAAGAAGACCCCGCTCTGGCGGATCCGGCGATGCGAGTAGAAGACCGGGCCTCGCGAACTAAGCACAACGAGTGCAGAGATCACGGCCAGCAGCGGCAGAAGCACAGGAAGCGAAACAAGAACCAGAAGGATGTCGAAGATGCGCTTCAGTACCCGGTACCGAAAGGTATACGCGGCAGCAGTCTGAGCCTCAGGGCTCTTCCTCTTTTGTCTTTCTGAGCTTTCAAAATAGGAATAGGAATCGTCGATCACCGCAGTCTGCGGCTGGGAAGATTGATATTCACCCTGCATAGCGGTCCCGTGTCTGCGCGTGCCTTGACGTGCCGACCGCGCCGATCTCTACGTACAGTGGTTTCTGTTGGACGTTCTGGGTTGCCAGCGGCTTACCTGAGTCGTGCACGCGTATCTCCCGCTTTGTCGAATGCTCTTTCGCCTCTCGGGGAGGAGGCTCGTTTCGATGAGAGAAGGCTTGTTGAGCAGATCGACCGCAGGAGCGAGGTGACCGGCATTGATCACCTTTGAATGCTGCGAAGTGCTTCCAGTCTACAGACTTCATAGAAACCGGCAAAGCTGGTTGTACCTCCAGTTCCTTAATCGCCACGCCTGCTGTGTTGGATGTTGAAAACGCTAAACTGAGTAGATGCGAATCGCTGAAACACCTTTGCGTGACGTTAAACTCGTTCAACCTGCACGCTTTGGCGACACCCGTGGCTGGTTCGCCGAGGTCTTCAACAGCTCTGTATTTGCTGCCGCCGGCCTCCCGGACCACTTCGTGCAGGACAATCAATCCATGTCGCGCAGAGGAGTTTTACGCGGCCTCCACTACCAACTCGGGAAACCCCAGGGCAAGCTTGTCCGCGTCCTTTCCGGACATATCTGGGACGTGGCAGTCGACCTTCGCCGCGACTCAGCTGAGTTCGGCAGGTGGGCCGGCTTTCACTTGAAGCCCTTTAACGACCGCGGCGAGCTCGAGCTGCTCTGGATCCCTGAAGGCTTCGGACATGGATTTCTAGTGCTCTCCGAGAGCGCGGAGGTCCTGTACAAAACGACGGATCTTTACTTCCCGGCGGGCGAGCGCTCCATTCGGTGGGACGACCCGGACCTCGCTATTGAGTGGCCGCTCGGCCAGCTCGATGGGCTAGAGCCTTCCGTCAGCGCAAAGGATGCAAGCGCCAGCTCCTTCGCATCTGCAGAGCTCCCCATCCCTAGCTGATTACGGAGCAAGGAAGGCGAGCCTTGAGGCTAGTGTGAATCGCTCTCCGTGTTCTCACGAAGCCACCCTTCTACCTGCTCTAGACGATTCACCTTGATGCAAGCGCCAGCGCAATCACCCTCCTCCACTCCGTACAGCAGAAAGGCTTGCCGGAGGCCCGCTGCATTCGCCGCGGCGATATCGCTGCAGCGGTCCCCCACCATCACGCTCTCGCTTAGGTTTACCCCGAGCTCGCGTTGCGCTCGCAGAAGCATCCCTGGACCCGGCTTTCTGTCCTCGTGCTCCCGCCTGTACTCGCCGACACCGTGTACCGGATGGTAAGGGCAGTGGTAGACCGCATCGAACCTCACGCCCTCGTTCTCCAGCTCGGCACGCATCCACATCATGAGGCTCTGAAACTCGTCCTCGCTGTACAGCCCTCGCGCGATGCCCGATTGGTTTGTAACCACGACGATGGCATACCCCAAGTGCATCGCCGTTCGACACAGCGAAGATAGGCCGGGCACAAACCGGACGTCTTCGACGCGCGAAAGGTACCCTATCTCTTCGTTCACCACGCCGTCACGATCCAGAAACATCGCGCGCTTCATCCCTGCCTCGTTCCTGAGAAGAGGAGCCCCGCTGACACGGTGCTTCTAGGCGTTACAACGCGCGGCGGCTCCTCTGCTCCGTTGCGCCGATTCTCGATCAACCGCTCCACCTCTGCAATGACCATGTCCGGTGTGACCTGCTGCACGCACAGGTTGTCGCTGCATTGCGCATAGCCGTGTCCGTCGTAGCAAGGACGGCACGCGAATCCTTCGCCACCCCATATCGCAACGGTGCCTGCTCTCTGCGGAAGGCGGCCCCAGGGATCCGTCGGACCGAAGATACTCACTATGCCCGCTCGCGTCAGCCCCGCGAGATGAAGTGGTCCCGTGTCATGCGTTACGACTACCTCACTCGCGTCCAGCCATGCCAAAGTTTCGACTAGTGAAAGCCGGCCGATCATGTCCGTGACATCAAGTCCCGCAAAGGCGTCCGCAGCCCAACGGTCATCCGGTCCACCGATCAGCGCCACACTCACGTCTCGGCGAATCAGTGCGCGAGCGACGGCAAGATAGCTGTCGATCGGCCATCGGCGCAGCGCGTCATCGCGCACAAGGTTGCGCGCTCCTCCGGGAACCAGGGCAACACGCGCACGGCCGTCCACACGACCCAGAGTGCCGGGAGGAAGAGAGTCCGGTCGCACAGGGGCGAGCCGAACTGCCTCCGGACCTGTGTTCTTGCCGAGCAAAACGCGCAGGTATTCGTCCGTGTGGTGCCGCCCGGGGAGGAGCCGTCGCGAGCGGTCAGTGTGCGACAACAGTAGCCTTCGCCTGGCACGAACAGGCAGGCTCAGGATCCGATATCGCGCGTCGTAGTAAAGCGTCGCACAGAGCTCATACCGCTGGCCGCCGACAGCGCTCCATACCCGAAACAACTGCCGGCATCTTTGCCCTGCGGATCCGCCGAACAGCAGCTTCTCGTCCACCGCAATCGGACGTATCCAGGAGTAACGTTCGAGCAGCGGAAGGACCTGTTTCCCGCAGATCCAGTCGATCTCATGGCCGTTGCGAAATAGCTCATGGACCGCCGGTATCGCCATGATCACGTCGCCGATTGCACCGAGTTTGACGATCAACACGCGCGACATGGCAGACCTGAGACTACGATATCCGCTCCAGCTCACGCATCCTTGCGTACCAGTGCATGAGGCACCCGCCAACCGTTGCGGGCACCCGCGAGCACGGCCGGCAGAGCAGCCCAGTCCCTTTGCACGATTCGGTTTCCGAGGCGAAGCAGAAGGAAGATCGCCACTGAGAGCAGGGGAATGGGACCGTGACGCCGGAGAAACAGAACTCCCGACCGTGTCTCGATTCGCTGCGCCTGGGGACTTCGACGCTCTCCTTGCGGTCTGCTTCCGCTCTCCACATGGAGAATGGCCGTATTCTCCGCCACGGCCAGCCCCCATCCGGCGCGTGTTGCGCGCAAGCTGAAGTCCGAGTCTTCGAAATACATGAAGATCTCCTCCCAGAGTCCTCGAAGCTCCTGAAAGGTCTGTCGTCTGACAAGCGCGCTCGCGAAGGTGACGTAAGAGCCTGGACCTAGCCGGCTCCGGCCGGTGAAATGGCGGTTGTATCCCGACCAGAGGTCAATCCATCCGCCGCCCCACGCCTGCACTTGATGCGGTTTGTGCATGTAGAGCAGGACTGCGCCGATGACGCCGAGACGCGGATCTTTGTCCGCCTCTTCTACGAGCCGCCTGAGCGTTTCTGGCGGTGCTTCGGTGTCGTTATTCAGGAACCAGACCAGCTCAGCTCCGCGATCGAATGCAGCCCGTGCACCGGCATTGCACGCCCTTGCAAACCCCTGGTTCGACCCGTTCTCAATGAGCAACACCGAGGCGTATCTCGATCGCAGCTCATCAAGTGTCCTGTCAGTCGAGCCGTTGTCAACGACAATCACGAACATCTGCGCGTAGCTTTGCTGCAGCAATGCAGCGAGGCAGCGGTCCGTGTAAGCCCAGTTGTTCCAGGTGACCAGCACGCACGCGACCATCGGGTCCGCGTCTCTCGCCTCCGGTACGGTCACGGGCAGCGGCGCATTGCTCCCGTTGATCATTCAACAACGCCGTTCTCGAGGTGCTGCATCAAAGCTCCGCCATCACCTTTTCGAGCGACTCCCGCCAGTGCATCATCTTCCACCCGAGCTTCTCTTCAAGCCGCTCGCAGCATAATCTCGAGTTGGCTGGGCGCTTGGCCGGAGTGGGAAACTCCGCGGTCGAGATCGGCCTGATCTCGGCGAATCGTGTAGCGGGCTCGCGCCTGATCGCTGCAGTCACAATCTCTGTCGCAAACTCAAACCACGTGGTCTCACCGGCGCCCGAGGCGTGAAAGAGTCCGCCCACTTCCCGAACTGTCTCAGCGACCTCTCCGCCGCCTGACCGCGCCTCACATTGGCGCATGAACTCCGCTACCATTGCCGCGATGTCACGACTCCAAGTCGGAGATCCGTGCTGGTCCGCAACTATGTTCAGCTGTTCCCGTTCGCGTGCCAGCCGAAGAATCGTGAGCAGAAAGTTCTTGCCTGTCGCGCCATAGACCCAGCTGGTTCGAAAGATCGCGTATCCCGCGCCGCTCGCCGCGAGCATCTGTTCCCCCTTCAGCTTCGTGTCCCCGTACACCCCCAGCGGCCCCGTCGGGTCGCTCTCGATGTACGGCGCGGACTTGGTCCCGTCGAAGACGTAGTCGGTCGAGAGATGCACAAGCGCAGCTCCGATCATCTTCGCCTCCCCGGCCATCGCGGCTACAGCCTCTGCATTGACTGAGAGTGCCAGCTCCGGCTCGCTTTCCGCCTTATCGACCGCCGTATATGCCGCCGAGTTGATGATCCATCGTGGCCGGACTTTCCGTACGATCTCCCGAACCGAGGCCATATCAGAGAGATCGAGCTCCCCTCGTGTGGGTGCGACCAACTCGCCAAGCGGAGCGAGAGCTAGCTGCAACTCCCGTCCGACCTGCCCACCGGCTCCCGTCAGCAGAATGCGCGTATCCACTCGCCTGTTGCCGGCTCGGTCCGGCGAGTCCGACGGACGCTCTGTTAGAGCAGCCGAAATGGCGGGTCGATCTTCGAATCTACCCATAGATGGCAACCTGCTCCGGGCTCTTTGTCCCACCACCGTCGTTTCGCTCCCATTGCCATCGGGCGAGCACACCACCGCGCTGCTCGCCCGGGAGCCCATACAGAAAGACCATGTACATGAACCAGTAGAAGACCAGCACTGGGATAAGGTTTGTTGCGCCGTCCGCCCCGGCAACAATGGAGTAGAGGAGCAGACCCTTGGCCGCAGCCCGGTTTGTCGGAGACTTCACCAGCTTGGGAAACAGGAGAACGAGCAGCGCCGGAGAGAGGAAAAGGAGGACAATCGCCAACAATCCCGTAAATCCAAATAGCAGCAGGGCAGAGCTGTACATCACCTCCGCGAACCCGCTCATCGGAACTCCCGGCAGGAGGGGCGGATGCGAAAACGCGGCGAACTGCGCCTCTCTTCCCCCGAGAGAACGATCCGTCAGAAAAGAGAGCGACTGAACGCTGAAGAGAAATCCGACAAACACCACACCCACGGTGAGCAACAGTGCCCCGAACCGCCGGAGCGCCAACCCGGTATAGATGCGAGGCAGAGCCGCGATCATCGGTGGGAGGCTTACAAATGCGGAGAGCAGTTGCTCGATGACCAACCCGAGCCACACCGTACGCGACAACGTCAGCACCAGCGCAAAACGGATCGTGTTTCTCTTCCAGCGTGACGGTTCGATGACCTTGTACAGCGGAAACAAGATCAGCGTCGCCACACCGTAAACATTTCCGTTGTTGTAGGTCGAGATCAGCTTGAAGAATGCGCCACGATCGATGTGCTTGGTAGCTTCCAGCTGTCCATAGTCGCCAAGGTTTACGGTCAATAGCGGGATCTCGATGTAGTACCCGAACAGCGGCCGCCAGAGAAAAAGGAAGATGCCCCAGATGGCTGCCGCAAGAATGCAGAATCGAAGCCACCGGAGGAAGCGCTCCGGGTCGATGGCCGGCAGAAACGCCGGATAGACCAACAGGAACAGAAAGGGAAACAGGAAGAAGCCACTCAAGTTGCTAAACAGTATTCCGGCACCGATGTAGCCGTTTGCGCGAATCGAATACAGCATCAAGATCTGAAACGGGATGGCCGCGGCGAACGCAACCAGAGCACTTGGCCGGATCACCAAGGGCAACGATGCCATGCGAAAGAGCAACGCCGGCGGAACAGAAAGTCCCAGCAACAGATAGCCCCACGTGATCGGCGTGTCCCCGACCTTCACTCCTCCCTTGGGAAACAGGACCAGAAAGATGACGAGCAAGACAACCAGGCCGTTCAGCCATCGGTGTCGGTCGTAGACCTGTGATGCTTGCGCGACGCTGGCCTTCATCTCAACGCACCGTGCGGAACTGCTCACGCAACGCACGGAGCTGGGCGCGATTTTCAGGATCGTGCAGAACTCTTTGGACCAGCAGTTCCAGTGCAACTGCGACCAGGCCAAGAAAGATGCTGATCGCGTATGTCAGCATCAGCAGCATGTGGCGATCGGGCCACGCCCGAAACTCGGGTTCGGCCGCGCGATCCACCACCTGAAATGTCCGTCCCGCCGCGGCCTCGCTCAGCCTCGCGTTCTCGAGGTCGTGTGCGAGCGACCCAAACAGCGCCGTGTGGTACTGCACCTCGCGTTCCTTTCGCGCGTACTCGAGGTTCGCAGCCGGCATGCGCCCGGATGGCATGGCCGCTCCCACGGTAGCGTCGGTCTTGCCTGCCGAAAGCCTGCGCTCTTCAGCTTGTAGCTGGGCAATCTGCGTGCGCACACCTTTGACCTCCGGGTTCTGCTCGGTCTCGCTCAGCAGGAGAGCTGCAAGACGAACCTGCGCTGAGGTAATCTGCGCGCGGAGATCGGCGATGGATGAGATCCCGATCGTGGTCTGCTGCTGCATCTGCACGATACCCAGCGACTCCTGTAGCTTACGCAGCTCATCTTCGGCCTTGGTCAGGGCATCCTTCTCGTGTTCCAGCTGGTTGGCGAAGAACTGCCGCTTCTGCTCGGATTGCGATGCCGCCATCGCAATCTGCTGGTCGGCCAAGGCATCCAGATACGCGTTCGCAATCTTTGTTGCCATCGCCGCGTCGGCGTCACGGACGATCAATACCAAGATTGAGTCAGGGCCCACGAAGATCTTCGTGTTTTGCAGCAACTTGCCCCGCGTCGCGTCCTGGCTTGGAATCCCGTAAACCGTGCGGAGATCCATGCGGCGGATCACATCATCGACCACCGCGCGGCTGCGGAGCAGACCGACATAGACGTCACCGGAGCGATGCCCGCCGAACAGCGACGAAAGATTGGTGGTCTCCTCGCCAGCCGTGCTCGGCAGGATGGATACGTTGGACTCGAACAGCGGCTTGATCCTGTAGATCATCACAGCGCCGATCGCGATGCTGAGCAGCGTTGTGATCAGAAATGTGCGCCACTTCGCGGCAAAGCGCACCAGGAGATCAAGGACGTTGATGCTGTCCTCCTCGTACCCTTGCACCGGCTCTCGAGCAACTCCTGCCACGTCGACTCCCGTCTTCAGATCAACAGATTCAAGGCCGCGATGGCGAATCCCAGCTGACCCACAATCGTTGCCGCATCCACAACCGTACGCAATACCGAGCGCTTGTTCAGCGTTGGAGGCACTACGAGCGTGTCGCCCGGATACAGCTGTACGTGCTCGAAATTGCCGTGGCCATACTGCCGGCTCACCACAGATCCGTCAGCCCGGAGCACAAAGGCCCGTCTCCGATCTGCCTGTCGATCCGGCCCACCGGCCTGCCGTAGATAATCGATTACGCGCCGGTGTGGCCGGTACACAAATGCGTTAGCGCTATAAACCTGCCCCTCGACATTTACGTTAGATGGCACGCGCGGCACCACAAAGCGGTCGCCATCTTCCAGTGCCAGGTCCGGCACGCTGTCGACACCCTGGCTATCCGGCCGGAGATCCAGCACGATCCTTCCCACGGGCTCTCGCCTGCGCAGCCTCGATATGGCCGACCTCGCCTGTCCTTCCGTCGCCGCGCCGGCCGCGGTGTCGAGATCCGTCACAGCCGAACCCGGAGCCGTCGCCGCCGAGACCTGAGCCTCGAGCTGGTCGGCGTACTCGTTCAGCCGCTGTCGCTCCACGCGCCGGGTAGACTCCCTGGTGAACTCTGAGCCATACAGATACGCTTCCGGGGTGAAGCCTCCGGCTCGCACCAGCAGGTGCCGCAGCGTCTCTCCCGGCTGCACACTGTACACTCCGGAGCTGTTGAACTCACCTTCTAACCGGACGAAGCGGGTCTGCTGCGTCGTTGGCACCCGGACATCTGCCGTAGAGAAGATCGTCACTACGTCGCCCGACAGCAGCTCCAAATTCTGTGACTGATCTCCATTAAGCACCAGCTTGCCAAGATTGAACGGCAGCAGCGACGTCGTCAGGTCGACCGGGCTCTGACGCTCGATGACCGCATAGCTCCAATCGATGTCCGGCGCGCTCAGCACCACGTCGTTCTTTGCGCTGAACACACCGTTGTTGCCCGTGAGCGCCACTCCGACGGAACCCGCGCCGGTCTGCGACGCTGAACCGCGCTGCACGGCACCATTCACAGGCTGACCTGTGCCGTTCCCCCCCTGATTTGTGCCGGTTCCACCCTGGGTGGTGCCGGTTGCGCTCTGGGCCGCGCGGTTGGCGTTCTGGGCGGTGTTGGCGCCCTGACTCGTTCCCTGCGACGGCGTAATGCCGGTATCCCTGCTTTGGACCTGCAGCGATCCCTCGTTCTCAGGCCTTATCGTTGGGGCGTACTCCAGCTCCATTCGACCCAGCTCGTTTCGCTTTCGCCAGTAGTTCCGCGTGACCAGCGCATCCTTGTTCGGGATCAGATCACTTACGTGCATCCCCGGACGCCAAACGTAGCGTCCCGGATTCGCTACATTGCCCCTAAGCGTCACCGCATCTTTGAATCGGTCCGTGATTGCGGTCACGGAGACCACATCGCCGTTTTGAAGTGGCGTGTCGGGCGTTTTGGCCAGATCGACATCGAGCACCGTTCGGACAATGTGCTCGTAGATCCGCTCCACCCGAACTGTTGTCCCGGCGGCAACGCTGGTGCGCCCGCCGCCAAGCTCCAGCAGCTGGTCGATCCTTGTCTCGCCCCGCAGCTCGTAGATCCCAGGGGTATTCACGCTCCCCAGAAGCGCGACCTCCGGGCCCACCGTCGGGATAAAGATCACATCCCCGGGCTGGAGGGAGATGTCCTTTGACTTGTCCCCCCGAAGCAGGAGGTCGTACAGGTCGAAGTGCGTCACCACCTGGCTTCCGCGACGCACCTGGATATCACGAACGCTGCCCTCAGGCGTGGGTCCTCCCGAAGCAAACAGTGCATTCAGAAGCGTGCTCAGCGACCCGATCGTGTAGCTTCCTGGCCGCCGCGCCTGCCCCACAACAAACACCTGGATCGACCGAAGCTGCCCCATGTTCACGTTGAGGTCGAAGTTGCGATACACACGTCCAAGCTGCGCCCGCAGGAAATTCGTCACTTCTGAAAAGCGGAGGCCGCCAACGTGAATCGTCCCCACATCCTGCATGGATATCGACCCTGTCCGGTCGACTACAAAGGTGCCCTGCTGATTGATCTGGCCCCAGACCTGCACCCGCAGCTGGTCACCCGGTCCAATTACGTAGTCGGGCGTCACCGGGACATCATCGACAGGAGCAAAGGTCGACGGCACACGGGAAAACAGCGATGCGCCAAAGATCGGCACCAGCTGCCCCGTCGTCTCACGCACTAACTGCTGAAACTCTGTGGGCTGATCGGGTATCGCCTGCGACTGCTCGGCCAGGCTTAGGCTCTGCTGAGCCTCCTGGGCGCGTCCGCGAGCTGTTGCGCTATCCTGCGTCTCTGCCGTAGACGTCGTGGGGGCCGCCGCCTTCTGTCCCGCAGCCGCCGGGGCAGTTGGTGTGCTCGCCGGTGCACTCATGGTCGGCACACCTGGCGCTAACACCGGTGCTTGCGCCTCCAAACGAGAGGCCGAAGACATGGTCAGGAGTGTCAGGAAGATCGCAGGGACGATCAGCAGCCGAGTCGCTCGGTCGACGTAAGTTGTCAGGTGTGGTGATCTCACTCCGGCAGAATTCCCATCCTCGCGCATACGCCCGTCCAGGCGGCTACTTGCAGTTATGCCCCAGCCGGAATAAAGAACAGTTTAGCGGACTTTCAGCACCCTTGACGAATGGAGGCAACTGCCCGGTCCCGCCGGGGCTCCTACTCCAGCAAAGGAGCATCATGCCAGCCGACAAGGAAAAGCTCGAAAATCAGGGTACGGATCCAGCCCCCTCCCCCGGACAGGCTGCCGTGCAGCCCTCCGGTTATAACGGTGGCAACCCCTCCACGGCCGGTCCTGGACAGACTGGAGTCCGCTCCGGAACTCCCGAGAACAGCTCCGGGCACATCAACCCCTCTGCCCCGGAAGACAGCAACACCACACCCGGCTCGGGCGTTGAGAAGTAAGCGAGCGCGGAGCGGGCACGTCGCCCGTCCCGCGCGTACTTCGCTATGGCGTGACACGGTATCCGAGCTGAAATGGGTTTGCGGCCTGGGCTGCCAATAGGAACCACCCCGTTGCTCCAATATGCAGCGATGGCCCGTAGGTGTACCCGAAGCCCGTATCCATAATGCTGGTTGCGGCGAGTAGACCCAAACCCTGCGGGATCGGCTTTCCACCCACCGTCTTGTCCGCACCCAGCAACGCCTGCGCCCGCTCAAGCTGTCCTAGCAGCTGCTCCGCCCGCTTCAGGTCCGAGAACAGGTCGCCAATGTTCTCGCCACCTCGTAAGACTCGTGTCACCAGCGCGTCCAGCGCATGCGCCGTACCTTCCAGCCACACCGCATGCGGATCGGCAGTCGTGGTCGTCAGGCTCGCTGTATCGAATACCAATCCCGTGATCCTCTCGCTTCCCGTCAGGCTTGAGTGCGGCGCCGAGGCCGTATCGGTCGTCCGGAGGTTGGTCAGCGCCCAATCGATTGTCTCGCGCCAGCTCGCCTTCAAGGTCGCCAGGTAAGACCACGTCTGGCAATCCTCCGGGATCGGATAGGGGTTAATCGTTACCTGGTCGCCCAGCGTACCCGTGTAAAAGTACGGTCCCGCTGGGTTATACATCGCGGCCACAAAGGCGAGCGCATGCTCGGCCAGCGCCGACCATGTCATCCCGTTGACCGCACTTCCATCCCCGGTGAGCTCCGTGAGCATCCTGAAGAACGCATAGGTATCGATGTTGTGCTCCGTCGACTTCCCGTTCGTCGATGGCACTGAGACGTTGAACTGATTGATGGTCGTCCCGAAGCTGTAGCCGCCAGCGCCCTGCGTGTTGTAGGTATTGGTGACAATCCAGTTTGCGACCAGCAGCGCCCCCCGGAGGTACTTCCTCTTATGCGTGCGCGAGTACAACTGCGCCAACGCCATCCCAGCCCAAGCCTGGTCGCCCACGGCACTTGTATAAAAGTAGAACGGAGCGGCGGCAGGCTGGACGTAGGCTCCGTCTGAGGTCGGCGTGCTCACAAAGTACCCCTGCGCGAAGCGCCCATCGTTGAATGGAAAGTTATGGGCCTGCGCATACAGCAGCCCCTCTCCAAGCACCTCCGCGCGCTCCAGCGCTTCGCCCCGCCCGCTCGCCAGATACGCTTGGATGGAAACGGCATTGTCATATGTGAAGGCCGTCGACCGCAGCGCCTCGTCGCTGTAGCTCTGCGTCAAACGTACGGTCGACCCCGTCGCGTACGCATCCATCATGAAATCCTGAAAGGCAAAGGCACGTTCAATCGCGCGAGCCGGTGACGACGCGACATTCGGTACATCCAGCTCTGCGTCCTCGGTCTGCTTCGGAGCAGCAAACAGCAGCGATGGAAAAGCGGCAGTCGCTGAGGCCGCTGAAGCAAGGCCAAAGAGATGTCGGCGGGATAGGTGAGCGATAGGCATTCGGGTTCCCCTTTGTTGAAAGCCCGGCTAATCTACGCTCGTTATAGCTGGATCGGCAAACAGCACGAGCAGGACAGCACTTGGCGATTTAGGTCGCAACATCCACCGGTCGAGTGCTCGTTATTTGCAATGGATAACAGATGAATCTCAACGGCCGCTGAGGTAAGTCGACAGCACATGGCCTGCAATATGCAGGCATTGCCGGCTGGCGGTCTAGTGGAAGTCATGGGATCGGACCTCGATCGTCTGCATGCTGTCCATGGTCAGCACCTCTACCCGTTCCGCCTTCACATGCACCACCGTATCGGAGTTCTGGAGCTTGCCTTCCACCAGCAGAAACTTTCCTCGCGTCACAGTGACACGGTCCCGCTCGTAGAGGTTCGGATGGATCACCACGTTTGCAATCCCTGTCTCATCCTCCATCGAAAGAAAGATGAATCCCAGTGCCGTTCCCGGCCTTTGCCGCGCAATCACGCACCCAGCCGCGCGCACCCATGCCCCATCCCGCTCGCCTTGCAATTCACCCGCCGACAAGATCCCGCGTGATCGCAACTCCGCACGGCGATAGGCCATCGGGTGCGGTCCCACCGTCAGCCCCGTCCCTGCATAGTCGGCGACCAGCCGCTCTTCGGTCGACATCTGCCGAAGCGGCGATGCGCCAGCATGCGCGCCTGTCCCCTTCAGCAGTGGACCCACCGGACGCACCGCCTGTTCCACCTGCCACACCGCATCGCGCCTGTGGCGGACGTCACCGAGCGAGTTCAGCGCACCGATCCGCGCCATCTGCGCCATCTCCCTCCGGTTCATATCCGGCACCCGCCTCTCCAAGTCCTCCACATCCCGGAACGCCCCACCCCTTTCGCGCTCCCGCACCAGCGCCTCCGCCGTTCCCTGCCGCATTCCCCTGGCATACATCAGCCCCAGCCGCAGCGTCATCTCGTCGCCCGCCTCCTGGACAACTTCGCACTCCCATCGCGACCGGAGGACATCGACCGGCCGCACCCGGAGCCCATGCCTCTGGGCATCCTTCACCAGCACCGCTGGCATGTAAAACCCCATCGGCTGGTTGTTCAGCATCGCGCACGTAAATGCCGCCAGGTACTTCACTTTGAAGTACGCCGACGCATACACCAGCAACGCAAAGCTCGCCGCATGGCTTTCCGGAAACCCGTACAACGCAAACGACTGAATGCTGCCGACGATCACCTCTTGCGTCTCCGGCGCAATCCCGTTCTCCACCATCCCCTTCCGCAGCTTCTCCATCAGCGCCGTCATCCGCTCCACGCTGCGCCGCATGCCCACAGCCTTTCGCAGCTCATCCGCCTCCGTCCCCGTAAAGTTCCCAACGATCATCGCCATCCGCAGCAACTGTTCCTGGAACAACGGCACACCCAGCGTTCGCTCCAGCACCGGCCTTAGCGCCTCAACGGGATAGGTCACCTCCTCCCTCTTCTGTCGTCGTCGCATATACGGATGCATCATCTTCCCCACGATTGGTCCCGGCCGGATGATCGCCACCTGGACCACGAGGTCATAGAACTTTTTCGGCTGATTGCGCGGAATACTCGCCATCTGCGCCCGGCTCTCCACCTGGAACATCCCTACCGTATCCGCTCGGCACAACGTGCTGTACACCTCGGTGTCGCCCTCCGGCAGCCTCGCCAGATCCACCTCATCCCCGTAGTGACGTGGAATCAACTCCAGGCAATCCTTGATCACCGCCATCATCCCAAGACCCAGGAGGTCCACCTTCACCATCCCCATGTCGGCGCAGTCTTCCTTGTCCCACTGCACCACCGTCCGGCCCACCATGGACGTCCGCTCGAGCGGAACAACCTTGTTCAGATGCCCCTCACAGATCACCATCCCGCCCGAATGCTGCCCCAGGTGCCGCGGCAGATCCTGAACCCGCTCGCACAGCTCTACATACTTCGCAATGCGCCGATGCTCGAGATCGAACCCCGCATGCTTGAAATTGTCCTTCAGCGTCTCGTCCTTTTTCCGCCACTCCCACTGCCCGATCAGCCCACTCAACCGCCCCAGCGTCTCCTCATCGAACCCCAACGCCTTCCCCACCTCTCGCGCCGCGCTCTTCCCGCGATACGTGATAACGTTCGCGGTCATCGCCGCGCCCAGCTCGCCATACCGCTGATACACATACTGGATCGCCTGCTCGCGCTTATCACCCGACGGCAGATCCAGGTCCACATCCGGCCACTCGTCCCGGTTCTCGTTCAGAAACCGCTCAAACAAGAGTTCCATCCCAATCGGATCCACCGCTGTGATCTCGAGCGCGTAACACACCACCGAATTCGCCGCGCTGCCCCGTCCCTGAATCAAAATATTGTGCCTTTTGCAGTAACAAATAATGTCCCACACGATCAGGAAGTATCCCGCGAATCCCAGCTTCTCGATTAAGGCGAGTTCCTTTTCCGCCTGCGCGAACGCCTTCTCCCTCAGAGCAAACTTCTCCCCCACCGCATACCGGCTGCGAACTCCCTCATCCACCCGCTTCCGCAGAAAACTATCCATCGTCTCGCCATCCGGAACCGCGTACTCCGGGAACTTGTAT
The DNA here is from genome assembly GCA_963850375.1 of uncultured Acidobacteriaceae bacterium. Classification (GTDB taxonomy): domain Bacteria; phylum Acidobacteriota; class Terriglobia; order Terriglobales; family Acidobacteriaceae; genus Edaphobacter. Next base: position 1,155,841 of record CAWKKV010000002.1, on the reverse strand, counting down.
CCAAGATCTTTCATCTCGAACTCGAGCCGCTCCGCCAACAGAACCGTGTTCTCTACAGCCTCTGGTATATCGCGGAACAGCGCCCGCATCGTTCGAGCTCCACGCACGTGCCGCAGAGAGTTCGCGCACAGCAGCCGGCCCGCGCGCTCCAGATCACACCCGTTCTTCACAGCCGTCATCACATCCAGCACCTCGCGCTCATACTGCGTCGCGTAACGAACCCCGTTCGTCGCCACCACAGGAAGGCCGAGGCTCTCCGCAATCCGCATCGCCGCCTGGTTCCTCCACTCCTCAGTGCGCTCCCCGTGCCGCTGCAGCTCCACATACACATTGCCCCGCCCAAACACCCGCATCATCTCCTCGACAGCATCGCGCGCCGCAGCCTCCCCACCTGCCGCCAATGCCGCCGCCAACACCCCCTCATCTCCGCCCGTCAGCGCTATCAGGCCACCCGAAAACTCACGCAAGTCCTCGATCGTCGCCGCGCCCTCACCCTTCCCAACCATCCGCATCTTGTACCGCGTAATCATCTGCGTAAGGTTCTGATATCCCACCCGCGAGCAGCACAGCACCGGCACCCGCGGCGGCTCCGGGACATGCCCATGCGGAACCCACGCTGGCGGCTGCAACCGTGCACCCAACCCTTCCAATGAGACCTCAGCTCCCACCAGCGCACGCATCCCATTCGCCTTCGTAGACGTATGAAACCGTGCCGCGCCGTATACCCCATTTCGATCGAGCAGCGCCATGGCCGGCATACCGCGCTCATACGCCGCCTTTGCCAAAGCCTCTGGCAGCGACGCTCCTTCGAGAAAGCTGAACCCACTCGCTGCATGGAGCTCGACGTATCCGGAATCCACATCCAGAGCCCTAGTCATACACCGCGTCCATATGCCACCGATCTCGTAACAAATCATGCGTAAGCACGCACAGGATCCGCATTCCGCCGGCCTCTACCGAGACATCCCACTCCTCCCGCGACCAAACCGCACCCGTCCACCACGCGCCGCTCCGCCGCCACGGACCATACCGCTCCCGCACGTCATACAACACACCCTGCATCCAGAACGCGGACTCTTCGTTACCCTTCCATCGGATCGGCACCGGCGGCCGCATCCTCCGCACAGCAACCGCGCACCGCGGCATTCCCTCCTCGCCAACCCAACTCTCAACATCTTCGGTCTCAGCCGTACTCGTCTGTTCCGCCCGTGCCGAAGTACCCGCCGCATGCGCACTTGAGATGCTGAGCACATTGCTCTTCGCACCTCCCTGTGCAGGCTCTAACCCCACCTTCATCTCACGTACAGCGATCAATGCCTTTGCTTCCGCCGTAGCCTCTGTCTTCCCTGCTGAAGCCGGCGCCTTCTCTCGCACCATCTCCTCTCGCGCCGCACGTCGCCGTTCCATCTCCCCCATCTGCCACGCCGCCCGGTCACGTCGAGTTCGACCGCGTCCAGACCTTTGCATCTCGACCGCTGTGGGCAGACAAAACTTCTCCATCGCAAAGCTCTCCGGCGCATGCGAGTCCAGCAGCCTCGCCCGGCCCACCCGGCCTTCGCCCACCAGCCCCGCAAGCCGCGCGAGTGTCACCTCCAAGCGTCCCGCCTCGGGCATCGGCGGTGTAAACAGCCCAGTCTGCACCTTGCTCCGCCCGCCCGCCTCCGCCGTCACTCGCAGCCGGACCACACCCGTACTCGGCGGATGCGCTTCCATATCTAAATGCAACAGCTTCAGCAACAAGATGCGATCCGCCACTGGAAGCGCGGGCTTCACTAAGCGCACATACTCCCCTCCGCATCCGCTACCGCCATCGCCTTCCTCGCCTCCACCATGTGTATCCAGCCCCATCTCCAGACGAACGCTTGCCAGCTCCAAAGCCCGGTTTCCCGCACGCGCAATCAACTGGTCCAGCATCGGCCCGAGCACAAACATCAGTGACTCCATCCCATCCACCGGCGCGTCAAACTCCACCACCTCCTCCAGCCGCAGCCCCGCCTCCACCGGCACCATCAGGTGCTCCGCACGTCCCTGCGCCATGCGCCATAGCCGACCACCCTCCTGCCCCATGCGCACCACAAGATCCACCTCGTCCAGCGCGGCAAGCTCACCCACTGTTCGCAGACCCCACGTCGCAAACGTCTCTGCCTGCACCTCCGTCGGCTGCAGCACTCCCACGGGCAGTGCCGCCAGCTCTGCTGCCTCTTTGCCCCGTGCAATCACGCACACAGCCCCCCCACGCTCCGGCGCCGCCAGGGTACGAGCGACCACCACCGACGTCAGCAGATTGCCGCTAACACCCACCCGAGCGATCAACCCCAGTTCCCGCAACGTCCGTAGAAGCCGTCTCGCCAGCCGCTCCACCGGCCCAAACAATCGATCCATCCCGCTGCCGTCCAACACCACCACGCATGCTCCCTCCGTCGCATGCGGCCCTGCTGTGTGGTCCTCTACCCGCGGCGTAAACGCCCCCGCCACCTCCATCACCACGGCCTTCGCCGCCCGCTCCTCCTCTCCCGAGCGACGTAGCACTACCAAACCGTCAAAGCTATCCAGCTCCGCTTTCGTCATTCCGGCGCGAACCCCCATTCGCGCCGCCCGTCGGCTCACACTGCACACCCGCTCCAGCGGTGCCGTCCCTTCCACCACCGCCACTGCACTCGACTTCAGCTCCGGCCTTAGCCGCAGCAGCGCCTGCGCCGGGAACTCCGGCACATGCACGCACAGATACAGTTCTTTGGTCATCGCATCCTCCTCGCGCGCCCGCGCATCCCTGCCTGCCCTGCCGCCGCCCGCATATCTGCCACCCCGCCCGTCTGCGCCCACGCCGTTGTTCCACTCCAGGTTCCCGTTCTCTCTGGCTGCGGAGGTTTTCGCCTCCCGAACTGCTTATCTGTCCCATCTCCAACTCCCCTCTCGCTTCCTCGAATCGCAACAACCTTGTCCGCCTCCAGTGCTACAAACCTCTGCCGCCCCACGCGCGCCCCATAGGCCACGCCTGTCATCACCCGACCCTCCGACCGCATCTCGCCCGGCTCCATCTCGAGCACCAGCTCCGCACTGCTCCGCGCGCACGGGTACTGTGTCAGCAGCACCAGGCATGCCTGCGATCGCTCCGCCGCCGCCCGGAACCGGAACCAAGTCGCCATTGGTATCCGCCACACCGCCTCCGCCGGCACGCCCCCTAGATCCAGCACCACCACGCCAAAGCCGCCCGCCTGCAGCAGCATGTCTACCGCCCGCAGCGCCTGGTCGATCGCGCTCCACGGCCCCCCGGCCCCTGTGTCTCGCGATGATCGGGACGCTGTCATGGCATTCACCGGAGCCGAGCCAATCTTCACCTCTGCTCCAGCTCCGGCCCGGTCTCGGCTCTCAACAGCTCTCCGCTCCTGCGGCTCCGCACACCGCGGCTCCCACGTCCCCGACTTCGGCGACATGATCAGCTTCCCCCGACGCGCAGGCAGCCGGTCGGTCGGCACCTGCTCCTCCCGATGCTCCGACCGCCACGAAAACTCCGACTTATCGGCCACCCGGTTCGGAGCGCTTGGGGTTCCGATCCACTTGTCCTTTCGTTTGGTCGGCAGCAACGCCCGGTTTCCGCCTGGCTGGCTCCTCGTTGATCCCCTGGACTCTGCCACCCCCAGCATCAGCTCCGCGGCCAGCCCACCCATCAGCCCGCCGATCGCCTCCGACATGCCCCGGCCCTCACTGCGCGGATGCGGACTTCCGCAGCCTCCGCTCAGCGACGGAGCAGAGATCGTCCGATCGAGCATTGCCGCTCCACTCGCTTTGCTCCCCGAAGATCTCGCATCCCCATCCTGGCCCTGGCCTGCCTCCCGCTTCGCTCCACACCGCACCCATAGCATGCGCTCGAGATCCACCCCCGACGCCGCCATCGACTCAGGGTCCAGCGCGTCTGTCACATCTACCCAGGCAAAGACCTGTCCCTCGGCCGCACGCCGTGCCACAAACGTGGCCGCCAGCGTCGTCCGTCCCGAGCTTTCAGTCCCTACAACTTCGGTGATAGCACCGGCAGGAACACCACCACACGCGACCACATCCACACCACGAATTCCCGTCCGGAACCGCACTCTTTCCGCACGTATTTGTGGTGAAAGCGCCCCCGGCAACCTCCGGGAAAGCGCCGCCTCGATCTCATTGCGAACCGCAGAAGACGTCTTCAAGGCGAAACCTTTCTTCGCCTTATCTTCGCCTACCCGCTCTGTGGAATGTCAATCCCCCACTGCATCTCCAACAAAATAAACAGGCGAGTTCTTCTATTCGAAGACGACGTGTTCTCCCCTGCCATCGTCCGGCACCACCGCAAATACGCCACCTGCATCCGTCCGTTCCAGCTTCGCCGGACCCTTGACCGTGTGCGCCTCGCCCTTCACGCCTGTAAACCCAATCACCTCAATACGAACTTCGCTCCACCACGGCTTGAAACTTCCTTCCCGCGGTCCCATGTTCACCGTTACCGACCCATCAGGCGCCATGGAACACGTAAAGCTTTCCCGCACGAACGCTCCATTTTTGTAAGCAAAGCTTTTGCCATCATCAACATACACTTGTCCCAGGCACTCAGTCCGAGCCGAAGCTGCCGGGTACACCCGTATCGTCAACGGCCCCTTCGGCCGCTCTTCCGTGCTCTGCACCAGTGGCTGCATTGGCACGATCGCCCCTTCACGTACATACACCGGCAGTTCCTCAAGTTTAGGCGTTCGAAGCAAAGGCTTTAGTGCCAGTACCGCATCTCTTTGCTCAAGATCGCGTGGACCAACCACCGTCCTCCGGTCCAGCCGCTCGCCGGTCCAGTAGTCGTACCAGACGCCTGGTGGAAGCGCGATCTCGTACGGCGCAATCTCTTCCGGCGAAGGATTCGGCGCTATCAGCAGATCCCGCCCAAACAGAAACTCGCCCCCTCCTGCCTCAAGATCGATTGGCGTCCCATCCTGCGTCGCATGAGGAAACTCTAGAAACAACGGCCGCATGATCGGCACGCCTGTCCGGGACATCTCCTCAGCCGCCGTGTACAGGTACGGCATCAGCTTGTAACGCTCCTCGATAAAGTGTCGCCGGATTGCCTCCTGCTCCGGCCCATCCACCCATGGCTCATGATCGCGAGTTCCCTTTGCGGCATGATCGCGATCGATCGGCTGAAACGCCGCGATTTCGAGCCATTTGGTCAGCAGTTCCGGTGAGGGTGACCCAGCGAATCCACCCACATCCGCGCCCGTCATTCCGAATCCGCTTAGACCCAGGTTTATGATCTGCGGAACCGTCTGCCGCAAGTGGTTCCAGGTCGAGCTGTTATCACCCGTCCACGTAGCCGCATACCTCTGCCCACCCGCATAGCTCGCCCGCGTCAGCACAAATGGTCGCAGATCTGGTTGTAGCTTCAGGAGACCCTCGTACGTCCCTCGTGAGTTCTCCATCCCGTAGACATTGTGGATCTCAAGATGCCCCGCTTTTCGCTTCACAAATCCGGGCTCATCAATCCGATGCTGTACATCATCCGGCATCGTCTTCGTTGGCACCCCAAAGACTGCCGGCTCATTCATGTCATTCCAGAAGCCCACCACACCCTGCTTTACGAAATCGGCATACAGCGTCCCCCACCACGCACGCGAACCCGCCTGCGTGAAGTCCGGAAAAACGGAGTCTCCCGGCCATACCTTGCCGACATACGTCGATCCATCAGGATTCTTTACAAAGTGATCGCCCGCCGTACCCGAGTCATAGGGGGCATAGCCCGAGTTCGGCAGCTTCGCGATGTGGAGATCCGTAATCGCGACCACCTTGAATTGCTTTGCCGAAAGCTCCTTCAACATCCCGGAGAAATCCGGAAATTTCACGGTGTCGACCGTGAACGGCCGATTCTCTTTCTGGTAGTCGATGTCCAGGTAGAGCGCATCCGCCGGAATATGATCCGCGCGCAAACGATCCGCAATCTCCATCACCTTGGCCTGCGGATAGTAGCTGTATCGCGACTGCTGGAAACCGAGGGACCACAGTGGGGGCAGAGGCGTAGGACCGGTGAGCCACGCGTATGTCTGCACGACCTTCTTTGGTTCCGGACCGTAGATCAGGTAGTAGTCCAGCGGTCCATTCGGCGCTCCAAAGCTGTACTCATTTTGCAGCTCACGCCCAAAGTCGAAGAAGGTACGCCAGGTGTTATCGAACAGCACTCCCAAAGATCGACCATTACGGATCTCCAAAAAGAACGGAACGCTCTTATAGATGGGATCTGTGGACTCCTGCCAGCCAAAGTTATCCGTGTTCCACATCACAAAGGCTTGGCCTGCGCGGTCCAGTGGCCCCGGTTTGTCACCCAGCCCAAAGAAGTGATCCGCTGCCGACTTTCCCTTGTAGACCCGGAAACCCGTCCCTCTCCAGGAGACCGGTTCCGCATCCTGTTGGAGCACATTTCCGGCGAGGTCCGCGACTGCAACACGCAGCTGCTCGTCGATCCGCACTCTCAGGACCTTGGTCCGAAAGCCACCCACTTCCGCTGTGACCTGAACGGAAGACGTTCGCGCAGAGGGCAGCACTGCCCATGACGCATCCTCCGGCTCATTATGTCCTCGCCACATACGTACACGCAGGACATCGTCTCGCAATGCAGTCACTCGGATCGTGACGTCGCCGCTGCTCTCCTCGACTCCGTTGGACACCGTGTGAGAAGTAGCAACTGCGGTCTGCGACAGACCAGGCAAAGCAGGAACGGTTAAGAGCAGGACGCTAAGTAGACGTGAGAGTCGCATGAAGCGAACGATATCTGTTCGTATCAAAGCAAGGCAACTTGATCTTGCAGTCGACCTCGTGCCGTCTCGTGACCATGTAGAAGTGCTGGATGGAGACCGCCAGGAATAATCTGGTCGAGAGATCGAGCACTCGCTGGAGGATCGCCGTATGTAACTTTGCTCTTAAGGCCGCGAGATGCGATTGTGATGAGCGCGCGTCAATCGGGCATGTTGCGCTCCTCATGGCGTTACACGTTGAAGAGCGCATGAATCACATTAGTTCCGGGCGGCTCAAGAGCATGCGTTATTCGGCCTTTTGCGCAAGTTGCATCGCAGAAGTAAGGGATTGCAATTGCCCATCACATGGCGGTGAGCTTCCGTTGCGAACTCAAGCTAAGGCCAAATCGGGACTGTTCGGTAGACCAGCGCGACTGAGGAGATTGCTATAAGCCACGTCTCCGAGCAACTTCCACCGGTGCTCGACTGCTGTGAAGACCAGACGAACGTCGTGTTCGGCAAAGGCCTGATCGATGTTTCGTTCCGCGGCTGCGCGGTCCTTGAGACCGAGATGAGCCAGTGCAACATGCATGGGCGGTGCTGACGGAGAGGCTTCCAGGAGCGTTTGCAGTAAGATCTCTGCCTCCTCCGTACGTCCAATCTCGGCGAGGGTGAAGCTTCTGAAGCTGAGCGGTTCGGTATGTCCTACCCCAAACTGCTCTGAAGCTGCGAATGCTTCGAGCGCCTCTTCCGTGCGACCGAGCGAAGCGAGCACCTTTCCACGCATGAGGTGGGCAATCCAGAACTGGGGAGCGATCTCCAGCACGCGTTCGAGTGGTGTCAACGCCTCCGCATAGCGACCGGCGTTGTAGAGAAAGTGACCGATGTGCGTGGCGACGATGGGGGATAGCGGATCCATCCGATGCGCTCCCAATATGGTGGCGATGGCCTCATCGTGCTGCTGGAGCACAGAGTGGATGTGCGCAAGAAACATCACAGGAGCACTGTCGGCGGGATTCAACAGCTGCGCCTGTCGAAAGCAGCGGAATGCCTCTTCCCAATCGCGCCTGTACCAGAACGCTTCGAGTCCCAGCGAGATGTATGCCTCGCCTTGCGACGGATCGAGGTGGACCGCCTGCTCGGCTAAGGATTTTGCCTGGGGGAAGCTTTCATGAGGTCGAGCGAGGCTGGTAATGGGAAGGAGTGCATAACAACAGCTCAGGCCGGCGTAGGCGGGCGCATATGTGTGATCAAGGGCCAGGGCTTCGCGATACAAACGCATCGCGGTCTCAATGGTCGGGCGTGTACGTTGCGCCCAAAGGAATCGGGCACGGAGGTTGAGGTCCTGGACCTGCGGATCGACTGAGTTCACAACCTCGTCATGGGTCTCTGAGGTGACGTTGATTCGAGTGGCCGCGGCGATCGCAACGGAGATCTCACGTTGGAGCGAAAAGGTGTCTTCGATGCCGCGCTCGAATGTTTCGCTCCACAAGGTGGTTCCATCACCGCCGTGAAGGAGGTGCACGGTGATGCGTACGCGGTTGTTTTCGCGACGGACGCTTCCTTCGAGGAGGTAATGCGCTCCGAGCTGGGCGGCAATTTCTGGTGCTGGAACGTTGGTGTTTCGGAAGCGCATCACGGAGGTTCGCGCGATGATGCTCAGGCGCCCGCGCATAAGCTTCGCCAAGGTAGCGATCAGTTCTTCCGTGAGGCCGGCGCTGAAGTACTCCTGTTCGACTTTGGAGGAAAGATTGACGAGGGGGAGTACGGCGAGCCGACGGGCTTGTGATGGCGAGGCGAAAGATAAGGTAGTTGCGCCGTCGGCACGGATGCGATACCCGCGGCCTGAAACGGTCTGCAGTAGGGTGGCGTGCTCGCCCAAGGCACGACGGATCTTCTTTACGGCGGTGTAAAGGGCCGATTCCCCATCGATGAAGACATCTTCGCCCCACACCTGCCGGAGCGCCTCGTCGTGCGAGACGATAGCACCTTCTCGATCGACAAGCAGGAAGAGGAGCTCCAGTGGCTTTGGATCGAGCTTGATCGGCGTGCCACGGTGACGAAGCGCAAAGGCGGCACGATCAAGGTCAAGGTCGCCAATGCGCCATCTCCCTTCCTGTACGCGTTGGATCGAGATGTCCAGAAAATCTCCAGATGCTATTCAGGACTCATGTTGTCGGGTTCCCCCAGTATAGGACTCGAACCGGTGCAGTCCGCAGACGCAGGACTTAGGTCCGGTACAAGGAGATTATCTTTATGCAAGTACCTTTCAGTTCGTCCAAGCTTCATGGTGCCTCCGTTCTGATGTTCGCTGCCCTGTGCACCCCATTCGTTGGTTGTGGCGGAGCCTCATCGACGGTGAAAGCAGCGGAGCCGGATCCACAGACAGTGATCCAAACAATGCTCGAAACGCAGCAAGACGCCTGGAACAAGAACGACAATGTTGCCTACGCGTCCGTCTTTTCAGACGACGTAGACTTCATTAATATCCGCGGCCAGATCTTCTCCGGCAAGACAGCAGTTACTCAGGTCCATGGCCAGATCTTCGCCGGACCGTTCAAGGGCAGCAACATCAGTGTCGTGCTACGCCGCTTCACACTGCTGGGGCCTACCGTGGCGCTTGTGGATACGGATCAAACGGTAACCAACTATGCAGGTCTCCCGCCCGGCATTGCGCCGACCACGGCCGGCACGCTCGTTACGCATTTCAAGTACATCGCATTGAAGCAGGATGATGGCAGCTGGAAGTTCACCTCGGGGCAGAATACGTCGGTACTTCCAAACTAGATGGCGGAAGGCGCCCAGCTGCTCGCGACAGCCTCGTTATCGGGCAGGCTTGACTTGATCTTGTTCACGCCAGATAGCGCAGAAAGGGTCTACACCAGATTTCTATCCAAGCCACACCCAGGGATAACAGAGCTTTTCAGCAAAGACTGGGCCTCTTCGACCCCCGCATCACGCTGTTCCCTGAGTCGAGAGCAGCCTCGTCCAAAGGTCACGTCGTCTCAAGAGCCTTCTGCCAGTCGCGGGGAAGCCAGGAGCTCCCGACGCAATCGGATGTCCCGGCGCCCGCGTCACATTGCAGGGCGGCGGTGTTGTCGGCAGCCACTGACTGATTGACGGTTCCGTCACCCCGTTCGGCGGCAGCGACCCGTTGATCGTCAGCGTCTGATAATTGAGCGAGTACACGTTGCGCCAGTAGTCCACCGTCACCTTCGCCGCGTTGAATCCCATTGTCGTTGAGAGCGGGGATCCCCCGACCTGGTTCGGCTTGTAGATGTCCAGTCTGTAAACCGACGAGCTGTACGACAGCACATAGATGAGTCCGCTGAACTCGACTGCGATATCCAGGTACCGCGTGTTCGGCCCTCCCGTATCCGTCAACGACAGGAAGTAGGGGGTCGCCTGCCCCGTGAAATGCCGCACCGGATTTCCCGATGCATCCACCGCGTGAATGCGGTTGTTTCCGGCCTCGAGAATCAGGACGACTCCGTCCGCCGTTACCGTCCCGACCGTTGGCAGGCTGAACAGTCCCGGCCTCGTTCCCACGCCGCCGTGAAGATGCGCCAGCGCAATCACCCCCGCCTGCCCATCAGGCACCGCGCTTTGCGGCACCTGCAGAGATTCCATCCTGCTCAGTCCCTGGTTGATTGAGATTACCGTTCCCGACGGATGCAGCAGCAGGTCGTCCGGAGGCAGCGTGAACTTGCCCCACGCCTGATTCCCCCGGGGATCCGAAAAGACTGTCGGCTGAAATGTGATCTTCCGCAGCACATTGATGTTGTTTGTTGTGTCCATGTAGAAGTTCAGATCCGGACGCCCCAGCGGGTCATAGACCAGCGTCGCGCTGCCCGAGATCGAGCACGGCACCGCCGCATAACCCGCCTGCGCATTCGCGCCCGAGTTCGACTCTGGAATGCTCGCCAGCTGGATCAACTGGCCGGATGAGCTCGGGTTGCAGGCCGCCGTGCTGTAAGACTTCCAGGCGTACCCGAGATCGCCCGTCGTCGGGTTGTACGTGATATTCCGGTAGTCGCAGATCTGCCCCGGTGCAGTTCCGCATGCCGAAGGCGTCGCCGGAGCAGCCGGAGCCGGCTCGCACTTCCAGAGATGATTGCCTGCCGAATCCAACGTCGTGATTTGCTTGTGCTGGTACACGGTCGAGGCGTTGATCGGCAGAAGCACCTCCGTGATCGTGATCGCCGCCTTGGTCGAGGGCACGTTGAGCAGCGGGCCCACGGTCCCATGACCCACGTTGGTACCGTCCGCTGTGTAAAAGGCCGTCGTCAGCGTGACGCTTCCACCCAGTGGCACCCCCGTAAACGTCACATTCAGCACCTTGGTCCCTGTTCCTGGAAACGGAAGCGTCTGCGTCTGCGGTACCCCCCCGTCGAAGATAGCCGACACGGTGTACGTCGCCGCCGCCGCCGGAAACCCTCCCTTGTCCTTCTGATCAGGGCTGATCGCGACGCTCAGGTCGTACGTTCCCACCAATTCGTACTCATAGGTCCAGGGCGAGGAAAGCGTCTCGATCGTGGTCTCCGCAATCTCCGCCGTCGTCCCGATCACACCGATCGCCTCGATGATCTCACCGGCGATCGGGATCGCATCTTCCAGAGACTCGATGATCTCCGCGCCCGCTAGGAACTTGATGAACTTCGTGATGAACGCCTTCAACAACGGTCCGGTGGCGCCTTTGACCACGGACTTCCAGAAGATTGCCGCGATTTGGGCGCTATTGCCGTCCGGTACCGCGACCGCCAGTTCCTTGGCTACCAGCAGCGCCAGCGGAAACGCAAGCGTCTTCACGAACACGTCGATGTCGGTCCCGACCCCCAGCGCCATCAGTCCCGCCGGAATGATCAGGTTGAACAACGTCGTCATCACGATGCCCAGCACCTCGGTATCCAAGGCGCTATGCGACCCCACCCCCAGCCCGCTCGCCAGGATCTTTGCCGAAGAAGCAACGTGGCTTGGAAACGTAAACGTCACCGAGTTTCCCGATGCCAGCACCGGGATGCCATAGATCGTGAACTCCGGCGTAAGCGACCCAAGCAGCAATTCGTTGTTTGCGGTCGCCGTGATGCCATCCGGCAGGATGTCGGGCGGCAACTCGGACGCCGGCACCACGGCCAGCGCATTGAGGAACTGGATGTAGAGGCCAAGGTATCTCACATACCAGTTCGAAAACTTCAGTGTCACCACCGTGTCGTTCCCGCTCATCGTGGTCGTCACGGTGCAGTTGTAGCCCGCGAAGTTCGGCGTGACGTTTTTGAGCGTGTACTGCGCATTGTCTACACTGCCGGGAAGCCGAGCCGTCAGGCTTTGATCGATCGCCGTCTGCCCATCGCTTCTCGTCCACACCGTTCCTTTCGGTACCCCGGTCGGAGTCGTCTCCGGCCCTATAACCTGGCTCGTCACATCTGCGCCCAAAGACGTGTCGTCTTTGACGGTTCGCATCGCGGTCTGCATCGCGCCGCTCACATGCGGTACCTTCAATGTCGGCTGCCACTTCGCGTCATACAGGATCAGCCCAACGTTGTTTCCCTTCTGGTTCACCAGAGGCATGCCGTTGTCGTCTGTGTACGGCACCAGTGTGGCCCATCCGTTCGGGTTGTCCTGTCCGGGGGTTACCTGCGGCGTCGCCGGGCCCACGTTACCCAGGACTTCCGATAGATGAAATGTCTGCGAAAGATGCTGGATGTGATTTGTCTGGATATGTGCCGCCGAGTTTGGATCGGCGCTCACCATCTCTGGATGAAGATTCACCAACGCCGTCGCCCAGTCCGTCGTGTCCAGCAGCGCCTGCTCCTCCACCAGATCCTGATAACTCATCGCTGGCGGAAGGCCATACTTCTTTCGCTTCGCGGAAAGCTTCATCGGCTCAAACAGGGTGGAGCCCTGCCGCGCGCGGTTGAACGCATATCCATAGCTGCTTAGCGGCGGCACCAGGTACACCGAGGACATCTGCCACTCGCCCGTACCTGTGCTCGCGTCCTTGAGCCCGTAGCTCAGCACTACCTCGCTCGTCGGCACCATAACGTTTTCAAGCACGTGCGTGATGTTCGCATCCGGCACGCTCGACAAGAACTTGTTTGTGCGCCGCGCATGTAGCAGCGAACTGTCGCCACGCGCGATCTCGCGCAGCTTGTGCCGGTTCTTGCCCAACATCAGGTGGTATTCATGTCCGGAGTACGCTTCGTGCGAGTAGTTGAAGAAGAACGTCCGCCGTACAAACCCGCGAACCCGCGTCTGCGCTGCCGCCTCCCGCGGCGAGAGGGCCAGCATGGCTCCCGCTCCCGCCGCGGTTCCCAGAAACGTCCTGCGTGAGACCTCGTCCGCTATCATGCTCGTCTTATCCTTCATCCCGTCTTCCTTTCAACGTGCGTCAGCGACTTCAAGACGCTCCCGGATAATTCCCGCCGTCTGAGTTTTACGGCTGTCCCGGAGTCACGGCCCGCTCGGCGGCGTGGGCCGAATCGGCATCTTAGGAGGCATCGGTGGCTTTGGTTTTTTGGGGCCCTTGGGAGGCCGGGGGTGGGGCGACCCAAGACTCAACGGCACCCATTTCACGTCCGCATTGCAGATCATCTGGCCCGATGCCGCCGTATAAGTGGCGGGATTTAGATATGAAGCAACCGTCGTGATATCGGCCCTGCTCTCCCAGGCCAGGTTCAGCGGTTTGGTCGGTGTCGCCGCGCCGCATCCGTTTGTGTACTGATTGCCATCCGGGCACGTGATCTGCGAGCTCGTCGTCGGCAGCACCGTCGCTCCCGCGTAGCTCATCTGCGCGCACACCACCTCGCCCGGCTGGTTCCAGTAACCTGCAAATGTCGTGTGCTGCGCATTCAACACCAGGTTGATCGTGTTGCCGTTCCCTGACAGCGTCGGCGAAAAGTCCACGTACGCGTTCAGCAGCGAGATCTTGTTCTCGAGCACCACGCCCGCCATGTTTGTGCCTTGCAGAAACGCTCCACCGAATCCCGAGTCCGATCCACCTGCACTGGAGATGGTCGCGCCAGCAAAGTTCGCCCCCACTAGGAACGAATTGCCGAAGTTCACGCCCTGCACCGTCGTCTGTGTGAAGTCCACACCAAACAGATACGCTCCGTTGAAGATTGTTCCGTTCATCACCGCGTGCGACGCCGTCGCGCATCCGTCTGTGAATCCCGTATTCGGATCGGGAGTGCACTCGCCCGTTCCGACGGCAGTCTCGCCGTAGAAGTTCGCGTTCGAAAACACGGCTCCGTTCAGCTGCGCCTCCGAAAGGTTTACGTCCCGCAGAAATGCTCCCTGCAGATTGGCCGTGCCCACGTTTGCGTTTGGATTGGCAATCAGCGCAACGCCGTTCATATTGCAGCCCTCCAGATTCGCGTCCTGCAGGCTCGCTCCGTACATCACGGCACCCTGCAGGTTGGCAAACCGAAGGCTCGCGTTGTTGAGGTTGATCGCGGTCAGGTTCTGCTTGGCCAGGCCCTTCGCATAATCCAGCACGGCACCCTGCATCGACACGCCCGTCAGCACAGCCCCTGTCAGATCCAGCGGGTTGTTCTTCGTCGAAAGCACCTTGCCCTGCAGTCCCGTGATCACGGCACCTGTCAGGTTCAGCCCCGCCCACTGGCTTCCAATTGTCGCGCTCGGGGCCAGGTTCGTGTACGACAGGTTCGCCGCGCAGGTATTGCTCAGCACCACGTGCACTCCCGCAAAGTTGCCGGAGGTCAAATCCACGAGGTTGTTTGGCGTTCCCGTCACGCTCACGCCGCATAGCGTGGCGTTCACAAACACCGTCGCAAAGGGCTCCCGACCCATGACGTTCACCTGATTCAGAGTTGCGTTCGTAAAGTCGATGCCGTTGCCGCTCACCACCGCGCTACTCAGGTTGATGTTGTTCAGAGTCGCGCCGGTAAATTTGAAGTTGGTGATGTTCATCCCGGAAAAGTCCACGTTCGTCAACGTCGCTCCGGAGAAATCCAGACCGTTCGAGTCAACTATTGCTCCCGTGAATTTCACATTTGAGAGGGTAGCCCCTACAAACTTCGTATCCTTCATATCCGCATTGCTGAAGTCCAGGTTGCTCAGCGACGAATGCGAAAAGTCGGCGCCGTCGAACTTCCACTTCTGAAAATTCGCAGACGGCGAACCCGCCGTCAGGTTCAGCGACTGTCCCACGAACGAGCACGACAGGCAGCTCTGTCCAAGCAAGTTGTGCGCCGTCACGATCGTCGTCGAAACGGGTTCTACGTAAAGATTTCCTCTCGGGCTCACATTCAGGCAGTCCGTGTTTTGCACTACGGCCGCCACCGGAGTCGTGGCACTCTGACCCCAGTAGATGCTCGATCCGTTGCCGATCCGCACTGCCTTGGCCGTGCCGTCCAGCGTCGTTGCCGGGCTGCTCAATGCAGTCAGGTTGTAAGGCGGACTCGGCTTGCCGGCCCCAAGCAGCGGGATGAAAATCGCCG
Organism: uncultured Acidobacteriaceae bacterium; assembly: GCA_963850375.1. GTDB lineage: Bacteria > Acidobacteriota > Terriglobia > Terriglobales > Acidobacteriaceae > Edaphobacter. The sequence goes on along the minus strand of CAWKKV010000002.1, from coordinate 1,140,645 downwards.
CCTTACCCGTTCCGCCGCAGCCCTGAAAGAGACCGACCTCGCCTTCCTGCAACCCGTTGACTGCCGTCCCATCCGGATAAAACCGGAACAGCACCTGAAACTCATCGCCATGATTCGACGCAAAGGTCCCTTGCAGCTCCAACGGGCCGTTGTTCGAAACGGCCGCTTGTCCCGTGTAAAACCCCACGCCGGGATGGATGTTGAACTGAAACTGGTAATTGCCCTGGTCCTGGATCTGTATGCCTGGCGGCGGAGTGTACGCACTTCCGCAGTAGTACCCGCAGCTCGTCACCACGTACATTTGCGCGAAATAAAGAGACCACAGTCCCACACCGCCGCTGTTTAGAAGCGCAGGGATATTGTTGCCTGTCCCGTCCGGAAGCTGCCAAAGCGACATCCCATCGAAGGATGTACTTGGATCCACATACTGGACCGAAGGCGTCGCCGCGTTACCCGGCTGCGGAGCCGAGGACAAGATGCGGTTCCCAAATGTTCCCCGTCCGTTGTAGTTGAGGTCCTGGATCGCCCAGTAGCCTCCCACCGGGGTATTGCTACTGCCGTTAAACGTCAGAGGCGTCGGGGGCACCGGCGGAATTGCGTCGTCAGTGATCAGCGATGCAGTCATCCACGCAGCCGGCGTCGCTCCGCCGGACGAAACCAGCGCCACCCGCGAAACCCCCGCCCTCAGATTCGCCCGCACGCATCCATGCCCGTCCAGGGTCAGCGGAACCGTCCTGCCCTGCTCCGTCGTTACCCGGATCGAAGTAAAGGATCCTCCGGCCCCTGTCACGCAGAAACTATGAGCCCCGGCCCCCAGCCGTATCGGCACCTCGACCCCGGCCGAGGTCGCGTCAAACACCACAACCTGGCCCTTCTCCGCCACCATGGAGGGATTCGCTGCAAACTCCTTCGACTGCACCAGCACCGGCATCGCTGTTCCATCGGGCGCCTGTAGCTGCGCGAATACGGTAACGGAGCTGAGGAGTGACGCGACCAACGCGTAGCCGAACAATGCCGTCCTGCATTGGGGTCGGAAGCGGGGGACGAGCGCCCCGTGGGGGTCTGACATAAGTCCCAGCTTTCTTCGTGCAAATTGTAGTTAGGGTCGAGGGGAATGCTAAGTTTTCCCGTGTAGCGTGTCAAGGATCGCGATCGCCTAGGCAGGACTTTGCGTTCACGATAGGAAGGGCACTCTGGTGCTGGTTTCCGTCCAGCCTCTCTTAGTCGACTCTGGACCTGGGGACCCACCGCCAGGCTCCCGTCTTCTATCAGGATGGTCTGGTCGTCCCAGAAGCCATATAGGTTCAGGTTGGCACTGAGGGAACCCGCCTCCTGCCACGGCTTGATGACCCCTTCGAATTTTGAGCATCTAGCGAACGCCCGCATTCGGAATTTGCTGCTTGGCGGCGTCGTAGCGGCCTTGAAACGCTGTGGTCTGCCCAGGATCGGAGGAATGCCGGATCCGTGTTGGTCGTCCAGTAGCGGCAGACTTTGTGCTGCATTCACTTCGCCATACAATGCTCACAGGCTTGGTGAATCCCGGGTGGATGCGTTTACGATCATGCGCATCGCCGGCCACAGCAGTATCGTGGTGTCCCAGAGATACATTCACTCAACCCCTGAGGCTGTGGAGAAAGCTTTCGCGCGTCTTCAAGAGTCCGAGGCAATCTCATCTAAGCCAAAGCGACAGCCGCCCACTACAGCATCCCGCTACGCTGGATGCTGAGTGATGCGTAAGTCACTGACGGGCCTGTAGCTCAACGGTTAGAGCAGGGGACTCATAATCCCTTGGTTGGGGGTTCAAATCCCTCCGGGCCCACTAAGTTTTGCACCCCGAGAGCGTCAGGTAGTGAATGATTTTCACGCAAGCCTCGGACCCGCGCATCAGAACAGCTCGCAGCTGCACTGCATAAGACTTGCCTGCCGATCGCGACTAATACTCCAGCATATGCGGGGCGGGGTAAGTGAGCGTGCCGTCTTTACGCTCATACCACATGAAGACCTTGTGGTCTCCATTGACCCTGACCGCGACGATGATGCCGGTGCCAAACGCGCCCGTGCCGTCTGTCTTTGAGATGTCGACGTGATGGGAGACGATTGGCCCGACGTCGCTGGCAGTGGTCCAGTCTTCTGTAAAGCGTTTCAGGGTGTAGTCATACTTTTGCGGATGCTGCTGCCAGTTCGCGTCATTCATCCAGATGCCATATGCGCGGTTGTAGTCCTTGGCTTCGAGCGCGTCGAAGAATCTGTCCACCCGATGCTCGGCGGGCAGGTTAGAGAAGAACCAGCCATGGCCGAGCAGAAAGCCACCAACACCGGTGATGGCCAGCACGGCAAGCAGCACGCCTGTGCCGATCAGCAGGGAGAGTTTCCGGCTCTCTCCCCGCTCGTCGTAGGTGGGTGCGTTCAGCAGCGTCATCGGGGAAACCTCGTCACCGTATTAGACACCGAAATGGCCGGCGGGGCAGCGTCCTTCACCGCCAGCCGAATGCGCCCCGGAATAGCTCGAAGCGAGTTCCCGTGCGCTCAAGGTAAACGGAGATGATGTCAAAGCGCACGGGGATCTCTCGTCTCCGCTCTTCGGGGAAGCTTCGGAGGTAGGCGGAGGCCATGCGGCGCAGCATGGCTTGCTTCTCGTGGTCGACGGCCGTCTCGGCCGGAGCCATCGGAGTGAAGCCGGAACGGGACTTTACCTCAATAAAGCACAACCAGTCGTTGTCCCATGCGATGAGATCGAGATCGCCGCGAATCCTGGTGCTGGTCCATCGGCGCGCGACGACGGTATACCCACGGCGTCTCAGTTCGAAGAGGGCCTCGCGCTCACCTCGAAGACCTAAGGCCAGATGTGGCGCCAGATCCCTGGGGCGCAGGCGAGATCCTAATGTCTCGAGCCGGTCCACGGCCCATTGCTGCGCATTGAGAAAAAGATGACGTGGCACGTTCAGGTTCCTCCCTGGCAGGATAGTCTCAGACCCGCACGGAGAGCACTTCCCCAAGAGGAGCATGCATGCACGTCAGTCCCGCCAATGTAGTGGCTTTGGTCATTGCGGCCAGTTTTGCGGCTGGTCTGAACCTGTACGCGACCATACTTACGCTGGGTTTGCTGGCTCGCACGGAGTGGGTCCAGCTCCCGCCGGGTCTGGACTCACTCGGGCATACCTGGGTGCTGGTCGCGTGCGGGATGCTCTTCTGTGCCGAGTTCATCACAGATAAGATCCCCGGGATCGATCTCTTGTGGAATGCGGCGCACACGTTTGTCCGGGCTCCGGTAGCAGCTTTGCTGGCTTACCATGCGACGGCACAGCTTTCGCCTGGTATGCAGATACTGGCGACGGCTCTTGGAGGCGCAGTAGCCTTGGCCGCGCATAGCTCCAAAACCGCGGTTCGCGCCGCAGTGACGCCGAGCCCCGAGCCGGTATCGAATATCGCGCTTAGTACAGCGGAAGACGGCGTAGCAATCGGTCTAACCTGGGTGGCTACCCACCACCCATTCGCGGCAGCCGGCATCACTGTATGCCTTCTGTCGGCGACGATTCTCGCGGCGAGATACCTGATCCGGACCCTCCGGCGCATCTTCCGGACCGCATCTGCAAAGCTATCGGGAGCGGCGCTTCCGCCGCCTCACTGACGATCCCGAGCAAGGTTCCCGTTACCCATTGCCTCCGTCCCTCTACCCTGCGATACTTAACCGTGCCCACAACGCACGGCCAATCCAAACAACTGAATAGGCGGAGGCGGAGATGTCAGCGAAGTACATCTTTGTAACAGGCGGCGTCGTGTCTTCACTCGGGAAGGGACTTGCGGCAGCGTCGATCGGCTGTCTGCTGGAGGCTCGCGGTCTCCGCATCAGTCTGATGAAGTTTGATCCGTACCTCAATGTAGATCCTGGGACCATGTCCCCGTTTCAGCACGGGGAGGTGTTTGTGACGGATGATGGGGCTGAAACGGATCTCGACCTGGGCCACTACGAACGGTTCACGCACGCTCGTCTGACGCGGGACAACAATCTGACGACCGGGCGGATCTATGAGCAGATCATCACCAAGGAGAGACGGGGCGACTACCTTGGAAAGACGGTGCAGGTCATCCCTCATGTGACGAATGAAATCAAGAACGCGATGCGCAAGGTCTCGGGAGACGTTGACGTCGTCATCGTCGAGATCGGGGGCACGGTAGGTGACATCGAGTCGCTGCCCTTCCTGGAAGCGATCCGACAGATGCGCCAGGATCTTGGACGCGATAATACGGTCTTCGTTCACGTGACATTGATTCCCTGGATCGCCGCGGCTCAGGAGCTGAAGACGAAGCCGACCCAGCACTCAGTGAAAGAGATGTTATCGATCGGCATTCAACCGGATATTCTCCTTTGCAGAACGGATCGTTCCGTGCCCCGCGAAATGCGACATAAGATCGCCGCATTCTGTAATGTCGAGGAGCAGGCCGTCATCGCGGCAAAGGACGTAGCGAGCATTTACGAGGTGCCGCTGAACTTCGCTCAGGAGGGTGTGGATGCCCTGGCTCTGAAGTACCTGCGAATGGAAGCCCCCGAGCCGGATCTCTCACGCTGGCGAGACCTTGTGCATCGTGCCTATAATCCGCAGGCCGAGGTCTCGATCGGTATTGTTGGGAAGTACGTCGAGTATGAGGATAGTTACAAATCCCTCAAGGAAGCTCTGGTTCATGGCGCGCTCGCCCACAACTTGAAGCTTCGGGTGACTTGGATCGAAGCGGAAGGTTTGGAGACCAAGAACGAGCAGGGTGTACCCACCCGCGACTATGAAACGCAACTGGAGGGCTTCGACGGCATCCTGGTTCCGGGAGGGTTCGGCAAGCGCGGGATCGAGGGAATGCTGAATGCGATTCGATACGCTCGAGAGAGCGAAACGCCGTACTTCGGCATATGCCTTGGCATGCAGACGGCCTGTATTGAATATGCGCGCAATGTCTGCGGACTGGCAAAGGCCAACTCAGGCGAGTTCGATCCCGCGACACCTCATCGCATCATCTACAAGCTCCGGGAACTCACTGGCGTCGAAGAGATGGGTGGCACGATGCGATTGGGAGCGTGGGACTGCGTCATGGAGCCGGGATCTCTCGCGGCAGACGCGTACGGGAAGACGGAGATCTCCGAACGTCACCGCCATCGATACGAGTTCAATCGAGAGTACGAGCCCATTCTCACGGGCGCAGGACTTCGGCTTACGGGAACCACTCCGGACTCGACCTACGTGGAGATCATCGAGATCCCTGCGCACCCATTCTTTCTTGCATGCCAGTTTCATCCGGAGTTCAAATCGAAGCCGCTAGAGCCGCACCCTTTATTTCGCGAATTCATTGCTGCAAGTTACCGATCTCAGCGGCGTCTTGTGGGCCAGGATCAGGGCATGGAAGAGAAGGGGCTCGAGGTCCACACGCAGCAGATCTAACCCTGCTCCATCTGCGAACAACGTAGGATGAAGGGCGGGATTCCATGACCACTCAGTACAGCTCGGGACGATCTTCTTCAGGCCCTCTCATAGTCGTGCTTCTCTCGATCCTGCTTGGGGCGGCCGGGGTGATCGTTTTACTTCGCCATGCCAGTTCGGGTTTCCCGGCCAGGATGCTGGCGCTAATTACCGCGCGAAGCACCAGCTTCGACACATCCGTCCCGGTCGTGGTCGAGAGGATTCAGCGTCTCAGCCGGCTTGAGACGGTTGTGTACTCACTTGATACGGTGGTGGAGGGCTCTCGTTCCAGCCCGGTACTGCCGGACCTGCTTGGCGGGGACAGGATTTTGTTAGTCGTCCACGGCCAATCCATCGCAGGTATCGACCTTTCTAAACTTCGTCCCGAGGATGTGAAGATCGATGGTGCGACCCGAAGCATCCGGGTCGTTCTGCCTGCCTCGCAACTGTTTGTAACGGCGTTGGATAACCAGCACACGCGTGTGTACGCCCGGTCTACCGGTTTGCTGATCCCTGCCGATCAGAACCTCGAGTCCGAGACTCGTGCGAGGGCGGAACAGCAGCTGCAAAAGGCTGCACTTGACGACGGGATCCTCGACACGGCGCGGAAGAATGCGCGCGCGACTGTGACAGCACTGCTCCTTGGGCTGGGCTTTCAAACGGTGGACGTGAGCTGAAACCAGCGCCTGTTGCGAATTGTCATGGACCTCCATGCGCGGCCAACCTGAGCTATCATCCTTGCTAATGGATTTCAGACGTAAATTTCGTTTTCTCGGCACGCGGCCTGCGGATCTCCCTGCTCTGAGTTCGGAGTTGCTGGATGGCGTCATTCCTCACCGGGAGACCGCTCTGGTGCGGACAATCGCCTGGATTTCGGCGGGCGCCGGAGCCCTGGCACTGGGTCTATTTTTGGGACGGGAGCTGAGGTCCAGGTACAAGTTCAACAGGCGAACTCCATACGACTTCTATGCCCATTCCGGTGACTCGCAGGAGTTTGGCGTCGGGATCTGAGATTCGACCGAGCTCGAATGCCGGGATGCGGTAGCTTGGGTGTCAAGGTTTCGATTGTGGCTGGCGTGAACGGATGCTGGGAGCACGTGATACCTAGCTGGTCGTCTCAGTTACGATAGGTCTAATGAAGCCAGCCTTTCTTTTCCCCGGACAGGGCTCTCAAACCGTCGGCATGGGCCGTGATCTCTACGATCGCTTCCCTGCTGCGAAGGCGGTGTTCGACGAGGCCGACGAGGCGCTCGCCTTTCAACTTTCGAGATTGATCTTCGAAGGCCCGGAAGATCAACTGAAGCGGACTGAATACACGCAACCAGCGATTCTGACGGCGTCTGTTGCCGCCGCCCGGGTACTTCAGCAAGAGATGGGCGACAGCGGTTTCAAGGCTGCGTTCGTCGCGGGACACTCCCTCGGTGAATACTCGGCTCACGTAGTCGCGGGAACGCTTAGCTTTGCCGACGCGGTCAAGACGGTTCGAAACCGCGGCCGATATATGCAGGAGGCGGTACCCGAAGGACAGGGCGCTATGGCAGCGATACTGGGGCTGCCCTCGGACCGCATTAACGACATCTGCGCACAGGTTTCGGACGAATTGACGGCAACCGCCGAGAATCCTGCGACCTCGATCAATCCGAGCGAGTCTGACGAACATCGAGCCTCCATCGCGGCCGCGATTGTTCAGCCCGCAAACCTGAATTCGCCTGATCAGACGGTCATCTCCGGATCAGCCAGTGCGGTTCAGCGCGCGGCCGAGTTGTGCAAGGAGGCCGGAGCGAAACGCACCGTGATGCTGCAGGTAAGCGCTCCTTTCCATTGCTCGCTTATGCAGCCAGCGGAGCATCTCTTATCAACAGATCTTGAAGCGGTATCCTTCAACGATCCGGAGATTCCGGTTATCGTCAACGTTGATGCTCGGGTGATCACCCGGAGATCCGACGCTCGAGACTGCCTCATTCGGCAGGTGACGGCTCCCGTACGCTGGGTCGAATGCGTGCAGCTGATGATAGATCAAGGAGCATCTCTCTTTGTGGAGATCGGTCCGGGCAAGGTGCTCAGCGGACTTCTTCGCCAGATCGACCGAGCGCAGACTTCCCTTAATGTCGAGGATAGCGCGTCGCTTGAGAAGACGGTGGCTGCACTCACAGCGAGGTAAGGCCACACAGGACATATCGCAACAGAACAGCATGCAGGGGAGAAGGATGCAGGCAAACGACATCGTCGAGAATTTCACGCTTCAGGATCAGGACGGCCACTACGTATCTCTCGCCGACTTCGCTAGCAGTCCGGTGGTCCTGTTCTTCTACCCTCGAGCAGATACGCCCGGCTGCACCATCGAGGCGTGCGGGTTTCGCGACAGCTTCGAAAAGCTGAAGGCTGCCGGAGCGATCGTCCTCGGGATCTCGCGCGACACCGTCCAGGCGCAGAAGAAGTTCGAGGAGAAGTATGACCTGAACTATCCGCTACTCGCCGATCCTGAACAGAAGGTCTGCAACTACTTCGGGGTTATCAAGCCGAAGAACATGTATGGCAAGCTTGTTACCGGTGTGGAGCGAACGACGTTTGTGATTGCGCGAGCGGATGCTGAGGGCCAGCAGCGGATCCTCAAGGTCTTCGAGAAGGTCAAGCCCGAAGGACATGCCGAAGAGGTTCTTGCATTGATCGAGAAGCAGAACTAAGCTAATGCGTCCGCGGCTTCTTTCCGGAGCGATTACAGGCGTCACGGCAGGCCTGCTCGCTGGCGGTGCTGCCTATGCGGCGATGTACCCCAAGTCGCAGATCTTCGGACCGGTGCTTGTGGGTGGGCACGATCCCGAGGAATTGGCTCTGACATTCGATGACGGGCCGAATCCGACAGCGACTCCTGGACTTCTGGAACTGCTCGATCGATATCGGGTGCGGGCGACATTCTTCCTCATCGGAAGTTTCGTCCGGCAGCAGCGAGCGTTGGCGCGCGACATCGCCTCTGCCGGCCACCTGATCGGAAATCACACCATGACACATCCGAGACTGGCGTTCCAGAGTGGAGCGCGCATTCGGGACGAACTCAGGGGAACGAAGGAATTGCTCGAAGACGTCCTTGGGCAACCAGTAGACTTCTTCCGACCGCCGCATGGGGCACGCCGCCCTATTGTTCTACGTGCAGCCGCCGAGCTCGGGATGACAACAGTGATGTGGAATGTGACTGCGTCTGACTGGAACCCGATCGGTGGGAAGGCCATCTCGGCCAATATCGCCTCTGCGATTACACAGAACCAGCGGAGGAATCGCGGTTCCAATATCCTCCTGCACGATGGAAGTCATCGGGGCCTTGGCGCCGATCGGCTGGCGACCATCGAAGCGACACAAACCCTGCTTGAGAGGCATTCCCGTGAACATTTCGTTACCGTCGACCGGTGGGCCGCCTCCGTAGGCGAGTAAGAGCGATCAGGATGGTCGAAACTCCGCAGCGAACGTCCGGCGTGCTGCTTCGAGGAGAAGATCGAGTTCCGCCGATGCATGAGCGGTGGAGACAAACGCGGCTTCATACTGGCTCGGCGGTAGCCACACACCCGCCTCAAGCATTGCCCGATGAAATCGTCCGAATGCGATAGTGTCGCTGGTGGAAGCAGTGTTGAAATCTTTTACCGAAGTCGACGTGAAGAACCAGGTAAACATGGAGCCGACACGGTTAGTTGAAAGGGGCACACCGTGCTCCTGTGCCAACGCGGCCACCCCATCAGCGATGGCGGCGGTGTTTCGCTCCAAGCCCGAGTAGATCTCTGATTCCCGGCCAATGAGCTCGTCTAAAGTTGCGATCCCCGCAGCCATGGCGAGAGGATTGCCGCTGAGGGTGCCCGCCTGGTACACCGGGCCAAGCGGTGCCAGACTAGCCAAGATCTCGGCTCGACCGCCGAATGCACCGCATGGAAGCCCACCTCCGATGATCTTGCCCAAAGTCGTGAGGTCCGGCTCGATACCGTACAGTTCCTGCGCCCCGCCAAGTGAAAGTCGAAAGCCGGTCATCACCTCGTCAAAGACGAGCAGAGACCCACTCTTTCGCGTGATCAAACGTAGGCCCTCAAGGTAGCCGGGCTCTGGCGGAATCGTTCCAGCGTTGCCGACTACCGGTTCCACGATCACGCACGCGATTCTCCCAGGGTGCATGGTGAAAGCCTCTTCGACAGCGGAGAGGTCGTTATAGGGGAGTGCGATGGTGTCAGTAGCTGTGCCGGCGGGCACACCCGCTGAGCCCGGGATTCCGAGCGTCGCCACTCCCGAACCCGCCTTGACCAGCATGGCGTCAGAGTGACCGTGATAGCAGCCCTCGAATTTCACCACAATGTCGCGGCCAGTGAAGCCGCGTGCGAGGCGGACCGCCGACATGCACGCCTCTGTCCCCGAACTGGTAAATCGCAGGCGCTCGACCGAAGGAAAACATCGCATCACCCGCTCAGCAAGGTCACCTTCGGCGGCGGTGGAAGCTCCGAAGCTCGCGCTTTTTCCGACCGCGCCGCGCACGGCCTCGACTACGGCGGGGAACGCGTGGCCGAGGATCATCGGTCCCCACGATCCAAACAGGTCAAGGTAACGATTGCCGTCTACGTCCCAAAGGTAGGCACCATTGGCGCGATCCACGAACGGCGGATCTCCTCCCACCGCCCGAAACGCGCGTACGGGGGAGTCCACACCGCCGGGAAGAAGAGACTCGGCGCGTAGCTGCAGTTCACGCGAAATTTTCATCGCTCTTGACATGCCTAAGTATAGAAGTGCGTTCCAACAATTCGTTCACAGGACGGCGCGAGTTCGCCTGCTAGACTGAATCTCTTTCCTCACCTCGGAAGAAAGGTGTGCGACTTGCCCGACGAGACACTCCCCGCGTCCGCAACCGAAACTGAAGTGAACAACGAGGTCTCCGCTCCTGTGCCCGCAGAGGGCGGCACTCGCATTGAAGCGCGACCGAAACCGGTACGATCGACCAAGCCGATCAGCTACTCCGATGCCGGTGTCAACATCAGCTCGGGCGAACGCGCGAAGCAGCGCATCAAGATGCTGGCTCGCAAGACGTTCAATAAACAGGTGCTCAGCGAGATTGGTGGGTTCGGAGGTCTCTTCGCGCTTGATCTCGAGCGATACCCCAACCCGGTGCTGGTCTCCTCGGCTGATGGTGTCGGGACGAAGTTGAAGGTAGCCTTTGAACTTGGCATCCACCACACGGTCGGGCAGGACCTTGTCAACCATTGTGTCAACGACATCGCGGTGCAAGGTGCCACTCCACTCTTCTTTCTTGACTATCTCGCGACCGGCAAGCTCGATGACGACACGGTCGAGACCGTGGTGCGAGGGCTGTCCGAAGCCTGCCGTATGAACGGATGCGCTCTGATTGGCGGTGAGACCGCTCAGATGCCGGGCTTCTACGCGGATGGCGAATATGACCTCGCTGGCACAATCGTAGGAGCAGTGAACCGCGACAAGATCATCACGGGAGAGCGGACGCAGATCGGCGATGTGCTCATTGGTCTGCCGTCCAATGGGCTGCATACCAACGGGTACTCGCTTGCCCGAAAGCTCCTGTTCGAAGTAGCGGGCTACGGCCCCGATCAGTACGTCAATGAGCTTAAAGACAAGACGGGTGCTGCGCTGATGCGTACGCACCGCAGCTATCTCAGCATTATCAAAAAGCTGTGTGGAGCAGAACTGGTCAACGGCATGGCCCACATCACCGGAGGCGGAATCACTGATAATCTGCCGCGCATCTTGCCCAAAGGAATGAGTGCCGTTGTGGACCTGGCGAGTTGGCAGGTCCCGCCTCTCTTCGAGCACCTCCGTCACCTGGGGTCGGTCGAACAGGATGAGATGATGCGAACCTTCAACATGGGGATCGGCCTTATCTGTGTTGTTCCCGCTGAACAAGTCAAGCGCGCAAAGGCTCTACTGAACCGCGCCAACGAGCGCCATTGCATCATCGGGCGGGTCGTTCGCGGCGAACGAAAGGTGATCTACCAGTGAGGAGTGCTGCGCGCGAATGACTCGCATAGGCATTCTGCTGTCCGGGCGTGGATCTAACTTTCTTGCCATTGCGCGTGCGATCTCGGATCGTCGCCTGATCGAAGCGGAGATCGCGGTCGTGATCTCGAACCGGGAGGACGCCCCGGGTCTCCAGGCTGCCCAAGAGCTTGGACTCACGGTGCTGACCGTACCACCTCGGGGGCGTAAACGCGCCGAGCACGATGCGGAGATTATCGAGTTGCTTCAGCAGCACAGGGTAAGTCTCGTGTGCCTCGCGGGGTACATGCGTCTGCTCTCACCGGCGTTCATTCAGGCCTTTCCTCATCGCATCCTGAACATCCATCCATCGCTGCTGCCCTCATTTCCAGGACTCGAGGCACAAAAGCAGGCGCTGGACTATGGCGCAAAGATCACTGGCTGCACGGTGCACTTCGTCGATGAGCAGTTGGATCACGGAGCGATCGTCCTGCAACGCGCAGTTCCAGTTCTCGACGGAGACACCGAGGAGAGCCTTTCGGCACGAATACTCGAGCAGGAACACATTGCTTATACGGAAGCATTAGCTCTTGTGATATCTGGCGCGTATCAACTGCAAGGCCGACGCTTCGTCGCGCGCCGGGACCAATCTAAGTAGATTCCCCGCAAGCCGTCCTGTTCGAGGGTATATTCACTTGCCACAGATTTGGTGCAACCGCGGGAGCACGGAGCGGTGTCCAACAGTGCAGAGGTGATCCATGGCAACGAAGAAGGCCACAACAAAAAGCAAAAGCTCCGCGAAGCAGGCATCATCCAAGACCTCTGGAAAGAAAGCTCCTGCAAAGAAGGCGCCCGCGAAGAAGGCCCCGAGTAAGAAGGCGTCCGCCAAATCTGCTTCGAAGAAGAGCTCCACCAAAGGTGGAGGGAGGAAGTACTCTCCGGCAGCCAGCAAGAACGTCGAACGTGAGATGCGCGAGATGAAGGAAGGCAAGCTGACGAGCGGACGAAGCGGGAAGAAGGTGACAAACCCCAAGCAGGCGATCGCGATTGGTCTGTCAGAGGCTCGACGGGCAGGCAAAAAGGTGCCTCCCAACCCGAACCGCTGACCAACTTCTCAAGCCTCAGTTCTTGTTTGCGGTCCCAGAGCTTGGCGCAGGGGAGGCAGGAGCGGGTGCCGGAGCAGGACTCGATGTACTGGGTTTGGCGGGGGAATCACCGGCTGCAGGGGCTGGGGCCGAGGCGGCTTCAGTCTTGCTTTCGTTCTTGCCCTCACCAGAGGGAGCGGGTTTGGCTGAGGAGTAGAGATCCTTATACCAGCCGCCGCCTTTGAAGGCGATGGCGGGAGCGGAGATCACCCGTTCGAGGCGACCTCCACAGTGAGGGCATTCAGTAATCTCGGGATCGGCAAACTTCTGCCGCTTCTCCGTGTGGCGATGGCACTGCTGGCATTCGTATTCGTAAAGCGGCATTCAGGATCCTTCCGGCCTATAGCTTACCGAGTTCCACAAGCCGTGCGCTGGCGATGGCCTCGACTCTGCGTAACGCCTCTAACGCGGGAGCGGCGGCTTGGGCGTTGGGGACATCGATCTGGACGACCGCGAGGGCCTGTCCTTGAGGGACACGTTGGGAGCGTGTGGACCGGGCAGGGTCAGCCGCACGTCCCAAGGCGAAGTTGGCGATGTTGAGTGAGTTCTCGCCGAGTATGGTGCCGATACGGCCGATTACGCCCGGGGACGTCGTGGTTGCGGATGGCGATGAGGGTGCCATGGAGGGGAGCCTCGATGTCGATGCCATCGTAGGTGAGGAGGCGGGGCGAGGTGCCATGGAGCACGGTGGCGGAGGCGCTGGCATCGCCGTCCGAGGAGTGGAGGACGAGCTTGAGCACAGAGCCGGCGCCGCCGGAGACGAACTCACGCTTGTCCTCCTGGATGCGTATGCCGCGTTCAGCGGCGACCGCTGCGGCATTGATGCGATTGACCGCGTCTGTGTTCGAGAAGATGCCGGCGATCGCAGCGTTGCGGATCAGATCGGTCTTTCCCTGGGCGATGCGGCCTGTGTAGGTGATTTGGATGTTTTCCAGATTGCCTGGGGTGGCATGGGATAGGAACTGGCCGAGGCGCTCGGCCATCTCGATGTAGGGGGCGAGCTCGACGTACTCCTCGTGGGAGAGGGAGGGGACGTTGACGGCGTTCTGGACGACGCCGAGCTTGAGGTAGTCGCGGACCTGCATGGCGAGCTGGATGCCGATGGCTTCCTGGGCTTCGTCGGTCGCCCCAGCGATGTGAGGGGAGAGGAGAACGTTGGGGAGCTCGACGAAGGGCGAGTTCTGGAGGGGCTCCTGGTGGAAGACGTCGAGGGCGGCACCGGCGACCTTGCCGGACCGGAGCGCGTCGGCGAGGGCCTCCTCGACGATGAGCTCGCCGCGGGCGCAGTTGATGATGCGGATGCCGGGCTTCATGATGGCGATGGACTGCCGGTTGATGAGGCCTTCGGTCTGGGAGGTGAGGCCGACGTGGAGGGTGAGGAAGTCGGACTCGCGGAAGATGTCCTCGATGGGGACGAGGGTGACGTCGTTCTCGCGGGCAATCACGGGCGCGATAAAGGGGTCGTAGCCGATCAGCGTCATGCCGAAGGCGCGGGCGCGACGGGCGACTTCGAGGCCGATGCGGCCGAGGCCGACGATGCCCAGGGTTTTGCCTCGGAGCTCGGTGCCCTGGAGGGATTTCTTGTCCCACTTGCCGGCGTGCATGGAGGTGTTTGCGGCGGGCAGCTTGCGGCACATCGCGATCATCAAGCCGAGGGTGAGCTCGGCGACGGCGACGGCGTTGGCGCCGGGGGTGTTCATGACGACGATGCCGTGGCGGGTGGCGGCATCGGTATCGATGTTGTCCACGCCGACGCCGGCGCGACCGATGACGCGGAGTTTAGGGGCGTGCTCGAGGAGGGCGGCGTCCGCCTGGACGGCGGAGCGGACGACCAGGGCGTCGGCGTCGGCGAGCTCTTCCTGCAGGGAGCCCTGAATCTTGTCGGCGGTTACGATCTGCCAGCCGGGCTCTTGTTGGAGGACGGCAAGGGTGGAGGGGGAGACCTTTTCGGCGAGGACGATTTTCATGCGTTCTCGCTATTCTACTTAACGTCCAGGGAGGCCGCCGGATGCGAGGGTACCCCCTCCCCCCCGTACTTCCCTAAGTCTCTTGTTTTGTTCGGAGTACCAGGGCAGGTACACGCAAAGTCTTGATTCTTGACGCGCTTACACGCTAAAGTCTTGAGGTGGAACGAGTTTCGGCAGGTGGTCGCCCCGGTGAACGAACACCCTTCTCCTCCCCACATTTCTATTGTATCGACCCGAAGGCTACCCGTACGCCAACCGCCTGGCTGGAACGCCAGCGATTGTGCGGGGAAAGAGGAGTGATGCGGGGGGATGGAGCGGGACGAGGTCTTCTAGGCGCCGGAGACGAGGACGATGGGCATGGTGGGGCTTGTGGCGCCGCCCTCGTTTTCGATGGTGATGGCGAAGGCCTTTGCTTCGGTCGCACCGGCGAGGTGCGGGGTGACGATGCTGGCATTTCCGTGCGCGTCCGGCGAGAAGGTGCCGGCGGGAACGGGAGCGGAGCCGTTGGCCGGGAGGAGCCAGAGCTCGTAGACCTTGTTGGCCGGGAGCTGGGCGAGGTTGTTGCCGAGGAAGACCAGGGTTCCGCGGCTCTGGAGGTAGGTGGCGCGACCGGTGGGGGCGGCCTGGCTCTTGGGCGCGGTCAGGGTGACGCGAAGGGCGGAGCGATCGGTGAGGGCGTCGAGCACCTCGCGTGCCCTTGCGGCCTCTGCGTTGAGGGTCGCAACCTGGCTGGTCTGAGCGGCGACGGTGGAGCGGAGGGCGTCCCGCTCCTGCGTGGTGGTGGCGAGGTCGTGCTGCGTGGAGGCGAGCTGGCCGGTGGCGACGGTGGCGGCCGATGTTTGATCCCGCAGACGGGCGGTTTGCGCATCAAGCTTTGCCGTCTGGGCCGAGAGGGAGGATCGCAGGGTGTCGAGATTGCCCTGAGCGATGCTGACGGCGGCGCTGAGCCGGGTGATCTCTTTCTCCTGATCGGCGATGCGGGCGTCCATCGCCTGCTTATCGCGCAGTACGTCGGCGCGGTCGGTGGAGAGTTGGACGACGGCGCCGGTCTGGGCGCCCAGCATGCCATGGAGGGCGGTGCGGTCGTGGTAGAGCTTGCCCGCGGTGACGGCGAGGGCGGCGGCGACGGCCCAGCCGGTCCAGGAGAGGACGGAGGCGGTACGGGACCGCGGCCTGGCGGTGGAGGCGTCTTCGGCGTACCCGGATGCGGAGAACACCGGAGCCGCAGAGTGAGTGGAGATGGGAACGACGGCCGCTGGCGGGGTGGCGGCAGTCCTGATCGGCTGCTTGCCGTCTCTGAAGTTCCCTGGGCTCCCTGGCCAGGCGGCCGAGAAACCTCCCGGCGCTGCCTTCGGGAAGGGGGAGGAGGTCTACCGAGGCTTCAGCGTAGAGGCCGAGCCGTTGCCTGAACGGCAGAGAGGCGGGATCGGGTTTCTTCGTTTTCCGCGACTTCGCGAGTGACGGCCGAGGCCTCCGGCTCCGCGAGCAGATGCATCGCGTAGAGAGCCAGATCGTCGTCTTCGAAGTAGCGGTTCCCGTTCATTGCCGAAGGGCCTTCCCTATTGAGTGCAGCGCGGTTCTGATTCTGGTCTTCACTGTTCCCAGTGGAGATCCGGTCATTTCAGCGATCTCCGAGTGCGTGCAGCCATCGAAGAAGGCCATTTCAAGGGTGCTTCTCTGCTCTTCGGGGAGGTCCTTGAGGACAAGGCGTACCCGTTCGAGCATTACGTTTCGTTCCGCGATCTCGGACACGTCGATGGGCGAGGCAAGCGGGATGTCGTCGACGGAGTCTGTTGGCCGTTTCCGCCGCAGCTGGTCGATCGCACGATTTCGCGACACGACGGCCAGCCAAGCCGCCAGACTTCCTTTTGCTGCGATGAAGCTTGTAGGGCTACGCCAGATCTGCAGGAAGATCTCCTGGAGAACATCCTCTGCCGCACTTGGATCTCGGAGAACCCGCATTGCCACGGAGAACACCAGCTTCGAATGGCGCTCAAACAGAGCTGCCATGGCGGTCTCATCGCCACTCTCCACGAGGGTGAGGAGCGATGCGTCCGACGGTATCGAGTCTGATGACGCGTTCAGCGCGTCGGGGTCTCTAGGCATATCACGTCGCCACTACGGGTGGCAGATGAGTGGATTGAGGAAGTCTACAAACTTTGGTCACACCAAATCGGTGCCGTGGACGATCTTACCCGTCTTTCGATGCTGTGGAGCATCGCTAATCGCGGAAAGCGAGGGACGAAGCTGACGCGGGTTAACGAGGAAGGGACTTCCCGGCGGCATCGTAGTCGGCACGGAGTTCCCCGAGCCGGCTCTCGAGCGCCTGGAGCTGGGCGAGGAGATCGGTGGTGCGGGTCATGAGCTGAGCGAGCTGCTCGAGCTGGAGGTCTTCGATGTTGACCTCGGAGGCGAGGATACTGGGAGCCTTGTTCTGGTCGGTGAAGAGGGTGGTTCCGAGCGCGTTGATGTAGTCCTGCTGCGCGTAGAGCTGGGAAAGGTCCTGAAGCTGGTCGTAGGGCATGTAGGCGAGGGCGCCGGTATCGCGGGCGGTGCGAAAGGCGGAGCCGGAGAAGGAAGACCAGCCGAGGTCGAAGGAGAGCTTGCCGTGAGGGGCGCGGGGGTGATCGCGGAGCTGGCGGATGACGACGATGTTGGCCTTCATGCGATCGGCGTCCGCCTGGAGATGCGCGAAGTTTTGCGGGAGGAGCTTCTGATTCTCGTCGATCTCGCGATGAATGGTTTCGCGAGCTTCGGCGACGAGATGGCGGTGGTGGATGTATTCGGCAGCGGCCTCGAGGCCGAGCGCGATGAGGAGGCCGATGGTGATGGTGGCGATGTGGAGGAGGAAGTCGCGCCAGCCGTGGAGGCGCTCGTGGGGTGGATGGACGTCGAGCACGGTCGGTTCTCCTGCGAGGTGGGGTGTGGCCCAGGGGCGAATCTAGCATAGGCGATGCCGAGGGGGAGAGGGCGGATGCGATTGAGGTGAGGAGCGGCCCGGGCCACTTTACACTGAGGTTGTGAGACGACCGCGACCCGCACTTCTGCTGATCGCCGCCGCGGTGCTGGCGGTGCTGATGTTCTGGATCGTAGGGCGAGAGCGTCCCGGGTCTTCGGGAGCAGCGGGGACGGCTGCGCCGGCGAGTGCGCCGGGGGTGGACAGCCCGGAGGCGGGGTTAGCGCCGACGGGCGACGCAGCGGCGGCGACGACGGTGTATGCGCACAACTTGGAGCTGCGAAAAGGCCCGCAGTTCCGGATCTACGTGCGGTGGCTGCGGGGACAGATGGTGCGGACGAGTGCGAGAAAGAATCCGTCGTTCGACGACCCGGACTCGTTTGTGCTGGAGATTGACCGGGGGGTGATCCGGGCGAATATCGGGGATGTGGGGAACTTCCTGAACAGCAGCCTGCCGAAGGGATCGCCGCTGACGGGGATCTCGATACAGCCGGAGGGCGAGCAGCTGAAGCTCGGGGGGATCCTGCACAAGGTGGTGCCACTGCCGGTGGAGCTGGTGGGATTGCTGTCGCCCTTGCCGGATGGCCGGGTGCAGTTCCACGTGAACAAGATCAACGTGCTGAAGATCCCGATGAAGAAGCTGCTGGGGGGACTGCATGTGGCGATGTCGGACATGGTTTCTGCGAGCGGTGTGCCGGGGGTGCAGGTTTCAGGGAACGATATCTTTTTCGACACGCAGAAGCTGATGCCGCCGCCGCATATCCGCGGGAAGATCACAACGGTGCGGGTGGCGGTGCCGGATATCGAGGTGATCTATGGGGCGGCGCCGGATGATGAGGGGCAGCTGGCCGCGTGGCACAACTTCCTGCGGCTGAACGGGGGGACGCTGGATTTTGGCAAGCTGACGATGCATCCGGTGGACCTGACGATGATCGACGCGTCGCAGGGTGCGTGGTTCGACCTGGACCTGGTGAACTACCAGGCGCAGCTGGTGAATGGGTATACGCGGATGACGGAGCAGTCGGGGCTGGAGATTTATATGCCGGAGGCGGGGGAGACGCGGCCGAAGAAGCTGAGTCCTGCGGTGACGCTGGACTGGCTGAAGAACAGGAAGAGTTCGGTGCCGGCGGATGTGCCGGTGAAGTGAGGGCGCGGGCGGTTGGCCCCCGGGCGAAGATGCTGCCCGGGGGAGGGTGGGTTATTGGAGCAGGTCGACGACGTTGGCGATGAAGTAGGTGATGGGATCGTAGACGACGACGTAGCCGTCGTAGTAGCCCATCTGGTAGCCGGGCGGGGGCGGGGGCATGGTTCCGTAGAGGCTGACGGGCAGCGGGGAAAGGTAGCCGATGTCGCCGTAGGGGAAGTAGCCGCCGATGGTGAAGATGGGACGGCGGGCGCGGTTGATGTAGCGGAGGCGGGCGAGGTAGTGGCGACGAAGGAGGTCGCGGTCGTTGGGCCGGAAGCTATAGGAGGGCCGATTCTGTGGCGGGCGTCCCCATTGCGGCGGGCGACCGCCGGGGCGACCTGGCTGGGGGCGGCCCGGGTTTGGACGGCCTGGTTGCGGGCGGCCCGGGTTTGGGCGGTCGGGTTGGGGGCGGCCGGTATCAGGACGGCCGGGGTTGGGGCGGTTTCCTCCGGGGCCTCCGGGGCTGGGGCGGTTGCCGGGGTTAGGTGTCGGTGTGGGGCGGGTCGGCTGGGGCTGTGGGCGGTTGCCGCCGGGACCACCGGGGCGGTTGCCGCCGCCTGGCCACCGGGACCACCGGGGCGATTTCCGTCACCGGGAGGGTTTCCTCCGGGTGCGGGGCGGGTCTGGGGCTGTCCCCCGCCGCCGGGGGGGCGGGAGCCGCGGTCGCCGCGGTCCGGCGGGGCGTTCTGCGCGTAGACGGCGATGGGGGCAACGAGGGAGAGGACGAGGAGGCTGCTAAAGACGGCGGTGAGGCGAGCGTGCATGGGACTCCTGCCGATTTCCGATAGGCGCAAGGGTAGGCGCATGCGGGGGAAAGTGCAAAGACTTTCGGGCGCTTTTCTTGCGGGCGGGCGAGAGGCGGCGCGGACTTATCGGAAGAGGTGTGGGACGAAGGAGCTGAAGTTGTCGGTGATGGGTCCGGCGGACTCGCGGATGCCCATGCCGGCGCACTCCTGATCGATCATCCAGAGGCCGAGGACGGGGTGGCGGGGTTCCCTACGGGCGTTGGGGAAGACGGCCGGCGGGGCGATCGCCTGAAAGATGAAGCGGGTATCTGGGCCATCGGCGTAGGTGCCGGGGGTTTCGACGGTGGTGCCGTCGGCGGCGGTGATGGCGATGTTTTCGCCTTCGCGGGAGAGGAGGGGCTTGCGGACGTAGGCGGTGAGGTTGCGGGGGGAGTCGAAGTGGGCTTCGAGGAGGAGGGGGTGGTTGGGGTAGAGCTCCCAGAGGATGGGGAGGATGCCCTTGTTGGAGAGGAGGAGCTTCCAGATGGGCTCGATCCAGGTCATCTGCATGTCGGTGCGGAGGGCGTGAGGTCCGAAGTCCTCGCGGAGCATTGTCTCCCAGGGGTAGAGCTTGAAGAGGGTCTCTATCTGGTTCTCGTCGAGGTCGACGAACGCCTGCCGGCCGTCGTTCCAGCCTATGTCGAGCATGCGGATGCGGCGAGTGGGGAGGCCAGCCTGCTGCGCGGTGTCTTCGAGGTAGGCGAGGGTGAGGGTGTCTTCAGGGGTATCTACGCCGGAGAAGTAGACGGGTGGCTGGAGGTAGCCGGTGATGTCCCGCCATTTGGCGACGAGGCGCTCGTGAATGGAGTTGAACTGGTCGGGCCTGGAGGAGGTGAAGGGGAGGAAGCCGTGGGACGGGAGGTGGGGGCCGACCTCTTCGAGCCAGTTCCACTGGATGACGGCGGCTTCGAGGAGGGAGGTGGGGGTATCGGCGTTGTACTCGAGGAGCTTGGGGGCCTGGTTGGATTGCGCACCGGCCCACATGAGGTCGAAGCGGCCGTAGAGGGCGGGCGGCTCGGCGTTCCAAGCGGCCTCGATGACGGGGATGGCTTCGGCGGGAATGGTGAGGTCGGCGTAGCGGCGGTTGTCGATGATGTGCTGCGCGGCTGTGAGCGACATGGTTTGAAGCTCGTTGGCGGCGGCTTCGAGAGTGTCGATCTCGGCGGCTGTGAACTCGTAGGCGGCGGACTCGTCCCAGTAGGGGTCGCCGTTGTCGAGAGTGTGGAAGGTGAGGCCCTGGGACTCGACGGTCTGCTGCCAGTTAGCGCGCGGGGTGAGGGAGATGCGTTGCATGCAGATGTCAGGTCTCGGTTGTTCGTTCTCTGTTCTTGGTTCGATTAGAGGTGTTTACTCGCCTGCGCCTTCGCCGCTGCCGCTGGAGTGGGAGCCGCCGGAGGAGAAGGAGCGGCCGAAGCCTCCGCGGGTCGTGCTCGAGTAGCTGTGTCCGGCGATCGGGGCGGTGGTGCCGCCGGTGACGACGGAGCCAATGCTCCTGCCGCCGGAGCCTCCGTAGTAGTAGTGGTAGAGGGCGACGTAGGGGAGGATGCCGAGGCCGTTGTGCTGGCGCTGGACATTTTGCTGGTCCTGTAGCTGGCGCTGGGCGGCTGCGTCCCCAGGCTGATTGGCGCAGAGCTTGTCGTCGACGACCTTGTTGTTTTCGTCGACGCAGCGCTGCATCTCGGACTGGTGGCAGCCGGAGAGCAGGGCGAGGGCGGTGGAGGCGAGGAGAGGAGCGGCGACTTCCTTGGAGCGGCGCATAGTCGGCATAATTCGAGGGTGCAGAGAGAAAAGTAACACCCATCCGGGGTGAGATAGCGAAGAGATCGGACGTGACCTGTGCCTCCATACATCTCTTCCCTCTCCGCTTTGGCTAAAGGTCTCGAAAGGAAACGAGACAGGCCTGGACCTCGGCGTCCCATCCGCTTGATTCGTATCGGTTGCGCTAACCTTCATCTACAAGGCGGACAGCCTTGAACGCCCGCTTCCGGGCCGCGGCCAAAACGCATATGCTGGTTGGCCGTGACCACTCCACGCTCCTTGTCCCCTTGCCCGACACGCCATCGTCTGCTCGCGCTGCTCCTTTCCGCCGCACTGTGCTCCGCCACGGCGCAGAAGCCGGCGGACCCCCATTCCGCGCCGTCGCCACACATCCCGGCCACCCCCGCCGGCTTTGACGGTGCAGCCGACGCCGCGCTTGCGGCCATGCAGCGCCGGGCCGCGGAGCTCAACATCCAGGGCGTCGCCGTGGTTGCCTTCTTCGAGGACGAGAAGATCCAGGGCTGGAGTTCCAAGATGCTCGTCGTGGGCCATCTCAAGGACGAGCCTGCGCCCCCAGCCAAGGGCTCCAACCTCCTCGGCATTGCCTACGCCAAGGCCGCGGAGATGGCCGACACTCTCAAGGACAGTGGGAGCCAGGTCCGCCCACCGCTGACCGGCGAGTTTGGCTGGAGCGGCGGCGTCATTGTCCACGGCCGATCCGGCTACCTCATCGCCGCCTTCAGCGGTGGGAAGTCCGAGGACGACGTCCAGGTCTCCCGTGCCGGGGTCGAACAGCTGAAGTCAAAGCTCTAGCGCCGGCCCCCCGGCCCAATCTCCGCGGGCAGTTCACCGGGGCAAACTGCCGGGCTCGCTCCGGTCGCGAGGCCGCCCATACAATATCTCCATGATCCGCAAAACGCGCCTGTTCACCCCCGGCCCCACTCCCCTGCTGCCCGCCGCGCAGTTCGCCATGGCCGCCGCCGACATCCACCACCGCACCCCCGAGTTCCGCGCCCTTTACACCCGCGTCCTCGCCCAGCTCAAGGAGTTCGTCGGCACGGCCAACGACGTGATCCTCCTGTCGAGCTCCGGCACCGGAGCCATGGAGGCCGCGGTCTCCAATCTCACCTCGCCCGGTGACCGCGTGCTGGTCCTCACGGCCGGCAAGTTCGGCGAGCGCTGGAGCGCCCTCGCCAAGGCGTTTGGCTGCCCCGTCGATGTCGTCTCCGCGCCCTACGGCCAGACCTTCTCGATCGACGAGGTCAAAGCCGCCCTGAAGCTTGAGACACGGTGCGTCTTTATGCAGGCGACCGAGACTTCGACCGGTGTGCGCCACTGCGTCCCGGCCGTCGCCAAGCTGTTGCGTGACACGGGGTCCGAGGCCCTCCTGGTGGTGGACGCGATCACCGGGCTTGGGACCACTCACCTGGACATGGACGGCTGGGGCGTGGACGTCCTTATCGGCGGCTCGCAAAAGGCCGTTATGATCCCACCTGGCCTCTCCTACCTCGCGATCAGCCCCCGCGCGTGGGACCGCATGGAGGCCACCTACAACCCGCGGTACTACTTCGACCTCCGCAAGGAGCGCAAGAATGCCCGCGCAGGCGAGTCCGCCTACACCCCCGCCGTCGCCCTGATCGCCGCACTCGGCGCCGCGCTCGACTGGATCGCCGCCCAGGCAGCGACGTCCGACAACCCCTCAGGAAGTCTCACGGAAGGCCGGGCGAAGCTGGTCGACAACGCCGAGACGATCGCCGCGATGACCCGCGCCGCTGTCCTTGCTCTCGGCATGAAGCTCTTCGCCCCCGACGCCCCTTCTGCGGCCGCAACCGCCGTCGTTCCGCCTGAGGGCGTCGACTCCGGACTGATCGTCAAGGAGCTCAAGAGCCGCTTCGGAGCGATCATCACCAACGGGCAGGGCGAGATGAAGGGACAGATCTTCCGCATTGCCCACCTCGGCTTCTTCGACTACCTCGACACGATCGCGCTCATCGGGGCCCTCGAGCAGGTCGTCCACAAGAGCCTCCCGCAGCTCAACATTCCTTTCGGGACCGCCCTGGTCGCTGCGCAGAAGGTCTTTGCCGACGCGACTCATCCCGCAGCCGAAAAGCGCACGTGCATCTGCGGCCGCTCGGATGGTGCCTGCTCGCTCCAGCACACTGAAGCTGGCGCGCACGAGCAGCCAGCATCCGGCGCCAAAGAACTGGACTCGCAAAAAGTACACACTGCCGCCGGCGCCTGACCCTGGCAACCAACGCCGGCGGTTACGTCTAGCCCGTACCGTCGGCGCTCGCCTATCCAGCACCATAGGCCGGTCTCAATCATGCTGCCGAAACGGCGGCAGGCGGGGCGCAGGAAGGTGGCGGCTTCGGTGCCGAGTTCAGGTGGGGAGGTTGGGGAAGAGTCTCGGGGTCATCTTTGCGGCGAAGTCTTTGAAGGCGCGGACGCGGCGCGGGGCGTAGCGATTGCCGAGGTGGACGAGCGAGAGGTTGAAGGTGCGGAAGTGCCAGCGGGGCATGACCTCGACGAGGCGACCGGAGCGGAGGAGCTGGGGCTGAACGATGGGCGGAAGGTCGCCGATGCCGTTGCCGGCGAGCAGCGCGGTGGCGAGGCCGGCGTACTCGTTGACCGACAGGTGGGGCTGAAAGGTGATGGTTTCGCGGTCGCGACCGTTGGTGTGGCTGAAGTGCCAGGTGTTTTCCGGGCGCCAGAAGGAGAAGGCGAGGAGGCGGTGCGAGAGGAGGTCGCGCGGTGCCCTGGGGGGCTTCGTTTTCTTGAGGTAGGCGGGGCTGGCGACGAGCTGGTGACGGTAGGTGAGTATGCGGCGTGCGACGAGCGAGGAGTCCTCGAGGTCGCCGACGCGAAAGGCGAGGTCGACGCCTTCGGCGATCTGGTCGACGATGCGCTCGGTGATGAAGATCTGCACGCGGAGGTCGGGGTAGGCGGCCTGGAAGGCGCCGACGAGCGGTGCGAGGAGCGAATCCGAGATGCTGGGCGGGGCGGAGAGGCGAAGGGTTCCGGAGACGCCGGAGAGGTGGCTGGAGGCGATGTTGTCGATGGCCTCGCTGAGCTCGGTGCCGCGCTGCGCGTGTTCGAAGACTTCGGAGCCGACGTCGGTGAGGCGGAGGCTGCGGGTGGAGCGCTCGAGGAGGCGCACGCCGAGCTGGGCTTCGAGGTCCGCGATGCGGCGGCTGACGGTCGAGGTGGGCATAGCGAGGCGGCGCGCGGCTTCAGAGAAGCTGCCGGCCTCGACGACCTGGGCGAAGACGATAAGGGCGTTGAGGTCTCGCATGGCGGGGTGGGGTGCAGTTGGAATGGATTATTGCAGATATGGGAAAGAGCTTCCCGGTTATCCCACTTAACGTCTTGATCGTGGCGGCCTATATTTCTCCGTACCAGGAGGTCCCAAGGATGAATGTGGACGAGAGGGCGATTGCCGATGTGCTGTCTGCGTATGAGCGTGCGTTGAACGCTTCGGATGTGGAGGCGGTGATGACGATGTATGCCCCGGATGGTGTGTTTATGCCGCAGAACAGCCCGTCGAGCGTG
This sequence comes from uncultured Acidobacteriaceae bacterium, assembly GCA_963850375.1. GTDB lineage: Bacteria > Acidobacteriota > Terriglobia > Terriglobales > Acidobacteriaceae > Edaphobacter. Next base: position 1,115,885 of record CAWKKV010000002.1, on the reverse strand, counting down.
GGGGTGGAGGCAGTGCGAAGGGCGTATGAGGCGGTGTTTGGGGCGATCACGCTGCGCGTGAAGTTCGCGGTGGTGGAGGTGAAGCAGGTCGCCCCGGATTGGGCGTTCGCGCGTACGAACTCAGCAGGCGAGGTGACGGTGCACGCGACGGGCGCGGGCGGGGCGGAGGCGAACCAGGAGCTGTTTGTGTTTGAACTGATCGATGGCGCGTGGAAGATTGCGCGATACTGCTTTTCAACGACCAACCCGCCGCGCGGCTAGGCGGAGCGACAGAGGAGATCGAGGATGGCAATGATGAAGGCGGCAGTGATGCGTGAGCCGGGTGGGCCGGAGGTGCTGAAGGTGGAGAGTATCCCGGTGCCTACGCCGGGGCGCGGCGAGGTGTTGATCCGGGTGAAGGCGTTTGGGCTGAACCGGTCGGAGATGTTTACGCGGCAGGGGCATTCGCCGGGCGTGAAGCTACCGCGAGTGCTGGGGATCGAGGCGGTGGGTGTGGTTGAGAGTGCGCCGGGTGGGGAGTTCCCGGAGGGTGCCAAGGTGGCGACGGCCATGGGCGGCATGGGGCGGAACTTCGACGGAGGGTATGCGGAGTTCACGTGCGTGCCTGTGACGCAGGTGCAGGCGTTTGAGACGGAGCTGCCGTGGGAGACGGTGGGCGCGGTGCCGGAGATGCTGCAGACGGCGTGGGGATCGCTGTTCCGGGCGCTGCGGCTCGAGAAGGGGGAGCGTCTGCTGGTGCGCGGGGGGACGACATCGGTGGGCCTGGCGGCGGCAGCGATTGCGAAGCGTCATGGGGCGACGGTGGCTTCGACGACGCGCAGTGCGGACCGGCGGGAGCTGCTGCTCCGGAGCGGGGCGGACGAGGTCCTGATCGATACGGGAGCGATTGCGGACGAGGTGAGGCAGCGGCCTGGGGGTGGATTCGACAAGGTGCTGGAGTTGATCGGGACGACGACGCTGAAGGACTCGCTGCGGTGCTCGCGAGATGGCGGGATCGTGTGCATGACGGGGATTGTGGGGAACAAGTGGAGCTTTGACGAGTTCGCGCCGATGGAGGCGATTCCGACGGCGGTGTGCCTGACGACGTATGCGGGGGAGGCGGAGGATTTTATGCGGACGCCGCTGAGCGAGCTGCTGGGGGAGATTGCGAAGGGGACGCTAGCCGTGCAGGTGGGCAAGGTGTATCGGCTGGACGCGATTGCGGAGGCGCACCGGACGATGGAGGAGAACAAGGCTGGGGGAAAGATTGTGGTGCTGCCGTAGATGAGGGTCGTGCGCGAGGGAGCGGGGTGGAGAGAGCGGAGGTGCGATCTATGATGGGAAGTTGTTGTGTGTGCATGAGGTGATGGGATGGCGATTGGGGAGAAGATCCAGGCGGACATTGTGACCGCGATGAAGGCGAAGGACGAGCACCGGCTGACGACGCTGCGGATGGTGAAGAGTGCACTGAAGAACAAGGAGATCGACAAGCGCGCGCCGCTTGAGGAGGCGGAGGAGCAGGCGATTCTGACGACGCTGATCAAGCAGCGGAAGGACTCGGTGGAGCAGTTTACGAAGGGCAACCGGCCGGAGCTGGCGGAGAAGGAGGCGGAGGAGATCAAGATGATCGAGTGTTATCTCCCGCAGTCGGCGAGCGAGGAGGAGGTGCTGGCGGTGGTGCGGGGTGCGATCGAGCACCTGGCCAAGGATGCGGGTGGGGTGAGACCGGGGCCGAAGGATATGGGACCGGCGATGCGGGTGATCAAGCAGCGGCTGCTGGCGAGCGGGATCCGGGCGGACGGTTCGATGGTGAGCGAGATCGTGAAGGCGGAGCTGGGGGCTGGTTCGGCGGGGTGAAAGTGGTTGAATTTCATATGTCTGCGGTCGTCGCGCGGCGTTGAGGTGGACTATAGTTGGCATCCAGCCACACGGGAGACGAGATCTGTGTGAGCGAGAAAGAGGTGCGACATGGGTCTTCTTGACATGGTGAAGTCGATGGCGGGTGGAGGCGGCGCAGGGGAGCATGCCCAGGTCGCTGGTGGTTTGATGGAAGAGCTGCAGAACCAGCCCGGCGGCGTGGGTGGCCTGCTGCAGTCTTTTCATCAGAACGGGATGGGCGGCCTGGTGCAGCAATGGGCGGGCGGACAGACGACGCCGGCGAGTCCGGACCAGGTGGAGCAAGGGCTGGGCGGGACGGGCATTATCGACCGTATTGCGCAGCGGACGGGGGTATCTCCGGGGATGGTGAAGGCAGGGCTGGCCGTGGCGGTGCCGCTGGTGATTCATCACCTGGCCTCGAGCGGGCACGTGACACCTGATGGCCAGGCGACGGGGCAGCCGATGCCCGAAAGCGGAGGCATGCTGCAGTCGATCCTGGGCCGGATGATCTAGAGCAGAGGGTGCTGGATGGAGACGGGGCCGCCGCCAGAGTGACGGCGAACCTCCTTTTGAGGAAGAAGCCCAGGTGCATGACTACGAGAAGGTGAATGAGGAGAGAAGAGTATGGCCGATTTGGAGCAGTTGAAACAGAAGTATGCGTCGGTGCTGGAGTTGTTTCCGAAGTTTGAGCAGTATGGAGCGAAGCTGGAGGGTGTGGACCAGGACCCTGACGGCAAGCTGCACATCAAGGGCACGGTGCCGAGCACGGTGGTTGCGAACCGGGTCTGGGATGCGATCAAGAAGGTCGATCCGAGCTACTCGGATCTTCACCATGAGATCGGGACCTCGGGCGGAGAGACGCAGGCGTACACCGTGAAGGGCGGGGACACGCTGAGCGCGATCTCGCAGCTGTTTTATGGGGCGGCGAGCAAGTACACGCAGGTGGCGCAGAAGCTGGGGATCGATGCGGACAAGATCAAGGTTGGCGAGACGCTGCAGCTGCCGGTCTTGTCGTAGGAGCTTCGACTGGATGTGGAACAGATGGGCGAGCCTTGGGCTCGCCCATTTCGTTTGCGAAGGTCAACGCTTTCGCGCTAGAGCAGCTTTTCTCCCTCTTGAGCCCACGGCCGAGCTCGTCCGAGCAGGTGATCGAGCTCCTATTCGGGGATGATTTTGACGAAGGTGCCGTTTGGGAGGGTGTGGGGGCCGAGGATGTGAATGACGCCGTCGCGGGCGAAGCCACGGAGCATGGCGGGGGTGGCTGGGCTCGGCTCCGGTGGGGCGGGGGTCTGGGTTCGGGGGGAGGAGAGCTGGGGGCCTGGGTCGAGGTTGGCGGGAGGGGGTGGGGCCGTGGATTTGTCGGGGTAGGGAATGGCGCGGAGGGGGAGGGACTGGACTCCGGCTTTGGAGGAGAGGCGAGGGTCGGGCGAGGAGATGGTGGGCTGGCTCTCGGCGGGGGTGTTGCGCTGCATGCCGGGGCCGTTAGGGTCAGGACCGCGTTTCGTACCGCGATCGTTCGCTTCAGGACCGCGTTTCATGCCGCGGTCCATGGCCTCGTTGGCGAGGCGGTCGGCGTCCTTGTTTTTGTGACGGAGGGCGTGGGCGATTTCGAAGCGGTCCAGGCGGGCGATGCGGGATTTGGCCTCCCCCCAGAGGGGTTTGAGGTCGGGGGAGTTGACCTTGTACTTGCCCTGGATCTGCTTGACCATGAGCTCGGAGTCGGAGATGACGCGGAGGGATTTGTGGCCGTGGTCGAGGGCGTATTGGAGCGAGGCGAGGAGGCCTGAGTACTCGGCGTAGTTGTTGGTGCGGATGCCGAGGAACTCGGAGAGTTCGGCGATGACGTTTCCTTGGGCGTCGGTGATCTCCACGCCGTAGCCTGCGGGGCCGGGGTTTCCGCGGGCGCCGCCGTCACAGTGAGCGGTGATGGTTTCGGTGACGGAGGGCGTTGCGGGGAAGAGGCTGGGCGTGCTGGGGGGCATGGGGTGAGTTTAACCCGGTGTGGGCGGGGATACTGAGATCCTTCGCTTTGCTCAGGATGACGGCTTGAGGGGGAGTTAATGGCTTTGTGGGGTCTGGCGGGCTGGCCGGGGCAATCGGTTCCGTTTCTTTTGGGGCGCAACGCTTACCTTTTTTCCGGGTTCAGGTCTATTGGGGTGAGAACGGTTTTTCTCACTCCGGAGTGAGACCTACGATGAGTGCTGAGGCGATTGGGATTGGTGCCGGCGGGGAGCTGGCGCAGGGGCTTGGTGTCACTGGCGGGCGGAAGCGGATCGGTACTTCCGGGTCTGCGTCACGAGCGGGGCGAGGGGTCGCGGCGGTAGAATCAGGGCCTATGGCCAAGGCCGCGGCACAACCAGGGACGAGGGCGAAGCTGACACCGGCGCAGATGGAGGCGCGGGCGCAGCAGCGGGCCGAAGACGACGAGCTGATCCGGGAGGCGCAGAAGGGTCAGCGGAGCTCGTTTGACACGCTGGTGCGGCGGTACGACCAGAGCGTGCTTCGACTGGCGCTGCATATGCTTGGGAACGAGCAGGATGCGCAGGATGTGCACCAGGAGGCCTTTATCAAGGCGTACCGGCACCTGGGGAACTTCCGTTTTGAGTGCTCGTTCTATACGTGGCTGTACCGGATTGTGACGAACCTGTGCCTGGACCAGATGCGGCGGCGGAAGAGCCGGCGCGAGGATCCTGCGACGGTTGCGGATGCGAGCGGGGACGAGATGGACCTCCTGGCCAATGTCCGGGACGACCGGGCGATGGCTAACCCGGGGCGGGAGCTGGAGCGGAAGGCGATGGCCGAGGGGATCAAGGCGGCGCTGGACAAGTTGACGCCTCGCGAGCGGACGGTGTTTGAGCTGAAGCACTACCAGGGATTGAAGCTGCGCACGATCGGCGAGATGTTGAGCACTACGGAAGAGACGGCGAAGAACACGCTGTTCCGGGCCACGAGGAAGCTGCGGGCGAGCCTCCAGGAGCTGCGGGCGTAGAGAACGGCTAAAGGCATGTGGACGGACGACGATCCCTTTTGGTGGGACGATCGATCCGCGATTGGTTGCGGGACAAGTTTTTGAGGCTGTAAGTGGAGCAAAGCATGAACTGTGATGTAGCGCAGGACCAGATGGTGCTGTTGATGTATGGCGAGCTCGAGGATGAGCTGGCGATTGGGCTGGAACAGCATCTGGATGAATGCGACGCATGCCAGGGTGAGTTGAGCGCGATGCGGGAGATGGACGAGGACCTGGCGATGCTGCCGGTGCTCGAGGTTTCGCCAAACCTGCTGGCGCAGAGCCGGATGCGGCTGGATGAGGCGCTGGATGACGAGTCGCCGCATGGGATGGTGACTCGTCTCCGGGCTAACTTCTGGCGGTGGACGGGGGTGCTGACGGGGGCTCCGGCGCTGGCGACGTTGCTGGTAGGGGTTGGGTTTCTGGGTGGGGACCTCGTGTCGCGGTATCGGGCGGCGCAGATGCCGAAGCCGAGGCCCGGCCCGGTGATTGTTTCCGAGCAGACCAAGGGTGTGATCACGAGTGTGAGCGGAATTGTGCGGACGCCCGACTCGGAGCTGGTGCAGGTGAAGTACACGAAGCTGGTTCCCGAGACCGTCGAAGGATCGCTGGACGATCCACAGATCCGGCAGCTGCTGATGACGGGAATGAGGACGGGGACGAGCGAGGTTGTGCGGACGGATGCGGTGGCGCTGCTGGCGAACGAGTGCCGGCTGGGGCATGCGTGCCTGGACGGGGACGACAGCAAGGATGTGCGCGGGGCGCTGATGGTTCGGCTGCGGTATGACAGTGATGCGGGCGTTCGGATGAAGGCGCTGCATGGGTTGGAGCCGTACGTGGACCAGGACCAGAGGGTGCGGGACGCGGTGCTGGAAGCGTTGATGCGGGACAAGAACGCGAATGTTCGGAAGGCGGCGATCGGGATGCTGACGCCGGTGCAGTCGGACTCGAGCGTACGGCAGGTGCTGCGGACGGTTTCGACGCAGGACGATAATCCGTATATCCGTAACGCGAGTTACGAGGCGTTGCAGGGTGCGGCGGATATCCAGTAACTTCGGAAGTTATTGCGTACATGTCGGCCGGGCCGGGTGCATGTTGCAACTTTTATTCCAGATATGCTCACGGGCAGGAAGCGCCCGTGTCCAACAGGCAGGATTGTGCTGGCAGTGCGGCTGTTGCGAAGGCCGGGTGCCAAGGGTCCAGCTGAGATGAGTGTGCGCGGGCAGGGCCGACCCGCGGCGCGGCAGTGACGAAGACGAGAAGAGATTGAGGATGACGATGCGCAGATGGATCGGATCGGCGGTGCTGGGGGCGGCGAGTCTGGCGGCGTGGCCCGGGATGCTGATGGGGCAAAGCGGGTTTGTGATGGCGGCCGGGCCGGGTTCACATGGGACGCAGGGGTATCTCGGGGTGGATATTCGGGATGTGGGCGACGACCAGGTGGGCGTCCTGAAGTTGAAGGAGGCGCGCGGGGCGGAGGTCATGAGGGTGGATCATGACGGGCCGGCGGCAAAGGCGGGGCTGCGCGAGCATGACGTGATTCAGCAGGTAAACGGCCAGGTGGTGGAAGGGTCGGAGCAGTTGAAGAGGATGCTTCGGGAGACACCGCCGGGGCACACGGTGAGCCTTCTGGTGAGCAGGGATGGGCAGCAGCAGACGGTGAGCACGAGGATGGCGAACCGGGAGGAGCTGGAGCGGCAGGCGTGGGAGCAGCATATGACGGTTCCTGACCCGGATGGAGCGAGCGCTGGGCCGGGAGCGCCGGCGCCGACGGAGAGTGCGCGAGGCGGCGGGGGCTCGGCGGCACCGCGAGCGGGAATGGGATTCTTCCATGGAGGCGGACCTTCGATCTCGGGGGGATCGCGTGGGGATCGTGGATTTCTGGCGACGATGATGGGAACGCCGTATACGGGTGCGATGCTGGAGCCGATTGGACCGCAGCTGGCGGAGTTCTTCGGGGTGCAGGGCGGAGCGGGGCTGCTGGTGCGGAGCGTGGAGGCGAACTCCCCGGCGGCGACGGCAGGGATGAAGGCGGGAGACGTAGTGGTGAAGCTGAACCAGGCACCGGTGGGCGGGATTGCGGACTGGGCGAAGACGGTGCATGAGGGCAAGGGCAAGCCGATCCCGGTAACCGTGCTGCGCGAGAAGAAGGAGCAGACGTTGACGCTAACGCCGGACCCGAAGAGGAAGTCGGAGGTGCAGTGGCCGGAGTTTGGGCCGGGCTTCGCGGGGCTCGAGAGGCCGGAGGCGTTTTCCGTGGCGATGATGCGGATGCAGATGGAGGAAGAGGGCGATCTCCTGAACTGATTGGGAGAGAGTGCGCGGGTTTCGGACGGCGGTCCCTTGGGGGCTGCCGTTTTGCTTTTGGGGCTGCGGGTGTTTCGGGGGTGGCTGTCCTGTTTTGGGACGCGGATGGGAATGGAGCTGGTGGGCGAGCTAAGGTTTGGCGTGTCGCTGCCGATGAGTGGGGAGAACGCGAGGTGAGACCTTGCGGACTTCAGCGGGCAGGTGAGCGATGCGGGTTTTGAACGACTGGAAGATGGAAGGCGAGTTGAAGTCAAAGCTGCTGGTGGATTCCCTGACCGGTTATGCGATGTACCTGCTGGACACGCATGGGGTTGTGAGCACATGGAATGCCGGCGCCGAGCGCGCCAAGGGATACTCTGCTGCGGAGATTGTGGGCCGGCACTTCGCGGCCTTCTACACGCCGGAGGACCAAGCGAGGAATGAGCCGCAACGGGCGCTTGAGACGGCGCTGCGAGAGGATCGCTTCGAGGGGAGTGGATGGCGCGTGCGGAAGGATGGCTCGCGCTTCTGGGCGGCGGTCGTGATCGAGCCGGTGACGGTGAACGGGGCGGTAGTGGGTTTCGCGGTGATGACGCGGGACAAGACGGACGATCGCGAGGCGGATGAACGGCTGTCGGCGGTTCATCGCAACCTGAAGATTGCGTTGACGTATATGTCGCAGGGTTTGGCGTTGTATGACGCGGAGGGCGCGTTGATCCTGGCGAATCGGCGGCTGAGCGAGATGTGCGGCGTCTCCTGCGAGCAGGTGCGTGTGGGGATGAGTATTGCGGAGGTGATGGAGGCGATCGGCTTCGGGCACAGGCGGGCGAAGCGGGTGGAGCAGCGGATCCATGCGATCTCCCCAGACGACCAGATGGACCAGACGTTTGAAGAGGTCGGGGATGCCCACGTGATCTCGATTGCGACGCGTCCGATGCCGGACGGCGGTTGGGTGATGACGTTTGAGGACGTGACGGAGCGGCGGAAGGCGGAGGTGCAGCTGGCGTACATGGCGCACCACGACGCGCTGACGGGGCTGCCGAACCGGACGTACTTCCACGAGCGGCTGCACCAGGCGACGGTGCAGGCGAAGCGGGGAACGGCGTTTGTGCTGATGAGCCTGGATATGAACGGCTTCAAGACGGTGAACGACACGCTGGGCCATGCGGCTGGCGATGAGCTGCTGCGGGCGGTGGCGCAGAGACTGCGCTCGTGCGTGCGGGAGAGCGACACGGTGGCGCGGCTGGGCGGCGATGAGTTCGCGGTGATCCAGACGGGGCCAAAGGAGGACGGGGACGCGGTGGTGCTGGCGAAGCGCCTGATCCATGCGCTGGGGCAGCCTTACGTGCTACACGGGCAGCAGGTGGTCTCGGGATGCAGCATCGGGATGACGATTGCGCCGAAGGATGGCGTGGATGCCGACGACCTGATGAAGAAGGCCGACATGGCGCTGTATCGGGCGAAGAAGGAGACGGAGCTGAGGTACAGCTTTTTTGAGCCGGAGCTGGATACCCGAATGGAGTCGCGCCGGATGCTGGAGCAGGATCTGCGGCAGGCGCTTGTGCGGGATGAGTTCCGGCTGTACTACCAGCCGGTGGTGGATGCGACGACGAGCAGGGTGACGAGCTACGAGGCGCTGGTGCGATGGGTGCATCCGACGCGGGGAACGGTGTCGCCGGCGGACTTCATTCCGCTGGCGGAGGAGACGGGTTTGATTGTGCCGATCGGCGAGTGGGTGGCGCGTGCGGCGTGCAAGGAGGCGGCCACGTGGGCCGACGAGGTCAAGGTCGCGGTGAATCTGTCACCGGCGCAGTTCAAGAGCGGACGTCTGGTCGAGATGATCGGGGATGCGCTGAGCTTTTCGGGACTGGAGGCGAGCCGGCTGGAGCTGGAGATCACGGAGTCGGTGCTGCTGCAGAACAGCGAGGCGACGCTGAAGGCGCTGCACCAGCTGCGGGAGCTCGGGGTGCGGATTGCGCTTGATGACTTCGGCACGGGGTACTCGTCGTTGAGCTACCTCCGGAGCTTTCCGTTCGACAAGCTGAAGATCGACCGGAGCTTTGTGCAGGATCTGCCGGAGAGCCGTTCGGCGCGGGCGATCGTGCAGGCGATCGCGGCGCTGGGATCGAGCTTCAACATGGCGATCACGGCGGAGGGCGTGGAGAAGGCGGAGCAGATGGAGTACCTGCGGGGCGAGGGATGTGATGAGCTGCAGGGGTTTTACCTGAGCAAACCGAAGCCGATCGAGGAGCTCCTCGTCGCGCGCAAGGCGACTCACGTTGAGCCGGCGAATTTGGGGAGCGGGGAGTCCGCGGTTTGTGCCTCGGGATCCGTGGCGTCGGCCCGTGGTTCTATACTTGTAAGTGATTATGGCGAATGAGATTGCACAGCCGGGGAGCCGCCGCCTGAGGTCGGAGCGGCGGCTTCGGGCGGTGACACGGAAGTTGCGGGAGCTTGGATCGATCGGGTCGGCGCTGGCGTCGACGGGTCACCCTTACATGGCGCACATTGTGCCGATGCGGCGCTGCAACCTGGCGTGCACTTACTGCAATGAGTTCGACGACGTTTCGAAGCCGGTGGACATCGAGGAGATGGAACGGCGGATCGATCACCTGGGCAGGCTGGGGACGAGTGTGATCACGATCTCGGGCGGCGAGCCGTTGCTGCATCCTGAGCTGGATCGAGTGATTGCGCGGATACGGAAGACGGGTGCGATCGCGGGCATGATCACGAACGGATACCTGTTGATGCCGGACCGGATCGAGCGGCTGAACCGGGCGGGGCTCGATCATATGCAGATCTCGATCGACAATGTGTTGCCGGACGCGGTCTCGAAGAAGAGTCTGAAGGTGCTGGACGCGAAGCTGCGGATGCTGGCGGAGCACGCGACGTTTCACGTGAATATCAACTCGGTGGTGGGTGGCGGGATTGCGAATCCTGAGGACGCGTATACGATCTCGCAGCGCGCGCTGGGGCTTGGGTTCTCGTCGACGATCGGGATCATTCATGACGGGAGCGGACAGCTGAAGCCGCTGGGAGCGAAGGAGCGCGAGGTTTGGGACCGGGTGCGCAAGCTGACACGCCGGAGCTATTCGCGGTTCAACCATTTCCAGGAGGCGATTGCGAACGGGAAGCCGAATGACTGGCGTTGCCGCGCGGGGTCGCGCTACCTGTACATCTGCGAGAACGGGCTGGTGCACTATTGCAGCCAGCAGCGCGGGTATCCGGGGGTTCCGCTTGGGGAGTACCAGACGGCGGATGTCCAGCGGGAGTTCCTGACGGAGAAGGGGTGTGCTCCGAACTGCACGATCAGCTGTGTGCACCAGGTGAGTTATATCGATCACTGGCGTGCACCGCAGCATCCGGAGACGACGGGCGGAGTTCCGGCGGGGGGCCACGGGGTGACGGAGCAGGGTTCGGGCCTGGTGCAGATCCAGTAGGTTCTTGCGAGCGGGGGCGGGTGAGATGAAGGCGGAACGGGAGATCGCTCTGACAGAGGAGCAGGTTCAGGCGGTCGCACGGGCGCTGGCGGATCCACGACGTTACGAGATCCTGAAGCGCCTCGGAGCCGAGGAGGGGGAGCGGGTGAGCTGTTCCTCGGTTCGGGGGAGCGTGTGCGTGAGCCCTGCGACACTGTCCCATCACATGAAGGAGCTGGAGTTGGCGGGACTGGTGGACTCTGAGCGAGAAGGGAAGTTCGTGATCTACCGACTGCGACGCGAGGTCCTGCGGGCGTATCTCCAGCACATGGCCGAGATTTAAATCGATTCCCGGTGAATCGTTGGATCTACTTCGTGCCATCAATTCGATGACCGTCGAAATGACATGCGGCCACGAGGAGCAGGAGATATGAGCAAGCTGAAGAACAAGGTAGCGGTTGTTACGGGAGCGTCGAAGGGTATTGGCGCTGGTATCGCGAAGGCTCTTGCGGCTGAGGGCGCATCGGTCGTAGTGAACTACAGCTCGAGCAAGGCCGGAGCCGACAAGGTGGTTGCGGAGATCAAGGCAGCCGGTGGAGAGGCTCTTGCGGTCCAGGCGGACGTATCGAAGCAGGCGGACATTGCGAGCCTGTTTGCTGCGACGAAGAAGGCGTACGGGAAGCTGGACGTGCTGGTGAACAACGCCGGCGTGTACGAGTTTGGACCGATTGAAGCGATCACCGAGGAGAGCTTTCACAAGCAGTTCAACCTCAACGTGCTGGGCCTGATCCTGACGACGCAGGAGGCCGTGAAGCACTTCAATGGCGACGGGGGAAGCATTATCAACATCGGATCGGCGATCAGCTCTTTGAATCCTCCGAACGCCTCGGTGTACCTGGCGACGAAGGGAGCGGTCGATGCGGTGACGCGGGGACTGTCCAAGGAGTTTGGGCAGCGGAAGATCCGTGTGAACTCGATCAACCCCGGCGTGGTGGTCACGGAGGGATTTGAGGCGGCTGGATTCTCTGGTGGCGACTTCGAGAAGGAGGCGGTGAAGCAGACGCCGCTTGGACGAACGGGCCAGCCGGATGATATTGCACCGGTCGCGGTGTTCCTGGCGTCGTCGGACTCGGGATGGATGACGGGCGAGACGCTGCTGGCTTCGGGCGGTTTGCGCTAAGAGCGGCTTGTTGCAGAGACGAAGATGGCCCGCAGAGAGAGCTCTGCGGGCCATTGTTTTTGAGCGGCGATGAGATTACTGGGCCGCCTTGGATGCGCTCTCCTGATAGACGCTCACGTTGTCCTTGGTGACGAGGGCAGTGCCTGTGTCGACAAAGGTCGGGTAGCGGGAGAAGGTATCGACGACGTAGTTGTTCTGGAAGTGCTCGGGCTTGTGATGGTGGATTTGATCGAGTAGAGCGAGACCGACGAAGCCCATGGAGTAGGGTTTTTGCGAGACGGTGGAGTCGATGGTGCCGTCCTGGATGAGGCTGAGGGTGTCAGGGCCGACGTCCATGGCGATGAGGAGGCGGTCGGTTGCGTGTTCGCGCTTGAGGACGTCGGCGATTGCGGGGCCGGAGGAGGACTCGAGTGAGACGAAGGCGTCGACCTTTTCCCCTCCGGTCTTGGCAAGATACTGCTTGGTCTGGTCGAAGGCGATGCCGGGATCGCCTTTGACGTTGAGGATGTCGACGATCTTCATCTGGGGGTGGTCGGAGAGGATGTCTTTGTAGCCGCGGAGGCGCTCATCAAGGTTGGGCTGCCCGGGGATGGAGTAGAAGACGACGTTTCCTTTGCCATGGAGCTTTTCGACGAGCCGCTGTCCGCCGAGGTGGCCGGCGGCGAGGTTGTCGGTGCCGATGAAGAAGAGGCGCGCGCTGGTGGGGGCGTCGGAGTCGACGGTGATGACGGGGATGCCGGCTTCTACGGCGTTGACGATCTCCTCGCGAAAGGTGACGGCGTCGGCGACGGAGATGAGGATGCCCTGGGGTTTCTGGGCGACGGCTTTGCGGAAGGCGGCGAGCTCGGCGGCGGCGTTGTAATCGTCAGGGCCATCGAGGCGGGCGTTGACGCCGTACTCCTGGGCGGCCTTGGTGAAGCCGCTGTTGACGGTCTTCCAGTAGGGCAGCTTGAGGTTGTTGGAGATGAGATAGTACGTGCCGCTGTGCTGACAGGAGGTGAGGGCGAAGACAGCGAGGGTGATGGACGCGAGGGCAAGAGCCGACTTGCGCTTTGGCATAACCGTTCCTCCTACGAGCATTGAAACCAGATTAGGACTGCGATGCGATTGCAGAGGTTAAGAGCAAAGGCTGCCGGTCCGTCGAACGTGCCGAATTGTACGCCTGCTTCTCCCCGCTTCGCTAAGGGCCGACGTAGCAGGGCTATGTGCCGAGATTCGAAAAGCGTGGGCCGGGTTGCCGACGAGGTGAAAAGGGCTCTCGGGTGAGGATTGCTGGGCAGGGTAAAAGGGAGGATGCTGGAGGGATGAGCGTGACGGGCGTGTGGTCGAAGCAGATGTGGGTGGGGTTCGTGCTGGCAGCGAGCTTGTCGGGGGTCGCAGGGCACGCGGCGGGGCAGGCGGGTACAGGAGCGGCGACAGCGCAGCGACCGACAAGCACACCGTACGCGGGCGACCTGGGGATTTTTGAGTACCCGGACCGAGACAAGAAGCTGCAGATCGGACGGGTGATGGATCTGCTGGGGATTGAGCCGGGCCGAAGCGTTGCGGATGTGGGGGCCGGCTCGGGGTGGTTTACGGTGCGGGCGGCGCAGCGAGTGGGGCCTGCGGGCACGGTGTATGCGGAGGACATTAACCCGAAGGCGATCGAGTACATTTCGAAGCGGGTGCAAAAGGAGAAGCTGGGCAACGTGCGGACGGTGCTGGGGACGGCGGACGAGCTGAAGCTGCCGCCGCACAGCGTGGATGCGGTGCTGATGCTGAAGGTGTACCACGAGATCGCGCACCCGATTCCGGTGATGCGGGAGCTGCGCGGGATGCTGAAGGCGGGCGCGAAGGTGGGGATCATTGACCGGAACGGCAGCGGCACGGACCACGGTCTGGACCGCAAGGTGGTGGAAGAGGAGATGGCGGAGGCGGGGTTTCGGGTGGAGGGCCGGTATGACTTTACCAAGGCTGACGGGCAGGATTACTTCCTGATCTTTATGGCGCGGTAGGTGATCCGGGTTCGGGGCCGCAGGCGAAGATGGGCACCGCATTTCAGTGAGACTTCTCCGATCGGGGCCGGCGTGTTGCGAGTGCCCTTGTGCAAAAATATGCGCTTGCGCTTTCTTCCATAGTGCCGATACCTTACCCACACTCTTCCCTTCACACACGCAGAGTTGTCCGGAGACGCCGGGGGAGGAAGGGACTTTAAGCCTTGAGGGTATTGCATGCGATTGTTTCTTGGGAGAGTCCTGCCTGCCGTGGCGTTGTTTGCGACGTGTGTGGGCGTGCCGTTAACCGGCCATGCGGCGGAGCAGGCGAAGTTGACTGCGCGTGCGGCCGCGACGCAGAAGGTAGAGTTTGACGTATTTCTGCCGATTCAACACAGGGACCAGCTGGAGACTCTGCTGGACTCGTTGCATGACCCGAAGTCGGCCCAGTATCACAAGTGGCTGAAGCCGGCTGAGTTCAATGCGCGGTTTGGGGTGGAGCCGAGCAAGATCTCCGCGATCGAAGCAGAGCTTGCCTCGGAGGGGCTGACGGTGAAGGCGTTGGGCCCGAGGCGACTGCATGTGAGCGGGGCGGCCAAGGATGTAGAGAAGGCGTTTTCAAGCGAGCTGGCCAACGGAGTGTTTCCGAGTGGAAAGAAGACAGTGGCCTTTTCGCGGCCGTTTCTGCTTCCCTCTTCGGTGAGCGCGGCGGACGGTGTTGTGGCGGGGCTTTCGGGACGGATCCGGATGAAGAATCACTCCATCCAGGTGCACGCGGCGGCAACTCCGGACAATCGTTATAGCCCGACCGGGGGGTACTGGTTTACGGACCTGAAGCAGGCTTATAGCTACCCAAGCTTCAAGGCCTATGACGGAACGGGCGTGATCATCGGCATTCTTATGAGCGGTAGCTATCTGCCGGCGGATATGGCCAAGTACTTCGGGCATGAGAAGATCGCGGCCCCGTATGTCGTCGAGATACCGGTCGAAGGTGGAGCTCCGTTCGGCACGGGTGACTCGGTCGAGACGGCGCTTGATCTGCAGCAGACGGGCGGTATGGCCCCGAAGGCACTGCTGGCGCTTTACAACATCCCGGACCTTTACGACGACAGCATCCTTGCCGGGCTTATAGATGTGGTCGAGGGGAACGCCGTGGATGTGCTGAGCATGTCGTTTGGCGGACCGGAGCTCCAGTATGCACCGGAGTACAACGGCGGTCAGGATTACACGGGCATCCTGGCGGTGTATGACGATCTGTTTGCGCAGGGCAATGCGCAGGGGATCTCGTTTGTGGCGTCGTCGGGCGACTCCGGTGCGCTGGCGATTCCTCCGTTAGCGTGCTTTGCACCGGATGCGACGAGCGCGTGCGGAAGCATGCAGCCCGGCGTGGAGACGCCGGCCTCGAGCCCGCACGTGACGGGTGTTGGCGGAACGAACCTGGTTACGGCGGTTTCGCCGAGCAGCCCGCTGAGCTCGGTGTATGTTCGCGAGAACGCAGACGACGATCCGCTGGTCGGGGACATCTTCTACGGCACGCCGGCAACGGGTGCGGTTTGGGGATCGGGCGGTGGCGAGAGCATTTATTACAAGAAGCCGTCGTTCCAGAAGCTGGTGACGACCGGATCGAAGTTCCGCACTGTGCCTGACGTTTCGCTGCACATGGGTGGCTGCCCGCAAGGGTCGGTTACGCCGTGTGGTCCTGACCGGAGCTTTGATTACGCGGTTTGGGACAACCTGTACATTGGGCTCGTTGGAACCAGTGCGGCGGCTCCGGACTTTGCAGGGCTGCTGGCGTTGAAGATCCAGCGCGACCAGTCGCGGCAGGGCAATGCGAACTACATCCTGTACTCGGAGCAGGCAGAGCAGAGTCTAGGAATTCTCAGCAATGTGTTCCGTGAAAACATCCCCGGGTACAACGGGGACTACTCGACGAAGCCTGGATACGACAAGGTGACGGGCCTGGGGACGGTTCGCGGGCTGAACTTCCTGATTCCACCTGCGGGGACACCGGTCGCCGGAACTCCGCAGACATCCAGCAATCCGTAACGTAATAAGAAGAGCAGATGAGCGGCGCGGCCTCCGGGCTGCGCCGCTCTTTTTGTTGGGCTAGGGCGTTTGCCGGAGTGATGCGGGGACGAAGTCTGTTGCGAGGAGGCCGGCATCCTCGACGAGGTAGTACGTGGGGATGTGCGGGTGCTGTTCTTCTACGAGAACGAGGGTGCGGAAGTCGAAGCTCTGGATCTCCGAGCGGGCCTCCATGTGTTGCGTGAGGATGGCGCGGGTGAGGGCGTCGACGAAGGCCTGAGGACCGACGGTGTGGTTCTGGTGAAGGTCGGGGGGAGCTCCTGGTGGGAGCTTTTCCGCGACGGTGGCGGGGAGGTGTTCGGGAAGGATCTTGGTCTCGAGATTAAAGCGGACCTTTTCGGCGGTGAGCGCGCGCTCGATGGCGTGGGGGTGAGTGCGTCCGGGACCGGTGCGGTAGTAATCGGCGTAGAAGCGGACGAAGTCGAAGAGTTGGGCGGCGTCGGTAGGGACGTAGGGGTTACGCAGGCCTTCCTGACGGGCGTAGGCGGAGGCGACGGGAGAGAGTGCGAGATCGTTGCGCTGGTCAGGGAAGGCGGACGGTTTGAGCTTGTCGCAGATGAAGGTGTGCTGCGCCTCAGCAAGGGAGATGTCGCGTATGTAGACGGGATGCTCGAAGGTGTAGGGCTTGCCATCGGCGCGACGGCAGGAGTCTGGGTTGAGGAACTGATCGTGCCAGATGAGGGACTGACCGTCGCCGGTGACGCCGGTATCGGTTTCGATGGTGGTGATGAGGTTGTCGAGGCCGGACTCAAAGGAGGGGAGAGTGTTTTCGGGACGGAGGCCACGGCCGCCACGGTGGGCGGCGATGTCGAAGTGGGCGAGGCGCTCGGCTTCGCCGGGGGGAGAGATCGGGAACGCCGGGCTTCGGCGACGACGTCATGGAGGAGGTCGGGACGGTCGGAGATGATGCCATCCACGCCGAGGCGGATGAGGTCACGCATCTTCGCAGGATCGTTGGTGGTCCAGGGGACGATGCGGAAGCCCTGCGGCGTGGAGGGCTTGGACGGAGATACTGCCGTCGAGAATGAGGCGATCCTGCGGTGAGAGAACGGGGGAGGTTGTGGCGCCGTGGCTGCGGGCGTGGGCGCGCGCCGTCTCCATGAGGCGAAGCCAGGAATCAGGGGCGGTGGCGGCTTGCTGGGCGGAGAGGGGCACGGCGGCGAAGAGTACCAGGAGGGCTGCGGTCTTGTGCATGTCCGGTTGCGTTCTCGAGTGTGGTCAGCGGAGATGGGTGAGGCCGTAACGCTGGGGTTAGGATACGCTGACCGCTGTGGCGATCTCGTGAAAAGGAAAGGGAACGGCGATGGCGATTGGGGAGGATGGGGCCGGGCTGGTGACGGTGCGAAGCCGATACGGCGTGGACGAGAGCCTCGGACGGCTGCTGGAACTGCTGGCGACGAAGGGCGTGACGGTGTTTGCGGTGGTGGACCATAGCGGCGAGGCAGCGAAGGTGGGTCTCTCGATGCCGGCGACGAAGCTGGTGATCTTTGGAAGCCCGAAGGCAGGGACGCCGCTGATGCTGGCCGCACCGGCAGTTGCGATTGATCTGCCATTGAAGATGCTGATTCGGGAGGATGGCAGCGGCGGAGGGGCGCTGCTGACGTACAACAGCGCGGAGTACCTCGGGGAGCGGCACGGGATCGCTGCGGAGTTGCAGGGTGTGCTCGGGGGTGTGGCGGGGCTGGCGAAGAGCTTGAGCGAGTAAACACGATGGCCTCCCCGGGGTGGGGAGGCCAGAGAGAGCTGCGTGTTTTGCCCTATCGCTGCGCTGTGGGTGGATGACGGAGCTTGGAGTTGGCGGCGGCGGTCGAGGTGTTCCCTACCCCACCGACCTGAGCGATGACGGTGTCGAGGGTGGCATAGAGCTGGTTGATGTCAATGATCTGAACCCAGCCCTTGGTGCTGACGACAAAGACGCTGGGCGTGTGGATGATGCCGATGCGTTCGCCAAGGGTGTAGTCGTCGTTGACCTCGCGGGCGAACTGGCCGGTGGGATCGACGACAAAGGGCATGACGCGGCCGTGCGACTGGAAGTACTTCTGGGTGAAGGCCTGGAGATCTTCCTTGCTGGAGATGGAGTTCTGATTGGCGAAGACGGCGCGGCGGTACTCTTCGGCAGCCTGCGGGGAGATCTTGTCCTGGATGTAGCGGGCGTTGATGGCGGCGTCGAGGCTCCAGATGTGCATGCGGAGGGGGAAGTCGTGGCGGACGAGCGGGATCTTGTAGTGATCGACCGCGGCGTGGACGATGGGGAAGGCCCGGGAGCAGGCGGGGCACTCGAGGTCTTCGAACTCGTAGATGGCGACTTTGGCGCCGATGGGAGGCTTGATGGGGGAGGTGTCTTTGAAGGTGTCGCCCTGGCCGGCAGGTACGGCCTGCTGTGCGGAGAGGGGGAGCGCCAGAAGGAGAGGCGGCGGCGGCGGCGAGAGCGCTGGGGGAGGCGAGCTTCATAGATATCAGACGCATAGAGATCCTGATTCGATTCTAGCTGAGCCGCGGGGGTGAAGGGTTTCGCTTGGGCGAGCGGAATCAGTGAGCGGGTTGGGGGGAGGGACCCGGCTCGTCGTTCTCCGGCCGGGTGGCGAGGCGGTACAGGCGCTGACACTGGGTAGCGTGAATGGTATAGCGAAAGCCGAGCAGCCAGGGCTCTCTGGGGCTGCAGAACTCTATAAGGGGGTGGGCAGTCATCTCCGGGGTGAAGCCGAAGTCCTCGGTGCCAGCGCTTGGAAGCAGGAGGTACTCGACGTTCTCGCGCTGGAGGTAGAGGGGGACGTCGCCGTCGCGGAGGTAGTGATAGTAGGTTGGGTCGACGAGGCCGCCGAGATCGATGACCTGGCTGGGCCAATCGTAGCTGACCCGGCCGATGTCGAAGGCTGCAAAGCGGGCGTTTGAGGGGATGTTCTGCCGCATCCAGAGAGCGATTCTGCCGTGGGTGTCGTTGATGTGAGAGATGCCGACGAAGGCGACGGTTCGCCACGTGGAGATCGAGGTGTAGGCGGCTATAAGCGCAAGCGCGACGACGGTGCCTGCAACGATATTGTGGCGACGAGGTAGAAGACGACCGAGCAGAGCGGCACAACCAAGGAAGAGGAGGGGGAAGAACAGGAGGAGATTGAGCGGTTGGTAGCGTCCGCCGTGTCCGCCGGCGGGGAAGCTGACCATGTAGATCGTGAAGTGAATAGCTGCCCAAAGGAGCAGAAAGGTAACTGCCAGGGGACGCCTTCGGAGGAGCGCGACTGCGCCGACGAGAACGAGGGCGAGGAGGGCTATGCCGAAGAGCGACTCCCCGGTGAAGATCTCGCGGACGGAGACCATCTGGTGGGTGAAGTGGGTGCTGAAGTGGCGGGGGAGGCGCTGAACCCAGCTGCCGCAGAAGCGGGTGATGGAACGGACGGAGTGTGCACCGCCGGTGCTGTGGAAGTAGAGCCAGGTTCTGCCCTTGAGGGTGGCGGGCATGAGCGCGCCGGAGGTCCACCAGTTCACGCTGAGCGAAAGCGCGAGGAACGCCCCCCAGGGAAGGGCGAAGACGACCAGCTCGCGCCGGGATCTGCGCCGCCGGAAACGGAGAGAGGCGACGAGCATGAGCGGGCCGAAGACGACGGCCTCAGGGCGGGTGATGACGAGCAGGCCTGAGACGAAGCCAGCGGCGGCAGAGTTGAGCAGGGTATGCGGCTCCGGATCGAACCAGAGATAGATTGCGAGCAAGGAGAAGAAGACAAACAGGAGGTGCTCCATGCCGATGAGCCCGAGCCAAAGGAAGTTTCCAGACAGGGCGGGCGTGGCGGCGAGGAGAAGACAGACTGGTTGCGGCAGACCGTCGCGATAGGCGATGCGATAGAGCAGCAGAGCTATCGAGACGAGCAGGGCGTAGCTGAGCGCGATGTTGAACCAGACCGGGTCGACGGAGCCGAGCAGCCGGTAGCGTGAGGCCTGGATCAGCGTCCAAAGCAGGCTCGTGGCACCGGAGGAGCGCTTTCCGATGACAAAGCCCAGGCTGCCGTGCTCTGCAAGATTGCGAGCGACGGTCTGATGGATGTAGGAGTCATCCAGCGGGAAGCCGTGAGCGCGGTGCTGCACGCTGACGAGAAGCGTGAAGGCGAGCACGTAGAGGAGGCTTAGCGCGAGCAGGAGGGCGAGTGGGGCGGCCGCTCGTCGAGGTGTTCCGGAATGGGAATCAGTGGGCGAGACGGGGGACTGCGCGTATGCGGATAGCAGATGTTCTCCGTGTACCGACCGTGGGCGGTCAGGCTCTTGGATTGTCTGAACACGCGGCAGGCTGAAGTGGCCTGTTCTTCTTAGTGCCGACTAACACTCTGCACCCTGAAACAGCGAGAAGATATCTGCTCTTCCCGGGCTGGCCGGTGGTAGTGTAGTTAGCATAGCAGTCAACTAAGAAGACACCTGTAGCAACTTACGCACTCATTGGAGGAGTGTGGAGGGGGTCTCTCGAAGGAAGGCCTTGAGTTTTCGGGGGTGTCTCCTGAACCTAGAGCCGGCCGAACTGATGCACCTCATGTGCACCAGCGTGACCCGATTGCAGCATGGCACCATCGCCTTCGGACTTTCGTACAAACGACACGGACAGGAGCCCCGCGATGAAGATACCTCCGATACATCCGATCCAACAGCCGATGACGAACAGCAGAAAAGGGTGGTTCATTGAGAATTCTCCCGACATCAACATAGGCTGTTGACCAACGGTGGCAAAATACCACGTAAGTACCACCTTTGTCTCCCTCCACTCAAGATTTCTCGAATCGCCTAGTACTTAGAGGTTCCTTTGAGAGGACCTGTTCTGACGCTTCGGATGAGCGAGCCACGAGTTCATGCCCGAATGAGGTCACACAACATTAGGAGGAACGATGGAAAATATTGAGAAGACGCCTGTTTATTCCTCGCTTATGTACGTCCGGGAGACGCCACACGGCACGATGGGGCGTCTTTGCTGTTTTGGCTACTCGGTTTTGCTGGATGCCCTTTCCATCCAGTTAGGGGTGCTGCTCGGCATCTTGTTTTACGAGCGCTTTGGCCAGGGCGACTTCCATCGGCCGTATGTGTCCATTGTGGCGTTCGCGATGGAGTACACGGTGATCTTCTGCTTTTTCGCGTATGCCCGAAAGGTGTATCAGCATGCGCACAGCCTGCTTGAGATCCGGGCGACGGCCGAGTCGTTGCGGGTGAGTACGATCTGCCTGGCCCTGATCACGATGACGATCTTTCTCCACCACATGGTCGTACCGCGCCTGATGCTGCTTCTTGGGTGGGTGTTTACGACGGGGATCCTGCTGCTGCAGCAGCATATGACGCGTGAGGTGATTATGCGGTGGAAGAGCCGCACCGTGTCGAAGCGTAAGGTGGTCATACTGGGGGCCGGGGCGGAGGCGCGACGGATCTTTTCGATTCTGTCGAAGTCGCCGGATCTTGGGCTGCAACCCATCGCGTTTATTGTCGAGGATCAGCCGTCTGTGGACTCGGTGATATACGGTCACGACTACCACTTTCGCGAGTCGGCTCCCGTGTTCTCCGAGCAGGTGACGCACGAGCTGTTGACGAGGCTTGAGGCGAGCGAGATCTACGTGGCCGATCCTTTCATTACAGATCGGAGAGTGGGAGAGCTGGTTTCGCTGGGCCTGGAACACCAGATCCCGATCTCGTTTATCGGATCGAAGCACCATCCAGGTGGAGCCGGGCCTGGAGGTGTTCGATTCCTGGACGGTCTCCATGTCTCTTCGTCGACTGTGGAAGAGAAGTCGGATCCGCTGTACAGCCTGTCGAAGCGCGCGTTCGACATCCTGGTCTCTGGCCTGCTGCTTCTGGCCACGGCGCCGCTGTGGGCCGTGATTGCTGTATGGATCAAGCGATCGTCGCCGGGTCCGGTGTTTTTCCGGCAGAAGCGCATTGCGAAGAAGGGCCGGCAGTTCGAGATCCTGAAGTTCCGGAGCATGTATGTGACAGCTCCGCAATACGGCGTTTCGCCTGAGGACTCCTCCGACCCGCGTGTGACCAAGGCAGGCCGGTTCCTACGGAAGACAAGTCTGGACGAGCTTCCGCAGCTGCTCAACGTATTCAAGGGAGACATGTCGCTGGTTGGGCCAAGGCCGGAGATGCCTTTTATCGTCCGCGATTACACGCGCCTGGAACATCAGCGGTTGCTGGTGCCGCAGGGCATGACGGGGTTCTGGCAGCTGAGCGCGGATCGTAAGTTTGCGATTCACGAGCGGATCGAGTATGACCTTTACTACCTGGAGCAGAAGAACTTCTTCTTCGATCTCGCGATCCTGGTCCACACTGCGTTCTTCGCGATGAAGGGGATCTAGACTGAGCCGTTGATTTCAGTCTGCGCGGCGTCTCGGGCGAGCACACGCTCGTAGACGCCCGTTACCTTTTGGGCGGTCTGCTCGATGGTGAAGTGATCGAGCACACGCTGCCTCGCACGCTCACCCATGCGGCGGGCCGCGGCGGGATCGGCGAGAAGCGCACACAGCGCTTTGGCCATCGCGTCGGAGTCGCCCATAGGCACGAGGATTCCGGTATCTCCGTCGAGTACTGTTTCGGGCACGCCGCCGCCGTTTGTGGCGATGACTGGTTTCCCGGAGGCCATGCCCTGCACGATGACCTGACCGAAGGGCTCTCCGACGACCGACGCATGGACGAGGATGTCGAGGGATCGGATCAACGGAGCGACGTTCTTCTGGAACCCGAGGAACTCGACGACCTCTGTGAGCCCGGCGTTCTCGACCAGGCGATGGAGCTCGAGGTCGTAGTCGTGTTCCCCGAAGAGGGCAGCACCGATGATCTGGAAGCGGGCGCCGGGCCAGGCGCGATGGACCTTTGCAGCGGCCTCGATGAAGATGTGTTGCCCTTTCCAAGGACAGATTCGGCCAACGATTCCGATCGTGCTGTGCCGGGGAGCGGCGCCGGATGAGGATCCGTCAAAGGGTTCGGGGACGAAGAACTTGGCGAGGTCTACGCCAGACGGCACGATCGCTGTTGGCGTTCGCGAGAGGTGCAGTGTTTCGAGGGTGGCACGCGAGTTCCCGATGACAAGGTGAGGAAGGATCCGGGCAAGCTGCCGCATGACGGTGACGACCTTTGCGGGGAGGTAGTCGTCAGCGATGCGATCGCGAAGGTGCCAGACGACTTTGCGGCGCTTGAGCCGGCCGGCGATTCCGCCGAGCACGGAGGCCTTGAGCGAGTTGGTGTGGATGATCTCGATCTCATGCTGCTCGATGAATTCTCCCAGGCGCCTTATGTAACTGATCGCGTCCCTTACGGCAGAGATCTGACCGAGGCTGGCTACGCCGAGGGAGTCTCTTCGGGCGTGAACCACACCGGCAGCCATGGGCAGGATATGAACCGGCACGTGATCGCGAAGGAGGTCTTCGAGCGGACCATGGGATGCGAGCACAACGATCGGGTTCACTCGCTCGCGATCGAAGCGCTTCACCAGATCGGCGAGGGCGATCTCTCCGCCACCCAGCTCGGCCGTGTGGTCAAAGAGCAGGACCCGCACTGGATGTTTCTTCTTTTCGTTGCTCATAGAGAGATCGACAGCATCGTGAGGGCGCTAGTCCGCGGAGGACAGGACGCTGCCATGGAGCGATTGGACATGGAAGTCTGGCGGCTCAGGGCCGGCAAGTGCCGGCAGCCGAGAGCCTGTGACCTCGGCGAGGAAGGCACGGATCCTGTGTTGGAAGTTGGCCGTGTCATAGGTGCGTGCGTGCGCCTGGATGGCGGCGGAGTTCCACTGAAGAAGCTTGAATCGCTCAATCGCTTCTTTGAGGGAGTCGACGGTAGGTTCGCGGAAGAAGATGCCGGTTACGTTCTCGACGACGGTCTCCATTGCTCCCCCACCGAAGTAAGCGATGACGGGGCGACCGGCGGCGTTGACCTCGAGCGGAGCCATTCCGAAGTCTTCTTCTCCCGGAAAGAGAAGTGCCTGGCAGCGGCTGACGAGTTCGCTCACGGCCTCATCGGATTGTCTTCCGAGGAACTCGACCGTGGGTCCGGCGAGGCTTTGGAGACGGGCCAGATCAGGGCCGCCCCCGATCACTTTGAGTGGAAGGGAGAGCTCGGTCGCGGCACGGACAGCGAGGTCGAGACGCTTATAGGGCACCAGGCGCGACAGGATGAGGAAGTAATCGTCAACAGTGTCGCTGGCATGGAAGCGACTGGTTTCGATGGGCGGCGGAATGACGACGGAATCTACGCCGAGTGCCGTTTTGAGGCGGTCTGCTACGACGTGTGAGTTTGCGATGTAAAAGTCAGGGCGAGCCGCGGCCCGGATCTCCCACCAGCGAAGGGGCCGGAGTGCGAGATTGAGAAAGACCTTTTTCAGTGTTCCTACCTTTTCCTTGGCGAAGTAGTCCTCTGAGCGCCAGACCCAGCGCATGGGTGTGTGACAGTAGCAGACGTGCACTGCGTTTTTGTCACGGCGGACGCCCTTTGCGAAGCCGAAGCAGCTTGTGACGACGAGGTCATAGCCGCGCAGATCAGCGAGCTCCACCGCAATTGGATAAAGGAGGAAATAGTGGCGAAAGAGTTTAGCTTTCGCGGGCAGCCGCTGCATCCACGTGGTGCGCGTCCCGGCGGAACGGAGAGCTGGGGAGAGCCGCTCTTCGACAAGGAGTGTGGAGTGCATCTGGGCGTTTGGCAGAGCCTGGTAGAGAGCTTCGGCGACGCGCTCCGCTCCGCCCATCTGCGCGAAATTATCGTGAAACAAGGCGATCCGAAGCATCCTGATCCTTGCCGTGCCTTTGGGTGCATGCGTTTCAAACGCCACCGAAGTCGGCGGGTCTGGAAGTTCAGCTGGATTTCTCTCTGTGTCTATAGAATACACGTCAAGGGCGAGATATCGCCTGCTAAACATGGACGGGAGTTACGTTAGAGAGCTTCCCTCTTCCGACATCTTTCCGCAGATCAGCGTGCCCGAGTCACGGGCACTGTGGGCGATTGGAGTACGTTGACGATCCTGAACGAGCCGACGCATGTTGACAGTGGAGACGTTTCGCCGAGGCGCCCGCGCGTGGGCACCGAGAGAAGAGGATGGAATCGAGGGTGGGGTTCTTCACTGACGCTTTTCTTTGCGAGCCTCTTCCTTTTTCTGGGGTACGGGTCCGCAGCGTTCGCGGAAAGGTACTACGTGGATATGGAAAAGGGCTCGGATGCTGCAAGTGGGATCTCTGCCCAAAGGCCGTGGCAGCACCTCGCGAGAGTGACGCGGTTCGCCGACGAGCGTGGTTTTCGACCGGGTGATGCGATTCTTTTGAGGCGTGGCCAGCGATGGCGCGAGGAGTTGCGGATTTCGAATACCAACGTTTCGGGAGCGACCCCGAACTCCGGCAGCGAAGAACGTCCGATCGTGATCTCGAGCTATGGCGAAGGAGACCTGCCGACCATCGATGGTGCGGATACGGTAACAGGCTGGACGAGTGTGGGCGGTGGCGTGTTCAAGACAGTAGCGAAGGGCGCTGTGTACAAGGTGTTTGTCGATGGAGACGATCACCAAACGACGGCGCTGCTGGCGAAGACGAACTTTGTCGGTGCGTGGAGCTATGCCGGGTCGTTTGCGATGTGGGATTCGATGACCTTTGAGGGGCGGACGTACGAGGCGATGACGGATGTGGCGCCGTCGAAGCAGGTTCCGCCGGCGGCGTGGTTTCACATCCCCGATCTCCAGCCGGAGCAGCAGATCTCAGGGCAGGTCGGGGTAGCACGTACACCGGGGAGCTGGTACCTGGATAGCAGGCAGGGCCTACTGTTCGTTCATCTTGCTGACGGCGGTGATCCGGCTCGACATGCGATGCAGGTCAGCCGGCGGCGGTACGGGCTTGAGCTGCAAGGGCTCAATCACATCAGGGTCGATGGTCTGCGTGTGATCCACGCGGGGAAGTCGGGGATTGTTGCCAGCGTATTTGCGTCCAACGGTGGCGGAAGCTATCTGACGAACGAGTACAACACGATTCAGAACAGCGTGATCTGGAACTCCGGTGACGTGATGATTGACGTGTTGCCAGGAACCAACATGGCCGGCGAGGGTGACATCTACGTCGCGGCCTCTCCGAAGCCGACCGACCTGGCCCTGCGGGGCTGGAAGATCGAGGGCAACGCGGTGGGTGCGATCGATAACGAAGGAATGTCGAGCTTTCTTCGGAGCGGGATCTCCGTTACGGGTACTGAGGCCGCGGTGGTCCGGAACAACTATGTGGCGAGTGGCGGAGCTATGGGTATTTCGGTATTTACGGATCGTGGACCACGATGCCTGAGCCCGAGGGTAGAGGGGAATCTTTTCACAAATAGCTGGGGGAACCTGCGCGTGTCGGGCTGCGAGAGGCCCGTGATCGACAGCAACACGATGCAGTATTCGTACGGGTATGGGATACAGACGGGCGGCAACACTTCGGGCGCGACGGTGACTCATAACCTAATTCATCACATCAGCATCTCTCCTAAGGGAAATGCCTTCAACGGATTCGACTGTAATGGGGGCGCGCCTGGGGGGACGCTGGCCTATAACACCATTACCGCGGTGTGGGCGGCGGAGGCCACGCTGGAGAAGGGGTGCGATCACTGGAACGTCCATCACAACGTCTTCGATTCGAGCCAGAATGCGCAGAACGGTGGGCTGACGCTGTACCTTCGGCAGGAGGCGCTGCCGGGTATGGTGTTCGAGAACAATCTTTATTCGGTCGACCCGAGTGTGACGCGGCAGTTCAACTACGGCGCCGGGCAGAAGGGTGTCTCGACGTTTCACGACATTGCGTGGTGGCTGCAGAATGTCGAGACCACGGCTCGCGTGGAGCCGAACCTGTTTCGCAACCGGCGGGAGAACGACTTTGCCCTGCGCAACAGCTGGAGCGGAGCGGCGCCCGAGGCTGCGCTACCGACGAAGCCGTTTGTGGCGAATGAGGCGACCGCCGTCTTCCGCCGAGACGTGCCAGCGCTGGTCTGGCAGCCGCAGGACAAGCTGCGCTGAGCCTTGCTGGGTGGCAGGATGCGCGGCTTAGCGGCGCAGCACTTCAGCGTAGACGGACAGGACGTCGTCGGTCATCTTGGAGACGGTGAATCGCTCGAGCCCGGATTGCGCTGCACGGCCGAGCTCGTGACGGAGGTGGGCATCATCGAGCAGGCGATCGATCTGCCTGGCGAGCGCCTGGCTGTTGTTGGGAGGGGTGAGAACTCCGCAACGGCCTCCTTCCAGGAGCTCCGGGATGCCATCTATGTCGCTTGCGATGATCGCGCAACCCGCTTCCCGGGCTTCGATGATGGCCAGGCCGAAGGACTCTCGTCGCGAGGCTAAGACGAAGAGGTCGGCGGATCGGAGGTAGGGTCGCGGGTCGGCCTGGAAGCCCTCGAAGTGGATGCGATTGTTTGTGAGGGACTGGCCTGCCTGCGCCATAAAGTTCTCGAGCTCGCTTCCGGCGCCGACGAGATACAGGTGGGTGGAGGGGTGCTTGGGGGCGATGCTGTCGAAGGCGGCGATGAGCTCGGCAATGCCCTTGCGATGCATCATGCCAGCGACGGTGACGATGGCGGGACGGATGAGTGGGACGGAGCGATGGTCCGTTTTCTGGCGGTGCGAGCCCAGGGTTCCGTTGAGCACTACGCGTACGCGGCCTGCGGGCGTCCCCTGGCGGACCAATGTGTCGCGAACGGATTGGCTGACGGCGATGACACGTTCCGGCCGCCGCGTGAGACCGTAGTCCCGGTCGTGGATGTTGTGGACGTGCATGACCACGGGCTTGCGCAGGATTCGAGCCCAAGGCAGCACGAGGACGAACCCGTTGCGCATGTGGGTGTGGATGATGTCGGGACGGAAGCGGCGCAGGAGCTTGAGGAGCGCGATGCTGTTGCGCAGGGCACTGGCGGCGCCAACCTGCGGAGCGAGGGAGCATTGGACGCCGGCCGCCTCCAGCATGGGTGCATAGCCGCCACCGCCGGAGGCGAACGCCACGACGTGACCGCGGGTGGCCTGCTCGATGGCGAGGTCGACCGCTACGTTGACAATTCCGTTGCCGCGATCCGAGAGGCTGTTGGCGAGGTGGAGGACCCGTATAGGCCGATCGCGGGTCACGATGCCTCTTGTGGGAGCGAGGGCGAGCTATGGACCAGGCTGGCCACCTGCTCTGAGAGAGCCGCGGCCGAGCTCCACCGCCAAGCCGTGCAGAGGCCGATCGACGACCAAAGGAGGAAGCCGGAGGCGCCGGGGAAGATACCCAGGATGGGGATCTGCAGCAGGAGGGCAGCGAGGATCGCCTTCATCGGTACCAGCTCAGCGGACTTGACGCTTTGGAAGCAGAGGATGACGGCTCCGCCGAGGCCGAAAATGAAGACGGCGCTTCCGAACCAGCCGAAGGTAAGCATGATCTCTTCGATACCGTTGTCGCCGAGCGCAACGCCTGTGGGCTGGGGAACGCCGAAGCTTGGGCCTTCCCCCTTGGACCGGGCATCGGCTCCGAGGCCGATGCCGAAGGGTGACGACTGAAAGAGGTTGATGGCCTGGTTCTGGCTTGCGACGCGGTCGTTGTAGCTTCCGTCCGTCTGGAGGTTGCTGAGGGATTGGAGTCGCCTGCTGAGAATGTCGCTGATCTCCGGGATCTGCGTTGCCGCGGCCAGCCCTACGATGCAGACGAACACGCCGACGGCTAACTGCATGCGTTGCCGAGCCGTGGATACGAGGCTGAGGAAGATGAGACCGACGACAGCAGCCATCCAGCCTGAGCGGCTCATCGTGAGGCCGAGCGAAACAAGCGCGAGGGGGATGATCAGGAAGCGAAGCCAGCGTTTGGAGACGAAGCTGAGGAGGATGCCGACGATGAGGTAGTCGGCAAAGGGCTGTGGCGTGTTCATCGTGGAGAAGAGTCGTACCTGCATCGGCTGTGGAAGTCCGATGGAGGTGAGTCCGGAGTTTTCCATCCAGGCGGCGTCCCATGGCGCGAGGATGAAGAATTGATAGAGCCCATAGACCGACATCAGACCGACGCCGTAGATGAAGCTGGTCTGCACGCCACGGAAGATCTCGGCGAAGTGTTCGCGTTCGGAGTAGAGATAGAGGGCGAAGCAAAGGGGTGAGAGCCAGCCGAAGGCGTCCTGAAGCACCCCGACGACCGGGTTGAGCAGGGTACCGACGACCATGGCGTATGCGATGGCGCCGAGCACCAGCATCCACGACCTGAGCCGGCTGTCGATGATGCGGAACCAGTGGTCGCGGAAGACGGCGATGCCTGCGATGCAGGCGAGGAAAGGCGCGACCATCACGGTCGCGGCGCCGGACGAGCCGGTGCGGAACTCGATGAGCCTTCGGACGAGGGGCGTGAGGAAGAAGAGCCAGCAGACGAGTGAGACGTAGTAACGGGGGAAGCGCTTATGGAGGTAGAGGGCCAGGCCGAAGCTGAGAGCGGGGAAGACGAGCGGCATCAACCGTGCGGCCGGAGAGGCGACACCGGCGATTGTGATGAGAGTGAAGGCGAGGAGAGCGTAGCGCGAGCGCTTCAGGCTCGGAGATGTTGGCTGATCGCCGTTCATGCGGCCTCCGTGCGCCGAAGACGATTGATTGCATTTCGCAGGAGCAGCCAGTCCTCCCGTTTCGGTGTAAGTGGAGGCAGCGGACTGCGGAGGATCCAGCGGAAAGAAGAGTACATAAAGATGAACCGGGCGCCGGTGGACAGCAGAAGAGAGGCCGCGGCGCCTCGGATGCCCCAACGCGGGATGAGCCACAACATGAGTGGAACGCTGAGGCCAAGGCCGATTGCCTGCAGGAGTGTGACTGTGCCGGGCCGGCCTAGAGCCATAAAGGCTTGAGCGAGTACGAAGACGCAACCGGAGAGTGTCACCTCGATGAGGAGCAGTCGCAGCGAGAGGATCTCTTGAGCGTACTGCTGTCCATAGAAGAGACGAAGGAGCCATGGACCGGCGATCGCGACCATGGCCGCACAGAGACCGGTGATGAGTGTGCTGACCCGGGCAGCGCGCCCAGTGAGGGCGACGACTTCCTCCAACGTGCGGCCGGCGGACCTGGGGAACAGGACCATCACGACGGAGGACTGGAAGACGTTGAGGATCCGCGAAAGACTGAGCATGACGACGTACACACCCAGATCGCGCGGCCTCAAGATGCTGACCACCAGGACCTGATCAACCTGAAGTGCAAGCGTGCCGAGCAGATCGATGCCATAGGAGCGGAGACCATAGCTGAGGAGCAACTTGGAGGTCTGCACTCCTGGGAGAACATCCCTGCTCAGGAGGTCGCGTGCCTTCCACAGCAGGAGGAAGAAGACCGGGAAGGCGGCGAGTATGTACGCGAGCGAGGCGGTAAAGGTGTTGAAGCGGTGAACGGCGAGCAGAAGGAGCAGAATGCCGAGGGTGACGGATGGATTGAGGAGCTGGGCCAGGTTCGAGGTCGTGAACTTCCCGCTGGCTTCAAGCGCTCCGCGCAGGATAACGGCCGTGCTGCTGAGAGGAGTGATGAGGAGGAACCACTGTGCGGAGCGGATTGCCCAGAGCGGGTATTGATGGAGCAGTTTGGGCATCAGCACGGCGCCGACGATGGCGGCTCCGATGGAAAAGATGGTGCTCATTACGAGACCATTGATGAGCAGATCCTTTGCGCCATCGACATTGCGCCGGATGTGATAGATCAAGGCACTTGGCAGTCCAAAGGTAACGAGACCGGCGAGGAACTGGGACCACAGAGTGATGGCCGCGAGTTCACCGCGTCCGCTCGGCATAAGAACACGCGCGGTGAGAACGCCGGTTCCTGCGTTGATTGCCTGCATGAGGATGCGCGAGGCAAGCGTCTGACCGACAGCAAGAACGCCACGACCCGACGGACCTGCTGTCTTCTCGATGCTCTCAGCAGGTATGTCCGTTGAAGAGCTCGCGGTCTGCATGAATCTTCCTCTGGACCTCCCTCGAGCTGCCGGAAAGAGTACCGGGCTCGAGGGGGTCTGGCGATCGGTGAAGCCTAGTAAGCCTGGGGTTGGAAGTTGTAACTCAGGCCGATGATTCGGACGTAGCGCGAGACACTTTCCACCTTGTTCCGAGGCACGAGAAGGAGGTCACCGGGCACGAGCTTCATGTCGTTTTTCAGCTCCACGGTCTTCTTGATGCGGAGGTTCAGTTTGTGGACCTCGGCGAAATCCTGGTTTACCTTGCGGTAGAGCAGGACCTGGGTTTCCCGTCCGGAGATTTTGATCCCTCCGGAGAGGAGAATGGCCTGAAGCGCGGTCATGTCCTCACGCATCTCGATGCGTTGCGGGAGATAGACCTCGCCGGCAACGACTACATAGAAATGCTGGTAGTTGGTGAGCTGTAGATTCAACTCCGGCTTGATGAGGTGCTCGGACTCTTTGCTCAGGATTAGCTCACGCGCTTTCTCGAGCGTGAGTCCGGCAATCTGAACGCGGCCGATGACCTCGAGGCTGATGGATCCGTCAGGATCGATGATGACAGTTTGATTGAGCTCCGGGCTAAGCCGGAAGCTGATCACCAGCGTGTCTCCTGCATGCAGCCGATAGTCTGCTCCTCCTGGCGGCCCTTCCTGAGCGAGGGCAGGATGGCAGAGGGGAAGCAACAGAAGAAGAAAGAAGATAACTTTTCGCATGACGACCTCTCTATCGACCTCTCGCCCAACGCGGGAGGAGGCTTTTTTGCTTGTTGAGTATGCTTCCGTACAACTGACCGCCGGCGCCCTCGATCTGTCGCTCTGCCTCGAGAATCTCTTCCGTTGTGGTCTTGTTTGCCTCGATGACCAGCAAGAAGCCGTCGAGGATGGCGGCGATTGCGAGCGCGTCTCCGCTGACCTGGAGGGCCGGACAGTCGAAGATGAGGTATTGAAAGCGGTCGCGGAGGGCCTCAATGCACCGCTGCCGACCTGCCGCGCTCGCATGCCAGAACGCCGAGGAGTGTGACATCTGGTCTGTTCCCGACGTTTGGCAGATCTCGAAGATGCCTTCCTGCGATGTGGGAGTGATTTTGGTCAGCAGATCTTCGAGCGACTGTACCTCCCACGCGACCGAGGCGAGATCGACCCGGAGGACGCGGTTGGCCGGATCCCCTCCGAGCTGCTGTACCAGACCGTGCACGACAAAGCTGGTCCCGGCTCCTTTGTGCGGGGAGGTGACACCGATCGCCACGCCGCGCTTTGCGTCTCCGGAGAGTCGAACGATGCTGTATACGAGGCCCTGATACTCCGCTTGCCCTGGAGACCGACTCATACGATGATCACCATCCATCACGACCACTTCGACTCCTCTGGCGAGTTCTGTTGAGCGACACGTTTCTGGCGGATGGCTAGGTACGCGACAGGCCCTGGCTTCTGACAGGGAACTCATGCTGCAGTACGGTAGCGAGCACGGGATGCCGCGTCACTCCACCGAGTTCGGCGGGAGAGCTTATCGTGCGCCGGCTATTTTCGGCTAGATACACGGCAAAGCAGGCGAGCAGGAAGGACGTGACGAGTCCCAGGATCGTGTCGATCAGCGGCCTGGGACGCACCGGATTGAAGGAGAACGTGGGTGACTGCGCGATGCCGATGTTGATCAGCCCGTGCGCATCCATCGCCTCCGAGATCTGTGCGGCATCGTGTTTCTGGAGGTAGAGCTGGTTGTTGGCCGCAAGGGTAGTGACGTCCTGCTGCAAGGTAGCGAACTCGAGAGTATCGCGCTCGGTCTGCTGGAGTTGGTTGCGGAGATCGGCGATCTGGCCGGCGATCGTGGCCGCGCGCGCAGACACGGCATTGAAGTGTGCCCTGTCGTCGGCGATCTGCTGGTCCTGTGTCTGCCAGTTGGGGTTGATATTGCTCGAGACCTCAACCGAGTTCATCGTCTGCGACTTGGCCAATTGCGCCTTTGCTGCGGCAATCTGTGAGTCGAGCTGCTGGACCAGCCTGTCGGTGGGGAGATACTCGGTGAGCAACTCGGATCGACGGAGCTCGAGCTGGGTGAGGAGGGTGTTTGCCTGGTCGATTGAGCCTGATGCTGGCAACACCCGCTCCATGGTCTTCTCTCGCTTCGGAGTGGCTGCGAGCTGCCTCGTCTCGATCTCAATCTTGTGATTGATCTCGCTGGCTTCTGATTGAGCAGCTCGCTCGAGAACCAATGCTTCGGCGATCGCGGTTTGGAGCTCCGTCTCTTTGTCGGCGACGGTGACGAGGTGGTGTTGCTGCTGGAAGTTTGCGAGCTTTTGTTGCGCGGTCTTCCACTGCGACTGATATTTAGCGGCTTCGTCGTTGAAGAAGGTGGAGGCACCGGCAGGAGAGGAGACGCTATTTTTGTGTCCCAGGTAGACGGCGAGCAGACGGTTCAGGGTCTCGTTGGCGACCTTGGGATCGGAGGCCGTGTAGCTTACATCGATCACGTGAGACTTGCGAACGGGTGCGATCACGAGGTGCTTGCGCAGCTTTCCAACCTTGCTCTCGTGCAGGTTCTGGGCCTCGCGGGTGTGCGCGGTGACGGGGACGTTGCGCCATCCAGGGTCGGCAACCTCGTCCAAGACGTCGGCACTTCCGAGCAGCTCGACCTCCGAGTAAAGCTCCTCCTCGGTGACCTCTGTGACCATGGCTGCGCCTCCGGTGGTCGACTCCGCCGAGAGCACCTCCGGCTTCCTAGCATTCTGGACGATGAGGCTCATATCCGACTCGTACTTCTTCGGGGAGACAAACACGTACAGGAGGGTAAGCAACAGACCCAGACCGAAGACCAGGGCAAATCGGCGCCGATATCGGAACAGCGCCTCGATCGCTTTGGATGGGGTTGCGACAGATCCTTCGGGAGGACCGAGTGCCTTGACGTTTGTCACGCTTTGACCTCACTTTGTGTGCTCCGTAGCTCGGACTGCACTCGGAACGGTTCTCTTGATCTCGGGACGGCGGCACTGCGGACGATGTGCAGGTTGAATTGCCTACGGTTGCGCCGATCCGTCCTTCCAGATAGGGAGATCCTCTGTGAAAGCCTGGCTTATTCTAAGACAGGCATCCTTTGAAGGAAGAGCTTTGAGTTTGCTTTCTTAGATTGTAAAGCTCCACGGGCCCAGATTGAGCCGCGAGAGAAAAAAAGCCTCTTGCTGGCGCTGTGAGCTCCAGGGCCTGAGAGGCGCAAAAGATTATTAGAAATTCTTCATCGCGTGTGCCTCGCATCCGGCGAGTTCTTACGAGGAGGTTGCTCCATTCGCATTTTGCATAGTGTTGGCCATCTTGCACGTGGGGGGATCGAGGCATGGCTTCTGCAGATGATTCGCAGGCTCCATCGATCCGAATTTGAACATGACGTGATGGTTTGGACGGAGGAGGAGGAGCCGTTTACAAAGGCGTTTCTCGAGGCTGGAGCGCAGGTGATTCCGTGCCTTGATCGATCAAACCCGGCCAAGTTTATGGGCAACTTTCGCTCGATTCTGCGCACGCGTGGTCCTTACGATCTGGTTCACACGCATGGCACGCATTTTCAAGGATTCGTGTTGGCGGCGGCCTCGGCCTTTGGAGTGCGGCACCTGGTGGCTCACAGTCACAACGACATACGTTCGCTGCTTCGGGAGCGTTCGCTGCCGCAACGGCTGTATGCGAGAGCGGGGTACGGACTTACTCGTCACTATGCATCGCTCGGCCTGGGCGTGAGTGAGCTGGCCGCCGAGTGCGCCTTCGGAGAGCAGTGGAAGCGCGACGCGCGCTATCGGCTCCTGTATTGCGGAGTGGATTTCCAGAGCTTCTTCCGAGCACCCGATCCAAGCCTCCGAACAGAGTTGGGGATTCCCGAAGGCGTCCCGGTCGTAGGCCATGTCGGACGTTACGTCGCTCAAAAGAATCACGCCTTTATCGTTGATCTGGCTGCGGAAATGGCACGGCGCGGCTCCCCTGTTCACTTTCTGTTGATCGGAGATGGTCCGCTGCGGCCGACCATCACGCGAGCGATCCAAGAGAGGGGGCTCAGTGATCGCTTCACCCTGGTTCCAGACACGACGGACGTACCGCGCTTCCTGGTGAGCGGCATGGACAGCTTTCTCTTCCCTTCCCTGTATGAAGGCGTTGGATTGGCGGCGGTGGAGGCGCAGGCTGCAGGTCTGCCTGCCGTGATCTCCGAGAGCGTTCCTCCCGAGGTGGTGGTTAACGCCGGGACGGCACAGATGCTTCCGTTGGACGCGCCGATCTCGAAGTGGGCTGAGACTATTGAGAGATTGCCTCCTCGCGAGTCGTCTCTCGAACCCGGATTTCAGCAGCTGTTTCTGCAGAGTCGCTTCGATGTTGATGCTTGTGCGACGAAGTTAGCGCACGCCTACCGGGAGGTTGTGAGCTCGTGAAGGGTGCGCCGGTTGAAGCTATGATGAGGGTCAGATGAGGATCCTGGTCGTAAGTCACGCGTGTACCACGGCCGTTCTGCAAAGCTTTTATGCCGACCTTGAACAGGAGACAGGGTGGTCCGTGACCCTGGTGGTTCCTGCAAGGTGGAAGACGCAATACGGTGCGAGCGAGCGCAATCCTACATGGCCCGGTCTGCAGGCACGGATCCTGCGACCGGACGTCTTCCTTCCCGGCGACATCCCGCGACACGTGTATCGGACCACCTTTCTCGGTCTGCTGCGAAGGGAGAAGCCAGACGCGATCTATGTTCATCACGAACCGTACGGATTCGCAACGGCACAGGTGTACCTCGCGAACCGGTTGACAGGCAGATGCCCGATTGGGTTTTACGCGGCGCAGAATATTCTGAAGACCTATCCTTTCCCCGTTCGCAATCTGGAGCAATGGATTCTCGAGCAATCGAGCTTCGCGTTTCCGGTCACGAAGGGTGCGCTGGATGTTCTTCGAGCGAAGAGCTACGGCAATGCGGCTACGGTGCTGCCGTTATCGCTCAACCCCGAGGTGTACCACGCAGATCCGGTGTGGGCCACGAAGAAGAGAGAGCAGCTTGGGATTGGGTCCGACCGTTTCGTGATCGGTTACGTGGGCCGTCTCGTTCCTGAGAAAGGTCTGGGCGTTTTATTGACAGCGCTGGAGCAAGTACGGGATGTTCCCTGGGATCTTGTCCTGGTCGGTGCAGGTCCGTTCGAGGGAGAGCTCCGGGCTCGCGCCGAACAGATTAGAGGTGCTGCCGGACGTGTTCACTTTGTGGGCTATGTGCCGCATGAGGACACGCCACGCTGGCTGGGCATGTTTGACGTCCTCGCCCTTCCTTCTGAGACGCGGGCGAACTGGAAGGAGCAGTTTGGCCGCGTACTGGTAGAGGCGATGGCATGTGGCACGCCGGTGATCGGCTCCGATTCGGGTGAGATTCCCGAGATTATTCGAGCCACCGGGGGTGGGCTCATCTTCCCCGAAGGGGATGCCGACGCGCTTGCCGGAGCCATCAGGACTTTGGCGCTATCGCCGGAGCGACAGAAGGAGCTCATCAGCAAGGGCGGGAGTTCGGTTGCGCGACTCTATGACCAGCGTCAGATTGTGCATACCTTCGCTTCGGTCATTGAGGAAGCAGTTGCGAACTCCCGCCGTTAGGTGGTGCTGGCTATTGCGTGATCCCTGCCTTCATGATGATGGCGGGTGAGCTTGTCTGCAAGGTGAAGTTTCCGGTGCCTGGGTCGGCAAGCATCGGATCCACGTTGCAGGCGGAGTTTGCGTCCGGCCAGCCGTTCACGAAGTTGCTGCAATTGAAGTACGCGCCGGAGCTGTAGAACGGCTTGGGACTGCTTCCTCCGTACCAGACGTTGTTCGAGAAGTCAGGTCCGCTATCTCCCGCTCCCGGAACGTAGAAGAGCAGGTAAGAGGGGTTGAGCACGTCGAAGGCCGGAAATTGGATCGCGTGCTGGTCGAAGATGTTGTTATGGACGTGCGCGGAGGTACAGCCGTACTCGAGGGTGATCGCGGCAGAGTTTACGTTGTAGACCGTGTTGTTGAGCCAGTAGCCGCCCGCGAGAGTGCCGTTGCAATCGAAGCCGTTATACAGGGTTCCACTCGCACTCTTGCCCAGGTTGTAGATCAGGTTGTAGGAGTGCACCTGCGGCACGCTGGAGGTGCTGATCGAATTGCCTCCGGTTTGCACGCCCTCTCCGTAGCTGTCATGGATGAGGTTATGGTCCTCCAAGCCGCCCTGGGTGGCGGTGAAGAACAGATTGCCCTGATTGTTTGTCAGTTCGTTGTTTGTAACCCGTCCACCGTTGTTCAGGGTCTGCATGCCGCTGTAGTAGAGCCCCGTGGTGCTGTAGATAATCCCCTGAGCGTTGGTTGTTGAAACGTAGTTACTGCTGATGACCGTGTTGTTTGCGACTCCGTTTCCGTCGATGCCCAACGCGGCAATTCCGGATTGGTATAGCTGGCCACGTATTCCGTAGTAGGAGTCCATGGTTCCTACGTAGTTTCCGCTGATGGAGATCCCGCGTAGCTCATGCGGGTCGTAGGCGCCGTTTGCGCGGACCAGAATGCCGGCTTCCTGGAGGTTGATGTGCTCCTGCAAGCCTAGATTGTCCGCGACGATCGAGCCGTAGTTCCACACCCAGTCATTGATGATCTTGATGTATTCCCCTACGAAGTAATGCCCTTTATCGGACGGGTAGGTGATACTCGCGATCCCTGAGTGCTGAACCCGCTCCACTGTCAGATTTGTGACTGTGACATGGTTTACGCCCTCGAGAAGGACTCCGTATGGTCTGCGCGTTCCTTCAAAGGTGTGAGCGCCTGGGTCCGAGCCGTCTGCGAGGTGCACATATATCGTTGATCCTGTTCCGTACCAGCTGCCGGGCGTTTCCTCGACATTCTGGAGTCCAGTGTTGACTGGAAAGGTCTGGGACGAGTTGCCGAGCGAGGTGTTGGTTACATTGACCCATGTTGACGGATTCGTGACCGGGACGTTGGACGCAGCGGGTACAGGACCGCGAACGAAGAAGCTGGTCCCGCTCGCTACCATGTCGTATGGCTGGTATGTGGTCGACGGATTGTAGATACCGACGTAGTTCGCAGTGGGCAGGAGCTGATTGGTCGCTCCCGTGGGGGAGTCCACGTAGAGCTTAGAAGGCATGCTGCCGGTGATTGTGGCTTTGTAGGTGGATCCGCTGACGAGTGTCCAGCTGAGGCTAAGGGGATCGGCGCCATCGAGAATAGGCAGCGCGCTTCCACTCCCGAATGCACCGATTGTGATCGCAGCGGAAGACGTTCCGGAACACTTCGGCACGTTGCTCGTGAGGGTCGTATTGGAGTTTGCGTTCACGAGATTGACGCAGCGGATGTAGTCGTCCCGGAAGATGTCGCCACGACGCAGCATAACGGCATCTCCTGGAAGCAGGGACGCCATCTTCGTGTTGAGCTTCCCAATGGTTCGCCAGGGGGTTGCGCTGCTCGTACCGGAGTTCGCGTCATTTCCATTTGCGCCTACGTAGTAGGTGGTCGTGGCATGGGCGAGGGGCGCGACCGACGCGGTGATGACCGCCATGCACGCGAGGCGTGACACACGATTGTGTCTCAGCTTGCGAGGGAGATGGCCGGGTCTCTGGGGCGGGAAGAGGGAGGATAGATATCCGACAGCGGTGGAGCTCAGCAAACGGAGAAAGGACGCGTAGGAAGTCATAGAGGATGGTCACTCCAATTCCCAAAATGACCTATAACACTTTTGGCTACTCTAGCGAGGTAAATAGGTAGGAATGTGCTACTTACAGGGAGGTAGATTAGGTGGGTCTCATTCTGACCAGGAGTAGTAGTCTTAACCAAGTCGGAAGGGAGGGTGTCGCATGCGGACTTTCGTGCTTGCCATCATGTCTGCGGTGTTCGTGGTGAGCGCGCCAGCTCAGCAGACGTACGCGGATGCCATTCTTACTTCGTCCAGCGACTTGACCACTGACTGCGTGATGAGTGTGCCGCCGCCGCCGCGACCGACCGCCTCGGGAACGCCTCGGCCTGCGCCGGTCGCATCGCCCGCGCCGTTGTGCACCGACGTTGGAAGCACGTATACGCTTCGTTCCGAGGGTCGGTCTTTTGGAGTTCAACGGACCGCATCGGACGTGCGACGTGAGGCGGCTTCGTTTTCACTGGGCAACAGCACAACGCCGAGCTCTGGACTGCTGGCGTTTCGGCCCACGGGAACCCATGTTTCGATCTCCTTACAGGGAAGAGTTCTGCATGTGAAGCTCGGGGACCGCGAGTGCTTGTACACGGTCGTGTTCACGCGATAGGGCGTGTTCTTCGAAGTGAGTGGCGAGACGAGTTTGTAAGGCGGTGAGCGAGATGGGGAGACAGCGGACGGACCGTCGTTACTGCTGATCACGGAGGAGGAAGACCCCTGTGGTGAATTTTCGCAACCTCTGAGCTGTCGTGGCACTCTAAGGAGAGTGGTTTCAGCTCAATCCAACGTCTTTCCGAAGTGGACTGGCCCGCTCTGGGCTCTCGCGATTCTTTTCTGCAAT
The DNA here is from genome assembly GCA_963850375.1 of uncultured Acidobacteriaceae bacterium. Taxonomy (GTDB): domain Bacteria; phylum Acidobacteriota; class Terriglobia; order Terriglobales; family Acidobacteriaceae; genus Edaphobacter. The sequence goes on along the minus strand of CAWKKV010000002.1, from coordinate 1,076,705 downwards.
CTGCCCATGTCAGCTGTAGCGCAGAGTGGGACGGATCTGCCACCGGCACCGACTCCATCCACCACTTATCAGAGCACTCCCTCCGGCAGCCTGCCGGTGCTGCATGCGACGCCAGGGGCGCTGCCGCTTGGGATTGATGACGCGATCTCGACGGGCATGACGCACAACCTGGAAGTTGAGCTGGGTCGTCAGAATGAACGGCGGGTGAAGGGGCTGGAGCGAACCGTTGAGAACAACCTCCTGCCGACGCTCCAGGCGGAGGCTTACACGCGCGCGCAGGAGGTGAACCTTGCGGCGCAGGGATTCAAGCCATCCTCGCTGGGTCCCCTGCTTGGGCAGTTCGGGCTTGCGCCGGGATCGTTCAAGACGATCGTGAAGGTCAACACGACGGCGGCGCAGCTGAATGTGAACCAGCAGTTGTTCAACGTGCCTGCGTACTACCTCTACAGAGCGGCGAAGTCGGCGGTTTCAGGGTCGACGTTTACGACGCTGAATGCGCGCGGGGATGTTGCGCTGTCCGTGGGAACGGCCTACCTGCAGGTGATCGCGGATGCGGCGCAGGTAGAAAACGAGCGCTCCCTGGTAAAGGTGGACGAGGTCGCGCTGGGGCAGGCGCGCGATCTCCAGGCGACGGGCGTGGGCACACATCTGGACACCTTGCGGGCGCAGGTTCAGCTGCAGAGCGAGCAGCAGACGCTGGTGAGTGCGGAGACGCAGTATGCGAAGGACAAGATCGCGCTGAACCGGCGGATGGGCATCGCGGCGGACCAGGAGGTCACGCTGACGGACACGGTGCCGTATGTGGAGCTGGCGCATGCGGAGCTGCCGGACCTGATGACGCTGGCATTTCAGCGGCGGAAGGATCTCCTGAGCCTCGAATCGCAGATGGAGGTGGCCAGCCAGACACAGAAGGCGGTGCGCTACCAGAGGCTGCCGACACTGGCGCTTGGCGGCTACTACGGCGTGCTCGGAGAGACGCGCGGACTGTACCATGGCAACTTCGTGGCGCAGGGCAGCCTGCGCGTGCCGATCTTCAACGAGGCGGAGTTTCGTGGAGAGCGCGAGGTGGCGGACGCACAGCTCCTGGGGCTGAAGCAACAGATTGCGAGCCTGAAGGTGACGATCGAGCAGCAGATCCGATCGAGCCGGCTGGATGTAGAGAGTGCGAATCAACTGGTGAAGGTGGCGCAGAGCAACGTGGAGCTGTCGCGGCAGGAGCTCAGCGACGCCCAGCAGCGCTTCCTGGCCGGGGTCTCGGACAACCTGCCGGTGGTGGAGGCGGAGGCAAGGCTGGCGGGCTCACAGAGCCAGGTAGTGCGGACGATGTACCAGTACAACGCCGCGAAGCTGGTGCTGGCGCGCAATGTGGGTGTAGTGGAGTCGCAGTTCGCGCAGTATCTTGGGCGCTGACCCGCGAACAAGCCGGAGTGTGCGTGCGGGCTCCGGGTATGCAAGCATAGGTGGATGAGCGAGGGTGCGCAGGCGGCAGAGGCTGAGCCGCGTACAGCAGAAGCAGCAGCCGAACCTGGAGGAGCGTTTCGCTCGCGGGATTTCCGGCTTTACCAGACGGCGCGTCTCCTGGTGATTCTGGGTGCAGAGGCGCAGTCGGTGGCTGTGGCTTGGCAGGTCTACCAGATCACGCACTCGGCACTGGATCTTGGGTATACGGGGCTGGCGCTATTTCTGCCGGGGCTGTTTTTTATGCTGGCGGCGGGGCATGTCGCGGACCGTTATGACCGGCGCAAGATCATCCTGATCTGTTACGCCGTGCAGGCGGTGTGCACATTTGCGCTGCTGTGGTTTGCGCTCCATGGGACGGGATCTGCGGAGCCGGGGCGACGCGCGCCGATCTGGCCGATCTATGCGGTGCTGGTTGGGATTGGGCTTGGACGGGCATTTAGTGGACCGGCGTCAAGCGCGCTGTTGCCGAGCCTGGTGGGGAAGAAGCAGTTTGTGAACGCAGTGACCTGGGGCGCGACGGTCTACCAGATCGCGAATATGGCGGGCCCGGCGGTGGGCGGGCTGCTGTTTACGCTGCAGATGACGGGGGTGATGCGGCGATGGAATGGGGCCGCGATCGTGTACTGCTTTACGCTGCTGATGTTAGTTGGTTTCCTGATCCTGGTGGGAATGATGCGAGCCAAGCCGGAGATCGATGCGGAGGTCGTGAAGAAGGGTTTCAGCGTGCGGACGGTGCTGGCCGGGCTCGAGTATGTATGGCGGACGAAGCTGCTGCTTGGATCGATTTCGCTGGATCTTTTTGCGGTGCTGCTGGGTGGAGCAGTGGCGCTGCTGCCGATCTTTGCGCAGGACGTGCTCCATGCCGGGCCGCGTGGCCTGGGGCTTTTGCGGGCAATGCCAAGCGTGGGTGCGCTGTCGGTGAGCCTGGCGCTGACGATCTGGCCGATCAAGCGCCGGGCGGGCCTGACGATGATGTGCTGCGTTGGGGTCTTTGGAGCGGCGACGGTGGTGTTTGGTCTCTCGAAGAGCATTGCGGTGAGCCTGGTGGCGCTGGTGCTGGTGGGGGCGAGTGACATGGTGAGCGTAGTCATTCGGTCGAGCATTCTGCAGCTCGCTACTCCGCCCGAGATGCGGGGCCGGGTGAGCGCGGTGAACTGGCTGTTTATCGGAGCTTCAAACGAGTTTGGCGAGTTTGAGAGCGGCTTGACGGCGCACTGGTGGGGAGCCGTGCGGGCGGTGGTGGTGGGCGGTGTGGGAAGTCTGATTGTGACGGCGAGCGCGGCGGGACTGTTCCCTGCGCTTCGCAACGCGAATGCACTAACGGCGGAGAGCCTGCGGGGTGCGGACAGGGAGCTGGCCGTTGCTGAGCCGGTTGACTGATGTGCGGTTGCGCAGAACGAGAAGTTGGGAGATAGCGGCGTGATCAACGATCTCTGGTACAAGAACGCGGTGATCTATTGCCTCGCAGTCGGGACCTACATGGACTCGAATGGCGATGGCGTTGGGGATTTTCAGGGACTGATCCGACGGCTGGATTACCTGCAAGGGATGGGCGTCACGGCGGTGTGGCTGATGCCGTTTCAGCCCAGTCCGGGGCGGGACGATGGATACGATGTGGCGGACTACTACGGGGTGGATCCGCGGTATGGGACGCTGGGCGACTTTGTGGAGTTTACGCATGGGTGCAACCAGCGCGGGATGCGGGTGCTGATCGACCTGGTGGTGAACCACACGTCGGACCAGCATGCTTGGTTCCAGGAGGCGCGCCGGGACCCTGCGTCGCGCTTTCGAGACTGGTATGTGTGGTCAAAGAAGAAGCCCAAGAACGCGGACTCGGGTGTGGTGTTCCCTGGCGTGCAGAAGTCGACGTGGGACTACGACGATGCGGCCAAGGCTTATTACTTCCACCGCTTCTACGAGTTTCAGCCGGACCTCCAAACGTCGAACCCGGAGGTGCAAGCGGAGATTCTGAAGATCATGGGTTTCTGGCTGCAGCTCGGGGTGTCGGGGTTTCGGATGGACGCGGTTCCGTTTGTGATCGCGGAGAAGGGCGCGAACGTGAAGAAGCCCACGGAGCAGTACGAGATGCTGCGCGAGTTCAGCCAGTTTCTTACGTGGCGCGAGGGTGAGGCGATCATCCTGGCGGAGGCGAACGTGCTGCCGAAGACGGATCTCAAGTACTTCGGGGATGCGGGCGAGCGACTGCAGATGATGTTCAACTTCGAGGTCAACCAACACCTGTTTTATGCGCTGGCGAGCGGGGACGGGCGACCGCTGGTGAAGGCGATGCAGGCGACGAAGAGCCGTCCGGCTACGGCGCAGTGGGGACAGTTTCTGCGCAATCATGATGAGCTGGACCTGGGGCGACTCGAGGATGAGCAACGGGAGACAGTGTTTGCGGCCTTTGGCCCGGAGCCGGACATGCAGCTGTACGGGCGCGGCATTCGGAGGCGGCTTGCGCCGATGCTGGGCGGCGACCGGCGGCGGCTGGAGCTGGCGTACAGCCTGATGCTGACGCTGCCGGGGACGCCGGTGATCCGGTACGGAGACGAGATCGGGATGGGCGATGATCTGCGGCTGCCGGAACGCAACTGTGCGCGGACGCCGATGCAGTGGTCGCGGGAGCGGCATGGCGGATTCACGATGAGCGACAGGCCGGCCATGCCGCCGATCAGCGATGGGCCGTACAGCTTTGAGCACGTCAATGTCGCGGACCAGCGACGCGATCCCAATTCGCTGCTGAACTGGATGGAGCGCATGATCCGGATGCGCAAGGAGGTGCCGGAGATTGGCTGGGGCGACTTCTCGTTTGTGCCCACGGGCTCGCCCGCGGTGCTGGCTATGCGGTACCAGTGGCGAAAGAACGGCGTGGTTTGCGTCCACAATCTCCGGGCTGAGCCGCGAGAGGTCCGGTTTGCGATCCAGGGCGAGGCGGAGGAGGGATGTGTGCTGGTGAACCTGCTCTCAAGCGACCACAGCGAGGCTGAGGCTGACGGGCGGCATCGTGTGCTGCTGGAGCCGTATGGATACCGGTGGTACCGGGTGTGCGGGCTGGATTACCTTCTGAAGCGCAGCACGGTGTAGCGGGATATCAATACTGGCCGTAGCGGCCCTTGGCGGAGTCGAGGAGTTTTTGTGAGTCGTAGCCGATGCCGTCTTTGAAGACGAGCTCGGTGTTTTCGATGTCGGAGATCCGCTTGCTGGGATCGCCTTTGATGACGACGAGGTCGGCATTTTTGCCGGGGGCGATGGAGCCGATGGTGTTCTGGCGACCGAGGTAGGTGGCTCCGTTGAGGGTGGCGATGTGGATGGCTTCAACGGGGGTGAAGCCGGCGTCGACGAGGAGCTCGATCTCGCGCTGGTCGCCGAAGCCGGGGAGGACGCCACCGTCGCCGGTGGGGTCGGGGCCGGCGAGCAGGAGGCCTCCGGCGGCGACGAACTCGCGCTCAAGGGCCATGCCGTTGCGGAAGTTCTGGGCACGATCAACGGCGCCTGCGGCCGGGGTGCGGGTGAGCTCGAGGTTGCGGGTGTTGAGGTATGCCTCGCGGGTGGGCGTTGACATGGTTTGAAGGACGCGTGACTGGAGCCTGAGGTGGCGGGGGTCGGATGACTCGAAGACGGGAAGCGTGCTGGTGACCGCGACGTGGTGGTCGACGAGGAGCTTGATGAGGGCTGCTGCTTCAGGGGAGCCGGGGGTCATGCGAGCGAGAGTGGGGTCGCCGACCGTTGGCGGGCAGGTGTCGGGCTGCTTGCCGGGGTCGAGCTGGGTGTTGACGAAGAAGCCGTGCTCGAGGTTGTCGATGCCGAGCTCGGCGGCTTCGGGGTAGGTGACGGAGCAGAGGTGTCCGGTGAGCTTGAGGCCGTGCTTGTGCGCCTGGTCGATGGCGGCCTTGAGCTCGGCGCGGGTGATGTTCATGTAGGCCTTGAAGCTGGTGGCTCCCTGCGCGGCCCAGAAGTCGACGGTGGAGCGGGCGTCGTCGGCATCGCGGAGCTGGTGCATCTGGATGAAGGGCGAGTTGGCGCCTTCGAGGTAGGGAGCGGTGACGTCCATGTGCGGGCCGGGGATGTGCCCTGCGTCGATCTCGCGCTTGAGGTTGAGGTCGGTGTAGGGCTCGACCGAGCCGGTGGTGCGGAGGGTGGTGACGCCGGCGCCGAGATAGAGGTGAGGCGAGGTAAAGGTCATCTGGGGGACGACGAGGGGCGGCTCGGAGTGGCCTTCGGCGTCGGCGTTGGGGCGGGCGATGTAGTACATGTGGTCGTGCATGCCGACGATGCCGGGGATGACGGTGCGGCCGGTGAGGTCGATGTGGATGACCGAGGGATTGTCTGCCGAAGGTGCGCCTATGGCGGCGATCTTGCCGTTGCTGATGGTGAGGGTCTGGTCTTCGAGCGGTGCGGCGCCGGTGCCATCGATGATGCGGACGTGCTCGAGGAGGATGACGGGCGCGGCGGGAACCTTGATATAGCGGGAGACGGCTGTCTTGGGGGGTTGGGCGGGGATCTGCGCGGGCGGGGCGGCCTGCTTTTGCGATTGCGCGAGGAGTGTGGGAGCGAGGATGAAGAGAAGAGGTTGGATAGCAGCAGCGGGGAGCAGGCGCATGATGGTTCCTTAGGTTTGCGGTGATGATAGCGCAGGGAACTCGCGGCGGAGTGTCGGGTGGGCGCCGCGACGGATCAAGGATTTAGATTGGGTGTCTGGGCTTTGCTGTCTGGGATTCGGGCCTTTGGGAAGGGCAGGAGGATGGATGGAAAACGGTAAGAAGGCGGCGATCGGGGCTACGGTGGTGGCGGTGCTGGCCGTGGGAATTCGTGTGGGGATGATCTACCGGGAGCGGCATGCGGCGGATAATGCGCCTGCGGCGGTGGCGAAGCAGGAGAAGCTGCCGGACGACGCGTTTGTGTTTTTGAAGAAGAAGCGGCCTTCAAACATGGGTGATCTGAAGGAGCTGTATGGGACGACGATCTGGGTGAGCGCGGGCGGACAGATGGATTACTATGCGGCGACCGGCAAGCACGTGGATTACGCGAAGAAGGAGGGGACGCTGCTGGGAGCGCAGCCGATGGCGGTGAAGGATGCGGTGGAGCAGGTGGCGCCGAAGTTCGCGACGTTTCGGATCCCGGGCGGGGACCGGCAGGTGCTGCTGCTTTTTACGCTGCCGGCGAGTGCGCAGGGGCCGGGGAGCGGAGACAAGGTGTTCGGGGTGCCGGTGGGGTACAAGCAGGGCGGGGATTACACGTTTTACACGGATGAACTTTTCTTCTATGACGATCCTCACCAGCTCTACAAGCACTGGGGGCCGGAGGTGTGGAAGGCGATCGATGAGCACCGAGCGATCCTGGGGATGAGCGAGGCCGAGGTGCAGATGGCGCTGGGGCAGGTGAGCGACAGTGTGAGCCAGGAGTATGGGAACCGGCGCGTGATGTTTTCCAATCTCGGCCATCCGATGGATGTGATCTTTGTGAAGAACAAAGCGACGGCGATTATGCCGCACCAGTGATGATTTCAGGTTGAGCTGTGGGGTTAAGGGTTGAGAAAGCGGCTTCTCCGCCTCGAGGCGAAGGACGACGACAACGATGGGGAGGGAGCGGGATGCTGGATGTGCACGCGCCGCATGAGCCGGTGCATGGGTTCAAAGATTTTCTGCTGCATCTGCTGACCATCACGGTGGGTCTGCTGATCGCGCTGGGGCTCGAGAACGCTGCCGAAGCCTGGCACCACCGGCACCAGAGACATCTGGCGGATGAGAGTATCCGGCAGGAGATCCGGGACAACGAGGGCGACCTCGAGGCTATCCACGCGGCGGTCGGCAAGGAGTCGAAGAACCTCGTTTCGATTCTTGAGTTCCTAGCGGCTCGAAGCGAGAAGAAGCCCTATGACATCCGGAGCATCACGCTGAACTACAGCGAGAGCACATTGAGCGAAGCGAGCTGGAATACAGCAGCGGCTACTGGCGTTTTGAGCTACATGTCTTACCCGCACGTACAGAGTTATGCGAAGGCGTACGCGTTGCAGTCACAGTTTGTGAGCCTGGAGCGCGAGTCGATGCAGGACTTTCTTGAGCTGCAGTCTTATGTGGTGTACAAGTTTGACCCGAAGAACCTGACACCCGAGGAGGCTACGGCGGCCGCTAAGGACGTGCGGAGGGCGCTGGCGCACCTCGAGGCTACGGACCAGATCGGCGAGCAGCTTCGGAAGGACTACCAGAGTGCTTTGCAGAGCAGCGAGTAAGCGGGTGCTTCTGCGAGCCTTTCCGAGCTGATTCAAGACTGTTGATATCGCCGATGGCAATGGAGGCATCCGGACAGCCTTTCCTCCCCATGCGTCCTCCTATCCGGTATGAGCGTTTCACTGAAGCCTGTCGAGCAACAAGTCATCGTTATCACTGGAGCCACGAGCGGGATCGGGCTCGCCACAGCCAAGGCGGCGGCCGCACGTGGGGCGAAGCTGGTCCTTGCGGCACGAAATGAGGACGTGCTCCAGCAGACGGTTCGCGAGATCGTAGCGGAGGGTGGCAAGGCCATTCACGTCGTCACGGACGTAAGCAAGCGGGAACAGATCGAGCGCCTGGCGGAGGCTGCGATCTCGACCTTCGGCGGATTCGATACGTGGGTGAACAATGCCGGGCTGGGGCTGTGGGGGAAGTTAGAGGAGGTGTCGGATGAGGACCACCGCCAGCTGTTCGACATTAACTTCTGGGGCATCGTGTACGGGTCGACGACTGCGGTGCGGCATTTGAAGCAGAAGGGTGGAGCGCTGATCAACCTGGGCAGTGTGGCTTCGGACTTCGCGTTTCCGCTGCAGGGGATGTACTCGACGACCAAGCATGCGATCAAGGGGTTTACGGATGCGCTTCGGCGGGAGCTGAAGGATGATGACGCGCCAATCTCGGTGACGCTGATTCAGCCGGCGGCGATCGGAACGCCTTTTCACCACCATGCGAAGAATTACACGGAGCTCGAGCCGAAGCTGCCGCAGCCGATCTATGCGCCCGAGAGCGTTGCGGAGGCGATCCTGTTTGCGGCGGAGCATCCGCGGCGAGCGCTGCACGTGGGTGGCGCGGGCAAGGTGATGGGGATCTTCAGCCGGTTGACGCCGAAGCTGGTGGATGCGGGCTCGTCGCTGATGATCAAGTCGCAGGTAAAAGACGAGCCGAAGCAGCCGCGGCCGGACAGCCTGTGGCAGGCGGGCGTGGATGGAAGCGTGCGCGGGGATCAGAAGTGGATTCGGCCGAGCGTGTATACGGCCGGGTATGTGCACCCGGCGGTGACGGCGACGGTGTTTGGGCTGATCGGGGTTGCGGCGGGGGTATGGGGCTGGAAGAAGGCCCAGGCTTAGCAGCTAGAAGTTGAGGGACGGCAACTCTTTGGAGTTGCCGTCCTTTTTGCGCGCTCAGCGTGGGACGACGGTGAGGGAAAGCGTGCTGGGGTACTGGGCGGAGTGGTGGATGGCGGTGTGGGCGGTGACGGCGGTGGTTTCGTCGTAGTTGTTGCCGCCGGTGTTGAGGTTGCGATCGAAGCGGGGGAAGTTGGATCCGGCGACCTCGATGCGGATGCGGTGGCCGGCGGCGAAGAGGTCGGAGGTGACCATGGGGGTGAGGGTGACCTTGTAGACCTTGCCGTTCTCCATCCAGACGGTTTTGTCGTCGCCGTCACGGTAGCGGAGGCGCTGGATGGTCTCGTCGAGGTTGTAGGCGGTGCCATCGGGGAGGACGTCGATGACCTTGACGGTGACGTCGGTGTCCTTGACGTCCGAGGAGACGTAGAGGGTGGCGGTGATGGGGCCGGAGACCTCGGTGTCTTTGGCGAGGGGCTCGGAGGTGTAGACGAGGATGTCGGGGCGTTCTTCCATCTTGCGCTGATCGAGGGCTCCGCCGTTGCCGGGGATGGTGTTGGCGGCGCAGCAGACGTTGCCGCCGTAGGAGGGGGTGGGGTGGAGGGGGTCGTAGGTGAAGGTGTCGGCGAGGTCGATGGTGGCGGCTTTGCTGGCGCCGTGGGGTTTCCGGGCCAGAGCAGCGGATCTCCGCCTGCGGCGAAGGATGACAGGAAGGGGGAGCCGGGGGGAGGTTTGAGGGTGCCGTCGCCTTGGAGGGTGTTGGCGTGGCCGGAGCTCCCGAGGCTGAGGGTGACGGTCTTTGCGCCTTCTGGTGGCCAGGTCTTGGAGTGCTGCCACTTGTTGAGGCCCATGGTGTAGTACTGGACCCTTGGTGTCTTCTCGAGGACGCCGTTGCTTTCGCCCTTGAGGAAGTGATCGAACCAGCCGTAGGTGATCTCGTTGTAGTCGAGGCGGGCGTCGCCCATGTGGCGTTCGCCGACCACGGTGTCTTCGGTGGCGCGGGTGTAGCCGCAGTGGAGGGTGGGGGCGATGATGGCGTACTGCTGGTTGGCGGCGTCGCCCTTGGCGTGCTCGCGGACGAAGTTGTAGGCGGCGAGATTGGGCCCGGTGGAGACGTCGTACCAGGTCATCATCCAGAGGCCGGGGACGTTGATGGGCATGGTGTCGGACTGCCAGATGCCGCCCTTGCGCCAGGCGGGGTCGCTGGGGGTGCGGGCGATCATGTTGCCGCCGGAGGTGTTGGGCATGACGTCGCTAAAGATTCCCTTGGGTCCGCCGATGTTGGAGATGATGTCTTTTTCGGGGAGGTGTTCGAAGGCTTTTGCCCAGTCGACGGGCGGCATCTGGGGGGCGAGGTCGAAGAGTTTGGAGGCGGCGATGAGGTCGGCCTGGGAGGTGGTGGGCGGGAACTGGGGGCGGACCTGGTTCTGCTCGCCGTAGAGCCAGTCGATGAAGAGCATCTGGACGGCGCCGCCGCGGTACCAGTTGCCCTGCTCGTTGTAGGGGCCGACCTTGCCGACGCCGGCGCCGAAGCTTTCGGGGATGATGGTGGTGAGGTGGGTGTTGCCGATGGAGGCGGCGGCCATCTGCCACTCGGCGGTGGAGGAGCAGCCGATGAGGCCGATCTTGCCGTTCGACCAGGGCTGCGTTCCCATCCAGGTGAACTGGTCGTCGGCGTCGGTGAGCGGGGCGCCGAGAATGTCGTAGTTGCCTTCGGAGAAGAAGTGTCCGCGCTCGTTCATCTCGATGAGGACGTAGCCGCGCTTGACGGCTTCGAGCTCGGAGGTCATGTCGCGGTATGTGCCGAGCTTTACGTCCCAGAAGTTGAAGTTGTACGGGGTGCGGCTGAAGATGACGGGATACTGCTTCGAGGTGTCCCTGGGCCGGTAGATGTCGGCGGCCATGCGCTTGCCGTCGCGCATGGGGACCATGACCTTGCGGTCGATGACGGCGATGTCTTCGAGCTGCTTTTCGATGCCTTCGCGCTTGGTGATGAGGGCGGCCTTCTCCTCGGGGGTCATGTTGGGAAGCGGGCGCTGGGCGAGGGTGGGGAGCGCGAGGATGGCGAGGAGGGCAAGCAGCGAGACGGTGATGCGGAGGCGCATTGGCTTCGGGGCTCCAGACAGATTGTGTGCGAATGTGCCTCCTAGTGTGCCACGTTGGGTGTTTGCTTTCGGAATCGGGTCCGGACCGGGGTCCCCCCCGGGGGGTACTTTTTCCCAAAGTTTCTGCTTTCAATGATTTGGCGCTGCCTCGAAGCCTAAAGTCTTGAGTCCATAGGGGTTATTGGTAAAGTACTCAACCGAAAGGGTTTGCGGCCGCTGGGCACCTCTTCGGGGCAGGGATCGCCTCCCCCTCTTTCAACAGGATACGGAACTGGCTGGGGTGGTTGCGCCACCCGACAAGTTCTCCCGGATCAGAGACTTTACGGTTGACGGAGGTTGACAAGGACAAAGAACGGTCGCGCCCAGATGGGCGGAGTACATGGGGTGCTGCGGAGGGCGGCGAAAGAAGAAGGATGGGGCGGTGGAGGCAGCGTGTCACGTTACCGAGGGTCGAGAGGGAGCTGAGGATCGATGGCGCGAAAAGGCTGGGAGGGAGGCTGCGGAACAGCATGGACCAAAGCAGCTGGCGTTCCGTTCGCCTCGTATGGAGGGAAGTCATGGGGGGCCGAAGCGGATATCGAAGTGAACCACAGTCGCGATGGGCTTGCCATCCTGCGTTGCGGGCGCAAATTGGTACTGGACAGCTGCGGCGAGTGCCTGTTCATCCAGACCCAGACCGCACGGCCGAATGACGCTGACCTCTGTGACCCTGCCCACTTCGCTTACGGTGAGGCCTACAAGCGTGCTGCAACTGTATTCGAGTGCGCGAGCTGCGTCGCTGAACTGTGGCTCGACCGACTTCAGGACCTTGGGGATCGTCACCTTTCCCGTGGGCTTGTTCGCGGCAGGGAGGGGTGATGTATCCGGGGTTGCAACGAGGTGCCGGCGGGCGTAGTCCTTCCAGTAGGAGGGAAGGGATGGGACCAGATCGGCGAGCGTAGGGGCGAAGATGGTCGTCAAGGCGCCGTTGAAATCCGGCACGGTGTCGATTTCTAGCTGAATCTTGTCTTCGCGATACAAGGCCACACGCTTCGGTTTGTCGTTTTGAAATTCAAGGCCGACGCGCTTGCCCTCGAGGATGAGCTTATCGGGATCGAGCGTTACCTTCTTGATTTCGATCCCGGAGAGCGTGAAGGTGAGTTTCGCTGGATTGCCGAGAACGCGGCCGCTTGCGTCGAAGTGCAGCTTGTCACCTCTCCAGAGCCCACGGAGATAGAGGGGCTTATGAAGGAGGCGGGCTTCGATCTCTCCCTGCGTTGCTTGTGCGAAGAGCGCCGAGGGCAGGATGAGAGCAGCAAGGAAGAGAGGGCGTGCAAAGGCAGACATGCCCGCTGACGCTATAGGACGGTGCGGCACCGGTAAAGGGAAAAAGGGGATCTTGAGATCAGCCGGTGTTGCGGAGGCCTGCGCTGATGCCGTTGATGGTGGCGGTGATGGCGCGGTTGAGATCGGGGGAGTCTTCGCCAGAGCGTTTGCGGCGGAGGAGCTCGACCTGGATGAGCGAGAGGGGGTCGACGTAGGGGTTGCGGAGGCGGATGGACTGGGTGAGGACGGGGTTGGTCTCGAGGAGCTCGCGCTGGCCGGTGACGAGGAGGAGCATGCGACGGGTGAGGTCGAATTCGCTCTCGAGCGTTTGGAAGACGCGGTCGCGGAGGCTGGGGTCTTCGACGAGTGAGGCGTAGAGGCGGGCGATGCCGAAGTCGGCTTTGGCGAGGGCGAGCTCGACGTTGCGGATGATGTCGAGGAAGAGGGGGAAGCTCTTCGCCATGGTCTGGAGGAGGGCGAGGTTGGGGTTGGATTGAGGTGGTGAAGCAGATGCTCCGCCCTCGGCGATGGATGACAACGGGGGGGCGGGGATGGCCCGAGAAGCAGATCCTCCGCCTTCGGCGAAGGATGACAACCTGGGGGCGGGGTTGGATGTTGTTGGGGTGGATGAGGGCGGGGTGGGGGTGGCGTTGATGAACTGCTGGAGGGCGTGGCCTACGCCGAACCAGGCAGGGACGAGGTGGCGGGACTGCATCCAGCCGAAGACCCAGGGGATGGCGCGGAGGTCGGCCATGGAGCGCTGTCTGGTGGCGCTGGCGTCCTTGCGTTTGGCGGGGCGGGAGCCGATGCGGGCGTGTTCGAGCTCGGCGACGGGGGTGGCTTGTTCGAAGTAGGTGAAGACTTCGGGGTCGTCGACGATGTGCTGCTGTAGAAGGCGAAGGAGGTGGCGGAGAGCTGGTCGAGGGCGGTCTCCCAGGCGGGCAGGATTTCGCCGGTGAGGTGGGGCTCTGCCTCGCTGGTTTGCGGCGGTGCGGGCGGAATACTGGGATTACTTGCTTCGCTCGGAATGACGGGGTGGGTGGGTGGAGTGGTCGGGTGGGGGGGTGTGGTGACGGGGTGGGGGAGGGGAGACGCAGGTCCTTCGACTGCGGCTTCGCCTTCGCTCAGGATGACAGACTCTTCTGTTGGCCGGATGATGGCTGATTTTGTGTTGTGCTGGAGGGTGGCGTCGGGGCGGGCGAGGGCGTCGAGGGAGGCGGCGATCATGAGCTCGAGGTTGCGCTCGGCGAGGACGACGTCGGCGTACTTCCAGTTGAGGACTTCGCCCTGTTCGGTGAGGCGGAGCTCGCCGGTGAAGGAGTCGACGGGCTGGGCGAAGATGGCGCGGTGGGTGGGGCCTCCGCCGCGGCCGACGGTGCCTCCGCGACCGTGGAAGAGGCGGAGGTGGACGCCGCACTCGCGGGCGACCTGGTGGAGGGCGCGGTGGGCCTTCCAGATCTCCCAGGTGCTGGCGATCATGCCGCCATCCTTGTTGGAGTCGGAGTAGCCGAGCATGACCTCCTGGCGGCGGTTCCAGGACTGAAGCAGCGGCCCGTAGGCGGGGCTGGACCAGAGCTCGCGCATGATGGCGGGGGCGTTCTGGAGGTCTTCGATGGACTCGAAGAGAGGGACGGGCTGGAGGCCGGGGTCGGCGGCGCGATCGTCGGTGGCTTGGGAGGCTTCGACCTGCACGCCGCCGAGGCGGGCCAGCGAGAGGACGTTGAGGCAGTCCTGTGCGGAGGCGGCTCCGCTGATGACGTAGAGGCGGATGGTCTCGGGGGGAAGGATCGCTTGAGCTCGGCGATGGCGCGAAAGGTGGCGAGGACTTCGGCGGTCTGCTCGGTGAGGGGTGGTGGGACGGTGAGGGCATCTGCGGGACTGGAGGTGAAGGCGGCGAGCTCTGCGAGGGCGGCGGCGTGGACGCGGGCGTGCTGGCGGATGTCGAGGGTCTGGAGGTGGAGGCCGTAGGTGCGGACTTCGAGCAGCAGGGGGTCGACGAGGAGCTGGGCGAGACGGTGGCCGCGGTTCTCGAGGAGCGACTCGCGGAGGGTGGTGAGGTCGGCGAGGAGCTCGGAGGCGCGGGTGTAGAGCGGGAGCTCGGGGGCGGCGGCGAAGGCGATAGAGGTCTGGGTGGTGAAGCCGAGGCGGGCCATGATGAAGACGATGAGGAGGCGGAGGCGTTCGTGGCGGTAGCGGTCGTTGAGCTGCTGAGGGAGCTGCCCGGCGAGGGTGGAGGAGATCCCGGCGGAGCTGAGCTGGGCGGTGTAGCGGCTGATGAGGGCTTCGACGGCGGGGCTGATGGAGGCCTGCTGGGTGGAGGAGCCGAGCTGGTCGAAGAGGACCTGGAAGCGGTAGCGGTAGTGGGTGAAGAGGAGGGAGCGGGCGGCGAGGAGGGCTTCGCGGGTGGTGGCGGCGTTGACGAAGGGGTTGCCGTCGCGGTCGCCGCCGATCCAGGAGCCGAAGGAGACGAGCTGGGGGAGGGTGGCGAGGGCGATGGGGGTTTCGGGGGTGACTGCTTGTTCGGAGCGGGTTGCGGGGAGAGAAGCAGATCCTCCCGCTTCGCGGGAGGCTGACAAGGTGGAGTTAGGGTATTCGGCTTCGAGGGCGGCGGCGACTTCGGCGTAGAGGACGGGGAGGGTGTCGAAGAGGCTGGCCTCGTAGTAGTCGAGGGCCATGCGGATCTCGTCGCGGACGGTGGGGCGGGCGGTGCGGACGTCGTCGGTCTGCCAGAGGGCGGTGATCTCGGCGAGGAGGTCGCGCTCGAGGGCGTCGAGAGCGGTGGCGGCGACGGGGATGCGGTCGAGCTGCTCGAGGAGGTCGGAGATGCGACGGCGCTTGAACATGATGCTGCGGCGTGCGACCTCCGTGGGGTGCGCGGTGAAGACGGGGGTGATGCAGATCTCGGCGAGCAGGGCGAGGGCGTCCGGGCGGGAGTGGCCGGCGAGGCGGAGGCGGCGGAGGGTTCCGCGGAGGCTGCCGCGCTGCGGGGTGGCGTCGGGGGAGAGCTGGGTGGCGAGGCGGCGGCGTTTGCGGTGATTGGTTTCGGCGAGGTTGATGAGTTCGAAGTAGAAGGAGAAGGCGCGGGCGAGGTGGTAGGCGGTGGTGAGGTCTTGCGAGAGGGCGCGGATGGTGTCGAGGCTGCCGCCGATCTCGGGCGAGGACGAGGGGCCGGAGGCGGGGTTTGCTTCGGCGTCGCGGCGGGCGATGGACTCGCGGCGAAGGGTTTCGACGGCGCGAAAGAGTTCGGGGCCGGACTGTTCGCCGAGGACCTCGCCGAGCAGCGTACCGAGGGAGCGGACGTCGCGGCGGAGGGGTGCGGATTTGAGCTCGGGCGTGCTGGCCTGGAGTTCGGCGAGGCGATCGGGCCAGCTGGCGGGGGTCCAAAGGGACGGCATGGCTTGATTATGCTATGCGGAGGTGTGGGCCGGGGTTGGGGAGCTTTGCGTTCGAGAAGACGGGCGGCTGGTTAACTTTTCAGAATTGTCGGAGGCTGCGGGAGAGAAGCAGATCCTCCGCTTCGCGAAGGATGACAAGTAGGTGGCGGGGGGGCAGGCTGGCGAGGGATCGGTCAGGCAGGGGTGGCGGGGTGCGTTGCCAGTCTTCGAACGATCGCTGGGGCGGGTCTGGGGAAAGAGAAGCAGATCCTCCGCTTCGCGAAGGATGACAACTAAGTGGCGGGGTTGGTCAGGCTGGCGAGGGGTCGGTCTGGCTGGCGAGGGGTCGGTCTGGCAGGCGATGGGGTCGGTCCAGGGTGGCGAGGGACCGGTCTGGCTGGCGATGAGCGCGAGGATTGTTAGAAGAGCTTGCCGAGGGTGAAGACGAATTTGCGGTGGCCGTCGTCGCCGAGGGCGGGGGCGAGGGTGAGGACGCCGAGGGGGGTTTCGGCGATGACGCCGAAGTAGACGTCCTGGCGGGTGACGGTGTGGAGGCCGGGGGCGTGCATCTGTCCGGCTTCATAGCCGGCGCCGAGGTAGATGCTCTGGCCGAGTGGATCGGGGAGCTTGGCGACGCGGCGGAGGAAGGCGGGCTCGAGGAGGAAGTAGTCGGTGCCGCGGTACTCGTCGATGGCGCTGGCGGTGAGGCGAAGGGGACCGCCGAGGGTGAAGCGGAAGGGCTGCGCGACACTGCGATTGAACATGGTGCCGCCTTCGGTCGCGAAGATGAAGAGGTTGGAGCCGATCTGGTGCGCGAGGGAGAGCTGGGTGGTGAACTGCGGGGCGTTGTGGCTTCCAACGGCGTTGAAGAGGTAGCCGAGGTCGGTGGTGGAGCGGATGCCGTACTGCGGAACGAGGGCGCGGTCCTGCGTGTCGTAGACGTAGCGGACGTGGACGCGTTCCGCTTCGCCGAAGACGTCAGGCTGGCCGTCGGAGCCGACCTCCTGCTGCCAGCGGACGTTGCTGGTGTCGAAGCCGACGCGCAGCTCCTGAACCCGCGAGTCGGACCAGCCGATATCTGCGCCGGCGGAGGTGCGCTGGAGCTGGCGCTCGGCGACGCGGTACTGGTTGACGAAGATGTCGTAGGGCTGGCGAAGGAGACCGGCGTGCGGAGCGAGGAAGTAGCCGCCGCTGAGGCCGGTGTTGTGGATGCGGCGGTAGTACTCGGCGTCGAGCTGGGTGAGGAAGCCGACTTTGATGTTGCCGCGAAGCTCTGAGCCGTATCCGCCGAGGTCCTGCCAGAGGAAGATGCCTTCGATGGTGGCGCGGGCGATGGAGCCGGTCTGCGCCTGGATGTTGGCGCCGACGAGAAGAAACGGCGGGCCGGTCTGCTTGTCGAGGACGGTGACCCGGATGACGGGCCGGCGGCCCGCGATGTTGGCGGCCTGGCTGTTTGCGTCCGGCGACGAGGAGGAGCTCGCGGCGGTCTCCGAAACCTGGGCAGAATCGTTGGCCTGCTGCGGGGCTTCGTAGGTGACGGAGTAGTCGGCCTCGTAGCGGCCGTCGCTGCGGATCTCGGCGAGCAGGGCTTCGATGGCAGCGGTATCGACGGGGCGATCGACGAGGGGAGCGAACTTCCGCTGGATGTTGCGGGTGACGTCCTGGCTGGGCGCCTGAACGCGGATGCGGAGGACCGGGCCGGGGGCGACGCGCTCCTTTGCCGCGCGGGCGGCGAGGTACTGCTGCCACTGATCTTCGGGGATGGCGTAGGGGAGGAGAGCGGACTTTTGCCGTTCGGCGGCCTCATAGCCACGCTGGGAGAGGTCGGCCGTGCGAAGGTAGTCGGTCGCGGTGAAGCCCTTGAGGTCGGGCATGATGACGACCTTGGCGAGCTTGCGCTGTTCGCGCTCGGCGCCTTCGATGGCGACGGAGAAGCTGCGCTGGAGGACGCCGAGGAGGGAGCCGAGGTCTCCGCCAACGACTGGCTGGAGGGGGAGGCTGACGGCGAGGATGGTGTCGGCGCCCATGTCGCGAACGGTGCTGGTCGGGGAGGTTTTCGAGGACGCCGCCGTCGACGTAGTCGTGTCCGTTTCGTTGAAAGGGCTGATAGACGGCGGGGAGAGAGACGGAGGCGCGGACGGCGTCTGAGAGCGAGCCGCGCGCGAAGGTGACGGCGCGGGCCTCGGTGAGATCGGTGGAGATGCAGCGGAGCGGGATGGGGAGGGTGTTGAAGTCGACGCGATCGTCGTAGCGAAAGAAGCGGCGGTCGAGGAAGACGTTGAGGCCCTGGTCGGTGAGCACGGCGTTGCGAAAGGAGACGCCGTGACGGAGGCCGACGGTGATGCCGTTGGGGAGGGCGCGGGTGTCTTCGCGGCGCCGGAAGGAGCGGCTGGTGTAGCTGTTGTCGAAACGGAAGACCTGGTTGAAGACAGAGTCGGTCATGACGACTTTGAGGCGATCGACGGGTGTGCCGATGGAGTAGAGTGCGCCGACCATGCATCCCATGCTGGTGCCGGCGACGACGTCGACGGGGATGTGGTGCTCCTCGAACCATTGGAGGACGCCGATCTCAGAGAGGGCGAGGGCACCGCCGCCGCCCAGGGCGAGGCCGATGCGGGGGCGGCCAACGGGACCGGGGGGAGCGACGGATGGGGCGAAGGGGTCGATATCCGAGCTTCCGGAGGCGGACTTTACGTCACCCTGACTGGACGAGAGCTGCGATTTGTTTTGGTTCTCTTTGCCGGGGGCGACGGAGCCCGCTGTCTTTGCCGCGGCCTGCGCGGCGGCGCTATCGGGGGTTGCGGGCGTAGTGCCTTGCTGCGCGCGCAGAGGGGAGCAGAGCAGAAGCATGGAGGTCAGCCCGACCCATGTGCACGCGGGGCACCGAACGAACGGAGTGCGGGTGATCATGCAAACGATGGTATGTGAGGGCAGGGGGCGGCGGAAGAGCCGCGGACCCGCGGAAGGCACGGGGTGGAGGCGTTCTTTTTGGCAGGCGCCAGGGAGTGGCCGGAGGGTGGCTTGGGGGTCGAAGAGTCCGTCGGATGTTTTCCGGCGTATGCCCGCGCGCAGGCTCTACATCATGAATGCGACGCGGCTGAGCTCCTCTTGCATGGCCTGGAAGCTGCAGCCGACGGACTCGATCCGCGACGCGGCGGTCCTGGCGTCGGAGCTCGATACGCCGTAGCCTCGACCGCTGAGGAAGGCGCTGATGAGTTCGGCGGCCTGCCAAGAGTCCAGTCCGGACTGCAGGAGGTCTTCCCGGAGGTCCGAAAGGTCGGATTGGGTGAAGCTCTGGGGAGAGGGCTGCAAGGTCTTCCTCGTTTTCACCGGTGGTTACCGGGTACTTAGTGAGACGCCGATGCGGGAGTTCTGCATTGCCTGCAAGAAGTACGTATTCTGCGGCGGGACCGGATTGAGCACGGATTGTGTACGGCATCAAGGTGGGGAGTATGGCTCCCCGGACGAGAGCGACGCGTTAGCATGAGGGCATGATGGTGGCGACAGAGAAGGCGCGCGTGCTGGATGGCGTGGCGATCGCGGCGGAGATCAAGGCCGAGGTTGGCTTGGAAGTGCAGGAGCTAAAGGCGGCGGGCGTGGTGCCGGGGCTGGCGGTGGTGCTGGTGGGCGAGGTGCCGGCGTCGGCGATCTATGTTCGCAGCAAGGTGAAGACGTGCGGCGAACTGGGGATCTACAGCGAGATGCTGACGCCGCCGGAGACGGTGACGACAGAAGAGATGCTGGAGATTATCGCGGGACTGAATGCGCGCGAGGAGATCGACGGGATCCTGGTGCAACTGCCGCTGCCGAAGCATGTGGATACGAAGCGGCTGCTGGAGGCGGTGAGTCCGGAGAAAGACGTGGATGGATTCCACCCGGTCAATGCGGGCCGACTGCAGAGCGGGCAGCCGGCGCTGGCGCCGTGTACGCCGGCGGGGATCATGGAGATCCTGCGGCGAAGCGGGATCGAGGTAGCGGGCAGGAGCGCGGTGGTGGTGGGGCGCAGCGATATCGTGGGCAAGCCGGCGGCGATGATGCTGCTGAATGCTTCGGCAACGGTGACGGTATGCCATAGCCGCACGCAGGATCTCGCGAAGTACACGCGCGATGCCGACATACTGGTGGCGGCGATCGGACGGCCGGGGTTTGTGACCG
This sequence comes from uncultured Acidobacteriaceae bacterium, assembly GCA_963850375.1. Classification (GTDB taxonomy): domain Bacteria; phylum Acidobacteriota; class Terriglobia; order Terriglobales; family Acidobacteriaceae; genus Edaphobacter. The sequence goes on along the minus strand of CAWKKV010000002.1, from coordinate 1,056,972 downwards.
AGGAGATGGTGAAACCCGGGGCGGTGCTGATCGACGTGGGCATCAACCGGGTGACGGACGCGGCAGAGGTCGAGCGGTTTTTCCCGGGCGATGAGGCGCGTGCGGCGGGGTTCGCGAAGCGTGGGTCGACAGTGGTGGGCGATATCGATCCGAGGGCGTTTGCGGGCTCGGGCGCGTTTACGCCGGTGCCGGGGGGCGTTGGTGCGCTGACGATTGCGATGCTGATGCAGAACACGGTGACGGCGGCGAAGCTGCGGCGCGGCATGCCGGTCTTGCGGTAGGAAGTGCGGCGATGCTGCGTGTGGGACTGACCGGCGGACTGGGGAGCGGGAAGTCGACCGTGGGAAGGATGCTTGCGAGGCGTGGTGCTTCCCTGCTGCAGGCGGACGAGATCGGGCGGGAGCTGATGCGGCCGGGGCAGGCGGTGTACGACGAGATCGTTGCGCTGTTTGGGCCGGGGGTGGTGCGGGCTGACGGCGGGCTCGACCGGGGGGAGCTGGCTCGGCTGGCGTTTCGCGAGGGGCGGGGCGAAGAGCTGAATGCGATTGTGCATCCTGCGGTGATTGCGCGGCAGGCGGAGATGAGCGAGGAGATCGGCGGGCGGGATCCGGGTGCTGTGGTGGTGGTGGAGTCGGCGCTGATCTTTGAAACACGGTATGGGGATGGGTGGCGGGAGCGCTTCGATGTGCTGGTGCTGGTGACCGCGGAGGAGCAAATAAAGGTGGAGCGATACGTTGCGCGGGCGGCGGGGACGAGGCCGGCGGGCGAGCTGGAGGCGGAGGCCCGGGCGAGGCTGGCGTTGCAGATGCGGGACGAGGAGAAGGCGGACTTCTGCGATTACGTGATCGCGAATGATGGGACGTTGCAGGAGTTAGAAGCGCAGGCAGGTCGGTTGTGGGAGGGTCTGCTGGAACGATCCGCGGCGGGGGCTGATGGGGAGGCGGGGGCTTGAGCGGAGGGCGTCCGTTCTCGAGCAAGCGGATGCTGCGGCACCTGCTTTTAGGGCTGCTGGCTGTGGCCATTGTGGGAGTGGTTTACGGGCTGACACCGCCGCCTGACTGGCGTCATCGGCTGAGCATGGGGACTGCGTACGCGGGGCTTCTGATGCTTGGCTGGACGCTGCTGGCCGGGCCGTGGAGAGTGTTGCGACGCCGGCCGAATCCGGTGAGCTTTGACCTGCGGAGGGACGTTGGGATCTGGGCCGGGGTGCTGGCGGTGGCGCACACTGCGGTTGGTTTGACGGTGCATCTGCGGGGGCGGATGTGGATGTACTTCTTCAAGCGACTCGACCCGATCAAACTCCAAAACACGGCGTTCGGGGCTGCCAACTACACCGGGCTGGTGGCGGCTTTGCTGTTTGTGATGCTCCTGGCGATCTCGAATGACGTTTCGCTTCGTGCGTTGGGATCGCTTCGGTGGAAGCGATGGCAACGCTGGGCTTATGGGGCAGCGATTCTGACCGTTGTACACGGGGTGCTGTTTCAGGGGATCGAGGCGCGACATACTCCCTGGCGTGCGGTTCTATACTTAGGTGTCGGGATCGCGCTGGTGGTGCAGCTGGCCGGAGCGTATGTCACGGCACAACGACGGAGTTAGGACCGGTGCCGTAGATCCGGCCGCGGAGGGTTGCGTTTTCGATGAAGCTGCGTCCTGTACTGCTTGTGTTGCTGTTGCTTTCGGGTTTTTATTACGTGACGACGCACCTGTCGCCTTCGGGCGCGATGGCACCGCTGGTGCGCCGGGCCCTGCTGGGCCCTGGTGGGGACGCGAGCGAGGCGAGCACGTCGGAGGTGAGGGGCAAGCTGGGGACGTTTGACCTGACTGAGGCCGCGGCCGCGCCGGCCTTTGACTCCGAAGAGCAGCAGAACATGGCGGTGTACCGCAAGGCGCTGCCTTCGGTGGTGAACATCACGTCGACGCAGGTGCAGTTCGACTTCTTCTATGGACCTGTGCCGCAGCAGGGGCAGGGGTCTGGTTTTGTGCTGGACAAGCAGGGGTTGATCCTGACGAACAACCATGTGATCGACAACGCGCAGCGGGTCGAGGTGACGCTGAGCGACAAGCACAAGTACAAGGCGACGGTGATCGGGATCGACAAGAACCACGACCTGGCGCTGTTGAAGATCTCCGCGCCGAACCTGGTACCGGCGACGCTGTCGGACTCGAACGGTCTCACGGTTGGGCAGAAGGTTTATGCGATCGGCAATCCGTTTGGCCTGAATGGCACGATGACGCGCGGGATTATCTCGTCGATCCGATCGATCCGCGGGCCGCAGAATAATCCGATCGAAGACGCGATCCAGACCGATGCGGCGGTAAATCCTGGGAACTCGGGCGGACCGCTGTTGAACTCGAAGGGTGACGTGATTGGGATCACGACGCTGATTGCGAGCAACGGGGCGGATCAGAGCTCGGGCATCGGGTTTGCGATTCCGATCAACACGGCGAAAGCGGTGCTCGATGACTTCCAGAAGTATGGACACTCGCGGCGGCCATCGCTGGACATTGTGACGCTGCCGATCTCCCCTGATATCGCTGAGCAGATTGGTCTCCCGGCGGACTACGGCATTCTGATCGAGCGAGTGATTCCGGGTGGGGCGGCGGAGAAGGCCGGCCTGCGCGGCGGGACGCAGCGGATGTACAAGGGCAACACGCCGGTGATGTTGGGCGGCGACCTGATCGTGGCGCTGGATGGGCAGGAGGTCGCGACGGCCCAGGATCTTTCTGCTGCAATGAACGGGCACAAGGCGGGCGACACTGTGACGCTGACGATCTTTCGCGGGCGACGGCGGATGGATGTGAAGGTGACGCTCGGAGACGCCAAGGATCAGGGTGGTTCCGGGCAGGAGGCGTAGCCCGTTTGGCTGATTCCCTAATTGGGAATGGAAGCGTTCGCGCGGGGCACTTTGTCCGTTCGTTTCTGACTGGTCGCTGATAGTCTCACGCACGTAAGTGAGGTGAGTCGTGTCGGCCAATCTTCCCAGCTTTGAACGCGCGGAGTATCTGCAGCCGTTGGTGGAACCTCGGGCGCCCCTGAGTGCAGGAGGTGAGGCGTGCGCGGTGTGCGAGCGGCAGCTTGCTGGCAGGATGTTCTTGGTCGACCAGCGGCCCACGTGTGAGGCGTGCAAAGAACGGGCGCTGCAAACGCCTCAGACGGGAAGCCATGCTGCCCTGAGTAGGGCGATCTTGTTTGGTGTGGGAGCGGCGCTGGTTGGGATGGTTCTCTATGCCAGCGTTGAGATCCTGACGGGTTGGGTGATCGGGTATGCCGCGGTGGCGGTCGGCTACCTTGTCGGGAAGGCGATGAAGAAGGGCTCGGGTGGACGAGGCGGGCGGCGGTACCAGATTGCGGCCGCTGCGCTCACGTATGCGGCTGTGTCGCTGTCGGCGATCCCGGTGGGGATTCATGCGTATCTGAAAGATCGTCCGGCGCAGGTGGCGAGATCGGGCGGGGTGCGTGGGGGTGAGCTGGGTTCGGATGTGTCGCCAGGCCAGATGGAGAGTTCGCAGCAGGTGGATACGACTGATGGGAGTCCGATTCTGAGACTGCTGGCGACGGGACTGGCGTCTCCGTTTCTGGATCTGACGGAGGGTGCGGGTGGGGTGATCGGGCTGTTTATCCTGTTTATCGGGATCCGGGCGGCCTGGAGTTTGACGGACGGGACGGAGGTCCTGGTGGCGGGGCCGTTTCAGCTTGAGGAAGGGCGGGACGCGTCTTTGTTGCGGTCTTAGAATCGAATCTGTATGGAACCTGTTCAACTTCCGGCGGCACCCCCGGCCGTCTATAACTGTCCGCAGTGCAGCCACTACATCCACGAGGGAACGCTGGTGTGCCCGGAGTGCGGGGCGCTGATCTACGGCGGGCATGTGGCGGGCCTGGCGCAGGTGGCGCAGACGATGGAGCAGGAGAAGCGGTGGGACGAGGCCCGGGCGGCATGGGGTGCGGCGCTGCAGTGGCTGCCCGAGGGGACGACGCAGGCGCACTCGGTTGAGTCGCGGGTTGCGGCGATCAACGCCCATGCGAAGGCGGACCAGGAGAAGACGGCGAAGTGGACGAAGCGGCTGGGTCCGCTGGCGCCGATCCTGCTGTTTCTGGGCAAGCTGAAGGGCATCCTGTTTCTGCTCTTCAAGATGAAGTTCCTGTTCAGCTTCTTCGCGTTCTTTGGGCTGTACTGGGCGCTGTTTGGGTGGAAGTTCGGGCTGGGGTTTACGTTGTCGATCCTGGTGCACGAGATGGGGCACTACTGGGCGGTGAAGCGGCGGGGGTTGAAGGCGGATCTGCCGGTGTTTATGCCGGGGCTGGGGGCGTATGTGCGGTGGTATGCGATGGGCATACCGCTCGATGGGCTGGCGGGGATTGCGCTGGCCGGGCCGCTGTTTGGTCTAGGCGCGGCGCTGGTGTGCGTGGGGCTGTTTCAGTGGACGCACCAGCAGGTGTTTCTGGCGCTGGCGCATACGGGGGCGTTTATCAACCTCCTGAACCTGATCCCGGTGCTGGGACTGGACGGGGCGCAGGCGACGTATGCGCTGAGCCGGTTGCAACGTGGGCTGCTGCTGTTGAGCACGGTGGTGCTGTTTGCCCTGATGAAGGAAGGGGTGTTTCTGTTTCTGGCCGCGGGGTTGGTGTGGCGGATGTTTACCAAGGACGAGCCGGAGGAGGGGTCGAGCAGGACGATGGTGTACTACCTCCTGCTGCTGTTCTGCCTGGGGGCGTTTCTGTTTATCGTGCCTCCGGGGACGGTGCGGGGGCAGAGGATGTTCTAGGGAGAGGTACCCCCCCCGGGGGGGTACCTCCTGCTAAGTCTCTTGTTTGGCGCAGATCGGAGTTCTGCTTTCGCCAAAGTACACACTCTGCAGGGGTTAGCTGCAAAGTCTTCGAAACAAAGGATTGGGGGGACATTTCCAGTTTTGTGGCTTGTGCGGCTGTGAAAACAGACCCTCCGCTCTGCGAAAGATGACAGGGGTGGGGCGGGCTCGCGGGTTTGAAAAGCAGATCCTTCGCTGCGCGAAAGATGACAATGAGGTGCCTGGTCTGCCTTTTTGAATGAGCCGGGCCTTGGGGACTGCTGATGCTGTTGATTCCAGTTTAGCTAGCTGGGTTGGGTGTTTGCGCCATCGCTATCTGTTGCCGCTTGAGTTAGTTGCGGAGCGGATGGGTTGACGGGGGTGGTTTTGGGGGTTGATGTTGCGGGCGGGTCCGGTATTTGGGACGGGGCTGAGGTTTGTCCTGCGAGGTTTGGGCGACGCCTACGAATATCGAGATTCTTCGCCGCGCTCAGAATGACGGCATTCCCGGGCGGAGGGGCGCTGGTGGTACGCGTCTGGTGCGGGTGTCCGTGAGTGTTTTAGGGGCGGGTGGGTTTGGGAGTGGGGCGGCGGAGGCGGTAGACGGCGAGGGCGGCCAGGCCGATGCCGAGCGCTTCGAGGGCTCGGGCGATCCAGTAGTTGCGGCCGTGGGTGTGCTGGAGGGTGCCGTCTTGCCAGGCTTTCTGGGTGGCGAGGAGGTCCGCGGTCAGGCCGGGGATGGTGATGGCCTGGAGGTTGTCGGTGGGAAGTGAGCCGAAGATGCGGTCGGGGGTGGGACGGGAGCCGTTGCGGTCTTTGGGGATGGCGGCGATGAGGGCGTTGGTCTCGGCGTCGCGGGGGTCGTTGAAGAGTTCGGCGTCGGCGGTGTTGGGGAAGAGGGTAGCGTGGCCGGTGAGCTTCTTTTCGATGGCGGCGACGGCATCCTGGCAGACGCCGAGGGCGTAGTAGCCGCCGAAGGGGAGGTTTGGGCGGGCCTGGTGCTGGTGGATGTAGGTGACGACAAAGGCGGAGGTGAGGCGGGTGACCTCGAGGGCGTCGGGGCCGGTGTAGGTGTGGGCGTGGCGGCCGAGGACCCAGGGCTGGTTGAGCTCGTCCATGGTGCGGAACTCGGCTTTGCCGTCGATGCCGAAGTAGAAGGCGATGTCGGCGTTGATTTTCGGTCCGCGGATGAACCACTCGTATTCTGTGTGACTTACGGGGACGAGCAGGGGGCGGCGCGTGCCGGGGACGAGCAGTTCGGAGTTGACCCAGAAGGGCATCATGACGTCCTGGGCCGGTCCGGAAGAGCCCCGGGGGATGTAGTGGAAGTGGCCGAAGTTGGCGAAATAGCGTGCGTCGGCGACGGTGACGGTGTGGTCTTTCGTGGTGAGGAGATGGACGAGCTCGGCTGGAGTTGCCGCCTGCTGGCCGTCGATGGTGGCGACCACGTGCGGGGCGCCTTCGAGGGCGTTGAGCGACAGGCGGTTGAGGAGAAAGGCGAGGCGTGCGCTTTCCGGGTGCAAGGGGGCGATGGCGGGATCGGGGCCATCGCCGCGGGTGACGCCCTCCCCGAGGGTGGAGACGATTCCCTCTTCGGTGAAGCCGGGGAGGGTGGAGGGCTGGTCGAGGTTGACGATGACGGGGGGCTCGCCGCTGGTGGGGTGAGCGGGGTTGTCGGTGCTTGCGAAGGGGAAGGGGCCGAGGTCGATGAAGCGGCTGATTTGGGCGTTTGCGGCGGTGAGGCGGGAGTGCTGGTGCCGGCTCCGTGGCCGGGGTTGGCGAGGCCTTCGGCTGCCTGATCTTTGCCGAGGAAGTGTCCGGCGACGTGGACGGTGGGGTTGATCTCGCGCATGGTCCAGCCGGGGAAGCGGTCGAGGCCTTGCCAGTCTTTGCCGAGGATGAGCTTGCGCATGGTGTCGGCGAGCCTGGGGGTGAGGAGGGCGGGGCCGTTTTTGCCGCCCTTGTCGATCTCGGCGAGGACGGCTTCGGTGAAGCCGGGCTCGGAGGAGAGCTGCTGCATCATCCCGGAGAGGAGGACGGTGTTGGGCGGGAGGGGGCCGGTGGGCGGGGAGTAGTGGGTGCGGCCGCTGCAGCCGGCGATGGCCCCGGTGACAGCGCCGGCGACGGCGCCGAGGAGGAACCAGCGGGATTTGCGGGCGGAGACAAGGGCCGGGAGGGGCATGAGAGTAGTTGTACTGTATGGACGGCGCAGCCTAAGGGCGAGTCTCCCGGCGGGTGGGTCACGGCCATTGGGCGGTGGCCGAGATTTAGTGGGCTCCCGTGGCATGTTGTGAGTGATACTTGTGCGCATGTTGGGCACGTGGGGCCGCGGACTGTGGTTCCGTCATTTGGGGGCGGCGGCGGTGGCGTGGATGTGGGTTTGCGCGGGGGCTGCTGCGGGTACCGGGGCGCGGGCGCAGGAGGGGGTAACCCCGACGTATCACGTGTATGCGAATTTAATTCAGCTGCCCGTGTTGGTGCTGAGCTCGAGTCAGCAGCGGGCGCCGATGGTGGCGGAGGGCAAGTTCCGGATCAGCATCGATGGCGGGCCGGAGTTCCTGGCGACGCATGTGCGACTGGAGGGCGACGATCCGATCACGCTTTCGATTCTGCTGCATGTGAGTGGGATGGGAGAGAAGGAGGAGCTGCTGCCGCGGATCAATGCCGCGGTCGCGGGGCTGGTACCGACTTTTCTTTATCCGAAGGATCATGTGTCGGTGTATGCGCTGGATTGCGGGCTGAAGCGATCGGTGAACGACGTGCCGGCGGAGGGGGAGCAGCTGAAGGATGCGGCGGATGTGGCGCTGCGGACGTGGACCGAGCACCGCAAGGACAAGCACCCGGCTGAATGTTTGAACAGAGTGAACCTGTGGGACTCGCTGGCGTTTCTGATCAGGTCGATGCAAAAGATGCCGGGACGGCACGTGATTCTCATGTTGACAGACGGCGACGACCGAGGAAGCAGGAATACGTGGAACCAGGTGCGGCTGTATGCGCAGGCGGAGGGTGTAGCGATCTTTGGGCTGACGTATGGTCCGTACGCGCCGCAGCTTGACTGGGCGAGGCGGCAGGGTACGGAGAACCTGCTGAACAGCCTATGCCAGTCGAGCGGCGGGACCCTGATGTATGCGAGTGAGCGGACGCTTGCGGAGCGGTTGGAGCGGTTTACAACGATGCTGCGGGAGCGGTACATCGTGGAGTTTCCGCCGCCGGCGAAGGGGACGGCGGGGCAGCATAACCTCCAGGTCTCGATTGAGAAGAGCCGGTATTTTGTGCGGGCGGCAGGGGTGTCGGTGCCGATGCCGGACCCGGTGGTGATGGCGGATCCGAAGACGATCCAGGGGGATCCGTCGCGGACGCCGGTGATGGGGTCGCAACGGATACTGACGGGGCCGCCGTAGGAGGTTGGGTCAGGCTCGGGCGGCGAGCTGGGCGGCTGCGGAGACGGAGCGTGGGGGGCGCGGGGAGGCGGCTTCGCGAGCTTCGATCGAGAGCGACTCCTGCTCGAGATTTTGAGCGACCTCGCGGGAGTAGATCAGGAAGTGGTGGGCGGACATGAGGACCATGAAGCCGAGCCAGAGCTTGGCGGGCTCCCTGCTGTAGAGGCGGATGAGCTGGTAGAGGAAGGACCAGTACTCGCGCTTGTAGGAGGAGCGGATGCCCTGGCCCCAGACGGAGCCGGCGAGGACGCGGAGGTTGTAGGACATGGGCAGGTTGGGCGGGACCTGGGTGGAGCGTGGGTGCCAGACCTCGAGGGAGCGGAGGGCGCGTTTGAAGAAGGGCCGGGCTTCGTAGAGGCCGGAGAGAAGGGTGCCGAGGCCGCGGAGGAGGACGGGGACGGGGAGGACGGGCTCGAAGTTTGGCGGGCTGAAGTTGGTGGTGGCTTCGCTGTCTTCGATGAGGCGGCCTTCGCGCTTCATGCGGTCGTAGAGGGCGGTGGTGGGGGGTGCCTGGAGGACGCCGGCCATGGCCCAGGTGATGCTGGTGAGCTCGATGAACTCGAGCTGGCGCTCGAAGATGTCGGGCTTATCGGAGTCGAAGCCGACGATGAAGCCGGCGAGGACCCAGAGGCCGGCCTCCTGGATGATGCGGACCTGTTGGACGTTGTCGGTGCGGAGGTTCTGGAACTTGCGGGACTCTTTGAGGGCCTCGGAGGAGGGGGTTTCGATGCCGATGAAGACGTACATGAAGTTGGCCTCGACCATGGCGGCGAGGAGCTCGGGCTTGGCGGCGAGGTCGATGGAGGCTTCGGTGTAGAAGGAGAAGGGGCGGTTGTGGAGGGTCTGCCAGGCGGCGAGCTCGCGGGAGAGGGCGAGGGCCTTGTGCTGGTTGCCGATGAAGTTGTCGTCGACGATGAAGACTTCGTTGCGCCAGCCGAGGGCGCGGAGCTGGTCGAGCTCGGAGATGATCTGCGCGGGATCCTTGGCGCGGGGCTTGCGGCCGTAGATGGTGATGATGTCGCAGAACTCGCACTGGAAGGGGCAGCCGCGGGAGAACTGGACGGGCATGGAGGTGTACTTGTCGAGGCGGAGGAGGTCGAAGCGGGGCTTCGGGCTCTGGGTCATGTCGGGCTTGTCGACGATGGCGTAGAGGCGTTTTGCGGTTCCCTGCTCGAGCGCGACGGCGATATCGGGGAAGGCTTCTTCGGCTTCGCCGACGAGGACGTGGTCGGCGTCGCGGAGGACGGCATCGGGGTCGGTCGAGGCCCAGGGGCCGCCGACAAAGGTGCGCCGGCCGAGGCGGCGTGCCTGGGCGAGGATGGCGCGGGCGTCGGCGCGCTGGGCGTGCATGGCGCTGACCATGACGAGATCGGCGGCAGAGGATGTCGCGATCGGTGACCTCCTCGAAGCAGTGGTCGATGAGGCGGAGGTTCCAGGAGGCGGGGCAGAGGGCGGCGACGGTGATGAGGCCGAGGGGCGGGGTCATGGCGGCTTCGGGGAGCATGTCGAGCACGCCCTCAAAGCCCCAGAAGGAGGGCGGGAAGCGGGGCCAGACCATGAGGACGTTGAGGTGGGTGCCGAGTGGGGGAAGGGGCTGATCGGCGGCGATGGGCAGGGGGCCGGGTGGGAACGCGTCGTTCTGCTGCGTGAGCATGGTTCCCTCGTTTGGTGCGGATGTCAGTCATCTAACGCGAAGGTTTTCCTGGCGTCAACCGGTGTTTTATGGGGAGTTGGCCTGGGCGGTGCTGGTGGGGGGCGATGCTGGGTGCTGTGGCGGGGGCGGGCGAAATACTGAGATTCTTCGCCTGCGGCTCAGAATGGCGTCGTTCGGGGGGTTGGGGGAAGCGGGAGGGGGTGGCCGGTGGCTGGGAGCCAGAGGGGGTGCGCGCGGCCTTATGGTTTGGGAGCTAGAGGGGGCCCAGGGCGTCTAGCTTCTTGGCGACGAGCTGGTTGAGGAGGGCGGGGTTGGCCTGGCCTTTCGAGAGGCGCATGGCCTGGCCGACGAAGAAGGCGGCTACGGTCTTTTTGCCTCCGCGGTACTGGTCGGCCTGCTTGGGGTTGCTGGCGATGACCTCGTCGATGATGCTCTCGATGGCGGAGGTGTCGGAGATCTGCTGGGGCTTCTCGCGCTCGTAGACGACGGGGAAGTCTTCCATGGTGAGGAAGGCGGAGTCGAGGAGCTGCTTGAGCTGCTTGGAGGAGATGGCTCCGGACTCGGCGAGGTCGGCGGCGAGGACGACGCCGGGGAGGGTGACGGGCGAGTCCTGGGGCTCGATCTCGCCGGCGCGGAGTCGGGGGGTGAGCTCGCTGGTGAGGATGGCGGCGACGCGGCGCGGGTTCTTGGCGAGCTTGGCGGCGGCCTCGAAGGCGTCGGCGAAGGAGCGGGTGGCGGTGAGGGTGGCGGCATCCTGCGGGGTGAGGCCGTAGTCGGCGATCATGCGGGCGCGGCGTGCTTCGGGGAGCTCGGGGAGCGACTTGAGGATCTCGGCCTGCCACTCGGGGCCGACGATGAGAGGAGGGAGGTCGGGCTCGGGAAAGTAGCGGTAGTCGTGGGCGGCTTCCTTGGAGCGCATGGAGAAGGTGCGGCCTTCGGCGTTGTTCCAGAGGCGCGACTCCTGGGTGACGCGTCCGCCTTCTTCGAGGATGCCGATCTGCCGCTCGATCTCGTACTCCAATGCGGAGCGGATGTAGCGGAAGCTGTTGACGTTTTTGACTTCGGCCTTGGTGCCGAACTTCTCCGCCCCCTTGAGCATGACGGAGACGTTGGCGTCGCAGCGGAGGGAGCCTTCTTCCATGTTGCAGTCGGAGACGCCGGTGTAGAGGAGGATCTCCTTGAGACGGGTGAGGTATTCGAAGGCTTCGTCGGGCGTGCGGAGGTCGGGCTCGGAGACGATCTCGACGAGGGGTGTGCCGCAGCGATTGAGGTCGATGTAGGTGCGGGAGGAGGAGTCGGCGAAGCCGTCGTGGATGCTTTTGCCGGCGTCTTCTTCGAGGTGGAGGCGGGTGACGCCGATGGTCTTCAGAATCGGGTTGCCGGCGACGTCGAAGGCGGGGACGGTGATGGCCCCGTTCTCGGCGATGGGCTTGTCGAACTGCGAGATCTGGTAGCCCTTGGGGGAGTCGGGGTAGAAGTAGTTTTTGCGGGAGAAGATGCTGGTTTCGCGGATCTCGCAGCCGATGGCGCGGGCGGCGAGAACGGCGAACTCGACGGCACGGCGGTTGAGGACGGGAAGGGCGCCGGGGAGGCCGAGGCAGGTGGGGCAGACGTGGGTGTTGGGCTCTCCGCCGTAGCGGTTGAGGCAGCCGCAGAAGGCCTTGGACTCGGTTAGGAGCTGGACGTGGACCTCGAGGCCGATGACGGGCTGATATTTGGCGAGGACGTCTGGCGAGAGGGCGGAGAGAGTGGGCATGCTGACACGATTTTACCAAGCAGAGTGCAGGGAGCAGGATTTAGCGCATCAGACGGAGGGACATACAAACAGCTGAAGAGGCAGGGACAGGCTATGGCATTTCGGTTCCGAGGACGACGAGAGAAGCAGCAGGAACCGGCGGCCGAGGCGCAGAAGAATCTTGAGCGGCCGAGCGCGCAGGAGATCTTTGAGCAGGTTGCGAGCAATGCGCGGCAGGAGCTGAAGAGGTCGACGTCGGCGCTGGCGATCTCGGGGTTTGCGGGCGGCACGTTTATGGGATTGTCGGCGCTTGGGAACGCGATTTCGCTGGCGATGCTGGGGTCGTCGAACAAGGTCCAGTTCATCGCGAAGATGTTTTATCCGCTGGGCTTCATCGTGGTGATCCTGGGGCGGGCGCAGCTGTTTACCGAGAACACGCTGTATCCGATTGCGCTGGTGCTGGCGGAGAAGAAGCACTTCTGGAACACGATGCGGCTCTGGTTTACGGTGCTGCCGGCGAACATCCTTGGGGCGCTTGCGTTTGCGGGACTGGCGAGCCTGACGACTGCGCTGAGCCCGGACGTGGTGCATGCGCTGGCGGGCCTGGGGCTGGAGGCGATCCATCGGGAGCCGAGCGCGATCTTCTGGAGCGGGGTGATGGGCGGGTGGATGATCGCGCTGGCGGCGTGGCTGGTGTCGGGGTCGCACTCGATTACGGGGTCGGTGATGATCATCTGGATCCTGACGTTCCTGGTGGGCCTGGGGAACTTCGCACACTGCATTGCGGGTAGCGGCGAGATCCTGGTGGCGGTGCTGACGAGGCAGACGCCGTGGACGACTTACGTCTGGTGGCTGGGGCTGGCGGTTACGGGCAACATCTGCGGTGGCGTGGGCATGGTGACGCTGCTGGAGTATGGGCAGGTGGTGTACGGGGATGTGGGAGAGCCGGCGTTTCGGGAGGATCCTTCGGGGGCGCAGAAGGCGGAGAAGAATGCGGCTTGAGGTTTGGGCGGGCGCGGGGCTTTGCTGAATTGCAGATGCTCCGCTGTGCGAAGGATGACAAGCAAGGGCAGATGATGGTGGTGAGGGAGAGATGCGATGGCGGATGAGATGGTGAGGATCGTGCGGTTTCATGAGACGGGTGACGCCGAGGTGTTGAAGCTCGAGGAGCTGCCGCTGCCGGAGCCGGCGAAGGGTGAGGTGCGGCTGCGGGTGAAGGCGATTGGGCTGAACCGCGCGGAGGTGATGTTTCGGAGGGGTATGTATCTGCAGCAGCCGGTGCTGCCCTCGACGAATGGGTATGAGGCTTCGGGGATAGTGGAGGCGGTGGGCGAGGGTGTGGACGGGGGCTGGGTGGGGAAGACGGTGAGCACCGTGCCGGCGTTCAAGCTGAACGAGCATGGGGTGTATGGGGAGGTGGCGATTGTGCCGGTGGAGGCAATCGCGGAGTATCCGGCGAAGCTCTCGTTCGAGGAGGGCACGAGCATCTGGATGCAGTACCTGACGGCGTATGGGGCGCTGGTGCACTTCGGGAAGATTGTGAAGGGCGACTTTGTGCTGATCACGGCGGCGTCGAGCTCGGTGGGGCTAGCGGCCATTGAGTTGGCGAAGGCGGAGGGAGCGGTGAGTATCGCGGTGACGCGAACGCCGGAGAAGAGGGCGGAGCTCCAATCGCTGGGGGCTGACCACGTGATTGTGACGAACGAGGAAGATCTGGTGGCGCGGGTGAAGGAGATTACGGGAGGCAAGGGGGCGCGGCTGGTGTTTGACCCGATCGGTGGGCCGATCGTGTCGAAGCTGGCCGAGGCGGCGGCGTGGCAGGGAATCATCTTCGAGTATGGGGCGCTGTCGGGGGAGAAGACGCCGTTGCCGCTGTTTACGGCGCTGCTGAAGGCGCTGACGTTTCGGGGATACACGCTGTTTGAGATTACAAGCGTGCCGGAGCTGCGGACGGCGGGCGAGCGGTACGTGTTTGAGAAGGTGGAGGCGGGGGCGTTTCGGCCGCGGATCGCGAAGACGTTTCGGTTGGATGAGATTGTGGAGGCGCACCGGTACATGGAGTCGAACCAGCAGATCGGGAAGATTGTGGTGACGGTGTAACAGTGTTGATGGGCGTGCGGTGCCCGGGCGTGATGCGGGGCGCTTCCGCTCAGTACAATTGGAAGAGCGATGATCCTTCCGTTTGTCCGCGAGCTGCTTGCGGACCTCCAGCACTCTGAGGCTTTTGAACGGGTACGACGGCACCTCGGCGCGGGCTCGGGGCGAAGGCGTGTGTCCGGGCTGACGGCGACGGCGCGGGCGTTGTACCTGCCGCTGTTTGTGCGGGCGGCAAATGCGCCGTGCCTGATGATTGTGGCGGACAACAAGGCGGCGGAGGCGCTGCATGCGGCGGTGCTTTCGGCGTGCGAGCTGACAGGTGCGCTCGATGCGGGGCAGGTCCTGCGGCTGCCGGCGCACGATGTGCTGCCGTTTGAGAATCTGTCGCCGCATCCGGAGATCCAGGAGGCGCGCGCGGCGACGTTGTGGAAGCTGTGCGAGCGGGCTGCGGGGACACCGCGGCTGGTGATCGCGCCGGTGGAAGCGGCGTGCATGCGGCTGTTTGCGCGCGACCACTACACGGGCCTGGCGCTGCGGCTGCGAAAAGGCGAGGAGCATATCCCGGAGATGCTGATAGAGCATCTGCTTTCGGTTGGGTATACGAAGGTAGACGTGGTGGAGATGCCGGGGCAGGTGACGATCCGCGGCGGGATTATCGATGTGTATTCGCCGGAGCAGGACAGGCCGGTGCGGATCGATTTCTTTGGGGATGAGATCGAGTCGATCCGGAAGTTTGACCCGGAGTCGCAGAGGTCGAGCTCGACGCTGGATGAGGCGCTGCTGCTGCCGTTGACGGAGACACCGGTGACGGAGCGGCTGCTCGAGGCGATCAATGCGCGGCTGACGCGGACTGGGTCGCCGGCGGGCGCGGCCATGGAGGGCGGGGAGACGCCGAGCGAGCTGCAGACGCATGTGGCGACGCGGACGGGCGATGCCACGGTGTTTCCGGGATGGGAGTTTTTTGCGCCGGTGGCGGGAGCGTCGATGACGCTGCTGGACCTGATGGGGCGGACGGCGCGCGTGTTTGTGGAAGAGCCGGCGATGGTGAAGAACCAGGGCGAGCGCTGGTGGAACAAGGTGGAGCAGAGGCACGAGCGCGCGGGGATCGGGAGCCTGGTGCGGCCGGAGGATCTGTATGTTTCGCCGTGGGAGCTCGATGACCGGATGCGTGCCATTTCGGGGTGCGACCTGGACCAGCTGGGCGCGGTGGATGTGCTGGATGCGGACCGGAGCGAGCTGAGCGAGGTGGATTTTGCGACGCGTCCGACGATGCGGTTTCATGGGTCGATTCCGGCGATGGTGGATCAGCTGAAGTCGCTGATGGGACAGGAGGCGCGGGTGCTGCTGACAGCGCCGAACCAGGGTGAGGTGGAGCGGCTGGCGGGCTTGCTGCAGGAGTACGGGGTGCCGTACCGGCTGGGATCGCGGGTGCAGCAGGGCGGATCGGAGACGGTGTACTCGGAGTCGAGCTATCTTGCCGGGGACCTCCGGACGCCGGTGATTGTGAAGACGGCCATTGCGGCGGGCGTGCAGGTGATGGATCTGGACCGGGCGACGGCGCGGCAGATCGTGATCTTCGGTGCGCAGGACCTGAGTGACGATGCCGATGTATCGGCTCGGCCGGTGACGCGCAAGAAGTCGAAGACGTCGGCGTTTATCTCGGACTTCCGCGACCTGGCGGTGGGCGACTACGTAGTGCATGTGGAGCATGGGATCGCGCAGTATTGCGGTCTGCGGGTGATTGAAGAGAATGATGCGCCGCCGCTGGAATTGATGATCCTGGAGTTTGCGGACCAGGCGAAGCTCTACGTGCCGCTGACGAGGCTGGATCTGATCCAGAAGTATCGCTCGACCGATACGGGGCCGGCGCCGGAGCTGAACAGGCTGGGCAATCAGCAGTGGGCGAAGACCAAGGCTCGCGTGAAGAAGGCCATGCAGGACATGGCGGCGGAGCTCTTGAAGCTGTATGCGCAGAGGGCGGCGGCGGTGGGCACGGCGTTTTCTCCGGACAATAATCTCCAACGCGAGTTTGAAGATGCGTTCGATTTTACGGAGACAGACGACCAGTTGAATGCGATTGCGGACATCAAGCGAGATATGGAGTCGCAGCAGCCGATGGATCGCCTGCTGTGCGGCGATGTGGGCTACGGCAAGACGGAAGTGGCGATGCGAGCGGCGTTCAAGGCCGTGCAGGACTCGAAGCAGGTGGCCGTGCTGACGCCGACGACGGTGCTGAGCTTTCAGCATTACGAGAGCTTCAAGAAGAGGTTTGCGAACTTCCCCGTGAACGTGGAGATGATTTCGCGGTTCCGGACGGCGAAGGAGCAGAAGGTCATCCTGGAGAAGGCGGAGCAGGGGAAGATCGACATCCTGATCGGGACGCACCGGGTGCTGTCGAAGGACCTGAAGTTCCAGGACCTGGGGCTGCTGGTGGTGGACGAGGAGCAGCGCTTCGGCGTGCGGCACAAGGAGCGGCTGAAGCAGATGCGTGCGGCGATCGATGTGCTGAGCATGTCGGCGACGCCGATTCCGCGGACGCTGCATATGTCACTGATCGGGTTACGTGATATGAGCGTGATCGAGACGCCGCCGAAGGACCGGATGGCGATCCAGACGATTGTGGCGAAGTTTGACGAGAAGCTGGTGCGGACGGCGATCGAGATGGAGCTGGAGCGCGGCGGGCAGACGTACTTCGTGCACAACCGGGTGGAGACGATCTACGAGATGGCGACGAAGATCCGCGAGCTGGTGCCCTCGGCGCGGGTGGTGGTGGGACACGGGCAGCTGCCTGAGGCGGAGCTCGAGCGGGTGATGCTGGCGTTTATGAATCACGAGTACGACGTCCTGTGCGCGACGTCGATCATCGAGAACGGGCTTGATATCCCGCTGGCGAACACGATCATCATCAACCGCGCGGACCGGCATGGACTGAGCGAGCTGTACCAGCTGCGGGGGCGGGTGGGGCGTTCGAACCGGCGGGCGTATGCGTACCTGCTGATTCCGCCGGAGCAGCAGCTGACGGAGATTGCGCGGAGGCGGCTGGCGGCGCTTAAGGAGTTCTCGGACCTGGGTGCGGGCTTCAAGATCGCGGCGCTGGATCTCGAGCTGCGCGGCGCGGGCAATATGCTGGGCGGCGAGCAGAGCGGGCACATCGAGGCGATCGGCTTTGAGATGTATACGTCGATGCTGGAAGAGGCCGTGCGGACGATGAAGGGCGAGAGCGATGGTGCGGCGCACGGGACGACGGTGATCAACCTGGGGATCTCGGTTCGTATCGACGACAGTTACATACCGGAGGAGAACCAGAGGCTGCGGATGTATAAGCGGATCGCCGGGGCGGCGGACTACGCGGCGCTGAATGATGTGCGAGCGGAGCTCGAGGACCGGTATGGCAAGCCACCGGAGAGCGTGCTGAACCTGCTCGCGGCGGGGGAGATCCGGCTGCACTGCGAGCAGCTGGGGATTGCGTCGCTCGAGCGGAAGCGGACGGCGATCGAGGAGACGAGCGCGGCGACGAGCGCGGCCAAGACGGGTGCGAATGGACGTGGGCCGGCGCCCCTGCAGCCTTTGCGACCCGGGCAGATTGCGCGGCCTGCTCCGCCGGCTCGGCCGTTGCAGCACAGCTTCAACGCGGTCTCGCAGAGGCAGGTGACGAACGCTACGTTGGCGGCGAGGGCGACGGTGGGTGTGCGTCCAGCGAACGCGCCGATGGCGCAGGCGGGCAAGATCAAGGCGATGCGGGACATGCTCCATGTGAAGTTTATCGACCGCAGCGGCGAAGAGAGCTTTGCGAATGCGGGTGCGAGCCGCGGGCGAATGGGTGTGGACCCGGGGCTGCTGATGAAGCTGGTGAGCCGCAATGCAAAGAACGGGGCGCAGTTTACGCCGCAGGGCGTGCTGCGGTGGCCGTTGTCTTCGTCGAAGGCTGAGGATGTGCTGGCCGAGACCCGGGCGCTGCTGGATTCGCTCGATGGTGAGCGTCCGGTAACGAACTGAGCTGGTTACAATGATTGCAAACAGAGGAGCCCGGGTGCCGAGGATATTTCGCGTAGCGGTTTTGCTTACGGTGACGATGGGAGGCGCGATGACCGCCACGACAGTTCAGGCACAGCGCGTGCAGGCCGATGGGGCACTGCAGACGTTTAACACCCTTGCGGACCAGTACTTCGATGATGTGTACTTCCGGTTTTCGCCGACGAGTGGGACGGCGGCCGGGTTGCACCAGTACGACACGAAGCTTGAGGACTATTCGGCGGCATCGGTCGAGAGGCAGATTGCGGCGCTCCATAGCTACGAGCAGAAGATTTCGGCAGTCGAGCCGTCGGCGCTGGACGCCTCGGTGGCTGCCGATCGCGAGATCCTGCTGAACAGCATCCGGTCGCAGCTGCTGTCGCTCGAGGTGATCCGGAACTGGGAGAAGAATCCGGACAACTATTCGTCGGGGATTACGGGCTCGGTGTTTGTGCTGATGAGCCGGAACTTCGCGCCGGCAAATATTCGGCTGCGAGCGGTGGTTGAGCGCGAACGGCAGATGCCGCAGGTGTTTGCGGAGGCGAAGAAGAATCTGAAGAACCCGCCGCGGATCTTTACGGAGATTGCGCTGGAGCAGATCGATGGGCTGGTGAGCTTCTTCCAGACGGACGTCCCTTCGGCGTTCAAGGATGCGAACGACGGGCGGACGCAGGCGGACTTTGCGCGATCGAACCAGGCGGTGATCGATGCGCTGAAGGATTATGGCGCGTGGATGAAGACGGATCTGCTGCCGCGATCGAACGGCGACTACCGGCTGGGCGCGGATGTGTTCCGCAAGAAGCTCGCGTACGACGAGATGGTGGACATACCGCTCGACCGGCTGCTGACGATTGCGTATGCGGATCTCCACCGGAACCAGGCGGAGTTCAAGCGGATCGCGCATGAGCTCGACGCGACGAAGTCTCCGGACGAGGTGCTGGCGGAGCTGGCGACGATCCATCCGGCACCGGACAAGCTGCTGCCTGCGTTTCAGAACACGTTTTCGAGCCTGATCGCGTTTATTCACGAGCATCACATCATCACGATTCCGAGCGATGTGGAGCCGACGCTCGAAGAGACGCCGCCGTTTATGCGGGCGACAACGCAGGCCTCCATGGATCCTCCGGGGCCGTTTGAGACACATTCGACGAAGGCGTACTTCAACGTGACGCTGCCGGAGAGGAACTGGACGGCGGCGCACATTGCGGAGCATATGGCGGCGTTCAATGTGGGCACGATCATTTCGACGAGCGTCCATGAGGCGTACCCGGGGCACTATGTGCAGTTCCTGTGGCAGGATCAGTTTCCGTCGAAGGTGCGGAAGCTGATTGGAGCGGCGACCAATGTGGAGGGGTGGGCACACTACTGCGAGCAGATGATGCTGGACGAGGGATACGGGCAGCCGGGCGCGGGTGCAACGGATGCGCGTGAGGCGAAGCTGGTGCGACTTGGACAGCTGCAGGACGCGCTTCTGCGGGATGCTCGCTTTATCAACTCGATCAAGCTCCATACGGCGCAGGGCGAGGCGAGCGGCCGATGGACGATGGACCAGGCGGTCGACCTGTTTGTGAAGGAGGGGTACCAGTCGCACTCCGTGGGCCTGATGGAGACGAAGCGTGGAACCTCGGATGCGACGTACCTGTATTACACGCTGGGGAAGCTCGAGATCCTGAAGCTGCGCGAGGACCTCGAGAAGAAGCAGGGGGCGGCGTTCAACCTCCAGAACTTTCATGACTCGTTTATGCGGCAGGGGCCTGCGCCGCTGAAGATCATCCGGAGGTCGATGCTGCACGACGACTCGCCGGTTTTGTAACAGCGACGGTTGCGGATCGGATAGCGAGAGCTTTCCTGCTACCCGTAAGTGTTATTTCGCGGGCACCTTGCGCCTGCTACGGTCGGGAAGATTGACCTGACGGATAGGGATTAGTTTCGACGATGGCTTACAAGAAGATCCGCAAAGCAGTTTTTCCGGCGGCAGGCATGGGCACACGCTTTCTTCCCGCGACCAAGGCTATGCCGAAGGAGATGCTGACGCTGGTGGACAAGCCGCTGATCCAGTATGGCGTGGAGGAGGCGGTGGCGGCGGGTTGCACGGAGATCATCATCGTGACGGGCCGCGGCAAGTCGACGATGGAGGATCACTTCGACCGATCTCCGGAGCTGGAGGCTTCGCTGGAGGCACGCGGAAAGACGGCGCTGCTGGAGATTGCGCGATCGGTGTCGAAGCTCGCGAAGATTACGTATACGCGGCAGCCCTCGGCGCTGGGGCTGGGACACGCAGTGCTGATGGCGAAGGAGATTGTGGGAGACGAGCCGTTTGCGGTGCTGCTGCCGGACGACATTGTGGATGCGACCGTGCCTTGCATGAAGCAGATGGTGGAGGCGTTTGAAGAGACGCAATCGAGCATCATCGGGTCGGAGGTGGTGGAGGGCGACGCGATTCAGAACTACGGGTGCCTGGACTGCACTCCGGATGCGAAGAACCCGAGGCTGCTGGCAGTGAAGAGCATGGTGGAGAAGCCGAAGCCGTCGGAGGCACCGTCACACAACGCGATTATCGGGCGCTACATCCTGACGCCCCGGATCTTCGAGATGCTGGAGACGATCCAGCCGGGTGCCGGTGGGGAGCTGCAGCTGACCGATGGAATCAAGGCGCTGCTGGCGTTCGAAAAGGTGTATGGGTTCAGCTACGAGGGCAAGCGGCACGACGCGGGCGACAAGCTCGGGTTTCTGAAGGCGACGGTGGAGTTTGCGCTGAAGCGTGAGGATCTTGGGCCGGCGTTTCGGGAGTGGCTGAAAAATTTTCCCGTATAGCATCACGGGAACTGAGGCGATGAGGTGCGGGCGCATCCTCTTCGAGGCTGGGACATCTTAACTCCTGTTACTACGAGGAGAGGTGTTCCAGCCGTGCCTTCTTTATTCGATCCTTTGCAGCTTGGTGATCTCCAGCTTCCGAACCGCGTAATTATGGCGCCGCTGACGCGGCTTCGCGGTACACCTGACCACATCCCGACGCCGATCATGGCGGACTACTACCGGCAGCGCGCGTCGGCGGGGCTGATTATCTCTGAGGGCACGCCGATCTCTCCGCAGGGTGTCGGGTATGCGCAGGTGCCGGGGCTGTGGTCTGAGCAGCAGGTGGAGGCGTGGAAGCCGATCACGGCGGCAGTCCACGAGGCGGGAGGGAGGATCTTCTCGCAGATATGGCACGTGGGGCGGATCTCGGATCCGGTGTTTCTGAACGGCGAGCGGCCGGTGGCACCGAGCGCGATTGCGGCCTCGGGACACGTGTCGCTGGTGCGGCCGGTGAAGTCGTTTGAGACGCCGAGGGAGCTGAGCACGAGCGAGGTGAAGGGGATCGTCGAGGACTTCCGTCGTGGGGCGGCGAATGCGAAGGCGGCGGGTTTTGACGGAGTCGAGATGCATGGGGCGAACGGCTACCTGCTCGACCAGTTTCTGCAGGACGGGACGAACAAGCGCACGGACGAGTATGGCGGGACGCTTGAGAACCGGGCGCGGCTGATGCTGGAGGTGACGGATGCGGTGATCTCGGTGTGGGGGGCGAACCGGGTGGGCATGCACCTGGCTCCACGGAGCGACTCGCACGGGATCTCGGACTCGAATCCGGAGGCGACGTTTGGGCACATTGCGACGGAGCTAGGACGGCGGAAGATTGCGTTTATCGCGGCGCGCGAGTACATGGGCGACCGACGCCTGGGGCCGCAGCTGAAGAAGGCGTTTGGCGGGGTATATATCGCGAACGAGAAGTTTACGCGCGAGACGGCGAACGAGGTGATCGAGCGGGGCGAGGCGGATGCGGTGGCGTTTGGGAAGCTGTTTATCGCGAATCCGGATCTGCCGGTTCGGTTTGCGACCGGAGCTCCGCTGAACGAGCCGAACCCCGAGACGTTTTATTCGCACGGGCCTGAGGGGTATGTCGACTACCCGTCGTTGCAGGGTTGAGCGAAGACGATTGCGACGTGAAGGCCGCGGTGATGTCTGCCGCGGCTTCTTCGTTTTCTATTGCGTGGTCCCGGTGGTGAAGATGGATTCTGAGCGGGCACCGATGACGCGATAGAGAGCGAATTGGCGTTCGTTCTGGGCGCGGAGTTCAAAGAGGAGGCTGGCCCGGTTGGAGGCTTCGGCGTCGACGACATCGACGAGGCGCATGCGCGGGGTGCGATCGAGGTGAGCCTCGTCGGTGACGCTTTTGAGAGCGGGCTGGATGGTGCCGTTGACGTCGGCCTGGGCGACGACGAGGACGTAGCGGAGATCGGGGCCGGTGCCGGGGGTGTGCGCGGTGTAGACGTAGGTGGGGGCGCCGCCGTAGCTGAGTGTGTAGGACCTGAGCTGCTCGTCGAGGAGCGGCTGCTGGGGGGCGGGAGTGCTTTTGGCGGCGGCGGCCCTGGCCCGGCGTGCGGATGCGGCGGTCGTGGGGTGGGTCGTGCTGGGGGAGGTATGCGTGGGAGCGGCCGGCGCAGGGGCAGCGGGATGCGTGGTTGTGTAGGCGGCGAGTTCCGTGCGCGCGAGCGTCTGCATCTGGGCGAGAACGGCGGCGTGCTCCTTTTCATCCTGCCATGGACGGGCGAAGTCATGGGTCGGGCGATTGGCGGGATCGGAGACGGCGACCATCTGCTGTGCGTCTTTGGGGATGCCGACGAGCCTGGGGATGTCCGTGTCGTGAGCGTTGCTGTGGGCGCCGTGCTGGAGCTTGGGGCGGTCAGGATCGTCATTGAGCGAGGTGCCGGTTCCGGTCACGGTGGCGATGTCGTTGTTCTTGGCCTTTTTTGCATCCTCGGGAGAGCGGCGGCGAAGGGTGGGGCGGTCGGGGTCGTTGGCGGGGTCCGAGGTGGAGGCTTTGGTGCTGTCGGTAGTTGAGGTCCCGGAGGTGTCGCGCCGGTGCATGGTGGGGCGGTCGGGGTCGTCGGCGCCGGTGCTCTTCTTCGTCTGACTGTCCGTGGAGTTTTGTGGGTCTTTGTCGCTGGAGCTCTTGGAGTCGGAGGCGGGCTGGTTGCCGGAGAAGTGTGGGCGGGAGTCGTCGCGAGAGCCCTCGATGGTGGGCTGGGTTTTTGAGGCTCGGAGGGCTGGTTCCTTCCTGGGGGGAGGCGGGGTTTTGTAGGTGCCATAGCCAAGCCAGCCATCCTCGTAGTCGTTGTTGGCGGTCTGGAGATGGCGGGCGTCGGTGAGGTCGAGCGAGCCGCGGGGTACGCCGGCCTGCTGGAGCTCGTACTCGTTGCCAGGGGTGAGGGCGAAGGGGATGGGTCGCGCCATGTAGACGCCGCCATCCTCGAGTGCGCCGTTGATGAAGACGGTGACGGGAATGAAGCGGCTTCCGGTGGGCTTTTTGAGGTCGCCGACCCACTCGTAGACACCAACGGCGCGAACGACCTGCTCGGGTTTGGCGACCTTGTGCATCTGGGCGCGGGCGAGTGGCCAGGGCAGGAGGGCGCCGGCGAGAAGGGTTACGGAGAGAGCTTGCCTCATATCGTCCATTATTAGACGCCCTGTGCGGGCACACGGCTCTCCGGGTCTGCCGGTTAGGATAGGGCGATGGCGGGACCGCTGCTCCAGGTAAAGGATCTCTCGATCCGCTTCGGCGGTGCGGTGGCCGTGAAGGAGGCGAGCTTCGCGATTGGGCCGGGCGAGACGCTGGGGCTGGTGGGCGAGTCGGGCTCGGGGAAGTCGGCGACGTCGCTGGCGGTGATGGGGCTGCTGCCTCCGACGGCGTCGGTCGGGGGCGAGATCCTGTTCGATGGGCGGAGCCTGCGGGGGCTGCCGGAGCGGGGGATGCGGCGGCTACGGGGGCGAGAGATCGCGATGATCTTCCAGGAGCCGATGACGGCGCTGAACCCGGTGATGGCCGTGGGCGAGCAGATTGCGGAGGCGCTGCGGGCGCACGATCCGGGACTGGGGCGGGCGGAGGTGCGAGCGCGGGTGATCGAGGCGATGCGGGAGGTGGCGCTGCCAGAGCCGGAGCGGCGGGTGCGCGACTATCCGCACCAGTTTTCTGGGGGGCAGCGGCAGCGGATCCTGATTGCGATGGCGATTGCGAACCGGCCGCGGCTGCTGATTGCGGATGAGCCGACGACGGCGCTGGACGTGACGGTGCAGGCGCAGATCCTCGAGCTGCTGGCGGAGCTGCGGCGAACGCATGGGCTGGCGATGCTGTTTATCTCGCACGACCTCGCGGTGGTGAGCAAGGTGGCGGATCGCGTGGCGGTGATGCAGCATGGGCTGATTGTGGAGCAGGGGACGGCGGAGGCGATCTTCCGGCGGCCGACGCACGCGTATACGCAGAGGCTGCTGGCCTCGGCGCCGACGATGCGGACGGACCGGAGCCGTCCTTTGGCGACGTCGCTGTGAAGGTGCGCCGGCGGCTATGCCGTGAGAGCGATCCGCTATATTCTTGAAGATTGGTGCCCCGGTACCACGACCAACGCATGCGAGCCCTGATCCTCTCCGACATCCACGCCAACCTTGAAGCCTTTGAGGCGGTGCTGCGCTCGGCTGAGGATCAGTATGACGCGGTGTGGAATCTGGGCGACCTGGTGGGGTATGGGGGAAGTCCGAACCAGGTGATCGACCGGATGCGACCGTTGGCGCAGCTTTCCGTGCGGGGCAACCATGACCGGGTGTGCTGCGGACTGAGCTCGGCGCTGAGCTTCAACGCGACGGCGCGAACGGCGGCGAACTGGACGCAGAAGGAGTTGACGCCAGAGAACCTCCAGTGGCTGAAGGCGATGCCGCAGGGGCCGCTCCATCCGGCGGTCGACGGAGTGGAGACGGAGGCGATTACGTGCGCGCACGGATCTCCGCTGAACGAGGACCACTACATCCTGAACATGCGGGACGCGTGGGCTCCGCTGCAGCAGGCGAACACGGTGGTGACGTTTATCGGGCACACGCATATCCAGGGCGGGTTTTCGCAGAAGGGGCATGAGTGGCACGAGGTGCGGCCGCGCTTCCGGACGTATAACGACGCGGAGACGTGGATGCTGTCGCTGACCGAGGGGACGCGGCACCTGATCAACCCGGGATCGGTGGGACAGCCGCGCGATTGCGATTGGAGAGCCGGGTATGCGATCTACGACACGGCCAAGGCGGAGATCGCGTTTCACCGTGTGCCGTATGACGTGACGGCGTCGCAGGGGCGGATCCTGATGGCCGGGTTGCCGGAGCGGCTGGCGGAGCGGCTGCGCGAAGGCCGCTAGGCCGACTGCTGCTCTTCGAGCTGACCGGTGAGCTCTTCCCATTCGGCGAGCAGGGTACCCTGCTGCTGCTTCATGGTCTCGATCTCGGCTGCGAGCCGCTGCGACTGTTCGGCGGAGGAGAAGATGCCGAGCTTCTCTTCGGCGGCGGCGATGGCCTCTTCGAGGCGGGGGATCTCGGTTTCGGTGAACTGGAGACGATCTTCGAGCTGCTTGAGCTTGATGGGGTTGAGGCGCTTGACGGGCGGTTTCGACGGCTCGAGGGTGTCGTCAGGCGTGTCGACGGTGGTGGCGCTGACGACGGGAGCTGGATGTGTGACCGAAGCGGTTACCTTTTCAGGTCCGCCCTGCTTGCGCCAGATGTAGTCCTCGTAGTTGCCGGGGTAGATGTGGACGCGGCGATCTTCGACCTCGAAGACGCGAGTGGCGAGGCCATCGATGAAGTAGCGATCGTGGGAGACGAAGAGCACGGTGCCGGTGAAGTTGCGAATGGCATCGAGAAGGACGTCCTTGGCGCGGAGGTCGAGGTGGTTGGTGGGCTCGTCGAGCAGGAGCATGTTGGACGGGGAGACGAGCATCTTGGCCATAGCGTAACGGTTGCGCTCGCCGCCAGAGAGGACGCCGAGTTTTTTGAAGACGTCGTCGCCCGAGAACATGAAGCAGCCGAGGAGGCTGCGGAGCTCGACGACGGGAACTTTGGGGGCGGCGCCGCTGATGTCGTCCAGCATGCCGGCGTTGTGATCGAGAACCTTGTACTGATCCTGGGCGAAGAAGTCGACGAGCGCGTTGTGGCCGAGCCTGACGTGGCCGGAGGTGGGCTCTTCCTGTCCGCTGAGGAGGCGGATGAGTGTGGATTTGCCGGCGCCGTTGGCTCCGACGAGTGCGATACGATCGCCGCGATCGATGGTGAAGCTGACATCTTCGAGGATGGTCTTCATGGTGCCGTCGGGGCGGGGGTAGACCTTGGTGAGGTTTACGGCCTCGATGACGGTGCGTCCGCTGGCCGGGGGCTGCGGGATTTTGAAGTGGATCGTGGCCTCTTCTTCGGGAACTTCGATGCGCTCGATCTTTTCGAGCTCCTTGATGCGGGACTGTACCTGCTTGGCCTTGGTGGCCTGGTAACGGAAGCGGTTGATGAATGCTTCGAGGTCTTCGATCCGGTCGCGCTGGTTTTTGTGGGCGCTGAGGAGCTGGGTGCGACGCTCTTCCTTTTCGCGGACGTACTTCTCGTAGTTGCCGTGATAGAAGTGGGCGCGCTTGTTCCAGATTTCGACGGTTTTGTTGACGGTCACGTCGAGGAAGTAGCGGTCGTGCGAGATAAGGACGAAGCCGTTGGGGTAGTGGTTGAGGTATTCCTCGAGCCAGTTGCGAGTTTCGAGGTCGAGGTGGTTGGTGGGCTCGTCCAGGAGCAAGAGGCTGGGTTTCTGCAGGAGCAGCTTGGCGAGCGCGATGCGCATCTGCCAGCCGCCGGAGAACTCCTCGGTGCGTCGCTCCCAGTCTTCCTTGGGGAAGCCGAGGCCGCCGAGGACGGTGCCGACCTGGTAGTCGAGCGTGTAGATGTCGTTGGCGTGCATGAGGTCGGTGATGTGGGAGTAGCGCTCGGCGGCGGCGGCGTACTCGGGGCTTTCGTGGTGATGTTCGGAGAGTTTTGCGGAGAGATCTTCGGCCTCCTGCTCGAGGCCGCGGAGCTCGTCGAAGACGGAGAGGCACTCTTCGAAGACGGTCTTGCCGCGCATGACGAGGCCATCCTGCGGGAGGTAGCCGAGGGTCATGTTTTTCTGACGACTGACGGTGCCGTAGTCGAGGGATTCGATGCCGGCGAGAATCTTGAGCAGGGTGGATTTGCCGGTGCCGTTGCCGCCGACGAGGCCGGTGCGCTCGTCGGGTGTGATGAGCCAGTTCGTGTCTTCAAAGAGCAGCTTCTGACCGAAGCGCTTGCCGGCGCCAGAGAGTTGGAGCATCCCTGTATTTTCTCATCCTCGTTTGCGTCTGAAAGATGGGTGCCGTGGGTGTAGGGATGTGACCCGTCCGGGTCAGAGGACAACCGGTAGGCCGTCTGCTAAGGTCAAGAGAGTTCCATGTCTCCGCAGCCACAGCTGTTTCCCGAACCGAATCACGCCGCGCCGCAGGTTTCTTCCCGGAGCGAGACAGAGGGTGCGCAGCCCGCATCGCGTACGGCGCCGATCTGGCTGCAGCGGCTTTCGCTGTTTGTGCTGGTGCTGTTTTGCGTGTACCTGGGCGTACTGGTGATGATTCTGCCGTGGTGGGCGCGGATCTGGGATCACAATGCGTTTCTGCAGGCGAGGCCGGCGCTGGCGGCGATTTTTCATAATGGAGCGGTGCGCGGCATTATCTCGGGGCTGGGTGTGCTGGACATCTGGATCGGCATCTCCGAGGCGGTGAACTACCGCGATTACCGGGCTTCGTAAGATGGACCTGATGGCGGAACCACACGACAAGACAGGCGCAGGAGCGGTGAAGGAACATCCGTTCGCGTATGAGAATGCTGAGTTCCTGAACTCACCGGACGGGCGGCTGTTTCGCATGATGGCCGAGTACCAGGAGCCGATGGCGCGGTTTCGGCGCGAGCGGATCCAGGACACGGTGGTGTTTTTCGGCTCGGCGCGTTTCCGTGCGCTGGATGTGGCGACGAGCAACCTGCAGCTTCTGGAGAACACGGGATCGGCGACGCCGGCCCCAGCCCCGGAGCAGCCCGCGCGGCCGGAGGAGGTCGAGAGCGGCGAGGTGCCGGCGCGAAAGCTGCGACTGGCGGAGGCGGCGGTCGAGATGGCGGCGTACTACGAGGACGCGCGCAGGCTGGCCGGGATGCTGGCGCAGTGGGCGAAGAGTCTGCCGGGGCGAAGACATCGTTTCGTGGTGACGTCAGGCGGCGGCCCGGGGATCATGGAGGCGGCGAATCGGGGAGCGTCCGAGGCGGGGTGCAAGTCGATCGGGCTGAATATCCGCCTGCCATTTGAGCAGGAGCCGAACCCGTACATCACGCCGGAGCTGAGCTTTACGTTTCACTACTTCTTCATGCGGAAGTTCTGGTTTGCGTACCTGGCGAAGGCGCTGGTGGTGTTTCCGGGCGGCTTTGGGACGCTGGACGAGATGTTTGAGCTGCTGACGCTGGCGCAGACGCACAAGCTGGCGAAGCAGATCACGGTGGTGATCTACGGTTCGGCGTACTGGAAGAGCGTGATCAATCTCGAGGCGATGGCGGACCGGGGAGCGATCGCTTTGAAGGATCTCGACCTGTTTCAGTTTGCGGATACGCCGGAGGAGGCGTTTGCGATCCTGAAGGAAGGGCTGACGTCGCACCACCTGCAACCTGCTGGAACGGCGGAGATGGCGGGTCGGTCGGAGTTTGGGGTGGCGGCCAAGGATGAGACGGTTCCGGCGCATCCTGCACCGAATGCGCAGGAGATGCTTGGGCCGGATATTGCGCGGACGCGCTGACCGGGCCCTGAGCGGGCGCTGACCGGGTTTAGCGGCTTAGTTCCCCGACGTAGACGGCGAAGGGTGGAAGCGTGACGGCGCGCAGGGGCATGGCTCCCATGCCGCCGTCGGAGCGGGCGACGGTGCGGAGGAAGGATCCGCGCAGGCGAAGGTGGGCGATGTCGTCGGTGAGCGAGAGATGGATGGGGCTGCCGGTGAGGTTGCAGATGGCCACGACCGGAGCGGCGCCGCCGGTGGCTGCTTTGCGGACCCAGACGAGTGCGCCTTCAGCGTCGTGATCGAGGAGGATATCGTCGCCGGTACGCATGATGGGGTTGCCGCGGTGGAGGCCGTTCCACTGCTTGTACCAGGCGAAGATGGCCGGCTCCCTGGTGTGGGCTGCGGGGTCAGCAAGGCCGAGGTCGTCGACGTTAAGAAGGACGGCACCGCCGGAGCCGAGGAGCGCGGTGGCGAGAGGACGCGCGGCGGCCCGATCGCCCGGGCCAGAGGTGCTGAGCAGAGGGACAGGGCCGTGCGCGGCGATCCGGGCGCGGGCGCTTTGGATGGCGGAGCGCATGGCAGCGGGGCCCTGCGCGACGGGAGGGAGGCGAACGAGGATGAGATCGGGGCGGTCTGGATTATGGTCTGGACGGTCTGAGCGATCTGGGCGGTTTTCACGATGGTCTGGGTTCGCCTGCGGTGATGCTTTTGCGTTCTGGGCTTGCGCGAGGAGGGCGGCGTCGGAGGAGGGGCCTGCTTCGGCGGCAGGAGGTGGGGCCGCGGAGATGAGGATGCGCTCGCCCACGTAGCCGTGAAGGACGCCACGGATGGCGCGAATCTGCGCTTCGTCGCCGCTGCCGAGGGCGAGGCCGGTGACGCCATGGTTGAGCCAGAGGCGCGCTTCGGAGGTGAGCAGAGCAGGCGACTGCCCGGGGCGGAGCTCGACGAGCACGCGGATGCCGTGGCGGACTGCCTCGGTGACGAGCGCGTCGAAGTTATCGAGGGTGCCGAAGCGTGGGTCGAGCGCGACGGAGCCGGGAGTGGCTGCCCCTCCAGCGGGTGTGGCGGGTTCGAGGCCGCGGAGGAGGATGCCGTCGATGCCGAGGGTCTGGAGGTCTGACATGCGCGAGGTAACGCGCTCGAGCGTGGACCCGGAGGCGGAGGAGGCGAGGCTTTCGGGGGAGATCTCGCAGAAGACGGCGTGAGGCCACCAGCGCTCGACGGTCATGCCGGAGCCGGCCCAGCCAGGGCGGGCGAGGGTCTGCGGGTGGGCGGGCGGGGCGAGCGCGAGGAGCGTCCACAGAACGGAGGCAAAGGAGAGGAGAGTCCGGCGGACTTTTCCGAGTTGCGCGTGCGGTGGCCCCGGCTGACGCGTTGCAGTCGTCATGCGGCTGTGGTTCTCCTCGCCTCGTACTAAGAAGATGCTACGCGAGAACCGATGGAGCCTGAGGCCTTGCGTGAGCGCAGGCACCATGGGATGTTCGGGTCTGGCGGGGGCGGGGGGCGAGGGGCGGACGCGAACCCGGGTGAGTGACGCGGCATCCTACGATGCAGAGGCGCAGCACGGGGAGACGCCGGGAGTAGAGGATGAGCGTCGGCCGCCCAGTGGTGCGCGTGGATGGGCTCGCGAAGGTGTTGGGGTGCGCGAAGTATGCGGGCGACGTCGTGCTGCCCGGCACCGTCCATGCAGTGCTGGTGCAGGCGACGGTTCCGCATGGACGGCTAAGCACGATGGAGACGGAGCATGCTTCGAGGGCGCACGGTGTGCTGGCGATCCTGACACCGTTCAACTGCCCCAGGCTTGCGGAGCTGCCGGAAGAGATCACCAAGATCCTGCCGAGTGAGCGGCGGCCGCCGTTGAGCGATGACGCCCTCGAGTATGCGGGGCAGCACATTGCGATCGTGGTGGCAGAGACGCTGGAAGAGGCGCGCTACGCGGCCGCCATGCTGCGGGCGAGGTACGAGGAGAGCGAGGCGTTGTTGCGTGCGGCGACCGTAGCCGAGCGGCCGGAGCCGGATGGAGCACAGGACGGGCGTATCCGGGCGGGGACGTACCTGCCCGATCATTTCACCAAGATCGAGGATGAGAAGCTGCAGTACGCTCGCGGGTTGATCGAGGGCTCCCGGCCACTTGTCGCAGAGACTTTTGCTACGCCGGTTGAGCATCAGAATCCGATCGAACCCTCGTCCACGCTGGCGGTGTGGGATGGCGATCACCTGTTGCTGCATGACAGTACGCGGTGGCTGCAGGGCAGCCGAAAGACGATGGCGGCGTATCTCCGGATGCCGGAGGAGCAGATTCGCGTGGTGAGCCGGTATGTTGGCGGCGCGTTCGGGTCGAAGGGATTTCTGTGGCAGCACGTGGTGCTGGCTGCGGTGGCAGCGTATGCGGTGAGACGGCCAGTGAAGCTGGTGCTGGAGCGCGCGCAGATGTTTACATCGGTGGGACATCGACCGGAGACGGATCAAAGGGTGGCGATCTCAGCCGCGGCTGATGGAGAGCTGCTCGCGCTCGAACACCATACGCTTTCGTCGACCTCGACGGTGGGCGACTTTACGGAGCCGTGCGGGATGTCGTCGCGCAACCTGTACACCTGCCCCAATGTGCTGATATCGCACCGCGTGGCTCGCACCCATACGGCCACGCCTTGCTTCATGCGGGCCCCGGGTGAGGCTTCGGGTGTGTTTGCGCTGGAGTCGGCGATGGACGAGGTGGCGGAGTCGCTCCGGATGGATCCGCTCGCGCTGCGGATGCGGAACTACGCGGGGAGAGATCAGGATGGCGACAAGCCGTGGTCGAGCAAGCATCTCGACGAGTGCTACCGGGTGGGCGCGGAGCGGTTTGGGTGGGCAAGGCGTGACCCGCGGCCGAGGTCGATGACGCGAGGCCGTCTGCAGGTAGGGATGGGGATGGCCACGGCGTGCTATCCGGGGCGAAGGAGCGAGGCCTCTGCGCGGGCGGCTGTTGGAGCCGACGGACGTGTGGTGGTCTCAGCGGCGACGCACGAGTTGGGCACGGGGGTGCGCACGGCGATGACGCAGATTGCGGCGGATGCGTTGGGCATACCAATGGAGGAGATCCGGTTTGTGTGTGGGGACTCGGAGCTGCCGGAGGCGCCGTACACGGGAGCTTCGCAGACCTCGGCAACGGTTGGACCGGCGGTGCAGAAGGTTGCGCTGGCACTGCGGGAGAGGCTGATTCGTTTAGCGGTTGAGGATGCCGGTTCACCGCTCCACGGGTTGGACGCGGCTGCGGTGAAGCTTGAGGGCGGCTGGCTTTCGGGGGCTAGTGACGTGTCTCGGAGGGAGGACTACCGTTCGGTGCTGGCGAGGCATCCTGAGGTGCATCTCGAGGAGGAGGCGAAGGCCGCGGCCGGAGAGGAGTTGAAGGAGCTCCGTTTCGATTCGTTTGGTGCGCACTTTGCGGAGGTGCTGGTGGATGAGGACACGGGTGAGGTGCGGGTGTCACGGTGGGTGGGCGTCTTTGATGGGGGACGCATTCTGAATCCGCGAACCGCAACGAGCCAGATCATGGGCGGGATCGTCTTTGGCATCGGTATGGCGCTGATGGAGAAGACGCACTATGACCGACGATGGGGCTTGCCTGTGAATGCGAACCTGGCGGAGTACCACGTGCCCACGAACGCGGACGTCCCGGAGATGGACATCTCGTTTGTTGAGTATCCGGACCTGCGCTTCAACCCGCTGGGTGCGCGGGGCATTGGGGAGCTCGGGATTGTGGGGGCACCGGCGGCGATCGCGAACGCGATCTTTCATGCGACGGGGAGGCGGATTCGGGAGCTGCCGATTACGCCGGAGAAGCTGCTGCGCAGGCCTTGAGATCCACGGCTTCTTAGGAGGACTCCCGAGAGTGTGCGGGCTGACCCCAGCCACCGCCGCCGGGAGTTTCGATGCGGATGATATCGCCAGCTGCGGCTTCGATGCTGCACTTGGCGGGGAGCACGGTCTCCTTACTGCCGGAGAGCAGGAGGGAGCGACCGAGGGCACCGGGTTCGCCACCTGCGAGGCCGTAGGGCGCGAGAGTGCGGCGATCGGTGAGCAGGGTGACCTTGGCGGGTGCGAGGAGCTCGACCTCGCGAACGATGCCGTCTCCTCCGCGGGACTGGCCGGTGCCGCCGGAGCCCTGACGATAGCTGTAGGAACGAACGCGAACGGGGTAGGCGTATTCGAGCGCTTCGGCCGGAGTGTTGAGCGAGTTTGTCATGTGGGTGTGGATGCCCGAGATGCCATCGGCGCCCGGGCGCGCTCCCATGCCGCCGGCGACCGTCTCGTAGTAGGCGAAGGGTCTGCCGGTGCGGGGATCGAGGCCGCCGATGGTGAGGTTGTTCATGGTGCCAGAGCTCGCGGCCGGGATGCGTTGGGGAAGGGCGAGAGCGAGCGCTTTGAGGAGGACATCGACGATACGCTGCGAGGTTTCGACGTTGCCGCCGGCGACGGGAGCGGGGAGGCGCGCGTCGACGACGGAGCCGGGTTCGGTGATGACCTCGACCGGACGCATGAGGCCGGCGGTTGCGGGCGCGTCCTCCGGAAGCAGGCAGCGCATGACGTAGTAGACGGCCGAGTAGGTGATGGCGTACACCGCGTTGAGGCTGCTTTGGACCTGCGGGGCGGAGCCGCGGAAGTCGATGGTTGCGGAGCGGGCGGCGGGGTCAAGCGTGACCGAGACTCGGAGGCGGATGGGGTCGTCGTCGAAGCCGTCGTTATCGAGCGCGTCCTCGGCGGTGAAGGTGCCGCCCGGGACCTCGGCGAGGAGGGCGCGCATGAGGCGCTCGGAGTAGTCAAGGAGGTCGGACGAGAGACGGGTGATGTTGGTGGAGCCGAACCTCCTGATGAGCTCCTGGAGACGACGCTCACCGACGTGGCAGGCGCCGATCTGCGAGAGGAGGTCGCCGCGGCGTTCGGCGGGGGTGCGGACGTTGCCGAGGATGATGGCAAGGATCTCTTCGTTCAACGAGCCGGCGCGCACGAGACGGACGGGCGGGAGGCGCAGGCCCTCCTGATAGATCTCGCGGCAGAGGCCCATAGAGCCGGGGTACATGCCGCCGACGTCCGCGTGATGTGCGCGCACGGCGACGTAGAGCAGCGGCGCGTCTGCCTGGCCGGGAGCGAAGACGGCGTGAACTGCCGTGATGTCAGGGAGGTGGGTGCCGCCCGCGTATGGGTCGTTGAGGATGGCCACGTCGCCGGGCTCGAGCTGCATGGCGCTGAGCACGGCCTTGACGGACATGGGCATGGAGCCGAGATGAACGGGCATGTGATCGCCCATTGCGACGACCTCGCCGCGTGCTGTCGAAGACGGCGCAGGAGTAATCGCGGCGCTCCTTGATATTGGGCGAGAAGGAGGTGCGCCGGAGTGCGGCGCCCATCTCTTCGGCGATCGAATGGGTTGCGCTTTTGAAGACGGCGAGCTCGATGGGATCGCTGGTGCGATGGGACTGGGTCATGTCGTCTCCATCTCCACGATGATGTTTCCGTAGCTGTCGAGCTCGGCGCTGCAGCCTGGGGGGAGGACGGTGGTGGCGCTGTACTCGGTGACCAGAGCGGGGCCGTGAGATGCGATCGCCGGCCATCAGCCGATCGCGGTCATAGATGGGAGCCTCGATCCACTCGCCGGCGAAGTAGATGGGACGGGTGCGGAGAATCGCGGCCGAGCCGTCGCCCGGACGAGGGGTCTGTTGCTTCATCGTGATGGGGTCGCTCGCGACGACGAAGCGCACGCGCACCGTGACGACTTCGATGGGAGAGCTGGGGTCTGCGTAGCCGTAACGTCGCCGGTGCACGTCGTGGAAATCTTCGAAGAGCGATTCGCTGTTGGGCAGGGTGAGCTCGTAACCCTGGCCGGCGTAGCGGAGATCTGCGAGGTGGGTGGGCTCGCCGATGAGGCCTTCGTCGGCGAGCTCCTGTCTGCCCTGCGTTTCGAGCTCGGCGAAGTGCTGCCGGAGCAGAGCGGGCGTTGGTCCGGAGAGCATCACGGTGCGGGAGAGATCGCGTACGGTGTCGGCGATGAGGATGCCGAGGGCGGAGAGTGCGCCGGGCATGCGGGGGATGAGGACGCGGGGGATGCCGAGCGAACGGGCCATGGAGCAGGCGTGGAGCGGGCCTGCTCCGCCGAAGCTGAGCAACGTGAATTCGCGCGGATCGTAGCCGCGTTCCATGGAGATGACGCGGATGGCTTTCTCCATGACAGTTTCGGCGAGCAGGACGATGCCGGAGGCGAAGTGCTCGAGGCTCCCGAGGCTGCCGCGTTGCGTAGTCATCAGCGTGCGGGTGCGATCGAGGTCGAGGCGGGCCCTGCCGCCAAGGAAGAGCTCGGGGTCGAGACGGCCGAGGACGAGGTTGGCGTCGGTGACGGTGGCCTGATCGCCGGCGCCGTAACAGATAGGCCCGGGCACGGCGCCGGCGGACTCGGGACCGACATGGAGGATGCCTCCGCTGTCGAAGCGGGCGATGGATCCGCCGCCTGCGCCGACGGTGTGGATGTCGAGCATGGGGACGCTGACCGGCATCTCGGAGACGACGGACTCGACGGTGGTTTGCGGTCCGCCTTCGCGGGCGTCGACGAGCGAGACGTCAGTGGAGGTGCCGCCCATGTCGAAGGCGATGATGCGGTCGAAGCCCGCGAGCTGCGCGATGCGGAAGGCGCCGATGACGCCGCCGGCTGGCCCGGAGAGTACGGTGCGGACGGGCTCGTGCGCGGCTCTTCGGGCCGACACGATGCCGCCAGAGGACTGCATGACGTGCACGGAGCTCCCGGGGAAGTTCGCGTTGACCGAGGACTCAAGTGTTTGGAGATAGGTGCTGACCCTGGGTGCGAGGTAGGCGTTGGTGACGACGGTGGAGGCGCGTTCGAACTCCCGGAACTCGGGATGGATGCGGTGAGAGATGGAGAGTGGGAGACCGAGGGCGCGGAGTGCCTGTTCCACGAGAAGCTCGTTGGCTGGGTTGGCGAACGAGAACAGGAGGGAGACGGCAACTGACTGGGCGCCGCTGGTGCGGACGGCTTCGGCGAGCGAGGCGAGCGATTGCGGGGAGGGTGAGGCGAGCACGGCGCCCGTTGAGGAGGTTCGCTCGGGAACGCCGAAGCGAAGGTTGGGAGGAACGACGCAGGGCAGTGGAGTGCTGAACCAGTTGTAGAGGCTGCGGCGCGCCTGCCGGCCGATGGCGATGGTGTCTTCAAAGCCGGCGGTGGTGACGAAGGCGACGCGTGCGCCCTTGCGCTCGAGCATCGCGTTGGTACCGACGGTGGTGCCATGGCGAACATCGTGTCTTTGCTCCGGCGAGGCGACCTCCGTGATGGCTTCGAGTACGGCGCGGCCTGGATCTGCGGGGGTGGAGAAGAGCTTCAGGATGCGGAGTTCACCGTCTTCCAGATAGACGCAGTCGGTGAAGGTCCCGCCGCTGTCGATGGCAATCCTCATGCGAACAGCTTACTCAGGCGGCGCCCTGTTCGCTCATGGTGTGCGACACTGGCCACGATTGACCCCCTTGGACAGCGACACGGAAGCGACACCCCCTATGTCAGTTTTTACGGCAGACGTGCCGGAGAGCAGCTCCGCCGACTCTTTCTGGGCTTTGGCGAGGGCGCCGGCGCGGCGGAACGCATTGTTTGCGGCCTCGCTTGGCTGGATGCTGGACAGCATGGACGTGATGCTCTACTCCATGGTGCTTCCGGCTGCCCAGCGGGACCTCCATATGTCCTCAGGGACTGCGGGCATGATCATGTCGCTGACGTTGATCGCGGCCGCGGGTGGCGGCATCTTCTTTGGCTACGTCGCTGACCGGATGGGACGCACGCGCGCCCTGTCGGCGAGCATCCTGATCTACTGCGTGTTTACGGGGCTGTGCGCGTTTGTGCATACGGTCCCAGAGCTGGCGGTGTGCCGCATGCTGCTGGGGCTTGGGATGGGCGGCGAGTGGGCGGCCGGCGCGGCACTGGTGGCGGAGACCTGGCCGACGCAGCATCGGGCAAAGGCGCTGGGCCTGGTTCAGAGCGCATGGGCGGTCGGCTACGCGCTGGCAGCGGCGGTGACGGCGACGGTGATGCCGCACTTCGGCTGGCGTGCGGTCTTTCTTGCGGGGCTGTTCCCTGCCCTCCTCACGATCTGGATTCGCCGTTCGGTGAAGGAGCCGGAAGGCTGGACGCGTGCTCCGTCGCGGGGCACGGCCGAGCTGTTTCGCGGGGTGCTTGGGAGACGCACGCTGGTGATTACGGCGATGAACGCAGCGAGCCTGTTTGCATGGTGGGGACTGTTTGCCTGGCTGCCAAGCTTCCTGTCGCTGCCAGCGTCGAAGGGCGGACACGGCCTGGACGTGCTGCACACGTCGACGTGGACGATTGCGATGCAGGCGGGGACGTTTGCGGGATACACGAGCTTTGGCTGGCTGGCGGATCGACTTGGACGGAAGCGGGTCTACATCGCATTTCTGCTGGTGGCGGCGGCGCTGGTCCCTGTGTATGCGGAGGTGCGCTCCCCGCTCGCGCTTCTGCTGCTGGGGCCGATGCTTGGCTTCTGGGGCTCGGGACATTTCAGTGGATTCAGCGTGATCGCAAGCGAGGCGTTTCCGACTGCGCTGCGTGGGCGGGCGATGGGGTTTGCCTACAATCTCGGGCGCATCGTGAGCGCGGCGGCGCCGTACCTGGTGGGTCGGGCCGCGGAGAGCCATGGCCTCGGCCTAGGGTTGATGATGACGTCGGCCGGATTTCTGCTGGCTGGATTGATCGCGACCCGACTGTAGAGGGCGGATGTTGGGTGGGCCACATCGTCCCTTGTTCATCGGGGAGAACGAAATCTTTTTGAGGGGTTCTCTTCGCGTGAGATTGCGTTGGTAGGATGCCGAGAGGCTCGTGCCGTGCGCCGGGCCGCGTGGAGCGTATGTGGATGGACGCGACGAAGCCAGACCGGATTGGTGTGTTGGATCGCCACCTCGTGTCGCGAGAGTTTCTTTACGATCCATATCCGACGCTGAAGCTGTTGCGGGAGACGGATCCGGTCCACTGGAGCGAATCGATCGGCGGATGGGTGCTGACCAGCTATGAGGATATGGCGGTCACCTTTCGCGATGTGGGCCATTTCTCGAATGAGGGCCGGCTGGCGCGGGCGATCGAGTATCTGCCAGACGACGAACGCGCGGATCTGAAGATTTTTGAGGAGCACTACCGCACCAAGGGTCTGCTTCACTCCGACCCGCCGGACCATACGCGCCTTCGCAAGCTGGTAACCAAGGCTTTCACGCCGCGGATGGTCGAAGCTTTGCGGCCACGCATCGAAGCCATCGTCCTTGACCTGCTGGCGGCGGGGTTACGCGCGGGTGGGATGGAGATGATCTCAGACTTCGCGGTTCCCCTGCCGATCACGGTGCTTGCGGAGATCCTGGGCGCACCGCAGGAGGATCGGCAGCTGTACAAGAGCTGGGCGGACGCGCTGCTGGCGTTCCAGGGTGTGAACAAGCCGGCGAAGGCATCCTTGGAGCGCGCGCAACAGACGATTGTGGATATGCGCGTTTACCTCAAGGACCTGATCCGCAAGGTGCGGGGACAGAGTCGCGACGACCTGATCAGCCAGCTGGTGGCGGCCGAGGCGGACGGAGACAAGCTGTCGGAGGCGGAGCTGTTGAACACCTGCATCACGCTTCTGGTTGCCGGCCATGAGACGACGACGTCTCTGATCGGCAACGGTGTTGTTACGCTTCTGTCGCATGAGGAGCAGTGGGCGGAGCTGAAGCGCAACCCCCAGCTCCTGGCGTCCGCGATCGAGGAGATCCTGCGGTTCGAAAGTCCCGTGGCAAGGCAGCCTCGCCTGATGAAAGAGGACGCTGAGCTTGGCGGGAAGCATATCCAGCGGGGCCAGATGGTGTTTCAGATGTTGAATGCGGCGAACCGAGACCCCGCCTTCTTTGCCGATCCGGACAGCTTTGACATCAGGCGAGAGAAGAACCGGCACATTGCGTTTGGACTGGGCATCCACTTCTGCGTAGGGGCCGTGCTTTCGCGGATGGAGGGGCAGATCGTCTTTGGTGCCTTGATGGAGCGCGCGCCAGAGATGCGGTTGGGGGAGAGCTCTCCGAACTGGGACCTGACAAAGCCAAATTCGCGCATGCTGAAGCGGCTCGATCTGACATTCTGATAACGCTCCGTTCGGGTACGGCAGCCTGGTCTTGTATTGGTGACCGGGTGTTATGCAGGCGGGTGCTTTCGGCATAGAGGCTCCTCTGAGCTTCAGTCGGTATCGGGAATGAAAATCGGCGATACAGAGCTTCGCTGTTCTATAGGCGGAACGAAATCTAGCGTCGGTTGAGACAGCGGATGAGGATGGCCACGATGCTTTTGAGGTCAGTAGCTGCTCTCCTCGATTGTTTGCGAAATCCTCGGATCGTCAATGAATACGCACTTTCTGCGCGGTCGTGAATACAGGCCGGGGAGGCGTGGTGATCAACTCTTCTCGGCCAGTGACTTACGAGAGACCGACTGCAATGGCGGAACCCCGGTTTCGCGTGTGTTTGGAAGGCCCGTAGTCGTTGACGGTGCAATGTGCCGATGCTAGAGTGCGTCCATTGTTTCCAGGACAATCTGCGGGTGCGGTTTTACTGGTGCCCTAAGCGAAAGAGATCGGTGATTCGGGGCGATTTGATGTCGACGACGATTGAGAGACAAGGTTCACCAGAGCGTGCTGTTTCTTTCGAGCGCGGGCTGCCCCCCGGGATTGTTGCATCCTCCGTGACGCCTTTCTCCCCCGACGGGCAGATCGATTTGAGCCGGCTGAAGCCGCACATCGACTGGTTGATCGGTGAAGGGGCTGCAGGACTGTCTCCGCTGGGAAGTTCCGGAGAGTTCTCCGCGCTGGAGGTGGACGCGCGCAAGCGCCTGCTGGAGGCGGTGATCGAGGCGAACGGCGGCAGAGTGGCGCTGTGGGCGGGGACCCACCATTACAGCACTCGATCCACGATTGAGCTCTCGAAGCATGCCGAGGCGGCAGGAGCCGACGCACTTCTGATCGTTCCTCCGTACTACATGGCGCCCACACCGGAACAGGTAATGGATCACTTCCGCCGGATCTCGGAGGCGGTGACCATACCGGTGGTTCTGTACCACAACATCCCGCTGACCTGCGTGGATCTGAAGACGGAGCAGTTGCTGACGCTGTTTGGCGAGGGCGCGATTGCCGCAGTGAAGATGTCGAATCCGGAGCCGGATCGGATTTGCGAGCTGTTGCAGGATTCCGATGGCGCGCTTCGTGTGTATTGCGGTATCGATTCGGTCGCGTTTGAAGGGCTCTGCCACGGAGCACACGGCTGGATCTCGGGCATCCCGAGCATCGTTCCCCGCGCAGCACGCGAGCTGTATGAGGCGATCGCGGTCCGGGGCGATCTCGTAGCGGCAAGGAAGTTGTGGGTTCCGCTGGCAAAGCTGATGCGGCTGGAGTTTTCGGCGTATTCGCAACGTGGCCGCGGGCCGCATTGGTTCAGCGTGATGAAGACGACGTTGAACATGATCGGGCCACCTGTCGGCGACCCGGAGTTGCCGGTGCAGCCGCTCGAGAGCAAGTACCACGCCGAG
This sequence comes from uncultured Acidobacteriaceae bacterium, assembly GCA_963850375.1. Lineage (GTDB taxonomy): Bacteria > Acidobacteriota > Terriglobia > Terriglobales > Acidobacteriaceae > Edaphobacter. The sequence continues at coordinate 1,017,029 of CAWKKV010000002.1, read as the reverse complement.
CTCGCAGAGCTACTCTCGGCACTGGGTTACCGACCGCGATATTAGACAGGGTTCCGCAGTTACGAGGATGTGTTGCGAGGACGCAGATGACACTTTCGATGATCAAGGAGAATCCGAGTAGATCGGTGACCGAGAACGACGGACATTTCCGGCTGCCGGCCGTCGACCGGGCGATGAGCCTGCTTGAGCTGCTGGCGACGACGCGTGACGGCTTTACTCTTTCGGAGCTGAGCCGCAAACTGCAGATGCCGAAGAGTACAACCCATTACCTCATCCACACCCTGGCGACTCGCGGGTACGTCCAGCGGACGGGAAACAAGCGTCACCTGCTCGGCCTTCGCTTCGCCGACCTTGCGAACGGCAGCACGGCTGAGCTGAACCTGAGCACGATTGCGAGCCCCACGTTGCGGCGGATTGCGGCTCGCGCGAATCTGACGGCCACGCTGTCTATCCTTCGCGGGGCGGAGGCGGTCATCATCAGCAGGGCGAGGTCGTTCGATGATGCGGCGGGAGGAGCGTGGGTCGGTCACCATCTCGACCTGCACTGCACGGCTCAGGGTAAGGCGCTGATTGCGGGTCTGCCCGATGAGCAGTTGAACAAGCTGTTTTCGCGCTGCGAGTTTGCACAGTACACCCCGCGTACGATCTTTTCGCTGGCTGTCCTCAAGAAGCATCTTGCCGAGATTCGGGCGAGGGGCTTTGCGATCAACGACGAGGAGCAGGTGGCAGGGGTCAGAGCTGTTGCGGCACCGGTGCTGGATCCTGTCGGAAACGTGATGGCCTGCATCTCTGTGCGTGGGTCGACCGACCAGATTTCTACGATGCGACTGCCCCAGCTGGGACGCGAGATGATTCGCGCCGCGCGGGATCTTTCGCTACAAGCTGCGGGCTAAAGCGAAAGCGCTGTCCACCTTTGACGTTGATCAACGTCTTGCGGCGGTGTGCCGTGCGAGCACAAATAACTATTTGAGGAGTGTGTATGCGTCAGTGGTCGCGGCGGGACGCGGGAAAGATTCTGCTTACAGCATCTACGGGACTTCTGCTGACGAGCCGGGAGAGCCAGGCGGCGGAGCACGCTCCGGGTACTGAGCCTGGGAACGGCCCGGGCGCTCCCCAGCCCACTTCCACCCAGGTTGCGGGCAAAGCGGGTAAGGGCGGACGCGGGCGGGCGCTCTCAAAAGGCAGTAGTCCCCGCGGGACCTGAATGGTCCGACGTACTCGTGGTGGAAGGACCTGAGCCGATGGTGAGCTATCGCACGGGATGGGTCGTGTATGAGGAGTCTTTGACGGACGGGCACTTCGTGGGTCGTGGATGGAACGGGGCGGGGTACATCAACTTCTACGACGGGCGACTCGACCCGTCGGAACATCGCATGCCGGAATCTTTTCGGCTCGAGATGGATGGGCAGTCACTCGTCTCGGATTGGAAGTGGGGAGGATGTGAGAAGCATTCGCTGGCAGGGGGCAGGACAGAGGCGGTGGTGACGCTCGTGCACGCGCTTCGACCGGTGACCGTCAAGGTCCACACGGCACTCGATGGAACGGCCGTGCTGACGAGGTGGCTTGAGGTCCAAAACACGTCCAAGCAGCCGGCGGCGCTGGCGGCCGTTTGCAGTTGGAGCGGCGTGCTGCAGAAGACGGACCGGTGGCGATCTCACCTTGGTGAGACCAAGCTGCCCTTGTATTCGCTGGGGTATTTCGATGGCTCGCACTGGGGTGAGGAGGGCAGTTTCGCGTGGCACGATATGCCCCTTGCGGGGTACCGGGTCGATGGCCGTTACGGGCGGGATCAGTGGCGTCATCCGATGTTTATGCTTCGCAACAATGCGACCGGGGAGTTCTTCTTTGGGCAGCTGGCCTGGACGGGTGGGTATAGCCTGACGTTTGATCTGAACCCGGAGGTGGGAAAGAGCGGCGGAGCGGCGCTCACGTTTACGGCCGGCCCAGATGCGCCGGCACCAATGCGCATCGTTGCGGCGGGGGAGACGGTGACCACGCCTGAGGTGCACCTTGGTTTGACGTTCGGGGATCTGGATACCTCGGTGCAGGCGATGCACACGCATCTGCGGAAGAGCGTCTTTGTGCCACCGGCACGGGGCAAGCGCGGATGGATCGAATCGGGTATCGGCCCGGAACTCGAGATTACGGTCGACCAGGTGAACCACGCCATCGACGCGGCCGCGGAGCTTGGTGCGGAGGTCTTCTTTATCGATGCGAGCTGGTATGCCAAGCCGGGCGCAGATTGGTGGAAGACGGTTGGGGATTGGACGGTGAATCGCCAGCGCTTTCCGGAGGGGATAAAGCCTTTCAGGGACCGCGTGCACGCGGCGGGAATGCAGTGGGGCTTATGGATGGACGCCGAGCGAGTCGGAAGCGAGAGTCCGGTGGCGAAAGAGCATCCTGACTGGCTGGCGATGAATTACAGCGGAAAGAGGGAGATGGGGGGTCAGCTTGACCTTACGAATCCAGATGCAGCGAGGTGGATGGAGTCACAGATCGTGAAGGTGATCGAGGAGAACGAGCTGGATTTCTTCCGACTTGACTACAACACAAATCCGGGAAGAGGGATCAGCACGATTCGGGACGGATATATCGAGAATGGATATTGGCGTTATTACGATACGCAGTACGCCATTTATGACAGATTGCGGCAAAGGTTTCCCAAGGTCATCTTTGAGAACTGCGCAGGAGGCGGCGCCCGGACGGATCTAGGGATGGTGAGGCGCTTCAATCACACGGACATAACGGATTGGCAGATTGCTCCGCGATCCTTTTCGATCACCAATGGCTTGTCGATGGCGCTGCCCCCAGAGAACATCGATCGACTTCTAGGCGGGCAGAGTGGCCAGACTGCTGCGGACTTCGACTTCCAATCGAGGCTGCTGCTCTTCCTTGAACCGAAGTTTGGGTTCCTCTACCCGGTCGGATCGCAACCTAATCCCGTGTTCATGTCACGCGCGAAGAGATGGGTCGGTCTGTACAAGGATTTTGTACGGCCCTTTCTCTACACGAGCCGTATCTATCACCACACTCCCGAGGTTTTGGGGCTGGACCCACAGGGGTGGGGTGTCCTGGAGTTAGCTTCGAACGATCGGACTCGAGGCATCTGCGGTTTGTTTCAGCTTTCGGCGCCGACGCGGGCAGAATACCGGTTGTACCCTCGTGGTCTCGATATTTCGAAGCGGTACAAGGTCACGTTTGACAATGCGGGCGAGACGGTGACGGTGGATGGGTTCACGCTGCTGGAGCAAGGGCTGCTGGTGCGTTTAGAGGGTGCGCTGACTTCCGAACTGCTGATCTTTGAAGCGGTTTAGGATGGCGATGCGGGCGGAAGGTCAGTGCCGGGCCGGAGAGCCTGGAAGAAGCGGCGGGCGTTTTCCGCGATTGCATTGACGTTTGCGGTGTTTAGCGAAGCCGGATCGAAGATGAGGCCGCCGACCCCCACAGCGGTTGCACCTGCGGCGAGGTACTGCGCCGCGTTGGAGATATCGACGCCGTTCGAAGGAACGAACTCGATCTGAGGAAAGGGCGCCTTGAGCGCCCGAATGTACGCCGGCCCACCGACGAGGCCTGCGGGGAAGATCTTGATGATATCCGCGCCTGCCTTCCAACCCGCGAAGACTTCGGTCGGGGTCTGAGCGCCGGGCATACACACGACATCAGCGGCACGGGTCTCCGCAATGACCTCCAGCATCCGTGCATGGACTAACGATGAACGCAGCTCCTGCGGATATGGCCGCCCTGCATGTGGAGCGATCGACCACAGTGCCGGCACCGACGATGATGCGGTCGCCGAACCGCGAGGCGACCTCTTCGATGACTTCCAAGGCTCCCGGAACTGTAAGCGTGATCTCCAAGAGGGAGAACCCTGACCGTGCAATTCCCTCCGCCGCGACGAGGGCATGTTGCCGGGATTCGACGCGAACGATCGAAATGAATGCTTCTCTGCGGATTGCCTCGAGCACTCTGGCTCTTGAGTGCGGCACGGCGGAGTTATCGGAGTGTGGCAAGTTTTGATCCTTGATCAGTTTCTTATTTGGCGATGATGCGCGGCCTCGACTTCGTATCTAGCATCCGCCATGGATTCGACAGTGCCACCAAACGTAAGCGCCATCATAAGAAGTCCGGACAGAGTATCCTCGGTGATTTCGCACAGCCTGGCCTCTCTCTTGAATTGGTGGGCGATGAGCTGGCGAAGCAGCGGGATTTTGTGGGCGAGGCCTCCCGAGAGCACGATATCGTTCCAGGTTTGTTCCGGCCAGATCTGGAGGGCGCATGCCTTGTAGTTTGCCGCCATGTTCTCAAATGCAGCGCGAAAGAGAGATCCGACCGTGAGGTTTCTTTCTCCGATCCCGGAGATGGTCCCGCGTGTTCCGCATGGACCGGGGAAGAAGCTGATTGCAGCTTTGAGATCTGTTTCGTCGGAAGCGTCCGCAGCTGCGGCGATCCACTTCCAGGGATCATTTACGGGATTGCCGGAGAGACGAGGTAACTCTGTGAGTAAGTCCACCAGGACATTAAGAGCTCGACCTGCTGGGAGGTGCGTGACGGTGTTCGTGAACTTCCCATCGAAGAAGGGCCTGGTTTGATAGTCACCCAGCATGAGCGAACTAGTAATGCGGCTCACTTGAGAACCGGTGGAGATGTTTAGTGAGAGATCGTTCGGATTCAGCATTGCTCCGGCCAGAGCGCATTGATAGTCGCCCACGGGAGCGTAGCAGGGTATTCGCTGTCCCTTGTGCTCGAGGTGGCCCACTACGTCGCCTTGCATTGCCAAGGAGGGTAGTTTATGGATGTCGAGGCCGAGCTCGGCGATGACCTCCTCATGCCAGGACATCGCCGTAAGATCGAGCAGCTCGAAGGCCATGGCGTTGGTTGGGTCGATCGAGGGCGCGGCCTTGCACAACGTGCTCAAGACGAAATCGCCGATGGCAACGCCGCGCGTTCCGGGCTCGAGAAGGCCCTGTTCGGCGAACCAGTAGAGGAAAGAAGCGGGTGTGCCGACGGGGCGCTCGTTTCCCAAAGCCTTCCGCTGAGCTGCCGTGAGTCGGCTGGTGTAGTTATCGTAGTAGCTGCCCTTTGAGGAGGGATGTTGCTGAGATGCTCTTTGGTCTCGCCAACCTATGCAGTTCGAACGAATATCTCCGTTTCCGTGCATCAGCACCATTGAGTGCATCTGGTTACACATGACGATGCCGTCACAGCGGCCCGCCAAGTCGACGAGACTGTGAATACAACCAGCGACAGCCGTCAGAATCTCGCGGGGAGAGAACTCGAAGAAGAGTGGGTCGAGGCCGGGAAGGTGATCCGGAAACGGCAGGCGCTGAACATTGCGGATCTCACAGGCTTTCACATCCAGCACCGCGCCCTTGATGAAGGAGGTGCCGATATCAATCCCTACAAAGGCCACGAGTTTTCCTCAGTGGAAGCATAGCCGATGACCTTACCAGCTAGCACAGTTTGTTCAGGGGAACGAACGAAGTTGACAAGGAGCGCTTGGGACTTATGTTTATTCGCGGTGCTGCTTGGAGGTTTTGTCCATGTCTACTTCGCAGCTATGTTTTTGGATGAAGAATGTCAGACCGTTCATTCTTGCGCTCTTGTGCACGTTCCCCAAGCCCGTTGCGAATGCTGCCGCGGCTGTACCTCCAGATGAAGCGGACCACGTGGTTGTTTTGAGCGATAGTACAGCTCGTGTTGACCAGACAAATGGGCCTGGATACGGGCCGAACGATCGCAGCAATCTTTGGCCGAACAGTCTTGCCAAGCTACTCAGCGAGACTCCGTCGCAGCGGACAGGAGGAACGGGCCTCCTAGCGGTGGAGGGGAATGCCGGGAGCTACGACACCGATTACTGGAAGATTGCCGGACCATTCCGGTTCAACAGTCTGATTGGGCCCTACCAGAGTGAGACTAAGAAGGGTGGCGGAATCCCGGCCAATGGAGCAACTGTGATCTTGAAGGCAGGCACCGCGGCTTTACTCCTGCCCCACGCCGGCAGAACGCTTTGGATCTATTGGGCGCAGTGCCCGGACAGCCAGCCTTTCACTGTGGCAGTCGATGAAGGAGCGGCGCATCGTGTGAGCACGGAGCAATCAAAGACCTGTTTGCCGCAACGGACCCAGGTGTATTCAGGGCAGCTCGGCCGCCATAGTGCCACCATATCTGCAACCGAAGGAGACGTTTATCTTTACGGTGCAGAGTGGACCCTTGACCACGGGGGCCTTGAGGTAGATAACATGGCCGTCGGCGGCGCGACGACCATCTTCTATAACTCCCCGGAGAAGCTGGCTTATCTCCGAACCATCCCGAACCTCAAGATGGCTATCATTGCCCTTGGGATCAATGACTTCGCTCATCAGGTATCTCCGGAGAGTTACCGTACCAATCTAGAGGCCATCGTAGGCGAGATCCATCGACAATCTCCCAGAGCTTCGATTGTCATCCTGAATCAATACCCTATTTTCGAGGACGGCCACAAGAATGAACTTGGGATTTCACAATCGGCTTACTGGGATGTGGCTCGCCAGATCGCTGTCAAACATAAGCTGACCTATATCAGTCTTCCCGACGCATGGGGATCGTTTCGTTCGATCAGCAACCACGGATATCTCACCTCAGATCGAGTGCATCCATCCGACCAGGGTGGCAAGGCTATCGCGGAGGTGATTGGGCCGGTCGTTATCGCGAAGGGCCTACTCCGGTAGAGCACTGGGGTTTCGGTTTGAAGGAAGCGCGCTTTCGTTCGCCGCGTGCCGATCCCTCTGCATGCGGGTGAATAAGGCGTTCTCTTCCTTCTCTTCCTTATCGAGACCGAGTTGCCGATATGCCTTTGCCAGCTGGAAGTGCACTGTCTCGTCGTCCTGGTCCAACTTACCCGCTTCTTGGAATGCGGCGACGGCCTCCTTCGGCCGGTTCAGAGCAAGGAGTGCGCGCCCACGTTGCAGGTGAGCTTCCGGAGTCGTGGGACTGATCTCGATCGCGCGATCCGCAAGCCGCAAAGCCTCTTGCGGGTCTCTCTGAACGAGAATGCGCGCGGCCTCCCAGTTTGAACTCGGGTTGAACGGATCGAGAGCCAAGGCGCGGCGATATGCGGTGAGTGCTCCCTCGATGTCTCCAGATGCGGCTAGCGCATGTCCGTAGTGATATTGGAGCTCTGCGACCTCCGGCGAACGCGCTGTAGCGGCTTTGTAGTGCTCGGCAGCTTCGGCGTACTGCTGCCGCGACTCCGCGTAACTCCCTAAGAGCAACTCGATGAGGTAGGAGTCAGGAGCGACGGCCTGAATTTGTGCGAGTGTTGTTTGAGCCAGTCCGGAGTAGATGGAGCCGAGGGTGTAGAGAACCTCGGGGTTCTTTGGATCGTCGTGGCGGAGCTGTTCCAGAATCAGCTTAGCGCCGTTCAAGTCCTGGAGCTCACCGAGGCTCCTTGCGAGAAACAGCTTCGCAACTCGATCCGCCGGATTCAACTTAACCGCGGCAGAGAGGGCCTGGCTTGCAGCCTTGTAGTTGCCGAGCTGGTAGTAGACGAAGCCTAGAAGCGCTCGCGGCGCCTCAATCCGTGGATCAAGCTCGGAGGCGCGCTGGAGGGGCGGAATCGCCTTATCGAGCATGCCGTGCGCGTAGAAGAAATGACCTAGGTTGTTGTAGGCCGCAGCAGATTGCGGGTGTGTCCGGACGATGGCCTGGTATCTCTGCTCAGCGAGGGCGAGATCTCCGGACGCTTCGGCAGACTTCGCTTCGGCTGCTTGCTGGGATGGCGTGTCGGTGACAGCCTGGGCTGGTGCGATTGCTCGCGCAACCAAGAACAACGTGATTGCCAGACTGCACGTGCGGAGCATGCCTTTCCCTCGATCAGGGGCATGATAGATGGCTGAAGGATTCGGTGACAACCAGGTGTGGGCCGCCGGCGGCTTACGTCGATGCACAGGACGAAGGCAGCTCAACCAACGGAAGCGCAGCGTGTCCCGCGCAGAAACGAGGATCGAGAGGCGACCGAATCGCTGGTGGTGGCGATGCGGTACGCCTCTCTCGATTCGGACTTGATCAGAAGTCGACGCGCGCTCCGAACTGGACGACCCGGGGAGCGTTTGCCTGTCCTGAGACTTTGCCAAATCCTCCATTTGCGACGTCGTTGAAGTTCGTATCCGGCGCCGAGAAGCGTGTTCGATTGAAGGCGTTGAACGCATCGCAGCGGAAGACCAGGCTTGATTCTCTCCAGATAAGGAACCTTTTTATGACGGCGAAATTCTCGTTGTATAGCGGGAAGTTTCTGGCATCACTCAAGACAGGCGGGGCATCGCCCAAAGCGTACGGTCCTGCGTCGCTGAATGCGGCGGAGTTGAGGTATACGTCTGTGAGTGGATGGAACTTCCCACCATGAAAGAGCTGCGCGTTGACACCCGGTATCCGATTGGGCCGCGCACCGCCCACGGCGCCGGTGCTATTGAAGATGGGATTAGGGGAGCCGCCGGAGATGGGCAGGTATCCGCCTGAGTTGTAGTTGAGGACGGCGGAGGCAGCCCATCCCCCTACCAGGCGGCTGACAGGACCTCTCGAGGTCAGGTACTTCTTCCCTGGACCGACTGGAAGCTCATAAGTGCTCGCGATCGAGAGAACGAGTGGACCGGCCGCTCCGTTCGCGAGTCCGTTGAGGGGAGCCTTCTCCAGTCTGCGGTTTCCAGTATCGAGAGGAACAGCGTTGAAGGTCGAGAACTGGTCGACAGCGTTGGTGATGTTCTTCGCCCAGGTGAAGCTGACGAGGGCGCTCATGTTATCGGAGAAATTCTTTTGCGCTCTCATCTGGAGCGAGTGGTAGGTGGAGTGGCCGTTGATCTGAGTCTTCTCGTTGATGTAGGTGTACTGCGGGAACGGGCGGAGCGCTTGCTGTACCGTTCCCACGAAGCCGGCGTAGGGCACCTTGACACCTGCAGCAGCTGCGGCGGGTGAATAGATATCGTCTCCCAAGACGGGGCCAAGACTCAGGTATTTCGACGGCACCTGGTTTGCATTCAGCAAGTTGGAGCCGATACGAACGTTGCTGCTCCCTACGTAGCTGGTCTCCAGGACGAACCGATAGGGTAGCTCTTGCTCTACCGTCAAGCTCCAGTTCATGGTGTAGCCATCCCTGCCATCGATCTTCTGCATGTAATCGACATCGTTACCATTGGCCAGCGAGCGCGTGCGAGGAGGGGCCGTGCCGACCGGAGGCAGGCCGACGTCCCAGTTGGGCTGCAGAGCTACTGGCGGAGAGACTCCGTTATCGGGGCTCGTCAGCGAGTCCTGATATTGGAAACCGGTGAGATAGCCGGCGGCTACGTCGGGGCCCATGAGAGTGTTTGCACCGCCACGGAGGGTCGCCTTTCCGAAGCCGCCCCGAACCACGGTCTGTTGTGTCGCGCGGTAGGCAAACCCTACACGAGGCTGCCAGTTTCCGTAGTAGGTGTCCGCGATCTGCTTGCGGCAGAGAGATGCGCCACCTTGCGGAATGCAGGACCCCCCGCTGTTTCCAGCAAATACGATGGATCCTGGCAGGCCGCCGGCAGCCGGATTTGGAACCGTAGGATCGAAGGTGGAGAACTGGTCATGATTGTCGTAGACGGGTGTTGAGACGTCCCAGCGCAGGCCGGCGTTGATGGTCAAGCGGTTGTTCAGCTTGATGTCGTCCTGCGCATAGAAAGCCTTATAGCCTGTTTTTACCTGGCGATCATTGGCGACTCCGGTGCGGCTTGCGGAGACTGGCAGGCCCAAGTAGAAGCTTGCAAATCCGTAGCCCTCCTGGCCGAAGTTTCCGTCAGGTATGGAGGTCGGTCCATTGGAGAAGTTGAATGTACCCAAGTTGCGCGCGAAGGCATCCTTCTCATCTTCGAAGCGAATCTCCGTGCCGAAGCTCAGGGAGTGCCGGCCTTTCAGGAATTTAAGGTTATCCGCGATGAAGACGCAGGGATAGCATCCGCCGCTGATTTGGCCGTTATCCGCGCCGGAGCCGAACTGAGGCATGTTCTGGATGTTGAGAGCGGGATAGGGCTGACCCGGTGTCGCAATCGGGCTGGTGAAGTTGGTGGGTACCGTGGGATAGAAGACACGCGCACCGCTTGTGTACTGCCAGGAGAACGCCGTCTGATTGTAGAGATTGGCCGTGATGTTCTGATCCAGGGTCAATCGAGGCTCGAAGAACTTACTGGCGAAGTTATTGCCCGAGCCGAGTGGACCGGAGATGACTGGCGAGGTTGGGTTTCCAGCTCTCAGATAGTAATAGGAGCCGTGCAGAACCAACTTAGTCGAGATGTTGTGGTCTATCTTAATCAGATAGGTGAAGTTGTTGGTGGGCGCAGCCGGTGTCGTTACGATGGCATTGTTGATCACACCGGGCAATGTAGCCACAGGGATCAGCGGAAGATACGCTGAGGAGACAGCGCTGAGCCGGGTCGGATCAATGAAATTACCTGGAAACGGATCACGGGTGAGACCTCCATGTCCGTCGGGGCGTGTGGTGCGCGGGTCATAGATCGGGAAGGGCAGCTCTGAGAAGTCGCCACCGATCATCTTCGCAGTAGGCAGAGTCGTAAGACTGTTGGAGTTGCCGCCGCGGAACTTATACCAACCCATTTCGGCGAAGAAGAAGGTCTTGTCGCGGCCATGGTAGATGCGCGGGATATAGACCGGACCACCTACTTTGAATCCATACTCGTTCTGCTTCTCCGTCCCGGCCTTTTTGGCGAAGTAGCCTGGTGCGTCGAATACATTGTTCCGAAGGAATTCCCAGGCGCTGCCATGCAGTTGATTCGTTCCGCTGTGGATGTGGAAGTCGAGCTGTCCGGTCGAACGGCCGTACTGGGCGGAGTAGGCATTGGTATTGATGGCGTATTCGTCCACCGCCTCGAAGGGCGCGCCACCACCTTCCTGGCGGCCACCTCCGTCCGCGTTCATGTACGGCACACCGTCGTAGTAGAAGTCCTGGCTGAAGTTGGGTGCTCCGTTGATGCGCGCAGAGAACGTGTCGCCCGTAACGCCGGGAGCAAGCGTCAGGAAGGCGTCAGGCTGTCGGGGTCCATTTGAGATCTGAATGGGCAGCTTCGTGAGCGTCTCCGCGGCGAGCACGACGCTGCGGTCTCCCCGGTCCTCTGTGATAGCGACGACCGGATCAGCTTCTACGGTGACGGTCTCGCTTGTTCGTCCGGTAGCCATGGCGACGTCCACGATGGTGTCCTTGCCCACGCTGACCTTGACGTTCTCGCGCAGTTCACTGCTGAACCCGGCGCTCGATACCCGAACCGAGTAGGTGCTAATGGGGAGATTTGGGAGGGAGTAACCACCGTTGTCGTCGGTGATAAGTGTTCGCGAGATATTTGTCTCCACATTTGTGATAACAACAGCAGCCTTCGAAACCACCGCTCCGGAGGGATCTGTGACGGTACCGCTAATTGAGCCGGTAACGGTTCCTTGCGCAAGCGCTGTGCTCCCGCTGCCGAAGATTGCTGTCAGGAGGCTTGTGACGAGCGCCATTCTTAACCAACGACCAACGATTTGCATCCCCATATCCTCCGTAGACTCATCTCAAGGCCGCCTGCGTCGCGGGTCGAAGTTAACCGAGCATGTAAACGAGTCGCTTACATCTGCTGGATCCTTTAGCTCTAGGTTCGCGTCATTGTGCTTGAGTGAATCCGGTGATCCTTATAGCCATGCGAACTGACGAAAGCAACTGAGTTCAATACCGCGAACGGAATCTAGATTCATCGCGAAAAGCCTCAGCGAAACTGGTCGCTGCGTTGTGGGGACGGGAGGAGATTGGAGCAGTGAGGCTTGCTTGGATGGGCTATGATCCGGGTGAGCGGCTTTCGTGAATGCTGCCGTGCACACGTGCGACTCGCCGGAAAAATGTCGATGGCTGTTCTCTTGTCCTGCGCCTCCGCGATCGGGACCATGCATCGGCCTTGCACTGCCCGGCCTGCTTCGGCCCAGACTGAGACTGGTTCGACAACCGCCGTTGGAGCAGAGCCAGGGCAAGAGAGATACGCTGCTCTTTCACGTGCGAAACGCTGGGGTGAATTAGCTGATCTCGCGCAGGCAGCGTTGGGCAAAGATGCGCACGACACCGACGCGCTGTACTGGCAGGGAGTCGCCCACTTTGAGCTTGACGACACGCTTGGGGCTCTCCGGGCATTGCGCGGAGCTCAGAAGCTCGGGTGCGATACGGCTGATCTGCACATCCAGCTAGGCCAGGTGTACTACCGGCTGAACCAATTTGTTCTGTTCGAGCGGGAGATGCAGGTGGCTTCGAAGCTTGACCCTCTGAACGGCACGCCCAAGTATCTGCTGGGCTTCTATCGGATCGCGATCAAGTCAGATTTGAGCGGTGCTCTTGCTGATCTCAGCGAAGCCGCCAGACTTCAGCCGAACGATCCGAAGGTTCTCTACCAGCTCGGGTACGATCTCGAGATGAGCGGAAGGTCCACTGAGGCCAAGGAGCATTACAAGCGGGCGATCGTCGAGGTCAAGGCGGGCAAGCAGAGCTTTGCCTGGCCGTTTCAGGGCATGGCTCGGCTTGTGTTGAACGAGGATCCGCAAGCGGCGCTGCAGTTCGCCCGAGATGCCGTGCTCATGACCCCTGGTGAACCGACGAACCACCTTGTGCTTGCAAAGGTGTACGAGAGACTAGGCGATTCCGCGAAGGCGATCAGTGAAGCTCAGCTAGCGGCGCGCGGGCGGCCAACCGATGCTTCGACTCGGTATCTTTTGTTTCGGCTTTACCAGCGTGGAGGGGAGAAGGAGCTCGCGAGCCAAGAGCTAACGATGTTCGACAAGATCAATGCGATCTATGGTCCTGAATAGAACCGGGCGATACTGTGGACGTTGGGCGGTCTTGCTGCTCCTGAGCGCCGGCATGCATCCCAGTGCGCGAGGAAACGCGCAGATGGGTCCGCTCAGCAGGAAGCAGCAGGCGCTCCAGGCGAAGTCGCAGGATGAGTTGGACGCGTATCTGGCGGTTGTCAGCGCGACCGATCCACAGGAGGTTTTGCGCCTCGCGAGCAGATTTGAATCAAGCTACTCCTCCTCTGAGCTGGTTGGAATCGTCTACCAATCAGAGATGCGCGCCTTTGAGGGATTGGGCGACCTGGACCGGATGCTCGATGCGGGACGCAAAGCGTTGGCGGCACAGCCCGACAACCTGAATACGTTGCTTACACTTGCGCCAGCCATGGTGAATCACGCGGAGGGCCGCAAGGATCAGGCGGAGCTGCTGAACAGAGCGGGCGAGTATGCGCGCGAGGCGCTGGCTGCGATCGCGAAGACGAGGCCGCCACATGAGGTCTCGATCGAGCAGTGGGAGACTCAGAGCAGTGACATGCAGCGCAAGGCGCACGAGGTTCTTGGAACGGTTGCGCTCGCACTACACCGGCCTGGGGAGGCGATTGAGGAGTTCGGCACGGTGATTCGGCTGGCGCGGCCTCCGGAGGGAGCTCAGTATTTCCGACTTGGTGCGGCCTACTCGATGGCTGGAAGAGAGAAAGAAGCGGAACAAGCCTTCGAGCGGGCGGCCGCGCTGGGTCCAGATGATGTTCGCAGGTTGGCCCGCGAACAGTTGAAGAGTGTTTCAAGCGCGGCCCCGATCCGCTGATTCAGTATGCGATCTGCCCCAGCGTGCTGTCGAAGTCAGGCGGAAGCGAAGCCGCAGGTCCCGCGGACCGATCCCTTGCGTAGGCGATGAGGTTGAGCAGCAGACGATCCGCCACGGGATGGCTGTCGATGTGGTCAAGGATCGGGAAGCTGTTCAAGACGAAGTGTCCTGCACCGAACGGGTAGGAACCGAGGAGAACGCCTGAGGCGTAACCACCGGGTGTTGAGTAGCCAGCGGCAAAGGCCGCGGCCATGACCTCTGCAGGTGTGTCCTGACCATCGAAGAGGCTGGTCGGCAGAGTTGGGCCGTAGTAATACCAGTCCAGAAGACCGCCGGCCTGCAGGCCGTCAAACACCGCGTGCTGTTTGGCGACGCACTCCTTGTGATAAAGCCAGTCATGGAACTCGTACACCTTGCCTTTCCTGGCGAGAGGCAGCATGGCTGCGGAATCATTGCCGCGCCGAAACGCCAGGGGAGAGAGGAAGATCACGGTGGATCCGGTAGCGAGGAGTTTTGCGAGCTCTCTCCAGTCGGCTTTGGTGTTCGGCGAGCCTGAGACGTCACCGACGAGGATGACCTTGCGCTCGGAGCTAGCGACGCCTTTGAAGGGTTGAACGCGAAGTCCCCGCGTGCGAAGCCAGCTCTCGACGGTGCTTGGGATTCCCCACGTGTGCACATCGCAAGAGATCCGGGGCAGAGACCTCGGGTCAGAGAGATGAAAGGTCCACGATGTGTCCGGTGGCGCGATACCCCTGGCGATGGAGGGAACGAGTTGATGTGCGCCAGCGGGGCCGTCGAGAGATACCGTCTCCTTGAAGACAGGAACGGCGAATGGGGTATCCATTCCTGAGTGGGCAGAGGCGATGGAGATACTGCCTTTTCGGGTCCACACAACTCCCTGTGGGCCCCAGACGCGCAACTCGGCGGGGTACTCACCGGCGATAAGAGCATCTTCGTTCGCAAGCACTGCCTCAAGCGTGACTGGCCGGCCGATGTAGGTGTGGGTGGGTTCGGCAAAGAGGCACCAGCGGACGGGCGCCCATCCATCCTGCACGGCATCGAAGGCACCAGGCTTCCAGTCGCGCCAGAACCGCCAGAGGCCTTCTCCGGTCAATGCGTGATCGAGCATGCCGGTGAGATTGAAGCCGCAGATCTTCGGGTTGGAGCGGATCAGATTGAAGCCGAGGAGTCTGTGCCGAGCCATGCTGAGCTGGCTCTGCTGGAGCAAGGTCTCCGGGAAGGGGTAGACGCTCTCCATGCCGAATCTCGTCCAGTCTGCGGAGAAGCGGTCTGCCATGGAGCGAATCAGCACGTAATCTTCGGCGTAGTCGGGAATTCCGTGTTGTTCGTACATCCGGCACTCGTGGATGACATCCATCATGCTGCCGATGCCGTATTCGGAGAGAAAGACCGGACGGCCGACTTCGCCCAGTGTGCGGATGAGGTGATTGACTTCCGGAGTTTGGGGGACGTTGGGGTAGAGGTGGAAGTCTCCCGCCCCTATTCCCGTGGGGTACTTCATGGCGACGCGCTCGGCACCTGGCGCCTCCTTTCCCCACTCGTACTCCCAGGTGGAGCTGCCGGGATTGCTGACCGATCCGACGCTTATGTTGCCGTCGAACCGGCCGCTTGAGAGCAGCACCAGCCTTGTGTCGTCTAGTGACCGGACCAGCGCCAGAGCAGAGACAGCCTCTCGGTACACCGCGCCGTCCTCCGTCTCGTTCAGGGTTCCCCAGATGGCAAGTGAAGGGTGATTGCGGTCACGGAGGATCATCTCGCGGAGGGATCTCTCGTAACGCACCTTCATGTTTGGAGAGTCCTTGAGGAGCCAACTACCCGAGGACTCCTCGTAGACGAGCAGACCCAACTCGTCGCAGATATCAAGCTCGTAGGGATACGCTACCCCGGAGATGAAGCGCACGGTGTTGAAGCCAGATGCTTTCGCGTAGAGCAGATCTTTGCGGAGCAGGTCTGCTGCGCCGACCGGAGGCACCACCTGCCCGAATGGAACGTGATTGCCTGTGTGCGTGCACTTCAGAAAGATGCGCCGGTCGTTCAGGCGGAAGTAGCCCCTCGTCACGCGAAAGTCCCGGAAGCCGAATCTCCTGGACACCTCGTGAGCCCCGTCGACACCCGAGGCTTGCACGCGGACGTCGATGCGGTAGAGGCACGGGTTATCGAGCTCCCACAGCTCATGGTTCGTGATCAGGAGGTCCGCGGAGGAGGCGGTCTCGCCAGGCTGGGCGCGTAACGAAGTGATGTGCGTTTGCAGGGTCTGACTGCCTCCCTGTCGCGTGATGCTTATGTGCAGCTGCGCTTCGGCGGGATGCTTGAGCGTGCTGTGCAGTGTCGTCCTGACCTGCACGTCGCCTGTCTTCCAGTCGGGGCGAATATAGATGTCCTCGATGCGAACTGCGGGGCAGAAGACCAGCTCGACGGGAGCGATGATGCCGCCAAAGTCCGGGAGCGCACCGTTGGCGATCTTCACAAACTTGTTGCGATGAGGTGTCTCTGCAAGGACGATGCCGTCGATGGGCTGATCGATGGGGTTGAGTACGCGGACGGCCAGGAGGTTCTTTTCCTCCCCGCTCGCCAGGACCGATGTCGCGTCAGAGACAAAGGGCGTCTCGCCGCCTTCATGCAGGCCAAGATAGCTGCCGTTCAGCCAAACCTCGGCCAGGTAATCCACGGCCTGAAATCGAATCAACGCCGAGCCACCCGCATAGGGATTTGGCTCTGCGCCAAAGTGCAGCCAGTACCATGCGACCCCATGGTACGCGGGATAGATCTCCTGAAGAATGGAAGGCACGCGTATCGAAGCGGCACCCGTCTGGACTGCCTTCGCCCAGCCCTGGGCCTTACCGATGTTGCCGGGATCTTTTGCGATCATCCAGCCGGTGTTCAGCGGAAGGACGGTGGAAGGATCGCTTCGGGATCTCTGCCCGGCTGTTGAGGGGAGCAGACCGGAGAGGGGTCCTCGACCCAGCTTCTCGGCTGCTGCCGAGCCGCCGACTACGACGGCCGCACTCGCCCTCCCTGCCAGTTGTAAGAACTTACGACGTCGCAAGATAGAACCTTTCTCTGCTAGTTCAATAAGGCAGGACTGACGCCGGTCTCTATGGCAGCTTGTGCCAGCGTCTCGAAGACCAGCTCCGGAAGTGCTATCCCTATCTCGAGTGCTTCGGCGCGCTTTCCCCATTCGATCTCGCCTGGCAGATAGACGCGATCGGAACCCTCCGCTTTCGGTGAGCTCTGGATCCGGGCTACCATGCTGGCTGCACGCGGATAGAAGCTCTCAAGGGGGATGATGTCGCCGATATTGATCGCGATGAAGGCATGGCCAAGATGCGCGCTCTTCTCCGGAGACATGACCCAGCTGGTCATCTCGTCCAGCAGACCTGCTCCCGTAAGCAGCCCTGCTAACACCTCAACCAACACTGCAAGACCGTAGCCTTTGTGTCCGGCCATCGGCATCATTGAGCCTGTTGCGGGCCATTGATCCAGATCCTGCGTGGGCGTGCCGGTCGCGCTGGTGATCCAGTTTGGGGGAATCGCCTGACCCTGTTTCTTCAAAGCCATGATCTTGCCCCAGGCAACCGCACTCAGTGCGATATCGAGGAGGATCGGCCGATCGTCTCCTGTGGGCACCGCATAGGCGAGTGGATTGTTGCCGATTGTGTGTCCTCTCGATCCGGGTATGGTCATGTTGGGATCGGCGCTGCTCATGGCGATCCCGATCATGTCCTTGCTTGCGGCCATGTTGGCGTAGTAACCGGCCGCACCGAAGTGGTTGCTGTTGCGGACTCCTGTCCATGCAATCGTTGACGTCCGCGCCTTCTGGATCGCAAGATCCATCGCCTTGCAAGAGCTCGGCATTCCCATGCCTGAATGAGCGTCGAGAATGGCCCAGGTCGCGCCCTCCGACACGATCTCTGGCGTGGCGGTGCGAGCCATTCCTCCGGCCCTGATGGAGCGGGTGTAGTTCAGCAGAGCGCCTGTTCCGTGCGAGAACGTTCCCCAGGTGTCCGTCATCACCAGCACCTCTGCCACGGTGCGCGCGTCTTCGGCGCGCAGCCCGGTTTGTGTCAGCACCTGGACGCAGAATTGCGTTAACTTCTCGACTTTGATTCGCCTCGACATATGTCCTCTGCAGATCGTGGAACTGAGATCGGGTGAACTCACGCAGGATTGAGAACTATCGGAGATACTCGGCGCCGAACTTTGCCGGGGAGACGCTTCGGAAGTCGGAGATCAGAGACATCAGTGCCGTCGTGCCACCGTCGAGTGAGATCGTCTGACCGACGAGGAAGCTGGCGTTCTCCGAGCAGATAAATGCTGCCAGGCGGGCGACGTCGATTGGGTTGCCGAAGCGCGCTACCGGCACAGCATTGTAGGCATCTTTCTTAGCCTGCTCTTCGCTGAAGCCGGGGATTGCCTTGTGGTAATTCTCGACCGTCACCCAACCGGGGGCGATTGCATTGACTCGGATGCCGCGATGCGCAAGCTCCACGGCGAGAGATCGCGTGTAAGCGATGATCGCTCCCTTCGTCGCGGCGTAGGCGGAGTGCTCCGGGGCACCCTGCTGCCCGTGTATGGAGGAGATGTTGCAGATCGTTCCTCCGCCGTGAGCGATCATGTTCGCAACTATGTGCTGCGTGAGAAAGTACTGAGCACGGAAGTTGACGTTGAAGAGCTTGTCGAATTGGGCAGGTTGGACCTCGAGAAAAGGACTGTTGAAAGTGATCCCGGCGTTGTTTACAAGACAGTTGATTGAGCCGAACGCCTCCATCGCCTGCTCTCCCAGCGAGACCGCCTGGTTCAGGTCATCGAAATCGGCATAGAAGACCTCGGCCCTTCTGCCCATAGCCTGGATCTGTTCTGCTGCGGTGCGAGCACCGTCCTCATGATGGCAGTAGTGAACGATGACGTCAGCACCCTGCCTGGCGAACTCAAGTGCGATCTCGCGTCCTATCCCGGTATCTGAGCCCGTGACAAGAACCCTGCTGCCTTCCAGTGCCAGAGCACTCATACGTCAACCTTTCATCCGTTCTCGTCGCATGCGCAACCTCAGGAGCCTTTCTCACCGGCTGACCACACTGCGAACTAAGCGCTCAAGTCTATCTCTGCTCCGACCTCAGGAAGGATTGCCCGTCCGGTTCCACCGAGTCGCTCGTATGTTGACTTGAAGAGTTCAGGATCAAGCGTCTCTTCGGGTGTTCCGCTGTTTGTGGCCCATAAGAAGTGGTGGATCGGGATCACCGTGCCAGCGCCAAGTTGCCAGGCAAGCATAGCCGCCTCGTGGGCGTTCATGTTGCCGCTGATTCCGTTGATGCAAAGGAGAGCGACGTGCGGCCCCCGCGACTTCAAGCGGCGGAGGCGCACATCGTACTCTGTATCGCCGCAATGATAGATAGTGAGTTCCCCCACGCGGAGAAGGACGCCCATTGCGTCGGGAACCTCCCAGCCGGGGATGCCGGCCTCATGCCGAGCCGGCGTGGCTTCTACGGTGACATCTTTGACTTGGATCGTGTTGCCATAGGTCAGACCCGTGACCTGTGATCGATTCAATCGCCAGCTAAGCGCATGTGAGGTCGCGCTAGGAGGCATGATGAACTTCGCTGCCGGATTTTCCCGCGCAACTGCCGGAATGGTTCCCGGATCGAGATGGTCCTCATGCCAGTGCGTGGAGATGACGGCGTCTGTGCGTACCTGCTCGGGAGAGACGGGCGGTGCAAATGCACGGTCGACACCAAAGATTCCCTTCACCGAATCCGAAAGATATGGATCCAGGTAGAGGACAGTATTCGCGGGAGTCTTGAAGATAAAGCCGGAACCACCCAGCCACCAGCATGAGACGTGCCCAGCAGCTACGTCTTTCCTGGCCACCCGATCTACCAATGACTCTTCCATAACTCAGAACTTCCTCGATTGAAAGCAGGACCTAGATTTGTAACTCACCACGATGTTGCAACTTGTGGCTTGACTTATCTCATTTAGGACGCTTCTAGATACGGATTTGAAACTGCGTAAACCGTGACTCACTTTACAGCAAGAGGTCCGCTCCTGTAAGCGCGTGACGGGTATGTTCAATGGGCTGAAATGAATTGACACCCAAGCCGAGCAGCCCTAAAAGGTGTACATCGTCGCGCGACCCTCACGGTGCGCGATGCACGACACCTTGGGAGAGAGAACCTGCGGACGTAAGCTGAATCGATCTGTTGAGCGAGCAGCAGCTTCCGGTTAGCACAAGGACCGATGTGTAAGATGAGGCTCCGCGAGGGTGTTCCGAAGCGGCATTACGTGAGTAGCGAGGTTGTGTGCGGACTCTAGCAGGTTTCTTTTTGACACTGATCGCGGGCACGAGCGTCGGCGTGAGCATGTGGCCGCTCAAGTGGGCGAGGCTGTGGAAGTGGGAGAACTTCTGGCTGGTGTACTCCATCACGTCCCTGATCGTCGTGCCCTTCGGTTTGGCGTACGTGATGCTTCCTCATCTCAACAGTGTGTACGCGTCCCTTGACTCGCGCGAGTTGCTCCGCCCATTTCTTCTTGGCGTCCTGTGGGGATTCGCCCAGTTGGGCGCAGGCATCTGTGTTCATCGGCTCGGACTGGCAGTCGCGGGGGCGGTGCTGAATGGCGTGGGAGCCGGCTTCGGCACGATGATCCCGTTGATCACTCTGCACCGGCAGGCGCTTTTTCAGACGAGCGGCCTGCTGATTTTGCTTGGCGTCCTCATGATGCTGGTCGGTGCGGGCTACTGCGGATGGAGTGGGTATCACCGGGAGATTGAAGCGAGAATGCGAGGCGCAGGCGCGGGGTTCGATCAGAAGGAAGCTGCCATGAGGCAATCCTCTTATTCGAGCTCGGCGTATCTCCTTACGATCGGTATTGCCGTCGTATCGGGAGTTCTGGCCGCATTGCTGAACGTGGCGCTGGCTTACGGCAGCAACATCATGAAGGTGGCCGAACAATTCGGTGGGCAGGCGTCCTGGGCGCCCTTTGCCGTCTGGCCGCTTGCACTGCTTGGTGGATCGATCGCCAACATCGGGTATGCCATGTACCTGATCTCCAAGAACAAGACCTGGGGGAACTTCGGTGCCGGAGCTCGGGAGTTCTTCAACCCCGTCGCAGCCGCGTGCCTGTGGATGGCAGGGATCGCTCTGTATAGCAGCGGTACGACTTTTCTTGGCAGCCTGGGAGTTTCTATCGGGTTTGCTGTCTTCATGATCACGATGATCGTCAGCGGTCAGGCCGCGGGCTTGATGACTGGAGAGTGGCGCCTGATGACGCCCAAGACGTACAGGCCGTTCGCCGCGGGCATCGGACTTCTGGTACTTGCAATCGTCGTCATCGGATTTTCGAACTATTTCTCGACCTGACTTAGTGGACTGTATAGCAGTTCACCTGCAGGGATTAGTGTTCAGCTTTTGTTGACTAAGCACGGGACAGGGGTCGTGATGAAAGTGCAGTCCACAGCAGAGACAGCACGCAGCGGAACGTATTCTCCGGACGTGCTGTTGTCGTTGTATCGGAAGATGCTCGTTATCCGGGAGTTCGAACTGAAGGCCAAGGAGGTCTTCCGGAGCGGCCGGATGCCCGGTTTCATTCACGTGTATATCGGTCAGGAGGCCATCGCCTCCGGCATCTGTGAGCAGCTTCGGAAGGACGATTATGTTGCGAGCACCCACCGCGGGCATGGCCATGCTCTGGCGAAAGGGGTGCCGACCCGCGACGCGATGGCTGAGCTTCTTGGTGTGACGACCGGCTGCTCGGGTGGGCGCGGGGGAACGATGCACCTTTACGATCCTTCGGTAGGCTTTCTCGGATCAAACGGGGTGGTGCCGCCAGGAATCCTGATCGCGGCCGGCGCGGCTCTTAGCGCAAAGATCAGGGGAACGGATCAGGTGGCGGTCGCCTTCTTTGGTGACGGAGGCTCAAATAACGGCGCCTTCCATGAAGGCCTGAACATGGCTGCTGCCTGGGACGTTCCGGTGATCTTCGTCTGCGAGAACAATCTCTACGCGACGGAGATGCCGTTTTCGAAGGCGACCAAGAATACGAATGTCGCGAGCCGTGCTGCCGCTTATTCCATACCGGGTGTCCAAGTGGATGGTAACAACGCGCTTGAGGTTTATGAGCAGGCAGGGATCGCGATTCGTCGAGCTCGTGAGGGCGGCGGTCCAACCCTGATCGAATGCCTCACGTATCGCTGGTTTGGGCATCACGAGGGCGATCCCGGCGTCGCCTATCGAACCAAGGAAGAGATCGCAGAGTGGAAGCGAAGGGACCCGATCCTGAAACTCCGGACTGATGCTGTTCAGAGCGGCGTGCTGTCAGACGAGGATTTCAAACGGGTCGATGCCGAAGTAAGAGCGGAGATCGACGATGCAGCTGAGTTCGCTCTGGCGAGTTCCACGGAAGCCGTGGAGTCCGCGATGGACCACGTCTTCTACACACCTGCCGAGTAAGGCTCAGGGAAAGAATGATGCCAAACGCAACGGTAATTCCAGCCTCGTCGGTCGAAGCTCCAGCAGGCAGTCAGCGCATTCTCACGTATGCACAAGCAGGTGTGGAGGGTGTTCGTGAAGAGATGCGGCGCAATCCGGACATCTTCTACATCGGTCAGGGTATCGGGCCGCGCGGCGGTAATTTTCAACAAAGCCGCGGCCTTTGGGACGAGTTCGGGGAGCAGAGAGTGCGAGACACCCCGATTGCCGAACGCGCACAGACCGGCTTTGGTGTTGGCGCTGCACTCGCGGGAAGCCACCCGATCATCGATATCGTCTTCATGGATTTCACGCTGGAAGCGATGGGTGAGATCGTGCAACAAGCATCGACGATCCACTACATTTCGAACGGCAGGTATAAGGTCCCTATGATGTTGAGGGCTGCCGGCGGGGGTGTCCGAAGCACAGGGCCCCACCACTCTCACACCTTCTGGTCCTTCTTCGCGCATATCCCCGGGCTCAAGGTGGCGGTGCCTTCCACACCATACGATGTGAAGGGCCTGATCAAAACAGCGCTGCGAGACGAGAACCCGGTCATCTTTATTGAACACAAGGGACTTTACAACACCAAAGGCCCGGTTCCGGTTGAGGAGTATCTCCTTCCATTTGGCCGGGCCGCCATCGCTCGCACCGGTACGGACGTGACCATCGTTACGCTGGGCATGATGCTGCACCGCTCGCTTGAAGCAGCTGAAAGGCTTGCAGAGGCCGGCGTCTCCGCCGAGGTGATCGATCTCCGCACCCTGGTTCCGCTGGATAAGGAGACGATTCTATCCTCCTTAGCGAAGACCGGCCGTCTCGCCGTTGTGGATGAGGCTTACGCAACGTGCGGTGTCGCCGCTGAGGTGGCGGCCATAGCTGCCAGCGAGGGTCTCTATGATCTTGACGCGCCGGTGTTGCGAATCTGCACTCGACCTACTCCGCACAGTTTCAGCCCTTCCACAGATTCGTTTCTCGTCCCCTCGGTGGAGCGCATCGTTGACGAGGTGTCGATGCTCCTCGGGAGCCGAGTCTAGAACCGTTCGCGTTGAACCACCGGGTTGTGTTCAGCGCCTGGCCAGCCAGATAGCAGGAGAGGTCGACCGATGAGCGTCACAATCGCCATGCCGCAGCTTGGGCTCACGATGACAGAAGGTACGGTGAGCTCGTGGCAGAAGAAGCCTGGCGAAACAGTGCAGAAGGACGAGATCGTGCTCGTCATCTCTACGGACAAAGTGGACATGGACGTCGAGGCTCCGGAGGATGGCACGCTTGAGCAGATCCTGGTCGAGCCCGGGACGACAGTGCCCGTAGGCACGCCCCTCGCCTATCTCCGAAAGGCAGGGGAGGAACCTGACACCATTCTGGCCCTCGAAGAAGACTCTCCGGCAGACCTACCTGCGGCGACGCTGGATCCTCTACCGAGCGTAGAGAAGAAGACGGAGTTCATTGCAGGGTTCCCGGCTCCGTCCGATACCGGAAGAGAGGATGGGCGCATCATCGCCTCGCCTCGCGCAAAGCGGATCGCAGCAGAGCTAGCGATCGATCTTGCAAGCGTGAAGGGCAGCGGAACGCGCGGCCGCATCAATGTGGCGGACGTGCAGCGGACTTCTCCGAGCCGTGTCACACTACCTCCGCCAGAGGCTCCGCCGGCGCACGCATCGTCAACCGATCCGGATATCAGGCGACGTCAGATTATTGCCGATCGCATGGTCGAGAGCATCACGACTATCCCCGCCTTTTCTGTCTCGCTTGAGGTGAACGCCGAGAACCTGGTGTCACTCTACGAGAGCCTGAAGGAGCCCCTACAACGCGAGGCCGGCACAAAGCTGACGTACACGGATCTTCTGCTCAAAGCCTTAGCGCTGGCCGTCGCACGCACGCCGGAGATGAATACTGTCTGGAACGATGGGGCTTTGCGCCGGGATCCTGATCTCGGTATTGGACTCGCTGTGGCTACGGATCGAGGTGTTGTCGCACCGGTGCTCAAGGCTGTCGACCGGAAGGCCCTGGATGAGGTCGCACGGTGCCGATCAGAGCTGACGGCAAGGGCCCGGCAAGGGCGGCTTGCCTATGAGGACCTTGGCGCGGCTTCCGGGACGCTAAGCAATCTCGGGATGTATCGCGTCGATCGCTTCCAGGGGATCATCACCCCGGGGCAGACGTATATTCTCGCTATTGGTGCCGTGCGTGATCGCCCTTGGGTCGACAAGACAATCGTAGTCAAACCCACGATGTTCCTTACCCTTTCAGTCGATCACCGGGTAGCCGATGGCGCGGCCGCTGCGCTCTTTCTGGAACGCATCGCCGAGGTAGTTGAAAGTCCATACCAGTTACTCTGGCAAAACAGCGGAAGGCAGTAGGTCATCTCGCATGGTCGATCTCGCAAAGCTGATCCGGGAATCAACACCACAAACGAACCAGCTTGCGCTTTTCTGGCTGTCACAAGCGGGCTTCGTTTTCAAGAGCAGCAGCGGACACGTGGTCTACGTGGACCCTTACTTCACCGATGTCGTGGAACGGGTGATCGGATTCAAGCGCATGATGCCATGCCCCATCCGAGTCGAGGATGTTGTCGCCGACCTGATTCTCTGTACCCATGAGCACCTGGACCACATGGATACCGATGCACTCCCGATCCTGGCGAAGAGTTCTGCAACGCACTTCGCCGGTCCGATCGAGTGCATGAAAGAGTTTGAAAAGCTCGGTATCCCAGCCGATCGCTGCCACCTTCTTGAGGAAGGCAAGTCAGTGCGGATCGGATCGACAACAGTTCACGCCGTTTATGCCGATCATGGAGAACTTGCGCCAGACGCTCTCGGTGTTGTTCTCGATTTCGACGGCGTACGCGTGTACCACACGGGCGACACTGCCTACCGTCCGGAAGAGTTCCGCCCCGCGTTGGAACTTGAACCCGACATCCTGCTGCCCTGCATCAACGGTGTCTTCGGAAACATGAACGCGGACGAAGCAGCCGCGCTTACCGCGCTGGCGAAGCCTGAGGTCGTTCTGCCCACGCACTTCTGGATGTTTGTGGAGCAGAATGGCGATCCCGGACGCTTTCTAAGCAGATGCTCCGAGCTCGCGCCTGAGACAAAAGCGGTGTTGCTGAAGCCCGGCGAGGAGTGGATCTTTCACAGATCAGCGTGAGGACGTAAGGAGGTCCTCTCGCGGCCCTGGGCTAACTTCCGAGCTGCGTTCAAGGATTGTACTTCTGACGACGTGTCACCTCCAGTCGAGCGCTTTCAGCTAATCGAACGAACTGGGAATAAAGCTCATCCCTCCCTTACTCTGCTCGAGGACGTGCAGGATCCCCACTATGCAAACAGTCACGATTAGCGATCATTCCTTCCCTTCTATCGACCTTCAGAAAAATGTCACGGCAGCTGCCGGACTCAGATTGCAGGAGATACAACCCATCTGCGTCACGGAAGAGGATGTGATCGAAAGGTGTGGCGAAGCGGAGGTCCTGCTCGTGCAATGGGCCCCGATCACGAGGCGGGTGATGGAGTCCCTACCACGTTTGAAATGCGTGATCCGGTATGGGATCGGAGTGAACAACATCGATCTGGACGCAGCCAAGGATCTTCGCATCTGCGTTGCTAACGTCCCCACGTACTGTCTTGACGAGGTATCGACGCACGCTGTCACGATGGCGCTTAGCTTGTGCAGACGCATCCCGCAGGATCACTACCGGATCGCGCACGGAGAATGGGGGATCGGGCCTCTTCTGCCTATCGCCTCCATCAGCGATCTTGTTCTCGGTCTGGTCGGCTTCGGGGCTATCGCCCGCAGGGTAGCTCAAAAGGCGCAGCCATTCGGGTTTCAAGTCGTTGCGGTGGATCCCTTCATGAAGGCTTCGGAGTTCGCTGCACACGGTGTGCAGCAGGTCGACTTCGAAACCATGCTCGCGACCGCGGACGTCATCTCTCTCCATTGCCCCCTGGTCCCCTCGACGACACACCTTGTGAACGGCAGCGCGATCGCGAAGATGAAGCGCGGGGTAATCGTGATCAATACGTCGCGTGGACCGATCATCGAGGAGCAGGCTCTTATCGACGGACTTCAGACAGGACAGGTCTCGGGCGCTGGCCTGGACGTGTTTGAGCAAGAGCCGTTGCCCGTGACCAGCACTCTGCGTACACTTTCCAATGTCATCCTGACCAGCCATGCAGCCTCTGTCTCGATCCGCGCAGTGGATGCGCTTCAGACGAAAGCCGCGGAGGCGGCGCGGGACTTTCTTGAAGGCAAACGCCCGGAAGGCGCTCTCGTCTGGCCCTCTGCCCTTTAGCCCCGCGTGGATGGATAAGATCTCATATGGAGGAGTTCTCGTGAAATTGCTATCGGTCGTTACGCCCGGCGGTCCGCGACTTGCCGCGAAGCTCGATGAAGGCATCCTGCTCTTCGAGGACATCGCGGAACGCGACACGCACAATCGAGGCGAGGTCCCTGCGAACCTCCAGGAGGTGATCACCGTTGAGAACGGTCTTGATACCCTCCGGGCGCGCCTGGAGGATGTTGTTCGGCGGCCGGATGTTGCTTCGTTGCTCCGTCCCGAAGCAAGTGTCCGCATTGCGCGTCCTTTCCTTCCGCTCAACATTATCTGCGTCGGGCTGAACTATAAGGATCACGCCGAGGAGAGCAACATCGCGCTGCCGACGCAGCCGGTTCTTTTTGCGAAGTGGACGGGCGCGGCGAGCGGGCCCGATGATCCGATTGTGCTGCCGCCGGATACCGAGGAGGTCGATTACGAGGCTGAGCTCGCCGTGATCATCGGCCGACGGTGCCGCGGTGTCCCTGAGGCGGAGGCTCTCGATTATGTTGCTGGGTATGCCTGCATGAACGATGTGAGCGCGCGGGATTTTCAGCGTGCCGATGGCCAGTGGGTGCGGGCGAAGAGTCAGGACACCTTTGGTCCTTTCGGGCCATACATCGTCACAAAGGACGAGATTGCCGACCCTCAGGTGCTTCCGATTCGCTGCTCTGTGAATGGCCGGCTGCTTCAGAACTCGAACACGAGCAAGATGATCTTCACCGTGAAAGAGCTGATCGCGTATATCAGCCGAGGAGTAACTCTCAATCCTGGCGATGTGATCACGACTGGCACACCGAACGGGGTGGGCTTCGCTCAGAAACCGCCCGTGTTCCTCCGGGATGGCGATTCGGTTACGGTCGAGATCGATGGCGTAGGTCGTTTGACCAACGCAGTCAAAGCACTCTGAAGCAGGCGATCGCTCGCGGCTATTACCAAGGAGCAGTATGCAGGTCGATCTCCAAGGACGTATCGCACTGGTGACCGGAGCAGCGGGGGGTATTGGTCGATCCATTGCTGTCGCGCTCGCAAAGAACGGGGCGATCGTGGCCGTGAATGATGTGCGGCAAGGCGAAGAGACATGCGAGGAGATCCGCGAGAACGGCGGTACGGGCGTGTTCTTTCAAGGAGACGTTTCCAGCGCAGAGTCGATCAATGCAATGATCCCGACGATTGAGGGCAGCCTGGGGCCGATCGACATTCTCATCAACAACGCAGGAGTGAACGTTGGAAAGGAGCGTGCTCCGATCCACGAGTTCAAGGATGCGGACTGGCACCGGATTATTGACATCGACCTGAACGGCGTCTTTCACTGCTCTCGTGCTGTCTCGGCGGGGATGGTGCGGCGCGGAAAGGGATCGATCATCAACATCAGTTCCGTCCTGGGGGTCGTGCCTGCCCGGCTCCAGTGTGCTTTCACTGCGGCCAAGGCGGGGGTGATCAATTTCACACGTTCGCAAGCATTGGAGATCGGCAGATACGGCATACGTGTCAACGCCATTGCTCCGGGTTCGATTCTTACCGAGGGCACCAAGTCGATCTTTTACAGCCCCGAGACGAAGGAGAAGGCTGACAGCCTTCTGAGCCATATCCCGCTTGCGAGGCCGGGCGATACGGACGATATCGCCAATGCGGCACTCTATCTTGCCTCTGACGATGCGAAGTACGTTACAGGACACGTCCTTGTGGTGGATGGCGGATGGACTGCCGGCTACTCTCGCGACTGGTAGATCTACTTACCTGCTGAAATCCTAGGGTCGCCTCTCACAGGGCCTCTGCCCGGTCGCGATTTGCTCCTGGAGCTTACGCACAGGCGAGAGCCCAGGATTATATGCAAGCACGTCTGCGAGGATGTCGTTTGCTCTCTTCCCGTTGCCGAGTCCACATTCAATGATCGCAAGGTTCTGGCCCAGGCTCGGCACGTCTCGGTTGACCTCGAAGGATCGCCTCCAAAGGTCCGCCGCTGCTTCAAGGTCGCCGGAGTACGCCAGGAGCGCACCGAGGTTTGTCCTCACGATCAGGTTGTTTGGATCGACCTTCAGTGCCGAGCGATAGTAGGCCCCGGCCGCGGCACGATCGCCCTTGGCCTGGGCGAGCAGCCCGAGGGCTCTCAGGAGAGCCACATCCGCGGTCCCGCCAGCGCTTTCTGCCTCCTTCAGCAGCGTCCAGGCCTTTTCGCGCGCAGCAGCAATGCCACCCGTGGCAAGATTGGTGTAGGCCAGCCCCAGGTCGCGTGTGCCGTTCTCATCTGTGCGCAGGATGGGTACGAGCTCAGCACTTTCCGTGATCCTCGAGGGCATTGTGGTAAGAAGGAGGTCGGCCTCCGCAGGTCGACGCCGGATCCGGTGATCGGTCCAGGCTACGTGTGGGACGTTCTGAGCACCGGTCTTCGGCATGTGGCAGCCAACACAATCCGCATCAGCT
The DNA here is from genome assembly GCA_963850375.1 of uncultured Acidobacteriaceae bacterium. Taxonomy (GTDB): domain Bacteria; phylum Acidobacteriota; class Terriglobia; order Terriglobales; family Acidobacteriaceae; genus Edaphobacter. Next base: position 988,195 of record CAWKKV010000002.1, on the reverse strand, counting down.
ACGTTGTGAACGGGGCGGCTCAGCTTGGTCTCGACGTGGCAGGTGAGGCACTTCGAACGATAGAAAGAAGGGCGTTCGGCGGCCGCCGGACTCAGGTGAGGATTGTGGCAGGTGGAGCACGACATGCCCGGTCCCGTCACCAGTTTGCAGCGGCTTGAGCGGAACTGCTCGATCTCGCTTACTGCGCGCCGTGTCGTGTTCTCTCCGGAGTACATATAGAAGGAGAGATAGTCAGAGATGTCCTCTCCGGGCTTGAAGTCGAGAACATTGCGGCCCCGACGTTCCACACTGGTATCGCCTTCGAGGTGGCACACGATGCAAACGCTGTCGCGTTTCTCCGGTGTGAGTTTCAGCGGGTTGACCGGGAGGATCTTGCCGCCTGAAGAGACGTGCTCATGCGTGTCCCCGTGGCAGCTCTCACATGTGATACCAACCTCTCGGAAAGGACCCTGCGGATAGAGGTTGTCGCTGCCTTCGGCCGTCTTCTGTACGCCGCTCATGTGGCATCGTAAGCATGCCGGGTGCAGAGGAAGTGCTGCTGTCGCGGTGCGATCTCGTTCGAGACCTGGCTTCATGGAGTAGGCCTTCAGCGCATCGTAGTAAGCGATCGGTGACTCGAACCAATAGTTGTTCTGCTCGTAGAGATATGTGAGGCCCAGATGACCTGAGCCTAGAAAATACCGCAGCCGCTCAGAGCCACTTACAGGCTCTGGATCATGAAGTCGGTAGCTCAGGACGGCTCCATCGCCGTTCCTGCTCACCGCATATTCAGCTCCCGAGAGCGGGTGACTGTAGGAGCCGGGGATGAGACGATCTGTCGCCGAGCCGCTCGCGTTGGCCATCGGAGTTTTGAGATAGCTTTGGAGGATCGACTCGTGGCACTTGCCGCAGACTGCGTCTGCGACTCGGACCGGGACGGCCGTGTTGGATTGCGCACGAGCGGATGCGGCCGCGGATAGAAGGACGAGGCACAAGGCCGTCAGCTGCAGGAGCTCCCCGCATCTGATCGCGGTTGACTCCGCAGAAGAGCTTTCAGGTCGCGTCAACAGCGATCGTTTGAGTCGGTGGAACGGCATACGATTCACTCAGGCCTGGAGTGATCAAGCTATCGGAGAGAGCAGACGCCGCGCAACCGATCTCACCACGTTCTCCGGACCACGGAAGGCCCAGACCTGCGATTCATCCGTGGAGAGATACACCCCGGAGTGTGAACCGATGGCTGGCACGTGATATTCCATCTCGCTGAATGCACCGAGGCGACTGTTCACGTTGCAGGCTTGAAAGGCAAACCCAACGTTGTCCGGTTCGGTCCCTGGGACATCGACGTACTCTCCAGAGGGGTTCACCGTGAAGTTTCGAATGACGAGAGAGGCCTCTGAACCTTGAAGCCAAAGGTAGCCGGATCTGCCGGTCAAAACCGCTGCGCGTATGCCGAGCTTGTGTTCCCCGGCAGCTCGCATCCTGTAGCGTACGAGCTGCGGCTCAACAGTGAGATCCTCCGCGCTGATGCTGCCCATGTAGATCTTGGGTTGCGTGCCGGCGGATGTCGGCACCATCATCTCGCCGCCATGCGGCATCTGCAATAACTGCCACAGGCCTATCTGCTTCGGCAGGGTATCCCCAACTAACCGAAGACTGGTTGTGAGGGAGTAGCCTGCGAACTGAAGCTCCTGCAATCCATCCACCGGGTCGTAGCGAAGGGGGTTCAGGGCAGGATGGAGAGTCTTGTTTAGCTCCATCGCGACTCGCTGCTTCGTTCGCGACAGCGTCAGCTCGGCGGAGGTGCCCCAGCGAAACGCGCTTCCTTCCTGCGAGATGGTGTAATGGCCTGGGTCAAGCGCCCTCTGCTGCCAATATCGGCCCAGGTCAGGGTAATCAGGAAAGAAGAGGTCGATCTCAGGCGCAAGCCATGTCCGGTCGCCCCCTGAGTTATGCCACTCGGAGCTCCGGTAGAACGATTGCGCCGTGGACGCTTTCTCAAGAGCCGCATGCGTCCAGAGGAAGTTCGTCTCCTGATCGGGTGAGTAAAGCCCAAGCACGCGGCCTCCATAAGGCATCACGAGGACGCGGCTGCCGTCCGGGCTCTCCCAGGATGTGGTCTGCTTTCCAGCGGCGTTGAGGTTTCCGATCAGGTGCTCACGGTTCATCTTTACCTTTCGCCGTGTTGAATGCGGGCTTTCGCGATCTTGAAGACTCGCCGTCGTGAACCTCTTTTAGAGAGTGGCGTCGAGAGCTGTCAACAGCGTTCAAGTTATAGAACCTTTCAGGTGGAGGAGGGGCCAGAGATGGCGGCCACGACTCGCTCATTCTCTGACGTCTGCAGTGCGATGTCAGTTCGCAGGTGGCGCAGCATCGTGTACGCCATCACGAAGAAGGCGGCAACCAGCAGAATCGACATTGTGGAAAGAGTGTGCCCGATTCCCCAGCTACTCTTCTCGAGACCGACAAAGAAGATGCCCAGGCTCCCTGCCAGGGTGCCAGCGAAGTTATAGATGCCGTAGGCCATCGACCATCGGTTAGAGGGCAGAACGGAACAGAAGAGAGGCATCGAGTTGCACTCGAGCAGTCCACGAGCGACAGAGTAGACCAGCAGGTCGAAAGCAACTGCGCGTGCTGATCCCATGAAGCCGAGAGCGAGAAGAGTGGGGGCGAGAACTCCCAGCGCGATCACCTGCACAGCAATCCTCCCCCGTGCGTCGTGTCTCGTCCAACGGTCCGCGAGTAGACCACCGGCGATGCCCCCTGCCAAGGCAGGAAGGGCGGCATAGATGCTGATCACCGATCCAGCCTCGGTCAGGCTTAGTTTGAACTGCTCGAAGAGATAGGTCGGGAGCCAGGAGTGAACGGGCCAACTGCTGAGAGAGAGGGCGAACGCCAGAAAGATCAGCGCTCGCGCCGTCGGCGTCTTCCACACTTCGGAGATCTTCCTTCCGATCGGCTCGGAGGCCGCGGCAATTGAATTCGTGACTGCCGGGATCTCTTCCCGAAGCACGAGCTTCGCCAGGATCGCGACTGCGAGACCTGCTGCCCCAAGGCCGAAGAATCCCGTGCGCCATGAGAAGTGTTCGGCCATGAAGCCTCCGTACCAGCTCCCGACACCCGTCCCGGCGGTCAAGCCGGTGAGCGCGAGACTGTTGGCCAGGGACCGCGTCCTTTCCGAGTGAAAGCTCGCGATGTAGGCAAGGGCAGGCGGTAGAAACACGGCTTCGGAGAGCCCAAGCAGACATCTTAAGGCGATCATCTGCGTTACATTCTGCGCGAATCCTGTAGCAAACGTGATCAGGGTGAAGATCAGCAGGCTGAAGAGAATCACGCGACGCCGGGAGAACCGGTCTCCCAGATAGCCCCCCAGGGGGGAGCTGACAGCATAGGTCCAAAGGAACGTGGATCCCAGCAACGCCAGCGTGACATCGGAGAAGCCCATCTCTCTCCGAAGAACTGGAAAGACGGAAAATATGGTCATCCGATCGGCGTAGTTCAGGAGCGCGATGAGCCAGATCACGCCCACAGCTATCCATTTGTAAGAGTCGGAGCCGTCTCGTGTGCTGCGGTCACTCACAGTGGTGCACGACCGCACGCTCTAATCGATAATCCTGCAGGATCTCGCCTACGGAGAGTTCCAGAGGAGAAAGCGCGTCGGAGCGCAAGGTGCCGTTTGCGATGTCCTCGACGGTGATCGCGCGACGGATACACGCCTCCTAGGAGACCGAGCTTCGGACGGCAGAAGCAGAACGAACGGTCGCACCCAGGCGGGAGACTGTCAATCAAGTTCAGGGAATTGAAAAGCGCTGCTGCCAGGAGGGAACGACCTCTACTCCATCTTGATCGTGAGGTCGATCTCCTTGTTCGACTTCGCGTCGAAGTGGCTGAGCTGCCTGACCTTTGACTTATGTCCCTTGTATGTGGCCGACACGACGTAGTCGGTGTTTGCGTTGAGGCGTTTGAAGCTGTACCGCCCTGTGGCCCCGGTGATGTAGGACATCACACTGTCATTGGCCTCATTGTGGACCTGGATGACTGCGCCCTTGAGCGGCTCATGATGGCCATCGGTGACTGACCCACTGAGGTTGCGCCATTGATCCTGCCACGCAAGCGCTGGGATGGCTCCCAAGACCGCTGTCACTGCCAGAATTCGTACGATCGCTTGCGAGATAAGCCCGATCCCCTTGAGCGTCGCTGCCATTTGCCCCACCTCTGTTTGCAAGGATATCAATAGCATGGTGACGAGACGGGGCAGGGCGGATTTCGAGTTTCAGTGATTGCGAAACCCGTGTTCTTCTACCGAAATCGATTCATAGGAGACAAAGTGGTCTGATCTCTGTACACTTCCGTCGCCGGTGAAACGCACATTGGGCACGGGTTCAGTGTGTCCGTTCCGGCTTCCTGGAGGAGTGTTGATGACGGGTCGGGAGACGAGTCGAAGAGAGTTTGTGAAGCTGGGGGGAGCGGCGCTTGCCGCCACGTCAGCGGGGATAAGCGCCAAGAGCTATGCCGCGGTTGTTGGTGCAAACGATCGTGTCCGTGTGGGTATCGTGGGTTGCGGCGACCGCATGAAACAGGCCTTGATCCCCTCCTTCCAGCAGCACGCGAAAGAGATGAACTTCGAGTTCGTTGCGGTCTCCGATATCTGGAACCGCAGGCGCGATGAGGGTGTGGCGTACGTAGAGAAGGTGTGTGGCACGAAGATCGAGACGGCGCGCAACAATGATGAACTCTATGCGCGCAAGGATGTGGACGCTGTGCTGGTGGCGACCGCCGACTTCCAGCATGCGCTCCATGGCACCGAAGCCGTAAAGGCCGGGCGCGATGCGTATGTCGAGAAGCCAACGGCCGATGGCATGGCTGACGCGGTTACGTTTCGCGATGCGGTGCGGTCTACCGGGAAGATCGTGCAGGTGGGAACCCAGCGAAGAAGCACCCCGAGCTACCAGCGTGCGTACGAATACATCCGTTCCGGCAAGTTCGGCGAGATCAACATGGTGGAGATGACCTGGAACGTTAACCAGCCTGGACGCTGGCGCCGCCCTGACGTGGTGCCTTTGCTGAAGGAGGAGGACACCGACTGGAAACGGTACCTCCTGAATCGTCCGCATGAGCCCTTCGACGCGCGCAAGTACCTCGAGTTCCGCCTGTTCTGGCCTTTCTCGTCGGGCATTCCCGATCAGTGGCTGGTTCACCAGATCGATACGGTGCACTGGTTCAGCGGATATCCTCACCCACGAAGCGTGGTTGCAAATGGCGGGATTTACCAGTGGCACGACGGCCGGAGAAACTGGGACACGTTGACCGCCGTGTTCGACTACGGTCCGCTCGATGACATGAGCAAGGGTTTCCAGGTGGTGTACTCGTCGCGCCAGACAAACTCGGCTGGGGGCGTGAAGGAGCTCTATTACTCGAACGGCGGCATGCTCAACATGGACACGCAAAAGGTGACGCCCGAGGGCGGCCTGAACGCGAAGTATGCGGCCGAGATGAAGATGGAACCAGATCTCCTGCCGAGCTTCTCGCTTGGTGATGTGGAGAAGGTTTCCAATGACGCCAACACGGGGGGCGACCCTATGACATCAGCGAATATGCGCAACTGGATGGAGTGCGTGCGCTCCCGCAAGACGCCTAACGCCAGCATTGACGCCGGCTATAGCCACTCGGTTGCGCTCTGCATGTGCATCGCAGCCATGCAGACGGGGCAGAAGGTGACGTTCGACGACAAGGCGCAGAAGGTGCTCGCGGGAGGCAAGGCACTTGCGTAGTCTCTTGGTTCTTGGCGCAATCGGAGGTCTGACCATCAGCGGCTGGGCTGCTCCCCGGCAGGGCGTCGAGGTGAAAGAGGACGCCGCTCAAAAGCGTGTCGAGATCCTCGTGGACGGCACGCCGTTCACCTCGTTCCTCTGGGGCACTGCGCAGAAGAAACCCGTGCTCGACCCCATCGTGGCTGCGGACGGGATCGAGGTCACGCGTGGCTATCCTCTGACTCCGCATGCAGGGGAACGCACGGATCACCCGCACCACGCCGGGATGTGGTTCAACTACGGCAACGTGAACGGCTTCGACTTCTGGAACAACTCCGACGCCATCAAGCCGGAGGACCGTCACAAGATGGGCACGGTCGGCAATGTGAAGATCGTGTCGACCAAGAGCGGACAGAGTGAGGGCGAGCTCGTTTACGAGGACGTGTGGACCACGGGCGAGGGAACACCGATCCTCAAAGAACATACAAAGCTGATCTTCGCGAGTCACGGCGAGGAGCGAACGATTGATAGGATCACGACCCTTGAAGCGCTTGACCGGACCGTCTTCCATGACGACAAGGAGGGCCTGCTCGGCATGCGCGTGGCGCGCTGGCTGGAGTCGCCTAACGAGAAGGGCGGCGTCTTCACTGACGCAGAAGGTCGCACGACCAAGGTGGAGGGCTCAACGGGCGCTGGCGCAACGGGCATGTACCTGACCAGCGAGGGCAAGAAGGGCGATGATGCCTGGGGAACGCGCGGGCGCTGGTGCACTCTGACCGGGACGAAAGATGGGAAGACCGTCGCAATCGCCATGTTCGACCACACCGGCAACCCGGGGTATCCGACGTACTGGCATGCGCGTGGGTACGGGCTGTTTGCGGCAAACCCATTGGGTCGTCATATCTTCGATCCCAAGGCCGCGGCCTTTGATTACACGCTCGAGAAGGGACAGAGTGTGACGTTCAAGTACCGAGTCAGCCTCTTCCCTCATGCCGTTACCGCCGAGGAGATGAACCAGGCGTCTACCGCCTTTGACTCCGAATACAAGCAGGAGTAGCGACTACTCGTACTTCAGCGTCTCCACCGGATCAAGGCGCGCGGCACGGTTTGCGGGAAGCGTTCCGAAGAGGACACCGACCAGAACGGACGTGCTGAGCGCGATCACCGCAGACCAGCCCGAGACCGGGATCTTGTAAGGGGTCAGCAGGCCTACCGACAGGGGGAGCGCCAGCCCGAGGAGCGTTCCCACTAGACCGCCGGAAAGCGACAGAAAGACTGCTTCAGTGAGAAATTGCAGTCGGATCTCCTTACTTGTCGCCCCCAGCGCCTTACGGATGCCGATCTCACGAATTCGAGCCTGCACGTTTGCCAGCATCGAGTTCATGATGCCCACGCCCGAGACGATCAGCGTGATCGCCGCCGCGAGCGTCAGAACGATGGTGAGCATATTCGCGATCTGCGCCATCACGTTGAGTACCTCGCTCAAAGTAAAGGCCGTGTAGACACTGGTGGGCCTGTGCCGCGATTTGATGATCTCCAAAATCTGCTGGGCAGCCGGCTTCACCAGCGTTCGGTCTCGCACCGTGAAGAAGATCTGCTTGACCGTGTCAGTTCCCGTGAAATATCGCGCGACGGGATACGGTACAAGGATCGTCTGGTCGGAGATCTCGGACTGCCCAAACGTTTCGATACTCTCGTGAAAGACACCGATGATTACGAATGGAATTCCTTGAACCGTAATGGTGCGGTCTATGGCATTGGGAGCGGAACCGAAGAGTGCCGTTGCGAACGGCTTCACTACGACGGCGACCTTGGTATGGGACGCGGCGTCCTGGTCATCGAAGAAGCGGCCCGCGTCAATCGCCAGGTTCCGGACGTCTTTGTACTGCGGCGAGACGCCCAGCAGCATCGTGTCCTTGGTAACGCCGCCACCCATCGAGATGCGATCGTGGAACTCCAGCATGGGTGAGCTCGCGATGATGCCCGGAACCGCCTCGACCACCGCATCCATGTCATCGCGCGTCATGAAATCGGGCGTGCTGGTATTGTCCGGTCCTACCCTGGATCCGCCATTGAACTGCAGTTCGATCATGTTCGGGCCGATGGACTGAATCAGTGACAGCGCATACTGCTTTCCCGTGAGACCAAGGGTCACCACCAGGATGATCGATGCCGAGCCGATCACCATGCCGAGCATCGTCAGAAGGAAGCGGACCTTGGAAGCGCGGAAGCTGTCGATTGCGAGCCGCGTCGTCTCGCTGAAGACCATGGTCGTGCGCGCCGCGGCAAGTGTCGCGTCGAAGGTGCTCGGGTTGGGGGCGCTGCTCAATCTGTTTCTGGTTTCCATAGCCGTGACGATTGGACGCTCGGGGGTGTGGTGGGGGTTCGGGGAACGCCTCGAGATCGTACAGAAGCTCGCTGAAGAGAGCTCCGCAATGCGCGGGGAAGGGCTTTATCGTTCGCTCGGGAAGGCTGCCCCCCGGGCCACATGCAATTTCATCATCATAGGCCCAGGTTTGAGCGGTCTCAGCATCGTTATTGCATGGGGAAGTCTTGCAGGCAGGAGGTGCCTGCCCGACGGCTCCAGGCGAAATGAGGGCTTCAGGCGTATGGCCACACCCGGGCTTCGGCTATCATGTCTCTACGGAAGTGTGGCCGAGTGGTTTAAGGCAGCGGTCTTGAAAACCGCCGAACCTGTGAGGGTTCCGTGAGTTCGAATCTCACCGCTTCCGCCATAACTCCTCGACATTTCAGAAGCTCGCGGACTGCTTGAGTCCATCTGAGGCAGGTCTCGTCTCTCCCTCCCACGTTTGATCCGGCACCTTTTCCATCCAGCTTCGGATCTTCTCCGCAAGGCGCGGCATGTTGCCCGGCGAGAGAAGCGTGATGTGATTGCCGGGCAGCTCGAACTCCGTTACGTCGCCTCTCGCGACCTGCTTCCAGCCCGCGTATGCGCCGCGCACGAGCAGGTTGGGCCGTTCCACCCCCATGAGGTGCAGAACGGGGAAGCCTGTGGGACGCAAGCGAAAAAAAGGCAGATCCTCCATCTGGGCACGATCGGCGATCCACCGGATCGCTCCCCAACTCGCGACCGAGGAGTAGAGCGGCCTGAGCAGCAGGATGGCATTCCAGGCAAACTTCCGTAGAGCGAGAACCGCGTAGGCCCTCGCCTGTCCGGGCCGGCGTGTCTCAACGGCAACACCCCGCAGCAGCGCGAGGTGCTCCCGCAAGTGTCGCGGGTTCCACAGAAATTGCGGATAGCCCGGCGCTGGTGTGTCGAACAGAATCAGCTTTACCCGGCAGCCCTGCAGCTCCAGCAGACGTGCCGTCTCATACGCAATCAGTCCGCCGAAGCAGAAGCCGCCCAAAACGTAGAGGCCGTCTGGCTGTGCGGCGCGAATGGCTTCAGCCGATTCTCTGGAAGCCTGCTCGATCACGTCAGCCGTGAGCCGGTGCCGCATGTGTCCCGGGCGCACCAGTGACACCGGCCACTCAGGCCCGAGCGCACCCGCCAGCTTTCGAAATGCTGTTCCGTCGTTTGAGTTGGGTGGAAACAGATATAGCGGAGGTTGTGTATGCGTCGTCGCCGGTCCAATGCCGCCCTGCACCGGGAGAACGACGATCTTCCCTGACGGAGAGTTCGCCTGCTCCCATTGGCGCAGTGTCTCCACCATCGCAGCCAGGTGCGTCACGGTCGGATCGAAGAAGAAGCTTTCGGTCGACAGCACAGCCCGAAGGCCGCAGATCTGCTCGATCTCGCTGAGCATCGCTACGGCTCCCATTGAATCTCCCCCTGCGCTGAAGAAGTCCTCCTGAGCTGAGAGATCGGTCCGATCGAGCAGCTCACACCACAACGTCAGGATCTGCTGCTCGGTCGCACTCAACCCCGGCGCGGAGCCAAGGGCAGGCTCGATCGCCGCAAAGGGACTCTCCTTGCGAGCCAAGTCGAGATCGGCTTCCAATCGCTCCGCCAGCAAGTGTCTCTGTGGCTTGCCCGTGGCTCCGCGTGGAATGCCCGAGACGAAGAACACGGTTCGCGGAACCTTGAAGGGCGCTAAACCCTTTGCGGCGAATCGGCGCAGATCCTCGGCGGAGACCGGCGGGGCATCAGGACGCAGAACAACGGCACAGGCCACGTCCTCGCCCAGCGAAGGATGCTTGACACCAAACGCCGCGACAGCTTCAACCGCCGGATGAGAACCGAGCGCCTCGTCGACCTCGATGGGATGGATCTTCTCCCCGCCGCGGTTGATCTGCTCTTTAAGCCGGCCGGTGATGTAAAGGAAGCCGTCAACGTCGAGCCGCCCGAGATCCCCCGTGCGAAACCAGCCTTCCTGAAACGCTCTCCGGTTCGCCTCAGGGTCGTTGAGGTAGCCGGCCATGACGTTGGGGCCGCGAAGCACGATCTCTCCCTCCTCGCCCGCGGCTACTGCACGTCCCATTCCGTCCCGCACCTGGATCTCCGTCCCCATCGTCTTGCCGACGGATTCCGCCTTCGCCAGTGCAGATTCCGGTGGAAGGCTCGTCACCACGCCAGTCTCAGTCATCCCATACCCGTTCAGTACCGGCGCGCCAAGCACGTCGGTCAGGTGAGCCGCGAGCTCGGGTGAGAGGAAAGCACCGATAGAGCGGACGAAGCGGATCGAGTGCGGACGCAGTCCCGCGGCTTCAGGAGCGATGCCCTCCAGCAGTGAACACAGGGCACGATGCATTGTTGGGCCGCAGGTGTACCAGGTGGGCCGCAGCCGGTCGAGCCACCAGACGAACTCGTCGCGGTGAAAGAGACAGAGCGCCACCGCAGACCCGCCCACCGCAAGCTGTGACATCGCAGAGAGTATGCCCTGGAGGTGAAATAGTGGCGAGAGCAGGAGCACGCGGTCGTGTTCAGTCAAGCGGAGCGCCTTGCTCGTACTCGCAATGCTGGCCTCGAGGTTGGCTCGGCTCAGACCCACAAGCTTGCTGCGTCCCGTCGTGGCGGAGGTTTGCAGGATGATGGCCGTCTCCGGAGGTCCGCTGACGCCAGTAACGCCTTTTCCGAGCAATCGCCACGCCCCCTCCCGCCCCACATCTTCCTCGTGCGCCTCCAGTACCGTAAGGCCGAGCCGGAGGCCTGTCTCCCGAGCCACCTCGAACTCGGGCGCAACCAGCATGGCGGCAGGTGCGAGCTCGCGGAGATAGGTCTCGAGCTCCGACGCCGTGAGCGCCGGGTTGATCGGAGCGCAAGCCCAGTGGTTGCTGACCGCAAGAATCGTTGTAAGCATATGCGGCCCTTCCGGCAGCACAAGGGCGACGGTGCTTCCGCACACCACAGCCTCACGCTGAAGCCGGCGGGAAAGCGCCTCCATTCGTTCCGAAAGCTGCCCGTAGCTGACGGACGATCGATGTGGGCTGACGATCGCCGGGGCGTCCGGATCCGCGGCTGAACGCAACCTGATTTGGGTCCAAACCCCGGGACTCGTCCCAATCGATTCGCAACCTGCGCCATCTTTCGCCGAAACCATATGGCCGTTCTCCACGTACCAGGTGCGTTCTGCTCCAACTACACAAAGGGAGGCCGGCTCACGGGGGCGAGTGCACGCAGGGCGGCACTGCGTTGCGCCGGAATCGGATCCCTTGAGGGTGATTCACTATAAACTGTGGAGGTGGTCATAGCTCCCGAACGTCGGCGATGCGGCCGCGAAACTCACCCATGAAGCACCTCCTCGTCACGCTGATCGCCTTGGCCCTGTTCCCCGGCTCACGGTTGCCGGCCGAACAGGTGCAGGCCGCGGTTGCGCCGCACGAGCCCAACACACAGACACAGGCGACAACAGTCGCCGACAGCCGCATCCAGCTTCCAAACGTCCCGGCGCCCAGCGTCTCCGCAGGCGCGCAAAATTTGCTGGCCGAGGCGCAGACCTTTCTCGCCGCGAACGATCTCGCTCACGCCGACTCTGCCCTGCGCAGATGCCTTGCTGCCAAGGCGGATTCCGCAGAAGCCATGTACCTCCTGGGACGGACGCTCCAACGGGAGAACCAGCCGAAAGAATCGCTCCAGTGGTTTACAAAAGCAGCAAGCCTTTCGCCCCCCAGCGGAGAGGACCTCCGTATCGTCGGCATGGATTATGTACTGCTCAACGACTACACCGATGCGATTCACTGGCTCGAGCGCAGCGTCGAGAAGAATGCCCGGAACTCCGAGGCTTGGTACGACCTTGGCCGCGCATGGATGATGCAGGGCGACTACACCGCCGCCGAGAAAGCCCTGCTCATGGCCAAGTCAATGCGCCCGAAGTTCGTTAAGGCGGAGAACAACCTTGGTCTCGTCTACGAGGCGCAGAACCACCCTTCCGAGGCGGCCGCGGCTTACCGGCAGGCTCTCGCATGGCAGGAGGGGGACCCGCACCCAAGCGAGCAGCCCTTCCTGAACTACGGCACACTCCTCGTCACGCAGCAGCGGACAGCGGATGCCCTGCCCCTGCTCGCACAGGCAGTCGCGATTGCCCCGGGCAACTCCAAAGCGCATGAGCAGTTTTCCCACGCGCTGGAGCAGCAGGGACAGATTCCGGAGGCGCAGGAGCAGATGCTAAAGGCGATTGAGATTGAACCCGGGAACGCCGCGTTCCACTACCAGCTGGGGCAGTTGTATCGCCGCTCCGGAGACGCCGAGAAGGGCAGGGCGGAGATGCAGCTCAGCAGCAAACTCTACGGTACGCGCTCTTCCACCCAGGATCACTGACGAACTTCGGAGCCAGAGTTACTCGTGCTTGGGAGCCGCAGGTCGCGCACGCTCCGGCGGCACAATACCTTGCTTCTCCACTACCGAGTAGAACCGGTCAGGCGCGAGGTTCTTGAGCACGTCCAGCTGACCTGATGGCCAGCGAATCTCGACCGACTCGACCTCCTTCGCCGCCCCGAGCCCAAAGTGCACCCGCAGATCGTTCTGCGACAGATAGCTTCCGCCGCTGTGAATCTCATCAGTCTGCGTCATGCCGCCGGCGACGATCTTGATGCGCGCCCCGATTGCCAACCTGTTGCTCTTGCTGCCGGTGAGTTCAAGGCTGATCCAGTGCCGGCCCGGGATGCCATGGTTACGCAGCAGCATCGGGGCACCATCGATGTCGCCGACGACTACATCCATGTTTCCCTCGTTGAAGAGGTCTCCCACCGCCAGACCACGCGACACACGGTGTTCGGTCAACGCCTTCCCAGCCTGGTCGCTCGCATCGCAAAACGTACCGTCTTTCTGATTCAGGTGCAGCAGCTTCGGCTCACGGTACCCAGCACCGGTCGGCAGCGTGTCCACCTGCGGATAGACGTGACCGTCCACCGCCATCAGGTCGAGCCAGCCATCGTTGTCGAGATCCACGAAGGCCGTGCCCCACTTCACGAACGGCAGCGATGGAAGCGCTACGCCCGAGGCATACGAGACCTCCTTGAAACTCCAGTCACCCTCGTTCATGTACAGCAGATCGTTCTCATCCGAAAAGTTGGTCACGTAGAGCGATGGCCGCCCGGTGTGGTTGTAGTCACCCACCGCAATGCCCATCGAAGCCTGCTCCGATCCGTCATCACTCACGGCCGTTCCTGACTCGAGACCGACATCCTTGAACTTGCCGTTGCCCTCGTTTCTGTACAGAAACTTCGGCGTGGAGTCGTTGGCGACGTAGATGTCCGGTCGTCCGGTGTTGTTGAAGTCCGCCCAGATCACGCCGAGTCCGTAGTACCCGTGAGGGTCATCAACACCGGCAGCTTTTGAAACATCCGTGAAAGTTCCATCGCCATTGTTGTGGAAGAGCGCATCGCCCGCCCCCCGCAGACCGCGAGGCCCGCACTGCACATCGATGCCGCGGTATTTGCAGAAGGCCGCGCTTCCGAAGCCCGGCATATCGTTCAGGTGGAAGTCGACGTAGTTCGTCACCATCAGGTCGACAAGCCCGTCTCCGTCATAGTCCCCAAACGCGGCGCCCGTCGACCATCGGCCGTCGGCAATGCCGGCCTTGGCCGTGACATCCGTAAACGTCCCATCCCCGTTGTTGCGATACAGTACGTTTCCACCGAGACATGTGAGATACAGGTCGGGCCAGCCGTCGTTGTTGTAGTCTGCGACGGCGCCCCCCATTGCGAAGCACGCCGCGTTCAGCCCCGACTTCGGCGTTACGTCAGTAAAGGTTCCGTCGTGGTTGTTGTGGTAGAGCACACCCAGCGTCTTCTCGCCTTTGATCGCCATATCCACGGTAGGCGCATTTGTGAAATAGATATCCGGCCACCCATCGCGGTCGTAGTCAATCAGCAGGACGCCGCCGCTCATGGACTCCACGATGTATCGCTTCGACGGATCTGATGTGTGCCGGAAGTTTATGCCGGCCGCCCTGGTTATGTCCTCGAGCTGCGGTACCGGACGACCGCTGCACTTTGTCGTCTTCGCGCCAGGCGGTGGGGGCGGAGCCGTGGGATGTCCGCTCTGTGCCAACGCCGGGATCCAAAGACAAGACGTTGCGGCAAAGAGCTTTGTCAGCCTGCTGTGGGTAAGGGCTCGCAATCTTTCCTGTTCTGGCATCCGTCAGTTGTTGAACTTCGCCGCTTGCGCGACGCGGTCGCGCGATATCGCCTTTAGCTGCTTGTACTTCTCGAGCTCCTGATCCGCCAGCTCGGTCCGGTTCTGTTTCCGATACGCCGCCTGGAGCTGGTAATGGATGTAGTCGGTCTGCGGACTCGAGCGAGCCGCGGCTTCGAGGTGCGAGACGGCCCCATCGATCTGCCCGCGGTCTAGCAGTATCTTACCCAGTTGATATTGCGCATTGGCGTACCCGGGGTACTCCGCGATGACTTTTTCGAAGAGCTCCACCGCTGCATCCATTCTTGATTGCTGCATCGCCACGAAGCCGAGATGGTAGGTCGCGTCGGGATCATCAGGCGACAACGCCAGCTCCGCTTCGAACTGCCTGGCGGCCTCCGGCCAGTGCTCCCAGCGAATGTACGCGAGACCCTCGTAGAGGTGAGCCCGACGCAACTGCGGATCAGCTGCCAGCGCCTGTTCGAGCGTGGAGGTGGCACGGGGATAGTCACCGATCGCCGTCCACAGTTGACCGATGAGCAGCATCACATCCTTCGGCCGCGGAACAGAAGCGAAGGCAAGGAGGACCTCCGATGCCTTGTTCAGGTCGCCCGTGCGAGCCAGGCTGGCAGCCCAGGCGTAACCGACTTCACTGTCCTGCATGCCTTCGGCACCGAGCGGGGAGAAGATCTCTGCCGCCTTGGTGTACTGGTCCATATTGAAATAAGCGATTCCCAGCATACCTCTTAGTGCGGCGTTCTCAGGCTGTTCTCGAACTGCCTGTGAGAACGCTCGGATTGCCTCCGAGTACTCGCCCCCCCGAAACGCGCTCAGCCCTATATTCTTCTCGAGACCTGCGAGCGATGGGTCCCACACTTCGGCCTGCTGGTAGTGCGCCAGCGCGCGAGGGTACTCGCCCTGAACAGCCTCCGAGGTTGCAAGATCGTTGAAGGCCAGGCCCAAAACGCCATGCAGAATCTTTTCCTGCTGTTCGATCTCGCCGCGCTGCGCCGCCGTCAGCTTACCCAAAGATGCGCCGGATGAACTGGTGGTGAAATCACTTGTTCCGGATCCCGCTTCACTCGCCGCCGAGGCCGCCGAAGCCGCGAGTGGCATAACGGCTGCATTGTTCGTTGCTCCGCTAGCTTGCGCCATCGCCGCAATACTCTGCTGGCTTTGCTCCATGGTCTTGTTTTGGAGGTCGCGAGCTTTCGTAAGAAACGCTTCACTCTCTTGCTTTCGATCTGAGCTCGACAAGATCCGTCCAAGATCGACGTACGCGCGGCGGATCTGGTAGTTCGAACGGGCTTCATCTTTGCCGGTCAACTCGACGGCCTTCCGCAGCATCTGCTCAGCGGTCTTCATATCGCCCTCGGCGTAGGCATCAAGGCCCAGGTATAACGCGGGCTCAGGCGCGGTCGGATCGATCTTCGAAGCAGCTTCGAGATAAGGTCTTGCCTCTCCGTAACGTCGCTCTCCCGACGCCAGAAATCCCGTCATGTAGTTGGCAAGGTAGTCCTGCGGGAAATACTCGGCCTCTTTGTGGATCTCGGCCTGTGCCTCGGGCGTAGGTTTCCACTCGTTCAATGACAGCTTCGCCAATCCGAGAAAATAGTGAGCGTGCGGCGTGCGTGGATCGATCGCGATTGCCATCTCAAACTCACGGACAGCCGAGTCGAGATCGCTCGCATCCCGGTAGGCGCGGCCCATCAGGACATGAAGCGAGCCGCTATTACCGGCCAGTCTCTTTATCTGCTCGAATACTGTCTGTGCCCGGACCTTGTTCTCAGCCGTACGCGTCTGGAGCAGGCAATTCGCTAAGGCATAGAGGTTTGGAACATCAGGCTGAGCGGCGGCGATCCGTTCAAACACCGGAACCGCCCGCGCGAACTCACCCTTTTGCACGAGCGAACTCGCCAACACGCGATCCGCACGCAGGCTCGTCGGGTCGGTGGACCGTATCTCCTCTGCCAGCCTGATCGCCTCATCGTAACGGCCGGCCTGCGAGTCCGCCGTCGCCAAGCTGAGCCGTGTTCGCGCATCATCCTCAAACTTCAGGGAGCTCTGATAGAGCTCGATGGCTGGCAGATACGCCGACTCAACTGACCGGAGGTCGCCCAACTCTCGGAGAGCGGTTGCGATCAACCTCTGGTTCGCCTGGGCGATTGCCGCCGGATCCCGTGACGCTCGCGCTTCGTCGGCGGCACGGATGCGGATCGCCAGTTCCGTATTCGACGCGTCACTCCGGGCCGTCACGGTCTGCCCCGCAGACCCATGAACACGAGCTGGAGACTGCGCTGCCGTCATCCCCGTCAGGATAAGCAGGCATATCATGCCGCCCGAGACCCGGCATCGTTTGGGCCAGCCTAGTTGGGGAGAGAGGACGGAATCAATGGACGTGCGCGCGCTGCAATTCATGACTTCATGAGGAGTATTGGGCCGATTCTACAGGAAACGAAAACGACGGAGCCTGAGGAAGCGCTCCGCCGTCCGCGATGGTCCTACTGTGTGACAGTCTAGAACGAGAATTTGAGGCTGTACTGCAGTTCTCGATTCGACCGTCCTGTTTGAAGAGCCGACACCGCTCCGAAGCCAGTTACGGCACTCTGATCCGTGATGACTTTGCTCGGATTCGTCGGACCGCAAGCCGCTGCGCCACAGGTGATGTTCGCCGGAGCGTAGCCCGTGCCTTCGAGGGCGCTGCTGTTGAAGTTCGGATGGTTGAGGATATCGAAGAAGTCCATCGAGAACTTCAACCGATACCTCTCGTGGAAGGTCCAGTTCTTCGCCAGTTGCGTGTCCAGATCGGTCGTTGGGGCTCCGTAGCAGCTGCCCCTGCTCTCGATATTCGACGGGATGGTTCCCAGCGTATACCCGACCAGCGTAAACGCGCTCGCGTTCAGGATCTGGTTTCCCTTCTGGCCCGAGTTGCAACCAGTTCCTGTGGTAAGCGGGCGATTATTCCCGACGTAGCCAGTGCCGATAAGGCTGTTGACCGCGCCGCCGTTATATCCGCCGTTTGCGAAGACTGTCAGGGAACTGCCGTGAGCCGCGGAGAAGATGCTGTTCAACTCCCAGCCTCCGATCGTACCCTGCGTCAGCTTGTTGAACTTCTCGAACTTCGGCAGGTAGTAAACCTCGTTCAACACGAAGATGTTTGGACGGTTGATGTTGGTGTTGCCCTTGTCCAACGCCGGATCCGCCTGGTTCGTGATCGCCTGCTGGTTGAAGCTGCCGGAGGAGTTGTCTTCTTCCACGTTGCCTATCGAGTGCGACCAGGTGTAAGCAGCCTGGAACGTCGACTGTCCAAGCTGGGACCGGAACAGCGTCTGAAGCGAATGGTAGGAGGCATGGCCGCCGCGGGCGAATCCACCAATCTGGCCGAAGTTGAATGCTGGCCGAAGTGCCTTCTGAGCGTCACCGTTCGCAAACACTGCCGCTCCCCAGTTACTTTCAGGGATCGGATTCAGGTCGTACATCGAGGTCAAGTGAACGCCGGCGTTTCCGACGTAACCAACCTCAACGGTCGTGTTGCGAGCGAGCTGTTCTTCCACCGTCGCATTCCACTGCCAGGCATTCGGTGTAATCCCGCGAGGATCCTTTCCGTAGTTGGGAGACACCGAGGGGTTTGCAAGCGGAGCCGGCGTTTCCAAGGTACGGTTCGTGTTAACACCGATGACGAACGGCGCCGTACGGGCCATGCCTTCATCGATGCCGACGAGCTCACGCTGGAAGAACTGCCCGGCGCCGAAACGTAGGGCGGTCTTGCCATTGCCGAAGACGTCCCACGCGATACCGACGCGAGGAGCGATGTTGTGGTTCGCCTGGTTCACGAGGGCGCTGTTCTTCCCAGGCGTACCGTTGGACAGCGGCAGATTGACCCCCAAGCCACTCAGAAACTTGACGGCGTCGGCGCACGGGCTGGTTCCAGGAACCGTGATAACACCGTTGCAGGCATCCGAAGGTTCGGCTTTGGCTTGTGCTGCGCTCCAGTTCGCGGAAGACCAGTTCGCCCAATGGTTGTCGCCGGCATACGGCTCCCGGTAGAAGGACCAGCGGAAACCATAGTCAAGCGTGATGTTGCGGCGAATCTTATAGGAATCCTGCACGTAGAACTCGAAGTCGTGCCAGTGAACATACGCGGTCGCGTCGATGCTGTTTTCGCTCACGTTGAAGACCTGTGGCTGCGTGCCGCTGCCGGGGATCAGAACGTTGGTGAGAGCATTGCCCGTGCTGGCGCATGCGGGGTGGCCGGGGCCGATGATGTTCGCTCCGGTTACCGGATCCGTGTCGCAATGGACCGTCGTCGGAAGACTCGGTCGATCGTATCCGTTCCCATTGTTCTCGACCTTCGCGTTGGTACTCCAGAACGCCCCGGTCTTCAGAAGGTGATTGCCCTGCACCTTGGAGAGGTTATCTTGCAACGTGTACAGGTCTTCGTGATTGGCATACGGAGCGATGTTCCAGATCGATGCCTCGCCCTGGTAGGAACCATACGGGTTCAGACCGCCCCATCCGCCGAAGAACTCGTCCTTATTCTTGATCGACCCGGGAAAGGATGCCGGGTAGGCCGTCTGTAGCTGATTGACAATCGAGGCGCGGGTACCCGCAAGAGTCGTATTGATTGCGTTGTGACCGTAACCGAACTCAACGTCGTTCACCATCGAGTTGTGGATGGTCGAGCTCAGCTTCGCCATAACGCTCTTCGAAGGCTGGCTCCAGCTTGAGCCGACAGTCGGATAGTTGGAATCGCCCCAGAAGGACGCCCCGTTATTGGGGAACGGATTGTCCCAGGAGTCCTGCGTCCAGCGGAAGGTCGCACGATTGCTCTTCGTGAGGTCATAGTCCGCACGGACGTTCCACTCACTCCAGTTCAGCTTGTTGCCGAGTGACTGCGCCCAGTTATAGCCGGTGGTCGGATTCGTGAGCTTTTGGTTGGAGTTGTAGTTGGCCGATGGGTAGAACTGTGCAATCAGCAAGCCCGCCGCGTCAGGATTGGCGACTTTGAAGGGATTGCCCGCTGATTGAGCGAATGTCGGGATGTTGGAGACTACGGGGCCCGTAGCGGTGGTCATCACTGCACCTGTTTGGGCTCCGCACTGGTCTTCCGGGGTGTACCCGGCCGTGGCCGATCCCACAATCTGCGTCGTGGCTCCCGTGAAATCCCCGGCAGATTCGGCATCGGTGGGGACGCAGGTGCCAAAGGAGTTGCCACGAATCTCCCGGTTCCATTCCTGGTTCCACCACAGGAAGAGCTTGTCTCTCTTTACCGGGCCGCTGACGTTGTAGCCCCAGTCGCTGCGGCGCAGCTTACCCTTGCCTGTGCCGTTGTGATTCGAAAACCAGTCATTCGCATCCAGCGCATCGTTGCGGCCGGAGTAAAAAAAGCCGCCGTGGATCTGGTTGCCGCCGGACCGCGTCGTGAGGCTGATGATCGCGCCCGAGGCCTGCCCGTACTCGGCCCCGTACGAGTTGCGGATCATTTTGAATTCCGCGATCGTATCGACCGCGGGATAGATCAGGATGGTGCGGTTCGATCCGACGTCATTGTTGTTCACGCCGTCGACCAGAAACAGGTTGTTCGTGTACGGGTTTCCGTTGACGGAGAAGTTCACACCGCCTGAGAGGCCTTTGCCGGTCCCGTCGTAGTTGGAAGCGGCGGAGACGCCAGGAGAGAGCTGCGTCAGACCGACGAAGTTTTCGCCGTTCAAGGGCAGCTCGCGAACCTGGGTCCCGTCGATGATCTCGCCGACGACCGCCGAGGTAGTCTGCACCTGCACCTCGTTCGCCTGAACCGTGACCTTTTCGTTCACGGTGCCGAGCGAAAGCACGGCGTTGACCTCCGTGTTGGTCGAAACGTGTACCTGGACGCCGGTCTCGACGTATTGCTTGAAGTTGCCCTGCTCGACCTGTACCTCATAGGTGCCGACCGGCAGCTGCGGGATCGTATAGGAACCCTGGCCAGTGGTCGTGGTAGTCGAAGTCGTATTCGTCTCGGTGTTTCTCGCCGTGACCTTGGCGCCCGGGATGGCCGCACCGCTCGAATCGGTCACGTTTCCGACGATCGTGCCGAGGTAGGTCTGCGCATGCACGACGAAGGGCAATGTGAGCATTGCCACCAGGATGAAAAGCTTAGAGCTCTGCGCGCAAAGCTGCCGCGGGATCGCTCGGAAAACCAAGAGGAAATCTATCCTCATCACCAACCTCCAAAAATTACTTCCAGGTACATGCAGTCTGTTTCGGCCCAAATTCGCCCAGGTGTATTTGCCTCTAAAACTTATGGTGGATGCTTTACTGGATCGATTTAGTGGGACGTCGCATTCTTTGATCAAGGCTGGGGGCTTGTCAAGAGAAAACTTCCTGACATGAGATTGCTATCGCTAACACCTCCGGTGTTGCTCGCCCAAAGGTCAGACCACAACACCTTCCCAGCGCATCTGTGAGAAGCACACGCGCAAACGCTTTCATGCTCTCGTGCACCCGCCTCGAAAGAGCCCTTTCCCAAGTTCCGTCAAACCCCTCGAGTACTTATGGTCAGTCCACTTCGTTGCACAAGGTGCAGGTACTCAACTCATCAACCCAGGTGACTGTTGGAAGGCAGAGGTTGCACGCGGCAGACCTGCAACAAGAAGACGGCCTTTCGCTTCTCGAGGCACCCTGATCAGCTTTGTTCCCGACCAGGGCGCAGCTTTCTGTCTGGCAAGTCCCGGTCCGATGATGCTGCGAGCACATGGACTCTCCTCGGTACAGGTCGGCTACTATGGACCGAAGGCGCGATCGTGTCGATTAACAGTCCGCGCCCGCAACATCAGGGCCCTGGAGTGTACGGAGAATGGCTGTGAACAGGAGAGCAATACTCCGGCTGGGCCTCCTCTCCACCGTGTTCCTCGTGGCCGCTAACTGCGCCTTCGGCCAGCTTTCCACAGAGGATCATGTCGCCGACCCCGGCTTCTGGCCGACCCAGAGTCAACCATCCGCGCAGGAGTTTGCTGGTGACGGCGCCTGCGCCCGCTGCCACGCCAGCATGACCGCTTCACAAAGACTCACGCCCATGGCGCGCACCATGCTGCCACCGGCCGTGGCGCAGGTCCTCCGCGAGAACTCCGACCTCAGCTTCCAGGCGAAAAACTACTTCTACAAGATCCAGTCACGTGGCACGGAGGCCAATCGGCAAAGCACGTATACCGTCACTGACGGCCGCCAGACACTCTCCTACCCGCTTACATGGGCCTTTGGTACCGGTCGTGTTGGGCAGTCTTATCTCTTCAAGAAGGAGGATGGCGGCTTCTACGAGGCTCGGGTCACCTACTTCACCAAACTCCACGCGCTCGGCTTCACACCTGCCCGCGCTCTGTCCTCCCCTGTCAGCCTTGAGGAGGCCATGTACCGTCCAGTTCCCAAGGCAGAAGTGCTCCGCTGCTTGAATTGCCACTCCACCGGCACCGAGATCGCCGGCAGCCTCGACGAGGCTCACCTGGTCCCAGGGGTGCATTGCGAGGCCTGCCATGGCCCGGGCGCAAAGCACGTGAGCGCGATGGCGGGCGCCCGCACCGGCCAGCACCCCCTTCGATCCGAGATCCTCAACCCGGCCGATCTCTCGCCCACCGAGGCAGTGGAGTTCTGCGGCGCCTGTCATGGCAGCCTGTGGGATGTGAAGCTCGCGCATGTCACCGGCGTCTCGACGACACGGTCCGCACCCTACCGGCTCGTCACGAGCAGATGTTGGGCCAAAGGCAACGACCCGCGACTCACCTGCACCGCCTGTCACGACCCGCACGAGCAGCTGGAGACGGACGCGAAGGCCTACGACTCCGCGTGTCTGCAATGCCACGCATCTCGGGGTACCTCCCACCCATCCGTCGCCTCCGCCACCCCGATGCGCGCAGCCTGCCCGGTCGCAACCGAGAAGTGCACCACCTGCCACATGCCCAAGGTCTTCGTCCCGGAGATGAACGACACCTTTACCGATCACCGCATCCGCATCGCCAAGGCCGGCGATCCCTTCCCCGAGTAGGCGCCCTACTTCCAGCTGCCCGAGCCTTCCACCAGCGTCACGTAGCGATCGAGCGGCAGATTCGTGAAGCGCTCCACCGCCCCGCTCGGCTGAGGCCATCTCACCTCCACCCAATCCAGCTTGGAGCGCTGACCGATCCCGAGAATCAGCCTTGGATCGTGCGCCGAAAGAAAGCTTCCACCCGCCACCTTCATCCGCGTCCGCGTCAGCTCCCCGGCCTTGTACGTCACCTTCGCACCGACAGCATCCGTGTTGCACCTCTTCCCCACCAGCCGCACTCCCAGCCAGTGGCTCTTCGCCCCCACATTGTTCTGGAGCAGCACAGGTGCAGCGTCGTTGTTACTGATCAGCACATCGAGAGCACCGTCGTTGTTGAAGTCGCCCACCGCCAGACCGCGCGCCGGAAAACTCTTCCGAAACACCGGGCCGCTCTCGGCGCTGACGTCACGAAACATCTTGCCGTCATTGTGAAACAGCAGCAAGGGCTCCTTCCACCTCACCGTCGTCGAAGTCTGATCGATCAGATCATCCGGAAAGCCGTTCGCCAGGATCAGATCAAGGTCGCCGTCGTTGTCGTAGTCCAGGAACTTGAGCCCCCATCCGCTCATCCACCGAGTGGCCATCCCAATCCCACGCGGCATGGCAAGATCCTCAAAGGTCCCGTCGCCCGTATTGCGGTAGAGCGAAAAGATCTCCTGGTCGATATTGGCCACAAAGAGATCCATCTTCCCGTCCTGATCAAAGTCCGCTGAGTCGACACCCATCCCCGACCGTGCGTGCCCATCCTCGCTGTACGCAACATCCGCAACCAGGCCGACCTCC
Organism: uncultured Acidobacteriaceae bacterium; assembly: GCA_963850375.1. Classification (GTDB taxonomy): domain Bacteria; phylum Acidobacteriota; class Terriglobia; order Terriglobales; family Acidobacteriaceae; genus Edaphobacter. Next base: position 965,094 of record CAWKKV010000002.1, on the reverse strand, counting down.
TCAAAGCTGCTGCCGCGATTCATGTACAGGAAGTTCGACACCGTGTCGTTCGCTACGAACAGATCCATGCGCCCGTCATTGTCAAGATCTGTAGCGACGGCTCCCCAAGCCTTACCCAGGTGCTCGGAGATCCCCATCGCCTTACTCACGTCCGTAAACGTCCCGTCCCCGTTGTTGTGAAAGAGCAGACTCGGGGCGGGCTTGTAGATGCGCGGATTGCAGTAGTGCAGCGCGCCCATGCCGTCCTTGCACTCGAGGGTTGGGTCGAACTCCGCGAACTGGCACACAAATAAGTCCAGCCGGCCATCGTTGTCGTAGTCGAACCACACCGCGCTCGAGCTCCACCCCGGCGCTGCCACCCCGCCTTTTCCGTCACATCGGTAAAAGTTCCGTCGCCGTTGTTGCGGTACAGGATATTCCGACCATATTGCGTTACATAAATGATCAGGGAGGCCGTCGCCGTTGTAATCACCCACCGCGACGCCCATTCCGTACCCACCGCCCCCCACACCAGCCTTTGCCGTGACGTCAGAGAATGTTCCGTCGCGATTGTTACGATAGAGCGCATTTCGCAGCGGATGCGCCGGCGTGTAGAGATCGGATCGACCGCTGTTCACCAGGTAGATGTCCATCCATCCGTCGTTGTCGAAGTCCAGGAACGCGCACCCCGCCCCGCTCGTCTCGGGCAGGTACTTCTTCGCAGACTTCCCGGCCGTATGCACCCAGGTGATGCCACTCCGTGACGCCGGTACCTCCTCAAACACTGGAGTGGCCACGCCGCTATATCCACCAAGCCCCACGGCCTCCCGCACCAGTGGAGCCGCAAAGGCAAGCGAGCCCGCATTCTGAAGAAACCTGCGACGTGTTGACGTTCCGGGCACACGGCCGGTGCTGGGCTGCTTCATCGCGAACAGGATTACGGAGACACTGACGGGGCACCGTCACAGCTAAACTTACAAGCGAAAGGAAGTCCCTGTCGATGTCCCGACCTCGATCGACCTCGGTCCACGCCGCGCTTGGCCTCCTTCTCCTCCCACTCGCATCCTGGGCTTCCGGCATGCGCGGGCAGGCACAGCCGATGACCCCGGCCGAGCTCCAGGCGCTCGAGACACGTGCCCTTGCCGAGGCTCAGGCCGGCAAATCGGAAGACGCGATCCGCGACTACTCCCTCGCGCTCACAGTGCAACCGGACTGGAAAGAGGGCTGGTGGAATCTTGGCTCGCTCCAGTACGGCGCCAACCGCTTCGCCGACGCAAAGTCCACCTTCGCTCGCGTCGTCCAGTTCGCACCAGAGCTCGGCACCGCTTGGGCTCTCCTCGGCCTCTCCGAGTTTGAAACCAAAGATCTTCCCGCAGCCGAGACGCATCTCGACAAAGCTCTCTCCCTCGGCATCAACGACGACGCAGAGATACGGCGCGTTTCCACGTACCACCTAGCCCTTCTGCTTCTGCGCACCAGCCAGTTTGAGCGCGCTTCGGATCTCCTCCACTCCATCTCCGGAGCCACGGGCACCACCTCTCCCGAGCTCCGCTTCGCCCTCGGCCTCGCTCTCCTGCGAGTCCCACTCCTTCCGGCAGAGGTCGACCCTTCTCACGAAGCGCTCGTCTCCGCCGCCGGCGATCTCGCTCTCGCTGGCGACGATAGCCTCCTTGTGTTCCCCGCATTTCTCGCCGCCCACCCTGGTCTTCCCTATGCTCACTACGCCTACGGCCTCCGGCTCGAGAAGGCCGGCCGCGACGCAGAAGCCCTCACGGAGATGCGCGCCGAAACCCAAATCTCACCCGAGAGCCCGCTGCCCTGGAAAGAGATCGTTGCACTGGATCGGAAGCTCGGCAGATCTGCCGCAGCCCAGGCTGACGAGCACAGCGCGGAAGCCCTGGCGAAGACCGATTTGCCCGAGCAGCGCCTCCTCGAGCGGTATGGCGCCACCACCAAGAGCGAGATTCGCAGCGATTCTCTCTGGGGGCGCGCCATGCAGGAGTACGCGGCTGCCCAATACTCCGCCGCTATCACCGATCTCAAGCCTCTTCTTCAGCAACAGCCCGCGAACGGCACCGGCTGGGCAGTTCTCGGACTCAGCGAGTACGCCCTCAACGATCTTGACGACGCTCGCATCCACCTTGAAAGGGGGCAGGCCCTCGGCCTGAACGGAAACGCGCGATCCCTGCGAGAGGCGCGCTACACCCTCGGCCTTCTGCTGATTCGCGCCGGCGAGTTCGACCGCGCGACCGCTGTGCTACAGTCTGCCCTCAAATCAAGCCCACAGGACGACGCCATCTTCGACGCACTCGGCCTATGCCTTCTCCATCGGACCGATGGACCCGCTCAGCTCTCGTCTGCAGAAAAAGAGCTCCTCCGCCCCGCTGGAAAGATTGTCGTGCTACTCGAGGAAAGCCGCTACGACGAGGCTTTTCCTCTCTTCAAGTCTCTCCTTGAGAAGTACCCGCGCACGCCCTTCCTTCACTACAGCTACGGAACAGCTCTTCTGGCTCTCTCACAATTTGATCAGTCAGCGTTACAGATGCGGGCCGAAATCGCGATCTCCCCCGCAAATCAGCTTCCCTATCTGCGCCTCGCCTCCATCGCCCTCCGCCAGCACGCACCCGCCGAGGCCGTCGATCCCGCCCGTAAAGCCCTCGCTCTAGCACCCAACTCTCCGGAGGCCCACTACCTGCTCGGCCGCGCTCTTCTCGAGAGCGGCGATGACGCTGCCGCTCTCCACGAGCTTGAGATTGCCGGCAAGCTCAGCCCCGGCAGCCCCGAGGTCCACTTCAACCTCGCACGTGCCTACACGCGCGCAAAGATGCCCGATGCCGCTGCGACCGAGCGCTCGACCTTTGCGCGCCTCAACAGCATCTCCGAGCAGCAGCGCAGGGACACCGGCAGCCAGATCTACGCCGGCCCGCACGACGCCGGAGACACCATGCCCGTGCAGCCCGCTGCTAACTCAACCCCGAACCCCAAATAACGGCTGGTTACCCCTTCGCGCGATCCTTGATCTGCTTCGCCAATTTCTCGATCTGCTGCGCCCGTTTGACGAAATCTACAGGCAGGGTCGCCCGCAGATTTGTATGCTCCACCTCATCCTTTAGCTCCGTCGCCAGCTTGAAGAGCTCCTGAACCAGCCCGGCGATCTGCAGGTGATTCATCGTGTTCGGCGGAGCCGGCTGCCCACGCCGGAGGATGTCAGAGCCGTCCAGACCGGCAGGCACATTCTGGTTGGGCGCGTTCGGTGAAGCCATCGGCTGCGGCACCTGCCCCCATATTCCTTCAATCCACGCTCCTGCGGCCAGGGCTCCCGCGCTTGCCGTCACGGCTTTCAATACCTTGCGGCGAGTTGCCATGGCGTTCAAACCTCTCACCTCCGTTTGTCCGAAAGGCCACCATCCTACACCCCCGGGAAAGTTCACCCGCTCACAACCACCACGGCTCGATCCCATTCCCCATGACAGCCAAGGCCTATACTGACCTTCCATATGGCCGACTGGCGAAGCTTCGGGGACGACCTGCCGGCATCCATCGACGGACCGCGGGGCCGCATCCTCCCCCGCCGCATGCGCTGGGGCGTCGCCCTCTTCGTCGCCGCAGTCCTGGCTATCATCCTTGGCAGCCGAACCGTTATCTCCTACTGGGTCGACCTCCTCTGGTTCCAATCGCTCGGCTACGGAGACGTCTTCTGGAAGACCCTGTCGCTCCAGTGGACTGTCTTCGCGATCTTCGCCCTGGCGACTTTTGTCCTCCTTTACGGCAGCCTTCGCGCCCTTCTTCGAGCGCATCGTTTCGCTCTCCCTCGCGACCACAGCATCGTCGTCGCCGGGCAGCCCGTCATCCTCTCGGTCGAGCCCGCCCTCCGCATCATCGCGCTCTGCATTTCGCTGCTCGTAGCTGTCGTCTCTGGCGCCACGATGCTGGCAGACTGGCCCACTCTCGCACTCTTCTGGTACGCGCCCCGCACCGCCGCAAACCTCGCAGATCCCATCTTCGGCCGGCCCCTCAGCTTCTTTCTGTTCACCCTCCCAGCCATCCACCTCATCCTTAGCTGGCTCGTCACCCTTGCCGTCTTCGCCACAATCGCCGCCTTCCTCTTCGTTCTCATCACCGGCCGGCCTCAGATCTCGAACTCTCGCGGCAGCCTCTCTGATCCGGGACGCTGGCGCGGCCTCTCCGCCACGGTCGCCTTCCTTCTCTTCTTGATCGCGATCGACGTCTACCTCGGTCGCTTCGACATGCTGCTCGAGCGGCACACCATCTTCGAAGGCATCAACTACACCGACGCCCACATCGCCCTCCGCGGCCTTCTGCTCGTCTCCGCCGCTCTCCTGTTCGGCTCGCTCCTCGCCGCTATCCGCGCGTTCCGCAACCCCGCCGGACGCTGGATCGCGCTTACGATTCTCCCCGCCGCTCTCTGCTACGCGCTCCTCGGTGCCGTCGAGTGGTACGTCGGCAGCTTCATCGTCAAGCCCAACGAGCTTGTCCGCGAGCAGCCCTACATCAGCCATAACATCGCGATGACCCGCGCAGGCCTGCGGCCTCGATCGCTTCGATCAGCGCGAGTTCCCCGCCGAAACCTCCGTCGAAGCCGCCGAGCCCGCCAACAACCAGGCGACGCTCAGAATATTCGCCTCTGGGACTGGCACGCCCTCCAGGACACTCTCCGCCAGGTCCAGGAGATCCGCACCTACTACGACTTTCCCGACATCGATATCGACCGATACACCATTAACGGCGTCACGCGCCAGGTCATGCTCGCCACCCGTGAGCTCAACGTTGAGAAGCTTCCCGTCCAGCAGCCGCAACTGGATCAACGAGAAGCTCATCTACACCCACGGCTATGGCATCACCATGAACCCCGTCAACGGCTTCACGGCCGAAGGCCTGCCTACCCTTCTGCTCAGCAACATGCCCATCCAGAGCAGCGTTCCCGGCCTGGAGGTCACTCGGCCGCAGATCTACTTCGGCGAGCTCACCGACACTGACGTCTACGTCAAGACGCGCCAGAAAGAGTTCGACTACCCCCAGGGACAGGACAACAGCCTCACCTCCTACCAGGGCACCGGCGGCATCGTCGTCGGCGGCTTCCTCCGCCGCATCCTCCTCGCCTTCGATCGCGGCGACCTCGGCAAGCTTCCCTTCAGCGACGACGTCACCCCCGACAGCCGCCTGCTCATGCGTCGCAACGTCCGCGACCGCGTCGCCGCCCTTGCCCCCTTCCTCACCGTCGATGAAGACCCGTACATCGTCGTAGGCGAAGATGGCCGCCTCTCCTGGATCATGGACGCCTTTACCACCTCCGACACATACCCCTATTCGAGCCACTACGCCCTCGACAACCGCTCCATCAACTACATGCGCAACAGCGTCAAGATCGTCATCGACGCCTACGACGGCACCGTCACCTTCTACGTCTTCGATACTGAAGACCCCATCCTCGGCGCTTATCGCCGCATCTTCCCCAGCCTCTTCAAGGACGCCGCCACCATGCCCGCCGGCATCCGCACGCACGTCCGCTACCCCGAGCTCCTCCTCCGCCTTCAGTCCGAGGTCTACGGCCTTTACCACATGACCGATCCGGCGGTCTTCTTCAACCGTGAAGACCTTTGGACCGTCGCCACCGAGACCAGCCTCGGCTCCGAGGGCGAGCAGACCAAGGTCCCCATGCTGCCCAACTATGTCCTCATGAAGCTCCCCGGCGAGAGCAGCTCCGAGTTCATCGAGATCCTCCCCTTCACCCCCGCCAACCGGAACAACCTCATCGGCTGGATCGCCGGCCGCTCCGACGGCGCCAACTACGGCAAATCGGTCGTCTACAACTTCCCCAAGACGCGTCTGGTCGACGGCCCGCAACAGATTGAATCGCGCATCGACCAGAACGCCCAGCTCTCCGGCCAGCTCACCCTCTGGAACCAGCAGGGCTCACACGTCCGTCGCGGCAGCCTTCTCGTCATCCCCACTGGCCGCGCCCTCCTGTACGCCGAGCCAATCTACCTCCAGGCGCAGCAGAGCCCCATGCCCGAGCTCCGCCTGGTCGTCCTCGCCCTTCAGGACCGGCTCGCCTACGGACCCACCTACGAGGCCGCACTCGCCTCCCTCTTCGGAGGCGAAACCTCCTCGCTCACCATCCGCGACACCGGGCAGCCCACCTCCGCCACCCAGCCCGCAAACCCCGCCGTGCCACCAACCTCAAACGACCCCCATGCCCTCATCACCGAAGCCGGCAAAGACTTCGCCGACTACCAGCGCCTTACCTCCGAGGGCAAGCTCGCCGAAGCCGGACGCAAGCTCGAAGACCTCGGCCGCGTCCTCGATCAGCTGAACTCCCATCACCAGTAAGCGTCCCCACGCCACTCTCCCTCAACACGCCCGCATCTCACAACTGCAAACCTCAGCCGCAGCATGATCTGGACTGCTGATGACCTTTGTAAGCCTCACGCGCCTCCGCATCCGCTCCATTCGCTTCCTTCCACTCTTCGCCATCCACGCCATCCGCTCGAATAACCAGGTGAAGCGCGCACCTGGCTTCCAAAGCGGTGCGCTGCTGACTGACCGGAGCTGGACCTTTTGGACCATGACAGCTTGGGACAGGGAGGAAAGCATGCGCGCCTACATGATCTCCGGCGCCCACAAGCAAGCTATGCCGCATCTGCTCGAGTGGTGTGACGAAGCCTCCGTCGCCCACTGGACGCAGGAAGAGGACACCCTCCCCTCCTGGACCGAAGCCGACAGGCGCATGCGCGAGACCGGCCGCATCTCCAAGGTGCGCCACCCCAGCCCGCAGCACGCCACCCTCAGCTACCGGACCCCGCGAACAACGGCCAGTGGCCAGATCAGACGCGGGTAGTCGTAAGCTCCACACACTCGCCCCAAAAGAAATATCCAGGCGCTTCGTAATTCCGGGCCTCTCCCGCCGTATACACCACGTACGCTCGAGCACAGGCGGGCGCCGGGAGCAGGAGTGACAAGCGACACGCAAGAACTCGCACGTGGTCTGCGCCGACGAGACGTTGCACTCCTCCAAACGCTTGTCGAGCAATACCATCTCCGGCTCGTCCGCTATCTCATCCACCTGCTCGGGAGACGCGAAGGGGTCGAAGATCTCGTGCAGGAGACCTGGCTTCGTGTTCTCGAGCGTGGCTCCTCCTATGACGGCCATTCGCGGTTCGAGCCCTGGCTCTTCACCATCGCACGCAATCTCGCCATGGATCACGCGCGCAAGCGCCAGATCGTCAGCTTGGACTCGCCGCTCGACAGCGATGCAAGCGCCGTCGCGACCTCCACCATCTCCAACATGCCTTCTCCGTTTTCGCTGGCGGCGCGAACGCAGGAGGCCGAACGGCTGGCTGGCTGCCTCGAAGCACTGGAGCCTGCCTGTCGTGAAGCACTCGTCCTCCGCTTTCTTGAGGATCTGTCTCTCGGGGAGATCTCCGCCGTCGTCGGCGAGCCAGTTTCAACCGTAGCGTCGCGGATCTACCGGAGCCTCGGAGCTCTGCGCAAACAGATGGAAGGAGCTAACCATGACGCCTGACGGACACGACCTCTTCCAGCAAACGATCGATCGCATGCTGGTCGAACGCTGCTCCAGCGAAGAAGAGCAATCGGTGTACGCACATCTCGAGGACTGCGCCGCGTGCCGGCAGTATCTCGAAGCCAGCAACAGTGTCGTCAGCGGCTTGCGCGCCTTCTCCTTTGAGGTGGACCCCTCATCCCCCGCAAGGGTCAACGCGGCGCTCAGGCTGCGCGCCCACCAGCTTGAGCGCCCTTTCCTCAGCCGGCGGCCGTTGCTGGCCATCTCTCTCGTTGCCCTCGTTCTCACCGTTATAGGTTCCCTCCTCGAGCTGCGACTCGGCGCCCTCCTCGCCTCTGTCTTCGAGATCCGGAGCATGGACGTGCGGCACAGTCTCATCAACTTCTGGATCGTCCCCTCCATCTGCCTCTTATTGCTGTTTCCCATACTGCCGATGCTCTCCCAAACTGCCGGGGATGGAGCTGAAAGGAACCTATGAACTCGCGCAATCGATTCTTGGCTGTCGTTCCCATTGCGGTTCAGCGTTGGAGCATGATCGTGGCCGCCTGTGCCGCGCTGATCGGCTTAGGGGTGGCATTTTATGCCGCTGAGCAGGGCGCCTCCCTGGGAGCCATGGCCCTGTACTGTCTCGCAGCCGTGCTTGCCGGCGTCGTGCTCGCACTCTGGCTCCTCTGCCTCGGGTACGTCTATGCCGATGCTCGGCGACGCTCGATGCGGGCAGTCCTGTGGGTTCTGGTGGCGGCCCTGTTTCCTCACCTGCTCGGATTTCTCCTCTACTTCGTGCTCCGTCAGCCGCTCGCATCAACGTGCCCGCACTGCGGATCACCCGTCGTCCCGGGCCAGCCCTTCTGCCCCTGGTGCGGAACTGCACGCGCGCCCTCGAACCCCGCTGGCGTGCGCTCTGGCAACGATTCGTTCCCTCGTGCGAACACGTAGTTCTCTCAAGGCGGGGCTCCCGATGTGCGGCTACTACGCGTTCAACTCCGGCTTGGGCGTGAGTCGCGGCAGGAGTATCGTGACGGCGGGGGGTAACATGCCGAATCGGTCAGCTCCGCCCTGCGTAGTAGTTCCAGTGGTGGCGTATCCGGACGTCGCTGCGGCGGCCGCCTGGCTCGAGGCCGCATTCGGCTTCCGCGTCCGGCTCAGGATCGGCAACCATCGCGTGCAGATGTGGTTTCAATCCGCCTGCCTCGTCCTGGGTGAGGAGGGGGAGAAGAAGGAATGGGCAAGAAGGAGCTCCGTGCTGCTTCGCGTCCCGGATATTGACGCGTTATGCACGCGGGCCGTGGCACATGGGGCCCGTCTGCTGCACGCTCCCCAGACCCATGTCTACGGTGAGCGCCAGGCCACTCTCGAAGACTTCGCCGGACACATCTGGACACTGACGCAGACAATCGAGGACGTCGACCCGGCAGCCTGGGGCGGTGAGGCTGTGGAACTCTGACATTGCGCAGAGATGCACTCCTCACTACGGGCTTTCGGGAGATAGTTCGATGAAGGATCCAGTTCTTACGCCGGATAAATCGGCGTCGGCGGCACGACCACCTCGATCGGTCCAGTCACGACGTCATAGACAAGTCCTGAGAGCGGCCAACTCGCCGGCAGGACGGTGCCCCTGCGAAAGTGGCTACCGGGAAGCGCTCCCGAACGTTCGAGACTCAAACCTGCTCAGGTCCTCGGCCGGCCCTTCGGAGCACGGCGCCTACCACCGCACAATCAGCAGCGACACCGACTCGCGCGGCATCTCCGTCCGCACAGCGATCGTCCCGCTCACGGCATCCGTCCACACCGGCGACCCAAGCAGCTCCAGCCCGTCCCTGCTCTGCAGCTCGGCGTACTGCTCCGCGGTCGGGGTCTGCGGAGATCCCATCCCCTTCCACACCGTGTACGCATTGCTGTGTGTCTCGTCGATGCGATAGTGCGTCACCAGGACCCGGCTCACACTGGCGGGCAGTCCTCGGATCGCAACCGTCGCCGCCGCCCCGGGCGCAGGCTCCGCGTCATCGTGGTAGTTCCAAAGGAGCACCGCCGTCTCGCGCTCTCCTTTGGTCGCCAGCGCATCCACATCCTCTGTCGCGCGCACGCCATTCGTGAGGATTCCTTCCAGCGGGACCTGCCCATCGCTGGTCGTCAGCACCCGCTCGCCGTTCATCAGCCCAAACATCCGGAACAGGTTCAGCACCGGCTTGTCGATCCCGTTGGTGGAAAGCGACCGGAAGCCCTCAAAGTAATCCTTGCCCTCGAACTCGAAGGACCAGCTCAGCATTGACAGGAGATTGACCCCACGGCGGTCCGCCAGCTCAAGCAGCCCTTTGTACGCGGCGGCCGTGTACGCCGGATACAGCGTCCCGTTGCGGTAGTTGTTCGCAGGGTTCACCTTGCTCGAGCAGGCCGCACATCCCTCCGGATCCGCCTCGCTCAGGATGATTGGCAGCTTCCGGAACTGCGGGTATCGCGCCACGATTTCAAAACCCTTGTCCGCGTCCACCAGCTCCTTGTCCAGCCCCATCCGCACGTGCCCCTCGGTGATGTGCGGCTGCCCCTTGGCGTGAAATGAGATGAAGTCGAGCGGCACCGCCCGCCCATCCGCGGCGCTCTTTCCGTCCCTCACGTGCGTCAGGAACCCGTCCAGGAACTTGTTCGCCCGCGCGTTCCCCGGTCCCGTCGAAGCCGGTCCACCAACCTTGGCCTCCGGGAGCGCCGCCCGCACACCCGCGACCGCATAGTCGTAGAGCTTCCAGTAGTCCTCCGGCGTGGAGTGCCAATAATCGATATCCGGCTCGTTCCAAACCTCGAAGTACCATCCGCTCACCACATCTTTTCCATACCTTTCCACGAGGTGCACCGTAAAAACACGCACTAATTCGCCCCATTTTGCGTAGTCCTTGGGCGGATTGTTCGAGGCGCCGGAGACAGTACTCTGCGGATAGTGCACCTGGTATGGCTCGGTCCGGTTCGACAGAACGGCGGCTAAGTCCTTTGGCATGAAACCAAGCTCCACCATCGGCCGCACCCCGGCGGCCTTGTACGCGTCAAAGATCCCGTCCAGGATCCCGAAGTCATACACCGGCTTCCCACTCCCATCCTCCTGGTACACCCCGGTAGAACTCCACTTCAACTCCCCCACTCCATTCCCTGAAGTCAACAGGTGATGCGCTCGGATATAGACCGGCACCGGGCTCAGATCGTGCAACTCACGAAGCAGCCTCTTCCCGTCTCGCATCGTCGTGTAGTTCGCCTCGTCATAGCCGAACCAGTTATAAATTGGCTCCAAATCCCCTACCCGCCGGTCAAGGTCGACGCTGACCGTCACGGGCTGAGCACGGGTCGTGCTTGAGGCGTTCGGCTCAACCCCTTGCGCTTGAGCAAAGAGACAGCCGCAGACCGCAGCTATCCCGAGAAATCTGATGAATCCAGCCATCGGCATACCTTCCACCCGCACGCTCACCCGCTCCGAACCGAGTTCATCTTAGCCCAGGGTGGCGTCTTCTTCGATCCGCAGCGAGCTTCCGGATCTTCTCTGTTTGTGACAAACGTAGTGGCACAGGCGCGAGGATGCATAACGCATCCCCTAAGTAGCTGGTGCGGTAGTCGCATCTAAAAATGCAGAGCGAGCTCAGACGCTCTGGGGAGATCCTTTTGTGAGCACCACAATCGAGCACGGCCACACGGGTGTTCCTCCTCCCGAGCAGTCATCCGCTCCTCCGCTCATGCGCTCCTTTCGGCGATTCGTCTACTGGCTCTTGCTCGTTCCCGCAGCGGTCTACATCGCCGTATTTCCGCTTGCCATGATCCCCGCGCTGCGCTTCGACCGGTGGGGCGGCAGCAAGTGGGCTCCGGTTCTGAACTTTGGCTTCCATGCCGATCATCAGAACGCCGACGTCGTCATCTTCGGCGATTCCAGCGCTGCCGTCGGTATCGACCCGCGACTGCTGGACGCGGAACTTGGGATACGGTCGGTTGTTCTTCCCAACACACTTGGCAGCCTGCCTGTGACCGGGGACATGGCACTCCGCCGGTACCTTGAGCACAACACCTCTCCGCGGCTGATCGTCTTCTACTTCTCCCCGTGGGACCTGAACTACAACGGGCCTGGCGGCGAGAAGTTTCTCTTTGAAGGCGAGCAGATGCTGCTCCGTAACGGGTCCTGGCATGACATTGCGAGTTTTGCCCGCGCGCACCCGCTCGCTCTGCTCGCCTTTCCCTGGCAGGCCAACAGCATGCTCGGCGTGAAAAACGTATGGATGACGCTTCGATCAGACCGACAGCGGGATACTGAACGAGCCCGAGGACACATCGACTACAACGACCCTATAGGTCCACTGCAGGCCCCCTGCAAGATCAATGATGCCGACATCCGCGAAACCAGCTCTGCCTCCGTGGAGCGGCTCGTGAGTCGCTACGCGGCGCGGGGACTGCACGTTGCCGTCTATCTCGCCCCCATCCCAGCCTGCAGCAACTCCGGCATCTTCACCGAAAGGAGTTTCGCGCAGCTCGGCGCAGCTCCTCCAGCCACCCTGCCGCCCCCATACTTCGCCGCTGACGGGATGTTCGCGCACATCCTTCCACCCTTTGTGCCTGCTTCTTCACGGCTCTTCGTTGATGCCCTTCGCTCCCGCCGCGAACTCAGCAACGACCACAACGCACAACCAAACGAAGCGCCGTAAACGGAGAGAGGCGCACCCACACAGCTGGGGGTGCGCCTCTCTCTGAATGCTTAGGAACTACGCCGAGGCAGTCGCCTCTTCCGGCTGATCGCTCTTGACGGTCACTTTGACGTGGGCCGTGACATCGCGGTGCAGCTTGACGGGCACATGGTATTCGCCGAGGCTCCGGAGCGGATCTTCGAGCGAAATCTTACGCCGATCGATCGTGTAGCCCTGCGCCTCCAGCTGATGCGCGATATCGCCCGACGTCACCGATCCGAAGAGCTGCTCGTTCTCGCCGACCTTGCGCTCAAACACCAGCTCCACCGAGGTGAGCTGTGTCGCGAGCTGCTCCGCTTCGCCCTTCTCCTTCGCTGACTTGCGGATCGCCGAGCCCTTCATCTGCTCGATAACCGCCTTGTTGGCCGGCGTCGCTTCGATCGCCAGCTTGCCCGGCAGCAGGTAGTTACGGCCGTAGCCGTCCGCCACCTTCACCACGTCGCCGCGGTGCCCGAGCTTGTTTACATCCTCTTTCAGAATGACTTCCATCACAGATCTCCAGATCTCTCGAGTTGAGGCAAAACAGCCCCCGCCCGATGTCAGTTAGTTAGAAGCGCGCCGCAAACGCCAGCAGGGCGATATTGCGCGACTGCTTGATCGCGAGCGATAGCTTGCGCTGGTGGCGCGTGCAGACACCCGAAAGTCGGCGCGGCACGATCTTTCCGCGCTCCGCCACAAAGCCCTGTAGAAGTCGCACGTCACGGTAGCTGATCGCGTCGATCTTCTCCGTGCAGAACTTGCAGACCTTCTTGCGGCGGAAGAACTTCCGTCCGCCAGGGCCGCCGCCAGGACCGCCGGGGCGCGGGGGACGTGGTCCACCAGGGCCGCCAGGACCACCAGATCGCGGTCCGCCTGTCGGTCCGCTGGAGGGTGTGCTCGTCGGAGCAGGCGCTGCTGCCTGCTCGGGTGCGTTGCTGTTTGTCTCGTCAGCCATCTTGCTTCCTCTCGGTATATGTTGTGGCCCCGTCCGCTCCAGACACGCTCCGGTGTCTCTGAACACCCGCGGTCAGCGGGCGGAAGCGAACTTCGGCTGGTTGATCAGTCTCATACGGCACACACCTTGAGAGGTGAGTACTCGAATCTCTTTGTCGGTCCGAGCGGGCCTAAACCGCCGCGGGCACTGTCTCAGGCGGAGCGTCGGACGGCACGTCGGCCACAGGAGCCACAGCGTTCTTGGCCTCCTCATCCTCGGCCGGGGTCTCCTCCGCCTTCTCAGGCGTGGACACTTCATTCGCCGCCGCGGGAGCAGCCTGCTGCACGGAGCCGAATCGCGCTGCGCTTCACCTTGGTGTCGCGAATCGCCTTAACCTTGGCCAACCGCTTCTCTTCCTCGTCCATGCGCACCGTGATGAACTTGATCACCGGCTCCGACACACGCAGCCTGCGCTCGATCTCCGCGATCAGCGATCCCGCCGCACCGATGGTCAGCAGCACGTAGAAGCCGTCGTTGAACTTGCGAACCGTGTACGCCAGCCGCCGTCGGCCCATCTTCTCGACGTTCTTTACTTCGCCGCCACCGTTGGTCACATTCGCCGAAAAACCCTCGATCAGCTTGTCAAGATCGGCTTCTTCCACATCCGGCCGAACGATAAACATCACTTCATACGTACGATCCATACGCTCTACTTCTTTCTGCGAAGTTCTGCTTCGCACCGTGCCGGCGCATGCTCTGCCGGCCCGGTCTGGAATTATGCTGCGTTCAACGTCTGCTTTCTACCTCTGCAACTGCATCTGCTACAAATCTTTCCCGCCCGGCTGCTGGCGCTGGTTGAACTCGGTCATGGCCGGCCCAACTCCCTTCGTCAGCACCGATTCGACCGCGCTTCTTGCCCGATCGAGTACCAGGTCCATCACCGCGAGCTCCTGCTTGCGCATCGGCGTCAGCAAGTAATCCCTGCCGCCCGCCTTGATCTCACGACCGTCAGACAAGGCCGGCTTGCCGACCCCGATCCGAATTCGAATCCACTCCTCCGTCCCAAGCGCACCGGAGATCGACCTCACTCCGTTGTGCCCGTTTGCCGATCCGCGCTCCTTGATCCGAAGCTCGCCCAGCGGAAACGCCAGCTCGTCGTACAGCACAAGGAGGTCGTCCGAGGGGATCGCAATGTCCAACTCCCGAACCAGCGCGGCCACGGAAAGCCCGCTCAGATTCATAAACGTCTCCGGCTTCGCCAGCAGGACATCCTGTCCTGCTACCTTCGCCCTAGCCGTCAGAGCCCGTCCCCGCCGGTTTGCCAACACCACACCGCAACCCTCTGCGATGCGATCGATGGCCAGAAACCCGGCGTTGTGCGGCGTGAACTGGTACTCGATACCAGGATTTCCCAGACCGACCACCAGCTTCACGCCACACACCTTCCCATCTCAGAGCGAAACAAACTACTTCTTCGCGCCCTTTGCGTCGGCAGCCGGAGCAGCCTCGTCCGTCTTCCCCTTCTTGGCAACTTCGGGCTCAGCCGGAGCCGCTGCGGCAGCCGCAGCCGCCACGTCCTCCACCGTCTCCTTGATCACCGTCACGTGCGCCACCGTCGCATCCTCTTCGCCGAGGAACTTCAGCTTGCCCGAGTGCGGCAGATCCGAGATGTGAATGGCCTGGTTCAATTCCAGGTTGGAAACGTCCACGTCGATGTGGCTCGGGATGTCGCTCGGAAGGCACTCGATTTCGACCTCGCGCAAAACGTGATCCAGAATGCCGCCCTGCGTCTTCACGCCCACCGGCACGCCGACCAGCTGCACCGGCACCGAAACCCGCATTGCCTTGTCCATCGCGATGCGCTTCATGTCGATGTGGAGCAGCTTGCCCTTGATGGGCTCATTCTGCCAGTCGACGATCATCGCCTTGGTGGCTGCTCCGCCGACGATGTTCAGATCAAAGATCGTGTTATGGCCAGAGTCTGAATGAAGAATCTTTGTGATCGCCTTTGGGTCCACGGTGACCGCAACCGCCTCCTGCCCCGCGCCGTACACCACCGCCGGGATCAGGCCCGAAACCCGCACACGCCGTGCATGGTTCTTGTTGAACTTGCCCTCGCGGGGCGTTGCTGAGATCGCTTCCACTGTTCCTGCTGCCATGTCCTTCATCCTTTTCGGGCACGGGGTTGAGCCCCGCTCCGTTTGCGGCCGAAGCCGCTCCTGCCTGGTGCCTCTAGTTGAACAGCGTACTGACGCTGGTCTCCATGTGAATGCTCTCGATCGCCCGGCCCAGAAGCCCCGCAATCGAAAGCACCTTGATCTTTTCGACCCTCTGCGCATCCTCGCGCAGTGGAATCGTATTCGTCACGACGAGCTCTTCGAGCCTCGACGCTGCGATACGCTCGACCGCCGGCCCGCTGAGCACGGCGTGCGAGGCGCACGCGTAAACCTTGCTTGCACCCTCTGCCAGCAGTGCATCGACCGTCTTCACCAGCGTCCCTGCGGTGTCGATGATGTCGTCGAGGATCAGGCAGGTTCGCCCCTTCACATCGCCGATCACATTCATCACCTC
This sequence comes from uncultured Acidobacteriaceae bacterium, assembly GCA_963850375.1. Classification (GTDB taxonomy): domain Bacteria; phylum Acidobacteriota; class Terriglobia; order Terriglobales; family Acidobacteriaceae; genus Edaphobacter. The sequence continues at coordinate 949,382 of CAWKKV010000002.1, read as the reverse complement.
GGTCACGTTGATGTCCGTCCTCCGCTTATCAACGATTGCCAGCGGAACGTCGAGCTTCTTCGCGAAAAACCTTGCCCGTTCCACACCTCCCGCGTCCGGCGAGACCACCGTAAGATCCGGCAGCTTCAGGTCGCGAAAGTACGTCACCAGCACCGGACTCGCGAACAGATGATCCACAGGGATGTTGAAGAATCCCTGTATCTGCGCCGCATGGAGATCGACCAGCAGAGCCCTGTTCGCTCCCGCCGTCGTCAACAGATCCGCCACCAGCTTCGAGCTGATCGCCACGCGCGGTCGGTCCTTCCGGTCCTGCCGCGCGTAGCCGTAGTACGGAACCACAACCGTGATGCGCCCTGCGGATGCCCGCTTCAGCGCGTCGATCATGATCAACAACTCAACCAGGTGCTGGTCCACGGGAAAGCACGTGGGCTGCACCACAAACACATCCGCTCCGCGTACATTCTCCAGCAGCTGAAAGTAGATCTCGCCGTCGGAGAACTTCTGCATCCGCGTCTCGCCCATCGGCACGCCGACGAACTTGCAGATCTCCTCTGCCAACGGCCGGTTCGCCGTTCCGCAGAAGATCTTGAAGCGCTTGTCTTCACTCAAACGGCCGGAGCGCTTCCTCTCCGGTGCCGCCTTAGCCGGCACACCCGGCGCCTGGCCCCCAGGCATCTGGCCTCCGTTACTCTGGCCAGTACCCTGAGCTGCCTGCGACGGCTGGTGCCCGGTTCGCTCCTCAACGCTTGTCGTGCCGTGCGAACCATCTTGATCCACTGAACTTCGGGAAAGAACTGCAGCCGTGTCTTGTTTGCTCACGCTTTGAAACCCTCCAGGTTGGTTGACCTTGGGAATCCTTACTGCTGTCTTGTCGAGACCTTGTTGCGGCCCCGTCTACCTCAACTGCACCGATCCTTGTTGCGAAAAGCTGCACTTCAAAAGTAAATCGACTTCGTTCCTTCAAACTTCCTGCCTAGCCACGCTGGTTCCGCGCCTGGGCAACAATCCAACTCTGCGGCACGTTGCTGCCGCGAAAGAGTACCTCGATCCAGCCTCACATTGAGGCCGCATCTACGGCGACCTGACGTTTTGGTTGGGCGACTAGGATTCGAACCTAGACAAAGTGCGTCAAAGGCACTTGACCTACCATTAGTCGATCGCCCAGTAAGCCTGGCTTGAGGACCTCGTCCACCTGAGCCAACTACATTTAGCCTACATCAGCGAACATCCGCGCCCAGTATTCCGCTCGGGTGAGGGTCTCCGTCAGGATCGCCTCGGTCCCCGAACTCTGGACACGCTGTTGAGCCGCTCGCGCATCGCTTTCAGACCGGTACAGTCCAAAGAGCGCGGAGCCGGAGCCCGAGAGAGCCGCATACATCGCAGGCTGACCCGAATCGTCACCCATCAATAAACGCTTGGTTTCACGCAGGGAGGGATGATACGGAAACACGACCTCTTCAAAGTCGTTTTCAATCCCGGTGCGGACAAGCGCGAGAAGAGTGTTCCCCGCCAGATCGTTGCGTGCGCTTCTCCCGTCTTCACCGGAGATCCCCTCAGGGACATGGCCACCAACAATACCGGAAGCGCCTAGCTTCGACCTCCACCCCGCGGAAAGCGCGTAAGCAGACGAATAAGCGAGGCTCAACTCCTCTAAGGTATCGCTCGGGGTCGCGGAAGTCAACTGCTCGGTAGCTAGGGGGCCCATCTCCGCATCCGAGTCAGCGCCTGCAAACCCCGGCGACGTCTCCGCTGCCCGTCGGGAATCCCACTCCCGAAACGCAAACGGCGTAGAAACCCCGACCGCCGGCACAGCCACCACGCAGGGCACCCCTCCTCCGCCCCCGAGCGTAACGTCCGGCAGCGCCGTCACCATCTCTCCACGCCCGGACCCCAGCACCGCACCACCCACCAGGAACAGCGGAACATCCGACCCAACCTCCGCCGCCAGTCGCAGCCGCTCCGGTCCGCTCATCTCCCGCACCCCCCAACTCTCCAGCTCCCGCTCCAGCCCTAACAGCGCCGCTGCCGCATTCGCGCTCCCTGCCCCGAGCCCACCCTGGACCGGCAGCCGCTTCTCGATGTGCACCTCCACCTCGGCCGCCAGCCTCATCCTCCCCAGCGCCCGCTCCACCATCTGCCAGACCGTGTTCCGGCCATCGATCGGTACACGCGGGTGATCGGTCGTCAACACAATCCGCGTCTCAGGGGCCGGTCTCGCCTTCACCGTCACCACATCATGCAATGCCAGCGTCTGGTACATGGTGATCAATCCATGGAAGCCGTCCGCTCGCACAGGTCCGATCCGCAGCCCCAGGTTCACCTTTGAAAACGATCGGACCCTTGTCGCCATCCCTCCATTTTAGGTCTCACCTCAGAAGCCCTCTTCGACCATCCACGGCTCTCTCGAAACGCCCGCCAGCTGAAACGCATCCCAAGACTCTGAGCGCGATCGCTTCGCTCCATACGCAAGACATCAACGCCTTTCCCCCGGAGCCTCAATGATCCTGCGTCACCTCTCTCCCTCCCCTGTTCCCGAGAGCACGCCGCCCAAACCCGCCAGTGAAACCTTTATCGCCTCGCAGACCTCGGTCCCCGAGCCTTACGCCATCGTGCTCCAGATCGCGCATTCACGCCTCACCGGAGAGCTCGCCCGCCGCCTCCTTCCCTCCGCCTTCGGCCAGCTCCCGCCCGAGGTCATCGAAGCGGCCTGGAAGCACGATCTCGGCTGGGCCGAGAGCGACGCGCGCCAGCTCAGCCTCGTCCCTAACGTCGAGCCGAAACCCTTCCCGGTCATCGGTGCCGACGACGAAGTTCCCTCCTGGATGCGCTCGCTCACCTTTGCCGAGTCGTATCCGCCGCTCACGCGAGTCCTGATCAGCCGCCATTTCACCGCGCTCGCCAACAAGCCCACCGCGCAGCACGACGCCTTTCTCGCCAGCGAAGAGGACCGCCGCCAGGAGCTTGAAAACTCCCTCGACCACTCCCCGGAAGACCTCGATCGCTGGACCGGAGCCGTTGGTTTCTGCGATCTGCTCTCGCTCTATCTCTGCTCCGGTCTCACCACACCCGTTACCCTGCCGCTCGCGCACCCGGCCGACCCCGAAGCCGACGACGCACGGCAGATCACGGTCACATGGAAAGACAGGGAGGTCACCTTCTCCGAACCACTCTTTCCGTCCGGAACCAGCCTTCGCGTCGAGGCTCAGCGCTACAACACGCTCACGGGAGCGCTGCAACCTATCGCCGTGCACTCGAAACTCGCCTGATGAGCACCGACCAGACCGATACCTCATACCTATGCCCAGCCCCGACCCTTTCCATCTCCAGCGCTTCGTCGACGCACAAGATGCCACCTACGAGCAGGCCCGCCGGGAGCTTGCCGACGGCAACAAACGCTCGCACTGGATGTGGTTCATCTTTCCGCAGATCCAGGGCCTCGGCTCTTCACCAACAGCCCAGCGCTACGCCATCACCGACCTCGCGGAGGCCCGCGCCTATCTCGCTCACCCTTTGCTCGGCCCGCGCATCCGCGAGTGCACCGCGCTCGTCAACGCCACCGCTAACCGCACCCTTGAACAGATCTTCGGCTACCCGGATGACCTCAAGTTCCACTCCTCCGTGACCCTCTTCGCCGAGGCCGCCGAAGCAAACTCAGCCTTTCATTACGCGCTCACGAAGTTCTTCTCCGGCAAACGCGATCAGGGCACGCTGGATCGTCTCTAAGCGCCATAGGCCTCGCTCGCACACGTCGCCTCGACGCAGTGACAGCTCCCACCCGGGGAGCTGTCACATTTCCAGAGCTGGCTCTATACCAGTTGAGCGTCCAGCGTGATCTCGGCCGCCTTCAGCAGCCGCGAGACCGGGCAGCCCTCCTTGGCCTTCTTCGCCAGCTCGTCGAATTTCTCCTTCTCCGCGTTGGGCACCTTGGCTCGCGTCGTCAGGTGAATCTTCGTGATAGTCGGTCCGTCGTCTGTCTTCTCCATGGTCACCACGGCCGTTGTGTCCAGCGTGTCCGGAACCATCTTTGCATCGGTTAGCTGCGCGCTCAGCGCCATGGTGAAGCAGCCGGCATGCGCCGCCGCAATCAGCTCCTCCGGGTTTGTCCCCACACCGTTCTCAAACCGCGTGCTGAAGCTGTACTGCGTCTCCTTCAACGTCCCGCTCTGTGTCGAGATCGTTCCCTTCCCATCCTTCAACCCGCCATGCCAAACTGCGCTCGCACTGCGATCCATCGTCCCTCTCCTTTGTGCGCCGGTGGCTGCACACCTCATTCGATGCCGATCTCCCGCGAGCGGCCCAGCAAAAGCGCGATTGTTCCGGGGCACCTGTCTAGGCCAACGACGAGCATCATCACCGGGCGAACAATCATCTATCAGAGAGCACACGCAACCGATTGCCCCCACGCGCCTATTAGATCTCCAGGAGACCTCATGAACCACAAACACATCATCGCCAAAGCTGCTGTCGTTGCACTCCTCACGACCGGCGGCCTCTGCGCCCAAACGACCACCAGCAACACGCAGACCGTACCTGTCACCAGCCAGACGCCCGTTACGGATCAGAACGCGACTTCATCAACCACTACGACCACCACGACGCAGACGACCCCGCTCACCAAATCCGAGCTCAAGGCACAGCGCAAACAGCAGAAGCACCAGGAAAAAGCGGCCAAGGCCCAGGAAAAGGCAGCCAAAGATCACGCGGATGCAGTGAAGCAGCGCGACAAGTCCGTCCAGGAGAGCGAAAAGGCCACTCAACCACAGAGCTGACCTTTGCTCAATCGAGCACGAGGCGCTCCCATCAGGGGCGCTTCGCGCTCACCTCAAGCTCGCCTTCCGAGCCGCCTCGAACTCATCGCCCGCATTCCATTCAATCGCCTTTGGCGCAGTCAGCGCCTCCCACCCCAGCTCCATCCCGAGCTTCGCCAGTTTTGCATTTCCGCGGAAGTCCATGTCCTCCGTGTAGTTGTCGGAGAAGTTATGGTACCGGTGCTCGTTGTAGTCCTTCTCCTGCGCAACACCCCACGCGCGGTCATGCCCTTCGTATAACGCTCCCAGGTCGATCGAGAACGCTGGTATCCCTACGCGCGAAAGGCTGAAGTGATCCGACCGATAATAGGATCCGGCCTCGGGCCTGGGGTCCGGAACAATCGTCAGGCCAAACCGCTTCGCCGTCGCCTGGACCTCCGGGTAGAAGCTCGTGCGCTGCGCTCCGTTCACGTTGATCTCCTGTGGTATGCCCACCGGCAGCACCATGTCGTAGTTGATGTCGAGCGTGATCTGTCCTGCCGGCACGGGCGGATGCTGGCCCAGATACTCGCTCCCCAGCAGCCCCTGCTCTTCCGCCGTTACGGCCGCGAAGATCACGTCGTGCGGCGGCTTGGTTCCCGTCCCGCCGCTGACCGTAGGCTGTGTCATCTGCGACCAGGCGCGCGCTTCCTCGAGCAGGATGCCGCAGCCCGTTCCGTTGTCCGCCGCTCCGTTGTAGACGTTGTCCCCCGCCATCCCCGGCACAAAGCCCAGGTGATCGTAGTGCGCTGAGTACAACACGGCCTGGTTCCTCCCCGTCCCTGTTCCGGACAGAATCCCGATCACGTTCGGAGACTCAAAAGGCCGCACCGTGCTCTCAATGTGTGCCTTCAACCGGACCGGCAGCTCCACTGCCTTGAAGCCGCGCTTCCCGGCCGCATCCATCTCTGTCTCCACGTTCATCCCGGCCGCCGCGAACAGCTTTCTCGCGACCTCAAGCTGAATCCAGCTCGCGGCCTTGAGCTGCGGATTCTTGTCTTCGGCCAGGTAGGTTTTCTCGCTCGTGTTCGAGTTCTTCACCACGTCCCATCCGTAGCTCGCGAGATCCGTGCGATGGATGATCAGAGCTCCGATCGCACCCTGCCTCGCCGCCTCTTCGAACTTGTACGTCCACCGCCCGTAGTACGTGAGCGCCTTTCCGCCAAAGAACTTTGGATCGTCAGACGGCGGGTCACCCACGATGCACAGGATCACCTTGCCCTTCACATCGACGCCGGCGTAATCATTCCATTGGAACTCCGGTGCCTCTGCCCCATAGCCCACAAACACGATCGGCGCATCGATATCTTCGCTGGCCGTCAGCTGCCGGTTGCTCACCGTGTAATCGTCCCCATAGGTCAGCGCTATTGGGCCGCCCTCCTTCGCCGGGTCGAGCTCCATGCGAGTCTTCGCCGGGATCGCCTTCATCCCTACAAACTTCACCTGTTGAAAGTAGGTTCCGTGATCTCCACCCGGCTTCAGGCCATCCAGTGCGAACTGCGTTGCAATGTACTTCGCCGCCAGCTCGCTTCCACGCAGACCGGGCCCTCGACCCTCAAGCAGATCGTCGGCCAGAAACTTCACATGCGCCCGGATCCGCTCCGCATCAATCGTCGCTTCGGCAGCCTTTACCCCGTCCGGGATCGATCCCGATTGTGCCCGCACCACGCCCGTTCCCAACAGCACCAGCGCCCCAAACCGCATCCAGCTCTTCACAGACACAATCCTCCGTCCAAAGAGTCAGTATAGGCGGACACGTCCGAGCTCACGCCAGCTGTGGTCTCTTCACGGCCATCACGTCCAGACGCTGCAGCACCTTGCGTGCCAGCCCTGTCAGCGGAAGCTCCGGCAGGCTCCTCGTCGCTACCCATGTCAGCTCCTCCCCGCTCACCGGCACCGTCGCTCGGAGCGACGCCGTATCCGCGCGCCCGCGTCCGGAGAAAACCTGCACGTAGTAGTTCGTGTTGGTGATCGCGTGCCGCACCCGCAGCAGCGGCTCGCGCCCCTCCACCGAATCCATCGGCAACGGCGGCAGCTCATACATCCCAGCCATCAGGCTCGCGTCGTCCGGCCTGCGCCTCAGCAGGACCTCCGTCGTTGTACCCTGCTTCCGCAGTGCCAGAAGGTACGCCACCTTCTGGCTCCTCTGCGCCGTCCTCGGCAGCGTCTTGTGCTCCCCTCGTGTAAGGCAAAGGCTATACACCGGACACTGCAGACAGAGCGGAGCCCGCGGCAGGCAGATCGTCGCGCCCAGCTCCATCATTGCCTGGTTATGATCCCCAGGGGCGTTTCCCCGCGCTCGCGACCGCTTAGGCGGAATCAGCGCCTGCGCCTGTTGCTGCACAAACGCCCGCGCGGCCGCGCTCGCCTCCTCCGGCCGCCCCGTTACACGCAGGAGCACGCGCTCAACATTGCCGTCCAACACGGCGATACTCTCGCCAAACGCGATGCTCGCAATCGCCGCGCACGTGTAATCCCCGATCCCCGGCAGCGTTCGAAGCTCCCCCGACGTCGACGGCAGCACTCCCCCCAGCTCCGCCACAATAAACTGCGCCGCCTTGTGCAGCATCCGTCCTCGCCTGTAGTACCCCAGCCCCGACCACGCGGCCAGCACCTCCGCCTCGCTCGCCAGGGCCAGCGAAACAAGAGTTGGAAACCGCCGCAGAAACTCCTCGTAGTGCGCGACCACCGCCGCCACCCGGGTCTGCTGCAGCATCACCTCGCTCACCCACGTGTGATATGGGTCGCTCACTCCACGCCAGGGCAGAACCCGCGCATGCACTGCATACCACCGCATCAGCAGCAGCCGGAAGCGCGCCGTATCGATCCCGTCCCGCCGCCTCGTCTTAGTCGTACCGGGCATGCAGTTCGGATTCTACCGAGCCGATGGCCGCCCTAGACACTTACTGATCCAATCGGCAAAGATCACAGGTACCGAAGAGTCCCGTTTCAGGACCCATCGGTTCCCGGGCGTCACCTAGCAGTTCTCGTATTTCCAGTTTCGGGTCTTGCCCTCAGCCATCCACGCCACCGCCTGAGCCACTCTGCGTTCACGCGTCTCCGCCCGCTTCGCCTCGGCGATCCATTCCACATACTCGCGCCGGCAGCTCGGGCTGAAACCTGCAAACACCCTTTGCGCCGCCTTGCTCTTGCGCAGAGCCGCCGCTAGCTCCTCGGGCACCTCCGCCTCACTCTTCGGCGTTCTCACCCGCTTCGGTCTGTCCTCACCTGCCGTGGCTGCGGCCTGCCTCAGCCAGCCGAGCAGTCGCGCATCCTCCGGCAGATCCGTGATGGAGACAATCCGTCCCAGCGATCCGCCCGCCTCATCCGTCGCCACACCTTCCCCTCGAAGCACCGAGCGCATCGCCGGTCCCACAAAGCCGAAGCTACAGTGCTGTTTGAACGCCGCCACAAAACACACCATCCTGCCGTTCACCATAAAGAACGGCCGACCCCACTTGATCGTCTCCTCCACGTCCGGTATTGCCCGGTGTACCACCGCGCGAAGGTGCCGCATCACCGGCTGAGCAAAGCCCGGCGCCTCCGCGATCTGGTCGTCGACACGTCTGTCCGTCGCCGCCAACTTCACCCTCCAAATCGAACGGCAGAAGTCTACCAGCGAAACATCGCGACCACGGATCTCCCGGCAACCTTCCTTCTAGGAAGCCGTGATAAAGAGTGCCGCGGTCGCCCCCTTCGCCGCACCTGAAACGACTGTCACGTGATCTCCTTTGTTTGGGTGGTACCTGCGCCCATCGATCACCCCATCCGGCGTATCGACCACCGTCTGCTCGTCCAGCGTGAAGCTCTGCGGCCCGGATGTGTCACCCTTCAGCGTCACGACGTGCTGGTGGTGATCGAAGTCCGTCACGCTGCCGGTCTTGTCGTTCAAAGGACCCGTCCCGAGATCCTTGACCGCGACAGCCGTCCGTTGGTCGCCAAAGCCGTAGTAGAACACCACCACATGCGCTCCCACGTGGTTGAAGTCCGCGGGCGCTGTCGTATGTGCCTGCATCTCCTTATCCAGGTTCGTCGAGGATGCGGCAGCGCTCGCCCTCTGAAAGCTCGCCAGTGACCCATCGTCGAGCTTCAGGGTGAGCGTCTTCGCCGCCGCGTTCACGCTTGCAACATCTCCGGTCATCGCGTGGACCACCTCCTGGGCCTGCGCGCTCACGCAGGCGATGCTCAGGCATCCAGTCACGATCAACATGCGCAGCACCTTTGCCTGCACATGCCGCCTCCTCCGTCCCGCCCTCTCCTGCTCCCGCTGGTTCTTCAAGCCCACAACCACCGCGGCAATCCCGCAGAACAAACACATCCCGATAAGAAGAAACATCATGTTCATCTAAATACCCTCCTCAAGGCTCGCTCTCCCGCATAGGGAAAGCCGGCAAATCCTGCTCCTGAAGCAGCGCGAGGCGTACGCATCGACACCGCCCCGCAAACTACGTACTACGAGAGGGAGAGGGAGGGAGGAGGTCGAAAGTAGAGCGTGGAGGGGTAAGACAGGATCGATTTCGACACAGCACGACTCACCTGCCGGTCTCTGCGGACGGTAAACCGCTGTGCTGGAACGAGCAGCATCAGGGGCCGTTCCAACGCAAGCGAGCAAGGCGCATCGCGCAATCTCCCGTGGTCAGTCAGGAGACTCATCTTGTTCGCCTGCTTCGTCTCGAGCAGCGCAACCCACGTGGCCTGCGACCCGGAGTGCGGCCTGTACTGCGAGATCCTCGCCTGGAGAGCACCCATCAACACAAACGCCGTCAGCAGAAGAGCAACAACTTCCGTCCGCCCTGCTCCCCATAGCGCTTTGTGAGACGGTGACATGCGATTCCCTTTCACGTGCGGGCCGCGCAACTACTCCGTACGGTCCGACATTATACGACCGGGGCCGCACCGCAGTCACTCTGGGGTCACCGCATTGTTCGCTTCTGCGATCGACCTCGATCCCGAGAGGTCTCTACGCTGTATCTCCCGGCTTCGCCATCGGCGTGGGTTCCGGCTTCACTGGGTACGGTGGTCCCTGGTCCAGTACCTTCTGCATTTCCGCGTCGTAGCCGTAGATGTCGTCGAAGAAATCCACCTTGCCGTCATCCCCTACATGCGCCGTCAGGTAAAAGATCACAATCGGCAGCTGGGTCTTCAGGTTCACCTGCTTGTTGTCCTGCCCGTTCTGCATCGCGTCGTTCACCTTTGCGAGGTCCCACGGCTGTCCATCCCTGTCCGTCTGCCCGCTCAGCACCCACACCGCCAGGTCCTCAGGCTTTTGCACCCGTACGCACCCATGGCTGAAGTCTCGACGGGTTCGTTCAAACAGCGAGGTCTGCGGGGTCGAGTGGAGATAGATGTCGTACTGGTTCGGAAACATAAACTTCACCAGGCCGAGAGAGTTCTTCGGCCCCGGCTTCTCGCGCACCAGGAGACCGCCATGCTCCACACGCGCCGTCGTGTAGCCCGTCTGCACCTCACCCTTGTTGTTGATCACCTCGTAGTTCTTCGCTTCGAGGTATCCCGGGCTCGCCAGCATGTGCGGAACCAGCTCCTTTTTGGCGATATCGACCGGCACGTTCCAGTACGGTCGGAAGATCAGGTACTTCATCATGTGCGTAAAGACCGGCGTCTGGTGCTCGCCCACCACCTTGCCGACCACCACCTTCATCGTGAAGTCGCGCGCATGCTCAGGCGTATACCCGCGCAGCACAAACTCCGGCAGGTTCACCATCAGCCGCGCGTGGAGGTAAGGCTCCGGCAGCCATCGCCACCGCTCCAGCGAGCTTTCGAGCTGCAGCACACGAGCCGACATCGGCACGTTCAGGCTCTTGATGGTCGCTGGCGTCAGCTTCCCGTCCGGTGTCAGACCATGCCGCATCTGATAGTTTTTGAGACCCTCCGATGCCGCAGGTGTCAGTCGATGCTCCACATCTTCCGGCGCCCCGGCGACCCCTGCCGTCAGGCCGTCATCTCCCTCAAACGCAAGCCTCTGCTCCAGTTGGCTGTTCTGCTCATAAACGTCGTGTACGTTTAGAGCCTTTGTGACCATTGGCAGCGGGTCTTGGTGGTTCGTCGCCTCCAGCTTCGCAAGCTCCAGATAGTGCCCCAGCGCCTGCTCAGTCGCACGGTACTCATCTGAGTCCGGCTCCGCCTCGGCAATCAGCTTCGGGACGTCGCTTGCGTCTACCGCCTCATCCGAAACGAACTCCGGGAGGTTGTACTTCTTCTGCTGCGTGTCGATCGCAAAGTTGAAGCGCGACGGGTTTACCCGGCCGATCCGCAGGTCCGAGATAAACCGCATGACCTCAACCGTCATGGCCACGTCGAACTGCGCGATCGCGTCCGCATCCTTGGTCCCAAGCCTTTGTACTCGCTCCTGCCAGCGGCTCGCGTCGTAGTCCTCCGGTCGCAGACCCTTCGCCTCGGCGGCTCGGAAAGCCTCGATAAACCCCGACGCCGCCGCGGTCGGCTTGCCGTCACGCGACCACGCCAGCTCGTAGTTCCGGTCGTCGTAAAAGGTCTTCACATCGGCCTGGTAATCCGTGTAGTTGGGCCACCGGAGACTCGCCATCTGGGGCTGTGCCGTCAACGCCTGGAGATTGCTCGCGTAGTCCGGGGAGTTCGGCGCGGAGGTCGTCTTGCGATGCCGCCGGCATCCGTCCGTCAGAAGAACCGCACCCGCCACCAACCCACAACCCACCCATCTCGCGAGCCTTTGTCGTTCCAAACCGCACCAACCCTTCCGTCCCTGACGCCACTTTTCAGCTGTCTGCTCTTATATACACGGACGCCGCGGGATCTCATCCGGCTGTCTGCACCCGCCTGAGGTACCCTCGGCGCCTACGCTTACATCCGCGCGATCGCCGGCAGCAGCGACAGGCAGGCCATGGCCTGCGTCACCAGCACGCCGCCTGTCAACAGCAGAAACAGCCGCCGCTGGCGCGTCTCAAGCGCGTCCGCAAAGACCCCGCCCACAAACGTCAGCAGAAACGGGATCGCCCACACGGAGGGTGCCGAGACCGTCTGCGTCGTCACCAGGGGAAACAGGATGGCCGCCATCAGCAGTGGAACCGTGTTGCCGAAGTACCGGCTCCGCCGAACTCCCATCCAAAGCACCACAGAAACCACGCAGGAAACCACAATCGGACCATCAAAAACGTTCAAAAAGAACCCTTTTACCGCGGTTAAGGACCACCAGAAACGCGCTCCGCCGCCTGTAAAAACATAGCTAAATGGCTGCAAACGAAAGGCATACGAGGCAAACACCACCAGCATGCCACCCGCCGCCGCCACCACCAGAATCGAAAAGACCTGCCGCCTCCCCCCCACCAAATAACTCATGAGGATGGCCGCGGCCAACAAACCGATAATTGCGGCAAGGAGGTGCGCGATGGCAGTGAGCCCTAAAGCCAGTGTAAGCAGGGCTATCCGAGGTCTCCACTTGTTCCGCGGGCCATGCATGGCATGCGCGACACCTATGGCGGTGTAGACGAGGCCGTAGAGTCCCCACATCGCCAGCACCTCGTTGTTGGGGACCACCGCGTACCGAATCACCTCGGGACAAAAGCAGTAGAGCCCGAGTGAAAGGAACCCACCCTCATTCCCGAACAGGCGACGGGAGACCCACCATAACCCCGCTCCCAACCACCCGGCGAAGAAGATAAATGGCAGATGGAGGAGGTATTTAACCTCCCCAATCTCGTGCCGCGCTTCCCAGGTCGACCCGTTCAGCGACCCATTCGCGTAGAGGCGGTTCTGGGGTTGGCGAAGCTTATCAGTGGCCAAGAGGAGGAGACGCTGCGCTGTAAGTGGAAACCCGGCAAGGCGGTAGGCGAAGGTACCGTCCCCATGAAGATTGCCGCAGGTTGTGAAGTATCCGGCCAGCGGCGAAGGTCGCTCCCACATCTCGCGACCGCAGCGGGCATAGCGGTAATCAGCCGCCGAGAGTTGTTGCCGGCTTAGGGTCCAGAGGCACTCCCCAAGGAAGACGAGGAGGAGGAGCGCGGCGAGCTGTTGAGGCCGGCCGATTCGAAAGCGCAACCGACTCAACAGCCCACCTCTCCTCGCCTTTTCATCATCATCTGGAACCGACTTCTCGAGTGTATCGTGAGGTATGCAGTCGCTTTCGTTTACGCCGGGTCAGGCCTTTCTTTCCGTCAACTCCGTCACGGTTCCATGGACGGTGGTCTTCGAGGATGAAGGTGCTGCCGGATATTTTTATGCATGCGACCGATCCCGCGAGACCCAGGAGGAGAGCATCCTCGACGCGATGCTTATCTACAACGTATCCGCTTTGCGTGACCGCGAAGTGGAGCGCCTGGCCAGCGTCGAGTGGTCGCGCGATGGGCAGAAGGCCGTGCTTTACCTGGACGGAACTGCACAGGCTCTCTTCGATTTCGGGGCACGTGTGGGGTACTGCAGGACGAATTTCCCGAACTTCCTCGAAGAGCGCGGTGAGGGCTGGAGAAAATCAACACACGCCTGGAGCGAAGAGGCCTTGCAGCAGTTCGAAGCTGCGCTGTACGTCTAAGCACCCGCATTCACCCCAGAAACAATCTTTCGACGTCCAGCCAGTTCTCGACTCGCTGGAAGCCTGTGACAGACCTGTTGTGTGGAGCGCTGTAGAGGATCCCCTCTCCCGGAAACCTGCGGAGTTGCCTGGGATTGTCGTCGATCAGGTAGTCCGCGGCCAGAATGCCTTTATCCCCACAGAAGACGATGTGTGAGGGGGGTATGAAGGGGAAATTCCTTTCCAGCCACTCGAACTTAGCGGTGAACGACGTCGGGACTTCCATGGCAGCGGTCGCGATAAAAACGTCAAAGCGCTGCTGGAGCGACTCGATCACACGCTGAGACTCTGGCATGACGTTAAGGACGGCGAAGAAGTCTTCGGACCGGAGGTAAGCCTCAAGCGCGCCGTGGCGGTCAGTTGAGACGAGATCCCAAAGCCACTTGCCCTCGAGATCGGCCTTTGTGAGTCGCTCGCCGTGGTCGCGGTTATAGCGGAAGAGGTGCTCAGTAACTGCATCTGCGATCACCTCATCCATGTCGATGCAGATCCGCTGTCTGCCACCTCGTGTATGAACCCCGCCGCTCACCGCACCTCTGCCTTCGTTGGAAAGTTCGCCGAGGCGGCTGCCGCCGGCTTTTTCACCGGGGCATCACGCGCGGGATCCCAATAGAGCAGCCGGCCGCAGCTCTCGCAGGTCATCATGCTCTGATCATTTCCCCGGTCACGCAGATCGTTCCACTTCTGCGGTCGGACCAGCATCTGGCAGGCGGAGCATCTCTGATCGACACCCTCGGCCACCGCCGTGCCTTTCGCCTTCGAGATCCTGTCATAGGTCGCCAGAAGGTCCTCGCTAATGGTGGCGCGAAGCTCGTTCCGTTTAGCCTTGAGGTCGCGTATGCGCTCCTCAGCTCTTGCAATCACGTCGGCGGCGCAGAGGCGCTCGCGTTCAAGGTTCGCCTCGGAACTCTCGACGTCTGACTTTGCTTGAAATCTCTGCGCGTCCAGCGTATCCGTGCGCTCCAGGCTTTCGAGTTCGGCGTCTTCGAGCCTGCTTACCTCAGCGGCGGTGAAAGCAATCTCGTGCTCGAGCGCAGCGGCCTGAGCCTGTGTCGTGACAACGTCCATCTGACGCAGGGCCCGGGCAGACCTTTGCTTCTGGTCGTTGATGTCGCGTTCGAGGGAACGGCGAAGCTTCTCTTCGCGGGCCCGGGACTCATCGAGCACCAGGAGCGCTCCCTGGGCAGCGGCGGACCTGGCGGCCAGACCCGCGAGGTGACGCGGAAGTGCTTCATTCTGATCGCGCAGCCGCTTCCATTCCAGGTCGAGCTCCTGCAGATCGATCAATCTCTCAAGATCAGGGTGCATGCGTTCTCCAGTCCCATCCTGAGGGTAACGCTAAATCGGCCAACCTAACGCGCTGGCGCTGAGTTGGCTAGGGATAGAGCAGAGAATCCAGCGGGAATCGCCAAAGAAAGAGGTCGGCCAAAGAAAGAGGTCGGCCGAAGAGCAGGGTCTTTTACGGCATCTTCGTGAATCCAGGCTGGCCAGAGCTCAATCTGAGACTGCAGAATTCATGGCCGCGACAGCTACTCTAGACGCTTCGAGCGTTCCATCGACATCAAGATCCATGCCGTGGCGCCCCCGGGTGAACCCTTGGATCGTCGCGATGACGGTAACGCTGGCGACCTTTATGGAGGTCCTGGACTCCTCAATTGCGAACGTGGCTCTGCCGCATATCGCCGGCGGGCTGGGGGCGACCCAGGACGAGGCAACTTGGGTGTTGACGGCCTATCTGGTCGCGAACGCCGTGATTCTGCCGGCCGGCGCCTACATGACGACATTTATCGGACGCAAAAAGTTTTATATGATCTGCGTCGCGCTTTTTGGGATCTCTTCCGCGCTGTGCGGCCTCGCGCCTTCGCTCCCGCTGCTTGTTTTCTTTCGCATCGTTCAGGGCATCGGTGGAGGCGGTCTAGCTCCCTCGGAGCAGGCGATTCTGGCCGATACCTTTCCTCCAGAGAAACGGGGGCAGGCCTTTGCGATGTATGGACTGGCGGTGGTGGTCGCCCCTGCTATTGGGCCGACACTTGGCGGCTGGATCACGGATAACTACGACTGGAGATGGATCTTCTTCCTCAACATTCCGATCTGTCTCCTATCCCTGTTTCTCACATCGCGCATCGTGGAGGATCCGCCGTATGTGCACGAGCAGGTGGCCGAGTCTCAGAAAGGCGGGATCAAGCTCGATTTCCTCGGCTTCGGCCTTCTGGGGCTGACGTTCGGATCGCTCGAGTTCATCCTGGACAAAGGGCAGGAGGACGATTGGTTCGCCTCGCACCTGATCACGTTCTTCACGATCACGATGGTGGCAGCATTTGTGCTGATGATCTGGTGGGAGCTGAAACAGCTCCGTGATGGGAATCGGCCGATCGTCAACCTCACTCTGTTTCAACGACGCAGCTTCGCAATCAGCTTTTGCCTGATGTTTGTACTTGGTTTCTCGCTCTATGGGACGACGATCCTGATTCCACAGTTCGTACAGACACTTCTGGGCTACACCGCAGAGTTGGCCGGCCTTGTGCTCTCGCCTGCGGGGTTGATGATGATGGCGATGATGCCGGTCGTGGGCATCCTGTCGAGCAAGGTGGATCCCCGCAAACTGATCGGCTATGGATTCATCATGCTTACGCTCTCCCTCATCGACATGCACACGCTCAATCTGGGAGTCAGCTACGGGAGACTCGTCTTCCTGCGCATCTTCCAGGCCTCAGGTTTGGCCTTTCTGTTTATCCCCATCAACACGATTGCCTACGTGGGTGTAAAGCAATCGGAGAACAATGACGTCTCCGGCCTGACAAACCTGGCGCGAAATATAGGCGGTTCCTGCGGGACTGCGTTTGTGGCGACGATGCTCACGCGCAGGACTGCTGCGCATGAGACCAACATGGTTCGGAATCTGACGTCTGCCAATAGCGCGTTCAACGCCCGGGTCGATGCCCTGAAGGGTATGTTCGGGAAGGGTGATCAGGCCGTCCATGCGGCGCAGGCCAATATCTACAACCAGCTGCACAGGCAGGCCGGCATGCTCGCCTATCTCGACATCATCCAGGTCATGGCGATCTTCTGCGCGTGCATGATTCCGCTCTTGTTTCTCATCCCGCGGATACCGAAAAATGCTAGTGCCTCAGCTGGGCACTAGCATTTATCGAAGACTACCGTCTGGAGCGAAGAGCCTCGACAAGACCTTCACGGGGCACTCTACTCTGCTCGCCGGCTGCGAAGTACTTCAAGCGTGAACATCCCTGAGGAAACCTCGTCCTCCCCGACGATGACCATCCTGTGAGCGAGCTTATCGGCCGTCTCGAAGGACTTGCGGAGGCGAAACATCCCATCACCAAGTTCAACTGTGAGCCCGGCCGCCCTGAGCTCTTTTGCGAGCGCGAGCGCGAATGGGTTTTGCGCGATGCCCATCGGAGCGATAAACGCGTCGAGCTTGCGTTCAGCCAGCTGATTATCGCGCTCCGCCTGAGCTTGCAGCGTAAGGATCAGGCGATCTTCGCCGATGGCAAAGCCGATTCCAGGCGCCTTTGGTCCGCCGAGGATCTCGCTCAGGCCGTCATAGCGTCCGCCGCCAAGAAGCGCATTCTGCGTTCCGAGGCCGCTGCCATCGGGAACAGTGAACTCGAAGGTAGTGCGGGTGTAGTAGTCGAGACCGCGCACAAGGCGCGAGTTGATTTGATAGGGAACACCGGCAGCGTCCAAGGCCGCGAGGACCTGACTGAAGTGCTCCGTCGACTCTTCGTCCAGAAAGTCCGCGATCTTCGGCAGCTGTTCGATGATGGCCTGATCCTCGGGCGCCTTGCTGTCGAGCACGCGAAGTGGGTTGGTATCGGCACGGCGGCGGTTGTCCTCACTCAGGCGGTCCTTGACTGGCGCAAGCGCCTCGCGCAGGGCAGCGATGTAGCGGGGGCGGTCCGTTGCAGAGCCGATCGAGTTCAGCTCGAGCCGCCACCCGCGAACTCCGAGCTCGTTCAGAAAGGCTGCGAGCATCTCGAGGAGTTCCGCATCGCGCAGGGGACTTTCCGCGCCTGACCACGCAGGACCGAGAACTTCGGCGCCGATCTGCCAGAACTGGCGATATCTACCGCGCTGGGGCCGTTCTCTCCGGAACTGCGGGCCGATGTAGAACAGTTTCTGGAGCATGCCGGTCTCGTTGAGTTTGTGCTCGATGTAAGCGCGCACCACTCCGGCTGTATTCTCCGGTCGCAGCGTCAGACTCTGGGCACGTTCGCTCTCCGCGCGCGCCCGATCTTCCCACGTGTACATCTCCTTTGAAACGATATCGGTGTCTTCGCCCACACCGCGAGCAAAGAGCTGGGTGTCCTCGAAGATGGGGGTTCGTATCTCTCCAAATCCATAGCGCGCGAAGAGAGCTCGCGCTGTTTGCTCGACGCGATTCCAGAGCTCGGTTTCGGGGGGGAGGAGATCGCGTGTGCCCCGCACCTTGAAGATCACTGCCATGGTTAGAGTCTACCCAAGTCGCTCCCGAAAGGGACTCGCCGGACCTTCGTTTATTGCTTCAGCCTTGTAAGCGAGCGAGTATTCGAGATAGTTCTTCGCATACTGCAGGATGTCCTCCCTATCCTTTTCGCCAAGCTCGCGGCGAATCCTGCCGGGAACACCGGCAACAAGAGATCGGGGCGGAATGACGACGTGCTCGGGGATAACGGCGCCAGCTGCGATGATGGAGCCCTCGCCGATCCGTGCGCCATTCAGGACGATTGCGCCGATACCGACCAGGACGGCGTCCTCGATGATGCAACCGTGCACTGTGGCGTTATGACCGATGGTGACCATCTCGCCGATGACAAGCGGATGACGATGCCGCATTCCGTGCAACACTGCGCAGTCCTGCACGTTGCTTCTTGGACCAATCCGCACGGAGTTGACGTCGCCCCGAACGACCGCATTCATCCAGATACTTGCGTGCTCGCCGAGAATGACGTCTCCGATGACTTGGGCGGAGATGTCGACATAGCAAGTGCTGGGGATGATAGGAGAGATACGGTTGTATGCGCGGATCATAGAAGGATTTTAGGTCTCGGCCTCTGGCACCACCTTTAAGGCGCTCGCAACTCCGCCGCAAATGCCTCATACCACTATGTTTAACCAAAAGCCGATGTCCGCTTGAGTAATCCCGCGGAGGAGGTTATCCTTACTGAGCCTTTTCTGGGCCGTTTGGAGGTGTTTTTTTTGGCTGAGGTTCGAGTACAGGAAGGCGAACCACTTGAGAATGCGTTGCGCCGATTCAAGCGCAAAGTGCAGACGGAAGACATCATCAAGGAAGTGAAGCGTCATTCTTTTTATCTGAAGCCAGGTGAGAAGAAGCGCGTGAAAGAGGCGCTTGCACGCAAGCGCAATCGCAAAAAGGTCCGTAAGGAGCAGGATTAAGCTGGCTCCAGATCTGGCAGCCGTCTCGTGACTGGATGAGCGGCTGCCACAAATTGCTATGGCGACCTCCTCGCTCATGGCTCCGGTTGAGCAACTCACACCGGCAACCTCCATCTACCTCCCCCAAAAACAGCAAGACCGGGCCCTAGTACTTTTCCGCGAAGAGGAGAAGTGACATGGAATTCGTAGACCGTCTCTTGACGTGCAGTGATTGTGGCGGGGAGTTCATCTTCACCGCGGGGGAACAACTGTTCTTCTTCGACAAACAATTCAAGAATGACCCGAAGCGTTGCAAGCCCTGCAAGAGCCGCAGAGCAGGGACTGGCGCGCATGCAGGTACGGGCCCTGCAGCTGCCGGCATCTCCCGCACGGAGACACGAACGAGCTGTTCCGCGTGTGGCATTGAGACGACCGTGCCCTTCAAGCCGACACAGGGGAGGCCGGTGCTTTGCCGCCAGTGCTTTCAGGCCCAGCGTCCGGCCTCAAGCTCAACCGCGGAGCATGCCAAGGAAGGACCCTCTGTTTCGCCCACTCCTGCCGCCGAAGGCGCCGGGAGGTCGTCGTCGTTGACGGCCGAGATCGCCCACCCGGTGCTGGAGCTGGCGAACGCAGCACACCGCGTTTGAACAGCGCCGTACCCGTGGAATGGTGGGCAGAGGAACCGTCGAAGGAATTTGTTCTTTTCGTGCGACACTCCTGATGGCATGGTCAGCAACGCTTCGCGACATAGAGTGCGGTTGGAGACGCCGTCGAGAGGCGACCTCGTGCGCTCACGCACAGGCTTCGGCGATTTCGAGATTACGATCTGTAGCGATGGGAGCTACAGACTCGACGGCGGTGCCATGTTTGGAGTTGTTCCCAAGACACTCTGGCAAAAGCGCATGCCTCCCGATGAGAAGAACGGCATTCTTCTTGGCCTGAACACCGCCATCGTTCGTACCGGCAAGCACACGGTTCTGATCGAGACCGGTATCGGCAACAAGCAGAGCCCGAAGATGCGAGAGATCCACGAGAACCAGGAGCTGCTGCCCTCGTCCATGGAGGCCGCCGGAGTGCGCCCGGAAGAGGTGGATATCGTGATCAACACGCATCTGCACTTCGACCATTGCGGATGGAATACGACGTTGCAGCCGGACGGATCGGTCGTCCCAACATTTCCCAGGGCGCGCTATTTCGCCGCGCGAGGTGAGGTCGAGCACGGTCATCTTCAACTCGAACGGGATGCGGTGAGCTATAACTTCCTGAATTACGATCCGCTGCTGGAGTCAGGGCAGATGACGCTGATCGATCGACGGGATCTGGACGCCGGTTATGCGATCTGCCCTGGCATCTCCTTGGAACGATTCCCGGGACATACCGCTGACATGCTGGGGGTGCATATCGAGACGCGGACTGGAATTGGCTCCTCCATGCACGCCTGCTACATCGGAGACCTTATCCCCACCTCGGCACACCTCGACGTGACCTGGGGGATGGGCTACGATCTGGACCCTTTGACGGTGATTGAGCAACGGAAGCGCTTTTACGCACGAGCTATCCCGGAGCAATGGCTCGTGCTGTTTACCCATGACCACGACGTCCCTGGGGCTTACATCTCGACGAATGCAAAGGGTAAGCCGGTCATATCGCCGGCATAGCCTCCCTGTGCTCTCTGCCTTGTACGGGCGACTTCTCAGGAAGTGAGTGCGGCGCGAAGAGAACCATGCGCCGCGGCGAGTTTCGCCCTTGCCATATTGAGATCAACCGAGAGACGCTGCATCACGATCGCGGCTTTGACGTCCCCGGCGTTCTCGAGCAGTCGCTTCGCCGTGGCCTGATCGCAGTCGGTCACTTCCATGATGATTCTTTGAGCCCGGTCCCGGAGCTTGGCGTTGGTGGGCTGTACGTTGACCATGAAGTTCCCATAGGTCGCACCGGACCGGATCATCACGCCGGTCGAGAGCATATTCAATACCAATTTGGTCGCCGTGCCGGCCTTCATGCGCGTGGATCCCGTGAGGATCTCCGGGCCGGTCAAGGGAGCGATCGCGATATCGGCTAGGGACGCCATCTCCGAGTTCGCGACGCAGGTGAGCGAGACTACCAGGGCACCGAGCTGCTTTGCGTGAGACATGGCGCCAAGCACATAGGGCGTGCGACCGCTTGCGGCGATGCCGATCAGGGCGTCCTTTGGTTTGAAGCCGGCATCGGCGAGGTCTCGTGCGCCCTCTTCGGGGGAGTCTTCTGAGCTCTCGCTCGAGCGGCGCAATGCGGCGTCACCACCGGCGATGAGGCCCTGGAAGAGCGTCGGGGGAACTGAAAAGGTTGGAGGACACTCGCTGGCATCG
The DNA here is from genome assembly GCA_963850375.1 of uncultured Acidobacteriaceae bacterium. GTDB lineage: Bacteria > Acidobacteriota > Terriglobia > Terriglobales > Acidobacteriaceae > Edaphobacter. Next base: position 928,314 of record CAWKKV010000002.1, on the reverse strand, counting down.
AGTACCCCGAGCCGGCCGCTGGTTCCGGCTCCGATGTAGAAGATGCGGCCACCGCCCGCGATTCGTCCAGCTAAGCTGTCCACCGCCAGTGCGATCGAATCGAGCTCTGCCGCTACCGCATCAGGAACGCTTCGATCCTCCTCATTGATGACATGGAGCATCTCCCTCGTGCTCAACCGGTCGATATCTTGTGAGCGCGGGTTGCGTGTCTCTGTCGAAAGCGTGGAAAGATCGTGCACGCTGAACATTCTAGTCGCGCCCGGGAAAGCTTGGGCGTGCGCCCAACCGGCCAGTGGGCCATAGAGGTGATCCGGGCCGTAGAATTGAGGCAGTCCACCAAAGTAGACAGACGGCGGGAGAAGGAAGTTAGAGATGAGCGTAGATCTACAAACAGGGTTAGCGAGGCAGGTTGAAGGAGCTATCCAGGCAGCGGGCCTGACCCTGCAGGGAGTCGGGACCGGAACAGATTTTTCTGGGGAACCGACACTTCGATTCCAGATCGGTCGTCCAGATACCGGCGCAGCCACACAGCTCCTCGAGATGAGCTCCGGGCTTGATCTCGCGGGACCTGTGGAACTGCGCAGCCAATTGCAAAGCTACCTGGCCGAGCTAGCCCTTCGGCTCCGGAATCCCCGGCCCGACTGCTACCTGAGCCTTAACGGTATTCCGCTCAGTTTCCGAAACTTCGCGTGGCCATTTCATTCCTCTACTTCGGGTGCCGATACCTATCTTGTCCATGGAGAGATTTACCTGGAGGACGGGGAGCAGAGCCCGCTTCACGCCAAGATCTCTGCGTCCATGACTGTGACCTTTGCGGAGATCGTTGCTGCGGCGGAGCAGCCGTTCGCAGAGGCTTTCATCTACAACGCTATCCGCAAGACCCTCGATCAAGGGCAGCTTGAGCTCGTAAAGAGCGGCAATCGGCAGCCCGTCCCGGTTACAACGCGCTATTACAGCACGAAGCAGCAGAGATTTATCTTCAACGACACGACCGAGACGCAACGTGGCGAGTTCCTGGCCGGTAAGGCGTTTTGGCTTTCGGGAGTCCTCGGCGGCGGCGATCCAGTCTGGATGGTGGACCCCCGCGATGCGCAGTATCTCAATGTTCCTGTCGCTAAACTCCGCGAAACGGCCATGGTTCTCGCCAGTGAAGGCCTCATTCATCTTGCGACCGATACCGACTTTGCTATGCCGACGGCGGCTCTAATGGGACACAGGAGTAAATACGTCGCTCAACTGCAGGAGGCCCTGAGCTTCATCAAGCCTACCTTCAACGAGGAGATGCGAGGCGGACACACGAATATGTAACCCCTCTTGCAACGGAAGCTCGATCCAGTCTCATCCTAGGAGTGGCGATGAGTTCCGTCGCCTGAAAGCAGGCTTGAACGTGAGAATCGCGAGACGACTGACGACTCCTTTGATGCTGGCCACACTTACACTCTGTACCGGAGCGGTGCAGGCACAATATGGACCTCCTCCACCTCCTCCCGGAGCGTATGGGCAAGGTCCGGGCGGTTGGGACGCTCCACCCCAGGAGTATAAGGAGTATGCTCGTCGCGGCTTTCAGGACGGCATCGAAGGAGCCCGCAAGGATGCTGAAAACCACCGGCCTCCCAACCCTAATAACCGCGATGAGTTCCGGCATCCCAGCGTGCCCGGTCAGTTTCGGCGCGATTACCGTCAGGGGTTCAAGCGCGGGTACCGTGTCGGCGTCGAGCACCTCATGAACGGCCGACGTTAGTCGGCCCTGTGTTCCTGATGGATAGAATGGCCTGCATGGTTTCCATGCAGGCCATTTGTAAGTTCGGAAGCAGTAGGCGGAGAGTGACAGGAAAAAAGGCTGGGGTGACGCTGCTGGGTCCGCTTGTGGTCTGGGCAGTTACCGCGCCATGGCACCTTCAATTGTTCGCCCAGAACTCGCCCGCGACAACCTCGTCAACTCCGATCGTGCCTTCTGCCCAGGCTCCGCAACCGACGCAACGTCGGCCCGAGGCTCCCGTCGAGGGAGTTGCTCGTAAGAATGCCGATACCATCGTCGCCACGCTCCCGGGTGCACAGCCAGAGAGCAAGTTCGTCGTAAGCGAACTGCAGCTTCATGGCTTTGAGTTTGACGGCAACGCCGTGGACACGGGCAAGCTACATTTCAAGCGGCTCTCACCGACCTCCATCGAGATCACGAGCCTGGCGTATTCCCTGGGCGAATGGCGGCTGCTGGTTCGGGACCACGCCAGCTACTTCGGATTGGGCGAGCACTTCGACACGCTAAACCGCGCACACACCATCCTAAGAAATGCCTCTCAAGACAACGCAGGCCCAAAGGGCAGCTCAACCTATAAACCGATGCCGTTCTATATGAGCACCTCGGGTTATGGCCTGTGGATCGACACAACGGCAGAGGCGACCTTCGATATGAACGCGTCGTCGCTCGAGGACATCGCGATCACTGTACCGGCGGAGAGGTTGCGAATCGTTCTCTTTACCGGCCCTGAGTTCCCGAAGATTCTCGAACAATTTACGGCACTGACCCAGCGCGCCATCCTGCCTCCCTACTGGGCGTTCGCGCCGTGGATGGGCAGGGACTATCACCAGAGCGAGGTACAGGTTCAGGAGGACGTCGAGAAGAGCAGGGCTCTGGGCCTGCCGGCCAGCGTCATCCTGATCGACTCGCCGTGGACAACGTCCTATAACAGTTACAAGTTCAACCCCAAACAATTTGCTGATCCCCCCGGCATGGTCAAGCGAGTGCACGATGGCGGTTACAAGCTGGTGCTCTGGCACACATCATGGATCAATAACCGGTCGGATCCCCCGAAAGAGATTGGCTTCGAGAACAAGTTGAGCCCTCACGCTGAGAACTACGATGAGGCCGCATCGCACGGGTACTTCGTCAAGCGGGGTGACGGAACGCCCTATGTCGGGCACTGGTGGAAGGGCGATGGTTCCCTGATCGACTTCACAAATCCTGCTGCCAAGGCATGGTGGCAGGATCAGGTTCGCCAGGTAATCCGCCTTGATGGGCAGGAAGGTGCCGACGGATTCAAGGATGATGATGCGGAAGGAAACTTCCAGGGCGACGTACGCTTCGCGGACGGCAGCAGTCCCGAGGTGATGCGGAACCGCTACGCTGTGCTCTACAACTCCGCCATGGAGGAGTTGATCCAGAAAGATTTGAAGGGTAACGGTGTGCTATTCGCGCGGAGCGTTACGCAAGGAGCGAATGGGATTGGATTCCTATGGGGCGGCGATAACGAATCGAGCTTCAGCCTGGAGAACGGGTTGCCCACGGTGGTGATGGCAGGGCTCAATGCGGGGATGAGTGGAATGCCGCTGTGGGCGGCAGACCTGGGGGGCTACCTGAAAACACCGACGACGCCCGACGCAGCAGTGCAGGCCCGGTGGACGGAGTATGCGGCGTTCTCTCCGATCATGGAGATCCTCTCGACAACGAACCTACAGCCCTGGAACTGGGACGAGCACGCAGCCGGGGCGGCAACGAGATCGACGCGGCTGCTTGATCTCTATCGGAAGTATGCGGTGCTGCACATGAGTCTCTTCCCGTACCGCTATGCGGCGGCACAGGAGGCGGCAAAGACGGGTATGCCTATCATGCGGGCCTTCGCGCTCGTATGCCAGAACGATCCGGTGGCACGGGGGATCAGGGATGAGTACCTGTTCGGACCCGACATGCTCGTGGCTCCGGTGACGGATGCGAACACGCGCCGGCCGGTATATCTGCCCGAGGGGCAATGGGTGGACTACTGGACGGGAGCTCCTGCGTCTGGTGGACAGACGATCGTAGTAGATGCGCCGATGGAGATGATCCCGGTGTTTGTGCGGGCGGGAGCGGTGATTCCGAAGATTCCGGAAGACGTGATGACGCTGGTGCCAGCCAAGGAGAGCGGCAATACGGCGGTGAAGTCACTTGATGATCGCCGGGTGTATGAGATGACCGGATCCGGCGGAGCGAAGACGGAGATCACGGATTTTGAGGGACGAAGGATTGTGCATGACGGCCGAGCGTTGAGGATCACCGGCGACGCCGCAAAGGTGACGGTGCGATGGAGGTTTGGGGACGTCAAGGGTGTCACGGTAAATGGGGCGGCCGCGAAGGTGCAGGTGAGAGATGGCGTGAGCTCTGTCGAATTCGACCACGCGGGCGAGAGCAAGGTGAGTTGGTAATTTGGAAATTGGTCGTTGATGCTTTAGGAGGCGGCCTTTATTGCATCGCCAAAGATGCCGTCACGCGGGATGCATCGTGACGCTGGGATACGCAGGCCCCGGGTAAGCAGCTCTGACGCGGGCGGCTATATCAGACGCAAGCTGGCTGTTGTAGCGACGTACGCGGCCGGGCAGAAGGAAGCACTCGACAAACGACACAAGGTGCGGGATGAACGTCCAGCAGAAGCATAGGTACAGGATTCCCCAGCCAGTCTCACCCAGGTAGAACCTGTGCGCTCCAAAGCTCCCTAAGAAGAAGGCTAGTAGGATGGCGGCAACGTCGCTCTTTCGGGCTGCGGCCATCTGGTTCATGAAGATAATCCGCTGCTGCTCATTAAGAGTGCTCATGGCTTCGAATTCGTCGATCATGATCTTCTCCTGCATCCCATAGTACGTCGGAGCTCACCGAACAGTTCGGTCAAGACGAAAGGGCCGCGACCTGAGTCGCGGCCCTTCTCGAATCGAAAACCCTACATCTCTTTAACGCCATCGACAAAGGCCTTCAGCTTGCGACTGCGGCTGGGGTGCCGCAGTTTGCGGAGAGCTTTCGCCTCGATCTGACGGATGCGCTCGCGGGTGACCTGGAAGCTCTGGCCGACCTCTTCGAGCGTGTGCTCGGAGCCGTCTTCGAGGCCGAAGCGCATCTTGATGACGCGCTCTTCACGCGGGGTGAGCGTGCGGAGAACCTGCGAGGTGTACTCCTTGAGATTGACTGAGATGACGGCGTCGGACGGGCTGACGGCCATTCGGTCCTCGATGAAGTCTCCAAGGTGCGAGTCTTCCTCTTCTCCGATCGGGGTCTCGAGCGAGATAGGCTCCTGGGCGATCTTGAGGACCTTGCGGACCTTGGCGACTGGGATATCCATACGCTTGGCGATCTCTTCGGAGGAGGCTTCGCGACCGAGCTCCTGCACCAGCTGACGGCTGGTGCGGATGAGCTTGTTGATCGTCTCGATCATGTGCACCGGGATACGGATCGTGCGGGCCTGGTCCGCAATGGCGCGAGTGATGGCCTGCCGAATCCACCAGGTGGCATAGGTCGAGAACTTGTAGCCGCGACGGTACTCGAACTTGTCGACAGCCTTCATGAGGCCGATGTTGCCCTCTTGAATGAGATCCAGGAACTGCAGGCCGCGGTTGGTGTACTTCTTGGCGATGGAGACGACGAGCCGAAGGTTCGCCTCGATGAGCTCACGCTTCGCCTTCTCGGCGTCCATGTCGCCCTGGATCATCTCGCGCTGGGTACGCTTGAGATCGGCGATCGGGATGCCGGCGTCCTGCTCGACGCGCTCGAGATCTGTGCGGCAGTTCTTCTGCTGCCGCTTGTACTCCTTGCGGAGCTCCTCAGACTTCGAGGCCTCGAACTTGACTTCGAGTGAACGGATCTGCCGCTCGAGGGTGCGCATGGCGTCGACGGTCTTGTTGACCTTGTCGAGGAGTCGCTTCTTCTCGCCGTTGGTGTACTTCAGCTCACGGATGATGCGGTTGATGTAGACGTGCTCGCGGCCGATCAGCCAGCGGTACTTCCGCTGCTCCTTCGCCTTGGTCTTGGCATCGCCCTTACCGGCGGCGTCAAGCTTCTCCTCGAGGACCTGGACCTTCTTCTGGTGCTTGACGATGGTATCGATGCGTCCAGTGGTGGAGCGGACGCGGGCCTGGAGGATCTCTTCCGTAAGCTCCTCTTCGTCAAAGGTGACGACTTCCTTGATATTGCGGACGCCGCGCCGCAGGTCTTCGCCGAGGGCGACGATCTCGCGGATGACGATGGGGGAACGGGAGATGGCCTTCATCACACGCATCTGCCCGCGCTCGATGCGCTTCGCGATCTCGACCTCGCCCTCACGGGTGAGGAGGGGGACGGTGCCCATCTCGCGGAGGTACATGCGGACGGGGTCGTTGGTCTTCTCGAGGGTGCCAGGGGAGAGGTCGAGTTCGACGTCCTCGGACTCTTCTCCGGCTTCGGGCTCGTACTTGTCGCGCTCGTCCCGGCGGCCTTCACCGGAGAGAACGTCGATGCCCTGGGTGTTGATGGTCGTCAGCAGATCGTCGAGATCGTCTGGCGTAGTGATGTCTCCGGGGAGGAGGTCATTGACCTCGCCGTAGGTCAGATAACCCTTCTCCTTGCCGGTGTCGATCAGCTTATCTATGTCGTCTTCGTACTTATCGATTTCTTCAGCCACGGTTGCACGCACTCCTGCTCATAATCTTGGTCGACCCTTTTTGCTCGGGGAATGTCGCCGCGGGCACGGGGGTCCATGGGTTGTTGCTGGTGTGGGGAAGCAGAGTTGCGGTGAAGACCGCTATGGCCGGCCGTGACCTTGAGAGGAGGTCGGGGCATCGAGGGCACACTTTCCCGTCACAAGAATACCACGTTATTTAGACGCAGACGCGGCGGGAAGGATGCAAGGGTGAGGGGTACCCCCCTCCCGGGGTGTACCGGGAGGTAAGTACTTGCGTCACAGGGAGATGCGACTCTGGTCCAATGTAAAGTCTTCCATACATTGGAGTTGCACGCAAAGTCTTGAGGGCAGGCGACTTAGGACTTGGCGAGGTCGTGACGAGCTCGTCCTCGCAGTTCCCCTTAACCATCATAGCGCTGCCGAAGCATAGGTACGCCACGCGCGGCCCGGCATCTTACAAGGACCCGCCGGGTGCTGTGGCTAACAGTCGCATCTGTGGTGAACGTGTGGTGTGTGCGTGGTCGCTGGATGGTCAGCGAGTAGAAGGGCGAGGAGGAGGAGAATCATGGCGAAGTTGAGTGTGGCGGTGACGGACCAGGATCATTCACGCGGGGAGATGTCGGCGCCGGTGACGCTGGTGGAGTATGGCGATTTCCAGTGTCCGCACTGCGCGATGGCCCATGCGCTGGTAACGAGGCTCGAGCGGCACTACGGGGAGAAGCTCCGATTTGTGTACCGGAACTTCCCGCTGGTCGAGATCCACCCGCTTGCCGAACCGGCGGCTGAAGCGGCAGAGTTTGCGGCGGCTGGAGGAAAGTTCTGGGAGATGCACGATTCGATCTTTGCTCACCAGCGGCAGCTCAGCGAGAGCATGCTGACGGATCTGGCCGGGAGACTGGGGCTCGACGAGCGAGAGGCCGGATCGGCTATCGAGGAGCACCAGTTTGCGGACCGGATCGAGGCAGATATGCAAGGCGGGGCGAGGAGCGGCGTTCACGGGACGCCAACGTTCTTTATCAATGGCGAGCAGTTCGAGGGGTCGTGGGAGTATGAGGAGCTGCGGGCGGCCATTGACGCGGCGATGTGACGAGTGGTGGAGGGGAACTCGCGGGAAGCGTGTAGGCTGGTGCGGATGCACGCGATTGCGATGCAAGGAGAAGATCGATGCGGCGAGTTCTGGAGATGGTTGCGGCGGCTGGCGTGATGGCGGCGGTGGGGTGCGGTGTGTCGTGGGCGCAGGCCGCCGGTGGTCCGACGGGGCCGGGAGCAGAGGCGCAGCGGTCCTACGCCGCGTTGAAGGGCAACATCCTGAAGGCGGCGGACAAGATGCCGGCAGGAGACTACGGCTATAAGCCGACGCCGGAGGTGCGGACGTTTGCGCGCGTGGTCAATCACGTCACGGAGGCGCAGGCGCGGACGTGCGGCGCGGCCAACAAGACGGAGGCTTCGGCGATGGTGAAGGTGCCGGCGGAGACTGCGGACAAGGCGGCGATCGTGGAGGCGCTGAAGGCGTCGTTTGCGGAGTGCGACAAGGCTTTTGCGGGGACCACGGACGGGAACCTGACAGAGAGCCTGGAGGTGTTTGGGTCGAAGCGGTCGCGGATCGGCGTGATGTGGAGTACGGTGGCGCACGACGACGAGCAGTACGCCACGCTGGCGCTGTACCTGCGATTGAAGGGTCTGGTTCCGCCGAGCAGCGAGAAGTAGCACTTCTGGCTGGAATTTAGGCTTGCTTCCCCGTTCCCGCTCGCCACGAACCTGTGGCTGCTTTAGGCGGCTACGGTCTCCGAGGATGCGGGAGCGGATACTGCGGCGGGGCGCTTCCAGTCGCCAAGCGAGCGGCTGAGGAGGGCGGCGGCGCAGCCTTCGCCACAGAGGACGATGACGTTGTCGCTGAGGGCGAGGTTCCAGTCCCAGGGAATGAACTTGATGGATTGGGGAGTGCGCAGCGCCAGGATCCAGTGATTGCTGGTCTTTCTCTGGACGCCACAGAGGCAGGAGAAGGTGGGGGTTGCAGCCATGGGGAGCCTACCTTTGTTTTGAAGAGGGGATGCCTGGAGCAGGGCGCGAGCTACGTGGCCTTGCAGACAGCCCTCCCTTGCCGAGCTTATGGCTCGCTGGTAGGTAGGAGGGGTGGAGGGCGGCGAAGGTTATCTTCGGTCCGTGGTCTTTCAGCGAAGAGATCGACAGAGTCGGTCGGACGGTGGGACTACTTCCCTTCGGCGTCGAGCTCGAGCACCCGGCGCGCCTGCTCGAGGTTCAGGGTTTCGCCATCGACGATGAACTCGTAGTCGCCGGCGTTGGAGGGTACGGGGTGGGCGTCGTGGACCGTGTGGCCGTTCGCACGGAGCTCCTGGAGGATGAGTTCGATGTCTGCCATGGGGTTACTTTACAGGAGCGCGGCGGGGGTGGGCGCGGCTGTGGTTGAGGGAAGCTGAGGCGGGGGTCAGCAGCTTCTATTCCGGTGCGGAACCTGAATGCGGGTTGGAGCGATCTCCAGCAGGTGGCCCTGACCAATAGCCGGTGCGGGTGGTGACCGAGAGCGGGCCGGCGGGCTGGTGCAGCACCTCGACGTGGAGGGCGTGGAAGCCGGGCTGGACGGAGGTAGGGTGGAAGCTGAGGGTGTAAGCGTTGGGGATGTGATTCGCGAGCGAGGCCAGTTCCCTTTCGAGGTTGAGCTTGCTGGAGAAGCGGAGGTGCTCCCCGCCAGAGAGGGTGGCGATCTCGGCAGCAGTGTCGTGGTGCATGGCGCTGACGGCGACACCGAGCGGGGTGCCGAGATCGAAGGTGTAGCAGACGGCTGGCCCCATGGGCCCTAGCTGATAAGGCGGGTTCCCGTGGCGGGGCTTTGTGAACTGGTCCTTGAGCCACGCTTTTTGAGGCGAATACGTGACGCTGTAGATGGTGGTGTTACTGGTTCCGAGGCGACGGATAATATCGGCCGGCGGGATTCTGCTGCCAACGTCGTCCGGCTGGCTGAGGAGAAGGAGAATGCGGCGGGAGGCGGGTGGCTGCTGCTCGAGGAGATCGATGCCCATGTTGACAGCGTCGAGGATAGCGGCGCCTCCGTCGCCAGGCTCCGGGTGGGTAAAGGCGTCGGAGAGGCCGTCGACGCGAGGCGGAAAGTTCCAGATCTCTTCAGGCTGGCTATCAAAGGTAACGAGTGCGACACGGTAGGCGGAACTGCCCATCATGTTCTCAAGCAGCGGTGTGAGGTTGCGGTAGTTCGCGAATTGACGCGGAGCCGACGCACCGGTCTGCATGAGGACGACGACGGCGAGGGGTTGGCGGGTGGTGTCTTCGATCGAGACGATCTGCGGGACGCCATTGTCGGTGAGGCGGAAGTCCTCCGCGCGGAGGCCGGGGATGAGATCGCCGGAGAGCGACCGGACCAGGGTGGGGGCGAGGACGAGGGTGGTCGTGGCAGTGATCGTCGGTGCGGGCCGTGGCGGCGACTGGGCCGGCGCGAGCGCGGGCGCGGGAAGAAGCAAAAGGAGGAGAGCTCGGAGGTGAGGTCCGCAGTTCAAATGACCGGCGTGAGTGTGGGGCTGCTGCAATGACGATAGACGATGGAGCGGGAGGACGAGCGAATGCCCCATCCGGGCGATTGGGGATGAAATCGCCTGGATGGGGCATTCGGTTTTGCGCGGTCGGCGCGGCGTGCAGTTTGTTGCCGTAGGGTTGACCCTTAGGCGACGAACCTGCGACGGAGTTTGGCAGCGGCACCGAGGACACCAGTTGCCATCATGCCGAGGGTTCCCGGCTCCGGAACGGGGCTGTTGCCCGGGTCGGAGGGGTGCGGGGTGCCGGAGAAGACCAGCGTGTCGGTGCCGAGGGCAACGCTGCCGGTCAGGTCGACGGTGGCGACGTTGCTATGCAGCACGGTGTGATCCGCGGCATAGGCGCTGACGCCGACACCGAGCGCGACACCTGCGAAGTTGGCGTCGGTGATGGAGAGGCTGTACTCCTTGCAGGGTGCGAGGCCAACACGGACGCAGAGATCGGTGACGTTGAAGACGTCAGCGAGCGGCGTTCCAACGTAGACGGCGGTGATGGTGCTCAGGCCGTCCTGTGCGACAAAGGTGCCCGGAAGCGTCTGGACAAACGTGTAGTTGCTGGTGCCGGAGGAGAGGCCCAGGGTGACACCCGGGATCATGGTGGAGGCGTTGGCGGAGAGAGCGGCGAAGGAGGGGGCGATCAAGGCGAGAAGTGCGACAAGTTTCTTCATGGTGTGACCTCTGGGGAAGACCTTTTAGTTGCGTGCTTCTGTCTGCATAAGTTTGCAATGCGTGTGCCAAACCTTGCAGAGTGGAGAAGTTCCTGAATTGGAACGGAAGGGTTCCGAAGTGGGAAATTCCCAGCAAAAGCGCTATTTACGCCATCTATATATAGCCCGACTCTTGGATGAGAAACCGCTCAGGAGTGCTGGAAAACTTCTGCTCCGAGTGGGAAAAGTTTTGCCTATGATGGGCAGCGAGAGACGTGGCGATCTCTGTTTGAGCGGTAAAGAGGAGTACGCGCCGATGGACGTTATGCACGATGTAACGAGCGTGGACTCGGAGCTCGAGAGAGTTCAGTCGAGATCTCTCCATCTGCTCGGCTTCGGACGAGGGCTCGAGGACCGGTTTGAGTCGGACACATCGGCGAAGCGTTCGCGGCGGCTCTGGTTTGAAGGACTGCTGGCTATTGTGATCGCCAACGTGTGCATGGTGGCGGACTACTTGTTTGTGCAGGACGGCCGGTGGCAGACGATGGTACTGCGGGCGCTGTTGCTGACACCGGTCGCGCTGATAGTGAACTCGCTGATGCGTTCGAATCCGCGGCGGTGGCTGCGGGAGGGGAGCGTTGCTGCAGGAACGACGGTGATCGCTTTCATCAACCTGAACGCGCAGGGGAATGCCACGGCGGCGACGGCGATGTTTGGGCTGGTGTCGGTTTTGATCACGATGCTGTTTACGGGCGTGATTATGCGCTTGCGATTCCCCTACGCGGTGTCGGCGATCTGGGTGATGTCGGGTGGGGCGCTGTGGTCTGTGGCGGGGGCGCGGGGGCTGCAGGTCTCGGAGAAGGTGGTGGCGGGGAGTTTGCTGATCGCGTCGGCCATGATCACACTTTTGGCGAACTACAGCATGGAGCGGGAGGAGAGGGTGAACTATCTGCTGACGTTACGGGGCGAGCTTCAGAGCAGGGATTTGCTGGAGATGAATGCAAAGCTGCAGCGGCTGTCCGGGATGGACAAGCTGACGGGGCTACCGAATCGGCGCGCGTTTGAGGATCGGTTCGAGAGCTCCTGGAGGGATGCGGAAGGGACGGGGCGGCCGCTCTCGCAGATTGTGATCGATGTGGATCATTTCAAGCAGATCAACGACACGCGGGGGCACCTGTATGGGGATGCGGTGCTGGAGCGGATTGCTTCGCTGCTGCCTCAGTCGTTGCGGGGGCAGACGGACTTTGTGGCGCGGTTTGGCGGCGAGGAGTTTGTGGTGCTGCTGCCGGGGATGGATGAGGAGCACGCGTTGGGGGTGGCGGAGCGGATCCGCAGCCTGGTGGAGGTGGCGGGGACGCCTGCGCACGAGGTGGGCGGGGGCGAGTTCCTGATGTGGACGACGGTGAGCTGCGGAGTTTCGACGTGCGTGCCGGAGCCGGGGATGCGGCGTGAGGAGCTGCTGGCGGCCGCAGACCGGGCGCTTTACCGGGCGAAGAAGGACGGGCGCAACTGCGTGCGGTTTAAGGGGTGCGTGGAGCTGATGGAGGCTTGACGGCGCCGCCCCTCGGCGGGGGAGGGTTCCCGAGGGGGCGGCGGACGTGTGTGTGCCTAGGCGGCGTTGTTGAGGGTAAGTGCCGCGATGCTGGCCTGCTTCCAGTCTCCGAGGGAGCGGCTGAGGAGGGCGGCGGCGCAGCCCTCGCCGCAGAGGATGACGACGTTGTCGCTGAGAGCGAGCGTCCAGTCCCAGGGGAGGAACTTGATGGAATGCCGGGTGCGCTGGGCGAGCATCCAGTGGTTGCTGGTCTGTTTACGGGCACCGCAGAGGCAGGTAAAGGTTGCAATGGAAGCCATGGGGAGTTCTCCTGAGTGGGCCGTCTTTGCGGCCGTGCAATATCTTGCAAGGTTGCACTTAGGGGGCCACTCAGGAGGGGGTGGCGTTGGGGTGTTTCTGTGGTGCTTCCGTTCCGCTTTGGTCCGTTTGGGCTTCGCGGAGGGTAAGAGATTTCGCGGGAAGGAAGTTTGCTGGGATCTGTGGGGCGGGGTGGATCCTGCCTCCTGGGGAGCGCGCGTGGGCCAGGTACCAGTACCCTCCCCCCGTACTTTTCGCAAAGTCTTCGAAGGACGGATTTTAGACCTGGGCCGGTAGGGCGGTACCTGGCTTCGCACCCGGCGGTGGTCTCGCGGTTCTGGTTCTGGATCTTGGCTTCCCTTTCAGGATACCGGAGTGGAGGGGGTGATTGCGCCAACCTTCCAGGCGGAGGTTTCTGGGCTGGGGGGGTGATCCGGTGCAGGGCCGGGGCCTTGGAAGGGAAGCTCGGGCGCCGAGCTTGAATCGGTGCGTCAGGTCACGGGAAGATCGCGTGGGGTTGCGAGCGTGGCGGCGGGTAGGATGGCCTCACGCTTGAAAACAGAGGGAGTGTGCATGGTGCAGAGGCTGGTGACACCCGTGTCGGTGCTGGCGGTGGTTCTGGTGGGGCTGATCGCGGGTCTGCTGGTGGGGACGGCGATCGAGCAGAAGACGCTGGAGGTGCTGGACGGGCCGGCGTGGATTACGGCTCGGCACAGTACGGATGCGGTGTTCAGCCGGTTGCTGCCGTGGTGGTGGAACTCGACGCTGCTGCTGCTGTTCTTTGCGGCGTACCTGAACCGCGGGGCGGCACGGTGGATGTTTCTGGCGGGCGGACTGCTGCTGCTGGCGGGGATCGTGGTGACAGTGGCGATTGAGGTGCCGATGAACAAGCAGGTGGTGACGTGGGACGCGCAGGCGCTTCCGGCGAACTTCGTAGCGATCCGGGACCGGTGGTTGCGGTTTCACGTGGTGCGGACGGTGCTGGGGGCGGTGGGGTTTGTGTTTGCGGTTTGCGGGTTGGTGCGGCGATAGCGGCCAGGGGGGAGCGGTCGCGCTGTTTGCGCGAGGACCCACGCACCGCTTGAGGTTTAGCGATGCGTGGGGCACCCGGGTTTGGCCTGGTGTGGGGGTTTGGGGCTGGCGGAGGTGGTTAGGGGCGGCTGGGGAACAGCCCGTTGACGGCGATGATGTGGGTTCCGGAGGCCTGGGTCTGGGGGAGGTTGGGGAGGTTGAAGGTGTGTACGCCGTCTCCGCCGAAGGAGGTGCCGAGGAGCGCGAAGAGGGCCTGGTTCTGGGCGATGGGCAGGGGCTGGCCCTGGCAGAGAGCCCAGCCCTGGGGCGCGAAGTTGAAGCCTACGGTCTTGATCTCACCGATGAAGGGGTCCATGTGAAAGTCCTTGGGATACGGGGTTAGAGGATGCGGAGGACCGCCTCGTGGAGAGGCAGCGCGGGGGAGGGCTGCTGCGCCCGGACCGCCAAAGCGGGAGGGCGCGAAGACCTTTATAGCGGACGCGGAGGGTGGTGAGGGGGTGTCCTACCACCAAGGTGGTAGGCGGCTTTACTGTGTGGGTGCGCATGCGCTGCCAGGGGACTCGGTGCGTGCATCGGCCAACTCTAGAGGTGGGCACGGCGCTGGTGGATTGCGATGAGGGCGAGGACGCAGAGAGGGGCGAGGGCCAGGAGGAGGGTGGCGGCCATGCGGAGGAGGGTGCGCCGGAAGCGCCGGTCGATGCGGCTGCGGGTGCGGAGATAACGCTGGATGGCCTGGTGGCGGAGCGATTGGGTGCTGTGCTGGATGACGGTCAAGGTCGGCCTCTCGGGACCCGGCGTGAGTCCACAATTGAAGATCGGGCGGGTGGCTGTAAGAAAGCTGTTGAGGGGTGTTGAGATTTCGTTAAAACCACGGACGGCGTGTCGGGGAGAGAGTATTGTCGGTGAGGTCAGGGCGTATGTGGTGTTTCGGGCAGTTTTGTCTTCTGGAGTTTCGGACTCTGGCTGAACGCTGTCCGGCTTACGTATCTGTTGCACGACATGGGCTCTGCCAGTGGAAATTGACGAATCTTCGCTTGAGCTAAGTTCACGCTGTTTGCGCGGATGATTGTCGCTCAATCGATGATACTCATAAGCTGCTGACCTAGAACTTTGTGCTATGCGGGAGGGATAGCCTCGTGAGCTCATTCTTACTCATCCAATCGATTCCCATGATCGCGCGCCGCGGCAATAGTGCAGTTGCCTCCACCGGTAACTTGAACGAAATCGATCATATCGTTCGTCTTGCCGTAGTGAGACTTGCGCTTGTCAAAGGTATGAACCTTAGGATGGTATCGTGCTGAGGGGTCAAAATCGGAAAGTTTGCTTCGAAGAGTCGATGTCGCAATACACGAAGACCCTTGAACATGGTTCCGAAAGCACCACGGGGTTCAGGGGGCTCCCTCTACATTTTCGATGACGTATGGGAGATTCGATTTGACGAGCTTTTCTCTGACGGGCTCGATAAGCCGCGGCCATGCATCCGCGTTTCCGTTCCGCTTCGCTAAATCGGAGTAAGACTGGCATGGAGGAGAAGCGTGGATCGCATCGAGGTTTTATGAACGCCAGGTCCATCTCCAAGGCGTTTGCCTGTATGAACGGGTAGGGATAGTTCCGCTGAGGGACGATGTCTACGCCTACGATGTCGAATCCGGCTTGGTTGTATCCAGTGCCAGCCCCTCCCGCACAGCAAAAAAGATCGAGCAAACGAGGCTTATGACCGAAGCCAGCGAGCGAATCGCCTGGGGAATGCGTCGCGCAGTCACGAGATTTCGTTGAGAAAAGCATGAATTGTTTCCTTGAGTGATTCTGCATCCTTCAACTCGCATTGCCAAATTACTAAAGCGCCCCAACCGAGATCACGCAAGTCACTTTGCGCTTGCGTGTCCCTAGCCGTATTAGTTTGGAACTTTTTCTCCCAGAACTGCACGTTCGATGAAGGCACTGACGCTCGCGAACAGCCGTAATGGCGGTGCCAAAAGCAGCCGTGAACAAAGATTACCTTGTGCTTGCTCGGGAACACCAGGTCTGGTTTTCCTGGCAACAAACGCGAGTGCAATCGGTACCTGTAACCCATGCTATAGACAAGATGTCTCACCAGAAGCTCAGGCCCGGTGTTCTTCGACTTGATCGCGGCCATGTTCTGTGAACGGCTGCTCGAGGTCGCAGCAACTCTGGCAGGGGTTGCGCTCCCTCTCTTCGCAGATTGCGCGTGAGATTCCTTCGAGACTAAGGAGGTCGCTGAGTGTCCGGTCACGGGTAGATGCGGTTGAGGGTTCGGGCGAAGGGGATGGTTTCTCGGACGTGGTCGAGGCCGCAGATCCAGGCGACGACTCGTTCGATGCCCATGCCGAAGCCGGCGTGGGGGACGGAGCCGTAGCGGCGGAGGTCGAGGTACCACTCGAAGGCGGCGAGGGGGAGGTGGGCTTCTTCGATGCGCTGCTTGAGGAGGTCGTAGCTGTCGATGCGCTGGGAGCCGCCGATGATTTCGCCGTAGCCTTCGGGGGCGAGGACGTCGACGCAGAGGGCCTTGGTGGGGTCGTCGGGGTCGGGCTGCATGTAGAAGGCCTTGATGGCGGCGGGGTAGCGGTGGACCATGACGGGCTTGTCGAACTGGGACGAGATGTAGGTCTCGTCGGGGGAGCCGAAGTCGTCGCCGTACTTGTGGGGGGCTTCGATCTTGCCTTCGGCGAAGGCGCGCTCGAGCATGGCGTGGGCTTCGTCGTAGGAGAGTCTTGGGAAGGCACTTCGTGCCGGTTTACTGCCTTCGGCCTGGCTTGCTGAGGGTTGGTCGGGGGCGATGACCTGCTCCAGCCTGGCGATGTCGCGGCCGATGACTTTGAGGTCGGCGCGGTGTTTTTCGAGGACGGCGGTGACGATGTGGGTGAGGTAGGCTTCGGCGAGCTGGAGGAGGTCTTCGAGGCCGGCGTAGGCCATCTCGGGCTCGACCATCCAGAACTCGGTGAGGTGGCGGCGGGTCTTGGATTTTTCGGCGCGAAAGGTGGGGCCGAAGGAGTAGACCTTGCCGAGGGCGAGGGCGGTGGCTTCGATGTAGAGCTGGCCGGACTGGGTGAGGTAGGCCTTGTCGTTGTCGAAGTAGTCCATCTCGAAGAGCTCGGAGGTGCCTTCGCAGGCGTTGGGGGTGAGGATGGGCGGGTCGGTGCGGATGAAGCCGTGGGTGTCGAAGTACTCGGCGCAGGCGCGCATGATGGTGGCGCGGACGCGGAGGATGGCGGACTGGCGGGGGGTGCGGATCCAGAGGTGGCGGTGCTCCATGAGGAAGTCGACGCCGTGCTCTTTGAGGGAGATGGGGAAGGGGTGGGTGGGGTCGACGGCGGAGAGGACGTGGATGTCGTGGACGTCGAGTTCGAAGCCGGAGGGGGCGCGGGGGTCGGCGCGGACGGAGCCGGTGACGGTGAGGGAGGACTCGAGGCCGAGCTCTTTGAGGGTGGTGAAGACGTGCTCGGGGACGGCGGCTTTGGGGACGATGCCCTGGATGGTGCCGGTGCCGTCGCGAAAGGTGGGGAAGAGGAGCTTGCCGGAGGAGCGGAGGTTGTAGAGCCACGCCTGGAGGGTGACGGTTTCGCCGACGTGGGCGCCGATGGCCGAGATGGTCGAGACGGGGATGGTGGTGGAGGGGTTGGGGGGAGTGGGGGTGGTTTCGCTCATGAGGGTTTGCCGGGGTTAAGAGTAAATGAGTGCGGGAGGGTTATCTCGCGGGAGTCTGGTGGGGTGGTTGGGAGGGGCTCGCAGTTGGTATTCTGGGTGCACGCACGATATTTCCAGAGAAAGAATGCAGTTTGCGGAGGGTGTTTTGGCGACGAAGAAGGTTGCGAGCAAGACGACGGCGAGTAAGAAGGCGACAACGGAGAGCTCGGCTGAGCCGAAGAAGGCTCCGGCGAAGAAGGCTGCGGCGAAGGCTCCTGCGGCGAGCGCGGCGAAGAGTGCGCCGAGCCATGCGGAGATTGCGAAGCTCGCGCACAAGTACTACGAGGAGCGCGGCGGGCACCATGGGTCGAATGTGGCGGACTGGCTGCGGGCGGAGAAGGAACTAGCCGGCGAGTAGGGCTGCCTCCCTGCTGCTGGCTTGCCGAGAGAAGGAGATCCTGCTCCGCATGCGGTGGCGCGGAAGTCAGCTGGCTTTGGCTTGCTCTACGCGCTGCTGCAGGAGCTCGAGCAGGCCCAGCTCTTCTTCGCGGAGGGCGGCGGTGGACTGGCCTTCGAGGTCTTGTTCGACCTGGCGTTTGACGGCTTCGATGGTGGCTCCGGAGAGGTATTTCTCGAGGACTGCGGGGTGGACGTAGCACTTCCTGCAGACGGACGGGGTGTTGCCAAGGCGGGAGGCGACGGCCTGGATGGCCTGGACTACGTTTTTCTTGGCCTGGGTGACGGTGTCGTAGGGCTCGAACTCATGGAGCATGACCCAGGCGAGGACGGAGCCGGCCCAGGTGCGGAAGTCCTTGGCGGTAAAGTGCTGGCCGGAGATCTCGCGGAGGTATTCGTTGACGTCGGCTGAGTCGACGGAGTGCTGGTTGCCTTCGCTGTCGAGGTACTGGAAGAGCTCGTAGCCGGGGAGGTCTTCGCAGCGCTTGATGATGCGGGCGAGGCGGCGGTCCTGGAGATTGATGGTGTGGTGGACGCGGCTTTTGCCTTGAAAGGTGAAGGTGATGGTGGAGCCGTCGACCTCCACGTGTTTGTTGCGCATGGTGGTGAGGCCGTAGGACTTGTTTTCGCGGGCGTACTCGGCGTTGCCGACGCGGATGTGCGTGGTTTCCATGAGGCGGACGATGGTGGCGAGGACCTTGTTGCGGGGCAGGCCGGGGAGGGCGAGGTCGTGGTCGACGCGCTCGCGGATGGCGGGGAGGGCCTGGCCGAAGAGGGCCATACGCTCGTACTTGGTTTCGTCGCGGACCTCGCGCCACTTGGGGTGGTAACGGCTCTGCTTGCGACCGCGAGCGTCGCGACCGGTGGCCTGGAGGTGGCCGTTGGGAATGGTGCAGATCCAGACGTCGGTCCAGGCGGGCGGGATGACGAGCGACTTGATGCGGGCGAGGGTGTCCTTGTCGCGCACGGCGGTGCCGTCAGGGGCGATGTAGCGGAAGTTCTTGCCTGAGGGCTTCCTTGCAATGCCGGGGCGGCGATCGGAGACGTAGCGGAGGCCTGCGGCCTTGGCGGACTCCACGGGATCGAGGATGATCTCGGGTTCGAGCGGGGACTTGGGCTTGCGGGTGCGCCTGGGTTTGGGTGAGGCGAGGGTGACGATCGAGCCGGACATGCTTGATGGGATGCGGGCTGCGGGGCTTCCGTATCTCCATGCAGCCGTTGGTTTGATGGGGCTTCAAGGAGGGGGCCGAGGTAATAGGGTGAGAGCTCCGAAAGCTACAGGGTCCGACGGCCGCTCTGCCCGTGCTCTAACGCGCTTGCGGGTGCTGGGGATCCGAGGGAGAATGAGCTACCCGGGCCCAATCATCTGGCGGTGCTTCCCATGGCGACGACGACGCTGCAGGTGGACCGGACGCGGTCTCCGGTCTTGTATCCGCAGGCGCAATGGTATTTTCTGCTGGCCATGGCGACGACGTGGGTTGGGTTTTCGCGCACGTACTTCGCGGTGCTGCCGACCGAGCCGCTGCTCCACCACGTCCACGGCGCACTGATGGGCGGATGGATTGCGCTGCTGGTTGTGCAGCCGATGCTCTACCAGCGCGGGCGGTTGCGGCTGCACCGGACCCTGGGGAGGTGGGGCGCGTTTCTGCTGGCACCGGGCGTTGTGATCTGCGGGTTCCTGATGGTTCGATTGATGCTGCGCGGAAGGGCTTTGCCGCCGTTTGTTGTCACCCAGCTTGCGTTTCTGGATGTGAGTAGCATCCTGCTGTTTGCGCTGTTTGTCGGGCTGAGCATCTTCTACGCCCGCACGCTGGAGCTCCATGCGCGGTACATCGTGTGTACGGTTCTGCTGCTGGTGCCGCCAGCCCTGACACGGGCGCTGTTCTTCCTTCCGTTCATGCGGGACTTTCAGCGCAGCCTTAACGTGTCGGAGGGGCTGATGATTGTGATCCTGATGATGCTGATAGTGGGCGACAGACGCCGCGGGCGGGTTCCTGCGGCGTACCCGATCGCGCTCGCGGCGTTTACGACGATGACCGTGGCGTCGAACTTCGCAGGTCGATGGGGATGGTGGCACAGTCTGACGCAATGGATTGCGACGACCGGGGCATAGACGCTGGCCCCAAGGTGACCTCCGCTTCGAGCGCGGGTAGAGGGGAGAGCCGCTTGTGTGGCGCGTTGAGATTGCGCGCGCTTATGTCAAAAATGTTTGACATGCCGCACGAATTACCGCTACTCTCGAAATGTCAAACATCTTTGACATTGGAGGGAGCGGATGAATCTCTCGTATCAGGAGAAGCGGATCTGGATCAACCTGAGCACGCAGGGGCTGGTGTACGGGGTTTACTTCTTTGAGCTGTGGCGTGGCCGGGTGACCGTGGGTGCGCTGGTCAACGTGATTGTTGCGATCACGGTGTTGCAGATTGCGCTTCAAAGCGTGCTGGCGATGACGGCGCGTCGTGAACGCAAGGACGAGCGCGACGTTGCGATTGAGCGCAGGGCGTATCGGAACGGGTACAACATCCTGGTGGGCGCCCTGCTTGCGTGTCTTGCCTTGCTGGCTCTGCCTGCGTTTGATCCCACCTTGCGGCAGGAGTTTCAGCCGAGCCCGTTCCACGTGATCAATGTTCTGCTGCTTGCGCTGTTGATTGCGGAGGCCGGCAAGCTGCTGTCGCAGCTGGTGCTGTACAGGAAGGCGGCATGACCGCGCCGACGACGGCTCGCATCAGCAACCGGATTCGCGCGCTGCGGGGAGAGGCGGGAATGACGCAGCAGGATCTTGCGGATCGGATCGGGGTCACTCGGCAGACGGTAAATGCCATTGAGGGCGATAAGTATTCGCCGTCGCTCGAGGTGGCATTTCGCATTGCCGCGGTGTTTGGGGTTTCGATCGACAAGGTGTTCCGGTATGGGGAGGCTTGAGGGAGAGAGTCTCTCTGCCGACTGGTTCTTTCAGCGCTCGGGGCTGGGTGGGGCGAGCGGGGACTTGGGCTTGCGGGTGCGCTTGGGTTTGGGTGAGGCGAGGGTGACGATCGAGCCGGACATGCTTGATGGGATGCGGGGCAGGGCTGACCGTATCTCCGGGGCGGCGGAGGTTTGACGCGGCTGCAAAAGTGACGGCGCGGGCGGGCTGGGTGTGTCAAGAAAGGCGTCCGCTGACGAGAACGGCGTTTATCAGGAGTTATCTCGATCACTGGTCCTGAGCATTGATTTCACGGGAACCCGCGCCCTCTCGCTCCCGTATACGCTTTCAGCGATCCACTTGAACCTTGCTCCGTGGAACTCTCCTGAGAGGCAACGATGCAGTCTTCCCAAGACGCGATCTGGACGCGTGGGCTGAGCCTGCAGCAAGCTGCTCTTGTCGCGGGGTTCACCTACCTGCTGAACCCGGTAACCTTCGCCGAAGCCTATGTTATGCCTCGGTTGGTATCCGCAGACCCGGCTGAGACCGTTAAGAACCTGACGGCTCACCCGCACCTGTTCTCTGCAGCGGTGCTGTCGTATGTTGTCAGCGCGATTGGCGACGTGGTCATGGCTTGGGCGCTATACGCCTTGCTACGACCGGTCAGTCGTGCCTTAGCCATGCTCGGATCTTTGCTGCAACTCGTGTATGCAGCGGCGTGGCTGGCTGCGATTTCGAATCTCGGCCTGATTTACCGCTTCATAGCCGTTCCCGACTATGCGCGGCATACCTCGGCAGCCGGACTCCCGTCGCGGATTTCCGAACTCCTCGGAGCCTACCGCTCCGGATGGGGTCTCTCGTTAATCCTCTTCGGCTTGCATCTCGTGGTGACCGGGTGGCTAATCGCTCGCTCGTCTTACCTTCCACGATGGCTTGGGTGGCTGCTCTTCCTTGACGGTTGGGCGTGGGTCGTCGACAGCGTTTCCATCTATCTGTTCCCCGATGCAAAGTTGCAATTCCTAAAGGCGATCTTCGCGGCTGAACTGATCCTTATGGTTTGGCTGCTCGGGTGGGGATGGCGCATACGGGAGCCAGGTTTCTTGACCGAGGAGCGGCGATGACGCAACGTGCAGAAGGTAAATTGGCAGGCTATGCGTACCTCGCTTACATCGTCTTCGCGATGTCGGCAGCGGTGCTTTCCGGAAAGACCACTGCCGGAGCGGACACTTCGCACATGCTGTCCACTCTGCGCAGCACTGTCGCCATTGCTCAGGTCACCGTCCTTCTCGACCTGCTGCAGATTGTCTGCGCCGTCGTGTTGGCGGTGACCTTGTACCGCCTCTCGCGGACGGTCGACGCCACCCTCGCCTTGCTTGCGCTGGCCTTTCGTCTCGGCGAAGGGTTCGCTGGCTTTGTGCCGCTCCTGGGAAAGTTGGAGTTGATGAAGCTGGCAATGGCCTCGAACCCACTATGCGCAGACAGCGCCGGGTGTCTCGCGATCGCAGGTGAGATTTACACCCGGCCGGATGATCTATTCGGTCAGTTTTGCTTTGTCGTAGGGGGCTTCCTTTTCGCTTACCTGCTACTCGCGGGACGACTGATTCCCCGGTGGATGGCATGGACCGGTGTAATCACGATAGGGCTGCAGTTGATTTGTGTGCCTCTGTATGTTGCCACCCTTCTGCCGGGAAGAGTCGTGAATTGGCTCTGGTTTCCGATCCTGCTATACGAGATCCCTTTGGGGCTATGGCTGATCCGCAGGGGCGTACGAACAACAGCATGAACGTTAGTACCGACAAGTCGCATTCCCGTCAGTAACGGGTTAAGTGTCCGCGTAAGGCGCTTTTCGTACGGTCGACCGACCTCCCACATGGATAGGTCCTGTGGAGTTCGCTTGTGGTTGGGAGATTGCGAGACCGGAGATCGGGTTTTACGTGAGCTATGAGTCGGGTGGGGTCTCGGCGTAGCGGAGTTGGGCGTCGAAGAAGGTGGTTGCTTTCCCTTGGGCGGAGTCGGCGGTTTCGTTTAGGTCGTGGGCTGATCTCGAGGATGCCGGGGATGTGGTCGGGGAGTTGGGCGGTGTGGCGGTGGATGTTTCGCCAGTCGATGCCGTTGGGGACGGGGGTCGAGCCGGGGGTGCCGGGCCAGAGGTGTTCGTCGCGGGTGCCGCTGTTGTCGTGGAGGTGGAGCTCGGCGATGCGGGGCTTGAGGAGCTCGAAGGCGGTGTCGATGCCGGCGCCGGGGGTCTTCCAGTCGGTGAGGTGGGCGTGACCGAGGTCGAGGCAGACGCCGACGGAGTCGAAGTGGCCGATGCGGAGGATCTCGAGGAGGTGCTCGGGGGTGGTGATGTCGTTGGTGAGGTTTTCGAGGAGGAGCTGGACGCCGAGCGGTGTGGCGAAGGCTTTGAGGTGTTCGATGGCGGTGAGGGAGTCTTCGAGGGCGCGGGGGCCCCAGGGATCGTCCTTCATGCCGAGGTGGAGGACGACGGAGCGGAAGGGGATCTGCTCGGCGGACTCGATGGCGCGCTTGGTCTCGTCCATGGCCAGGATGCGCTGGGACTTTTCGCGGTCGATGAGGTTGAGGCTGGCGGCGACGTGGCGGCTCCAGTGGGTGTCGGGGGTGAAGAGGGGCTGGTGGAGGGTGGGGAGGACGCCGGAGTCGCGGAACCAGGCGGCGATGTCGCGGACGGAGGGGCGGTCGGTGTAGTCGAAGTGGTGGCGGGCGGCGAAGATCTCGATGACGGTGGCGCCGGAGCGGTGCATGGCGTCGAGGAGACCGGTGTGGAGTCGCTGGGGGAGGAAGACGTGGGTGGATAGGCCGGGCTGCATCGTTCCCCAAGGTACAGGATGGAGTTGAGGATCGGGCCGCGGGTTTCGGTGGTGTAGGCTGTTGGCTTCCGCGAGGTGCACATGATTCTTGTTGTCGGAGCGACGGGGCTGGTGGGTGCTGAGGTGTGCCGCAAACTGGCGGCGCGTGGCGAAGCGGTGCGGGCGCTGGTGCGGTCGACAAGCGCGAAGGAGAAGGTGGACGAGTTGCGGTCGCTCGGGGTGGAGCTGTGCGTGGGCGATCTGAAGGATGCGGGATCGCTGGCGGCGGCGTGCGCGGGTGTCCATGCGGTGATCTCGACGGCGTCGTCGACGTTTTCGCGGGAGGCGGGAGATTCGATCGAGACGGTGGATGCGGAGGGGCAGCTGCACCTGGTGGAGGCGGCGAAGGCGGCTGGGGTGGATCGGTTTGTGTTTGTTTCGTTTCGGCGGCCACCAGGATTTTCGTTTCCGCTGGCGGATGCGAAGGGGGCGGTGGAGGCGGCGATCGCGGGGATGAACTTCACGGTGATCCAGGCGAGCTTCTTTATGGAGGCGTGGCTGAGTCCGGCGCTGGGGTTTGACTATGTGAACGGGACGGCGCGGGCGTGCGGTGCGGGGACGGGTCCGGTGAGCTGGGTCTCGTTCCGGGATGTGGCGGAGATGTGCGTCGTGGCGCTGGGGCATCCGGGGGCGGAGCGGAGGACGATTGCGTTTGGCGGGCCGGAGGCGCTGAGCATGCTCGAGGTGGTGGGGATCTTTGAGAAGCTCGGCGGGCGGCGGTTCCAGGTGGAGCATGTGCCGGAGGAGATGCTGCTGGCGCAGTTCGAGGGAGCAAGGGACTCGCTCGAACGGTCGTTTGCGGCGTTGATGCTCGGTGCGGCGAGTGGGGACGCGATGGAGATGGGACCGGTGATGGAGGAGTTCGGGATCCGGCCGCTCGGCGTAGAGGAGTATGCGCGGGTGGTGATGGCGGGCTGAGGCGGGGAGAGCTTCGGCTTTTCGCGTGCGCGCGAGGCCTGGCTTGAGAAGATTTCTGACGGTGGCCCGACTTGCTGACCCTAGAATGGGCGGCACATGCGACATTTCTTTCGAGTCTTCCTGGTTTGCTGCGGGTGGGTGTGCTGTGGGTGCGTGTGCCCGGTGCTGGCGCAGACGGATGCGAGCGCGGCGTCTCCCTCGGTTGAGGGGATCAAGAGCTTTTATGAAGCGGGGCTTGCGCGCAACGGGATTGTGGGGAGCAGCCTCCTGCTGCTGCGGCATGGGCAGGTGGTGCTGTGGGACCGGTATGGCCGGCAGAGCGCGACGGAGCCGACGGACGAGAACACGACGTACCACTGGGCGTCGGTGACGAAGACGTTTACGGGCATCGCGGTGATGCAGCTACGGGATCGGGGGCTCTTGTCGCTCGATGATCCGCTGGTGAAGTACCTGCCGGAGCTGGGCAGTGTGCGGGATGTCTATGGGCCGGTGTCGGCGATCACGATCCGGGAGGCGATGTCGCACTCCAATGGATTTCGCGACGCGAGCTGGCCGTGGCGGGACAAGGAGTGGCAGCCGTTTGAGCCGACGGAGTGGTCGCAGATTGTGGCGATGATGCCGTACACGGAGATCCTGTTCAAGCCGGGATCGCGCTACAGCTATTCGAACCTGGCGGTGATCTTTCTGGGGGAGATCGTTGCGCGGCTTTCGGGCGACTCGTACGAGGTGTATGTCGAGAAGAACGTGTTGCGGCCGCTCCGGATGGAGCGGAGCTACTTTGACCGGAGCCCGTACCACCTGCTGCGCTATCGCTCGCACAGCTGGGACCTGACTGGGGGAAAGCTCGTCGAGGATCCGTTCGATTTCAACACGGGGATTACGCGGGCCAACGGGGGTTTGAATGCGCCGTTTGGGGACATGCTGCGCTATGTGCAGTTTCTGCTGGGCGATCCGGCGAAGGCGGCGGAGTACGACGCGATCCTGAAGCGGACGTCGCTTGCCGAGATGTGGCGTCCGGTGCTGCCGGTGGTGCCGGACGAGGACTTCCCTTCACGGAAGGGCGCGCGGGACGAGGTGGCGGAGAGCTTTTTTGTCCACACGGATGGGCCGCTGAGGCTGGTGGGTCATCCGGGCTGGCAGAACGGATTTCGGAGCCAGATCAACTTCGATCCGCGGACGGGGAGCGGGTACATTGTCTCGTACAACACGGATGCCCAGGACGCGAAGCAGAATACGCGGGCGTTCAACATCGAGCTGCGGGATTATCTGATTGATCATTTCTTTGTGAGCGGTCAGCGGTGAAGCCGTCAGCGTTTCAGCCTTGAGGTGGTTGGTGCTGAGGTGTTGTGCGCGCTTGCGTGGGCGCGACTCTGATCGTGCCTGCGGTTTAGGATGACGGGGCTGTTATTTGCTGGAGGTTTGCGTGCGGGTTTGGGCTTTGGTGGTGGTAGCGGGCGTGTTGGGGTGGGGAGTGGAGATGCGGGGGCAGGCTGCGGGCGCGGGGGGCGCGGCGACTCCGGCGACAGGTGCGACCGCGGCGCGACAAGCGACTCCGGCGACAGGTGCGAGCGCGGTGGCGGATACGGAGCGGATGCGGAAGCAGCTGGCGGACTGGGCTCAGCTGGGGAGGTACCGGGCGGAGAACGAGGGGCTGGCGGCGCCGGGTGAGGGCGAGCAGCGGGTGGTCTTTTATGGCGATTCGATTACGGACGCGTGGGGGCGGCAGCCGAACACGGGCGAGTTCTTTCCGGGCAAGCCGTATGTGAACCGCGGGATAAGTGGGCAGACGACGCCGCAGATGCTGGTGCGGTTTGAGCAGGATGTGGTGCGGCTTCGGCCGGCGGCGGTGGTGATCCTGGCGGGGACGAACGATGTGGCTGGGAATACAGGGCCGGAGACGCCGGAGATGGTGGAGGACAACTTCCGCGCGATGACGGCGATTGCGAAGGCGAACGGGATACGGGTAGTGCTGGCCTCGATTACGCCGGCGGCGGCGTATCCGTGGAAGCCGGGCGTGGAGCCGGTGGCGGAGATCCGGCAGCTGAATGCGTGGCTGAAGGAGTTCTGTGCGAAGGAGGGGCTGGTGTACCTGGACTACTACACGGCGCTGGTGGACGATCGCGGGGGCATGCGGGAGGGTACCTCGAAGGACGGTGTGCATCCGAATGCGGCGGGGTACGCGGTGATGGGACCGCTGGCGGAGAAGGCGATTGGAGAGGCGCTGGGGCGGTAGGCGGAGGCGGTGTTGCGCGGCACTCCCGGGCGGCTTTGAGGTGCGCTGCGGGATGGAGGATAATTGGGTCTGTTTTGAGGCGCCAGTCGGCGGTTGGGCGACGGAGCTGCTGTTTGCTGTGCTGATGTGCTGCTGCGCCTTTCTCCCTAGACCCTTTTGAACCCAGGACTGGACAGACGATGGAACTTTGGAACGACTTCGAAGGAAAGACGGTAGACGGGCGGTTTACGCTGGAGCGTCTCCTTGGCCCGAAGGGGCGGAGCGCGTATTTCACGGGCAAGGATGAGGCAGGTGGGCCGGCGGTGATCCGGCTGATCGAGTCGCTGAACGACGAGGACGAGATCCTCGGCCGGTGGGGGCTGGTGACCGGGATGAAGCAGGAGCACCTGGTGGGGGTGCTGGCGTGCGGGCAGACGGTGCTGGACGGGACACACCTGGTGTATGCGGTGATGGAGCCCTCCGACATGGAGCTGGGTGACGTGCTGCGGGAGCGCGCGCTGAGCCCGGAGGAGACGCGGCAGATTGCGCTGAGCGTGGCCGATGGACTGGAAGCACTGCATGCGAAGGGGCTGGTGCATGAGCACGTGGAGGCCGACAACGTGCTGGCGCAGGGCGAGACGGTGAAGCTGCGCAGCGATGTGGTGCGCGAGGCTCCGGAGGGTGCCGAGGGAGCGGAGCTGCGGAGCAGGGATGTCCATGATCTTGCGGTGCTGCTGCTCCAGTGCCTGACGCGGAGCCGGAACCTGGGCGGGGCGCGTTTGCCCGGACCGTTTGACGAGGTGGTGCGCAAGGGCGAGAGCGGTGCGTGGGGATTGAAGGAGATCCAGGGGGCGCTGCGGCCGGTGGCACCGGTCGCAAGACCGACGGTGCCGACGAGGCCCGCGCAGCCCGTGGTGCCTCCCGCGGTTTCGGAACGGGCGGGAGCGGCGGGATCGAAGGCCGGAGGTGCGTCCCCGGTTGCTCCCAGCGCGGGGCCCGCTGCTTCGGCGGGGGCTGCTGCCAGCTTGGGGGCTGCGGGTGCTGCTGCCGTGGGTGCCACTGCGGCTGCACCGAACTCTCCTGCGGAGGTGGCGAGCCGGCTAGCGAATCAGACGACGGCGGCTGGTGCGGCTGGGGGTGTAGGTGCGCACGTGCGGGCGCCGCGGGTGCCGGACCGGATTGTGATGGAGACGGAGGGTGAGCCGAAGAGGACGGGGCTGCTGATCGGGGTGGCGGCGGGCTTTATCCTCCTCGTGCTGTTGGGCCTTCACTTCTTCCGGTCGTCGAAGTCGGAGCAGACGAAGACGGTGTTGCAGGAGACGCCGGCGGCGGTGACGGAGCCGCAGCAGAGCGGGGAGAACCGGCCTCCGGCGCGCGATGCGGCGAGTGCGCCGGTGCCGCACGCGCTGGCGGAGAAACCTTCGGCGGCGGTTGGTAGCGGAAGCACGACGAGCGGACGAGCGACGCGTGTGGTCACGGGAGCGGCTGCTCCGAGTGGTTCGGCACAGTGGCGGGTGGTGGCGTTCACGTACAACCGCGAGGACCAGGCGGCACAGAAGGCGCGCGCGATTGCGGCGCAGCATCCGGGGCTGAAGCCGGAGGTGTTTTCCCCGAGCGGGCGAGCGCCGTACCTGGTGACGCTGGGCGGATGGATGAGCGCGGACCAGGCATCGTCGCTGCGGAGCAAGGCGCGGTCGGAGGGCTTGCCGCGCGACTCGTATATGCAGAACTACCACGGGGGCCGCTGAGGGTTCTCTAGGCGCGGCGGATGAGCTGCTGGAGGTCGTTGGCGTTTGCGGCTGCGGCGCCGGAGGCGGTGTTGTCGAAGATGCACCACGTCTCGGCGCCGGCTGCGCTGTGATGCTCCAGGGTTGCAGCGAGGGACTCGAGGTACGCGGGCTCGTAGGACGAGTAGTAGGTGCGGGGTGAGCCATGGAGACGGAAGTAGACGAGCTCCGGGGAGCCGGCGGGGTGGGCGGCGGCAGGGACGCGGGCAGGATCGGCGGCGGCGCGGGCGATCTGTAACTGTTTGAGGAGCAGATCGGCATCGGGGGTGAACCATGAGGCGTGGCGCGGCTCGATGGCGGCGGGACCGTTGTAGCGATCGCGCAGGGTGGTGAAGAAGTCTGTCGCTAGGCCGGGGTCGAAGGCTAGCTTTGGCGGGAGCTGGAACAGGATGGGGCCGAGATGGGTGCCGAGCTGCGCGGCTTCGTCGAGAAAGACCTGGAGCTGGGCGGGTGGGCAGAGGAGCGCGGCTTCGTGGGTGATGGCGCGGGGAGCTTTGACGGAGAAGCGGAAGTCTGCGGGAACGGAGGCGGCCCAGCGGCTGTAGGTGGAGGCACGTGGTGAGCGGTAGAAGGTGGCGTTGATCTCGGCGCAGGGGAGGGTGCGGGCGTAGCGCTCGAGGTGCGCGCCCTCGCCGGGGAAGGCGTGGGCGGAGGCCCTGGGGATGGACCAGCCGGCGGTGCCGATGCGGACGCGGTTTGGAGCTGTGGAGCGATCTCGGGTGGGTGGGCCGGTCATTTCTGCGCTTTGGTTGCAGCGGGGACGTCGAGGGCGATCTGGAGGTTGCCGGTACGGCCGCTGCCCTCGTCGATAACGGCGAGCAGGAGATAGGTCTGGCCTTTCGTCAACTGGAGGTTCTGGTCGATCGGGATGCCGGCGTGGGGATTGCTTTGGAGATTGGCGGTGTTGATATTGAGGGTGAACTGTTCGACGTGGCGATCGACGACAGTGCCCTGCTGATTGAAAGCGAAGGCGGCGACGACGAGCTTCATAGCGGTCTTGCCGTTGATGCTGGAGAGGGTGAGGCTGTCGGCGGGGATGGTGTAGCGGATGGAGTAGGGGATGTGGCCGCGTTTTGCGGGTGAGGATGGGGAGGAGGGTGACCGTGAGGGGAGGTCAGGGTCGGAGGAGGGGAGGACGCGGGCCTGAAAGATGATGGGTGCGCTGTGGGCGGAGGTTTGTTCGCGCTCGGTGGCGCCACCGGCGACCAGCCGCGAGAGGGCGCGGGGAGGGCCGGAGGGCGACGTTGTTGACGCCGTCGGCGAAGTATCCGCGGCGATAGCTGAGGGTGTAGCCGGGGGTGTCGAGGGCGATGCGGACCTTGTGCCACTTCCTGTCTTCGCGGTAGTCGCGCGGAGCGTAGGTGAGGGTGTAGAAGTCGGCGCCGTTGCGGGTGATGCGGGCGGCGGCCTGCTGAAGACCGTTGGTGTTGTAGAAGGCCTGTCCGCCGGTTGCGTCCGCGGCCTCGTTCATGCGGAGGTGCTGCTCCGTCATGAGGCGCATGCGTGAGCCGATGCCGGTATCGAGGCCGCGGGCGTCGATGGGGAAGACGGCGATGCGGTTGGCTTCGAGTGAGTCGTAGATGCGGCGGGTCGGGGCGATGTTCTCGATGGGCGTGGCATCGGGCTTGAGGAAGAGGGTGGAGCCGCCGGAGAACCAGAGGACGTTTTTGCGGCCGGGGAGACCGGTGAGGTAGGTGCCGATCTGCTGGAGCATGTCGATGTCGCTGATGAACTCGCGGCCAGTGGGAGGGAAGCGTGGGATGCCGCGGTGGACGGCGTCGAGGAGGAGCTTGTGGTCGGAGGTGAAGTTCTGGAGGAGCACGGTGACGAGGTTGGCGCGCTCGTAGATGGCGAGCTGCTGGCCGGGAGGAAGGGCTTCGAGGAACCGTGTGAGCTGGTAGCTGAGGTACATCTGGTCTTCGAGCGCGAGATTGGTGATGTCGAGCACGACGACGTCGAGGACGGGCGGTGGATGGAGGATGAGGTCGTTGTTGTAGACGCCTTTCGCGAGCCGGGGTGCTGCTTCAGCTTCGAGCGGGGCGGACGCGTGCTCTTCGAAGGAGGAGATGTCCTGCGGGGTGTTGCCGTCGAAGACGTGGAAGGCGGACTGTGGGAGGTGGTGGACGGGATTGCCGTCGCGATCGATGACGGTGATGTCGGTGAGGACGATGCGGGTGCCGGTGTGGAGGGTGAAGGCGGGCTGGTCGGGCGCGGGGGGTGTTTGGGCGGAGAGAATGGCGGCGGCGAAGAGGAGGGCAAGGAGGAAGAGGACGGCGCAGACAGTTGTTCCGAGCGAACGCAGCATTGTTGCTGACCTCGGCTAGCGGGTGCGCTTTCAGGTGCCGGCGTCCTTGTAGCCCACGGGGTTAGATGGAACTGTGTGTGCGTGAGTTGCGGGCGCCTAGATCGGGTCGGGATCGCAGCCGGTGTCGGGGCACCACGCGTAGGTGACGGGTTGAGGGGAGGTGGTGAAGCGCCAGTGCTCTGGTGTGGTTTCGCTGAGGGGGTCGGTGGGGTAGCCGGTGGAGGTGTTGGCCGCGGCGATAGCGAAGGCCGCGGTGATGGCGCTGCGCTGCTCGGGGCCGATGGCGCCGGGTGCGGGTGAGAGGAAGAGGGCGGAGCCGCTGCGGGCGAGGAGGTCGAGCCATTGCCGGTTGAGCGACCAGGGAATCTCGCGGGTGATGCCGACGCAGTCCGCGTCGTTGACGAAGAAGGTGCGGTTCTGCGGGAGCCGGAAGGCGAGGGTGTTGACGCCCATGCGGCGGGTGCGCTCCCATTGGCGGCCGCTGGTGTCGTCGCCGGTGCGCTGGAGCTCGAAGAGGCCTGCGCCGAGGTGGCCGACGGTGTTGCAGCCGAGAAGGAGGGTCTTGTCTCCGGCGGTCGTGCGAAGGGACTGGTAGAGAGCGAGGAGGATCTCGGCGTTGGTGCGGGAGCGATCGTGGAAGTGCCAGCCGGGGCGTGTGGGGGAGGCGCCCATGGTGAAGCCCCACTGGCCGAGGAGATCGTAGGTGGAGAAGTCGTGCTTGACGAGGTCGTAGTTCCAGGAGAGGACGAGGCGGAGCTTGGCGAGGATGAGATCGAGGGCTTCGGGGATGGTGGGATCGTAGACGTTGGAGGGATCGGCCGGTGTGGGTGCGCCGAAGCGGGAGGCTGGGAGGAGGAGGCTTGCAGGCGTCCCGGGCGCTGCGAGGGTGGGTCGGATCCAGATGCCGGGCCGGGCGCCGCGACGGCGTATCTCGGCGGCGAGTTGTGCCATGTCGGGGAAGGCGGGGGTGCCGTGGCTTTGGGAGGGAGGTGTGTCCTGGGGTTGCCAGCCGTCATCGATGACAGAGAAGGGGCGGGGGCCGACGGTGGGAGAGAGCGAGGTGATGAGGTCGGTGTCGCGGAGGATGTTGGCCGCGGAGTTGCGGCCGTAGGCGTAGTACCAGTCGTTGGTGCCGTAGATGGGGCCGGAGGGAAGGCGCGGGGTGGGGCAGAGGAGGCGGCAGAGGGCGGTGAGGGCCTGGTCGGGACGTTCGCCTGGCTGGCCGGGGCGAGTGACGACGGTCGCGGCGTGGAGCTCGCGTTGGCCGAGGAGGACGCCGCTGCCGCCGTTTGAGAGGTCGAGGGTGAGCGAGACGCCCTGAGGGTCGACCTGCCAGAAGCAGAGGGCGGCGGCTCCGGTGCGGACGCCGTAGGTGTCCGTGAGGCCGGCTGGGGTGTGCGCGGCGAAGTACCAGGGGAGGACGCGCTCTGGGACGAGGGAACGCCAGGCGAGATCGCCGTAGGAGCGCTCCCATGCGTCGCCGAGGTAGAGGGCGTCGAGACTCGGGGTGCAGGTCCAGCGGAGGTGGACGCGCTTGAGCGGGAGGTTGGGGGCGGTGAGGAGGAGGTCGAGGGTGCTGGCGGAGGTGGGGGTGGTGCGGAGGTCGATGCCGGGCGCTTGCCAGGATTGGGCCGAGCGGTGGAGCGCAATGGGCTCCGGGCTGGTTTCGAGTGTGGCGAGGGCGAGGTCCGGGGGTCGGATGAGATCGAGAAAGGCGGGGGACGGTCCCCTGTGCGATTGCGCGAGGGTGAAGCGCGTGGCGAGCGAAGCGGCGGCGGCTTGGGTGAGGAAAGAACGGCGGGTCCAACAGTTCCGGGGGGTCATACGTGGTCCTTTTGCGGGTCGTGAGAAGGGTACGGCGGCAGCGAAGCTTGAGCAAGCTGCGGGTTCCGTTTGGCGTGGGGCTGGGGTTTAGTGAGCGGCGCTGTCGTAGATCACGTTTCCGGCACGCACCGTGTAGAGCACATGCGTGAAATCCTCGAGGCTGCCCGCGGCGGGATCACGGTCGAGGACGGTGAGGTCACCATCGGCGCCGACACGGAGGCTTCCTGCATGACCGGATACTTTGAACTTAGACGCGGGGGCGGTGGTGAGCATGGCGAGGACGTCCTTGAAGGAGAGGCCGGCGAGGGCGAGCTGGTGGTACTCCTCGGTGACGTCGTAGTCGGTGAGGAAGCCTGTGTCGGTGCCGAAGAGGAGGGTTCCGCCTTTGGCGTGGAAGCCGGCGACGATCTCGCGAATTCGTGCGATGTTGCTGCTTCCGGAGAAGAGCTTCAGGGTGGGAACCATGGCCATCTTATGTGTGACTATCTCCGTTACGAAATGCTCGTCGATACCGTCGACGGTGTCAGGTGCGTGGGCCAGGACATCTACGCCGCTCTCGATCGCAATCCGAATGCCCTCGAGGTCCGATGGATGGGCAAAGACGAGCTGACCGTGACGGTGCCCTTCGGCGACGGCAGACTGCGCGACGTCCACGGGCATGTGAACGACGTGATCGGGGGCGAGATAGGAGCCTACAAACAGCTTCACGATGTCGGTGCCGAGTGCCACATTGTGGCTGACTGCTTCGACGGCCTCGGCGGGAGTGGACGGCTGCGGAAGCGTGGCACGGATGGACGCGGGGAGGTCATGGAGGTAGAAGGGAATGCCGTGCGGCGGGTAGAGGCCCGAGCCCGCCGTGTAGATCTTCGGCCCGAGGACGGCTCCGCTGAGGATGCGGCGACGGAGCGCGACGGTGTTGATGGGGTCAGAGGCGGTGTCGACGACTGTGGTGAACCCCGAGTGGGTGAGCATCGCTTGCAAGGCGCGGGTGAGATCGGCTGCGGGCTGTCCTGCGGCTCCGGCCCACTGCGGACCGGTGAAGTGGACGTGGGCGTTCCAGAAGCCGGCGAAGACCACGCATTGCGTGCAGTGGAGGGTGGGGATGTGAGGGGGGAGGTTGACACCCGTTCCGAGAGCCGTGATCTTTCCGTGTTGGATGAGGATCGTTGCGTGTGCCAGCGGGGCGGACTGGGGAGACCTGTAAACGGTGGCATTCGTGACGGCGAGGTTCTGCGCGTGGGCTTGCGGGCAGAGCGCCGCGACGGCGATGAGAGTGCAGAGTAGACGCATGGTTGTCGTCGTCGAGGATAGTCGGAAGTGCAGGGTCCAGAGCTTTGCGTCGCCGGAGTTGTTCGGCGTCGGGTTGGACCGCTCATGTTGATAGGGTAAGCTGTCGGTCGCGAGCCAACTTATCTTGAACGGACCTTTGCTGGACGTGGTGGGTGGCTTGGAGTTGTGGTCGTACATGCTTCCGGTGTTGAGGTGCTCTTGACGATGTGGGCGCGTGGACGGGCCAGGGTTGTTGCTGTGGTTGTGGGGATGTGCGTTTCGGTAGCGCCGGGGTGTGCGTTTGCGCAGAGTGCGCCGGGAGCTGCGATGCAGCCAGGCCAGGGGGCGGTGGCCTTTGAGGTCACCACGGTGAAGCCGACCGACCCGCACGAGGACTGGTTGCGAATCGAGTTCACGCCGAATGGATTTGATGCGCATGGGGTGATGTTGCGGGAGTTGATCCAGGAGGCGTATGGGGTGTACGAGGAGGATCGGCTGGAGGGCGGCCCGGCGTGGCTGAAGAAAGAGCGATTCGATGTGCAAGGGAAGATCGATTTGGCGCAGACGCCAAACTTCCGGGATCTGAGCCTGGACCAACGGCGTTCGGCGTTGCGATCGTTGCTGGCGGAACGATTCGGGCTCCTGCTTCACCGTGAAACGCGGACACTGCCGGTATACCTGCTGACGATTGCGAAGGGCGGAACGAAGCTGCGGGAGGCAGATCCTGCCGATCGACCGGTGACCAGGGTGAAGGGCTACGACACGCTGATCACGCAGAGCGATCGCGGTGTCCTGGTTGCGACGAACTTCACGATGAGCGGGTTTGCGACGAACCTGGCTTCGCGGATGGGAAGAACTGTTCTGGACCGGACAGGGCTGACGGGGCACTACGATGTCGCTCTGCATTGGACGCCGGACAACGAGCCCGCTAACGGCGTGACGGCGCAGGAGGCGACGAGCGAGACCGTGTGGCCGTCGCTGCTGACCGCGCTCCGGGAGCAGCTTGGATTGAAGCTGGAGACCGGTAGGGGCGAGGTGGAGGTGCTGGTGGTGGACCGGGCGGAGCGGCCGTCGGCGAATTAGTCGCGCCAGTGATCGTTCATCGATCAGTAGCCGGCGGCTTTTCCGTAGGAACGACGGGAATCGTGGCCTCCGAGGAGCTCGTGGGTTTTGGGGTCGACGGCGATGAGCTCGTTGTCGCCCCAGCTGCCGGGGGAGTGCTCGTCGGCAGCCATCTGGCGATTTGTGGGGTAGCCCATGGCGGCGAGTTGCTGAGCGACATCGTCAGGAAAGGTTCGCTCCAGATCGAGGCGGTCTGGGAGGTACTGGTGGTGGAAGCGGGGAGCATCGGCGGCCTGCTGGATATTGAGGCCGTTATCGACTACGGAGATGAGGTCGTTGGCGACGGTGGTGATGATGGTGGAGCCGCCGGGGGTGCCGAGGACGAGGCGGAGGGAGCCGGCGTGGCGGCCGTGCGGCTCGGTGGTGACGATGGTGGGGGTCATGGCGGAGAGCGGGCGCTTGCCGGGGGCGATGGAGTTGGCGGGGCCCTGGATGAGGCCGTAGGTATTGGGGACGCCCTGCTTCGCGGCGAAGTCGTCCATCTCGTTGTTCATCAGGAAGCCAAGCGGGCCGATGGTGACGCCGGAGCCGAAGGTGCCGTTGAGGGTGTAGGTGCTGGCGACGGCGTTGCCGTGCTTATCCACGATTGAGAAGTGGGTTGTCTGCGTGGACTCGTGGGTGTCGGGGGCGAGCTGGGGCGGCGGCGGAAGGAAGCCGGCGGGGCGCTTGAGGTCGACCGAGGGTGTTGGGGCGTCGGGCTGGATGGAGGCTCGCCAGGCGGCGGCGTAGGCGGGGTTGGCCATCTCCTTGAGGGGCTGCGGGCTGAAGTCAGGATCGCCGAGGTAGTCGGCGCGATCCATGTAGGCGCGGCGGAAGGCTTCGGTGATGATGTGGACCTGGGGGGCGGAGCGGTCGGGGCTCCGTGTGCCGTTGGGGCCGAGCTTCGCAAGATTGTAACCGGATAGGATATTGAGGATCTCGACGAGGACGATGCCGCCTGAGGAGGGCGGTGGCGCGGTGATGACTTCGTAACCACGGTAGTTACCTATTACGGGCGCGCGATCTTTGACCTCGTAGGCGGCGAGGTCTGCGGCCGTGATGAGGCCTCCGCCCTTTGCCATCTCGGCGGCGATGGTTTGGGCGATGTTTCCGCGGTAGAACTCATCGGGATTGGCGGCGATGCGGCGGAGGGTGGCGGCGAGGAGCGGCTGTTGGAAGCGGTCTCCGGATCGATAGAAGTTGCCGTCGCGCTGAAAGATGTGGGCGGAGTCGGGGAAGCGGGTGAGGCCTTTGGACTCGAGGTTGCTGGCCTCCTCGGCGGAGAGGACGTAGCCCTCGGTGGCGAGGCGGATGGCGGGCGCCATGTCTTTGGCCAGGGAGAGCTTGCCGAAGTGCTTTTGCGCGTAGGCGAGGCCGGCGACGGTGCCGGGGACGCCGGAGGCCTTGTAGCCGATGAGCGACAGGTCGGGGATGACGTTTTTATCGGCATCGAGGTACATGTCGCGTGTGGCAGCGGCGGGGGCCTTCTCGCGGTAGTCGAGGAAGTGGTTCTCCCATTTGTGCCGATGGTTGTTACGGATGAGCATGAAGCCGCCGCCACCGAGGTTTCCTGCCTGCGGGTAGACGACGGCGAGCGCGAAGCCGACGGCAACGGCGGCGTCTACGGCGTTGCCGCCCTCCTTGAGGATCTCAACGCCGGCGTCGGTCGCGTCGTGGTGGATGGTGACGACCATGGCGTGCCGGGCACGGACGGGAGCGAGGCCGGGCTGCTGGGCGCCGGAGTGCGTGGCGAGCAAGGCGGCGGCGAGGAGGGCGGCGAAGACGCGGGAAGGAGAATGAGGCAAGGCCGGGGGCTCCTGGCGGTAAGCGTGTGGGTTTGGTGAGGATACACGAAGGGGCGGGCAAGGACGTTGAGTTGACGGTGAGAAGCGGCCTATACTTCGACCGATGATGGCCGTTGCCGACAGATCGCCGCAGAGGCTGGCCGCGTGTTGCGGTTTGGGCGCGCTTCTGTTTCTGCTGGCGGGGGTACTGCTGTGCAGTGTGGGATCGCACTACTTCCCACTGCCGAATGGCGGATGGCGAGGGCTGGTGTCGCAGAGCGGGGCTCTGGCCGTGTGCGTCTTTCTCCTTGCGATTGGCGGCGCGGTCTTGTCGTGGAAGGCGGAGTCGCGGTTGAAAGAGGGCCTGCGGCTCGAGCGTTGGGACATGCGGGAGGTGGAGGCGCTGCGGCGGACGCTGGCGAATCCGGGATGGACGCTTGTGTTCTGGGCGGGGACGATCGCCGTCATCGCCGGGGCATTTGCCGGTCCGCAACACTCCCCTATGCGCACGATGATCTACTTCTACCTGCTGCCGATTCAGTCGATCAGCCGGCTCCGAACCGCACTCAAGGAGCAGGGGCTGCCGTCGGTGCGGATTGCCTGGAACGAGATGAAGCCGATCCGTTCCAAGCACTGGGGTGAGGGTCAGGCGAAGTAGGGGCTGGGCGGGGCGAGGGATCCAAGACGCTTAGTGGCTG
Organism: uncultured Acidobacteriaceae bacterium; assembly: GCA_963850375.1. Taxonomy (GTDB): domain Bacteria; phylum Acidobacteriota; class Terriglobia; order Terriglobales; family Acidobacteriaceae; genus Edaphobacter. The sequence continues at coordinate 891,060 of CAWKKV010000002.1, read as the reverse complement.
TGGCCGTGGTGGTGGGCGCCGACCGCTTCGAGCTCGGGAGGGGCGCTGCAGCCGTGGGTGGTCTCGCAGCCGGTGATCTCAAACTGTATGGTGGTGTGGTTGATGTGAAAGCGGTCGGCCAGGGTGCACTTGATGCCATCGAGGATGCTGCTGCACTCGGACATGGGCATCTCGCCGATAGTGACGTGGCTGGCGAGGGCGTGGGACTGTGAGCCGAGGCTCCAGACATGAAGGTCGTGGACGTTGAGGACGCCGGGGACAGCCTCGATCGCGACGCGGACCTTGGCGAGCTCGACGGACCGCGGAGTGCCTTCGAGGAGGATGTTGAGTGTTTCGCGGACGATGCCGACGGAGCTCCACAGGATCATGGTGGCGATCAGGATGGAGAGGACGGGATCAATCCAGGTGAGGCCGGTGAAGAGGATGCCGGCGCCGCCGGCGATGACGGCCGCGGTGGATACGGTGTCGCCGAGCATGTGGAGAAAGACGGAGCGGATGTTGACATCGCGCGAGAAGCGCCAGAGCAGCGTGGCGATGACGCCGTTCATGGCGACACCGGCGGCGGCGACAAACATCATGAGCCGTGGCTGAACGGCGACCGGGGCGGCGAGCCGATGGAGGGCGGCGATGGCGATCCAGCTGGCGAGCACGATCAGCGTAAGGGCGTTGACAAAGGCGGCGAGGACACCGGCGCGCTGGTAGCCAAAGGTCTTCTGGTCGGTGGCGGGCCGGCCCTGGAAGTAGACGGCGACCGAGGAGAGGGCGATGGCGAGGAGGTCGGAGAGGTTGTGGCCGGCCTCAGAGAGCAGGGCGAGGGAGTGCGCACGGAGGCCGAACAGAAAGGTGGCCAGAATATACAGCGTGGTCGCGGCCATGGAGATCTGGAGGACCCGCTGGATTTTCCGATCGGGCGTGGCGACCATGTGCATGGTTCAAGTTTAGACCCCGCGCCCGCTGACAACAATGAAGTTGCGGGGCGTCCTTGACCGGATGGAAGGGGCGCTCTGTTACTGGTCGCCGGGGATGGCGATGGGAAGCGACGCGGTGGTGCGGGTCGATGCGGAGACCGCTCCAGCTTTCGGCGACGACGATGGAGTTGCCGGGGTTGCGCGGGTCGAAGCGCACCTGCACGGGGAGATCGATGCGGACGTGGCGGACGTGCTCGCGCAGGGGGCTGACGTCCTGGGCGCACTCGTAGGTGACGCCGGAGGCGCGGTAGCGGTAGACGAGGGTGTTGGGCACGGGACCGGGGATGTCGCCGGCCCAGTGGGTCTCGGTGATGCTGCCGTCGACGATGCGGCCGGTGGAGGCGAGCAGCTCGCGGCGATCGCGCTCGATCTCCTCGGGCGTGAGGGTCTTGCGGGTGAGCATGTAGGAGGTAAAGGCAGCGACGGCCGCAAGCGAAAAAGCGACGCCAGTGAGGATCTTGGGCGACCGGAAGACGATCCCGAGCTGCGATGGGACGGAGATGATCATGACCCGGCCTCAGCATAACGCATTCGTGGGGGCAGGGCAGAAAGGAGGGGCGGTGCGGAGGCCCAACGGTATACTGAAGGTTGCGCATATGACGAAGATTTCTGAGGTGGCAATGGCTGGGGCGAGGCGCGGTTCGCGTGCACGGGCGAGGTCGACGGGCGAGGTCTCCGGCCATTCACTGCAGCAATCCGGTCATCCGCTGGATCTGGGCGATGGTCGGCGGATCCGCTCGACGACCGTGATCTGCATCCGGCGTGGTCCGGCAGTGGTGATGGCCGCGGACGGGCAGGTCTCGCTGGGAGCGACGGTGATGAAGCACTCGGCGAAGAAGATCCGTAAGCTCTACCAGGACAAGGTGCTGGCTGGGTTTGCGGGATCGACGGCGGATGCGTTCAGCCTGTTTGCGCGGTTTGAGACGAAGCTGGAGCAGTATGCCGGCAACCTGGGCCGGGCGGCGGTGGAGCTTGCAAAGGACTGGCGCACGGACAAGATGCTGCGGCAGCTCGAGGCGCTACTGATCGTGACGGATGCGAAGCAGACGTTTCTGCTGAGCGGCAACGGCGACGTGATCGACCCGGATGAGGGGATCGCGGTGATTGGATCCGGCGGCAGCTACGCTCTGGCGGCAGCGCGCGCGCTGATGGAGAACACGGAGATGGGCGCCCGGGAGATCGCGGAGAAGAGCCTTTTGATCGCGGGGCAGATCTGCCTGTATACGAACGACCGGCTCACGATCGAGGAGTTGAAGGCTGAGTAAGCGGATGGCGCGTGGTGGTGCCGAGGTGGGCGAAAGAGACAAGAGGTGAGGTATGGCGATTTATCTGCCGGGAACGGCTGACGACCAGGCATTGGCACTCGATGAGATGACTCCGCGCGAGATTGTGGCGGAGCTGGACAAGTATGTGGTGGGGCAGTCCGCGGCGAAGCGGGCGGTGGCCATCGCGCTGCGCAACCGGATGCGGCGGCAGAAGCTTTCGCCTGAGCTCGCGGACGAGATCATGCCGAAGAACATCATCATGATCGGACCGACGGGCGTGGGCAAGACGGAGATCGCGCGGCGGCTGGCGAAGCTGACGAACTCGCCGTTTCTGAAGGTGGAGGCCTCGAAGTTTACCGAGGTCGGCTACGTCGGACGCGACGTGGAGTCGATTGTGCGCGACCTGGTGGAGATCGCGATCGACATGGTGCGCGAAGAGAAGCTCGAGGACGTGGAAGACAAGGCTGAGCTGGCAGCGGAGGATCGGCTGCTCGACCTGCTGCTGCCACCGAGCCCGGCGGGAACGACGGCCTCGAATGCGGCGGCAGCGACCCAGGAGCCCGGAACCAACGTGATCCAGCTGCCGTCCTCGATGGATACGACGGCGCCGGACGGGGCGGAGCATGGGCGGGAGCGCAACGGCAACGAACAGTCGAGCCATGACCGCACGCGGGAGAAGCTGCGGCAGCAGTTCCGCGAGGGCAAGCTGGACGAGCGCATGGTCGAGATCGACGTGCGCGACCGGACGCAGGCGAGCTTTGAGGTGATCACCAACAACGGTCCGGACGACATGGACGCGAGCAGCTTCAAGGACCTGCTGCCGGGGCTGTTTGGGCAGAGGACGAAGAAGCGGAAGATGAAGGTCGCCGAGGCGTTCGACTACCTGGTGCAGGAGGAGGAGGGCCGCCTGATCGATATGGACCAGGTGACGCGACTGGCCGTGGAGCGTGTGGAAGACTCCGGCATGGTGTTTCTCGACGAGATCGACAAGATCGCCGGCCGCGAGGGCGGGCATGGCCCGGATGTGAGCCGCGAGGGCGTGCAGCGGGACATCCTGCCCATCGTCGAAGGGCACCACGGTGAACACGAAGTACGGCATGGTCTCGACCGATCACATCCTGTTTATCGCGGCGGGCGCCTTCCACGTCTCGAAGCCGAGCGACCTGATCCCGGAGCTGCAGGGGCGCTTCCCTATTCGCGTGGAGCTCCAATCGCTGACGGTGGATGATTTTGTGCGCATCCTGACGGAGCCGAAGTCTTCGCTGGTGAAGCAGTCGACGGCGATGCTCGAGACGGAGGGTCTGAAGCTCGAGTTCACGAAGGAGGCGATCGCCGAGATGGCGCAGTTTGCGTTTCGCGTGAACGAGACGACAGAGAACATCGGGGCGCGGAGGCTGCATACGATTCTCGAGCGGGTGCTCGACGAGATCAGCTTCCAGGCGCCGGACCTCTTCAAGAGCCCACGCGCGGAGGTGACGCAGGAGGGCGTGGTGGCGGAGATCGGGGCATCGGCTCCGCTGACCGGAGGGCCGGTGAAGCCGGAGCCCCCGCTGCCGGTGATCGAGCGCCAGACGGCCAACGGCACCGAGAAGGTGATCGTCGTCGATCCGGAGTATGTGCGCCAGCAGGTGGCCTCGATCGTCAAGGACCAGGATCTTTCGCGGTACATCCTGTAGCTGGGAGGGAGTGCGGCGCCTCGTCGATGGGAGGCGCTGCCCTGCGATAATCCTGAGATGGAAAGATTGAGCCGGAGGATGTGGCTGCTGTACCTCCTCCTCTGCCTTGTGGGTGCCCTGGGCTACGCGCGCTACGAGCCGTACCTGATGGATGGGGACAGCGTCGCCTTCTTCGATATCGCGGATGCGCTGCGGATGCATCACTGGGGCCTGGCGGTCAACGCGTACTGGAATCCCCTGTATCCGGCTCTGCTGGCAATCACGCAGGCTGTGGCGCATCCTTCGCGATGGCACGAGCTCGAGGCGTATGCGCTTCTGAATCTGCTGATCTGTTTGCGGCCTGCGTAGCGCGCGACGGTGTACCTGGTGGATGGGCTCCTCGAGCTGCAGCGGCGCTTCAATCCGCGTGGCCTCCAGGATGCAGTGATGTCGCCGATGGCGTTGCGGTATGCCGCCGTGGGCCTGCTGTTCTTCTCCTTCCAGCGCGAACTGGCGCTGGGGTTCATGCGTTCCGACACGCCCCTTGCTGCTGTTCTTTCTCCTCGCGGGGGGCCTGCTGGTCCGGCTGCAGACGAGTGGGCGCCTGTGGCTTTATCCGGCGCTCGGCTTCGTCCTCGGGCTGGCGTACCTGACGAAGTCTTTCGCGTTTCTGCCATCCGCGTTTCTGTTTCTCGGGATGCTTGTCTTCGGGCTCACGCGCAGGGGTGGGGAGCGGACGCGGATCGCGGGCGGAGCAGTTGTGGCCGGGGTAGTGTTTCTGCTGCTCGCCGGGCCGTATATCGCGGCGATCTCGCGGCAGATGGGACATCTCACGACGGGCGAGTCGGCGCGCCTGAACTACGCCTTTTTTGTCGACGAGACCGGGCGCTGGCACGAGTGGGCACACCATGAGCTCGGGCATGCGGGCGGTGTGTTTATGCATCCGGAGATCGAGCTGATGGAGACGCCGCCGGTGTTCTCCTTTCGCAACCACGCGGTCGGGACGTTTCCACTGTGGTTCGATCCGGCGTACTTTACGCAGGGCATCAAGCCGCGGGTGTGGCTCCCTGGTCACGTGAAGCGGCTGATGCGGTCATCGCAGCTGGGAACGCTGTGGGTGGTCGATCATCCGGAAGGTCCGCTGCTGATCGGTGTCCTGTTGTTTTCAGGGGCGTTGCTGCGAAGAGGCCGTCGCGCGTGGTGGCCGTGGCTGGTGCTGCCTGGGTGGGGCCTGCTGATGATTGCGATCTACTTCCCGATCGACATCCAGGAGCGGTACATGACGCCGATGCTGATGCTGATCGTCGTGTCGGTGCTGGCGATGTTGCGGCGGCGGTCCCCTTCAGATGCGGTCGTGCGCGTGGCGAATGGCACGGCGGTGCTGCTGGCCTTGCTGGCGCTGGCAACGGCGTTTCACGATGTGCTCAACATGCGGCGGCAGATCCGGCTTGTTGGCCGCAGCGCCGGGCTTTACTCCCCGCAGATCTTCGGCGCGGCGCGGGGGCTGGAGGCGATGGGGCTCAGGCCAGGCGAGGGCGTGGGCTGCATGGGCGGGCACACGTGCTATCTCGACATGTACTGGGCGCGGCTGGCCAACGTCCAGCTGGTCGGCGAGGTGGAGGTGCCGGACGCTGTGCCGATGGACGTAGCGTGGAAGAGCTTTGCGAACAAGGATGCGATCTTTGCGGCTCTGCGATCGCAGGGCATCCGCGTGCTCGTAACGGCGATGCCGGGTGCCGCCGAGATCCCGGCCGGGTGGCAGCAGCTTGGCGGGTCGGAGTTCTTTGCGTACCGGATTCCCGACGCGCCGTAGGCGCTTGCTGTGGCGGCTGCTGGCGGATGGTCAGAGCCAGGGCTTCTGCAGCGCGGGGATGCTGAGGTAGATCATGCGCATGGCCTCTTTGCGCCCGCGTGCGACGGAGTCGAGGATAAGCCCGCAGACCAGCGACAGGAACGAGAGGATGACGATTCCGGTCGCGAGGATGGCGGTTGGGAAGCGCGGCACAAGGTGCGTGCGATGGAACTCGAGGAAGATGGGGATGCTGATGCCGAAGCCGAGCAGAAAGAGGATGGCTCCGGCGACGCTGAAGAACTGCAGCGGCTTCTCTTCCTTGACGAGCTGAACGATGGTGGCGAGGATGCGTGCGCCGTCGCGGTAGGTGTTGAGCTTGGAGGCGCTGCCGGCCATGCGGTCTTTGTACGGCGTGTTGAGCTCGCCGAGGGGCATCCTGAGCTCAAGCGCGTGAATGGTGAGCTCGGTCTCGGTTTCGAAGCCGGAGGAGAGCGCGGGGAAGCTTTTGACGAAGCGGCGGCTGAAGACGCGGTAGCCGGAGAGCATGTCGGTGATGCGATCGCCGAAGATACTGCGCACGATGCCGGTGAGCATGAGGTTGCCGAAGCGATGTCCGGGACGGTAGGCGGCCTGGATCTCGGTGACCCGGGTGCCAGTGACCATGTCGAGCGAGTCGTTGACGAGGAGGTCGATCATGCGGGGCGCGGAGGCGGCCTCGTAGGTGTCGTCGCCATCGACCAGAACGTAGACGTCAGCTTCGATGTCCGAGAACATCCGGCGGACGACGTTGCCCTTGCCCTGCAGCGGTTCACGACTGACCTGTGCGCCGGCGGCAAGGGCGAGCTCAACGGTCGCGTCTGTCGAGTTGTTGTCGAAGACGAAGATGCCCGCCTCGGGGAGCACGCGGCGAAAGTCCTCGACGACCTTGGTGATCGATGTTTCTTCGTTGTGGCAGGGGATCAGGACAGCGACGCGGGGTGCCGTGGTGGAGCTCTCCTGCGGCGTGCGGCGGCTGGGCATATCAACGACGCTCACCCGCTTAGGCTAACACCGGACCGCCGGCTCACGGGCCTCTGTTGAGGAGACCCTGGAGCCGGCGGCGTGGGTGCGTGTGGTGAAGATTGGAGCGGTAGGTTAGGCGTTTACAGGCTGTTCTTTGCTGATCTCGCTGACGCGCTTGGCGAGCAGCTGCTCGAGGTCTTCGAGCGCCTTGGAGAAGCCCTCGATACCTTCCTTGAGCTTGTCGTGGGCCATGCGGTCCTCGGCATGCATCTTCTCGAAGGTGGCCTGATCGATCGTGAGCTTCTCGATCTCCATGCCCTTGGACTTTTCGGGATCGAGCTTGCGCGGGAGGTCGCCCTGGGTGGAGTCGAGCTCTCCGAGCAGCTTGGGCGAGATGGTAAGGAGGTCGCAGCCGGCAAGCTCGGTGATCTCGCCGATGTTGCGGAAGCTGGCGCCCATGACGACCGTCTTGTAGCCGAATTTCTTGTAGTAGTTGTAGATGGTCGTGACGGACTGGACGCCGGGATCCTCGGCGCCGACGTAATCCTTGCCCGTGTCCTTCTTGTACCAGTCGAGGATGCGGCCGACGAAGGGCGAGATCAGGGTGACCTTGGCTTCAGCGCAGGCGATCGCCTGGTGGAGGCCGAAGAGCAGCGTCATGTTGCAGTGAATGCCTTCCTGCTCGAGCACCTCGGCGGCCTTGATGCCCTCCCAGGTGGAGGCGATCTTGACCAGGACGCGGTCGCGGGAGACGCCGGCCTCATCGTATTGGCGGATGATGTCGCGGGCCTGCTCGATCGTCTTGTCGCGGTCGTAGGACATGCGTGCATCGACCTCGGTCGAGACGCGGCCGGGGACGATGTCGAGGATCTTGCGGCCAAACGCGACGGCGAGCGTCTTGAAGGCAAACGCGGCGACGTCCTTGTCGGAGGCACCTTCGCCGGCGTGTTCGCGGGCGTGCTGGAGCACGTCATCGACGACCTGCTTGTACTCGGGCATGCCGGCGGCGGCCTGCAGCAGCGAGGGGTTGGTGGTCGCGTCCTGCGGCTTGAATTTCTTGATGGAGTTGAAGTCGCCTGTGTCCGAGACGACGGTGGTCATGCCACGAAGCTGTTCGAGTAGAGACGCCATGGAGAGCTCCTTCGCTTACACATTCAATGGTATAGCAGCCGGCAGGAGTTGGCTGGCGGTTGCTGCCCGGGACCCCTTCTACTCGGCAACGGTGGTGTTTTCGAGGGTGCCCAGACCCGGTATGGATACTTGGATGCGATCGCCAGGCTTGACGGGACCCACACCGGCGGGGGTACCGGTCGGGATCAGGTCGCCGGGCTCGAGGGTGGCGAATGCAGAGATGTAGCGGAGCAGCTCGGGGATGGCGAAGATGAAGTCGGCCGTAGACCCGGTCTGCTTGAGCTCGCCGTTGACGTGCGTGGTGACCGTGACGGCTGTGCTGAGGGGGTCGATCTCGTCCGAGACGATCGGGCCGACGGGACAGAAGGTGTCGAAGCCCTTTCCGCGGGTCCACTGGCCGTCGCTCTTCTGGAGATCGCGGGCGGTGACGTCGTTGACGCAGACGTACCCGCGAATGTACTGGCGGACGTCCTCGTCGGGGCCGATGTGACGAGCGCGCTTCCCGATCACGATCCCTAGCTCGCCCTCGTAGTCGACGCGCTTGGAGAGCTTCGGCATCTGGACGGTTCCGCCGGAGCCCAGCAGCGAGGATGGCGGCTTCAGGAAGATGAGGGGTTCCTTGGGCACCTCGTTTCCGAGCTCCGCGGCGTGGTCGCGGTAGTTGCGGCCGACACAGAGGATCTTCGAGGGCAGCACGGCGGGCAGGAGCCGGAGCTTCGAGAGAGGGGTGGGTTCAAGATCGAGCAGGGGCGCGGTCTCGGAGGCCAGGTCCTCCTCCGGAGCCTTCATCATGGCAACGGCCCAAAGCTCGCCGTCGCGCTCTTCGACATGGGCATAGTAGGAGATGCGGTGATCGTCGTGCGCGGAGGAAAAGCGGCAGTATCGCATGGTGCGTCCCAGCTTAGCGGGTTCAGGGTGTGATCTGCACGTCGGGCCCGGGGGCGCTCTCGTTTCCCGTATTGTCGACCGCCGTGACGCGATAGCTGTACGCCGTCCCTGGGCGGGCGGTGGGGTCGGTGTACGCGGGCACTGGAACGAGCGCCGTGTTGACCCTGCGCCAGGAGGCCGATGCTCCGGCGCCGGTCTCGCGCTCCAGCCGGTAGATGTTGTACCCGGCCAGGTCGGCCTCTGCGCCTGGCCGCCACGAGAGATCCACGCCTCCCGGATTGCCGCCGCTCACAGCCACGTCGAGACCAGAAGGGGGCTGCGGGGGGAAGGTGTCGAGTACCGTTACCGTGACCGGGGCTGAAACTTCGCTTCGAACGGTGAGGGTATGCCCGGCTACGACGGAGGTCTGTACCCGCTGGGCCGTGTAGCGGTAGGTCGCACCTTTCTCAACTGACCGGTCGATGGTGCCGCCAGGGTCAGGACGACCGGCGTCACTCGCGATCAGGTGGACGTCGGACGACTGTCGTGGGCGGGTATCGCCGGAGAGCTCGGGGCCGTGGCGCTTGCGGGCCGGGGCGGGTGCAGACGAGGGCTCGATCCGGTGGAGCTCGACCTCGGCTCCGGCCGCGGCGATCCATGTGAGCCGGATACCGTTGCGAATGGGCGTCGCTGCCAGCTCTGCAACGGCGGGGGGAGCTCCGCCCGATAGCGCGAGCGCCTCCGGGGATCGTCCGGCAGAGCGGCCGGCACTGTTGAAGATCTCGACGCGATAGCTGAGTAGACCCGCGGGGCTGCCGGTTGAGCTCAGGTCGGCGGGAAGTGTATCGACCGCCTCTGACGGACCGGGCTGAACGGCACCCTGGTGGATCGGGAGGCAGGGGGGCTTTCTGCCCGAGGCTGCGGGCTCGGCCTGCCGGCAGATAACGGCGGACAGGTGTGACAGAACCGGGAGGTCGTCCGTCGTAAGGGAGGGTGTTGTCCAGCGGAGATGGACCTGAGCCCCGACGCGGACCGCAGAGAGGTCCTCAACAGGTTGCGGGAGATGGAGGGAGGGTGGTTTGGGCTGACCGGGGCTGGCACATCCTGCAAGCAATGCCACAGGCAGGAACAGCATCCAACGGGAAAGAGGCGGTGGCGCAGGCTGGCTCTGGCGAAGGCGACCTGTCCTCTGGATCATTCCCCAAAGGCTAGCATCCTGAGCTTTTCTCTGCGGCACCGGATGACCCCGCACTCCGAAGCAGTTTGTGCAGCCTCCAAGCTCGAAAAAAAGTTCTGAGTACCGAAAACCTTTTCACCCCATTCAAACGTCTGTTCATAGAGCAGGAAAAATACACAATATGCCAACTGAAATTGCCGAGATGACCAGGGAGGAGCTGAGCACGCCAGAGCTCTTGATCGCCAACAGCGACCACAACGACCACAAGCGGGTGAAAGGATCACCCAAGCTGGAGATGGAAGGTCTCCAGGTAGGAAGCGACGCCGCCGAGGCATTTATCGCAGAGAAACGGATCGGCGAGCGGATCAAGTATCTTCGGCTGAAGAAGTCGATGGGCCTGGTGGAGCTTGGCCGTCATACGGGGCTTTCCGCGAGCTTTCTCTCGCAGCTCGAGACTGGCCGCGTGGTTCCAACGCTGCGCAATCTCGCCCGGATCGCGATGGTCTTCTCTAAGGACCTGAGCTACTTCTTTGAACCGGAGCCCCAGAAACTGTTCCGTGTCCACCGATCCAAGGACCGGGTTCGGCTGCCACAGAGCGGGGTCGAGGATCCGAGCTACTTCTTCGAGAGCCTTGGATACCTGGTTCCGGACCGGCAGCTCGACCCGTACTTCGCGGAATTTCTGCCGAGCAAGCCAGGGCGCGAGCCGAAGTCTCACCAGCATGTCGGCTTTGAGTTCCTGTATGTGCTCTCGGGCGAACTCGACATCCGACACGGGGATGCGACGCACCAGGTCCAGCCCGGGGATGCCATCTACTTCGACGCGAGCACGACCCACTCCTATGTGTGCCGGGGAGACAAGGCGGCGACGGCAGTGATCGTGACGCTGCAACAGCCGCTCGGGGTAAACGCAGTCAACGGTGGAGCGCGAGCGCTTGCCGGGACGAACGGAGCTTTACGCGCGAGGACGGGCGTTCCGGCCAGCTTCTCGCCTGCGTCAGAGACGGGCGCCCAGGGCAAGACCGTGCCATCACGCGCATCCTGAGAACGGATGCCGGAGCCGCGCGGAAGAAGGGGCGGGAGCCCGCTTCCGCTCGGCTCGTTCCGCGCCCCGTGGAGCGTGTCCGTACGCTTCGGAGGTCACGGTAGCCGGCGTGAAGCGTGTGGAGTTCTTCCAGAGGAAGCGAAACAGCGCGTCCAGTTCCGCCTTCTCAGGATCGCGATCTCCGAAGACGCGGTGCCCTTGTCCGAGCGCTTCGCTCATCTGCCGCAGACCGCCGAGCCTCGACGGAATGGCGACCGCTTCCGCCCCGAAGTACCGAAAGTCCTCACAGAGCAGAGTCCGGCCGTTGCGGTAGAACGGGTACTGGCCGACATCGCGCACCTGGTATGCCGGGTCCGCATGAAGCGGCGAGCGCCCGCCGTGGCGGATGGTGCCATTGTTCTGATGGAAGCGGTAGATGCAGTCCGGCCGATGGAGAAACGGACTCCGGGCAGCGTAGTACTCGCGGGCATCGAGCGCCGTGGTGACGACCGCGCCGTAGATCACCGAATGGAGCGGATATCCGTCACTCTTTGCGAGCGCATGGCTCGTCAGACCGAGGAGCCGGTCGCCGGGCTGCGCGGTTCGGCGGATTGCGGGCTTGCAGATCGATAACGTCAGCAGCGCGGTCTCGCCGGTCCTCGGCGGTGGCGCTGACGGAGCGCCTCCGCGATCGCTGGTCAGCTTGTAGATATATGTCCGGGGCATGGTTTGGGAGGGCTCGTAAGAACGCTGCGAGCCACTTCAGTGTACCGAGGGGGAGCATGAGGACGTCCGGTCGCGAGGACCTCGACTGACGAGCGTCACGGTATACTCAGGGTGCAATATCTCGTTTTTGCGCATGCTTTCCGGCGGTAGATCAAGGGATCCGCGCGTCTTGCGCGGTTCGGGCAACGAGATCTGTTGCTGAGTCGAGGACGGGTATTTGAAGCGCCTCCCCAGGCTCTTAGCGATTTTTCTGGCAATCATCACGGCTGTGTCGGCGCTCTCCTACGCCGCAACGTGGGCCCAGGTTCACATCCGTCATAAGACTGGATTTCCTTACACGGCCACGTTTCTGGATCCGGAGCACCAGTCGCTCGACCTCGTCTGCTTTCAGGATCGATTCCAGTTCTTTCACACGGACCAGTTCTTCGGCGTGTTTCCCCAACCGTTCAACTACCCACCACCGGTGGCGATTGTTTATCGCGCGGTGTATGCGGCAGGCGTGCACGCGTACGTATGCTTTATCGTCCCCATGCTGCTGGCCCTGATGGTTGCCGCTGCCATGTTCTGCCGGGCTCTGATCCGGCGGGGGCTGCGGCCGAGGTCAGCCATTGCCTTCACCGCGATCTCGCTGATCCTCTCGTATCCGTTTGCGATCGCCTTCTACCTGGGCAATGTGGAGATTGTGGTCTGGGCTCTCCTGACTCTGGGTATCTATCTCTTTCTCAAGGGGTACGGCTGGCAGGCGGCCATCCTCTTCGGCGTTGCGGGCTCCATGAAGTATTTCCCGCTGATCTACCTTGCGCTGCCCTTAGCGCAGAGGCGATACCGCGACGCTCTCTTAGTGCCGATCGTCGGGGCCGCCAGTATCGTCGGGTCGGCATGGTTCGTCGGACCCACGATATCGGCCGTATTTCACGGTCTCCGGTTGCAGACGCACCTCTTCAGCCTTTATTACCTCAACGCATTTCACGAGCTGGAGAGCAGCATCGATCACTCACTCTTCGGCCTTATCAAGCTATGTTTTTACGACAGCCATCACCTGGATCAGGTGCCGCATGCGCTCAAGTTTTTCCTGGCGGTGGTGGCGCCCGTGGGCGCTCTTCTCTGGTTCGTTCGTATCCGGAAGCTGCCTGTCACGAACCAGGTACTTGCCCTGTCCACAGCTTCGATCCTGCTGCCGCCCATCTCGCACGACTACACGCTGATGCACCTGTACGCGCCCTGGGCCATGCTTGTCCTGCTGGCTCTGTCCGCCAGACTGCGTGGCATGGGAATCGCGTTTACCTGCTTCGCCCTGCTGTTCACTCCACAAAGTTTTCTGATTGTTAACGGCGTTCGTTACGCAGGCGAGTTCAAGGCTCTGGTCCTGCTGCTGTTGTTTGTTGTGGCACTCCGCTTCCCCTTCGCGGATAGTGCGGCGGTCTCCAATGACGCATCCTCGGGCGCGCTCCGGGAACAGCCGTTTCCGGCAGATTGGAGCTATCGCGGTTAGGCTGCGATCGATGACGCTCGGGCAGTCCGCTTCAGGGCTGCCAGCGGACGTCTCGGAGCTTCCCGCATATCGGGATAAGCTTATTTATGCTGTGACATCGGCAGAGTTGTGAGCGACAGGAAAGGGTACCGTGCAACATGGCTGAGCCACATCTAGCGAGGGTCCTGATCACCGGGGCTTCGGGGACTCTCGGCTACAACATCGTCCGGCACCTGGCCGCGACCAACCCACGCACCCGCATCAAGGTCTTACTCCGCAGGCCCGATCCGCACCTCTTTGGCGACTACCCCAACGTCGGCCAGCAAAAGGTCGACATGGCGGAGATCGGCCGCTTCACCGAGGCCGCGCTCGACTTCCACCCGACCGCGATCATCCACTGCGCGGCGAGCGGTGTCCGACCCTCGAAGATCTCCTGGTTCGAGGTCATCGACCTCAACGTCTCCGCCACTGTCCAGCTCTTTCGCGCCTCCTGCGAGATCCCCGACTGCCACTTCATCCATATCAGCACGGGCCTCGTCTACGACTCGCAGGATCGACCCTGCCATGAGGGCGACCCCATCGACACGCTGCACCCGTACGGAGCCAGCAAGGCCGCCGTCGATTGCCTCCTGCGAGCGGGCGCCGACCGCCTCCATCGTCACCTCACCATCGTCCGTCCGTTCTCCTTCACCGGGCTCCATGATGGCGGCGACCGCCTGTTTCCTTCACTTCTGCGCAGCGCGCTTGAGGGCCGGCCCTTTCCCATGTCGCCCGGCACACAGCTTCGTGACTTTTGCGCGGTGCAGGACGTGGCGGAGGCGGTCTGCGCCATTCTCGAGCAGGGCACCGAGCCGGCACGCAACATCTTCAACGTCGGATCGGGGCGATCGATTCCACTCGGGCGGATCGTGAGCGATGTCGTCCAGCAGCTTGGCCTTGACGTAGACATTCGCTTCGGTGAGCTTCCGTTTCATCCGCACGAGCCGATGCATCTTGTAGCCGATATCGACCGCGTGCGGGGGCTCGGCTGGCAGCCTCGGACCAACCTCGCTTTTGCTGTGTGGCAGCTGGCCCAAACGCAGTTTCCCGACCTTTCTGTTCATCAGCCGGAGCAATTTCTATGAGTACATCGCCCGCGAGCCCCCCCGAGACTATCGAGCTCAGCATCATGATCCCTGCTTATCGCGAAGGCGAAAATCTTCCCGATCTGCTGCCCGCGATCAAGGCCGCGGCCGCCGCGCTTACGCCCAACTACGAGGTCCTGATCGTCGATACGGAGACCGATATCGACAACACCCGCGAGGTCTGCGAGGCCAACGGCGTGCGGCACATCAATCGCACCGGCGGCAACCAGTACGGCGACGCGGTCCGCACCGGCATCGCCTCCGCCCGCGGCACGTGGATGCTTTCGATGGACGCCGACGGTTCGCACAGCCCGGCCTATTACGCCAGTATGTGGGCGCAACGCAACAACGCAGAGATCGTGATCGGCTCGCGCTATGCTCCAGGCGGACACACGGAGAACCCGGCCGTGCTGATCTGGATGAGCTACGTGCTCAACCTTACCTTTCGCGTCGCCTTCTCCATCAAAGCCAAGGACGTCACTAACAGCTTTCGGCTCTACCGACGCTCGATCCTCACACCGCTCAGGCTGGAATCGAACGACTTCGACATCCTGGAAGAGATCCTCATTAAAGCTGTTACGCATCGTCCCCCGGCCCGCATCACCGAGGTCCCGGTCACCTTTGCCAAGCGCAGGGCCGGCGAGTCCAAGCGCAAGCTCGCCCAGTTCGCGTTCGGCTACGTGAAGACACTGCAGAAGCTGCGCAGGTTCCAGGCCGACGCTCTGCGCGAGATGCAGGCCGATACCACCCAGCACTAACCCCCAAGGAGTTCACTCGTGAAGGCTCTCATCACCGGCGGCGCAGGCTTCGTCGGATCCAACCTCGCCGCTCATCTTTTGCAACAGGGGGGCCACCAGGTCGCCGCATTCGACTCGCTCGCACGTCACGGAGCGTCTGAAAACCTCGCATGGCTTCGCACTCTCGGCCTGACCGACTTCACACACGGCGATATCCGCAACGCGTTCGATGTCGAGCAGGTCGTGCGACGCCTGGAGCCGGATGTCATCTTCCATCTCGCCGGCCAGGTCGCCATGACCACGTCCATGCAGAGCCCGCGGCGCGACTTCGAGATCAACGTCCTTGGCTCGGTGAACATCCTCGAATCGATCCGGCTTTACACGCCCGAGACCGCCGTCATCTACGCCTCGTCGAACAAGGTCTACGGCAACCTCAACCACCTCGACCTCGTCGAGCGCGAGACCCGCTACCAGCCCCGCGCATACTCGCCCGGCGACCCTCACTCGGGCGGCGTCGACGAGTCGACGGCGATCGAATTCCATACGCCGTACGGCTGCTCCAAGGGAGCCGCCGACCAGTACATGCTCGACTATGCGCGCGGCTTTGGGGTCAAGTCCGTTGTCTTCCGGCACTCGACGATCTATGGAGGCCGGCAGTTCGCGACCTTTGACCAGGGCTGGGTCGGCTGGTTCGTGCGGCAGGCGCTTGAGTCGCAGCGTGAGCCCAACCGCGCCGCCTTTACTGTCTCGGGAGACGGCAAGCAGGTTCGCGACCTCCTCCACGTCTCGGACACCGTGCAGTGCTACATCGCGGCCTACGAACACATCAACGAGACACGGGGGCAGGCCTACAACATCGGTGGCGGCGTAGAAAACTCCATGTCGCTGCTTGAGCTGCTGCTTCATCTCGAGCAGCGTCTCGGTCTGAAGCTCAACTACACCCACCTGCCCTGGCGTAACAACGATCAGAAGTACTTCGTCGCGGACAACAGCAAGATCACTCGTGCGACCGGCTGGGCTCCGCGCACCACCAGGGAGCAGGGCATCGAAGACACGATCGCCTGGGAGAGCTCGCGGCAGGGGTAGGGTGACGCGCGGAATGCTCCATTGCTGAGCCGCTACTTTCGCTTTACTATCGCCTAGAGTTGGCCCCGCACTCCGGGCAAGAAAGGGAACAGATGGCAGCGCGGACGACCGACGCGATTGAGGACGGACCGGAACGCCTCGTCTCAGCGAAGCGCGATGACGACGACTCTGCCTTTGAGCTGAAGCTCCGCCCGCATCACCTCCGCGAATTCATCGGCCAGGAGCGCGCCAAGGAGCAGCTCGCCATTGCGCTCGAGGCCGCCCGCACCCGCGGCGAAGCCCTCGACCACGTGCTTCTGTTCGGACCTCCGGGTCTCGGCAAGACCACCCTGGCGACGATTATCGCTAACGAGCTCGGCGTCGGCTTTCAGCAGACCAGCGGCCCCGCGCTTCAGATCCAGGGCGACCTTACCGCAATCCTGACCAATGTCCGCGAACGCCAGGTGCTGTTCCTTGACGAGATCCACCGCCTCCAGCCCGTGCTCGAGGAGAAGCTCTACACCGCGCTCGAGGACTACAAGCTCGACATCATGATCGGCCAGGGCCCGGCCGCGCGTACCCACGTGATGGACATCAAGCCCTTCACCTTTGTGGCCGCGACCACGCGCCCAGGCCTGCTCTCCTCGCCGCTTCGGAGCCGCTTCGGCATTCTGCTGCGCCTCGAGTTCTATACCGACGACGAGCTCCGTTTCGTGGTGGAGCGGTCCGCCGAGGTCCTTGGCGTGCCCATCGACCACGATGGCGCCGCCGAGATCGCCATGCGCTCGCGCGGTACACCACGGATCGCGAACCGGCTCTTACGCCGCGTACGCGACTACGCCGAGGTCCGCGCCAAGGGTGTTATCGACCGCCCCACGGCCGAGGCTGCCCTGAAGCTGCTCGAGGTGGACGCGCATGGCTTCGACGAACTCGATCGCCGCCTGCTTCGAACGATTATCGAGAAGTACGACGGGGGCCCGGTCGGCCTGAACACGCTGGCTGCCGCGCTCGCCGAAGAGCAGGATGCGCTCGAAGAGGTCTACGAGCCGTTTCTGATCCAGATCGGCTTTCTTGATCGCACTCCCCGCGGCCGGGTGGCGACCCGCCTCGCGTACGAGCACCTCGGCATACCCATGCCACGGAAGATGGGACACCTGTTCGAGTAGCTTCGGTAGAGCCGGAGAAAAGATCGCCCATCTGCCAGTCTGAGCTACGAGACTCGGCTGAACTCTTGATCCCGTAACGCAGAAAAGCCTCGCCGTAGCGAGGCTCCCCCTTACAAGAAATCCTTATGCCTGCGCTGCGGGTGCGACTGGATCGACCGAGACGAACCGGCCCAGCTGCCCACGGCTCTGGAACCGCACCACGCCGTCCACCTTCGCAAACAGGGTGTCGTCTTTCCCACGCCCGACGTTGAGACCTGGCTTGAGCGGTGTTCCTCGCTGCCGAACCAGGATCGATCCGCCCGTCACCGTCTCGCCGCCGAAACGCTTCACGCCAAGCCGCTGCGCGTTTGAGTCGCGGCCGTTCTTTGATGATCCAAGACCTTTTTTATGTGCCATCGCTGTTCCCCATTCGCGCCGCCTCAGGCATCGCGCGTCAATCTCTGTATCTGTTTAGTTCTCTGCCTTGAAGCTGCGGCCGCCGACGAGGATCTCGTTGATCTTGACCTCGACGTAGTTCTGGCGATGCCCCTGCATCTTCTTGTACTGCTTCTTGCGCTTCAACTTGAAGACAAGGATCTTGTCGCCGCGACCCTGCCCGGTGACCGATGCGAGCACCTTGGCGCCGCCCAGATCCTGCTCGAACTTGCCGGCCTCGCCACTGACGGCGAGCACCTCCGAGAACTCCACGTTGCCGTCCTGGTGAGCGGTCGTCTCCACTCGGATCGTCTCTCCTGGGCTG
Organism: uncultured Acidobacteriaceae bacterium; assembly: GCA_963850375.1. Taxonomy (GTDB): domain Bacteria; phylum Acidobacteriota; class Terriglobia; order Terriglobales; family Acidobacteriaceae; genus Edaphobacter. The sequence continues at coordinate 873,151 of CAWKKV010000002.1, read as the reverse complement.
ACCAGGTACTGCTTGCCGCCTGTGCGGATCACTGCATACATAACAAAACCTCGGGTCCCGGGCTTTCCGCGCCGGCTGCCTTATCTTCCTGAAGATGCTGTGTGGGCGCTTCCGCCTGCCGGGCAAAACAACAGCGGACCTGACTCCCGCTGATATCGGCCTTCGGGCTTCCTCGCGACCGGATCGGAGGCAGCGCCAAACCTAAGAAGTGTATCGCGGCCGCGGCCTAAGGTCAACCGCTGGCGACCGGGCGGAGGGCGGCTGCGAGATGTGGCGAGGTATCGACCGCTCGCCTCCAACATGTCGCACTGAATCTCGGCCTGGGAGGTTACTGATGACCGACAAGACCACTGACATCGGAGACCTAGTAGCATTTCGTTTCCAGTGACCATGCAAAATATTGCATATCGCTAATGTGACACCCTGACCGGCAGCTCACCCCCCTGATCTAAGTAATTACAAATATGAGGTTTCCCGTAACTCTAGACTGTGCAGGTAATTGGTGAAGGACGTGCTCCCTATAGACGTGCAAGCCCGCACCTCACCTTTTGGAGTTCACATGAAGATCACTGCATCTCTCCTCGCCTTGACCCTCGCTGCTGCCGTCAGTGGATCAGCACTTGCCGAACCTATCCCTTTGACCCCTAACCCGGGCAGCGGTACCCAGTCTGGTTTGGTTACCATCACTGGTAATCTCTACTCCGGTGGTTCCGCCGCGTTCGCCACGCTCTTCAACGTGTCGTATACCGAACTCGTGTTCCACGACAGCAACAACCAGTTGGGATCGAACTGCGGTGCGGCCGGCTGCCTCGACTTCGCGTTCAAGTTTACGAACAATGCCGTTCCCGGGGCGCCTGCTGACAACATCACGGACGTCAGCACACTCGGATTTCTTCCCTTCCTTGGTATCGCGGGATACGACACGAGCAGTGGTATTACCCCTATCTCCGCGAAGGCTTCAGGCAGTGGCGCCATTGTGTTCGACTTCGGTGATGGCGTGCCGGTGGGCTCCTCCTCCGATTACTTCGGCTTCGATACCACCGCAACCGACTACACTCACAGCACTGTCTCGTTCCAGGAAGGTTCGTCCGCGACTGGACCGGACCTTATCCCCACGATGACGTCGACTCCTGAGCCCTCTTCCCTCATCCTCCTCGGCACCGGCCTTCTGGGCGCTGCTGGTGCGGCCCGCCGGAAGTTCTCGCTCTAAGTCATATCCACTCACAAGGGGGGAGCTTCGGCTCCCCTCTTCTCTCTTAACTCGAACAACACCCGCTCAAATCCGACCCGGGCTCCAGCTCCTTCGGCTCCGAACCGTGTCGGTCCAGTCTCCGACCTTTAGAATGGATCGCCGATGATCTCAATAAAGGTTCAGCGCCTCCATCCCTCAGCGCAGCTTCCGCGCTATGCGCATCAAGGTCCTTACGGAGATCTCGCCGCCGACCTCTTCGCCTCCGAAGCAGCGACTCTGGCCCCTGTTGGCGAGCCTGGGAGCACGGCGGCGATCCGCACCGGCCTTGCTCTTGAGCTGCCCGAGACCTACGGGGCGCTGGTCGAAGATCGCAGCGGGCTCGCCCTTCGCGGAATCACGACACTCGCCGGAGTGATCGATCCCGGGTATCGTGGCGAGCTCAAGGTCGTTCTCACCAACCTGGGTCCCGAGCCGCACATCATTGCGCCGGGCCATCGCATCGCCCAGCTCCGCATCGTACAACGCCTCCAGGCGATCTTTGAAGAGACGGACAGCCTCGCCGAGACGAGCCGCAATGCAGCAGGCTTCGGCTCGACCGGAACCTGAAACGGACGCGCCCCGCGCGGACGTACTATGGTCGAGGCAGCACGAGGGGGCGAGCCTGATGACGATCCCAGATTCGAACCAATCGCAAGGACCTCTGGCGTGGCCGGAACTCTCCTGGCAGCAGTGGCAGGCCACCGCCGATACCCTGCACATGTGGACGCAGATCGTCGGCAAGACCCGGCTTGCCCTGACGCCCCTTCAGAATCACTGGTGGAACATCCCGCTCTATGTCTCCGCTCGCGGGCTTACCACCTCCGCTATGCCCCTGCCCTCAGGCCATCTGCTCGACATCGAGTTCGACTTCGTCGCGCATCAGCTCGTCTTCCGTCGCAGCTCGGGCGAGACCGTCTCACTTGCGCTTCGCCCACAGAGCGTCGCCAGCTTCTTCGCGGAGTACAGCCAGGCCCTCTCCGAACTCGCAGGTCCGGTGCGTATCGATCCGATGCCGGTCGAGCTTAAGGCTCCGATCCGCTTCGATCTCGACACCACGCACGCGGATTACGATGCCGATGCTGCCCACCGCTTCTGGCAGACGCTCGTGCTCGCCGACACCCTGTTCAAGCGGTTTTCCACCAACTTCCTGGGCAAGATCAGCCCTGTTCACTTCTTCTGGGGTTCGTTCGACCTGGCCGTCACACGTTTTTCGGGCCGCCTGGCTCCGCCGCGACCTGGAGCAGACGGCATCCAGGCCGAGGCCTACTCGCACGAGGTCATCAGCGCGGGCTTCTGGCCCGGGAACGGCGGCTTCGGCGACGCCGCGTTCTACTGCTACGCCGCGCCCGTTCCGGCTGGTCTAGCGGACGCGGTCATCCCCGGCCCGGGCAGCTTCGATGCGTCGCTAGGCGAGTTCCTCCTGCGCTACGAGGAGGCCCGCAGCTCTCCCGATCCCGCCCAGACCGTACTCGACTTTCTCGAAAACACCTACGCAGCAGCGGCCGATGCGGCAGGCTGGGACCGCGCCGCACTTGATCGACGCGATCGGATCGGTGAGGCGGCGGTCCACCTACGCGGCCGCTGAGCACCGGCCACGCACATCTCGCCGGGCATGCGACAATCTCCATAAGCGAGCCATGCCCACCCAGCCCGATCTCTCCTCGCAACCCCCCGCGTCAAAAATCCTCCCGACCCCCTGCACCATCACACCCGCGCTTCTGAAGCAGCACTCCATCACGGCGGACGAGTACAGCCGCATTGAGCAGCAGCTCGGCCGCACACCGTCGCTTACCGAGCTCGGCATCTTTTCGGTGATGTGGTCCGAGCACTGCTCCTATAAGAGCTCGCGGGTACATCTCAAGCGGCTTCCCACCAAGGGCACTCGTATCTCCGGTCCGGGCTCAGTCGTGCAAGGCCCCGGCGAAAACGCCGGCATCATCGACGTGGGCGACGGCTGGGCCTGCGCGTTCAAGATCGAATCGCACAATCACCCCTCCTACATCGAGCCCTACCAGGGCGCGGCGACCGGCGTCGGCGGCATTCTTCGGGATATCTTCACCATGGGCGCACGCCCGCTCGCCGTTATGGACTCGCTCCGCTTCGGTCCGCTGACCCCAGGCGAAGAACCAGACGAAAAGCTTCGCAGCAAGAACCACCAGGTCGCAAACGGCGTCGTTCACGGCGTCGCCGGCTACGGCAACTGCTTCGGCGTGCCCAATCTCGGCGGTGAGACCCGTTTCGAGCCTTGCTACTCCGGCAACCCGCTGCTGAACGCCTTCGCCCTGGGGTTGGTGCGCACCGACGAGATCTTTTACGCGAAGGCGACCGGCGTCGGCAACCCTGTCTTCTACGTCGGGGCCAAGACGGGACGGGACGGAATCCACGGCGCGACGATGGCGTCTGAAGAGTTCACCGAGGGCTCCGAGCAGAAACGGCCCAACGTCCAGATGGGCGATCCGTTCCTCGAGAAGCTGCTGCTGGAGGCCTGCCTCGAGGCCATGAAGACCGGCGCCGTCCTCGGTATCCAGGACATGGGCGCGGCCGGCCTGACCTGCTCCACGTGCGAGATGGGGGCGCGCGGTGAGCTCGGCGTCTCGATCGAACTCGACCTCGTACCGCAGCGCGAGACCGGCATGAGCTCGTACGAGATCATGCTCTCCGAGTCGCAGGAGCGCATGCTCCTGGTGGCCGAAAAGGGCCGAGAGCAGGAGGTCATCGACGTCTTCACGAAGTGGGGCCTTGACTGCGCCGAGGTCGGCGTCGTCACGGCGGACGACGTCATGCGCGTCCGGCATCACGGAGAGCTCGTCGCCGAGATCCCCAACAAAGCCCTCACCGATAACGCCCCCGTGTACAACCGGCCCGTCGGTACGTGGACACCACCCGTGCCCAAAGATCCTCCGCAATGGGTGCTCGACGAGTTACAGCAGCCGCGCGACTACACCGCCGATCTCCTCAAGCTGCTCGCGAGTCCCAACATCTGCGACAAGCGCTACATCTACGAGCAGTACGACTCGATGGTGCAGACCAACACCGTCCAGGGCCCCGGCTTCGAGGCTGGCGTCCTTCGTATCAAGGGCACAAACGCGACAGCAGATGCGGACGCGCATACCCAGACGCCGGCAGCGACGCTGGCGCTTGCCAACGATCTCGATCCAATCGCAGCCGAGCACAGCATCTCGGGCAAGCTCCTCAATCTCATCGCAGGCTCCACTCCCAAGGGCGAAGCCACTCTCGGGACCGGAAACGAAGACGCGGCCAATCCGGTGGTAGCGCCCGACGAGACGCACGAGTCCGGTGGTGGTCCCGAGTTCGCCGTTTCCGGTTCCCCGTCACAACCCGGCCAAAAAGCTTCAGAGAACAGGGCCCTGACATCGGGCCCCGAGCGCGGCATCGCCATGGCGCTCGCCGGCAACGGCCGCTGGTGCTACCTCGACCCCAAGCTCGGAGCCATGCACGCCGTCGCCGAGGCCGCCCGCAAGGTCGCCTGCACCGGGGCCACGCCAGTCGCCGCCACCAACTGCCTCAACTTCGGCAACCCCGAGAAGCCCGAGATCATGGCCCAGCTCTCGCTCGCCATCGACGGCATCGCCGAAGCCTGCACCGCCCTCGGAACCCCTATCACCGGCGGCAACGTCTCGCTCTACAACGAGACGCGCGGCGAAGGCATCTACCCGACTCCCGTCATCGGCGTTGTGGGCCTGCTAAATGATGTAACTAAAGCAGTTCCGAATAGCTTTCAGTGCGAGGGGGACACTGTCCTCTTCCTATCGGCTATCCGCGGCGCAGGAAGAAACGCCATCCGCGATCTGGGCGCCAGCGCTTGGGCACAGAGCCAGGGCTGGCCGCTATGGGGGGAGCCCGTTGTGCTCGATATGACAGAGGAGGCAACGCTGCACCAGGCACTCAAGAATCTGTCCGCACGTGGTCTCCTGCATTCCGCGTCTGACATCAGCGACGGCGGATTCCTGACCGCCACCGCGAAATGCGCGCTCAACTCGAAGCTGGGTGCCGAACTGAACCTGTTCGCCCGGGACGCAGAACCTTTCTCCTTCTCCGAGACACTCTTTGCGGAGATCGGCTCCTCCGTTGTGGCAACCTGCAATCCAGCGGATCTCGACGAGATCAAGGCCGCGTTGCAGCAGACGCCAGGGGCCTTCGCCGCTCCCGTCGGCAAGGTCGCTGGCTCTGCGCTCCTGGTCGTCATCAACGGGCGAATCGCGCTTGAGGCACAACTGACCGACCTCCGTGCCGCCTTCTCCAACACCCTCGAGTCACAGCTGGCCGCCGAGGTAGTCACCGCATGACGACCCCGCAGATTTCCGCTTCAAACCCTTATCCTGAGCGCAGCGAAGGATCCCTGGATCTCGCAACGCCCGGATTGGCCACAGCAGCCGACCCAAAAGAAGCCGACGACACCACCCCCTTCGACAAGCTCCGCGAAGAGTGCGGCGTCATGGCCATCTACAACCACCCCGACGCCGCCCGTCTCACCTACTGGGGCCTCTACGCGCTCCAGCATCGCGGGCAGGAGTCCGCCGGCATCGCCGTCTCGAACGGGCGCGAACAGAACGCCATCACCGACATGAAGGGCATGGGTCTCGTATCCGAGATCTTCACCGACCCCGTGCTTGCCCGGCTCCCTGGCCACATCGCCATCGGCCACACCCGCTACTCGACGACCGGCGACTCCGCCCTCCTGAACGCGCAGCCCATCTCGGTCGAGTCCACCAAGGGCCTGATCGCCATCGCGCACAATGGCAACCTCGTCAACCTCGGCACCTCCCGCGAACGCCTGGAGCGTGACGGAGCCGTCTTCTCCACCACCTCCGACTCCGAGATCATCGTCCAGCTCATCGCGCACTCGCACTGCTCCACCCTGGTCGACTGCATCGCCGATTCCCTCTCGCAGGTCGAGGGCGCATTCTCCATCGTCATGATGACGCGCAATCGGATCTTCGCCGCACGCGACCCGCACGGCTTTCGCCCACTCTCGATGGGCCGCATCCCCGGCGAGAACGGCGCGCCCGACACCTTTGTCTTCGCCTCCGAGACCTGTGCGTTCGACCTCCTCCATGCGAAGTACGAGCGCGACGTCGAGCCCGGCGAGCTCATCATGGTCTCTGAAGACGGCGTCACCAGCCGCCGCTACGCCCCGCAGACTACGCCGCCCGCCTCCTGCATCTTCGAGCACGTCTACTTCGCGAGACCGGACAGCCGGATCTACGGAAGACCCGTCCAGAGATCGCGGGACGAGATGGGCCGCCAGCTTGCGCGCGAGTCCCACGTCGACGCCGACTTGGTCGTCCCCGTGCCCGACTCCGGCGTGACAGCGGCTCTCGGATACGCCGCCGAATCCGGCATCCCGTTCAACTTCGGCCTGATCCGCAACCACTACGTCGGCCGTACCTTTATCGCACCCGAGCAGCGCGTCCGCGACTTTGGAGTCCGCATGAAGCTCAACCCGGTTCGCTCGCTGCTCGAAGGCAAGCGCATCATCCTGATCGACGACTCCATCATCCGCGGCACCACCTCTCGCAAGATCGTCCGCATGTGCCGCCTCGCCGGGGCCACGGAGGTCCACATGCGGATCTCCTGTCCGCCCACCATCTCTCCCTGCTTCTACGGCGTGGACACCCCGTCGAAGAAGGACCTCATCGCGGCCAACAACTCCGTCGAGGGGATCCGCCAGTTCATCGAGGCCGACTCGCTCGCGTATCTTTCCCTCGTGGGCCTCACGCACTCCTGCACCACCGGCGAGCCCGCCTCCGGCCTATCGCCTGCCAGCTTCTGTGTTGCCTGCTACACCGGCCACTACCCCACACAGTGGGTCGACGTCGAAGAGATCCTCCCCGCCACTGCCGCCGTCTGACGCGGACCAGTTCCCCCCGAATCGACTCCTCACGCTCCCGGCAATCCCTCCCGGCGTGCGGCGCATCTATCTTGAGAGGCGGCGACCTTGCAACCTTGGCCGCTCCGCCATCAGCACAGTAGCTCCCGCAAGCAGATTGGAGTCACACCCATGAATAAATTCTTCTGGATCGCAGCCGGCGCAAGCCTCGGCATTGGCGCCTACATCCTCCTCAACGGCCAGACCAGCGCTGCCTACAGTTCCGGGTACGACGCCGACGATGCGTCCGATGACCTCACCGCCGGTGCCCGCCGCTTCTCACGCAAGGCCAGCAACTGGGGAACCGGCCAGCGCATCTCCGGCACCGCCGGTCAGATCGGCGGCCGTCTCAAGGAGGGCGTCGGCAACATAGCAGGTGACCCAAACACCGCCGATGCAGGCGTCGCGGACCAGATCATCGGAACCGCCAAAGATACGGCAGGTAAAGCGGCCCACGCGGTCAGCGACGCCGTGGACAATATCACGCGCTAAGCTCCGTCCCCTCACGTGAAGAAGGCCCGCCACAAGGCGGGCCTTCTCTCTTTCACCATCAATCGATCGCTCACTCTGTATCGCCCGTCGGACTGCTCGCCGTGAACTCCGAGCAGCAAGGTTTCTGCCGCGGCTGGAATTCCATGTACTCGATCCGCGACATATCCGGATCAAACACGTTCAGCTGCATCTTCCCATCTTTGCCCATCTGCGCCTTGCGCGTGGACGGATCTGCCCAGCCGTTCGCGACCAGCTGCTTCGTCGCGTCGTCGATATCCTTCTCGCCCAGGCTCACATGGTTGAGCACGCCGAGCTCTTTCTGGTCCGCCTCGCCGCTGCCCCAGCTGAGCATGTATTCAATCCAGTCCGTGCCATCCGGCACCTGCAGACTCACCCAATCCGTCCGGCCCTCAACCATTCCTCCGTACCAGTACGGCCGGAAGCCCAGCAGCTTGATGAAGAACGTGTTCTCCGCATCGCGATCATGCACCTGCCATCCTGCGTGAATGATTCTTCGCGAGGTCGGCGCGCCAGCCTTGCCCATCGGCAGCGCAGCCGCAGACTTCGACACACCGGGGTCATGCACGAACGCGACCTCGTTGCCCTCCGGGTCCGTCGTTCGGATCGCATCCTTGCCCTCGTCCTCCACCACCAACCCATGCCGCTCGAGATACACCTTCATCGCCGGGACATCGGACGTGAGGAATCCCACCTCGGCCAGCCGGCTCTTCGGAGCAGGACTCGGCAGCGGCAGCACCTCGATGCGCTGGCGAGAGCCGACCGCAAACGACATCAGCCCGCCCGGCCCGTCGGTCTCCGACAGCCCCAGCCGCTCGCCGTAGAAGGCTTTCGACGCTGCCGGGTCCGCTGCATAAAACCGGGTAAACGCAATGCCCGTGATCGCCGGCCGTTGCAGAGTCTGCTTCTGAGCCGTCTGCTTCTGAGCCAGCCCCGCAATCGAAACGAGCGAGACGAGTGCCACACCACAACAAAACCGTTTCACCATGGCCCGAACTCTAGCCCATCGCACCCGCGGCGGTCAAAAGTCGAGATGTCACTTGAGCCTGAACGAGATCTTCGACGACCTACCGCACGCAAACCTCCCAATACTCCCGATTCTCACCACCGCCTACCGAAGGACGCAACCAGTCCCTAGTGCGCCTCTCGTAATCACGATCACTTACTGGAAGCCGACTTGTCGGTACCAATCAGCTCGTGAGCAATCACGCTATACGGAACGTAACTCCTGTGAGCTGCTCACTGATGCTCCACAGCTTGTCAGCCGTGGCGGGATCGAGTGCAGCCGGTGCGATCTTTGCTTTCGCCGGCAGGCCCTTCAGTTCCTGAAAGCCGTCAGGGCCGTAGTAGCCTCCGGGTTCGGCACCTGGATCGGTGGCGGCGAAGAGGGTGGGGAGAGCGCCATGCTGGGCGTCCTGCGAGAGAAAGGGCTTCAACACCGTCATGGCAATGCGCATGGGATGCAGAAAAGCTGTTTCGCCAGGACCGCTGGTTTGCAGGTTCGTGATCGCATAGCCGGGATGCGCCGCGGTGACGATGACGGGAGAATGTGCTGCGGTCAGGCGGCGTTGGAGTTCAAGCGCGAAGACCGAGTCGGCCAGCTTGGATTGCGCATACGCTCCCCACATAGGGCTGTAGCGGCGTTCGGATTGGAGGTTCTCGAAGTCGATCTTTCCCATCTTGCTGGCGGTAGACGAGACAATCACGATGCGCGAGCCTGGTTGTGGCTTGATCGCATGCAAAAGCAGCGCGGTGAGCGCGAAGGGGCCGAGGTAGTTGGTCGCCAACTGGCGTTCATAGCCGTCTGGTGTGAGTTGGCGCTGTGGAATTGCCATCACGCCCGCATTGTTGATAAGCAGGTCAAGCGAGGGCTGCGTATAGCGCTTCAGAAACCGCTCGGCGAAGCTGCGCACCGAGCTGAGCTCTGCCAGGTCAAGCACGTCGGGCACAATGTGCGCGTTCGGGACTTCCTGCTGAATGGCGGCCCTGGCAGCATTCGCCTTTTCAAGCGTCCGTGCAGGCAGGATCACTTCAGCGCCGCGACGCGCCAGTTCAAGCGCGGTCTGAAAGCCAATACCGCTATTGGCTCCAGTGATGAGCATGCGGCGGCCTTGCTGTGACGGGATGTTCCTGGCAGTCCAATTGGTCTTCATAGGGCTACTATGGAGGAGACAGTATCCATTGGCAATAAGGCACCTTGTTGGCGGATACACATCCGGAGGTAACTAATGAGCAAATCCAAGGAAAACTCGAAGAAGAAAATCAGGGATAAGCCGCAAAGGGCCTCGGGCATCAACTGGGCGGAAGCGAACGCGGCTTGCGAGGCCTTAGATCCAGGCTCTGAAACCCACGTGCGCGAGATGGTGACTCGGATGGCCGAAAAGTGGACGCTATGGACGCTTGCCGTACTGGCGGAGGCAGGAAAGCCCATGCGGTTTTCTAGGGTGATGGACCAGGTAGAAAACGTGAGTCAGAAGTCGCTGACCAAGACATTGCGGCAATTGGAGCGCGACGGGCTTGTGACCCGTGTAGTTTTTCCGGAGGTTCCTCCGCGAGTGGAGTATGAAGCTACAGAGTTAGGACTGGAGATGCTGGAACAGGTGCATCCCCTCTGGCTTTGGGCCGTGAAAAACATGGACCACTTCAAGGCCGCGCAGGCGAAGTTTGATCAACGGTAGTCCAGAGTAGTGACGATCTCTTCCGCGTAGCTGACGTATGAGGACCCAGTGGATTCAGGTGCGGAGCATTGCAATCACGGCCGAAAGCGCCGCAGTCTGCTGACGCCGGCTTGGGTAGTACATAAAAAATCCCGGGTATGGCTGGCACCAATCTTGAAGGACTCGGACGAGTCTTCCATCTCGCAGGTAGTCTGCGATCTCTGATTCGTCGACAAAAGCAAGACCGATACCGTCGAGCGCGCCCCGGATCGCCAGCCCGAGATCGTCGACGATCAATGGTCCGTTCACGGCGACAGACAGCTCCTTCTTTCCCTTTTCGAACTCCCAGCGGTACAGCTCCGTCGGGCCGTGGCGAAAGTTAATGCATTGATGCTTCAGCAGGTCGTGCGGCGCCTTGGGTGACGGGTGAGCGTCGAGGTACGCGGGTGAACCGACGATTGCAGCGCGGTGATCTTTCGAGACCCGAACCGCGATCATGTCTTTCGCGATGTACTCACCGAAGTGGATGCCCGCATCGAAGCCATCGGCAACGATGTCGCGGCGACTGTCATCTGTCGTCACGTCAAGGATGATATCCGGGTAGGCCTTGTGCAAGGCACTGAGCTTTGGAGCCAGCACAGAGGATATGGCGAGACGTGGCAAAAGCAGCCGGACCCGGCCTGCGGCCTTTCCGCTCTGTCCCGAAAGCAAATCCAGCGTCTCTCCGACTTCGGCAAGAGCCGGTTGTAGCCGCTTCACCAGATGCGCTCCCGCCTGCGTCAGGGAGACGCTTCGGGTCGTTCGGGTCAGAAGCCGTATGCCGAGCTCTTCTTCAAGATTCCGCATCGAGTGGCTGATTGCGGAAGGCGAGACACCGCGCCGCTTTGCTGCCCGCGTGAAGCTTCGTTCCTCCGCGACGACCAGAAGCGTGGAAAGTGAGGAAAGATCGCGGGGCAGCATCTGTGAATTCTACTCACAAGGGCATGCGCATTGTCCGTGCTTCGCCAGTGTCGCTACGGAATCTGAGTAAGTGAAGGTTGAAAAGGAGATCCTATTTGCCACACATCATTGTGAAGCTCTGGCCCGGGAAAACCGAAAAGCAGAAGCAAAGGCTCGCTGACCAGATCACGCAGAGTGTGATGAGCACACTGAACTATGGAGAGGAATCCGTTTCGGTCGCGGTTGAGGAGATCGCGTCTCAGGACTGGGCAGAGAAGGTCTACCGAGCCGAGATCGTCGGTAACGATCAGAACCTCTACAAGAGGCCCGGCTACAGCATGTAACCGCTGAAAGCGGCATTGACGAACCAAACAACAAGGGAGGATGTATGGAAATCAAAAAGGCAGGCTCACAGGCTTCCACGAAGGGACCGGGCGAGTGGTTTACAGGAGCTGTACGCATCGACCCCCTGTTCACGGCTCCCGATCCTGCGTTCGTTGCAGGAGCGAGCGTCACGTTTGAACCGGGCGCCCGCACCGCGTGGCACACCCATCCGCTCGGGCAAACACTGATCGTGACCGCGGGAGCTGGATGGGTGCAGCGAGAAAACGGGCCGGTCGAGCTGATCTTTCCCGGTGACGTTGTCTGGTTCGCGCCCGGTGAGAAGCACTGGCACGGTGCAACACCGACCACGGCCATGACACACATCGCGATCCAGGAGAAGGAAGACGGCAAGGTCGTCGACTGGATGGAGCATGTGACCGACCAGCAGTACAGCCGTTCGTGATTCAAAGAGAAGGAGCAAGCATCATGGCAGGAACTCAGCGTTTTACAAACAAAGTCGTCTTTATCACGGGAGCGGCCAGCGGCATCGGCAGGGCTGCCAGCATCGCGTTCGCCTCCGAAGGCGCGCGGGTTGCGATCCTCGACCGTTCTGCCGAGGCTCTGAAGGAGGTTGAAGGATCCGCTCGGAAGGCAGGGAGCGAGGTGTTGGCGATCTCCTGCGATGTGTCCGAGCCGGACCAGGTGCAGGCCGCGATTAAGCAGGTGATTGAGACGTTTGGACGGCTGGATGTTGCCTTCAACAATGCCGGTGTTGAAAACAAGCCGGCCCCGGTTCACGAGATCGAGTTGGCAGAGTGGGACCGCATCCTTGGCATCAATCTTCGCGGCTTGTTCGTCTGCATGAAGCATGAGCTTGCGCAGATGGTGAAGCAGGGCGGCGGAGTCGTGGTGAACACCTCTTCCGGCGCGGGCATCCGTGGCGTGGCGGGTGGTGCCGCCTACGCTGCGTCCAAGCACGCCATCATCGGGCTGACTCGCTCAGCGGCACTCGATTATGCGAAGCAGGGCATCCGTGTCAATGCGGTGCTTCCCGGCAACATCGAGACGCCGATGATGGACCGCTTCACCGGAGGCGACATTCAGAAGGCGATCGACTTGGAGCCGGTCGGACGCCTCGGTAAGCCCGAGGAGATTGCGGAAGCCGTGCTGTGGATGGCGTCGGATCTGGGCGGCTTCGTGACTGGTGCAGCCACGGTCATTGACGGAGGCTGGTCCCTCTGACCTTTATGCAGGAGGCCGAGTCTTTGCCTGGCTTGGCCTCTCGCTAGCGAGTCGACTATCCGGACTCTGGCTAGTACCGACAAGCGCGTTTTGGAAGAAGCTAATCGGCCGTTGCTGACGAGAAGTCAACTTGCGCTACATATGAGCTCACGTGTTGGGATAGAACGCCTTGCGTTTCCCTGTGGCGGCGTCTCCAATGGCTCCGTCATGGAGGAAGCCATGAATCGACCGCTGCAGCCTGCCCTCACCGCCTTCGCCATGGGACTGATAGGTCTCGGCCTTCTCGCCCTGATTTACGGCGACTTCGCGCTCGTCTGGCAGCCGGTTCCAGCCTCACTCCCCGGCAGGTCCGCCTTCGCCTATGCCTCCGGATTGTTGATGCTCTTCGGCGGCATTGGCCTGTTCTTCCAGGCCTCCGCAGCGTGGTCGGCCCGCATCCTCTTCCCTTATCTATTCCTCTGGCTGCTGCTGAAGGTCCCCGCCCTCATCGTGGCTCCAAAGATGGAAGCTGTCTGGTTGAACTTCGGCGAGATCGCCGTTTTGTTCGCGGGAGGATGGGTCCTTTTCGCCACGCTCGCCAAGGCTGGAGCCGCACCGCTTCTCGCCGTCATCTCTGGTCAACGGGGCATCCGCCTCGCGACCATGCTTTTCGGCATCGCTCTGATTCCAATCGGCCTTTCTCACATCGTGTATACGAAGCAAACCGTAGATCTCATCCCGGCGTGGCTTCCCTTTAGGACGGCATTGGCCTACCTTACCGGTGCTGGACAGATCGGCTGTGGCCTGGCAGTTCTCTTCTCCATCTTTCCGAGTCGCGCTGCCTTGGTCGAAAGCGCGATGGTAGGCCTCTTCGCCCTCTTCGTCTGGCTGCCACGGATCCTCAGCTCACCGAAAGCGAGGCTTCCATGGACGGCCTTTCTCATCACGTGGTTCTTCGCCTCGAGCGCCTGGCTCGTCTCACGCTGCCTTTCGTCGATTGCCACCGGAGGTCAGACCGGCGAAACACCGCAAGTTTACGGCGGGTAAACACAGCCGATTCGCCGGAAGTCGGGCGCTCTGAGAGAAACTTGTTCCCAGATCAGTGCCGGATCCGGACCGATTGACGCCCCTTGCTTCACTGATCCGCACTACGCTCCCCAAAGGCCCCCGCGGTACATCCGCCGCTCTCATCTCACGCCATCTCTCATCAGAGTCCCACGCGCAACCTTCACGCCCCAGACCACTCCGGCACCGCACGCCCAGCCGCACCCCGACCGGATGTTAAGATCAGACCCTGAGGCCCCGCCCACCCTTCATGGATCCATCCCACATCCGCAACTTCGCGATCATCGCGCACATCGATCACGGCAAATCCACCCTCTCCGATCGCCTGCTCGAGCTCACCGGCTCGCTCACCTCGCGTGAAATGCAGGCCCAGGTCCTCGACGCCATGGACCTCGAGCGCGAACGCGGCATCACTATCAAGGCCCACACCGTCCGCATGATCTACAAGGCGCACGACGGCGACACCTACCAGCTCAACCTCATCGACACCCCCGGCCACGTCGACTTCTCCTACGAGGTCTCACGCTCGCTCGCCTCCTGCGAAGGCGCCCTCCTCGTGGTCGACGCCTCCCAGGGCGTCGAAGCCCAGACCCTCGCGAACGCCTACCTCGCCATCTCGAACGGCCTCGAGATCATCCCCGTCATCAACAAGATCGATCTCCCCTCCGCTGATATCGAGCGCACCAAGGAGATGATCGAAAAGTCCGTCGGCCTCCCCGCCGACGACGCCATCGCCGTCTCCGCCAAGACCGGCCTCAACGTCGAGTCCATCCTCGAGGCAGTCGTCACCCTTCTCCCCCCGCCCCTCGGAGACCCCGAAGCCCCCCTCCAGGCCCTCATCTTCGACTCCTGGTTCGACGCCTACCGCGGCGTCATCGTCCTCGCCCGCATTATCAACGGCAAGCTCCGGAAGGGCATGAAGATCAAGGTCATGTCCAACGGCAAGCAGTTCGACGTCGAATCCATGGGCGTCATGACTCCCAAGCCCGTCGAGCTCACCGAGCTCACCGCCGGCGAAGTCGGCTTCTTCGTCGCCACCATCAAAAACGTCGCCGATACCAAGGTCGGCGACACCCTCACCGAGGTCGACCGCCCCTGCGCCGAGGCCCTCCCCGGCTTTGAAGACATCAAGAGCATGGTCTTCGCCGGCCTTTATACCGTCGATTCGCACGAGCACGCCCTGCTCCGCGACGCCCTTGAAAAGCTCCGCCTCAACGACGCCAGCTTCAACTTCGAGCCCGAGTCCTCTGTGGCTCTCGGCTTCGGCTTCCGCTGCGGCTTCCTCGGCCTCCTCCACCTGGAAATCATCCAGGAACGCCTCGAGCGCGAGTACAACCTCGACCTCATCACCACAGCGCCCGGTGTTCGTTACAAAATCACTCTCACCGATGGATCTGTAACCGAAGTTGATAATCCCTCGCGCTGGCCCGACTCCACCGAGATCGAACAGATCGAAGAGCCTGTCATCATTGCCAAAATCCTCACCAACGAGGAGTACGTCGGCGGCATCCTCAAGCTCGTCGAAGACAAACGCGGCCGCCAGAAAAACTTTGAGTACGTCTCCGAGACCCGCGTCATGCTCACCTACGAGCTTCCTCTCAATGAAATTGTCCTCGATTTTTATGACCGCCTGAAAAGTGTCTCTCGCGGTTACGCATCGCTCGACTACCAGCTCGCCGGCTCCTGGATCTCCCCCATGGTGAAGATGGACATCCTCATTGGCGGCGACCCCGTCGACGCGCTCTCCGTCATCGTCCACAAAGACTCCGCCTACGACCGCGGCAAGGCCCTCGTCTCCAAGATGCGTGAGCTTATCCCCCGGCAGATGTTCGAGGTCGCCATCCAGGCCGCCATCGGCTCCAAGATCATCGCCCGCGAGACCGTCACCGCCATCCGGAAAAACGTGATCGCCAAATGCTATGGAGGCGACATAAGCCGCAAGCGCAAGCTCCTCGAAAAGCAGAAAGAGGGCAAAAAGCGCATGAAGCGCATCGGCAAAGTGGACATCCCCCAGGAGGCCTTCCTCGCCGTCCTCAAGGTTGGCGAAGACTAACCGCCCAACACCGCTGGTAACCGCGACAGACGCCAGAGTTGCCCCCACAAGTAACCGCCGGAATTGGTCGCCACAACCCCGAAACTGCCGCCGGTCACGAAAACGTAACAAGGATCTGTGGGAAACAAGAGCCGCCGTATATTTCGGCCAAAAGCTGCCGATCTCACCTCATAAGATCTCTCTCATCCCTCCATCTATCAGTGATCGCAGGACTTAAAGCCACACACCTTCCCCGCTCGCCAGATCCCCGCGCTCCAGCCAGAGATCCCGCACCCGATTCTCCGCAAAACATTCCACAACCTTTTCCACAAAAGGTCGTGCTTGATGTTCGCTAGCGAACAGAGAAAAGGGAGGAGCCTGGGCTCCCCCCTTTTCGCATCTATCTCACCCCGCTCAGGTTACCTGGGCGTTGTGGTCGCTGGCCTCGGTGTCGCCCTCGGAGCGCTCGCCGTTGGGCGGCTCGCCGACGGTGCCGACGGCGGTGGCGCCGTTATCCCTGAGCTCTTGTTGTAAGCCTCCACCACGGCCTGCGTCACATCGGTCGACTGGATCGCCCACATCACGTTGCTCTGCTGGTTGCTCACATCGAGCAGCAGCGTAAAGCCATTCGATTGAACGTAGTTCTTCGCAATCCCGGAGAACTTCTGCGCCACCTTGCCGTACGCCTCCTGCAGATCGGCGTTGTACGCCGTCTGTGCATCCTCGGCATCACGGTTCAGCTGCTTCTCCTTGGTGTCGATGTTCTTCAGCCGTGTCTGCCGCTCCTCCTCGGAAAGCGTCGCCGGGGCGCTCTGGAGCTGCTTCTTCAGCGAATCGACCTCGCCCGCCAGCGTGTCGATCTGCGCCTTCTTCGGTTCGTACTTCTTTGTGACCTCTTGCACCGCCCGCTGCCCCTCGTTGGTCGCAAAGACAGCCTGTTCAAAGGCGATCAGCGCCACCTTGGCAGGCAGTGCCTGCGGTGCAGCCGCGGGAGTCGCGGCGGCAGCGGGCTGAGTTGCGGGGGCGGTGGCCGGAGCCTGTGCAACGGCTGCAGCAGCCGTCATCCCGGCGCCAAGCGCCGTTACTACGAAAAGATTGCGGTTCATGCTGGGTGTCTTGCTCCTGATGTGAGTTGCGATCGCTCGTGTCTGGTCACCGGCTTGAGCTCGCTCGTAAGCAAACCCCTTCGCCTTGAGCCCTGATCCCCCACGAAGCCGGCCGAAACTGCGCTTGGCTGCGCCGTTCGGCCCGAAAACATCTCCGTTGGGCCAGCACGTGCAAGGGCTGCCAGAACATCCAAATTATAGGTCGCGGCTGGCAACGGGTCAAACCGCCGCGGCATCCCGTCATGCCGCAGGGCATACCGAAATCGGAAGAGTCTCGCCTGAAAGGCTCCGCAATTCTGAAACATAGCCGGGCATCCAAGCTGAATTCGCCCATTATTGGGCATCCCGCATCTGGCACCTGGATTGCACCCCTTACGCCAGAACATCCGTTCGCGCGAGATGTACCGCTCCGCCGGTCCGCAGCACTCCCACTAGATAGAGTAGCCGCCGGAAAAGAGCAGCCCTCCGAAATAGGGGGCCTTGTGGAGGCCAGTGACTGGCCATACAACACGGGTAGCCGCTTCGCTTGAAACGGAAGCGGCTACCTGGATCAAAGCTCACCGCCTACCCAAAAGGTGGGACTTGCTACCGCGCCCCGGCTGGTGTAGTATCCGGATTGCCCTGTGAAGCGGCTGTGGGTGCCATTCACCATGCGAGCCTCTTGGGTGCTGGGTCCAGGTCTCTGAGCAACTCTCTCCGAAACCTCGGTCGCGCCTTTCACCGCGCTCTGCTGCTCAACGGGTTTCATTAGATTGGGGTGAGGTTCGCCGCCTAGACGCGGACCAGGTTGTTGATCCGGCTGCCAGGAAAGGCCGCCCATCACAACCAAAACTGACCAAAAGGACGTTTGTTCGAGTACAACTTGACACCGTTTCCTCCCGCGCTGAAGTTCCCAGACCGTCTGTCGCCCGTGCCCACCAGGCATGTCGGCGCTCCCCGCATACGGAACTCTACGCCTCATCACCAGGCCGGCAGTAAGCGGCTCTAGAACGCAACACGTCGTGCAATAGGAAGTGGAAGCATGAGCGCAGAACAAAATGTGCCCGAAGTGCAATCGCACGGAGGCCCGCCCCCATCCCCTGACCGCAACGACTCCGCCCGGCAGCAGGACGGGAACTTCACCTCCCAGCAGGACGGAGGCTCAAACGGCAGCGGCGGAGTCCCCCACGGTATGGGTCAGTCCAAAAGCAGCCGGAGGCGCCGCCGCAAGCGCAAAGGCAAGGGTGGCAGCGACGGAAGCCCGGTCGAAAGCTCCGGCGGCCCGCAGACCCAGTCCGAAACCGGAACGCTAAGCTCCGTGCAGGCCTCCGCCGCGCCCCAGCCCGCAAGCTCCAACGGCGGGTCCGCGAACCGCGAAGGCGGACACCATCAAAACAGCGGCACGGGCACCGGAAAGCGCTGGAAGAAGAAGTTCCGCGATCGCGACCGCTCCCGCCGCGATGACAATCCGGGTAACCAGGCCGGCAGCAACGGTGGCAGCTCCAGTAACGGTGGTGGCGGCGGCAGCTTCTCGAACGGCGGCAGCAACGGAGCCCCATCTCGCGATACCCACCAGTTCGGTAACCGGGTCGAAGGCTGGAAGTCTCGCAAGGGTGGTGGTGGCGGCAAGCAGCAGCGCGACCGCGGTCCGCGAAGCTTTGTCGGCCCCATGGATCACAGCTACCGCGTCGTCAACGGAAACTTCCTCGAAGCGCCGCCCTCCACCATCGAGTCCCACGGCAACACCGGCGGTGGACGGCCCCGCAGCTATCACACCTCCAACGACTCGCAGCCCATCGACTACTCCCAGGGCCGCGTCATCCCCATCCCGGAGGACGCCCCGACCAAGATCTACTTCTTTATCGACGACCTCTTCTTTGTCGCCAAGATCCAGGAGACCGCGCGCAAGCTCGGCGTCAAGGTAGCCTTCATCAAGAATGAAAAGGAAGAGCTCGCCAAGCTCACCGGCGTCGAAGAAGAAGATCGCCCCGGCCTCATCGTCTTCGACCTCAACAACGCCAACGCCAAGCCCCTGACCCTGATCCCCAAGCTCAAGGCCAAGCTCAAGCGCTCGACCTCCATCATCGGTTTCCTCTCGCACATCCAGGGAGATCTCAAGGCCAAGGCCGTCGAGGCAGGCTGCGACACCGTCATGCCCCGCGCTGCCTTCTCCCAGAACCTCCCCAATCTCCTCCGTCGCTATGGCCTCGAAGAAGAAAAGGAAGAGGCAAACTTCAACCAATAAGAACTGCAGTCCCGTTGGCGCATCCCTGGCTGCACTCGCTACACTGGTTTCAGCACTAGAAAAGCCCGGCTCCCACGAGCCGGGCTTACTCATTTAGATGAAGACTTTACAAACAAACGTCCTGAATGGAAGACTTTAGGCGGGACAAGAAACGTATTTGCGGCAAACAGTCTACTTAGGAGGTACCCCGGGGGGGAGGGGTACAGGACGGTTGCCTACCCGGGAGGCCATCCCATCGCTCGCCCGCCCAGGAGATGGACATGGAGATGCCCCACCGTCTGCCCGCCGTCTTCGCCCGTGTTTATCACCAGCCGGTAACCGTTCTGGAGCCCCTCCGTCCGCGCGAGCTCGCCTGCGACTGCGAGAAGATGGCCGACCAGGGAGGTGTGCTCCGCAACCGCATGCGCGTGTGACTCAAGATGGATCTTCGGGATCACCAGGAGGTGCACCGGGGCCTGGGGATGGATGTCCGCAAACGCCATACTCTGCTCATCCTCAAAGACCCGCTTCGCCGGAATCGCGCCCGAGACGATCTTGCAGAACAAACAATTGGACGGCATGGACACTATTCTACCCGCGCCCCTTACTTAGGGACGTAGCGCGGCGCATTGCCCGGCGCCCACGGGTCATACACTTCCGCAAAGGCCGCCCTCCGCGAGATCGACGGATGGCTGTAGCTCCAGAACTCGAGCAACGGGCTCGGCATCGGCTCATCCAGGCTCGTCTCCCCCAGCACCTGGAACGAGTGCTGCCCCACCCGCTGCGGATCCGCGACGATCCCATGCACCACCTCCTGCCCAAACACATCCGCCTCATGCTCCTGCACCCGGCTCAGCGTCGACTCGATCGGCTCCGAGATCACCCCGAACACGCTCGACGCCAGCAGCAGCACGGCCAGCGCTCCCCACTCCCCCTGCCCCCCGATCCCCCACGCCGCCCCATACCGCCGCAATGCCCAGCGCACAGACAGAAAAGCGAGCCAAAAGCTCACAAACAAACCGGCTATTCCCAGCACGAGTCCACGTGCAATGTGCCGCAGGACGTAGTGCCCCATCTCGTGCCCAAAGATCAGCAGGATCTCGTCCGGCGTCGCCTTGGCGATTGTCGTATCCCACACCACCACGCGCTTGGACGCCCCAAACCCCGTCACATACGCGTTCATCTCCGTTCCCTTCTCGCTCGCCCGCATCAGAAACATCCGGTCCGGTGAGATCCCCATGTGCCCCTTCTCCACCACCCGCTCGAGCTGAGCCACCAGCGCCGGGTCCGCCTTCGCCAGCGGCTCGAAGTGGTCAAACATCGGCTCAATCACCACCGGCAGCAGAAACGTCCCCAGCAGCACCATCGGGATCGTCGCCGCCCAGAACCACAGCCACCAGTGCCGCGGTGACCGCCGGATCGTAACGAACAGCAGCATCACCACCGGCCAGCCGATAAGCCAGCTCAGGAGCAGGCCCTTCGTCTGATCCCACGCCCAGCTCCTCCATCCCTGCACCGAAAGCCCATACTCCCGCGAAACATGCTGCCCCATCACCTCGAGCGGCAGATCCAGCAGGGTCATCGCCACAAGCAACAGCCCCAGAAACACCAGCCCCTGCACCCACCGGTTCTTCCCCGCTCCCAGCGCCACCCGCTGCATCCACCCCACGGCACCCAGCCCCAGCAGCAGGAGGATCTGCAAGACCCCCCATGCCTCCCCCCAAAGTGCAGCCAGTGCCGCACCCCCGCTTTCCTCTTGGCCTTCTCCAGCTTATCGGGAGGAAGGGTATACGCCGTCGCCATCCGCGCCTCCGCCGCCCGCAGCGCCCGCGCCTCCGTCGGCGTTCGCCCGAAGTCAGGCGTGGGATCAAGCGCACTCCCCCGCCCAGCGAGGCACAGGATCACCAGCAGCAGTCCCAAAGCCTTCATCCAGCAAACGCGCAACCCATGCCACCCTTCTTCCAAAGGTCTGATTCTCCCCCACAAGCCACGTCACCGCAATCATGCGCCGACCATCCGCGTCCCCCGTCCGTCTAATCCTTCGCGTGCCCTTCTCCGATACACTCGGCTCAGCGGCATCCTCGATCTTCACTGCAAAAGCGGGTCACTCTTGGTACGTAATTCCCTCGTTCTCCCCCTGGCCCTGGCGGCCTCCCTCGCAACATCGACCCAAACAGCACATGCGACCGACGCCCATCCTGCCGACGCACCCCGAAAGGCTGCCGACTCCGTCCTCGTCGACGTTATGCAGCAGGAGCTCACCCGTGCCATGTCTTCGCTCGGATCGGCTCCACAGCCCAACGTCAAACCCGCCAGTCTGACCTCCGACCCCGCGGGGGCGCCGGCGACTCCCAAGCCCTACTTCGTCAGCTACGCGATCTCCGACTCCGACTCGCTCACCATGGCCGCCAGCTTCGGCGCCGTCACCTCCAGCAACCGCAACCGGCGACGGCTCGCCGATGTCCAGGTCCGCATCGGCTCCCCCGCCGAAGACAATACCCATGGGGACCACCGCAACTCGGCGCTTTCTACCGTGCCGCTCCCCATCACTGACGACCCCGCCGCCCTCTCCCGCTCTCTCTGGTTCGCTACCAACCGCGGCTACGCCCACGCCCTCGATAGCTACCTCAAGGTGAAAACCGATCAGCAGGTGCGAGCGAAGGAAGAGGACGCCTCCGCCGACTTCTCCGTCGAGCGGCCGGTCAAGGCCCTCCTCCCGTCCAGCCCTCCGCTTGACATCAATGACAAGGCCAAGGCGGCATGGGCCGATCGCATCCGCGATCTCTCCGCTCTGTTCAAGCAGTACCCCGATGTCTTCTACAACTCCGTCGTAATGGAAACCTCGACCGAGACCGACTACTTCGTCTCCTCGGAAGGCGCGCGTGTCGCGACCCCCAATCGCGTCGCCCGGCTCATCGTCGTTGCCCGCACCCGTGCCGCCGATGGCATGGACCTCTTCCGCGTGGAAACCTTTGAAGCCGACTCCGCCGCACACCTCCCTGATCAGAAGACCCTGACCGACAAGACCACGGCACTGGCGAAAAACCTCGAAGCGCTCCGCGTCGCTCCCATCACCGAGCCCTTC
This sequence comes from uncultured Acidobacteriaceae bacterium, assembly GCA_963850375.1. Lineage (GTDB taxonomy): Bacteria > Acidobacteriota > Terriglobia > Terriglobales > Acidobacteriaceae > Edaphobacter. The sequence continues at coordinate 850,888 of CAWKKV010000002.1, read as the reverse complement.
GACGGTCCGGCCATCCTCTCCGGCCGCGCCTCCGCCGTCTTCTTTCACGAGGTGCTCGGTCACCGCCTTGAAGGTCAGCGGCAGCGCGGCGATGAGGAGGGTCAGACCTTTACCAAGCTCCTCGGCAAGCCCATCCTCCCCACCTTCCTCTCCGTCGCCGACGACCCCACGCTCGCCGCCTTCGACGGTCACCCGCTCAGCGGCCATTACAGCTACGACGACGAGGGCCAGCCCGCAAGGCGCGTCGAGCTTATCAAGGATGGCGTGCTCGATACGTTTCTGATGTCTCGCCTCCCCATCGCCAGCTTCTCCACCTCCAACGGACACGGGCGTGCCGAGGTCGGTCACATGCCCACCGGCCGGCAGGGCAACCTCATCGTCAGCTCCTCGAAGACAGTCTCCGATAAGGAACTGCGGCAGTTACTGATCGAACAGGCGAAGAAGCAGGGCAAGCCCTACGGCCTCTACTTCGAAGACATCTCCTCAGGCTTCGCCGTCACGACGCGACGCAGCCCCCAGGCCTTCTCGGTCATCCCGCTCGTCGTCTATCGGATCTACGTAGACGGCCGTCCCGACGAACTTGTCCGGGGTGTCTCGATCGTCGGCACACCGCAGGCCGCCCTCACGCGCATCGTCGCCACCGGAGATCACCAGGACATCTTCAACGGTATCTGCGGCGCCGAGTCCGGCTCCGTTCCCGTCTCCGCCGTTGCCCCAGCCATGCTCGTCAGCGAGATCGAGACCCAGCGGCAGGCACAGGGAACGACCCGGCCGCCCATCCTCCCGCCGCCCGGCGCCGTTCCATCCAGTGCCATCGCTGCCAGCTCCACCACCGAGGTGCACCAGTGAACGTCGCTCGGCAGGCACTCCCGGCCCTTCTCCTCGTCCTATCTGCAACGTCCGCTGTTACAGTTCGCGCGGATACCCCGAAGTCCGTCGACGACCCCATCCTCGCGGCCATGCAGGGGGAGCTCGACCGCGAGAAAGCGGCCCTCGTCCTCCCCGGCATGCAGCGGCCCTACTTCATGGAGTACCGCCTGGACGACTTCTCGACCTATGAAGCCGTCGCCAACTACGGCGCACTGACCACCGAGCAGGAAGGGCACCAGCGGGTCGTGCGCGTCACTATCCGCGTCGGCACCTTCGAGTCCGACAACTCCTCCACTCGCGGCGATGGCGTCGTACAGGTCGCCCCGACGGACAACAACCCCGAAGCAATCCGCTACGCGCTTTGGCTCGCCACCGACGACGCCTACAAGCTGGCGCTTCGCAACTATGCCGCCAAGCAGGCGAATCTCAAGCGCTTCGAATCACAGACGCGCGAGCCGGACTTCGCGCAGGAGAAGCCCGTCACCCACATCGAGCCCGTGCGCGCGCTCGAGATCGACCGCAATGACTGGAGAAATCGCCTCGTCGAAGCGAGTGGCCTCTATTCCTCGTCGCCGGAGGTCCGCGACTTCGCGAACACGGTCCAATACTCCACCGCCAATGTGCGCGGGGTCGTCGTCAACCGGTACCTCGTCAATACCGAAGGCTCCGTCCTCCGCAACGGCTACTCCGGCTACCAGGACGGCATCAGCGTCGGTGGCCAGGCGCCTGACGGCATGCGCCTCGGCCGCGATAACGGATCTGTCGCGACCAGCGCGAAAGACCTGGAGTCCAGCGCCGCCCTTCGCCAGCGCACTCTCGACAACCTGAAGTCCTTTCACCAGCTCTGCAACGCACCCGTCGTCGCAGCCGAGGATTACCACGGCCCCGTCCTCTTCAGCGGCGACGCCTCCGCTGACGTCCTGGCCCGCCTCTTCACGCCCAACATCGAGGCCGACCGGCCCGAGCCTGGCACCACCGCCCGCACCCAGGGCGCCTACACCTCATCGCTCCACGCTCGCGTGCTTCCCGCCTTCCTCGACGTGACGGACAATCCTCTCCTCACCCACTTCGAGGGACAGGATCTCGTCGGTGCCTATGCGGTCGACGACGAGGCGGTGCCCGCCCAGTCCGTTCCCGTGGTCGTCAATGGCAAGCTCGAAAACTACCTCATCGGCCGCGAGCCGGTCCGCGATTTCCCGGCCTCGAACGGCCACGGACGTTCCGCGCCCGCGCAGGCCGCGCACTCCCACGCAGGCGTCATGATCTTTACTCCCAAGGAGAAGCTCTCCGACCAGGAGATCTCTGGCCGACTCCTGGCGCTCGCGAAGGAGCAGAAGCACGACGTCTACCAGGTCGAGACACTTGGAGGCGAGCTCGTCCCACGTATGCTCTTCCTCGTCCACCCGGACGGCTCCCGCGAGCTCGTTCGCGGTGCTGCCTTCGACGAAGTCGACATCCGCAGCCTCCGCTCGTCCGTCATCGCCGCCGGGGGAACTCCCTGGGTCAGCAACTCCCTCGGGCCAATCCCGCAGACCACCATCGCCCCCGCCATGCTCTTCGATGACATCGTCGTCAAGCGCGCAACAGACGAGCAGCAGAAGCTGCCCTACTACCCGCCCCCGCCGGCGGCCGCGCACTAGATCCTCCCTTCCGGATACCACGCATGCACACCGACCTCCACACTCTCCAGATCGCCGCCATGGCTCTCGTCTTCGCGCTGATCTTCTCCGCACGTCTCGTCAAAGGCCATCCGCGGCAGACCCCGCAGGGCCTCGCCTTTCCGTTCAAGCCGCTGGTCGTCTTCTCCCGCTCCGTCGCCCTTCCGCTCTACTTCCTGCTCTTCGCCTACCCGCTCTGGATCTCGCGCCAGTCCATCCCTCCCTGGTTGCTTATCCTGCTCTTCGTCGCCGTCCTATTCGGCCTCTATCAGTACCCCGGCACCATCGTCCTCACGCCCACCGCCGTCATCCAGCGCTTCTGGTTCCGTGCGCAGAAGACCATCACCTATCCCGAGATCATGGCCGTCGCTGCCGGCCGTGGTGGAGCCGTCACCACCGTGCTCGGCAGCAACCGTGTCAGCATCACCCACACCTTCAATCACGCCGGCTCCGCCGAGTTCCGCGCCGAACTCGCCCGACTCTCCGGAAAGCAGATCTCGTCCTAACGCTGAACGCTGCTTATAAGGCTTTAGCCAGAACGATCACGGCAAGCACCCCCACGGCAACAAACAATCCAAGCACCACCGGGTCGATCGCTCGAAATGCCCGTGCATGTGGTGGCGGCTGATACCTCCGCGCACTGTCCATGTCCGCGTAGAGAATCGTTTGGTCCTTATGCGACCGGTACGGCCGCAACACCACGCCATCAACACTGGACGTCTCGAGTGCACCCGTGATCACCCTGCCGGCAGGGCTCTTCAGACGGATCTGCACCATCTCGCCCTGCGCGCAACTCGCCAAAAACGCCTGCGGATCCGCCCCGGAGCTCGACTGGCCCAAACCACGTAATTCCCCACCGAGGCACATAACGATCACCATTAATACCGCGGCGGTCTTCCCCTGGCGCACCATGCGCCATAGAAGCACGAGCAACCGGCCTTAGCAACAGTTCTGTTCAATCCGTCCGCGTGAGATAAGGCTGCGCTTCGTCCGGCAGGTGAATGCTGTCGGCCACCTCCTCCGCATGCTGCCGGTCGGACACCCTCGGATTGATCCGCACCCACCATCCCGTCGGCCCTTGGAAGGCGATCACCTTCGCCCCTGGGTACCGCTGGAGGAGGTCCATCTTCTCCTGCACCGCGTCGGGCTGGGTCGCAAAGGCTCCTACCTGCACACACCAGCGTCCGCCCGGATACACGTTCGGTGCGAGCGGAGGTGCCTTGAACGCTTCCACCCGCACCTTCACCACGCCCGCCCGATACACTCCCGTGGCCTTTGCCGCCGCTAGGCTCAGATCGATAATTCGCCCACGCACAAACGGCCCGCGATCCGTGATCCGCACCACCACGCTCTGCCCGTTCAGGAGATTCGTCACCCGCACCACTGTTCCCAGCGCCAGCGTCAGATGCGCCGCCGTCATCGCATTCTGGTCGTACACCGTTCCATCCGCACCCTTGCGTCCGGAGTACGGCGGTCCATACCAGCTCGCCAGCCCCGTCTCCGTTTCAAACGGATTCCCATGCACCTCGAGCGGCAGCGGCTCGCGGCTCAGACTCCCACTCGCCGTTCCGGAAGATCGTGGCGGCCCGCTCGCTCCCCGGCTGCCCGCCGTCTCGTCATCCCCTACAACGCTTCCATCTGGATTCGCCCCCGCGTGACGCGCTCCGCTCCGCGTCGCCGTCGTCGCGGCCGGTGGCGGCGGAGGCCGGTACGCACGCTTCGTCTTCTTGTGGCAGCCCGCCGCACCCAGAACCAGTAGAACTGCTGCGGCTCGCGCCCACCTCACGCCCGGCTATCGCCTCGATAGGGCGGTGGCGGCGGCGGCGTGGCAGCAGTGGTTCCGCGCCGGTCATCCATTCGCTGCGCCAGCTTCTGCAACTCCACAGCCGCCGAGCGAAGCGCCTCCGAGCCGTTGCGGCGTACGTCCGGCACAACCTCGTCGTTGATGTAACGCACCACGCGTTGCAGGTCCTCTTCTACCCGCGCTCCAGCCTCACGCAGCTGCTCTTCCCAACCTCGCCGTGTACCCTCTCCTGCCATAGCCACACCTCTCCACGCCTGATTATCCCGATGCGCGGAGGAACTTGGCAACGTCCACCTCCACGCAAAGCTCGCCGCAGTGCCCGGCTGGTAACACCAATTGCACCCTCCGCACGCGCCCATTCGCGTTTCATCGAGATCCCGCGCCGCACTCTGGTGCTCGATCAAACGCCCGTGCGCGCGCTTTCTCTCAGGGAACCTCCACCCACATCAAATACAATCAGTTCTCACATTCACATCCGCCGCAGAAAATTGAGGTACTCCTTTGCGCACGTCCTACAACCCTCTTCGGTTCGCAGCAGCATCCGCGCTCGCACCGGTACTTCTCATCTGCTGCACCAGCTCCCTTCCAGCTCAGGTGGTGCCTTCCCTGCGCTCGGATCTGATCGCCTCCGCTCTCCCCGACTCCCCCGGAGCGGCGGCCGCCGAGACCCGCGCGGACCCGGGCAGCAGCTCCTCCCTTTCGCCTGATCTCCCCGACCCCGCCCCCCAGACGGGTCCTGGCACGCCACTGCCTCGGCGTAGCTCGCCTACCGAGATGACCGTCGCTGCCGGACAAGTCGCCCCGAAGCAAACCGTTCACGACAAGCTCGTCGGGTCCGCCATCGACTCCGTGACCCCCTTTACCTTTGCCGGGGAGCTTATCTCGGCCGGCTACTCCCATCTCACCAACGGCAGCCCCAACTACGGCACCGATAGCCCCGCCTTCGCACAGCGCTTCGGCGCCGCGGTCGCACGCGGCACCAGCCAGAACCTCTTCGCCGAGGGCGCCATGGCGGCCATCCTCCATGAAGACCCGCGCTACTACCAGATGGGCAACCGAGCCAATGTCATCAAGCGGGCCGCCTACGCCGCAACGCGTCCGTTGATCACCAGAACCGACAGCGGCCGCACCACCCCCAACATCGCGCTGCTCTCCGGCTATCTCGGCGCCGCGGCCCTTACGCAGGTCTACTACCCCGCACCCAACCAGGGCTTCAGTCAGGTGATGCAGACATACGGGGGTTCCATCGGCGGTGCCGCTCTCGGCTACGTCGTCAGTGAGTTCCTCCCTGGTGTGCTCGAGGCCGTCCACCTCAAGAAGACAGAGTAAAAGTCCGAACACCCGTGTTTACCAGGACGTGGCGCAAAGGAGGCACCGGTCTGCCGATAAGGAAGGCTCTTGGCGGTTCGCTTGTCGCCGGCTGCGTCTTCCTGTGCGTCGCCAGCCTCGCCGCGCAGACTCCCTCCCTCCTGCCCGCAACACCGCCGCAGCCTCCGCCGAAACCCTCCCAGCCCTCCGCCAAACCGACCCTCCCCGATGCCCCGGGCCGAAGCTCCGCTCCCGAGGATGTCCTCGTTGTCGCGGAACGCGCAGAGGAGGCCGGCGGCCAGTCCCCGCCAACGCTCGGCGATGACTCCTCCCCAATCTGGCGAACTGCATCTGACCCCGGCTTCTACCGGCGCATGCAGCGCAAACGTGCCGTCATCCTCAGCAATCAACGCTTCCTTAATACCGAGATCTCCCTCCCCATGACCTCGAAGCAGAAGGCGTATATCGCTGCAACGGACGTCATCGATCCCGGAAACCTCGCCGTCATCGCCGTCTCCTCTGCCATCTACATCGCGTCCAACGCGCACACCGCGTACGGTCCAGGCCCCGCGGGCTTCGGCAGAAACTACGGCTACTCCCTGGCCCAGGATGCCACCGGAGAAACTCTGGGCACATGGCTCATCCCCTCCATCGCGCACCAGGACCCCCGCTACCACCGCATGCCCGGAGCTCCCGTCCGCAAACGTATCTTCCATGCGCTCGCCCACACCATCGTCACCCAAAGCGACAGCGGATCCGCCATGCCGAACTACGCGACCCTGTTGACCTACCCGCTGGCCGCCGCCGCCGCAAACCTCTACGTCCCCGGACTCCAACGCGATCTCCCCTCCACCACCCGGCGCGTCCTCATCGGCCTCGCCTCCGATCCCTCCGACGCCCTCATCGGTGAGTTCCTTCCCGACGTCGCCCGCCGCATCCACATCCGCGTCACCTTCTTCCAGCAGGTCATCAACGACATCAGTACCGATCACCCCATGTAACTTCGGCAGCACCCTCGCGCGCCAGCCCCGCTGTGTAGACTTGGGGACACATGGCCCCCAGATCGCTCCTGCTCCTCGCATCCGCTCTCTTCGCGGTCTCCCTCGCGCCGCGCCTCCTCCCCGCCCAGGCACCCGCGCCCGCGACCCCTCCGCCGCCCTTCGACGCTAAAGCCCACTACGTCAAGCACGAGTACCACGTGCCCATGCGCGACGGTGTCAAGCTCTTCACGGCCGTCTACTCACCCCGCGACACGGGGAAGTCCTACCCGTTCCTCATGACACGCACCTGCTACAGCGTCGGCCCCTACGGCGAAGATAAGTACCCCGAGCGCGGTATCGGCCCGTCCCGCTCCTTCGAGGAGTCCGGCTACATCTTCGTGTATCAGGACGTCCGCGGCCGCTTCGGCTCCGAAGGCACCTGGCAGGAGATGACCCCGCACATCGACCATCCCAAAGGCACCGAACACGACGAGTCCACGGACATGTACGACACCGTCGAGTGGCTCCTCAAAAACGTGCCTCATAACAACGGCCGCGTCGGCATCCTCGGCATCTCCTATCCCGGCTTCTACACCTCCGCCTCCATCATCGACTCGCACCCCGCCATCAAGGCCGCCAGCCCCCAGGCCCCCGTCACCGACCTCTACAACAACGACGACGCCTATCACAATGGCGCGCTCATGTTCGAGGCCAACGACTTCTACACCTTCTTCCGCCCCCAGAAGAACCCCACGCCCGAGACCACCGGCGGCCCAGAGCCCGAGCATACCGAACCCGTCTACGCCTCCAGGGACGCCTACGTCGCCTTTCAGGCGCTCGAGCCCCTCTCGAAAGCCCGCGCCTTTATCGACAACATCTACTTCGCCGAGACCATCGACCACCCCACCGACGATCAGCACTGGCAGGAGCGCGACATCTCGCGCCATCTCCACAACATCCACGCCGCCGTCCTCACCGTCGGCGGCCTGTTCGACGCCGAAGACCTTTCCGGCCCGTGGAAGACCTTCAACGCCATCGCCCAGCAGAGCCCCTCGACCTCGAACCAGATCGTGATCGGCCCCTGGTTCCACGGCGGCTGGTTCGCCGCCCCCGGCAGCCACCTCGGCGAAGCCCAGTTCGGCTCCGACACCGGCGACTTCTTCCGCGAGCACATCCAGCTCCCCTTCTTTGAGCATTACCTCAAGGACGGCCCCGACCCCAAGCTCGCTAAAGCCACCGTCTTCGAGACCGGCTCCAACCAGTGGCGGTCCTACCCGGCCTGGCCACCGCCCCCCGCCGTCAAGCGCATGCTCTACCTCCAGCCCGGCGGCAAGCTCTCCTTCGACCCCCCGGCAACATCAGGCCCCGCACGAGCCTCGGAGTTCGACCAGTACGTCTCCGACCCAGCCCACCCCGTGCCCGAGGTCGGCTACATCGCCGAGCCCGGCCCTTCGCGCGAATACATGGCCGCCGACCAGCGCTTCGCCGCAAAACGGCCAGACGTCCTCGTCTATCAGACCGAGCCTCTCAAAGATCCCGTCACCGTCGCCGGCCCCGTCACCGCAAAGCTCCACGTCGCCACCTCCGGTACCGACTCCGACTTCATCGTCAAGCTCATCGACGTCTATCCAGACACGGCCGACGCCGCGCCCGAGCGCAATCGCGGCGACGTCGACGTCCCGCCCGTCCTCAAGGCCGGCTACCAGCAGCTCGTTCGCGGCGAGCCCATGCGCGGCAAGTTCCGTCACGGCTTCACCAAACCCGAGCCCTTCACCCCCAACCAGCCCGAGGCCCTCGACTTCTCGCTCGTGGAGGTCAGCCACACCTTTCTTCCCGGCCATCGCATCATGGTGCAGGTCCAAAGCTCCTGGTTCCCGCTCATCGACCTCAACCCGCAAACCTTTGTCGATATCCCTCAGGCAAAGCCGGCCGACTTCCAGCCCGCAACCGAGCGCATCTACCACACGGCCGAGCTTCCCTCCGGTTTGGAAATTTATTTTCTCGGCCCGTCAACCTCCGCCAACCCCGGTACTTCTTCCGGCAGGTGAACGAAGGGTCGTCCGCTCGCTTCACGATGTCGCCGTTCAATGCGCATATCTGCCATTCACCCCGGTGAGCTTCTGTATCGCATGCGACCTAAGTAGTCTTAAATCGCGGCGTTACCGAGCTGCGCACCGGCCGGAGTACCAGCAACCACACTCCCCCTCCGCGCAATCGAATGGGTACGCTAAAGATTGAAGCGAGCGCGAACAGGCTGGCAGCTCCAGCCAAAATTTCAGGAGATCAGGAAAACATGGCAAAGGCAGCGAAGCTTTTCGAGAAGAGCATCACCTACACGGCAAAGGCCGGCTGGGCAGTCTACAACAAGCTGAACTCAATCAGCCCCAACGCCAGCTTCACGCCCAAGTGGAGCGATAAGCCACTCCTCAAGAGCTACCAGAAAGAAAAGCCGCCTCTCGGCTGGCCCCGCACCACAGACTCGCTCTGCCCCAAGTGCATCCCGGAGATCCGTCAGCAGATCGTCGATGGCAAGCTCCCCCACGAGATTCTCCTCAATGAAAAGGTCGGCGAGATCAAGGCCCAGATCATCGAGCGCAACGGTGAGATCCTCATGGTCAAGGACTGCCCCATCCACGGCCACTTCGAAGACGTCATGTCGATCGACACCGCCTTCTTCAAGCACCTCGAAGAGGTCTTCCCCGGCCGCGACATCCGCGCCCACAACGATGAGAAGCTCCACAACCACGGCACCTCCACCGTCACCCACGGTCGCGGCTCCGTTCTCACCATCGATCTCACCAATCGCTGCAACATGATGTGCGATCCCTGCTTCATGGACGCCAACCAGGTCGGCTTTGTCCACGAGCTCACCTGGGACGAGATCAAGACCATGCTCGACAACGCCGTGACCATCAAGCCCAAGCGCCAGATGTCCGTGCAGTTCTCGGGCGGCGAGCCCACGCTCAGCCCCTACTTCCTCGACGCCGTCGCCTACGCCCGCAAGGTCGGTTACACCTCCGTCCAGGCCGCGACCAATGGCATCGAGTTCGCCAAGTCCAAGGAGTTCGCCAAGGCAGCCGCCGAGGCCGGTCTCCGCTACGCCTACCTCCAGTTCGACGGCATCGGCAACGCCGCCAACTCCCACCGCAAGGTCGGCAACGCGTTTGACGTCAAGCTCCAGGCCATCCACAACCTCCACGAGGCCGGTGTCGATATCGTCCCCGTAACGACGATCGTCAACGGCATCAACAACGAGCAGGTCGGCCGCATCATCGAGTTCGCCCTCGACAACCCGAAGAAGATCAACTTCCTCTCCTTCCAGCCCGTCAGCTTCACCGGCCGCGACGAAGAGGTCTCCGACGAGCGTCGTCAGGCGCAGCGCTACACCCTCTCGCACCTCGCCCACGACGTCAAAAACCAGACCGGCCTCGGTGAGCCCGTGCGCGACTGGTTCCCCATCTCCTTCATGTCCACCTTCTCCGATTGGGCCGACCTCGTGCACGGTCCCAACCGCGACTGGGGCCAGCTCTCCTGCGGCTGCCACCCGAACTGCGGCATCGGCATGGCACTCATGATCGACAAGGAGACCAAGGAAGCCGTGCCCGTCACCGCCTTCCTCAACGCCGATCGCCTCGCCAAGGACATCGCCCGCGTCAACGACGCAGCCCGCGGCAAGTACCTCACCATGCTCGGCGCCGCACTCGCCCTGCTTCGCAACTACGAGCCCACCAAGGCCCCTACCCACTTCAAGATCGTCGACCTCCTCTCCAAGTTCGACAAGTGCTTCGGCGCGACCGGCCGCAACTACGGCAAGGTCACCGCCGACCGCACCCAGGCCGATATCGAGAAGCGCCGCGCCGATCGCTGGAACTTCCTCTTCATCGCCGGCATGTGGTTCCAGGACCTCTTCAACTACGACTTCCGCCGCACCGAGCAGTGCATCATCCCCTACGCCACCCAGGAAGGCGAGATCTCCTTCTGCGCCTACAACACCGGCGTGGGCTGGCGCAACATCATCGAGAAGATGCACATGACCTCCACCCTCACCAAGTGGTACGAGGAGCACGGCCGTCATGAGATCTTCGCCGGTGGCAAAAAGGTCGGCATCGAGAAGCAGGACAAGTACGACCTCGTCCTCAACCAGGAGCACGTCGACGCGGCCGCCAACGACACCTTCGAGAAGTCCGGTGTCGCCAAAAACGCCCGCGAAGAGAAGATCCGCGCACGCGACGCCAAGCTCAAGCAGGACGCTGAAAACGCCCGCATGGCCAAGCTCTACCGCAAGGAGATCCTCCAGGAGCCCGACGCCCCCGCAGGCTTTATCGCCCTTGGCGACATCGGTGGCCTGGGTGCAGGTATGGGCGGCATCAAGCCCGCTGCAGCCCCTGCCCCTGCCTCGAAGGCCGAGGTCGTCAACTCCATCCAATCCGAAGAGACGGTCGCCGGCGACTGATCGCCCGCTCCACTCGCTCGACACACACAAAGGCCGCCAGCAATGGCGGCCTTTCCTTTCTCCGGCCCTCCACTCCAAGGTGCGCCGTCTCTCCAGTTTTTCTCGGCTTCGGCCACATCCCCGCGTTAGACTACCCGCACATCACTAACCATCCCGGGCCCCGGCACTTCAGGAAACGCACGCAATGCACAGCCGTCTTATTTCAACGAGCCCCCTCGTCCGCCTCTTCTCGGCCCTCTTCCTCGTAGCGGCGCTTCCCTTAGCGCAGGCCCAGGCACCGAAGCCGCGACCCACCCCCGCAAAGGCAGCCGCCGCCGAAGGCCCGGCCGACGTCCCCGAAAACACTGTGGAAGTCGAAGACCTCGAACCTCCGGCCGTCGTTCTCGACCAGTCCGCTGCCTCCCCTCTCATCCGCGCCCTCTACCAGGCCACCCGCGAGACCAAGGAAGGTCCCACCCTCGCCGACATCGCCGAAGCCAAGCGCCTCCTCGGCACCGGAATCGACGTCAACTCGGCCGACGCCGATGGCCGCACCGCGCTTCACTGGACCATCTTCGGCGCCAGCTACGCCACCAAGCCCGCCGTGCTCGTCGGATACGAAGAAGTCGCCGACCTCCTCATCCAGAAAGGTGTCGATATCAACCGGCAGGACGTCTACAACGACACCGCCCTCGACTACCTGCTCTACTCCCCCAGCTTCGAGCTCCAAACCCTGCTCCTCGAGTCCGGCGCCGGCAGCGGATTCCTGACCGATTCGCGCCGCCTCAAGAGCCCCAGGCCCACAACAACCACCCCGGCAGCTCCGGCCGGCGCGCCCGATCTCGCCGCGGGAAAGACCCTCAGCATCCGCCTCGACGTCCCCGTATACAGCGATCGCTCGCGCACCGGCGACCCCGTCACCGGCACCGTAACCTATCCGCTCTGCCGCTCCGGCGAAGACATCTCCTGCCCGCCCGGCGAGCTCGTCGTCGCGCCCGGCACCAAGGTCCGCGGCACCGTGCTCTTCGCCCAGAAAGCGCCCGACAAGTACTGGCGCCCACGCCTCGTCCTCGACTTCTCCAACATCGTTCATCCTGACGGCTCGCTCACTCCGCTCTACACCCGCGTCCTCAACGTCGACAACGCCCGCGAAACAGTTCGCAACAACGAGATCTTCGGCATCGTCCAGCCGCATGCGCACGGCAAAGTCTCGCTCGCGCTCTCGGCCGTCGGCATGGTCAATCCCATCGCCGGCTACGCCGTTCGCGGCGTCGCGACCGTGTACGGCCTATCCATCCGCCGCGAGATCCTCTTCCCGTCGGGCACCGATCTTCAGGTCCAGATCGTTCGGCCCTCCACCCTGCAGCGCAGCGCCTCCTGGTCCGGATGGCCGCTCGTTCCTGACGATCCAAAGCTTCGCAGCATCGTGCAGTCGGCTCCCGGCCGCGTCGCCACCCCCTCCGGCGCACCGTCAGATCTCACCAACCTCCTCTTCATCGGCACGGAGCAGCAACTCATCGCGGCCTTTCGCGAGGCCGGCTGGTTCCAGGCCGACCACGTCAACATGGTCTCGAGCCTCAACGCCGTCCAGGCCACCTTGCGCAACACCGACTACATCAGCGCTCCCGTCTCCAGTCTTCTTCTCAGTGGCCGGCAACCGGATCTCGTCTTCCAGAAATCGCTCGACACCTTTGCCCAGCGCCACCACATCCGCATATGGAAGCAGCCCGTCCTCTTTCAGGGCCGTGAGATCTGGGTTGGCGCCGCTACCCACGACATCGCCGTCTCCAACTCCCGCGCAAAGACCAAGTGGTCCCATCGCGTCGACCCCCACATCGATCGCGAGCGCGACTGGATCCAGTCCGATCTCCTCTACGCCGGAACAGCCCGCGCCTACGCCAACATCGATCGTCCCGCCGCCCCCCGCAACGCCGCAAACGCCACCGGCGACGTCCTCATCACCGACGGCAAGATGGGCATCGTCGAACTCGCCGGCACAACCCATCCTGGAGACCCAGACCCCAAACTCCAGGTTCGCAAGCCGGCCCGCTAAGTCGTCTCGCTACAAGGCACCGTCAAATGCCAGCACCGGCGCATACCCCTTCGTCGGCACGCCGGCGGGCATCTCGATCGCCACGTCCTCGCCCTGCTGCCGCCACCGCACTGCTCCCGAGTAACCCAGCAGCCTCCCCTTCGCTCCCGCTTTCACCGTCACGCCCTTCAGCAACGATGTCCCCGACGCCCCCTCCCCCAGCATCGTCGCGTACAGCGTCGACCCCTTCGTCGTAAACCGCACGGGCATGTCCTTCGTCCCCACCCGCATCACCCCATCCGCACGCGACCACGGCCGCGTCTCGTAGATCGCCTCGCCGTTCACCTTCAGCCACGCCCCCAGCGCTTGGAGCCGATTCATCTGCACCGGCGGAATCGTCCCATCCGCCTCCGGTCCCACATCCAGCAGCAGGTTGCCGTTCTTGCTCACAATATCAACCAGCAGCGAGATCAGCTCGTGCGGCGCAATTGTCTCCGCCTCACCCTCCGCGCGGTTATACCCGAACGAGTCCCCCAGCCCGCGGCACTCTTCCCACTTCTTCTCGCTGATCTTGTCCAGCTTCGCGTACTCCGGCGACGTGAAGTCCGAGTGCGGCACCCCGAAGCGATCATCCACCACGCCATCCGGCACCGCGTTGTAGTAAGTCCGCCATCACCTTCAGCGCGTTTCCGCTCTTCGGCCAGTCGATGTCGTTCCAAAGCACCGAAGGCTTATACCTGGCGATCAGCTCCTCCGCCTGCGCATCCGCATACCTCCCATACGCAACGGACTGCGGCTTCACCGCCTGGTAGTCCGCATTCTTCTCGATCGGCCCGCGGCTAAACGTCCAGTCGTACCCGCCCGAGTAGTACAGGCCCATCTTCAGACCAGCCGCTTTCACACTTGCCGTCAGCTCGCCGACGATGTCCCTCTGGGCCCGCAGCCCGCCCTGGTTCGGATTCACCACCTCCGTCGGCCACAGCGCAAAACCCTCGTGGTGCTTGGTCGTCAGCACCACGTACCGCGCACCGGCGTCCTTGAAGACCTGCGCCCATGTCTCCGGCCGCCACTTCGCCGACTCGCGATCAAACTCCTTCGCGAAATCGTAGTAGTTGTACAGCGACCCGAAGTGCTCCTCGTGGTACTTCTGCGTCGGCGATCCCGGAATCCGCATCGCGTTGTAATACCACTCCGCGTACGGATCGTTCGCAATGTAATCCGTCGAGTCGAAGTCGTGCCCATGGTGCTTCACCGGTGCCCACCCTGGCACCGAGTACAGCCCCCAGTGGATAAAGATCCCCAGCTTCGCATCCGCATACCAGGCCGGCAGCGGATGCCGGTTCAGCGAAGCGAGCGTCGCCTCGTACTGCTTGGGCGCCTCGCCCGCGCTGCCTGCCACCTGTGCCGCCGCAAACCCCTGTACTCCCACCAACGCCAACGCCAACCACCCAAGCCGCACACCCATCACCTACCTCCCCGGAGTGCGACCACTCTACAGCATCAGCTCGCATATCCACTTCAGGCCAGCTCCGATATCAGCTCCAGATCAGCGCGGCCCCGGCGCGTCCCCCGTGCCCAGGTCGCGTACCTCGCCCGTCAGCACGTCGATCTCCCAGTCGGTCGGCCGCGGCACCTCGATGCGACCGCCTCCAATCTCTACCGGCATCCACACGTACCTCGAGTCCCAGAGCTCCTTCGGCTTCCAAACATCCCCCACATAGATCACCGCCGTCCGCTTCGTCCCCTTCACCTTCACCAGCATCGAGCTCTGCGATCCCCATGTGTCGGTCGATGCCGGAGCCAGCTCCTTGAACTCGCTCCACGGCCCCTTCAGCGACGTCGCAGTCGCATACACATTCGGGTTCGGTTTCCACCCCGTCATATGCGACCCAATCACGTAGTACCTGTCGTCATAGCGCACCAGCGCCCCGCCCTCGAGCGGCGCCTTCACAAAGGCCGTCTCCGTCACATCCATCCCATCGTCACTCAAACGCGCGATAAAGAAGCCCTTCGTCGGCCGGCTCTCAAAGATCAGGTAGTTCGTCCCGTCGTCATCCACAAACTGCCCGATGTCCCGGCTCTCCTGCCCCAGCGGCCGGAAGTGCTTCACAAACTGGTACGGCCCATCCACCTTGTCGCTCACCGCGACCCCAACCTCCGCCGCCTTGTATGCCGCGTCCGCATGGAAGTACATGACGAACTTCCGCGTCTTCGGCACCCAGAACACCTTGGGTCGCTCGAGGATCCAGTTGCCGCCATACTGAGCCTTGATCTCCTCCGGCTCCGCCAGCTCCAGCACCCGTCCGCAACCATCCCAATGCATCAGATCCTTCGACCGGTAACAGCTCACGTACCGCTTCAGCGGGTCCAGCCCAGGCGTCCTGTCCTCCCCAAACCAGAACCACTCCTTGCCCACCGGGAGGATACCCCCGCCATGCGCCTGGATTACCTGTCCCGCCGTGTCCCGCCAGACTTCACCCGGCCTCACCACGCCACTCTGCCCGCGACCAGCGGAAGCACCCAACACCACCAAACCGCATACAACAGTCAATCCCGTGCGCAATCTCATCCCGCCATCCTCTCAAACTCAGCCTCACAACACACGCCTTCGCGAAACAGCGCCACGCTCCATCCTCTTCAAACTCTCCCGCGCCCGGCATCGTTCCGCCTTGGTCCCGGACATCAGCGCCCGCGCAGCAACCTCCTCGGCGATCCCTCGAAGCGAGCTCTCCTCGCACGCCAGCAGCCCAAGCCCCTCGATCCCCGAACACCGCACCACATTGCTCTCGTCGTCCGCCAGCAGCTCCATCAGCCGTCCCGCCCGTAGCCGCTGCTCGGCCGTATGCGCCACCCGCGCCACCACCAGCCCGAGATGCCACCGCGTTCTCCGCTCCTCCGGGTCGACCTCCGCCAACACTCCTGCCAGCTCATCGGCATAAGCCTCCAGGGGAGCCGAACTCCTCTCCGTGACCCGCCGCGCCACATCCGCCGCTCGCTTCCTCCCCTCAACGTCATCCTCAAACAGCACCGCCACAAGCGCCTTCACCGCTGCCTTCGAGCCCTCCACCTCACGAGCCACCGCTCGAGCCCGCCCCAGACCCCAGGCCCCCTCACCAAGCCTCCGCACCTCCGCCAAGCCCGCGCCCGCCATGCGGCGCAGCATATCAGCACCGGGACGTACACTGCCCACATGGCCGCCCTGCTCGACCACCCCGCCGCCTTTCTTCCCGTCGTCGTCGTCATCCTCCTCCTTGCAGGCTTCGCCGGCCTCGCTCTCCGGCTCTGGGTCCCTCGGCTAGCTTCCTCGGACCACCGCCATGACCTCGCCGCCATCCAGGCCTCGGTCCTCGGCCTCCTCGGCCTGCTCCTCGGATTCTCTTTCTCCATGGCCGTCAACCGTTACGACCTCCGCCGCCAGCTTGAGATCGACGAGGCCAACGCCATCGGCACCACCTGGCTCCGCACCGCCAACCTCGACCAGCCCGCCCGCACGGAGGCCCGCCGCCTCCTGCGCGCCTACGTCCCCCTCCGCGCGCACCTCTTCCCATCCGCCTCGAACCCAGCCGAACTGGCACAGAACGCACGCGACACGGACGCGATCCAGACCCAGCTCTGGACCATCGCCTCGGACGCAGCCAACCTCCACCCCGATCCCGTCCACGCACTCGTGCTGGCGACCCTCAACGACTCCATCGACCTCAGCGAAAAGCGCACCGCCGCGCTCGAAAACCGCATCCCCGGCATCGCCTGGATCATGCTCCTCTTTATCTCCGCGACGGCCAGCCTCCTCACCGGTCTCAGCCTCACCTCGCGCTCGACGCTCTTGCTCTGCATCCTCCCCGTCGTCGTCGGCGCCGCCCTCACCCTCATCCTCGATCTCGACACCGCCCGCTCCGGCTTCGTCCAGATCCAGCAGCAAAGCATGCTCCGCCTCGAAAAACAGATGCAGGACCCCCGCTAAATACGTCCCTCACGATTCCACCCCTCAGAGGCGTCGCTGGCCCGACCCACACAGAGAAAAGCCCCGCTCAAAAAAGCGGGGCTCTCGTCTGCTGCAAAAACAAATCCTTACATGCCGCGCGAAAATCTCGCCGCGTGCCGCCGAACCCGCGCCCGTGCCCGTCGGAAGTTCCCGAACTGCCACTCGCGCACCGGACCCACATCCACATGCACAAACTCGCTCGTCGGATAATATCCGACACCGCCCGCACCGATCGCCAACGCCGCATTCCGCAAAGCCAGCGTTGAAACGCCCGGCACCCGGATGTCGATCGCCTTTGAAAGCATGTGCTGGCTGTGCTCGGCCACACCCGTCACCGGCCCCCGCGTCCGCAGATACTCGTTGCTCTCGGGCGAGCGATACCCGCAAACAATGTCGATCACCCCATTCGACCGCCCCAGGCTCGCCATGATCGAGTGAAGCAGATCAAACTCCCGCGGATCGTAATCCGCCTCCGCCTGCGTCCGGTGATCCCGCAGAAACAGGTTCAGCTTCTCAACGGCATCCGGCAGGTAGTAGTTGCCGACCCGGTAAACAATGTCCAGGCTCTCGCCCGTGTGCAAGTGATAAAGGTGCAGGGAATAACGCTGGCCAAGCCCAGTCATCGCGCCCGACGTCACAGCCGAGCCGCCCAGTATGCCCATCGGCGGCATGGTCGCGGCTTGCAGACGCGCGCCCGAAAGCCCCAACGTTGCAACCGCCACTGCAGCCACCCTCTTCACTGTCTCAAGCCGCATCCTGAACTTCCCCCGTGGTCTCGATTCGGCGAATGGCCAGCTCCAATGCGGATCGCTCAATCGCATTCGCTCCTCCCATTCTACCCAGCTCAGCTCCGAAATTATGCTACGGTGGGCAACCTCCTATGTAACTTTTGTGTCATAGCGCACTCCCTCCGGCAACCCCCACGCCCGCTCACCCTGTGGCACCCTAGTAGCCATGCACCTCTCGCCCAACGAGGTCCGCGTCCTCGGCGCCCTGATCGAGAAGGAGATCACCACGCCCGAGTACTACCCGCTCTCACTCAACGCCCTCCAGAACGCCGCCAACCAGCGCTCCTCGCGCGACCCCGTGCTCGACCTCACCGAGGCAGATGTCCGGGAAGCCCTCTACGCCCTCGAGGATCGCGGCCTCGTCACCCCCACCCGCGACTCCCGCGTCCCCAAGTTCGAGCACCGCGCCCGAACGGTGCTCAATCTCCGCCGCGATGAGACCGCCATCCTGTGTCTCCTGCTTCTGCGCGGTCCCCAGACTCCCGGAGAACTCCGCTCACGCTCCGACCGCCTCCACACCTTCGACGACCTCGCCTCCGTCACCGCCACCCTCGATCGCCTCGCCTCCCGTCCACTCCGAGCCGATCCCGACGCCCCCCTCACCCCCGATGCCACCGGCCCGCTCGCTGTCCTCCTCCCCCGCCAGCCCGGCTCCCGCGAGGCGCGGTACGCTCACCTCCTCGGCGATCCCTCCTCCGTTCCTGCGCAACCCGCCGCTCACTTCGCCGATCCAACGGCACCGGCAGGGGATACAATCTCCGCGTTACACGCCGACCTGCTTGCGCTACGCTCAACCGTGGCCTCCCTGGAAACGCGCATCGCCTCCCTCGAAGCTCTGAACGCCTCCCCCAACGAACGACCGGCCCCGTCCCACTCCGAAACCTAATTCCAGGACACCCAGAGCCGCCCATGCCGGACAACCTCGCCCTCACCCCGTCACACTCGCAGAGCTCAAACGACGGAGCCTCGCGTGACCCGGCGTCCGTGCCCGACTTCGCCGCCCTGCTTGAGATCTGTCCGGACCCGGTCCTCTTCCTCGACCGCAGATTCCGCATTCTCTACGCCAACCCCCAGGCCATCCACGTCAGCCAGCTTCCACCCGACTTCCTCGGCAAAAGCTATTGGGAGCTCCGGCCCGATACCTACGGCACCCCGCTCGAAGAACACTTTCGCGCAGCAATGCAGGAGCGCGAGCCCCATCGCTTCGAGTTCTTTTACCCCCGCCTGAACCTCTGGGTCGATGTCCGGCTCATCCCGCAGGCCGAGGGTCTGGCCGTCTTCTACCGCGACATTACCGCTACACGCTACGCTGAAGAGATCCGTGACAGCACCACCACCCAGCTCCAGCAGGTCTACACGGCCAGCCCGGATTCCATCCTCATCCTCGACAGCAACTGGGACTTCACCTTTGCCAACGACAACGCCATCGAGCTCCTCGACTCCGGTCCGCTGGTCGGCGAAAACCTCTGGACCCTCTTCCCCGGCAATCTCGACGAGCCATTCTTTTCGAACTACCAGCGCACGATGTACGGGCGCACCGCCTCCGAGTTCGAAGCCTTCTACGCCGGCCCCCTGAACCGCTGGTTCCGCGTCGTCGCCCGTCCGCACACCGACAACTCCATCATTCTCTTCTTTGCGGATATCACCCCCCGCAAGCAGGCCGAGCTCGATCGCGATCGCGCCGCCGCGGAACTCGGCCAGGTCCTCGAGGTCACCTCCGACGCCATCGTCTCGCTCGACCGTGACTACAACTTCACCTTTCTCAACCGGCGCGCCAGGGAACTCCTCTCGCCCGCCGGAAATTCCCTCGGCCGCAACCTCTGGGAGCAGTTCCCCGGCACGATCTACGAGGACTCCCCCTACGTCACGTACTACCGGCGCGCCATGGAGGAGGGCATCTCGGGGAATTTCGAGGCCTTCTACCCCGCGCCCCTCAACGTCTGGCTCCGCGTCGAGGCGCAACCCGCGCCCGATGGCATCATCCTCTTCTTCCGCGACATCACCGCCGACCGGGAGTCCAACGAAGCCCTCCGCGCCAGCGAAAACCGGTACCGCGTCCTCACCGAGCTCAACCCCCAGCTCATCTTTACCAGCGATCCACGTGGCAACGTCACCTTCGCCAACCAGAGCCTGCTCGACTTCCTCGGATCCGCAAACGCACTGCCGGAGACCCCTGGGCAGTGGATCTCGGCCATTCACCCCGAAGATCGCGGCAAAGTCGCCGCAGAGTGGGGCCACTCCATCCGCACAGGAGAGCGTTACGCAGGCCTCGCCCGCGTACGTCGCTCCGCCGACCGGCAGTTCCGCTGGCTCGACATGACCGCCCTCCCCATCCGTGATCCCGACGGAACCGTCCAGAGCTGGCTCGGCCTCGCCTCTGACATCCATGACCGGAAGACCGCGACCGAAGCCCTCGCTGCCAGCGAAGCTCGCTATCGCATCCTCACCGATCTGAACCCCCAGTTCATCTGGATGGGAGCCGCCGACGGCCGGGTCATCTACGCCAACCAGAGATTTATCGAGTACATCGGTCCCCAGCACGCGCCGGACGACACCGACAATTGGCTCAACGCCTTCGACCCCGCCGACCGCGATCGCGTCATCCACGTCTGGACACGCTCGATCGCCAACGGCACCGACTACGAGATCGAGGCCCGCCTCGTTCGCGATGCGGACGGCGCCTCCCGCTGGTTCGCCCTGCGTGCCTCCCCCGTCCGCGATGAGACCGGCGCCGTCCTCCACTGGCTCGGCGTCGCCATCGATATCAACGACAGCCGCACCTTCGCCGCCACCCTCCACCAGAAGCAGCTCGAAACCGAGCGGCAGCGCGCCGAGCTCGAGTCCATCTACGAGAACACCCCCATCGGGCTCGCCCTCTTTGACCCCGTCACCTTCCGTTATCTCCGCGTCAACGACGAGCTCGCACGCATGATCGGTCTCCCCAAAGACCAGATCATCGGCCGCTCCATCCTCGATATCGCCTCCGGCACCGCATCCATCGGCCAGCTCTTCCGCCAGGTGGCCACCGGCAAGCCCGTCCGCGACTACATCCTCGAGGGCGAGCTCTCCAACCACCCCGGCGAGCGCCGCACCTGGAACGTCAACTACTTTCCCATCTACGACAAGACCGGAACCATGACCGGCGTCACCGCCGCCTCGCTCGAGATCACGCAACAGAAAAGAACCGAGGCCGCCCTGATCCGGGCCGAAAAGCTCGCCGCCGTCGGCCGCCTCGCCAGCTCCATCTCCCACGAGATCAACAACCCGCTCGAGGCCATCACCAACATCCTCTATCTCATCTCCATGCACGACTCACTCTCCCCCGAACTCAAGAGCTACGTCAGCATGGCTCAGGCCGAGCTCTCCCGCGTCTCCCAGATCGCCACCCAGACCCTGCGCTTCCACCGCCAGGCCGTCCGCCCCACCTCCGTCACCGCTGCCCAGCTTGTCGACGCCGTCCTCAACCTCTACCAGGGCCGCCTCATCAACTCCGGGATCGACGTCCAAACCAGCTACTCCACCGACACCCCCATCCTCTGCTTCGAGAACGACATCCGCCAGGTCCTCAACAACCTCATCGCCAACGCCATCGACGCCATGCGCAACGGCGGACGTCTCATCGCCCGCGCCCACAACACCACCGACACCAGCACCGGCCGCCGCGGCATCCGCATCACCATCGCCGACACCGGACACGGGATGTCCGCCGCCACCCTGAAACGCCTCTACGAGCCCTTCTTCACCACCAAGGACCTCAACGGCACCGGCCTCGGCCTCTGGATCTCCCACGGCATCATCCAGCGGCACAACGGCGCCCTCAAGGTCCGCAGCACCCAGCACCCCGTCCACCACGGCACCGTCTTCAGCCTCTTCCTCCCCTCCACCCCCGACTAGTCCCCCCGCCTCTCATGCGAAAATAGAGGCAGCGTCATGCTTATCAAACCCATCGATCTCCAGGACGAGCCCCTTCAGCTCGACCGCTCCATCCCCGCCGGCTCCCTCGAATACACCCCCGACGTCCAGCAGGTCGGGCCCCTCGCAGTCCACGGCACCGCCGACCTCATCATCGAGCACCGCGGCCACAAGGAAACCGTCGAAGACATCCGCCTCCGCGGCACCTACGAGGGCGACTTCGAACTCCTCTGCGCCCGCTGCCTCGATCCCGTCCCGAGCCGCCTCAAAGGCGACTTCGACCTCATCTTCCGTCCCGAAAGCGTCGACGGCGACGGGAAAGAGCGCGCAATCTCGGAAGAAGAGACCGAGATCGGGTATTATGAACAAAGCGGGCTTCTGCTCGAGGACGTCGTGCGCGAGCAGGTGCTGCTCTCCCTCCCGACCCGGACACTCTGTGGGCCGGACTGCAAGGGACTCTGCCAGCACTGCGGTCAGAACCTGAACCAGGCAAAATGCCACTGCGATGAGGCTCCGGCCGACCCGCGGTGGAATGCACTTGCAAGCCTGGCCCAGGAGCTCACCGGAAAAGACGGCAGATAAGCACCCGCCTGAGTTTCTCGTACCGCCAAGCTCTCCCCGATCGCGCACGCGCCCCAGCAGGACGCACTCGCCGACGGTCTGATTCGAAAGGGATACTGCAATGCCTAATCCAAAACGGCGCCACTCCAAGCAACGCACCGCCAAGCGCCGCTCCCACGACTTCCTCACCCCCACCGGCCTCTCCGAGTGCCCCAACTGCCACGAGCGTAAACTCCCGCACCGCGCCTGCCGCAAGTGTGGCGAGTACAAGGGCCGCTCGATCCTTGCAGTCAAAGAAGCCAGCTAGCCTTCCCTTCATCGCCCCAAGAACGCCCTAGATGCCGATTGACATCGCCGTAGACGGGATGGGTTCCGACAAGGCCCCCGAATCTGAGATTCGCGGGGCCATTGCTGCGTGCCGTCAACTCGACGTCCGCGTCCACCTCGTCGGCCCCGAAGACCGCCTCCGTCCCCTGCTCGACGATGCCCTCGCGGGCGAACAGCTCCCCATCCACATCGTCCACGCCTCCGAGTGGATCGGCATGGACGAAAAGGCCGCGCTGGCCGTCCGCTCCAAACGCAACTCCTCCATGCGTGTCGGCCTCAAGATGGTCCGCGAAGGCCGAGCCGCCGGCTTCCTCACCGCCGGCAACACCGGCGCCGCCATGGCCACCGCCAAGATGGTCCTCGGCATGCTCTCCGGCATCGATCGCCCAGCGCTCGCCACCATCCTCCCCACCACCAACGGCAACCCCTCCCTCCTGCTCGACGTCGGCGCCAACGTCGACTCCGACCCCCAGCACCTCGTGCAGTTCGCCCTCATGGGCGACCTCTACGCCCGCAACGTCCTCCACATCGCCCGCCCTCGCGTCGGCCTCCTCTCCATCGGCGAAGAAGACTCCAAGGGCAACGCCCAGACCCGCGAAACCCTTCCCCTGCTCCGCGCCTCCACCCTCAACTTCATCGGCAACGTCGAAGGCCGCGACCTCTTCAACGGCCACGCCGACGTCATCGTCTGCGACGGCTTCGTCGGCAACGTCGCCCTCAAGACCGGTGAAGGCCTCGTCAAGCTCGTCAGCTCCTCCCTCAAAGAAAGCCTGCGCTCCACCGTCACCTCGCAGATCGGCGCCCTGCTCTCCCTCAAAGCCTTCAAGCGCTTCAAAAAACGCCTCGACTACACCGAGTACGGCGGCGCCCCCCTCCTTGGCGTCCGCGGCGTCTGCATCGTCGGCCACGGCTCCTCCAACGACAAGGCCATCCTCAACGGCATACGCGTCACCGCCGAGTTCGCCGAAGCCCGCGTGAATGCCGGCATCGAAGCCGCCGTAGCCCGCCCTAAATCCGCTACCGGCGACCCGGTTATCCCGCCGCAAAGCTGACCGCTCGAAGCTTACAGCTCAAAGCTGATTCCAAACCCAGCCCCAACCCCGCAACACCCCCACCGCAAACGCGCCTCAACCCACCCAGAACAGCTCCACCAGCAGAATCGTCAGTACCAGCAGGCTCACGCCCACATACAATCGGTCCCGCTTCAGCGCAAACGCCACCAACGCAAAGACCACCCGCGCCACCGGCGTAGCGATCAGCAGCAGCACCCCAACCTGGATCACTGCCGCGGCCTCACCGTGCGCCGCGCCCCGCAGCAAGTCAGCCCAGTTCCGCAGGGCTCCGGGCTCGCCGGCAAAGGTCCGGTAGCTCACCACCCTCTCCCCGCCCGCCCAGAGAAGCAGCACCCCGCCCACCAGCACAGTCGCCGAAGCCAGCAGCACGCCCACCTGCAGCAGCCGGCCCATGCCCACCTCCATCGCCGTATCGCTCAGCGGCGGCCGCGAACTCGTCCCGTCACCCGCCATGTCCCCTCCATCCACTCACAATCATCTCCACCCCCAGCGCCAGGATCACCAGCGTAAACAGGGTCCGCAGCATCGAAACCTTTGCCTTCAGGAGGTATCGCGCCCCCAGCAGCGACCCCGCCAGCACCCCCAGCATCACCGGAAAGGCGAGCCCCGGATCGATATACCCGCGATGGAGGTAGATCCCGGCCGAAGCCGCCGCCGTCACTCCGATCATGAAATTCGAGGTCGTCGTCGAAACCTTGAACGGCAGCCGCATGATCCGGTCCATCGCCAGCACCTTCACCGCTCCCGACCCGATCCCCAGCAGCCCCGACAGCGTCCCCGCCCCGAACATCGTCGCAAACCCGCCCGCCACCCGGTCGGATTGGTAGCTCTGCCGACCCCCATCACACGGAAACGAGCCCGACAGCCCCAGCCGGTCCGAGCGCAGACGCGCCGCCTCCGTCAACGTCGGACCGGGCCCTCCCACCCGCCGGCTCTGCTCCCACGAAAGGTAGGCCGAATACAGCAGCACCGCCCCGAAGATCACCGTCAACCCTCGCGTCGGCACCCGTGCCGAAAGGTACGCGCCGCACAGTGCTCCCAGCGTCGTCGCCACCTCCAGGAACATCCCGATCCGCACATTGGAGTAGCCCTCCCGCACATACGCCGCCGCCGCCCCGGAGCTCGTCGCAATCACCGAGATCAACGACGCACCCATCGCATACCGGATATCGACGTGAAACAGAATCGTCAGCATCGGCGTCAGCACCACCCCGCCGCCCAGCCCCGTCATCGCCCCGAGCAGCCCCGCGGCAATCGAGCCCAGAAACACCAGCACCGTAAACAGCGGAAGATGCATACCGCCCAGTGTAGCCGCGCCTTTCCACACACTCCCGCGCGGCAGTCCACTAACTAGCTGACTCGCCAACTGCTAACCCCGCTAACCTGCTGACTCGCTAACGGGCTAACGCGCACCTGACGCAATCACCCCCCTCCACCAGCTATCATGGTCTTAGTCCCTTGGCAGCGTCGGCGCCCAGGCCACCTCTCCTGCTGGCCCGTCGCACACCAACCCCGGACTTCACCATCGCAGGTCCGGACCTAAGACACCTCGATCGAATACTTTGTCACCGATGTACGGGGAGGGGGCCTCCCCGCATCAGACCTCCCATGAGCAGCAGCCGCTGGACCGCCGACAACATCCCCGACCAGACCGGCCGGCGAGCCATCATCACCGGAGGCAACAGCGGTATCGGCTTGCCCACCGCGCTCGAGCTCGCCCGACACGGGGCGGACGTCGTCATCGCCTCACGAGACGCAGCCCGGGGCGAGGCCGCCGTGAGCCGCATCCGGGAGGCCGTCCCCTCCGCCACCGTCGAGTTCAGCCCTCTCGACCTCGCCGACCTCGCCTCCGTCCGCGACTTCGCCCAACGCGAGCTCGCCCGCGAAGCCCCCCTCCACCTCCTCATCAACAACGCCGGCGTCTACGCCCCGCCCAGGCGCCTCCAGACCAGGGACGGCTTCGAGCTCCAGTTCGGCACCAACGTCCTCGGCCACTTCGCCCTCACCGCCCACCTCCTCCCCGCTCTCACCCGTGCCGCCAGCTCCACCCCCGTGCCCCCCCGCATCGTCTTCGTCGCCTCCATCGCCCACAAACGCGCCAGGATCCACTTCACCGACCTCCAGTACCACGGCGGCTACGCCCCCCAAAAGGTCTACGGGCAATCCAAGCTCGCGGACCTCATGCTCTCCTTCGAGCTGGACCGCCGCCTCCGCGCCCAACGCAGCCCTATCCTCTCCATTGCCGCCCACCCCGGTGTCGCCAACACCAACCTCTTCCAGGTCGGCGACCACGGTTCCCTCCAACGGACCCTCCGCCGCTGGGCCGGCCACGCCATCGGCTTCCTCCTCAACTCCGATGAGGAGGGTGCCCTCCCCACCCTCTTCGCCGCCACGGCCCCAGATGCCAAGAGCGGCGGGTACTACGGCCCGCAAGGTTTTCAGGAAACCCGCGGCGGAGACGTGGGCCCCGCAAAGATCGCCGAACAGGCCCGCGATACCAGGGCCGCCGCGCGCCTCTGGGAGATTTGCGAAGACCTCACCCGCACACACATCCCCTAACCTCAACCAGAGATCGCTCGAAATCCCAATCCCAGCGATACTGACAACATGCGCCTCACCGCACTCGCTCGATCAGCCTTCCTCACGGCCGCAGCCCTCGCCCTCGCTCTCCCTTCTCTGGCCCAGATCTCCCCCGACCTCAAGTCCCGGGTCGACGCCGCCGCTGCCGAGGTCATGGCAAACACCGGCGTCCCCAGCGCCGCCCTCGGCATCGTCCAGAACGGCCGCATCCTCTACACCACCGCCTACGGCAAAGCCCGCCTGGAGCCGGAGCTCCCCGCCACCCCCGCTATGCACTACCCCGTCGGCTCCATCTCGAAACAGTTCACCGCCGCCTGCGTCCTCCTCCTCGTCGAAGACGGCAAGATGTCGCTCGACGACCACGTCTCCCGCTGGTACCCCGACCTCACGCGCGCCACCGACATCACTGTACGCATGCTCCTCTCCCACACCAGCGGCTACTCCGACTACGCCCCGCAGGACTACACCATTCCCGCCTGGACCAAGCCCGTCGACCCCCTCACCGTCGTCCGCGAGTGGGCCGGCAAACCCCTCGACTTCGAGCCGGGCACGAAATGGCAGTACAGCAACACCAACTTCGTTCTCGCCGCCCTCATCGTGGAGAAGGTTAGCGGCATGCCCTTCTGGCAGTTCCTTTCGACCCGCGTCCTTCAACCTCTCGTCCTCAAGGACGCGATCAACCTCGATACCGACCGCAACCGTGTTGAACCGCAGGGCTACATGCGCAACGCCCTCGCCCCACTCCGCCCCGCCATCCTCGAAGCCCCTGGCTGGTACTTCGGCGACGCCACCCTCGCCATGCCCGTCGCCGACCTACTGACCTGGGACATCAGCATCATCGATCAGTCGCTCCTCAAGCCCGCCAGCTATACGGCCTTTGAGACTGAGGTCAAACTGAAGGATGGCACCGGCAGCCACTACGGTCTCGCGGTCGACGTCCGCACCCGCGACGGCCACCGCGAGATCTCTCACTCCGGCGAGGTCGGCGGCTTTGTCGCCCAGAACACCATCTACCCTGACGACAGGGTCGCCATCGCTGTCCTCACCAATCAGGAGGCCAGCTCGGCGGCCAGTGCCATCGCGCATGCCGTCGCCCCGCTTCTTCTGACCTCGACCTCCGGCAACGCCGCCGCCGACCAGGCCGCCACCGGCCAGGCCCGCGCCATCCTCACCGGCCTGGCGCAGGGCAAGCTCGATCGCTCGGCCCTCACCTCGGACCTCCAGTTCTACTTCTCCCCTGACACTATGCGCGACTTTCAGACCAGCCTCTCCCCACTCGGCGCCATCACCACCTTCAAGCCCTCTGGGTCCGCCCTTCGCGGAGGCATGACCTACCGCGGCTATTCCGTCACCTACGCCTCCGGCAAGATAGTCAATCTGTCTACCTACATCATGGCCGACGGCAAGCTCGAGCAGTTCCTCGTTGAGACCACCAACTGATGAGCCTCTACGATGTCGCGATCGTCGGCGCAGGCCCCGCCGGATCCACCGCGGCGCTCAAGCTCGGGGCCGCTGGTCTGCGCGTCCTTCTCCTCGAAAAGGCCAAAGCCTTCCCACGCGAAAAGCCCTGCGGCGGCGGCATCACCGCCCGTGCCCTCGCCCGTCTCCCGCACCTCCGCGAGATCCTCGACACCATCTCCGTCAACGCCCTCTCAAAGATGTACCTCGAAAGCCCCGACGGCACCGGCATGGAGTACACCGATCCGAACGGCACCGCCATCCTTTATCTCGTCCGCCGAATCGAGTTCGACGACGCCCTCTTCCGGCGCGCCTCAGCCCTCGTCGACGTCGCCTTGGGAGCAACCGTAACCGGAATGGTCACAGACTCTGAGGCGGCCCACCTGTTGACCGCGGACGGCCGCGACTTCCACGCCCGCATCGTCATCGGCGCCGACAGCGCCAACTCCGTCATCGCCCGACTCTCCGGCCTCCGCACCGGCGAGATTCATGGCCAGTACGCCGTCGACATGATGGAAGAGACGCCCTATGCGGAGCTCGACACCCAATACAAAGACCGCGTCACCCTCCTTCTCACCCTCCAATCAAGCTACGGTTACGGTTACATATTTCCCAAGGAAACTCACATCAATCTCGGCTTCGGCTCCGGCCCTGAGTACTTCGTCGAGCACGTCCGCGGTCGCGCGAAAGAGCACCACCTCGCATTCGTCGAGCAGATGAAGGCTCGCGGATTCGCCTCCGGCACAAGCCGTCCCGAGAACTACCGCGCCTTCCCAATCCCCATCACCGGCCCCATGGACACCACCTACGCCGACCGTGTCTTGCTGGCCGGAGACGCCGCTGGCATGGTCAATGCTTTCTCCGCCGAGGGCATCTACTTCGCGATGGTCTCAGGCGATCTCGCGGCCGATGCTGTCATCGCAGCAGTTCGCGCCACTCGCTTCGACGCCCGCCAGCTTTCAAGCTATCAGGCCGCATGGGAGCGCGAGATCGGTGGCGAACTCCGCCACTCCGTGCAGATCCAGCGACGCCTCTTTACCCAACCCGGACGCGTCGACTCCCTTATGCGCCGCGCCAAGTCTGACCCCGAACTGCTTCGCCTGCTCTGCGGTTACGCCATGGGCTTCGCCACGTACGAGCAGCTCCGGTCCCATATGGCTCGCGTGGTCATGCCTCAGTGGGTCTGGGGCAAAGTTCGCTCGCTCGTCGGCGCGTGACCTCACAGGAACGTTGCTCTGCCCGGGAAAGCTCCCGGGCAGAGCAACCATTTGTAACCCGTTCAGATCTCCGCTACGCCTTACCCGCCAACTGCCGCAGAACGTACTGAAGAATCCCGCCATGCTGGTAGTACAGGATCTCCTGCGGCGTATCGATTCGCACCATGGCCTCGAACTCCGTTGTCTTACCCAGGTCCGATTCCGCGACAACGGTTATGGTCTTACCGCCCGCAAACTTCCCGTCCAGCATCGCCTTCAACTGCCCGGGCGCATCACCGACCTTGAAGACCTCCTCGCCCGACAACCCGAGCGACTCAGCATTCTGCCCCGGCAGGAACTGCAGCGGCAAGATCCCCATTCCCACCAGGTTCGACCGGTGGATACGCTCATAGCTCTCCGCGATGACAAACCGGATCCCCAGCAGCCGCGGACCCTTCGCCGCCCAGTCCCGCGACGAGCCCGACCCATACTCCTTACCTGCGAGAATCGCCAGCGGTGTCCCGCGCTTCGCATACTCTACCGAGGCGTCATAGATCGACATCGGCACATCCTCCGGTAACAGCCGCGTCACGCCGCCTTCTGTTCCCGGCGCCAACTTGTTCCTCAGCCGCACGTTCGCAAAGGTTCCGCGGACCATCACCTCGTGATTGCCACGCCGGCTCCCATAGCTGTTGAACTCGTTCGGAGGCACACCATGATCCGTCAGGTACTTGCCCGCCGGCCCGTTCTGCTTGATCGATCCTGCCGGCGAAATGTGGTCCGTTGTCACCGAGTCACCGAGCACCGCGAGCACCCGCGCACCCACGATCTCCTTGACCTCCGCGGGCGTCGCCGGCATCCCATCGAAATACGGCGCCTTCCGGATATACGTCGAGTCCGCCTCCCACCCATACGTCTCGCCTGAAGGAAACTTCAACTGCCGCCAGTTCTGGTCCCCGTCCGAGACCGTCGCGTACTGTGCCCGAAACATCTCCGAATCAATGGATGCCTGCACAGTGTCCGAGACCTCCTTCTGCGTCGGCCAGATATCCCGGAGGTAGACCGGCTTGCCGTCTCTCCCGCGCCCCAGCGGATCCTTCGCAAAATCATGCTCGATGTGTCCGGCCAACGCATACGCCACCACTAGCGGTGGGCTCATCAGGTAGTTCGCACGCACATCCGGCGATATGCGACCTTCGAAGTTACGATTTCCGCTGAGCACACTCACCGCGACCAGTGAATGCTCCTCGATCGCCTGCGATACGTCCGTCGGCAGTGGCCCCGAGTTGCCGATGCACGTCGTGCATCCGTACCCGACTACCTGAAAACGTAACTGATCCAGGTACGGAAGCAGGCCCGATCGGACGTAGTAGTCCGTCACCACCCTCGACCCCGGCGCCAGCGACGTCTTCACCCACGGCGGGGTTCGCAGACCCTTCTCCACGGCCTTCTTCGCCAGCAAGCCCGCGCCGATCATCACGTACGGATTCGATGTATTTGTGCACGAGGTGATCGCTGCAATCACGATCGATCCGTCGCGAAGATAGGGCTCAGGATCCAGACCAAACCGCTCCTTAACAGTTGTCTGCGGCTCGTGGATCAGCGGCTGCTGAATCACCGGCGGCAGATCATTGTGGGTCGTCGAGATCACCTGCACCCTGCCCGGCACAGCCGGTGCCGGCACCCCAGGACCATCCGTCACATCACCCGTCGCGCTCGCATGCCCACCCTCACCCTCCCACCGAACCATCTGCCGCTCGGCACGCTGGTTCGCGTTCGGTCCCTGCAGCGAAGGCAGGAGCTTCGCAAAGCTCTCTGGCGTCTTCGAAAGCAGCACCCGGTCCTGCGGTCGCTTCGGTCCCGCCACACTCGGCTCCACCGTTGCCAGGTCCAAGGCGAGCGTTGCCGTGTATACCGCCTCCGGTGCATCAGCCGTGTGAAACATCCCCTGCTCACGGAAGTACGCCTCGCACAGCGCGATGTGCTCCTCCGTCCGTCCCGTAAGGCGCAGGTAGTTCAGCGTCTCCTTGTCGACGGGAAAGATCCCGCACGTTGCCCCGTACTCCGGAGCCATGTTCGCGATCGTCGCCCGGTCCGCCAGCGGCAGCTCTGTGATCCCAGGCCCGTAGAACTCCACGAACTTACCCACCACCCCGAACTTCCGAAGCATCTCCGTCACGGTCAGCACCAGGTCCGTCGCGGTAGTTCCCTCCCGCAGCTTGCCCGTCAATCGGAAACCCACAACCTGTGGCACAAGCATGCTCACCGGCTGCCCCAGCATCGCGGCCTCGGCTTCGATCCCGCCCACTCCCCAGCCCAGCACGCCCAGGCCATTCACCATCGTCGTGTGCGAGTCCGTCCCCACCAGGGTGTCCGGATACGCCGTCTCCAGGCCGTCCGCTCCCGGCAACGTAGTAAACACCACCCGGGCCAGGTACTCCAGGTTCACCTGGTGACAGATCCCCATGCCCGGCGGAACCGCCGAGAAGTTCCGAAACGCCGTCTGCCCCCACTTCAGAAACGCATACCGCTCGCGATTCCGCTGGAACTCCAGCGCCGCATTCATGTCGTACGCCTGCGCCGACCCAAACTCGTCCACCTGCACCGAGTGGTCGATCACCAGCTCCGCCGGCTGCAGTGGGTTGATCTTCTCCGGATCGCCGCCCAGCTCACGCATTGCATCCCGCATCGCGGCCAGATCCACAATCGCCGGCACACCCGTGAAGTCCTGCATCAGCACGCGCGCGGGCATGTATGCAATCTCGCGCGAAGGCTCCGCCCCCGGCTCCCACCGCGCCAGAAAGCGGATGTCATCCGCCGTCACAGTCCGCCCATCCTCGTTGCGCAAGAGATTCTCAAGCAGCACACGGAGCGAATAAGGCAGCCGCGCCACATCGATCCCCTCAGCCTTCAGGGCGTCCAATCGGTACAGGTGAACCGTCTTGCCGCCAGAGCTCAGAGTAGCGGCGCTATGGAATGAATCAGGGTGCTGCGTATTCAGTTCGGCAGGCATGTACTTGTATCTCCGGGGCATCCCTATTACGGGAGCGGCAGGCGCTCACACCCGATACGCCCTAAACAGCGCTCGTGCGGAACGATCAAAGCTTAACAAAATTTCGGGGAGGAAGAGGGCAACAGTCCGTCAGCACCGGCCGCGATCGCGGCGCCCGTGCCGAAACCGCTTCTTGGGTGCGATCAACGGAGCCATAGCAAAGATATTGTAAGGCCTGTCCCCGCTCCCTCGGCAACTGCCAGAGAACCTTCCAGGCGAGCCAACGCGCAACCGCCTCCTCAGGTCCGCTGAGGCTCAGTCATGCAAAAACACGCTCGCGATCGGCACACTGCTCATGGCGGGAGCACCCAGGGCATCCACGTCATGAGCATCCCAGAAGAGATCCGCGCGCAAACCCTCCGCATGCCCGTACTCCGCCGCCCACAGTCGCACCAGCGCATCTGCCCGGCCCTGCGGATACGACTTCCCAGGAGCGATCTCCGCCAGCGTCATCGCCCGCCACCGATCCGTCGTGTACCGCCTCGCCAACGTCCGGTCAAAGGTCAGGTCGTCTCGGTACGTCCGCCCGCTCCGGTCCACAGCCTCCATCCGAAGCGAGTGGAAGATCCGCCCAGGCCGTTCATCAAACGTGGGATAACACGCCAGCGGCCAAGCCTCGATCGTGCGCGTCACCCCTGCCGCCAACATCCCCGCCACAAACAAAGCCGACAACGCCCAAAACGCGCGCGGCATCCTCCGCTCCCCTACGGCCACCTCACGCCTCTGGCCGCCGAGCAATGCCGACCAATCCACCAGGACCACGTAGCAGGCCTGCAGCGTAAAGAAGTAGATCCCCATCAGCAGCGACACAGACACATGGAATCCCACCCCGGCCAGCACTGCGATCATGCGCGTTCGCCGCCAAAGAATCAGAAACACAAACCCCAGCTCGAAGACCACACCGAACACTGCCCCCAACAGCAGGAAGCTGGGCCGGGACGTCACCCAAATCTGCAGCCCCGACATCGAACCCTCCTGCAGCTTATAGAGCACGAAGAGCCGCATGTTCTCGCCCGAAAACCATTGCATCCCGGCCCGGCTCACCTTCCATATCCCCGGAAACAGATATGCCAGCGACAAGAGAACCATCATCACCATCAGGGGCGCGCCATGTCGCCGCGTGGGAATCAGGGGATCCGGCACGCTCTCACCTCTCCGCCACCGCCTCCAGGCGTCCACCGACATCGCATCAGCACTTGGAGCGACCGAAAGCAATGCCGCAAATAGCACCACGTGATGCTCGTGATTGATCCTTCCCCAAAGCTGCGGCAGCGTAAACAGATAAAAGGCCATCACCGTGGACAACACCGAGCTCCACCGAAACCAGGCCCCCGCAATCGCACACAGCGTAAACACGACAAACAGCGGATACAACGTCGCAAGAATCACTGGCCCACGCGGCAGATGCGCAGCTACCGGCCCCCACCCCACCGGCCCCACCACAAGCGCCGCATTCAGCCGTGCAAATGCCATCAGGCGCTCCGGCGAATAGTCGATCAACACCAGCGAGAACACCACCACCCGCACCAGCGCCAGGTTGAATGGGGCAGCCTCCTCCCCAAGAAAGTGTCTAACGGTCTTCCATCGGCGGTCGATAAGCACGAGAGCCATGACTATCAGCCCAAGCAGGACAACGGCTTTCAGCGTCCCAGCGCCCACAGAGACTCTCCCGTCCGGAACTCCGGAGACTCGAGAACCACAACCGCAGATAACGCCCGCTTCGAACCGGCGCTATCTCGCAGCGGAGTCTATCAAACGCACCAAAGATGAGTAGGCCCTCACGCATAAGACCGCAGTAGAACAGGGTAACTACCCAGCGAACCCCATTTCCCAGGTACCCCAAACCACAGTTCCGTAGCCATCGCCCGCAGCGCAGACTACCATCTTCCCAAAACAAAGAAACGTAGCTGTCAAACCAACTTAGCCAATCACCCCAGGCCTGCTGTCCGTGAAGATCTTCCTCTCCCTGCTCATCGCCGTAGTCTCGTTCTGCCACGCGACCGTGGTGTCGGCGGAGGCGCATGAGCTTCAGTACAACTTTGACCTCCGCGATCCCTCCCGCATCCACGTCACCCTGCAGCTTTCCATCCGCCACCCCGGCACAGAGCTCCTCCTTCTTCCCTCGCAATGGGCCGGTCAGACCGAGCTCTACCGGGCCGTCTCATCGCTCGCCACCGCCTCACCCGGAGCCATCCTCACTCCCACCCATAGCCCTGCAAGGTGGCTCCTCCAGGCCCGCCGCCCCGGTCCCATCACTATCAGCTACGACCTCTCGCAGGATTGGTCCGGTCCACTCCGCCACCCCTTTGAGCACCGCGCCATACTCTCCCCTCAGTTATTCGAGTTCACGGGCGAAAACGGCCTCGTCACCCCTAACATCCCCGGCGATGACCTGGCAGAGGTCTCCTTCACCTGGTCCAATCTCCCGGCCAGGCAGACCATCGTCACCAGCTTCGGCACCGACACGCATCAGCACTTCACCGGTCACTGGTCCGATGTTCGCAACGCCCTCTTCACCGGTGGCGACTTCAACGCGGTTCCCTTAACCGTCGAAGGCCGTCCCGTCCTCCTCGCCCTCCACGGCCAGTGGGACTTCCCCACGGAGCGCCTTGCCGACGCGGCCCAAAGTATCCTCATCTCTGAGCGCGAGCTCTGGCACGACACCGCCATCCCCTTCTACGCCATCGTCATCGCCCCCTACGACGATCCCAACTCCGGCGGCGGCGGCAGCGGCTTCACCAACATCTCCAACCTCTTCCTCTCGGACCGCGCATCCTTCACTGACGACACCGCCTCCCTCCTCGCGCACGAAGCGTTCCACGAGTGGAACCCCACCGGCCTCGGCTCGGTCGGAGATACCGAGCAGATCGCCTGGTTCGGCGAAGGCTTCACCCGCTTCTACCAGGATGCCGTTCTCGAACGCGCAGGCCTCCTCACCAGGCCTGGGTACCTGGCCCGCCTGAACAACACCATTCGCGATTACCTGCTCTCCCCGGAGATCCACGCCACCAACGCCGAGCTCCAGCAGCTGCCCGCCTCCGATCTCTTCGCCTACCAGGAGCCTTACCTCCGCGGCGCTGTCATCGCCCTCTGGCTCTCCTCCGAAATCCATCGCCAAAGCTCCGGCCGCCACACCCTTACCGACCTCATGCTCGCCCTTCGCGCCGAACGCTCCGAGCCTCTCACTGCCGATCGCATCTTTCGCACCGCGGCTCGTTTCGTCGACCCACCCACCGTCGCCCAGCTCCGGGCCTTCGCCCTCCACGGCGACTCCGTCCCGATCGTGAGCACCAGCCTCGGGGAGTGCGTTGCCTTCAGCGACCAGTCCGCCTGGACCTTCAACCTGGGCTTCGACCCCGCCTCCCTCCACCGCTCCGGCATCGTCCATGGCGTGCAGCAGGGAAGCAACGCATGGCAGGCCGGTGTCCGCGATGGCCAGCAGCTCGGCGGCTTTTCCCTCTGGAACGGCAACCCCGAACGCGAGGTCACCCTCACCCTCCGCGAAGCGGACGGCAAGCGCGAACGCCTCACCTTTCTCCCCCGCGGCAAACTCCTCACCATCCCGCAGGCACAGGAGATTCCCGGGTGCTCGGAACCGCTGCGCATCCCCCGCTAGCGCCGCCTATACTCGTCCCACATGCGAACGCTCGCCCCCATCGCCTCTGTCCTGTTGCTCAATCTCCTCCCAATCGCCTCACCAGCGCAGCAGCCCGCCATCGACCCCTTCTGGATCTACAGCACCCCTCCCTCGTGGCATCGCTTTTCCGCCGATCAGTTCGGGACAGATCCCCTGAACCTTGTTCTCCTCACCCCTGACGGCGAGTACGCGGAAGTACGCGCCACCCTCCTCCGCACCGGAAAGCACGGCATCCCGCACCTGGAGCTCTCCAGCCTCGCCGTGTCCCGCCTCGGCCGCTGGAGCAAGACTGACGACAACGCCGTCCGCTTCACAACTCACGCCACAGCTCCGGCCGCCAGCCAGGCCACGCTCTACGAGAACGCGCAGCTCCAGGGCAGATCGAGCTACCGCATCGCAGCTGCCATCATCTCTTCTCGCCAAAGGCTGGTTCCGCTCCCCGATCTCGCCGATCCGAAAGACCTCCGCATGGCCATCGACAGTACCAAGCCCCAGCCCTGAACTGCCGCCCGAGCACCTATCTTTGGCAACGGGGACAGAAGTGCGTCCCCCTGCCTCCCACAACGATCTTCTTGATCGCCGTTCCGCACACTCGGCAGGCCTCGCCTCCGCGCCCATACACCCGGTGCTCCAGCTGAAAGAACCCTCGCACCCCATCTGCATCAACGTAGTCCGACACCGATGACCCGCCCAGCTCGATCGCCCGCCGTAGCACCTCCTGCAACGCCCCGTGCAGCCGCGCAGACTCCACCCTTGTCAACCGTCCCGCCGGTCGCCTAGGCCTCACCCCCGCCCGCGCCAGCGCCTCATCGGCGTAGATATTGCCCACCCCGTGCAGCAGCGACTGATTCAGCAGCGCCGCCTTGATCGCCACCTTGCGCCCACGAAACAACCCCCGAAACTCCTCCGCCGAGACCGTCAGCGGCTCGAGGCCCGGCCCCGCATATTCTCCCTCCACCTCCATCCTCTTCACGGATAACCGCCCAAACCGCCGCGGATCCACAAACCGAACCTCTCGCCCGTCCGCCAGCCGCAGCACCGCGTGTGTATGCGCCGGCAGCGGTACCTCCGCCGAACTCACCAGCAGCCGCCCGGTCATCCCCAGGTGTACAAGAAATTCGCCAGCCACAGGCCCCGCACCATCAGCGAACTCCCCAATGCTCTTGTTGCTGTCGTTCTTCGCCACGCTCCTGGTGCCCGGCAGGCGCCTTTGCGCGCTGAGGCGCAGGAGGTGGAGGGTTTGCTTCGCTCCTGGCAGCCCCAACTCGCCCCAGCGACATCACGATCGTCTTTCCGACCCGCCTCACCCGGTCAATCCGTGCCCCCGTCAGCACCTCCTCGATCTCGCTCTCGGCACTCTTGAACGTCTGCGGCTTCCCGCTCGTCCACACCGAAACAATCCTTTGGCCACGCACCCGGACGTCAACCCCGTTTGCAACCGTCTCCACCTCAGGCAACTCTGGCACCGCAACTCCCTCCGCAACTCTTGAGCCTAAATCCTGTCTGTAATGGGTGTGGAGAGCGGTTCCGACGGTGCCCTGGGAACGAGCAACACGAGGGGCCCGGGAACTCACTCCAGCACTTCGCAAGAGGAGCTCAACCATGACTTCAAAGACAGCAAAATGGATCGCAGCAAGCCTTCTTACCTGCTCTCTCGCAGCCCCAGCCTTCTCCCAGGTCGGCGTCTACATCGGCACCCCGCCACCGCCGCTTCGTTATGAGGTCGCTCCGCCAATGCCCGGTGCCGGCTTCGTCTGGACCGACGGCTACTGGAACTGGGTCGGCGGCCGCTATATCTGGGTTCCGGGTCGCTGGCAGCGTCCACCCTACGCCGGTGCGTACTGGACCCACCCACATTACGACCACTACGACCGCGGCTGGGTCGTGCACGAAGGCCACTGGGATCGTGAAGATCACGGCGATCACCACGACTGGGGTCACGACCGCCACTAACCCGTAGGCCCGCAACACCGGGCAGGAGATCCGTGCATCCCGCCGCTCTCCTGCCCCCTCTCACCCAGCCCACCGCCCCGGAACACCGGAAAGACTCAGTCCCCTGCAGCTCCCCAGAGCTGGGCCACCTGTCCCGGCATCTCCAAAAGTCCCCGGTACGGCCGTGGCCACCGCAACGTAAACCGTGTCCCTGCACCGGGCGTCGATACCACCCGCACATCGCCCCCGTGCTTTTCAACGATGTGCTTCACCGTCCACAGCCCCATGCCGTTGCCCTTCTCCCGTTTGGTACTCATCCCAAACTGAAACAGCGTCGGCAGCACCTCCGGCGCGATCCCCGATCCCTCGTCCGCGACCTCGATCTCCACCCCGTCCGCCCGGCCCGTTATCCGCACCGTCACCTTCGCCCCATCGTGCGTAATCGATTCGCACGCGTTTCGAATCAGGTTCAACAGCACCTGCCGCGTCTCCCCGGGCAGCGCCTCCACCACGCAGTCGCCCTTCGCCTCGATCCCAAACGCAATCGACCTCGCCTCGATCAGCGGCCGCACCAGCAGCACCACGGACCTTGCCGCCAGATGGAGGTCCGTCGGCTCAGGCTCCGTCGTCTGCCGGAAAAACGACAGCGCCGACCCCGAGATTGCCAGGACCCGCGAAACCTCGCCCCCCGCCGCCTCGGCCAGATCGCATACCTCGCCCGAAACCCCCTCCGACCCACGGATCAGGTAAAGCACATTCTGGATCGCCTCGAGCGGACTCCGGATCTCGTGGCTCACGATCGTCGAAACTTTGCTCCACTCGTCGATCTTCTGCGCCGCAAACACGCGCTCCTTCATCTGCAGCTTCTCGTCCTCAGTAGCCGCCAGCCGGCTCGCGTAATCGTCGATCCCAAACGATATCCGCTTCGCCCGGCGTATCAGCATTACCGCCACAGACGCCGAAAGCACCGCGGTCACCAGGTTCGTCCACGCGTTCACCCAGAACACCGGAACCCACGTCGTCACGACCTCCAGCAGATGCGTCGTCCCGCAAGCCACGATAAACAGCGCAAATCCCACCAGGAAGTACGCCCAGTCCCGCGCAATCACTCGACCGGTTCGCCTCACCATGTACAGCAGGGTCAGGCAAATCGTCACATAGCTCAGAAAGGTGATCAGGTTGGTGACAACCATCGTCCAGATCAGCCTTGGAGCAGCCGCCCAGCACACAGCGTGCGGTACCAGCGACATCGACGTTTCAGTATTCAGCATGCCCTCACGTACAACCGAATCGGCATCGTCAGAGAGATATCCGTCCCTCTTTGCTCACGTTTAGACGAGGAGTCCAGATCTCGACTACAAGGGTGCTGCTGCGCCAGAACGAACTCACGTTATTCGCTAAACTCGGCGCAAGCAAAGGTTACCTCACGTCGCTGAAATTGAAACCACAATCGGCGCTCCACCACCCACCCCCATCGCCCCCAACCACCTGGGTCAATCCACCCGCTCCACACCCACCAGCGCCTTGCCATCCGCGTAATAGCACGTGTTAACGCTGCCGTCGTAGCTCCCCGTCTCCGAGCTCCACTCCACATCCCCAAACACCAGGTGCTCCGTTCCGTCGGTATCGGTCGTCGCGCTGAAAAGCACCGCCACCACCTCGTGACCGTCAGCAAAACGCATGCGCACCCGCTCCCCCGCCAGATCCTTCGCCGCCCGAAACTCACCCGCCATCACGCACCCTCACGCCCGCCCTGCAAACTCCCGGCTCTCCGTCGAGACCTTCAGCCTCTCGCCCTCCTTGATAAATAGCGGCACCCGGATCTCCAGCCCCGTCTCCATCCGCGCCACCTTGGTCCCACCGCTCGACGTATCGCCACGCACCGCCGGCTCCGTGTACGCGACCGCGAGCTCCACAAAGATCGGCAGCTCGAGTCCGATCGGATTGCCGTTGTACTTGTGCATCTGCAGCAGCGCGCCCTCGACCAGGAACTCCAATGCATCCCCCAGCATCCCGCCCGAAAGCGTCAGCGTCTCGTAGCTCTCCTGGTCAAGGAAATGTGAGCCATCGCCATCGCTGTAAAGGTACGAGACCGGCACCAGCTGGAGGTCCGGTTCCTTGAACTTGTCGTTCGCCTTGAACGTCTTCTCAAACACTGCACTCGTCAGCAGATTGCGCATCTTCAAGCGCACCAGCGTCTGCCCGCCCCGAGCCGTCGGCGAGTTCACCTCCGCCTCCAGGCATGCAAACGGCGTGTTCTCGAACTCAAACACCATCTTCCGCTTCACATCGATCGCATCCATCAACGCAGCCATCAGCACCCCTCAAGCCCAGCACATCAGCCCGCCGCTCCCAGCGAGCGACTCCCAGCCAACATCTGTCCAAAGTATAGAAGCCACCCGCTGCCCGTCCTCAGGACCACCATACGAAGCGAGCACCACCCCACCTTACCCGTCGCACACCGCCTCAGTCACCATAAGCGCGTTTCTCGTTACAGATCTCGCTTCGTGGGTTGTAGGTCCATGCGTCGCGGCGACTTTGTGTGACCGATGGTTCGGGACAGTGCTAGCTTGTTGGCGTGAGACCCTACCCCAGATATCTCGATTGGCTTCGCTACGCGTGTGCCTGGTTGATGTATTTCTATGGGCTTAGCAAGCTCACCGGCCATCAGCTCACTGTTCCTGCGTGGGTCGCACAAAAACCAATCGGCTCTCTCGATGGCTACACGTTGACCTGGTACTACTTTGGCTACTCGCACGCGTACAAATACATTCTGGGTCTGATTCAGGTCTTCGCGGCTTCGCTACTGCTGTTCCGCAAGACAGCCCTGCTCGCCGCCGTGCTGATGGTGCCCATCATGGCCAACATCATCCTCATCAACATCTTCTATGTGATAGGGCCGGGCGCGGAGAATACAGCCATCTTCATCCTTGCGTCTTTGCTCTTGCTCTTGTGGCATCAGAAAGAAGAGTTTTACAAGATTCTTTGGGTAAGCCAGCCCACTGAGCCGAAATCGGCAAAGCGACGACATTGGCTGGTTCGCTCTGTCATCCTTCTATACGCTCTGGGTGTGCTCGCAGTTGGAACGGTGGGGTCGAGCGTATTTCACCGAATGGCCGATTCGTATCAGCGTCACCATGAGGACGCTAGATAAAGGCAACACAGGATCCATCCTGACAAGCCGGCTTCTCGTCAGTACTGCCATCGATGAACAGGAGCGCGTTTCTCGGTGCTAATCCGTGGCCGGTGGGCTGGCAAGTGTACGATAAGCCGACTTGGCGGCCACTGAGGCGCGGGGCGTCCTGATTGGTCCTTTTCAGTGAGTACAAGATTATCGCCGCGCTCGACAGCTATTCGTGCTG
Source organism: uncultured Acidobacteriaceae bacterium (assembly GCA_963850375.1). Lineage (GTDB taxonomy): Bacteria > Acidobacteriota > Terriglobia > Terriglobales > Acidobacteriaceae > Edaphobacter. Next base: position 809,944 of record CAWKKV010000002.1, on the reverse strand, counting down.
GACACTTTCTTACGTGCGTTCGCACAAGGAGGGATCGGTTCGTAAAGATTAACCCACGCGAGGCCGTGAGAGGACGGCAAAGGGCAATGGAGAATCGTGAGCCGTTCGTTCCTTTATCTCGACCCAGTAAGGAGGTTGCCGCCCTCTCAAAACGTCAACCCGTTCCGAGGTTCACGACTTTCAAGAGAAAGCCGATTTAGCGTCAACTGACGAGACGCGACTAATGGAGACTAAATCCGGGCATCTGTCGAGAAAGTAGACCAGTAGTAGCTTGTGCCGGCTGGGCGATAATGTCGCCGAGGCAATTTACTCAGGCCGTCACGGAATCCCATGAGGCACTAATCTGTCTTCGGCTTCGGGATCGGCCTGGTCGACCAAGGACTGCCGGCTGACAACCTCATGACGAGTCGGAGCACGTGGCGAGCAAAGAGCTGACCGAGCGATCGCCAAATGCCACGCTACTGACTGCGGCTTATAGTCGTCGCAGCAGGCGCCATATTGCTGCCTATGGGGTTTGGAGGCTGCTCAGGTGATGCCCTCTCAGCCCGACCGCTATTCGTTCGCATAACAGTCGCCCGCAGTCGCATAAGGCCATGAACTAACGCGGCAGTCCGATTTTCACGCGACAGCTTAGCAAGGACAACTCGCATTGCGGGTCGATTCGTGGACCGTTAGCAAGCCTGGACGGGAAACGGGCTTCTCGTACACTTGCCAGCTTATCGGTCCGGATCGCTAACGTCAAGGCGGCTTCTCGGAAGCAAACCGTTTCGGCCGCCAACCCACCCACCGGTATAAAATGACCCTTGGGCCAAAGCTCTCCAGCCTCGCCTATATCCAATATCCCGGAGCCAGACTTACCCGTGACCCAACGCAAATCTGCGGTAATCCTTGGTGCCCAATGGGGCGATGAAGGCAAAGGCAAGATCGTCGACGTCCTCTCCGAGCAGTTCAACGTCGTCGCCCGCTACGCCGGCGGCCACAACGCCGGGCACACCGTCATCATCAAGGGCCGCAAGTTCGTCCTCCAGCTCATCCCCTGCGGCGTCCTCCGGCCGGAGACCAAGGGCGTCATCGGCAACGGTGTCGTCCTCGACCCCATGGCCTTCCTCTCCGAGGTCAAGAAGCTCAAGGAAGCCGGCCTCCCCGTCGACAACCAGCTCTTCGTCTCCAACCGCGCCCAGGTCATCCTCCCCTACCACCGCATGATCGAGCTGGCCGCCGAGAACGCCCCCGGCCGCACCAAGATCGGAACCACCTCCCGCGGCATCGGTCCCGCCTACGAGGACAAGATGCACCGGTCGGGTCTCAGAGTGGTGGACCTCCTCAACTCGCATCTGCTCCGCACCCATATCAACAACGCCTGCTACGAAAAGAACACCATAGCCAACGCCCTCTTCGGCACCGAGCCCCTCGATCCCAAGCAGATGTACGAGGACTACGCCCGCGCCGCCGAGCAGCTTGCCCCCTTTGTCACCGACACGGCCGTCCTCCTCAACGAGGCCATCAGCTCCGGCCAGAAGGTGATGTTTGAGGGCGCCCAGGGTGCCCTGCTCGATATCGACCACGGCACTTACCCCTTCGTCACCTCGTCCTCCTCCACCGCCGGCGGCGCCGTAACCGGAACCGGTGTCGGCCCCACAAAGATCGGCACCGTGATCGGCGTCACAAAGGCCTATGTCACCCGCGTCGGCGAAGGCCCCTTCCCCACCGAGATCAACGACTCTTCTGCGGACCTCCTCCGCGCCCGCGGAAAGGAGTACGGCGCCGTCACCGGCCGCCCGCGCCGCTGTGGCTGGCTCGACCTCCCCCTGCTCCGCTACTCCAACATGATCAACGGAACGGAATGGCTCGTCGTCACCAAGATGGACGTCATGGATGAGTGCGTCGATATCCCCGTCTGCACCCACTACCGCATCAACGGCCAGCTTACCGACACCATCCCCGCCGATATGCGCGGCTTCAGCTCCATCGAACCCGTCTACACCACGCTCAAGGGCTGGAACTCCTCAACCGAGGGCATCACCGAGTTCGACAAGCTCCCCAGGCTCGCCCAGGAGTACATCCAGTTCCTTGAGCGCGAGTCCGGCGCCACTATCGGCATGATCTCTACCGGGCCAGACCGTGACCAGACCATGACCCTGCCCGCCTTCTCTGATCTGCTGCGCTCCTGACCGTCCAGACACCACACCGTCACCACAAACTCACCACCCCGACACCACAGAAAAGAAGCCAAAATGGTAACGTTCACGGTCAGAATGCGCTTCGACCCGGCCCACCATCATGAGATCCGCGAGATCCTGAAATCGCTCGCCACCGCTTCCCGCCAGGAGCCCGGATGCGTCTCCTACATCCCCCACTTCATCGAGAGCGACCCTTCTAACGTCCTTATCTACGAACAATATACGGACGAGGCCGCAGCCGAATTCCATCGCTCCACCACCCACTTCAAGCAGTGGGCCATCGGTGGTCTCTACCAGAGGATGCTCGACCGCGAGGTCCAGTCCCTTTCCGCAATCATCTGAAACTCACCACAAAACCTCACCAAACCCAAACACCTCCGCACCTCCCCGCAGCCAATTGGGGCCGGCTCAGCAGCCCATACGCATCGGGCTACGACTAACACGGAAGTTTTTTGACTCACCCTCCTGCTGCGTTCTAACATCCGCGGTACGCCATGCTCGTCCCGGCCATCAACTCGCGCCACCAACGGTTAGGAGCGTTTCTGCTCCTAGCCTTCATGGTGTGCCCGCAGGCCTTTGGTATAAAGTTCGCCACTTCCCGGCAAAAACACGACTACAAGCACGAAGTAGAGCTCCTCGAAGAGCAGTGGCGAGTCGCGCAGCTCGCCGGCGACGTCGCTACCATGGACAAGCTCTTATCCGACGACTACGTCGGCATCTCCATGACCGGACAGGTCAACACCAAGGCACAACAACTCAGTCGCATCCGCACGCACAGCTTCACACTAAGCAGAATCGATCTTGGAGATATGAAGGTGAAGCTGGTAGGGCAGGTCGCTATAGTGACCGTGCGTGCCGCCGTAGAAGGAACAAACCAAGGCATCCCGATGAGTGGTGTCTTTCGCTATACCCGCGTCTACCAACACATGCCGGATGGCGGCTGGAAGATCACAAATTTCGAGGCGACGCGCATTCCCACACGCCACCCACCCGACGAGGTCAACCTCGGCGCGAATCACAAGCCGTCCTGAGGTGACCGATCCGGACAGCTAGGCGATCTTCGACCCCAGGTGATCGGTCGAGGTCACAGACATCACACGCTCAGCCTTCCGCAAAGAACCGCCGATGTTCAGGGCCAGCAGTCGCCTGACCAGAGATCGGGTTCCCCCGGTAATTACGCTGTCTTCCGTCTCGTGCGGCAGGGTAGCGAAGGGCTTGCTCAGCGGTGCGTGCATGCGGTCAAGTTCCGAACCACCCCTGCGAAGCGCACTAAAAGCTGTTCCCCCGTGCGACTCGGTTGCCACAGTGCCTTTCTTCATGTCTTCGTGCTCGAGCTTAGCCATAAACACCTCGACTCAGGCAGGTTACTCATTTCAGACGATGATCTTACTACGGGAGTTGCACCTTAGTAAGCTCGGACCGTAACCTCCTCCAGGTCACGACCAGCTCTTCCGGCAGGATCCGGGTATCTGCCGTTACCGTCATGAAGTTCGTATCTCCCGTCCACCTCGGAAGTTCGTGAAGATGAAGGTGTTCTGCGACACCTGCGCCCGCTGCCTGCCCCAGGTTCATCCCCAGGTTGAGACCATCCGGTGCATAGGTGTTACGAATGGCCAGTTCCAGCCGCTGAGCTGAACGGATCAGCTCCAGGGCCGCAGCCGGCTCCAGCTTGGCCAGCGACGCCTGATGAGCGTACGGGACGACCATCACATGCCCCGTTGAATACGGATAGCGGTTCAGGCATACGAAGCACGAGCTACCCCGCTCCACGATCAACGCGGCCTTTTCGGCGTCCTCGTCGCTCATCCCCCCGGCGATCGCCCAATCGACCGCCGCGATCATGTTGCAGAAGACGCAGTTCTGATCCAGTTCCGCCGGCCAGGCTCTCAGCTCCTCGGGCACCCCCCTTGGCAGCGAACCGCCCCCACCCCCAGAGACATAGGCGAGCCGCCACGGTGTCCACAACCGCTCCATAGCCCGAGTATAAGGCGCTCGGGACTCGACGCCTGCATCCCCCGGTTGACGTATTGCGGTTAGGGGCCTATGCTCTGAAATGAGCCCCTGCGTGTGGGATCCAAGTGCAGCTGCTCCTCTGCAAGACGTACATCATTCCCGTCTGCGGCCGTCGCTTCCGACGCTTGTGCCAGCTCCGTAAGAGCGTAGCTTGGCCTCCCCGACGAAGCATAAGCAGCCCTGAATGAGCCTTGGATCCTGGAGTCCGCATCACTATGGTCGACCACCATCATCCTGACTACACCGAGAGCAAACCCCTGAACACCGAACTCGAAACCCTCGCGCCAGAAACGACCGCGCAGCACGACGCGCCGTCCCCCGAATCCACCTCCAACCAGCACGCCGCCGACGCTTCCGATCAGAGCCAGCCGGCCGCTGCAAACCAGCATGAAGGCGCCTCCTCCACGGATTCGCAAGAGATTCAGCAGCCCGGACACGTTGAAGAGATCAGCGCAACCGGTCACGAGGACGTCGATTTCGACTCCGACTTCGCTGCCGCTCTTGCCAGCTTCGACCGCGAGCAGGCCGCCGAAAGCGCCGCCGCACAGAACCTGACCCAGGAAGAGAGCATCGTCAACGGAACCGTCGTCAAGATCACCGACAAGCATGTTGTCGTCGATATTGGCCTCAAGTCCGAGGGTCTTATCCCGCTGGATCAGGTTGTGGATATCAATGGTGTGCCCAAGTTCAACCCCGGCGACACCGTCGAGGTCGTTGTTGAGCGCGAAGAGCCCGAAGGCGGCTATCTCGTCAGCTATGAGAAAGCACTTCGTCACAAGGTCTGGGACAAGCTCGAAGCCGCCGCAAACGACAAAACTCCGGTCAAGGGCATGGTCCTTAGCCGAGTCAAGGGCGGTCTCACGGTCGATATCGGGATCAAGGCATTCCTGCCTGGCTCCCAGGTAGAGGTTCGTCCAGTCCGCAACCTTGACGGCTACATCGGCACCGAGATCGAAGTTCGTGTCATCAAGCTCAACAAGAAGCGCGGCAATGTCGTGATCTCCCGCAAGGAGCTCCTCGAAGAGGAGCAGAATGCCAAAAAATCTGTGACGCTTGCGACTCTGGAAGAGGGCTCAATCCTCACCGGCACGGTCAAAAACCTAACCGATTACGGGGCCTTCGTCGACCTCGGCGGCCTCGACGGTCTCCTTCACATCACTGATATGAGCTGGGGCCGCCTCACGCATCCACGTGACCTCGTCAACGTCGGCGATGAGATCCAGGTCAAGGTCTTGAAGTTCGATAAGGATAAGCAGCGCGTCTCGCTCGGCTTCAAACAGCTCACACCCGATCCATGGCTTGATGCGACCGAGCGCTATCCGATCGGCGCCCAAGTTCGTGGCCGAATCCTCTCAGTTACCGACTACGGTGCTTTCGTCGAACTCGAACAGGGAATTGAAGGCCTGGTTCACGTATCTGAGATGACCTGGTCCAAGCGCATGAAGCACCCCTCGAAGATGGTCAAGCCCGGGGACGAGGTCGACACCATCATCCTTTCCGTCAACCCGAATGATCGTCGCATCTCTCTCGGGATGAAGCAGCTTCAGGACAATCCCTGGGAGGCGCTTGAAGATAAGTACCCCATCGGCGCAATCATCGAAGGGCGCGTTCGTAATCTCACTGATTTCGGTGCGTTTATCGAGATCGAAGACGGCATCGACGGCTTGGTGCACGTCTCGAATCTCAGCTGGACCAAGCGCATCAAGCACCCCTCCGAGGTCCTGAAGAAGGGCGAGAAGGTCAAGGCGATCGTGCTCGGCGTCGAGCCCGAGAACCGCCGGCTTTCTCTCGGAGTCAAGCAGCTTCAGCCGGATGTCTGGGATACGTTCTTCGCGCAGCATCGCGTCGGCGACGTCATCAAGGGCAAGGTCCTCCGCACCGCCCAGTTCGGAGCTTTTGTCGAGATCGCCGACGGCGTCGAGGGTCTTTGCCACGTCTCTGAAGCCGTCAACGAGAATCATCAGCCGGTCAAGCTCGAGGTAGGCGACGAGCACGACTTCAAGATCGTCAAGATGAACCCCGAAGAGAAGAAGGTTGGACTCTCCATCAAGGCAGTCGGGGAAGAGGCCAGCCGGGCAGAGGTCGAAAGCTACAAGGAACGCGATCGCGATAGCGGCAAGTCGAACAGCAGTTCGTCGTCAAGCAGCAGCACAACGCTGGGCGATCTCCTGAACTGGAAACGAGCCGAGCGCGAGGACTCGTAGCACCCGCGAACCGGCACGCTTGGAACGCATGATCCACGAGAAGGGCCGCCCACCCGGGCGGCCCTTCTCTTTGCTTGGACGTGTGTTGTGCACTGAGGCTTCGCCTGGGAGACTCAGACCGATTCAGCCACCGGAACGGAGACACTCCGAGCGCTTGACACCTGGGCCAAGGTACATGTGAACGGAGAACTTCGCGCATGCAAGAGCTCCCACCGCGATGGGTGGGAGCCAGAAAAGACTACGGCAGCCTTGATCTATGCGATCAGGGACTTCAGCGCAATCGCACTCGCGTGCGGCACATGGGCGGCAGTCTCTGGGCTCATCTTGGCTGACGCGCGCCGCATTACCTCGAGCTCCGCGGGAGCGAACACCTCTGGAGGAATGCCTGCGATCGCCACAAACCCAGGAGCATCACCGAGCACCTCCGAGATCTGGTTCCAACGTAGAAACGGCGAGGTCGTCGGAAGCACGATGATGCGACGCTTCTCCTCTGGGAAGGCAAAGTATGCTGACCACAGGAGCAGGGTGACACACCCGGCCGCCCCAAAGAACGTGTTCACGCTTGAGTAAAGGTGAGGGGAGTGGCTGATCCAGGCCGAGCTCACCAGGTTCGCCGAGGCCATCATTCCGAGACCGAGGCTGACACCGAAGATCCTGCTGCGATAAGACAATCCCATCGGCCGAATCGCAAAGCAGACGAACATCAGCAGACACAATGTTAGGATGCTGGAGGTCTGCTGCAGCTGCGTGATCATGGCGATCATGAACGCGGTGCCAGTCTGGTGAGGTCCGACCGCCATTCCAAGCGCGATTGCTATGGAAATGGCCGCAGCCCACTTGAACACCAGCATGCCCAACGTTTGAAGGCCCTTGAGCGGCGCCATGGCTAGGCGGAAGATGCTAAGGATTATCAGTAGATTGAGTACGGACTCGGCGGCGTATGAGATCCAGTATGTATAGAAGTACGACTTATAAGCGAGATGTGCCTCGAGGCCACGAGCCGAAAACTCCAAAAGGGCAAAACAAATTAAGTCCGAGCACAATCGAAAGGCAAGAAGCGACGCCAAAGCCGGAAAGGTCTTCAGTGCCTTCGCACGAAAGAGAGCCAGGAGCACAATCCCACAGCATAATGGCTCTAGATAGATCAGCAATTGGCTTGAACTGGTTGTCATCATCCGCCCTCGTCCAAGGTCAGCCTAGAGGATGGCGAGAGCGGAGACAAGAAAATATTACGCACTGTTGCACAAAAGTGTCAGTCCAACAACCAGGGACCGATTACTTGCCTCGATCGGCGATGCCGCAGGCATTGGGGTCATTTGGGGGGCAGCAGGGCATAGGCATGTTGTTGACCCGTGCCACCGAAACCTTGGTTTGGGCCGAAGCGCTGATCTGGGTGTATGCGACCGATCCGGCGAGGGTGAGGACGACGACGAAAGCGCGAACGATATTCTTCATGGTAGTGCTCCTAAAGTTGTAGTAAGATCTGAAGTTTTCGCTGGACAACTCAGCTGCAGTAACCTTAGGATATAGATTCCTCTAAGTCCAACATATTCAAAGACTTAACTAGGGGATAAACACGCGTTATTACTAAGGTAACGATACCGAAGGCTGGATACTATCGGTCTCGATACAACATCGAACGGACAACCTGATGTCTAAAGCCAGCGCTTCAGGGGATCGCAACGCTCTCTGCAGACTGAAAAAGAAAGAGCGCGCCGTATAGCGCGCTCAGAGACTCCACCCGTCTCGTGCTCTTGCCTGGACCGTGCTACGCCTTAGCTGCCACCACAGCTTCGGGAGAGGCTTCCTGAGCCACAGGCGCGTTCACGCTCGTCGCGTCAGGCTTGGAGGTCGACTTCTTCGGAGCAGGCTCCGCCTTCTTCGAGGGTGCCAGGATCGCATGAAGTGTCGTACCTTCCATCCGCGGCATGAACTCGACCAATCCAGCATCACCAATGTCCAGGATCAAGCGATTGATAATCTTGTATCCGAGGTCCCGATGGGCCATCTGTCGCCCTTTGAAGCGCAATGACGCCTTGACCTTGTCGCCCTCGCCCAAAAATCGCACAGCCTGGTTCTTCTTGGTCTGATAGTCGTGCTCATCGACCGTCACCGAGAACTTTAACTTCCTTGATCGTGATGACCTTCTGCTTCTTTCGTGCGGCTCGGTCGCTCTTGTCCTTTTCATACAGGAACTTTCCATAGTCCTGGATCTTGCACACGGGCGGCACCGCGTTGGGAGAGATCTCCACCAGGTCAAGCGATCGCTCTCGTGCCATCTTGAGCGCCTCGAACGGCACCATCACACCCAGCTGCTCGCCGTTCTCATCGATGACGCGAACCTCTCGCGCTCGAATACGTTCATTGGTTCGTATGAAGGACTTGGCGGAACGCTTGTCAATCGGGGGAATAGTCAACCTCCACAGCACGTGGAGTACGTGCCATGTCTCTGAAATGGAGTCGACGGAGACCTCGCAGAGGCCCCGTCGCACACTGAAGTATACACCCGCATTCGCCCTGTTATCCTAGCTTCGCACGCCCCGCTTCCGCCTCACGCAGTGCATCTGCACTCGCTCCGCGAGTGGGCAGCAGCTCAGATCAAAGGCGCGGCCGGTCTCGGCCAGCATCATCAGGAAAGGTCTCCCGCATGAAACGCCGTATCCTCCTCGTCGACGATGATGTCGCCGTTCTGCTTACCTTCAAAGCGATACTCGAGATCAGCGGCTTCGATGTCGACACCGCAGCGTCCGCTCGCGAAGGCAAATCTCGCATCCGTTCTCGCGAGTACCACATGATCATCTCGGATATGCGTATGGAAAGCGATGTCGCCGGCCGCGAGGTCATCCAGGCCGCACGCACGGCCCCCTACCACCCCGCCATTGCACTGCTCACCGCATTTCCTGACGACGAGATCGGCTGGGACGGCGTAGGTCCCGACAAGATCCTCGTCAAAGCCACCCAGACGCGCACCCTGCTCCAGCAGATCGAAAAACTCTTCGAATCACACGCGGCCAAGCTCTCCCGCCTCGCCGCTCAAGCCTCCGGCTCCGCTACGAAATCCGAGAGCGCGGCCGCGGCGAAAGCAAACCGGGAGTCACTTGCATCAATCGCCGCCGCCAGCTCCGAACCATCAGCTGCCGGTACCCGTAAGTCGGCATCAAAAACCGCCACCAAGACTTCGCGTAAGAAGGAGAAGGCAGCTTCGACTCTGAACGTTCCCGGAGCCCGCCTCAGCTCACTTGACCGTGTGCTCCCGCACATACGTGCGCAAGGCCCCGTTCAGGTCCAGCGCCTTCTGCACCCCGCCCTCCAGCAGCCGAAGCCAGTCCGAAGCCGGCGACTTAAGCTCCGTCGTTCCAAGAAGGTAGCTTGTCTGCACAATGATCTCGAGCGCGTTGGAAAGATCATGCGACAACTTGCGAACCTCCGCCGCCAACTCCTCCGGGATTACCGGCCTGCTCCCGCCGCTCTGCGCATCAGTCATCGTCAACGTCTCCCGCGCCCCTTAGTCTCCGCACTGAGCGCGCATTCATCATAAGGCCTGTGACCCCAGAACCCGGTTTGACACCAGAGGCCGCCTTTGAAACACTTACTTCTCACGGCTGCCATGTCCTGGACACCCCGTCCGGACGTTACGTGAAGATGTGCCGAAGTGGCGGAATTGGCAGACGCGCATGGTTCAGGTCCATGTACTCGCAAGGGTGTGGAGGTTCGAGTCCTCTCTTCGGCACCAGATATCACAGCACTCGCTCACAAGTTCATCCAACTTCAGTTGGACCCCCAGCGCCGTCTCGCCATCCAAAGCTCCAAGCCCCGTTTACCCGGCCCGGGCCTAGAATGTAGCTGCCATGTCAACTCAGCTTGACCAGATCCTCGCGCACACGTTGCTTGAGGTCACACAACGCAAAGCCACGGCCGACCTCGCGGAGCTCGAACGCCGCGCCGCCGAATACCGGCCGCGAAGCTTCGCCCATTGCCTCCTCGCCGCCTCCGAGCAAGGGCCCGCCATCATCGCCGAGATAAAGAAGGCCTCGCCCTCCCGAGGTCTCATCCGCGCCGACTTTCGCCCCACCGATCTTGCTGTCGCACTCGAGTCCGCCGGCGCCGCTGCGCTCTCCGTTCTCACTGATACCGAGTTCTTCGGTGGCTCACTCGCGGATCTTGAGGATGTCTCCGCCTCCGTCTCCATTCCCTGCCTCCGCAAAGACTTCATCATCGACCCCTTCCAGATCTTGGAAGCCCGCGCCGCCGGGGCCGACGCCATCCTCCTCATCGTTGCCGCGCTCAACGACGACAAGCTCGACCTCCTCCACGCCTTTGCCACAGATCTCGGCCTCGACGTCCTCGTCGAAGCCCACGATCATACGGAGATCGATCGTGCGGTCCAACTCGGAGCCAGCATCATCGGCGTCAACAGTCGCGATCTTCGCAACTTCACCGTCAAAACTGAATCCCTGCTCTTTATGGCGGAAGCTCTGCCTTCCGACGTCCTTCGCGTCGCTGAGAGCGGCATCCGTACCCCCGAGGACATCGCCGCCCTCCGCCATGGTGGATATCAGGCGTTTCTCGTCGGAGAAGCCCTGATGCGACAACCCGAGCCGGCAGCGACCCTGGCACTGCTTCTCGATCGTCAATACTCCCAGGACATCTAAGGTTGTGAGCTCGACCTCATCGGCTCACCGGCAGCAAAGGGGTAGGCCATGTGGATCAAAGTATGCGCCAACACAAACCTTGAGGACGCCCGCCTCGCCGCGGACCTCGGCGCCGATGCCGTAGGTTTCGTCTTCGCCGCGAGCTCACGCCAGGTCACGCCAACCGCGGTCGGCTGCATCACACCCCACCTTCCCGCAGCCGTGGAACGCATCGGCGTCTTCGATTCGCACGATGCCGCCCAGATCGTTCGCACGGTCGAGCAGGCCGGTCTGACCGGCGTCCAGCTTCACGGCAGTCTCGATATCGACCTCATCGAGCAGCTCGTCGACACCTTCGGAGATCGCATCAGCATTATTCAGGTCCTGCATTGGGATATCAGCCCCAACGCTCCCTCACCCTCCGAGGCCCTCGTCGAGCAGCTCCGTTGGCTCGACGTGCATCCCTCCGTCCAGCGCGTGCTTGTCGACTCCAGGATCGGCGGCGCCTCAGGGGGAACCGGCCTTTCATTCGACTGGAACGCCGCCGCCGAGACTCTGCGTGCCGAGCTCGGTGATCGGCGCCTCATCGTCGCAGGCGGTCTCCGCACAGAAAATGTCGCTGAAGCCATTCAACGGCTGCACCCGTGGGGAGTCGATGTCGCCACCGGCGTCGAGCGCTCGCCCGGTCGCAAGGACCCGGAAAAACTTGAGGCCTTCCTCAGGAAGGCCTCTCGCTCATTCTCGCCAGCCTAGGTTCGATCTCACTAGGCCGGCTTATGTACGGCTTCCAATAAGTAGCCGACTAAACGTGTGCGTGTGGAGCGCGATCATGAACTCGTGGAGCACGATCGTGGTAGAGCTGCGGACGCGCATGCGCCGAAACTGGGTGCGGCTGGGCCAGGAGGCTCGCGGCCGGGAACATCGAAACCATCAGCGCCAAGGTAAGTTTTAGTCTCATCATGCTTCCCCTTCCGTGTGTATCTGACGCAGAGGGGGCGACACCGGATTCAGAAATCGCAAAATCCGTTGCCTGAGAGTTCGCAAAGAGCTACCGCACGGAAGCGGGACAACGCACGTCCTGCCGAATGAACACAGCTTTGACTACAGGCTCCATAGAGCCTCGCGGAACGGGAACGCTCAGCGGCAGGGCCCGCGTACTACGGCAAGTCCACCGTCATATTCAGCTGCTTCACCAGGAACGAATACTGGTCGACCGCAAGCTCGACACGCTTCGACAAGGGCATCCCCCCGCCGTGGCCCGCGCGCGTCTCTACCCGGATCAGCACCGGCGGTCCGTTCTTCGCCTGGTCCGCCTGCATCGCCGCCGCAAACTTGAAGCTGTGCGCCGGAAACACCCGGTCATCATGGTCGGCCGTCATGATCAGCGTCGGCGGATACGTCACTCCTGGCCGCACATTGTGCACCGGCGAGTACTTATAGATCGCGTGAAATTCGTCCGCATTCCCGCTCGGCGATCCATAGTCGTCCTTCCACGCCCACCCGATCGTGAACTTGTCGAAGCGCAGCATGTCCATCACGCCCACCTGCGCCAGCACCGCCCCAAACAGCTCCGGACGCTGCGTCTCGACCGCTCCCATCAGCAGCCCGCCGTTACTTCCGCCGTTGATCGCCAGCTTCTCCTTCGACGTGTACTTGTTCGCAATCAGCCACTCCGCCGCCGCGATGAAGTCGTCAAACACATTCTGCTTCTTCAGCTTCGTCCCTGCCTCGTGCCACGCCTCCCCGTACTCGCCGCCGCCCCGCAGGCTCGGCTGCGCATACACCCCGCCCATCTCCATCCACAACAGCCGGGCCGCGCTGAACTCCGGCATCAGCGAAATGTTGAAGCCGCCATACGCATACAGCAGCGTCGGATTCTGCCCGTCCAGTTTGATCCCCTTCTTTGCCGTCACAAACATCGGCACCCGCGTCCCATCCTTGCTCGTGTAGAAGACCTGCTTCGTCTCGTACTCCGCCGGATCGAACTTCAGCTTGGGCGCGCGGAACAGCTCCACCTTTCGCGTGGCCAGGTCTAGCCGATAGATCGTCCCCGGCGTTACGAAGTTCGAGAACTGGAAGAACGTCTCCGTATCCTTGCGCTCCCCGTCGAAGCCCACCGCCGTTCCAATTGCCGGCAGCTGCACCCTCTCGATCAGCCCGCCATCCGGCTTGTGGAGCTCCACCAACGCCTGCGCATCCTGCAGATACCGCGCAATCAGCGTGTCATGGACCATCGTCACGCCTTCGAGATTGTTCTTCGTCTCCGGGATCACCGTCTTCCAGTTCGCCCGCTCCGGGTGCCCGAGGTCGATCTCGATCACTTTGCCGTTCTTCGCATCAAGCGTCGTCTGAACCCAGAACCTCGTTCCATCATTCGCAAATGGCTGGTATACCGCGTCCGCCGTCGTCACCACCTTCACGGCCGGCGTCTCCGGATGTTGGAGATCCTTGATCGAAAGCTGGTTGTTCGGGCTCGTTCCCTTGGTAGAAAACAGCAGCAGGTATCGCCCGTCCTCCGTCACCGCCGCCCCAACGTTCAGCTCCTTATCGTCCGGCCGCTCAAACACCAGCGTGTCCGCACTCTGCGGGGTCCCCAGCTTATGAAAGAACACCTTGTGGAAGTAGTTCGCCTCCTTCAGCGACTGCTGCGCCGCCGCATCCTTCGGCATCCCATACCCCTCGTAAAAGAAGCCCGAACCATCTTTCAGCCACGAAGCTCCGCTGAACTTTGACCACTCCACCACGTCCGGCAGATCCTTGCCCGTCGCCACCTCGCGCACATGCCACTTCTGCCAGTCGCTGCCCGCCTCGTTGATCGCGTACACCACCAGCCGTCCATCCTCCGACACGCTCATCCCGCTCAGCGCCACCGTGCCGTCTTTCGACATCGTGTTCGGATCCAGCAGCACCTTCGGTTCGCCCTTCAACCCCTCCTGCCAGAACACCACGCTCTGGTTCTGCAGCCCCGTATTGTGCTCATAGAAGTACCGCCCGCCCTTCCGCGACGGCGCCGAATACCGTTCGAAGTTCGTCAGATCCATCAGCCGCGCATGCATCTTCGCCCGCCCCGGGACGTCATCGAGATACCCGTGCGTGAGCGTATTCTCCGCGTCCACCCACGTCTTCACCTCCGGCGAATCCACATCCTCCATCCATCGGTACGGATCCCGCACCTTGGTCCCGAAGTAATCGTCCACCTGATCGCTCACCCGCGCCTTCGGATACTCCATCGCTCTCCCTTTTGTGTTCACTCCATCAGCAGCCGGTCCACCTGCAAACATCGTTGTGGACCCCAATCCCGCCAGCACCAATGCCCAAACCCGCTCCGTCATCCGCATCGCAACACCGTCCCGTCCTGGCGTGTTCTCGCCGGGCAATCTCCCGCACTCAGGCAGAATCAGTTATATCAACCCGAGCCACTCAAGCGAGCGACGCGTCCGGGCATCGTCGAGAGCTGGTTGGCCTACCCTGCCCAATCAGAGATACCACGGGATATTGACAACCACGATGCGCTGATTGCCGCGCAAAAGCAGGAGCAGCTTCAAGAGCTGTACCCGCTGGTTGTGAAGGAGGTTCTCCCACCAGTGCCGCACTACCAGCTCCGGGAGAATAACCGCCACCTTTCGGCCCGGGTTCTGATCTTCCAGTTGGAGGATGTAATCCATCAGCGGCGACAGGATCGTGCGAAACGTACTCTGCACCGTCACCAACTCGGGGACCGGCATGCCACGATCGCGAATCGGCTGCATCACCATCTCCTCCCAGATATGGTCAAAGCCCGATTCCGTGTCACTCTGCACATTCACCACCTTCACCTCCTTGCTCATCAGCATCCCGAAACGCACCGCCTTCTCGCTTATCTTGTCCCAGCGGGCCATCGGGATCACAACGAGCGGCTGCTCAAGGTCGGTAAGCCGAATGGGCGAGGGATCCGCCGTCTCCCTCGCCACCCGTGTGTAGTGGCGCTTGATGCCGTACATCACGGCAATGATTCCGGGCACGAGAATCGCCGTAATCCACGCACCGGAAGTGAACTTCGCTACCAGCACCACAACCAGCGTGATGCCGGTAGCGATCGCTCCCAGCCCGTTCAGAAAAAGCTTCAGGTAGCGATGCGGTGCGTCCTCGCACTTGAGCCAATGCTTCACCATCCCGGCTTGGCTTAACGTAAACGCGAGGAACGCGCCAATCGCATACAGCGGAATCAACCGGTCGGTTACCCCACCAAACGCAATCAGCAGCAAGGCCGTGAAACCCGTCAGCGCATACACACCGTGCGAAAACAGGAGCCTGCGCCCGCGAACTAGGAATACGTGTGGCATGTAGTCCTTCAGCGCAATCGCACGCGCCATCCGCGGAAAGTCAGCAAAGGCCGTATTAGCGCTGAAGCTCAGGGCCGCAAGCACGCTGCCCATCGTGAAGAAGTAGAACCATCCACGGCCAAACACCGCCGCCACCTGGATCGAGAGCACGCTCTGGTACGCCGGATCGCTCGAGTCCATCGCCGTAATCCCGTATGCCTTGGCGACATAGGCGAGCCCCGCCAGCAGAACAACCAGCAGTGCGATGATCACCGTAAGAGCCTGGTTAGCGCGTTTCGCCTTCGGCTCCTTGAACGCCGTCACACCGTTCGAAACCGCTTCCACTCCGGTCATCGCCGCGCATCCGCTGGCAAAGGCTTTGAGCAGCAGCCACACCGTCAGATACTTCACCGTCGCGGGAAGAGCAGGCGGCGGAGCAGCGACCGGGACCGGGTGCCCATGCGCCGCGATTGTGTGAAAGATCCCCACCACCACCGTCGCCAGAAGCGTCCCGACAAATAGAAACGTCGGGAGCATGAAGACGAAACCCGACTCCTTCACACCGCGGAGGTTCACCACCACAATGACGGCCAGGATCACCAGACACAGCGAGAGCTGATGTCGATGCAACGACGGAATCGCACTCACCAGCGCGGTAACGCCCGCGGAGATGCCCACCGCTGCGGTGAGCACATAATCGATCATCAGTGCAGCCGCTGCTAGGAGCCCCGCGTTATCGCCCAGGTTCTCGCTCGCGACCGTAAATGATCCACCGCCGTTCGGGTAAGCCTCGATCGTCTGCCGGTAGCTGAAGTAAAGAATCGTCAGCAGAAGCAGAATCGCCGAGAAGATCGGAAGAAGGTGCTGCTGAACGCCCAGTAGACCCAGCGGAATCAGCAGAGACATGGCCTGTTCCGGCCCATACGCAGCACTTGTCAGCCCGTCCAATCCGAAGATCGGGATGCCCGCTGCCACCCCAATATGCTCGTGCTCTGCGGCGCTGGTGGCCAGGGGCTTCCCAAGAACCAGATCAGTCAACTTCATCGATGCCGAACCCTCGCTGGCCCCTTGATCGTGCTCAAGGACCAGCTAACGATTCGAAATCATCAACCCGTAAAAAGTCCGTAAAGACGGCCAGATCACCGGGAACCCGGAGAGAGTGGTGGCAGATCAAGGTTGAGCGCCAGAACGTTCACGCGCGGCTCCCCTAGCAAACCAAGCTGCCGGGCCTGTGTATGCTTCGCAACCAGTGCTTCCACCGAAGCCAGCGAGAGATGCCTCTCCTTCGCCACCCGCGGCGCCTGGTAGAGTGCAGCGGCGGGGCTGAGATCGGGATCGAGCCCCGAACCCGACGCCGTCACCAGGTCAACGGGGACGGGCATTCCGGTCGACTCGGACGTCACACTGGCACTCACCCGGTCGCTCAGCGACTTGCTTGTCGGAGCATAGTTCGACCCGGATGATGAGGAAGCGTCATACCCGGTCCCCGCCGCCGACGGTCGGCTGTGGAAGTAGCCCGCACCCGTGAAGGGCTGGCCGATGATCGCCGACCCGATCGTGTCTCCGTTGCGTGTGATCAGCTGCCCGTTCGCCTTTCCTCGCATCGTGAGCTGCGCGATCCCCGTGATCGCAAGGGGGTAGCCGATGCCCAGCAGCAGAGCCGTAACAACGGTGTAAAGGCATGACGTGAGGATGAGTCTTTTCATGGCAATCTCCTAGAGAGGTTGGCTATGCGAGATGGAGCGTGACGATCAGCATGTCGAGCAACTTGATCCCCACGAATGGGACCACGATGCCGCCCAGACCGTACACCAGCAGGTTTCGCTGCAGCAGGGCAGCCGCCGACATCGGCTTGTATCGGACCCCACGCAACGCCAGCGGAATCAGCGCCACAATGATCAGCCCGTTGAAGATCACCGCCGAAAGCACCGCCGATTCGGCATTGTGCAGATGCATCACGTTCAGCACATTCAACACGGGAAACACGCCGGCAAACATCGCGGGGATGATGGCAAAGTATTTGGCCACATCGTTGGCGATCGAAAAGGTGGTAAGCGCGCCACGCGTCATCAGCAGCTGCTTGCCGATTCCCACGATCTCGATGAGCTTGGTGGGATTGGAGTCAAGGTCGACCATGTTGCCGGCTTCCTTTGCTGCCTGCGTTCCGGAGTTCATCGCGACACCCACATCGGCCTGCGCCAGCGCGGGCGCGTCGTTTGTGCCGTCGCCCGTCATCGCCACGAGCTTGCCTTCCGCCTGCTCGCGCTTGATCAGGTCCATCTTGTCCTTAGGCTTCGCTTCCGCAAGAAAGTCGTCCACACCCGCCTCGCGTGCAATTGCTGCCGCGGTCAATGGGTTGTCGCCGGTGATCATCACCGTGCGGATACCCATCGCGCGAAGCTGATCGAAGCGCTCTTTCATCCCGCCCTTCACCACGTCCTTGAGGTAGATCACTCCCAGCACGCGCCCGTTCTCCGCGACAACCAGCGGAGTTCCACCCTTGCGGGCGATCTCTTCCACGTCGTTCCGAACCGCATCCGGCACTGATCCGCCATGTTCGACCAGATAGCGCGCAATCGCGTCCGCGGCCCCCTTGCGGATGGATCGGCCGTCCACCTCGATGCCGCTCATACGTGTAGTCGCGGAGAACGGCACGAACTCCGCATTGAGCTGCGACAGCTCGCGGCCGCGGAGGTTGTACTGCTCCTTCGCCAGCACCACGATCGATCGGCCTTCCGGAGTCTCGTCGGAAAGCGAAGAAAGCTGAGCCGCATCCGCAAGCTGATCCGCAGGGACGCCGGGCGCGGGCAGGAACTCCGCCGCCTGTCTGTTGCCGATCGTGATCGTGCCTGTCTTGTCCAGCAGCAGCGTGTTTACATCGCCTGCGGCTTCCACGGCGCGGCCCGAGGTCGCGAGCACGTTGTGCTGCACCAGCCGGTCCATGCCGGCGATGCCGATCGCGGACAGAAGACCTCCGATCGTCGTCGGGATCAGGCAGACAAGAAGCGAGATCAGGACAAACACCGTCTGCGGTGCCCCGGAGTACATCGCGAACGGCTGCAGCGTCACGACCGCCAGCAGAAAGATGATCGTCAGCCCCGCGAGCAGGATGTTGAGAGCAATCTCGTTCGGGGTCTTCTGCCGCTCGGCCCCTTCCACCAGCGCGATCATCCGGTCAAGAAACGTCTCGCCAGGGTTGGACGTGATGCGAATGGTGATGACGTCCGAAAGGACGCGTGTTCCTCCTGTCACAGCAGACCGATCGCCCCCGGCCTCGCGAATCACGGGTGCGGACTCGCCGGTGATGGCGGACTCGTCGACCGAGGCCACCCCTTGCACCACCTCGCCGTCTCCCGGAACCATCTGTCCCGCCGTGACCCGGACCATATCGCCGACCCGCAGCTGCGAGCTCGGGATCTCCTCGATCGATCCTGCGGCGCTCACACGGTATGCCGTGGTCTCCGACTTGGCCTGGCGCAGCGCATCGGCCTGCGCCTTTCCGCGTCCCTCCGCCATCGCTTCGGCGAAGTTTGCAAACAGCACCGTAAACCAGAGCCAGCAGGTAATCTGCAGGTCGAAGCGAAAGTGCCCGTGGCCTGTGGCCATGTTCACGAAGAGCAACACCGTCGTAAGAACGCTGCCGAGCTCCACAACAAACATCACCGGGTTCTTCATCATCAGCCGGGGGCTCAGCTTCGCCAGTGCGTCAAAGGCCGCACGGCGCATTATCTTCCGATCAAACAACGAGCGGCGTCTTGCTTGCGTAGACATAAGGTGTTCTCGATTCCGTTCTTAGAACAGTTGGCCAGCGCGCATCAGCAGGTGCTCAAGCACCGGGCCAAGCGACAGCACAGGGAAGAATGTGAGCGCACCCACGATCAGAATCACGCCGACAAGCAGCACCGTGAACAACGGCGTTGTCACCGGAAACGTGCCCGCCGATGCTGGAACGATCTTCTTGCCGGCGAGATTGCCCGCAAGGGCCAACATCGGCACGATCATCATGAAGCGGCCAAAAAACATCGCCGCTCCAAGCGAGTAGTTGTACCAGCGCGTGTTTGCATTCAGGCCCGCAAACGCCGACCCGTTGTTGCCCGTCGCCGACGTGTACGCATACAGGATCTCGCTCAGCCCGTGAGGGCCGTGGTTCGCCAGGCTGCTCAGCCCAAGCTTCGGCATCAGGACGGTGATCGCAGCGAAGCCAAGGATAAGCAGCGGAAAGATCAGCAGGTACAGCATCGCCATCTGCACGTCAAACGCCTCGATCTTTTTGCCCAGGTACTCGGGTGTCCGGCCCACCATCAGGCCAGCAATAAAGACCGACATCACGACAAAGATCAACATGCCGTAAAGACCCGCTCCCACCCCACCGAAGACAACCTCCCCAAGCAGGATGTTCACCATCGGCACCATTCCACCGATCGGAGAAAAGCTGTCGTGCATGCCGTTTACGGCTCCGCAGCTCGCATCGGTCGTCACCGTAGCAAAGAGCGCACTGTTGGCAATGCCGAAGCGAACCTCCTTGCCCTTCCATGTTTCCGCCTGGCTGCAGCTGCGAGACACGCGCGTCCACGTTGTGCAGCAACGGATTCGCCTGCGATTCCGCCCAGTAGGCGGTCGTCGTTCCCGCGAACCAGAGCACCACCATCGCCGCCAGAACGGCCCAACCATGCCTCGGCGATCTCACCATCTGGCCCAGCGTGATGCAAAGTCCCGCAGGAATCAGAAAGATGGAAAGCATCTCTAGGAAGTTCGTCAGCGGTGTAGGGTTCTCGAACGGATGGGCGCTGTTCGCATTGAAGAACCCTCCACCGTTGGTGCCTAGCATTTTGATCGCCTCCTGCGAGGCGACCGGTCCCTGCGCGATCGTCTGCGTCGTCACCGTTGCCGGCTTCCCATCGGCACCGGTTACGGTCTGCGCTTCCACCAGCTTCGCCGTATCGTACGGTCGAAGGTTCTGCACCACGCCCTGCGAGACCAGCACGAGCGCAAACACAATCGAGATCGGCAGAAGGATCCAAAGCGTGCCCCGCGTTAGGTCCACCCAGAAGTTCCCAAGCGTCTTCATCTCGCGCCGGGCGATGCCGCGGATCGCCGCAATCGCCAGCGCCAATCCAACGGCGGCAGACCAGAAGTTGTGAGTCGCCAGCCCGAGCATCTGCGTGAGATAGCTCATCGTGGTCTCCGGCGCATACGCCTGCCAGTTCGTATTCGTGGTGAACGAGATCGCCGTATTCAGTGCCAAGGCCGACTCAACCCCGGGCAGGTGCTGCGGATTCCAGGGCAGATGCCCCTGGAGCCGCTGCACCACGTACGTGAGCACCAGCGTTGACGCGCTGAACAGGAGCATGGCGGCCGCGTACTGCGTCCAGCGCATCTCCTCCGAGGCGTTTACCCCAGTCAGCCTGTACAGCAAGCGTTCACACGGCACGAGCACCCGTCAAGGAGGGTCTTGCGGCGTTCAAAGACCGCGGTCATGTAGCTGCCCATCGGCTTCGCCAGAACAAGCACAGCAACGATAAACAACGTAATTTGGAGCCAACCGTTCAGAGTCATGGCTTAGAACTTCTCCGGCCGCAGCAGGGCATAAACGAGGTAGATCATCAGCAGGGTGGACAACGCGAGCAGAATGCCATTGAGGATCATCTGCGTTCTCCCCTCAGCCGGTCGCAGCCGTGGGTGTAAGCCACAGCCAGGCCGAAGAGCAGTACGACGGAAACAACAGCAACGATGTCGAGCATGGGTTCGTTCTCCTTACCAGCTGCCTTGCTTAGTGCCCCACCAGTACACGAGGCCCAGTGTCGCGGTGGTTTGTGCGCGCTTCAACGCGCCGGCGGTATCGCTCAGAAAAAAGCGCTGATTCGACCAGTCCCGCCGATACTCCGCGCGGGCCAGGAAGCCCGGAGCGAAGCCGTGGTCCAGCACCACCGTCCCCTCCTTCAGCGCCTGCGTCGAACCGCTGAACAATCCGCCGCGGTCGTCGAAGTACTCCGCACGCGCCCCAACATCCCACTGACGCGGCAACGTGTACTTGGCCGTGAGTCCGCCGATCGCCACCCGCGGAGGTTGCTGCTCCCGCACCGTGCGATTGAGGACGTAATCCGCTTCGCCGATCACCGTCAGCTTGGGCGTCGCTTGCCACGTCGCGTAGGTGTCGAAGATGTGCTCGCGGCCGTTCGGCGCAGGAGAGATGTTGGTCGTGGGCAGACCAGGCTGAGTCGGCGAAGTCGGAGGTCCCGGGTTGATCGTGGGCTCCACATCACGTGCTTCCTCGCCGAAGTAGTAGTTCACATTCCACGTCACCGTCGACGCAGGCTTCAGGGTGAAGAGAACGGCTTGCGACTTGAAGCCGTTCAGGTCTTCCGTGTCGTTCGCGCCATTCACCAGCCAATACGCAACGTTCACCTTGGGTGTCACGTTATAGTTCGCCCGCAAACCCATGTGGTAGAACGGCAAATAATTGAAGCTGTATGCGCGCGAATACGCCACCTGGTCTTTTGTGTAATTGCCCTCGTTCCCGAGAGAGCTCGCAAACTTACCGAAGTCCAGCTGCAGGCCAGAGCCCAGCGGTGCAAGATACGATCCATATGCCTGGAACAGGTTGCGCCACACCTGCGGTCGCTGCTCATTAGCACTTGAGCCTTGCAGCGTCTCGGTCGCCTGGCCGTACTGGAGATCGACGCGCCCGCCGAAACGGCTCTCCGTGGTCGGCAGATGTTCAATGACCAGGCTCGCCTGGTTCAGGCTGAAGCTGTTGCTGGTCACGTCATACGCACGCAGCAGGTTCACGCGTCCCACCGGCGCATTGAAGTTGTAGCCGTAGTACCCGTCGATTCCCACGTTCAGCGTCGTACCACGAAAGAACGAAAGCGTCGGCGCGTCCGCCGCAGTCAAAGCCGGGGCTGTAACGGCGGCGCTCGCTTCGGAAGCAGCCGGAGCCGGAGCGCTCCCCTCGTATGTGGCCACGACAGGTGATGCCCCGGCAGGATTCGCCGGGGCATCCGTAGTAGAAGAAAGACCGCCCCTCGGAACGACGTGGTGGCCTTCCGCTTCCAGTCTTTCCAGACGGTCAGAGATCGTCTTGAGCTCCTGTCGAAGCTCACGGATCTCCGCGTCGCGAGCGACACCTGCATCTGTTGTGGGGCTCACAGGAGTCTGTGCTGCAAATGCGGCCGCAAAGCCAAACAGCATCAGGCTCGGTAACCATGTGATTGGGGACTTCATCTTCGCCTCCATCCCTATTCAAAGGGCAGAGGCCGTAGAAAGTCCGTATGGTTTCCATAAAGAGTTCGTAAAGCTGCGCTCTCCCTACTCGCTGGCCGTTCCCTCGGCCATAAGTCGGTAGCCGATCCAGGGTTCGCTTTGGATGTAGCGAACGCCCTCGCCTTGATCGAGCTTCTTCCGCAGTTGACCGATAAGCACCCGGAGGTACTCCGGCTGCGACTCCCCAGCAGGACCCCATATCGCCCGAAGCAGTGTCTTGTGCGTCATCACACGTCCCGCATTCTTCAACAGCAGCATCAGCAGCTCGAACTCCTTGGGAGTCAAGTGAAGCTCCTGCCCGCGCAGGCTCGCCTTGTGCGCGGCTGGATCGAGCGCAAACTCGCCCTCCACCAGCCTCTCCTCGCTCAGCTTCTCCGGTCCGCTTCGTCGCAGTTGCGCCCGCACCCGCGCCAGCAGCTCCGGCATGCTGAACGGCTTCGTAAGGTAGTCATCGGCACCCTCATCCAAAGCCGTCACCTTCATCGCGTCCGCATCCTTTACGCTCAACACGATGATCGGGGTATCCGCAATGCGGCGCACAGCCTGCGTCAGTTCCAGGCCGTTCATCTCCGGCATCGCCAGGTCCGTGACAATCAGATCCGGCGGCTCCGCCTCAAACTTCCGAAACGCCGCCAGCCCGTTCTCCGCGACGTCCACCGCGTAGCCGCTGCTCTGCAGCGAAGTTCGCAGCATACGCGTAATCTGCCGCTCGTCATCCACCACCAGAATGCGCTTCAAGGTCTCTCCTGCGTCACGATATGGAGGTCCACATGGGGCGCCTCCGCCATGAACTTCTGCAGCGCATAGTAGTACAGGTAGGAGCGCAAGCCGTGCGTCGCCGACCGTCCAACGATCGCCTGCGTCACACGCTGCTCCCGGATATAGGTGGCTGTCGTCCGCGCCGTATCCCCGCCCGTCAGCATCACAATCTGCGCTCCCAGGTGCGTCGCAAACGCCAGGCTGCTGTCCAGCACACGTCGCCTCTCCTCCTGCGCATCCGTCTTCCCCGCCACATGCAGCACGTAGAGCTCCGCTCCAAGAGCCTCAGCCAAGCGCGCGCCGCGTGCAATCAGGTCCCGCGCCTGCGGACCCGCGCTGATACAGACCGCGACCTTCTCTGCCACAGCCCAGTGCGGCCCAAGTCGCTTACGCTTCACGTACTCATCCAGCGTCCGGTCGACGGCGCGTGTCACACGCTGCAGCGCCATCTCCCGCAGCGCGATCAGGTTGCCACGGCGGAAAAAGTTCGCCAGCGAGCGCTCCACCCGCTCCGCCGGGTATATGTCTCCCCTCCGCATCCGCGTCACCAGCGCTTCGGGGGTCACATCGCTGATCACGATCTCATCGGCTCGATCCAGTACCCAGTCCGGCACCTGCTCCCGCACCGTGATGCCGGTTAGCGCCTGCACCCTCGGTGTCAGGCTTTCGACATGCTGGATGTTGATCGTGCTCAGGACATCGATCTTGTTCTCGAGCAGCAGCAGAACATCCTCATACCTCTTCGTAAAGCGGCTGCCTTCGACGTTGGTATGGGCGAGCTCATCGATAAGCGCAACCTGCGGAGCACGTGCCAGGATCGCGTCCACGTCCATCTCGGAAAACAGCGTGCCCTTGTACTCCACCTCTCGACGCGCGACATGCTCGAGCTTGCCCGCCAGCTCTGCCGTCCCGCCACGTCCGTGCGTCTCCACAACGCCGATAATGACGTCTTCACCGCGTCCTCGCCGCCGTATGCCCTCACTCAGCATGCTGAAGGTCTTCCCCACACCGGGCGCATACCCCAGGAAGACCTTAAAGCGGCCGCGCTCCTTCTCCGGCTGGCTGGTCTCCAGCCACTCCTCTGGTGACCTCCGTGCGCTCTCGAGCCGTTCCGCCACGTCGTAAGATCGCTCCATGAACTCGCGGCGCTTGGCCACAGCAGTTCAGTGGCTCTCAATCTTCGGCGCTCTCGCCGGAATTGTACTTGTATATCGGCTCTGGGTTCACGTGAACCCGACAACGGTTGCGCTCACTCTGCTCCTTTTCGTCCTGCTCGTAGCTGCACGCCTGAGCCTCCGCTACGCCGTCGCCATCTCCCTCGCCGCCACGGCCTGTTACAACTTCTACTTCCTCCCGCCCCTCGGAACCTTCACTATCTCTGACCCGCAGAACTGGCTCGCGCTCTTCGCCTTTCTCGCGACCAGCGTCGTGGGCAGCCGCTTGTCTCAGAAGGCCCGCGAAGAGGCCGACCAGGCCCGTATCCGGCAGCGCGAGCTCGAGGTCCTCTTCGCTCTCAGTCGGGAGCTGCTGCAGACAGAAAACGTCGCGGAGCTCGTCAACGTCATGCCACGGCTGATCAACTCGGCCGCCCGTGCACAAAGCTCCATCCTCTACCTCCTCGATGGCGACCGGCTCTATCAGTCCGGAGAAACCCTCATCTACGAAGTTGAAATTCCGCACCTCCGTCAGCTTGCCCTTGGCCTGCCCGCACCCGAGACCCTCCCCGGCGGACAGGTAAACGTCCCGCTACGCGCCGGTGTGCGGCCACGCGGTCTGCTGAGACTCACCGGCCTACAGCTCTCCACAGACACGCTGCAGGCCATCGGTGGACTCGCGTCCATCGCGCTCGATCGCGCCCAGGCCCTCGAAGAGGTCGCGCGCAGCGAGGCCAACAAGGAAAGCGAACGCCTCCGCACCCTGATTCTCGACTCCATCACTCACGAGCTGAGAACACCCCTCACCTCCATCAAAGGCGCAACCGGCACCCTGCTCGCCATGGACAACCTCAACGCGGACGACCGGCGTGAGCTGCTGACCATCATCGAGGAAGAAGCCGATCGCCTCAACAAGCTGGTAGGCCAGGCGATCGAAATGGCGCAGATTGAGTCGCAGGAGGTTCACATGACCTTCGCTCCCGTGGACCTCAAAGAGGTGGTCGCGGAAGCGCAGGAGAGCTGCTCCTGGGTCGCCGCCAGCCATCCACTCACCGTCACCATCCCTGACCTGCCCTGGGTGCTTGCCGATAAGGTCATGATCGCAAAGGTGCTCTGCAATCTGCTCGAAAACGCCGCGAACTACTCGGAACCGTACTCGCCCATCTTCGTCTCGGCCGAGCAGAAAGACGGCTACGTCCTCGCAAGTGTCGCGGATCGTGGTGCCGGCATCGACCCGGCGGAACAGGGCCTCATCTTTGAAAGACTCTACCGCTCCCGGACGCACAGTCAGCAAAAGGGCGGAACGGGCATGGGACTAGCCATCAGCCGTGCCATCATCGAATCGCACGAAGGCACGCTAACCGTCACCAGCCAGCTCGATCACGGATCCGTCTTCAGCTTCAGTCTCCCCATCGCGCACTCTCAAGCAAGCGACGCGTCCGCGCAGTGACGTTCTCCTCCTCAATGACCCTGCGGCGCCTTCCCGGACCTGAAGTTCTTCGTCAGCCATACGAAAGGCGCCGCGGCAAGCGTCACCACGCCAAGAATGTGAAAGCAGTCCATAAATCCAAGCAGGTGGGTCTGCGCTCCAAGCTGGCTGTAGTAGCGGAGAGTAGCCGCACGAACAGCGTCGTTCGCTGAGAATCCCTGCTGCTGCAGGTACTCCGCCGTCTGATGAATCGCACTCTGCAAACCGAGACTGGACGCGGTGAGATTGTTACCCACCCGCACCTGGTGAAACTGCTGCCGTCGCTCCGCCATCGTCGTCACAAAAGCAATCCCGAAGCTTCCGCCCCAGTTGCGAAAGAAGTTCGTCAGAGACGAAGCCTTGTTGTTTTGGCTCGGCGTCAGTTGTGAGTAAGTCAGAACCGACAGCGGAACAAAGAAGAAGGCGTAGCCAAGACCCTGAAGCGCGCGAGCCCACGCATAATGCCGGTAATCCGTCTGCAGATTGAAATGGCTGTAGTGCAGCATCGACAGCCCTACCACGATGACGGCCCCAAACAGCAGGATCCGCGGGTGCACGATCCCTCGTTGAACCAGCTGTGCGCCAACCGGCGCAAGCAGCGTAATCACAAACGCTCCAGGTCCGAGAACCAGCCCGGCGTCGATGGCGCGATACCCGTAAAGCTGCTGCAGCAGCTGCGGAATCATCGTGGTCGAGGCAAAGAGTCCAAACCCGAAGACAAAATAAAACAGGTTTGCGATCGCAAAGTTGCGCACCTTTAGCAGCCGAAAGTCGATCACCGGGTCCGGATGGTTGAGCTCCCAGAACACCGCGCTCACCAGGCATACGATGCCAATGCCAAACATCCAGCAGATGAACGGGGAGCCAAACCAGTCGTCAATCTGGCCCCGGTCGAGCAGGATCTCGAGCGCCCCCGAACCGACCGCAATCAGTGCAATGCCAAGACTGTCCACGTTCAGTCTTCCATTCGCCCCGCGCACCGTCTTTCGCTCGCTGGCAAACGCCGGCGGGTCATGAACGAAGCGGTTCGTCAGGTAGAGGGACAGCAGACCAACAGGGATGTTGATCAGAAATACCCACCGCCAGTTGTAGTTGTCCGTGATCCAGCCACCCAGCACAGGCCCAATCGCGGGCGCAGTCACGATCGCCACGGTGTAAAGCGCGAACGCCGAGGCGCGTTTGGCGGGCGGAAACGTATCCACCAGGATCGCCTGCTCCACCGGTGCCAGGCCGCCGCCTCCAACTCCCTGCAGAACCCGCGCCAGCAGCATGATCCCCAGTGTCGGTGCAATCCCACACAGAAAGGACGTGAGGGTGAAAAGGGCAACGCAGGCCATGTAGTAGTTCTTCCGTCCAAACACCCGCGAAAGCCACGCCGACATTGGCAACACCACAGCATTCGCAACCAGGTACGTCGTCAGAATCCACGTAACCTCGTCATACGACCGCCCCAAACCACCCGCGATGTAGGGCAGCGACACGTTCGCAATGGAGGTATCCAGCAGCTCCATAAACGTTGCGATCGTCACCGTAAGCGCCACAACCCACGGGTTGATCCCCGCGTGCGTGCGTGTCGGAGCTTTCGCCGGTAACGGAAGAGCAACGGTCGCCATCAATCATCTCCAGAGCGCATAGAAAGAGACCACTCGGTCTCATCCAGCATCTGATTCCAGAGAAATGCGACCGATGCGTCTTTTTTCTCGTATCCTGAGAAAGAGCGAGGACTATATGCGCAAGGGCGAGGCGACACGGCAGCGGATCATCGCCGAAGCGGCACCTATCTTCAACCAGCGGGGCTTCGCGGGGTGCTCTATCCACGACCTCATGGAAGCCACAGGACTCGAAAAGGGCGGCATCTACCGACACTTCGCCACCAAGGAAGAGCTCGCCCTCGAGGCATTCCGCTTCGCGCTCGCAGCCAGTATCAAGATGCGCACAGAACCGCTCCAGGAGATCGCTGGCGCCATCAACAAGCTCCGCCGCGCCATTCAGATCTTCGTCGAGGAGCCCTCAGCACTCCCCGGCGGATGTCCCTTGATGAACACCGCCATCGATGCGGACGACGGCAACCCCGGCCTGCGCGAACTCGCTCTCAAGGGCCTTCAGGACTGGCGGGCAAGGCTGTGCCGGATCGTCGAAGCTGGTGTACAGACCGGAGAGATCCGCGCCGAAACACAACCTCGGAGCATCGCCAACACCATCATCGCAACACTGGAAGGCGCGCTCATGGTCAGCCGCCTTGAGCGCACCCCCAACGCGCTCCGAGACGCCCAGGGCAGCCTGGA
Source organism: uncultured Acidobacteriaceae bacterium (assembly GCA_963850375.1). Classification (GTDB taxonomy): domain Bacteria; phylum Acidobacteriota; class Terriglobia; order Terriglobales; family Acidobacteriaceae; genus Edaphobacter. The sequence goes on along the minus strand of CAWKKV010000002.1, from coordinate 781,686 downwards.
GGTCCTCTTACAGCAGATCAGCACGGGGAGCAGCGACCCTTCTCAAGGACGCTGACCGTGCGTGCTCGGCGACACCGGCGTCAGCGTCGGAGCCGCCAGGCCCAGGAACTCCGTCACCGAGTTTCCCGTGAAGTTGCTCACCCACACATTGCCTGAGGGATCGACCGCAATACCGCGCGGATTGCTCACTCCCATCGCCCGATACCCTCCGCTTCCCGAGATCGCAACGCCCGCATTCGAAAACTCCGAGATCGAGTTCCCATCGCGGTTCGCCACCCAAACCGTATTCGCTCCGTCGATCGCCAACCCCGCCGGCCCCTTCAATCCACCACCCGTAAACCCGCCCGTCGGCGATATCGCCGCACCCGTCGTATCGTGCTTACCCAGCGCATTCATCCTGCTGCTCGCAAACCACACGTTGTCCCCGCCGTCGATCGCCACCGGCGTAATCTCCGTCCCCGAGCTCGCCGTCACGGTCTCCGGAAACTGGTCGGCCTGGCCCGGCAGCGTCAGCCGGAACAGGTGCTGCCCCTGGCCCACCACCCACCCATGCCCAAGGCTGTCCACAGCGACACCTGAGTCGAAGCTGTTCGTCGAAAAGCTGGACACCGGAACTCCCGAGCTCCGCAGCGCCTGGATCTGCGGAGCTCCTGATACCCACACGTTCTGCGTCCCATCGATCGCAGCAAACGTGCATCCCGTCCCGCACGAAGCCGCAGTCGTGGTCGGCATCGGGAGGCCGGCTGCGTTGAACTCCGAGACTGCCGACGCGCCAACTGTGCCCGCTCCCGCCGCACCTGCTCCAAAGTTCGTCACCCACGCATTGTCGTGAGCGTCGATCACCACCGCGAACGGCTGATTCAACCCGCCCCCGCTGTATCCCGAGTCGCCTGACAGGATGTTCCCGAGCGGATCGAACTCCGTCAGCGTATTGTTCGCGTACCCCGGAACCCAAAGATTGCCCATGGAGTCGAACGCAGGAAAATACCCGCCGGCCAGGTTCTCTGCGAAAAACGTCACCGCTACGGTCCAGTCGTTGGGAGCCGCGCTCAGCGCCGGGGTAAACGCCCCTGCCCCCTTTGACAGCGCAAACAGCGCCGCGACATTCGCCCCCGGGTTCTTCGCGATATTCAACATTGCGGAAACCGTATTCGCCGGCGCCGTCCCGTTCGCGTCCTTCGCATTGCTGAACAGGCTCCCGCATGCCGAGTACGCCGTCACGCACGGCACCAGGAGATCCGCGAGCGAATTGATCTCCGCCTGCGGCACAATCCCGCTCCCGGTCGGCGTCTCCAGCAGCGCCTGCCCGGAGCTCGCATCGAAGATGCTCGACGCCGTCAGGAACGCATTCTGGAGCCCCCGGAATGACTTCGCCGTTGGCCCCGAACTCAGATGGGCGCCGTCCGTCATAAACCCGGCCAGGGAGTACACGCTCGCCACCGTGGAAACCTCGCTGATGTTGATAAATCCAAGGACACCCGCGAAGTTTCCCGCGTCCGGGCACACTCCCATCAGGGAGGTCAGCGCCAGGCCCGGGTTCTCCGCGTCCGTTCCCACCGTTCGTCCGCCCAGCGCCAGCACGTACACCAGCTGCCCCGAGGTACAGCTGTATTCGCCGCTGATCTCGAAGCTCCCAAATGAGTCCGTCGTCACGTAGCTTCCGGTCGCATCTGTCCCCACGCCCGGCAACCCTGGTCGGAGGAGGGACAGGCTCGGCGCGCCGTATCCGGCCGTGTTTGCCGCCAGCACATATATCCTCGATCCGGCCACCGCAAGTGGTCCCGACTGCGCCCGTCCATGTACCGTCGTTCCCGCCTCGGCCCCGCTACCCGCGGTGGTCGATGATGTCGTTCCGGAGTTCAGGAGTGGGCTGTTAGCGACCGTGCCGCAACCAGCCAAACACCACGCAAACACCACAGAGAACCACGCAAAGCCACATCGTTTTGACCACAAACTCAAGGCACACTCCACGTCCAGGCAACTGACACCGGCGCTAGCCTACCAGCCGTAACTCATCCCGGCTCTATCACTTCCCGCGATTTACCTCACACCTTTGGGCCACAATCCAAAGCGGCTTCCTGGGTTGTGGAGCCATGGACAGAATATGAGCGCATATGGCTCATATTTTCTGCAACCTTTCGCGAACCTCTGCTATCTTATTGTCAGGCCAGGTGAAAATCCCCAGGCCGAACACCTTTGATTCAGGAGCAGATGCCATGACCATCACACGCTTCACCCCCTTCCGCAGCAGCCTCGAAGACGTAGCCGTTCTCCAGAACCGTCTCAACTCGATCTTCCATGACTTCGCGCGACCGACCTCCTCCGAGAGTGAAAGCCTTGCATCCGGGAGCTTTATCCCCGCAGTGGACATCTACGAAGACGCCCAGCAGCTTTCGCTCAAGCTCGAGATTCCCGGCGTCCGGCAGGAAGATCTCGACATCCGCGTAGAAAACCAGACCCTCATGGTCAAGGGCGAGCGCAAGTTCGAGAAAGAAGAGAAGGAAGAGAACTTCCACCGCATCGAGCGTCGCTTCGGCACCTTCGTCCGCAGCTTCACCCTGCCGCAGACCGTCGACACCGAAGCCATCACCGCGTCTTACGAGAACGGAGTGCTCAATATCCGCCTCGCGAAAAAGGCGGAGGCTAAGCCCAAGCAGATCAAGGTGGAACTCAGCAGCGGCGCAAGCGCTCCAAAGCAGGTCGAAGCCAAGGCGTAAGATTCAGCAAATCGCAGGGGAGCGGGGAGGAGGTCATCCGGAACGGATCACCTCCTCTTCGTCTCTCAGCAGTACCCAACTTCTTTGAATCAACACGTGGAAAGAGAAACAATGGCCATCAAATGGGAAAGACTCACAGCCAAAAGCCAGGAGGCTATTCAGGCAGCACAGGGCATCGCCAGCGAAAACGGCAACCCTGAGGTACTGCCCCTGCACATCATGTCGGCCCTGCTCGCCGATCGCGAAGGCATCGTTCTGCCCGTCCTCGAGCGCGTCGGCGTCCCCGTCCCGCAGCTCGCAACCAGCGTCGACGCCGCGATCGCCAAGCTGCCCAAGGTGCAAGGCGGAGCGCAACCCAGCCTCTCCAATGCTGCGCAGAAGATCCTCGAGCAGGCCTTCAAGGAAGCCGAGACCTTCAAGGATGATTTCGTCTCCACCGAGCACCTCCTGCTCGCGCTCGCCGATGCGCGCAAGGATCCCGTCCAGCTCGCCCTCGCCGCCCTCGGCGGCACCCGTGACGCCATCCTCAAGGCTCTGACAGCCGTTCGTGGTTCGCAGCGTGTCACCGATCAGAACCCCGAAGGCAAGTTCCAGGCACTCGAGAAGTACGCCAAAGACCTCACCGACCTCGCCCGTCGTGGCAAGCTCGACCCTGTCATCGGCCGCGATGAGGAGATCCGTCGTGTCGTCCAGGTCCTCGCCCGCCGCACGAAAAACAATCCGGTCCTCATCGGCGAGCCCGGCGTCGGTAAGACCGCCATCGTCGAAGGCCTCGCCCGCCGCATCTTCCTCGGCGACGTCCCGGAGATCCTACGCAACAAGCGCGTCTGCGCCCTCGACCTCGGCGCCATGATCGCCGGAGCCAAGTTCCGCGGCGAATTTGAAGATCGTCTCAAGGCCGTCCTCAAGGAGATCGAGGAGTCTAACGGCGAGATCATCCTCTTCATCGACGAGCTCCACACCCTCGTCGGCGCCGGCGCTGCCGAAGGCGCCATGGATGCCTCCAACATGCTGAAGCCCGCGCTCGCCCGCGGCGGCCTCCGTGCCATCGGCGCCACGACCCTCAACGAGTACCGGAAGTACATCGAAAAGGACACCGCCCTCGAGCGCCGTTTCCAGATCGTCTACGTCGGCGAGCCCAACGTCGAGGACACGGTCAATATCCTGCGCGGCCTCAAGGAAAAGTACGAGGCGCATCACAAGGTCCGCATCAAGGATTCCGCCATAGTCGCAGCCGCCACCCTTTCGCATCGCTACATCTCCGACCGCTTCCTCCCCGATAAGGCCATCGATCTCGTCGATGAGGCTGCCGCCGCCCTCGCCATCCAGATCGGCTCCGTTCCCGTTGAGATAGACGATCTCGAGCGGGAGGCCACGTCGCTTGAGATCGAGCGCGCCGCCCTCGGCCGCGAAAAGGATCCCAACTCGCAGGAGCGTCTTGAGACAGTAGAGCGCGAACTCGCCGAGATTAAAGAACGAACGGCCGCTCTGCGCGCGCGCTGGCAATCCGAGCGCGGCGCCATCGGCCGTATTGCTGAGCTCAAGGAGCAGCTCGAAGGACTGCGCTTCCAGCAGCTCGAAGAGACTCGCAAGGGCAATCTCCAGCGCGCCGCCGAGCTCCAGTACGGCGAGATCCCCGCACTCGAAACCGAACTCCGCACCCTCAACGCTCAGCAGGACGCTGCCGTCGCCGAAGACAATGCCAACGCCAGCGCGGACGCCTCCAAAGGCGTCGCCAGCAAGCCCTCGCGCATGCTCAAGGAGGAGGTCGACGAGGAAGATATCGCCGCTATCGTCTCCAAGTGGACGGGCATCCCCGTATCCAAGATGCTCGAAGGCGAAATGCAGAAGCTGGTCCAAATGGAAGGTCGCCTCGAAGAGCGTGTTATCGGTCAGGACGAGGCGATCGAAGCCGTTGCCAACGCCATCCGTCGCAGCCGCGCAGGCCTAAGCGATCCCAAGCGCCCCATCGGCAGCTTTATCTTTCTCGGACCCACCGGCGTTGGCAAGACCGAGACCGCTCGTGCGCTCGCCGAGTTCCTCTTCGACGATGAGGCCGCCATGGTCCGCATTGATATGTCCGAGTACATGGAGAAGCACGCCGTGGCTCGCCTCATCGGCGCGCCTCCCGGATATGTCGGATATGACGAAGGCGGTCAGCTCACCGAGGCCGTCCGTCGGCGGCCCTACGCCGTCGTCCTCTTCGACGAGATCGAAAAGGCGCATCCCGACGTCTTCAACGTTCTCCTTCAGGTGCTGGACGACGGCCGCCTCACCGACTCCAAGGGTCGAACGGTGGATTTCAAAAACACAGTGCTCATCATGACCTCGAACGTCGGTGCATCCGCCCTCACCACGGCCTGGGCCGAAGGCGAGGAAGGCTTTACCGATGCCAAGGAGCGCGTGATGGACTCACTTCGCCAGCAGTTCCGGCCCGAGTTCCTCAACCGCGTTGACGATATCGTCGTGTTCCACCCGCTTGGCGAAGAGCAGCTTACGCATATCGTCGATCTGCGTCTCAAGGACCTCCAGGATCTTCTCGCAGACCGTCGCATCACGCTCGAGCTCACCGACGAAGCTCGCCAGGCAATCTTCAAAGCCGGCTATGACCGCGCCTACGGCGCTCGTCCCCTGAAACGGGCGATTCAGCGCATGGTGCAGGACAAGCTGGCCCTCAAGATTCTCGACGGCTCCGTCCTCCATGGCGACCACGTCAAGGTCGATGCTGGCCCTGCTGGTCTCGTCTTCCTCGTCGAGGATCGTGTGCCCGCCTGAACGCGACGCCAAGAATCGAGCCTGCCCATCCCTCTCGCGTGCTATCGAGAAAGGATGGGCCGGCTCGTTCTGACGTAATCCTGTTCTGTGTTCACTCCGACATCGCTATGAGAGGCGTTGTCGCCGAACAGCTGATATAGCCTACTCAAGAGCATCCTTACCGAGCAGCATTGCAACGAGGACAACGTAGATCCATGCGAAAGCTTTTTCTGCTCATCACCATCGTCCTGATCGCTCTCGCCGTCATCTACCACGACCGCATCTTTCTTCGCGATCCTCTCGGGAAGCTCGAACGTAACGGCGCCGCAGTCGATGGCGCCCGGATCTTTATCAACTACTCCAACGACATCCTTGTTCAGGAAGACGGCGGCCGCCGCATGTTCATCGTGCAGAACTACAACAAGCTGCCGGGCTCCCCGACTGGTCTTACCTGTATCCAGGGCATGATGTGCGTGACGCCCTCTGATCAGGCCTCGTCAGACACTAGCTGACTCGGCAAACAAGGCCCAGATGTCCAATCGCGAGGTCTCCTTTACCGATTCGCTCGGCTCACACATTCACGTGCAGATCCGCTAGCTCGTCCACCTTTAGAGCGTCCAACGATCCCTCCAAAGGCTCGAAGCGCGCTTTCTCACATCATCGGCGCACTGCTTGGGCTAGACTTGCCCTCAACGTACGAGGACTCGTCATGGATCGACTGAACGCCAAGGAGCTGGAGAGACCACAAGATCAAGGGCTCTCCGCCGCGAGCTCTTCCCAATCTCCAACTGTCCGCCTCGAAGCGAAGCACCCACTCGCGATTCGCTGGATGCACTGGATCAACTTTCCCGTGCTCTTCGTCATGATCTGGTCCGGGCTCCTGATCTACTGGGGTGATTCGACCCCGCCCTACCAACACCCGCACCAGGTCTACCGGGTCGGGATCGGCTCCTTCACGCTCTTTCGCCTCTTTCCCGATTGGTTCTGGCACTGGCTCAACGCTCCGTACCGAATCACAACCGGGCTAGGAGCGCACTTCCTTTTCATGTGGGTCTTCGCCATCAACGGCATCGCCTACGGTCTCTACACCTGGCTCTCCGGCGAGTGGCGCTTCCTTCTTCCCGATCGCCTCAGCTTCAAGGAGGCCCTTCAGGTCACGCTCGTGGACCTGCATCTCCGCAAAGGACTTCCTCCACAGAAGAAGTACAACGGCGCACAGCGCATCGCATATACCTCCGTGATCCTCATGGGCTTCGGTTCCCTTCTGACCGGACTCGCCATCTACAAGCCGACTCAATCTCACTACCTCACCACGCTCCTCGGCGGGTACGAGATGGCGCGGTGGGAACACTTCTGGCTCACGATGGCCTTTTGCGCCTTCTTCCTCGTTCATGTCGGCCAGGTGATCCTCGCCGGCTGGAACAACTTCCGCAGCATGGTTAGCGGCTATGAGGTCAAGCCCATCACCGATCCTGACCTCGAATCCGAACGGAGGTCGTGGTGAGCGACATCGGGAAGACTCCTGCCCCCCAAAACTCGGCAGACGAGCAGGTGCTTGAGCAATCTCGTCGTCACACACGCCGCAGTTTCGCTGTCGCCGCTGCGGGAGCCGTGGCCGCGTATGGTCTTTACCGTTGGATCGACGACAGCCCGGACATTGGCCGGCAGAACGCACCGCTGCGCCGCACCTTTGAGGCAAATGCGTCCATCTCGCGCGGCCTTTTCAACGAGCGCGGCCTCGCTCCCACATACCCTATCTCCCGCAGCAGCCCCCTTCGACTCAACGGCAATATCGGTATGGAAAGGGATCTCGTCTCCGAAAGCTATCGTCTTCAGTTCGTCGGTGCCGCCAATGTGCAGGCGCATCCCCGCTACAGCAAAGACGTCACCTCCTGGACTTATCAGTACCTTGCCGGAAGCAAGAAAGCGGACGATCACGACGTGAAATCAGCGCCCAAGGCGGCCGGCAGCCCTTCCGACGCAAAGGGCGCTCCGGTGAACCAGCCCCCCGCACCAGCTGACGGGCAGAAAGAAAGCAAGGACGAGCCCACCACCTCCGCTACTCCACCCTCGATCGCCAACCGCTTCGACGATATGAATCGGCAGCTCACACATAGGCGTGTTCGCGGCGATGCAGAGGCTGGCCCTAGCGCCAGTGGACTCCTCGACGGTACGCCTGGCCTTCTCCTCACCATGGAGGACATCCTCAAGCTCCCCCACCAGGAGTTGGTGACCGAATTCAAGTGCATCGAGGGTTGGAGCCAGGTGGTTCACTGGGGCGGCGTTCGGCTCGTCGATCTCCTCGACGCCTACCCACCTGAAAAGACCGGGCCGAACAATCGAGAACCGCGCTACGTCTACATGGAGACACCGGACGGAAACTACTATGGCGGATACGATCTCTCCGCCTGCAGGCATCCACAAAGTCTGCTCGTCACCGAGATGGCAGGGGAGCCGCTTACACCGGAACACGGCGCTCCGCTACGGTTACATATGCCCATCAAATATGGGTATAAACAGCTCAAGCGCATCGGCCTGATCGCCTACATGGACACCCGGCCCGACGACTACTGGACCAAGCTCGGATACGACTGGTACGCGGGCCTGTAGCGTCTACCGGTACAACTCCCTAAAGAGACGGCGCGTAATCCCATAGCATTCACACGCGGTGCTCTCCAGCCCTGGTCGGTCCAGTATCCGCACGTGCCCTCGCTTGTACTCGATCAGACCGCTGCGTTGAAGCGTGCCCGCGATGATGGTCACTGTGGACCGGCGCGTCCCAAGCATGTTCGCGATGAACTCCTGCGTCAAAGGGATGTCATCGTCCGGAATCCGATCTCGGACCATCAAGAGCCAACGCGCTAGTCGCTCCTCCACTTCATGAAGACGGTTGCACGCGGCAATCTGTCCAAGGGTCAAGCTCTGATACTGGATGAAATTCAACAGCAGGCCTGCCAACTCGGGGTCCTGGGCGAAGTGCTGCTCAAACCCCTTGAAGGGCATGCGCAGGCCCGTCCCGGCAATCTGCATGAACGCTCTCGTCTGAACTCCCGCCGGCCCAAGCAGGTGCAGCGCCTCCGGTGACCCTTCTCTGGTCACAATACCCACCTCTGCCACGTCACCCGTTGTCATGGCCGTGACGATAGAAGCCATTCCCGACGTCAGGAAATGGACGTAACGAGGGATCTCCTCAGGGTCGTAGATCGGCGTATTCACCGGAAGCGCAATGGGTTCGAGCTGGCGCAGGAGTTTTGTACGAGCTGCCGGAGAGAGACGTTCAATCAAGAGATTTGATATGGAAGGAGCCAAGACACCTTTCCCTCGCAGGGACGCGCAAGGGTGTTCGCCTTCGGCGAATTAGGTTGCGGCGGCGACGAAAGACAAACTCGTCACTCCAACCAAACTACCCCGCCAGCTTCCTCTCAGAAGTTCGCTAGCGAACATAGCAGGGCTATTGACCGCAGGTGCCCGCCTAATAATCTATCTCGAGTCTCCGGACATCTTCTGCCGCGTTGGATACGCGACCGTAACGGTGAGAATCTCGTATGGTTTCGCCGGCAGCGTCACTACATCGCCCGAAATCGGGAGCTGCCCGCCTTCCGGCTTCTCCATCATGTTGCTCTCGCGTGCAGCAGAAGCTCCTGGCGGCACATGGAGCTTGACTTCCGTCGGCTTGCCAGCCCACTCATACATCCGGAAGATCAACGAGTCCGAATCTTCCGCCTTCTTAACCGCCGTAAGCGTCACGTTGGCGTTCTCAACGGACCCGAAGGAATGTTCGGGCGGTAGGGACCCGGCGTGCGTAAACACCTGCTCGGCGGTAAGTGGGTAGTTCATCTCATACCCGCGCCGCACAGTCAGAGCCTCCTTCCAGGAAGAGCTGTGTGGATACAGCGCATACCGAAACTGCTGCCTGCCGCGATCCGCATCCGGATCGGGCCATGTCGGGGACCGGAGCAACGTAATGCGCAGCGTGTTCCCCTCGGCGTCATACCCATACTTCGAATCGTTCAGCACAGAGAAGCCGTGCGACCCGTCGCCGAGATCCGCCCATCGCATTGCAGGTACCTCGAACTTCGCCTTCTCCCAGCTGTTGTTCCGCGTGGTCGCCCGATCGATCGATCCATAGGGAATCTCGTACGTGGCCTTGGGTCCCGTAGCCGACAGCGGGAAAGCAGCCTTCAACAGTACATGCGTCTCATGCCAGTCGACATCATTCGCCACCTCGACTGAATCAGCCCCGGAGTCGAGCGATATCTCCTGGACGAACTTCGATGCCTGCCAACTACGCGCAACGCGTACCGTCGCACGAAGCGGTCCGTGGCTTACTACCGTCACCGCATCGACACCTTCGATCGGTGTCATATGGTCCAGCGTCCCCGGATCGATGTTCCAGGCGTCATAGTCCTTCGGTGTGTCCTTGAACGTCTGCAGCTGATTCCCGCAACCGCCCGAGGCTATGGATTCAACACCGCTCTTGGCTCCGCGATCCGTCGATAGCAGGCTCGTTATGCACCCCGTCTTCTTGTCGATCGAGACTCTCAAGTGAGAGTTCGCCAGAACAAAAGCGCCAGGCTGCTCCTCGACCTGGACCTCCTTCGAACTCTCGCTGGCGCCCGCCTTCTCCGCATGCAACACGGCGTAACCAAGCGCAGGGATGTCATTCACCCGTACGAGGAGATCGAAGCGATGAGTGGCTGCGTCTTGCGAGATGATTTGTGAGATCAGCGGTCGATTGTGGGAGTCCAGGATTCGAACCCCGTCACTCGCGTCCGGGAGCTGAACCGATACCTTCACAGTCTCACTCCGTGTCCATCCCATCGGATTGAACACAAGGACCGGGGTGTCCCCCTTCACGCGCGTATCCACGCCGGCCTCAAGGACCTTCAGCGACGAATCCGCGATCTCCTTGTCCGAGTGGAACAGCTCGGTGTAGTCCCTCTGCGCATCCTTGTAGATGATCGCGATGCCTGAGCCCGCGGCCAGGTCATGGAACTGATTGAACGTGATCTTTTTCCAACTCTCGGTCAGCTCATCCGCCGGATAGCTTCTTCCATCCAGCCAGGCGAGCGAGGCCAGCTTCTCCGCATCCAGCGTTGCCACCTCGCTGCTTCGCATGTTCCGTTTATGCGCCGCCTGCGTGGTAAACACCCCCCGGTGATACTCGAAGTACAGCTCGTCCTTCCACGTCGGCACCCCCATCCCCCCCGCTGAGGTGGCCGGCGGCGGTTCATAGCCCTTGGCGATCGTGTCGTAATCCCAGGTTCGCGACTCAGGATTCAACTTCGACTCCACATCCGTGAAGTAGCCCTGGGCCGTGTGGTAGCGCATCGTTGGAACAGCATCCTTGCCGCTCTTGCCGGCTGCGATCCAGTGATCGGCCTGCTCCAGCATCGCTCGAGTGGGCCCGCCGCCATGATCGCCGATCCCGTAAAGGTCCAGCATCTCTGCCGTCCCTGGATTGCGTTCGGCAGACTCCGCGAAGTCCGCCGAGATCCGCGTCGGATTCACATTGTCATGGACGTAATCGGTCGGAAAGTAGGTCAGGACCTTGCTTCCATCCGGCGACTCCCACCAGAACAGCCGGAATGGCAGCTGATTTGTGTCATTCCAATGCATCTTCTGCGTGACGAAGTAGTCCAGCCCCGACCTCTTGTAAATCTGGGGAAGCTGCCAATTGTAGCCAAACGAGTCCGGATTCCAGCCGATCCGAGCCTCCACGCCATACTGCTGCTTGAAGTATCTCTGCCCAACCAGGAGCTGCCGTACCAGGCTCTCTCCATCCGGGAGGTTCAGGTCGGGCTCAACCCACATGCCGCCGACGATCTCCCACCGGCCCTCCTTCACCCGCTCGCGGATCTGATCATTCAGCTTCGGATACTTCTCAGCCATCCACTCCGTGTACTGCGCCGCGGACTGTGTGTAGGTGTAGTCCGGATACTCGTTCATCAGCTGCAATGCCGTGGTGAAGGTTCGCCTCACCGCGTCCACTGTCTCCGTGCGCGGCCATAGCCACGCGGCATCGATATGCGCGTTTCCTGCCAGATCGATCTTCGCCTTTGCAAGCTCTGGCCGAAGCTCAGAGAGAATGGCCTGCGACTTAACCAGCGACGCGTCAAATGCCTTCTGATCCCCCGCACTCAGCGCTTTTGTATCAATGGCCGCGACTGCCTGCTCCACCTTTGGCAGCAGATCCCGCCGCGGGGTAGGCAGTACCGGCAGCATGTTCGCGGCCGTGATGCACTGCACCCGCACATCCTCCGCACTGGGTCGTGCACTGGACTCCATCTCGACCCGCAGATTCACGCCAGAGAAAGTCTTCTCATCGACGGTTCGCAGCAGCTTCACGGCAACGAGCACCTTGTCGCCCGGCTTCGCCGGCTCGAACAGCACGATGGGCTCGAGATCATCTCCCAGCGCCACCCGCCGCCCATTGAAGTAGATAATCTCCGGCATAGGCCCGTTGGCATCAGCGTGAAACTGAAACCACACCCGCGCACCCGTGATGTCGTAGCCGTTCAGCGTCTTCGGCACTTCGATCACGCGCCGGTACCACACCGCATCGAACGGCGCCTTCGATTTCGGCCGCACCGACGGCCAACTCGAGTCGTCCAGCGTCGTAGACTCACCGTGCGGCAGGTCACCCGCATGGAAGCGCCACTCCCCAACAGGCAGCGAATTCAACGTCTCCAGGGTGTGCAGTTTCTCTATTGCGCCCGGTGAAAGATTTTTCTGCTCACGAACCGGAGTGAAGGATTGGGCAAAAGAGAGGGTCGTCGATACTGCAAGACACAGCGCAACAGCTTGAAATCGCATGCGCGCAAGCTTAGCAAATTTGTGATCTCTGGTGAAATGGACCAGGGAGCCTGGTAGAAACATCCTGCTACGCAGGAACCTCCGCCGCTCTGCCTAAGAAGAGAAGCTCGACCCACATCCACAACTCTTCGTCGAGTTCGGATTGATGAAATTGAATCCCTGCCGCATCAGCGTCTCCTCGTAATCGAGGATCATCCCGGCGAGATAAATAAAGCTTTTGGGATCCACAAAGATCCGCACGGCATCACTCTCCTCGCCAAACCGGTACACCCTGTCCCGTTCCCGAGGTTGCGAATCGAAACGGATGCTGTAGCTCAGGCCGCTGCACCCGCCGCCCAGGATACCTACTCGCAGCCCACCTTCCTCTGGCGACACATTCTCCTTCGCCATAGCTGTACGAATCCGCTTCAGAGCCTTCTCGGTCACTTGGATGAGCTTCGTCGCAGGCGTCACTTCAACCCCGATGGGGTTCAGAATGGCGCCCCCGGCAGTCTTCACGCCAGAAGGCTGAGGCTCCGCAACAGGCGCTGCGGAGCCTCCGAGCTGGATGTTCACCATCGACATCGTTAGTGCGCCGCGACGGCCGTAGCGGCCGCTTCAGCTCCCTCAGCAACATTGTTCTTCTTCTTCCAGTCGCCGATCGCTGCGCGAATGGCATCTTCCGCCAGTACCGAGCAATGGATCTTCACCGGCGGCAGTGCCAGCTCCTTCACAATGTCGGTGTTCGAGATCGTCAGAGCCTCAGAGATGGTCTTCCCCTTCACCCATTCTGTCGCCAGCGAGGACGATGCAATCGCTGAACCGCAGCCAAACGTCTTGAACTTCGCGTCTTCAATCACCTGCGTCTCAGGGTTCACCTTGATCTGCAGCCGCATGACGTCGCCACACTCCGGTGCCCCCACCAGGCCCGTCCCGACCTCGGTCGAGCTCTTGTCCATCGAACCCACGTTGCGCGGATTCTCGTAATGATCTACTACCTTGTCGCTATATGCCATGTCCGTTTCCTCTCGGTCTGATAGTTAGAGTATGCGCCTATGTCTAAAGGTTCGCTGGCGGGCTCCCTGAGGTGAAATCTCAGGTCTAGTGGGCAGCCCACTCGATCTTCGTCAAGTCGATGCCTTCCTTCACCATCTCGTAGAGAGGGCTAAGCTCCCGCAGCTTGCTCACCACGTCGATCAGCTTGTCCGAGACATAGTCGACCTCGGCCCTCGTGTTGAAGCGCCCCAACCCGAAGCGGATCGAACTGTGCGCCACATCGTCGCCCAGCCCCAGTGCCTTCAGCACGTAGCTGGGTTCCAGTGTTGCCGAGGTGCAGGCCGACCCGGAACTCACAGCGATGTCATTGATCCCCATCAGGAGGCTCTCGCCCTCGACGTACACAAAGCTCATGTTCAGATTGCCCGGCAGGTGGTGCTCCATGTTGCCGTTCACGTGAACGTAATCGAGCGCCTTCTCGAACTTGTCTTTCATGTAATCACGGAGGCCCTGGAGACGCTCTGCCTCCGCCGCCATCTCCTGTCCAGCGATCTCGCAGGCCTTGCCCAGGCCCACAATACCAGGGACATTGAGCGTGCCGGAACGCATCCCGCGTTCATGGCCGCCGCCGTCAATCTGCGCCTGGATCTGCACCCGTGGATTCCGCCTGCGCACATATAGAGCGCCGCAGCCCTTTGGCCCATAAATCTTGTGTCCGGTCAGGCTCAGCACATCGATGTTGTCCGTCTGCACATTGACGGGGATCTTGCCCACCGCCTGCACGGCATCCGTGTGGAAGAGCACACCCTTTTCGTGGCAAAGCTTGCCGATCTCCGCGATCGGCTGCACCACGCCGATCTCGTTATTGGCATACATGATCGAGACCAGGATCGTCTTGTCGGTTCCTTCCGTCACGATGGCGTTCTTCAGATCCTCAACGTCGATCAGCCCGTCCGCCTGCACCGGCAGGTAGGTTACGCGGAAGCCCATCTTCTCCAGCCGTTTGCACGTATCCAGAACCGCCTTGTGCTCCGTGACCTGCGTGATGATGTGGTTGCCACGCTCCCGGTACATCTCGGCGATACCCTTGATCGCGAGATTGTTCGACTCCGTGGCGCCCGATGTGAAGATGATCTCCTTGGCGGAAGCTCCAATCAGCTTCGCAATCTGCTCCCGCGCCCTTTCGACGCCTGTCTCGGCTTCCCACCCAAACGCATGGTTTCGACTGGCGGCATTTCCAAAAGTTCCTGTGAAGTAAGGCAGCATCGCCTCCAGCACACGCGGGTCCATCGGTGTCGTCGCATGGTTATCCATGTAAATCGGCAGTTTCACACCCGCTGGCAGCGGCTTGCTGCTCTCTGTGATCACTAGCCCGTTGCTCGCCATCTCATTGCTCATCATCTCGCTCCTGAGTTCCTCTAAATCTCTTCCATCAATGCGGCCGGCGTCCCCACATACGTCCTAAACCGCGATCGTTACCAATCCGCCACCGACCGGAGCGCCCGATCCGGTCTGGCCCGCCTCAGCCATCTCCACCAGATCGCCGATCCGAATGGCACTCAACAGGTCCTTGATACTGTCGTTCACCTTGCGCAGTGGTTCTTTGATGGTGCAATGCCCCGCAAGGTCGCACGCCCCGTGAATGGTGATACAGCTGGTGATAAAAAGTGGGCCGTCAATCGCCCGGATCACTTCAAACGCGCTGATCTCGGAGGCCGGCCTGGCCAACGCGTATCCGCCATTCGTCCCCGCATGCGATACCAATAACCCGGCCTTGGCCAGCGTTTGCAGGATCTTCGCAAGCAGCTGTGGAGGTATGTGGTACGCGTCCGCAATGTCTTTTGCGCTCTGCGCCCCGTTGCTCGCCTGCTCCGCCAGGTACTTCAGAGCCATCAGACCATAATCGGCTTTTTTGGTCAGTCGCAGCATGGCAGTTTCGGCGGCCTCGGTCGCCCACCAGAGCGTTCGGCATCAAGCTGTAGGGGCGGCAAGCTCAAGTGTACGTCGCGCAATCGCATGTTTCAAGGGATAACGGACCCATTTGGTCGTATTAGGTGCGTTGGACCACGGTATACCTCAAAAAGAATTGCAAAACGGCAGGAAACAGCGTTGACAACACACGGGGCGGGGGGCAGAATCCATAGCAATTACCCCCTACATCCCTATATGCCCGCCTCCTGCAAACATCCCATCGTCAAGATCGTCGCCCGCCAGGAAGATGCCGAGTTCGTCGAATGCCAGCACTGTGGCGAGGTCTTCGATTCCGCCGAGTACGAGGACATGGCCGTCGAAGAGAAGGAAGAGCTCGGTCTGGACAGCGCCTCGACGGAAGCCTAGCTCGCCGGCATCTCGGGCGCGTTTACCCTTCGAATTACAATCCACGCGTACTGCGCGGCCGATAGTGGAGCCAGCACCGCGATTGCACGCAGCAGGCCATCCCGCACCACCATCCACCCGGAAGAGTTCGCCGTTGCGGCAAAGACGCGCTCGCACATCACAGCGACCAGGGCCAGGATCTGCGCCACCGTATTCAGTTTGCCGAACAGACTAGGCCTGAAGTCCCGCAACGTCCCGGTCGCAAATAGGAGCGTAGCGATCAACAGGATTCCCAGATCCCGGCTGAATACCAGCACGGTGACATATCGGGGGATGAGCCCCACGTGTGTCAGTGTCACAAACAACGTGCTCAGCATCAGCTTGTCCGCGATCGGATCCAGGTACTGCCCTAACCGGGTATGTTGGCCAAGCCACCGCGCCAGCAGCCCGTCTAGCCCGTCGCTGATTCCAGCCAGCAGGAACAGGCCAAAGGCCAGCGGGTAGTGTCCGTCCGTGATCGCGATCACCAAGAACGGAATAATAAACAGCCGCAGGAGCGTCAGAAGATTCGGCGCAGCGCGGAACTGATTGAGAAAGCGCACAGTTGATGGGATCCTGAGATGGTCGAGCAGGCTCTCTGCATCCTAGCTCATCTCCCGCCGGCACAAGTGTCCCCTTCGAGAAACTGTTTGCCTCCCCGGCAGCTTCCGTTTAGACTGGAGAGACGCTCGCAGGCGCGTAGCTCAGTTGGTTAGAGCGCTACCTTGACACGGTAGAGGTCGTTGGTTCGAATCCAATCGTGCCTACCATCCACTCCTTCGGTCAGATAGGCCCGGTCGGAAGGTCTCTGCGGCGACAAGTTCAGTGATCTCACCTGCATCATCAGCAGGCCATCAGGAATTGGAGTCAGTCATGGCACAAAAGTGTGAACTCTGCGGCAAAGGCCCACAGTTCGGAAACAACATCTCCCACGCCCACAACACCACCCGTCGCCGTTGGAACCCGAACCTGCAGGCCGTCAAGGCCAAGGTCGAGGGTGGCAGCAAGCGCATGCGCGTCTGCACCAGCTGCATCAAGACCGGCAAGATCGTCAAAGCTTAGTCGTATCCTGGAAGCACAAAGCCCCAGCCGCATGGCAGCTGGGGCTTTTCGTGTTCCGCTTGTCTGACCTATTTCTTGGCTTCCTCGGACTTGAATCCCAGCGATGCCGAGTTGATGCAATAGCGCATCCCTGTCGGTTGTGGACCGTCAGGGAATACATGCCCCAGGTGAGCTCCGCAATTAGCGCAGGTCACCTCAACCCGCCTCATTCCGAAAGACTTGTCTTCGTGTGCCTCAACGGCATCCGGGGTTGCCGGCAGCCAGAAGCTTGGCCAACCGGAACCCGACTCGAACTTCTTGTCCGAGGTAAACAGCGGCGCGTCGCATCCGGCGCAGTGATACATCCCGTCTGCATGGTTGTCCACCAGTGCCCCGGAAAACGGCCGCTCCGTGCCCTTCTCCCGCATCACATGGAACTGCTCGGGATTCAGGAGCTCCCGCCACTCCGCTTCCGTCTTCTCAACCTTCCGCTTGCTTGCCGTCGTCTCTGCCATCGTCGTTCTCCCGTGTATTCGATGCGCGAGGTCCGCTCGACGCCTCTCCGCTCAATACAGCCTTAACCTCTCGCCACAAACTCGATCTCAACCAGTGCATCTTTTGGAAGCGCCGCGACCTGAACGGTGGAGCGGGCCGGCGGAACCACTCCTTCCGGAGCCAGGTACTTCGCATAAACTGCATTCATCGCGGCGAACTCCTTCAGATCCTTCATGAAGACGGTAGCCTTTACCACATGCGACATGTCCAGACCCGCTGCACTCAGCACAGCCCTGAGGTTATCGAGCACCCGTGTCGTCTGCACCGTGATGTCCCCGGAGCTCATCTCCCCGCTCTTGGGGTCAAGAGCTACCTGCCCTGATGTGTACAGGAACTCGCCCACTCGCACTGCCTGCGCATAGGGACCGATCGCCGCCGGTGCCTCCTTCGTCGATATCGCCGTTTTACTCTCTTGTGTCATGCGTCGATTCTCCCCCGCGTAGCCCTTACGGGCAACTAGGCCTGCCAATCTGTGTTCCCTAACGTCCGCCCACGGTCGCCCGGATCAGCTCCGAAGCATATTGGTGCATACCCTTCAACCCGTCCTCGTTGACGTACACCATGTGCCCGGTCGGAAAGAAGTGATAGCTGATATTGCTCTGGAGCGACTTCGGCATGGGCAGGTGCTTCATCTCGTACTCCGAGCCAAAGAACAGCGTTCCCATGTCGAAGTAGCCGCCCATCAGCATCACCTTCATCTTGGGGTTGCGCTTCATCGCCGACGCGAGGTCATGCATTACGTTGACGCTCGCCTCGGGCCATCCGTTCTGCCCCGGAAGTCTGTGCCGCAGCTCCCAATTGAAGCTCGGCTCACTGTAAGCGCTCGGACGATACGTCATATCTCGGCCAAACTTCAGCTCGTCACGCACATAGGTGTTGATGGCAGCCGTGTACGCCGATCCGATCGCATTTGTAAACGGATCGTACTCCGCATCCGAGCTAAGCGGATCCATCGCTGGCCCTTGATAGCGCGAGTCCAGACGGCCTGTCGTTAGCCCTTCACTCTCCTGCAGGTGCTGCGCAAACTGCGATCCGCTCAACCGCAGATCCGCCTTGATCCAGTACGCCGCCGAAACTCCCGTCAGGCTCTGAAGCTTCTCCGCAACCGCCTGCCTGCGCGCGTCTGGCAGATCCGATCCTTGCAGCAGGGCGCTCGCATACTCACCCAGCGCATACTCTTCGGCCTGCTTCAGCGTCGCCTGCAAGTCGTCGGTCTGACCGGGAACCTTGTGGTGATACCACGCCGTCGCCGCAAAACTCGGCAGACTGGTGATGTAGCCGAGGTCCGTCCCTGGATTATCGCCAGGACCATCCGCCGTATTGTCGAAGTTCAGGATCTGACTCAGCAGCATCACGCCGTTCAGGTCCGTCTGGTTCTCAAGCAGATTCGAAAGCACCGCGCTGCGTGTCGTCCCATAGCTCTCGCCAAACAAGTACTTCGGTGAGTTCCACCGGTTGTACTTGGTCAGAAATCGATGGATAAAACGCGCAAAGGCATGTGCATCCTGGTCCGTTCCCCAGAATGCCTTCTCCCTGTCCTTCCCAAGAATGCGGCTAAATCCCGTCCCCGGCGCATCGATAAACACCAGGTCAGACACGTCCAGCAGCGTGTACTGGTTCTCGACGATCTTGTACGGCGCGCCCTCATCATGCTGCGCATCCGTCGTCACCACACGCCTCGGCCCGAAGCTGCCCATGTGCAGCCACATCGTGCTCGATCCAGGGCCGCCGTTATAGAGAAAGGTCACAGGCCTCACCTCACCGGGCGAGGCCTTCTTCGCGTAGTACGTGTAGAAGATCCGCGCTGTCGCCGGCGCCTCCTCCGGCTTCTCCTTGTCGGCCGGCTTCACGCCCGAATCCGGGAGTAGCTTCCCATCCAGTCCCAGCATCGAGTCGTAGCTGTCTGTCGCTCCCACAGTCAACGTCCCGGCCGTCGCCTGGTAAGCAATCGCCTGCCCTCCTGCATGCACCACGCCCTCCGTCACGGAGTCCGGCTCCGGCATACCCATTGGCGGCGTCTCCGGCGTGCCCTGCACAACGACTTTCTCCTCCTTCTTCCCTCCGCGATCGCGGCCATCCTGCGCCAGCATCCCCGCTGCCATCAGCACTACGGCGGATCCAGCCGCTACCCTTGCGCACGCTCGCATCACTCCCATCACTTGCCGCCCTCGCTCTTGTTGAACTTGTATCCAAGCAGTATATCGGCAGACGCCATCGACGATCTCCTACCGGCATCTAGACTGGATCGCCCAAAGAAAATACGGCGCCCGAGACTCGGACGCCGTACAGGTTGTTTACTTCAGGAATCGACTAGAAATCGTACCGAAGCGCGAGTTCCAGGATGCGACGCCCTTCTTTCAGATTTGCATAACCGAAGTCGGAGTAGTTGCTCCGAGCACTCGCCAGACCCTGCGTGAGCGAACCTGCCGAGCTGCCCGTGAGCAGCAAGGTCGTCTCGTTCGGGGCTGTACCGGTGAAGCTGGTGTTCGCGTGGTTGATGAAGTTGAACGCCGCCGCACGGAACTGGACGCTGTTGCGCTCGTTGATGTTGAACGTCTTCGCCAAGGTCAAATCCGTGTCGAAGAAGGTTGGCCCCGGGAGAAATCCGAACCGGTACGCGCCGTTCACACCAACCGTCGGGTTCACACCCAGGCAGGATCCGTTGAAGAACTGGTTCTTCCCCGTGTGTGACCGTGGATCGCATAGAGAGCGTAGGCTGCAGATTCACGTCCGGCGTGCCCAGCAGATTGGTGTTGCTGATCCCAAGCTGCTGGGTCGCTGCAGCTCCCGTGTATGGGTTCGTGACTCCCGTCAACGTCAGCGTGCCGCCAATCCCAAAGTTCGGAGAAACGATCGAAGGAAGATTCGATCCACTCTGAACGTTCGTGATCCCGGACACCAGCCAGCCGTTTGTCACACCGCCAAGCAGCTTGTTCTGCACCACCCGCCCAACGCTGTACGAATAAGCCGCGTTGAAGATGTGCCGGTGATCGTAAGACTCCTCCTGGTAGTCGTTCCGGTAGTTGAACGGATCGGCCGGATAGCCATTGTTGTAGCCGCCCAGAACACCAAGCGCCTTCGAAAAGGTGTAGTTCACGCTAAACGTCGCGCGTCCCTGCTGCTTCACCAGCTGTGTCTGCAGGCCGTGGTAGTTGGCATACAGGTTATGCTGCGCAATCTGCAGCCGTGTGTAGAGCGGATACGGTTTGAAGGCATCGATATGCTGCTGGTCGAGCCCACCGACCGACGAGTTCGTGGGCACAGAAGTGCCCGCCGGCTCGAACGGCGGAAACAGCGGGTACACCGTTCCTCCACCCGTTACAGGAGTCCCGTTCTGATCGAGAACACCCATCGGCTGCGCCTTATAGAGCGACCCAATCGGTAGTGCGTTCAGATCGTCAAGGTTGGTGTTCTGTGTGGACCCGTTGTTCAGGATGTCGGTGCTCTTGTTGCCGATGTACGCGACCTCCATGAACATGTTCTTGGGCAGCTTCTGATCTACCGCCAAGTTCCAGGTCACGGTCTGCGGCTGCTTGTCATCGTTGGCTGTGAACCCCGTCACATTGCTGTACGGAACGAATCCGTTACCCGCAGTCGCTGAAGCCTGTTGCGAAGCGATCGAGGAAAACAGGATGTTTGTCACAGTTGCGGAGCGTTGGCCCTGCACCGTGCCCAGACCAGCCGAAGCATCGTTCCAGGAATCATGCGCCCTGTACACTCCGGCGCCAGCACGCACGATCGTATCGCCCGTACCATACGCATCCCACGCAAGACCCGCACGTGGTTCCACGTAGGCCCAACGTGTCGCAAGCCCAGTCACAGGAACGCTGCTGTCGATCGAGTGGTACCGGAATCCCGGCAGGCTCGACTTCAAGGTCGTCACACCCGCCGCCACGTCCGCCGTATAGGCAGCCGAGGAGAACACGGGAATACCCTGACCATGAGCATCGCCCCAAGGTGTGATGTGCTCAAACCGCACGCCCACGTCCAGCGTCAAGCGCGGCTTCACTCTCCAGTGGTCCTGAACAAAGCCATCCACGTTGAAGAAGTACAGATTCGGCCGCGGCTGTATGTTCGTCTGCGAGTACGTCGCAGCATGGCCCTCAAGGAAGTTGGCGAGGTAGTTCCCGCCATTGCCGCTGCCCGCCGCGCCTGTGTTGTGGATCGCTCCCGCAACAGGATCCGTGAACGTCTCAGGGAAGTAGTACTGGCTGAAGGTCCCATTCGAATTGATAAATGGAGTGACCTGGTTATTGCTGTCAAGCTGGAAGAAGAATCCCGTTCGCAGCGTGTGCGGTCCAACAACCTTGGTTACGTTGTCAGAGCCGGTTCGAACAAACTTCTTCGCGAAAATGCCGCCATACGTTGCATCCGGAAGCCGTGACAGCGGAAGCCCATCGTTTCCGTAGTCCTCAAGCGTCGGCAGAACGCGGCTGCCATTGTTGAACACCCCTGCATACGGAAACGTGTTCGTTGCGGCGAAGTTCACCGGAACGAAGTTCTGATCCAGGTATGAGCCTGAGAGCTGAAGCTCGTTCGTCAATGTCGGCGTGAAGATCGTCGTCAGGTTCAGGCTGCCCAGCTCGGAGTTGATCGTGCTGTTCAACCCTCCGCCCGGGACGTTGACGCCGCCCAGGTTGCCGCGCGGCGAGTAGTACTCCGCCTGCGGCACACCGTTGTGCCCACGCTGCGTGCTGTACACGACGAAGAGCTTGTTCTTCTCGTTGATCGCGTAATCAATACGGCCCTTCGCCTGCCACAGGTTGTTCTGAATCAGGTTGGTCGTGATCCAGTTATAGGTGCCGTTGCTGGTCGTATTGGGCAGCGGCAGCGTGTTGATCTCGGCGACTCCGCCTGGATCGAGATATGCCGCGATATTGCCGTTCGACAGCGCCTGTCCCTGCGGTCCCGTCTGCGGAACATAGCAGATGTTCGGGTCGTTGCCTCCGCATCCAGGACCAGTCGTCCCATCCGCATTCTTGGTCGGCTGATACTGCGGTCCGAGATACGCGGCCAGCTGCGTCGGGCTGAAATCACCCGTACGCATCGCAGCCGTCGGCACCAGTGCCGTAAGCGTCGCACCCGCGGCTCCGCCATACGCGTAGTTGTTGCGCTGCGCATACTGCTCCGCGCCGATAAAGAAGGTCAGCCGGTCCTGGTGAAAGCGGGTTCCGGGAACAGCGATCGGTCCGCTAAACGTAAAGCCGGGGTATACCTGACGGTCTGGCGGTTTCGCCTGGCCCGTATACTTCGCCAGCCAGTCCGTCGAGTTCAGCTGCGACGTACGGGCATATGTGTAGAGCGAACCGTGGAACTTGTTGCCGCCCGATTTGCCAACCGCGTTGACGATGATCGGACCGCGAGCCGTATCCGCGCCAAAGCTCGCCGTCTGTGTCTTCACCTCGGAGACCTGCTCGTAGTTCACACTCTGCAGTGCTCCCCCGAAGTTGCCCGGATCAGTGATATCGGCTCCATCCGAAAGAAGGCTGATGCCGTTCAGCGGAGATCCGTTCGCCGCATAGTGACCAAGAGCACCCGTTACCGAAACCTGCGACGGATCGTACGTCGCGTTGTCAACGTTGCCGCCGCCGCCGTTCGAGATCGCGAAACCGGGCAGAATCTTGAACAGCTCCGTCACGTCCCGGCCCTCAACCGACAGGCGCTTGATGTCCTCTGACGAGATCAATGCGCTCTGCTCGCCCGTATCCGTCGTGATCTGCTGTGAAGCGCTCTCGACCGTGACCACGTCCGTCGCGCCCGCCTTCATCTGCAGCTCCCGCAGGCTCTTCTGATCACCTGGATCCAGATGAATTCCCGTCTGCTGAAATGTCTGAAAGCCCGATACCTTGATCGTTACGTCGTAGTCGCCAACCGGAACGGCCGAAAAATTAAACAAACCCGATCCGTTGCTCTTCGATGTCCGGGTGTCGTGGCTGTTCTCATTGACCAGCTCGATCGCAGCATTCGGAATCACCGCCCCGGAGGCGTCAGTAACTGTTCCACTCAGTGAAGCTGTCGTTCCCTGGCCCCATGCCGAAACCGGCAGAATCACGCTGCCTGCTGCGATCAAAAAGAGCCGTCGCAGACCCAAGCCCGCGCCTCGACTCCGTAATTTAGCGATCTGTTCCTCGCCCTGTCTCATTTCATCCTCCTGGCCCGTTAAAGCAAAGTTCGGGCAATACTGACCCACGGTGAAACAAGTCAGTCTGGCCTACCCCCGGAGCAATGTTAGCTAGCCCACATAAACAAATCCGCCACTCGGGGGGCAGCACACTTTCTAAAAGCTTTTAGTAAGGGTTGTCAACGCGGTCTGAATCAGCGGCCGAGGCCCATATCACCCCGTAAACAAACATTGAAGACAAATAAGTATGAGACCACAACAAAACTGTCAGACGCGCGCAAAACGCTTCCCAGGACCCCAGCCTAAGAGCCCTGAGTAATCACCTGCCTATCGTGAAATCGCCGCCCGGCTCCCCCGCGGTCCGATCCGCGCTACCCCACCCGGCAGAGCACGCACTTCAGGTAGCTCGTCTCCGGCAGCGTCAGCACGGCGGGGTGGTCCGGCGCCGCGCCGCGAAGCTCCAGCACCTGCACCCGCCGCCGGACGTCTGACGCACAGGATTGCAACATCGACAGGAACTCCTCCCGGCTCACATGGTGCGAGCACGAGCACGTCACCAGCGTTCCTCCAGACGAAAGCATCCGCATCGCCCGGAGGTTCAGCTCCTTGTACCCCCGCAGAGCTCCCTCTGCTGCCCGCTTCGTCTTCGCGAACGCCGGCGGGTCGAGCACGATCGTCTCGAAACGCTCCCCCGCCTCCTCGTACCCGCGCAGCAACTCAAACGCGTCCGCCTCGATCCACTCCACCTCTGCCCGGATCGCGCCACCGTTCAATTGGAGGTTCTGATCCGCTACCTCCAGTGCCGCCCGGCTCGCGTCCACCCCGGTCACCTGGTCGCACGTCCTCGCCAGGTGCAGCGCAAACCCCCCGTGATAAGTGCAGATGTCCAACGCGCGCCCCCGCCCATACCGTTCTGCGGCCGCGTAGTTCAGCCTCTGATCCAGAAATGCTCCCGTCTTCTGCCCGGCTCCCGCGTCGTAATGAAACGCGAGCCCGTTCACGTGGAAGATAGTCCGCGTCTTCGCCTCACCCAAGCTCCAGAGCGGGGCCTCCGATCCAGGCTCGAGACCCTCGATCTCACGAACACGGCTGTCCATCCGTTCCCAAACCGTTCCTGCTCCGCCAACAAAGGCTCCCGAGAGCGCCTCCCCGACGACATCCCGCACGTCCGCGCGCGCCGTGCCCTGCAGCAGCAGCTGCACCACCACCACGTCCCCATACTGATCCGCCACGATCCCCGGCAAGCCATCCGCTTCGCCGAAGACCAGCCGGCGAGCATCATCCCCGACCGACATCGGAGCGAGTTCCCCCCGTAACGCGATCGCCTCCGTCACGCGCGAACGCACGTCCTCAAGGTAATCCGCACGACCCAGACCCGCGACCTGGGACACAAGTCGGAGCGCAATCTGAGAGCTCGCACTGTGCAACGCCGTTCCAAGCGCGATTCCTCGACCATCGACGACCGTCACCAGGCCCCCACGCTCAGGCTCTTCCGCAGGGGCATGTCCCCCTGAGAGTTGGAGATCGGACCGGTAAACCCACACATGCCCCGCGCGCAGCCGATCCGCTCCTCGCCTTGTAATCGCGACCGTTCGCGCCGCGCCTTCAGCCTCGCTGCTCATCCTCACATCTTAGAACGCGCGTTCCGAGCCGAGGCCCACGGCCCGTTATCCTGAAACAAGCCGTCGACAAGCATCGGAGAACAGCTTGAACTCAGAAACAGCCGACGTGATCATCATCGGAGCCGGCGCAGCTGGTCTCATGTGCGCGATCGAAGCCGGCCGCCGAGGCCGGCGCGTCGTTCTCCTCGATCACGCCGACCGGCCCGGAAAGAAGATCCTCATCTCCGGTGGCGGACGCTGCAACTTCACCAACCTCCACACACGCCCCGAAAACTTCCTCTCCGAGAACACACACTTCGCGAAGTCTGCGCTAGCCCGTTATCTCCCTGCAGACTTCATCGCGCTCGTCGAGCAGCACGGCATCCGCTATCACGAGAAGACACTCGGGCAGCTCTTCTGCGACGGCTCGTCCCAGCAGATCGTCACCATGCTCATCAAGGAATGCGAGAGCTGCCGCGTGAGGATCGCCCTCAGCTCCCGGATCCTCTCCGTCCAACACCACAGCGGCTACACGGTTCAAACGTCCGCCGGCACCTGGAGCTCTCCCTCACTGGTCATCGCCACCGGCGGTCTCTCCATCCCCAAGATGGGCGCCACAGGTTTTGGCTACGACATCGCCCGACAGTTCGGTCTCAACATCGTCGAAACCCGTCCCGCCCTCGTCCCCCTCGTCCTCGCCGAAACGGATCAGCAGCGCTGGTGCGATCTCTCGGGCCTCTCCACCGAAGTAGTCGCAAGCACCGGCGATGGCAAGCGCCGCGCCAGCTTTCGCGAGAAACTGCTTGTCACCCACCGTGGGCTCAGTGGCCCCGCCGCGCTGCAAATCTCCTCATACTGGCGTAGCGGCACCAGCATCACCGTCGACCTCGCGCCAGGCCTGAACCTCACCGCGCCGCTCCGTCACGCCAATGTTCCGCGCACCCCGGCCGCTGCCGTTCAGTCGCTACGTCAGGCTCTGCCTGCACGTCTCGCCGAACGCTGGCTCACCAACCAGCCACCAGCGAGCTGGACCAACACTGGCCTCGATCGCCTCGAAGAGAGCCTCCACTGCTGGGAGCTCCAGCCCCAGGAAACCGAGGGCTACGGCAAGGCTGAGGTCACAGCGGGCGGTGTCGACACAGCGGAGCTCGATGCGCGGACCATGGAAGCAAAGCGTTCACCCGGCCTCTACTTCATCGGCGAGGTCGTCGACGTCACGGGCTGGTTGGGCGGCTACAACTTCCAATGGGCCTGGGCCTCAGGCGCCGCGGCCGGGCGTTCCCTTTGAGCCGATCACTGCACCGTCACGTTCAGCGTCATCGATCTCGTCAACCCCGTGCTCGTGGCCGACACCGTCAGCGCATAAGTCCCGGATGGCGTCTGGGCAGATCCTGGCGTTGGGGGATCGACCGTCGCCGGAATCATCCTTCCCGCACCACACCCGCCCAACCCTCCCACGCAGAGGACGACCAGCAGGCTAAGCAAGCTGGCCACTCGCCTCTTCCGCCGGACCATAAGCCCCAGAGGAAGCAGTCCAGCGCACGCGATCGACAAGAGCTCTCCAGGACCCATGAAGTGTCTCTGTTCAGAGATGGTCGTCGCTACTCCTGTCAATACCGTCGCCGTCACCAGCGTCGTCGAGCCTAGGCTCGCACTCCCAGGAGACACCACGCATGTCGCATTCACGGGGGCGGCCGTGCAGCTAAAGGTTGCCGTCCCAGTGATCCCAGTGGCCGATTGCAGCAGCAAAGGAAATGTGGCACTCTTTCCATTCGCGATCGAAGCCGACGTACTTCCATCCGCGATCAAAGTGAAGTCCACTCCTACCCCGGTCAGCGCCAGTGTCTGCGGCGAACTTGGAGCATTGTCCGTGATCGTAAGAGCTCCCGTCCTCGTTCCGGCTGCCGAAGGCTGAAACGCAACCGCTATCGTGCAGCTCGCTGAAACAGCCAGCACCGCACCGCAGCTGCCCCCGGATGCGCTGACAAAATCTCCGCTGATCGCTACACCCTGGATTGCAAGCGGCACCCCGCCGTTGTTCGTCAGCATGACACTCTGCACGGCCGATCGCGCTCCCACTGCCGTCGCCGGAAGTGCCACTGACCCGCTGGGCGAAAGCGATACTCCGGCCGGCGCCACGCCCGTCCCGCTCAGGGACACCGTCTGCGACCGAAACTCGTCCGAGATCACCAGCACTCCCTGTTCCGAACCTTGGCGCTTCGGCACGTACGAGACCGCAATTGCACACGCAGAATGCGCACTCAGCGTGGTTCCACACCCGTTCACCGCGGCAAAATCGCCCGAGGCGATCTGGGCCCCGACCAGCGTCAACGAAACATCCCCGGCGTTCGTCAACGTCACCTGCTGCGTCACACTGGTACTTCCCATCACCTGTTCACCGAAGCTGAGCATTGTGGGCGCCAACGCATCCGTAGCAGGAGTCGTCGCCAGCCCTGTCAAAGGAACCGTAATCGTGGCGGTGTCACCCGGAATCACAAGGCTGCCATTCCTGCTCCCGCTCGTCGTCGGCGCAAACACCACGGCGATCGTGCATCCCGTTCCCGCGGCCAGCGATGCTCCGCACGTGTTGTTCAGCACCCGGAAGTCGCCCGAGATCGTGGCCCCGGAGAGCGTCACCGGTGACCCGCCCGTATTCGAAACCGTAACGTTCTGCGCGCTGCTCGTCCCGTTGACCATCGTCGTCGCGAAGCTCAAGGAAAGCGGCGTCGGCACAAGGTTCCCCGGAGCCGTTCCGTTTCCAATCAGCGTCGCCGTCGCTTGGCCTCCGCTCACGTTCCCATAGATCGTCAACAGGCCCGATCGTATCCCCTGCGATGCCGGCAGGAACTGCACAGTTACCGTGCAGCTTCCGTTGATCGCTATCGTCGTACCCACGCAGGTGTCGCTCGCCTGGAACTCTCCCGACGCAATAATCCGGGTCACGTTCAGCGGAGCGGCGCCAGTGTTCGTCACGGTAACGCTCTGCGCTGCACTCACGCTGTTCATCGGCTGGTCGCCAAACGAGACTGTCGTGCGTGACAGCGTCACTGCCGCCCTAACGGGCGCGGCTGCGGTCAACAACGGAATCTGCCAGATACCCCTGCCGTAAGTTCCGGCGCGCAGCAGGCCCAAACGTCCATCGCCCGTCGCGAGCCCTCCTCCAGCCACCAGCTGAGTCACCGGCGAGTTCGGCAGCGAGAGCCCGTACACACTCCAGCAACTGCTGGTCGCACACGTCGCGATCTGCGTCGTCACATACACGCCCGTGTCCAGCGCAACGTACACCGTGTTCGCATCGTTCGGATCCACCAGGGCCGCATTGGCTGGGGCGTTCGGCAGGTTGCTTGATAAATCCAGCCAGTGCGCGCCGCCATCAGTCGATCCGTAGATGTGTGGCACCGACAGCCCTCCGCCCGCAAACCCCATCACGGTCGCGTAGACCGTCTTCCCCGTCGCGTCATGCGGATCCGCAACTACGGACGACACGTCAAAGCCCCCGGGATTGAACCGCCCAGCATTCAACCAGTCGTTCGTTACCGGCGATGCGGCCAGATCGGTCCACCGTGTGCTCGCCGATGCTGTATCAGCATGTGCGGTTGAGAAAACGTGCCCCGGAAACGCTCCTCCGCCATCCACCAGCCCAGCCATCCCCGCATACAGCACCGGCGACCCGGAACTCTGCACCGCTCCTGCATACACCACCGCGCCCCCGGCCGCCAAGGAACGAACAAACGGGTTCGTCGTCGTATCGCACGACGCGTTCTGCGGACCTCCAAGCGTGGTACTCAATTGGTTCGCACTCGACCACCCAGCGCCAGAACCCGCCGCCCCCCGCCACACTCTGCAGGTACCCACCAAGCACACTCGAACTCAGCCCGGGATCCAGGATCCATGGCGCATCCACCACCGAAGCATCGGAGCTCGTCTGCAAAGCCCCCACCGTCGGAGCACCCGCGAAGTCCGCCACCCCGCAGCTTGCGCCTAGGGAACAGCTCCGAAGACTTACCCCTCCCGCCGTTGAGATATACCAAAGCCGCGGATCGCTTTGATCGATCGCAACCGTTCCTCCCTCACCAGCCGAAACCTGCAGCCAGGCACTCGCTGTGCTTCCCCCGGAGCTCACAGTTCCACTCGCTCCCAGTCCGGCCAGCACATTCGCCGCTGCATTCGGATCCTCCGCAAGACTCACCACCTCCGCGAGCGATCCGAGACCTCCATTCAGATTCTGGAAATGACTCGCGTCATCCGGGGAACAGGGCGAGCCCTGCTGCGCAATATCGTCCACAGACCTCCACAAACCGCTGTCATTTCCTACAAAGACGAGCCCAGAGTTTCCCGGCGCGGCGATCGCATGTTGGCTCGGCGCCACCCTCGCCGGAGCTCCGCACCCGTTTGTCACGTTTGTGGTGTTTCTTAGGACACATCCACCCGCAATCGAACATCGAAACAGGTCGCCCGTACCAACAAATAGAACCGTATCCGCCCCGGACGGCTGCGCTGCAAGGCTCATGCTGTAGTCCGCCTGCGCGATTACAGTGCTTCCACTCCCCGCCTCAAGCGCGCTCGATGCGAGGCGATTCGCAAACGCCACCGAGTTCGAAGAGCATCCGCTGCCGGTACTCGCACAGACGTCCTGGTACAGTCCCTGGTCCACATTCTGACGATCACTCGTGATCGCAAACAGATCGCCACTCACTGGTTGGGCCGCCAGTGTCCCGCGAAAGATCGGGCAGGACACGCTTACCGTCGCTCCCGTCAGGGCCGGGCAGGCTACCGACGTCAGTCCCGTGCCTGGTTGGTGCGCAAGCCGCTTCCAGGACATCCCGTCCGTCGACTCGTAGTACCCGTGGTAGCGAACCGCCGCATAGAACCGCTGCCGTACCGGATTCCATACCACCGATGTAGCCGCGACACCTCCAAGATTCGCCCCGCCGCTCAACGGCGTCAACACCGTGTTTGTCCCATCCGAGATGGTCGCCATCTGCCAGGTCACACCACCGTCTTGCGAGGCATACAGACCCATTACGCTGTTCTTCGTCGGCGCATTTACCAGCGAACCCTCTGCCGACTGGCTCACCGCTGCAACCACCAGCCCGGGGTTCACCGTACTCCAGGCAAACCCCGCAAATCCCAAACCTGTAAAGGAGTGCTGACCCGCAACCCCATCCTGCGAACCCGGTATCAACGCCCAGCTCAGTCCGCCGTCACTCGACCTCAAGATGCCGCCGCCATAATAGGAGTCCGACGCATCGTTCGGATCTCCCGTACCCGCAAGTACGATCCCCCCGCTCTGCACCGAAATTGCCCCGATGCTGAGCGAAGACACACCCGCACTCCCCGCGTTCCCGCTGAACACCGGCAGATCGTCCGTCAGTGGTTGAAACGTCACCACCTCTGCCGGTCCTGCTGCGTTCGTCGACCTCCAGACGCCCCCGCCAGTCGTCCCGACATACACCGTGTTGCCGCTCTGATCCGAAGGATCGACCGCTATGCTTGAAACTCTGCCGCTGATCTTTCCGTAAGCCGCGCTTTGGATTTGGGACGGACCAACCGCCTGCCACGTCGCATTCAAAGCCGAGAGCCGGGGCCTCACAGCCTGCGCCTTCACCATGGCGGCATGCTCTGCCCTGGCCTGTGCCAAGGCGTTCGCCGGCGTCGTCCCAGGGACAGCGGTCCTCCCCAACAGAAAGCGCCGACCCGCAGCTTCTGAGCTCGCTTGTCCCGTGGCAGCAGCGTCGGAAGGCTGCGCGGTCGAGTCATCCCGCTGCAACCGACCGTCCGCGACCTGCGCTGGAGATACAGACACCATCGCGAGCCACAGGCTCAGCAGCACGCCAAAGCGCAGGGACACTATTCGGCGTCTGACCGGGATACGCAGCATGTCAGCCCAATCGGCAGGCCCGCGCGAAAGTTGAGCTCGCATCCAGAAAAATTCTCGTCAAGGACGGAAGTCGACCTTTGGCCCCTCTCCTCTCAGGACCCGCAAATCAAGTCTCAAGCGCAACGGAGCAAAGCATCGCTTGTTCAAACTAGCGAGCCCTGGGCACATCCTCAATCCGAGAAAAGTTGTAGAGACTCACCTGCACTCCTCTGCGGCAAGGCAATCAGCCCGACCGAACTCCGACCGAGGTCGTCCCGGGACAGGGAGCTCTTCACAACTCGCTTGCTAGAGCCCTTCCGGGGGGAGGGCCGGGCCTCGTGGCATGGTGCTAGGTTAGTGAAGAGCGCCGCACACCCGGCACAAGGAGATCTCCACCTTCATGAGCACCGCCGATCCTGTCGCCCTGAGACCGTGCACTCTCGAAGACGCCGGAGCCCTCGCTCTCGTCGCTGCGGCAACCTTTCTTGAAGCCTTCGCCGGCATCCTCCCTGGCCCGGCGATCCTCCAGCACTGTGCCCGTCACCATACCCCTGGGGCCTATGCGAAGTATCTGGCCACCGCCGGCGTCCACGCCTGGCTCGCAGTCATGCGGCACGGCGACGCTCCCGTCGGCTACTCCATGCTGACCCCGCCCGATCTCCCGCTCCCCGATCTCGCCCCGGGAGACCTCGAACTCAAGCGCATCTATCTCTTCTCAAAGTTCCAGGGTTCAGGGACGGGCCAGCAACTCATGGACGTCGCTATCGAAAGGGCCCGGAACATGCGATCTCCGCGCCTCCTTCTTGGCGTGTTCGCCGGCAACTCCCGCGCCATACGTTTCTATCGGCGCAACGGCTTCGAGCAGGTGGGCGTCCGATCTTTCACCGTAGGCAATCTCGTGTGCGACGATCTCATCCTCGGCCGGGCTCTCTAGCCTGCTTGGGCCAAAGTGAAAAGGCGGCCCGTAGGCCGCCTCTCCTGGCAACTCAAGCCGGCTTTACCACCGTCCCCACGCCCTGCTGATGTAGTCGCTCATCGTCATCGTAATCAGCACCAGAAAGGTGAAGAACCCCGCCGCCACCGTCATCTTGATCAGTCGCGACTGAAACTTTACGTGCATAAAGAACAGGATCACCACAACCGCCTTAAAGCAGGCGATCGCCAGCGCGATGATCGGATTGAAGACCTTCAGATCGACATAGGCGGCCCCTACCGTGATCGCCGTGCCAACCAGCAACGTAGCGAATACAAGGCTGTACTGAAATGGCGTGACGATATGGTGCTCGGTGTGTTCCGGGTTCGTCACATTCGCTGGATCGTGCTTGTCACTCATAGCGCTTGTCCTTCTCTGGCAGTCTCGGAGTAGAGGGTCATCAATGCAGCGGATGACGGTTGATAAGGTAGAGCAGCGGAAACAGAAACAGCCACACGATATCGACGAAGTGCCAGTACAGCCCAAAGTTTTCGATCGGCGCTACGTATCCCGTGCTGAACTCCCACCGATACGCCCGGTAGGTCAGCCAGAACAGCAGCCCGATCCCGATGATCATGTGCACCGCGTGCATTCCCGTCATCGCGAAGTAGAGCGAGAAGAAGACCTGGGTCTTCTGCGCCATGTCCGGTGCCAGCGGCTGCTCATCCTTGATCCCGTGCGCCGCCGGATTTACAAACTCCGACACGTCAAAGTGCGCCCCGGGGATGTGGTGTTTCTCCCACTTCTCGTGGTACTCGTCATACTTGATCCCTAAAAACGCCAATCCGAAAACCGTCGTCAGCACCAGCGTGAGCACCAGGAGGTTTCGCTTGCGCACCTCGGCCGCCCACACGCCAAGCGCCATACAGAAGCCCGACGTGATCAGGATCGCCGTGTTCGCGGCGCCCAGTGGAACACTCAGCTGGTTAGAAGCCACCGCAAACGCCGGGTAGTACCAGTTGCGATACAGGAGATAAGCAAAGAACAGGCCGCCGAAGAACATGATCTCCGTCAACAGAAACAGCCACATCCCGAACGTGCCCGCCTCGCGCTGCTGCTCCTCAGTCTCGAAATGATGACGATGCTGCGGCAGCATCACGTGCTCGTGCTCAGCGTGCAGCGCAGCCTCGTGTGCATGCGACTGGGTCGCTACCATCGTGTTATCCAAGGGTTGTCACCTCTTGTTTCGATCTCATGGCCAGCCACTCGTAGTCGTAAGCCTCATGATCCACGATCGGCGTCTCGATGAAGTTCTCCGTCAACGGCGGAGACTGAATCTGCCACTCAAGCCCCGTCGCCTGCCACGGATTGTTGCCCGCGATCGCTCCATACTTCAGCGACCAGCCGAGATACAGCAGCGGCAACATGTACCCGACTCCCAGCACCGTGGCGCCCGCGGTCGAGAGCACATTCATCACCTGGAACTCCGGCGGATACGAGTGGTACCGCCGCGGCATCCCCAGGTAGCCAAGGATGAACTGCGGAAGAAACGTCAGGTTGAATCCGATAAAGGTCGTCACCGCGGCCAGCTTCGAAAGCGACTCGGGGTACATCCGTCCCGTCATCTTCGGCCACCAGAAGTGCACCCCCGAGAGGAACGCCATCAACATGCCGCCCACCATCACGAAGTGGAAGTGCGCGACGATGAAGTACGTCTCTGTCAGGTGGATGTCCATCCCAAGCGCGCCCAGGTAAACACCCGTCATGCCGCCGATCGTAAACAGCCCAAGGAAACCGAACGCATAGAGCATCGGCGTTTCAAACGTGATCGATCCCTTCTGCAGCGTGAATGCCCAGTTGAAGATCTTGATCGCTGAAGGCACCGCGACCAGCATCGTCAGGAGCGAGAACACCAGGGCCGAGTAGTTCGAGATACCCATAATGAACATGTGGTGCGCCCACACAAAGAACCCAAACAGCGCAATCGCCACCGAGGAGAACGCGACCGCCGTGTAACCAAACACGCGCTTCCTGCTGAACGTGCTGATCACCTCTGAGATCACACCCATGCCCGGCAGAATCATGATGTACACCGCGGGGTGCGAGTAGAACCAGAAAAGATGCTGGAATAGCAGCGGATCGCCGCCCTTCGACGGATCAAAGACACCAATGCCGATCGTGCGCTCGAGCGCCACCAGAACCAGCGTGATCGCCAGCACCGGCGTCCCCAGGACCATCAGCAATGAAGCCGCGTAGTGGGACCACACAAACAGTGGCATCCGGAACCATGTCATGCCCGGCGCACGCATTCGGTGGATCGTCACGATGAAGTTCAGCCCCGTGAAGATCGACGAAAAACCCGCCACAAAGATCGCCAGGGCCGCCGTGATTACGTGCGTGTTCAGGTAGTGGGTCGAGAGCGGCGTCGTAAACGTCCAGCCCGTATCGACTCCTCCCAGCACCAGCGCGGCCAGGGTCATCAGCCCGCCAACGACGTACAGGTACCAGCTCAGGAGGTTGATCTTCGGGAACGCCAGATCTCTCGCGCCAAGCATGATCGGGATCAGGAAGTTCCCCAGCGTCGCCGGTACCGACGGCACCAGGAACAGGAACACCATGATGATGCCGTGCATGGAGAACAGCTTGTTATAGGTGTCAGAGGCCACGAGGTCCGGCTGCGGCGTCAACAGCTCCAACCGGATCAGGCCGGCAAACGCGCCCCCGATAAAGAAGAAGAAGGTGATCGAGATCAGGTACAGGATCGCGATGCGCTTGTGGTCACCCGTCAGCAGCCAGCTCAGCAGGCCGTGCTCGTTGTTCAGATAGTTCCGTCGCGGCAGCGTCGCCGTGCTCTGATCGGGAAGGCTAACAATCGTAGATGCCGTTGTGCTCATTGCTTCACCATTTGGGGCGGATTCGGCTCCATCGTCGGCGTGTTCGGCGCCGCTTGCGTGGATTGTTGGGTATTCAGCGTCTGCTGATTACGATAGTTGGTCTGCAAAGTCTTGATGTACTCCACCAGGTCGATCAGGCCGTCTTCGCTCACCTGTCCCTGGTAGGTCGGCATGATCGGCGCATAACCAGCGGTCACATGCTGCGAGGGGTTCAGGATCGAGTCGCGCAGATACGCCTCGTTCACCTGCACCTCTGACCCGTTCGCGAGCTGCAGCTTCGAACCATACACGCCACCCAGGTTCGGACCGCGTGCCGCAGCCGTCCCGTTATGGCAGGAGTTGCACCCCATGCTGTTGAACAGCCGCTCACCGTTCTGCGCCAGCGACATCCCGCTCGTCGACTGCTGTGTCCAGCGCTGGTAGTCGAGCGGTGTCATCACCGTGACCTCGCCGATCATGCCGGAATGCAGCGTACCGCAGTACTGCGTGCAGAAAAGGTGATAGGTGCCCGGCGTCGTCGCCTCAAACCACACCGTCGTGTACCGCCCCGGGATCACCTCGCGCTTCACTCGGAAATCCGGGATCGAAAAGCTGTGAAACACATCCTGCGAGATCATCGTCAGCTGCACCGGTCGTCCAGTCGGCACATGGAGCGCATTGATCTCGTGCTGGCCGCCCGGGTGCTCCGCCTTCCACATCCACTGCTTGCCGATGATGTAGATGTTCATCGAGTTAGTCGGCGGCGTGTAAATACGGAAGTACAGCAGCGCTCCCCACACGAAGCACACCAGAAATAGCGCCAGAGGAATAATCGTCCACGTCGCTTCGAGCAGCGTCGATCCTTCGATGTGCGTCGCCACCGGGCTCTTTTCCCGCCGGTAACGCAGCGAGAACCCGAACACCAGGCCCGCCACCAGAACAACGCCGATCACAGTGATGGTCAGAAGAAAGAAATAGAGAGCATCGGTGTAGGGCGCAATCGTCGACGCTTCGGGCGGAAACAACGCCGACGCGTGGAGCCACTTCACCAGAAACTGCCACAGAACTGGACTGATATGCATCGTTACCTTTTATCCATTCTCTTTCTTCGTCAGGTCGTGGTCGCGCCCGAGCCGCATGTCCCTCCGGAACATAAGGAAAATAAAGCCGCCAAGTCCAGCCATCGTCACCATCCCGCCAAACTGCACCACTCGCGCCACGATCAGCGAGTGCTTATTCGTCTGCGGATCGTAGTGGTAGCAGTAGGTCAGGATATTCGCGACCGGCGATCCGATCTTATTGCCCGAAGCCTCAATCAACCCGAGCAGCATGTCCTTGGGCGAGTACTCGACGCCCAGGTAGTACTGCGCCAGCTTGCCCGTAGGCGTCACAATCTCAATCGAACTCGCATGAGCAAACTGTGTCAGCTTGCCGTCGGGCCCGGGCACCCGCACATACCCGAAACCCACCGCGTTCGTCACCGCATCGATTGCCGGCTTCTGTCCCGTTAGGAAGTGCCACCCTGACGCCGTCTCCGGCCGGCCGTAGCGCTTCATGTAAAGTGCCTTGTTCTTCATCGCGAGCTCCGGCGTCTCGCTCGGATCGATGCTGATGACCACCACGTCAAAGTCCTTGCCCGGGCTCAGCTTCACCATCTCAAGTGATCCCGTCAGGCCGTCCATCTCCTCCGAGCACAGCATCGGGCAGTTGTAGTACACCAGCGCCAGGATCGCCGGCCGCTTACCGAAGTAGTCGCCCAGCACGACCTGCTTGCCGCTCTCGTCCACAAACCGGGCGTCCAACGGTAGCTGCTGGTTCAAATGCTGCGCTACGGCAACCTGCTGCAGCACGCGCGGCAGCTGGTCGCCCGTGTTCTCTCCGCTCTGCTTATCTCCGTAACTGGAAACCTGCGCCCAGCCGGCGACTGCCTGGAAGCTGCAGGCGAGCGCGCACACCGCCGCCGTCTTCCACCAGCTCCGAATTGTCGACCGTCTCATCATCTCTTTGCGTCCCTGCACTTACCTCTATGCTATGCCTTCGCTACCGGATCGGCTTCAGCTCGGCGTGCGTATTGGTGGGCGCCTCGCGCTCGTAGCTCAATCTCTGCTCCCGCGCTTCCATCACATCAAGCTCATATCCCGTGCGGGCGAAGCCGTTCGTCAAGGGCCTGGTCACGATGTAGCCCGCGTCCCCGGCCATCGTCTGCGTGCCCCTCTGGCCGGCCGGCTGCCCGGACGGGCTCGCCTGTGCTCCCTGCACCACCGGCAGTCCCCTCTGCGCGATCAGGTCCATCGCATGCTCGATCGGAATTCGCGTCGTCCCGTTATCTGAACTGTAGTTCTCCAGCAGGAGATCCTCCCGTGCGTGGAGGTCGGCAAGATCCTGGTTGCCGTCATCCATCTGCAGGCGTGGCGTCGGGAACACATCCGTCAGCTGCTGCAGCTCCTTCTGCTGCATCGCCGAGTTGCTCGCCAGGTTCTCTCTCCTTCCACCAGCTGCCGGCGGAGCAATCTGCCCCTGCAGCGCATGCCACTTGTCCACTGGCCCGTCCTCCTTCAGGAAGGCCGTGTTGATCACCTTGCCCATCACAAAACAGAACAGGAAGAAGATCACCAGGAAGGCGCACAGCCCGGTCAGGAAGACGATCACACCGCCGACGTTGACGTCCGTCGTCTCGTACCCCGGACTCTCGTCCGCATGCTGTGTCGAAGGCTTGGTGTTGCCGACAGCGTCCCTGCCGAGATCATGGTTATCAGTGGGCATGTTCAGGCTCCAGCATCTCCTCAAGGTGAGGATCGTTCACGTTGACAAGTGGCCGGGTCTGCAGCTGGCCCAGGTAGTACCAGGCCCAGAAGCTCAGAACCGCGACCGGAACTGTAATGTAGGCGAGAATTCCAATGTTTCCCGCGATGTGAAGGTTGCCGGCCGCATCGCGGAAGTTCGGCTCGATCAGCCAGAACATATCCACCAGCCGCGCAAAGATCATCCAGCTCGTAAGCCAGATCATCTTCTGCTTGTTGCGCTTCAGGTCACGCGACAGCAGCAGTGTGAACGGGATCACCCAGTGACAGATGAAATCCAGCGAGCAGATGTACCACCAGCCGCCGTGAATGCGGTTCAGGTACCAGGGAATCTCGTCCGGCACGTTGCCCGACCAGATGATCAGGAACTCCGCAAACGTCAGGTAGATGTTCAGCATCACGAACGCCAGGGCAAACTTGCCGAGATCATGCTGCTCGGTCGTGCGCAGCAAGGTCTTCATCGGTTCGTACTTCGACAGCAGAATCACCGTCAGGATGCCCAGCGCCAGCACCGCATAACCCTGGCCGACCAGGAACTGCAGTCCCCAGATCGACGAGTACCACGTCACGTCCAGCGACTTGATCCAATCGATCGCGCCCGCCGTCAGCAGGACCACGTAAATCAGGATGCCGATGCCGCAAAGGTTCTCGAACTTGACCTGCCAGTGGTTGAAGCTCGGCTCCGTTCCCGCAGCCGGGTCGGCATCGCGCTGGAGCGACCACTTGTTCAGCAGGTACATGAACCCAAGCAGGACGCCGAAGATGATCACCGTCTGGATCCACACGCTGACTGGGCTCAACATCGCGTGCTTCGCGTTGGCCGTCAGCTGCTCCTCCTTCGTCATCAGGCCTTCGCCAAACGCACGCGCCGTCGCCTGGGCGTTCGGAAAGCGCGCCCACTGGTACAGGTACTTCATCAGCACGCCGATCGGAACAAACATCAGCGCCACCAGCGGCAGCGTCCGCGTCATCGCTTCAAGCGGCCGCCGCAGCAGCAGTCCCCACTTGCCGCCTGACACGTACTGCAGCATCAGCATCGCCAGGCCGCCGCCCGCAAAGCCGAAGCACGTCATGTACCCCATCAGGTACGCGCGCAGGAGATGGTTCCGGCCCTCGTGTGTCCACGCAAATGCCAGAAACGAGATCACCGTAAACGCCGCCGAGATCAGGAGAAAGCGCGTCCGCCATGCCGCCACGGCCGCCGGCGCGGTCAGCGTCGCGGGCAGAACGCGCGGCCCATGGTGGTGGCCGTGCTCGAGATGTCCGCCGTGTTGTTCGTGTGCCGATGCCATCTGTGTCAGACCTTCGTTCGGAAGCTTCCGAGGGTTTACTGTTTGCTCGTTGCGTTGCTCAAACCGGTGTTCGGGCTCGCGGGCTGCCGGGCCGGCGCAGACTGCGTCGCTCCCGCCGGTCCCGCGCCGCTTGAAGGCGCGTTGTTCACCTGCACGGGGATGTTGAAGTCCTCGCCGTTCGGCGTTCCCTTGACAGCCGTCGGCGGCAGAGCCCAGTCCTGCGCAAATCCCGGGGCAAACCTTGGCGCTCCGCGATCGCCGACAGCGGCTCCACATGCGATCCGTTCGCCACATCTCCAGCCGACGCCCTCTGGCTCAACTGCAGCGCCCGGATATAAGCCACCACCGCCCAGCGGTCGGCCGGCGCCAGCTGCGCCGAGTAGTCCGGCATCGCGCCATAGCCGTTCGAAATCACGTTGAAGAAGTGGCCCAGCGGCGCCGCCTCGAGACGCGCCGTGTGGAAGTTGCCCGCCGCCGCATATCCGCGCTGCACAATCATTCCCGCGCCGTTGCCCACGCGCGAGTGGCACGGCGTGCAGTACACGTTGTAGCTCTCCTGCCCGCGCTCAAGCACCTTCATCGTCACCGGGAACGGCAGCGCCGTCGCCCTCTCGCCCGTTCATAAATCCCGTGTAGAAGTACGCATTCTCGTGCAGCTGGTTGCGCGCCACCGTGTTCTCCACCTGCGGCCGCGCCGACCGGCCGTCCGGCGTAGAAGTCGTGCCGCGCTGCGGGTAGAACTTCGGCTGGTTGTGCATGTCCTGCCGGCATCCGCTCACAAGCATCAGACCGGCAGCAGCCAGCAGGGTCGCCGCGAAACGCACGGGGCTGACCTGCCCGCTCCTTGGTGCGCGTCCGTGTTGCTTCATCTCTGTCATCAGTGCTCTACCTCCACCACGGAGACCGCGGGAAACTGCTCGAGAAACGCCCGCGTCCCGGCCAGCCGAGAACTGCGGGTCCGTCGCCTCGAGGCACAGAAAAAACTTGTCCGTCGTCGCGCCGTTGCGGAAGTTCGGCGCGTTGAACAGCGGGTGATACAGCTGCGGCATCCCGTTCAGCGCGATCATCCCAAACGCCGCCGACAGCCCCGCAAACAGAATCGTCCACTCGTACGCCGGAATAATAAACGCCGGCCACTACACAGCGGCCGGCCCGCAATGTTCAGCGGATACGCCCACACGTTGATCCACGTCTCCATCAGGAACGCCGTCGTCACTCCCATCAGCCCGCCCAGCAGGCACACCAGCGGCACCCGGGTCTTGTGGAAGTGCAGCGCCTCCGCCGCCTCTTCCACCGGATACGGCGTATAGCACTCCATCCGGCGGTAGCCCGCCTCGCGCGCCCTCTCGGTCGCATGCACCAGCTCGGTCGGCGTGTTGAACTCCGCCAGCAGACCGTAGATTCCTTCGCGCAGCGGCATCAGACAGTCTCCTCGATCACGGTCTCGGCATCAGCTCCGCCGCGACGGACCTTGGTCTGCGGCAGCATCATCCGGATCTCCGACATCGGAATCATCGGAAGGAAGCGCACAAAGCACAGGAACAGCACCGTGAACAGCCCCATCGTTCCGACGTAAATCATGTAGTCCCACTTCGTCGCGCGGTACGTTCCCCAGCTCGACGGCAGGTAGTCGCGATACAGGCTCGTCACGACGATCACGAACCGCTCAAACCACATGCCCGTGTTCACAATCAGCGACAGCACAAACAGATACGCCACATTGACCCGCAGCTTGCGGCTCCAAAGCGTCGTCAGCGGAATCGCGATGTTGGTCAGGATCAGGATCCAGTACGCCCAGCCCATCGGCCCGAACATACGGTTCCACATCATGAAGAACTCCCAGTGGCTCGCCGAGTACCACGACATGAACACCTCCATGCCGTACCCGTACGCCACAATCGAGCCCGTCGCCAGCATCACCTTCGCCATGTTGTCCAGGTGGCGCAGCGTCACCAGGTCTTCCAGGTGATAGAACTTCCGCATCGGAATCGCCAGCGTCAGCACCATCGCAAAGCCCGAGTACACGGCGCCCGCCACGAAGTACGGCGGAAAGATCGTCGTATGCCAGCCGGCCAGCGCCGCCACCGCAAAGTCGAAGCTGATGACCGTGTGCACCGAAAGCACCAGAGGCGTCGAAAGCCCCGCCAGCAGCAGCGAAGCCGACTCATACCGGATCCAGTGCCGCGTCGACCCTCGCCAGCCCAGGCTCAGCAGGCCGTACATGTACTTCGCCAGCGGCATCGTTGCGCGGTCGCGCAGCGTGCCAAAGTCCGGGATCATGCCCACGTACCAGAACACAATCGAGATCGTCGCGTACGTCGACACCGCGAACACGTCCCAGGCCAGCGGGCTGCGGAACTGCGGCCACACGTTCATCGTGTTCGGATACGGAAACAGCCAGTACGCCAGCCACGGACGGCCCACGTGGATCAGCGGAAACGTACCCGCGCAGACCA
This sequence comes from uncultured Acidobacteriaceae bacterium, assembly GCA_963850375.1. Taxonomy (GTDB): domain Bacteria; phylum Acidobacteriota; class Terriglobia; order Terriglobales; family Acidobacteriaceae; genus Edaphobacter. The sequence goes on along the minus strand of CAWKKV010000002.1, from coordinate 740,556 downwards.
CGGCGAAGATCGTCATCGCCTCCGCGAACCGGTTGATCGAGTTGCGCCACGTCTGCTTGAACAGCAGCAGAATCGCCGAGATCAGCGTGCCCGCGTGGCCGATACCGATCCACCACACGAAGTTGATGATCGCGAATCCCCACGCGCCGGGAATCGTAACGCCCCAGATGCCGACGCCCTTCAGAAACAGCCAGGTAATGCCGATCACCACGCCCTGCGCCACCGCCAGCCGCGACAATCAGGCCGAAGAACCAGCCCAGCGGCGTGTTCGACGTCAGCACGATGCCCGCAATCTTCTGCGTCACCGACTTGAAGTTGTGCCCCGGCGCGATCACCGCGTACTCGCCCGTGCGCGGGTCGATCATCGGGTCCACGACCTTGTTCCTGCCGGGATCGGGAATTGGTTTCGTCGCCATGTTTATGCCAGCTCCAGCTCAGGGTTCGGGTTGATCACGCCGGCCGTATAGGTCGTGCGCGGACGGTAGTTCAGGTCGGCCAGCACCTGGTAGTCGCGCGCGTCGCCCTTGCGCTTGCCCACCCGGCTCTCCGGGTCGTTCATGTTGCCGAACATGATCGCGTCCGTCGGGCAGCTCTGCTGGCACGCCGTCACAATCTCGCCATCGCGTATCGCGCGGTTTTCCTTGTCGGCCGTGATCTTCGCGGCCTCGATCCGCTGCACGCAGTACGTGCACTTCTCCATCACGCCGCGCGACCGCACCGTCACATCCGGGTTGCGCATGAACTTCAGGCTCTCGGTGTCGTAGTCCGCGTACAGCAGGAAGTTGAACCGGCGCACCTTGTACGCGCAGTTGTTGGAGCAGTAACGCGTGCCGACGCAGCGGTTGTACACCATCGTGTTCAAGCCCTCGGGCGTATGCACCGTCGCTCCCACCGGGCACACCAGCTCGCATCCCGCGTTCTCGCAGTGCTGGCAGCCCATCGGCTGGAAGTGCGCCTTGGGCGCGTGGAGATCGCCCTCAAAGTACGTGTCGATCCGCATCCACTGCATGTTGCGCCCGACCTTGACCTGCTCGCGCCCAACCACCGGGATGTTGTTCTCCGCATAGCACGCCACCACGCATGCATTGCAGCCCACGCAGCTGTTCAGGTCGATCGACATCCCCCATGCGTTCTGGATCTTCTTCGAGGACACATCGATATGGTTGTAAGTCCAGCCGCCCGTCGATAACTGCTCGTCCTTGCCGGGCGAATCGCCCTGCGGCATGTATCCGACCTTGTTCACCAGCGTCGTCTTGCCCGCACCCTCGTGCGCAAAGTCCGGATGCGCCTTTGCCTCCGACACCGTCGCGTAGCGGATGATCGACCGCTCCATCGCCTCGTGCCCGGCCAGCGAGTACGTTCCCTCTTTGTCGGACCTCGGGTTTTCGAGATCGTGCTGCGCAAAGCGCCCGCGGTGCTCGATGTTGTGCACCTTGGTCACGCACAGATCCCACGTGCCCTCAACCCTGGCGATCTTCGCGCCCTTCGCGTACACCGGCGTATCCGTGGTCCGTACCAGGTAGGCATTGAAGCCCACACCCGCCGCCACCCGGCCCGCCGTCGCCTGCCGCCCAAACCCGAGATGCACCGTCACCACGCCGTCCGGATGCCCCGGAACCATCAGCACCGGAGCCAGCACCTTGCGGCCGCCAACCTCGATCGACACAATGTCGTTCTCACCCAGCTTCAGCTGCTCGGTCGTCGCCAGGCTCATCAGCGCGGCGTTATCCCAGCTCATGTTGGTGATCTGCTTTGGCAGCTCCTGCAGCCAGCCCACGTTGGCATAGCGGCCGTCGTAGATCGACGGATCCGGCCGGAACAGCACCTCGAACTCTCCCGACCCGCCCGCGGTCGGTGCGCTCGTCGCCGGCATCGTACCCTTCGCCGCACCACCCGCGCGCGGCGTAAACGCTGTGCCCTCCACCCATCCGTCGTGGAGCGCCTTGCGCCAGCCCTCGGCGAAGTCACCCTTGATATAGGTCTGCGCATTCGCCTGCACCGCGTTGAATGCGCTTCCCTGCGCATCCGGCAGCAGCGTCTGCAGAATGTCGTGAGCCGTCCGGCCCCCGTACATCGGATCGATCATCGGCTGGATAATCGTGATCGTTCCGTCATACGCCCGCGCATCCGACCAGCTCTCGAGATAATGCGCCTTGTTGATATGCCAGTTCGAGATCATGCCCGTCTCGTCGACGTGCGATCCCAGGTGAACCGTGTGCTTTGCCCGATTGAACGCCTCGGCAAAGTTCAGGTCCGCCGGCGCCGAGTACATCGGGTTCACGCCCAGCATCACCAGCCAGTCCACCTTGCCCGCATTCAGGTCCGCGACCAGCGCCCGGAAGTCCGCGGCCTGCTCGCTCGGCATGGGGTTCACGGTTGGCGTGTACACCACCGTCTGCCCCACAGCGCCAAACGTCTGGTTCAGCGCGTACGCCGCCGCATGCACCGCGGGCGTGCCCTGCTCGCCCGGAATCACCACCACCCGGCCCGAACTCTTCTTCAGGTCATCCAGCATCGACGTGAAGAACTTCTGGTGCTCCGGATTGCTCAAAGCGGGCGCCCCTCCGCTCGCAAGCGCCACCGCAAAGCTCTCCACCTCGCTCGGCTTCAGCGAAATCCGATGATCCGCCTTGAACCCCGTCACCGTCGGCATCGTCTCGATGACGTACATCCGGTTCATCGGTCTTGTCTTTGTCGAACCGCCGCCGCGCCGCATACTGCGAGGCCAGCGGAAGAAATCCAGGGTGATGAATGCCGCCCAGGAAGTCCGCATCGAGCGACACGATCACATCCGCGTTCTCGAGCTTGTACTGCGCATCCACATACTCGCCGAACGCCGCCTTCGACGCCGCCCGCGAGCTGTCCTGGTTCACCGCGTCCCACTGCACCAGCTTGGCCGCCGGGTACGCTGCCTGCACCTGCTTCCACTGCGCCGCCAGCGTCGGAGACGTGATCGTCTCGCTCAGGAAATAGAGTCCCTGCGCCCTGGCTCTTGCGGATCGAATCCGAGAACTCATTCTGGAAGTAGCTCCACTCCGAGTTCGACCCATTCCGCAGGCAGTGCTGCGAACGATCCGGATCGTACAGGTCCAGCAGCGTCGCCTGCGTGATCGCGTCGCTCTTGCCCTTCGAAACCGGGTGCTCCGGATTGCCCTCCAGCTTGATCGGTCGAAACTCGTTCGACTTCACCAGCACCGGGATCGCTCCCGTGGGAAACGGGTGCGCCGTCGCAAAAAACATCGGCTTGCCCAGGATCAGGTCCTCGGGCTGCCGGATATAGGGATAGATCGGCTCGTCGGGCTGCTTCGTACATCCAGCCAGCCCCGCCAGCGCGATCGATGCTCCCATCACCTTCATAAATCCGCGCCGGCTCACCGGGTCGATCCACTCCGAGACCCCCGACGCCTGCCGCGGGAACTCCTCGTTCATCAGCTCCTGGAACGCCGGCGTCTCCGCCAGCTCGTCGAGGTTCTTCCAGAACCTCCGGCCCGTCTTCCCGTCAAGCCTCTCGCGGACCTGCGCAAGCGTCAGCTTGGCCGGCTTGATCGCCGTCACCACCTGCGCCTCCACTGGGCCCGCCGGCGCCGAAGTCTTGTTCTCAGCCATTGTCTCTTCGTTTCCTGTCGTCTTCATCGGTGGCACGTCTCGCAACTCGAAAGCTCATTGGCGGTACGGATGTGGTACTGGGCCATAAGGTAATGTCCCAGATCCACCTGGCTCGTGAACTTCTGGTAGCTCGCCGGAACGATCATGCTCATCGGCGGCACATCGCTGTACGTCTTCTGGTCGCCCTCGGTCGGCCGCGGATTCAGCTGCGTCCCGGACTGCATCTCGCCATCGCCTCCCGGCTTGCGCTCCACCTGCTGCATCATCGCAATCTCCGGATTGCCGCCGCGCGGGTCCTTTGTCGTGCACGTCAACTGCTCCGCGGTCGTCGATCCCTGGCCCGTCTGCGCACACCACACCGGCTTGTCGCTCGAAGGACCCGCCCACGCCATGTTGTAGATCTCGGTCGTCGGCCGGAGGTTCACCGCCGGGTTGCGATGGCAGTTCAGGCACCACTCCATCTGCAGGGTGTTCTGCTGATACATCAGCGGCATCTCGTCCACCCGCCCATGGCAGCTCGCACACCCAATCCCCTTGTTCACGTGGATGTCGTGATTGAAGTACACATAATCCGGGAGGTCATGCACCCGGATCCACTGGATCGACGCCCCCGTCGCCCAGCTCTGCCGCACCGGCTCCAGCAGCTGCGCATTCGTCCAGATCTGCGCATGGCAGTTGATGCAGGTCTTCGTCGGCGGAATTCCCGCGTACGCCGCCTTCTCTACCTGCGTGTGGCAGTACTGGCACTGGAGGCCAAGACCCTGCACATGATGCTTATGACTGAAAGGCACCGGCTGGTCCGGACGCTGCCCCTGCCGGGTCACCCACGGCGATCGCTGCAGCGAGTTCAACGCCACGCCTAGTCCAATCACGATCAGACCCGTCAACACCAGACTCGCCCGGGCCAGCGCATTCGAACTGCGGTCAAATACTTGCGCCATGAGTGCGTTCCTGCTTCCTCTGCTTCAAAAATTGATGGTTTAGGTCGCTCTTCGTGCCGGGTAACTCGCCGTGCAGGGGTGTGGAAAAGCGACAAAAGTCGGCTTTCAGAAGGTTGAGTATAGCAGTCAGAACTCAGGACTTTCCGCCCGGTCCGGTTAGCGAACAACTTTCGTCAGCGGCACTTCGATTATCGAACTACGATGCTCCGGCAGCACCTTTCGCCGCCTTGTTGAGGGGCACACTCTACCCTCCCGCATCATCCACACTCTTGTAAATGGCGTCCATTCCAGTCCGAGTTCAGAGATTCACCTCACGAACTCCGCCGCCCTCCACGTATCATGACCGCGCATGCCCAGCCCCCACACCCGCCGGACCCGCACACCCCGCTACAACGCCACTGAGGCCCTCACCGCGCTCTCCACCGCCGACGCAAAGCTCGCCCGGCTCATCGAGCGCGCCGGCCCCTTCACCCTCAAACTCTCCGGAACCCAGTCCCCCTTCGAGGCCCTCACCGAGTCCATCATCTACCAGCAGCTCCATGGCAAAGCCGCCGCCGCCATCCATCGCCGTCTCCTCGAATCCTTCCACCCCGTCGCTCCCGGCAACCACCCGCCCGTCGACCTCCTCCACCCCTCCCCGCAAGACCTCCTCGACTGCCCCAACGAGCAGCTCCGCGCCGCCGGCCTCTCCGGCAACAAGGCCCTCGCCCTCCGCGATCTCGCCGCCAAAACCCTCGACGGCACCGTCCCCACCCTCGCCCGCATCCAGCGCATGTCAGACGACGACATCATCGAACACCTCGTCCAGGTCCGCGGCATCGGCCGCTGGACCGTCGAGATGCTCCTCATCTTCCGCCTCGGTCGCCCCGACGTCCTCCCCGTCGACGACTACGCCGTCCGCAAAGGCTTCGCCCTCACCTTTCAAGGCCTCAAGCCAACCGACAAGGTCACCCCCGCCGTCCTTCCCAAACCCGATGTCATGCGCAAACGCGCCGAACGCTGGCGACCCTGGCGCTCCGTCGCCTCCTGGTACATGTGGCGCGCCTGCGATCTCGCTGCCGGCAAAGTCACTCAACCCAAATAGCCCGTGGAGCACATCTCGTCTCCAGTCAAAGAGAACCACCCGAGATCTTCCGCCCGACACGGCAACCCTGCCGTACACTCAAGGCGACCTCCGGCCCCGTCTCTTCCACTCACGTCCACATGATCCAAGCTCGCCTCCGACCCTCTTCACCCTCCCCAATTCGCCCCCGCCTTCTCGCGTTCCTTCTGCTTTCGTTCCTCCTGTGCCCTGCCTACGCCATCACCGGGGTGTCTCACCCTACCCTCAATCCGCGCAACGTAGAGTTCCAGTCACTGTTTCGCCCCCTCGATCTCACCGGCGACCTCCTCGTCCATGCGGGCGACGACCCCAGCTTCGCCTCCCCCGCGCTCGACGATAACCACTGGCTCGTCGTCAGCACCGACAAGCCGCTGGCCAGCTACGGCCTAACCCACCCGGACATCATCTGGTACCGGACACACGTCCACCTTCCTCCAGGACAGCGCCACCTCGGCCTGCTCCTTGAAAGCTTCCGCGGCAGCGCCCAGCTCTTCGTTAACGGCACTCCCGTCGGTACCGGCTCGAGCTTCCCGCCCGGAGGTCTCCTGCTTCTCCATGCCCAGCGCAGCTCCATCCCCGACGATCTCGTCTCCTCCGGGGATCTCACCATCGCTCTGCGTGCCTCGGTCCGTCGCGCCACGAGCCCAGGCATGCTCTCCTACTCGGTGCTGCTTCTCGGCGATCAGGACCAGCTCGCCGATCAGTGGCTGCTCTCTCGATTTCAGAACTGGACCTCAAACCTCACCAACCTCGTCTTCATCGTCCTCCTTCTGATCATCGCCATCGCGCTCGCCCTCTCCCTGCGGCAAAATCGGGAGTACCTCGCGCTCGTCGTCTACCTCGCCGCGCAGGCCACCATGGCTTGTGTCAGCCTCTCCGAATCCATAGGCGGCCTCGACCCGACCACGTTGAACACCTTCTTGTGGCGTCTCGGCCAGGCTTGCACCGTCTTCAGTCTCCTGGAGTTCTCTCGCATCGTTCTGGGCATCCGCCGCACCCGCGCCATGGTCATCTATGCATGGCTTCTCTCTGCCTTCTTTCTCTTCCTCATCATCTTCGATGAGGTTGCCCTCCATAGCTCGGAGGCGACTCCCGTCTACCTGAGAACCACGATCCTCATCGTCTTTCTCATCTCTTCCTTGCCCATGTTCCTCGTTCTTCCTCCGCTTGCCCTCTGGATCGGCTTGAAAAAGCGAAACAGCGACGCCCTGCTCTTCTTTCTTCCCCTCTTCTGTCAATCCGCCTACACCTACTACAACGTCGCCCTCTTCTTCCTCGCCCACTTCCATCTGTCCTCGGGCATCGAACCCAGTGTTCCCATTCCCGGCGTGCGCGTCGGCTGGTCCGAGGTCGCGGACTTCTTCTTCAACAGCGCTCTCCTCATATTTCTCATCCTCCGCACCGTGCGCATCGCCCGCACCCGCGCCCGCGACGCCGCCGAGCTCGAAGCCGCTCACACCACCCAGCAGCTCCTTCTTGACCGCGCCTCCCAGCCCACCCCCGGCTTCGAAGTCCACACCGTCTACCTTCCCGCCCGAGAGGTCGGCGGCGACTTCTTCCTCGTCTCCCCCGCTCCCAATGGCGGCCTCACCGCCATCGTCGGAGACGTCTCCGGCAAAGGCCTCACCGCCGCGCTCCGCGTCTCACTCATCCTCGGCGTCCTCCGCCGCGAAAGCTCGCGCAGCCCTTCGACCATCCTCGCCAATCTGAACCAGGCCCTGCTCACCCAGAGCGAGATGGGCTTCACCACCGCCTGCTGCGCCCTCCTCTACCCCTCCGGCGAGTTCAGCATCGCCAACGCCGGCCATATCTCTCCCTACATCACCGACTCGCTCACCGGCCGCGAACTCCCCACCAACCCCGCACTCCCACTCGGCCTGACTCCAAATCAAATCTACGAGACCACCCACGGCCAGCTTCTTCCCAGCGAACGCCTCGTCATGCTCTCCGACGGCATCCCTGAAGCCCGCACCTCCAAAGGCGAGCTCTACGGCTTTGACCGCCTCTCCACCCTCCTCCGCCTCCCAGCCCAGGAGATCGCCGACGTCGCCCAACGCTTTGGCCAGGAAGACGACATCACCGTCCTCACCCTGGCCTGCCGCGCCTAGAGCTCACGCACTCCCAGGGCCTGCCCGCTTCTCACCCACAGGCCGCCCAACTCTCAAACCCGCCCCACACTCCGCTCCACCCACTCCGTCCATGCCTCCTCCCCCATCTCACTCGCCGCCGCCCGCAAGACCATCGCCGTCTCCTCCACCTCAGAGCACGTCATTCGGTACCCGTTCAGCCTGAGAAACGTCACCATGCCTGCCAGCGCGATTCGCTTGTTTCCGTCGACGAAAGCGTGGTTCTTCACGAGTCCCCAACCCAGCACGGCAGCTAATCTCCCCACACCTGCCTCGGCCTCGTAGTTGGCTAGCTGTTGAGGCCGAGCAATCGCCGACTCCAGTAGGCCGGCATCCCGCAAGCCGTGACTACCCCCATACCGCTGAATCAGATCCGAGTGAATCGCTCGGATCATCACGCTGTTGAGGAATCGCATGAGCTACTTCGCCAGCTCGCGGTAACTGTTCTTATGGTCAGGCTCCGTCTCTCGGAAGGCCTTCAACGCGGCCGCGAACTCCGGATCGTAGGGTGTGATCTGATACACCCCTTCCACCTTTGACACGCTCAGGACAGAGTTCTCCGTCACCTGCATCTCATCCATCAACTGCTTCGGCAACAGCACCCCATATCCGTTCCCAACCTTCCGCACCTTGAGCTCCATCACATCCTCCTCTGCACATTATAACTTGAGTTATAACCCCCACGTCCCCCGCATGGGTCACCTCCACGCCGCACGCTTCAAGTACCATCCAGACAACAATCATGCCGACCCGCAAGCCCGCATCCTCCCCCTCGGATCCCTCCTCCACACAGCGCTTCGTCTGCATCCACGGTCACTTCTACCAGCCGCCCCGTGAGAATCCCTGGCTCGAAACCGTCGAGGTCCAGGAGTCCGCCGCTCCCTACCACGACTGGAACGAGCGCATCACCTCCGAGTGCTACGCCCCCAACGGCGCCTCCCGCATCACCGACCGTGACGACACCATCATCCGCATCCTCAACAACTACTCCCGCATCAGCTTCAACTTCGGCCCCACCCTGCTCTCCTGGCTCGAAGAAAAAGCCCACCGCTCCTACCGCATGATCCTCGACGCCGATCGCGCGTCCGCGATGCGCTACAGCGGACACGGCTCCGCCATGGCCCAGAACTACAACCACATCATCATGCCCCTCGCCTCCGAGCGGGACGCCCGCACCCAGATCCGCTGGGGCATCGCCGATTTCGAGTTCCGCTTCGGTCGCAAGCCCGAAGGCATGTGGCTCGCCGAGACCGCCGTGAGCCGCAAGGTCCTCGATCTCATGGCCCAGGAAGGGATCAGGTTCACCGTCCTCGCTCCCAACCAGTGCCGCCGCGTCCGCCGTATCGGCGAAAGCACCTGGATCCCCACCCCCGACGCCAGCGTCGATCCCACGCACCCCTACCGCATACCCCTTGACGACGGCCGCTCCATCGCCATCTTCTTCTACAACGGTCCCAACTCCCGCGCCATCGCCTTTGAAGGCCTCCTCAACAGCGGCGAAACGTTCGGCCGCCGCCTCCTGACCGGTCTGCCCGGCAACCCCGATCCCTCCGAGCCCGCCTCCCTCTCGCACGTCGCCACCGACGGCGAAAGCTATGGTCACCATCACAAGCACGGCGAGATGGCCCTCAGCTACGCCATGCACTGGATCGAAGACACCGGCAAGGCCCAGCTCACCAACTACGGCGAGTTCCTCGAGCGCTTCCCCCCACAATGGGAGGCCGAGGTCAACGACGACACCGCCTGGTCCTGCTTCCACGGTGTCGAGCGCTGGCGCTCCAACTGCGGCTGCAACGGTGGCAAACCCGGCTGGAATCAGGAGTGGCGCGGTCCCCTCCGAGAAGCCCTCGATCTCCTCCGCGATCGCACAGCGCCCCTCTCGGAACATCTCGCCGCTCCCCTGCTCAAAGACATCTGGGCCGCCCGCGACGCCTACATCCACGTCGTCCTCGATCGCTCCGCCGCCAGCGAGGATCGCTTCCTCGCCGAGCACGCCACCCGCACGCTCTCCCCCGCCGAACGGACCACCGTCTGGGAGCTCATGGAGCTCGGTCGCCACGCCCAGCTCATGTACACCTCCTGCGGCTGGTTCTTCGATGAGATCTCCGGCATCGAGACCGTTCAGATCATCGCCTACGCCGGCCGCGTGCTCCAGCTCGCCGCCCGCCTCTTCGGCCCGGAAGGCGCCGCGCTCGAACCACAGTTCCTCGACATCCTCGCCCGCGCCAAAAGCAACGTCCCCGACATCGGCAACGGCGCCGAAGTCTACCGCCGCAACGTCACCGGCCTCCGCGTCGGCCTCGAACAGGTAGGAGCCCACTACGCCATCAGCTCGATCTTCCGCGAATACCCCGAAGACGGTCGCCTGTTCTGCTATCACGTCCGTCGCGAAGATCACCAGCTCCTCGCCTCCGGGCGCGGTCGTCTCGCCATCGGCCGCGCCCAGCTACGCTCGAATATCACCGAGGAGCTCGAAGAGATCGCCTACGCCGTCCTCCACCTCGGTGACCAGAACCTCTCCGCCGCTATCCGCAAATTCAACCCCGCCGACCCCGCCGAGCTCGCTGCCTTTCAAAAGTTCGGCTCCGACGTCTCCGTCGCCATTCGCCGCGCCAACCTCCCCGAAGTCATCCAGCTCATCGAACGCTTCTTCGGCAATATCGGTTACTCCCTCAGCTCGCTCTTTGCCGACGAGCAGCACCGCATCCTTCGCTCCATCCTCGACCGCACCCTCTCCGAGATGGAAGACTCCCTCCGCAAGATCTACGAAGACCACGCCTCCCTCCTCCACTTCCTCACCGACTCCCGAATGATCGTTCCGCCCGCCCTCGCGCTCGCCGCCGGCTACGCCATCAACGCCGCACTCCGCCGCGCGCTCGAGGCCGACGAGTTCAAGGCCGACGACTTCGAGGCCCTGCTCCACCGCGCCATCGCCGACCAGATCGCCCTCGATACCGCCCAGCTCTCCTATGCCGCGGGACAGCGCATGAAGCGCGCCATGGTCCGCCTCGAAGCCGCCGCCGGTGAAGGAGACGACTCCGTCTGCCCCGCACTCCAGATGGCTCTCAACATTGCCGAAACCCTTCGCCGCGTACCCTTCGAGACCAATCTCTGGCAGGCCCAGAACATCTGGAACGATCTCCTCCAGCGCTCGGAAACCAGCGGATGGCTCGAAAACTGGCGAGAAGACTTCCGCGGCCTCGGCATCGCCCTCAACATCGCCGTCGACCGGCTCGTCGTCGAAGAAGGCGTCACCACCTTCTAGCTCCGTTACCGTTCAGAACTCATCACGGACAAATCTTCCGCGCGGAGCTCGGAGTCGCGCTCGACACCACTCCCCTCCACGCCCTCCTTGGCAGCGCCACGCCCGCTCACGGCCGGGTATCCATACCGCTCCGCCGTTGCCCGTATCATCCCGTCGTTCCGTCCCTCCGACAGGTTGCCGTGCCACAACGCCTCCGCCTGCGATCCCTTCAGCGTGATCAAAAACCGGTGCTTGCCCGCAGTTCTGTACCTCGCGCCATTCCTCCGCCCCATCCAGTAAAGCCAGATATCGTCGTTGTGCGGACACAGCGCAGCGATGGCCTCCCGGTCCTCCGCCCTGTGCTGCAGCGTCCCCGGCGAATACAGCACACCGCCGATGCCCGTAGGAAACAGCGACTCAGACTCCGCACGTTGAGGCACGTCCAGCTCCCATTCCGCGTACGGCCCATATCGTCCCAGCGCATCGACCGCAATCTCGTGGCCCCGATGACACGCCACCACAAGCGCGTCCCCGCGGATCTCGTCCACCAGCTCCTCCAGCCACGTCGACCAGTAATACACATCATCATCCGCCGTACAGATATAGGCCTCCGGATACGTATCCAGAGCAGGCACAATCTTCTTGTAAGACCGAAGATCCTCCGTCGCCCGGATCGTCAGCCCCTCCCGCTCGAGATCCGTGACCTCCTTCGGCAGCAGCGGCATATCCTTGTGCGCGATCCACAGCACCGTCTCATCCGGATGGACCGTCTGCCGCAGCAGACCCTTCATCGCAGCCGCGAGAACCCCAAACCGCGGCGGATACGAGGTCACCGAAACGATCAGCCGCGAAGGGAGACCGTGCGGCCTTCCGCGAACGCCAAACCTCCACCGCAACGCAATCCGCAGCCGCGCCCCGTACTGCCGCAGCTCCTCTCGACCACGAGCCACTCGCCAGGACACACCGGCTCTGATCCAGCGTAGAAACCGCCACAACGACCGCAAAGAAAATATCGATGCCACCACACAGCTCCCGGGAAAGGGTTCTCAAAGCCTAGATAGGCAAGTACTTCAATCTCTTCATAAGACCCGCCCGGAGATCTTCCTCGGCAGCAGCCCTCACAACCTCAACTCCTCCAGTGCAGCTCCACCGGTCCGCTCAGCGGATGCTGCCCCGTGCCCTTCAATCGCGCCTGCTTCAAGGCGAAATACCACTTCGCGGGCTTGTCCGCGTCGTCAATCAGCATCAGACTCGGATTCGACCGCAGACCGCTGCGCCTGCTCGATCATCGTCTCCTGGTCCTGCCGCACAAACCGCGCTCCGAAGACTCTGCTGATGGTAGTGACGAACGGGACGTGATAAAAGACGTTCCACGCCGCCAACACATCAATCCGGCACGTCGAAGCAGTTACCGGAGTTACCGTCGTCAGGCTTGAAAACCACTTATCCCCCGCCCGGATCGTCTCAAACCTCCGGTTCGGCAGCTGAAAATCGATCGTCGTCGTAATCGGCTCCCCATATACCCCCAGCAGCTTGTACGGAGCCGAGTTCGCGCTGGGCGCATGCGAGCTCATCCGGAATCCCTCCGGGATCGGCTCAAAATGCTTCGTCTTCTCATGAATGCTCGCCTTGGATCGCCACCACCACGCCTGGTGCACAAACGGCCCGTGCGCCGGATCCATCAAGCCGATAATCCCGTGATCGACGTTGCACGGGAGGTCCGCCTGCAGATGCGCGCTCCGAAACTTCGCCGAAAACTTCGGCAGCTCCGGAACCGCCGGAAGCTCCCTCCCCACGCGTCCCTCACCGGCACCAGCCACATACGCCCACACGTACCCGTCCCGCTCCACGCAGGGAAACGCGCTCGCATAGATCTTGCCCACATCCAGCGTCTCAAAACTCGTCAGCGAAGGGATCTCCCGGCACTGCCCCGTGCACGGCTCAAACCTCCACCCGTGATACTTGCACTGCACCGTCTCCCCATCGAACCAACCAGCCGACAATGGAATCCCCCGGTGCGGACACAGGTCCCGCATCGCAAACACCGCCCCATCCCGCTTCCGCCCAAGAAGCACCGGGATCCCCAGCAGAAGCGTCGTCAACGTCTTCCCCGCCCGCAGCTCCCCGGCCCGCACAGCCGGGTACCAATCGCCAAAGATCAGCTCCGCCGGGGGCCCCACGGAACTACCCGCTCCATTCAGCTCCGGCCGCCCCATTCTCAAATCATAGCCTGCGAAGTGGCACAACCACGCACGTGAGCTCCGCTCCGATGATCCCGTGAAAACAGGCTCCCTGTACCCTGACCATGCATGTTGAGTCATCCCGGCACCCACCGCAACCGCCTCATCACCCTCGCCCTCTGGCTCCTCTTCTACGCGTCCTTCACCCTCACCTCCCCGCCCCTGCTCGACGATGCCGACTCCGTCCACGCCGAAGTCAGCCGCGAGATGCTCCTCCGCCACGACTGGGTCACCCTCTACGCCAACGGCATCCGCTACCTCGAGAAAGCCCCCCTCCTCTACTGGTCCATGGCCTTGAGCTACCGCGTCTTCGGCGTCTCCCCGGCAGCCGCCCGCCTCCCCCTTGCTCTCACCGTCCTCGCCCTGGCCCTCGCCCTCGAGTCCTTCGCCCGCCGCGCCTTTGACTCCTCCCGCGCCGGCCTCTACGCCTCACTCATCACCCTCTCCTCCTTCGGCATCTTCATCTTTACCCGCATTACCATCCCCGACGCCGCCGTCTGCCTCTGGATCACCCTCGCCATCTACGTCTACTGGCGAAACACCGAGCTCCCCGCCCCCTCGCGCCTCCTCTGCGCCGCCTTTGCCGCCGCCTGCGCCCTCAACGTCCTCACCAAGGGGCTCATCGGCATCGTCTTCCCCCTCGCTATTGTTCTCCTCCACCTCACCCTGCTCGACGGCCCCCGCAATCTCCTCCGCAACCTCCGCGCCCTCTACCCCGTCACCGGCCTCACCGTCTTCCTCCTCATCGCCGCCCCGTGGCACATCCTCGCCGGCCTCGCCAACCCCACGCAGGGCCACCCCAGCCCCATCACCTTCACCCACGGCCACTGGCTCGTCCCCCTCCCCACCGACGGCAACGTCCACGGCTGGACGTGGTTCTACTTCGTCAACGAGCACCTCCTCCGCTACCTCAACCTCCGCGTCCCCCGCGACTACGACACCGTCCCCCTCCTGCTCTTCTACGCCCTCCTCTTCGTCTGGCTCATGCCCTGGAGCGCCTTCCTCCCCCACGCCCTCGCCACCATCCCCTGGCGCAAGTCGCTCCATCATCTCCGGTCCACATCTTCAGACCGCTCCTCCAAGCCCCCCTTCAGGCGAAGAGCGTCTTCCTTGTTGTCATCCTTCGCCGCAGGCGGAGGATCCGCTTCTCTACCGATCAGGCTCGAATCACCGCCGGACGCCGCATCCATGACAGCCTCGTCGTCACAGGGGAGTTCTTCCGGTGAACTCTCACCTCGCGCCCCTCTCCCTTCCCCCTCATCCCCTACTTCCTCCGCCGCACCCTTCACCCCCCTCGAGAGCACCCGCCTCCTCCTCGGCCTCTGGGCCGCCACCGTCATGCTCTTCTTCTCCTTCTCCACACGCCAGGAGTACTACGTCCTGCCCGCCCTCCCCGCCCTCATCCTCCTCATCGCCGGATGGCTCAATGGGGAAGCCGATGAGGCCGCAACCTTCTCCCTCGGCCAGAACCGTCTCCGCTCCGGACAGCGCATCGCCCTCACCCTCTTTGTCCTCGGCTCGCTCGCCGCTCTCGCCGCCGCATTCCTCGCCATCACCAGCCCAGCTCCCAACCCCGGCGTCGATCTCGCCGTCCTCCTCAAACAAAATCCCGGCGACTACGCCCTCTCCTTTGGCCACTTCCTCGACCTCAACCGCCGCGCCCTCGGCGCCTTCCGCGGACCCCTCACCCTCACCGCCGTCGCCCTCTTCACCAGCACCCTCCTCTCCTGGCGTCTCCGCCGCGACTTCCACCCTCATGGCGCCACCGTCTCGCTCGCCACCGGCGCCTTCCTCTTCCTCCTCGCAGCTCACTGGGGCCTTCGCATCTTCTCCCCCGTCCTCACCTCGCAGCAGCTCGCCGCCGCCATCGAGCCCCAGCTCAAGCCCCCCGGCTCCCGCTTCCCCGACCTCATCGTCATCAACGGCGAGTACGAGGCCGCCTCCACCCTCGGCTTCTACCTCAACCACCCCACCGCCTACACTCCCGCCACTTCAGGCTCGAGCCCCACCCCTGCATCCCCGGGCACAATCTCCACTCTCTGTCGTCCTGAGCGAAGCGAAAGACCCGCTTCTCTACCCATGCCCGCCACCCCCACGCAATATCGTCAGCTCGGAAGGGGCGGAGAAGCCGCTTCCACGCCGACGCCCTCCACCCCCAGCCAGAATGGTCATCCTGAGCGAACCGGTAGAGCCGCGCAGCCGGAGGACCCCGAAACCGGCAACACCGCCTCCGCCGCCCAACCCTCTCCAACCACAAACCTCCAGCAGACCCTCTGCGCCGAACTCCCCATTCACATCCTCAACGGCCGCTCCTCCAACCTCTGGTACGGCTCCTTCTTCCCCGACGCCCCCCGCATCTTTGAAACCGACATCTCCATCCAGCTCCTCTGGACCGAGGACCGCCGCATCTTTCTCTGGACCGAGCCCGACCACGTCCCCAAACTCCCCGGCCACACCTACCTCATCGCCGAGTCCGGCGGCAAAGAGATCCTCTCCAACGAGCCCAACCCCTTCTAACCAACTCCGTTCAGCCTTCTCCCTGCAACTACCTCGTATAACCGCCCACATTCTGACCCTGAACGCAGCCCGGGGGAAGAATCTCAGTATTTGCGTGGCCCCACCCAACAATCGCCATAGGTCTTCCCAACCCGCCTCTCAACCACAACTCCTAAAAACTTAGTTGACAAAAAGCCAGGAGCAGGCCTAATGTCCTAATCACTTAGGAGACACACGCAGGTGCCCAGGTTAAACAAGGTCGGCCTCACCAAGCTCGAACTCAGAATCATGCAGGTCATCTGGAAGCACGGGGGCAGCACCGTCAGCTCCGTGCAGGAAAACCTCAAGCCACCACTCGCCTACACCACCGTCCAGACCATGCTCAACATCCTCGAGCGCAAAGGAAAACTCCGGCGCGATCTCAGGGGGCGAGCCTACCTCTACACCGCCGCCGTCACCGAAGACAAGGCGCTCGGTCAGGGCGTGCGCGATCTCGTCGACCGGATGTTCGGCGGCTCCAGCGAAGAGCTCGTCATGAGCCTGCTCAAGAGCCGTCAGATCGACGCAGCCAAGCTCGCCGAGATCACCGAGCGCTTCAACCGCAAGACAGGTCAGTCATGAGCACCGTCGAAGCCGGCCTCCTCGGCTATCTCCTCAACTCGCTCTGGCAGCTCCCGCTCCTCTTCGCCACCGGCTGGCTCATCGCGCGAGCTCTCCGCCCCGCAGGTCCCGCCGCCGAGCATCGCGTCTGGGTCTCCACCCTCATCCTCCAGGCACTCCTCCCCGCATGCCCCGCTTCGCCCTTCGGCTGGCTGCGCGGTCTCCCCTTCTGGCACACGGGCGCCGCAAACTCCGCCGACCCTCGCATCTCTGTCTCGATCGGCCCCGGTGTCACCTCCGGCGTGCTCCACCTGCCGCCCACGCTCCTTACCTCCATCGCCGTCGCCTACAGCCTCGCCCTCGCCTACTTCATCGGCAGGCTGCTTTGGAGAAGCCGCGCCCTCTCCGCCCTCCGCAAGGCGTCCACCCCCGTCGTCCTCACCGGCGAGCCAGCCCTCTGCTGGCAGCGCTGCTCCACCACCTTCGCCGTCCACAACGCCTCGCTCGCCTCCTCCTCCCGCATCTTCGGACCCGTCACCATGGGCCTCCGCCGCAGGCTCGTCCTTCTACCCACGCGCATGCTCGCCGGCCTGCCCGACCGAGACCTCCAGACCGTCATCGCACACGAGTTCGCCCACATGCGCCGCCGCGACTTCGCCAAAAATCTCCTCTATGAGCTCCTCGCCCTCCCCGTCAGCTACCACCCCCTGCTCTGGCTCACGCGCGACCGAATCGTCGAAACCCGCGAGATGATCTGCGACCAAATGGCCGCCGAAGTCACCGGGCAAACCAACTACGCACGCTCCCTCCTCCGGCTGGCCGCCCTGCTCGTCTCAGGCGCCTCCGCCCGCACACCTCACGCCATCGGGATCTTCGATGCCAACACGTTTGAAAGGAGACTTATGAGACTCACCGAAACCAGCAATCCCCAACGCCTCGGCCCTCGTCACATCCTCACCATCGCAGCCGCCATCACCTTCGGCCTTGGCGCCTGCTGCTCCGCACTCGCGCTTCGCATCGGCGTCGACCCCACCTCGACCGACACCCAGAAACCCCCAGCCGGCTCCGTCAAGGTCCCCGCAGGAGTCATGGCCGGCAACATCAAATCCCGCGTCAACCCCGTCTACCCTGAGGCCGCCAAGACCGCCAAGGTCCAGGGCTCCGTCGTCCTCCACGCCATCATCGGCAAAGACGGCTCCATCGAAAACCTCCAGGTCGTCTCCGGCCCCGACGAGCTCCGTCGTTCGGCCATCGACGCCGTCCACCAGTGGATCTACCAGCCCTACCTCCTCAACGGCCAGGCCGTCGACGTCGAAACCACCATCACGGTCAACTACTCGCTCCAACCCTGATTCAGCCAAATTTCGCAACTCGAAGTCCATCCGGCCAGCTTCGCACCCAGGAGCTGGCCCACCTTCGCCTGCCTTCCTACGCACCCGCCGCTCACACCCTTCCTCAACGAAACCGTCCAACCATCTGCAATACTGTCAGCCATCACCCCACCGTCGCTCGAAAGGAGACCCGCCGTCGTGCATACACCTCCTCCGATCGCCCAGCTCCTCCCAGCTCCCGCCCCTCGCAGCAAAGCCGCGTCCCTTTCCACCGCCCTCCACGTCCTCGCTCTCGTCGTCATCACCGGCGCCATCCACCGCGCGCCCACCCTCGCCCCCTACAAACTCCCCGGCACCGCCCGCGGCGAACGCCTCCTCACCTACTTCAGCCCCGGCAGCCCCCAGCAGTCCGCCGCCACCGACCTGCCCCCCAGGCTCAGGCCCAGGCCAACCCCGGCCCCCACCACCCACACCGTCACCGCCCCGCCCACACCCCCAGCCCCGCAGAGTCCCGCCGCCGAGCGCGGCCTTGGCTCCTCCTCCGAAAGCGGTCTCGGCGACGGTGACATCAGCATCGCCACCGTCAAGCAATACACCCACCCCTCCCCCGACCTTTCCACCCTCCCCCACGGAACCCGGGGCGACGTCATCCTCGACGCGGTCATCGACGAGCACGGCTCCATCCAGCAGCTCACCCTCCTCAAAGGACTCGGCACCCCCATCGACGACGCCGTCATCGCCACCGTCCGCCAGTGGTCCTACTCGCCCGCCACCAAAAACGGCGTCCCCATCCCCAGCGAGCAGGAGCTCCACTTCCACTACGAGCGCAGCTAAGCACCCCCGGATCGGCACGAGTGCTCCTCAGCGCGGCGCTCCCATCGCCATCGGCCCAGTCGACACAGACCGGCGCAGCCACTTCCATCCCTCGATCACCAGCCCCACGACCGCAAAAAACAGCGCAACTCGGAACCCTATGCCGAACATGGCGTTTGCCGCCACAATCCGCCCCGCGTTCGCTGCCGCTGTCGCCGGGAGGAAGTACTCTCCGGCATAGACCATCAGGCTGAACGCTCCGATGTTAAGCAGCTGTTTCAATGTCGATAGCGCCCGTCCCCATCCATGCCGTCCAGGCGTCAGCGCCAGCACCGCCCCCAGTAGCTGCAGGAGCAGCACCGCCACCACGAACATGTAGAACACGTGCCACACTGGCGCAAACTGCACACCCGCCGAGCGTAGATAAGCTCCCCCCGGCCCCAGCAGCAGGAACGGGTGGGACGGCAGGAGCAGAACATACGTCGCCCACAGGCAATGCATCACCAGCTCCGCCACCCGGCTCGCACGCGACCTCCGCTTCACCGCGCCGTCCTCGGTTCCCACCGGCGGAAGCTTCGCGGGATCCCACGCCTTAGCCTTCACCACCACGCCATAGCGGCTCTGCGCAAACTCGATGGCCGCAAACACGATCGTGACGATCCCCCAGAAATACAGCAGCGTCGGCGCGAGACCCAGCACCGCCTCCACGATCTCCTCCGAGAGCCCACGTGTGCTTGGCGCCACTGCCAGCGCTATCCCCCGGACGATCGCATACACCAGCGCCACATACCCCACCCCCTTTCGCAGCGTTAGCTCGTAAATCGGAAACAGTCCCGGTCCGATCAACGATCGTTGCGGGAGGTAACGCGTCGCCACCTCCTCCGGCCGTCCATGCTCCCGCAGCACATCCGCCGTCTCCGCCTCGCGCAGCGGCCGCCCGAGCTCCTCCGCCCGCGCATCCATCTGCTCCTGGAGATTTGCCCGGAGCTCCTCAACGATGTCCATGCGCGTCGCCGCCGGAAGAAACTGCCCTACCGCCTGCAGGTACCGTTCGAGCAAGTCCATGACCTCACCCTCCATCCTCAAGAATTCTGTGCAGCGACAGGTTGATCCCGTTCCACTCCGCCAGCAGCGACGTCAGAACTGCCGCTCCCTCAGTCGACAACCGGTAAAACCGCTTGTTCCGCTTGTCCTCTTCACGCCACTCGCTCGTCAGCAGCCCCTGCGTCTCCAGCCGCCGCAGCAGCGGATACAACGTGCTCTCCTCGATTGCCAGCCCCTTTGCCGCCAAAGCCTTGCGAAGCGTGTAGCCCGGATGCTCCTCACGCAGCTGCGCCAGTACCGCCATCACCAGGCACCCCCGCCGCAGCTCCAGTCGAAGCGCATCCGGCATCCCGTTTTGAGTGATCGTCTCCATACTGGATGCAACATACTATATGTCACATAGTGTATGCCGTCAAGTAGACGGCGAATATCTGTTCGGCTACCGTCACCTGTCCTCTCGAAAGAACGCGATCAACTTTCCTTGGCGCCCGAGTACCATCAAGCCCCGTGCTAAAAGGCCTCACCTTCGTCGCTTTACTCCTCCTGCTCCCCGCCCTCGCCCAGAACCCACTCCCAATCCCGCACCTCCTCCCACCAGACTGCGTCGGCCTCGACCTGCGCCTCACCCCGCGCTTCTTCCAGGCCCCCGGCAGCGTCCGCGTCATGTCGGTAGAAGTCACCAACCTCACCGGCAGCAACTGCACCCTTCAACCGGACGGCGATCAGGGCCACACCCCGCCCCTCGCCATCGCTCCCAGCGAGACTGCCCACACCTCCCTTCGCTGGTCCACCCGCCCCACAGAGCCCGTCCCCTTCGGCACCCCGCCCACGGCACCTCCCGGCTGCACCATCCCCATGGACCAGATCGTCCGCATCAACAGCGTCGCCGCCACCCTCATGGTCGTCTCGCCCACCCTTCTGTCCCCCGTCTGCTCCCCCATCCGCTACGCCCCTTGGTCCCCAGGGCCCTTCCAGCCCGAGTGGAAGATCGAGCACGACCACCTCACTCCCCGCGACCCCAGCCTCACCCTTGACTCGCCCAAATCCGTCTACGACACCGGCGAAGATCTCCCGCTTCACCTCTCCCTCACCGGTCTCGACCCGTCCACCCCCATCACCCCCTTCGGCTGCCCCACCCTCTTCCGCTCCGTCCGCGACCCCTCCGGCTTCACCCGCCTCGACGAGATCACTCCCACCCACATCGACCATCCCGAGCCGGGCTTCAGCATCCACCTCGTCACCCAATGCGCAGACCCGCGACACCCCACCCCTCTCCTCGATCACCTCGAGATCGACCTCGACCCCGGTTACCTCGAACCTCCCACCGCCCTCACCTTCACCTCGTTCGCCCTCGCCCCCTCGCCACCCAACGGCGAGCTCCCCCTCGTCCCCTCCAACGCCGTATCCATCCACTTCCAGGACCCCGCCACCATCGATCGCACCTGGGGTCCCACCCGCGACGGCGTCCGCGTCGACCTCACCCTCGACAAGCGCACCTACAGCCTCGGCGAAGACATCCCCCTCCATATCGCCGCCCAGGTCCTCTCGGGCACCCGCCCCGTCTACTCCGAGCCCGACACCCGCAGGCTCGGCTTCGACCGACCCTTCCCCGAGGCCTTCCACCTCACCATCACCGACGCGAGCGGCAACACCGTCGGCGACAGCCGCACCCCCAATCTATGGCTCGAACCCGGCAGCAGCGGTGGCCCCATCGTCTGCCCCAAACCCATCGAACCCGCCAAGGTCCTTCCCCTCGAAGCCTCGGCCAAACGCCTCAATCTCCTCCCTCGAGAGCCTGGCACCTACCGCCTCCTCGTCTCCTGGAGTCCGTATCTCCAGAGCGACCCCGCCTGCAGCGCCGAGATCCACATCGACCCAAACCTCCAGAGCGCAGATCAACTCCCCCCGCCACCTCCCACCCCCAAACCCTTCACCACCGTCACCTCCGCTCCAGTCCTCATCGAGATCACCCCGCCCGCATCCAGGAAATCCCTGTCATTCTGAGCGCAGCGAAGAACCCCCGAATTCCGCCCACCGCGCCACAAAATCCAACCCGCAGCCCACAGCACCCACGGCAAACGTGGTGCGCTAAACTGGGAGCGCAGGCGGCCGGACGATCGCTGCCGCCCGTCGCGCAAGCGGTCGGGCGGGGGAGGAAAGTCCGAACTCCGCAGGGCAGTGTGCCGGATAACGTCCGGGACTGCCGCTTCAAGGCGGCAGGACGGCCAGTGCAACAGAAAGCAAACCGCCAATCTCAGCAACGTAAGTTGTTGAACGGTAAGGGTGAAAGGGTGCGGTAAGAGCGCACCGCGGCAGGCGTAAGTCGGCCGGCATGGTAAACCCCACACGGAGCAAGACCAAATAGGCAGGGACATCCGCCGCTCCTCTTCAGGCGACGGAGGCGCACCGGCCCGGCGCGCTCAGGCGAAGAGATTCCGCGGGCGCAAGCTCAACGAAAGCCGAAACTTGCGGGTAGGTTGCTCGAGCGGCCCAGCAATGCGCCGCCTAGAGGAATGATCGTCTAAAACAGAATTCGGCTTACGGGCCGTCTGCAACGGCACGTGGCCCCGGATCGCAACACCGATCCCGGGGCCATCTCGTTCTTCTGTCTTCTTCTCAATGGCCGGTGGCGTAGTTCTCCGCGCGGATTACTAAACTGGAGATAGGGCAATTCTTCCCCACCGGGATCGACCGCAAAGCTAAGTCATGCCGCTGGAAGACTTTGCAAACAAACCGTCAGGAATGAAGACTTTGGGAGAGTACCGTTCGCTTACGAACGGCAAACAGGACACTTAGGGTAGGGGGTACCCGGGGGGGTAGGGGTACCGAAGGCAATAGGAGAACTGAGGTGGGGTAGCAAGGCCATCAGGAGAGCTGAGACCTTTACCGGATCCCCGCCATCGCCGCCCGAAACAGCTGCTCAAACTCCTCCGCCACCCCTGGCTGCTTCTCGATCGCCGCCTCTATCGCCCGCTGCGCCACCGGCCGCGGATAGCCGAGATTCACCAACGCCGACAATGCATCGTCCCCCACCGGCCCGAACCGCCGCCCACCCCCCACCCCGGCGGCCTCCGGTATGGACGCCGGGAGGTCGTCGAGTTTGTCCTTCAGCTCCAGCACCACCCGCTCCGCCGTCTTCTTCCCGATCCCAGGGATCTTGGTCAGCGTCCCGTGGTCCTGTGCCCGGATCGCCGCCACCAGCCGCTCCGACGAGATGCCGCTCAATACGGTGATCGCCAGCTTCGGACCGATCCCCGAAATCGTCAGCAGCCGCTCAAACAGCCTCTTCTCCTGCATCTCCGCGAACCCGAACAGCGCAATCTGGTCCTCGCGGACATGAGTATGGACGTGGATCGCCGCCTCCTTACCCTCCCCCGGTAAGGCCGAGAACGTCGCCACCGAGATCGTCACCTCGTACCCCACACCCCCACACTCCACCACCGCCTGGTTAGGCGTCTTCACAAGCATCCGGCCACGCAGATGAGCAATCATGCTCCCCGAAGTGTACCCGCCTCCCGCCCTCCCCCAGAAGACACCCCATGCCCCCCTCCCTTCCTCCCAAAGAGGAAAATCGCCTGCCCTCGGTCTCCGGAAATAGGAACCAGATCTCCAGAAACACTCCGGAAAGACCTAATCAGGTTTGGTCGCAAAGATGCCATAAGCGCGTTGGAAGCCCAGCACGAGTGACACAGGAGGAGCCCTTGACACTGTCCTGATTTGGCACGTTCTGAACCCCGTGCCCCCGCAAGCCGATATCCCCAACACCTTCAATGGAGCGTTCCCCTGATGAGCAAGACCTCCTCTAAATCCGCTACCTCCAGTAAACGTGTCGCCTTCGCCGCAACATGCGTCGTATCTGCCGGCCTGGTACTCGCCCTCCCGCAAACCCAAGACGCCCTTCCAATAGCTGCCCGTCCGATGCAAGCAGCCTCCCTGCTGCTCCATTCAGCCACCAACCAGCCTGCAACGTACTGGCACACGGAAGGTAGCCGCATCGTAGACAGTGCCGGCCATGTAGTACGAATCTCCGGCGTGAACTGGAGCGGCCTGGAGACGAAGGATGCTGTTCCGGGAGGTCTTGATCAACAGGACTACCGCGCGATTCTGCACGGCATCAAGAACAACGGCTTCAACACGATACGCATTCCCTTCTCGAACGAGATGGTTGAGTTCGCCTCCGTTCCAGAACGCGTTCGGTTTGAGAACCCGAATGGTCCTATCAACACCGACCTTCGCGGTCTCACTTCGCTCGAAATCCTTGACAAAATCGTGACTGAGTCCGGCAAGCTCGGATTGAAGGTCATCCTCGACAATCATCGTTCTGAAGGCGGCTCCAGTGCTGAAGAAAATGGCCTTTGGTATACCGCGCGCTTTCCGGAGTCTGCCTGGATTGAAGACTGGAGATCGCTGGCTCGGCGTTATGCGAATGACTCGACTGTGATCGGCATGGACCTGCGCAACGAGCCTCACAACGCGAACAGGGGCGGGTCGTGTTGGGATTGCGGAGGTCCGAATGACTGGCACCTCGCGTCGAGTCGTGCGGGTAATGCCGTGCTCGCAGTGAACCCTCGCCTGCTGATCTTCGTGGAGGGCGTGGATAGCTACGAGAATGACGGGACCTGGTGGGGCGGCAATCTCGAGGGCGTCCGGCGCTCACCTGTCCACCTCTCCCTTCCGGGGCGCCTGGTCTACTCCGCACACGAGTATGGCCCTGTCGAATACAGTCAGCCATGGTTCAACCGAGAGACCAGCCCCGTAACGCTTGCCGCTCTGTGGCACAAGCGATGGGCTTACATCAGCGAGTCGGGAATAGCACCGGTGTGGGTCGGCGAGTTCGGAACACCGAACACGGACCGAGATGTCCGAAGCTCGTTGCCGGGCTCCGAAGGGCAATGGTTCTCTACCTTGATCGCCTACCTCCAAACTCATTCTGACCTAGGCTGGACGTACTGGGGAGTCAACGGCGAAGATCGCTACGGACTCCTGGATTCGAACTACACCAGTGTTTCCGCTAATCGCATGAAATTCGACGCGCTCGTCAGCATTAATCGAGCAAACCGGGCACTCGATTCACCAGAAGCTCTCCCTGCAAATGGCATCGCAGACGCTGCACGGCTGGGCACGTACATTTCTATACCCAGCACCGGCGCTACTTTCGCAACCCAGACGGAGTCTAATCCGCCTCAATGGACGAGCACCTCCACGTCTCCAATCAACACTATTCAAGTTGCGACTGCACATCGAGCCTCCACCTTGAGTCAGCGGGCGAGAGACGCAGAGATTGAGAGCGCGATCGCAGCAAGCGTGCAACACGCAGTCAGGAAAGCTGATACGACGTTGGGAAACGATGGTGTGTTGGGAGATCGGGAGGCCGGCGGCGAGCTCCATTAGTCAAAGCGGGGAAGGTGCTGCACCTCATGCGCCGGTACGGGCTCAAGCGGCCCCCCCGCTTTCGTCCAGGCACGGATACCACCGTCGATCACCTTGGTTTGACAGTTCTGCTGATTCATCAGGTACGCCACACGAACGCTCGTTGCCTCGCGAAGACACGAGCAGTAGAGATAAATCTCACACTCAGGAGCCATGAACTCGCGTAACGCGAGGAGTTCCTCGTTGAGGCGATGCGGCTCGACACGGATGGAGTTCTTGATCCGTTGCATACCAGGATCGTAGTAGCCGTGACTTCGGACGTCGGCAATGATGACGAGCCGATCAGGATCTTGGGTCTGAAGACGTTCATGCAGCTCCGCGGCTGCTACCTTCTCGATCGAGGCAAACCGTCGTGCCCGGAGTGATGAGATGACCCAACTAAGTACGTATATCAGTACGAGGAAAACACAAAGTATAAGGACAAGGTGACCTGCACTTTCGACCCAGAACTCGATCTGGTGGATGAAGCGGCTGAAAAGATAACCGACTAGAATCCACACCGAGGTATAGAGGATGGACCCGGCTGCGTCGAGGCGGGTAAAACGTCTGAGCCGCATATTGAGAGATCCCGCTAGAGCCGCCGCCATGGCCCCGAGCCCCGGGACGAACTTGGAAAAGAGAAGCGTATACGGTCCACGTCGATAAAAGTAATCAGCGGAGCGAAAGATGCACTGTTCCGGGTTCCTGGTGAGGCGGCAAAGCCCTGCCAGGAGCCACCATCCAGTGAACCGTCCGCCCAGATACAGCAGCATATCTCCCAAAATCGCTGAGCCCCATACCAGCGGAAGGAGCAGACTGAGGGAGAGCCGACCCGTGTGGGCGGCCGCACCCGCAACCAGGAGAGGAATGGACGCGGGGAGAGGGAACCCTAGGCATGCGCAGAAGGTGAGCACAGATATGACGATGTATGCGTGGTGCTCGAAAAGGCCCGCGAGGCCCATGCAGGTGATTCTCCGATGTGGCTCAACCGCTCAGATGCAGCTTCTCACGAGGATAAATCTTTCGGGTCCCCGTTCTCAGTGCGCTCTTGTAACGGCTGACCTCTCATCGAGCTTCGCACATAACCGTAAGCTCATGATCGTCATCGGAGCCCTTGTCGCTTCCGAAGCGCCAATCAGAACTCGACTCGTATGCCGAACTGCAGCTGTCGTTCTCGAGAAACATCTTCGGATGCTGCGGTGAAGCTGCCGAAGGGGCGACTATTGAGGCCTTCGAGGCCGACCGCCGAGGCATTCTGATAAATGAGGGGGGTCACACCGTTCGAGGGTGTACCGACGAGAAAAGCACGCTGATTGGCTGCGGTGTAATTCACATGATTGGTCAGGTTGAAGGCTTCAGCGATCGCTTGGACGTGAATTGACTCTGAGGGTCGAAGCTCCCGGGCAAGGCGGAGATTGAGATTCAAGCTGTCCGGAAGACGAAGCGTATCCCGGCCTACAGTGGGAAGATAGAGCTCTCCTCCCGAGCCGTTGATGGACTCGTGTCCACCGCTGAGGCGTGATCCCCCAAAGATGTTGTAGGAATAAGGACGTCCGCTCGTTTCCGTAAGCGCTGGGGCGAGTAGCCACCCCGAACCAAGCACATTGAGAACCGGGAGTTCCGTTTTTACCTTGGGCTGCCATACAGCGCTCGCGACGAACTTGTGAGGCAGGTTCAGCGCGGATAATCCCTTATCGTAGCGGATGTCAAACGGGTCGAATTGACCATTGGTGTGAGGAACGGAACCTCCGTTCTGTCCGAAGTCGATCGATTTGGACCAAGTCCAACTGGCGCGAAACTCTAACCCGCCCTGGGTTCGATGACGAGCCTGCAACACGAGGGCGTTGTAGCTTCCGTTTGCGTTGGAGGTTATCGCCGTTATCGGACCGAAGTTGCTACTGATCCGCTGAGTGTAGAGAGGAAGGATGAAAGTATAGCCATCTCTGACGCCCACCGTGTGCGTGCCACCCTGGAGTTGAAAGGTACGGGTAGTGGAAGAGGGAGCAATGTTGATATCTACTGAGTTCGGCAGTTGACGGTTGATGTCGGCGAGAAAGGTGGCGCTGAACACTGCGATAGGGCGAACTTCGCGCTCGAGTGACACGCTGGCCTGTTGAGACATTGGGATCCGAAATCGGCGATCGAAAACGGTGACCCCGGTCGTTGCGGAGACGCTCGTTGGGGGCGCTGCGGTATAGGCGCAAGGGTACCCAAAACCCTGATTGTCCACCTGTGGACAGGCTGTCACCGTAGAAGGCAAGATACGGATCTGTGTTGTAGAGCTTGAGGTGGCAGTGTTGATGAGGGCGGAGCGTATCGTGGCTGCGGGAAGGCGACCATAGTAGAGCCCATATGCTATGCGCACCGTGCCTCGGCCTTCCCCTAGGGGTTGCCACGCTGCGGCCACGCGAGGACCGAAGTTATTGCGGTCTTCAGGGAAGATGCTGGTGGCGCCTCGCTGGCTGAAGATTGCATCCACTGCCCTGTTCGGCTGCTCTGGGATTGGTAGTAGCTCATATTCGTAGCGTAGACCTGCGGTGAGGGACAAAGTTTCGCGGGGACGCCACCGCTCCTGAACAAAGCCGGCGAATTCCTGCGTCGAGAACTTCGCGTTCTGGCGACCGAAACTTTGGGAAAAAGAATGGAAGCAGAAATCGTGGACTGGAGCGTTAATGGATGCGCAGCCGCCATTCGGAATGGTATTCACATTGAATGTGTAATCGGTGACCCAGTCAACGAGACCTCCCGCTTTCCCGCCGGTTGCGCCGCTGTCGTAGTGGAAGGTGCCCGCCGAGTTAGGAAGAGAGTCGGTGGCATCCGTGACGTAGCTGTAGTCCGTCCCGGCCTGGATGAGGTTGCGCCCATATGCCAACATCGCTGTTTGAGCGATGTGCCAACGATGCTCGTCTGGGGAGGAGCCCTTCCCCACGGAGGCGGGCGTACCGAAGTAGAGTCCTTGGGGACCTATGGCAACCTCAGGAGCAAGACCGCCGGGGCCGATGCCGGGCTCTTGGGGAAGGGGAGTCTGCGGCTGCTCGTAGTGATGATCCCGGTTGTACTGCAGTCGAAGCTCATTCGAGAACGACGTCCGCGACGTATAGGTCCAGCGGCCTAGGACGGAGTCGGTGCTGATCTGCTGATCACCAAAGCTTCTGATCGCGCGGTTCACGACCGGAGCAGAACGAAGACCTGCAGGTGAGCTAAACCGAGAACGGTCGTATTGAAGACTGACCTGACTTCGGCCAGAGATGTGGTCCTCCAATTTCAAGAAGTTCACGGTCTGATCGGCTCGACGCGGAACAGTTCCGGTCAGACTGTCGAGATACCTGAGAGCATTCCCTGTCTGCAGTGCAGTGACACCCCGGTTTCCTAGCAGCGCGCGCTGAGTATCGGTAAGAACGTAAAACGAGGGATCCTCTGGAGATGAAACCGCTGGAAAGCTGCGCCGTTGCGCCTCCAAGGCATAAAAGAAGAAGTAACGGTGTGGGTAACGGGCTGAGGCGACGGGACCGCCGAAGGAGCCGCCGAACTGTTGACGGTGATCTTGTGGCTTGACGAAGGCAGTCGTGACCCCTGCCGTGGTGTACCGGGTTGCGACCGAAAAGGGATTCGTCGCAGCCCAGGCGCTTTCACGAAGTAGGTAGAAGCCCGACCCGTGGAGCTTGTCCGTGCCTCCTCGCGAGACGGTTGTGATTACGCCACCTGCGGAGTGACCGTATAGGGCTGAGTAGTTCTGGCCAGTGACACGGAACTCCCGAACGGCTTCCTGCGGAAAGGTAAACTCGGCGCCAGGACGGCGTCCCCCGCCTGAGCCTGAAGAATAATCCCGGCCCGAGTTGGCGGACGGAGACTGGCCTTCCGACTCCGATTCAAGTTCTGTCTCGGGACCGGCATCGGTCCCACTGCCATGAGGAGATCCGCTGAAGCTTTGGTCGTTATCCGCGCCATCGATCCGACTCGAGTTCTGCGAGCTTGCAATGCCTCGAAAGCTCAGCAGACCGCTCGCTTCAGAGGAAGTGCCGGCGTTTGCCTCCGGTGTTAGAAGTGCGAAGGATTGCCATCGGCGGCCGTTCACGGGTAGGTGTTGAATCTCACGTGGTGACATCACCGTTGCGGCGGCTGCGGGCTCCTCGATATCGTCGCTTTCGTCTGCATCGACCGTGACCTCGGTGATCATGGTCTCGGGTGGCAGAGTAACTTGAACTTGAGCTGTACCTCCGACCTCGACGAGAATGCCGGTGACACGCACCTTTCTTCCAGGAGGCGCGCTGATCTCCATGGTGTACTCACCAGGAGATAGGGCTGGCAACAGAATGGCGCCGCTAGCTGAAGACCAATGCAACGTTCGGGAGCCTTCGTGATCACCGGTGATCGTAACGTCGGCCGCTTGCACCGGTCTGCCGTGAGTGTCACGGATCAACCCATTAATAGCCCCGGTGGTTGCGCTCTGTGCAAACGCCTTGGCAAGGAGGAGGTTGGAAGCAAAGAAGAGGGCAAAACTGATTCGTGAGAGGTGCCCGCCTGCCGACTGGCGTGGACTGACTTCTTTGAGGATCATCGTGGGCCCCACTGCTCTGCGTCTTACGGGTAGTTGGAGAGTAGCGGAATCCCTGACGGGAAGGAATATTGCTTTTGAGTCACACGAGGCAGGCTGGGGTTCCAGGGGCGATACGATACGGGCGAGTCGGGCTCCGTTTACACTGGATCTGCCGATGTTTATCGATGAAGCGCGAATCCGGATCAAGGCAGGGGACGGTGGAAACGGCTGCATGGCGTTCCGCCGTGAGAAGTTTGTGCCGCGCGGTGGTCCATCCGGGGGAGATGGAGGGCACGGCGGCGACATCCTCATGTCTTCATCCCTGAGCCACAATACCCTGGTACATTTCCGGTTCAATCCAGAGTACAAGGCACAGCGCGGTGGCCATGGCCTCGGTTCGAACTGTTCCGGGTTCGGTGGCGAGCCTACGACGCTGAAGGTGCCTGTCGGAACATTGCTTTACGACGATGAGACTGGAGAGTTGATCCACGATTTCGCGCGACCTAACGACACGATCGTCATCGCTCGGGGGGGAAGGGGCGGCAGGGGAAACCAGCACTTTGCGACAAGCACGCATCAGGCGCCGAGGGAGCATGAGCTTGGGCGGCCTGGGGAGGAGCGGAGCTTTCGCCTGGAGTTGCGGCTGCTAGCGGATGCTGGGCTGGTTGGTTATCCGAATGTGGGTAAATCTACGCTCATCTCACGACTCTCGGCAGCCAAGCCGAAAATTGCTAATTACGCGTTTACAACGCTTGAGCCAAATCTGGGGGTTGTCTCAGTCGGTGAATGGCCGCACACGCAGTCATTCACGATCGCTGATCTCCCCGGCTTAATTGAAGGAGCGCATCTGGGTGCGGGGCTCGGAATTCAGTTTCTGAAGCACATTGAAAGGACCAGTGTGGTGGTCCACTTGGTGGATGTCTCGGACGCCACGGAGAGAGTGAACCCCGTCGACGACTTCAAGGTCATCACCGAAGAGCTTCGGAGTTTCGATCCGGCGTTAGCGGAGAGGCCTACGCTGCTAGTCGCCACCAAGACTGACGTGGCTAACCCTGAAAAACTAAAGAAATTGACCGCCTTCGCGAAGCGTCGGAAGCTTCCGCTTTACAGGATCTCCGCGGTGACCGGCGAGGGGATCGAAACTCTGAAGTATGCGATCGCCGAGATGGTTAAGATCCACAGGACGGTTCCCATCGACATAGACACTTACGAGGAACCAACGCGCCCCAGCCACCCGCCACCCCCCAGTTCTGTGCGCGGGAGAGCTACATAGCTCCGCGTGCCAAAACACTTGTCTAGGCAGAGTACGCGATGAGAGTCGCCCTCTTCGGGGGTACTTTCGATCCTCCACATCGAGGGCACTTCGCGATCGCGCGCGCTGCCACGGATGCATTCAACTTGAACCGAGTGATCTTCGCCCCGACGGGGCGACAGCCGTTGAAGCCTCTTGGGGCTCTTGCGAGCTACGCTGACCGTTTGCAGATGGTAGACCTGATGTGCGCGCACGACGCTCGTTTCCAGAGTTCGGCCGTGGACGCTCCCAGTCCCGATGGACGACCAAACTATACCGTAAACACTTTGGAGCAGCTTCGACGCGACACTCCGGACGGGACGCAATGGTTCGCTATTGTGGGGGCGGACAGCTTTCTCGACCTTCCACACTGGTACGATTTTGAGCGTCTTATGACACTGGCCGAGTGGATCGTTGTGAGTCGGCCAGGATTCACGATTCATCGCTCTTCGATCGAAGCACAGGAGAGAGGCGTCCAACCGCGCATTCATGTCCTGGAGGGAGTCATCGAGAACGTGTCCTCCACAGATCTGCGGCAGAAGTTGGCACGCTCTGAGGACTGTTCCGGGTTGCTTCTGCCGGAGGTCGCCGCCTTCATTGAGGAGCATCGACTCTACCGATAACGAGGGGCCAGTTCCCGGTGCGTTCCCAAAGGAATACCATCGTAAGGAGGAGATTCATGCCGACGATTGAGAGTTATCAGTTGCTGCTCACCGCTGCCGCTGCATGTGAGGACAAGAAGGCGGAGGAGATACGTATTCTTGCTCTGGACCCGAACGAGAGCGGCTTAACGGATTATTTCCTTGTCTGTAACGGCACAAACGAGCGCCAAAATGTCGCAATCACTGACGAGATTGAGGTCCGCTTGAAACGCGAATTTGGGATATATCCCAATTCTGTAGAGGGTCGTCGTCAGGGCGATTGGATCCTAATGGACTATGTCGACTTCATCGTCCACGTATTCTCAGCCGAAAAGCGGGCCTTTTATGGCCTTGAACGACTTCGGAAATCGGCGACTCCGGTCAGCGTCGAGGAACTGAGCTCGGAGCTGAAGAAGGCCACAGCGATGAAGGTGAAGCTTTCACGGAAGGAATCCGCTCTGCGTGCTAAGCCCCCACGGAAGGAGTCCGGTGCGAAGAAAGTCACGAAGGTTGCGCCAGGCCCCAAGAAGGCCTTTGCTGGAGTTTCGTCGAATCCTGAATCGACTCGACCGAGAAAGGTCGGGAAGAAGACGGGAGTAGATTTTTAGTTCAAGCTTTGTGGTGACCCTCGTTCGGTGTGTTAGAGAGAGATAGGACGAATCACGGTCTATCCGATTGAGAGCTGTTTAGGGCTAGAAGTTCAATTTCAATTGAAATTCCGTTGAACGGGGAGCACCGGCGTCGTAGGTACCAGAACCACGCTGAGTGCGCACGCTATTGAGCACATCGTAGCTGTTAGGCCCGTTGAGGAAGGTTGCGGTAGATCCAATCGTTCCTCCTGCGGTGCTCGTGTTTGCGAGCACCCCCGTGAGGCGCCCAAAGTTGCTCATGTTGGCAACGTTGTACATCGCGACACCGGGTTCTAAGCTAAGGCCTTCGCGCAGCCGGTTGAGACGGATTGGATAAGAAGCGCTTAGATCAAAGGCTCGAAATGCCGGATTGTTGATTGCAGTCCCTGGAGCTGTCGCTATCTGCTGTTGTACGCCGTTCGCTGCGTAAAGCTGGCTTGGCGTAAAGAGACCCGAGTTCAGAAGCGCGAGACCGGCTGGTGTCGGCTGTCCCGCATTTGTGGAATTGTAGAGATTGATGATCTTGTTGAGATTGTTCCCTTTGTACTGGTGCATGTACGCACCTGGATTGGTTGCGGGCAGCAGATCGCCGGTCGTGCCATCGCCGGTGACGTCAGTCCTGAAGATTTCGCCGGGATTTCCTGAAGTGTTATCGAGGGTCAGCGAGGTAGGAGGTGCCGAGAAGAAGTGACCAGTGGCACCGACGTTGAGCCCGTACTTGATGGAGAAGCTCCCGCCAAAGCTGAGTTCGTTGGTGTGATCGAGAATCGAACGCCCCATGTAGAGGTTGGGGTTGTCATAGTCGAAGGGAGTGGAGTTGAAGAATTGATCGGCCGTGTTGCCCCCACCGGATACGGGGTTGACGATCTGCGAAAGGGTGTACGAGATCTGTAGGTTGCTGGAGAGGATACCCGGGGCTGGGTGTGCCTTCTGCTCCTGGAGAACGACCTGCAGCGCGTCGTACCCCGAGCGACCCACGGGAAGGACGAACTGCCCAAGGCCAACGTTTGCATTGGCTCCGGCGAAGGCGGAGGGGGACTGACCTGTGGCCGATACTGGGTATCCGCCGGTGTACTGGTTACTGGAATCCAATCCGTTTTGCGCGAAGTCGACGATGGTGGCCCCAGCAGCGATCGCGCATGTGATGGCCGCGGAGGAATAAGCTCCTGAGCAACCGAAGGAGGAGGTAGTCGCCGCAATTGCGGTTTGAGCGGCAGCCTTGTTGAAGTACCGCGCTGCACCGACATGATTCACATCGATAACAAGAGGCAGTTTCAGAGTGGCGTTGTGAACATAGTCGGCGCTCACTATGACTCCTTTTGCGATCTCGTGCTGAACGCCACCATTGAACTGGAGCGAGTAGGGCGTGAGATACGGTCCACCATACAATCCAGCTGCCTTCAAGCCACCACCAACACCGATGTAAGCGGGGTTTTGACCACCGGTCTGGGACGCTGCCTGATACGTGGCTTTTAGCTGATTGATGAGAGGTGCCGATTGCGCGATGGGCTCAGCGCAGATTGTTTTTAGTGGAATCCCGTTGACCTGAGTAATCGGGGTCGCACTACCGGGAATCGGGACGGTATAAGTCCCGCCGCATACGGTGGTGTAGTTGAAATACTTGCCGTTAGCGTTTACGACGGAACTACGAGCGTTGGATGTGTTGTTGAATATGTCGCTCTCGTAGAAGATGCCAATGCCGCCACGAAGGGAGGTCTTGTGATCTCCCGGGCTGAATACGAAGCCCGCCTGGGGTCCGAAATTGCCGTAAGGTTGGTGGGTTCGAGTGCCCAGGCCAGCCTGGAACTGATCGAAGAGCGGTGTGTCGCCAGTGCACCCCGTGAACTGCAGTGATGGGTCCACCGATGAGCACAACGGGGTAGCGAGATCCTGGTTGGCCCGATCCGTATCCACACTCCAACGGAGACCTGCGATTACCGTGAAGTACTGGGAGACCTTCCAGGTATCGGCCACATAGGCACCACTCCGCCAATCGTGCAATCCACCGCCAGCTAGACCAAATCCGGGCTTCTCGGTGAAGAACCCGTTTCCGTTTCCGAGGACATAAAGTTCGGCAGAATACCCGTTGATCGGGTCCCCGCTGCAGGGAGCGGCCGAGCTTACTCCCCCACAGTTCGCAAGCGCACTCGCTTGACCGAAGACGGTGTAGAGCGAAGGACCGTAGAAGGCCGCGAAGCCGCCCCCAAGAATATCGTTCACGCTGGCACCAAACTTCAGGGTGTGGGAGCCCTTTGTCCAGCTGCCGTCGTAACGAAACTGCTTATCAGATTGAAATGTGCCTTGCGGAGCGAGGTAGTTAGGACCAGCGTAGAAGTTGTCCCCTGAGTCGAGCAAGGTTACTTGTCCGGCAGGGTCTTCGCGGAAGGGATTGTAAATCGAATTCCCGGCGTTTGCTGTGCCATCTCCGAGCAAATTATGGAACTTTTCATATCCGCCGCGAAATGAATGTGTGAAACGACCCGTGGTAAAGTCCGCACCCCCGACGAGAGCTGGTACGTTGTCACGGTTTCCATATAGGGAGTAGAGGTCGCCAAAGTTGGATGCATCAGCGTTTGAGCTGTACACCGCTCGCGCGAAGAAGTGGATTCCCTTTGGTCCGTTATAGTCCAGTCTTCCAGTTGTGTAGTT
Organism: uncultured Acidobacteriaceae bacterium; assembly: GCA_963850375.1. Classification (GTDB taxonomy): domain Bacteria; phylum Acidobacteriota; class Terriglobia; order Terriglobales; family Acidobacteriaceae; genus Edaphobacter. The sequence goes on along the minus strand of CAWKKV010000002.1, from coordinate 705,857 downwards.
ATCGCGGAACGGAGCGGGGACGAAGGGATACTGTGCCTGAATCGCGGAAAAGGTGGGACTTGTCGTTGCTGAGCCCTGCTGATCTTGTTTGACTCGCTCGGAATCAACGAAGAAGAAGAGCTTATCCTTGATGATCGGGCCACCGACGTTACCGCCAAACTGATTGCGCTGAAAGGGAGCATCGAAGCCTCCAGTGGTATCAGCGAACCCCGCGCGATGATCCTGAAAGTTATAAAAGAGCTGACCGTGAAAGGCGTTGGTTCCGGATCGCGTTGAAACAAGTACCTGTCCGGTTGAGGTAACCTCTCCCGAGACGTCCTGCGTCGAGCGGTTTAGTTGAAACTCATCGACAGCTCCTGTAGGCGTGTTGAAGAGAGTGGTACCTACGGTCTCGTCTGTGATGTCCTGCCCGTCAAGCAGAATGCGCGTTGTGCGGCCCGAAACGCCACCGACCGAGATCGCAGAGTAGCCGGCCTTGGTAGGATCGAAGGTCTCGCCTGACTGCAGAATGACGCCCGGCTGAATCTGAGCGACATCGAGGATATTACGGCCATTGATGGGCAGGGATTCAATCTGCTCGCGGGTAACAACACCAGAGACTCCGGGCTGGTCTGTGTTGATCTGGAGTTGACCAGCGTTGACCTCCACGGTCTCGCTGGATTGTCCGAGAACGAGCTTATAGCTCCCAGGGGTTGCCGTACCCGTTCGAACCACGGTGGTTACGGAAAGGCCCTGGAAGCCAGGGGCGGTGATGCCGATGACATACGGACCCGGATTCAATGGGCCAATGCTGTAGAATCCTGCAGAGTCGCTGACAAGGCTCTTCGAAAATCCATTGTCGGTTCCGGTGATCTTGATCGCGGCACCCGGCACTACGGCACCAGATGGATCGCTGATGGTGCCCTGGATAGATCCGCCGTTCACTGAGACGGCCTGACCAAATCCGAGATTTGTCACGGCAAAGATCATCAGCACTAATCCGAGTACCTTCTGCATTGAACCGACTCCTTTGGGGCGATCTCGCTGAGATGCGGTGCCACCTGGCTCTGCACCTCAGGAGCTTTGTAAACGCGTACGCTCCGAAGCTTGGTATGCAATCCTGGAACCAAAGTTGTATACACGCCTTCGCCGCGCTATCGTTGTAGCGGATGCGGCAAGTGGCCATGCAGGCAAACTCAGTTGCTCCGCGGCGCATGGTTTCTCGTCATCGCGGGGCCACGAACAAGTGAGTTTCCAGGGCCCAGAATTACGGAAATCGGTAGGTTTAGATGGGATGATGTATTTGGCGCTCGCGAAAACGGGGCTGCTTCCCGCTGCTTACGCGTGGTCGCCGGTATTCTTGAGCGAGGGCGATTTGAAGATCTCTCTTATCTCCGTTGCGACACGACGCAGCCGGAGTAAACGAAGCGCAGAAGATGCACTCACTGACGAGTACCTCAGGCGGGCCTCCCGTTTTCTGGATATCACGGGAAGTTGGGTTGAGAATACGGAGAGCTTCTGGGGAGCTGTAACAGGCACCTCTTCGCGTTCCGGTACGCGCGTGATCCTGATGGATCAGGGTGGCCGTTTACAAAGCTCTCAGGAGTTCGCCGAGATGATCCGTGGCCTTCGTGATGGGGGACAGAAGCAGCTCGTTGTTGGGATTGGACCCCCAGATGGATGGGATACCAAATCGAGCGACGCCGCCGATATGCTCTTATCGATCGGTCGTTGGACGTTGCCTCACAGCCTGGCCCGGGTTGTAGTGGCAGAGCAAATCTACAGGAGTCTCACTATCATCGCAGGCCACCCTTATCACTGTGGTCATTAAGACATGCAGCTGTGGACCGTGCTTGTGTTCTGCTGATGAGTATGAGCGATTCGGTTCAAACATCTCGGCGTGGGCTCATTTTGATCAATACGGGTCCTGGGAAGGGAAAGACGACGGCAGCGCTTGGGACAGCGATGCGTGCGGCTGGAAACGGAATGCGGGTGCTAATGCTCCAATTCCTGAAAGGGTCGTGGCACTACGGGGAGCTCGACTCGGCCACACTCTTGGGTCCGAACTTCGTGCTTCGGCAGATGGGTCGCGGGTTTGTTAAGGTTGGGGGAGCAGAGACGGATCCGGAGGACCTCCTAATGGTAAGGGGGGCCTGGGCTGAGGCGTCGTCCGCGATCTCGTCGGGAGAGTGGGATCTGGTGATTTTGGACGAGATCAACTACGCGATTGGATACAAGATGCTCGACCCAGAAGAGGTAGCAGCGGCATTACGGACAAAGCCGGAGATGGTACATGTGATCCTCACTGGTCGGAATGCGCATCCGTTGCTGGTGGAGCTGGCCGACACCGTGACGGAGATGCGCGAGGTGAAGCACGCTTTTCAGAAAGGGATCTTGGCGCAGAGGGGTATTGAATTTTAGTGCGACCCCTAGCACGGAAAGAGGAGCACCCATCGGTGCTCCTCTCTCTGCTTACGGTTCTACGGTGCGCTGTCTAGAAGATGATCTTTCCGGAGAGCTGCATCGTGCGGGGCTGACTGGAGAACACCTGCTCCTTGTGGTTGAACTTGGGAGAGTTTACCTGGTCAAAGAGACGGGTCGTGGCATCGGCGGTACCAATCGAGTTTACGGTGTTCAGTGATCCCGGCAGGTATTGTGGGTGATTGAGAGTGTTGAACGCTTGCGCGCCGACCTCAATCTTGTAGCGATCCCGGAAGGAGATGCGCTTGTAGATGCTTAGGTCCACGTTGTTTGTCCTGCCAGTGGGCAGAGTGTTGCGCGAGGCATTAGGAAGTGTGCCAAGACCACCCTGGACATAGTAGGGATTTGCGGCGGCAAAGGTTGAGGTTGCGATCGTAGCCCCGGAGATTGAACCCGGTGTATAGCCGACGATATTTGCGTTGCAGCTTCCAGCAACTACGGTTGTTCCATTCACGACGCCCTTGCCGGTGTACACGGGAGCGAGCGTCGTTGAGCTAATGGGACAACCAACTGCACGGGTGACGATAGGAACTACCGCAGAACCGGTGCCTTTGACTCCGCTCGGGTTGATGAAGACTCGATCGGAAGCAGCATCGCCATTCTCGTTTGAGTCGATAGCGCTTTGGATGGTGGTGTATTCCGGCGACTGGAAGGTATAGACGGGAGCGATCTCCCAATTGCCGACGAGGTTTTTCATGAAGAAGTTTGAGTTCCGGAAGAAGGGCACATCGTAGAGCATCTCAAAGGTGAAGCGGTGGGCGCGATCAAGAGCTGAACGCGAGTAGTCAGCATGGATATTTTGAAAGTCCTGCACGCGACGTGGGTGAAGCGATGTCGAGTTGACGTCGGCCGTCGTATCATCCATGGTCTTGCTGTAGGTGTAGGCGGCATTGAGAAGCAGACCATTCTGGAACCGTCGCGTGAGCTGTGTCTGAAGGCCATTGTAGTTGGAGCCGCCATAAGGAGTGAAGGCGACGATCTGGCTGGTTAGTCCCGCAGCGGAGTAAGCAGGAATGATGAGGGGTGTCGCCGCGAGAATCTTAGCCAGGGAATTTCCGCTTTCGCCAACGCTGGTCGAGCCAAAAGAGGTGGGAAGTTGGTTGCTCGGTAATGTGCGGCTCTGGACATTGATTCTCTGCTGGAGATCGAGGTGAATGCCACGCGTGCCGACGTAACGAACCTCAGCGGTGTAATTCTTAGCGAAGACGTGCTCTAAGCTAAGGGTCCACTGCTCGGAATACGGAAGCTTCTGATTTGGGATCCAAGCTGTGGTCGCGGCGCGCTGGTCGGCGATCGTCGAGAAGGTGAAGGACGACGGAAGGCCACCATTCTTGAGGAAGTCCGTGCTTGTATAAAGGGTGGGAGCCGGATCAGTGGGGTCGACGTTTGTGGTGGTCTGAAACTGTGGGGGAGCGCTCAACGTGCCGAGATTGTCATAGAGGACGTCATACCCCATACCGAAGCCGGCACGGATCGACGTATTTTCGTCGGGCGCGTAAGCGAAGCCAAGCCGGGGAGCAAAGTTCTTGTATTGCGGTTTCGGCTCGTTGAAGGAGATCAGACCAGGAACACTGGCAGCGGCGTTTACCTTCTGTTCCTTTGAGGAGAACGGGACTGATGTGAATTCGTAACGAAGGCCGATATTGAGAGTCAGCTTCGGAGTGACACGATAGTCGTCGTTGCCGAACCCGTAGATACTGCTCTGGTCACCGTAGAAGGTGGGGCTGACGCCAGGAGGCGTGGCGTTCCGTTGTCCGAAGATGTCCGGACTCAAGTCCTGAAGGTAGGTCCCGAGCGTACTGTACTCGTAATCACCTCGTAGACGCTGTACGAAAAGCTGCGGGGCGATCGCCTTCCGACCGTCAACGCCGAACTTCATCGTATGCTTGCCTTTTACCCAGGTAATCGAGTCGGTGGCCTGGTAGAGGTTCTCGATTGTTCCCTGGGGAGCGTTCGGATCCGGTCCAAGATTGACTCCTCCGAGATCGTCGAAGGTCAGGTTTGGAAAGCCCGTGAGGCCGGGAAAGGTTCCGTTCGAATTGACGACGCTGTAGTAGCGATTGAAACCGATCCGGAACTCGTTGCTCAAATTCGGCGTGAAGGTATGGATCTCGTTGATCGCCGCAAGATGATACCGATTCGGGCCGGTAGTGTAGAAGGCGGGGAATGTTGCTGCGGTATCCAGTCCGTCCTGACGGTTGTACACGTAGCGAACGCGGAGGTTGTCTTTCTGCGAGATCGTATAGTCGGCGCTGCTGGTCGAGAAGTAGTAGTTGAAGGCTGATCCGATGCTGACGCTGACCGCACCTACTGGAATATTGGCTGTGCCGACTGCGATGGTCTGCGGGCAGGCAGCATCGTCAGGACCAGCCTGGCTCGCCGCGACGGGGCTGTACTGCTGATAAGCGGCGAGGTTGTTCGCCGAAAGACCCGGAACCGAGGCGATTGCAGTAAACCCGGCAGCTGTGGGGGCGCAGAAGGTTGAAGAGCTGCCAGCCTGACCGGTGGTCTGACGCTCAAAATTTGAGAAGAGAAACAGCTTGTCGCGGAGGATGGGACCGCCGAGTTGGCCGCCGTAGCGGTTGAAGTCGTAACGGGGCTTGAAGCCCCGATCTAAACCAGAGGCGACATTACCGATGGCCTGCTGTGTGTCGACGGCATTGAGATTGCGATTGTCAAAGTATTCGTATAGTCGGCCATGAACCTGGTTCGTGCCGGAGACAATGAGCTGATTGAACTGGCCGCCCGTGGAGTGGCCGTATTCAGGTGAGAACATGTTTTGGAGAACTGTAAACTGGCCGACTGCATCATTCGGGACGTAAAGCAGCGGGCCGGTGACGCTCTTCGAATTGTTGTCGATTCCTTCGAGGGTGAAGTTGTTGTTGCGGGGACGCTGGCCGCTCACAGATGGGCCGGTACCGGCACCCAGACCGCCACTCGTGGCGACACCGGGATCCAGGAGGGCGAGGTTGAGCACGCCCAAGCCGACGGTAGCAGTAGGCAGATCCTGGACCTCCTGCATGTCGAAGGTGGACTGGATCTGAGAAGTCGTGGTGTCGATCGAGACGTTGGCGATGCTGGTGACTTCGACGCTGGTGGAGTTACCTGGAAGAACCGTGAAATCTTGGGTTTGCGTCTTGTTGGCGTCCACCGCCACGGCTTTGAGTGTGTTGGAGGAGAAGCCGCTTGCCGAGGTGGTGACGTCATAGGCTCCGGCGGGGAGATTTGAGATACGGTACTCGCCGCTCCCATTTGCGACGCCCTCGTACTTGACCCCTGTTCCTTCATTTATGGCGGTGATGGTGGCGTTTCCGACGAGCGCGCCGCTGGGATCCTTGATGGTGCCGACGAGCGCGCCGCTTGTTGTCTGTGCCAAGAGAGTCGTCGCGTACATCAGGCAGAAGGCGATTAGAAAACCAAGTCTGGAGAACTTCTTCATGAACGTGCAGCTCCTGAGGTCGGTACCGATAGATTGAGAGTTGGCTTAGTGCGCTTGTGCGCTTGAGCCTCGTCCTTTTTCTTGTACGTGTAGTAGGAGCACGCCAGGTTCCAAACGCGGACCCATCCCATTGGGCCGCGATGTTGAAGTTTTCTTAGTGGTTGTCCACTTATCCGAAAATTTATAATGCAATCTGAGTCCCGATCTACAGAATTGTGTATTCGCAGTCTCTGTTTTGGTGCCCCGCCAGATGAGCTTCGCTACAATAAAGAGCGCCATTAAGTGAGGTTCATGAGCTGGTTCAAACGAGAAGACCACGAGATTCTCAACACCGAGCAGAAGACCGTGCGAACGGAGGGGCTGTGGGTTCGCTGCGACAGCTGTCGACAAGTGATCTGGAAGGCAGAGCTGGCCGAGAATCTGCAGGTATGCCCGAAGTGCGGCTACCACTTCAAGCTTGACGCGCGATCGCGCATAGCAAGTCTGCTCGAGCCGGGATATGAGCTCGTGGACTTGGATCTGAGGTCCACCGACCCGCTCCATTTCACGGACCTCAAGCCTTACACGAAAAGGCTTCGGGAGGCTCAAGCAAAGACAGGGTTGAACGATGCGATTGTGAATGCGGTTGGGATGCTCGGGTCACAGCCCATCACTCTGAGTGTTATGGAGTATGGTTTCATCGGTGGAAGCATGGGCGCTGTAGTCGGAGAGACGATTGCCCGCGCGGTGGACCGCGCCCTCATAACTCGGACACCGCTGATCGTGGTTTCGGCCTCGGGGGGCGCGAGGATGATGGAGGGGATCGCCAGCCTGCTGCAGCTGGCGAAGATATCCGCGGGACTGGCGCGCATGGACCAGCATAGGATCCCATACATATCCCTTATGACAGATCCTACGACGGGCGGGGTCACGGCGAGCTTCGCCATGCTCGGCGATCTGAATATAGCGGAGCCCGGCGCTCTGATCGGATTTGCAGGACCCCGAGTCATCGAACAGACCATTCGGCAGAAGCTGCCCGAGGGATTTCAGCGATCAGAGTTTTTACTGGAGCATGGATTTCTGGACGCGGTTGTACCTCGCAAGGAAGTGAAGCGCTATCTCCAAGGCGCCCTGGCTTGGATGACGGAACGTAAGGCGAGTTAGATGGACGGGGAGCGACCGTCGCGAACAGCAGTCCGTGTGGCTCTCCGACGAGCGGCGCACCAAGTATATGACTCTAGGCCGCTCGTGTTTGAAGATCCATTGGCTGTGCAGATCCTCGGTATTGAGTTTGCCGAGGAGCTGCGTAGGACAGAAACAAAACTCTCGAAACCCTTCTCGATAGCGCTTCGTGCGTTTCTGGTCGCGCGCAGCCGATACGCTGAAGACTGCGTCCGGGAAGCATTCGCGAACGGGGTCCGGCAGTACTGCCTGTTGGGGGCTGGCCTGGACACGTTCGGGTACCGGAATCCATGTGAAGGGCTTCGGGTGTTCGAGATAGACCACCCGGCCACCCAGAGGTGGAAGCTCGGCTTATTGCAACGAAACGGCATCTGCATACCCGACAGCCTGACGCATGTGCCTGTCGACTTCGAACGTCAGTTCCTCGATACGGAGCTCTCCAAGGCCGGATTTGACCTGAACAAGCCGGTGATCTTCGCTTGGCTGGGCGTGGTTCCGTACCTCACATTGGAGGCGTTTCGGGCCACGCTTCGATTTGCGTTCTGCAGGCCTAGCGGGACCGGGCTGGTGATGGATTACGGGCAGCCGCGTGAGGCTCTGCCGGTTCTAGAGCGGCTTGCACATGACTCGCTAGCCTCACGCGTAGCACTCGCGGGAGAGCCCTTTCAACTCTTCTTCACAAGGGAAGAGATGGCACGGGAGATGGAGGGCTGGAGCCGCATGGAAGATTTGGGAAGAGATGAGATAAACGCGCGCTACTTCGAGGACAGGGGAGACTCGTTGCGAATTCGAGGAAGCGCGGGACGGCTGCTGAGCGCCTGGCGGTAATCCCACGAATAAGGATTGGCAGATGATCCTGCGGCTTGAATTCCAGATCACTTTGCCTGCGGGGTCTCAGGCTTGCCATTGTCAGGGGGCGGGATCGCATTTGGATAGATACCGGGCACGGGTGCGTTGAGCTTCTGATCGTTCTCTGGATGAGGAAATGGTTTCCGGGGCATCATGGATTCCCGCTCGGAAGTGTTATATAAGAAGATGGCCTCGATGACAGCTGCCTGCTCGAGGTCAGCCGCGTGAAGGCGGTCGTAAGTATCCATGTCGGAGTGATGGGTGCGGGTCTCATAATCCATAGGGTCCTGAATGTACTGGAACCCGGGAAGACCTACTGCGTCGAAGGACAGGTGGTCCGTACCACCGGTGTCCCGGTAACTGATCGTTGACACACCTAGATCTTTGATCGGTGCTACCCACTGGGCGAAGATGGGTGCGATCGCGTAGTTCTGTTGGGTGTAGACGCCCCGGATTTTCCCGGTGCCGTTATCCAAGTTGTAGTACGCGTCCAGCGTCTCCCATTCCTTGGTCGTGGTCAGGGCGCCCTTGTGGGCGAGGTAGGAAGGAGTTCCGGGAGGATCAGGCGTTGCCGGCAGGCCGAAGGCGCCGAAGTGCTGCTTCACGTAACCTTGCGAACCGAAGAGTCCTTGCTCCTCGCCTGACCACAGAGCGATTCGGATGGTCCGGCGGGGTTTGACGCCGAGAGCCTTGAGAATCCGAACGGCTTCCATGGCCACTACGGAGCCGGCCCCATTGTCTGTAGCACCGGTTCCCGAGATCCAGCTGTCGAGGTGGCCACCGACCATGACCACCTCGTTTTTCAGATGAGGATCGTTCCCAGGAATCTCGGCGATGGTGTTGAACCCGTGCTCATGATCACCGGTGAATTTAGTCTCAATGTTGAGTTCCATGGTGACGGGAACGTGGTTCTTGATCAGCCTGGCGAGACGATTGTAGTGCTCGATCATCATGACGGCGTTTGGAATCGTGACGCCGTTTTCCTTTGTTTGTGCGCCCCGCACGAGGTTTGCGCCATTGTCGTCGAAGATGATGCCGGTGCCGCCGCCCTCTCCGCCATCTCGTGAGGGCGTGATAATCGCGAGAACGCCTTCGGCTGTCATCATCTTGAGAGCTGCCGCCCGAAGAGCAGAAAGACGAGCACGTTCCGCGAGCATCTGGGCCCGTGTCATGCGCGGTGCACCGCCGCGACGCGGCGCGTTCTCGTCGGGAAAGGTCTCCAGCTCGCTTAGTTCTTCCGTGGTGTAGCGCTTGAACAACGGCTCGGTCAGATCCGGGGTGGCACGAGCGGCTCCAAAGAGGACGATCTTGCCGCCCAGCTTGCCCTTGAACTTGTCAAGACCGGCTTGGTCTACGAGCTCAACTTCGACAACCGCGCCTGTGACGGGTCCTTTTGTTGCTGGCGACCAAGGGGCTGCCTGGGCCCATAGGGGCTCTGGATCGGGTGAAATGAGACGTGCCCAGGTATTAATCTGTTGCCAACCCATTCCGAACTCACCCCAGTCTTCAAGATGGGAGTTCTCGAGGCCGATGGCATTGAGGGTGTCGCGAGTCCAGGCATTTGCCTTGGCCATGTTCGGCGAACCTGTGAGTCGCGGACCTATGCCGTCCGCGAGGGCTCCGGCGAATTCCATTACGTGAGAGTGATTGAATCCCTCGTCACGGATGCGCGCGTACATAGTGAGATCGACGTTCTCGACGGGAGGCTGAGGACCGTAGTAGGACGGCTCTCTCTTATCGGCGGCGCTTGCATTCGGAAGTAACCAGGTCAGGGCTGCGGCAACCAGAGCCCAAGGGCCGATCTTGGGAGAAAGTGGCATATCGTTGGATCCTCCGACAAAGGCTAAGCAGGATTGGACCGCAAGAATGACCTACCCCGAGTGATGGAGTGACTTGTGACACTGGCTCGGGACGGGCAGCTGCAGACAAGGATGAGGAGCAATCATTTCACAGGAGAGCCCGGGTGCGGCGACGGAGTCGAGCGACTGGCGTTTCTAGGCGCGACGGAGCTGACGTCGAATCCAGAGACCACCTAGATATAGAAGTGCGAATACCCCAACGAGGACACCGAGGGGAAAACCGACACGACGGTAGCTCATTGCGAAGTCAAGGGAGTGGTGTCCGGAGGTGTTGTAGAACAGAATGGCTATGATCCCAACGAATGTTGCAGCGAAGAAGACCGTGAACCCGCTTGCGAGACTAAGCAACAGCGTTGCGAACCAGCCAAGATCTCCTAAGGGTAAGCCTAGGAGTGAACCGGGCGAAGATGATCGGCGAGAATGAGTCGAGCCCGCGGGACCGTTTGAAGGTTGGGAAGGAAACTGGGACAACTTTGACATACACGGATAGAATACTGCGTTATGGCAGAGGGCGTCCCGGTGGGACTAGTACAAGCTGAGCAGGTGGCTCGCGATACGGTAACGCGGCGATCTTCTAATGGTGTGGTGTATGCCGCCTTCGGGGACAATCGTCTGGATGCACGCGAACTCGAACGTATGGTCCAAGCGGTTCCGGCTGCTATTGCGGGGGCTCTTAGGGATACGGCGTACTATTTCGTGCCATTGGCCATGAGCGACGAGCAAGACACATCGTCAGGGCAGAAGCCCGGACGGAACGCGACCATGGTTGCAACAGAGTACACACCGGAACTCGGCGACCGGGCAATCTGTCATCGGAACGTGCTGCTAGGCAACACTGACGCTGTGTTTATCTCAACGAGGCTGCTGAGCGACCGTTTTGCGCTGTCCTTCGAATTCTTTATCAATGTGGGTCATGCTTTCGCGGATGTAGCGGGAGTTCCGGAGAGTTTCGCGGAACTCGCTTGGAAGCATGCGCTCGAGGACGCCCGAGGGGAGACCAGTCAGGATGCCTGGGAGAGTCGCAGGCAGGCTCTTGCCGGGGCGAAGGAAGGCGCCGACGCACTTCGGGTCGATGAGAAGGCACGGTTGCGATTCGTGGAGGCTGCGTTTTCGGACGCCGTCGCCATCTACCTCTTATCTCTCTCTGTTGACTTCGACTATTCGGAATTGAGAGAACGGGAATATCCTCTGCTGGCTCCTCAAGCACTCATGGAAAGATTGCGTCTTGTGGCGAAGCTCTTCCCGCCAAACGCAGGGTATGAGTTTGCGATCAAGTATCGACGCAGGGGTTAAGTGTAAGGCGATCTGTAGGCATCCTATTGGATCGATTCGAAGCGGGCGGTGGGCTCGTAATCTCAACGGTGCTGTACTCTTACGGGATCCCTGATGCGTACTCCCGATGTGCGTTCTTATGCACACGCCGGAGCTTTGGAAGGAGGTTCTTGCAGGATGGCTCGATCGCGAAGAGCATTTCTCTCAGGAGCGTCACTGACGCTGATTGGCGTGACCACTGGTTGCCGAGACACGAAGCATGGCAGCGGGTCATCAGACAGCGGGCTAACGGACCGAGTTACGCCGGGAGCGCCGCCGGCTTTTGGCACGGCCCCAGCAGTTGGTCCCGAGGTGACGAAAGACACCTTCGCCGAGGCACAGAAGCTGGTTCAGGTCCAAATGTCCGATGCTGACTTAGCAGAGGCCGCAGGCAACTGGCGCAACTCCATGGCCCCACTGTACGAGCGACGCGTCGGCCCACGGAAGGTGGCGCTTGAGGCCACGGTGTCACCCTATTCGGTTTGCGATCCGGTTCGGGTGGCAGGCGGCGGGGGGATGCCCAATGCTGATCGCTTTCAAGGGAGCAAGATGGGAACGCACACCCTGCCCTCCGATGAACGTGAAATTGCATTTGCGCCTGTGACGCAGCTGTCCGAGTGGCTACAACTGAAGAAGATAAGTTCGGAACGTTTGACAGAAATCTATCTGGATCGCATCGATCGCTTCAACCCGATCCTGCGTTGTGCGATCACCATCACACGTGAGCGAGCGTTGGGGCAGGCGAGGAGGGCGGATCGGGAGATTGCGGCTGGTCGGTATCGTGGACCGCTGCATGGGATTCCCTGGGGGGCGAAGGATCTGCTTGATACAGCTGGGATTAGGACGACGTATGGAGCGGAGCCGTACCAGAATCGCGTCCCAAAAGCCGACGCCGCCGTGGTGAACATGCTGGACGACGCTGGTGCGGTGCTGGTGGCCAAGCTGAGTTTGGGAGCGCTTGCGCTGAACGATGTTTGGTTTGGCGGGCAGACGATGAATCCGTGGGTGCTCGAAGAAGGGGCCTCGGGATCGAGTGCGGGGCCGGGTTCGGCTACTGCAGCGGGACTGGTTGGTTTTGCAATCGGGAGCGAGACGGGAGGGAGCATCGTGAGTCCGTCGATGCGCTGCGGTGTCGAGGGCCTGAGGCCAACGTATGGGCGAGTGCCTCGGACGGGGGCGATGACGCTGTGCTGGTCTCTGGACAAGCTGGGGCCGATGGCGCGGGGAGTGGAAGACACGCTGCTGGTGCTGAAGGCGATCAGTGGGACGGATCCGGGGGATACGGCGAGTGTGCCGAGTAAGCTCGATTTCGATGCGAATGCGCCGGTGACCGGCCTACGGGTGGGGTACTTCCCGGGGTGGATGAAGGAGGCGCCAGCGACGGATGTGGACCGGGCCGCGCTGGAGGCGATTCGGAAGTTAGGAATGAAGCCGGTGGAGGTGAGCCTGCCGGACTGGCCGTACGACTCGCTGCAGTTGATCCTGTTTGCGGAGGGGGCGGCAGCTTTTGAGGAGCTGACGCTGAGTGGACGCGACCATGAGCTGAAGATGCAGGTGCCGGATGCATGGCCGAACAGCTTCCGGCAGGCGCGATTCCTGTCGGCGGTGGACTTCGTGCAAGCAGACCGCCTGAGGCGCAAGGTAGCTATGGAGATGGCAAGGGTGATGGCGCAGGTGGACCTGCTCCTGGTGCCGTCGCTGCGCGACGAGATGTTGACAATCACGAACTTCACGGGCCATCCGTCGTTGACGATGCGCGCTGGGTTTGTGGAGATTTCGGAGGCGCGGAGCGACTGGGCTCCCGATCCCAACCACCCGCTGCCTAAGTTCTCTCCGCCGCGGCGTGTCCCGCACGGGGTGACGCTGATCGGCCGGCTGTTTGACGAGGGCACCATCGGGCGCGTGGGTGTGGCGCTCGAAAAGGTCTTCGGGGTTGCGGGGGAGCGACCAGCAGGTTTTTAGGAGTTCGCAGCGCGCTTCAAAGAGAAGCAGGTTCTCCACCTCGCTATGCTTCTGTCGGAGTGACAGGGGTTTAGGGGTGGATGTCTTCTGCGGGAGGTTCGGTCAGCCCCCGGTAGCTATACCCATGGCGAAGAAGGTGAGGACGATCGTTATGCCATCTTCTACCAAGGCGATGGTGAGGTCGGGCCAGCCCTTGACCAGCGTGAGGTGACGACGGATGTTGTATCCGCCGAACGCACCGATAACAGCGCCGATGATGCCGAGGATGGTGCCTTCGATCTCGGAGCCGGAGAGGCTGGTGGCGACGAGGGCTCCGACGAGACCTCCGAAGGCGATGCGCGAGATCAAGGGAAAGGGTGTGACGCGCGAGGGAGTCATGGGGAGCTTGTCGCCTACGTATTCCCCGACTGCGAGGACAGTGAAGACGCCGATGGTGATGGGATTGGCTATCCACGAAGCCCAGGTGCCTTCGAGGGGAAGGAAGCCGAGACGTGCGTACCAGCAGACAAGGGCGATGGGTGTCATGGTGCGGAGGCCTGTACAGAGGCCCAGCAGGGGGATCGCGAGCATCCATGTGATGACGGTCATTGCCATTGAGAGGTGCTCCGGTCGTCGTTCACTACTGTAAGTGAACCGGGAAGGTATGGAAGAGTTGCGTTTGCTTTTGGTGGAAAGAGTGAGAGTGGTTTTGTGCAGGCTTGAGGGGTGAGGTTCGGGCGGTGAGATGCGGGATCCCTCGCTGCGCGCCGAATGACAAGGTTCGGGGGAACGGGTGGAAGTGCTATTTGGGAGGCGCGGGGCAAAGATACTGGAATGGTTTCGCCTGCGGCTCAGACAGAGGGTGGGCGTAGTGGGCTCGCGTATAGGGGAGTGCTGGGTGGCAGGCCCCTCCGCTGCGCTTTGGCTTCGGTCGGGATGATCGATCTAACGGCGAGGGCCGCTGTAGCGCGAAGCCAGTCGTGCTACGTGGATGCGGCGCCGTTTTTGCGCAGCTCTCAGGGCGTCAGGGGCGGAGCCAGGCGTAAAGGGGAAACTGGTTTGCGAGGTCGAGAACTTCGGCGCGGATGGTGGCGAGGCGGGACTCGTCGGAGCGGTGGTCGAGGGCGTCCGCGATCCAGGAGGCTACCTGGCGCATCTCTGGCTCTTTCATACCGCGGGTGGTGAGTGCGGGAGTGCCGATGCGGATGCCGGAGGGCTTCATGGGGGGGTTGGTGTCGAAGGGAATAGCGTTTTTATTCACGGTGATGCCGGCGGCGTGGAGTGCGTGTTCGGCCTCGGAGCCGAGCATGCCTCGGCCGAAGACATCGATGAGGAGGACGTGGGTGTCAGTACCGCCGGAGATGAGGCGGTACCCGCGTGCGGCGATCTCTTCGCCGAGGCACTTGGCATTTGTGACGATCTGTGCGGCGTAGGTGCGGAAGTCGGGCTCGAGAGCTTCGCGGAAGGCGACGGCCTTGGCGGCGATGACGTGGACGAGCGGGCCGCCCTGCTGGCCGGGGAAGACTGAGCGGTCGATGCCAGCAGCGAACTCGGACGTGGAGAGGATCATGCCGGAGCGGGGACCGCGGAGAGTCTTGTGGGTGGTGGTCGTGACGACATGGGCGTGCGGGATGGGCGAGGGGTGGGCCTGGCCGGCGACGAGGCCGGCGAAGTGGGCCATATCGATCAGGAGGTAGGCGCCGACTTTGTCAGCGATTTGGCGCATGCGGGGGAAGTCGAAGTGACGCGGATAGGCGGAGCCGCCGCCGATGATCATCTTCGGCTTCTCGCGGATGGCTATTTCTTCGAGTTCGTCGTAGTCGAGAACCTCGGTATCTTTCCGGACCTGGTAGCCGACGATGCGGTAGAGCTTGCCAGAGAAGTTGAGCTTGTGGCCGTGGGTGAGGTGGCCGCCGTGGGCGAGGTCGAGCCCGAGGATGGTGTCGCCGGGCTGGAGGAGAGTCATGAAGGCGGCGGCGTTGGCCTGAGAGCCGGAGTGGGGCTGGACATTGGCGTGCTCGGCGCCGAAGAGTGCTTTTGCTCGGTCGCGGGCGAGGTTTTCGACGATGTCGGCGAACTCGCAGCCACCGTAGTAGCGTTTGCCGGGGTAACCTTCAGCGTATTTGTTGGTGAAGACGGTGCCTGCGGCCTCGAGGACGGCGCGGGAGACGAAGTTTTCGGAGGCGATCATCTCGAGACCTTCGTGCTGGCGCGCGATCTCGTTTCGGATCTGCGCTGCGATTTCGGGGTCGGCATGGGCCAGGGTGGCTTCGAGGTCGATGGGCATGGCTTATTTTAGTTCTCCGTTGTCAGTCTCGGATCTCAGTTGTTTGAAGGCGCTGTGCATGAAGGAGCCGAGATACCAGCCGTCCAGGTACTTGTAGGGGGTTTCGCCAGTGGTGTAGTGGCCGCAGGGAAGGACACGGGAGATGTAGTCGACGTGATGCTGGTCGAAGTTTCGGAGGACGTCGAGCGAGAATTCGCGGAGAAAGGTGAGGTCGTAGGTGGCGTGGACGACGAGGCAGCGCTTGGGGTGAGCCGCGAATTGCTGCATGTAGGACATTGGGCTGATGGCGGTGAAGAGCTGCCGGACCTGATCCTGCGTGAGCGCTTCGCGTTCAAAGGCGGAGCGGATGTGGCGGGTGGACTGGCCGGTCCACACCACGTCGCCAAACCAAGTGGAGGCGTGGTTGAAAGCGCAGACGCGGAGGCGGGGGTCCATCGCGGCGGCGATGAAGGCGTAGCAGGAGCCGAGGGAGGTGCCGAGGACGCCGAACTGGGTGTAGCCCTGGCTTTCGAGCCAGTCCAGGGAGGCACGGATGTCGACGACCGCCTGCTGGCAGGCGGCGATGGTGCGACCAATGTTGGAGCTGACGGCGTAATCGGAGCGTTCGAGCTCGGCGGGACGACGGATGTCGTGGTAGGGCTTGGAGAGGCGGAGGGCGGAGATGCCGAAGCGGTTGACGAGGGTGCAGAGGGCGTTGTGGGAGAAGGCGTCGGCGTTCCACTGGGGCATTACGATGATGGCCTGCTTTGGCTTGCCAGCCTGGCGGACTCGGTCGGCGGGGTACCAGCGGGCGTTGACGGTGTCGTTCTCGGGGTAGCGGGTGCGGATGGGGGAGGTGAAGCGGAGGAAGTCGGCCTCGCGAAGCTCGCCGGCGGCGGCTTGGCGTTGGAGGTCGGCGTCCTGGGCGAGGGTTTCGGGGCGGATGTTGGTGGGGAAGAGCTGGGGGTGACGGCGCTCGAGGCGAAAGTC
Source organism: uncultured Acidobacteriaceae bacterium (assembly GCA_963850375.1). Taxonomy (GTDB): domain Bacteria; phylum Acidobacteriota; class Terriglobia; order Terriglobales; family Acidobacteriaceae; genus Edaphobacter. The sequence continues at coordinate 689,581 of CAWKKV010000002.1, read as the reverse complement.
CGTAGGTTTCTCGTACGAGAAGAACTGGTCGGCGCGGGCGACGAGCTCGGCGTTGAGGGCGGCCATGCGGTCGCGGTCGATGAGGGAGCCTGGTGAATCGAACGAGGGGAGCCAGTCGAAGCCCCATTCGAGCGGGCGGACGATGCGGTTGGTGTCGCGGGTGGTGAGCGATGTCTCCCAGGAGAACATCCACTTTGCATAGAGCCGGGAGAGCATTTGGTTCAAGGATAACAATCCGGGCGTGGAGGAACGTCAGAGCTCGTTGAAGACGAGGCAGACGCGGCCGATGATGCGATCGGAGGGAGATTGACCGGGATGGATGGGGATGAGCTGAACGGGGAAGGCGGTGGAGTTGGGACGCAGGATGAGGCGGCCATCATCGAAGGCGGCGAAGCCAAGCTGGAGAACGGCACCGCAGCGAACAGCATAGAGGTTGGGCTGCTGGGAGCGGTAGAGAGCGAGCGAGGTGTAGTGGCGATCGATGATGACGATGGAGCCGGGGACGATGAGAGGCTCGAGGGCGGCGGCCTGCTGAGCGTCGGCGCGGATGGCGACGAAGCGCTGCCATTGGGTCTGGGCAGGGGAGCTGCGGGAGCGGTTTTCGTAGAGGAGGGGGCTGGAAACGGGGATGTTCTCAATAACGGAGGCAGGCTGGATCCTATCCTCGTCCATTGCGGTGCAGGGGGGAACGAGTGGGACGAACTCGACCAGGTTATCGCTGTGGCCTGCGGAGGCGTTTAGGGCGATGGTCTCGGGCGCCGGAAGGATCTGGTCGATGGTCAGGTTCTGCGCGGCGAGGACCCGGTCGAGGCCTTCGAGGGAGAGGGCTCGTTTGCGGTTGAGGAAGTTGGAGATGTGGGCCTGGCGGAAACCGGTTTGTTGGGCGAGGCGTGAGCCGGTAAGGGTGTCGGCTTCGATACGGCGGATGAGTTCGAGTCGGAGTCGCTCGTGAAGATCGGCGAAGTTCATGATGGTTCTGGTTATTGTGGGTCATTCATAACTTTTCGCAAGACGAAGAAAAGGCGAATATTTAGCTGTATGCAATGAACAATGTGCATATTGGGGCAGGATCCTCATTACCGGGCGGTGTAGACCGGTGTAGAAATCGTGATCTTGACTTCGGCTTTGTCGAAAGCTATAACCTTGAGACTTTCTAATGAAACGTCCCCGTGAAAGCGATGTTGAAGATCTGCATCTTTTTCAGAGTGGAATCGGGGCTGGCGCGATGTGAGAACTGATCTCCCCAGGTTTGACACCGCGTGAATCGATGACAACCAGGAGTCGTGCTCGAGTTACCGGCCGCCAGAGCTGGAGACTGGGCGGCGGCACCTGACAGCAACCTGAACGAGCCCTGCCGACCACTCATGATCGAGGCTCGTGCGGGGGAACGTCTGCCTTGAGGGAAAGATGAACTACTTGCGCATGGATCTGAAGGTATGCGAAGGGTGCGGAGCGTTGTGGCTGCGCATGTGTGCTGTGAAAGGCGTGTATTGCCGTGGGTGTGCAGCGAAGCTGGCGGAGTTCCCGCCACCTCGGGCACGCCGGAGTCACGGAAAGGGAACGCGCCTGAAGAGGTCCTCCGGGTGCGGGACAATATCGGCGATGGCAGGGGGTGCGCGATGAGTGCAGCGTTTGCGGTTTTGCCGACCGTTTGGGCGGTAGCTCTTGAGCAGGAGGATGGGCGATCTCTTGCGCCGGAGCTGGCTTTTTATCGAAAGTACACGGAGGGGATGCTGCGGCGTTATCTGCGGCTCTCGATGGAGACGGGGAGGGTCCCTTCTCTGTTGGGCCGCGAGATGTTTCGGGGGCATGTCACGAGTTATCGCGTGCATGGCTTCGACGACGTGGTGATCTTTGTCCATGATGTGGAGCGATGCCTCACCAAGCTGAACGAGACGCAGCGCACGCTGATCGAACGGATTGCGCTTCAGGAGTACACGCAAGGGGAGACGGCGCGGATGATGGGAGTCAGCCTTAGGACGGTGGTGCGGAGGTACGCAGCTGCTGTGGATCTGTTGACTGCGATCTTTCTAGAGACCGGGTTGCTGGAGCCGTTTTCCGCGTGTCAAGGGTCGGCGACCTGAGCGTATCGCATAAGGTGCTGCCTTTGCGGGAACTTAGAGGTGGTCCAAGCATTGGCGCAGGTACACCACTGAGATTGTTACTCTGAATAAGTAAGTGCAGTGCGGGTTGAGCGGGAGAGATGAGGCCGAGAGGCTTCGTCTTTCCCGCTTCTTTTTTGGGGGCTAGAGAGTGGACGAACGGAGGCGGGTGAATGGACGCTTCGCTAGGCAGGAAGGGTGTGAGCCTGTTGCGGAGGAGCGCACGGGAAGCGGTGAAGTGGGTAGGCCGCTACGGCCGAAGCAATGCAGAAGCTTCGCGAAGAAGCGTATGGCGGAGGCACTTCCGGAGATTGTGGAGCGGTTTGTGCGTGAAGCCAAGCAGGGGAGCATACCGCATGCGAAGGCGCTTGTGGCGTTGAGCGGTCTGGACCAGGTGGAGGCTCCAAACGATGGTGCACGGGAGCGGGCGCGAGATCGCAAGCGGCGCAGCCTGACGGAGATGCTGCTGCAGGAGCTGAAGCGTGGGCGGAAGGCGTGTGACGAGGGCGCAGCGACGGAGAGCGACAGTGCTGACCAGAGCACACGAGGTTGTGACGAGAGGCAAGGAGGGGGGCTTGGGCATGGGACTGGATAGCACTCGGTTAGGCAGCACGAGCACAGGGATCGGGCGGGAACAGGGTTCGGGGCTAGGGCTGCGTCCGAGCAGAGGTGCAACGGGGTCTCGGGCGCCTTTGCCTCCAATGCTCGAGAGATCAGCCCCAGCGTTGCTGAAGGAGCGGAGCTCAAGAGTATGCGGGCTCCGGGCGGCAAGAGAGGCACAGAAGCAGGTGCAGCTCCATGCGATGGCGGTCGACTTTCCGGAGGTGCACGGCCATCCAAACAGATTGCCGTTTGAGGGTGTGTTGACGCTGGTGGATGTTGCGAGCGACAAGGCACCGAGTGGATCTCGGGGGCATCGGGTGGTGCTGACCCGGGATGCGGCCCAGGAGGCGTTGCCGAGTCTGCTGGGAATGGCAGTGGGATACAAGGCTGGATGGGACGGGCATGATGCGCGGCAGAAGTGCGGCATTATCACGGCGGCCGAGCTTGAAGGACAACGGCTGATGGTGAGGGGATTTTTGTTTGCGCGAGACTTTCCGGAGTTTGCGCCAGCGAACGCGCGAGATGCGGGAAACGTCGCGGGGAGCAATCCTCTTGAAGACGGCGCGATGGGAATGAGCTACGAGCTTGCGGATGCCCACGTCGCGGACATGCGGGCTTCTGTGTGGACGCTGACGCGGGCGACGTTTACGGGCGCGGCGATTCTGCTGCGTGAAAAGGCAGCCTACCGGAGTACGAGTTTCCGGGTGAAGCGGCCAAGCTGCGCGGGTCGGCGGGCAGGGCAGGCCTGAGGTTTTGCTTTAGCAGATCGAGGCGCGAGATCGGGCGAGGTCCTGACCAGAGCGTGCGCGAGAGGAGATGTAGATCGAGATGGAGAGGGACATGAACGAGGCAAACGAAGATGTGCTGCTTTCCCGTAATGAGGGGACAGCGATGGACCAAGCGGTGGAACGGTTAGCTGCGGCGGCCGAGATGCTGGAGCGTGCGGTGGAGACAATGACGAAGCGCGAGGGCAGCCTTGCGATGCACGCGGAAGCGTCGATCGAGAAGATCGTTGCAACGGTTGAAAGCCGGCGTGAGCTGGAGCTAGAGCAACGTCTGGCTACGGCGGAAGCCGAGCTCGTGGAGCTGCGAGCGAAGGCTGCGGGACCGAGTGCGATCGAGCACGGCCGTAAGACGCTGCCTGCGGGCATGGTGAATCTGCTGGCGAAGCAGGGTGTAACGGTGGAGTCGCTGGACCCGGGAATTCTGGACGCGGCACTGGTGAGCCTGAGCGTGGAGCAACGGATCGCGGTGAAGGCGCAGCTGATGCGGGCGGGACTGCTGAGTTAAGTCTCGCGCGTGCGACTCGTGAGGTTGGGGCGGTAAAGACTGGCGCGGCCGAGTTCCGCGCCACTTGTGTTTCTGAAAGGGATAAGGATGAACGCGAAGTTTACAGATATCAATGCGGCTGCTGATTTTCTTGGGCCGGGCGCGGTGGAAGTACCGCTGTATCAGACGGAGATCACGGACCTTGTGCAGCGTCGCGGAATCTTCGGTCGGCGGATCAAGCAGGTGCCCGCGACGGGTCATCCGTCACGGTTCTTTGAGGAGACGTCCATTCCCTCTCCATCGGCAGCGACGGGATTTGTGGATCCCCGCAATATCGTGGCTCCCCTGGTGAGCCCGACGCGTGTGGAGCGGAGTGTACCCCTGAAGGCCCTGGTGGCGCAGATCAACTACAACCTGTTTGACATCGAGTTGGGTAATCAGCAGAGCCAGTTCGCATATCTGCAGGCGAAGGACCTTGCCGACACTGTGGATGGCGTTCTGCGGACGCATGATGTTGCGCTTTGGAACGGCAACGATACGAGCCTGAGCTCGCCGACCACGGCGCAGTATTTCGGTGCTGCGGGTCAGATTGCCGCGGGTGGCAACACGGTTTCGATTGCTGCTGGGCAGAGCATTGTCGACGGGTTGAAGACGACGATTGCGGAGATGGTCTCGAACAGCTCGTATGGTGTGCGACCGACCGCGATCTATGCGAATCCGGTGCTGCTGGATCTGATCGACCGCGAGATGAAGAGCGAGTTCAACGTTGTGTTGAACACGAGAGAGATCACGAGCGGCTTTACGGTGAAGACGCTGTCGACACAGGCCGGCGATCTACCTTTGATTCCGGAGTGGACGCTGGGTTACACCGGCACACCAGGTTCAGGCACGGCAGTTCTGCCGGCGTACATCGTGACCGAGGACATGATCGAGTACCACTGGTTGAGCGATCCGAATCCGAGGATCTTCCAGCTTGGGGTTCCGGGCTCGTTGGCCTCGCAGTATGTCGTGGTGAAGTTCGGCGGGCTCGTTGTTAAGGGCGCGAATTACGCGCATTACCAGGTGCTGGTCGACCGGTAGAGCTGATCGAGTGGTCTCGAGATGGTGGGGGCGGGGAGGGACCGGCGAGGGTGGCCGGCCCCTCCTGCTTTTGAGGAAAGGGCGGGTGCGATGGGGTATTTGTTGCCGACGGAGTATGTGCAATACGGGCTTACGGCGGAGACGACGGACGACTGGGTAAGTATGGCGTCCGCGATCATGGAGGCACATTGCCGGCGACCGAGTCTGCTGGCTACGGAGTACGTGGAGCGGCTGCGATTGACCTGCGGAGCTCAGACAGTGCGACTGAGTTATCTGCCGTTGGCTGGTACGGATGCGACTTCGGCGCTGGTGAGCCTGAAGGCCCGATACGGGCGCCCCCGTCGGGGCGAGCTGGCCGATGTCTTCCGGGAGCAGGTGGCGTGGGCCTTTACGGTGCCGGGAAGCTGGACGACGCTGGCGACGACTGACGTCGATGTGAACCTGTCCACTGGTGAGTTGACGCTGCCCTCGAATTTCCTGGGGCTGAGCTACAACGAGGTTGAAGTTACCTATACGGCCGGTCTGACTACGGTGCCTCCGGCGGTGAAGGTTGCCTGTGGGCAGATCGTGCGAAACGCGCAGGCGACACCGGGGCTGAACGTGAAGTCGAGCAAGCTGGACACGCTGCAGATGCAGTACTTCAGTTCGTCGTTGCTGGACGATCAGGTGCAGATGCTGCTGCGGCCGTATGTGGCGCAGCGAGTGGGGTGAGGCGATGGCGGATGTACGAATGGCGAGTGTCGCGGCGAGGTGGGCTGCGGAGTCTCTGCTGCGGAGCACTGGGGGGCGGGCAGTGTTCCTCCGGATACCTGCGCCGGCAGCGTTGGCGACTGTGAATGAGCAGCTGGGACTGGCCGCTCCGGAGTTCGAGGATGCGGAGTTGTCGCCGGTGGTGTTTCGGACGGCACGGCCGCAAGCGACCAAGAGTGGCGAGCAATGGGAGCTGATGGTTTCAGCGAGTGCGGTGGAGAGAGTTGCGGGGGATGCGGGCGAAACAGACGGCCTGGCGCTGTTTCTTGGAGCAGCGGGTGTGCTGGTGGATGACAGCCTGATGGAGATTGTGTCTGTCTCCTCCTCCGACATGGACGGCGCTCCGTATGTGTACCGGGTGCTGGTGCGGGTGCCTCAAGCGAAGTTGATCTAGGGAGCAGAGAGAGATGCAGAGCGCCAAGGACAGTTTCTATGTGATGTTGCGGGACAGGATTGCGCAGATCAATCCGGAGAGGACGACGGTAGTGCGTGGAGTGACCAGGCCGGGCGTCCTGGTTGCGGAGAACGAGTTGATGACGGCGTTCTTTGCAGCCGATGCGTTCTGGTTGCAGTGGGGAGAGCTCAAGGTGGAGAGGCCTGACGATCTGGTTTCGATGAGCTGCCACATCAGCTATGCCACGGATGGAATGCCGGGCAACAGCGGCATGGATCGGGGACGGATGCTGGCGGCGATGGACCTGGAGCTGGCGACGGCGCTGCGGAGGGAGCCGCAGAACGTGGTGAAGACGACGTACCGGAGCAACGGGGCGACGCAGATGTCGACAAACGTCTTCTGGAGCGACCCGGTATTTGGGAAGCTGGTCGCGGACGGTGAGCGCGTGAGCCGGATGGCGACCGTCGAGGTGTTCTGCTACCAGGAAGCGGGTGAGCTATGAGTACGGCCATGACCCCTGCAGTACTGGTAGCGGCGGCGGCTCCTGTTTCACGGCGAGTGCGGGCGTACTTCGCGCCGGTAAACCGTACCGGAGGGCAACCGACGATCTTTGATGCGGCACAGCTCGGGCGTTTTCTGCTGGACGCTCCGCCGGCACCTTGGGTTGACCTAGGTTGGTGCACCGGCTTTGTGCGGAAATCAGCTACGGCGATCAGCCCGCTCCGGACCGGCGCCCCGGCGATTGTGCAGAGCCAAGTGCGCAGAGAACTGGAGGCGATCGTCGAGCTCCAATTTCAGAGCTGGGGCAAGTTGCAGCTAGCTCTGGCCTCGGGATCGCAGCAGATGAATCTGCTGGACACCGCTGCGGGAGCTTTGGCGAATGGGAGCGGCGGCGTGGGTGCCACCGCCGTGCCCCTGATCACCACGGGCGAGGTTTCCACGACGACGACCCTGAACGTGGGGGCAACTGCCGCCGCAAACTTCCTGCCTGGGGATGTTGTGGCCGTCGATCTGGATTACACGGGACAGACGGGATATGTCGGAAGCGGAGCGAGTGCGGCGTGGGTACGGGCTTCCGCAGATGTTCATGGCGATATCAACTACGTGCGCCGAGTGACGCTCAACGTTGGCCGGGTGTTGTCGGTAGAGAATGGCGTGCTCCAGCTTGGGAGCGCGCTGCTGGCGGGAGCTCCGGTGGGCGGGATGCAGGTGAGCAAGGTGGTGGGGTTTGTGGACCGAGAAGGGGGGACCTTCTTCCACGAATGGTCGGGCCTGTTCTGCATGGATGGGGAACAGGGTGACCGCGTGATTTACCACTACCCACGGCTGCAGGCGATGCAGTCGTCGGCCGAGGTAGAGGACGCGCTAGTCGGCAGCCTGGGAAGGTGGAAGCTTGGCGGCGCCTTTCGAGCCTTTCCGACGGTGGATGCCAGTGATGGATCGACGGTGCTTTGCTACAGGAGCTATCTGCCGGGGCCGATGCGAGCGTTGTAGGAGTGATGGTGGGGAGGATCGAGTGGCGGGGACCGCTAGGAGAGTTGAGATGAGTGGGATGAAGAGAGGCACGTGTCAGGTGTTTGTGATGGTGCTGCTACTGACGTTGGGCCTGAATGGATGGGCCCAGGTGAGCACGACAACGGTGACGGATACGATTTATCGGGCGGATGGGTCAAAGGCGACGGGAACAGTGATCGTGAGCTGGCCGGCGTTTACAACGGCGAATGGGCAGACGGTTCCGGGAGGGAGCACGTCTTCGGCGATTGCCGCGGGAGGTTTGCTGTCGATGCAGCTCGCGCCCAATGCGGGAGCGACCCCGGCGGGCACTTACTATACCGCGGTTTATCACCTCGATGATGGAAGCGTGAGCCGGGAGTACTGGGTGGTGCCTGTAAGCGGCGCCGCGGTGACGGTGAGCTCAGTGCGGAGCACGGTGCTGCCGGCGGCGGTAGCGATGCAAACAGCGACTAAGAGCTATGTGGACACGGAAGTCGCAGCGGCGTTGACGGGAATCGCGCCCGGAGCGGCGCTGCCGTACGTATCAAAGAGCGGCGATGCGATGAGCGGGGCACTCACGCTGCCGGGAGACCCCACCTCTTCGGCACAGGCTGCGACGAAGCACTATGTGGACACGGCGGTGAACGGGGTAAACAGCGGCCTAACACAGAAGGTTTCGATCGCGCCGCAAGCGACACAGGTGATCACGCAGCCGAGCGGAACGCAGATGGGGACGAACCTGCTGAATGGTGTGGAGTATGCGAGTCAATATGTGAGTGGCTTCGGGAACAATGGGATCGCGAGCGCGGTAGGTGCGGCGGACTGCGCGAGTGGATGCGAGGTGAAGACCGAGCAGAGCTACGGCTCGGCAGAGAGTTATGCGCCCGTCCAGTGGCCTTACGGAGCGGCACAGGGAACGCACATGGAAGACGATCGCGGGGGCTCGCGACATGCGAGCTACTTCAATCCGGTCAATGTCCTTAATGCCGGGAACGATACCGGCGAACAGATTGATGTGTATTCGACGCGCAGCACGGCGGACGTATCGCAGCGTACGCACGCGGGAGGGATCTCTTCGCTCGGACTGGTGTTGAATCACCAGGGTCTCACCGGTGGATCGAACTTGTATCCCGGCACGATTGAGAGTCCACCATATTTCAAGACCGGCTACAGCGCCCTGGTGATGGCGGGCTCCTATAACTCGGCGGGTCAACATGTGCTGGAGCCTCATAACCTGAACTGCTATGGCGTGGGTGACTGCCTGATGGGATCGCAATTTCTAGTGGCGTCCGGGGGCTTTCGCGATGAGGCCGATGAGGGCGCGCATCCATTTGATCTGCAGATACAGGAAGACTCGCGGGTGTTCCAGGGTAGCTGCTCAACGGGTTGCACAACTGGATCGACAACCGTAGGGATCACGGTGAGCTCGGCGCAGGGAACGCAGGGAGAGGGGAGATTCCTAATCGACAAGAACCCTGCAAAGGACATCTCTACGGGAACGCTAACCGGCGCAGTGTTTGGACCTGCGGGAACGCCCGGCCCGGGAGCGACGTTTAGCGGGACATCGTTTCCTGTCAGCGTGTTCCTGAAGACTGTGGGGGCGCTTCAGTCGCAAGCGGCAAATATTGCTCCGGGAACGGTTACTGTCGCAGTTGCAACGACCGGGGTTTACGCCGGATTTGCAACGAGTACCGCGGCTTTGCCCAGCAGCTCGGGCGTGGCGTGCGTGACGGATATCCCGAACGGCTTCAATCCGACTAACTACGAGATGGCGACGTATACGGTCGTGGATGCGACGCACCTCCAGATGACACTCAACAAGGTGCACGGGGCAGGAGCTACGATCGCGGTTGGGGGACTGTGTGGTTACGGGGTGGAACAGACGGTCGACACCGCGGGTGGAATTCGGCAGGTGTTTCCTGTGATTGGATCGTACTCGGCCACTGGCTTGTATTACGCGGCTCATCTTACCGGGATCCTGGGCCTGAGCGGGCTTACGAGCTCGTACCTGAACGTGAGCCTTCCAGTTGCCTCGATCGTGCGAAGCAGCAATATCGTGACCGTCACGCTGACTGCGCCGATGCCTGAGGATCTCAATGGTCTGGCCATGACGCTGAGCGGAGTTACGGATGCGAGCTTCAACGGACACTTCACGATGACGTCGACTGGGGGGACGACCCTGACCTATACACAACCGGGAGCAAACGCCGCGAGCTCAGGCGGAACTCTGGCGATGGTAACCGGGGGATTTGTGCTGTATCCCATGGCGGAGGTCCTGGGCGTTTTCAACGCTGCTTCGAAGAGCGTAGACGGGCAGCTCACCCTAGCGGCAAACACCGTTCCATGGGCGGTGAACGATCCGGTGGAGGAGCCGCATTACTTCCAAGAGCAGGTGCAGGCCGACATGGAATTCGTGGGGCAGACCACACCGAGGCCAACCACGTTTCAGCGAGCGGGAATCCAGTACCAAGACAATGTGGGGCCAGGCATGCATGGGTGGACGATCCAGAATGCGGCGCCCGCGGCAGGCTATCTGGGGAGTGGCGGAACCCATGCAGCGCCGGATGTGGCGTACGAGTCGCTCGGGGTTTGGAACAGGACGATGGAGGCACAGGCGGGTGAGATCAGCGTGTTTCAGATCCACTGCAACTCACATGGTTGTGGGCGGTGGAATTCGGGATTCAACCTGTTTGAACTGGACAGCGTTCGCGGGACGGAGACGATGCGCTACGAACCGGAGGCGGAGACGCTGAGCATCGCGATGGGAGGCATTGGGTACGGCTTCAGCCCGCAGGCGTTTACGGCGCCTAATGTAGCTGCGGGGACGGTAAGTGCGGGCGCGGTCACGATGAATTCGGTGATCGTCAATGGATCGACCAAGATGGCGGGCGGAACGACAGTATTTGGTAGTGGAACTGCGTTGCTGTCGGGATCGCAGTATGAGGCTTATCTCCAAGCGCTTTCGTCCGGGACGAACAATGCAGGCGTATTTGTGGGCCGAGCTTCGACGGCAGCATATGCGTCCTTAGACCTAGTCACCGGGGCGGTAGGGAACGTTGGCTGGTCGCTGCAGATGCAACCGAACAGCACGGCGTTATCACTGCAGGATCGCTCAATCGGTACCAACGTGATGACCTGTCAGCCAGGTGGTGGATGCGCGTTTCCAAGTGGAGTGACGGCGTCGAACTTCAACGGGATACTTTCCGGGCGCACGGGGACGATCGGAGGTGCGGCGCTGGCCGCTGGAGCGTGTGCGAGCGGAACGCTTCCGGTGGCGGGAGCCACAGTGGGCGCGCCGGTAGCGGTGAGCGCGAGCGACGGTAGTTTGCCGAGCGGGACGACGATGCTGAGCGCAGCGGTAACGAGTGCCGGGACAGTGACGGTGCAAGTGTGTGCCGTGGGTGCGACGACACCTGCGGCGAAGACCTACAACGTCCGTGTGCTGCAGTAGCAGCTAATCGGGGCAGCGAACTCAGCGATTCATCTGGTAGGGCGACTTGAGGTGCAGGATGCGGAGTGCCTTGAGGACGAAGGCGCGGGCAAAGGAACGAAGCTTGCGGCGCGTTTGAGCGCGATGGATGATGCGTTTCTGCCTTTTGACAAAGACGGCTTCGGCAGGGGGGCCGTGATGGAGCGCCCGGGAGCATGAGTCGACGATGGCGTCGAACTCGTGCTCCGGGCTGAAGTGTTGGAGCCAGGCCTCGCGGGCGAGCTGGCCTCGTACTGCGCTGGAGGCAAGATGCGGTTCGAGAAGCTCGGGTAGACGAGCGATGTTCTTCTCGGGGATCTGGAGTAGGAAGCTGCTCCAGTCGACCTCGGGCGGTAGGAGGTACTCATCGGAGATGAGGACGGGCGCAATGCCTGCACACATGACTTCGAAGAGCCTGATGCTGCCGGTGCCTGCCCCGCGTGGGCAGAGAACGAAGTGCGAGCTGGCGAGGGTGCGGGCGTAGCCGAGTTGGCGATCTTCGCGACCGGGCTGGTTGAGGTCCCAGTGGTAGTAGGTGCTGGTGTTTTCTATGAGGGTGTCGGTTCGACTGAAGCGGAGGTTAAGAGACGTTTGCGGAGAAGAGAGGTGCTGCCTCCCTGGAAGGAGAAGAGGAGCGATTTCGCAGGTGTGGACGCTGTTCCGACGAATGGATTGCTGAACTGTCCAGCACGTGACAGATAGGAGTAGCTAAAGGTGCGCCCGGCGCGGCTGTGCTCATCGATTTGCGCCGAACAGTAGACGCCCGGAGCGAGGGGGAGGTAGTTGTCATCTTCGGTGTAGACGGCGCACCGGTCCCTATGCAGGAGATAGGTGGGGTGGCGCAGGAGCAGGTCCGGCTCGGTGCCGAAGCTGCCCGCGAAGAGGATTAGATCAGCGCTTGCGGCGTCGTTGGAGAGCACGTGTCGGCTGTGCCGGGCGCGATCACGAAGCAGACCGAGGAGCTCGCCCTCGTTGAGTGGGACCAGATGGATGTTCATAGGGGGCAGGGCTTCAACTTCATTGTCGGATAGCTGTGCTTGGGATGTCGAGGATTGCATGTGGATGGGGTGAATGGCGAGAAAGCACGGCGGATGGGAGTTGGAGGATCTGCTCGCAGTGGGCAGAGTTCTGGATGACCGGCCGGTGGGCCTGGGTGGAGACACGGTGGCGACCTGGATGGCAGAGTCGCTGCTGCATATACGAGACAGGGATGGCAGCGAGCGGTCCTTGAGAGCGAATGCGGCCCAACGAGCGTTTGAGCGGAGGCGTGGGGCGAACAACATTGTGCTGAAGGCCCGGCAGATGGGGATGACGACCTGGATTGCGGCTCGGTTTTTTCTCAAGACGATTACGCGACGTGGTGTGCTGAGCGTGCAGGTGGCGCAGACGCAGGACGCGGCTGAGGGAATATTTCGTATGGTGCAGCGCTTTTGGGATCTGCTGCCGGACGAGGTCAAGGAAGGACCTTTGCGGCGCAATAAGGCAAATGCGGGCCACATGCGATTCGCCGAACTGGATAGTGAGTTTCGCGTGTTGAGCGCCGGCGACGAGGGCGCAGGGCGGGGACTGACGGTGAATAACCTGCACTGCAGCGAGGTCAGTCGATGGCCGGGCGACGCCGCGGCTGTACTTGCAGGGCTGCGAGGGGCGGTCGCACCGGGGGGTGAGGTGGTGTTGGAGTCGACGCCGAATGGAGCGTATGGATGCTTCTACGAGGAGTGGATGGGGGCGCCGGAACGGGGGACGATACGGCACTTCTTTCCGTGGTGGATGGAGCCGGCCTATGTGGGCAATGCGGTGGTCGAGCCACGGCCCGAGGAGATGATGTTGATGGAGCATCACGGGTTGTCGGCCCGGCAGATTGGATTTCGACGAGAGCTGGAGCGACGGTATCGGGGGTTGAGGGCGCAGGACTTCGCTGAGGATGCGGAGAGTTGTTTCCGGGCTACGGGCGCCTGCTGCTTTGAGGTGGAAGCGATTGAGGAGAGATTGCCAGCGCTTACGCCACCCATGGAGACGCGGCGAGGTGGGGCACTCGAGGTCTGGCTGCCGCGTTTAGCAGGAAAGTCCTACCTGGTGGGTGTTGATACGGCCGGTGGAGGATCGGATGGGGACTTCGCGGCAGTCCAGGTGATCGAGCTGGAGACCGGCGTGCAGTGTGCGGAACTGCGTGAACGGATTGGGCCGCTGGAGCTGGCACGAACGGCGGCGAGCCTTGCGAGGGAGTACGGCGGGGCGATGATCGCGGTAGAGCGGAACAACCATGGTGCGGGAGTGCTGGCGTATCTGGATAGTACAGAGCGGTATCAGCGGCTGTATGAACATGGAGGGGCGGCCGGGTGGTTGACGACAGCGGGCAATAAGCCCGGAATGATCAGCCGGATGGGTGCGCTGCTGGTGGAGTCACCTTGGATGTTTCGGAGCCGTCGGCTTCTGGGCGAGTGCAGGACGTTTGTGAGCTATCCGGGCGGTCGTCAGGGAGCGGCCCAGGGCGCGCATGACGACTGCCTGATGTCAATGGCAGTAGCGCAGGCGGTGCGGGCGGAGCTGATGCGGCGAAGTTGATGCGATTGCTTGCAGTATGCTGCTGGTGCGAGGTGTTCAGGCTTGGCGGTTTTGGCGGTGCAGTCGATCCGGAGGATGCGCGGAGGTGCGCAGAGCCAGCTGATGTTGGGAGCCGACGGGAAGCTGTGGGTGGTGAAGTTTCGCAACAATCCACAGCACCTGCGGGTACTGGCGAACGAGCTGATTGCGACGCGTATTGCGGAGGCGATGGGCCTGACAGTACCGGCTACGGACGTGGTGGAGGTGACGGAGTGGCTGGTCGCGAACACGCCGGAGATGTACGTGGAGGTTGGACGAGGGCAGCGGGAGCGATGTGTGGCGGGTTTGCAGTTCGGGAGCCAGTTCGCGGGTGGATTGATGCCGGGGCAGTTGGTCGACTACTTGCCGGAAGAGCATCTGCGAGAGGTACGGAACCTCCAGGAGTTCGCCGGGATGCTGGTCCTGGATAAATGGGCTGGCAACTGCAACGGACGGCAAGCCGTGTTCGAGCGAAGGCCGAGGGAGCGAAAGTACAGGGCGATCTTTATCGATCAGGGGTTCTGTTTCAACGCAGGCGATTGGACATTTCCGGATTCTCCACTACGAGGCGTGTATCCGCGCAACCTGGTGTACGAAGGGGTGAATGGGTGGGAGAGCTTCGAGCCCTGGTTAAGTCGGGCTGAGGTTATGGATGGTAGCGTGCTCTGGCGGATCGCGGAGACGGTGCCGCCGGAGTGGTACGGCGGGGATACGACGGTTCTGGAGAGATTGATGGAAGCAACGTTGAAGCGACGGGGCCGCTTGCGGGAGCTGATTATCGCATTTCGAGACTCGGACCGGCGGCCTTTCCCAAAATGGGAACCGGTGGAAAGAATGGTGGTGCCGGGCCAAGCTGGAGCGGGTCAGAATGCATCAAGATTTGTGATGTAGGGAGTGAGTTCGGTGAGGGAAAGGCTACGGTGCGAGTTCTTCGTGATCCGGTACGTGCCGGACGTCGTGAAGGGCGAGTTCGTGAACATCGGGATCCTGCTTCGAGAAGCTGGGCGAGCGGGATTGGCCGACGTGCGTTTTACGCGCGATTGGAAGCGCGTGCGGTGCCTGGATCCTACAGCTGATGTGGAGCTGCTGAGTGCGCTCGAGACAGAGCTCACTGCACGCCTGCGACAAGAGGGAGAGGAGCCGAAACCTCTATTGGGATTGCTGGAGGAGAGTCTGTCGAACTCTGTACAGCTGGCCGAGGCGAGAGCGTGTCTGGCGGAGAGCGTGCCTGCTGAGATGGAGCTGCTGATGCGGATGTACGTAGAGCCGATGGCGTTGAGACGCGAGCGACGTAACGGGGGGCGAGTGGCCATCCTCAATTCCATGCGGCGGGAGTTTGAGCGGGTGGGTGTTTGGAGCCTGATGCGGAAGGGGATTGCGGCTTCGCAGTACACCCGTGCTGGAGATCCATTGAAGATAGATTGCGCGTACCGGCCGAACGGCAAGGTGCGGATGTTTCATGCGGTCTCGCTCGAGGGCGACCTTGAGGCTGCCAAGGTGCTGGCATACTCAGCACCGGAGCTGGAGGCCGGGGTTGAGAGAGTTGAGAATGGGGGATTTGAGATGACGGCCGTGGTGGAACCTTTGCGGAGCCTCGGCGGCGCGGAGGACCTACTGGAGCGGTACCGGTTCGGTGTTGAGGTTATGGAGCGTGCGAGCATTCGCGTGATGACGGTAACGGATCTACCTCGGATTGCCGAGACGGCGAGGGTCGAATTGGGAGTCTGAGTTGAGTTCGCCGGGGGCGAGAGTTTCGATGTCTTGAAGGCATGGCTTATTGGCCATGCCTCTTTTGTTTGCGAAGGATCAAGGTTCGGAGGGCGAGGGTGATGGGCGTTCAGGAGACGATGAAGAGTGTGTGGCAGTGGGTCGCGGGCGTAGATGCGGCTGCCGGAGATGCGACCAGGGGTGAGAGGAAGACAGCGATGCTGCCTTCGATTCTCAGCCCCTACGGAACCGGGGGACGGGCTGGGCAGAATGCGCTTCCGAAGCCGACGCCCGCGAACCTGCGGCGGTTCGCCGAGACGCCGGTTGTGCGGCGAGCGATCAATGTGGTGAAGGACAAGATCGCCAGCATGGATTGGCAGGTGCGTGTGCGCCGTGGATACGACGGAGCTTCGGTTGAAAACGCGGCGGACCGGATCGCGGTCTTGCGTCGCTGCCTCGAAGAGCCCAATGTATCGGACAGTTTCCGGGTGCTCTGGGAACAGGTACTCGAAGATTTGCTTGTGGGCGGGTTCGGAGCGGTGGAGATGGAGGCTACGGGCGACGATCTCAGACCTTTTCACCTGTGGGCCGTTGATGGAGCAACGATCCAGATCGACAGCAGCTGGAATGGCGATCCGGAGCGCCCGCGTTACGCGCAGACGAGCGGTCGGCCCGGCAGGGACGGAACGGTGGCATTGCGGGACGACGAACTCATGTACCTGCGCTTGAATCCGCGCACGCATACACCGTTCGGACTTGGACGATTGGAGGTGGCGTTTGAGACAGTGAACCAGTTCCTGAGTGCAAACCGGTATGCGGGACGCCTGGCGTCGAACTCCGTCGTGCAGTATGCGCTCTGGCTGAACGAGGCGACACCAGAGCAACACGACCGCCTAATCCGGTGGTGGCAGGACGAGATCGAGGGGACGGGACGCGTGCCGCTGCTGAGCTGCGAACAGAAGCCGGAGGTATTGCGATTTGCAGGTGGGACCGATGCGGACCTTCGGATTCAGTGGCAGGAGTTCCTGCTTCGAATGATCGCGAATGCGTTTGATCTGCCGCCCATGCTGTTAGGGCTGCAGGCGGATGTGAATCGGTCAACTGCCGGCGAGATGGCAGACGAGGCCTTCCAGAGCGCCGTTGTGCCCGTTGCGAAACTGCTGGCCGAGCACATCACGCGAGACCTGTTCGCGAAGCGGCTCGGGTGGCGAGAGTTTGAGTTTTGTTTCAACGAGCTCGAGACCAGGGACGAGATGGAGGAGCTCGAGATGCAGACGGAGCTCCTAAAGGCCGGTGTGCTGACGGTGGCGGAGGTGCGGGAGATGCGCGGCTTGCCGCCGGCACAAGCGGAGGTGGTGCAGTGAGGATTACGATCGACAACCTGGATGGGCTGGGAGCGCTCGACTATAGCGCATGGGTGTCGTCGTCCGGCGGTCTCAAGATCGAGCGAACGCTGAACGAGCCCTCGGTCTGCATATGCACGCTGGATCTTACTCGCTCAACGCTCCGGAGCCCCCTGCGGAGGGGCCGGGTTGTTGTCACTCTCCAAGACGGGACGGTGCTGTTTACGTGGGTATGTGGCTGCGGATCCGGAGATAATTTACACCGGCGCCGGAATACAGGGACTTCAGTATGCGAGCGCTGTCCACGCCATCAGCGATGAATGGCTTCTGGATCGGCAGGGCGCAACCGTTGCCGGGGCCGGGTTGCAGCAGGGGGGCGCGAGTGCGCTCGCACTGCTTACAAACGGCGCGGGTGTGACCGGCTTCACGACAACGGCAACAGGCACGATCAAGAGCGTGGGTGTCTTTGTGCCCGAACAGGCGAGAGCCTGGTCGACAAACGCCGGGACACTCGCAAGCAGCATCTACGCTGCGTATCGCGTAGTTTCCGGAACGATCTGGCTGCAGACTGCAGGAACGGTCACTCACGTCCTGAGCGACGAAGATGGGAGCCTTCAGCTGGCAGGACTGGCACTCGGACAGGGCCGGGAGCTGGCGAACGATGTGACAGTTTCGGGAGAGATGGAGCCGGCAGCGTACGTTGCGGAGACCTTCGCAGGGGATGGAACGACCAACATCTTCACGTTGACCAAGACACCCTTCCGGCACAGCGGAGACAGTTCTTCGGGACAGGTCATCTCCGACAGCTTCAACACGCCCGTCTTGCAGAAGACGATCTGGAATGCTAGCGACCCCGGAGCACACTTGAGCCTTACCGCAGCGGGGCTGACCTCGAGTGGCGGCAATGGCCTAGATGGGCAGACGATGTTGGAGGCACTTAGTCCAGTGGAGATGGGTGGATCCCTGTTGCTGGAGGTCGGGGCAGTTCTGCTACAGCCCGGCAGCAACGGGGTTCTCTGCGGGCTGTACAGCGGCGACACCAGCAGGACGAACTGCTTTGCAGGGTACAACGTGCGGCAGAGCGATGGGTCCACGGTGGTGGTGCCTGTAGTGAACGGCGTCGAGACAGGAACGGCCTACACCACCGTCGAGGGTCATCGGTATGTGCTGCGAATCAGGACGCACAGCGTGGAAATGTATAGGATCGGACAGATCTATTACGCGATGTCGGGTGGCCTGTTGAACAGCTTCGGTGGAGGGCTGGCGGCCTCTGCGATGGACCTCGTATTTGAGCTGCAGGATATGGGCGCGGCCTCGAATACGCCAGCCACGGTGTTGTACGACGGAACGATCGCCAGCTCACCGGCAAGCTGCACCTATGTTCCGCTGAACAGCATTGCGATAGTAGGGTCTCTGGGGTATTGCCGCGTGACACAGACGGGGTCGGCCTGGATCACCAAGACGTCCACTGCGGGTGTTCGAACGACACAGCTTGCCGGGGCGGCGGGGGAGGGAGTGGATTGCACCATTTCGGCTTCAGGAAAGGTAACCTTTTTTGCGGGACGGGTGCCCCAGGCGGGTGAGTTGGTGACCGTGCGGTACCGAACGACTCAACGATCCGTGGCAAGAATCGAAAACACGGCGAGTGTGGCAGCAGAGTCTGAGGGCGGCTTTCCAGGAACGGCTCGCTGGCTAGGCAAGGTGATCCAGCCACAAGCGCGATCCTCGGCCGAATGTGAGAGTGCGGCGGCAGCGCTGCTGAGCGTGGCAACGGACGGCTCGGGAAGCGTAAGTGGGAGTTATACGGCCATGGGCGGGGAGGACATCTGGCCGGGCGATGCTCTCTCGATCACCCGAGCGGGCGAGACGGTGAATGCGATTGTGAGGACCGTTACGATCACTGACGGACTGGCAATCCCGGAGCTTGTCACGCGTGAAGTGAAGTTTGCGAGTGAGTGGGCGGAAGGGATGGGGATCAAGGCTTCGGACACGATCGCGGCGGATGCGTTGCTCCCACAGACAGCGCTAGACGGCCCAGGTGTGTTTCTGGCGAACCTACAGCAGTTGACGCTTGTGAGCTCAAGCGGGACCGCCCTGCAGGTCGATGCTGGGGTGGCACCGCCGACAGGAGGTGGATTCGAGGTGCGACGACGCGATGGTGGCTTTGGGATGGGTGTGAGTCAAGACCTGGTGCTGCGGAGCCCGGTTCGCGGATTTTCAATCCCGCGCGAGGCGCAGATCGAGCAGTACTACGTTCGGATGTATGACGGGGCGACACCACCGGTGTACTCGAGATTTTCAAGTGCGGTGTTCACCGACATTCCTGTCGGTTGATGTAAGAGAGAAGGGTAGGTGAGTAGATGACTGAATTCGAAGGGCAGGTGCTGGCAGATCTGAGCGTGTTGAAGAGTCAGATGAGCCAATTGATGGGAATCGGCCAGCCTGGCCGGATCTATCAGCTGGAGAAGAGAGTGGAGATGCACGAGAGGCGGATGCAGCGTATGAAGGGTCTTGCTGGGGCCGCCGGAGGCGCGTTGACAATCGTGCATCTGGCAATCGACTACTTCCGGAAGATCTGATCCCCCGTTAGGGTCGAGGGCTCTGAAGTCCCGGCGCATGGAGGTTCGGCGTTCCCCTCCCGCATATAATCGGGCCATGGACGCCGAGCCTCTGGTTGGAGTGGTGATGGGCAGCCGCAGCGATTTCGCGGTGATGCGGAACACTGTGGAGGTACTGAAGGAGTTCGGTGTCGCCCATGAGGTGAGGATCGTGTCGGCGCACAGAACGCCGGATCTGCTGTTTTCGTATGCACAGGAGGCGATGGGGCGAGGACTGCGGGTGATCATCGCGGGCGCGGGTGGAGCGGCGCATTTGCCGGGGATGATCGCGGCGAAGACGGTGGTTCCGGTGCTGGGAGTGCCCGTTCCGGCGACGGCGCTGCAAGGGATGGACTCGTTGCTTTCGATTGTGCAGATGCCGAAGGGGGTGCCAGTGGGCACGCTGGCGATAGGGGCTTCCGGGGCGGTGAATGCTGCTCTGCTAGCAATAGAGATGCTGGCGACCACGGATGCTGAGTTGCAGTCGCGTCTCGTTGCTTGGCGCGCGGCGCGCACAGACGAGGTGCTGGCGCAGACGGTTGGGGGCGAGGACTCGTGAGTTCTGCCATTCTGCCCGGAGCGACGATCGGGATCTTCGGGGGTGGGCAGCTCGGTCGCATGACTGCGATGGCAGCACGTGGCATGGGCTACCGGATCCTTGTGCTCGATCCGGATCCGGCTTGTCCGGCGCGCTTTGTCGTAGATGGGTGCATTGAGGCGGGATGGGACGACAGCCGGGAGGCCGCAAATCTGGCGCGCGGCTGCGACGTGGTAACGCTTGAGATTGAGCAGATCTCGACGGCGAGCATGGAGGCGGCGGGGCACTTCGCGCCGGTGAGGCCAGGAGCGGCGATGCTCGCCGTGATCCAGGATCGTATTGAGCAAAAGAACTGGCTAGTGCGGAACGGCTTTCCAGTGGGCGAGTTCCGTGCGGTGCAGTCGCTCGACCAGTTGCGCGAGGCTATCAGGAGCCTGGGGGGGCGATGCTTCTGTAAGAGCGCCCGGGGTGGCTATGACGGGCGAGGGCAGGGCAAAGTTGGGTTCGCGCAGGACACCGACTTCGAGTCGGAGGTCCGAGGAGCTTGGGAGGCGCTGGGGGAGGGCCCGGGTGTAGCAGAGAGGGCGGTTGAGCTCGAGCGTGAGATTTCGGTGCTGGTGGCGCGATCTCCACGAGGTGAAGTTAAGATTTATCCGCCAGCCTGGAATCATCACGAACGGCAGATCCTGGCGTGGAGCGTGGTGCCCGCGCCTATCTCGGGTGAGTTGCAGGACCAAGCGCAGACATTGGCTCGAGAGATCGCCGAGACGTTTTCACTTGAAGGGGTTCTGGCGGTGGAGATGTTCGTGACCACGAATGGCGATCTGCTGATCAACGAACTGGCTCCACGGCCGCATAACAGCTATCACGCGAGTGAACGCGGGTGTGTGACAAGCCAGTTCGAACAGCTCGTGCGAGCGGTGTGCAATCTGCCGCTCGGGGAGACCGATGTTGTGCAACCTGCGGCGATTGCGAATCTTTTGGGAGACTTGTGGCTGGATCAGCAAGGGAAGGCGAGAGAGCCGCTGTTTGATGAGGCCCTGACAGTGCCGGGGGTTCGACTGCATCTCTACGAGAAGCTTCGGCCGCGGAAAGGACGAAAGATGGGTCATCTCAGCGCTGTTGGATCTACGGCGGATGAGGCAGTGTCACGGGTGCTGCGGGCGCAGGCTCTGCTTTCTGACTAATCGAGCTACGTTTGCGATGGATTTACCATCTGCGTCACGAATAAAGGAGGGCCACTCGGGCCCTCCTCGTGGGACAGAACTAATTAGCCGATGTCTTCGGACCAGTTCTCGAGATAGCTCTTGAAGTCGGACATGAATTTGCCGGCGTCCGCACCGTCGATAATGCGGTGGTCGAAGCCTAGGGTGAAGCGCTGGATGGACCGAATCGCGATGGTGTCGTTGCCTTCCTTGTCCGTCAGGACGAGGGCTTCCTTGTTCAATCCCCCAATGCCCAGGATAGCGGACTGCGGTTGGGCGATGATGGGTGTGCCGAACTGCTCACCGAAGATGCCGGAGTTCGTAAGGGTGAACGTACCACCAGCGACCTCGTCGGGGGCAAGCTTCTTATTGCGAGCTCGTTCCGCGATGTCGACGATCGATCGAGCTATGCCCAGGAACGACTTCTCCTCAGTCTGCTTGATCACTGGGACGATGAGACCCCAGTCGAGCGCGACAGCGATACCGATGTTGATGTTTTTGTTGTAGAGGATAGCCTCGCCCTGAGTGGCCGCGTTGACGATGGGGTGCTTTCGAAGGGCCTGAACGGCAGCGCGAGTGATGAAAGGCATGTAGGTGAGCTTGACGCCATTGCGCTGCTCGTACTTCGACTTCTCCTTTTCGCGAAGGCGGACGATGCGGGTCATATCCACCTTGAAGACCGTGTGGACGTGAGCTGCTGTGGCCTTGGACTCGACCATGCGCTTGGCGATGATGGCGCGCATCTTGGACATGGGAACGAGCTCACCGGGGGTGGGCGGCGGAGCAGCGGCGGCCTTGGCGGGCGCGACCGTCGCTTTCGCTGATTCCACCTGGGTGTAGGTGGGCTGAAGCGTGGTGGCGGAAGGCGCCTGTTGAGGCGCAGGCGAAGAGGCGGTCGCGCCGCCCTCGATGTGTCCAAGTATGTCGGACTTTGTGATCCGGCCGGAGGCGCCGGTGCCGGAGATCTGGCCGAGGTCGACGTTGTTGTCTTTTGCGATCTTACGAACAAGCGGAGAGGAGCGGACGTGTTCGGTCTCGGAGACCGACGCTGCCGATGGTTTCCCGTTCTGCTGCTGGGCCGGAGCGGCTGCGGGTACGGCCGGCGCAGTAGGCGCGGGCTTCGTCGCGGCTGAACCGCTGGCGCCGCCGATCACTGCTACCACGGTGTTGATGGTTACGGTCTGGCCCGCCTGTACCTTTATCTCCGTGAGCTTGCCGGCTACGGGCGAGGGGATCTCGGCGTCCACCTTGTCGGTAGAGATCTCAAAGATAGGTTCGTCACGCTGGACGGTGTCACCGATTTTCTTCAGCCACTTGGTTATGGTGCCCTCTGTGATCGACTCGCCCATCTGAGGCATCGTGACTTCGGTGCCGGAACTTGCTTGCCCGTCCTGAGCTGCTGGCTCTCTACCTGACTCTGTACCGGGAGCTGCGGGCGGGTTCGCCTGGTCGGTAATTGGGGCCGCGATCGCGGCAGGAGTCGCGGAGTCGGCTGCCGGAGCCGAGGCGGTTTCGGGAGCTTTGACCGAGGAAGCTGGCGAAGAAGGCTTCGCGCCGGCTTCACCAATAAGCGCGACAACGGTGTTGATGGTCACCGTGGAGCCTTCGGGCGTCTTGATCTCCTGCAGGGTGCCTGCCGCGGGGGAAGGTATCTCGGCGTCGACCTTGTCGGTCGAAATCTCGAAGAGCGGCTCATCGCGTTCAACGTTTTCACCAGGTTGCTTGAGCCACTTTGTGATAGTGCCTTCGGTAATGGACTCGCCCATCTGGGGCATGACTACTTCGGTCGGCATGAGGATCCTTCTGTCGGGGTTCAGGCTAAGGTTTGCGGTTCGCCGCGCAACATTGGATTATACGGTTTCGGCCGCGAGTGTGGCTGAAGCAAGGAGCTCTTCGAGGGAGGCTGTGAGGAGCATCTGTCGACTGAAGACGCGACCGAAGTTGCGAGAGATGGTATTCGAGGCCGACTGCATTGTAGGCTGGAGGTCGCTCGGCGCTTCCTTTTCAAGGCTGGTGACCTCGCGGTCCGTGATTCCACACGGAACAATCCACTCGAAGTCGCGGAGATCGGTAGTGACGTTGAGGGCAAAGCCGTGCGAAGTGACGCCCTGGGAGACGTGAACGCCGATTGCGGCGATCTTCCGCTCAGGGACTGATCCCCCCGCCAGCGTCCAAACTCCGGTGCGCTTACAGATGCGTTGGGCGGGTACGCCAAAATCCTTACATGTAAAGATCAGCACCTCTTCGAGAAGACGGACGAAATCCACCGGGCCAAGGTGCGGGCCACGCTTGCCTGGGAGATCTCCACGGAGATCCACGATGGGATACCCGACGAGTTGGCCGGGCCCGTGATAGGTGACGTCACCGCCGCGATTGATCTCGTGGATCTCAACGTCACGATCCTTGAGGTACTGGTCAGAAACAAGGATGTTGTTGCGGGTTGCATTGCGTCCCAAGGTGAGTACGGGAGGATGCTCAAGGAGGAGAAGCGTGTCGCCGATCAGCTGCTTTTTGCGAGCTTCGACGACACGCCGTTGAATCTCAAGGGCCTCAGCGTAGGGAACACGACCGAGATTAATGAGGTGAACCAGCATGGTCGGATTAGACGTTGATCGCCATACCTTCGACGCTTGAGAAACCGTCGAGCATACTCTCGGCAAGGGTCGGGTGGGCATGGATGGTGAACATCATCTCTTCGACCGTTGCTTCCAGTTCCATCGCGGTGACGCTCTCGGCAATCAACTCGGTGGCGTTCGGGCCGATGATGTGGACGCCGAGCACCTCACCGTATTGCGCCTCAGAGACGACCTTAACGAAGCCGTCATGCGAATCGAGGATGGTGGCTTTCGAGTTGCCGACAAAAGGAAACTTGCCGACTTTAACCTCGAATCCCTTCTCTTTCGCCTGCTTCTCGGTTAGGCCAACCGAGCCGATTTGCGGATCGCAGTAGGTGCAGCCCGGAATGCGATCACGGCGGACTGGACGAGCGTACTTGCCCGCCAGCTTGGCGGCTACAACAAGGCCAGACATAGCACCGACGTGTGCGAGCTGAGGAAGGCCAGCCACGACATCACCTATGGCATAGATACCCGGCTCTGTGGTTTCCATCCACTCGTTTGTTGTGATGAAGCCGCGGTCGGTGTTGATCTTGGTTTTCTCGAGTCCGATGTCGGTAGTGCGCGGCGCACGGCCGACAGCGACCAGCACCTTCTCAGCCGCTTTGATCTCGCCCTTACCGTCGGATTTGGTGAAGTGCACGTTCACACCATCCTTGGTCTTCTCGATCTTGTCGACCTTAGCCGAGACATGGACGTCGATGCCACGCTTTTTGTATGCGCGGAGCAGTTCCTTGCTGATGTCCTCGTCTTCGACCGGAACAACGCGGGGCAGGGCCTCGATGATGGTGACCTGGGAACCGAAGCTGTTGAAGACAGAGGCAAACTCGACACCGACCGCGCCTGAGCCGATGACCACCATCGAAGCGGGAACGTGATCGATGGTGAGGATTTCCATATTGGTCAGGATCGTGTCATCCGGCTTGTAGCCAGGGAGCATGCGGGCGTCGGAGCCAGTGGCAAGCGCAATCTTTTTACCGCTCACGCTCTGTTTCTTGCCGTTGAGGTCCACCTCAATGGAGTGAACACCGTCTTTCGCAGGGCCAGTCAGGCGACCGTACCCCTGGAATGTGGTGATCTTGTTCTTCTTCATCAGAAAATCGAGGCCCTTGGTGTGCTTGGTGATCACATCATTCTTACGGCCGAGGACCCCTTGCCAGTTCAACTTCTGATCTTTGACCTCAATCCCGTACCGGTCGGCATGCTTGAGGTGATCCCAGATCTCCGCAGAGAACAGCATCGACTTGGTCGGGATGCAGCCCCAGTGAAGGCAGGTGCCGCCTAGTTTGTCGGTCTTTTCGATCAGGGCGACCTTTAGCCCATACTGTGCCGCGCGGATGGCACAGGTGTATCCGGCGGGACCGCCGCCTACCACTACCAGATCAAAGATTGTGTCTGCCACAGGTGTTGCTCCGATCGTCATTTACCGTTATATCGCTTGTTCATTCTATTGGATTCATCAGGTGCGATTTGGGAGCAGCAGCGTACAGTCTGTTCGATACGCGGAACGTCGAGGCAAAAGAACTGAGGACTTTCTTTCGACCAAGAGCCGAATCCTGACCTGCTTTCCTACTAGAACCCGCTCAGGACGACTGGAGCCCAGGCGGCCCGACAGAACGGGCAGGGATACTACAACAGCTGCCTCGCCGCTTCCTTCGCGAAGTACGTGACGATGAAGTCAGCACCGGCACGGCGGATGGAGAGGAGAGACTCGAGAATCGCACGTTCAGGGTCCAGCCATCCGCGCGCGAACGCGGCCTGGAGCATGCTGTATTCGCCGGAGACCTGGTAAGCGCCCATCGGGACGCCAAAGCGCCCTCTGGCCTCTCGAATGATGTCCAGGTAGGGCATCGCAGGTTTCATCAGGAGCATATCCGCCCCCTCCGCAAGGTCCTGTTCTATCTCGCGCATGGCTTCGCGGAGGTTGGCTCCGTCCATCTGGTAGCTGCGCCGATCACCAAATTGGGGAGCAGAGTCGGCCGCTTCGCGAAATGGGCCGTAAAAGGCTGAGGCAAACTTGGAGGCGTAGCTGAGGATCGGCGTCTGGTGCTGACCAGCTTCATCGAGAGCTTCGCGCATCGCTGCGACTCGCCCGTCCATCATGTCACTCGGCGCAACGATATCAGCACCCGCTAAAGCCAGTGATACCGCGGTCTTGACCAGGAGCTCGACACTTCGATCATTCTCGATCTCATAATGTTCTCCGTCGCGGGCGACGATGCCGCAATGTCCGTGAGATGTGTATTCGCACAGACACACGTCCGCGATCTGGACGAGGGAATCGAGTCGGCGGTTTGACTTCAAAGCGCGAAGTCCCTGCTGGACAATACCGCTGGGATCCCACGCACCGCTTGCCTGCTCGTCCTTCTCAGAGGGTAAGCCGAAGAGAAGAAGGCCGCCAAGACCCAGCTCGGCACACGCCTCTGCTTCGCGAATGGCCTCATCGAGCGAGAGATTGAAAACTCCAGGCATGGAGGAGATCTCTCGGCGAACGCCTTCCCCCGGACACAGAAAAAGGGGGTAGATGAAGCTGCCGGGGTCAAGCCGCGTCTCACGAACGAGGGCGCGCAGAGGCTCGGTGCGGCGGAGTCGGCGCATGCGCGTAGTGGGAAGATTCATACTTCCAGTCTAAGGCGTTCGGCTTCCGAAGCGCTCAGGGCCGGACTTGGTCAGCGGCCATGGCTTCGTACTCGAGACCAGATTCGCCAGGCGCCAGGACCCACAACGTGTATATGCCCAGGACCGTACCCATCGGGATCTTCAGCAGAGCGAGGATCGCGGCAATGATGGCCACCGTTCTGCCCCATGACTGGCGTGTCAGCAGTCCGTACCCGGTGGCGAACGCAAATGCGGCCGACAGAACAGTGCCAACGGCTATGAAGGGCAGGAGTGCTTCCATCCACGAGGACGGGAGCGGAGACCCAGAACCGCCGAACGGCCAGCCGCCGTCTCCGAAGGCGTGCGTTGCGACCGCCTTTAGAAAGAACATCCCGAGCAGGCCGGCGATGATCCGGTACGCACCAAACACGCACCAAAGCACGCCCAGAGCTTGCAAATTGCGAGCGACTCGAAGTTTGGGCACGATGGCGGAACTGACGACCGGCGGATACCCAGGAACGAAACCCCGCCCGGCTTGGGCCTGCCGGGAGATAACGGGGGCCCCGCACCGGGAACAGAAGCGAACGTCAGGGCCAATCTCGCCCTCACAGTTTTGGCAATGCACGGAGCACCTCCCGCCGTGGTTCTCCGGTCGAGCCACGCGCGTCCAATTGAAGTACGCTGCGCCGAAGCTCCGTGTTCCACGTGCGCATTACGATATCAGGAGATGAGTTTGCAACTGGTTCCCGAGATTCCGTCGCGCCTCCAAGAGACCGGTTCGGTCGCGCTCGAGTGGCCCCGTCTGCGGGAACACATTGCGGCAGGGACCGTGTCGCCAATCGGACGGGCCTGGTTGTTGGCGCTTGAGCCGTCGGCCGATTTTTCCTGGATCGAGCAGCAGCACGGCCGATCGGGTGAGATGCGGGCCATGCTGGAGGCGGGCGGCAGCTTTGACTTTCATGGCCTGTTTGACCCGACAAGTCTGCTGGAGGAGGCGAGGGTAGAAGGCGTTGCGCTCGAGGGTCTCGAGATTTTGAAGCTTTTGACGCTGATCGAGCGCGTATCTGCCTGGATCACCATGCTCGAGCAGAACGCTACCAGCGGCCGATATCGCTGGCCAGGAATCTCCGAGCTCTCGGCACCCTTGCTGGACACGGACCTTGCTCCCCTTCTCCGCACTCTCCGGGGCAAGATCGAGCCGGACGGAAGCCTTTCGGACGACGCTTCGTCCGAGCTGCGCCGGATCCGCCGGGCGATGGAGCGTCAGCACCGGGCTATCGAGGAGAGCCTACGCCGCGCCGCACGCCGTCTGCGAGACGAAGGGGCCACCCAGGAAGACGTCATCACTGTGCGCGGGGAACGCTTCGTGATTCCCGTGAAGGCAGAGTTCAAGCGCCGGGTTCCGGGTGTGGTGCATGGCTCGAGTTCGACCGGGCAGACCGTGTTTGTCGAGCCGCTCGAAACAATTGAGCAGAACAACGAGCTTGTTAGGCTGCTCGACGAGGAACAGGCTGAGGTCCATCGGATTCTGGTCGCGCTTACACGTGCGATCTCGATGCACGGCGAGACGATCCGGGTCGGGACAGCTGTTCTCGCCGAGGCCGAGGCCCACTATGCTCGGGCGCGGTTCGCGATCCAGCTCCGGTGCGTCCGGCCTAGCTTTTTTGACGCGCAAGAGGGTGAGGGAGAGTTGAGCCTTGTCGCGGCCCGGCATCCGCTGCTTGAAGTGAGAATGCGTGCAGATCAAGCGGCAAAGGGTGACGACAAGGAGGGCGAAGCTGCCGGCCCTGTTCCCCTCACGATCGTACTTCCGTCGACCTCGCGCCAGCTGATCATCAGCGGCCCAAACACCGGAGGCAAAACAGTCTCTCTCAAGACCCTGGGGCTGCTAGCACTAATGGCGCAGGCAGGTATTCCCGTTCCTGCTGAATCTGCTGTGCTACCCCTCTTTCGAAGCATCTACGCCGACATTGGGGACGCGCAGTCTATCGAACGCAATCTGTCGAGCTTCTCGGCACATGTTACGAATGTAGATCGGATCTCCAGGGCGGCCGACCCGGGGTCTCTAGTGCTGCTCGATGAACTCGGGTCAGCAACGGATCCGGAGGAGGGGGCGGCACTGGCAGTAGCTGTGGCGGACCACTTCCTAAAGGCTGGCTCGTGGTGTGGCATCACGACACACCTTACCTCGCTGAAAGTTTATGCTGCGAACCACCCGGGGGTGATGAACGCTGCGGTGGGGTTCGACCGGGAGACGCTGACGCCCACGTACGAGCTGCGCCTCGGGGTGCCGGGGGCTTCGGCAGGGCTGAACATTGCCGAGCGGTTGGGACTGCGGCCGGAGATCATCGCGGAGGCTCGGGGGCAGATGACGAGTCAGACGGCAGATATCGGCGCGTTCCTAGATCAGCTGCACGATCAGCTGGCTGCCGCGACGGAGGAGCGTGAGGTGCTGCGGCGGCGTGAGCAGGAGCTGATACGCGAAAGGACGCGCCTGGATCTCGAGGGTCGCGCCGAGCAGAAGCAAAGGACACGTGAGCTGGAAGGCAAGCTGAACAGCCTTCTAGAAGATTTTACGAGCCAGCTCAAGGAGACTGTTAAGGCGATCGAGGATAAGACCGTGGCGCAGAGGATCGCGCGGGACTCTGCGCTGCGGGTGGCACGGCTGAAGCGGGAGTTTTCGGAACAGTTCAATTCGACGGTGGTGGCGCACATCTCGGGGGCGGATAGGGGTGATACGCCCAAGCGGTCGAAGGGGGAGGCAGAGGTCCGTGTCGGCGATCTGGTGAAGGTGCGGTCGCTTGGGCGGGAGGCACGGGTGAATCGGGTACTGGATGCGAAGACCTTTGAGGTCTCGATCGGACAGATGAAGATGCGGATCCCGCGCACGGACATTGTGGAGGTCACGCCGGTCGAGGCGGTGGGTGCCGGGGAGGTGGCGCGGAGGCGGGGTGGAGTCAACGTGGCGACCTCGCAGGATCCGGATTACGTGTCGTCGGAGATCAATGTGATCGGGCGGACGGCGGATGAGGCGGAGGGGGAGGTGGAGCGGTATATCGACCAGGCGTTCTTAGCCGGGTTGCCGCGGGTGCGGATCGTGCATGGGACGGGCATGGGGGTGCTGCGGAGGACGCTGCGCGAGTATCTGAAGCGACATCCGCACGTGACCGGGGTGACGGAGCCTCCGCATTACGAGGGGGGGCAGGGGGCCACGATCGTGGAGCTCCGGCAGTAGCCTGCCGGGATTACAGGCCCTTGCGGGTGCCCTCGGGTGCGGGGGTGGGGACGCGGCGGGCTTCCATATAGACACCGCAGGCGCTGAGGATGATGCGGCCGGGTCCGGCGAGGAGGATGGAGTCGCCCGGGACCTCGGTGGTGGCGCCGGTGATGTCGGCGTCGTCGTGCTGGAGATTGACCTCCGTGACGCCGCGGGCGTGGATGCCGAGGTCGGTGAGTTTGAGCGAGGGGGTCTCGCCGCCGGGGGTCTCCTGGGCGATGTCCTGGGAGGTGACGGAGCGGGTGGTGATGCCGGTGAGGGGGACGGTGCCGCCGTGCCAGCGCATGGCGGTCGGGGAGTATTGGAGAAGGGTGCCCACGAGGGGTTCGGCCTGCTTCTCGGTCCAGCAGGCGTTGGTCTGGACGGGGAGGATGCGGGTGATGCGCCAGGTGCCGGCGACCTGCTGGGGGAGTCGCTCCTGGGCGCCAAGGGCGTGGGTGGTGGCGACGACAGAGAGGGCGAGAACGGTGCGGAGGATGGAGCGCATGGAGGTGTTCAGTCCTTCAGGGGAGATTGGCCCGGTTCCCGGGTCCGTGTGGACCGGGAGTGCTGCGTGCTTTTGTGATGCGGCGGCTCCCCGATGTTTTGCTTCGCTCCGGGGTCCACGGGTTCCTGCCTCCCTGTGAGCACGTTGGGGTCCACGGGGGTAGGGTACCCCTCCCCCCCGTACTTAGTACCAAAGTCTTGAAAGGAAACGATTTAAGTCTGGACTCCGCTCTGGGTACGAGGTCTGCACCGCGCTCGGCTCTCCCTTATTGAACCAGGAGGGAAAGCTCCTTCCAGTATAGGAGGCGTGCGGGGTGGGTTACGCCAGCGGTATGTCACTCAGGAGCGTTAGGTTGCGGGCAGTTGGGTGTTGACGGGGAGTGGGCTGATCGAGCAAAGAGGGTTTGGCTCGACCGCCATGGTTCTCGGAAGGACGGCTTCGGTTGATGGCTGCCCCCGGAAGTGGTTCGATCCAAGCGGATTCGGGACGGGAGTGGATCGGGAGAAGCGGTTGCGAGAAGGGCGGGCCTGGGCGGCCCGCCGCTTTCGCCTGCGATTCGGTTTAGCGCTGGCGGGTGTTGGCGAGGGCCCGGAGGATGGTGCGGGTGCTCTGGTGGATGACCTGACGGACGTACATCGTCATGGCGAAGATGAGGACGAGGAAGAAGAGGTCGACGCGGAGCAGGGAATGGAGAAGTCCGCCGAGGGTTTGCGGCGGGAACATGTTGATGTGCATCCAGACGAAGACGACCAATGCGAGAACGCCGAGCACAGCGACGAGGATGCGGGACAAGCGCTCGGACCGGTCGGCGGCGGCGAGGGCTTGCTGAACGAAGGAGATTTCTGCGTTGGTGCTGTCGGTGTTGGGTTGGTTTGGGGCTGGCTGCTGAAATTCGGGGCTCATGCTGGTTTCCTTTCGGAGGTGAGGTGTTTGCGAAGGGTGGAGACGCCGTAGCCGAGGCGTGACTTGGCGGTGCCGATGGGGATGTCGAGGATAGCGGCGGTCTCCCCAAGCGAGAGGTCGTGTTGATAGTGGAGGAGGAGGACGGCCCGGCTGGCGGGAGAGACGTGGTCGAGGAGATCGAAGAAGGCGGCGTCGGGCAGCTCGCCGAGGCTGGGGTTGGGGGGAGGGGTCTCGGGGGGCGCGGCCTCGAGGGGCTGCCAGCGGCGAGCGCGCTTGAGGTGAGAGAAGGCTATGCGCGAGGCGATGCGGAGGGTCCAGGGGCGGAAGACGGCGGGCTCGCGGAGGAAGGGGAGCTTGCGAAAGATCTGGAGGGAGGTTTCCTGGAGGATGTCGTCGGCGAGATCGGCGCCGGCGAGATGGGTGATGTAGCGGCGGAGCGGTGCGTGGGTGGCGCGGAGAAGCTGTTCGAGCGCTTCGCGGTCGCCGGATTGGGCGAGAAGGACGAGGAGGGTCTGGTCCGGCGGTTCGAGCTCTCGCGGGTCCGTTTGGTCGTGCATGCTTGAGAGAGGGAGTGGAGGGTGGGAAAGGTTCGGTTGTGGGCGAAGAAACCTCTACTCGCGGAGCTTGCTGGGCTCAACTGACGAGAACGGCGTTTATCGCGACTAGTCCTCTCAGTTGCCGAAAACATGACTTTGAAGGAGTCTAGCGCCTAACGCGCACACACAGGTTGACGATGCCGAGCTTTGGATTCATCTCATCCTTCCGAAACTCGCCACGTGACGGATCGACGGCGCCGACCTGAGACTTCGTCACGACTGCAACGTAAGCCTCCGGATTATCCAGCATCAGTTTAGATATGACGGATACGACCTCGCCGTAAGACACGCGCTCATCCGCTGCAACCCATATCAGCGGCTCAGCTCTGGTTGCCAAAGATTGTTGGAGCTTTGAGCGGAGGTCTTTCTCATTGAGTGGAGCGTTATTCAGCCAGAGCTTGGCCCCAGGAAGATAACGAACGACAAGATCGCGTCTGTTATCCATGGCATCCGCAGGGCATGCATTCGCCAGTAGGACATCGACGCTGTTGGCCGGTCGTGAAACGACGTCAGGGTGCGCCACGAAGAAAACCGCGATGCAAGCCAATGCTGCAATAGATGGAGCTACAGAGACCATGAGCTAATGGACACTACCTTAGCCGAGGGCGTTCCCGCAAAACGGTGTTCTCGGCAACTTCAGCCTCTTCGTACGGCCCACAACGCCCTGATTGCCGAAAACAACGACATTTCGGGAAGCTCGGAGCACAGGTGACGAGAACCGCGTGTATCAGGAGCAATTAGCAGCGAGTAGATTTCGTCCTCGGTATTTCTGGAGCGCTGAAGAAGGAACGACGTCGTGTATACAGGTCGAATGAATGCTCGTGGGCAGCTTATCAATGCGTTGCCGAGCGTGCTGTGGACTGCTCTCTTCGTTTGGCCGGTGTGGGTGTTCTGTGCGCGTTATGTTTCGAGCGGCCGCTTCGCCTGCTTCTGGATAGCCGGGATGGTGAGCGCGGTGGCGCTTCCGAAGGCCGTCTTTCGGGGGCTTTGCCTGAGTTCAAACCCGGCGGTGTACCGGTGGCTGCGGGTGGGCCTACTGATCAAGGTGACGCAGGATGCGGCTTGGATTCGGCGGTTGAGTGGAAGCTCCGAGAGGCGGGTTCAGAGGCAGGAGAAAGCGATCGCAAGCGTCGTGAGCGATACGTGGGTGCGGGAGCGGTTCCATTTTGGCGTTTTTGTGTTTTGCGCTCTGTGCTCGGCGGTGGCGTTGGAGCAGGGACGGGCGGGGTGGTTCGTGGGGCTTAGCTTTTTGAATGTGGTCTATGACGTTTATCCCATGTGGTTGCAGCAGTATCTCCGGTTGCGGGTGGAACGATGCCAGGAGCGGCTTCGGGTCTCGGCGGGCGTAGGCATGGACCTGAATCAGTAACGATAAGTCGCATTCTCGTCATTTTGCGACCCTCTCTGGCTGGTTCGGGCCAGCTTGCGCGCCGTCCAGAAGCTCTTATGAGGGCTACGGCCTGCCGCCCAGTAGCTGGTACTGATGATGTTCTTTTCTTGCACGAAACTGAGGGCAATCCGGAGGAGCTGTTCGAGGGCTTCGCGGTCGCCGTTGTGGGCGAGGAGGACGAGGAGGGTCTGGAGGTGCGGGCTCCCTCGGGTCCGTTTGGTCGTGCATGCTTGAGCGAGGGGGGAACGGTTCGGTTGTGGGCGAATGAAGCTCTACTTGCCTGGCCTGCCGGGCTCAACTGACGAGAGGCGCGCTTATCGTCAGTTCCCAAGAGAAGGATGACCCTACCTGGAGCGCAGAAATGCCCGAACAGGAAGATCGTAGAAGACCATGACCAGATATGCGAAGGCCGTCAGGATAAGGACACCACCGATCACATATAGTGCCGTGTGCGCCATGTCGGGCTTGTAGCGTTCGTAGAACTCCCCGAAGCTCCAGATGACCGCATAATGCGTCATGTAAAGCGGGTAGGACAGGTCGCCTCCGAGCTTGCAGAGCGTTTCTGTGCGAGGGCCCAGCGTCGCTCCTGCACCCAGAACTACCAGCAACGGGAAGTAAACGACGATAACCGCTGCTTCCCAAACCCAAGCACCTTTGGCATAGGGCATCACAAAAGCGAGCAGCAATAAGACTGAAAGGGATCCGAACCCAAGCTTCGTGCGAATGATCCACCTGGAGCGATGCACGAGCAGGCCTGCCATGAAAGAGAAGCTGACGCGAGCGGCTCCAGTCCAGAAGGTCTTCCCGTTGAAACCTGCCCAGAGATTGCCAGCCCTGTGACCCACAGCGCAGAGGACGATTGCAGCAATGATGGTCGCCACGCCCAACCAGCGGCGGCTCAATCGGTAGAGCACGATCGCGTAAAGGAGATTTGCGACGTACTCCCAGAAGAGTGACCACGACGGTGAGTTCAGGCTGAAGAGGCTGTACCCTCGCTCCTGCATGACCGGGTAGGGGATGAGGGAGACTGAGGCAAAGAACATGAGCGCCACCCGACCAGCGCTATAGCCCAGGGGACCCAGGCGAAAGGGGTCCACCAGCAAGGTAAGCAGGCCGAGCACAGACCCGAATACGACCAAGGGATGCAGGCGAATCAGACGCGCTTTGAGGAAGTCCCACAGACTCAAATGCCCGACGCGATCGTCGTACGCATAGCCGATTACGAAGCCGGAGAGGCAGAAGAAGAAGTCGACCGCCAGCCATCCGTGGCCGATCCAAAGCCTGCTGTAGTCGCCGATCACCATCTCCATGAAGTGGAAGGTGACTACGGCGAGGGCGGCTACACCTCGCAAGCCGTCGAGAGCAAGGAAGTGACGCTTTGTTGTGGGAACCATCTGTATAGGTTTGTACACGCGTGTCGCTGCTTCGTTGCACTCTCAGCTTGCGCGCCTTCCAGAAGCTATCGACAAGGGCGGTTTCCGGGATCGGGGCGCGATGAAGATTCTTTGCATCTTGTCCTACTAGTAGGTAGTCTTATCGGCATGCACGGAGAGACTGCAGACCGGATCCTTCAGACGGCTAGGACGCTGATCTCTGATCGCGGTTACTCGGCGTTCAGCTACGCCGATATCTCGGAAGCAGTGCAGATTCGGAAGGCGAGTATCCACCATCACTTCGCTACCAAGGCGGGGCTGGTGGTTGCGGTTCTCAGGGGACATCGAGAGGGGTTGCTGAAGGGGACACAGTTGTTGACGCAAAACGTTGACGACCCCCTGGAGCGCCTCCGGGCGTATGTGCAGCATTGGGAGGGCTGTATCCGGGACAAGACTCAGCCTTTCTGTATTGCTGCCCTGCTGGCTGCCGAGCTTCCGAGTCTTCCCGAGGAGGTTCGCTTCGAGGTCCAGCAGCACTTTGTGGTGCTGAGCGAATGGTTTCGGGAGACGCTTGAAGAAGGAGTTAAGAAGCGCAGTTTAGAGCTCCAGGGGACCCCGGACGAAGAGGCGCAGACCTTGATGGCGACCGTTCACGGCGCCATGCTGTCGGCGCGAGCCCTGGGAAGCTGCGACGTATTTCAGGCCGTTACCACCAGCGCATTACAACGTATCTCTACGCGTAAGCCCTAGCCAGTGGATGCAGGCCGGGTTCTTCGCTCACCCCATCAACCTACCAACTAGAAGATAGCCTCATAGGAGTTCTTATGCGCACTACTGCACTTACCGAACAGGTCGAAGCTCACTCATTGCGTAACCTTTATTTCACCCGTACCGCCGTCCAGCTGCTGTGGGCGGGCACTGTCCTTGCCACTGCAGCCAGCAATCCTGCCCTGGCCGCCGGGCTGCTTGTCCTTTACCCGCTTTGGGACGTCGCCTGCACGGTGTATGACCTGAGGTCTTCCGCGCGCTCGACCTCACCGACCGCCCGCTATGTCAACGTGGCCCTGGGGACGCTGGCGGCGCTCGGGATAGCCGTCACCGCATTCAAGTCTCCGCAGCAGGCTGTCGTCACCTTTGGGGCATGGGCCTTTGCTGCCGGAATCGCTCAACTTGCGATTGGTATCTCGCGGAGGAAGCAGATGGGCGGGCAGTGGGCGATGATCCTGAGCGGGGTACAGTCCGCGGCCGCAGGGGTGGCCTTTATCCTGGGCGGGCTTCACGACAAGACACACATCAAGGATCTGGGAGGGTATGCGATCTTCGGCGGGGTCTACTTCCTGATCGCGGGCTTCCTGATGCACCGGAAGCTTTCGCAGAGCTCGAACGGCGGTACGGCGGCGGTCGCGACCGGACGCGATTGATGGCCTGAGGGCGGGGGCTCCAGGGTACGGTCAGATGCGCATGGGCATGAGGATGTAGCGGTACTTGACGTCCTCGTTGCCGTCTTCGGGGCGCATCTGGCCGGCGGACTGGGCGTCCTTGAACTCGAGGCGGACTTCGCCGGAGTTGCCGATGGCCTTGAGGAAGTCGATGAGGTAGGAGGAGTTGAAGCCGACGACGAGGGGGTCGTAGTTGTAGGGGGTCTCGATGGTGTCTTCGCTCTCGCCGGCGTCGGTGGAGGAGGAGGAGAGCTTGAGCTCGTTGCCTTCGAGGCGGATCTTGATGGCGCCGGAGCGCTCGTCGGCGAACTGGGCGACGCGCTGGATGGAGCCCATGAGGTCTTCGGAGCGGACGATGACGAACTTGTTGTTGTCGCGGGGGAGGACGGCCTCGTAGTTGGGGAACTGGCCGGTGAGTTTGCGGCTGGTGAGGACGCGGCCGCCGACCCGGAAGAAGAGGGTCTGGTCGTCATCGGCGAAGTCGAGGGTTTCGGCGTCGGTGGAGGAGAGGAGGCCGGAGAGCTCGGCGAGCGCCTTGCGGGGGATGAGGGTCTTCTTTTCGCCGGAGATGCCGTCGAGGGCTTCGCCCTGCTTTTCGATGTGGGCGAGGCGGTGGCCATCGGTGGCGACCATGGCCATGGACTCGGCCTTGAGGACGAGGAGGGCGCCGTTGAGGGTGTAGCGGCTTTCCTCGTTGGAGATGGCGAAGATGGTCTTCGAGACCATGTTGCGGAGGGAGGCGACGGAGAGCTTGAACGCGCCGGACTCGGGGAACTCGGCGACCTGGGGGAAGTTGGCTCGGGCCATGCCGACCATCTTGGTGTTGGAGCGGCCGGCGCGGATCTGGACCCAGTGGTTGTCCATGAGCTTGATGGAGATGTCGCCGTCGGGAAGGAGCTTGATGTAGTCGTAGAGCTTGCGGGCGGGGATGGTGCAGGCTCCGGGCTTTTTGACCTTGGCGGCGCAGGAGGTGCGGAGGCTCTGGTCGAGATCGGTGGCGGTGATGGTGAGGCGGCCCTGATCTCCGTCGCCGGGCGTGGCCTCGAAGAGGAAGTTCGAGAGGATGGGGATGGTGGTTTTGCGTTCGACGACGCTTTGGGCGGCGGTGAGCTCGCGGAGGAGCTCCGCGCGGGAGACGGTGATTTCGAGGTTGCCGGTGGGGGCTGCGGCTGCTGTTGTTTCGGGCTGCTGCGTCGCGGTCGTCACGGTCGTCTCTCTCCGTATGTTGCGCTGGGTTGCGCTTGGGGGCTGGCCAAACTGTACACCGAAAGGCGTTTTGTGTCGTTGGAGATCCCTGCCGCTCGCTGCCTTCCGATTGTAGCGAGTCCGGAGGCGGTTTCCGGCTGTGGGAAACGGGCGGGTTCTGTGGGAGGACGGCGGGCTTGTTTTGCGGGTGGGTGGCGAGGGGTACTTCTAAACAGGAGTGAAAAAGAGAGAAAGAACAGTAGCAGTAGCCGTTTGCTCTGGAAAAGTGGATGCCCGTCGTATGTGGTGCTGACGGCTGGGGTTGAGGTCGTGTCCGGATTCAGAAAACGGGACGGTGGAGGATGCATGGTGAGGATCGCCGGGTGGTTCCGGAGGGATGGCTACGGCTTCTCCGTTTTGTGCACAGAGGAGGTGATAGCTCGCCGGACGGCGACTGGCCGGGATGTGGGAATAGCACGCAAGTGTTAGCGGGGAGGAGAGATAGGCGAGCGGGGTTATGCACAGCGGCGGACAGCCGGCAGAGGATAATTGGGCCATTTCCCTGAGAGGTGAAGCGATGCTGGTGGCCTGGCGATGGATGGCGGTGGTGGCGGTGCTCGTGGTGGCGGGAGTGGCGCGGGGGCAGGCGCCAGCGGACGGGACGAAGGTAACTAATCTTCCTTTGCGGGCGCCGGTGGGATCGATTGCGGGGCGGCCGGAGTGGCCGAAGGCGAAGGCGGCGGATGTGGACTCGGTCGAGCACATCGTGGCGGCGGTGTATGACGTGATCTCGGGACCGGCGGGGCAGGCGCGTGACTGGGACAGGATGCGGTCGCTGTTTGTGCCGGATGCGCGGCTGATGCCGATACGGACGGACAAGGAGACGGGCCATGCGGATGTGTTGGTGCTGACGGTGGATGAATATATCGCGCGATCAAGCGGAACTTTGACGGCGAAGGGATTTTTCGAGCGGAGCTCTCACAACGACGTTGAGGAGTTTGGGAATATGGTGCAGGTTTGGAGCACGTACGAGTCGCGGCGTGCGCTGGCGGATCCGGCTCCGTTTGCCCGCGGGATCAACAGCTTTCAGTTGATGAAGGATGGCGGGCGGTACTGGGTGGTGGGGATCCTGTGGGATAGCGAGAGGCCGGGGTTGGTGATCCCGGAGAAGTACCTGGGGAGGTGATTTCTGAACGTGGCTGTCCCGGAGCTGCGATGGCTGGGGCTATGTTCGGAGGCGCGATTCGGCTGGCCAATACTGAGATTCTTCGCTTCGCGCAGAATGAGGGCCGGAGGGTGACGGATCCGGTGAGGCCTTAGCTGAAGGTTTCCGCTCTTGTTAGCTGAGGGTTTCCATCAGCTTGTTGATGGTGCGGTTGAGATCCTTGTCGGCGCGGCGCTGCTCGTCGATCTTGCCGATGGAGTGCATGACGGTGGTGTGGTGCTTGCCGCCGAACTGCCGGCCGATCTCGGGGAGGGAGGCCTCGGTGAGCTGCTTGGCGAGGTACATGGCGATCTGGCGGGGGACGACGATCTGGCGGGAGTTGTTCTTCTGCTTGAGCTCGGCGACGCGCATGCCGAACTGCTCGGCGACGGTGCGCTGGATGGTCTCGATGGAGATCTTGCGGACCTGGGTATCGATGAACTGTTTGAGGCACTGCTGCGCGGTGGGCAGGGTGATCTCGACGCCGTGCATGGAGCACCAGGCGATCATGCGTGACGAGGGCGCCTTCGAGCTCGCGGACGTTGGTGCGGACGTTGGCGGCGATGAAGAGGGCGACGTCGGTGGGGAGAACGGCGTTTTCGAGCTCTGCCTTCTTTTGAAGGATGGCGACCTTGGTCTCGAGGTCAGGCGGCTGGATGTCGGCGATGAGGCCCCACTCGAAGCGGGAGCGGAGGCGGTCTTCGAAGTCCGCCAACTCCTTCGGCGGCCTGTCAGACGCGATGACGATCTGCTTCATCGACTCGTGGAGCGCATTGAAGGTGTGGAAGAACTCTTCCTGGGTGCGCTCTTTGCCGGCGAGGAACTGGATGTCGTCGATCAGGAGGACGTCGACGTTGCGGAACTTGTCGCGGAAGCCGGTCATCTTGTCGTAGCGGACGGAGTTGATCATCTCGTTGGTGAATTTTTCACCGGAGACGTAGGAGATGGAGGCGTGAGGCTGGCGGCGTTTTACGTCGTGGCCGACGGCGTGCATGAGGTGGGTCTTGCCCATGCCGACGCCGCCGTAGAGGAAGAGGGGGTTGTAGGCGCGGGAGGGTCGTTCGGCGACGGCCTGTGCGGCGGCCATGGCGAACTGGTTTCCGGAGCCGACGACAAAGGCGTCGAACTGGTACTTGGGATTGAGCTGGGAGGCGGAGCTCCAGTCGAAGCGGGACTGCTCGGGTCCGGGGCCGGTTGCGGCGGCGGGATGGCGGCCGTTCAGGGTGTCGAGGGAGCCGGAGCGCGGGGCGTTGGGGCTGTGGCTGGGCAGCGGTGCGAAGCCGCCATCCTCGCGGACACGGGGAGCGGGGGCCTGGGGCGCGGGCTCAAAGGTGACGGTGTCGATATCGAGCGCGAGGTTTTCGATCGCCTCCTGGATGAGATCTCCGTAGCGGTCGCCGACGTGGGAGAAATCCTTGGAGGGGATGCGGACGAAGAGGGTTCGATTGTCGAGGCGAGCGTAGCGCGTTGGCTTGAGCCAGGTCTCAAAGGATTGCCGGCTGATCTTCTTTTCGAGTGCCGACAGGATGCGAACCCACGGATTGGAGTCCTGACCGAGAACGGCGGTTGCTAGTGAAACGAAGGACATTCTCTCTTCCTTGACGTGCGCG
This sequence comes from uncultured Acidobacteriaceae bacterium, assembly GCA_963850375.1. GTDB lineage: Bacteria > Acidobacteriota > Terriglobia > Terriglobales > Acidobacteriaceae > Edaphobacter. The sequence continues at coordinate 649,770 of CAWKKV010000002.1, read as the reverse complement.
TTCAGTCCTTGAGGTCAGCCGAAGGTGAGGCATTTCCGCCGACCGGATATGCGGGGGCAGAAAAAGCAAACGGAACTCCGTCCCGCGGGGACCTGCGGTTGAGGGTTTCTTCGTTTGGAGAGTTCTCCGCCGTGCGCTTCAGGGGCACGGGGGAGCGACATCATTCATGCAGTACAGCTCTCGGAAACAGCGGAACCAGTGTTGGAAAGTGTTGCGAAGCGGGTTTGATCGTAGCACGAAAAAGAGAGGCGTTTCCTGTGGCTCCGGCGATTAAAACTGAGTTGCACCATTCGTTGTGAAGATGGGAATGCGAGCGTCTTGCGGGGGCTTTGGGGAGAGGCGGGTTGGGTCCGGGCGAGGATTGCCCGTAGGTGAATGCGGGTCGATCTTGTATACTCAGAGATCGCTGCAACAGCGAAGAGATTTGATCCGGAGCCCCGGGCCCGATCAGGAGACACGTACCATGCCGAAGCGCACCTTTCAACCGAACCGCCGCCACCGCGCGAAGACCCACGGATTTCTGACCCGCATGAAGACCAAGGCAGGCGCCACGGTGCTGAGCCGCCGCCGCGCCAAGGGCCGTCACAAAATTGCGGTAAGCGCGGGCTTCCGCGACTAGGTCGGATTGCCCCGTCCGATGTTGCAGGAGAAGCCCATCTCGTTGGAACTCGCGTGTTCGGCTCTCCCTGAGCTGTGGTCGCCGCGAGTGGTGGGCCAGGTCAACGACCAGTACATCAAGATAGCGAAGGTCCACGGGGAGTTTCCGTGGCATGCGCACGAGCACGAGGATGAGATGTTTCTTGTGCTGCGGGGAGAGCTGCGCATTGGCCGTGCAGAGGTGGATGGCGGACCGGTAACGGTAGGGCCGGGTGAATTTTTCGTGGTGCCACGGGGTGTACGGCACAACACGTCTGCGGATGGGGAGACGCTGATTGCGCTGATTGAGAGCGTGACGACGGAACATACGGGCGGCGAGGTGGGGCCGATGACGCGATCGCTCGCTGAGCAGCTTGGGACGTCACGGTAGCCAATCCTCGTTGTTGGGTACAGAGGCCGTGTCGGAGGTGTCTTCTTGAAACCGGAGCTCTCTCCGTCTCGGCTGAGGAAACACTCTGACTACCAGCGCGTGTATGGCAGCAGCCGGAAGCAGTTTTCAAAACAGATGAGCTATTTCTGCAGCCTTCGTCCGGAGCTGGGCAAGGATGGCCGGCCCCTGCGTGTGGAGGAGCCTTTGCGCGCGCGGGTGGGGCTGACGGTGGGCAAGGTGATGGGGAAGGCAGTCGATCGGAACCGGATCAAGCGGCGCATGCGCGAGGCTGTGCGGCTCAATCTCGGGCTGCTGCCGAGTTCGGCGGATGTGATTCTTCATCCGCGAAGGAGTGTGATCGATCTCCCGTTTCCGGTGCTCCAGCGGGAGGTTGCGGTGGTGTTCCGGAGCATCAGCAAGGTGCTGGAGCGGCAGGAGCAGGGGCCGCGTGTGCGTAACGCTGGGCCGATGGAGCGCGGTGTATGAGTGAGGGGGAGGCTCCGTGGGTTGCGCGGGCGCTGCTGGGGGTGTACCAGCGTGCGATCTCGCCGGCGCTCCATGCGGTGAGTCCTTCGCGCTGCCGATATCTGCCGAGCTGCTCGGAGTATGCGTATGTGGCGACGGCGCGGTTTGGCCTTATGAGGGGCGGGGCTTTGGCGGCGTGGCGTCTGATGCGGTGCCATCCGTTCTCGAAGGGCGGTCTGGATCCTGTGCCTGCCGCACCTGCGGATGCGAACCATTTACCATAGGCGAGACGCCTCAACGCGCCCTTGCGGCCGAACGCCGCACCACGATAGGAAGCTACGCTTGGCAGAGTTCAAGAATCCCAATCAACAAGGTGGGCAGGATAACAAGTCGCTGCTCGTGATGATGCTGGTCATGGTGGCCGTGTTCTTTGGCCTGCAGTATTTTCGCGCGAAGAAGAATCCGCAGACGGCAGCTCCGAATGCGAACACGCAGACGGTGCAGACGGCGGCCGGGGTTTCGCCGCCGACACCTCCCATGCTGGCCGCTGGATCGACACCGGCGGGGGCTACCGGGGCGGGTTCTCCGGCCAGGCCGACGGTGCAGGCGGCGGCAGAGGCGACGACGGTTGTTGAGAATGAGCTTTACCGCATCACGTTTTCAAATCGCGGCGCGCAGGTAATCAGCTGGCAGCTGAAGCAGCGGCCGGGGGCACCGAACTCGATCTTCAAGGACAGCGACGGCCGACCGCTCGACCTGGTGCATCAGCAGGCGGCGAAGCAGTTTGGCTATCCACTTTCGCTGTACACGTACGACGCGGCGCTGACGGCGGGCCTGAAGAATGCGCTTTATGTCCCATCGGCGACGGGAACGCTGGCGATTCCGGGATCGCTTACGTTTACGTACTCGGACGGGACGACGGATGTGCGGAAGACGTTCTCGTTCGATGAGACATATGTGCTGCACGCGGATGTGCAGGTGACGCGGAACGGTGCCCCGGTGCGGACGCTGCTGAGCTGGCCGGGCGGTTTTGGCGACCAGGACAACGCATCGCTGTATGCGAGCTCGCAGCTGGATACGATGAGCAACGGCAAGGAGCAGCACGAGGCGCCGAAGAAGGTCTCCGGCGGGCAGACGCTGAACGGGCCGTTCGACTGGGCGGGCGTGAGCGATGTGTACTTCGCCGCGATCTTTCTGCCGGAGCAGCCGGCGACCGCGACGCTCGCTACGCTGCACAATGAGCTGGACGTAGCGAAGACGATCCGGCGCACGGGGCTGGGGAGCGGGTCGCCGGCGAAGGGCGCGATCAACGTGCCGATCCTGGGAGCGGCGCTGGGGGATGCGAGCGGACACACGGTGACGCGGATCTATGCGGGACCGAAGGCGGTCAATGTCCTCAAGAACATCCATGCCGCTGATCCGAAGGTGACGCTTGAGCCGCTGCTGGAGTTTGGGTTCTTCGGGGTGATCGGCAAGTACCTGTTCCTGGCGCTGCAGTTTATCCACGCGCATGTGGCTTCGAACTGGGGATGGGCGATTGTTCTGCTGACGGTGCTGATCAACCTGGTGATTCTGCCGCTGCGGATCAAGACCATGCAGAGCGGCTTGAAGATGCAGCGGATCCAGCCGCAGATGGACGCGATCAAGGAGAAGTACAAGAAGTTCAAGGTGACGGATCCGAAGCGCAACGAGATGAACGCCGAGATCATGCAGCTGCAGAAGGACAACGGCGTGAACATGTTTGGCGGGTGTATTCCGACACTGATCCAGCTGCCGCTGCTGTTTGCGTTTTTCGGCATGCTGCCAAAGGTGGTGGAGTTGCGGCAGGCGCACTGGTTCTGGCTGCCGGATCTGACGGCGGCGGATCCGTACCACATCCTGCCTATCCTTATGGTTGTCAGCCAGTTCCTGGTGCAGTACTATACGCCTTCACCAGGTGTGGATCCGCAGCAGCAGAAGATGATGGCGTTTATGATGCCGGCGGTTTCCGGTTACATGACGTGGAATTATGCATCGGGGTTGGCGCTGTACTGGTCGGTTGGCAATCTGATTGGAATTATTCAGCAGGCTGTGATGAATCGGACATCGCTGGGACGCGAGATGCGCGAGATTGCAGCAAAGCGTGCGCGTCGCAAGGCGACCACAATCCAGGGGCGACGCTGACACGAAGAGAGATCCAGGACGAGCACGACAGTATGGACTGGGCTGCGGCAGCAGACAAGGTAGAGAGACTGGTGCGGATGCTGGTTGAGGCATGCGCGATGGAGCTGAGCTTCGAGGTGACTCGGAGCGAGGCCGCTGACGGGGTACGTCTGCGAGTGGAATTTCGCGGGCCGGACACACGGCTGCTTGTTGAGCGGAACGCCGAGGTGCTGCGGGCGATGGAGACGCTGGCGACAGAGGTGATCGGTCTGCCGCCGGACGAACATCATCTGCTCTCGTTTGACGCGGAGGACTACAAGGCGAAGCGGGCGGAGCAGATGGAGCGGGCTGCCGCTGCTGCGGTTGCGTCGGTGCTGGCGACGGGACGGCCGTACAGCTTTGCGCCGATGAACGCGCGCGAGCGGCGGATGCTGCACCTGGAGCTGGCGACCTCCGGGCTGCGCACGGCTTCTTCGGGCGATCCTTCGCGGCGGTACGTGGTGGTGTATCCGGCGGAGACGTACTCGGGTCAGAAGATTGAGAAGGCGGATCGCGTGAAGACGATTCGGAGTGCGTTTCGGCCTCGTTGAGGGGGTCCGGGTCGTGGGCTGAAGCCGAGGGGCTAGGCCGTGGGTGAGGCAGGTTCGGGTGTGACCGGGTCCTCGAGGTAGCGACGCCACTCCTCGGTCTGCGCTACGCGTTTAAGAAGCGTGCTGCGCTCCTTGAGCAGGTTGTTGAGGTGGGTACGCAGGCGCTGTCGCAGGAGTGTGCCGAGGAGACCAGGTGGGGATTCGAAGCGGAGCTCGTCGCGCACGCGGGTGCCGTCGTTCATGGGCGCGAAGTGGCGGTCATGCTCGAGTGCGACCAGGTGGCCTCCGGTCATGACTTCGCGGATCAGGGTGTAGGGGCGCACCACTTCGGTTCTGCAGGTTCGCTGGAGTTGCGGGTGGACGCGCGGGGTGGCCCAGATGACGGAGTCTCCGACGCTGAGGACGCCGGACGTGAGGCCGCCGATCGCGACCTCGCCGAGGGTGTCGGCGGCGCGAATCTGGAGATCAACACAGAGGGAGAGAAAAAAGCAGCGTTGGACCGGGGCATCGATCAGTGTGGTCAGTCGTAATGTCTGCAAGGCGTTCTTGGTCTCGCACCCGCGAGCTTACCCCAGAAGCAGTATTTTTCCTACTCCGCCTTTTTCGGCTGCGGCCTGGGCGTCGGCGGCGTCGGCGAGCGGGACCATGCGATCGATGGGAATACGGAACTTCCGCGCGAGAATGTCTTCTGCCATGACCCGGAGAGTTGGCGGGTCGGGGACGGCGTAGACGGGCTCGATGTGAATGGTCGGGTGCAGCTTTGCGTTGGCGGGGGGGCCGAGCACGGAGGCGAAGACGCCTCCCTGTTTGACCTTGCCGAGCAGCTGCTCCGCGGTTGAACCGCCGACCGTGTCGGCGACGGCGTCGACATAGCCGAGCTTTTCCATTGCGGAGCTGTCGTCGAGTGCGAGGATCTCGTCGGCGTGGAGGTCCTTTGCCTGATCGAGCTGCTGTTTGCGGACGCCAGCGATGACGGTGGCCCCGGCCTTCTTCGCGGTGTGGACGGCGGCGCGCCCGACGTTGCCGACGGCGCCGGTGATGAGCACGGTCTGTCCCTGCTGAATCTTGGTGCCGCGGGTGATGAGCTGCTCGCCGGTGAGGGTGACGAGCGGCAGAGCTGCTGCTTCGACGATGTCGAGATCGTCGGGCGCGTGTGTGAGCGCGTCGGCTTTGACGACGACGAGCTCGGCATAGGTGCGATTGGCGAGGGCGAGGACGCGGTCTCCAACGGCGAAGTTGGTGACACCGGGGCCGAGCTCACGGATGACGCCGGAAAGGTCACGGCCGAGAACGGTGGGGAGCTCCAGCGGCATGTAGGACTGCATTGAGCCGGAGCGGAGTTTGAAGTCGATGGGGTTGATGCTGGTGGCCGCGAGCCGGACGAGCACTTCGCCTTCGCCGGGGCGGGGGTCTTCGACGTCTTCGTACTTGAGTTTGCTGGGCGCGCCGAACTCGTGCAGAACGATGGCTTTCACGGGTTTACCTCAGGCGGTTGGATGCGTTTGGGTTGGGGGCAGGTACTCCCGCCATTCATCGGTCTCGGCGATGCGCTTGAGAAGGGCGAAGCGGCGGCGCATGAGGGCGCGAATATGAGGAACGAGGACGAAGCGCCCGACGAGCCGACCGAGCCAGCCGAAGGGCATGGTGAAGCGGAGCTCGTCCGCCAGCGTGACGGTGCCGTCGCCGGAGGTCCGAAACGCGTGGTCATGCTGGAAGGAGGCGAAGCGGCCGGCGATCATGGTGTCCTGAAAGAAACGCCCTGGCTCGAAGTTGGTGATGAGGCTCTCGTGAAACTGCGGCAGGCCGAGCTGCCAGCCCTGCCACCGAACGGTATCGCCGCCGGTGACGAGACCGGAGGTTTTACCGGCAACGGGGTGCATGCCGAGCTCTTTCTCGACGATGGCGAGCGAGGTCGAGAGCAGAAAGCAGCGCTCGACGGGGGCGTGCACGACGATCTGATCGCGAAGTGTGAACATAAGCCCAGTGTGGGAGCTTTCGGCTGTGATGCAAGCGAGTTCTGCGCGGACGCGCGTGCGGTCACAAGGACATGACGTGGTCGTTGACCAGGTGGGTGGCGCGCTCGAGGAAAGACTCCAAAGTCACGCTGCCCTCGTCGCCTTTGCCGCGGGTCCGAACGCTGACGGAGCCGGTGTTGGACTCCTTGTCGCCGACCACAAGGACGAAGGGGATCTTCTGGTGGGTGAGCTCGCGGATCTTGGCGTTCATCTTTTCGTTGCGGGCGTCGAGATCGACGCGGAGTCCGGCGGCCTCGAGCTTTGCCTTGACCTCCCCGGCGTAGGCGAGGTGTTTCTCGGAGATGGGGACGATGCCGACCTGGACGGGCGCGAGCCACATGGGGAAGGCGCCGGCGTAGTGCTCGATGAGGACGCCGAAGAAGCGCTCGACGGAGCCGAAGAGGGCGCGATGGACCATGATGGGCTGGTGCTTTTCGCCGTCTTCCCCGGTGTATTCGAGCTCGAAGCGGGCAGGGAGGTTCCAGTCGAACTGGACGGTGGAGAGCTGCCAGAGGCGGCCGAGGACGTCGACGAGTTTGATGTCGATCTTGGGGCCGTAGAAGGCGGCCTCGCCGGGGATTTCCCTGTAAGGGATCTGCTTGCGACTGAGGGCGGTCTTGAGCGAGTTGATCGCCTGCTCCCAGCGCTCGGGCGAGCCGATATAGTCGGTCGGCTTGGTCGGGTCCCAGGTGGAGAGCTCGACCTTGAACTCGGTGAAGCCGAAGGTCTGGAGGACGGCCTGAGCAAAGTCGATGCAGGCGACAATTTCGTCTTCGATGTGTTCGGGAGTGCAGAAGATGTGGGCGTCATCCTGGGTGAAGCCGCGGACGCGAAGGAGGCCGTGCATGGTGCCCGACCTTTCGTAACGATAGACGTTACCTAATTCCGCGTAGCGTTGCGGGAGGTCGCGGTAGGACTTGGGGGTGGACTTGTAAATGAGGACGTGGCCGGGGCAGTTCATGGGCTTGAGGCGGTACTCGGCGTCATCAAGCTCCATCGGCGGATACATATTCTCGTTGTAGAAACCCTCATGTCCACTGACTTTCCAGAGTTCGCGGCGCATGATGTGAGGGGTGAAGACGAGATTGTAACCACGGCGGATACATTCATCGCGCATCCAGTCTTCCATGATCTTGCGGATGAGACCGCCCTTGGGATGCCAGAAGATGAGGCCGGCGCCGGCGACCTCCTGGATGGAGAAGAGATCGAGCTGTTTGCCGAGGATGCGGTGGTCGCGGGCCTTGATCTCTTCGAGGTGCTTGAAGTGCGCGTCGAGATCCTTGCTGTTGAAGAAGGCGGTGCCGTAGATGCGCTGGAGCTGCTGGTTGTTTTCGTTACCGAGCCAGTAGGCGCCGGCGACCGAGGTGACCTTGAAGGCCTTGACGCGGCCGGTGGAGGGGACGTGGGGGCCGCGGCAGAAGTCGGTGAAGTGGCCGTTGCGGTAGAGAGAGATCTCTTCGCCGGGCTGGGTGAAGCGCTCGATGAAGTGGACCTTCATGAACTCGCCGTGGGCGGCGTAGTCCCCGAGACCCTGCTCGCGAGACTCGACCTCGCGGACGAAGGGCTCGTTGCGAGCGACGACCTCGGCCATGCGGGCCTCGATGGCGGCGAGGTCGGCTTCGGTGAAGGGGGTTTCGCGGTAGACGTCGTAGAAGAAGCCCTGATCGGTGGCAGGACCGTGGCCGAGCTTGGTCTCGGGGAAGAGCTCGAGGATGGCGGTGGCCATGACGTGCGCGGCGGAGTGACGGACGACCTTGAGCGCGGCCTCGTCGGTCTCCTTGAGGAGCTCGAGGGCGACGTCTTCATGGAGGGGCTGCGAGAGATCGACGATGCGGGTGCCGTCTCCGGCGGAGGCATGACCGGAGTACATGGCCTCTTCGGTAGCGCCGGCCTCGGTGGCGCTGGCGCCTTCCTCTGCGGGGGTGGTCGTGAGAGGGCGGATGCGGGCGACCACGACGGCGGCTGCGAGGCGCGGGGAGATGCCGGTGGCGATGTCGAGAGGGGTTGTGCCCGGCGGAACGTGGCGCACGCTGCCGTCTGGAAGTTGTATCGAGATCTGGTCTTGGCTCACCCTCTCAGCATATCGGCTTCGGAGCCGATTTCCGAGTGTTGTCGGGGGAGGGGGTTGGGCCAGAGATCTCCCTATCCGTCAGGCGTGAAAAGAGGGTCGCACCGAAAGGGGAGTGCGACCCGGCAGTACGGGGTGAGTACAGCGCTGCAAGTGTCAGGCGATCTCGACGACGTTTTTGGGCAGGGGACGGGTGGAGCGGAGCTGCGACCGCAGCCAGGCGTTTGCTCTCCAGCGACCAATAAAGGGGGCAACCACGATCGAACCAAAAGCGATAGCAAGTGCTACGTGCATTTCCTGTCTCCTATTGCCCGTGGGTGTGTGACGTCCGGGCTCTTTGTGTTTGCGTCGAGAGTTGATCCAGGGCTGCGACCTCGTCTCTCACTCGTTCAATATCGGCTGCTGGGCGTGCTCCATGAATCCCACACGGCAGAAAATTGCTGCGTCGAAGGTGGGATCGTTCCGAAACGGGCGGGATCGCAGCGAGAGGCATCAAGGGGCGGAGAGTTCGCCTAGAATGAGACCCATGTCCTATGCCTCTGCGGTCGACCAGCTGTATGCGCTGGGCCAGGAGCTCGCGCCCCCAAAGGATGGCGCGCCCCGGCGTAAGTTCGATCTGGCACATATGCGGACGCTGATGACGGCGCTTGACGATCCGCAGAGACGGTTCCGCGCGGTGCTGATCGCGGGGACGAATGGGAAGGGGTCGACGGCCGCGACCCTGGCGTCGATCCTGGCGGCGGCGGGGCATCGCACCGGCCTGTATACCTCGCCTCACCTCGTTCGGGTGAATGAGCGGATCCAGCTGAGCTTGCCGATGACGCCGTCGGAGTATGCCTCGGCGGATGCGCCGGCGAGCGCGGGGCCGTCGCGGCTGATGCCGATCGGCGACGAAGATTTTGCGCGGCACTATTTCCACGTGGATGAGACCGGCCGGCGGCTGGTGGAGAGCGGCGCCCTGCCGCAGGGGCCCAGCTTCTTCGAGGTGTTGACCGCGCTGGCGTTTTGCTACTTCGCGGAGCGGCAGACGGAGCTCGCGATCCTGGAGGTGGGATTGGGCGGGCGGCTGGACGCGACCAACGTGGTGGATCCTCTCCTGTCGGTGATCACGGACATTGCGCTCGACCATCAGGAGTACCTCGGCACTACTATCGCGGAGATTGCCCGGGAGAAGGCGGGAATCCTGCGGGAGGGTGGCACACTGATAACGCTTCCGCAGCATCCTGAGGCGAACCGGGTGTTTGGCGAAGTTGCGGCGGGGTTTCGGGAGCTTCGAGCGATCTCCGCGGCCAAGTACATGCCGGCTCCGGGAGAGTTTCTGGGCTTTCCGAGGGGGCGCGGCGACGAGGTGGATCATCGCCCGGGTGCTGGGATATTGCCGGCGAATCATTACAGCGTGACGACGAGTGAGGGGCAGATTGCTGTGGAGTCTCCCTTGCCCGGGCAGCACCAGCAACGCAATATTGCCCTGGCGCTTGCGGCGGTTGAGGAGTTACGTAACAACTTTGGTTACATGATCGCGGATACTGCGATTGAGGAGGGGATTCGGGAGACGCTTTGGCCGGGACGGCTCCAGACAGTGCCCCTTGCGGGGGACCGGACGCTGCTGGTCGATGTGGCCCATAACCCGGCGGGGGCCTGGACGCTGCGGTCGGCGCTTGCCTCGCTTGATCCCAGCCGGCCTCGTACGCTGATCTTCAGCTGCCTGCGCGATAAGGATCTTGGCGAGATGACGCAGATGCTCTTTCCTCTGTTCGACAGCAGCTCGGGCGAACCTGAACGCCGGCGTGATCATATTGTGCTGGCCCCGATCGATAATCCTCGTGCAGCGGCGGTTGATGATCTGCTGGCAGCGGCGCACCGGCTCGATATCCCGGCGCATGCGGCACCTCACATCGAGGGAGCGCTGACGCAGGCGGTGGAGGTGACTCCTCCGGGTGGCCTGATCGTGGCGACGGGATCGGTGTACCTGGTGGGCGAGATCCTGCGCCTGGCTGGGGCTCGCCCTTGACCACAGGCGCGCCTGAAGGTGCGGGACGGGAGGGGGCGAGTTCCCTGCTGCGCTTTCTGAACTACGTCCTGTTTATTCCACTGATCGCGTTGGCTACGGCTGGCTTTGGCTGTGTCTCGCTCGTCGCGTCGTTGTGGGACCGATCCGGGCGGCAGCAGCATGCGGTGGCGGTTGCGTGGGCGCGTGTTCTGCTGGCGATCACGATGTCTCCCGTGACCCTGATCGGGAGGGAGAACATCCCGGAGGGTCGGGCGGCGGTGTACGCGGCGAATCACCTGAGTTATATGGATACGCCGGTTTTGTTTGCGAAGCTGCCGTTTCAGTTTCGGATCCTGGCGAAGGGCGGTCTGTGGAAGGTGCCGTTTATTGGTTGGCATCTGCATCGGTCGGGGCAGGTTCCGGTGGACCAGTCGAGTGCGCGGAGCTCGATTATGAGCCTGAATGGAGGCGTGGCGGCGTTGAAGGCGGGGCTGCCGCTGGTGATCTTCCCGGAGGGAGGGCGGTCTGCTACCGGGCGCACACAGTCTTTTGTCTCGGGCGGAGCGTTTATGGCGATCCGTGCGCAGGTTCCGCTGATTCCCGTGACGCTGATTGGCACGTATGAGCTTCTGCCGATTCATAGTTACAGCCTCCGGCCACGGCCGTTGATGGTGGTCATCGGGGAGGCGATCTCAACGGAGGGCCTGACAACTCGCGACGCGGACCGGGTTACGGCGGCGGCGTACCAGGCGATCACGGAGACGTACCTGCGATACACCTCGGGCGAGCCAATCTAGCTCTGGGTCTGGCTCGCGGGGCGCTTATCATAAGGCTATGAGACGCGAAGTCCGGATCGCCATCCCGATGCCGACCAGCAACGATCTGAGTTATAACCAGCGCTCCTGGAATATGTATGCGGCTGCAGTGCAGGATGCAGGGGGAGTGCCGGTGAAGGTTGAGCTGGGACTGGCGGCTTCCGAGTTGATGAGGTTGGCGCGGGAGTGCGATGGAGTTCTTCTGCCGGGGAGTCCGGCGGACGTCGAGCCGAAGAGCTATGGCCAGGATCGGATCGAGCGATGCGCGCCGGCTGACCCGTTGCGCGAGGCGGCGGACCGCATTCTGCTGGAAGAAGCGTTTGCTACGGGCAAGCCGGTGCTGGGGATCTGCTATGGGGTTCAGTCGCTCAACGTCTGGCGGGGCGGCACGCTGGTCCAGGATCTCGATCCGATGCCGGTGAATCATGAGGCCGGATCTAGCGTAGCCGTTGCGCACGGGGCCACGGTTGCGCCTGGGACACTGCTGGGCGGGTTTATCGATCAGGAAGAAGCGAACATGCAGGGCGATGAGCTTCGTTTGCCGATCAACTCCAGCCATCACCAGGCGATCGAGCAGGCCGGGTCGGGGCTGCGCGTGGTTGCGGTCTCGACCCAGGACGGGGTTGTGGAGGCGATCGAGGGTGACGGGAGCAGCGGACAGCCGGAGTTTCTGCTGGGGGTGCAGTGGCATCCGGAACGAAGTACTGCGATCAGCACAACGTCCCGAGCCATCTTTGCGGGGCTGGTGGGGGCTGCTGTGGTTCGGAAGGGTCGCAGCCTTGCGGTGGCTGGCGCGTAGATCGTGAGTGTGCTGTCGGCGGAAGAGATCGGCGAGACGCTCCGGGAGTACTTCAGCGGATCGTCGCTGGTGTGGGAAGCAGAACTGCGTTTACGGCCGCAGCTATTGGCGCAACTGAAGATATATCTTGACTTGCTGGTTCGCTGGAACGAGCGCACGAATCTCTCTGCGATCCGAGAGCCGCGCGAGATCGTCAGGCGGCACTTTGGGGAGAGTCTGTTTGCGGCCAGTTTCGTCCGAGGTGAGGGGACTCTGCTGGATTTTGGCTCGGGTGCGGGCTTTCCGGGGCTGCCGATACAGCTTTGGTGGCCGGGGCTGGTCGTGACCTTGGCGGAGTCGCAGGGTAAGAAAGCGGCTTTTCTCCGCGAGGTTGGCCGGTCGTTGGGGATCCAGGTAGAGGTTTGGAGTCGACGCGTGGAAGAGATGCCTGAGGACTGTGTGTTCGATGGCGTGGTGATGAGGGCTGTTGACTCACCGGAGCTGGCATTGAGGGTGGCTCTGACGAGGATGCGGTCTGAGCTTTGGCTGCTTGCGTCGGAGGAGCCGGTTGGGTTAGGCGAGATGGGGGTGAAGGTGGCTGAGCGGGCTGGACTGCCTGGAGCGGAGCGTACTTTTCTGTTTCAGATCGTCAGGATGTGATGTTCCACGTGGAACAAGGGACTGTATCGGTGAGAGCTGTTCCACGTGGAACACTGATTGGGGCTGCTCTTCTCGTCACAGCTCCCTTGAGTTTGCAGGAAGGGAAAGCAGCAGTTAGGCTCGATCCAGCAATGAATAGCAAGGGAAGAGCTGAAGCACCGCCCCAGGCGAAGGTGATTGCCGTCGTCAACCAGAAGGGTGGAGTGGGCAAGACCACGACCGCTATCAACCTGAGTGCCGCCCTGGCGCTTGCGGGCCACAAGACGTTGCTGGTGGACTGCGATCCCCAGGCGAACGCGACCGGTGGCCTGGGGTTTGGTCGGGATCTGAACCGGTTGAGTGTGTATGACCTGCTGACAGCGGAGACGCAGGCTTCTGAGGCGATTTTGCCCACCGAGGTGGAGAAGCTGTCGCTTCTACCCGGGAGCAAGAGCCTGATCGGGGCGAACTTAGAGCTCGTCGGGCAGGATAGGCGAGAGTTTCGGCTGAAGACCAAGCTCGCGACTGTGCTGGGCGACTATCGGTTTGTGCTGCTCGACTGTCCTCCAGCGTTGGATCTGCTGACCCTGAACTCGCTGGTGGCGTCGGACGGGTTGCTGGTCCCGATGCAGGCCGAGTACTTCGCCCTGGAAGGGATATCGGAGCTGATGAGCACGCTGGACAGCGTGACGCAGGCGTTCAATCCGGCGCTATCCCTTGAAGGGGTGCTGCTTACGATGTACGACGAGAGAACGAATCTGTCGCAGCAGGTGGCGGCGAATCTCCGGGAGTTCTTTGGGGACAAGTTGCTGAAGGCGACGATACCGCGGAATATCAGGCTGGCCGAGGCTCCGAGCCATGGAAAGCCAGTCGCGCTGTACGACCCGCGTTCCCGTGGGGCGGAGGCGTACCGAGATCTCGCGAAGGAGCTCCTGACGCGCAATGGGCTTGAAGAGGTAAAGCCGAAGCCAGCTGCGCCGCCGAGCTCCGAGGCGAGCCGAAAGGTTCGTTTCTGGCCGTATTCGAAGTGACACGTTTGAGAAGAAGGAACTCACGATGACGACGGACACAAAGAGAAGGGCTCTGGGCCGGGGGCTGGAAGCGCTGCTTCCGCCGAAGCCGGCGGTGGTTCCTGTGGTTCAGGCTGCGGAGCAGGGTGGAGGACACCCGCTCGAGATTGAGTGCGGTCTGATCGACAGGAATCCTTTTCAGACGAGAACGCAGTTCGATGAGGCGAAGCTGGGTGAGCTAGCGCAGTCGATCTCAGCCACGCGGGGTGGTGCAGCCGATTATCGTTCGCACGATTGCTGGGGGACGGTACCAGCTGATTACCGGGGAGCGGCGGCTCCTCGCGTCGAAGCTCGCGGGTAAGGCGACGATTCCGGCGTTTGTCCGAGCGGCGTCAGACGAGCAGGCCATGGAGATGACGATCGTCGAGAACCTCCAGCGGGCTGACCTGAACCCGATGGAGCAGGCGCGAGCGTACCAGCGGCTTAGCGCCGACTTCAAGATGACCCAGGAGCAGATGGCGACACGCACGGGAAAGGATCGGGCGAGCGTATCTAACTTCCTTCGTTTGTTACGTTTACCCGGAGAGACGCAGGCCAGTGTGGAGAGCGGCGCGTTGAGCTTTGGGCATGCACGGGCGCTGCTGGCGCTCGAGGATGCGGACCGGATTCGGGCAGCGGCTAGCAAGGTTGGCGCGCTCTCGATGTCAGTGAGGCAGACGGAATCGTATGTGCAGGGGCTGTTGCATCCGGAGCAGAGAGAGAAGAAAGCGGCTGCAGCCTCGCCGACGCAGGACCCAAATGTGCGAGAGGCGCAGGAGATGCTTCAGCGAACGCTGGGGCTGAAGGTGTCGATCGAAGACCGTAAGGGCAAGGGCCGTGTTGTCATCGAGTATTCGGGACTGGAGGATTTCGATGCCCTGCTTTCACGTCTGGGCGGGACATCTCAGGGAGATGGGATCTGAAGTAAGGACCGTGAGGCGAGGATGGATTTAGAGGAGGCACGCAGGGAGGCCGGGCAGCGAGAGGCCGGCCAGCGAGAGGTGAAGAGCTCCCCGCGAGTGGGGATACTGGATCTCGTCTTTCGGTTCAGGTACCTGCTTCACCTTGCGATATACGCGCTCGGGTTCGTGATGACCGGAAACGGAACGAGAGCGGCCGGCCTCCAGCGTGTGTGGCTTTGGCTGCCCGAGGTGGTTGCTGCGCGGACTTCGGTGAGTCTCGAGCAGGCGATCGCCGGTGTGACTGGACTGGCGATTGTATGTGCCGTCTCGGCTGCACTGTTGCGAACCTGGGCTGCTGCGTACCTGGGACCCGAGGTGGTGGTCTCGCCGAAGTTCGAGGGCGCGTCGATTATGGCTGGGGGACCGTATCGGTTCCTACGGAACCCACTGTATGTCGGGATAGTGCTGCATACGATCGCGATCTGCGTCCTTATGTCCTGGCCGGCTGCGATCGTGGTGATACTGCTGACGCTTGCGCTGGAGTGGACCCTGGTGATGGCGGAGGAGCGGTACCTTGCCGGGCAGATGGGTGACGCTTACCGGTCGTACAGGGAGCGGGTGCCAAGGTTCTTTCCGTCCCCGACCCGGAGATTGGGTCCGGGCTCCGGAGCGGCCCGTTGGGGGCGCGCTTTTTTGAGTGAGATCTATATGTGGGGAGCGGCGTTTTCGTTTGCCGCGTTTGGGAGGACGTACAACGCCCTTTTGATTATGCAGGGGCTGGTGATATCGTTCGGGATCTCGATCGTGGTGCGTGGGCTGCTGCGAGGTCGAGGGCCCGCCTAGCCGGAGTTCCCTCCAGCAGAGCGGGCCGATTGCGCTTGTAACCCGTTTACTTCTTGACGGGAGCGATGGTGTCCTTGGCGACCTTCGCGACGCGGAACTTGACGACCGTTTTGGCCTTGATCTTGATGGATTCGCCGGTCTGGGGATTGCGGCCGAGGCGAGCTTTCCTCTCTGCTTTCACTAACTTACCGATGCCGGGGATGGTGAACTCGCCATTCTTCTTGGTTTCCTTGACGGCGGTTTCGGCGAGAAGGTCGAAGAAGCTGCCGACCTGCTTGCTGCTAAGTTCTGTCTTTTCAGCCATGTGGCGGACCAGAGCGGTCTTTGTGATTCCCTTTGCCATGTCGTTCTCCTGTGATTTGCTGTGGAATTTGGCTTTTCCCCACCGCTGCTGAACGAAATCGCCAGTGTTTATGCGGGTTTGGAGATGTTTCCGAAGTTCACCTTCGGCTCTTTGAGGGCATTTGTCAACCGCTTTCGATGGGTTTCCACAGGTTTTTGTGGGTTTTTATAGGTTTTGTGCCTACCCGTATACGTATGTGGCAGATTTCGCGGCCTTTTGGCTCCTTCTATTCGGGACGGTTTGGTGGAGAGATCGTGGTGAAGTGTGGTGGGTCTCCTGGATCGGAGATGGTGTGATGTGCGGTGCTTCGGGGACCACCCGGTCTGTGGAGCCCGAGCGTGATCCAGGAGCTCGCAGGGTTGGCTGACCCCTAGAAGAGGGGACGGCGGGGTTGTGGGAGGAGCGGCTGATTGAGGAGGTCGACGACGGGAGTGGCGAGGCGGAAGCGGCGGACGACCTCTTTGACGAGGCCGGGGCTGAGGGCGATCTCGGGCGGGAGCGTGGAGGAGACACCCCACTGGCGGTTGAGGATGAGGTCGAGCGCGGGATCGTCGGGGAGGAAGCCTTTGGGCGGGCGGGTGAGGGGCTGGCCGTCGATGGGCTGCATGAGCTTGCGGAGGCGGGGGGCGGCGAGAAGGCGGCGGAGGTCGGTGTGGCGGTTGGCGCCGGCGGCGGAGAGGTGGCGGCGGATGGCGAGGAGCTGGTCGCGCTCGGGCATGTAGGCGCCGACGGCGACGGTGATGGCAGTGGCGCTGACCTCGAAGTAGAAGCCGGCTCCGGAGGTCTTTTCGAGGCCGGCGCGGGACCACCAGGCGGCGGCGTGGAGCTTGTAGGGGCGCTTGTCTTTCGAGAAGCGGATGTCGCGGTAGATGCGCATGAGGGACTTCTGCGGGGGGCGGACGTGAGCGGGGGCGAAGTCGAGCATGGCGTCTGTGATCTCGCCGACGATGGCGAGCATGGGGTCGCGGAGTTCCTGCTCGTAGATGTGGCGCCGGGCTTCGAACCAGGTGCGGTCGTTGTTGCGTTTGAGACCGGTGAGAAAGCGAAGGCTCTTCTCGGTGAGGTGGGCGGGCATGTGGCTATGGTAGCCGGGCTGGCGGGAGTAGGCGGCGGCGGGTGACGGGGGCTTCGCTCCAGGGAGCGAATTAACATCCCTTTGTTTGGGGGCCATGAACGGGCGCGGGCAAGGTACGGAGACTGTGATCTCCTGATCGCTGTCCCCTGTTCTGATCGTGGGTGCTCCTGCTTCGCAGCACCCTGCCCGCTGCATGGCGCGTCCGCCGAGTTTCTGGATAAGCTGTCTCATGCGCTTGAGCGAGGTGCCGCGAATCGCTGTTCGGAGCCTCCTGGCGATGCCTGTTGCGCTTGGGTTATGGCCGTTTGCGCTGGCGATGGCGCAGACGAGTACAGGGCCAGTTGCGGACCTCCCGGCCGTTCACCAGGAGATGGACAGGGGTGACTGGAAGGGTGCAGATCGAGATCTGCGCCGGATGATCGAGGCCGATCCAAATGGGGCCGAGCCGCACTTCCTTCTTGGCTATGTGCTGTTCCGGGAGCAGCGCGCGACGGACTCGCTTGCGGAATACACGGCAGGCGCGGGGCTACGATCGCCGACCGCCGAGGAGCTGATTGTGGTCGCCTCCGATTACATCCTGCTGAAGGACTTCTCCGATGCGGAGAGGTGGCTTGCTTATGCGACGCAACATTGGCCTGAGAACGCCGCAGCCTGGTATCTGCTGGGGAGGGCGCAGTACAACCTGGACCATGCGGCCGCGGCGGTAAGTTCGTTCCGACGGCGGCTGGAGCTGAGCCCGAAGGATGTTCGCGCTGAGTACAATCTGGGGCTTGCTCTCGAGAAGCTCGACCGGCCGGCCGAGGCCGAGGCGGCGTATCGCTCTGCGATCGAATGGCAGGGGCAGGGATCGACACGGGATCCGCAGCCTTATCTCGACCTCGGGATGCTGTTGTTATCGCAGCATCACGTAGAGGAGGCGGTGGCGCAGCTGCGTGAGGCGGTCGCGTGGGGGCCGACGAACGCGCTGGCGTACCAGGAGCTGGGCGTGGCGCTTGAAGCAATGGGGCGCGATGCCGAGGCCGCGGGTGCGCTTGAGCGTGCCACATTGCTGGCGCCAGGGGCGGAGCAGCCCCACTTTCTCCTGGGGAGGGTGTATCGCCGGCTAGGCAGGAGGGCCGACGCGGCGGCACAGTTTGCGGAGGTACAGAAGATCTCCGGCTCGCACGGCAACAAGGAGACGCCGAACGAAGCTCCCTCCGTGGAGGCGGGACACTGACGGGTGTCGGGCCAGCGACCAGAGTCTGAGAAAGAACTCGTCATTTCGATTGACATGCACAGCTCGAACGGAATAACGTTCTGCTCCATACATCAGTAGTGGAATCGTTTCCAACGATCGTCAGGCCTAATCTTTCTGAGTTCCTTTTTGGAGGTTGTATGGCACGAGCGCCAAGATTGCATTTCATCGCCAGCGGAATACTTGTTCTAGCGCGCGCCGGTCGCGGGTTATTGCCTGTTTCGGCGGCGGCTATCCTAGCCCTGGCCACGGCAGCTTGTGTGGCTCAGTCCTCGAACGGGGTTACGGGTACGGTCACGGACAACTCGGGTGCGGTGGTTCCGGGAGCCTCTGTGGCGATCACCAATATCGCCACCCAGACGACGATTAAACGTGATGACGAGTTCCGCGGGAACCTATGCAGCCACTGGGCTTCAGCCCGGGCGGTATACGCTTGCGGTGAGTGCACCCGGCTTCAATAAATCGATCCGGGACCAGGTCAATATCGAGGTGAGCACACAGGCGACGATCGACGTGACGCTGAATGCGGGCGGCAGTGAGACGACGGTCGAGGTGTCGGCGCCGCTCATCTCGTTGAACACGACGCAGCCGGAGCTTGGAACGACGATTGAACCGGCCGTGGTCGCTGCGCTTCCGGTTGCGATCAGTGGCGGGCGTGGACGATCGATCGACACGCTGCAGTTCCTGGCGCCTGGCGTGCAGGGCGACACCTTTTCGCACAACATCAACGGCGGCGTGAACTTTGAATCCGAGATTCTGTACAACGGCATTCCCGCGCCACAGTCAGAGACGGCTGGATACACGACCAACTTCAATCCGCCGTTTGAGCTGGTTAACGAGTTCCGTGTTGAGCGCTCGACGTTTTCGGCGCAGTTCGGCCTGGCACAGGGTGCGGTGACGTACCAGACGGCATCGGGCACGAACAACTTTCACGGAGACGCTTTTTATATCAATCGCAACGAGTTCTTTGACGCGCGCGGCTACTTCAACACGGTGACGCCGATCGACCGAGAGAACAATTATGGTTTCACGATTGGCGGGCCTGTCCGCATCCCCCATCTTTACAACGGCAGAGATCGGACCTTTTTTCTTTTCTCGCTGGACTTTGGCAAGCAGAACAACACGAATACGAATATCGGCACGGTTCCTACCGCGCTCGAGAAGACCGGTGACTTCTCGGACTTCGTAGATGGAAGCGGGAAGCTGATTCCGATCTACGACCCGACCACAGGCCAGCAGTTCCAGTACCAGGGAAGATTGAACGTGATCGATCCTGCGAGGATCAGCGCGATCTCGAAGACCATTTTGCCTGCCATTCCGACTCCGGACCGGCCTGGCTTGACGTCCAACAAGAACTTCGCGCCGAACGCCTTTCCGAACGTGGACCACAATATCGGCTTCACGGTCGACCACAACCTTACGGCGAAGCAGTCGCTTCACTACGCGGAGTGGAGGAATTCCTACACGTCGATCGGGTTCGATAACGCCCCGATCGTGCCAACGGATAATATTCTGCAGAGCGCAAAGAGCAATCCGGCTTTGGGCTCGGTATTTCTGCTGAATTACACGAACGCGGTAACTCCGAAGTTAGTCGCGACCGCGGGCGCTTCCTGGATTGGCGAGATCAATAACCAGTTCAATCTAAAGAATGGTGTTGCTTTCGCGGGCGTGGAAGCCAATCCCATCAGCACCATCTTTCCGAACATCACCTTTCAGGGATCGAACGCGCCGACGACCTGGGGAACCAACTCTGGATGGACACAGTCGATCAACCGGAAGCTTGGGATCGCGGCGGTGAATAACTGGCTGTGGATCAAGGGCCGCCATACCTTCAACATCGGGGGTGAGTTCCGACGCAGCTATCAGGACGATAACGAGTGCCAGGCTTGCGGCGGTCAGTTCAACTTCAGCCAGCACACGACGGCCTCGGCCTCCAACCTAGGGGGTACCGGGAGTTCGTTCGCCAGCTTCCTGCTGGGGGAGGTCGACAGCGCGGACCGCATCTTTGCGAACGAGTTGAGCCTTCGCAACCTCCTGATCGCACCGTATGTTCAGGACGACATCAAGTTCTCGCCGAAGCTGACCGTGAATGTAGGCCTGCGCTGGGACATCATGATGCCCTTCGTAGAGAAGAAAAACCAGATCGTGTTTCTCGACCAAGCTGCTTCAAACCCTGTTGCGGGAGGCCTACCGGGCGTCGCAGCGAAGTTCAGCTCTGCGTCAGGAGGTGTGACGCGGGCGGATATCCACTTCCGAAACTTCGGCCCACGACTGGGTTTCGCGTACGCGGTCACGAGCAAGACGGTGATCCAGGCGGGCTACAACCTGGCGTATCTGAATGGCGGCGCGTACGAATACGGGACCAGCAAGGTCGCGACCAGCTACGGCAATCTCCTGCAGGGGTCATTCAACAGCAACAGCACGGGCGGCGTTACGCCCTCGTTCGGCTCGTGGGATGCGCGGCCTCTGCCGGCGCCGCCCGCGGTTGCACTCGGTCCGTCGCTCGGTATCGGAACGACGATCCGGGCGTTTGATCCGAAGGAGAGCGGCCGCGCACCGTACCTCCAGCAATGGAACGTGAACTTCCAGAGGCAACTACCCTGGAACCTGTTCTTCCAAGCGGCGTATATCGCGAACCGTGCGGTCCATCTCGATGGGCAGCTCAACCCGATCAGTCAGCCCGATCCGGCGATTCTGAGATATGGAGCTGTCCTGAATGCCAACATCAACGATCCGGCAGCTATCGCGGCAGGGGTGAAGCCGCCGTATCCAAATTTCAGCAACGACCTGGCCGGCAATGCGACGGTTGCCCACGCACTGTCACCCTTTCCACAGTATTCCAACGTGTATAACAACTTCGATCTGAGCGGCGCCGCCAGTTACAAGGGCCTGCAGTTCAGCGTGGAGAAGCGGTTCTCGAACGGACTCTCGTTCCTTGCCTCTTATACCCTCTCGAGAACGCTGGCCAATGTTGACAGCGCTTTCGCTACCTTTGCATCGCTGCCGGAGAACAAGTACAACCAAAAGGCGGAGTACACGGTGAGCGGAAGCGACGAGCTCAACAACGCGAAGATCAGCGGTACCTATGAGCTGCCGATCGGGCCCGGAAAGACCTTCCTAAATAACAAGGGCGTTACCGGGCAGATCCTGGGCGGGTTTCAGCTCGGCTTCATCACGTCGTACCAGACGGGTCAACCGTTCGGAATCTCCGAGAACGATAATCCGCTTGGCTGCGCGGGCTGCTTCAATCGGCCCGATGAGGTCCCGAACGTTTCCAGGAGTACGACGAATTACAAGAACCTGAACTTCACGAGTGGTCAGAGTGATCGCAAGGTCTTCAGCACGAATGCCTTTGTGAGTACGACCGGCACCTTCAAGCTGGGCGATGCCGTTCGAAACTATGCAGAGTTACGGAATCCGGGCATTTACGACGAGGATCTCAAGGTGTCCAAGAAGTTCGCGCTCGGGGAGCACGCAAGCTTTTTCCTAGAGATGAACTACTTCAACCTCTTGAATCGTGTGCGCTTTGAGAACCCGAACACAAACATCGACAACGCGAGTAACTTCGGGTTCGTCAACTCCGGCCAGCAGAACAGCCCAAGGCAGGGTCAGCTGAGCGGACGGTTTATCTTCTGACGGCCTGGTGACGGGGAGGGCTGCCGATGGGCAGCCCTCCGTTCGTTCCACGGGATCTTCTATACTTCGTGACATCGTATGCTTCGCACCTCTGGACTGCTCATCTTTGCGATCGCCACCACGGTGGGATCCTCAGCAGGTTTCGGGCAGAGTCCTCGCGTGGAGCAGCTCTACCAGAAGGCCCATGCGGACCAGGCGGCGGGAAGAGACGAGCAGGCGGTCGCGGATTATCGCGAGCTGCTTCGGCTCGATCCTTCGATTGCAGCCGCTTATAACAACCTTGGGCGGCTCTTGTATAACCTCGACCGGTTTTCCGATGCGGTGGCGACACTGCGTCAAGGCCTTGCGATCGAGCCTACGATGGCGCCAGCGAACATTATGCTGGGCGCGGCTTATGCTCAGCTGGGACAACTGGACGAAGCGCTCAGGCCGCTGGAGCTCGGCGTGCAGGCGCTTCCGAGTGATCGCTTTGCAAGATTGACCCTGGCGCGTGTGCTGAGCGGGCTGAAGCGCCCCGATGAGGCCGTTGTTCAGTTGAACGCGATTCTTGCGGCGGATCCCAAGGACCAGGAGGCGTGGTACCTGCTGGGGAAGATCCATCTTGAGCTCTCGCAAACGGCGTTCGCCCAGGTGCAGAGTATCGACATCAACACCCCGCTTGCGCACGAACTGGCGGGGGAGATTATGGAGAGCATGGGGAACACCTCGGGCGCAGTGGATGCGTATAAGCAGGCACTGGCCGCCTCTCCTCAGGACACGTCCGCGATTGAACATCTGGCAAATCTTTACTGGAGCACGGGAGACTGGGTCCATGCACGCCAGTACCTCACGACGCTGACCGCGAGACGTCCAGGCAACTGCATTGCACACTGGAAGCTGGCCGGGTCGCTCGATGAACTCGGAGAGCCGGTGGACGTTTCTCTGGCTGAGGTGAATGAGGCATTGCGCTCATGCCCGGAGCTACCGCAAGCTCATGCGGAGCGTGCCCGGCTGCTGATACGGATGAAGCGGCCCGCCGAATCGCTTCCGGACCTCGAGGCTGCGGAGAAGGCTGCACCGGGGGAGCCTTCGGTGCAGCGGCTCTTTGCCCAGGCTTATCGAGCGCTTGGAGATCCGTCGCGAGCAGCGGCTGCCGATCAGCGATTTCAGCAGCTGGATGCCGCGGAGCATGCGGCGAAGGAGAGTCACGCTGCTGCTGTTGCGCGGTCGAATCAGTAGCGGGTTTGGCTGTGCGCGGGCTGCTCTTGTGGAGAGATGGCGAGTCAGCGGGGGTGGCAACCGCAAGAGCCTCGTATGACAAGCTGAGGTTTGAGGTGGACGTTTTTCGGCTTTTCGCTCCCATCCCGATCTTTCCAGTCGGGCATCTGCTCGAAGAGGAGCTTTGCGGCGAGATGGCCGAGCTGATCGAGCGGCTGCTGCACCACGCTCATGGGCGGCGTGAGGGTATCAGCGAGGTCAAAGTCGTCGAAGCTGATCATCGCGAAGTCCTGGGGGATGGAGACTTTCAGCACCTGGACTGCTTCGCAGATGTATCGTGCGGAGAGATTGTTGCCCGCAAAGATCCCGACCGGTGAGTTCGCACCCTTTCGATAGCGTCGCAGGACCTCGATGGCATCTTCACGGTTGTTGATGATCTCTTCGACAGGCTGTCGATTTTGATCCGTCATCGCCGACCTATACCCGCGCAGGCGCTCCTTCATGGTGTACAGCTCCGGCTTAAGCTGGATGCTGATTATCTTGCTGTAGCCATGACCGAGGAGGTGTTCGGTTGCCAGGTATGCCCCCGCGAAGTTTTCGCAGAGCACGGAGGTGCAACCGACCTTGCTGAGCGGCCGGTCGATGCCGACGATGGGCACCTGCGACCTCCGGAGGCTCTCGAGGAGAACTCGATGCTTGAGTTCGGAGGGAGCGAGGATCAGGCCATCGATCTGGTGTAGCCGGAGCTGCCGAAAGCTGCTCAGGACGTTTTCGTCCTCATCGTGGGAGGCGACGAGGACCAGGAGCGCGCCACGCTCCTTTGTGACTCTTTCGACGGCCTCGGCGTACTTCGAGAAGAACATATCCGAGAGACTTGGAACGATCATGCCCACGATGCCGGACGAGGCACCCTTGAGGGTTTGGGCGACGCGATTGGGTTGATAGCCGAGCTGGATGATGGCATCCGAGATGCGCTTCATGGCCTCGCTGCTGACGTTTTTGCCTCCACTCAAGGCTCTCGAAACCGTAGCATTTCCGACCTTCGCGACGCGGGCGACGTCTGCGAGTTTTGGAACCTGGGATGAGTGCTTCGACATTTGTCTTTCTTTGTTGCGGACGCAAGAAGTCGATGGCTGTAAGTGCGAGATTACACGATGCCTCCGGGAGCGAATGCGATTGGAAGTGTGATGGAGTGCTTACGTGGGCTCATGCGGAGAGAGACGCTTGTAAATGCTATTTTTTGTCTCGATCTCTTTGGGTTTCGGGGCCCACGCCCGCATCAAGTGCCCTGAGCCGGCTGTGGACCGCTTACCGGAGGCTGATCGCGTCCGAGCTAGTTTTGGGGGGAGCGGAGGCGATCCGTACCGTGCCGCCGCTCCCCTGCTTTTCGAATAAACCAGCGAATCTGAGCAAGGATATGTTGCTTGCCCAGCGTCACTGTTTTGGGCAGTGCGTGTGTCTGATCGGCGCCTCAGTTACGAGTGCATTCCGAGTAAGGAGGACCGACCCCAGAAGAACATGGCCGCGAGACCGGTGCCCAGGAGGCAGAAGGTGCCGGGTTCTGGAGTGACAGTGACGCCGCTGAAGACGTAGTCGAGTGATTTGTCGCTGGTGGCGACGCCGACACCGTAGTCGTTGAACGCGGTGCCAGGGAGGACGCCGTTGCTCCAGATATTGGCGACGGTGCCATCGCCGATATCGAAGAGGAGACCGTAAATGTCAAAGAAGCCGCCGGAGAAGTAATAGTCGGTGGCCGTTTGTGGAGAACCGCCTGGGTAATAGAGGTTGTCGAAGGAGAGAGAACCGTGTTCCGTGCCTGAGGCCACGGCGAATCTGCTGAAGTCGTTGGGCGCGAGCAGATTAGTGGGGTCTGGGGTGGCGTGATTGATGTTGACGAGGCCGAGGATGGGTGCGTTGTAAATTTTGATATTTGAGTCAGTGAAGCTGCCTGTGATCCCCGTGACTTCGAAAGCCTGGGGGTACTTTGCGTCGGTAGCGGTACCGTAGGTCAGCACAGCGTTGCCGCTTACTCCAGGGCCACTGAAGGTGAACTGGAAGGTGTCGGCGTTGGCCTGGGACGCCAAGGACGCAAGTAAAAGAGCTGCCGCAGAATACAAGAGTTTATGTCTCATGTGAAAAGTGCTCCGATTCCTGATTTGTTTTTTGATTAGGGGCCCGGGGCCGTACGCAGAAGCTCCCAGCACGGTGCATCGGCTTTATCGAAGCTGGCACAGGCTTTACGGGAACGGCACAAACATAGCACCGCGCAAGGGGAAGGGCAAATCGGGCTGGGCGGGAACCAGGCCGGTAGCGGCACGCGAGCGGAACGGTTCCCGGTGGTGTCCTGCATCTCCTGGAAAGTAATGTGAATCAGACTGTCAAAATAGAGAGGGTGCTCGTGGCTCGAAAGCGTGATCGGGGGAGTTGTTGACGAACGAGGGTGTGCGGTTGGGGGACTGGATGTCGCGGAGACGCACGCCTGTGAGGCGCGGATGAAGGGCTGGCCGATGAGGCGGGTTGGGCCCTGGGCGATGGCGCTGCCGTTGTGTGCGTTGACGGGGTGGGGGCAGGACCTGAACATGAGCCCGACGCGGCCGACCGTGGCAAACAGCGCGTCGATGCAGAGCGCGGGTGTGCTGCAGGTGGAGGAGGGCTATGACGCGTATCCGCAGAGTACGCCGGGCAATCAGCAGACGGTGACGACGACGGCGACCTATGCGGCGCAGCCGCGGTTGCGGCTGGACTTCCAGTGGTCGGGGTTTGAGCACCAAGGCGAGGCAAAAGACGCAGTCAATGGGGTGGGGACGATCCAGATTGGCGGAAAGGTAGAGCTGAAGAAAGAACAGTATCACCGGGGTGCTCCGGGGGTGGGGATCCAGTATGAGCTCGAGGTTCCGACGGCGTCCCAGAGTTCGCTGCAGGGTTACGGTCAGCAGGCGATCCTGCTGCTGAATCACCACTACGGGAAGAATGGGGATGTGGATCTGATTCTGAACGGGTCGATTGTGCAGACGGACTGCCAGACGGCGCAAGGGTGCACGTATGGGGGGCAGCATTCGGTGGCGCTGAGCTATCACCTCCAGGAGAAGACGCGGCTGTATGCGGAGGCGTTTGCGCAGAACGTGTCGCAGTCGAATACGCCGCCGGGGACTTATATCTTTGGCGGGTTTTACCATCAGTTCGGCGAGGCGTTTGGGATCGACGGGGGGATGCGGTTTGGGGTGAGCGATCACTCGGCGAGTGTGGGGACGACGATTGGCGTGGTGTTTGGGAGACGGCTGCGGGGTGAGGGCGACGCGCGTCCGGTGAGGGGACACTAAGGCGGAATGCGTCGGGTGGAAGCTGCCGCCTGGCGAGTTTTGCTGGCGGATGAGGATTGTGAGCGGTTCCATTTTGGGCCTCTTGTAACCCGGGTGTGGGGGCCGCGGGATTGGATTTTTCTTCGCCCGGCGCTGCGACCTGGTGTAGATGTTGTCCATGCAATTTTGCAGGGCTTCTGCTTTGGTGATCGTGGTATTGGTGGGTGGGTCGGTTTGGGAACGACCGGCACTTGGGCAGGACGGGTCCGCGAAGGCTCCTGGAGCTTCGGCGGGGGTGTCCGGGACAGCGAAGGGTGAGGATCGCTACAGCGCGGAGCCGGCGGTGGTGGAGCGCTGGGATACGGTGTACCGGTACAACGCGGACGGAACGGGCACAAAGGAGACGACCGGGGCGATACGGTTGCAGACGGATGCTGCGCTGCGGCAGTACGGCGTGGTGAGCATGCCGTTTGCGAGCGGCACGGAGCACCTGGAGTTTGACTATGTGCGGGTGCGGCGGGCGGATGGGACGGTGGTGGAGACGCCGATCTCGGACGCAATGGAGATGCCTGCGGAGGTGACGCGGCAGGCGCCCTTCTATAGCGATCTGAAACAGAAGCAGATTCCGGTGCGAAGCCTGCGGGTGGGCGATGTGCTGGAGTACCGGGTGCGGGAGGTGCAGACGAAGGCGGATGCGCCGGATGCATTCTGGGGCGCGGAGACGATGGCCCAAGACGTGGTGGTGCTGTCACAGACCCTGGAGATCCGCATCCCGAAGTCGAAGCAGGTGACGATGTGGAGTCCGAAGAGCAAGCCGGAGGTGACGGAGGAGGGAGCCGACCGGGTGTGGCGGTGGAAGGGCTCGCATCTCGAGCCGACGGCGGGCAAGGAGGCGGAGGCTCGTAAGGAGGCGGAGAAGGGCAAGGTGCTGCCGGAGGAGGATGCGGTTGCGGTGCGGCTGGGCAAGCTGCCGACGGTGGCGTGGACGACGTTTCCCAGCTGGGAGGCGGTGGGTGCGTGGTACCAGGGGCTGGAGGTCGAGCGCGCGGTCGCAGATGCGGATGTGAAGGCGAAGACGAAGGAGCTGATCGCGGGCAAGACGACGGACGAGGAGAAAGCGCGGGCGCTGTATGCGTATGTGTCGTCGCAGATACGGTACATCGGCGTGGCGTTTGGGGTGGGGCGCTACCAGCCGCACGCGGCGGGCGACGTGCTGCGGAATCAGTACGGGGATTGCAAGGACAAGCACACGCTGCTGGCGGCGATGTTGAAGGAGGCGGGCCTGAGGCCGAGCGCCGTGCTGATTGGGGCGGGGATTCGTTTCAACGATGCTGTTCCGTCTCCGGCGGCGTTCAATCACCTGATCACGACGGTGCCGGTGGGGCAGACGATGGTGTGGCTGGATGCGACGCAGGAGGTGGCGCCGTACCGGGTGCTGCTGTATGCGATTCGCGATCGTAAGGCGCTGGTTGTGCCGGACGCGGGGACAGCGAGGGTGGAGCAGACGCCGGCAGGTCTTCCGTTCGAGTCAAAGGATGAGTTCTTGTCAGTGGCGAAGCTGGACAAGGAAGGGACGGCTTTGTCGCACATTTCGATGAGGTTTCGGAGTGACTCGGAGCTGATGATCCGGGAGATTGTGCACCAGGTATCTCCGGGGCAGTACGAGGAGTTCGTGCAGCGGCTCTCGCAGGGGATGGGCTTTGGCGGAACGACGAGTCATGCGGAGGTGAGCCGGCCTGAGGCGACCGCGGAGCCGTTGACGCTGGCGTACGACTACCGGCGGGAGAAGCCGGGCGACGACTGGGAGCATTTCAGGATTACGCCACAGCTGCTTCCGATGGGACTGATGGGGGTGGATGAGAAGGATCCGCCGCGGGTTCCTATCGAGCTGGGCTCGAAGCGGGTGGAGGAGGCGACCTCGAAGATGACGCTTCCGGAGGGTTGGGGCGCGACGCTGCCGGACGCAGTACACGTCCGGACAGATTTCGCGAAGTTTGACCTGACGTACCGGTTCGAGAAGGGGACGCTGGAGGTGGACCGGAGATACGAGGTGCTGGCGGAGCGGATTCCGGCGGAGAACTGGAAGGGTTACAAATCGTTTCTCGAGAGCGCCATCAACAAGAGCGACACGTATGTGCAGCTGACGGGCGCGCATGCAGGTGTGGGTGAGCCGCCGCTGCCGACGACGACCAACGCGGACGCGGCGAAGCTGGTCGGGGAGGCTCAGACGTCGCTCCGGAGCAGATACTTCGATGAGGCGGAGAGCTCGTTGAAGGCCGCGGCAAAGCTGAATGAAAAAGAGCCGCAGCTCTGGTCAACCTACGGGTCACTGGAGTTCATGCGCGGTGAGGTGACGAAGGGAATCGAGTATGGACAGAAGGAGTTGACGCTGCACCCGGACGAGCTCTGGGCTTACGTCAGCGTTGCCGGCATGCAGCTGATAAAGGGTGATCGTGCGGGCGCGGAGAGCACGCTGGAGCGTGATCTGAAGGAGGGTGGATCGAACGCGGAGGTCGCGATGCAGTTGGCCGCGCTGCTCGAGGAGGACGGAGCCAGTGAGCGGGCGCTGACGGTGCTCACGGGTGTGCCCGCGGCCGGGCAGACCTCCTCCGTCAAGATTGCGATGGCGAAGGCGCAGATTGAGGTGGGGCACAAGAGCGAAGCGGAGAAGGTGCTGCTGGAGTTGCTGAAGGGCGCAAAGGAGCCGGGCGAGTTGAACAACGCCGCATATGAACTGGCAGATGCGGGGCTGGATCTCCCGGTGGCGGAGGAGGCCAGCCGACGAGCCGTGGAAGAGCTGACCAAGGGGACCTCGGGCTGGACGCTTGAGGGGGATCAGAGGGAAGCGATGGGGAAGGCCCGTTTGCTGCTGGCCGCGTGGGACACGTATGGGTGGGTGCTGTTCCGCGAGGGCAAGCTGGCGGATGCGGAGCACTGGACACGGGCGGCATGGCTGCAGTTTCCCTCGGCTGAGGTCGGGCTGCACCTTGGGCAGATCGAGGAGGCGCAAGGTCAACGGGTGGCGGCAGCGAAGACGTATCGGGAGGCAATCGCGTCGATACCGCTGACGGGGATGGAAGCGTCACAGCAACCGACGGGAGCGATGGCGAAGAAGCTGGAGGCGAGGGCAGATGCGCTGAAGGCGAGGTCGAGCGAGGGCGATGCGCACCGGGACCTCCAGGCGTTGCGGACGTTGAAGGTGGGAGCGTCGGAGGGGAGATCGGGCACGGCGGAGTTTCGTCTGCGCATGGTTGCGGGGCGCGTGGCAGAGGCGGCTGGACCGGGCCCGGAAGGGAAGACGATCGCCGGCGGAGAGGCACTGGTGAAGCGGCTGGAGCTTAAGGACTGGTGGCCCGCGGGATCAGAGGCGACGGTGGTGCGGACGGGAGTTCTGAACTGCCATCAGGCGGTCTGCGAGCTGGTGTTGATGCCGCTTTGAAGCCGAGCGATTGGGCTCGCGCGACGTGCGAACCGACGTGGTGGTTTGGACGGAGAAGATTCAGGTGTACTCAGCTCTGAAGAGTTGCGTGTGATGCACGTCCGACAGCAGGACGGGGTGGATGCCTCGACGTGTGTTCGTTTGAATTCCCTTCGGGTGCGGATGATCTCCCGGCGTGTGCTTCCGGGCTGTGGGCTCAAGGAGAGGTGTATTTGACCTCACGAACGGGGGTGGCGGATGTGTGTGTCGGGTACGAAAAGTGTTCCCCGAGAGTTTTCGAGGATTGACGGACGGGGTGGCTACCTCTAAAGTCCGAGGGCGGGCTCACAGCTCGGTCGGCAAAGACGTGCCAGATAGCGAGGGGCGTGTCGTCGCACATTTCGTAAGTTGCCGATGATCTTCTCTGTCGTCCACCCTCCCAGGCGACCAGATTGCATTGCTCCTGATATGTCACGCGGGAGCCCATTCTCTTCTTGTTTACGCAGCGGGGTGCCGCGACCTGCGGCATGCGCCTGCAATCCGAAGGATCACCGGTTTACGTACATGAAGCACTGGGACGAAGCGATCCGTCTCAGCAACCCGTTGTAACGGCGAGGTCACGAACGTGGAAAAGATTAAGGAACTAGTGATGCGGGGCCCAACGCGGCGCCGATTCTTGGCAGGTGCGGGGGCAGTCAGTGCAGCGGCGCTGATCTCCGGCTGCAACGACAGCAACAACCAGTCCATTCCAGGCAACCCCGGTGTCCCGGTCGGTCCGATCAACATCACCGACAATGACGTCCTGAACTTCGCGTTGAACCTCGAGTACCTGGAGGCCGAGTTTTACATGCGCGCGGCGACTGGGACAGGGATCCCGGATGCGGACGCGCTGACAGGTGCAGGAGCTGTGACGGGTGGGACGAAGGTACCGGGATTATCGGCGCAAGCGCAGAGCTACTTGAACGAGCTGGCGCAGACGGAGCTGAACCACGTCCGTGCGATCCAGGCGACGATCAAAGGCAATAGCGGCACACCGGTTGCGCGACCTGCGATCGACCTGACTGCTTCGTTCAATGCGCTGGCTTCGGCAGCCGGAATCGGGCCGAGCTTCAATCCGTTTACTGACGTGAACGCGTTTCTGGTTGGCGCCTTTGTATTCGAGGATGTGGGCGTGACGGCCTACAACGGCGCGGCTCCCCTGCTGATCAGCAACAAGATCCTGAGCGCGGCAGCCGGCATTGCGGCGGTCGAGGCGTACCACGCCGGCAATATCCGGGCACAGATCGTTGGGAACGCTGCAGTAGCGGGCGATCAGACGTATGTGGGGTATGCGAACAAGATCTCGGCGCTGCGGGGCACGCTTGGCGGCGGGAATGAGACCGCTCTGAGCCCGACGTCCATTGTGGCGGCGAGCACGGCCAACGCGATCGGGTTCTCGCGATCAACGGACCAGGTTCTGCACATTGTTTACGGAACCGCTGGTGGAGCTGGCGTCAAGAGCGGCGCATTCTTCCCCAATGGACTGAACGGCACGATCACCACCACGGCTTCCTAAGGATAGACTTCCATGGCAAATCAAGAGACACAGAAACTGGACTCGATCATCAGCAGCCGCCGGGCGATGCTGGCAGTTGGCGGCGCGGCACTGGCGAGCCTGGCGTTTGCTCCCAAGGCGAACGCGCAGGGAACGATCACCGACAACGACATCCTCAACTTTGCGCTGAACCTTGAGTACCTCGAGGCGCAGTTCTACAACCTGGCCGTGTATGGGCTGACGATCGACAAGCTGCCGACGCCGATCCCGGTTGCCGTGAATGGCGGAACGGCCGGAACAGTGACCCTGAAGCCTGCTTTTACGAAGGTGCCGTTTGTGACCTCGCTTATCCAGTCGTATGCGACGGAGACGGCGGGTGAAGAGGGCAAGCACGTGCTGTTCCTGCAGAAGGCGCTGAGCACGAAGGCGGTGTCGATGCCGGACATCGACCTGTACAACTCCTTCAACACGTTGGCGGCAGCGGCGATGATCGGGCCAGCGTTTGATCCGTTTGCGAACGAGAACAACTTCCTGATCGGGGCGTACATCTTCGAGGACGTCGGCGTGACGGCGTACCACGGGGCGGCACCGCTGATCTCGGACAAGGTGAACATCCTGCCGGCAGCAGTCGGGATTCACGCTGTCGAGGCGTATCACGCGGGGCTGGTGCGCGTGACGATCAACGCGGTGGATGCGGGCACGGGTATTCTGACGGGTTACACGCAGAAGATCTCGGCACTGCGGTCCGCGGTGGCGAATCCTGTACCGGCGGCGACGACCGCCGTTCCGAATCCAGTCCCTGTGGTGGACGATATCGGCGTGACGATTGTTCCCGTGGCGCTGAATACGAACTCGACGGCGGCGCCCAGCGGGACATCGTTCCCGGCGAGCACGCTTGCGGATGCGGATATCACGACAACCTCGATTGCACCGGGGCGGACTCCGCAGCAGATCATCGACATCGTGACGGCGGGCAATGCGGCGGGCAACAACACCGGCGGCTTCTTCCCGAGCGGCGTGAATGGAACGATCGGCGCGAAGACAGCGGCGACGGCGGGCTAATCGCAGCGTAACCTAACGAGAATGGCGAGAGAGGCGGGCCCCGATGGGTGCCCGCCTCTTCTCTTTGTGCGCGAAGAGCTATCGTGGTGTCCCGAAACGTGCCGCGGCGGCCCATTAGGGCTAGTGGATGACTTCCATGGCAACCTCGACGTCGAGGTGACGGGTGGTGCCGGGAATGTCGAGAGAGCCGAGCATGAGGGGTTTGCCGGCGGTGAGGACGGAGGTGCCTTCGATGTAGGTTTGGCGGACGATGGGGTCGCTGGGGCCGACACCGGAGGTTTGTTCAGCGATGCTGGACTGCTCAACCTTGGTGCGCAGGCGGACACCATCAATGGCGTCGTCGAGTGAGGCATCGATGTTGAGCCCCACGTCGAGGTAGGTGAACTGGGTCTGGGTTCCGCTGGTGTTGGGTGCGTAGGTGCCGGTTGCTACGGGGACGCGATCGCCTTGCTTGAGAGCGGTGCGGCCGCCGCCGAGCACGATGACGGCGAAGTGCTGGGTTCCGACACGCTTTCCGCCGTCGATTTCGGTGATGGTGTAGGTGAGTCGGTAGGATCTCCGGGGCCGGTCGAGGTCGGTGAGGATCTTCTGGGTGAGCGCGAGCTCCTCGGGGGTTGCGCGAACGGTGAGAGCCTGCTGGCTGGGGAGGTAGATGAGCTTGACGTCGGGAGAGAGGATGTTGCGGAGGGCGGAGGTGAGTTCGGTGCCCTCGTTGATCTGGGTGATGCTGGTGAGGTAGAAGGTGCGGACGATTGTGGTGTCGGGCTTGGGGGAGGCTGGTGGTGTTTGCGCGTGGACGATGGGGACGAGGAGCATAAGGGCGCCGAGTGCGATGGGGAGTGAGGTCCTGGTCGAAGCGGCTGGGTTGCGGGATGGTCTGGCTAGGGGCATGAGGCGTCCTTTTGTGGTGGGTGGGCTACTCGTTGTCGTGGGTGGCTGGCTGTGGTGGATCCTTGAAGAACTTGTCGAAGTCGGCGAGCTGCTCGGCTTCCCGCTTTGCGCGGAGCTCGCCGTTGAGGTCGGTGAGCGGCTCCGGGTCGCGGCGGTGCAGGACGCGCATTAGAAGCTGCTCCTGTGGGGTGAGTGGGAGAGGCGGGGCCGGTTGGCTGGGGGCCAGCGATTCGCTGAGCGCGAGTGTGTCGAGATCGGTGGGTGGGGCTGTGGGCGGGATTTTCAGCGAGGGGCGTGAGTGCGGAGCGCCGGTTGGACTGCGGTGGCTATCGTGGATCTCCGATGCGAGGTCCGCTGGTTTGGGCTGCGGGGCCTGGGTGCCGGTTCTTTGAGGTGCGCTCGTGTCAGGAGATTTGTGCCTGGCGGGATGGAGGAAGGCAGCGGTTGCAAGAGATGCGACAGCGAGGCTGGCGGCGAGGGCGCCGGCGAGGGGTGTACGAGGGAGGCCGGCGAGCCGCGCAGGCAGCGATGAGCGAGTGGCGGGCACCGGCTGGGAGGAGCGATGTCCCTCGAGCGCGTCGAGGATGCGGATTTCCATGCCGACGGGTGGATCTGCGTCGCGGAGAGCTGCGAGAACTGCGTCGATGGCTCGGTCATCGATCTGGCTCATCGGGATCCTCCTTTCTGGTGGGGTTGGAGACGCTGGCGCAGGCGGGTACGGGCCCGGAAGAGGAGGGCTCGGACGGCGGACTCGGACCTGCCGAGGATGGTGGCGATCTCGCCGATGCCGAGCTCTTCGATGGCGGAGAGCAGGAGGACGTGGCGCTCTTTGCCGGGCAGGCGATCCAGTTCACGGAGGATGGCATGGATCTCCTGCGTGTGTTCGAGTGCGCGGTCGGCGGGGAGGGTGGCGGCAACGAGGGTTTCGGCGAAGGTGGGGTCGAGCTGATGGGGGCGAATCCGGCGGCGGCGATCGAGCGCGAGGTTCCAGGCGATGCGAACGAGCCAGACGCGCATGTCGCGGACCTCCGGAAGGGCGGCCTGGTTCTGAAGGACGCGGAGAAAGACGTCCTGGACGACGTCTTCGGCTTCGGTTCGGCTGCGGAGGACGGAGTGAGCGACGCGAAAGAGGAGGGTGGACCAGGTTTGGACGAGGGTGGCGAGGTCGATCTCCGACTGGGCACCCTCGACTCGAGACAACCCCAAGCTGTATCCCTCAACCGCCGCGGTGGATGCCATCTACACGGACAGACGTGCGGGGTGCGCGATCGCTCGGAGATATTTTGCGAAGGAGCTGTCGGCGATCAACGAGGCGGGACGATCCAGAGTGAGGTGCCGGGTGCGGGTGAGGTGCCTGGTGCTGCGCGAGTTCGCGCTGGAGAAGAGCACTTCCCTTCCGCGGCACGGTTCCGTTTTGTTTGTATAATTACCCCGAATTCGCCAACCGAAGTCACACCGCTAGTTCCGCCAGGTTGAGGGGACGTAGAGATTTCCGCCCCTCCGCAGGCTGCTGGCAGTACCTGCGGGCGTGAGCCAGCACGCAGCGTTTCAGTAATCCCTCGTTCGCTTAGCCCAAGGCACTTGGTCCCACTGAGGTCTTATGCGTACCGGTTCTCCTCGCTTTCGCGCCCCGGATGTTGCTTTCACTGCCCTTCCTCTCCTTTCCTTTTTTCTGTTCTGCCACGCTGCTCCAGCCCAGTTGGGCGGCGGAGGAACGCCGTCGTTTGGGAGTGTTCTGACGGGTCATAAGAAGGTGGTGTTTCAGCGGCGGCTGCCTCCGGTGACGAACGTGAACGGAAAGACGGTATCGGTGGTTGTGGCGCGAAGCGGCAACGGCGCGACGAGCACGGAGCTCCAGAGCGCGATCGAGAACCTGCTGACCAAGAGCGACTCCGCGGTACGGGTGGAGGGCGCGAGCCCGGATTATGTAATCACCTGCAGCATCTCGGCGTACAGCCCGCCCCAGCTCAAGACCACGACGGAGAACAAGGTTACGACGCAGACGATGTCGGGTGCGATGTCGGTGGCGTTTCGGATCGGGGAGCCGCATTCGGCGCACATCATTGCTTCGGGCGTGGCGTCGTACCAGCTGCAGCAACCGGTGGACAACACAACGAATGCGCGTGCCGGCGCACTCGGTTCGGGCGTGGTGCATTTGAACAATCCCTTTCATCGGCCGACGGCGGCGGATCCAGGGACGCCGAAGGTGAACTCCACGATCGACGCCGAGAACCTGCTGGTGAACGAGACAGCGCGACAGGTTGCGGCGTACCTGGTGAATACGAAGGAGAGTGTGGAGGCGGTGCTGGCGGTGGGTGGCGCGTTGAATGCGGCGAACAACCTGGCGACGAGCAATCTTTGGACGCGCAACCTGGAGCAGCTGGAGACGATGACGCCGTATCCGGATCCGCGTGTGGACGCGTACCGGCTGTATAACATCGGCGTTGCGAACGAGGCACTGGCATACCAGGCACAGGACTCCAAGGCAGCGATCAAGTACCTGCAGGAGGCAAGCATCGATTACGGGAAGGCGATCGACGCTCGGCCGGACGAGAAGGGCTTCCTCGCGCCGCAGGAGCGCATCAAGACGGCGCTGGCGCACTACACGGATTCGACCAGCGCACCGGCGGCCGTGGCACAGGAGAAGCCGGCGTCGGACAGCATGACGAACGACGACGTGATCGAGATGGTGCATGCGCACATGGATGAGGCCAATATTCTGGACAACATCCAGAGCGCTCCCAAGGTGAACTTCGACCTGTCAACAAGGGGCCAGGTGCAGCTGACCAACAGCGGGGTGAAGGGTTCGATACTGGCGGCGATGAAGACGAAGGCGAGAGGGTCGGCAGCTGGACCGGCGCATCCACCGGCAACACCCGCGCACAGCGGAAGCAAGTCAAGGTGACCCATGGCACTGCTTGTTCGATGTGCGGCGGCCTTGGGATTGGTGACGGCGCTTGTGATGCCGGTGCACCTGGGAGCGCGCCACGTACTTCTGGGCAGGGCGAGGATGCCGGCGCCGTCTCGTGGAAGCTGCGGTGCGGGCAAGGACCTGGTGGTCCAGGCACTAGAGCGTCTGCGAGCGGAGAGCGCGCAGGCTGAGCTGGCGAATGCCGATCAGCTGCTGAAACGAGCAAGCGACCTTTGCAGCGAGTCGGGTGAGGCTTGGTATTACCGGTCGCTGGTGGAGGCGAAGCTGGGCCACGCGCCGGTGGCCGACTACGCGATGCGCCAGGCGCGGATGTTTCCTTCGGACGCGATGACCGAGGGACTGAATCCGTTTGTGCTGGCGACACCGAAGTCAAAGGATGCGGCGCCGCTGGGCCCGGTGCGCGAGAGGTGGGCGCTGATCGTAGGGATCGGGACATTTTCGGATCCAGGGCTGGATCTCCAGTTTACGAAGAGCGACGCGGAGACATTTCGGGATGTGCTGGTGTCGGCGAAGGGCGGGGGGTTCAAGCCGGAGAACGTGAAGCTGATCACGAACGACGAAGCGACGCTGAGCGGGATCAAGCGGGGGCTGAACTGGCTGGCACGGAGCGCGAAGGCGGAGGACCTGGCGGTGGTGTATGTGGCGAGCCACGGGTCGGCGCGCGACCTGGACACGGCGGGTGCGAACTACATCATCGTGCATGATACGGATGCCACTCTGAAGACGGACCCGGATGCGCTGTATGCGACGGCGCTACCGATGGTGGAGTTATCGAACGCCGTGGCCACGCGGCTGAAGTCGCGACGAACGGCGATCTTCCTGGATACGTGCTACAGCGGGGGAGCGATGGCCGGTGCGGATAAGAGTGCCTCACCCGCGCTGCGGAACGCATCGGTCTCCAAGGAGACGCTGGAGCATATGGGGCAGGGGTCGGGGCGGATCATCTTCGCGGCGAGCCGGACGGACCAGGAGTCGCTTGAGAGCGAGAGCCTGAAGCATGGGTACTTCACGTACTACCTTGTAGAGGCGTTGCGCGCGCATCCGGAGATGCAGCTTAGCCAGGTCTTCGACTACGTCGAGCAGCATGTTTCGGAGAAGGTGCAGACCGACTACCGGCTGTATGGCGGGCGTCAGCAGAATCCAGTGATGAGCCGGAGTGAGGACACGACTGACTTTGCGCTGAATGGTGGGACGGCGGGTGCGGTGGCGCGACTGGAGCGGCCTTGAGGAGGTTCGGGGGGCGACCAGGTCCGAGTTCGACCGAGCCCGCGAAGCAGCCAGGACGGAAGCTGGATCTTCGCTCTTTCGCGCCGCTGTTTTTGGTTGTGGCGGTCTACGTGTTCGTCAATCTGAAGCTCAACAGGATGCTGCCTTCGGCGGGCAGTTGCGGCCTCAACCAGCCGTCCCACAGCAATCCTGTGGAGGACTTCCTGTACCGTCCGTTGATGCACTTCAAGTTCGCTTCGAAGGCTACTCCCCAGGTCCAAGTGGTGACTCTCTCGTCTCCCAGCGAGCCGGCCAGCGTTCTCAGCAACGTATGCAGGGGGCGAGAGTTTCTAGCGGTTCTGATGAGGCAGCTGGCGAAGGACGGCGCCAAAGTGATCGCGATCGACAAGTATTTCTCGAACGAGTCCTGCCTGGAAGGAAAGGATCAAGAGCGTGATCAGGCTTTTCGTGCTGCGCTGCTGGGAATCTCCTCCCATGTTGTTCTTGGCCAGTCGACCCATCGTCGGGACCGCACCAAATCGGAAGACGATTGCCTGGTTGCTGACCCGGAGTTGACTCTCCCAGGTAGAGACGCTTCGGATGCACAGGCCCGAGATGACCCGAGCCAGAAGGTGAGCTTCGGGCTGACACGACTGAATGAGAACAGCCTCCGCATACCGCTGCAATGGTGGATCTTCAAGAACGACCAGGATGCGGAGAATCTCAATGATCCTGCGGACGGACGGCGGAATGGGTTTGCCCTGCAAGCGGCCGAAGCTCTCGATCCGATGATGGCTGGGCGAGAGGACCTGAGGAACCTTCTGAGCCGGAATGAACATCCGTATGGGAGCTTTTCCGATGACATCCCAAAAGCTCGTGCGATGGATATCCTCTGTGCCGATCCAGATTCAAGGCGAGAGGTTGCTGCTCACGGCTGGGGAACGTGTGCGGACCATCCAGAAGCCGAGCTCGACTATGGGAAGAAGGTCGTGGTTATTGGCCAGCTTGTGGATCTGGACAGGCCGAGCTTTATTGGCGGAGAGGAATACGGTCTGTATCTCCAGGCGGCGTACACCAGTGATCTGCTGGGTGGCAGCTATGTCCTGAGGGTGCCGACCTGGATCGACGTTTGCATGCTTTTCGCGCTTGCGGGCATGCCAGTTCTGATCGATTATTGTTTCCCGATGAGCTACTCGGAGCCGAGGCGAGCTCTCCTTGCTCTGCTTGCCACTTTTGTCGTCTTTATCGTGTTTGGATTGATTGCTTTTTGGTTCTATCGGCGATTCGCCTCGATCTCTTTTCTGACGATGTACGGTGTGCTCGGGACCTTGATTGCGAGGGCGTTCACACTTCTTCTAGATGAACTAAAGAAGCGAAGGATAAGCAGGAGCGCTGTGTGAAGATCACCGTCGACCGTTTGATTCTAGTGAACGCCTTAGCGATCTCCTCCGTGGCCATGAGTTGCTCTGCCCAGACGCCGGGCTCGGCGGCGGTGGAGAAGTCTGGGACGGCGGAGAAGCCGGCGAGCTACTCGGGGTGTGTGTCGGAGATCTCTTCTGCTCCGGGGAACTTCGTTCTGGCGATGGCGGATCGGTGTGTGTTGCTGGATGCGGCGGACGCCAAGGGCAAGCTGGCGGGGCACGATGTTGTTCTGAAGGGCGTTGTGTCGGAGGCGAGTGGGATGGTACCGGCGACGTTGCATGTACGGTCTACGGTGTCGGTGAAGGCAGCCTGCACGCGGACGTGCACGCTTCCGGCGCCGGGGACGCGGGGTGCTCATGGGAGCGAGCGACCGGGTCACGAGGGAGGAACTCCGGGCGAGAAGACCGAGCCGAGAAAGCCGCAGTCGCAGCCGTGAGTGGCTTGTTGCCCTCTGCGAGGTCCCGGCGGGCAAGGATCTCGACATAGCGGAAGTGCGCTGATGATCTTTTGCCGAGGGCTTGGGAGTTATGGAGGAGTGAGGCCGGTCCATGAGAGCCATGCCTGGGCGAAGGTGGGATCGGGGAGCCAGGCGGTGGTTGGGTCGGAACTCTGAGGCGGCGCGGTGAGGGAGGCTGCCGCGGTGAACTGACAGTCGGTGTAGCCGCGTCCGTCGATGACTCCGTCGGGCGTGCAGGTGTAGGTGCCGTGCCCGCCGAGGGTGAGGTCAAGGGCGGTTGGGGTATCGGTGGGACTTTGACGCATAGGGATGACCGAGCGCATCCACGCGATGAGGATTGGCGTCGCGGTAAAGGTGCAGCAGTGGCCCACGCCGGGCTGAACAGCAAAGGCCCAAGGTGCGCCAGTACCTCTTCCGCGGAGGAAGTATTGCTGCGACATGGAGGTGCCGGCCATGTTGTCGCTTCCGTTGCCGAGCATGAGGACGGGGATCGCTTCGAGCTCGGGGGTGGGCGTGAGCTGGCGCAGCTCGAGCGGAGCGGAGCCTGCGTCGTAGGTGACGACGGTGAGTATGCGTGAGGGCATGAACTCCGCTGTTGTGAGGGAAAGGACGCCTGCGGCGGAGAAGCCGAAGAGCGCGAGCTTGGTCGACGCAATCTCGGGGTGGGAGCTGAGGGTGGCGAACTGGCCCAGGGCGGTGCTGAGAGTACGAGCTGGGCCCTTGCGACCGTCGGACTGGAGGTCAGGGTAGCTGGCCGCATTGCACTGATAGGCATAGACCAGGCCGAGGTGGAAGCGGCTGGCGAGTGCGCGAAGATCGGCGTTCCACCAGACAGTGGGACTGTCGGCGCGCTCGTAGATGACCCAGAGCCCTTTGACGGGCACGGAGGAATCCTGGAGCAGGAGGTCGTAGAAGCAGGGTCCGGCGAGGTCATCGCCAGCGGAGGGAAAGACGTGAGTCGTGAAGGCAGCGGGGACAGGTGTGGAGGTGGAGGGGGCGATGTCGAGCTGCGTGGTGCCGATCACGCCTCCGGAGCTGGCGGTGAGGACGACGTGTCCGGGGTCGTAGGCCTGCAGCCAGCCCGCGGCGTTGACGGAGGCTGCCGTGGTTGAGGTGCTCCAGCGGATGCTGCCAGGGATGGGTCCGGTGCTGTTGTCATCGAAGCTACCGGTGGCAGTGAACTGGAGATCCTGGCCCGCTGTGACCGAGCTTGTGCCGGGAGCGATGGTGATGGATGTAAGTGCCCGGGACTTCAGCGGGTTGGGTCCGGTGCTGATGTTGGCGGCGGAGCCGCAGCCGGAGAGGAGGAGGAACGTGGAGCAGAAGGAAAGCAGGGCAAGGCAGAAGACACAGGGGCGTACACGCGTGCGCATGGTTCTCTTTCAGCCCAGTCAAAATCGTCGTACGGAACGGTTTCGCACAGAGAGTGCGGCACCGATGCCTTGATCGAGAGAGCTGGAAGAAGACTGGGGCTGAACTCCGCCGTGCTGTGCCTTCAGTCTTGAGAGAGTTCTAATCGTGTCGCTGCGATTTCACGATTCCGCTTTCGTGGGAGTGCCTCCTAGGGTGACAGAAGGAGGATTCACATGGGTGGGATTGCAGGGTAGCGCGGAGCTCTGGATGGAGCGGTGCGGCGTATGCTGACTGAGCGGGAGAGGCCGCGTAGGTCATGGAGAGTGTTTCGTCTGCGTTTGTTG
The DNA here is from genome assembly GCA_963850375.1 of uncultured Acidobacteriaceae bacterium. GTDB lineage: Bacteria > Acidobacteriota > Terriglobia > Terriglobales > Acidobacteriaceae > Edaphobacter. The sequence continues at coordinate 609,044 of CAWKKV010000002.1, read as the reverse complement.
TGTTGCTGGCGGTGCTTGCCATTGCCGTGCTTATTACCGTTTTGAAGACGCTGTACACGGTGCGGACGGCGTCGGCGGGAGTTGTGGAGCGGTTCGGGAAGTTTGACCGGATTACGCGCCCGGGTCTCCACGTGCTGATCCCATTTGCGGAGCGGGTGTTTTTTGTTGATCTGCAGGTAAAGCAGGCGCAGTTTTCGGTCGAGACCAAGACGCGGGACAACGTATTTGTGCAGATCCCGGTGAGCGTGCAGTACCAGGTACTCGAGGACAAGATCTTCGACGCGTTTTACCGGCTGAGCGCGCCGCAGAAGCAGATCGAGAGCTTTGTGTTCAATTCGATCCTGGGGCATGTGCCGAAGCTGACGCTGGACGAGACGTTTGAGCAGCAGTCGGGGATCTCGGTGGCGGTAAAGGTGGAGCTGGACCAGATCATGTCGGGGTTTGGGTTCAACATCCTGACGGCACTGGTGACGGACATCATCCCGGATGTGAAGGTAAAGGCGGCGATGAACGACATCAACGCGGCGCAGCGGGCGCAGGTGGCGGCCCAGGCGCGAGGCGAGGCGGAGAAGATCCTGAAGGTGAAGCAGGCGGAGGCGGAGGCGCAGTCGAAGGCGCTGCAGGGCCAGGGGATTGCGGCGGAGCGGCAGGCGATTATCGACGGCCTGCGGGCGTCGATCGAGCACTTCCGGGAGACGGTGCCCGGGTCGACGGCGGACGATGTGATGGCGCTGGTGCTCCTGACGCAGTACTTCGACACGCTGCGGGATATCGGGACACGAGGCGGGACGAATACGATCTTCTTGCCGAACAATCCCGGTGCAGCGAATGACTTCCAGACGCAGATCCTGGCAGGACTGCGGGGCGGAACGGCGGCTGGGACGACGGTGGATCCGGCTGGACGGCCCTTATCCCGACCTCGTCAGGAGTATGAGGTTGCTGCACCCCCTCCGGCGCAGGGATAGAGCGCGAGGCGACGCGAAAAAAGGGCGGGAGGCCTTTCGACCTCTCCGCCAATGCACCTCTGCCTATACTCCGGTCGCCCGATTGGTCGGACGCCGGATGCTCTTTCGATCAGAGCGCGCGGCTGCTGCGGCATTGCGCCGCTGCGCTGATCAGATCCTGAGTTGTGCGGTCACGCGAGGACGTCTTGAGGTCCCGATGACTTGCCTGAAGAAAGATCTCCACGATCAGGCTTGCTGCTGGTCCGGGGCCTGCGCGATGGCGGACGCCCGGGTCGAACGTGGGAGCCTACGAGAAGGGGGCCGGGACGTACTCACGCTGGAGCTTTGAGGTGACATGCAGACGGAGCTCTCGCGGGAGGGAGTTCCGTCGCGAAGATCTCGGTGAGCTTTGCATGGTTTCAGAGCTGAAGATGGGCGCGAACGCGATCTGTAGCTGGTCCTTTCCCTAAGACTTAGCAATTGAGCAGCCATGCGCAGGTGCCGTTTGGCGGGGCGTTGCCGCCGCGTTAGGTGATGCGATGGCAAAGCTTTGCGAGGTGGAGGAACGGTACTTCCAGCTGCGCATTGACCAAGGACAACCGCACCTATACTCGGTGCTGGTGCTGGGCCGAGGCACTGGGGTGGACCTTGAGTGCGCGCGCAGGTGCGAGTGGAGAGGATGACAGTGGACAGGGATACGATCGTTGCGATTGCGACGGCTCCAGGGCGGGGCGGAATCGGGGTGGTGCGGCTGTCAGGAGAACGCGCGCGCGAGATCGCGGCGCCGATGGTGCGGCTCGGCGGCGAGATGGAGGCGGGGCGGGCGCAGTTCGGATATCTGCTGGATCGAAGCTCGGATGACGCGGCTGTGAATGCGGCGGCGGTGCTGGACGAGGTGGTGGTGACTTCGTTTACGGGGCCGCGGTCGTATACGGGGGAGGACGTGGTGGAGATTGCGGCGCATGGGGCGCCGGTGCTGCTCCAGGCGATTGTGCGAGGGTGCCTGGACGGTGGCGCACGGCTGGCGGAGCCGGGGGAGTTTACGCAGAGAGCGTTTCTTTCGGGGCGGCTGGATCTGACGCAGGCTGAGGCGGTGAACGACCTGATCCAGTCGACGACGCTGCACCAGGCTCGGACGGCGGCCCGGCAGATGGGCGGGGCTGTGTCGCGGGAGCTTGCGCCGGTGAAGGAGCGCCTGCTGGAGTTGATTGCGACGATGGAGGCGGGGATCGATTTTGCGGAGGACGATATCGACGTGATGCCGGGAGCGGAGATCGTGCGCCGGATCGCGGAGGTGGAGGCACCGCTTGGCGAGCTGGAACGGAGCTATGGATATGGCCGGCTGGTGCGGGAGGGATTTCGGCTGGCGATTGTTGGGCGACCGAATGGGGGCAAGTCTTCGTTGTTCAACGCGCTGGTCGAGCGGCCGCGGGCAATTGTGACGGCGGCACCGGGGACGACGCGGGATGTAGTGACGGAGACGATCTCGCTTGAAGGCGTGCCGGTAGAGCTGATGGACACGGCCGGGCTGCGAGCCGGGGGCGCGGGAGTTGGGGAGCTGGACGAGGCGGAGGTGCTGGGCATCTCGCGGTCGCGGGAGGTGATGGCGGATGCGGATGTGCTGCTGCTCGTGATTGATGGGACGGCGGAGATCCATGCGGAGGACCTCCGGGTGCTGGAGGAGCAGGAGCGTGCAGGCCGGGTGCTGGTGGCCTTGAGCAAGAGTGACCTGTTTCCAGCGGGCGACGATGGGGGCGAGACGCGGCTTGCGGTTGGTGCGATGGCGCGGCGGATGCGGACGGAGGTCCTGGAGACCTCGGCTGTAACCGGGGCGGGGCTGGCGGAGTTGCGTGCGGCGATCCTGAAGATGGTGCGGGGAGAGGGGGCGACGCGTGAGGGCGGGCTGCTGACCAATCTGCGGCAGCATGAGGCAGTGGTCGGAGCCATGCGGGGGCTCGGCGAGGCGAGGGCAGCGACCGAGGCGGGGATGCCGCACGAAGTTGTGCTGCTGGATCTTCACCGGGCGCTTCGTGGGCTGGATGAGCTGACAGGAGCGACGACCTCGGACGATATTCTGCGGCGGATCTTTTCCACATTCTGCATCGGTAAGTGAGGTGGTCGTGTAAGCGGGCTTTGGAAGGAGGAATGACAGGGCTATGAGTGATCTCGAACGGGAAGAGAGAAGGCACGTAGGAGATGAGCACACGACGGAGGTTTGTGGCGATTGCTGCCGGGTTTGCGCTTGGCCCTGGTGTTCCGGGGGTTGCGGGAGGGTTTCTCGCTGCTGCGGAGAGGTTTGTCGAGCTCGAGAGGGAGTCGGGCGGACGGCTCGGTGTGGCCGTCCTCGATACGGAGACGGGGCGCACGCTTGGATACCGGGACGATGAACGTTTTCCGTTATGTTCGACTTTCAAGCTGCTGGCCGTGGCGCTGGTACTGCATCGTGTGGACGAGGGCAAGGAGCAGCTCGATCGGCGGGTTAACTTTACCGAAGCTGAGGTGCTGAGCTATGCGCCTGTGACGAAGCAGCACGTCCAGGGTGGGATGGCGGTGGGCGAGCTTTGCGACGCCGCGATTACGGTGAGCGACAACACGGCGGCGAATCTGCTTCTTGCGAGCTTTGGCGGTCCAGCGGCGCTTACCGCATTTGTTCGAGGGTCGCTGCAGGACCCGGTGACGCGTCTCGACCGGACGGAGCCGACGCTGAACACGGCGATTCCGGGCGACCTACGTGACACCACTTCACCGCGAGCGATGATTCGCGATATGGAACGCCTGCTTCTAGGGAGCACGCTCTCCGGGGCTTCGCGTCAGCAGCTGGTGGGATGGCTTCGCGGCGCGAAGACGGGCTCCGAGAAGATCCATGCCGGGCTGCCCGGCACCTGGACTGAGGGGGACAAGACCGGCTCAGGCGAGCGTGGAACGTCGAACGACGTTGCGATCCTGTTTCCGCCGGGTCGAAGACCGATTCTAGCGGCCGTGTACCTGACGAACACCAGCATCTCCGCGGAGCGCGAGAACGGGATCCATGCGCAGATCGGCAGGTTCATCGCGGAGACGTTTCCGGGGCGCTGAGGAGAAAATGAAGGGCCGGGGCGGAATGAATCTTTCATTTGAGGTGGGAGTTAGGCGGATTGGAGCCGAGGATTGGCGGGAGTGGCGTGCGCTGAGGCTGCAGGCGCTTGCGGAGGCGCCCTACGCCTTCGGCTCGACCCTTGAGGAATGGCAGGGGGCGGGCGATCGGGAGCAACGCTGGCGCGACCGGCTGGCTACTGTTCCCTTCAACATCATTGCCGGACTCGGTGGGGCGGGGGCGGGGATGGCGAGCGGCACTGATCGAGATGTTGACGGGACGGTTGAGCTGATTTCGATGTGGGTCGCGCCATTTGCGCGCAGTCGGGGCGTTGGCGATGCGTTGGTCGCCGCGGTTGTCGGTTGGGCTCAAGAGCAGGGAGCGAGTCGCGTGGTTTTGGCCGTTGTTGAGGGCAATGACCGTGCGATGGCTCTCTACCGCCGGCATGGGTTTTGTGATGCGGGCGCGATTGCGTCCGTCGACTCCGGAGGCGTTCCGGAACGGCGGATGGTGCACAGCTTCGAAGACCAGGGAACGCCGGTGCGGGGAAGCTGCTGCCGCGGCTGACCAAGGTGCAAAAGCTCCGGTGGCGGAGGGTACAGATCGGCCTTTGACGGCCTTTGGGGGATGTTCTCGACGGGTCACAGCTTCCGGAATTGGAGGGTGATCCCCGTAGCTCGCCTGCGTCTGCCGAGAGATTTTTTTCGAATTGCCGGAAAACTTTTCCGGTCTCCCTCTTCATCTCAGGCCGGGCGATTTCTGGAAGTTCGTTCATTTTGCCTGTAAATGACGCGTCCGTGTGATTGTTCCCAAGGTGGAACGTAAAGTGCAATGAATTGCAGAGACACCCTCCCTGAAGCAGGCAGGCGCCACAACGAAAGCCAAGATCACGTAACCCCAGAAACGGACCCAGGTGGCCGAATGTGGGAGCCAGGTCAGGGTGTGTGAGCCGGTCCCAGATTGTGGAGAGAGTGTGTGATAAGGGGCCCCTCATATGTCCGCCAAGCAGTTGCAGACCTCCTCGAACCGGCCGTTAGCTTCGCGCCTCCTTCGACTTCTCCTCTCCCTCGTCGTCCCCATCTCGCTTCCAGGGATGGCATTCGGGTATGCGTGTTCGGACGTGGTGGTGAAGCCGGCCCAGAGCACGGCTCGTGTCAGCGGGCCGGGTGTGCAGTTCACCGCAACCGCTCTTGGGCAGCCGGTCACGGGCGGATTCTGGAATGTCGCGATCAGCTTTGTGTTTGGGCAGGTGGATCAGAGCGGGATGTACACGCCTCCGACCTCGCTTCCTTCCCCGGCCTCGGCTGCGATCTATTACAACCTGCCGGGCTGCGCGCCATACGCGATCATTCCGCTGTTGAATCCGGTGCCGACGATCGCATGGCCGGAGCCGAGCCAAGTGATCCAGATGAGCACGTTTATCACGCTGCATGGGAGCGGATTTGTTCCGGGGTCGACGTTGACGGTGAATGGGCAGCCGGTGGCGATCAGCTACCTGGACGGATCACGGATCCAGTTCATGCTGAACATGGCAACGCCCAAGAACGGGGCGATCAAGGCGGTGGTGACGAGCCCGAGCCCGGGATCACTGACCACCAGCACAACGATCCAGGGGGTGTTTCCGACGTTTACCTCCGTGACGCCGACGACGCTGGTGGGCGGTATGAATACGATCACGCTGAATGGGACGGGGATTACGGATTCCGCGACCTTTACCTACGACGGTAAGCCGCTGTATCCGACCAAGGTGACGCAGAGCACGTATACGGCATCGGTCTACGTGGCGCCGTGGCGGACGGGAACGATCCCGGTGACGGTGAACCCGATGGCGGGCTCGCCGGTGAGCTCGACGGCGCAGCTCTCGATCAAGGCGCTCAAGGTCCCGTTTGAGACGGCTGCACGGTTTACGACGCAGGCGGCATTTGGGCCGCGGATCGACATTGTGCAGCACATCCAGAGCGTAGGTTTGCAGGCATTCGTGCAGGAGCAGCTGGCGGCGCCGGCCGTGACGTACACGGTGCCCGGCCCGATGGGCGGCAGGGGGCAGTTCCTGTATGCGGCGACGCATGGGAACACGCTGCTGCGGATGCGAGTGGCACTGGCGCTGCAGAGCTTTATTGTGAACCAGGCGAGCAACTACGATTTCGGCTCCTATATTCCATGGGAGAGAAAGGTGGAGGCCGATGCGCTGGGGAACTTCCGTCAGCTGCTGACGGACACGGCGCAGGATGCGCGCATGGGCATGTTTCTGAACCTTGCGGGCAACAACGCACCGACGCTTGCTACGCAGCACCCGAACCAGAACTTCGCACGCGAGGTGATGCAGCTGTTCAGCATGGGGCCATCGATGCTGAACGACGACGGGTCAATGAAGCTGGACGGCGCGGGCAAGCCGATTCCTGCGTATGACCAGAACACGCTGCTGGATATGGCAAGGGCTCTGACCGGATGGCAGTATGCGCCGGTGGTGGACGGCAACTACTACTTCGACGGTGTGGACTATTCGCAGAACCTGGTCGGCAACGACAGCCGCCACGACCACGGAGCGAAGACGTTATTCGGGACGGTGAACCTGCCGGCAGGACAGAGCATTACGGCCGACCGGACGCAGGCTCTGGATGCGATCTTCAATCAGCCGAGCGTGCCGCCGTTTGTGTCCAGACAGCTGATCCAGCACCTGGTGAAGAGCAACCCGAGCCCGGCGTACATCAGCCGCATCTCGAAGGTCTTCGAGGATAACGGCAAGGGTGTTCGTGGGGATCTGAGCGCGGTTGTCTCGGCCATTCTTCTGGATTCTGAGGCAAGGGCCGGGGATACGAACCCGGAGTCGGCGACGGACGGATTTCTGCAGGATCCGCTGATGTGTTTCCTGTTCACGGTGAGTACGCTGGGACAGGACATCGCCGACAACCAGCCTGCGTTCACGCCAGGGGTGATGGGAGAGCCGTTCTGGTATCCGCCGAGCGTGAACGGGTTCTATGCCAACACGCATCTGGTTCCGGGGACGTCGACGGTGAGCCCGGAGTTCACGTTGTGGAACAACCTTTCGCTGACGAATCGGAGCCAGGTTCTTTGGGGAATTATCACGGGGTCGATCACGGGCTTCGGGAACGACTACATGCGAAGGGTGTGGCTGTACCAGGATTTCACCGATCCCTCCGATGAGGTGGACGCGATGGACCACCTCCTTTACTACGGCAGGATGCCGGCAGCGATGAAGACGCAGATGCTGTCGGCGGTGGCCGCGTGGAACACCACGGATCGTGGTCTTCAGTTCGCGACGGTGATCTTTCTTGCGATGAATAGCGACACTAACAACGTTCAGCACTAGATAAAGGGGCTCCTTTGATTACTCGCCGCAACTTCCTCCGCTCCAGCGCCGGCGCTGGGATCGCCAGTGTGACCACGCCGTTGTGGATGCACCTTACCGCGACGCAAGCCTTTGCCCAGATGTCGGACGGGTACAAGGCAATCGTCGTGATCACGATGCCGGGCGGCAATGACGGCAACAACATGGTCGTGCCGCTGGACAATGCAACGTATCGCCAGTATTCGAGTCTTCGACCCACGCTGGCGCTGCCGCAGAGCGCGTGCCACGCACTGACGCCTACGGCGACCGGAGCAACGTACGGACTCCATCCGGCGCTGCCGAACCTGGCGAGCCTGTATAACTCGCGGCAGGCGGCGATTGTGGCGAACGTTGGACCGCTGGCGGCCCCGGCGACCAAGACACAGCTTCAGAGCAATCCTGATCTGCTGCCTTCGGCGCTGTTGTCGCACCCGGTGGGGATCGCTCAGTGGGAGAGCGCATCGACATCGGTTTCGCCGACGACGGGCTGGGGTGGACGCATGGCGGATCTGCTGAAGGCCTACTCGGGCAGTCTACCGCCGGTGCTGGACGCCGGGCTGTCGAGCATCTTTACTGTTGGGAATACCGTCCAGGCTGTGGCGGTACAGGCGAATACGGGCGGACTGTCCGCGGTGCCGGGTCAGCTGGAGAGCGCGATTCTTTCGATTGCGGCTGCGGATGCGAGCTCGACGAACGAGATTACGGCGGCCGCGGCAAAGATCCGGATTGCGGCGACCCAGCAGAGTCTCATCCTGGGCAATGCGCAGAGTGCCGGAGCATCGTTTGCGACTGCGTTTCCGGGCAGTACGTTTGGAAATGCGATGTTGGCGATCGCCCAGGTGATCCACGGCCGGTCGGTGATCGGGGCGTCGCGGCAGATCTTTTACTGCATGCAGGGCTCCTATGACAGCCATGCGAACCAGATGACGGCGCAGCAGCAGAACCTGGCCGATCTGGATGCGGGCCTGGGTGCGTTCATGCAGGCGATGACGGAGATCGGCATGCAGAACCAGGTGCTGGTATGCACGCACTCGGACTTTGGGCGGAGCATGCAGGCGAATGCGACGGCGGGAACGGACCATGCATGGGGCAATCACCAGTTTGTGCTGGGCGGCGGGATCCAGGGCGGAAAGGTGTATGGCTCGATGCCGGACTTCGACCTGGGTGGCTCTTCGGACCTGTCGAATCAGGGTATCTGGATCCCGAGCACGTCGGTGACGCAGATGACTGCGGGCGTGGGCGCGTGGATGGGCCTGAACGCGTCGCAGTTGACGACGGTGTTTCCTGACCTTGCGAACTTCGGTGGGGTGGGGCTCAAGTACGTGTAAGGCGCACGATGAAGGCTGGGTGGCCCGCGGGCGGACGATGCGCGCGGGCCGATCTTTTTTGCGTCAGGCCGAGCGCGGAAGGATGAGATTGCGGCCGGACTGCTGGGTGTTGAGGACGCTTCGGGAGTGGGACTGACGCTCGACGCGAAGAACGAGGATGTCGTCTTCCTGGCCGAAGCTTTGCGCCGCATTTGCGAGGTCGGCGGCGGTGGTGGGATTGCGCAGCATGTCCGTGATGCGATCGAAACCGAAGAGGTCACCGCGTTCGTTTTGCGCTTCGGCGATGCCGTCGGACATGAGCATGAGGGTGTCGCCGATGGCGAGGTGGAAGCGGCAGAGGCTGTACTGAACGCCGGGTATGGTGCCGAGGGGAAGAGCGCCTTCCATCTCGACCTCGACGCCATTGCGATAGGGCGGAAGGTGCCCGGCGTTGACGAGGAGGACATCTCCGTTGGCGGCGATCTTGAGGACGAGGCAGGTGGCGCTGGCGCCGCCTCGCTCGCAGAGCCGGTTGTTCAGCGTTTCGAGCACGTGGATGGGATTGGGATCGGTATGAGCAGCGGTGTGGAGGACGCCGACGATGAGGGCGACGAGCATGCCTGCCGAGACGCCCTTGCCGGTGACGTCTCCGACGATGAGCAGAACGCTGCCGTCGTCGGTGTTGGGGATGATCTGAAAGAAGTCGCCACCGACCTCGCGTGCGGGGCGGTAGTCGCCTTCGATGAACAGGCCTGGGACCTGCGGGACTTTGGAGGGGATGAGGAGCCGCTGGACCTCGCTGGCCTGTTCGAGCTCATACCCCCATCGGGCCTGGCGCCGCTGAGACAGGAGAAAGCGCCGGGAGAGCATGAGGGTGAGGAGTACGAGCGAGAGCAGGGTGGAGGCGGTTCCGAGGGAGATGCGGTAGCCGGCGAGGAAGAAGGACGTCTTGATGTGGATGAGGCGGAGCTCGCGCTGGTAGTTGGCGAGCACCGTGAGGATGACGGCGGGTAGTGCGATCCAACCTTCGCGGCGCCTCATGATGCCCCTGTAGACGACCCACAGGAGGAGTACAGCGATGAGTAGCTTGGCGGTGAGGAGGATGGGCTGAATGATGGATGCCGCCTGGACCGGAACGATAGGGCCGTAGAGCGGCGCACGGAGCGCAAGGTAGCCGAAGGCGAGCAGGACAATCAGGGCCCCGACGGTACGTTTGAGCCAGACGGCGGGACCGACGCGAAACCAGTACGCCCAGAAGAGAACCCACAGACAGATACGAAGGGGCGCCATGATGACGTCCGAGAGGAGAACGCCGAGGGTGAGCGGAATCATCGAGGTAAAGAAGTTGACCGAGATGACGACGGCGTTGCCGATCAGCGTTGCGAGGCAGACGAGGGCGAGCCAGATGTAGGCCTTGTCGCCGCGATCCATCCAGAAGTGTGTGAGCGAGATGGCGATGACGAGGAGGAGCACCATCATCTCAAGGAGGCCGCTGCCGAGCGCGTGAAAGGCGGCGTACCAGTCGGCGAGGACCTCGGTACCAATGGCTGAGGCGTAGCCGAGCAGGGGAGGTTGGCGAAGGCCGCCCGCGTCCGGACTGTTGAAGGGCGTGGCGCTGTCCATCCACGTACGGATGGCGATGGTCATGGGACCGCCGCGGATTTCGCGGGGGATGGGGTACTCCCGCGAGAAGGCGGCGTAGGCGGTGACGCCCCGCGGGCCGAAGCTTCCGAAGCTGCCGATCAGGTGGCCGTTGATATAGACCTGGTAGGCGTCATCAAAGGCGTCGGGCATGAGGATGGCGAGGCGCTTTTTGCCTCCCTCGACGTCGACGTGCAGACGGTACCAGGCATATCCGGAGTACCCGGCGTAGCCCTGCTCTGTCCACCCGGGGGCGAGGCTGGCGGCTCGTTTGCCGGGAGCGGCGGCTGGAGGAGAGAGGTCGACGGTTCCCCAGGCTGCGTCGTTGAAATCCGTCTGCGCCCAGGAGGGATCATCTCCGGGGCGGAACTTCCAAAGGCCCCCGAGCTCCGCCGTGGATTCGCCGAGGGTAACGGGAACAGCAGCGCTCGGGTTCGCTGAAGTGGGGGCGGGGGCGGAGGGCTGTGCCTGCGCAAGGGCGAGTGACCCTGTTGCGGCAATCAGGCACAGCCAGCAGATCAACCCACGAAGCAAGGACCGATGCATGATTCGTTCTTCCGGAGAGACCAGAGCGAGGGCGTCTCAACCGCTTGGAGGGGCCGAGCGTGTGGAGAGATCCTGATCAGGCGCGAACCTTCCAGGCGAGGAGGCCGAAGGCGAGTCCGGTGCCGAGCAAGAGAAAAGTTCCGGGCTCCGGGATCGAAGGCACGGCGGTGGCGGTCGCGACTCCCGGCGGAAAGAGGGCCGGGTCCACACCGGTCTCCACGACGAAGAAGAACTGGCCGTTGCCGAGGACTCCGTTGAAGTAGGTAAGGCCGTAGGTGCTTCCATCGAGGTCACAGCCTGAGCTCGAGAAGATGTTGTCGGAGGCTGCTGGCGAGCAGCTGACGGGCTGACTTCCGAGCGCGTCGGTGTTGGGGAACGTGAAGTCGAGTGCACTCCAGCCTACGCCTGACCGGTTGACGCCCGAGAAGCAGCCGTCGCCGGTGAGGCCGTTGGGCAGCTCATCCACCTGGCAGGGGGTGAAGGTTACGGTGAAGGTCAAACCGCGTATGGGGTAGGTCGGGAAGGAGCTATCCGCCGGCGGCGGGAGTGGGTCGAGGACATCCATCTTGAAGTCATCGATCGAGGAGGCTCGCGCGAACAGCGAGCTGACGGAAAGAAGGGCAAGGATTGCGAGACGACCGGGAGATTTCATGGCAAGACCCTCGAGATGAGTCAGGATAGGTGCACGATGTGGAGATCTTCGAGCCCTTGATGCAGAGAGTACCGGAAGGCTACCGCATGCTCTGTCGGCGGTCAATCTGCAGAATATTGCCTGTGAGATGGTAGAAGATTCCGCGACATAAGCTTCGTGACTCAAGGTGCGGAAGAGCTCGAGCCTGGAGAGGCGGGCGGGAAGAAAAGGAGGCATAAGGGCGCGGACGGGCGCATACTCTGTCCATACACACCCTGAGCGGTTGACCATTTGTTCTTCGGAGCTTCGCCGTGCCTGCCGGGAGAGACTTCCGGAACCGGCGGGCATGTTCCGGGATGCGAGAGGTCGCGGGCCGAAGTGAAGCAGTATTCGATGTTATTCACGAACGAGGAGATCACACGATGCCAGTTCTGCTTGCAGCACTTCTGATCGGAGTTATCGCGGGGCTTCGCGCTCTCACGGCGCCTGCCGTCACAAGCTGGGCGGCCCGGCTGGGATGGATTTCCGTGGCGGGAACGCCGATGGCTTTTATGGGGTATGCCGCGACGCCGTACATCTTTACGTTGCTGGCGCTCGGCGAGCTCGTCACCGACAAGCTGCCGAAGACCCCAAGCCGAAAGACGCCACCGCAGTTTATTACGCGGGTCGTGATGGGCGGTTTGGCGGGTGCAACGGTTGGGGCCTCGCATGGAGTGTTGCTGGCGGGCCTGCTGACGGGTGCCGTTGGAGCGGTGATCGGAACGCTTGGGGGCGCGGAGTTTCGGGGCCGGCTGGTGAAGCTGACGGGTGGGCGGGATCTGCCGATCGCTCTGCTTGAAGATGCCATCGCGGTCTTTGGAGGACTTCTGATTGTGAGCAGAGTGGCATGAGTGAGGCGAGGGAGTTTGACGCGATCATTGTGGGCGGCGGGCAGGCGGGGCCATCACTTGCGAGCCGCCTGACCGCGGCAGGGATGACCGTAGCGATCGTGGAACGGAAGTTCTTCGGCGGCACGTGTGTAAACACCGGGTGCACGCCGACGAAGGCGATGGTGGCGAGCGCGTATGCGGCGCACCTGGCACGGCGGGCGGGCGAGTACGGTGTGACGGTGAATGGGCCGGTGGGCGTGGATCTACGTGCGGTGATGGCACGCAAGGACGCGATCCTGATGAAGTCGCGCACGGGTCTCGAGAAGATGGTGCACGAGATGGAGCGGTGCACGGTGTTCGAGGGGCACGCGCGGTTCGAGTCGGCGCGCGAGATGCGGGTGGGCGAGGAGCTGCTGCGGGCGAAGAAGATCTTTCTGAACGTGGGCGGGCGGGCGGTGATTCCGGAGATGCCGGGGGTGCACGATGTGCCGGTGCTTACGAACGTGAGCCTGCTTGACCTCGAGGATCTGCCGAAGCACCTCGTGGTGGTGGGTGGGAGCTACATCGGGATCGAGTTCGGGCAGATGTTCCGGCGGTTTGGGAGCGAGGTGACGATCGTCGAGAAGGGCCATCGGCTGACTGGGCACGAGGACGAGGATGTGTCGGCAGCGATCAGGGAGATCCTGGAGGGGGAAGGAATCCGGGTGCGTACCGGGGCGGAGTGCATTCATTTCAAGAGCCACGGTTCGGAGATTGGGGTAGGAGTCGACTGCAGGGAGGGCGATCCCGAGGTGAGGGGGACGCATGTTCTGCTCGCCGTTGGACGACGTCCGAACACGGATGACCTTGGGCTGGACAAGGCCGGGGTTGCTGTGGACGAGAAGGGTTACATATTGGTGGATGACCAGCTACGGACCAATGTTGACGGGATCTGGGCGATGGGAGATTGTAACGGTCGTGGTGCGTTTACGCACACGGCTTACAACGACTACGAGATCGTAGCGGCCAATCTGCTGGATGACGATCCGCGAAAGGTAAGCGACCGCATCATGGCGTATGCGATGTACATGGATCCGCCGCTAGGACGGGTGGGTATGACCGAGGCGGAGGTGCGGAAGTCCGGGCGTCCGGCGCTGATGGGGACGAGGCCGATGACGAGAGTGAACCGGGCGCTTGAGAAGGGTGAGAGCCTAGGCTTCATGAAGGTGCTCGTGGACGCGGAGACGAAGAAGCTCCTGGGAGCGTCGATCCTGGGGACAGGCGGAGACGAGACGATCCACACGTTTCTTGACGTGATGTATGCGGATGCGCCTTACACGGTGATGCAGCGCGCAGTACATATCCACCCGACGGTGTCGGAGCTGCTGCCGACGATGCTGGGTGATCTCCAGCCGTTGAAGTGAGGTCAGGCGGACGGGTGCTCGGAGATGGAGAGCACGTTGCCGTCGGGGTCCTTGAACCAGGCGACCTTTGCTCCGCCGGGGGTGTCCCAGATGCCGTTCTCGCGCTGACCCGGGAGGCCGAAGCGCTCAAAAGTGATGCCGGCCGAGGACATCTGCGGAACGGCCGTTTCGACGCTGGCGACCTCCCAGCCGAGGATCGTGAAGGGGGCGGGTGTGAACTGCCCCACACGAACGACGCGGATCATGGTTCCGCCAGCGTCAAAGACCAGGGCAAAGCTGTCGTCGCTGCGAAACTGCATGCCGAGGACGCCCTCATAGAAGCTGCGCGCCTGCTCGGCGTTGCGGGTGGGGATGAAGCCGATGACGTTTCCGGCAAAGATCATGCGGGTACCTCGCGGGTGGAGATGAGAGGTCTCAGTCGAGCTTCGTGAGCCAATCGAGAACAGTCTTCTCGAGCTCGATGCGGTGGTCGGAGTAGGGATGGTCGGTGGGCATGTGGATCTTGGTGACGGCGTGATCGCCGGCTTTGTCGAGGCCTTCTGCGAGGGCGGCGCTGGAGGGCTCGGAGCCATCGTCGGAGGTGACGATGAGGACGGGACGTGGGGCGAGCTTCGGGCCGAGACTGCTGATGTTCCATTCTGCTCCGTGGTCCAGGAGCTCGTGGGCGAGGCTGTCGGGAGTGCAGCCGGCGAGGGGCGCCATGCCTTCGGCGGCAAGGTGAGTGGCGATGTCTTTGGGAGCGGCGGCTTCGTTGTGGGATCTGGCGGCAGCGGCCATGCCGCCGAAGTTTGCAGCGGAGATGAGGGCGACGGCGCGGATGCCTGGATCCTGGGCTCCGGAATACGCTGCCATAAAGCCTCCCATACTGTGGCCGATGAGCACGATCTTTGACGGGTCAGAGCGAAGCTGTTTCGCAGTGGTGGGGGTGCGAAGCCAGGCGATGGCGGAGGCGGTGTCCTCGAGGGAGTGGCTGAAGGAGAAGGCCCCGGGTGTGCCCCAGGAGCCGCGGTAGTTGAAATAGAGGACGTCCCAGCCTGCTCTGCGGATGGCCTGGGCGAGGTCGAGGTTGCGCTCGTTGCCAGGGAAGCCGTGGAGGAGGATGACGACGGGATGCGGGCCGGGGCCGGAGGCGACGTAGACGAAGCCGTTGAGGAGGGCGCCGTGGCTGGGGATCTGCACGGTGTGCATTGCGGCGGGAAAGGCTTTGTCCGGGGCGGGGTCTTGCGTGACGGCAGCCGTTGGGGCTCTGCGCTTGTCCGAGAGTGGCGAGGGCGAGCGCGGCGGCAGACGCGGAGATCGGGAGGCTGGGCATGGTGGCGATTGTAGGGGTTGGGCAGGTCCGCAGCGATAAGATAGAGGGTGTGAGTTTTACGGAACAGTTCGATGTGGTGGTGGTGGGAGCGGGGCACGCGGGGTGCGAGGCTGCGGTGGCGGCCGCGCGTATGGGTCTGCGAACGGCGTTGTTTACGCTCAACCTCGACCTGATTGCGCAGATGTCGTGCAATCCGGCGATCGGGGGGATCGCGAAGGGGCACCTGGTGCGGGAGATCGACGCGCTGGGGGGCATTATGGGCGAGGTCGCGGACCAGACGGGGATCCAGTTTCGGCTGCTGAATACATCGCGCGGGCCAGCGGTGTGGAGCCCTCGGGCGCAGTGCGACAAGGCGCTGTACCGGGTGCGGATGCGGGAGCTTTTGGAGAACGTCCCGAACCTGCATATCAAGCAGGCCGAGGTTGTCGACGTCGTAATCGAGGAGCGCGCACCGACGGCGGAAGACCCTGCAGGGCGGGTGGTGCGCGGGTTGCGGCTGCGGGACGGCCGGACCGTGCTGGCGGGGGCAACTGTAATCACGACAGGCACATTTTTGAATGGGCTGATCCATTGCGGAGAGCAGCAATACACGGCGGGGCGCTCGGGTGAGCCGGCGAGTGTGCTGCTGGGCGAGAGCCTGAAGGCGCTTGGACTTGGAGGATGCAGGCTGAAGACGGGCACGCCGCCGCGGCTCGATGGGCGGACGATCGATTGGGCCCGGTTTCCGGAGCAGCCGGGAGATGCGGAGCCGACACCATTCAGCCTGCGGACGAAGGAGATTCCGCTGCGGCAGATCTCGTGCCACATTGCCACGACCACCGAGGAGACGCTGCGGCTGATTCGGGAGAACGTCCATCGTTCGCCGATGTATTCGGGGCAGATCTCGGCGGTGGGGCCGAGGTATTGCCCTTCGATTGAGGACAAGATTGTGCGCTTCCCGGATAAGCTTTCGCACCAGTTTTTCCTGGAGCCGGAGGGGCTGAACACGCACGAGGTGTACATCAACGGGATGTCGACGAGCCTGCCGATGGAAGTGCAGGCCGACATGGTGCACTCGATCCCGGGGCTGGACAGGGCGGAGCTGCTGCGGCCGGGATACGCGATTGAGTATGACGCGATCGACGCGCGGGAGCTGGACCGATCACTGCGGGTGAAGTCGATTGCGGGGCTGTTCCTGGCGGGGCAGATCAACGGAACGAGCGGGTACGAGGAGGCGGCGGGCCAGGGTCTGATGGCGGGGATCAATGCGGCGCTGGCGGTGCGAGGCGAGGCGGCGTTTACGCTTGACCGCACGGAAGCGTACATCGGGATCCTTATCGATGACCTGATCAGCAAGGGGACGAATGAGCCTTACCGGATGTTTACCTCGCGGGCGGAGTACCGGCTGCATCTGCGAATCGATAATGCTGACCGGCGATTGATGGGATATGGGCGAAGGCTGGGGCTGATCGACGACGGGACCTGGGCAGAGTTTGAGGCGCGGCAGGTGCGTGCCGCGGGGTTGGCCGAAGTGCTGGAGGGCTCACGGCTGCAGGCGGCGGAGCTGGTACCAGGTATTGCGGAGAAGGTGACGGGGGATGCGGCGAAGCTGGTGGGGATGCCGCTGGCGCAGGTACTGCGGCGGCCGGAGCTTTCGATCGAGGATCTGCTGCCGGTGGTCCAGGGGCTGCTTGCGACGCGAGGGCCGGAGATGCGGGTGTGGACGGAGGCGATCGCTTCGAAGAGCGACTCTGCCGGACTCGCGCTGCCGGTCTGGGTGCGGAACGAGTGGAAGACGGTCGAGACGGAGATCAAGTACGCGGGGTATCTCGAGCAGCAGCGGCGGTCGATGGAGAAGCTGAAGGCGGCGGAAGGGACGGCAATTCCGGCGTGGTTCGACTACAGCGGGATCAGCGGGCTTTCGCGTGAGATGGAGGAGAAGCTGTCCCGGGTGCGGCCGGCGACGTTAGGCCAGGCGAGCGGGATCCCTGGCGTGACTCCGGCGGCTGTGGGACTGATCCACGTGTATATCGAGATCCAGGCGCGGAAGATGGCGCTGGGCGCCGCCTAACGAGCGAGGCTCAGTTCACGATCTCGCCCGCGGCTTCACCGGTCTCGTTGTCCATCTCTGTCTCGAAGCCCTGGCGGAGGCGCTCGAGGAAGTCTTCTTCATCGATGGCGGTGTCCTGGAGGGCGTGGGCTTTGACGATATGGCGGGCGAGGTCGGCGAGCATCATGCCCCAGTAGGCGGGATCGTCCCAGACGCCGGAGCGAAGGCTGACGTGCTGTCCCTTTTCGGCGATCCAGACGCGGAGGAGCTCGAAGGAGGCCTTGTCGCGCTGGGCGACGGGCGGGACGTCGAGAAACTTCTGATTAGCCATGAGTCTTCTCCGTGGTGGCGAACTGAGACTGCCAAACGACCATGGTAGAGGGATGTGGGTAGGACGACAACGTGGGTACTTGCGCCCGGGCGAGCCCAGGATTTCGCATCGCCGGCCCCGGGTGCGCGTCCAATCTCAGGGTATTGACGCAGGAGGCTTATGGGCCAGGCGACTCGATTGGGATTGCTGGTATTGCTGCTTGTTGTAGGCTTTTTCGGATGGAAGAGGTTTGCCATGGCACAGGCTGTTCGGAAGGAACCGATCGTCGCTCCGGCGATCGATGAGGCGCAAGCGACGACACACGAGGAGAAGGCCGTGTTTGCGGGTGGGTGCTTCTGGGGTGTGCAGACGGTGTTTCAGCGCGTGAAGGGTGTGACCGCGACGACGGCGGGCTACTCGGGTGGTACGGCGCAGACGGCGACGTACGATCAGGTGTCGAGCGAAGGCACGGGGCATGCGGAGGCGGTCGAGGTGGTGTTCGACCCGAGCAGGGTGAGCTACGGGACGCTGCTGCGGATCTTCTTCTCGGTGGTGCATGATCCGACGCA
Source organism: uncultured Acidobacteriaceae bacterium (assembly GCA_963850375.1). Classification (GTDB taxonomy): domain Bacteria; phylum Acidobacteriota; class Terriglobia; order Terriglobales; family Acidobacteriaceae; genus Edaphobacter. Next base: position 591,061 of record CAWKKV010000002.1, on the reverse strand, counting down.
ACTGAACCGGCAGGGGCCGGATGTGGGTACGTCGTATCGATCGGCGATCTTCTTCACGACGCCGGAGCAGGAACGCGTGGCGAAGGCTTATATCGCGCAGCTCGATGCGGCGCATACGTTTCCGAAGCCGATTGTGACGCAGGTGGTGCCCCTGAAGGCGTTCTACAAGGGCGAGGATTACCACCAGGATTACGCGGAGAAGAATCCGAACAACCCGTATATCCAGATCTGCGATGTTCCAAAGACGGCGGCGCTGGTGGCGCAGTTCCCGGAGCTGTTTCAGGAGTACAAGTCGAAGCGGTAGAGACCTGCTTTACACAGCGCGTCCACAGGCCAGTGCTTCCAAGCTGAGTGGGGAGAGTCACTTATGGAGCTCTGAATAATCTGTCTCGATTGCCGGTGACTCCGACTAGTCTCGATGATGCATGGCTACGATCGCTCAGCTAAGTTCGCCGTCCGAGGGGCTTCCCTCTTCCATTCATAACGAAGTCGCGATTCTGGGTGCGATGCTGCTGGATGCGGTGGCGATCTCGGATGCGACGGCGAAGCTGCGCGCGGACGATTTCGCGCTCGACTCGCACCGTCGGATCTACCAGGCGATGCTGGATTTGGCTGCGGTAGGGCACGCGGTCGATTACCTGACCGTGATGGATGCGCTTTCGAAGAAGAAGGAGCTGGATTCGATCGGCGGGGCGTCGTACCTGGCGTACCTGTCGGAGGGGATTCCGCGGAACCTGAATATTGAGAGCTATGTCCGCATCGTGAAGGACAAGAGCCTCCTGCGGCAGTTGATGGCGATCTTCAACGATGGTGCGAGCCGTGCAGCGGACCAGGGGGAGGACGCAACCAATGTGCTGGGCGACGTCGAGGCTCGGCTGGCCGAGGTTGCGGATTCGGCGATCCAGCGCGGATTCTCGGGGATTGGGGAGATTGTCGCGAATTCGTTTGGGTCGATCGATGCGCTGTATGAGCAGGGACGCGAGATCACCGGGCTGGCGACGCACTACATCGACTTCGACCGCATGACCAGTGGGCTGCAGGAATCGGAGCTGATTATCATTGCGGCGCGGCCTTCGATGGGGAAGACCGCGTGGGCGATCAATATCGCACAGAACGCGGCTGTTCGCGACGGCAAGGTGGTGGCGGTATTTTCGCTCGAGATGTCCAAGGAGTCGCTGCTGCGAAGAATGCTGGCGAGCGAAGCTATGGTGAACTCGCGCAAGATCCAGACGGGATTTCTGCCAAGGGAGGACAAGGGCAAGCTGCTGGCTGCGCTGGAGCGGCTGATGGAGTCGAAGATGTTTATCGACGACACGCCGGGGATCACGCTGCCGGAGATGCGCGCGAAGGCGCGGCGGCTGCGGCAGCAGGAGGGCCGGCTGGACCTGATCGTGATCGACTACCTCCAGCTGATGAGCGGAACCTCGGGACCGGGGAAGCGCGGCTTTGAGAATCGCAACCAGGAGGTTTCGGCGGTCTCGCGCGGCTTGAAGGCGCTGGCCAAGGAGTTACGCGTGCCGGTGGTGAGCCTGTCGCAGCTTTCGCGTGGATCGGAGCAGAGGACGGGCGATAAGAAGCCGCTGCTATCGGATCTGCGTGAGTCGGGATCGATCGAGCAGGATGCGGACGTGGTGTGTTTCATCCATCGCGAGGAGTACTACGATCGCGAGAACGAGGATCTGAAGGGCAAGGCCGAGATCATCATTGCGAAACAGCGCAACGGGCCTACGGGCAGCGTGCAGCTCGCGTACCTTTCGGACTACACGCGCTTCGAGAACCTGGCGAGCGGTGACAGTGGGGACGGTGGGTACTAGAAGCCTGCTGAAGAGCAGATGCCGCTGTTTCAATGCGGAGGCAGCCAAGAAGGGCACAGATCGTACCTCGACACACTGCTGACAGGACGCTGTCAGCAGAGGTTTCTTATGCTCGCTCCCAGCAGTACCCAAGGAGAGTGAGATGAGCGAAGCGACGATGACGCCACGGGATGCGGCGAACTGGTTTGAGATCCCGTCAGAGGATCTGGACCGAGCGGTGAGCTTCTATGAGCGGCTGCTGGGAACGAAGCTGCATGTGGGGACCTATCGCGACCGCATGGCCATGTTCCCGGCGAGCGAGACGGGCGTGGGCGGGGCGATCGTGTGCCGGCCGCAGCACCGGCCTGGGATAACGGGCACGCTGATCTACCTGAACGCGGACGGGATCCTCGAAGATGCGCTCCGCCGTGTGGAGGAAATCGGCGGATCGGTGCTGGTGCCGTTGACGGTGATCCCGGGCGGCTTCGGGTCGTATGCGTGCGTGGTGGATTCGGAGGGGAACCACATCGGCTTGCATCAGCACTGAGAGGCGGCGTGGAGAGGCGTTAGGATCGAGGCCATGCGCCGTGCCGACCGCCTCTTTCGCATTGTTCAGCTGCTGCGTTCGGGACGGCTGCTGACGGCGCAGCGACTGGCGGCGAAGCTCGAGGTTTCGATCAGGACGGTGTACCGCGATGTGCGCGATCTTCAGCTTTCGGGGATGCCGATCGAGGGCGAGGCGGGGGTTGGGTATACGCTGCGGCGCGACCTGGACCTGCCGCCCCTAATGTTTACGCGCGAAGAGCTGACGGCACTGGTGCTGGGAGCGCGGCTGGTGCGGGCGTGGGGTGGCGCGGAGAGCGCCGCTGCGGCCGAGCAGGCATTGCAGCGGATCGAGGCGGTCTTGCCCCCGGAGCTGCGGGAGAGGCTCGATTCGATCCTGCTGTATGCGCCGCGGTTCCAGATGGTGCCTGCGATGCGAGAGCGGCTGGACACTCTGCACGAGGCGTGCGCCGGGCGCCGACTTCTGCGGTTCGACTACCTACGGGAGGATGGGGCGGAGACGAAGGATCGCGCGGTTCGACCCCTGGCGCTGTACTTCTGGGGCGGGGTCTGGACGCTGGTTGCATGGTGTGAGCTGCGGGACGACTTCCGCAGCTTTCGGATTGACCGGATGCGCGAGCCGCGGGTGTTGGCTGCGAGGTTCGACGCGAGAGACGGGCAGCGGCTGGAGGACTACATCCGGCGGGTGGTACCGCCAGAGGATCTGAAGGAGGCGTTGTTTTACCTGAAGCGGAACGCTTAGCGCCGGCCTGCCATCCAGTCGAGAGACTTGCCTGCGGCGGCTGGCATGGGGATGGCCTTGCCGCCGGTGGTCTTGAGGAGGTTGGTGGGCCAGAGAGGGTCGGCGGCGGCAACCGGGGAGAGATCGACGTCGGCGATTTTGGTGTTGATGCTGCTGTTCATGGTGTCGATGAACTTGTTGGCGACGACGGCAAAGCCAGTGTTGCTGGGGTGGATGCCGTCGAGCGAGAAGAAGCCGCCGAGAAAGCTGGTCGTACCGGTGTAGCCGTTGATGGTGAGGCCGGAGGCGGTGATCTGGGCGAAGAGCGCGTTGATATCGACGAGGGTGGCTCCGGCGGCTTGGGCCTGCTGAGAGATGACCTGGTTGAAGGCGGTGACCTGGGCCTTGACGGTGACGACCTCTGCGGCCGAGAGGACGCCGGCGTCGGAGAGGGGGCCTGCTTGCTTGCCGCCCAAGATGAGGGGGATCTCGGTGAGGCCTTCAGGGGTGACGAAGTCGCCGGCGGTGATGCCGAGAAGCGCGCTGAGGACGGGGATTGGCACGCCGGTAGCGGCGGAGTACTCGGCGAGGATGAGCGCGGCGGGCTGGAGGTAGGGGACGGCGGTGACGTCGGGGATGTTGGCGATGACGAGGTGTGCCGGGGTCTTGCTTGTGAGGTACTGGATGAGTGCCTGGTACTGCGCCGTGAAGTTCGTGACGCTGGTCATCGAGGCTGGGGAGCCGGTGAGATCGGCGACGAGGGCGTCGTTGTTGCCGGCCCAGAGAAAGATGGTGGTGGGCTGCATCTTGGCGGCGCGGCCGGCCTGGCTGAGGGCCTCACCGTAGCCGAGACCGGGGAAGCCGAGCACCAGCTGATTGAGCTGCTGCTGGCCGGCGGCGGGGGTGACGAGCGGGACGGTGTTGAGGATGTCGTTAAGGAAGGCGCCGGGGACGGCGAGATCGGTGGGCTGGGCGGCGAAGTCGTCGCGGCCGGAGGTGGTGCCGGTGGAAGTGACGATGACGGGCGGAGGTCCGACGCTGACGAGCTGGAGGACATTGGGTGCGCCGGGAGGTGCGATGAGCGGGAGCAGAATGTTGAAGCTGGCCTGGGCGGCCAGGAGGTTGGCCCAGCCGTGAACCTGCTGCGTATCAAGTAGGGAGCCGCTCTGGTAGCCGGCGGTGAGCGAGTCACCGAGGAAGACGGTGTTGGAGAAGTTGCCGGCGTTTGCGGCCTGCTGCTTCTTGAGATTGGCGAGGGGATCGGAGCTTCCGCCGCTGCTGCAGCCGAGCGGCGCGAGAGCGCTGGCGAGGGTGAGGGCCGTGGCTGCAAGGAGTCGCTGCCGGCGAGCCGGTGAATTCCCATTCATTCTGATCACGATGTTGCACCTCACAGGAGCGATACGCGGGGGAGCGGGCTGGAGTCGCCGACCGTCTACACCGGAGCGCTTCCTTGTATCACACCGGAACCGAGGAAGGGAATGAACTTGCGACGCCTGGAGTGGGTGGCCGGTGAGGACGGTAGGATAGGGGCAGAATGCCGATTGGAAAGAGCTGGCTCGAGATTTCTTCGGAGCGGCTGCGAGCTTAACTACGGCGTGCTGGTGGATGCAGCCACGGTGGATGGAAGCAGACTTCCGGTGATGGCCGTGATCAAGGCCGATGCGTATGGGCATGGCGTGGAGATCTGTGCGCCGGTGCTGGTTCAGTCGGGAGCTCGGTGGCTGGGAGTGATGGACGCGGAGGAGGGTGTCCGTGTCCGGGACGCGGTTTCACGAACTCTCGGACCGGGGAAAGCTGGCCCTCGGATCCTGGTCATGTGCGGCATGCTGCCGGGGGATGCCGGAGCGCTGGTGGAGAACGGGCTGACAGCAGTCGTGTGGACCGCGGAGCAGATCCGGTGGCTGGCCTCAGCCGCGCGCGCTTGCGGGACGGAGGCTGAGGTGCACCTGGAGATTGACACGGGGATGTCGCGCCAGGGTGTGGTGCCGGGAGAGCCGCTCGACAGATTGCTCGAGGAGGCGCGACGGTGGCCCGAGGTGCGGATCACAGGCGTGATGACGCACTTTGCTTCGGCCGAGGTCGCCGGCTCGCCTGTGACGCTGTTGCAGAGGGCCAGGTTTGAGTCGGCTTTGGAGCAGATCGGCGCGGGCGGGCTGCATGTCGAGTGGATGCATGTGGGGAATACGTCGACGGTGGATGAGGGCAGTGCACTGCCCTGGCTGGCAGAAGCCGCAGAGAGGTTCGGGGCGAGGCCGATGGCGCGCGCGGGGCTGGGTCTCTATGGGTATAGTCTCCCGCTTCAGGGCGCGGAGGGCTGTCTGCGGAGGTTGCAGCCTGTTCTGACGTGGAGATCGCAGATCGTGGCGCTCGAGGAGTTAGAGCCGGGAGCGGCGATCGGGTATAACAGCACCTTTACGGCGGCTCGGAAGATGCGGGTGGCGCTCGTGCCGGTTGGGTATGCGGATGGGTTGCGGCGTGAGCTTTCGTCGACCGACGCGCGACCGGGCGGGTGGGTGATGGTTCGGGGCAGGCGGGCGCCGATCGTGGGGCGGATCTCGATGAACCTGACGACCGTGGATGTGAGTGGAATATCAGAGGTGATTGTGGGGGACGAGGTGATGCTGCTGGGAGACGGAGTCTCGGCCCAGGACCATGCGGAACTGGCGGGGACGATCGCTTACGAGATCCTGTGCGGGCTGCGTGTCTCCACACGACGGATGGAGTAGCGCAGTTGCGGCATTTGCACGGTGTTGCGGGGGACCGATACCATCGTGAATGAAACGAGGAGATTGCATGGAATCGACCCCCGCAACCACGGCGCGACGTACAGAAGATATCGCGCTGGACCTGCTGAAGTTTGTTGCATCCGTTGCCCATGTGGGCAGCAAGTCGCCGGGCTCCACTGGCTTTGGCGTGGCATCGGCGAGTAAGCCCGAGGACCAGGTGGCCCAGCTCCTGGAGCTGTATGGGCGTTGCCGGAAGGCGGTGGAAGGGCCGGTGGCGACACAGGCTTCCAGTAAGTAGTGGAGGACACGCGCCGGTCAGCTCGCGTGTTTGTGGTGGGTGCGGGCGCATTTGGACGAAATCATCTCCGGGTGTACCGCGAGCTTGCCTCGAGCGGTGCTCCCGTCGAGTTGGCCGCGGTGATCGACCCTAATGGGGAGGCGCTCGCGCGGGCGGGGGCGGACTTCGGTGTTGCGGGGTTCCGTTCGGTCGCGGAGGCGCTGAAAGGGGCGGGGGTGCCGGATGCGGCGTCCATATGCGTCCCGACAGAGAGCCATGCGGCCGCTGCGGAGCTGCTGCTGGAGCGCGGTGTAGGCTCCCTGATCGAGAAGCCGCTGGCGGGGTCGCTCGAGGACGCGGACCGGATATTGCAAGCGGGGCAAGCGGGCGGAGCGCTGGTGCAGGTGGGCCACCTGGAGCGATTCAATCCTGCGGTCTTGGCGGCGCGCGAGCAGTTGACTCGACCGATGTTCTTCGAAGCGCACCGGCTGAGCGTGTTTACGCCGCGATCGCTCGACGTGGACGTGGTGCTGGACCTGATGATTCACGATTTGGATATCGTGTTGAGCTTTGTGCCGTCTCCGGTGCGCGAGATACGCGCGGTGGGATTGCCGGTGCTGTCGCGCAAGGTGGACATCGCGAATGTGAGGGTGGAGTTCGAGAATGGGTGTATCGCGAACTTTACGGCGAGCCGGGTGAGCACGGAACGCGTGCGGAAGCTGCGGTTCTTTCAGCCCTACCAGTACCTATCGCTGGACTTTGCCCGAAAGGATCTGCTGATGATCGACGTGACGGCTGCCGCGGGGATCGACCCGGCGCAGCTGGCGTTGATGAGCCAGCGGCTGCAAGAGGGTGGTCACCCGAGCCCCGGGCTTTCCCTGAAGAAGGTGAATGTGGAGGAGGGCGAGCCGCTGCGGCTTGAGATCGAATCGTTTCTCAGGGCGGTGCGTACCGGAGGCGAGCCGGTGGTGAGCGGGGCGGATGGGCGGCGTGCGCTCGATCTGGCGCTGGAGATCAATGCGGCGATCCGCGAGCATGCTTCGCGTGCGGGATTGTAGAGCTGGGAGCTGATCCGGGCACTCAATGGAAGCGACTTGGTTGCGACGTCAGCCCGGCGGTCCGGTGTATCTGGAATAGCGTCTACTTCACGTGCTGGATGGGGATGTTGTCGGGGATCTTGAGTTCGAACTGGTCGTCTTCGAGCTTTTCGTTGAACGCGATCTTGGTGATGGTAAGGGTGAGGGTGTACTCGTCGAGCGGACGTGTGATGACGATGAGATTGGGGAACTTGATGTCGCCATAGCTCTGGTAGTTGGAGTAGGTGGCGCGCGTGGCGACGCGGCCGCTGGCGTCGTAGATATCCTGCTGATACGGGAGCAGGTTGGTTCTGCTGATGTGGACCACGCGCTCGGTGTGCACGGTCTGGCCCTGGGGCTGGGCGAGTATGGCGACGTCGTAGTCCGGTTCCTCGATGAGGTCCTTCTTTTTGTCGGCCGGCTCGATGACACGGACGTCCTGGGTGAGAGAGACGACCTGGTCGGGGCCGAGCCTTTTGACGAGCAGGGCGTCGAAGAAGACAAAGGGACGGAGGTTTTCGAGACCGTTCGGTGAGGGCTCGGTGACCTCGTTGGTGCCGACGACGGCGCGTTCCTTTGGACCTCCGATGAGCAGCTTGAAGGTCTTGCCGTCGCTGACCATGTCGAGGGCCTTGCTGCCGATCAAGGGAAGTTGAAGGAGGACCCGAAGCTCCTGGGGCTTGCGGAGGAAGATGTAACCGCGGAGGCTGGTGTGCTCCTTGATCTCGCCGGTATGGGCGCCGCCGGTGCTGGCGGCGATCTCGACGCTGGCGTTCATCGTCTGGATGGAATCGTCTGCGGCGTTCATCCTGGAGACGAGCTGATCCAGGGTTGCATCCTGTACGACATCGGCACGCCGGGCCTTGCGGACGAGGTGTGTTCGCGTCAGACACCCGGTGAGGGCCGGGGCCAGCAGAAGCAACAGACAGGACAGGGATTTCCTCATCAGCACGAACAGTCAGTATATCTTTCTGCCTCCGCGAAAGCTGTTTCGGCGAGGTGCAGGGGCTGGGTGGTCGTGGATTAGATGGTGGGAACGGACAAACGGCTCGAAAGCTCAGGGTCGCAGGTAAGTGCGGCCTGCCCGAAACTTAGCGAGCGGCAGACCTTCGGTATGCGACGACATTTCGATTCTGCTCGTCGAGAGTTGCGGCGAACCGGCTGTGTCCGGCGGCGTCGCTGACGAAGTAGAGGTAGTCAGTCCGGGCGGGAGAGAGGGCGGCGAGCAGGGACTCCAAGCCGGGGTTGCAGATAGGGCCGGGAGGAAGGCCCGTGTGGCGATAGGTGTTGTAGGCGGAGTCGGCCTGGAGGTCGGAGGCGTAGATGGTGCCACGGTAATGACCTGAGAGAAGTGCGGCGTAGATGACGGAGGGATCGGTTTGGAGAGGCATGTCCTTGCGGAGGCGGTTGACGAAGACGCCGGCGACCAGGGGACGTTCGTGCGGGTCGGCGACCTCTTTCTCGATGATGGAGGCCATGGTGACCAGTGCCTTCCAGTCGATGGCGTCGGCGGACTCCTGGCCAGGGAGGTACGGGGTCCAGGCCCCACCTGTGGCCTGCAGCTGGAGGGCGGCGCGATCCCAGCGCTTGACCATGGTGAGAAGCATCGTCTCGGGCGTGGTGTGCGGGCTGAAGCGATAGGTATCGGGGTAAAGGAAGCCTTCAAGCGAAGTGGCGCCAGGGCTGCGGGCCTGGATGAGGTCGGCGTGGGCACGCTCGGCGGCGAGGAAGACTTCCCGCGAGCCAAGGCCGGCCTGCTCGACGGCCTGGGCGATATCGAAGATGTTGTATCCAGGTGGAATAACCAGGGTGCGGGTGTAGACGTCGCCGCGGGCGATGCGGGCGTAGACCTCGCGCATGGAAGTGGGGTGGTCGAAGCGGTAGACCCCCGCGCGTAGACGGCCGTGCTTGATCACCCGGAGGAGGTCGAAGCCGTATCGGGAGCGGATGACGCCGTGTTCCTCAAGGAGGGCGGCCATGCGGGTGGTCCCGGTGCCCGAGGGGATGTCGACCAGGGTCTCTCGCGAAGGGCCGAATGGCGCGACGAAGAGATAGACAGCGAGAGCTCCAAAGAGGAGAACAAGGATGGCAAGCAGCCGAAGGGTCTTCAATGCTTCTCCATGCCCGCGGTTGGCCGGGACTTCATTCTAAGTGGAGAGGGTGCGGCGACGCCTGTCTCCGTAGAATGGGGAGGTGCCGGATCGCCACGATGACGAGTCGCATGATGCGGACCGCTTGCCGGAACCGAGGGCGGAAGCTCCGGGACGGGTGATGGCGCTTGATGTGGGAGATCGGCGGGTGGGCATTGCCCTCGCGGATCCGCTGGGGTATACAGCCCAGCCGCTGATGACGCTTTATCGCACCAACCTCCGTGCAGATGTGAGGTCGATTGCGCGCTTGATCCGGCGGCACGGTGTGACGGACGTGGTGATCGGGCTGCCGCTCCATGCTTCGGGAGAGATGAGCCCGCAGGCTGCGAAAACGGAGGGCTTCGCGCGGGCGTTGGAGGGGCAGAGTGCGGGGGTGCGCTTTCATCTGTTGGATGAGCGCCTGACGACTGTGGAAGCGCACGAGCTGCTGGATCGCACGCAGGGGAGGCGGGGCGGGAAGCGCGGCCGGCAGGAACGGACGGAGATCATCGACCAGGTCGCGGCGGTTCTTCTGCTGGAGGCGTTCCTGAGCAGAGACGCGCCGGCCTTGCTGCCGGCGCCGCCGGAGTCCGAGGGATAAGCGGGTAGGTATTGGGGTTGGAGGGAAGCCGATCCCCGTATAATCGACTTTTCACTCCCATCTGCCACCGCGGCCAAAGGGCGCACGGGCCGGCAAAGCAAAGAGTTACGCATGCCTGAACACATCAAGAAGAAGCTTCAAGAGGAGATTGTGCAGCTGGAGTACGAGCTGACGACCGAGCTCCCGGCAGAGATCAAGAAGGCGGTTGCCCTGGGTGATCTTTCCGAGAACGCCGAGTACCACATGGCCAAGCAGCGGCAGGAGTTTGTGAACGCGCGCCTGGGGCAGCTGAAGAAGCGCATGGGTGAGCTGGCGATGGTGAACCTGGCAAATATTCCGCATAACAAGGTGGGCTTCGGCTCGACGGTGGTGGTGTTCGACTCGACGAAGAACGAGGAGCTGACGTACAAGCTGGTGACGAGCGAAGAGTCGGATGTGGCGAAGGGGCTGATCTCGACGACCTCCCCGATCGGGCGCTCGCTGGTGGGCAAGGAGATCGGCGACGTCGCGACCGTGGTAACGCCAAACGGCAAGCGTGAGCTTGAGATCCTGAAGCTGGCGACGATTCACGAGAGCGAGGAGTAGCTCGGGAGATCGGGTGCGGTGAGAGGTCGCTGGCCTCAGTGCGGATGCGCCCCATGCTGGCGCTTTGGCCAGGGGGCTCCGGTGTTCAGTCGGCGGCCCTGCGCTAAACTGGATTTTGCACAGAGATGACCTGGACGAGCGCATTCGGGAAGGGCAGCGGCTGGTTGCTGCAGAAGATCGTTAACGGTCTGGCGCTTTCACACATATCTCCGAACACGCTCACATTTATCGGCCTGTTGATCAACATCGTGGCCGCGTTCTTCTTTGGGTATGCGCGGGCGGGAAATGCGGACCGCATGTTTCTGTATGCGGGGCTGGTGATCATCGGCGCAGGCATCTTCGACATGGTGGACGGCCGGGTTGCGCGGCAGACGAACCAGGTTTCGGTGTTCGGAGCGTTTTTCGATTCGGTGATCGACCGCTACTCGGACGTGGCGCTGTTCTTCGGCCTGCTGGTCTTTTACGCTCGCGGCAACCGATTCTTTTACGTGGTGCTGGTGGCGTTTGTGATGACGGCTTCGCTGATGGTGAGCTACACGCGTGCGCGTGCCGAGGCACTGATCGGGTCCTGCAAGGTTGGATTTATGGAGCGGCCGGAGCGCATCGTGCTCGTGATCCTGGGAGCGCTGTTCAATCACTGGGGCGTGATGGCGCCTGCGCTATGGGTGCTGGCGGCGTTTTCGACGATCACGGTGATCCATCGGATCCGGTACACCTATCTCGAGACGGAGCGCCGCAAGCTGGTGCCGTCGGGCGCCATGCAACGGTAGGAATCACGGGTCTTTGCTCTCTGGCGTCGCCTGGACCTTCTCGTAGCGATAGCCCTTGGCCTTGAAGGTTTCGTTGAGGTAGGTGCCTTTCGATTTGGCGGCCTGGAAGTCGGCCCAGACCTCGGGCGGCACGTCGAAGTAGTGATAGCGGCCACGGTTGCCGCGGTACGCGATCATGAGCACGCGCGTCCCGGGGTTGTAGTTCATGGCGGCGATCACGGTGGAAGGCATCGCGTCCGGTTCTCCACGGCAGCTTCTCTCGTAGACTGAGATGCGATGAGCACGACGACTCCCATTCTTCTGATCCATGGCGGCGCGTGGGCTATGCCGGACGACGCGGTTGCGGCACACGAACGCGGGATCGCAGCGGCGCTGAGGGCCGGGTACGCGGAACTGGCCAGAGGTGCCTCGGCGGTGGACGCGGTCCAGAGCGCGGTGATGAGCATGGAAGACGACGAGACCTTTGATGCGGGACGCGGATCGTTCCTGACGAGGGATGGCCGTGTGCAGCTGGATGCTCTGCTGATGAACGGGCAGAACCTCCGAACGGGTGGTGTGGCGTGCGTCGAGCGGATACGGAACCCGATTGCGGCGGCCCGCCTGGTGCTTGACCACTCGCCGCATGTGTATTTCGTGGGGACGGGTGCCGAACGGTTTGCGATGCAGCACGGGATGCGACTGGTGGACAACTCGGAGCTGATCATCGCGCGGGAACGTGAGCGGCTGATGGCTTTTCAGCGCGCAGAGCTGGAGGGTGGCAAGGACACGATCTTTGCGGGGAACGCGGAGTTTACGGTTACGCCGCCCACCGAGATCTCACACGACACCGTAGGCGCAGTGGCGATTGACGCGCAGGGGAACCTGGCGGCGGCGACGAGCACAGGGGGGACGCTGTCGAAGGCGCCCGGCCGGGTCGGGGACTCTTCGCTGATCGGCTGCGGGTGCTACGCGGACAACGAGCTTGCAGCGGTCTCGCTAACTGGTTGGGGCGAGCCGATCATGAAGTTAGTTCTGGGCAAGTGGGCGGTGGATCGCGTGGGCGCCGGGGCGACTCCGCAAGAGGCGGCCACGGACGCGATTGCGTATCTCTATCGACGACTTGGAGGGCATGGCGGCATCATCCTGATTGGGCCGGATGGGCGGCTGGGTTTGGCACACAATACACCGCGCATGGCGTGGGGTATCGAGGACGGCAGCGGACCGCGGCTTGGCGTGACGTGCAACGGTTAGCGCGGCATCCAAGCGAACAGCAATGAACGACAGCCTCTTTCCCGACGCTCACATCGCGCCGCCTCCTGCGCCGGTCGACCCTGACCGATTGCCGCATGTCCACCGATTGTTGCTGGGGCACTACGGGCAGCCTGCTGCTCGTGTGCCTTGGCGGCCATTGAAGCAGTTTGTTTACTCCCTGCTGAGCGCTCGCACGAAGACCCCGGCATCGCAGCAGGTGATGCGCGATCTCGAGGCACGGTTCGGGCCGGAGTGGGAGGCGGTGAGGGATGCCTCGGTCGCCGAGATCGAGCAGGCGATCCAGGTGGTCACGTTTCCGGAGGTGAAGGCGCCTCGGCTGAAGATGGCTCTGCAGCAGATCACGGCACGGTATGGGACGCTTACGCTCGATTTCCTGGCGAGCTATCGGACGGAGAAGATCCGCGCCTGGCTGGAAAGCTTTGAAGGGGTGGGGCCGCAGGTCTCCGCAGCAGTGGTCAACTTTTCAACGCTGCGGCGGCGGGCGATGTCGCTCGACGGTAATCACCTGCGGGTGGTGCATCGCTTGGGACTGACGCCGCGAGCGGACGCACGCCGGACCGAAGAGCTGCTGATGCGGATGGTGCCGGAGACGTGGACGGCGGAGATGCTGGACGAGCACCATTCACTGTTCAAGATCCACGGACAGACGTTGTGCACGTTTGCCGAGCCTCGGTGCCCGGAGTGCCCGCTGCTGCCGGTTTGCCGGTATGGCTCAAGCCATGTGGGTGCTCCGGGTAGCCAAGCGTCGATGAGGACGTCGGGCGAGAGGAGCTAGCGGAGGAACGCGCTGTTGTCGAAGCGGTCGAGGAGTTCGGCGACGTCGGTATAGACCTCGATGCAGCCGGCTTCGAGGAGCTCCGGCTTGGACCAGCCGCCGGTGGTGACGCCGACGGTAGAGATCCCGGCCTTGCCTGCGGCCTCCGCGTCGTAGGGCGTATCACCCAGGGCGAGGACCTTGCTGGCCGGGAGCCCGAGCTTCTTGAGAGTGGCCTCAAAGATGTCAGGATGCGGTTTACTGTGCTCAGAGTCAGTGGCTGAAGAGCTCTCCTCGACGAGGTCCTGCATGTTGGCGATCTTTTTGTAGATCTCGAGATCCTCCTTATCGGCGGAGCTGGCCAGTGACACGCGGATGCCTGCCTCCTTGAGACGCAGGAGCAGGTCGCGCACCTTGGGGAACGGCTTCACTTGAGAGAGATAGTCCTGCTGAAAGATGAACTTGCGGTAGGTCTTAAGGGGCTCTTCGACGGCCGATCGTCTCCACCAGGGGACGAAGACGGGGATAAGTTCGTCGCCACCCTTGCCGATCTGGCGACGGATCTCCTCGAGTTCGAGCTCGATGCCTATAGCGGCGAAGGCGTCCTTCCAGGCGGAGGCGTGGAGCCAATTGCTTTGCACGAGTGTTCCATCCATGTCACAAAGTACTGCTTCGACCACTAGGCACCATTCCGGGTGAGTTACGCGCGTGTGTCATGTTCGATGCATGTGATGGGCCCTATGTCGTTCAGGTGTCGTACTCCGCGAAAACCGCTTGCAACTGAATGTGCGTTCATGTAGAACGGCGCGTTACTGAATCACGGCAAAGAGGCGCTGCAAACCTGCGCCTCGGACCCACCTCCCTGGAGCCTTAGCTCATGTTCACACGCAAACCCTGGCTATTTCCCGTCTCCTTTTTGGCGTTTTTATTTCTGCTGACGGTTCTCGCTTCTTCGCAGAACATCTCGACGGCGCAGCTGAATGGAACACTGCGCGATCCGCAGGGCGCGGTGATCCCGAACGCGACCATCACGGCATCGGATCCTTCGAAGGGGCTGACGCGCACCACTACTACTGATGGGCAGGGGAACTACCAGCTGTTGGAGCTGCCGCCGGGAACGTACACTGTCACTGCGAGCTCGCCGGGATTCAGCAAGCTGGTCGAGCAGAACGTCGTTCTGACGACCGGCCAGCAGGCGGAGCTTCCGTTGGCGTTAGTGGTGGGTGGGAGCGAGACTGTTACGGTGACCTCCGGGGCGGAGATCATCGAGACGCAGCGAAGCTCCCAGTCGACGACGGTAGATCAGCTCCGGATTACAAATCTTCCGACGAACGGGCGCAACTACATCAACTTCACGCTGACGAACTCGCAGATCGCGCGCGATGCTGCCCCGTCTGTTGGAGCAATTCCGACCAGCGGATTGAATTTCGGCGGCGCGCGGGCGCGCTCGAACTCGATCAACATCGACGGCGCGGATGCGGGTGATTACATCTCCGGGGGCACGCGGGCCACGGTATCCCAGGACGCCGTGCAGGAGTTTCAGATCATCACGAACGGCTTCGACGCGGAGTATGGCCGCGCTTCGGGCGGTGTGGTCAATATCGTAACTAAATCAGGCACGAATCAGACGCATGCGAGTGCGTTTGGGTTTCTGCGCAACCGGTACATCCAGGCGACCAACCCGTTCTCGACCGTGTACCAGCCCGCGTACACGCGGGTGCAGGCGGGCTTCACCCTTGGCGGTGCGATCGTTCCGGACAAGACGTTCTACTTCTTTGCGGCGGAGCT
Source organism: uncultured Acidobacteriaceae bacterium (assembly GCA_963850375.1). Taxonomy (GTDB): domain Bacteria; phylum Acidobacteriota; class Terriglobia; order Terriglobales; family Acidobacteriaceae; genus Edaphobacter. The sequence continues at coordinate 576,026 of CAWKKV010000002.1, read as the reverse complement.
GACGAGGCGCCAGGAGACCGGCTTCTCCGTAATCGGACGGAATAACTTCGGTCTGAACAATATTGATGTGAGCAGGTTCTTCGGAGCACCAGGCGGATCGTTGATCATCCAAGGGACACCGGAGCAGGCGGCCTTTCTGGGTGCCGTTCCAGCGACGACGCCGGGCATCACGCAGTACGTGGCGCTGGTCGGGTCGAGCTCAGGCATTGCGACCACGGGCAAGAACCCGGCGTTTCTCGCCGGCCTTATCGGTCCAAATAACTTCGTGACTTCGGGCGTGGCGACACCCGCGTCCTTTCAGCCTCTGAACTCGCTTGTCGGGAACTTCCCTGTCTCCGAGAAGACCGAGGTCTACTCGTTGCGGCTCGATCATAAGTTGACCAAGAATCAGCAGCTGCTTTTGCGGGTCAATGTAAGCCCGAGCAACATTACCGGCATCCAGGAGTCGGCGGCGAATCAGAATATCGGTGAGAACTCCTTTTCGAGAACGGCGATTCAGACGTTCCACGATGTCGGCATCCTGGGCCAGCACACGCTGCTGATCGGGCCGAACAAGGTCAACGAGCTTCGGATCCAGTTTGCCAAGCATCCGATACGTTTTGCTCCGGAGAGCACGTCCACCGCGGTGAACATCCCTGGATTTGCGTACTTTGGGAAGACTCCGTTTTCGACGGTGGACCGGGTAGAGGACCAGACGCAACTTCAGGACAACTTCACCTACACGCGCGGCGGCCATACGGCCAAAGTGGGCCTTGACCTCCGTTACATTCCTATCAATATCAAGACAGGACAGCTCTACGGCGGTGGCGACTACACGTTTTCTGCGCTGAGTGCCACGGATGTGAGCGGGTCGCTCGCGGGTCTGCCGGGCTTTTCTCCTGTCCAGGCCTATGGGCTGGGTATCCCGCAGTCTTTCGTTCAGGGCATCGGCATTACGGGCTACAAGTATTCGCTGAAAGCGCTGGGTGCATTTGTAGAGGATTCGTGGCGCATCGATTCACACGTGACACTGAACTACGGGGTGCGCTATGACGTCGAGGGTCTGCCGACGCAGGGAGCGCTGAACGCGAACACCTATGCGGCGGAACGGGCGTATGGGATTCGCGAAGGAATCCGGTTGCAGAATCAGAATGTGGCTCCGCGGATCGGGATCACGTATGACCCACGGGGTAGCGGGAAGACGGTGATCCGGGCGAACTACGGCATCTTCTATGATCGGGCGCCTGGAAACCTGGAGGCGCAGTCCACCACATTCAATGGGAACTCGGTTCCGCTGGTGATCCTCGCCGGAGGTTCTCCTTGCACAGCTGCCAGTACACTGAGCCCGCTGAACCTGAATGCGACGAACACGTTTCAGGGGACGCTCTCAAATGCGAACTGCCTGCCGGTTCCGGGTCTGAACTACCTGCCTTCGGAGCAGCGCTTCGACGCGAACAATCAGGCATCGCTCTTCATTAACCAGAACTACCTTGCTTCGGGCTTCCCGCTCGCGATCCTTCCATCGGGCTTGCCGGCTGACCTCCATTACCGAACGCCCTATGCGCAGCAGATCTCGTTCGGGATCGAGCATGACCTCGGGCGCAACCTGTCGATCAACGTGGCGTATAACAACACCGGCGGCCGGCATCTGAACCGGCCGGTGAACGTGAATCCGGTGAACCCGGCGTTGCTGGTTGCGAACTGGCGTGCTGCGAATGCGGCCGTGGCTGCAGGCACGGCGGGTATTCTGCCGGGTGGAAATATCAACTCCGTGGCGAGCCCGACGTCGAATCCGTTGACGGTGGCTACGGCTTCGGGAACGGTTCCGTGCGGGGTGGGACCTGCCGGGCCGTACGTTGCGCCACCGCTCTTGAACTTCTTCCGCCGCTCCGGCCTGAATACATCATTGGCGCAGTTCCTGGTGTCGCAGGGTGCGGGCCAGTGCGTGGCGCTAGCGAGTGAGGTGGCAGCCGGCGAGGGGCTCGGCGTCGGTGTTCCGGTTCCGTTCGACGACATGAGCCCGAACCTCACGACGGGGACATCGAGCTATAACGGGCTTTCGGTGAATGTGCGCAAGCGGTTCAGCGCGAACTACGAGTTCCTGGTCTCGTATACGTGGTCGCATGCAATCGACGATTCGACGGATGTCGTTTCGACGGCCGACGCGCCCCAGAACAACTTCACCCCGAATGCGGAGCGAGCCACGTCGACCTTTGACCAGCGGCACCGGCTGGTGCTGTCGGGGGTGTACAACTCGGGCCGCATCTCAGGGTCGGGGTTTCTGCCCGGGGTGTTTTCCGGATTTACCGTGGCCCCTATCATCGAGATCTCCTCAGGCCGCCCCTTCAATATTGTAACGGGAACGGATACAAACTTCGACTTCGATCCACTGACGGACCGGCCCAACGCTGTTGCGGGAAACAGTGGCCCGACGAGCTGCGGGACCACCCCGGTCGCCTCGAAGTTCTCGCCCACCGGATACCTCAATGTGCCCTGCTACATCGATGCTCCTGCGGGGGCGGGCGTGACGAGCAGCGCGTTCAACGGAACGCTTGCAAGAAACACGGGGGTACGACCGTTTGTCGCGTTCACCGACTTCCGGGTCGCACGAGCGTTCCACTTTTCGCATGACTTCGCGCTGCAGGTCACGGCCGATGCCTTCAACCTGATCAACAAGAACAACACACTCGATGTAAACCTGCTTTATACGAATGCAGGGCAGGAGACGGCGTCTTACGACCCTCGGCAATTTCAGTTCGGGGCGCGTCTGTCCTTCTGAGTCAGCGGTGGAGTTCAGCGAGCGATGGCGCGGACCGCGTCGCAGGCCTCGCGGACAGCTCGAACGACGATATCAATCTGCTCGGATGTGATGTCGTCGGCGAGGGTGAAGCGAACGGCCGTTTGCGCGATGGCGGGCGCGATGCCCATGGCGACGAGCACGTGCGACGGCTGGTCCCTGCCGGCCGCGCAGGCCGACCCGCTTGAGCAGATGATGCCGCGTTGTTCCAGCTGAAGGAGCACGGCCTCACCGCTGGTGCCGGGGAAGCAGAAGGAGGCATTGCCGGGAAGTCGCTCGGTCGGGTGCCCGGTCAGGAGCGCGTCCGGAACCGTTGTCAGCACACCTCGAATCAGTCGATCGCGAAGGCCTGCGAGCCGTGAGCTGCGGTCGAGGCGGGAGGCCTCGGCGAGCTCCATCGCGCGTGCGAGCCCGACAGCACCGGCGACGTTCTCGGTGCCGGAGCGGCGACCACGCTCCTGACCGCCGCCATGCAGCACCGGCTCTGCCTCGAATCGGCCGCGCAGGAAGAGAGCTCCTATGCCTTTGGGAGCGCCAACCTTGTGGCCGGAGATGCTGAGCGCGTCTACGCCGAGCGAGCCGACCTTGAGATCGAGCACGCCTGCACCTTGTACGGCATCGGTGTGGACGGGCACGTCCACGGCGTGGGCAATGGCCGCCAACTCGCGGACGGGCTGAATGGTGCCGACCTCGTTGTTGGCGAGCATCACCGAGCAGAGCGTTGTCTCAGCGTGAATCGCTGCGCTTGCGGCGGCGAGATCGACTACGCCGAGACCGTCGACGGGAAGGTATGTGATAGCAAAGCCGTGGTGACGCCGGAGGTGGTCGCAGGATTCGAGGACGGCCTCGTGCTCGAGAGGTGTGGTGACGATGTGCCGGCCTCGAGGTGAGGCGAGAGCGATGCCTTTGATGGCGAGGTTGTCGGCCTCGGTGCCCCCGGAGGTGAAGACGAGCTCAGATGCGCGACAGCCGAGGATGCCGGCGATGGTCGAGCGAGCGCTTCTGAGCGCGCGGGCAGCAGCCTCGCCCAGGCTATGGTGGCTCGATGCATTGCCGAACTCCCCGGTCAGGTACGGCCACATTGCCTCCAGCACCTCGCGCCGGACCGGGGTCGTGGCGGCGGAGTCGAGGTAGATCACACGGGCCTTTCGAGCCTGGTGTCGAGGCCGAGATCGAGCGAGCGCACGCTGTGCGTGAGAGCACCGACCGAGATGATGTCGACCCCGGTCTGCGCGATGGCGGCGACCTGCTCGAGCTTGATGGATGCCGCTGGCCTCGACAAGGGCTCGGCCGGCGATGGTCTTCACGCCAGCGCGGAGATCTTCGAGCGAGAAGTTGTCGAGCATGATGGTGTCCACGCCTGCAGCGAGCACGGCTTCGATCTGGTCGGGCCGGTCGACCTCGACCTCCAGATGTGCGGTGTGCGGAAGGGCGGAACGGACCTCGAGGAGGGCTTCGGTAAGCGTGCGCTTCCCGTCCGCAAGGAGCACGGCGAGATGATTGTCCTTGGCCATGACAGCGTCCGAGAGCGAGAAGCGATGGTTGTGACCGCCTCCGCAACGCACGGCGTAGCGCTCAAAGAGGCGAAGACCCGGGGTGGTCTTGCGGGTGTCGACGATGCGAGCCTTCGTGCCGGCGAGCTCTGCGACGAAGCGTGCGGTGAGGGTGGCGATGCCTGACATGCGCTGGACGAAGTTGAGAGCGATGCGCTCGGCCTGGAGGATGCCACGCGCAGGACCCTCCACAGAGGCGAGGATGTCCCCCTTCGAGAACTGCCGCTCCGTCTTCACGATGAAAGCTTGTGGTGATGGCGGGATCGGTGTTGCGCATTGCGGACGGAGAAGAGGTCGGCTCCGCTGAGCACGCCGGGCTCGCGCGCGACGAGCTCTCCAGCGAAGCGCGCACCCGGTGGGATTAGAGTTTGCGAGGTGAGATCGCCCCACGGAGCATCCTCCCCGAGCGCCAGACGGACGATGTTGTCGACGCTGGCCGCGGGCAGCGGAGCTAGCATGGGACAGCCACCGGACGGGCGAAGGATGAGCTGATGCTGAAACTCAGGCGAGGTCTCCGGGAAGTCTTCGCGGAAGTGCGCACCGCGCGATTCGCGACGTGCCAGTGCCGCCTGAACGACGGCCCTGGCCAGGGTGAGGAGGTTGGCGGTCTCGTACCCGGCGATGCCATCCTCGGCGGATCGCCAGGCGCTCAAGTGACCCAGCGCGTCTCCGAGCGGGTGCGCGCTCCTGTAAATTCCGGCGCAGTCCCACATGAGTTGCTGCAAGGTCTCTCGATCGACGGTTGCGGAGGATCTGGTCTGCTCGTCGACGTCGATTGGAAGCACGACTTCCGGCGTTGGGGCGAGGGCTGGCCAGTCTCCATTGAGCGATGAGTCGTGAGCACTCAGCAGCTCTGCGCAGCGCCAGGCAAAGACGAGGCTTTCCAGAAGCGAGTTTGAGGCGAGGCGGTTGGCGCCGTGGACGCCCGTGCAGGCAACCTCGCCGACGGCGAAGAGCCCCGGGACGGAGGTGCGTCCCCAGGTGTCGGTGCAGACACCGCCCATCCAATAGTGAGCGGCCGGCGTGACCGGGATGGGCTGCAGAGGACCAGTCGAGACCATGGCTGCGGCAGGCCGCGTCGATCGTCGGGAAGCGCCGCGCGAGGAAGTCCGCGACCGAGTGCAGTGGCGTCGAGCAGTACGGGCGCGCCTCCCTGCGCGGGACATCTGCTGCGGCGATTCCGCGGGCGACGACATCTCTGGGGGCGAGCTCGGCACGGGGATCGACGGTCTGCATGAAGCGCTGGCCGTCGCGATTGAGCAGAACAGCTCCGTCGCCGCGGACGGCCTCAGAGATGAGGAAGTTGCCGGGCACCGCGAGGGCGGTGGGATGGAACTGGTAGAACTCGACGTCGGCGATCTGGGCACCGGCACGGAGCGCCATGGCCACGCCGTCGCCGGTCGCGACGGCGGGGTTGGTGGTGTGCGTGTAGAGCTGCCCGGCTCCACCGCTGGCGAGGATGACGGCGTCCGCTTCGAGGTTTTGCCGCTTCGCGTTCTCGTCCTGGATGATCAGACCGCGAACGCGTTCCGTCCATCGAGGATCAGGTCGAGCGCGAAGGTGTGTTCGAGGACGTGGATGTTTGCGGATCGTGACGGCGCGCACGAGAGCCGTTTCGATTGCGAGCCCGGTGGCATCGCCGCCGGCGTGGAGCACGCGCGCGCCGGGAGTGGGCGCCTTCCATGCCGCGGGCCAGCGAGTCGCCGTCGCGGTCGAAGCCGACGCCGAGGCGATGAGGTCGCGAATGCGGGCGGGACCTTCCGAGCAGAGCACCTCGACGGCGGCGAGCCGGCATAAGGCCTGCGCCGGCGCGCAGGGTGTCGGCGACGTGCTCGGCGACGCTGTCGTCGGCGAACATGGCGGCGGCGATCCCGCCCTGCGCGTAGCGCGTATTGCTCTCGGAGAGCCGCGACTTGGTGACCAGCGTGACGCCGGTGGCGCGTGCTGCGTTCGAGCGCAGCGATGAGGCCCGCGATGCCGCTGCCGACGACGACTACGCTGGCTCATGGGGCGGTCACCGTCGATGGTGGCGTGGCTTGGCGGCGAGCATGCGCTCGAGCGCGACGCGCGCCGGCGCGGCGACTGACTCGGGCACCGTGATCGGTTGAGGACCTCGCCCCGCACCAGGGCCTCAAGCACCCAGGCGAGGTAGCCGGGGTGGATGCGGTACATCGTCGAGCAGGGGCAGATCGACCGGGTCGAGGCAGAAGATGGTGTGCTGCGGGATACTGGCCGGCGAGGCGCTGGACCAGGTTGATCTCGGTGCCGATCGCGAAGGTCTGGCCCGGCGGGCGCGGCGGCGATCGCCTTGACGATGTAGTCGGTCGAGCCTACTCGTCGGCCGCGTCGACGACCTCCATGGGGCACTCGGGATGCACGATGACGCGGACGCCGGGGTACTGAGCGCGCGCGGCGTCGATCTGGCCGACGGTGAAGCGCTTGTGCACGGAGCAGAAGCCGTGCCAGAGGATGACACGGCGTCCCGCAGCTCTGCGCGGCGTTGCCGCCGAGCGGCCTGGCGCGGGTTCCACATCGGCATCTGCTCGAGCGGGATGCCCATCGCTCTTGGCCGTGTTGCGGCCGAGGTGCTGGTCGGGGAAGAAGAGCACGCGCTGTCCGCGCTCGAAGGCCCACTGCAGCACCGTCGCGGCGTTGGAGGAAGTGCAGACGATGCCGCCGTGCTCGCCGCAGAACGCCCTTCAGGGCGGCCGAGGAGTTCATGTAGGTCACGGGGATGACCGGCGCACGGCCCTCGGCAGTCGGGTGCCGGTGCCGTAGAGCTCTTCAAGCTGCTCCCAGCACTCGGCGACCGAGTCGAGGTCCGCCATGTCGGCCATGGAGCAGCCCGCGGCGAGGTTGGGCAGGATGACGGACTGGTCAGGCCGCGAGAGCATGTCGGCGGTCTCGGCCATGAAGTGCACGCCGCAGAAGATGATGGCCTCGGCGCCGGGCGCGAGCGTGGCGGCCTGCGCGAGCTGGAAGGAGTCGCCGACGAAGTCCGCGTACTGGACCACCTCGTCGCGCTGGTAGAAGTGGCCAAGGACGACGGCGCGCTCGCCGAGCTGCTCTTTGGCGCGAAGGATGCGTCCGTGAAGCTCGTCGGCGGAGGCGGTGCGGTACTGCAGCGGAAGCTCGCCCTGACGAGGTGCGTCGAGGGGGAGGAGGTCTCCCATGGACGCACCCGGCCCATAGGCGGGTGGCTCGCTGTCGAATATCCACGGGGCCTGGGCCAGTTTCGAGTTGCAGACGCTTCCCGTCTCTGCCCCGCTGCCCTTCTGTTCCTGAATGCGTATCAGCTGAATCGTGCTATCAACGGAGATCACGTCGCTCCTTGGGGGTGGTCGCGGGCGAAATCTGCTCCACGCCACGGTCGTTCACAGCCGGTCGATTTGGTACTAGGGACAGGCCTGTTCCTAGTATCGATCCTCGACCCGTTGCCCGTCTGCTCCCCGTCCGTTGCATTCGAGCGGGACAAGAAGCTGGCAGCTAAATATCTGATGGGCTCAAGAGCAGCAGCGATTCCGGATCTTCGCTCAATCAACGGTGAGGTCGCTGTCGACGTCGAGGACCAGAGAGCTGCCCGTGACCAGCAAGGAGTGCAGCTTCAGAGCGCTCAGGGTAAGGGTGTAGCCGGTCTTTTCCGCCGACCCGCTCAGCACCTTGCGCATCAACTCGGCGGCGTTGACCTTGAGCTGTGCAGGGAGCTTGTTCTTGAGGAAAGGAACAAGGAGGAAATTCAGCTCGCGATTTTCACTGATGTGCTCGATTCTTGCGTCACGGAAGCCGATAGCCTCGCCTTGCGCGTCCGGGATAAGCGAGACCTCCGCCTGATCGGAGAGGCCGACTCCGATGCAGCTGCCGTGGAGGGATGTGCCCAGCCGGGCTTTGGTCTTGACTTCGACAACGATGCGATCGTCCTTGAGGGAGACGTGCGGATCGGAGGCGTAGACGTAGCAGGGAGAGCTGGGTGTGCCCTTCAGGTAGTAGCGCCCATCCGCAGCGGTGAAGAGCTGGGCACGCAAGGTGCGCTCAAGTGCCTTTGCCGAGATCTTGACCTCGGTGGCGGACGCCGTGCGGTCGGCAAGGCCGAAAGCCAGCAACGTGAGCGGGATCAGGATGCGAGGAAACAGCAGCATTGTCTTCAGGATAGACGGTGAGCGAAGAGCACGCTCGCAAGTGAGCGGGTGGATGAAGCGGCTCACCTCCAGATCCGCATACACTGTTAGGCCATGGATCTTTCTACTCTGAACGATCATTTCGCGATTCCAGGCGTTCTCGAGTTTCGGGAGAAGAACGGGTTGATGCGCGCAGAGATCAAGACGCCGGACGCGGCCGCGACGGTGTATCTCCAAGGTGCGCACATCACTGACTGGCAACCTGCCGGAGAGGCGCCCGTGCTGTTTTTGAGCCGCCGGACTGATCTGGTTCCGGGCAAGCCGATCCGGGGCGGGGTTCCGATTGCGTTTCCCTGGTTTGCGGCTGATAGCAAGCAGGACAGATTTCAAGGTAAGCCCGGGCCATCGCATGGTTTTGCGCGCATTCAGCCATGGGAGGTGGCGTTTGCGGCGCTTTCTGGAGGTGACTTGCACCTTACGCTGACTCTCGGGCCCACGCCGATGAGCAGGGATTATGGATTTGATCGTTTTCGGTTGGCGTACCAGATCACGGTCGGCCGCAGCCTTCGATTGCAGCTTACGGTTGCGAATGAGTCGGAAACGCCCCTCAGGTTCGAGGAGGCGCTCCACACCTATTTCGCGGTGGCCGACGTCCATGAGGTCTCTGTTACGGGGCTGGAGCCGACGCCATACGTCGACAAGACGGACGGCATGAGAGAGAAACCTGCGGCGCACGCTCCGTTGACGTTTACAGGGCCGACTGACCGGGTGTATCGGGACACGGAGGCAAGCTGTTCGATCCATGACCGCTTAGGGAAACGGGTGATCACGAACACGAAGGCGCAATCGGCCACGACGGTCGTCTTCAATCCGTGGAAGGAGATGCCGGATCTGGGAGCGGACGAGTGGCACGAGTTCGTTTGCGTGGAGACGGTGAACGCGGCAAGCAATGCGGTTACCCTGGGACCGCGATCGGCGCACACGATGGGAACCACGATCACGGTGCAAAAGGTGGAGGCTTGATGCTTGTGCTGGCATCGGGATCACCACGACGGCGCGAGCTGCTGGCGCAGGCGGGCCTGGCGTTTGAGATCGAGGTGGCGGACATCCCGGAGATCCCGGACGAGGGGGAAGAGGCTGCAGAGTTTGTGCTGCGGCTGGCGGAAGAAAAAGCGCAGGCGGTGTGGGCCCGGCGCAGCGCCCAAGCTCATGAGAACAAAGACGAACCCTTGATCGTGCTGGGGGCGGATACGTGTGTGCTTTGTCAGGGGGAGATCCTGGGAAAGCCGCGCGATCAGACAGATGCGCGGAGGATGCTGGAGCTGCTGTCAGGGCGGACGCACCAGGTGCTGACGGGTGTGGCGGCGATTACGGCGCACGAGTCCTTTGCCGATGTGGAGATCACGCAGGTGACCTTCAACGTGATCGAGGAAGCGGAGCTGGTGCGGTATCTCCTGACTTCGGAACCGCTAGATAAGGCGGGAGCTTACGGGATCCAGGGATATGCCGCTCGCTGGATTCCGCGGATCGAGGGAGACTATTTCAACATCGTGGGCCTCCCTATCGCGCGAACAGTGGCGTTGATTGCGGAGGCTTGTCACAAGGCCTCGGGGAGCGCCTCGGAGTAGGGCTGCACCTTAGTAAGGGTGGGCGGCTCTCGTGGGTTTTATGGTGGATGGGGTGGTGTCCTAGGTGTGGTTGAATTGACACGCCTGATGACGTTCTCGGGGTTGTAACGTATCTCCGTTTGGAGGACGGCCTTTTGCAGCCTCAGTTTGAGCGGACCATCTGCGAGGCGGTTGAGTTTGAGGGGGTAGGCCTCCACAGCGGGGCGTACGTCCATATGCGTCTGCTGCCGGCGCCCGCGGGGTCTGGAATTGTGTTTCGGCGAACGGACCTGGACAACTTCGAGATCCCGGCGACGGGGCGCAACGTTGCCAAGGTGAGTTATGCGACGAGCCTGATGCGGCAGAGCGTGCTGATCTCGACCACCGAGCATCTGCTGTCCGCGCTGATCGGGGTGGGCGTGGACAATGTGATCATCGAGGTGGACAACCTCGAGGTGCCGATCCTGGACGGGAGCGCGCTTCCGTATGTGGATTGTTTTGAGCGGATTGGACTGAGGCAACAGCGGCGACGGAGGGAGTTCCTTCGCATCCTCAAAGATGTGGAGGTGCGGGACGGTACGAAGTTCATCGGGCTTTATCCGGGGACGGGGTACAGCATCGATTACGAGATTGACTTCCCTGCTCCGATCGGGCGGGCGAAGTTTGTGGGCGAACTCGAGGACGATTACGCGCGTTTGATCGCGCCGGCGCGGACGTTTGGGTTCAAAGAAGACGAGGCGATGCTGCGCAATATGGGGCTGATCCGGGGGGTGTCGGATGCTTGCGCGATCATTGTGAGTGCGGGTGGGGTGCAGAACGGACCGCTTCGGTTTCCAGACGAGTTTGTGCGGCACAAGGTCCTGGATCTCATCGGAGACCTGGCGCTTGCGGGACGGCGGATCGAGGGTCGGGTGGTTGCGGAGCGAGCCGGCCATGCGATGCATACAGCACTGGTGCAACGACTTATGCGGGACCGGTCGGCCTGGGAGATTGCGCGGGGCAGGGAGGACGGGAGCCCCGTGCAGGCCGATGAGATGCCTTCGGCGGTGGCGTAGTTCGGAGGTCGGGCGTTTCGGTGGAAAAGGTTGGCGTAGCGGATTGGACACACTTTGCTGGTCATTTTGGGTGTGATTTTGTGGTGTTTGGGTGGTGCGAACGCGGTGAAAACGTGGTGAGGAACGTCGCTTGAGCGCGGGTCTTGACGGAAACGAGGGTCCGGAGACCCCCGTTGCGGCGATCGCGCTCGGATCGAATATCCCGTCGCGGTTTGGCGACCGGGAGGCGAACCTCCGTGAGGCGATCCGGCGGGTGGGGGCGCTGGGGCAGGTGTTGGCGGTCTCGGAGTTTTGGGACACCGCACCGGTGGGCCTCCTGGAGCAGCCAAGATTTCTGAATGGAGCGATGCTGCTCCGGACGGAGATGGAGCCGGTGGCGCTGATGCGGGCGCTGCTGGAGGTGGAGCGGGGGATGGGCCGGGTGCGGGAGCCGGGGATGGCCAAGGGGCCGCGCGTGATCGACCTGGACCTGCTGCTGTACGGGGACGCGGTCATTGAGACGGCGGAGCTGACATTGCCGCATCCGGCGATGTTGCAGAGGGAGTTCGTGCTCCGCCCGCTCGCGGAGATTGCTCCCGGGATGCGGCATCCGGCGGTGGGGATGACAGTGAGGGAGCTGCTGGCGCGGTTGGTGGGAGACGGGGGTCCTTCGCTTCGATGAGGATGACGGCACGAGAACAGGCGGCGGCGACGGCTGGACACTGATCAGCGATTAGCGGTCAGCCGTTGCCGTTAGGTTTTAGGTGGGCGCCCTGGGCGAAGGAGAGACTCCTCCCCCTGGGGGGCTCTACGGGAAGGTGTTGGGATTGTTCGCTGGAGTCAAAAAGACTCTGGGGTGCGTTGGCGTTGGTGTGGCGCGGGCTCGCTGAGGAGGAAGAGGCTTGCATCTACCCAGATGTGGCGGCGGCTGGGCGTGTGCCTCTGCCCAGGTCGGGGGAGGCTACCAATGGCGATGGCTGATGATCGGAGCTTGTGGAAGGGTGTGCTGGCGGGGGTTGCCGGGGGACTGATTGGCTCGGCGGTGTTGAAGGTGTTTATCGCCGGGGCGCGGAGTGCGCATGAGCGGAGCTGGACGACGGAGTTGGACCAGGGTGGGCCGGCGCACCAGGTGGCGGAGCTTGTGTACGGGAAGGCGACTGGTGCGCGGATGAGCCGGGAGGACCGGGTAGTCGGGGGCGAGGTGGTCCACTATGCGTTTGGGGGGGTGGTGGGGGGCTTCTATGGGGGCTTAGCCGAGTACCTCGAGTTTGTTCGGTTTGGTACGGGTGCGCTGTTTGGGACGGGGGTGTTTGCCGCGGCCGATGAGCTCTCGATGCCGGCGCTTGGGCTGGCGAATCGGCCGACAGACGAGACTGCCGGAGCCCAGCTCGAGCACCTCCTGGCGCACCTTGCGTATGGGATATCGACGGAGCTGGTGCGAGGTTTGGTGAGAAGGGCTCTTTAGTTTTTTAGCGAAGGGGAAGGTCCCGCGCTTAGGGTGACGACGCGGAGGGAAGGGGACGAGAACGGATCCTCAGCCTTCGGCGAAGCATGAGAAGTGGTCGGGAGGCGTTGGCCGATGGACGAGCGGGTTCTCGGTTCGCTCACGCTGAAAAGATTTGAGAGCGACCGAAAGAATCCTCCGCCCTTGTCGCAGGAAGACAAATTGGGGGGGGGCGACTTAGGCGAGGAGGTCGCGGTGGCGGCGCATGGAGAGCACGAGCATACGGCGGATCTGGATGGCGATGAGGGGGGCCAGGAGCGCGGCGAAGACGGCCCAAATGACAAGGGCGTGCCACTCCCATTGCCAGAGAAGGTGGATGAGCTGGAAGGGGTGCCGGTGGCTGAGGTGGAGGATGTCCGCCTTGGACATGGGGAGCCGGTGGGCCCGGAAGAGCACGATGCCGGCGTGGATGAAGGGCAGGAAGAGCAGCCACTGGAGCGGGGCGACGACGTGGATGCCGATCTGGGTGGCGACGTGGTTGAGGCCGAAGAGCCAAGCGAGCAGGAGCATGGAGACGGTGGTCATGCCGAGAAAGGGGTTGATGCCGACGACGATGGCGACCGCCAGGCTCCAGGCGAGACGCCTGGGGCTGACCCCTTTCTTGAGCAGGCGCAAGAGGGGTCGAAGCACCTTGCATCGCAGAAAGTTCCGGGTGCGCTGCGCGAGGGTCTTCACCCTTGGTGAGAGTGCGGGGACAGCGATTTAGTCGCTTGGGGAAGCAGGGAAAATGCAGCAGCTGCCGCATTGTGACGTAGAGTTCAGGGCGTGTGCTGCTGGAGAAGGGTGTCGATCTCGTCGTAGCCGGTGGGGAGATCGATGCCGGTGGTGGAGGCTCCGGCGCCGAGGAGGGCGCGGACGGAGTCGGGGGAGCGGCGATCGGTCCAGTGGGAGTCGACGCACGCTTTAACGGCGAGGCTGAGGGCGGTGCGGCCTTTGCGGTCGAGGGCGTTGACGGGGGTGCCTCGGGCGAGGAGCTCGGAGACGACGGTGGGCTGCGCGCGCCAGGCGGCGACGTGGATGGCGGTGCTGGAGGGGGCGATGTCCCAGTAGGGGTCGCCGGGGTGGAGGGCGTCTGGGGGGACGCCGAGGTCGAGGAGGCAGCGAACGCCTGCGAGGTTGCCGTTGCCGGCAAATCCGGCCAGGAGGGTTCCGCCTTCGGCGAGGAGCTCCGGGATGAGAGCTGGGTGATGGGTGGTGAGGGAGTGGATGCGATCGAGATCGGCGAGGGCGCAGGCGGCGATCAGCTGATCGAGAGGACTGAGGCGGTCGGGATGTGCGAGGCCGCGTCCGTGGAAGAGGGTGAGGATGTCGGCGCGGCCGCGTCGGGCGGCTAGCGAGGTGGCGGACCGTCCATCACGTTTGTTGGGGATGGATGGGTCGGCGCCGTGATCGAGGAGGAGTTCGATTGCGGCGAGGCGGTTGTCGCGGCGAACTGCATGGTGGAGGGCGGTGCCGCCGAATTTGGGTTGGATGTTGGGGTCCCCGCCGTGCTCGAGCACGAGGCGGAGGCCGTCGAGGTCGTGCCAGTCGGCTTTGCGGAGGAGCATGGTGAAGAGGCCGAGCTGGTCGAGGGTGCCGCTCTCGAGGACGATCTCCATGACAGTGTTGTTGTAGCCCTCGGGGAGGTGGTAGGCGGTCTCCTCGTCGGCGTTGGGGTCGGCTCCGCGGCTGAGCAGGAGGCGGGTGAGCTCTGGGTGGCGGGCGATGCCCGCGGCGCCGTAGAGGGCGCTTTCGAGGATGGTGCGCGCGTTGGGGTGGTCAATGGTCTCGTACCAGCCGGTGTTGGGGCTGGCTCCGGCGTCAAGGAGGGCTTCGGCGGTACGGACAAATGCGTCTGAGCGGGCGGGGTCCAGGCGGAGGTAACGGGAGAAGCAGAGGGAGGTCAGGGCGTCCCACCCGTTGGGTCCGCCGAGGGCAGTGGAGCTCCCGGGGTCGGCTTTGAGGAAGGCGCGGACGGCGGATTCATCGGCCAGCACGGAGGCTGTCCAGATGTTGGCGGAGGCGACGTCCGGGTAGCGGGCGAGGATGAGCTCGGCGTGCTCGAGGGTGCCGGAGCCGTGGTCGGCGTGGCGGGGGACGCAGGCTACCTCGAGGAAGGCGGCGACGGGGTCGGTGATGGCTTCGACGGAGCGGATGAGGCGGAGGGTTTCGAGGTGGCGGGCGAAGCGTGGCCAGCTCTCGAAGCCGTGCTCGCGGGCGAGCGACGAGCTGGGCGTCAGTGAGGCTGGGATGAAGGGGGGTGGAGGGTGCAAGTGTGTGGAACCGGGGATGGTGGCGGCGGAGGCGGTCGACGGCGTCAGGGAGGCCGAGCGTGACGTCGTGGGCGAGGTCCTTGGCCTGTTTGCGGTATTGCTCGAGGCTGGGACGGGCGGGCAGGTCTTTTTCTGGCATACGAAGCTCCTTTCGCTACTGCCTGGAGTCCGCACTCGTCAGGCTGGAAAGAAGATTCGTGAAGATGGACTTGCTGGAGGTGGGCACTGCCCTTTCCGCGGACTGGATGCGCCCTCTGCGCCTTGGGATCAAGGTATGGAAGAGGCGGGCGGGAAGTCAACTACGGAGCGGGCGAGTTGTGTTTGGGCCTTGCGGCGTCGACGAGGGCGGAGGCGAGGGACGTGTCGAAGTGGCCGTCGTAGACGAGGATGCCGCCGTCGAGGATGGCGGTGGGTTTGAGCGTCTTGAAAGCGGCGTAGGGGTTGGGCTGGCCGACGGGGAGGTCGATGCCCTCGAGCTCGTCGTCGCTGATGAGGACTGTCCCGTCGATATGCGGAGGGACGTTCATGGGGACGGGGATCCACCAGAGATTGACGACGGTGGGGAGTGGGCGGCAGGGGACGCCGTAGAAGCGCTCGTCGGCGACGCCGCTGGCGGTGTAGGCCATCCAGCAGTCTGTGAGGTTGCGCGAACGGAGGTAGGCGGCGACAGTTTTGAGCTGCTGCCCCCAGTCAGAGTTGGAGTCGCTGAGGTAGCGGTGGACGTTTTGTGGGCCGCCCCAGACTTCGTTCGCGTAGGCGATGTACCCAGGGAAGGAGCGGAGCGAGGTTGCTGCCTGAAAGACGAGAAGGAGGGCGGCGGCGAAGAGCCAGCGGCGGTTCTGACGGATGAGAAGGGCGAGCGCGGAGGCTCCGATGAGGTAGAGAAAGGGGTAGATGGGGAGGATGTGGCGGGCGCCGATGTTCATGTCGGAGTGCATGGCGAGGGCAAGGAAGACGGCGACGGGGGTGAGGAGGAGGAGCCAGCGCTGGCGGAGCTCGGGATAGCGGACGGCGATGAAGATCGCGAGCGCAAGGAGGGCCAGGAAGGGGAGGGTGGACTTGATGGCGATGCAGGCCGGGAAGTAGAGCCAGGTGCCGTGGCGGTGGATGGTGCCGAAGAGATAGCTGACGTCGCGGTATTCGGTGAGTTTAGTGTTGGCCAGGCCCCAGAGATAGGCCTCGGGAAGGACGTGGTAGCGAGCGAGGAGGGCGAGGACGTGGGGGTTGCTGACGCGGGCGTACTCCTGGAGGTAGTTGACGAGGGTGGGGTTCTGGACGAGGCCGTGGGGACGGGCGGCGTAGCGGAAGCCGTAGGAGCCCCAAAGCACAGTGAGGGCGAGGCAGACGACAGCGGCGAGCGCGGCGGATCTGCGGGCGGCTAGGCGGAGACTGCGGCGACTGCGGCGACTGATGGCTTCGGCGAGGATGAGCAGGGCGAGAGTGGGGATTAGGAAGATGCCGGTGAACTTCAGGGCGAGCGCGAGACCGACGACGATGCCGGTGAGGAGCAGGCGCCAGGTTGAAGGGCATCTGGTGTAGCGGTACCAGGCGTAGACGGAGGCGAAGACAAGGCAGGTAATGCCGGCGTCGGTGGTGACGAGGGCTCCGTGGGCAAGCAGGAGGGGATCGAAGACGAGAAAGGCGAGTGCGAGGAGGCCGGTGGTGGTCGAGAGGATCTCCTGTCCGGCAAGGAAGACCAGCAGACCGAGGAGGAGGGTGAAGAGCGAGATGGCGAGGCGGCCGCGGAGCAGGAGCTGGTTGGCGTCGTTGCCGAAGAGGAAGTCGCGGCCGTCGACAAAGGCTTCGAGCTGCGAGTCGCGGCCTCCGAGCGTGGGGACATGGAGGTGGAGGGGAAGGAGCGGGAGGGCGGCGAGGGCTTTGGCGAGCGGGGGGACTTCGGGGTTGAGACCGAAGTCGTGCTGCGTAAGGATGGTGTAGCCGTCGAAGAGGTGGTGGCCCTCATCCCAGGTCATGGAGGTGCGGCGGTTGACGGCGAGTAGCTGGAGGAAGAGGACCAGGAGCAGGATGGCGACGGTGAGGGAACGCGGCAGAACGCTTCGGTTGTTCGGCATTCGCCTCCCTGAGCTGGATGTTTCTCGTGTGGCTTAGGAGTTCTTACGATGAGATCCGGATCTGGTTCCGTACGGTGGGGTGAGTAGCGGGTCTTGTCCTGGGCTCGCGGGAGGGTCGACTCTGCGCTTTCGCTCGTTCATGACTCAAGGCTGGAGGGCAGCGATGGCGGGCGGCGAGGATTGAGTGTGTGTCTGGAAGTCGGGTAGGATCTGGGGAGGAGGACGTTCGATGAGTTTGAAGACGGACAGGGAGCCCTGGATCGATCGGTGGTGGCCACCGGTGGTGATCCTGTATGCGGCGGTACTGGCGGGGATCCTGGCGGCGACCGCGGGCCGGGTGCAGTAACAATAACGAGATCGGCAAGAGAGAAGAAAGAGGCACGGCTTGCGCCGTGCCTCTTTTCTGTTTCGGGGTGATGACGGACGAGGGCGGCTGTGGGTTGGAGTGGGCAGGTGGGCCGCCGCTTGGGCGACGGGATCGTGACTGGGCTAAGGCCATTGCCGCTTTGCTTTTGATTTTGTCGCGAGGGAGAATGGCTGGGTTGCGGTGCTTTTTGCCGGTCTGGAGGTTTGGCGATGCGGGTTCTGCGAGCGATCTGGGCGGGGGCGATCTGTTGTGGGTTGGTGACGGGCGGTGTGCGCCGGGAGCTTTGGGCGCAGAGCTGTGCGGCGGGGTCTTCGATAGGTGGGATGAGTGGGATGAAGGTGGCTGCCCCGGCGAGTGGGGCGGGAGCGCCGGTGCGGATGGAGGGGATTGGAAATGCTTCGATTGAGATCTCGACGGCGAACGCAGAGGCGCGGGCGTGGTTTGGGCAGGGGCTGAATCTGCTGCATGACTTCTGGGATTATGAGTCGGAGCGGGCGTTTCGGGAGAGTGTGCGGCTGGATCCGGATTGTGCGATGTGCTGGTGGGGGCTGAGCCAGTCCGAGAGCTTTCGGGATGGGGAGTCGGTCGAGGCAAAGGTCGCTCTGGCAAAGGCGAAGGGCCTGATGAAGCGGGCGACCCCGGCCGAGCGGCTGTACATCAAGGCGAGCCTGCAGGAGCAGGAGGCGCGGGAGAAGGAGGAGAAGGCCTCGGCGAAGGGTGGGACCAAGAAGGCGGCCTCGGTGGAGACGGCGGAGAAGCCGGAGAAGTGGAAGGAGACAAAGGCGACGGGGACGCTGCGGAAGCTGGTGAAGATGCGGCCCGAGGAGGTGCAGGCGCGGGTGTTCCTGGCGGAGTCGCTGATGGACGGGTTCAACAAGGACGGGTCGCCGCAGCGGGGGACGACGGAGGGGCAGATGGTGCTCCGGGAGGTGCTGCTGGCGCACCCGGATGACTCGGCAGCGAACCACTACTGGATCCATGCGGTGGAGCCAGGGGTGCATCCGGAGCTGGCGCTCGAGAGTGCACGGAAGCTGGGCGGGCTGGCTCCGGCGAGCGGGCACATGGTGCATATGCCGGGGCACATTTTTTACAGGACGGGGGATTATGAGGCGGCGCGGGAGTCGTTTGCGCGATCGATGGCGGTGGATGAGGCGTATATGAAGGCCCGCGGGGTGCCGGTCGACGACGACTGGAACTACGTCCACAACATGATGTACCTGATCGCGGACCTGCTGGAAGAGGGCAAGGTTGCGGAGGCGACGGAGGTTTCGGCGAAGCTGAATGGTGCGCGCGGGACGACGGATGCCACGCTGTACCGGTTCAGCACGAGGGATGGGTTGACGCGGCTGAATACAGAGCTGCCGGTGGCGTTGCGCGGGGGCGAGTGGACGCGCGCGGCTGGGATGCTGGAGGGGTCGAAGCCGGATGCGGCGATGACGACGATGGTGTGGCTGCGGGGGGCGCTGCTCGAGTATGTGGAAGGGATGGCGGCGCTTGAGGCGGGGGATGCGGGGGGCGCCGCGAAGCATCGGGAGGCGCTCGACGCAGCGATGAAGGTGGAGCCTTCGGATGGCGGGATGAAGGGGATGGGACATCCGATGCCGGCGGGGTCGGGACCGGCGGCAGGGGCTGGGAGCAAGGATCTGATGATGAAGCCGGTGCGGAGCTTCATGGATGTGGCGCAGACGGAGCTCGGGGCGTCGGTACTGCTGGCGGAGGGCAAGACGGCGGAGGCGGACAAGGCTTTTGCGAAGGCGGCGGAGGCAGAGTCGGCGCTGGGGTACAGGGAGCCGCCGTACTACATTCGGCCGGTAGGCGAGACGCGTGGGGATGCGTTGATGCGGGCCGGGAGGTACCCGGAGGCGAAGGGGGCGTACCAAGCCGCGCTGGCGGAGCGGCCGAACTCGGGGTATCCGCTGTACGGGGTGGCCCGGGCGGAGGCGGCGATGAAGGATGAGGCGGGGGCGCGGGAGGCGTACGGGCGAATGCTGGCGGCGTGGAAGGGGGCGGACGCGGGTTTGCCACAGGTGGTAGCGGCGCGGGCTTGGGTGAAGGAGCATGGGGTGGTGAGCGGGGCGGAGTAGATCGGGGCTCGAGCGGCGAATACTGAGATGGTTCGCACTCGGCTCAGAATGACGGCATTGGCGACTTCGGCCGTTTAGTGGTGGGTAGCCGGGCTTTTGGTGTGTTCGGTTTGGAGGAGGGGGAGCGGTGAGGGACCTCCTTGCATCCAAGGGTCTTGAGGGCACGTGGAATGTTGCCCTATGACGGTGAAGGGTTTAGGGGAGCTTCCCTGGTTCGCGGTCGAGTTGTGTTGCGGACGGGATATTCTGGAAGGAACCACTCACAGACAGGAAAACGTTCATGGAATTTCATGTATCGCGGGCTGTACGGGAAAAGTACGGCATAGACGAGCTCCTTTTTGGCTACTCCGGCAATGTCGTGTTTGCCAATGTTGGGGCGAGCCGGCAGATGGCGAAGCGGATCAATGATGTGCGCGAGGCGGCTGGGGACGAGAGGACGATCAATGCCGGCGCGCTGTTTGCGATGGGACTGATCGACGAGCTGAGCCATGCGATGGTGGCGAAGTACCGCAAGGAGGTGGATCCGGCGGTGCTGAAGGATGCGCTGGGATGGTTTGCGACGAATGCCGAGCCGAAGGAGGTGGAGCGGCTGCTGCTCGAGTTTACGGAGCGGTTTCCGAATGTCGCGGTGTTTCGGGGGGAGCAGACGGCGGCGGAGTGGCTCCGGGGTGCGATGGAGGAGACGGAAGACGGGCTCTCCAACCGGGAGGTGGCGACCGAAGAGTTGTTGCTGCTATGGCTGGCGAACATCAACCCGGCGTTTGTGCCGTTTCGCGAACTTTTTGACGATACCGAGCTGAAGCGGGAGACGGCGTACAGCACGGTGATCACGGAGTTTGGGGAGTATATCGAGACGCGGCCGGCGTTTGGCGAATTGGGGACGCTGCTGGAGGCGCTGCGGGCGCCGATGCTGGCCTCGCCGGACTCGCTGATGGGGCAGCTGGCGTATATCCGCGAGAACTGGGTGGAGCAGCTGGGCACGGAGCTGAAGCGGCTACTGCTGGCGACCGATGTGCTGAACGAGGAGGAGATCGCGATCTGGATGCGGTTTCATCCAGGTGTGGGCGGTGTTCGGGGGCGGTTTGGAGCGCAGGGTGGGGCATGGGGCGCTGAGGGTTTTGAGGGGGACGAGTTTGTAGGATTCGGCCCGGATGGACGGGCGCGGAGCGGTGCGTCGACGGAGCCGCCGCCCTTGAACGAGTACGAGGCCTTCAGCCCGGACCAGGCGTGGATGCCGACGGTGGTGCTGGTTGCGAAGAGCACGTATGTGTGGCTGGAGCAGCTATCGCAGAAGTACGGGCGGCACATCTTCCGGCTGGACCAGATCCCGGATGAGGAGCTGGAGATCCTGGCGCGGCGGGGCATTAACGGGCTGTGGCTGATCGGCCTGTGGGAGCGGAGTGTGGCGTCGCAGACGATCAAGCGGCTGCGCGGGCAGCATGATGCCGTGGCATCGGCCTACTCGCTGAAGGACTACCGGATTGCGGAGGACCTGGGCGGGAACCCGGCGTACGAGGTGCTGCGGGACCGGGCGGCGAAGGCGGGAATCCGGCTGGCGAGCGACATGGTGCCGAACCACATGGGCATCGATTCGACCTGGGTCATGGAACATCCGGACTGGTTTATCTCGCGGCCGGAGAGCCCGTTTCCGGTGTACAGCTTTGAGGGTCCGGATCTGTCGACCGAGGCTCGGTACGAGATCAAGATCGAGGACCACTACTACGACCAGACGGATGCGGCGGTGGCGTTTCGTCTCCGGGAGCGGTCGACGGGCCGGACCGAGTATGTGTACCACGGCAACGACGGGACGACGTTTGCGTGGAACGACACGGCGCAGCTCGACTACTCGAAGGAGTATGTGCGGGAGCAGGTGATCCAGACGATCCTGAGTGTCGCCCGGCAGTTCCCGATTATCCGCTTCGACGCGGCGATGGTGCTGGCGAAGAAGCATGTGCAGCGGCTGTGGTTTCCGCTGCCCGGGGCGGGCGGGTCGATTCCGTCGCGCGCGGAGAACGCTGTGACGCAGGAGGAGTTCGACCGGCTGATGCCGAACGAGTTCTGGCGCGAGGTGGTGGACCGGGTGGCGGTGGAGGTGCCGGGGACGCTGCTGCTGGCGGAGGCGTTCTGGCTGCTGGAGGGGTACTTTGTCCGGACGCTGGGGATGCACCGCGTGTACAACTCGGCGTTTATGAACATGCTGCGGGACGAGGAGAATGCGAAGTACCGGAGCTACCTCAAGAAGACGATCGAGTTCGACCCGGACATCCTGAAGCGGTATGTGAACTTCATGTCGAATCCGGATGAGCGGACGACGATCGACCAGTTCGGATCGGGCGACAAGTGCTTCGGGGTGGCGACACTGCTGGCGACCTTGCCGGGGTCTGCCGATGTTTGGGCACGGGCAGGTGGAGGGCTTTACCGAGAAGTATGGGATGGAGTACAAGCAGGCGCGGATGCGCGAGGTGCCGAATGAGGACCTGGTGGCGCGGCACCAGAGGGAGATTGCGCCGCTGTTGAAGAAGCGGTGGGCGTTTGCCGAAAGCGGGAACTTCGTCCTGTACGACTTCTGGAATGAGCACGGGGCCGTAGATGAGAACGTGTTTGCGTACTCGAATGTGTCGGGCGGCGAGCGATCGCTGGTGCTCTACAACAACGTGTACGGAAGCACCAAGGGGACGGTGCACGTGTCGGCCGCGTCGATGGACAAGGGGTCGGGGACGCTGCGGCAGCGGGCGCTGGTCGACGCGATGCAGCTGCCGGGCGATCCGGCGGCGATTGTTGCGTACAAGGACACGACGAGCGGGCTGGAGTATCTGCGGCGCGCGGGTGAGCTGATCGACAATGGGTTCTCGGTGGAGCTGCGCGGCTACCAGTACGTGGTGCTGCAGGAGTGGCGCGAGATGCGGTCGACGGCGGAGCAGCCGTGGGATCGGCTGTGCGATGCGCTGCACGGGGCGGGCGTGTACAACCTCGGGGAGGCGCTTTCAAAGCTGCGCCTGCGGCCGGTGCATGACGCGTTGCGAGAGATGCTGAACCCGGAGGTGATCGGCGAGCTGATGGCGGCGGCGGCGACGGCTCCGGGGAACCCGAAGGCGGAGACGGCTGGGCTCGAGAATGGTGCGGGCACGAAGTCGACCAAGAAAAGAGCGAAGGCGGAGGGCGACGATCCAAGGCTGGCCAAGGTGGTGAGCCGGGTGGAGACGTTCTTTGCGCGAGCGGCGGAGGTTCGGTCGAAACCCCTTGGGGGGTTGGCTGAGGACGCGGCGGAGGCGCATCGCGGCGAGCGGCTCCAATCGGGGCTGAAGTCGATGCTGCGGCTGCCCGGGCTGCAAAGCTCTTCGCCGGTGTGGCCGGAGGCGGCGACTTCGATTCTGCCGGGCAAGGCGGAAGGCGAGCTGGGCCTGGCGACGTGGGCGACGCTGCTGACGTGGGCCGTGCTGCGGGAGATGGATGGGAACGGAGGGCGATCGGCGGAGGGCGGGACGCAGACGTTTGATGATCTGCAGCTGCGCTCGGCGCTGTCGGAGATCTTCTCCGGGCTGGGCGTCGTGGGTAACGATGCGTGGCGCGCGGCGGCGCGGGTGCGGGTGCTGCTGGGGTATGGGACGGCGGAGGTGCCGGGCGGGACGGAGGCGTTCTGGAAGGATGGCGATGTGCGCTGGCTGGCGAGCGTGAATGACTCAGGCGGCAAGACGTACCTGAACAAGGAAGCGTTCGACGAGCTGCTGTGGTGGCTGGAGATCCCGGCGCTGCTCGCGGTTGCGGAGAAGGATGGGGGCAGCGCCGAGGCGGGTGCGGCCGAGGTGAAACGGCGGTTTGCGGCGGCGAGTGCGGCGGCGGCCAAGGCGGGCTACGAGGTGGAACAGTACCTCGCGGAGGTCGTGGCGTCCGGTGCGAAGAAGACCGTGCCCGAGGAGGTTGTCGTAGGTACGGTGCCCAAGGCTTCTACAGAGACGGCGGCCGGCGCAGCGGAAGCTCCGAAGAGCAAGACGGCGCGAAAGGCGACGGGGCCGAAGAAGGGCGGGAAATAGGGAGCCTCAGAAGGGAGCTGCAAAAAGAGGATCGTGCGGGAGCACGATCCTCTTTTTGTTTGGCTGAGGCTTGGGGCTAGTGGTGGCTTGGAGCTGCGGGAGCGGGGGCTGCAGCGGGCGATGGGCTGGAGCTCCGGGAGCCGCCGGACCAGCCTCCGCTCCCCGAGCTGTTGCTGTACGAAGGATGCGAGTTGGTGTTGGAGGCGCCCTGGGCGTGCACGACGGTGTTGTTGGCTCCGGAAGGGTGAACGTTTGTTGCGGACCTGGCGGAGGAGGCGGCACCCGGGTTGCTGCCGTTTGAGGCGCCGCGGCCGGACATGGGGACGACGGTGGGTGAGGAGAGGACGGGGGTGACGGCGATGCCGTGACGGGCGACGTCGGAGGAGGTGCTCTTCAGGTTCCCGAAGCCCTGGCGGGGGACGCCGAGCCCGGCGGAATCCTTGTTGAAGACGAAGGCCTCAGAGTTGGTGAGGCCCGAGACCGATAGCGGACGGGCGTTGACGGGGATCAGGGTGGGGTGGCCGCCGGTCGGGGGATGCGGTTGGGCGCCAACTCCCGGAGCGTGGAGGTTGGTGGGGCGCAGAGCGGCGTTGCGGAGGCCGACCCACTGTCCGCCGGGACGCCAGCCCCAGCCACTGGCTCCGCACTGCTGCCAGCTGCCGTAGTGGAAGGGTGTCCAGGCCCAGGGGTAGGGCGAGACCCAGGAGTAGCCGGCGCCGGGGTACCAGGCCCAGGTGCCGTTGGCGAAGGGATCGAATGCGGCGGAGGCGAAGTAGGGGCGCCACATGGAGCCGCAGCCGGGCAGGTCTACAAAGGAGCCGTAGTAGTTCAGGTCGCTGATACCGTAACCGGAGGCTCCGCCAAAGGCCGAGGCGCTGGCGTAACGCTGGTGGTACTCCGCCTGCTGCTTATCCCAGTCGTCAAACGGGGTCTTCTCGATCTTGGTGAGGAGGGTGGGGGCGGATTGGTCGGACGGGTTGAAGACGAGCTCTTTCTTCTTGCCGACCGTGACGGGGCCGGAGGCGCGCTGGACCTCAACGGAGCCATCAAAAACGGCGAGCCTGCTGGTGGGGGCGCCGACGGCGAGCTCGATATGGCTCGACGGATTGAGGGTGAGAGTCTGGGCGTCGGCTGCGTTACCGAAGGTGAGGGTGAACTGGGCGGCCTCGGCGGGAGACTTGGGCTTGTTACCGGCAAGGCTGACGTAGACCGTTCCTTTGAGGACCTGGATGTCCGAGAGGGTCGCACCGGCGGGATTGCGGCCGAGTCGAGGGAAGGCGACGGTGGTGTTGGGTGTGAGGCGGAGGGAAGAGTTGTCTTCGAACTCAACTTCGGCGACGCCCTCCGCGGTACGGAGCTGCGCTCCCTGAACGATGGGTAGATTGGCGAAGGCGGCTTCAAAGCCGCGGCCGGTGTTGCGGTCAAGCTGGGCTTCTCCCTTGACCTCGCTGAGCCGGACGATGCGGACTTCGGAGACGTGTACGGTCGAGGCCGTTGCGGAGGCTTCGGAGGCGGCGGCGGAGTTTCGGGTTCGGCGGCGTGTGGCGGGGGCCTGCGCGAACGAGCTTACGGGCACGAGCGCGAGGGTCAGAATGGTAGCGATGAATGCGGAGGAGGTCTTCATCGGAGGGGCTCCCTGCCTGAATAGCCGGTGTGCTTCTGCCGCTGGGGCGGAGGATAGCTTGCCGGAGGCGACTCAAGTATAGGCCCGGTTGTGGTGAGGCGATAGGGCGTTCCGTGTGGGAGTTTTGAGGAGGTAGCGGCTCAGGATTTGGGGATGGGGACTTCGCGTACTTCGGATGGGTGGAAGGGCCGGTTGCGCTGAAGGCGGAGCTCGAGGCGGGCACCGCGGCGGACGTTGTAGACAAGTGCGGGGCGGAAGACGGCGACACAGGTTCCGCCGAGTTCGCGGACGCTGGGGTAGACGACCCCGTTCGATTTGCGCGAGAGGAGGCGGTGCGCGAGGCGCTGCGGGCGGGCGTAGCACCGAGGAATCGGGTCTGGCTGGAGATATCGGGCGAAGGGGGCCGGAGCTGGTGTGGGGGTAGGTTGTGCGGAGGGTGGAGTGGAGGGCGTCGCGGTTTCCGACGGTGAGACTGGCGGAGCGGATGGGGCACCCAGGATGATGGCGGGGTTGCGGAGGTCGTGAAAGGGGCTGGTGATGTCGGCGAGGTAGTCGTCCGAGGTGGAGACCTCTTCGTGGGGCCAGTCGATCTCTTCGAGGTTGCGGAGCTTGTGGAAGGCGATCTCGGCGAGCGAGGTCCGGCGATCGAGGGAGGCGTACCAGGCGCCGCGGGTGGGGGAGTTGAAGCGGCCGCCGGTGGGTGAGGCGTGGGTAAATGCGGCGTTGACGATGTGGGCGTAGCGGATGCCGTAGACGAGTTCATGGATGCCGATGCCGGGGAGCAGACCCTCTTCTCCGAGGAAGCGGTCGTTGGTGGCGTCATCGAGCTCGAGGAGGTTGGAGAGGGTAGCGGGGCTGGCTGCCAGGCGGGAAAGGACGGTCCCGGTGGCGGAGTAGCGCGAGGCGATAAGGCGGTGAGTGTCTTTGACGCGGAGCTCTGTGATCGGAATCTTCATGTGGGGTACGGCTCGCTTGCTGACTGGCTGGTTGGGCTTAGGAGGCAGGGATGGGAGACGTCTTATTGCCCGCCGCGTCGGCTATCGAGGAGGCGGCGCACCTCGAGCATCCCGGGGAGGCCCTGCTGGAGGATGTAGGCGAGAGGTGTGGCTCCGCGAAAGATGGGGTTGCGGTTGGGGAGCGTGATCCAGGCGTCGGCGAGCGGCTCGGAGTAGAGGATGTTGAGGGCCTTGAAGATGCCGACGAGCAGCGAAACGCGGGTCAGGGTGTCGTGGGCCAGCGTGCGGTGCTTTTCCTGCTTTTTGAACGCGTGGAAGGAGCCCGTGGAAAGGCCGCCGAGAAGCTGGCGCGCGTCGGCGTCGCGGATCTTCCAGAGCTCGGTGAGGCGGAGAAAGCCTTCGATGGCAGCGGGTGAGAGGCGCCGGCGGACTTCGGGGTTCGAGAGATCCTGGGAGGCGTCTTCGGCGTAGCCGGCGATGTGGGGGGCGAGGTAGGGGATGACGGTGGCAGTCGACATGATTTTCAGTTGTGATTATTTTCTACATCATTTTTGATGCGTCCGGGTAGGGATTTGTCACAGGCGGGGTGGCTTTTTTGCGCCGCGTCCCCGGTTGGGCTGTGCTGCTGATTCTCCCGAGGTGCGCGTTTTGTGAGCTCCCTTTCGAGGACTTCAAGATTTTGCGTTCGGAAGCGGGCTGGATTGCGTATAGGCGGGTAAGAGCTGATGGCAATCGCGGAGAGCGAGTTCGGACGGTTGGTGACGATGCACCAGAGGATGGTGTACTCGCTGGCGCTGCGGATGATGGGCGAGACGGGGGTGGCCGAGGAGGTGGCGCAGGACGTGTTTCTGGAGCTCCACGGGGCGATGGGGCGGATGGAAGGCGAGGACCACGTGCGGTTCTGGCTGCGGCGGGTGGTGATGTGCCGGTCGATGGATGCGCTTCGCAGGAGGAGACGCGGGCCCGAGCTGGTGACGGAGGAGTGGGATGACGAGCGTTATGCAGGTCGACAGGCGCAGACGAGTGGAGGTGGGATGGCGGGCCGGGTGGAGGAGATGGTGATGAGCCTCCCCCCGAGCTACCGGGCGGCTGTGCTCCTGCGGTACGGCGAGGAGATGACGCCGGAAGAGATGGCGGCGGCCCTCCGGCAGCCTGTGGCGACGGTGAAGAGCGATCTGCGGCGGGGACTCGAGATGCTGCGGAAGAAGGCAAAGGTTGTGCTGAAGGAGTACGTGCGTGGCTGAGATTGATGTGAGTTCTGGGCTGACTGGAGTTCTGAGGGAGAGCGGGTTGTGACGGATTTCGAGAGGGAGTTGCGAGAGGGTTTACGGCGGGTCGAGGCTCCTGCGGGATTTGCCGAGCGCGTGATGGCGCGGGCGGGGGAGCGGACCGTTAGCCGGGCTGCACGGAATGGATGGTGGCGCGGGATCGCTGCGGCTTTTCTGCTGGGCGCGCTGTTTGGTGGATGGCTGATGCACCAGCAGCGTGTGGACCGGAGGGAGGCGATGGTGACCAAGCAGCAGTTTGACGAGGCCATGCGGATCACGGGGAGGTCCCTGGCTGAGGCGCAACGAAAGATCGAGCAGGCGGGAACAAAGGGAGACGGGCGATGAGGATGGTGAGAACGATGAGGATTACGGGATGGTTGACGTTGATGGCGGCCCTGATGGCCGGGGGGCAGGGCTGGGCAGCGACGCCTCCCGGGCATCCGGAACCGGTGCCGGTTGCCGACAAACCGTTGCTGAGCGATCCGATGCTGGAGGGTTCGGAGCGATTCGAGCAGGGGGCGAAGGAGGTGACGGAGGTCAACCTGGACAAGAACATGCTGGTGATGGCGGCGCGGTTTATCGGCAGCGGCGATGCCGATGCGAAGCAGCTGATGAGCAAGATGGACTTCGTGTACGTGCGGAACTATGAGTACGCCAAGGCGGGGCAGTACCGCATGGAGGACGTGGTGCAGTTTCGCAACCGGCTGGATGGGGCGAAGTGGTCGCACGTGATCAAGAACCGGTCGGCGACGGAGTCGAACGACATCTGGGTGCGGGCGGACGATGGGGGGCAGTTCAGCGAGTTGATGGTGATTGCGGCCGAGCCGACGGAGATCTCATTTGTGCACCTGAAGGGGCGGATGACGATCGAGGAGCTGACCAGGGCGGGAGCGAGCTTACGGGGTTCCGCAGCCGAGCGCGAAGGGAGCGAAATGATGCGGCGCATGGGAGCGATGACGACGGCGATGATTGCGGTGCTGTGCTGCGTGGGGATGGCGGCTTCGGCGGCAACCAAGGCGGACGGCTTCGAGGGGCTGGTGCGGGCGTTGAACGCGCGGTATCACGTGCATGAGACCCGTGTGCCGATGATGTGGGCCGTGAGCCTGGTTGCGCGTGGGGTGACGCATAACGGGGTTCGGGGCATGCGGGTTGTGACCTACGAGGCGTTTCCCGCGGACGCGGATCGGACGGAGATCGACACGATGGTGCGATCGGAGCTGGGCGCGGGGTGGTCGCCCATGGTGCGCACGCGGAGCGAGGGCGAGAGTTCGCTGGTGTACGTGGAGCCAAACGGTGACCAGGTGCGAATGGTGGTGGTGAACCTCGAAGGGCGCGAGCTCAACCTTGTGCGGATGGAGATGAACCCGGAGGCGCTCGCGCGCTGGGAGAAGAACGAAAGGTAAAGCCCTCTCGCGACGGCTTGGCTACTCAGGAGGTGGCGGGGCTGGGCGTGGCAGGACTGGGCGTGGCGGGGCCGGGTGTTGAGATGGCGGTGAGGGCGAGGGCGAGCAGGAGCATGGCCGCCGCCGTGTAGAAGGGCATGCCGGGGGCGTGGATAAAGGGATGGGGGCCGATGGACTTCGAGAAGATCCAGGTGAAGAGGCCGGGGCCGATAAGGCCGGAGATGCCGCGGAGTGAGTTGATGGCGCCTTGGAGCTGACCCTGCTCGGAGGGGCTGATCGAGCGCGACATAATCGATTGCGAGGAGGGCCACGTGACGGCCATGAGGTTGAGCAGGGGGATGCCGAGCCAGAAGAGAAGGCCGGTGCGGGAGAGGCCGAAGAAGAGGTAGCCGAGCGAGCCGCCGAGGAAGCCGAAGATCATGGAGCGTCGTTCGCCGAGGCGGCTGACGGCGGGCTTGACCAGGAAGACGCCGTAGAGCGCGGTGAAGACGCCGATGGCGGCGAGCGACAGACCCACGGTGCGATCGGTCCAGCCGTAGCGGTAGTCGGCGTAGATGACGTAGACGTTCATCAGGGACTGCTGGGCGATGTAGCCGAGCAGGAGAAGCCCGGCAATCGGCAGGAGTCCCTTGGCGGAGCGGAAGAGGTTGAGGGAGCCGACGGGGTTGGCGCGGCTCCAGGAGAAAGGGCTGCGGAGGCTTTTGGGGAGGGACTCCGGGACCACGAAGAGGCCGTAGCAGCCGTTCAGGAGCGAGAGCCCGGCGGACACCCAAAAGGGCAGGCGGGGGTTGATGTTGCCAAGGATGCCGCCGAGGGCGGGGCCGAGGACGAAGCCGATGCCGAAGGCTGCGTTGAGCACACCAAAGGCAGCGGCGCGG
The DNA here is from genome assembly GCA_963850375.1 of uncultured Acidobacteriaceae bacterium. Classification (GTDB taxonomy): domain Bacteria; phylum Acidobacteriota; class Terriglobia; order Terriglobales; family Acidobacteriaceae; genus Edaphobacter. The sequence continues at coordinate 546,502 of CAWKKV010000002.1, read as the reverse complement.
CGCTCGCGCGGGGTGACGTCGGAGATATAGGCGAAGGCGGTGGGAACGGAGGAGGCGGTGAGGCCGGAGATGACGCGGCCGAGAAAGAGCCATGGAAGGGTGGGCGCGAGCGCCATGACGACGTAGTCCGCGCCGAGGCCGAAGTTGGAGAGGAGGATGATGGGGCGGCGGCCGAAGCGGTCGGAGAGCGACCCGAGAACCGGGGAGAAGACGAACTGCATGGCGGCGAAGAGGGTGCCGAAGACGCCGATCATCTGCGCGGCGGAGACCTCGTTACCGTGGAGGAAGTTGGTGATCAGGCGCGGGAGGACCGGGGCGATCATGCCCATGGCAAGCATGTCGAGCGCGATGGTGAGGAAGATAAAGGCGGCCGCGGCGCGCCGGGGTTTGCCGGGGCCGGTCTCGAGCGAAACGTCGGGGCTGCTGAGCTCGGGCTCGACGAGCATGGGGTTGGGGTGCTGGGCCGGGTTTGGCTCGGTCGCGTCGGGTGACATGAGGTAGCCGACAGTGTAGCCGGTACAGTTCGTCTTCAGGCTGGCTTAACGCACCCACGTGTATGCTTCGCGATGACTGAGGCCGTGTGGAGCGGGGGCGGATGAGGGTTGCCGGAGTTTGCGGGTGGGTGGCGGTATGGATCCTGGGATGCTGGGCGTCTGCCGCGGTTGCGTGGGGACAGGCCCGATCTTCGGGCGAGATCGTCCGTGTGCTGGTGGAGCATGAGCGGACGGCGAGCGAACATCGTGGGCTGTATACGTATGTGTCCAAGGAGCGGTCGGACCGAACGGGCGGGCACCTTTGGACGGAGCGTGTCGCGGAGACGAGGGAAGGCAAGGTGCGGTTTCTTCTTGCGGAGGACGGCGTGCCCTTGAGTGCGGAGCGTGTCTCCCAGGAGCGCGGGCGGCTGGCGAGGGTGGTGGCGGATCCGGCGGCGTTTGCAAAGCGGGAGCAGGCGCTGAAGAACGATGAGCAGAAGGCGAAGCAGATGCTGGATCTGTTACCGAAAGCGTTTCTGTTTGAGCCTCCGCGGATGGAGGGAGCGTACGAGCGTGTCGACTTCAAGCCGAACCCTGAGTATCAGCCGGCAAGCCTGGAGGAGCGGGTGCTGCATGGGATGAGCGGATCGATGCTGGTTGATCCGAGACAGGTGAGGCTTCGGCGTCTTGAGGGAAGGCTTGAGCAGGATGTGAGTATCGGCTTCGGCATCCTGGCGACGGTCCACGCCGGGAGCCGGTTCGAGACGGAGCGTGCTGAGGAGATGGGTGGTGAGTGGAAGACGACGCTGATCGATACTGACATCAACGGTCGCGCGATCTTCTTCAAGGCGATTAGCCGCAAGCAGCACACAGAACACGGGGAGTTCCGGGAGATCCCCGAAGGCACGACGGTAGCGCAGGCTGTAGCGCTGGTGGAGCAGTAGAAGTCAGGGGCCGGCATGGCGGGGACGAGCTCTCCGTAGCCGTTTCGGTGCGAGAGGCTTCCGGCGCGGGCGGAGGTCAGCCTGACCATGGAGGACGGCGATGTCCGCGATATGGTTGAGGTGACTGTCTTCAGGGGGAGAAAGCATGCCGGAGCTGGAGGCAGAGCGTCGCGTGAGTTGGCAGAGTGTTGTTCTGTTTCTGCTGACATTGCTGCTGGTTGTGCTGTGCATCTCCATGCTGTCGCCGTTTGTCTCTGCGGTGACGTGGGCGGTGGCTTTGGCGGTGGCGACGCGGCCGGCATATCTCTTGCTTGAGCGAAGGCTGGGCCGTCCGGGGGTGGCGGCGATGCTGATGACCGTGCTGGTGCTGCTGCTGGTTGTGGGGCCGATGACGTTTGTGGCCGACCAGGTGATCCGGCAGCTGCTGCGGGTGGCGCGGATGGTGCAGACGGGCGAGATGCAGGAGTGGACGATGCGGTTTGCGGACCATCACCATTGGGCCGCGCGAGTGATGGATGAGGCTGGCGAGATAACAGACTTCAAGGGCGGGATGCAGGCGGCGGCGGGCTTTGTCGCGGGTCGTCTTCGGGGGATCTTGCTGGGCTCGATCGGAGTAGTAACGGAGTTGGCGGTGATGCTGTTTGCGCTGTTCTTCCTGTACCGCGATGGCGACGAGGCACGGCTGGCGCTGCTGTCCGTGATGCCGCTCGGGCGCGCGGAGGCGGAGGGCCTGCTCCGGAGGATAGCGGCGGCGATCTCGGCGACGCTGCTGGGTCGGCTGACGATCGCGTTGGTGCAGGGGATGCTGGGCGGGGTGATGTTTCTGCTGCTGGGGGTGCCGCACCCGGGCATCTGGGCGCTGATGATGGCGGCTACCGGCATGGTGCCGATGGTCGGAACGCTGATGGTCTGGGGTCCGGTTGCGCTGTACCTGGCGGTGACGGACCACGTGGTGCGGGCGCTGGTGATGGTGGGGTGGGGTGCCGGGGTGGTGAGCACGGTGGACAACCTCCTGTATCCGACGCTGGTGGGAGCGAAGCTGCGGATGCATACGCTTCCGACGTTCTTCGCGGTGCTGGGCGGGGTGGCGGTGTTTGGGCTGAGCGGGCTGGTGCTTGGCCCGGTGGTGCTGGTGGGGGCGGTGGAGCTGCTGCGGATATGGCGGCCGGGGGCTCTGGGCGGTGGTGGGGCTCCGCTTACGTAGCGGCTTGGAGATGCCTATACTGCGCGCATGGCGGCCATGCGATCTGCGGTGGTGGTGATGGGGGCGGCGCTGCTGCTGGGGCTCGGGGTGTCTGCGCCGGGGCAGAGCGAGGGGGGAGCGTTCCAGCCGACGTTTCGGGTGGCGGACGCGGAGCTGGGCGAGCGGGTGACGGTGATCGCGTATGGGGATACGCGGTTCCACGATCCGGGAGACACGTCGGTGGCGAACCCGGCGGCGCGTGGGGCGCTGGCCGCACGGATCGGGGAAGAGAGGCCGTCGGCGATACAGATGACGGGCGATCTGCCGTACACGGGCGCGGACCGGGCGGATTACGCGGTGTTTCGGGCGGAGACGGCGCGGTGGAGGGCGGAGGGGCTGCGGGTGTATCCGGTGCTTGGGGACCATGAGCTCAAGGGTGGGGATCGGCGCGGGCTTGAGAACTGGTGGGCGGAGTTTCCGGAGCTGCGGGGGCGCCGCTGGTATTCGGTGGCGCTGGGCTCGCGCATCCTGCTCCTGCAGCTGGATGCGAAGTCTGCGCTGACGGAGGGGAGCGAGCAGAGGGCGTGGCTGGAGGGGCAGATCGAGGGGCTGCCGGCCGCGGTGGACTTCGTGATGATCGCGCTCCATCACCCGCCGGTTGCGGATGTGCAGACGCGCAGGCAGGTGGATCACAACCCGCAGCCAAACGAGGTCTCGCTGCGGGACTACCTGACGCGGGTGCAGCCGGGGATGCATGCTCAGCTGGTGGTGACGGCGGGGCACGTCCACAACTACGAGCGGCAGGAGCTGGGCGGAGTGATGTACCTGGTCTCCGGCGGCGGCGGGGCGAAGCCGTACGAGGTGGACCGGACGCCGGGGGATCTGTACACCGGCAAGGAGTTTCCGAACTTCCACTATGTGCGGTTCGAGCTGGGCAAGAACGAGCTGCGGGCGACGATGTTTCGCCTGAAGGACCCTGGTGCCGCCACCCCGGAGTGGGAGGCCAAGGACCGGTTCGTGTTGCGGGTGCGGTAGTGGGGTACCCCTCCCCCCCCGACTCAGGTACTAAGTCCTCCCTTTTCTGCGGTTTACGTTTTGGCTTTCCCGTAAAGTCTTCCATCCAGAAGGGTTACGGCCAAAGTCTTCATAAGGAACAGCTTAGCCGCACGAGTAGATCGTGCGGTGATTTGGCTGCTTGCTCTAGTTTGCCCGAGCGGACACCGTATTTGCGCCACCGGTATCCGCCTGTGTTTGTGTGCCTTGCGGTGCCTTAGGGGTTGACGTCTCCGGGCCGGAGGGCGAGGTCGGGCATCTTGCGTTTGAGGGAGGGCGGCTGAGGGAGTGACCTCGCTTGTGCGGGATGTTTGGAGCGGTCACTGCTTTCGGCCGTCGAACCGGATCTCCCCGGCGCCGACGTGTGCGGTAAAGGTTCGGGTGCCGGTGCCGGAGCGATGAAACGTCCTGAAGAAGCCGCCTTCGCTGGTGTCCTCCTCTCCGGTGCCGAGGCCGGGAGCGTCGATTTCGCCGATCGAGACGGAGGCGCGGAGGGAGCGAAAGTTGTCCGGGTCGGCCATGCGGGCGCGCAGCTCCCCTGCGTGCATGGCAACGGAGGTGGACTGGCAGGGAGCGGTGTCGAAGACGAGCTCTCCGGCGGTGAGCTTGAGATCGAGCGCGGCGCAGGCGGGCAGGCTGATGGTGATGTGGGGCGAGTTGTTGCCGGGCGGATCGATCTCGAGCTTTCCGCCCCCGGGGGTCTGCTGAAAGTGGATCTCGGTGGCGCGCTGGTTCTGGTTCTTCTCCGTCCTTGCTTCGAGGACGTGGATCTGGGCGTCCGGGGAGGTGGCGATCTGGTAGTCGCCGCCGTGGAGGTGGAGGGTGAGCCGGGCATCGGCGCGGAGGCGGTCGGTGTCGAGGAGCGAGCGCTCGATCTGTGCGGAAAGGTGCGAGGCGCCGGCAAGGAGGAGCGCGAGGGCGATCGCGCCTGGGAAGCAGAGACGAGTTCGCGTGTGCATGATCTGGGGGTACGCGAGGGAGGAGGAGGGAGTTCCGCGAATCGGAAGTTTCTTCGCGGCTCCCCTCGCGGAGAACGATCCCTGCCGAGAACAATTGTTGTCGAGAACGACCTTTCCCGCCGGGAATGATCTTTCCTGCGCGAGAGCGACTTTCCTGCGCGAGAACTCCGCGAGGGCCAGCAGCTCCCAGTTCAGTTCTGCGGCGGAAAGGTGATGCCGTACGGGGCGGAGATGGCGAAGAGTTTCTCGGCATCCTGCGGCATGACGAGGGGAGCGATCTCGACGAGGTAGCGATCGAGGCCGCCGGGGCTGGCGATGATGAGGATCTTGCCGACCTCCGAGCCGGAGTTGCGGAACGTGTGAACGCCCCCGCGTGTGCCGCGGAGGACTTCGCCCTTGCGGAGGGGATGCCAGGCTGTTCCGTCGAAGAGCTCGAACTCGCCCTCGATCGTGGTGAAGATCTCGTCGTCATTGCTGTGAGAGTGGGGCGGGGGGCCGCCGCCGGGCTGACAGGTTTGCGTGATGATGCAGAAGCTGCCACCGGTCTGTTGGGAGGAGACGAGGATCTCGACGGGTTCGCCGAAGACGTTGAAGCAGGGATTGGGCGTGCTCATGCGGATGGAGCTCCTTGTGTGTTGGGTTGAAGGGGTGTGAGAGGGCGTGGGCCCGCGTCCTGCTCTCCCCCTGTTGTACGGAGAGAATACCGGGGAGGTTCCCGGTGGGCGAGAGGCTGCGACTCGCAATTTGTAGGAGCAGAATCAGTGACCTTCCGGACGGAGGGCGATCGCGAACTGCTGCGTAGCTCCCGAGGCGAGGTGCACGACTTTTCCGGGTGTGCCGTCATCGGGCCATTTGCTGTGTCCCGGCGCGGAGATGGTGAGTCGGACGTCCTCGTTGGGGGGGATGAGCAGGGGAGCGGCCGGAGACATGCCTCGGTATTTCGAGCATTTGGGCCTGGCGAGCGCCACGACGTTGACTAACATGTCCTCAATCGGCTTGCCGGTGCTTGCGTCGGTGAGCTTGATGCGGATGGTCGCGGCTTTGTAGGGAATGTGGAGATCGGCCTGCGTGGGCTTTCCCTTGTCTTCGGAAATGACATGGATGAATTTGCGGGGAAGATGCGGGGCGTAGAAGGCCTCGAACGTATCTGGGTAGCCCCGTTCCGCATCGTCGGCAGACAGAAGATACGTGCCGATGCTCAGGTTCAGGATGCAGAAGTGTCCCTCCTTATCGGTGGTGGCGAACGGCTGGAGGGCTCCCGTCGGGTCGAGTGTATCGGCAGTGACACGAACAAGTGAGGCTGGCTTGCCGGTCTCATCGAAAGCGGTTCCGCAGATGGAGCCGTTCGGTCCGGAGAAGGTTTGTGCGAGGGCGGGGAGGCTTGTGAGCAGCAGAGCGGCGGTAAGCGGCTTCAGCATGGTGATGGAGACAGTAGCAGAGATCCCAATCTTGGCCGATAAGATCGAAGGGACGATGAGCCTGAGCTTTGAGGTCGATGCGGTTGGCGCCGGTGGAGGGCGGAGGGGGTGGCTCCGGCTGCCGCATGGGGTGGTGGAGACGCCGGTGTTTATGCCGGTGGGGACGGCGGCGACGGTGAAGGCGGTGGAGCAGGGAGTGCTCGAGCGGATGGGAGCGAGCGGGCTGGGGGCGCAGATCATCCTGGCGAATACGTACCACCTGTACCTGCGGCCGGGGCATGAGCTGATCCGGCGGATGGGCGGGGTACACCGATTCATGGGTTGGGAGCGGCCGATGCTGACGGACTCGGGCGGGTTCCAGGTGTTTTCGCTGGCGAAGCTGCGGAAGGTGACGGCGGATGGGGTGGAGTTCCGGTCGCACCTGGATGGGTCGAAGCACTTCTTTTCGCCGGAGCACTCGATGGCGGTGCAGATTGCGCTGGGCGCGGACGTGATGATGGTGTTTGACGAGTGCGTCGAGACGCCGGCGAGCTGGGAGCGGACGCGGGAGAGCATGGCGCTGACGCATGCGTGGGCGGAGCGGTCCAAGGAGTACTTCGAGGCGCACAAGCATGAGGTGCCCTGGAGTTGCCAGTTGTCCGTTCCTGGTTCTGAGTTGGCCACGCAGAGTTTGTTCGGGATTGTGCAGGGTGGGATGTACGCGGATCTGCGGAGGGAGAGTGCGGAGCGGCTGGTGGCGATGGAGTTTCCGGGGTATGCGATCGGTGGACTGGCCGTGGGCGAGCCGAGGGAGGTGACGCGCGAGATGATTGCGCGCACGCTGGAGTTTCTGCCGCCCGACAAGCCGCGCTATGTGATGGGCGTGGGGTATCCCGACGAGATCGAGGAGTACGCGCGGATGGGCGTGGACATGATGGACTGCGTCCTGCCGACGCGCGCGGGGCGGCACGGGCTGCTGTTCCGGAGGGCGGAGCCGGGCGAGGCTGGTGCGGGCGGGGTGGTGCGGATGAACATCAAGCGTAAGGAGAACGAGGACGATGGGCGGCCGGTCGATGCGGAGTGCGGCTGCCTGACGTGCCGGCGGTACTCGCGGGCTTACCTGCGGCACCTGTTTGTGGCGGGCGAGCCGCTGGGGGCGACGCTGAATTCTGTGCACAACCTCCAGTTCTATCTGGATACGATGGAGCGGGTTCGAAGGGAGCTGGCGTATGGATTGGAATAAGGAGCAGAGGGAGCGGGAGCGGCTCGGAGTGATGTACGGGCAGATGTCGGATGCGGAGCTGCTGCTGCTGCATTCGACGGTGGGGGATCTGACGGATGCGGCGCAGGCGGCACTGCTGAACGAGATGAAGGGGCGGGGGCTCGAGGAGGCGGTGCCCGCGGAGGAGGAGGACGACGCGATCGAGGATACGGACTGCCCGGAAGACGATGAGGAGGCGGGATGGAAGACGCTGCACGTGTTTCAGCAGACGTTTGAGGCGCAGGCGGCGTTTCGGATCCTGGAGCGCGAGGGGATCGAGTTCGCGGTGGAGGATCGGACGCTTGATGAGAACGGCGAGCCGATCGCGGGCCCGGCGATCCAGCTGGCGCTGCTGGTGGAGGCCTGTGACTGGGAGCGATGTGTCCGCCTGCTGCGGCGGGACGCGGGACTGTTTCCGGAGGCCGTGGTGGATCCGCGGGGCGAGGCAGGCGGGCACGAGAACGAGATGGTGGCGGTGGGTGAGTTTGAGGCGCCGGAGGACGTCGTTGCTGCGGGAGGTGTGCTTGAGGAGGCCGGTATCGGGTACCGGACGGTCACGCATGATGGCGAGGAGTGGGAGCGGACGTCGCTGGAGGTGCGGAGCGAGGACCAGGACCGGGCGCTGGCGGCGTTGGCGCGGCTGCTTGAGGACGACGAGGCGCGTAGGCTATAGGGAGCGGAGATCGAACCGGCACGTGAGTCTGTGAGGTGAGCGCGATGGCGAATGGCGCGGGCAAGCGAGCGGTGGTGGTGGGGGCGGGGCCGAACGGTTTGAGCGCGGCGATCACGCTGGCGCGGGCCGGGGTGCGGGTCGAGGTGCTGGAGGCGAACGCGCAGATCGGTGGTGGGGCGCGCACGGAAGAGGTGACGCTGCCCGGGTTTCGGCACGATACGGGATCAAGCGTGTACCCGATGGGCAAGGCTTCGCCGTTCTTCCGGTCGCTGCCGCTGGAGGAGTTCGGGCTGCGGTGGATTGAGCCGGAGGCGCCGCTGGCACATCCGCTGGACGGGCCGCGTCATTGGGGGACGGCGGTCATGCTGGAGCACTCGCTCGGCGAGACGGCAGCGGAGCTGGGGGCTTCGGGGGCGGCGTATCGCAAGCTGGTGGCGCCGCTGGTGGAGGCGTGGCCGGACCTGGTGAATGAGCTGCTGGGACCGGTGGTGCATCTGCCGAAGAATCCCCTGGGGCTGGCGCGGTTTGGGATGCATGCGGTGCTTCCGGCGACGGTGCTGGGGAAGATGGTGTTTGGGAGCGGGGCGGGGGGTGAGCGGGCGCGGGCGCTGCTGGCGGGCATGGCGGGGCACTCGGTGCTGCCGCTCGAGGCTGCGCTGAGCTCGGCGGTGTCGCTGGTGTTTGCGGCGGCGGGGCATACGACGGGCTGGCCGGTGGTGGAGGGTGGAGCGCAGCAGCTCACGGAGGCGCTGGCGGGCTATCTGCGTAGCCTGGGCGGGGAGATCCGGACGGGGGTGCGGGTGGAGTCGCTGCGCGAGCTGGACGGGGCGGATGCGGTGCTGTGCGATGTGACGCCGCGGCAGCTGCTGCGCATGGGAGCCGAGCAGATGCAGAGCGGGAACCGGCGGCTGATGGAGCGGTTTCGATATGGGCCGGGCATCTTCAAGATCGATTGGGCGCTGCGGGAGCCGATTCCGTGGGCGGCGAAGGATTGCCTGCGGGCGGCGACGGTGCACGTGGGCGGGACGATGGAGGAGATTGCGGAGTCGGAGCGGGACTGCTGGAACGCACGCGTCTCGGAGAGACCGTTCCTGATCCTGGCGCAGCCGAGCCTGTTTGACGCGTCGCGGGCACCGGCGGGGCAGCATACGGCATGGGCGTACTGCCACGTGCCGAATGGCTGGGAGGGCGATGCGACGGAGCGGATCGAGCGGCAGGTGGAGCGGTTTGCGCCGGGGTTCCGGGACGTGGTGCTGGAGCGAAAGGTCTGGGGGCCGCGCGCGATCGAGAGCTGGGACGCGACGTTCGTGGGGGGCGATATTACGGGCGGGGCGATGACTCCGTGGCAGCTGGCGATGCGACCGACGCCGAGGCTGTGGGCGACGAGCGTGGAGGGGGTATTTTTGTGTTCGGCGTCAACGCCGCCGGGCGGCGGGGTGCATGGGATGTGCGGGTTTCTGGCGGGCATGCGGGCCCTGGCTTACCTCGGGGTCTGAGGGATCTCAGGAACGAGATCTTCGTCGAGTGGACGGTTGCGCTTCCAATTTAGGGAATGAATGATTGAATCTCGACGGTCGGTCATCTGTTCAGGGCTGCTTGAGCTCAGTATTCAGTCTCTCGCCTGCAACTGCTCAGTTTCCCATTGTTTGTATGTTTTCGCAGGGTCGGACTCCAAGACCCAGGCAATCGGCCCGGCTGTAGATCGGCCATTCAGAACTGCGCCCGCTGCACTAGGACTCGAGAACGCATAGGCCTTATTGAAGGTTCTCTGTTCACCAGCTTGGGAATAGACGCCGCTCTCCACAACCTCGTCGAATAGCTTCTGGTAGTTATGTTCCACGCCGATCCACCTCGCGCGCCCTGATGAGCCGGGTTGCACAATGAACTCCCCATTCTCGAGCCGAGCGGTTGCATTGACCTCAACATCGCCTCTGCTCGCCCCTACCTTCAAGAGGAAAACTGCCGTTGGCTTCGCTTTGAAGCTGCTCACGTGGCTGTTTGTTGTCGCGCGCGTCTTGACAAGGAATCCATCTATTCGAAGCGCAGGCAGGATGGAGAGGACATGATCAACGAACTGCTCCATGTTTGCCGTAGCCGATTCAGAAAGCACAGGGCGTGGCGGAGCAACAACGTTCTCCAGATTCATTCTTCCGGCTCGCTTTGCCTCTTCTACGAGTCTCGACTCAATAAATCGCACATGTGCCTTGTTTAGCACGTTCGCCGCGCTCGTGATCAGGACTGCCTGAGTCCACCAGTCCTTTTTGGCATCATGACTCCGTATTCTCTCCGCAACATCTTCGCTTTCGCCGATGTAGATCCTCGGGAGATTGCTCCCTTCGCTATCTCCAACCAGTAGGTACACACCGGTGTAGCTCGCTTCTTTTCTCTTCAACGCATCGGGCAATCTGGTTCGAGGTGCCATAAGGACATGCCCCGTCCAGTTGAAGATTTCAGCTGTGAGCATTCCCTCCGGAGATCCATCGATGAAGAAAAGTTCTAGGGATTTTCCCAACACCGGTCATTCACAATCCTTTGGGTCAAGAACGACCTTCGCATGCGGCAGATGTGCAACCCGGACGTTGTTTCCGTCCGGTGCTGCAGAACATTCACGGCCAGGGCTTCTACGGGAGCGATTTGATCTTCTTCAGGTAGTTGTATTCGTCGAGTTTGTCGGCTTTTTTGAGGAAGGCTTCGACGTCGGTCTCCTTGAGATGGGGGGCGAAGGAGTCTTTGCTGTCGGCGATGGCGAAGGCGGTGGCGGCGGTGGTGGCGACGCCCTGGTTGAGGTCCTTCTGGACGACGGAGTCAAAGGTGTCCGAGGCCTTGTGGTGGAGCTTGAAGTAGAGGTCGGTGTCGTTCCAGAGGACGAGCGTGGGGACGCCGAGGACGTCGAAGGCGGCGTGGTCCGTTTCGAAGATGAACTCGGTGTTGTCGGAGGTGCCGTCGGAGCCGAGGCCGGTGAGGAGCGGGGAGATGTTTTTGAGGGCGTCCTTTTCGTCGGCGCGGCCCATAAGGTACCAGCCCCTGGCGGCCTGGGAGCCGGTGTCGGAGATAAGGACGGCGTCGATGGACTTCATGTCTGCCTGGTGGGCGCGGACGTAGGCGGTGGAGCCGAGGAGGCCTTCTTCTTCGCCGCCGAAGAGGATGAAGCGAATGGTGCGGCGGGGTGGCTGCGGGAGGGCCTTGATGGCGCGGGCGACTTCAAGCACGGTGGCGACGCCGGTGCCGTTGTCCTGGGCTCCGGTGCCGGCCTGCCAGGAGTCCATGTGCGCGCCGATGATGACGACTTCGTTGGGTAGTTCGCGGCCGGGAATCTCGGCGATGACGTTGGGCACTTTGACGTCTTTGCGGATACGGTTCTCAAAGGCGAGCTGGACCTTGACGGCGCCGGGATCGGAGTTGGCGTCGAGGAGGCGCTTGAGGAGGGAGGCGTCTTCGGCGCCGATCTGGGCTTCGGGAACGGCGTCGATGTCGGCGGTGAAGTTGAGGGACGACATGGTCTCGGTGCCGTTGAGGCCGCCGGGGGAGAGGATGGCGGCGGGGCCGAGGGAGCGGACGCGATCGAGGCCGGTGAAGATCTGTTCGATCGAGGCCTTTTCTCCGAAGGACTTGTCGTCGAGAAAGACGACGGAACCCTTGATGCGGGAGGCAAGGCCGTCGAGGACGCCGGAGGTGAGGGCGGGCAGGTAGAGGACGGGCGCTTCGACGCCGTGCTTGGGGGTGGAGGGGCTCCAGCCCATGGAGTAGATGTGCAGGTGGTGTTCGACGGGCGTCAGGATCTTTCCGGAGGCGGACTCGGGCTCCCAGGTGGCGGGGATGGTCCAGTCTTCGGTGTGGACGTTTGCCAGGCCGAGCTGCTTGAAGTGAGTCTGGGCCCACTCGGCGGCGCGCATGTAGTTGGGCGAACCGGTGAGGCGGGGGCCGATGGTGTCGGCGAGCTGGCGGTCGTACTCGTAGGCCTGCCCGTTGAGCACAATGTCGCCGACGAGCTCCTTGACGGCGGCGCGAGTCTCGGGTGAGACGGACGGCGGGGTGGAGGCCGGGGAGCTTTGCGCGAGGGCGAGTGTGGGGGCGAGGAGGGTGGTGAGGAGAAGGAGCGGTTTCGGATCGAGGAGAGTCACAGGATTGTTATACGCAAGCCGCCGGGGAGGGGGTAGCGACGCTGGGCTAAGCGGATGATGGACCTGCGTGGCGGGTGCGTCAGAAGGGCTTGGCGGCGCAGAAGTTGGGCACAGTGGGAAGGCCCATGGGGTTTTCGACAAGGGCGAGATCAGCGGGCTTCTGATTCCACTCGCAGCGTCCGCTGGCGAGCTGCTCGCGTTTCTCCTTGAAGGCCTTGACCCAGTCTTCGAGGACCTTGGCCTCGGTGATGCCGGGTTTGAAGCTGCCGTCCTTGTTGTGGTACTTCGGCATCTCGGCGGCGCGGGAGTTGCGGAAGAGAGCTTCGATCTGACGGTCGGAGAGCTGGCACATGAGACCGGCGTCGAGGCGGCGGCCTTCCTCGCTGATGGAGGGATTGCTGAGGCCGTCTTTGGCGGCCAGGCTCTTGCGGAGAGCGGCGCGGCAGGCGTGCGGGGCGGCGTCGGTGCCGGTCGAGATCCAGAGTTTTTTGTGCGACCAGTTGTCGAGGTTCATCTTGGCGGAGCCGTTGAAGGTGAACCAGCCGCCGCTGCCGAGGGTGGCGCCGACATCCTGGACGAGCATGACGGACTTGTCGCAGGTGGTGTCCGGTGGCTGCGCCTTGCTGTTGACCTCAACCTTGTGGCAGGTGAGCCGCTGCTGCGGGGGCTTGTTGTCGCTGTGCTGGATGAAGGCACCCATGAGCTTGAGGCCGTCGCGCTCGTAGGTGGGGCGGCCGTTGGCGGTGTCGAGCTCCTTCCAGCTCCAGCCCTGGTCGTCTTTGCCGACCTCGGTCATCTTCTTCCAGGGGAACTTGCGGACGATGACGGCGGGCTCAAAGGTCTGGGTGGAGGCGGTGCCGCTGCCGCTGTGGAGGTTGGCGGGGCAGTTGTGGCACTCGACGCGCACGGGGTACCAGGCATCGGCGTAGTAGCCGAGGCTCCAAAGGAGCCGGGTGGAGACGACCTCGGCGTAGACCTCGTTGTCGGTGGCGCCGTACTTGACCTTGACGGGATCCTTGTCGTCCATGTCGGGGGTGAGCGTTTGGACGGTGCCGTCGGCGCTTTCGACGCGGGTGATGGTGCAGCCGAACTTGGGGGTCTTGCCGCCCATCTGGGCGCCGGGGGTGGCGAAATCGCAGATGACCTTGTCGTTGAAGTGGAGCTGGAACTGCTTCTTGTCCTGCTCAGGGCCGAGGAGGATGTCGGCCTCACCAGTGGCTTTGGGGACGAAGAGGGCGGCGTCGTGCATGACCTGCAGACGTTGCTGGGGGGTGTAGAAGGCCTTCTTGACCTTGGTGTCGGAGGCCTCGGCGGCGGCAGCGGCGTCCTGAGCGTGGACGAGGCGGGCGGAGGGTGCGAGAAGGAGGCTGCCCAGCAGCAGTGTCTTGAGCAGTGAGGGGGCGAACGATGGGGCGGGTGGAAGTGCGAGGCACAGGCTCACGGGGCTCCTCCTTGCAGGTGAGGTGCTTATCTTGCTCTGGTACGTGGCCCGAATCGGATTGGGGGAAGCTACGCCGCGGACAGATCGATGTCAAGAAAAAGAGTGCGTCAGGCGGGGCGATCCGCGACTAGAATCGCTTGCCTGCGAAGAAAGATCGGGAGGCGAAGGCCATGCTTTTTGTTAGCTTTCATGGCGGCAAGCCGGGCAAGAAGCCGCTGCTGAACAATGTCCACGCATATGACAAGGCCGGCAGGATGCTGACCAAGAGTGTGCTCGACGACACGCCGGGCATCGTTCTGGACGAGCTGCGGGCGCTGTGCCTGCGCGGCGATCTCCTGTACGTGGTGAACGCGAACCGGACGCAGAACAGTGTGCTCTGCTACAAGGGCAAGGGGACGAAGTACAAGTTTGTGAGCACGTTTGCGTCGCGTGCGAGCTGCCCGGGAATTCTCCATCCGTTTGACCTGACGTTTGACGACGCGGGGTTCTGCTACCTGTCGAGCCAGGACACCAACGTGGTGACGCGGCTCAAGGTTTCAAAGGATGGGCAGACGGGGACTCCTGCGCCGCTGGCTGCGGCGTTGCCGGCGAAGGGCAAGTTTCTGCCGGGGACGTTTGTCCCATCCAGCGTGGGGACGCTGAGCACGCCGGGCACGACGCCGGTGAAGGGGCCGGCGGGGCTGGGGTTCGCGGGCACGGGAGCGAAGAAGCACTCGGTGCGCGGGGTGCTGTGGGCGAAGGGGGCGCTGTACGTGGTGGACCAGCCGGCCGGTCGGGTAAAGGTGTTTGACGCGGACGGCAAGCTGCTGGGGCAGAGCAGCGCGGTGAAGCAGCCGGTGCATCTGCGGCTGCACAAGGGCAAGCTGTATGTGAGTGGAGGCGACGAGGTGCTGGTGGGGAAGCTGCCGAAGAAGCCGGGCGACTTTGCCCTGGAGCCGATGCCGGGCATGGAGATCAAGAACGGGTGTGGCCTCGTGTTCACGGGTGGAGGGCGGATGTATGTGGCGAGCCGGACGGAGAACGTGATCCGCAAGTTCGACCCGGCGCTCAAACCGGTGCCATTTGCGAGCCGGATGCCGGACAATCCGGAGTTTCTGCTCCACGTCTGAGCCCTGGGGTAGGATGGATCGGACTGGAAACGAAACGTAAGAAAAGGTGCCCATGCACGTGGTTCGAAGGATCTGCATTTCCCTGCTGGCAGGTGTGTGTTCGATGGCCTCGGCGCAGATTGGGCCGCAGGCTGGGGGGTGGATGCCGGACCCCACCAGGCAGCAGACATATACGCAGCATCGCTCGTCGAGCCGCGAGCTGACGGGGGCGAATGCGGATGCGCGCACGATAGATCCGGGGGCGACGCAGACGGTGCTGGATGTGGACGGGCCGGGGGTGATCTCGCACATATGGTTCACGCTGGATGCCGGCGAGCCGTATGCGCTGAAGCGAATTGTGCTGCGGATGTACTGGGACGGGGAAAGCTCACCCAGTGTGGAGACGCCGATCGGTGACTTCTTCGGGTTGGGCAACGGGGTGTACTTCCACTGGGAGTCGCTGCTGCTTTCGGCGGGCTCGGACAAGGCGTTGAACAGCTACTTCCCCATGCCCTACGGGAAGCATGCGCGGATCACGGTGACGAACGAGGGCAAAAAGGCGGCCAACCATCTTTACTGGAATATCGACTACCGGACGGAGGCGCAGCCGCTGCCGGCGGACACCCTGTACTTCCACGCGGAGTACCGGCAGGCGCAGCCCAACCACGGCTGGACGGGGGACTGGTACGAGAATGGCGACCCGATCGTGAACTACCGGCGCAACCTGGACGGCAAAGATAACTACGAGTGGTTTTCAGCCAAGGGGCACGGACAGTTCGTGGGTGTGACGATGTCGGTGCTGCAGAACCAGGACGGCTGGTGGGGTGAGGGGAACGACCTCTTCAAGATCGACAGCGAGACGCCGACGATCGTGGGGACCGGATCGGAGGACTACTTCCTGGGGGCGTGGGACTTTGGCGGCGCGCAGGACTACCTCCTCCATGGTGCGCCGATGACGGGCAAGGAGCTGGCCGGAGAGCGCTGGAGCCTGTACCGGTTCCACCTTGACTCGCCGATCCCGTTTACGAAGTCGATGTCGGCGGGCATCGAGCACGGACATGCGAACCATCGCTCGGATAACTTCTACTCGGTGGCGTACTGGTACCAGGCGGAGCCGCACCAGGCATTTCCTCCGCTGCCGGATGTGGATGAGCGGATCCCGACGGTGCAGTTTGTGGGTGGGCCGGGCAATGCGAAGGGGCCGTACGATCCGCACAGCCTCCATCCGCGATAGTAGTTGCGGTTAGCAAAAGCAACGGCGGTTCGCGATGAGGCGAACCGCCGTTTTCGATTTGAGGCGTTTAGCGGATGGAGACCTGCTGCGTGACGTCCGTGAGGACAGTTGTGCCTTCGAGACGGACGGAATCAAGGGCGCGCGGATCGAGGCCGAGCACCTTGAGGATGGTGGGGGCGACCTGCGTGGTTTCGCTGGCCGCGGAGACGGTGCGCGGGGTGAAGCCAGGGTTGGAGAAGAGCATCAGGACATTGGTGTCGTCATGCGAGAAGCCACCGTGTTCGGACAGCTTTTTGGAGCTGCCGGTGTAGGTGACGCCGACGTTGGGGGTGACGATGATGTCGGGGGTGCGGGGATCGCCGTACGGGGGCAGGCCGGGGTTGTTGTAGTTGAGGGCGACGGTTGGGCCGTAGAAGATCTGCCCGAGGCCGATGGCCGCGCCGTTCTTTTCGAGGGTGGCGACTGCGGCCCTGGTGTCTGCGGGGTCCTTGAGCCAGAGGAGGGAGATGTCGTCCTCGGTTGCCCCGATGCCGTTGGGGTTGAGCGGTGATTCGGAGAGGGGGAGGAGGTCGGCAAGCAGGGTTGCCGGGGTGGTGCCGTTATCGCCGGAGGGCCCGGGAATGGGGAAGTAGCGGTGGGGGTCGATGGGTGACTGCCCGTGCTTGGAGGTGATGACGACCACGGTGTCTTCGAAGTTGCCGGTGTCCTTGAGGGCGGTGACCATTTCGCCGATGGAGGCATCGATGAACTGGAACTCGCCCAGGAGCTCGGTGGTGGGTGTGCCCGCGGCGTCGGTGTAGCCGCCGGTTCCGACGTTTTTCTCGATCAGCTTCTGTCCGACGCTGACCGCCTGGAAGTTCATGCCAAAGATGCTGGGGACCTGTGCGTGGGCGCCGTTGTGGGTTTTGCCATGGATCTGGTTGAGGATGGCGTGGACCTTGAGGGTGTCGTAGCACTTGATGTTCTGGAAGCTATCGGTCCAGGAGCCGACTTGCGAGGGGTCGGGGACGGTGGCGCAGGAGAGGCCTTCGGGGGTGGCGACGCCGGGAAGGGGAACGACGGCAGAGTTGATCTCGGGCGAGTAGAAGTCGTCGAGCGTGTTGCCGCCGGGGCCGGCGACCGAGGAGTAGGCGGGGTGCTTATCGGACCAGGCGGTGTATCCGCCGGCTTCATGGATGACGCCGAAGATGGTGTTGGTGCGGGGGAAGTTCCAGGGGAAGACGGGGGCGCATCCGGCGGCGGGATCGCGGGGGAGGCGTTTAGGGTCGATGGAGCGGATGCCACCCTCGGTAAGACCTGCGCCGGGGGCTCCGCCATTGAGCTTGGTCTGATCGATGTCGATGCCCTCTTCGTACTCTGTGGTGGTGCCGGTGGGCGCGCCGTAGGCCTTGCAGGGGCCGGCCTGGACGCCGTTACCGGTGGCGATGGCGGGGGCGTCGAGCGAGCGGTCGTACGCGACGTCGTAGTAGACGCCGGTGGACTTAGGGGTTCCGCCAGAGACGATGGAGGTGAGGCCGGGGAAGGAGTCGGAGGGTTTGGAGGTGCTGGCCGCGACGAAGTTGACGCCGATCCTGGTGAGTGCGGCGAGGTTGGGGCAGAAGGGCGAGCCGTTGTTGACGCCTGCGACGCCTTCGGCGCAGTTACGGAGATCGATCGCGTGCATCCCGTCGACGCTGATGAGGAGGACGTGGCGGATATCGCTGCGATTGCTTTGGTCCCAGTTGGCGCTCTGGGCGAAGGCGGGGGATGCAATGGCGGTGATGGCGGCAAGACTGAAGGCAAAGGGAAGGCGCGTGTAGCTGGTCATTAAGACCTCCGGGGAGGTTGATACCAGCCGAGATCGGCAAGTTTGTTGGACGGGCCGTCAATGTTGGTTGAATTTCCACCGGTCTGAGATGACGGGATCTGTCGACAGGCCGGCTGAGGGGTTGAAGACCAGGGGAATTTTTGGACAGAGGTGACTGAGGTGCGACGAGCTCTCGGTCATGCGGGTGTGGTGGTGTGCAGACCTTCGACGGCGTGGGCGCAGGATGGCGGGGCGGCGGCGAAGGAGTTGCGGGTCGAGTATGTGCAGGCGGGCCCCCTTTGACAGCGAGACCGGCAAGTATCGCGACAACGTGGTGCTGGTGGTGGAGGGCGAGCGGATCCGGTTGCTGGAGGGTGCATCCGCGGTAGTCCGCGTGGATGCTTGCGAGGACGCGAGCTCAAGGGGTAGCGGCGGCGACCTTGCAGGCTCCGAAGTCCCTGGATAGCTTGTCGACGCGAAAGGTGCGGGTGCCGGAGCTGTCCTTGCTTTTGCGTCCCTGCACACGGACGCGGTCTCCGGGCTTGATCGAGGCGGTATCTCCGGTCAGCGTGAAGCTCTGCTGATCGCCTCGCTCCGCAGAGACAGGCCACCGCCGCTTCCGCTGGTAGCGCAGCCGGTAAGGGAAGGCGACTTACGGACGGCATAGTAGACGCCGACGCCGATGGCTGCGCCAATGACGCCTACGGCGACAAAGATCAGCACAATCTCCCCGCCGGTGGGGATGCTTGCCTTTGCGGGGCGCACGGAGGTGAAGAGGAAGGCGCAGAGCAGGATGGGGGCGAAGACCCGAAAGGCAGATCGCTTCATGCGGATCAGTTCTCCGGAGGAGAGATTGTGCAAGGGACTTGAGCCATAACTCTCCGTTTGGTGCGGGCATTCCGTCAAGCGAATTCTGCGAAGCGTCAAGGAGGTTGACGGGACGGGGGACAGACAGGAGACTGAGGTATCTCTTTTGTGAGGACGAGCGGATGCGTGTGCGCAGAGCTTTCTGGCTGGCGGTTGCGGTGTTGTGTGGGACGGCAGCGGCGAGGCCCATGTTGGGGCAGGATGGAACGGCCACGGCGAAGGAGCCGCGCCTCGAGTACGTCAAGGTGGGGCACCTGTTTGACAGCGAGGCGGGCAAGTATCGCGACAACGTGGTGCTGGTGGTAGAGGGCGAGCGGATCCGGTCGGTGGAGGGCGCGGGGTTTGCGTTGCCGGCAGGCGCGACGGTGGTGGACCTGTCGAAGGAGTATGTGCTGCCGGGGCTGATCGACTGCCATACGCACCTCGGCGCGCGCGCGGACAAGTACGACCCGATCAATGAGTTTCTGGGCACGCCGTTCACGTCGGCGTATGCGAGTGTGAACAATGCGCGGGCGACGTTGCGGGCGGGGTTCACGAGTGTGCGCGATGTGGGGTCGATGCCGTTCCAGGCGGTGGATCTCCGCAATGCGATCAACGCGGGGGAGATCGAGGGGCCGCGGATGGTGGCGTCAGGTCCGATCCTTTCGATCACGGGCGGGCACGGCGATCTGAATAACTACTCGCCGATGGTCAAGGTGAGCCTGTATCCGGAGCACCGGGACTTCTCGATTGCGGATGGGCCGGAGCAGGTGCGCGAGACGGTCCGCGAGCAGGTGAAGTACGGGGTGGACGTGATCAAGATCTCGGCCTCGGGCGGTGTGCTGAGCAAGGGCGACCAGCCGGGAGCGCCGCAGTACAGCTTTGAGGAGCTGAAGATGGCGGCGGACACGGCGCACAATGCGGGCCGCAAGATTGCGGCGCATGCGCATGGGGCGCAGTCGATCCGGATGGCGATCGAGGCGGGCATCGATTCGATCGAGCACGCGTCGCTGGTGGACGACGAGGGGATCCGGCTGGCGAAGCAGCACGGGACGTACTTCGTGATGGATATCTACGACGACGACTACATCCTGGGCAATGCGAAGAACTTCGGGATCCCGGAGGAGATGCTGGTGAAGGAACGAGGCGTGGGGAAGGCGCAGAGGGAGAACTTCCGCAAGGCATTCAAGGCGGGGGTGAAGATGGCGTTTGGGACGGATGCGGGGGTGTATCCGCACGGGGACAATGCGAAGCAGTTTCACTACATGGTGATGTTTGGGATGACGCCGGCGCAGGCGATCCAGGCGGCGACGTCAAGCGCGGCGGATTTGATCGGGCGCGCCGGGGATGTGGGCGTGCTGAGTGCGGGGCACTACGCGGACCTGATCGCGCTCCGGGAGGATCCGCTGACGCGCGTGGAGGTGCTGGAGCATGTGCCGCTGGTGATGAAGGGCGGGGCGGTAGTGAAAGATGAGCTGACGGGACGATGACTTGCCTGCCGGGGCGCTTCTTGCGGCCATGGGGAAGATCTGGTGTATGGCAGTACGGGGCAGTTTCGGGACCGCTTCTTTGCACGATTCTTGGAGTTGGCCGTTGAACGGATATCTTCGTGGTCTCTTGTTGCTCGTGGGAGGACTGACTGTTTGGTCGTCGCTTCCGGAGCGAATGGCTGTCGCCGGGATCGTGGGGGAGCGGGCGACGCCGGTACTGCTGAGCGTGCAGGATGCGCCGTTTCCGTTCCGGGGATCGGACGGTCGGACGCACCTGGTGTACGAGCTTTGGATGACGAACTTCTCAAGTGGCGACACGCGGATCGAGCGGGTCGAGGTGCTGGGTGATGGAGCGACCCTCGAGGACCTCCAGGCGGCGGAGATCGGGACGCGTCTCCAACCGGCGGGCATGCGCTCGGCTTCGGGGACGCTGAAGTCGGGGGTGCGGGGCCTGCTGTTTCTCAACGTCACACTCCCGGCGGGCGCCAAGGTCCCGATGAAGCTGACGCATCGCGTGACGGCGCACGCCAATGCTGCGCCTCCGGGGCAGCAAGAGATCACGGCGGAGGGCGCCGAGACGGAGCCGGACCGTCGCGAGGTGGTCCACATTGCGCCGCCTCTGCGCGGAGAGCGCTTCCTTTCCGCGGACTCGTGCTGCGATGCGAGCCGCCATACGCGTGCGGCCCTGGCGGTGAATGGGCGTGCGTGGATCGCGCAGCGCTTTGCGGTGGACTGGGAGCAGATGGATCCTGAGGGGCGGATCTACTCCGGCGCTCGCGAAAAGCTGGACAACTACCCGATCTTCGGCAAACCGGCTTTGGCGGTTGCGGACGCGACCGTGGAATCGACGACGGACGGATACGGCGAGCAGACGCCGGGGGTAGACCCGCGCAACATCAGGCTGGAGCAGGCGGACGGCAACTCGGTGGTGCTCGATCTTGGGCAGCATCGGTATGCGCTCTATGCGCATCTCCAGCCCGGAAGCATCCGGGTGAAGCGTGGCGACAAGGTGAAGACCGGCCAGGTGCTGGGGCTGGTCGGCAACACCGGCAAGTCATTTGCTCCGCATCTGCACTTCCACGTGATGGACGGGCCATCGCCACTGGCCTCGAACGGGCTGCCGTACGAGATCGATGCATTTGAGGTGACGGGGAGATCTCTGGGGACGGAGGCGTTTGATCATGCCGAAGCGGAGGGGACGCCATTGCTGATGAAGCCTGCCGAGGGTTCGAGGGCTGTGCGCGACGCGATGCCGCTCGATCAGCTCGTGATCTCGTTTCTGCCCTGACAGCGGGAGAGAGTGACCAGTGCTCCCGCATCGGGGGAGCCGTGATGCGGCGCTGCTTGCGATGTCCGGGTTGACCGCCCGATTTTTTGCGGCGTATGATCCGTCCCCCTGGGGGCATTCGCTATGAGCGCACTGGATTCGACGGTGGACGCGGTTCTGAGCCGGAAGCGGCGTAAGGTGTGGTCTGTCCAGCCGGTCTCTTCGGTGTACGAGGCGATTCACCTGATGGCGGAGCACGAGGTGGGTGCGCTGCTGGTGATGGAAGATGAGCGGCTGGTGGGGATCATCTCCGAGCGGGACTACGCGCGCAAGGTGATTCTTGCTGGGGAGGTCGTCGAAGGAGACGCCGGTGTCGGAGATCATGAGCAGCCCGGTGATCACGGTCTCGCCGGGGCAGCAGGTGGCCGAGTGCATGCGGATCATGACGGATGAGCGGGTGCGGCATCTGCCGGTGATGGTGAATGGCGCGGTGGCCAACGTCGTCTCGATCGGGGACCTGGTGAACTTCGTGATCTCGGAGCAGGAGAAGACGATCCGGCACCTGGAGGCGTATATCTCGGGGGCTTCGGCATAGCGGTCCGGCGCGGGGTCGCTGGCGGTGGACGCGGCTGTTTGGAAGCTCCGTCCGGGGTCAAGATTCTTGACACGCGGACGCCCATACGCGATGCTTAGGGGCTAGGCAACCTTTGCTGTGCCTCTGCCCCGTCGCGGGCGAACTGCACCTCCCTGCTCTCCCGGTGAGAGAGGGCTGGAGCGGACCTCCCTGAAGAAGCCGTCCCTGACGAATTTGGACGACCTTTCTTTCCTGGCGGGATTCGACGCGTTCGGGAGCCGACGCGCGCAGGGGTGTTCTTTGCCGACGATGTGGATTGGAGATTGAGTGTTGATGTTTGCGATTTGGCTGCAGGGTATTGCGTTGCCGGGGCTGGGAAGCCTGAGCGGACTGGCTCTGCCGATCCTGTTCTTTATTGGTCTTTACGTATTACTGATCGTGCCCAACCAGCGCAAGCAGAAGAAGTGGCAGGAGATGCTGGGGCAGTTGAAGTCCGGCGACACGGTAACCACGAACGGCGGGATGCGAGGCACGGTGCTCTCTGTTAAAGATGAGGTCGTGATCCTGCGGCTGCAGCCGGATGGTGTGAAGCTGGAATTTGTGAAGAGCGCGATTGCCGCGGTGACGACGGCGGGCGAGGCGTAAGGGGCAGTTCCGAGAGAGTTGTTGTGTGCTCTCAGGTTTTGAGTCTGAAGGAAGAGAGGATCGCGAGGTTGTCTCGGGGTATTGAGAGGGCCGGCCGCGTCTCCAACAGGGATCATGGGAAAGAATCTGGCCGGTAAGACGGCATTTATCGTTGCGGTGCTGGTGATCTTTGTCTTCGGCATTGTGGGCATCCCGCATGGCGGGCTGAAGCAGTCGATCACGAACCGGATCAACCTCGGTCTCGATCTCCGGGGCGGTATCCACCTGGTGCTGCAGGTCCATGTGGCCGAGGCGATTGCGTCGGCGACCGACCGCGACGTCCAGCGGCTGCAGACGGATCTCGAGAAGGCCGGCATCACGGGCGTGACGGTGGGCAAGACGGACCCGAACCGGCCGCTGGCGATCCTTGTCTCGGGCGTGCCGGCGGCGAAGCTGAGCGATGCGCGCGGCGTTCTCTCCGGCAACGACTACGCGAACTACGACGTCGCGACCAACGCGGACGGGAGCTCGGCGCTGACGATGAAGCCGGGCGCGGTGAGGGATCTCGAGACGCGGACGCTGGATACGTCGATCGAGACGATCCGCGAGCGCATCGACAAGCTGGGCGTCTCGGAGCCGGTGATCCAGAAGTATGGACTCGGCGAGAACCAGATCCTGGTGGAGCTGCCGGGCGTGGAAGATCCGTCGCGGGTCGAGGACATCATCCAGTCGACCGCGAAGCTGGCGATCCATGCGGTGGTGGGCGGCCCGTACGCGAACGACAACGAGGCCATGCAGGCCAACAGCGGATCGATTCCGCCGGACGCGATGCTGCTCCATGGGTCAGGGTCGGCGGGCTCGCCGGACTCGGCCTGGGTGCTGAAGCGGGCGAGCGAGGTCGAGGGCACGGACTTCCGCGATGCGCAGCCGAGCACGGACCAGAATGGCCGGCCGAATATCCGCTTCAACCTGACGACCGAAGCGGGCGATCGCTTCTATAAGTACACGGACGAGCACAAGGGCACGGGGTCGATGGCGATCGTGCTGGACAACAAGGTGCGCGAGGTCGCGGGCATCCAGTCGGC
Source organism: uncultured Acidobacteriaceae bacterium (assembly GCA_963850375.1). Classification (GTDB taxonomy): domain Bacteria; phylum Acidobacteriota; class Terriglobia; order Terriglobales; family Acidobacteriaceae; genus Edaphobacter. The sequence continues at coordinate 523,003 of CAWKKV010000002.1, read as the reverse complement.
GATCCGGGACTCGGGCGAGATCACGGGCGGATTTACCAAGGACCAGGCGAACGATCTGTCGCTGATGCTAAGGACGGGAGCGCTGCCGGCATCGATCAGCTATCTCGAGACGCGGTCAGTCGGGCCGAGCCTGGGAGCGGCGTCGATTCACCAGGGCGTGCTGGCGGCGGTCTTCGGCATGCTCGCCGTAATGGCGTTCATGCTGATCTACTACCGCGGCGCGGGCATCAATGCGGACCTCGCGCTGGTGTTGAACCTGGTCATCCTGCTCGGGTTTATGGGCTTTTCGCATGCGACGCTGACACTTCCCGGGATCGCGGGCGTGATCCTGACGATCGGCATGGGCGTGGACTCGAATGTGCTGATCTTTGAGCGGATCCGCGAGGAGCTCCACGCGGGCAAGACGGCCGCGGCGGCGGTGCAGCAGGGCTTTGCGCACGCCTGGATCACGATCGTCGATACGCACGTGACGACGATCGTCTCGGCGGCGATCCTGTTTCTGTTCGGTACGGGTCCGGTGAAGGGCTTCGCGGTGACGCTGGTGTTTGGTCTGCTCGCGAACCTGTTTACGGCCGTGTTTGTGTCGCGGGTGATCTTTGACGCGATTCTGCAGCGCAAGCAACGTGGCGCGGCGCTTTCGATTTAGTCACGACTTGAGATTTGCGGCCGATGCCGCCTGGGGATTGAGCAAGTGGAACTGTTTCGCGACATCAATATCGACTGGTTGAGCAAGAAGTGGTATTTCCTCGGATTTTCGCTGATCTTCTCGGTCGCGGGCGTGCTGAGCATGCTGTTCTGGCACGGCATCCCGAAGGGTGTCGACTTCAAGGGCGGCACGCAGGTCACGGTGCCGTTCAACGCTCCGCCGAACGAGGACCATATCCGGCAGGCGCTTGAGCGGGCCGGGGTCAAGGACTTCCGGACGCAGCGGATCTCAAACGTCGGCGGGCAGGCCGGCAACGACGTGGTGATCTCCTTGCCGCAGTCGACGGCGACCGACCAGGCGCATGACGCGGGCCGGAGGGCTGTCGAGGATGCGCTGACGGCGAACTACCACGACTCCGGGTTCTCGCAGCCGAGCGTGGATATTGTGGGGCCGACGGCCGGCAAGCAGCTGCAGAAGCAGGCAGGGCTGGCGACGGCGTACTCGCTGATCGGGATGCTGGTCTACCTGTGGTTCCGGTTTGAGCTGATCTACGGCGTGGCGGCCGTGGTGGCGGTGTTTCACGACACCCTGATCACGGTGGGCGCGTTCAGTCTGACCAACCAGGAGATCACGCTGACGGTGATTGCGGCGATCCTGACCCTGATCGGCTACTCGATGAACGACACCATCGTGGTCTTTGACCGTATCCGGGAGAACCTGGCGCTGAGCCGGCGCGAGTCGCTGTCCGACGTCGTGAACCGGTCGATCAACCAGACGCTGAGCCGGACGGTGCTGACCTCAGGGCTGACGTTTCTGACGGTGCTGTCCCTGTATGTGTTTGGCGGCGAGGTGTTGCACGGGTTCTCGTTTGCGCTGGTGGTGGGCATCCTGATCGGGACCTACTCGTCGATTGCGGTGGCGGCGCCGATGCTGGTGGCGTACCAGGACTGGCGCAAGAGCCGGGGCAAGGCGGCGGCGCTTCCGGCGGCACGGCGGACCAAGGTCTAGGGTCATTCCGGGAAGGGCGAGGTTGGTCAGGGCTCTTCGGTCGCATTAAATTTTTCTCCGGGGAACCTTCTGGCGACTCCCGGTGTCTAAGGTCTCAAGCTCTTCTCCCCTAGAAAGAGGCAGGCCATGTTTGAAGACGCATTGATGGAGTCCGGCGGAAGGATCAAGACCAAATCCAAGTACTGGATGATTGGGACCTTTATCTTCAACGGATCGATCCTGGCAATTTTGATTCTGATCCCGCTGCTCTATCCGGAGGCTCTCCCGAAGACAGCGATGACGGCCATGCTGACGGCACCGCCGCCACCCCCACCGCCGCCTCCGCCACCTCCGCCCGCCGCGGTGGTGAAGCCCATCAAGATGGTGTCGGAGATCGACCAGGGCCTCCACGCGCCGACCAAGATTCCCAAGGACATCAAGATGCTGAAAGAGGACGCTGCTCCTCCGCCGCAGGTCGCCGGTGTTGCCGGCATGGCGGGTATGAGTGGCGGATCGGCTGGAGGCGTACCCGGAGGCGTTCTGGGTGGTATCGGAACGGCGCCGACGCCGGTGGTCAAGGTGGAGAAGCCCAAGGGTCCGGCCCGTGTCTCGAGCGGTGTGGTCGCAGGTCTTGCGATCTCGCAGCCGAAGCCGGTCTACCCGCCGATCGCCAAGGCTGCTCACGTTTCGGGCGCCGTGGTGCTCCATGCGCTGATCTCGAAGACAGGAACGATCGAGAACCTGACGGTGATCAGCGGACCTGAGATGTTGCGCGCAAGCGCACTGGATGCTGTTCGGAGCTGGCGCTACAAGCCATATGTTCTGAACGGCGAGCCGACCGAAGTGGATACAACGGTTACGGTGAACTTCAACATCGGCAGCTAACTGCTCGCGCAGTTAACCTTATGAAACCCGTCACGTCCTGAGCGTGTGGCTCCTCGGTGCAATCTGATTGAGGAGAACACGCCCGGGGGCTGGCGCTCCAAACGTAACCCGCAACAAGGAAACCAGGAGGAAAGATCCCAGTGATTCTCGCTCATCTCACTAACTTCGCTCACGCACCCGCATCTCTCGCGATGTACTTCCAGGAGGCGCAGGTCGGCTTCAGCCCGCTGCAGCTGTGGGGCAACATGGGCAATCTGGCCCGCGCAGTCGTCATCATCCTGTTCATCATGTCGATCTGGTCGCTGGCTGTGATCATCGATCGCGCGCTTTACTTCTCGGCTGCCCGCAAGCAGTCGCGTGAGTTTGCCCCCAAGGTTGCCGGCGCGCTCAAGGACGGCCGCCTGGATGAGGCGATCAAGGTCGCGGACCGCAGCAAGAAGTCGCACCTCGCCGAGGTTGTCACGGCCGGGCTGCAGGAGTTCCGCAGCTTTGGTTCGGGTGGCAGCATCACCGAGGAGCAGGTCGAAAGCTCCAAGCGTGCACTTGAGCGCTCGGAGGCCATCGTCCACGCGAAGCTGAAGCGCGGCCTTGGCGGTCTGGCGACGATTGGATCGACGGCGCCGTTTATCGGCCTGTTCGGCACGGTGGTCGGTATCTTGAACGCGTTCCAGCAGATCGCGACGCAGAAGACCTCGGGTATCGGCGCGGTTGCCGGCGGTATCTCGGAGGCCCTGGTGACGACGGCGTTCGGACTTCTGGTCGCCATCCCCGCCGTGATGACCTTCAACTACTTCACCAACAAGGTCGAGGCCTTTGACGTGGAGATGGATAACAGCTCAAGCGAGCTGGTGGACTACTTCATCAAGCAGAGCCACCGGTAAGCAGCTCGCGCCCTTGGGTGGGTGCGAGTGGGAAACAACCTGCGGGAATCAGCCTCAGCTCTCTCCGGACGCCGCCAGCGAACGGCGTTCGGAGAGGCAAGGTGATCCGGCCGAAGTCTGAAACACAAGTGCAGGAGTCAGTTCATGGCGATTTCAAAACGTGATGAAGGAAAAAAGGTCAATTCCAACATCAATGTGACGCCGATGGTGGATGTGATGCTCGTGCTGCTGATCATCTTCATGGTGATCACGCCGATGCTGAACAACAAGGTCAACGTCGATCTCCCCAAGGCGGATGCCGCGGTGGTGATGGAAGACGCGAACAAGGAAGATGCCGTGACGGTTGCGGTGACACGGGACGGCCGCGTGTTTCTGGGCGGCGACCAGGTGACGCTCGACGACATGGGATCGAAGATCTCCGCGAAGCTCGAGAACAAGACCAACAAAGAGGTCTTCTTCCGTGGCGACATGCGGGCGAATTATGGCAAGGTGATGGACGCGGTCGACGGGATCCGCTCTGCAGGCGTAAGCCAGCTCGGGCTCCTGACCGAGAAGCGTGACGACACGGGAACGACGCCAACAAAGAAGTAGCCGCTCGGCTCTAAGGCTCGCAGCAGCGAACGCGGTCAGACTGAAAAGGAGAATTTCGATATGGGAATGGGCGGTGGTGGTGGTACAGGGAGTGCGGTTTCGGAGATCAACGTCACGCCGCTGATCGATGTGCTTCTGGTTCTGCTGATCATCTTCATGGTGATCGTGCCGGTGACGCCGAAGGGACTGGATACGCTGGTTCCGCAGCCACCGAAGAACAAGACGCAGGACAATCCGAACGATCGGACGATCGTGGTTCAGGTGCTGTCGAACGGCGCAGGAGCTCCGGCGTACAAGATCAACGACAGCTCGTTCAACAAGGCAGACATCGAGCCGAAGCTCGCGGAGATCTTCGCGACCCGGCAGGAGAAGGTGATGTTTGTGAAGGGCGACAAGGACCTGGACTTCAGCAACGTTGCCGAGGTGATCGACTTCGGTCATCAGGCGGGAGTGGACAACATCGGCCTGATTACGCCGCGGGTCGAAGCCGGGCAGTAAGCATCCGTTTCAACTTTGCTCAGAGGGCGGCCCGACTGCGGGCTGCCCTTCTGCTTTGCGACCGCCCGGCGATGGCGAGGCGAGCCCTCAGAAAAGGGGCACAAAGCATTGAGAAAGAGCTCTCCACGGAAGTTCGATCCGGCATCGAAACACATACTGATCCCCCAACGGGGTGGAATATTTGTAACCATTTTCTTTGCCTAAAAGAGCAGCAATTTGTGTGCGAGGCGCGCCCTAGTCACGAAAGGCGATGTACCATTACAATCATTCCGCAAGCGAGAAGAAGTGATCGCCCTTCAACTTTCTGCGCCCCTATTCCAAGGAGACGTGACACCCCATGAAATTGACCGCTCGTATTCCGGTTACGGCTGCATTTGTGGCAATGCTTCTGGTCTCTGCCACCGGGTGTAATCGGCTCAAAGCGCGCGACCAGCTCAACAAAGGCGTGCAGTCGTTCAAGAACGCCCGTTACGAGGAGGCCGTGGACCATTTCCAGACGGCCATCGAGCTCGACCCCAGCTACGAGGCTGCGAAGCTTTACCTGGCCACCGCGTACTCGTACCAGGTGGTGCCCAACCTGGACACGCCGGAGAATCTGAAGACCGCACAGAAGGCGATGGACGGCTTCAACCAGGTGCTGGCGAAGGATCCGAACGATCTTACGGCCCTGAAGCAGATCGCCTCCATCAACCGCAACATCGGCAAGATGGATGTGGCCAAGGAGTACGAGAAGAAGGTGATCGCGCTCTCCCCGAACGACTCGGAGGCGTACTACACCATCGGCTTCGTGGACTGGACGCAGGCATACAAGGAAGCTCGCATCATCCTCGCGGCAGACGGGCTGGTGGACGACGGCAACGGCAACCCGAAGAAGAGCAAAGGGGCATGCCAGAAGCTGGTGGCTGCGAATACCGCTCCCGTGAACGAAGGACTTGAGTATCTCCACAAGGCCATCGAGATCAACCCCAACTACGACGATGCGATGCAGTACCTGCAGCTCACCTACCGCCGCAAGGCAGACCTCGAGTGCGGCGACGATAACGCGCGCAAGGCTGATCTGCAGCAGGCCGATGAGTGGACCCAGAAGGCCATGGGCGCCCGCAAGCAGAACGAGCTGGAGAAGGAAAAGAAGGACGCTGGCGGCATCGAGATGAAGTAAGCCGCTCGGGCGTTTCGATCAAAGAGGGCCTCCCGGATTCCGGGAGGCTTTCTCTTTACTGGGTCGACAGATTCATTAGATTTGCTGAGCTCGGCTCGCATGAGTGCGCGGGAGTCACCCGGGCGGGGAGAATCGAGTGAGGCTACTCCGGTGTCTCAGGTGGCGGGGTGTGCGGCTACAATCGCTAGCATTCGAGACATGAAGTTGTTTGAAGCGACCAGTCTCAGGAGAGTGCTATGCGGAACGAGAATGAGGTAGCAGTGGATCAGGCGGGTGGATTGAGCCAGGTGGAGCGCGTTGCGGACGTCTTTGTCGCTCCCAGCAAGACCTTCCGAGACATCCTCCGAAGCACGAGCTGGTGGCTGCCCTTTCTGCTGCTAGTGCTGGTGACGCTGGCGAGCACGGTCGTGGTGGACCGGCAGGTTGGGTTTGAGCGCGTGGCAGAGAACCAGGTCCATCAGAACCCGAAGCAGGAAGAGAAGATGGCGACGCTGACGCCGGAGCAGCGGGCGGCGCAGATGCGGATCTCGAGCAAGGTCACGCGCTACATCAGCTACGGATCGTTTGTGTTCATCCTCATGTTTGTGGCGATCATGGCGCTGCTCTACTGGGCGACGTTCAACTTCGGGATGGGAGCCAGCACAACCTTCGGGCAGATGTTTGCGGTCATCATGTACGCGTCTCTGCCGAGGCTGCTGACGGGGCTGCTATCCATCGTGACCGTGATGTTCGGGGGGAGCCCGGAGGCCTACGACATCAGGAATCCAGTGGGGACGAACCCGGCCTACTACCTCCAGGACGCGCCTGCGTGGCTGAAGGCGGGTCTCGGATTTTTCGACCTGATGGGGCTATGGCAGCTCATCCTGCTGGTGATCGGAACGGCGATCGTGGCCAAGGTATCGCGCGGCAAGGCGGCCGGTGTGGTGGTGGGATGGTGGCTGGTGGGGATGCTGGTGAGTGTGGGGATTGCAGCGGCGACGAGCTGACGGCGCGTGTCTCACCATCAGAGATGACGGCCCGTGACAGGTAGGGCGCCAGCAGTTCGACGGATGGGGGCTTGCAGTCCGCTGTTGGACCGCGTGAGGCTGCTTGTCTGCGAACACGCCCTCCGTGGGTCTGAGGTAGCGGAACGACCTTCTTCAGGTACAAGCGAGCCGTACCGTTGTCGGTGCATTTATAGCAGGAGGCGTGGCGACGAGATGCTCCGCTGCGAAGCTCACGGACGGGAGCAGGCACAGGAGCAAAGCTGAGTGACTAACCGAGACCATAAGTGCCTTCCTAAAGCTGTCGGAGTGCGGGGCTTGAAGTGGCCTTCAGATCTTCCCGTTCTTCCCCATACCTCCAACAGTGCCTGAATGGACAGAAGCTGTTATTGATGCAGGGCACTGGATCGGCTGGAGCGCTTGGGAATTGCACTCTTCGGCAATCGCGGAACAGCCTGAACGCCGGCCCAAAGCGTTGCGATTGTCTGCTCCACCACGAGAGCCCGCTCGGGCAAGTTGGGCACAACCCCTTGGATGACCATCAGCGTGGCGAGACCAAAGATCGAAAACCACCAGGTGTGAGCTACCACGATGTCATCTCTGTTCGGCAATCCTTCTTCCCTGGCGACATCGAAAAAGAGCTGCACGAAACGCTCGAACAACGGCCTGCCGATGTCGTCGATGTACTGTCCAGCGCGGACGCCGTTGCGGTTCTCGGGACCGAAGAAGACATTACGGAACTGTTGTGGATGGTCGATGCAGAACTGAATCAAGCCGCGTGAAGTCGCGAAAAGCCGCTTCTTCGATTCAAGATGCTTCGCGGCGATCTCGTCGAAATTCTGAACCATCAGCGCGATCGTCTCTCTGCTCAACTCAACAAGAATGTGCCACTTGTCAGGAAAGTGCTGATAGATCACGGCGTGCGTATAACCGATCTCTTTAGCGATCTCGCGAAGGGTCACGGCTTCGTAGCCGCGATCGGCAAACATCTTGCTGGCAGCCGCAAGAATTTCGCCTCGCAACCTCTCCTTGCGCTCTACCCGTCGACTTGGCGATGTGGAAGTCACCTCAACAGCTTAGGCCGCTTTCACAATTTCCGCGACCAATTGGTGATTTCTGACCGATGGATGTAAAACCAATGATCTTTTTGCAACCACTGGTTAGTAAAGACCTCTAATTGTCAGGTCGCGTGTCTGATGGCGGCCACCTGAGGCAGAGAGGAGCATGCAATGAAAGTTCTAGTGATTGGCGCTGCGGGCAAAAGCGGAGATGCACTGGTAGATGAGGCGTTGGCTGCTGGGCATACGGTGACGGCTTTCGTACGCGGTGCTGCGCAGTACAAGAAGGCGAATGTGAGAGTTGTCGTAGGCGACGTACTGGACGCGGCTGCGGTAGACGTTGCAGTAGCCGGACAGGATGCGGTCATCGACGCGCTTGGCGGCAAAACGCCGTGGAAAGTGACGACGATGGAAACAAGCGCAGCACACAATATTGTCGACGCGATGCGGCGCAATTGCGTGCGGCGGCTGTTGAAGATCTCAGTGGTGGGTGCGGGCGAGAGCGTCAAGAATGCCGGCTTCTTCAACGAGCGCGTACTCATGCGGACATTTCTGCGGGGCCTCCTGGTAGACAAGGCGGGTATGGAGGCCGAGATCCAAAGCAGCAACTTGGATTAGACGCTTGTGCGGCCGCCGATGCTGACCGACCGCGAGAAGACCGGGGTTGCCAGGGTGCTGAGCACAGATGGCGGCGAGAAGGCGCACAAGATTGGCCGGGCGGATCTGGCAGCCTTCATGGTGCAGCAATTAGAAAGCGGACGGTATGTGCGTCAGGCTGTCACCGTGACGACCACATAGCAAGGCCCTGGCGAGGATCAACCACCTCTCTCATCGAGGCGATCCGATCGGCCCTGTAAAGGCCTGTAACCATGCGACAGATAAATGCGGAAACACACGGGCTGGCAGAGTGCTGGCTGCGAAACACAATAGCTCTGCCACTTCAGGGCACCAACCTCGTTCACGAAAGGATTTTTTATGTCAAACGTCCCCACACCGCTTGAAGAAGTTATCCATCACAACGTCATCAAGAACACCAAAAGAGGCGGCCCGGCGCTGGATATCGGGCCGATGCAGTTGCTGTGGAGGGCGCTGGGAGAAAACACGGGCTATGCGTTCTCCATCTTTGAGACCACAGTCGTGCCGGGCATGGGGATCCCACTCCATAAGCACCCATTTGCAGAGTTCTTCTATGTGCTGGAAGGCACGTTGTCGATCGGGCACTGGAACAGTCAGGGTACCGCTGAGTGGAACGTTTATGAAGTCGGCGAGAGCCTGGTGGTGCAGCCCAATGCGCCTCACTCGTTCTTCAATAAGAGTGAGCGCCCGTGCCGCATGCTGAGCGTGTCAACGTACCACCACGAGCGAATGATGAAGGATGCTGTGCATCCGGATGGCAGGACAGACTTCTTGCCTGCTCAACTTACCCAGGCTGACTTTGAGAAGCTGACAAAGTCCATGGAAAAGAACCAGACATTTCTGGTCGCCAACAATGCTTAATCTCGGCACCTCTTGGGTTTGGATTTCCGGTTCTTTGGGAGCCCTGGCGCCAGGTTGTTGAACGGGCACCAGGTCAGGGGTGCAGAGGTCCGGTTCTGGCCGGGGCTGTGGGAAGGAGATCTGGAGCTTCGGGGCTCGGGTTGTTGACGGTGAACTTGATGCGCAGTTCGAGCCCCGGTCCGGTGAAGGAGGCCGGCAGCGGCGGGTACTTCGCGACCCCGGTGATTGCGCCCCATGCGGAGCGATTGATCGCGTCGTCGTGGGTGCTGCCGTCGAGGTGCATCGACCTTAGCGTGCCGTCCTGACCGATGGTGAAGCGGATCAGGGTTGCGCCTTTCGCGTTGGCAGGCGGGCGCGCCTCGGCGGGGATCAGGGGGACCCACCTCTGGCGAATCGTCTGGAGAACATTCTTGATATATGGGCTGAAGTCCACTCCCTGTGTATCGGACAGGACCTCGGCGCCCTGAACCAGATCAGAGGCTGGCGCGGCGGTGGTGGTGCCGGGAGTCTGTGCCCAGGCTGCCTGGTATGGGGTGTTCAGGGCTCCCCATGCCAAGGAGAGGAGCGCGATGCGCGGAAGTATGCGGAGAGGAAAGAGCCTCATGGACAGCTACTATTTCCCAGTCCGAGGCTTCTGGCAAGTGCTCAATCTGCGATTGATCCCCGGTGCTGAGGGGTCAGCAGGGTCTCCGGCTACTCGGTCCAGCGCTTGAAGACGAGTGAGCCGTTGGTGCCGCCGAAGCCGAAGGAGTTCGACAGGGCGTACTCGATCTTCGCGGGCTGCGGCTTGTTGGGGACGTAGTTGAGGCGGCACTCGGGGTCGAGCTCGACGATGTTCATGGTCGGGGGCGCGGTCTGGTTCTGCATGGCGAGGATGGTGATGCCGGCCTCGAGGCCGCCGGCGCCGCCAAGGAGGTGGCCGGTCATGGACTTGGTGGAGGAGACGAGCAGCGTGTGATTGAGGGCGCGCTCGCCGAAGACGTTTTCGATTGCCTTCGACTCCAGCGCGTCGCCGAGCGGGGTGGAGGTGGCGTGCGCGTTCACGTAGTCGATCTGGTCAGGCGAGATGCCGGCGACCTTGAGCGCGGCAGTCATGGCGCGGAAGCAGCCTTCGCCTTCAGGGGCCATGCCGGTCATGTGGAAGGCGTCCGCCGACATGCCGTAGCCGATGACCTCCGCGAGGATCTTTGCGCCGCGGGCGCGCGCGAACTCGAGCTCTTCCATGATCAGGATGCCGGCGCCTTCCCCGACGACAAAGCCGTCGCGGTCCTTGTCCCACGGGCGGCAGGCGTGCTCGGGATCGTCGTTGCGGGTGGAGAGCGCCTTCATGGCGGCGAATCCGCCGACGCCCATGGGGGTGATGGCGGCCTCGGTGCCACCGGCGATCATTGCGTCGGCGTCGCCGCGCTGGATGATGCGGAAGGCGTCGCCGATGGAGTGGGCGGACGAGGTGCACGCGGTAGCGGTGGCCTCGTTGGGACCCTTGGCGCGGTAGCGGATGGAGACGTGGCCGGCGGCAAGGTTGACGATCGAGCCGGGGATAAAGAAGGGGGAGATCTTGCGGGGGCCGCCGGCGAGCATGGCGGAGTGTTCGCGCTCGATGACGTCAAAGCCGCCGATGCCGGAGCCGATATGGACGCCGAAGCGATCGGCGATCTCGTCGGTGACCTGAAGTCCGGAGTGCTCCATCGCCTCGGCCGAGGCGGCCAGGGCGAAGTGGATGAAGCGCCCCATCTTGCGGGACTCTTTCTTCTCCACGAACTTCAGCGGGTCGAAGTCTTTCACCTCCGCGGCGAAGCGGACGGGGTGGCCGGTGAGATCGAATGCTTTGATCTCGGCCATGCCGCTTCTGCCGGCGAGGAGGCCTTCCCAGACTTCGTGCGCGGTCTTGCCGACTCCGCAGATGAGGCCGAGGCCGGTTACGACGACGCGCCGCTCTGCCCGTTCCTGTGCCGCCATGGACTTACTTCCCTGCCTTCTGGTGCTTTTCGATGTACTCGGTCGCGTCCTTCACGGTCTTGATCTTTTCGGCATCCTCGTCCGGGATCTGGATGTCAAAGGCCTCTTCAAACTGCATGACCAGTTCGACGACGTCGAGGGAGTCTGCGCCGAGGTCCTCCTGGAAGCTTGCGCCGGGGGTGACTTCTGCCTCGTCCACCTGAAGTTGCTCGACGATGATCTGTTTTACCTTTTCGTCTACTGCGGCCATTGTTTGTCTCTCCTCTTTAACGTTGGATCAGATTTCTTGGATGCGCGGCGATACTGGATCGCAGGCGCGAAAGGCAGGGCTCAACCAATAAGAGCACCTCAAAGAGTGTAAAGCAAAGCGGGCTTCGGGGCTTCGTCTCGAGAGGGCCTAGACGGGCCAGATGCTCTGGAGGGCGTAGGTGCGGGGCTGTTCCACCGTAAATGTGCGGGGCAGGGTGAGGGTAGCGATCGGGGTGTCTGGCCTGCGGGTATAGAAGCGGTGCGTATAGCACAAGGCGCCGTCGACAAAGAGCTCGAGGACGGAGTTGTCGAAGAAGGCGTGAAGAGTCGGAGTTCGCGAGAGTGAGGTCCCGGGTGGAACGACGAGATCATCGGGTCCGGAGATCGTTGCGCCCTCAATCGGGCCGCCGCGGATCGCAAGCAGGGGGCCGATCGAGTCGCGAACGAAGTACACCGGAGGAGTGTTGACGCCGGGCTGCTGCTGGAGCGTCGCGGTGAACTCCTGGACGCGGCCGTTTGTGGATGGCTTTCGGAGCTGCTGGAGGGCGGGCAGGGGACGCATCCGGAGCTGGCCGCCTTCGATGGTGAGGACGCGCGGAAGCGAGATCATGCCGGCCCAGCCCGCCGCGGCGAACTCGGCCTGTGGGCGGGTCTCGTTCAGCCAGCCCCACAGGATGCGATTGCCGTGCGCATCGAGCTGCGACTTGGGTGCGTAGAACGAGTGGCCCTCATCGAGCCTGCCGGTCGCGGTTGCGTGAAAGGTGAGGGTCTTGGGGTCGAGGTCGCCGACCTGCCACAGTGTCTGCCCGCGAGTGGAGAAGAAGAGGACGTGGCGGTCGCCGAGCGCGAAGAAGTCCGGGCACTCCCACATCTCGCCCGTGCCCACGGGATCCTTTGGCGGATTGGGTCCGGTGGGCGCAGTCCAGTTCGTGTCCTGCGTGAGCGGGTGGAGGTACTCCCACTCCGTGAGATCGACGGCGCCGTCCGGGGCCTTGCGCGCCCGATAAAGCAGGGCCATGCCGCCGACGCCGCGCTGCCCGGAGCCAAGCACGAGGTACTGCGTGCCGGCGTAGGTGAAGGGCGCGGGATCGCGAAAGCCAGTCACTGTCATGCCCGGAGGAGGCGTGGGGATCACGGGCCGCGGGTGCTTCACCCAGGTGCGGAGATCGGGATCGGAAGAGGTGGCGAGGAGCTGCGTCTCGCGGAAGTCGTGGTTGCCGTCCGAGAGGGTGGCCTGGCTCCTCGGGACAGACTGGACGCCGGTGTAGATCACGGCGGGTGTGCCGTTGTGCTGGACGAGCGCGCTGCCGGTGAAGACGCCGTCGGCGTCGGGGCCTCCCGGTGTGGGGGCGATGGCGACCGGGAGCCGCTTCCAGTGCACCATGTCGGGCGAGGTGGCGTGCGCCCAGTGCATGTCTCCCCATACCGAGGCGTGGGGGTTGTACTGGTGAAAGAGGTGATACTGGCCGCGGAAGAAGATCGGGCCGCACGGGTCGTTGATCCAGTTGCGATTGGGGAGGTAGTGGAACGTGGGGCGGAGGGGATCGTGCCCGTCAAGCGAAGTCTCCGCCTCGGCGTGGGCGTGGCTCGGAGCAAAGGCGGCCGCGGCGGCAGTGCCGGCGAGCGATCGGAGTACGGAGCGGCGGGTGACGGGCATGGGTGAGGCCTCGCAGAGGATGGTAGCAAGTGCATCGGGTGCCCGGCGCGGAATGGCGTTGTCCGGAACGGTATGGCTGTGAGACAACAGGCACACCATGGGGAGGTGCTGCGCGATGCTGTATGTGGAGCGGGAGCCCGGAGCGGAGCTGCGGCCATGGGTGCGCGCACTGTGGTATTGCCGGGCACCGGGGCTGGAGCATGCAAGGGAGCGGGTGCTGCCGAATGGCTGCATCCAGATCCTGGTAAACCTCGCCGGGGACAGCCTGACAGATTGCGGTGAGGACGGCCGGGACGATCGGCAGTTGAGTGGCGTCCTGGTGATGGGTGCGCGGCTGCGGTACGAGATGGTAGCGACGAGCGACATGAAGGAGCTGGCGGGGGTGGTGCTGGAGCCGGGCGGCTTCGGACGGATGTTTCGGGTGCGGGCCGATCTCCTCGCCGCCGAGGGCGTTGCGCTCGATGACCTGTGGAGCGGGAGCGGCCAGAGGATCGCAGCTCATCTGCGGGAGTCGCTTACGGCCCACGAGAAGCTGGAGCAGCTCGAGCGGATGCTGCGGGAGCAGGTGCGTGGGCGGCGGGTGGAGCGATCATGGATGGTGGATGCGGCGATCGGGCAGATGCGTCGGCGCGGCATGACGGTGCGGATGTGTGCACGGGAACTTGGGGTGAGTGAGCGGCGTCTGCTCGACGTCTTTCGGGCCGAAGTAGGCCTGGGGCCGAAGGCGTGGATGCGGGTGCAGCGCTTTCAGGCGGCGGCAGGCGCGCTGAAGAGAGGAACGGAGGTGCGCTGGGCGGAGCTTGCGCTGGACTGCGGGTACTACGACCAGGCGCACTTCGCAAACGAGTTCCGGGCGTTCTCAGGCCTGGACCCCACGACCTATGTGAAGGCGCGGGGGATGTGGCAGAACCACCTGGTGGAGGTGTAAGCCCGGTTCCGATATTTCCAAGCTGCCCTCCCGCGCGAGTGGGACGATACGGGGAGGAGGCTTGCGATGAACAAGAGCACTGTGATTCCGGCGCTGCGGTATAAGGATGCCGTGGCGATGATCGAGTGGTTGTGCGAGGCACTCGGATTTGAGAAGAAGGCCGTGTACATGGGGCCGAACGGGACGGTGGCGCATGCGGAACTGGTCCTGGGAGGCAGCGGGATGGTGATGCTCGGCTCGGTGGACAACGGCTCGGAGGCGGCAGCGCTTACGGTACAACCGGATGAGGTCGGTGGCCGCGAGACGCAGTCGCCGTACCTGGTGGTGGGAGACTGCGACGCAGCGTATGCGCGGGCAAAGGCTGCCGGCGCGGCCATGGTGATGGAGCTCGAAGAGAAGAGCTATGGCGGGAAAGGATTCGCGTGTCGCGATCCCGAAGGGCACATGTGGAGCGTGGGCAGCTACGATCCGTGGGCCTGAGCGCCCGGTGAGCTATCGGAGGCGTCGCCGGCAGTTACTCGCTCGCATCGTGGAGGCAAGCTCCGAGAGATCAAAGGTCAGCATCTGCGGCGCCCCGCCGCCGAGAGGCACGTCGATCGACATCTGGCGATGCGGTGGCAGGAGATCGCGGAGATCGTACAGAAGGATCTTGTGCAGCGACAGGTTGGCCCATCCGATCCGAACGGCGGGCTCTCCATCGAGGCGGAGAGGAAGCGTCACGGTCGCCTCCGATTTCACGGCAAAGGTGTCGCCAGCGTCGGCGGAGAGGGTGGCGCTGGTGGCGAGCGGGCCGGAGCACCGGAGCTCCAGCGTGACCCGCTTCAGGGTGCCGTCGGCTGAAGGGTAGGTGCTCGAGGACTCGGTCGAGAGCGTGCGCGTGGTCTCGCCGTGCCCGGCCTGCTCGGAGACGTGCCAGGCAGGTGCCTGCTGCGCCGATGCGGAGTAGCAGACGACGAGGGCCAGGGAGGCTGGCCACAGAGAGCGCACGCGGCGAGGTCGGGATATGGGCTCGATCGGCATGGGTGGAGGGACTGAATCCGGCCTGCGGTCGGCTCAGGACTTCTGGACGTTGACGTAGAAAAGATCGGTCGCGACCTGGAAGGTGTCGCGCGTCAGGGTGGTGGGCATGGTCTGCCACTCGCTGGTGGGGTGGATGGTCTGCCAGTGTGCGGGGTCGCCGACCTTGATCGGCATGGCGAACCCGGGCTCATCCGCGTGCCAGCGGAAGCGGACGGTGTGGGCGGTGTCGTCAAACGCGAGCTCAAGCGTCGGGAGCGCGGCGTGGCGGAGATACTCGTTGAAGATGGGCGTGAGGTCCTGGTGGAGGTAGGAGGCTGTCTGCTGGTTGAAGTAGCGGATCATCTCTTCCGTGAAAATGTTCCTGTACTTGAAGTGCTGGAAGACGTTGTGGATGAGCTTGAACCAGCGAGGGTCGTCATCGACGACGGAGCGCAGCGTGTTGAGGAAGAGAATGCCCTTGAAGTACTGGTCCTGCGAGGGCTCGAAGTTGACGTCGTGCGGTCCAAGGATCGGGTGCTGGTTGTGGACCTTTGATTTGTAACCATTGATGTACTTCAATGCATCCGCCTTGCCCCAGCGGTACTCGACGTAGAGCGATTCGAGGTAGGTGGTCCAGCCCTCGTGGATCCACATGTCGGAGGGGTCGGCAGCCGAGACGGCGTTGCCGAAGTACTCGTGTCCGGACTCGTGGATGATGATGAAGTCGAAGCGCGGGCTGATGCCGACGCCGGTCCAATCGCGGCCGTAGTACCCATTCTCGAAGTGGTTGCCGTAGGTGACGGCCGACTGGTGCTCCATGCCGGTGTAGGGCACCTGGATCAATTTGTAACCATCCTTGATAAACGGGTACTCGCCGAAGTAGTGCCGGTAGGCCACCAGCATCTCCTTCGCCTGCGCAAACTGCTTCTTGGCCTTGTCGAGGTCTTCCGGGAGAGCGTAGAAGTCGAGCGTCAGCTTGCCGAGCTGGTCGGAGAAGTGCTGATAGTTGCCGATGTTGAGCGAGACGTCGTAGTTGTTGATCGGGTAGTGGACGTGCCAGTTCCACTGCGTGTAGCCGTCGCCGAGATCGCGCTTGGAGACGAAGCGGCCGTTCGAGACGTCGACGAGGTCGGAGGGGATGGCGACCGAGATGTCCATCTCCCTGACTTCGTCGTGCCACTGGTCTTTGTTGGGCCACCACATGCTGGCACCAATCCCCTCGCACGCCGTGTTGATCCACGGATGGCCGGAGGCGTCCTGCTTGAAGGTGAAGACGCCGAAGCGGCCCGTCTCCACCGGATGGCCGGAGTAGAAGAAGTCGATCGTCTGCGTGCTCCCTTTGCGGAGGGTCTGCGGGAAATCGATCAGCACGGCGCCCGAATCGCGTGTGTACTTGAGCGGCGTGGAGCCGAGCAGGATCTTGTCGATGTTCAGCGTGTCGACGAGGTCGAGCTGGATACGCGTGGCGTCCGCGAGCATCTTGAAGCGAATCGTGTTTTTGCCCGAGATCCACTTCTTCCCGGGGTCGACGCGGATGTCCAGGTGGTAGTAGAGGAGGTCGTTGTTGGCGCGGTCAGGGCCGTAAGCGCCGCGGAGGATGTCGGCGTGCGTGGGAGTCGGTGGATCCGGCTCGGGCTTGAGGGGCGCCGGCGCCTCGGGGGGCTTGGCGGCTGGGGTGGTCTGGGCCGCGGAGCAGAGCGTGAGAGACGCAAGTGCGAGGAGGATTGAGATGCGGCGCGCGAGCATGTCAGCTTAGAGTAGCGCGACGCCCGGCTCGCAGGAGACGAGCGGTCAGGCGGTCTCTTCGTTGATGGCCTCGGCCGCAAGAAGAGGTACGACTCCAGAGACCTCGTCGAACGAAAGGAGGTTGGTCGACGTGCCCGCCTCAAAGCTGGAAACATCCTTGAGCGAACGTCCGATCGCACGGGAGCGGACGCCGAGCTTCTGGATCGTGTTCTGCACGGTGCCGACCTGCTTCTCCATGCTGCTCATCAGATCGCCAAAGGTCTCGAACTCCTTCTTTGCGGTGGAAAGCACGCGCCACACCTCGTTGCCCTTCTTCTCGATGGCGATGGTGTGGAAGCCCATCTGGAAGCTGGTGAGGATGGCCATAAACGTCGAGGGGCCGGCGATGGTCACGCGGCACTGCTGCTGGATCTCGGACTGGAGGCCGGGGCGCCGGACGACCTCCGCATAGAGCGCCTCGGTGGGGAGAAACATGATGGCGTGCGGCATCGTCGTGGGAGGGTCGATGTACTTCTCGCAGATGCGCTTGCCCTCGGCGCGGATCGAGCGCTCAAACGCCCGGCCGGCGGTGGCGATCTCTTCAGACGTCCCCTGTTCGTACGCGTGCTCGAGCCGCTCCCAGTCCTCCTTCGGGAACTTGGCGTCGATCGGCAGAAGAACGACGGAGTTGGCGCCGTTGGGAAACTTCAAAGCGTACTCGACGGCCTCAAGCGTGTTCGGCTTGATGCGCGCATTCTTGATGTACTGCTCGGGCGAGAACATCTGCTCGAGCTGCAGTCCGAGCTGGAACTCGCCGACGACGCCGCGGGACTTCACGTTCGAAAGGACCTTCTTGAGATCGCCGACGCCGGTGGCCAGCTCCTTCATCTCGCCCAGTCCCTTCTGCACCTCTCCGAGATGCGTCGAGACCTGGCCGAACGACTCGGTCAGCCGGGACTGCAGCGTCGCGTGCAGCTTCTCGTCGACCGTGGCGCGCATCTCCTCGAGCTTGGCCGAGTTGTCGGTGTTGAGCTTTGTGAGGCGCTCTTCGACGGTCGAGCGAACGCGATCGAGATGCTGGGTATTGGCGATACCGAGATCATTGAGGCGAGCATGGAGAGCCTCGCGCGACTCAATGTGAGTGCGATTCGCCTCAGAAATAAAGCTCGTCAGCCGGTGCTGGATGGTCTCGAGCTCCTGCTTCAGCGCGAGACGCAGACCTTCGGCGGAGGCGTTGGTCTCGGCGCGATGGCTGCCCAGCGTCTCGGACGAGTGGGTGCGGAAGTCGGCGAGGTGCTGGGTAAGCGTCTGCCCGAGGCGCGACAGGATACGGGTAATCTCGTCACGCAGCGCGAGCGCGGACGCTGCGGCGGCATCCCGGTGATGGAGCGCGTCGGCGGCGGCATCGCGACGGAGGCTGGCGAGCTCTGTCTGGAGCGAGGCGACGGTGGCGCGGAGCTGCGTGTCGATCGACGAGAGACGGACGTCGGTGCCGGCCTCGATGCGCGTAAGCTGGGCCGGAAGGGCCGCGACGAGCTCAGCCAGACGGGGGTCCCCGGCGGGGGAAGGAGCCCGGCGCAGCAACAACGCCACGAGCACGAGAAGTACGAGGCCGTTGAGAACAAGGAGGGCTGCCAACATTCGTTTTTCCTTCGCCAAAGAATAGCATCGGCAAAGGCCGGGATGGCACCATAATTTGCACAGCGAGGATCAAGATCTACATGCCAATTGCGAGCTACAGCGTGTTGAAGGGGAGGCCGACAGCGGGGGAGGTCGTCTCCGGGGCCAGCAAGCACTACCAGATCACGGTGGTGGCGGGCGGGGCGACGTTTACCGTGGCGGTCAATATCGAGAGCGTGGATCGGAGCGAGGTCCTATATGCGATCGAGAACGCCTTCAAGGCGCCTGATCCGAGTGGCCTGAACGGCCTGAAGGAGGGTATGACGGCGCTCAAGAGTGCACCGGGCGGCCTCGCGCTCGACTTCGTGCGCGACCGGATCGGC
The DNA here is from genome assembly GCA_963850375.1 of uncultured Acidobacteriaceae bacterium. Lineage (GTDB taxonomy): Bacteria > Acidobacteriota > Terriglobia > Terriglobales > Acidobacteriaceae > Edaphobacter. The sequence continues at coordinate 504,298 of CAWKKV010000002.1, read as the reverse complement.
GGTAAACCCATGATCACCAGGGCGCAGATGACGCTGTTGCCGGAAGCGGCCAAAGGCCCGGCGCTGGAGGCGCGTGCGCTCGAGAATGCCGTAGTGACGCTGCTCAATGCGGCGGTCGCGGACGGATCGGCCACGGTGTACGCCTTTGGGAGCGCCTTCTCGGACAACGGCATAGTCGACGGGATTCACGACATCCATATGAATCAGGGCAATCCGACAAACAATCACGGCGGGGACAATGGCATCTGGCAGGACGGCGCGCTGTTTGTCGAGATGCAGGGTTCGATGACTGCCGTGTTTATCGCGTTCCAGACCCAAAGCTGGACGACCGATAAGGCGGGAAATCCCGCCGCGAAGACGCACCAGCACCACGAGCTCGAGGGCTGAGCGGCGGCCTGTGGAACCGGCAGCAGCGAGCTCACTTCCGCTCCCCATCGCATGACACCGGGAAGCGACCGGGGAGCGGTTTTTACCCGATAAAACCCTCTATAATAGCTACATAACCTCATGCCCGACGATCAAAACCCCCAGCTCCCGCTTGGCCCGAACGACCCCACGCCTCCCTCCCCTCAGGACGCAGCCTCCAACGTCCCCCCGCCCGCGGGCACACCCCCCGGCGGCGACGGCCCCTCCTCCACCATGACCGGCCCCGGAGCCCTCCTGCTCCTGCCCATCAATATCGAGGACGAGATGCGCCGTTCGTATCTCGACTACTCGATGTCGGTCATCATCGGCCGCGCCCTGCCGGATGTCCGCGACGGCCTGAAGCCCGTCCATCGCCGTATCTTGTTCGGCATGCAGGAGATGGGTCTCCAGTTCAACAAAAAGTACACCAAGTCCGCCAAGGTCGTCGGCCATGTCATGGGCAACTACCATCCCCACGGCGACTCCGCGATCTACGACACCATGGTCCGGCTCGCGCAGCCCTTCTCGCTGCGCTACCTCCTCGTCGACGGCCAGGGAAACTTCGGCTCCATCGACGGCGACCCACCCGCCGCCATGCGTTACACCGAGTCCCGCATGACCCGCCTCGCCGGCGAGATGCTCGCCGACCTCGACTCCGACACCGTCGACTTCGCGCCCAACTACGACGAGTCCGCCTCCGAGCCCACCGTCCTTCCCTGCAAGTTCCCCAACCTCATCGTCAACGGCTCGTCCGGCATCGCGGTCGGCATGGCCACCAACATCCCGCCTCACAACCTCACGGAGGTCGTCTCCGCCGCCATCGCCCTCCTATCGCGCGAAAAAGGTGAGACCCGCTCCGACCTCGAGCTCGTCCTCGAGCACGTCAAGGGGCCCGACTTCCCCACCGGCGGATACCTCTACGGCCGCGCCAACATCGCGCAGTCCTACCGCACCGGCCGCGGCCGCTTCCTGATGCGCGCCAAGTGCTCGATCGAAAACATCTCCGGTGGCCGCCAGGCGATCATCGTCACGGAGATCCCCTACCAGGTCAACAAGTCCAAGCTCATCGAGCGCATCGCCGAGCTCGTCAATGAGGGCGTCATCACCGACATCGCCCGCGACGAGTTCCGCGACGAGTCCGACCGCGACGGCATGCGCATCGTCATCGGCCTCAAGCGCGGCTCCGAGCACCAGATCGTCCTCAACCAGCTCTACAAGCACACCCAGATGCAGGAGAGCTTCTCGATGATCTTCCTGGCCGTCCACAACGGCCAGCCCAAGGAGCTCCCGCTCGACCAGGCCATCCGCGCCTTCCTCGACCACCGCGTCGACGTCGTCCGCCGCCGCACCGCCTTTCTCCTCGCCAAGGCCCGCGACCGCGAGCACATCCTGCTCGGCTACCAGATCGCCCTCGACCACCTCGACCAGGTCATCCGCATCATCCGGCAGTCCTCCTCCCGCGCCGACGCCCGCGAGAACCTCTTCGCCTTCTTCTCCAACCGCCGCATCAATCTCCGCGGAACCGAGCTCGCCGGCGTCCGCCTCGACGCCGCGAAGTACGGCATCGACACCAACCTCCTGCCCGTCCCCGCCGGCGCCACCGCCGCGACCCTCATCCTCTCCTACAAGCAGATCGACACCATCCTCGAGCTGCAGCTCTACCGCCTCACCCAGCTCTCGATCGACGAGCTCCTCAACGAGCTCCGCCAGGTCCGCGAAAACATCGCCGAGTTCGAGTCCATCCTCGCCAGCGAGAAGAAGCTCCGCCGCGTCATCATCAAGGAGCTCGAAGACATCCGCGACCGCTACGGCGACGAGCGACGCACCCAGATCCTCGACGAGACCAACGAGCTCACCCTCGAAGACCTCATCGCCGACGAGCAGGTCGCCGTCACCGTCTCCCACACCGGCTACCTCAAGCGCACGCCCATCTCCACCTACCGCCAGCAGCGTCGCGGAGGCACGGGCCGCCTCGGCATGAAGACCCGCGACGAGGACTTCGTCGCCCAGCTCATCATCAACTCCACCCACGCCTACCTGCTCTGCTTTACCAACACCGGCCGCGTCTACTGGCTCAAGGTCTACGAGATCCCCGACGTCGGCGCCGCCGGCAAGGGCAAGGCCATGGCCTCGCTCGTCGCCCTCCAGCCCGGCGAAAAGGTCGTCACCATCCTCCCCGTCCGCGATCTCAACGACGAAGGCCACAACGTCCTCTTCGCCACCCGCAACGGCACCGTCAAGAAGACCCCACTCAAGGACTTCTCGAACGTGATGGCCCGCGGCATCATCGCCATCAACATCGACAAGGACGACGAGCTCATCACCGCCCGCATCACCGACGGCCAGCAGGTCATCTTCCTCGCCACCCACGACGGCATGGCCATCCGCTTCAACGAGGTCGACCTCCGCCCCATGGGCCGCCCCGCCACCGGCAACCGCGGCATCAACCTCCGCAAAGGCGACTACGTCATCGGCGCCGCCGTCACCCCCTCGCCCGAAGCCCGCAACCGCCAGCGCCTCGAGATGGCCGCCGCCAAAGGCCTCACCGCCCAGCTCGAAGACGTCATGGACGAGGCCGGCCTCGCCCCCGGAACCCCCTCGGCCTCGTCATCCTTCCGCGAAGCCGGAGGACTCCGCCTCGCGTGCCAAGGCCCCCGACGGCCAGGAGGTCCTCGGCTCCGATCGCGACAACACCCCCATCGACCCCGCCGCCCAGGCCAAGCTCGACAAGCTCGACGAAAAACTCGGCCTCACCCCCTGCCTCATCCTCACCGTCAGCGAAAACGGCTACGGCAAGCGCACCGACGTCGACCGCTACCGGCTCCAGTCCCGCGGCGGCACCGGCGTCATCAACATGAAGACCAGCAGCAAGACCGGCAAGGTCACCTCCATCCAGCTCGTCGACGACACCACCGAGATGATGGTCATCTCGCAGTTCGGCAAAATCATCCGCATCGACACCAAAACCATCCGCTCCGCAGGCCGCGGAACCCAGGGCGTCCGCCTCCTCAACCTCGACAACGACGACAAGGTCGCCGCCGCCATGACCATCCCCCCAGAAGACCCCAAAACCCAACCCGAGAACGGAACGCTGTTGCAGTGATTTGCCCCCATTGAAAATGCAGCAGTCCGAAGTTATGAGGTTCACAAGCCCTGCATGCGCTACTTCGCTGATGTAATCAACGCGCTTGCGAATGCAATTGGCGTTGGCGGTCGGACTTTCCTGACCCTCCTCGCCTGCGTGTTCATCCTCTCTGTAGCGATCATCTTTCACTTCTTCAACAAAGAAGACGCGAAGGCGAAGTTCAAAGCACTGAGCATACTTTTCGTTGTGGGATTAATCGTGCTCTGCTTCGGGTATGCGTCAGTCCGATCCAGTCATGGTCCTAACGTTCCAGAGCGGGGCGATTCGAAACGACCCGACGAGTCTACCTCTCCGAACACTCAGTCGAAACCTGCCGAAACACATCCTGCTCAGGTCCCAACTCCCCGAAGATATCCGGTGAAGCGCACGAGCGTTGGACCTCCGCCGAAATCTCCGAACCTCGAACAGAAGCCGTCAACCTGCGTAACGGTGGGTGGTTTTTGTGTTCAGGGCGGGTCCTTGGATCACCCGAGTATCACGAATACTTTCATTGGTCCTCCAGCGCCGCTTATCAGTTGGCAAGCGCTAGCTCTGAGCGCGATGCGGCAGGACCCCAAGGCCGATGCCGATCGGCGGCAGAGCATACCGATTCCATCACCCCGAGAAGTTAGACAAGTAGATGTCTCCATCGTGCTGAAGAGTAAATTCACTAACGCTTCCTTCCGGATTCGATGCAATCGCCCTTGTTTCCGAGTGGGGACCTCAATTCCTGGTCTAAATGTCTTCGGTGATTCGCAATCCGGCCAGGGGCTCGATTTGATTTTGGACGTGACTCGCCCGACCGTGCTGCCAGCAGGCACAACGGTTATAGTTCAGGTGCAAGCGGAAGATGGTCTTGACCCAGGAATCTCTGCAGTAGAACCTAACTTCTAGAAAGAGCCTCCAAAATCGACCGGGCGGGTGGCAAGGTCTCAGGTCGAGCTACAACACCGGGTGCCCCATCTTCGCGACAGCTCATCGTCGCTAAGGTGGGCCTTCGCGCGGGCGGGCGCGAACCGTTCCCACTCACCTAGGAATCAAACTGCACCCGCATCGTCGTTTTTACTTCAACTGGCACCCCGTCCAGCAGAAATGGCAGAAACTTCCACTCAGGGATCCACCCCATCGCTTCGTCCCGAAGTGGTCCCGGCCCCGACATCGCCTGCGCCGTCTTCACAGCACCATCCTTCCCGATCGTCACATCCGTAAGCACCGTCCCGCGCACACCGATCTCCGGGTGCATCGGTCGTGTCATGTGCTCCAACAGCTGCGCACCCACTCTCATCGAGACTGGTACCGGTTGCTTGGGTGCCGCCACATGCTCAGTCGCACCTACCATGACCAACAGGAAGACCTCAACCCCGACCGGCTGCCCGTCCCGTCTGTATGGCACATACACCCACTGCGCCGCCGCCTCCCTGGCGGGGGCCGTCATGGGATCGTCTGCAGTTGCCGGCGTGAACTCGCGCAGCCTACCATCAGGGCCCAGCTTGGCCCGGAACGCAACCATGTGCGCCTCTCCCTCCTTCGCGCCCGGTGGCACAACGGCCTTGACGTACGTCACCAGCTGCGCCGGCTCAAGATCCTTTACCTCGGCGGGTGCCTTCGCCGCAAGGACGCTCCCACACACAAGCACCGCAACCCACAGATGTCCTCTCATCGCGGAAGATAGTAGCACTTGCGGCAGTGGCCCAGGTCTGAAATCAAGATACCCGGGTACCCCACTTTCGCGACAGTCTCACGATCCACCTCCCGTTCCCACATCAGGCGGGTGGCCCAGGCCTCAAACAAGCCACAACCCCGGATGCGGGTGCCCCATCTTCGGCGCGAAGCGACTAAGGTGGGCATTCGCGCTCCGCGCGAACCGCTCCCGCCACACTAAACTCGACTCATGCCGCTCGGGCTCAAGCGCTACCAGCAGGAAGGCGACGACCACTTCATCACCTTCTCCTGCCATGCCCGCCGCCCCTACCTCGACACCCCCGCGACCCGCGACACCTTCCTCCGATCTCTAGAACAAACGAGAACACGCTACGACTTCGACATTCTCGGCTACGTTGTCATGCCCGAGCACGTCCATCTCCTCGTCGGCGAACCATACGACCGCAACGTCCCGCTCTTCAAGTCCCTCCAATCTCTCAAACTTTCCGTTTCGAAGCGTCTCGCCCAACGTCCCTTCTGGCAAACCCGCTACTACGACTTCAACGTTCTCAGCCACGACAAGCGCGTCGAGAAGCTCCACTACATGCATCGCAACCCAGTCACCCGCGGCCTCGTCCACGAACCCGAAGACTGGCTCTGGTCCAGCTACCGTCACCTTATCCTTGGCCATTCCGGCCCGGTGCAACTCACACCCCTGTGGAGGCCGAATGCCACTTCTTCGGCGTGAACCGACGTGGCGAACCGCTTCGTCACCCGGGCAGATGGCCAACTCGCTTCGACCTCAGCCCTTACCCAGTCCCCCCAACGAGACCACCCCACCCTGGCCGTCCACATCTACTGAACGACACCCAAAAAGGAAGCCCATGGCCCATCACGATACCGAACACGAGCACAAGCAGACCTCCAAGGAGCACACCGCGCACGCCCCCCACGAAGACTCCCCCGCCAAAGGCCCCCACGACCCCGACGAGATCAACCCCAAGCTAAGCTCCGACATCGCCTACTGGAGCAAAGAGTTCGGCGTCACCGGCGACGCCCTCCACGAAGCCCTCCGCGTCCACGGCCACAAGGTCGCAAGGTCCGCGCCGCCCTCGCCGCCCACGGCAGCGGCATCTCCTCGCAGCACGAAAAGCAGGGCCGCTAACCTTCCGGGCTCTCGAACTCTCCGTCCTCCAGGCAAGCCGACACACGACCTCTCTGGCACCCTCGTTCGGCACTCACCCTACCTCGCCATCGGTTGGCGTAGTGACCCCATCCGCTCCGCTACACTGGTTCTAGACCCTCGAAACCGGGCACTCCCCACCGCGGCGTACCCGCATCGAGGTACCTGTCCCGGTCCAGACCTAAGCAGCGCCGTTCGAAGACTTTGCAAAAAGTACGGGGGGGGGAGGGTACCCACAAACCCTCTACAACCCACACATGCCCCGTTCTGCCCCGATTCACCCCGTAGCGCCCTGCCTCCCCGCCCAGCCCCCAAAGCTATAACGGAAGAACTCCCCAAAGAACCACCAGGAGCTCTTCCAATGAATCTCGCCCGTCCCCTCGTCCCGGCCCTTCTCTCCCTTGCCGTCGCCTTCACTGCCGCCGCCGTCCCCGCACACGCCGACACCTTTGCCTGGACCAACTGGACCTCCGCCACCGCGGGGAGCGCCACCCCAGGCTCCGCCTCCGGATCCCTGGCCAGCACCCTCTACGGCACCATCGGCGTCGCCTACAGCGGCCAGACCAGCGGCATCGCCACCGAGCCCAGCTGGGGACCGGTCTCCACCTTTACCGGCGGCATCGTCGGCAACGCGCCCACCCCCCACAACGGACTCGCCCTCGAAGGCGGCCAGACCTATACCGAGACCATCACCTTCTCGCACGCGGTCACCGACCCGGCCTTCGCCATCTGGAGCCTAGGCAGCCCCAGCGTTCCCGCCTACTTCAACTTCAACTCGTCCGAGCCCTTTAACCTGCTCGGCGGCGGACCGAGCGCCGAATACGGCGGCCAGTCGATCGTGATCGCCGGCACCGCCATCGACGGCTCGGAGGGCAACGGCCTCGTCCAGTTCATCGGCACCTATAGCTCGCTCACCTTCACCACGCCGGACTACGAGGGCTACTACGCCTTGACCGTCGGCGAAGACGCCACCCTGACCGACAACCCCAACCCCCCCACGCCCCCCACCACCGTCACCCCCGAGCCCGCCAGCCTCGCGCTCCTGATGACCGGGCTCGGCGCTATCCCGTACGCCCGCCGCTCCCTCCGCCGCCGGACCGTCAACGCCTAAGCGCGCGGTCCACGAACAGAGGCAAAGGGTGAACAGGTCCTCCCAGGTCTGTACCCTGATCGCAACAAGGCAATGCCCACCCTGGCGACAGCTTCCACGATCGCCAGGGTTGGGCAATGCGCGGAACGCTTCCGCTATCACGCACGTTCCCTTCGGCTCCACCGCAGAGCCAAACCTGCTTGACGCCCACCCCACCCGTCCCCTAGCCTCCCTCGCAGGCCCCGCACCTCAAAATCCATACCTAGCGAGCCACTTCTATGCCCAAATTCGTAATCGAGCGCGAGATCCCCGGAGCCGGCGACCTTTCCCCTGACCAGCTCAAAGCCATCTCTCAGAAGTCCTGCGGCGTCATCGCCGGCATCGGCCCCCAGCTCCAATGGGTCCAGAGCTTTGTCACCGGCGACAAGGTCTACTGCGTCTACATCGCCCCCGACGAGGCCACCGTCTACAAGCACGCCGAAGTCTCCGGCTTCCCCGCCAACCAGGTCTCTCTTGTCCGCAGCGTGATCGACCCTACCACCGCCGACTGACCGCACTCACCTGCGGCTCTCAGGGCCGCCGCCGCAAGCTACGAAATTGCACCCGATCTGGCGCAGTCACTCCCTCCAATCGCTACACTCGAATCAGGACATCCTTCACCCGCAACCTTTCGCGTACCTCCGGTACTTCGGTCAGTACCGAACTAAGCTCAACCGATCGAAGACATTACCGAAAAGTAAGGGGGTGGATTATGGGTGGCGGGGGTAGAGTGGGGCCCTGGGTGGTTGGATGGGTGCTGACAGCTGGGCTGCTGGCGTGGGGGCAGTCGGGACCGTCGAAGCCGAGTGCGGCGGTGGCCGAACCGGGAGCTCGACCTGTCCCTGGAGCCGCAGTGGGCCGAGGTGCGGGAACGGGCGCCCGGGAGCCTTCCGTGGAGGCGTTTCTCCGGGAGTTCGAGCGGGCTTCGGAGCTGAACGATGCCAATGTGAAGGCGGCGCTCTATGGGGAGGTGGTCGACCGGTACTTCCTCCGGACGCATGTGACTCGCGAGTTTGTGTACCGGGATGTGCTGGACTGGCTTAGCCGGGGGCGGCTGATCACGCGGTTTCGGCTGACGGTGCTGGGGGAGGATGGCGAGGGTGATCAGCGGACGCTGCTGGTAAGGAAGGATGCCGAGTGGCTGGAAGGTGGGGCGAAGCGCGAGTTTATGGGACGGTCGCAGTTGGTGCTCCGCAGGGTGGGCGGGGCGTGGCGGATCGTTGGGGAACGGGATTACAAGCCGAGTTAGAGGTACTCCTCTCCCCAACCTTGTACCCGGCATGCACCTCCCCGGGGGTCCGCAGATGGTGCTCGCCTACCGACCGCCAACACACGCGACAGTACAAGGACGGAATATGGGCTGCGACCCTCAGCTACTGATTGAGGAAGTTTCCTTCTCGAAGGGAATTCTCTTCGCTTACCTGCAAGGCCCTGCACATTCCCAATCAGGGCATGATCCGTCAGCTCCGGCGCGATTTTTCGACCGTTGAGCTAAATGAACAAGGATCTCGATTACCGAGCAACCTTCAGGCTGCGACTAAACATCCCACGTCGCCACGATTTTGGCCATCCAAATGCTCCCTCTTCAACGTCGCCCAGCGACTCTGACCAGGAGACCCATGACCTTCAGCCTTTCCGCGAAAACCCTTTTGACCGGCCTTTCGGTCATTTGCCTCACCTCCGCCCTGCACGCAGCCCCTGTTCTCAGTGAGAACTTCGACTCCCTCACCCCCATGCTCACCGCCACCAGCGCCGGTTCCTTCAGTGCCATCAATGGCACCAACGTCGATATCGTCGGCGGATCGCTCTTCGGCTATCTCTGTGTCGGTCCCGAGTCCGGCAACTGCATCGACCTCGGCGGCAGCGGCGGCAACGCTGTCGGCCAGTTCGCCAGCTCACTTTCACTCGCGGCGGGCACCTACAATTTGAGCTTCGATCTGATCGGCTCCGGCCGCGGTCAGGACACGTCGACGACCGTCACCTTTGGCGACTACTCGCAGACCTTCCTGCTCAGCAGCGGCGATATCACCTCGGGCGTCGTGGTCAACCAGACGGTCACCGTTCCTGCGGGAACTTCGCTGCTTGAGTTCGTCAACAACGGCGGGGGCAATCCCAACATCGGCGCTCTGCTCGACAACGTCACCATCACCCCGGCTGGCACCGCAGTCACTCCGGAGCCTGGGACTCTGACCCTCCTCGCGACCGGCCTGTTCGGCGCCGCAGGAGCCGTTCGCAGACGCCTGATCTAACTGCCGCTCAAGCACCACCGACGGGGGTCGCATCCAGCGACCCCCGTTTCCTGTTCCGGGCGTAACTTCCTCATCGAGAAGATCGTCTTCTTGGAATCCACCACAACGGGTCATACTGAAGACATCCGCGCGTACCGATCGACCGCCAAACCGCGCGGCACACGGATGCGCGGAGGGCCCCCGGTTGACCATCATCAAGATCATCTTCGCCCTCATCAACGCCATCCTCCGGGCCGCTACCTCTTCGTTTCTTCTCCTCGTCTCTACCCTTATCTCCGCCATCGCGGTCCTCGCGCTTGTCGGCTTCCTCGCCTTTGGCCTCAGCGGGGTGGTCGGCCTCCGGCTCTCGCGCCGGCGGGAAGCACGCCGCGATCGGAAGTGATTCCGCGCACGAGCGAAAGACCAAGCGCGACCACAAAACACCACGCAAACCACAGAGATCAGGGCGGACTAGGTCGCCTCGGCAGCGCTTCCGCGGCCTGGGCAGCTGGCATCCAACTGGAATGGCAACCGGCAAAACCACGGAAGCGCGCCCTATCCAAACTCTGCGCGAGCACGTCACCGCCCTCGAAGCCGCCATCACCTTATCGCTGGCCGATCCTGACAAGGAGCCGGTTCACCGCCTTCGCACCTCTACGCGCCGCATCGAAGCCCAGCTCGAGCTCCTTTCGCTCCTCCCCAGCCTCCCAGACCATGGCAAGGCCGAGAAAAAGGTGCGCAAGCTACTGAAACGACTGCGCCGGGCAGCTGGAGCGGTCCGCGATCTCGACGTCCAGCGCTCCCTGATTCGAGATCATACCCGGGCCGCCGCTTCGAAGGATCTCCACCGCGATGCCCACCGCCTGCGGCAGAAACTCAAGGACGAGCGCGCCTCTGAAGCCAAACAGCTAGTGAAGCTGCTTGAGGAAGAGCAGGCGAAACTGGCTCCCGCTCTCGAGAAGCTTCTCGAAGATCTCGAGCCTGCCGCCGGACTGAAGATCCCTGCGCAACGACTCATCGACCTCACCCAGCAATGGTACGAACACAACATCCCCTCATTCCCGCCATCTCACCTCGAGCAGCTCCACACGATTCGCAAATCCGCCAAACTGGCCCGATACATCACTGAAGATGGTGCCGAACAGACCGCGCACCGGTTCGAATCACTGCAGGAGGCTGGCGGAACCTGGCATGATCTGCTCACGCTTCGGGATATCGCAAGGGAACACCTGGGACGAAAGTCCGCGCTCACAAAGCTCTTCGAGCAGCAACACGCAGAGGCACTCGACGCTTATCGGAAGAAGCTTGGGCTCGAAGAAGGCAGGAACGAAGGAGCCGACAGGGAGCCAGTTTCGGAGGATGGAGCTAGGGCTTAGGCTGCTCCTCCGGCATCACGGCACCCGCCTTGACCCATCGCTCCACAACGGCGATATCAGCGTCCGACAACTTCGGCCGGGGTGACGGTGGCATCGACATCGGGTCATCCGCCGGCCCCTCGTGACGCATCAGCCGCACCAGCAGCGACTTCTCCGGATCACCCGGAACCAGTGCCGCGCCATCCTTCCCACCTTTCAGCAGCGCAGCCCGCGTCTCCATGTTCAGGCCGCCGCGATGGTTCATCCCCCCATGACATCGGAAGCAGTTGGCCACCAGGATCGGTCTCACGCTGCCCGTGTAAAACTCCGGACGGGAGGCGTCCTCACCAGCATGGACCGCCTCCGTGCCTCGTAAACTCCACATCAGCGCCACCACTAAGACCGCACCGGCGACACCCGCCCCAGACCCACCTCGCATACACCGCCCTGAGCCCTGCCTGAGAGACTCGTTCGAAAAGAATAGCCGAACCCAGGACGTTACCTAGCCAAATTGGGAAGGGCTCTGTAGTCTGGTGAAGCTCTGGCGCTCCGCGCCTCCAAAAAACCTATGCGTCACTCCCCCCTTGCCACGCTTGTTCTGGCAACTGTCTCTCTTTTTCCTGCCATTCTCTCTGCTCACTCGCATCCGGCTCGGCTCGCTCCTCCGACGCGCCACATCGCACTGACACGCGACCCGCGGTCGAGCCGTGTGCAGCATCCACAACCGGCAGTCTTCCGCGGCGGACGCCGTGAGGCCAGTACGACGCGTGACCGGCGCAACACAGGCAGATCCAACGCAGCCCCGGCCCGACACGTGCGCGAGCTTCCCGCCGGGCGACGCTCCCGTGAGGCAGGTCGCCAACCCAACCACCTCCGGTCAGCAAACCTTCGCCGTATTCAGGAGAGTCAGTTCTCGGGTCGTCACCACACCCTGTACCCGCAGCCGATCGCTCCCAGCCGCCAGGCCTCGGTGATCAGTATCGTTCGCCCCACCGCCGACCGGCCTCAGATCCCTTCTGTCCAGGAGGCCGCGATCGCCCCGGTCATTCTTCCGGCGCTCTACAACGACCGCGGCCGCCTCATCGTTCCCGCCCCGCTGCTCGGCTCGCACGAGATCCTGATCCGGCAGAACGAGCTCGCTGACCAGGACGGCCTCGGCCGCGTGCAGGACGACGCTGACCTCGACGCGATGCGCGCCCGCGGCATGCTCGTCCCAATCCCCACCAATCAGCGGCTCCATGTCGACGATCGACTTCCGCTCAACCGCCGCTACTGCCGTGGCTGGACCGCGCAGTTCCTCTCCGACCTTAGCCGCGATCACTATGCGCGCTTCGGCACGCCGTTGCAGGTCACCTCCGCTGTCCGCACCGTCGCCTTTCAGCTACGGCTCCAGCGCACCAACGGCAACGCCGCCCCCGCGGAAGGTGATACCGCCTCTCCCCATCTCACCGGCCAGGCCATCGACATCGGCAAGCGCGGCCTGTCTCTCACGGAGATCGCCTGGCTTCGGGGATACCTGCTTCCGCTCATTCAGGGCGGCCGCATCGACGTTGAAGAAGAGTTTCAGCAGTCCTGCTTTCACATCAGCGTCTACCATCGCTATCTGCCGCCCGAAGGCTCGCCCCAACACTACGCCGTTACGGCCCGAGCGACGTCCACCCTCGCCACCGCACTTCGCTAGCGTCGCAGCATCTCCCGCTGCCCGCTGCGCCAGCTCGCGTAGGCGGCATCAAGCGCCCGCATATTTGTAACACCGTCGATTCCCGTCGCGGCAAAGACCCCTTCACCCCGAAACGTCCGCGCGAAGTCGTCCAGCATGCGCGTGTACGCATCGCCGTTGTCGAAGGTCTTTCGCTCGACGAGCTCTCCCCCACGCCGCACCTCCACGTCCACCGGCCGGTCGACCGTCAGGCCGTTCTCGGCAACCAGGACGCCGTCCGTGCCCGTGATCTCGACTGACGTGCGGTAAGGCGAGCGAGCGCTCACCGTCACCGTAGCGCACACGTCAGCCGACATCCCCATCTGCATCGAGGCGACCGCCTCCACCTCGCCCGAGAGCGCGTCCTTCCGTGCAAGCGTGCTCACCGATTCGACCTCGCCACCGAGCACAAACCGCAGCGCATCGATGCAATGCACGCCCACATCCCCGATCGGCCCGCCGCACGCCAGTCCCGGATCGGTGATCCAGGTGCGCGGCGCATTCTGTGCCGGGTACGCGAACTCCGCGCGTGCCAGCAGCGGCCGTCCGATCCGGCCTGTTGCAATCTCGTCGCGCATCCATTCAAGCGTGCGGTTCCATCGAAAGTTTTGCGCCACCCCGTACACCGCGCCCGCTCGCTCCGCAGCCTCGACCATCTCCTCTGCCTGATCAGCGTTCATGGCCACAGGCTTCTCGCACAGCACGGCCTTCCCGTGCGCAAAGGCCAGCAGCGCGTCGTCCCGGTGCATCGCATCCGGTGAGGTGATGAACACCGCGTCTACCTCGGGCGAGGCACAAAGGTCCTCCCGGCTCGCGAACGCGTGTGGAATTCCGAGCTCGGCACAGTTGCGGGCCAGCGCGCCCTGGTCTCGTCGCCACGCTCCGACCAGCACAGACTCCTTGCAGTGGGCAAATGAAGGCACGAGTCGGCGCACCGCGTGGTGGCCAAAGCCCAGGATCGCAAACCGCACCGCATCTCGACTCATCTTGTATGTACCTGGCGAAGCCTCTTCGGTAGCTCGGATGCGAAGTCCTGGCTCCACGGCTTGCCGAGGCTACTTCGCGTCGTTCTTGAAGACCTGCTCGGCGAGGAAGTTCTCCACCTTCGCCTGGTCCCGCAGCATCTCAAAGTAGGCATTCTTCAGCAGCTGCGATCGGCCATCGCGCAGCTGCTGCCGAATCGCCTGCTGCACCCGCGGATCGCTCAGCTCACGCTGCCCGGCCGGCTCGCGGGCAAGCAATCGATAGATCGCATAGCCCATCGGCCTCTTAGTTGTTTCGTCGAGAAGCGGCAGGATATCGGTAATCTGCCCGGGCTTCAGCTTCGTGACGGCAGCAAAGACCTGCGGATCGGCATGCATCTGCGACTCCGAGACGAAGCCCATATCGCCGCCGTTCGACGCCGTCTCTGGACGCTCCGAAAAGTTCATCGCCATCGTGCCGAAGTCCTCGCCTGAATCCAGGCGATTCTTGAGCGCCTGAATCTTCTTCTTCGCATCCGCGTCGCTGGTCGCCTTGCTGCCCTGCAGATTCCCCGGCTGCGGCGACGAGACACTCGTCACCTGGATCTGTGCCAGGTGATACTGCGCCTCGATCAGGTTGAACTCCGACTTGTGCTGCGCATAATAATTCGTGATGTCGGCGTCCGACACCGTGATCTTGGAGTTGATCTCCTTGTTCAGCAGCTTGTCGATCGTCAGGCTCCGCCGGAGGTCGTGCTTCACATCGTCCAGCGTGTGATTGCTCTGCTGCAGACGCTGCGCAAACTGCTCCTCGGTATAAGGAGCCTTCATCTCTGCCAGTCTCGCGTCCACCTCTTCGTTGGTAGCCGTCAGGTTCATCTTGGCGGCGCGCTGCTGCACGATCTCTTCGTCGATCAACTCACGAAGCACGTTCAGCCGCAGTGAATCCGCCTGGTCCTTCGACGGCTTCTGCTGTTGTTGCTGCCCATCGCCGAGCTGTGCCGTGTACGCGCTCTCCAGCTCCGGCTGCATGATCGCATGACCGTTCACCGTCGCCACAACATCCGCGCTGTGCCCGCGATTGCACCCGCCGAGCGGCAGCAACAAGAGGAGGGCGGACACTGCGATACATCCCGACGCGTTCCTCACAGATGCCTGCTCCTGTCCTGCCCCGCTCCATCCTGACAGCATCAACACATCCTCGATCTCTCGTTGACCTTAGTTGCCCGGCTTCGATGCGGGCTTCGGCTCATTGCCGTTCCCGCTGACTGCCGGGGCAGCGGACTTCACGGCAGCAGGCGCGGGCGGCGTCTTGCCCTCGGCAACCAGCGCCCCGTCGATCATCCGGTACACATCTTCGATCGGATAAGCGCCTTCCAGCTTCTCTCCATTAATAAACAGCGCCGGAGTCGAGTCGACGCCCAATCCCTCACCCTGCTTCACCGATGCGTTGATCGCCGTGTCGTCCTGCTTCGCGATGCATGCGCTCAGTGCACTCATGTCCACCTTCTGCTTCACGCCTTCGTCATGCGCCAGCGTGTCAAGTGTGGTGTTCGCCTTTGCCAGGCTCTTCTCTTGGCCGCCCAGCTCGCTTGCATGCGCGTGGATATGATCCACCAGGTTCCAGTATCCCGGCGCACTCTGCGCTCCCACACAGTTCGCATCGATCGCCGCACGCGTCGCCCAGGGATGCTGGCTTAGCGGAAAGTCCCGGTAGACAATGCGCACCTGGTCCTTGTAGCGCTCCAGCAGCGCCGGAAACAGCTCCGCATGCATCTTCGCGCAGAAGGGGCACTCCAGATCGTCGAAGCCCACGATGATCACCGGCGCATTCCCCGGTCCGCCGCGCGAGGGCCGTCCCTCGGTACTCAGCAGCTCTCGAGGATCTGCGCTGATGTCGAACTTGCTGAACTGCGCCAGCGTCTTGCCATCGTTGGACAGCAGAAACGTCACTGGCTTGCTGCTCTTTCCCTCAGCCGTGAAGTTGACGGTGATCTCGCTATAGCCCGGGATATCGCTCTTTGTGCGAGGTCCCAGGTCAATGGTGTAGTTCGGCGGTACGCTCGAACGCGACCGGATAAGAACCTCGACCCGCCGCGCCAGCTCGGGCGACAGTCGATCCGGCGACGAGGCTGACGTCTGCGCATGACAACCTACGCCCGTCAGAATCAGCGAAAAAAGGAGGGAACAAAGAGACCGTTCAGCGATCCGCACAATGTCCCATTATCTCACGCAAAGCCGCGTGGGAAGCGGACGGCGCGCCCCCGGGTACCCGTCCCCGGAAACTCAGAAGAGCCGCTCCGCCCGCCGCAGATTGCCCGCCGTCCCGATGTTCGCCAGGGTGAAGTTGAACCGGTACGCGTTTTCGTTTCTCACGGGCCCAAGCTCATACTTGCGGTATTCGACACTGAACCCACAGCAGTCCCAGTTGTACGAGGTCTGGAGGGCTCCGTACTGCATCTGCGTCCGATCAAGGTCAAGCCCCGCATTGGCCGCCACGCTCAAACCCCGCCTGCTCGGGGCCCCATACCCCAGCAGCACGCGCATCTGGTTGAAGTCCGCCGTAAGCGACGACACCCCCTCCACGTACGACCTCCCCGGCGCGTTCAGCCGCGCATAGCTCAGCCCGGCAAACGCCTCTCCCTGGTGAACGTCGATCAGAAGATTGTTGGACGTGAACTTCTTCGCGCCCGTATCCAGGTCGAAGTCCCATTCAAGGTCGACGTGTTCCGAAGTCCGGAGACGCAGGCGCGAGATCAGCGGCGAGATCTCTCGCGGCTCCGTCAGAAAAGCCACGCCCGAAAGATCCAGCGTCGAGCTGAAGATGTTTCGGCGGCCCGCGATGACCGCTCCACCAAACCGCTCGTCGAAGAAGTACTTCTGGGTCACCCTCCAGCTGATCCACTCGCGCGACGTGCACTTCGCCACCGGCACCGGCTCTCCCTCAGCAGCCTCGCTCACCGGAGCGTCGAGATCGATCGGCATCGTCCCGCAGGCACTCCCTTTCGTGCCACTCGCCGGTCGCAGAAAGAGCCGCTGCGTCACCCCGTACTCCAGCTCGTTCGTGTCACTCACAACGTCCCGCTCGTCAAACCGCAGAACACCCAGGAAGTTGTCCACGCCCTTTACGTATCGATACGTAAACTCCGGCTCGATCGTGTGCTTCAGCGAGCTGTGCAGCAAACTCCCGACCGCGCCTCCCGAGAAAGTCCTCTCCAACACCGGCGCGCGAGCATCCACTACTACCTCCACATCCGCGCGATTCAGCGGTGCATGGAGTTCGACTGGATTTACGTTGAGCTCGGACGTAGCCTCGCGGCTCCTGCTATAGAGCGTCTCCCGCACCGCCACCGACGGCCGTATCCGCCATCCCCCGCCTCCCAGGGGATAGGCGACCTCGGGCCGGAGGTCCATCCTTTCTGTAACACCTCCAGTCACGAAATTCGGCTGCACCCGTTTTAGTCCGGCAGCCTGTGCGTCGAAGTTCCATTCCACCCCCGTCGATCCCAGCCGGTGATCTGTGGTGCTGAGCTCGAGAGCCGGCACGTGGAACAGCCGCACCTCCTGCCCGGCCGTTGCCGGTTCCGTCTCCGTCGCAGCCGTCGGCACGCGCTTCAATCCCTGGTACCGGTCCGCCTCCACCGCGGCCGCGTACCCATTCCGCTCCAGGGTCCCATACGCCGTCGAGACGATGTCAGTCGAAACAGCCTGGTTGAAGTTCTCATTGAACGCCTCGCGATAGACATACGAGCTCAGGTACTCCACATCCGCCACCACGCGCATCTCCGGCGTGAAGTCATGTCGCGCCCCCAGCGTGAAATCCTCGCCGCCCTGGTTGGCATTCGAGGTCCCCAGCGCTCCATTCTGCCGGTCCAGCAGTCCGTTGTATCGCGCCAGCAGAAAGTCATCGTTCAGTCCGCGATACCGCAAGCTCGCCGACTCCGCCCATCCTCTGCGCGAAAAGTACTCCGCTCCCACCGTCATGTCGGTACTGCGGTTCAGCGCCCAGTAGATCTGCTCTCCCAGCACCAGCCCCTTGGTCGACGACTGCCCGATCACAGGGATCAGGATGCCGCTCTGCCGCTCAGTCGCGTCGACCGGATGCGTCACATACGGGAGATAAAGCAGCGGCACATTCAGCAGCTTGAAGACGCTGTTTTTGGCGCGCGCCTTGTCTGCGTCGATTGAAAACTCTCCCGCCGACAAGAGCCAGTCAGGATGCGGCAGCTGGCACGACGTTACCGTGCCGTCGTACACGTGGTACTCGTGCGGACCCGTCTTCACTACCAGCCGGCCGGTAAACAGAAACGGATTGGCACTCACATACGTCGCCTTTCTTCCGCTCTGCTTGATTCCCACCGAGCCCGACACATCGTAGAAACGACCCGTCTGCGCCTTCAGGTTCAGCGTGCCGTGGCTTGCCGTGATCACCTCATGGTTCTCGCCCCCCGTCGCCCGGAGATGACCCGTCGCCGTGAGCTCGCCGCTGTCGCTGTCGTACTCGACATGATCCGCTTCCACCCGGTATCCGCGATACGTCAACACGACATTACGATCAATGACGAAGCGGCTGCCAACTTTGCTCTGCGGGCCATCGGATTCGATCACCAGGGGCTCCGTCTCGCCCGGCTCCGGCAACACTCGCGCCACGGGCAGCTCCGGTCCAGCGGGTGCCTCGGGAAGCGCCTCGGGAGGTGCCTGAATCGTCACCTCCTGCCCCCAACACCAGGCCGCCTTTGCGCCCGGCCACGTGGTACTTATCAGGAGGGAGAGGATCCACACGCGGTGACGCCATTGCCGACGGGACCACCTCTGCTCAGTCTCAGTCGACACGCGCTTTAGCGACCGTCCCACCTCTTGAGGCTAAACGATTTCCGGCAAAGCAGGTCCAAGGGTTTGAGCACCATGAGTTCAGCGCAACGACACACATTCGCCGACACCGAGCTCGAGCCGTCTGCGGGAGAGTCACTGCCGCCCTTCGATCTCACCGAGCCCGAGGTCGCGGCGCCCCCCTCCCTCCGGCTGGAAGTCGCGGAGCGAGTGGCCGCGCATCGCGCCCGCCGAGGGCAGTCTTCCTCGGCAGGTGTTCCCGGCACTCCCTCAGCATCTGGCGCGTCGCGCCCATCACGGGTCCGCTCGGCGCACATCGCCGCAGCCGTCGCCGAGCGCTACGCCAAATCGCAAACCTATCGCGCCTTTCTCGCCGCCGAAGCCGAACGAGCCGTTCACCAGGCGGAAGCCGCCGCACAGGTCGCGACCATCAACGCGCAGGCCATCGCGGTCGCGCAGCAACAGCTGCTGGCGGATCTCGAGAACTGGAACGGAGCCGCAGACGGACAGACCCCTGGCACGGTTCCCCTCTCCCCCAACGACTACGCCGCCCTCTTCGATCGCGAGTTCTCCGGCACGCCGGTTACACCTGTACGCGAATCGTCCTTCCAGGAAGCAGTCGCTCCGTCATGGGTAGACCCTCTCCCCACATTTACCGTGCGCCCCTATACAGACGCCGCGCACCCGATCCCCTCGTTTGCCGACGCACCCGCGTTCAACCCAAGGGCTCAGTCCACTCACCTTACCCGCGACTTTGACGGCGACACCTACGACGACGAACGCTTCGCCCTCGAGGAGGAGATTGAGTTTCGTCATCACCCCGTCTTCGCCGAGCACACCGAGCAACTGCCCATCGCGGCAAACCTCATCGAGTTTCCGCGGCAGCTCGTCGCCGCGCGCAAGGCTCGTCCACGCCTGGCCGAAGGTCCCCTCCGCGACGAAACCTCCTCCACCACCGGTTCCAGCTCGCAGCTCCGTATCTTCGAGGTCGAGCCCGAGCAGATCACCTCTTCACTCACCACCGATTCCGCCGCACCAGAGTGGTCATCAATCCTCCTCGCAGCCCTGCCGGTCGCCGAGTTCACCGAATCCGCCGACTACCTCGCCCTCGAGGTTCCGCAGGCTGCCCCCATCTCACGGCGTCTCAAGGCCGCGGTCGCCGATGGCCTCATCATCCTCGCCGCGCAGACCGCCTTTGTCGCCCTCTTCCGGTTCGCGCTCACCCACCTTTCCCCCGATTCCGCGGCCCTCGAGATCCCACGACCGCAGGCAGTCGCCGCATCGGTTGCGATCTTCGCCGTCTTCACGCTCCTTTACCAGCTCCTCTTCTTCACCTTCTCCGATGCGACCCCTGGCATGCGCTTCGCCCGCATCGGCCTGTGCACCTTCGGCGACACGAACCCCACACGCGCCGCCATGCGTCGCCGCATCCTCGCGACCGTCCTCGCTGTCTTCCCGGTCGGCCTCGGTCTTCTCTGGGCACTCCTCGACGAGGACACCCTCGGATGGCACGATCGCATCTCCCGCATGTACCAGCGGGCCTACTAAGCGCGGTCACCCAACAACTCCGCAACGAAAAGAAGAGCCCTCCGCGTGGAGGGCTCTTCTGCTTTGCTCGTGTATATCGTGGGCGTTAGAACGTCGTGCTCACCGACAGCCGGAAGGTCTTTCTCGGCTCCCGCAGCGTGTAGTCGGCGCCATAGAACTGCACCGCCTGCGCATAGCTGAAGTCGCCAGCGCTCGTCGCCGGGAACAACGCGCGGAAGCAGCTCGTCGGTGCATTCGCCGGGCACGTCGTGTTCGGCAGCGCCAGGGTCTGCGGCAGGTCCTTATAGAGCCGCAGCGGGTTATACGCGTAGAAGATGCGGAACGGCGCATTCACGATCGGCAGGATCACCTGCAGCTCCGCACCGTTCGACATCCGTGGCACGAAGTTCGTTCCCGGCACCGTCTTCAGCAGAAACGGGAAGCTAATCTGCTGCCCGCCGAAGCACGCGCCGTTCACAATCTGCGGGCACCCATAAGACGGGCTCGTGATCAGCGACTGCCCCGCCACACTCTGGCGCAGCTGGCTGTCCTGGAGGTTGAACGTCATGTTGAAATCGGTGAAGAACGCAAACGTCACCTGGTTCACGATCGGGATCCGGTACTCGACGTTGGAGGTAAAGCTCGTGTCTCCACCGATCGAAACCAGCCGGTAGATCGGCAGCGGGATCTGCACATTGCCGAGGCTCGGATTGGTCGGATCGCGCGGAACCGTCGTCCCATCAGGATTGGTCAGGTTGAAAAGCGTACGCGTCGGGATAAACGTGTACGGAGATGCCGACCGGATATCAAAGCCGCGAACCTCTGACTCGCCGCCCGAGTACACACGATTCTGAGGCGGTGCAACCTCGCCGCCGAACCCGGCCGTATGCACAAACTGCATGCGGTATCCAAGGACATTGTGCCCCTCGCGGTTCACCCGCAGACCCTTCATCGGGAAGAACTCGCGGTAGCTGATCTGCGGCGAGTAGTACTTCACATTTCCGCCCGCACCCGCCACCTGCAGCGCCGCGTTGAAGTCCCGGCCCGCATGCGGTCCCACTGCCCGGTCAAGGCTCGAGAACGTGAAGCTCGGCGTGATGATTGAGGAAACAATGCCGTTCAGCTGGTTCGGTCCCTGCACACCTGAGCGGAAGGCCAGCGACTGAAACACATTGCGCGTGTTGTCATTGAACGTCGTCACGCTCGAACGCGACAGGGAGTACGACACGCCGATACGGGTCACGCCGCGACGCGAAAACAGATGCCGCAGCGGCTCGCTCGCCGTCACCGTCAGACCCGTCGAAGACGTGTTGTAGTTCGTCAGCAAAGACTGCTGCGCATTGGTCAGGTTCAGGCTCGCCGTGTTGCCGGAAAGCGCATAGCTCTTCGCCGGGTTGTAGTCGTACTTGCTCGCAAACACCTGGAATCCAACCGAGATTGGCTTGTTCCGCAGGTAAGGCTCTGTGAATCCGAAGCTCAGATTGCGCGAAAGGTCGCCGATGTTTGCCTGGAGCGAAAGCGTCTCGCCGAGTCCGAGGAAGTTGTTCGTCTCGTAGTTCAGGCCGATAAACGTTCCGGACAAGCCGCTGATACCGCCGTTCAAACCGATCGAGTTCTTGCCCTTCTCCTTCAGCTTCAGCAGGAGGTCGACCGTCGCGTCGTCGTCATTGATGCGGTTCTCCGAATCCTGCTCCGCCTTGAGCGCCTCGAAGTAGTTCAGCTGGTTCAACCGCAGCAGCGACAGGTCCCACAGCTGGCTGTTATACGTCTGCCCTTCGTCCAGCAGCAGCTCGCGCCGGATCACTCGATCGCGCGTGATGGAATTTCCTGTGAACTCAATCCTCGATACGGTGAACTGCTTGCCCTCATCGATATCGATGTCGAGGTAGATCAGCTTTTTCGCCTCGTCGAACCGCGGCGTCGGCGTGCCCACGAACCGGATGTAACCCTGCGCGCCGTACGCCTTGCGCAGCTGGTCGAGACCCTTGCTGAACATCGTCGCGTTGAAGTACTCGCCGTCCTTCTGCGCAAACTGGGCGCGAAGCACACGCGTGTTTGTCACCGCCTTGTTGCCCTTGAAAGTGATCCCGCCCAGACGGTACCGGTCACCCTCCTCCACCGGCATCAGGATGTCGATCCGCTTGCCGGTCGACGGCCGCAGCGTGAAGGGATTGATTCCGCCCGCGTCGCGCACATGCGTCGTCGGCTCGCTTGTCAACGCCTTGAAGTAGCCGCGATCGCGATACGCCTGCCGTACACGCTCCGTGTCCTCGTCCAGCTTGCTCGCGTCAAACGTCTTCGCAAACAGATTCTCAAGGATGATCGAGTGGGGTACCCCGATCGGCCGCAGGTTCTTCATAGCCGCCCGCAGCGTCCGGTCGTTGATGCTCGTGTTCCCTTGGAAGGCGATCTTGCCCACCTTCACCGTCGGGCCTTCCTTCACCTTGAAGGTCAAGGCAACCGAGGCTGGCGGAATCGTCTTGATCTGTGGCACCACGGTCGCAAACTGGTGACCGTGCTCGGCCAGAAGCTCTTTCAGCACCACCTCGGCGCGCTTGATCTTGGTCGGGTCGTACTGACTCTCGACCGACAACGCCACCTTGGCCTTCTTGAAGCGGTCCAGCACGTCCGACTGCGAAACGGCGTTCAGGCCGGTGTATTCGATCGAACGAATGGTAGGCTTCTCACGCACATAGATGGTCAGCTGCACGCAGGTCGGCTTCTCCGACCGCTCAATCCGCACGTCGTCGAAGTAGTTCGTGTTCCACAGTGAGTTGAAGTCCCGCTCCACTACCGCGGGGTCGTACAGGTCGCCCTGCCGGGAAAACAGCCGAGCCAGCACACTCTCTTTCGGAATGCGCCGATTGCCGATCACCGCCGGCTGGCAAAGCGTCTGCACGCCCGTCGCAGAGGCGGCCGGCGCACTGAACACGCTCTGTGGATTCGCCGGAGCCTGTGCAAGCACACTCTGCCCCGTAAGGAAGGCACCGAAAGCCAGGGCAGCAGCGGCCACGGGCAACCTTCCCATGCGGCCGAAGCGAGCACCCACGTTCTCAATATTGCGTTTCAGGGAGCTTACGCTCTCTCGATCTACGGTAAAGATAACTACACCCTCACTGCTCTCGGTATCGCGCCCCGAGCGTCTTCCTGGGGAAGTCTCGATTA
This sequence comes from uncultured Acidobacteriaceae bacterium, assembly GCA_963850375.1. GTDB lineage: Bacteria > Acidobacteriota > Terriglobia > Terriglobales > Acidobacteriaceae > Edaphobacter. The sequence continues at coordinate 481,050 of CAWKKV010000002.1, read as the reverse complement.
TAGGTGAGCACGCCCGCCTTTAGCGAACTCCAGCCCCGCGCCCCACACGCCCGTCAGAGCCCGCTCAACTCTCCAACTCCGCCGAGATCGCAAACTCTTCCGCCCCCGCGTCCCACCGCACCGTCAGCACATTCGGCTGGCAGCAAACCTGGCAGTCCTCCACATACGTCTGCTTCGATCCGCCCGACTCATCGACCGTCGTCTCCACCCACTCGAAACAGCCCGCACACTGAAACGTCGCCGCAAACATCTCTCTCCTACTCGCCCCCGGCCTGCGCGCCGCCCGCACCCTTCAGATACCTGTCAAACCACGCCACCGAGCGCGTCAGCTCGTCCACCTGGTGCTCCCGCTTGATAAACCCGTGTCCCTCCTCCGGGTAGTACACCGCGTCCACCGTCTTGCCCTCTTTCTTCATGATCGCCACCAGCTGCTCGGCCTCCTCCTTCGGCACGCGGATATCGTGCTCTCCCTGCAGCACCAGGAGCGGCGCCGTCTCGTTTCGGATGTACTTGATCGGCGAAGCCTCGTCGTACACCGCCTTGTCCTTCACCGGATCCCCCAGCAGACTCTTCTCATACTCCTGGAGATACGGATCCTCGTGCTGCAGCATCGTGTACCAGTCCAGGATCCCGTACTCATCCACCGCCGCCGCCCACACCGTCGGTGTCTTGCCGATCGCCATCAGCGTCATAAATCCGCCGTACGATCCGCCCCAGATCCCGACCTTCTTCCCATCCACATACCCTGTCGACTTCAGAAACTCCACTCCCGCAATCTCGTCCTTCAGGTCCGCCCCGCCCAGGTCCTTGATGTTTGCGTTCTGAAACTCCATTCCGTACCCGGTCGATCCGCGCACGTTCGGCGCAATCACCACGTAGCCGCGCGATACCAGCAGCATCGCCCGCGCATTGAAGCTGTCCACCGTCTGTCCCGTCGGTCCGCCATGCGGCATCACCACCGCCGGCGCCGCTCCGTCCCGCTTCAAGCCAAATGGCACCCACACAAACGCAGAGATCATCCGCCCGTCAAAGCTCTTGTACGTCACCAGCTGCGACGACGGCACCACCGCGCTCGCCAGACCCGCGCTCTCCACATGCGTAATCTGCTTCACCGCGCCCGCATCATTCAGCAGGTAAAGATTCGGCGCATGCGTCGAGTCCTGGTGCGCAAACAGAAAGCTCCCGTCCTTGCGAAACGAGGTCGGCCGTCCCGCCTCGCTGTTCAACCCCGGCGGCACTCCCCGGTCGCTCGACTTCATCGTCGCCACATCGACAAACTCGATCGTCGTCCGCCCGTCCGCGTTCAGCGTGTACGTAAACACATCGCCCTTCGGCGAGAAGCCTCCGGCGGCCGCCTCCCATTGCGTATCCGTCACCCAACGCATCTTCTTTGTCGCCACATCCATCAGCGCCACATTGGCGTAGCCGCCCTTCTCATTCGAAGTCAGCAGCAGCATCCGTCCGTCCGGCGAAATCTCGCTCACACTCACCAGCGCCTTGCCCGTGTGCGACGTCAGCTTCTCCGTCGCTCCGCCCTTCACCTCCACCCGGTACACGTCGCTGTCGTCAATGCCCACCGCCCGCGTCGCATACAGGTACCGCCCATCCGGACTCCACGCCGCCACGCCCCAGCTCGCCTTCGGATCGGCCTCATGCGTCAGCACCCGAACCGCGCCCGTCTTCCAAGTCATCACCGCCAGGTCTGTCGAGGGCGCGATCTTCACCTTGTGCTCAAACGCGATCATCGATCCATCGCCCGAGAACAATGGACCCGTCTCCGACACCTGGTCCGTTGTCGTCAGGTTCCGTGGCGTTCCTCCACCGGCCGGAACCGCATGGAGGTCATACAGCTCGTTGCCGCCCTTGTCCTGCTCGAAGACAATCTCCTTGCCGTCCGCCGTCCACGCCGGTGCCGACTGCCGATCATCGGAGGTCAACAGCTGCTTCGCCCCCGACCCATCCGCTGCCATCACCCACAGGTTCAGCCGCCCAGATGCATTGCTCACATAGGCGATCCGCTGCCCGTCCGGCGACCAGGAAGCGCCCGCCAGCCGCACCGTCCGCAGCAGCTCCTTCACATCCACCGGCCCGCTTCCAGCCTTCTCGACCGAGACCACGCTCTTCGGATCCGTCGGCGTACGGTCCGCCGGCCCCGATGCCAGCCCCACCACCGTCGTCCACAGCAACACTCCCACTGCAAGCCCAGATCGCACATGCATCGCAGAACGCTCCTCAGAGATGACCTTGGGGCCCGAAATCAGCGGCCAGACTACCATGCGCCCCCCAGCGCAGCCGATCAGCTCCGGGCCAGCACCCGCGCAAACACGTCCGTGTCCACATTGCCCCCGCACAACACCGTTCCCACCCGCGCCGCGCCGCGATCCTTATCCTTCAGCAGCGCCGCCAGGCCGATCGCGCCCGCACCCTCGGCCACGTTGTGCGTCGCCGCGAACAGGAGCCGCATCGCGTCTTCCACCTCGTCGTCGCTCACCTCGATCACGCGCTCCGCACCCTCGCGCAACATAGCCAGCGCCGTCGCATCCGGACGCCGGCATGCCACACCATCGGCGATCCGCGTCCGTGCCTCTACCTCGACAACCTCGCCTACCGCAAACGATCGCGCAGTCGCCGGCGCAGAGCTCGAAACCACGCCAATGATCTCCGTTTGGAGCCCGAGCGCATCCCGCGCCGCCATCATCCCGCACGCGCCCGACCCCATCCCGATCGGCACATACACCCGCTCCATCTCCGGAGCTCCGCGGAAGAACTCCAGGGCATAGGTAGCCACTCCCGCCACCAGACGGAGATCAAAGCTCGGTATCCGGTGCCATCCGTTCTCCCGTGCCAGCCGCGCCGCATGCTCACTCGCCGCCTGGAAGTCCTCGCCATACTCCAGCAGCTCCGCGCCGAGCGCCCGCATCGCCGCGTTCTTCTCCACGCTATTTCCGTGCGGCACCACGATGACCGCCCTGTGCCCGCTACGCGCCGCCGCATATGCGATCGACTGCCCATGGTTGCCGCGCGTAGCGGAAACCACGGTCCGCACCTCCGGCCGCTCGCGCTTCAGGGAGTCCATGTACACCAGCCCGCCGCGTACTTTGAACGCTCCCAGCGGTGTGTGGTTCTCATGCTTTACCCAAACCTCGGCTCCCGCCCGTGCGTTGATCAGGGGCCAGGAATACTGCGGGGTCGGCGGCATGTGCCGGTACACCACTTCCGCCGCGTGCTCCATCTGCACCAGAGTCGGCAGCAGGCTCTCCACTCCAAGCTCGTTCATTGCGCGCTCCCCATCCGCCGCACCTCCACCATCGTCGAGTAAAACGTCGCCCCTCCCCCGATGTCCGTGATCCGCTCGCTCGTCAGCGCATTCACGTTCGCTCCATTCGCAGAGAGCTTCGCCCAGTCCAGTCGCGCGGCCACCACGCCCTCGCCAACCGCGCCATCGACATGCGCCCGCAGCTCGATCCTTCCGCGACCGTTCCAAACCTCCACCGCATCGCCCGTCGCAATTCCCCGCGCAAGCGCATCCACCGCACTGATCTCGAGCACCCCCGCCGTCTTCGACTCCATCCTCTGGTGCACCGGCAGGTTCGCAAACGTCGAGTTCATGTAGTTGTCCGCCTTTCTCGGCAGAAACTGCAGCGGGTACGCCGCCTCGGCGTCCACGCCACCTGGAGCCTCGGAGCTCGCGACATACACCGGCACCGGCAGGAGCTCGCCGCGTCCACTCGCCGTGCGGAACCACTCCGCCGTCGAAAACGGCAGCACCTCGCCCGCCTCGTTCGCCGGCAGCTGCAGCTTCACCTGCGACTCACTCTCGAGCCTCGCCTTTGTCACTCCCGCAAACCACGGGTGCTCCGTGCGCAGCGCCTGCTCGATCAGCGCATCCTCATCGTCTTGGAAGCACGCCTCCGTGAAGCCCATCCGCTGCGCCAGCTCGCCAAACATCCGCACGTTGCTCCGCGCCTCGCCCAAGGGCGCAATCGCCCGCTCCGAGATCTGCGCATACAGGTGCCCATACGCACCCTGCACGTCCTTCACCTCCAGAAACGTCGGCGCCGGCAACACCACATCCGCATAGTCCGTCGTATCGGTAAAGAACTGTTCGTGCACCACCGTGTACAAGTCCTCACGCCGAAATCCGCGCAGCACATCATTCTGGTTCGGAGCCACCGCCGCCGGATTGCTGTTATAGACAAACACCGCCTTCACCGGGATCTGATCCGCCCCGGAACGAGATGCCTCATCCTTTCCGGTCTCATCGGAAAGCGTGGGGTGATTCCCGTCCACTGCCGTCCTTGTCCCCTGCCCAGGCGGCGTCAAAGCTATCCCCAGCTGGCTCATATTCACCACCCGCCCCCCACGCCCGAGCGGACTAACCTTCATCAGCTCCGGCATCTCCAGAGCCTCCTTGTTGAACGGAAACGACCCGCTCGTCGAAAGCTGCAAACCTCCGCCCCGCTGCGTCCACGCGCCCGTCAGCAACGGCAGCATGCACACTGCCCTCGCCGCCGTCCCACCATTCTCCGAGCGCTGTATCCCGTAGTTCAGCCGGATCACCGCCGGTTTTCCTAGCCTCTTCCAGCACGTCGCATACTCGCGCGCCAGCCGTTCCACCACCTCTGCCGCAATCCCCGTCACCGCACTCACCTGCGCTGGCGCATGCTCCGCGCGCAACGCATGCTCCCGCAGCTCCTCGGCGCCATTCGTGCACTCCGAAAGGTACGCAGCGTCTTCCAGCCCGTCGCGAAAGATCACATGCATCATCCCCAGCGCCAGCAGGCCATCCGTCCCCGGACGAATCACCACATGCTCATCGGCCAGCGCCGCCGTCCGCGTCCGGTACGGATCGATCACCACCAGCCGTGCCCCCGACCTCCGCGCCTCCTCGATAAACGGCCACAGGTGAATATTGTTCCCGTGGATGTTCGCCCCCCACGCGATCACCATCCCGGCCCGCGCGAAGTCCTCCGGAGCCGTCCCCAGCTTCACCCCATACACGCTCAGCAGCGCCGCCCCACCCGCCGTCGCGCAAATAGTCCGGTCCAGCTGCGACGCTCCCATGCGATTGAAAAACCGCCGGTCCATGGACCCGTATCCCAGCTGACCAATCGTCCCCGCATAGCTGTACGGCAGCACGCTCTCCGGCCCATGCTCCCGGGCGATCGCCGTCAGCCGCGTCGCAACCTCATCAAGCGCCTCGTCCCACGAGATCCGCTCAAACGCCTCCGCCTCCCGCCCCTGCGCCAGCGGCCCCTTTGGTACGCCCGCTCTTCGCCGCATCGGGTACAGCAGCCGTTCAGGGCTATACACCCGGTCCAGGTACTTCGCTACCTTGCCGCACAGAAATCCCCGCGTCACCGGGTGCGAAGGATCCCCCTGAACCTTGACCGCGCGCCCCGTCACCTCGTCCACCGTCACCAGCACTCCGCACGAGTCCGGGCAGTCATGCGAGCACACCGCGTGCGCCACCCTCGTCCCTTCGGCTGCAATCGGCATGCAAAGATTGTATGCGCCTCCACCTCAGCTCAGGAGCCCACATGCGCCGCATCGCCACCGCCCTCACCCTCCTCTGTACGCTCACCACACCAATCCTCTGCGCCCATCCGCAAACTCCCGCCCCGCTCACCACGAACCAGGCCACGACCGCCAGCCCCGACCTCCTCGCCATTCGCCAGCTCATGGACCGCCAGACCGCCGACTGGAACCGCGGCGATCTCGACAGCTTCGCCAACGGCTACAAGAACTCGCCCGACATCCTCTTCGTCGGCCGCACCGTCAACCGCGGCTACGCCGCCATGCTCGACCGCTACCACCACGGCTACCCCACCCCCGACGCCATGGGCAAGCTCACCTTCACCAACTTCGAGCCCGTTCTCCTCGATAACCACTTCGCCACCGCCACCGGCAACTTCCACCTCGAGCGCTCCCCCGCCGGAGGCGGCAACGCCGACGGCATCTTCTCTCTCGTCTTTGAAAAGACCGCCGCTCGGCTGGAAGATCATCCGCGACCACACCACCGCCTTTCCGCCCGGCAACTCCTGACCCCCGTTTCGAACTGGCCCGGCCGCCCCTTACAATCGTCAACCGTTCCTCGACGAAGACCCCAACAACAGGAGAGCCCTCGTGGGCAACTGGAACATCCCTCCCAACCTTTGGCGCGGTCCCGGCTACTCCGTCCTCATGCCGCCCGGCTTCTCCGCCCTTCCGCCAGACCCCATGTCCGGGTCGACCTACGCCTGGCCCTCCGGCTCCTGGGGACCCCCCAACGGCCCCGCCCTCGTCTGGCTCCTTCCGATCTCTCCCTTTCAGGTCCAGAACCTCCGCCAGCACTACCTCAACTTCGATAACCCGATGGTCGCCGCGATGAACGCACAAAGCCTCGGCCTCCTGAACGTCCTCCGCATCGCCCCCCTGCGGCAGACCGTGCTCAACGGCGCAAACGCCCTCGTGCGCGAGTTCGACGCTCTCTCCCTCAACGGCCAGCCCGTGCGCATGAGCGCCATCCTCCTCTTCGGCCCACAGTCCACGCTCCAGTGCATCGTCGGCATCAGCCTCTATCGCTGGGTCGAGTTCGTCGGACCCACCCTCCAGTTCGTCGGCAATCTCCAGCTCGACGGAACCTCCGCAAGCCCCGGAGAAGTCCGCTCCGTCATCGACCGCAACGATCTCAACCGCGTCGAAATGCAGGTCGTCAACGCCGACCGCTCCGTCGCTCCCATCATGAGCATGCCCACGGCAGTCGCCGGAACGCCCGTCTTCCAGATCCACGTCGAAGCAGGCGGCTCCATCCGCTTCGGCGACGTCCAGGGCACCAACGTGCAGATCGGCAATCACAACACCTCGAACTCGCTGTCTCCCCAGGCACCCCCTGTTCCTTCAGACACGCACGCAGGCAATGCGGCCGTTCCCCCTCCACCCCACCCGAAAGGCGACCCAGACATGTCCAACTTCCAGATCGGAAGCATCACCAACAACTCCAGCAACGTCCAGACCGGCGACGGCAACACCCAGAACATCTACAACGGCTTCAGTCCGGAAGATCGCGAACAGGCGCTCAGGCTCATCGAGCAGCTCAAACAGCAGGTCGCCGCAGCACCCATCCCCGAGCCCGCCCGCAAAGAGATCACCGAGCAGGTCGTTCCCGCGATGCAGCAGGCCGCCGGCTCTCCCGATCCCAAGCTCGGCCTCACGAAGGGTCTCGAACACCTCAACACCAATCTCAAAGAGGTAGGCACCGCCGGAACCTCGCTCGCCGAGATCGTCAAAACTGCCGCCTCCATCGCCGGCCTCATCGGCACCGGCATCCACGTCGTCGCTCCCTTTCTCGCCGGCCTGCTCTAGGCGACGATCCCAATCACCCGCTCAGAGGACGACGGTCGCCGCCCACGCGCGCGCCGTCCTCCTTTCTCTCCCGCTGACCCTGAGACTGCTCACCGCAGCAGCGCCCATGTATGCTGCTCCGAGGGAGCCCCGCTCGTGTCATCCACCGCCTCCACGTCGCGCCTCGAAGCCTTCTCCGATGGCGTCATAGCCGTCATCATCACCATCATGGTCCTCGAGCTCAAGGTGCCCCACGAGAGTGGGCTCGCAGGCCTCCATGCCGTTCTCCCCACGCTCCTTATCTATCTCCTCTCCTTCACCTTTACCGCCATCTACTGGATCAACCATCACCACCTCGTCGGCCGCACCGAGCGGGTCGATCCCCGCATCCTCTACGCCAACCTGATCTTCCTCTTCTCGCTCTCGCTGCTCCCCTTCTTCACCGCGTGGGTTCTTGAGAAGGACCTCGAACCCTTCTCCGTAGTCATCTACGCCATCTCGCTTCTGGTCACCGGCTTCGGCTTTCTCCTCCTCCGCCTCGCCATCGACCGGCGCTCCCGCGAACATGGTCACCTCGCCGACGAAAACACCGCGGAGCAGCGCAAGCACTGGGGGAGCCTCGCCCTCTATCTCGTCGCCATCCCCCTCGCCCTCCACCATCCCCGGCTCGCCCTGTCGGTGCTGGCTGGTGTCACCCTCATCTGGATCATCCCTACCGCACGAGTGAAACCGAAGTTGAACCAGGAACACTGAAAACCCGCCCGCCTCGGTTCCGTCCAGGGCCGTGGCACCATCTGAACGACTAGGTAACACATGAAACTTCGCCGCAGCCTCGCTTGCTCCACCTTCGCCGCCCTTCTGCTCGTATCTCCGGCAATCCGTCCCGCCCTGGCCCAGGTCACGGACCCCCAGCTCCACACCGCCAGCCCTACCGAGCTCGCCATCATCAAGGTCCTCCTCGCCCAGGAGAAGGCCTGGAACTCCGGAGACATCGACACCTTCGTTCAGGCCTACAAAGACTCGCCCGACACACTCTTCCTCTCCGGAAGCGTCAACCGTGGGTTCGCTGGCATGGCCGAAAGCTACCATCACCAGTACCCCAGCCGCGCTGCCATGGGGACCCTCGCCTTCTCTGAGCTGGAGGTCCGCCCGCTCGACGAACGCTTTGCCCTCTGCATCGGGAAATACCGCCTCGAACGCCCGAAAAAAGAAGGCGGCAACGCCGACGGCCTCTTCTCGCTCGTCTTCGAAAAGACTGACAAGGGCTGGAAGATCGTCGTCGACCACACCACCTGAGTCACGAGGTCGTTACCCGAATCCCGTTGGCGCAATCACCCCTGCCCACCCGCTACACTGGATAAGAGATCGCTGCCCACCCGGCGGCGAACTGAACCGCATCCCCCAATTGAGTAAACGGACAGTAAGCAGATCGATCCAGACCTCAGCCATACCAGAGGTCCGGACCTAACCGTCCTGTGTGGAATACTTTACCTCCAAAGTGTACCCCCCGGGGGGGGTGGTCGCTCTAGGAACGGTGAGGTCGTCGCACAACGAAAACGGGTCGAGCCTTTGAGGCCCGACCCGCACAACTCGCGTCCTCCGGGCGGAGGTCAGATCGTCAGGATCTCCTTCTCTTTCGCCCGGAACAGATCCTCGATGCGCCGGATCTCGGCATCGGTCAGCTGCTGCACCTCGTCGCTCGCACGCTTCTCGTCGTCCGCCGAGATCAGCTTGTCCTTGGCTGCCTTCTTGATCTGCTCGTTGCCGTCCCGCCGGATGTTCCGGATCGCCGTCTTATGGTCCTCGGCGGTCTTGTTCAGCTGCTTCACCACATCCTTGCGCCGCTCTTCCGTCATCGCCGGGATCGGCACCCGGATCACCTTGCCGTCCGTCATCGGATTCAGCCCCGTCCCGGACGTCCGGATCGCCTTCTCGATCGCCGAAACCATGTTGGCGTCGTAGGGCTGCACCAGGATCAGCGTCGCCTCCGGCGTCGAGATCTGGCCCATCTGGGACACCGGCGTCTCCGTCCCGTAGTAGTCCACCTTCACCTGGTCGAGCATATGGACGTTCGCCCGACCGGTCCGCACCGAGGCCAGGTTCGCACGGAAGTCCTCCACCGCCTTCTCCATGCGGGTCTTCAACTCACCGTGCACTTCCTTCAACGCCACAATCGTCGCCATCGCCGATGCCATAATCCGGTTTCCTCATGCGCTGCTGCGCCAATCGAGATTCTATCGGAAGTCCGCGTCACCCAACCGTCGGCACGCCTCCTCGAGATCCCGATCCTTTTTCGCAAAGCAAAACCGAAGCAGGTCCTCCCCACGATTCCGCTCCCCGGCTCCCTGCGCAAAGAAGGCCGACCCCGCTACCGCCGCCACCCCCGTCCGCCTCAGCAGCTCTCGCGCCTTCTCCGCCGCCGTCGTCCCCGGGATCCGCGAAGCATCCGCCAGGATGTAGTAGGCCCCGTCCGGGACATCCGGCCGCATCCCGGCCCCCTCAAGTGCCTCCACCAGCATCGCCCGCTTCTGCTCATGGTCAAGCGCCAGCTTCGCGTAGAACGGCCGGCCCAACTCCTCGAGCCCCGCCGCGCACCCATGCTGAAACGGCGCCGGCGCACACACGTACGTCAGGTCGTGGAAGTACCCGATCGACCCCAGCCACCGCTTGTCAGCGACCAGGTACCCCACCCTCCAACCCGTCACCGAAAACGTCTTCGAAAACCCCGACATCAGGATCGTCCGCTCCCGCATCCCGGGCAGGGCAAACGGACTCACATGCTCCGCCTCGCCATACACGAAGTATTCGTAGATTTCATCGGTCAGCACAAACAGCTCATGCTCCCGCGCAATCTCCGCCAGACCCTCGAGCTCCGCCCGGGTAAAGACCTTGCCCGCCGGATTAGACGGTGTGTTCACGATCATCCCCTTGGTCTTGGACGTCACCGCCGCGCGCACTCGCTCGAGATCCAGCCCCCACCCCGTCTTTCCCGCAGCCGGACCCTCCATCGCTATAACCACCGGCACCACTCGCATGGACCGCAGCGTGCCCACGTGGTACCCGTAGAACGGCTCAAACACCAGTACCTCATCGCCCGGATCGAACAGCGCCATCGCCGCCGCATGGAGGCCTCCGGAGACGCCGCTGGTCACCAGCACCTCTCCTTCTGCATCCACCCGCACCCCCGTGCTCGCCTCCACCTTCTCCGCGATCGCCCGCCGGAGCCGCGCGATTCCGTCGAGCCGTGTGTAGATGTTGTGCCCCTCGCGCATTGCCCGCTGCGCGCCCTCCATCACCGCCTCCGGAACCTCCGTGTCGCACACTCCCTGCGCCAGGTTTACCCCGCCCACCGCGTCGCACGCCACACTCATCGCCCGGATCTCCGACTGCAAAATCCGCGGCGCCAGTTCGCTCAAACTCAGCATCGTCGTCACTCCTGCCCGATCACTATTCTCCCACCGGGCAGGTGCTCTGGACGATCACACCGCGACCCCGACGCTCTCAACCCTCCTCCCGATCCTCACGCTCTCACAATCTGAATCCCCCACCTCGCACGGCCACTCTCATCCTTGGATTCGTTGAGTCCCAGGAGCCTCCATGCCTCACCTTCTCAAGATTGACGTCAGCCCCCGCGGCGACCATTCCCTTTCGCGCCGCCTAGGCAAGCAGTTCCTCGCCGACTGGCAGAGCGCGCACTCCGGCGCCGAGGTCACGACCCGCGATCTCGCCACGAGCAATATCCCCTTCGTCGACCTGCCCTGGATTGCGGGCGCCTTCTCCGCACCCGATAAGCACACCGAGGAGAACAAGGCTGCACTCAAGGTCTCCGATGAGCTCATCTCCGAGCTCACCGCGGCCGACCACATCCTCATCACCACTCCCATGTACAACTTCAACGTCCCCGCCGTACTCAAGGCTTGGATCGACCACGTCGTTCGCGCGGGCAAGACCTTCAAGGTGACACCCGAAGGCGGCTACGAAGGGCTGCTCAAGGGGAAGAAGGCGACCGTCATCATCGCCAGCAGCGGCAATTACCCGATCGGTACCCCCTACGAGGGCTACGATCAGGAGACCCCGTACGTCCGTGCCATCCTAGCCTTCATGGGCATCACCGAGGTCACCTTTGTACGCGCCGGCGGCGCAAGTGGCGTCTCCTCCGGAAAGACGACGCCCGAAGCGTTTTTCGAGCAGTACGCCCCGGAAGTGACTGCTGCCGCTCGCTGACCCCGCGGTGCACACCTCTTGCGAGACCCCGCCCACACAGGGGCGGGGCTCTTTCGTTGTGTAAGCTCATCGGGAGGTTTGCACCCCTTTGAGCCACCATCTCCGCTTTCCCGCCGCAGCTTTCTCGCGTCCTCCGCTATCGCCGCCTCGGCCCTTCACATTGGTCTCGACCCGATCCCGGCTGCGGCCGGCTCAACACCTCCCGCTGCGAACCCCCTCTTGGACTTCACCGAGCCCGGGCCAGGCTTTCAGATGGACTTCTGGTCCCTTCCCCGGGTCCAGTTCTGGAGCTTCGACAACCGCGATCCCCTCCTCGAGGCTTTCCGCCTCACCATGTCGGTCCAGGTCACGACGACCGGCCCTGACGAGAACACTTACTCGCTCCGCGCCGGCAGTCTTCAGCGATCCCAGGTTGGCGAGACCATCGTGTTCAACGCCTCTGCACTCAGCTCCGCCGGCCAGCAGCAGGAGGTGCCGGGCACCTGCGAGCTCCACGTCCTCAAGCAGGGCGACCGCCTCCTTGTGACCGCCAGCGCTCACGTCGATAAGCAGCAGGTCCGTGCCATCAAGCTCATCCTTCAAAAACTTCCTGGCGGCCGTGTCGGCTTCACCAGCTTCGAATCCGTACGCAATCTTCAGCCCGTTCCGGTCGAGTCTCTCGCCCTCTCATATCCCACTTACCAGGGCGGCGCTCCCGTCTGGTCGCTTGCCACCAATGGTGACCGTGGCTGGACCTTCTCGTCGCTCGATGTCACCACCCGTCAGCGACGCTTTGTCGCCTGTCCCGAGCGCGACGGGCGCACTCGCATTGAGCTCATCTTCGAGCAGGATGCGCGCCAATGGTCCGATAGCTTCACCATCCCGGCCTGGGAACTGCGTTCCGACGCAACGCTAGACGAAGCACTCGCCGACCGCTGTACCTTGCTCGAGCGAGAAGCCGGCCTCGTACCTTGGGAACGCCGATCCGATGTACCCGGCTGGGTCCACGATGTCGGCCTTGTCGTCACACTTCACGGCATGCACTGGAGTGGTTACATATTCAACGACTATGCCGCTATGCGCGGTGCCGTCGACTGGGTCACCCAGCGCATTCCCGGCAAGCACGTCCTCTTCTTCCTCGCCGGATGGGAGGGCCGCTACTACCGAAGCTATGGCAACAGCGTTCCGCACCCGCGTATGGGCGGCGGCTCCGGCTTCCACGCCATGATCGAGACGGCCCATAGGAAAGGCGCGCACGTCATGGCGATGTACGCCGGCAACGCTGCTATGCCCGGCACGCCCGGCTTCGATCAATACGCCCCTGGCTCCCACTTCGAAGCGGACAACAGCATTGGCTGGACCCCCATGCGTGGCTACACCGTGGACTGGTCCACTGTCCGCGGCTCCGACACGAACGGCTCGGCCTGGCTTAACCCCGGCGCCCCTGGTTGGCAGCAACACCTCACCACTCAGGTTCGCTCCACCGTGCGTGACTTCCAGGTTGACGGAGCGTTCTTTGATACCCAGCCCAACTTCGATAATGATCGCCGCTATCAGCCGACCGAGGGGCTCCGCAAGATCGTCACCGACCTTCGGTCGGAGTCGCCGGACCTCATGATCGCCACGGAAAGCTGGGCCGACCTCACGTACGGCTTCCTGCACGCCGGCCAGACCCCGGCCGGCTACAAGAACTGGTCGGCACGCTATGGCCGTCGTTTCGCCCACCTCGCCATGGGAGAACCCGGCCGCGGCTCAACCGGTGTGCACGAGCTCGGAATTTGCGAGTACAACTTCGAGCAGCTTATGACGGTTTTCGATTGGCCTACCCTCGCCATTGTCGAAGACACTCTCACCCGCGCGCCCGACAAAGCTGCCCGGGTCATCGATTACGCCAAGGCTCGAGTCTCCAGGACCTGAGTAACATCTCGACTGTGCGCTGCGAAACAGACTTCCTGAGTGGGGAAGGCTCAGAATCTGAGGATGGGAAAGGACGACCCAACCCACATCGTGGCCCTGGACCGAACGCACGATGGCCTGTTCCTCTACTTCGCCGACGGAACACAGGCCTTTTACTCGGACGTCCTTCTGCACTCCATGGCGAACAAGGCTCAGCATCTCCGTGACGGAGAAGACACGCTTAGCGGTCCCGAGGATTGACCCCTGGGCGACGCGCAAAGGTCCGCGTCACCTAATCTTCTGGTACCGCTACTTCAGCCCCGTAGATTGCGCCTGCTCATGCGCATGGTAGCTTGATCGCACAAGCGGGCCGGATTCCACGTGACGGAAGCCCATCCCGAGCGCCTCATGCTTCAAAAACGCGAACTCCTCCGGGGTGTAAAAGCGCGCCATGGGCAGGTGATCCCGGCTCGGCCGGAGGTACTGGCCCACAGTTAGAATGTCCACCTTGCGATCCGCCAGATCGCGAAAGACCCCCAGCAGTTCGTGGATCTCCTCGCCCATGCCGACGATGATGCCCGTTTTCGTCACGATGCTTCTGCCCCGCTCGGCGCGCAATCGCTTTGGCATTCTCGAGAAAGGCGAGGGACCGCTCGTACCGCCCGCCACTCTTCGCCACACGGTACAGCCGCGGCACCGTCTCAATGTTGTGGTTCAGGATCTCAGGGGCTGCCTCCACCACCATCCGCAGCGCCTCGTCTACTCCCTGAAAGTCCGGCGTCAGCACCTCCACCTGGCAGCCAGGCGCCTGCCGCCGGATCTCCGCAATCACGTCGACGAACGCCCGCGCTGCACCCAGGTTGTCGTCGTCACGGTTCACGCTCGTGATCACCGCGTGCTGGATCCCCAGCTGCGCCACCGCGTACGCCACCCGCGACGGTTCCTCGTGATCGATCGGAGCTGGCCTTCCCTTGGGCACAGCGCAGAACCCGCACCGTCGAGTGCAAAGGTTGCCGAGCATCATGAACGTCGCGGTCTTATGATTCCAGCACTCCCCGATGTTTGGGCATTGCGCGCTCTCACACACAGTGTGGAGATTCAACTCACGCGCTAGCTTCTTCAGGTTGTGAAAGGTCTCGCCCATCGGCGCACGGGCCTTAAGCCACTCGGGCTTCCGCACCGGCTTTCGCGGCGAAAGATCGATTTGCACCAACTCAATGGGCGACGTAGCCATCACCAAGATTGTAATCCCGCGCCCCGACCTTGGATCGAAACTCGCGCCGCCTCACGTAGACCCGTGCGGCTAAGCTGCCTGCTCCCACTAAGGCGGTCAGTGCTTACTGCGCCGATATTCGACATAGAGGAAATGCTGGGGAGAACCGTTCTCACGAGGTGTCTTCCTATAAGAGGCTATGCGCCGCCTCGCCTTGCGCCATCCTGACCAACCCTGGCGAGTAGCGCATCTTCCCATCTAGCTCTCTATCGAGAGGCCCTTTCCTTCGCCCGCGCCGCGTGGGCCTCTTTGGTGGCACAGTAGAGCACCCGTTTCACCTCCGCCACGACCTCTCCATCTTCGCCCTTCACTTCCACCGTGAAGCTCACATCCATGCGTCCGTCGCGCTCTACCGCCGATCGTATCTCCTCGACCTTCTCCGCAGCCAGCCGAAACTCTGCGCGCACATGCCCTCGCCCTGGCCGTCGAAACCGGATGGAAGCCGCCTTGTCCCACACCACAAATCCGGGCCCCAGGTTCTCCATCACCATCATCATGTAAAACGGATCCGTCATCGCAAACAGGCTTCCGCCGAAGTGCGCGCCAACGTAGTTGCGGTTCCAACGACGCATCCGCATTTCTACATCAACTTCCCGCAGCTCCGGGTCCATTCGCACCACCCGGATACCCGCTCCCAGCAGCGGCGGCCACCAGTTCATGAGGCGCACCAGACGTCGCTTGCGCGAGCTCACGACCTGCGTCACCGCAGCCTCTCCCGCACCTCGGTCCGTACCAGGTAAAGAAAGAACACCAGCCCAAACAGCGCTTGCACCAGCATTGGTGCTACATGCGTTCGCGAAAACAGATACAGGTAGCCGGCCCCCAGGAGCAGCGCCCCCGCGGTCACAATAGCCCACCCCCAACGCCGCATCCGCAGCAGCCCAAACACCCCCACTACCAGCAGCGTGCAGACACCCAGCACCCCGTATCGCCCACCCCCCACTCCGAACACACCTTTCAGCGCCGCGAAGGTATTGAGTGCTGCCAGCAGCAGCAGAAACATGGCGATGCCCGCTACCCCCGGCAGCAGCACGCCCTTCACCGCTCCCCGGCTGCCCTGCCCTCCCGAAATATCCGTCATCTTCTTTGCACCTGACCCCTCACTAAGCGCGGCTACAACGTATGGAGGTACGCCAGCAGATCCTGCATGTCCTGCTCGTCCACCACGTTCCCCATCGCGGGCATTACCCCGTGCCCACGCATCACCGTGGCCGTTACCCGCTCATCCGTAGCCGCCGCGCCGCTGTGCAACGCCGGTTTCTGAAATACGCTCACCAGCGCCGGCCCATTTCGCGGCTGGTCCACACGATCGTTATGGCACATTGCACAGCGTGTCTGAAACACTACATGCCCGCGCATCTGCTGCGAGTTCAGCCGGTCCAGCGGCACAGGGGCCGCTGCCCGGCTGCAACCAACAGCAGCCGCGGTCACCATCGCTAAACCCGTCGCCATCAATGCGGCCGCGAGAGTCCTCATCTCCCCATTCTCGCATCGATCCATTCCTACCCAGATGAGCCCGATGGAGGCGGAGCACTCATCGGCTCGCGCATGTCCTTCGCCAGGGAGCTTTCACTTCCAATCGCGTTCGCGCGCGTCTTCACCAGTTCCGCGCTTCCTCGGTACCAATCCACCTAGCGCGTCGAATGCATCACTCTAGCCAACACCGCGAACAGCAGCACCGATCCAAGCAGAAGAGCATTAGGTCGAGTCCGGGAAGCAGCCCGAGGCAGACGGCCTGACCGACTCCCGTTACTGTTCTGAAGTCAATTCGCCGCCGCAATCGCCAGCACAATACGGTCCATCACCTCCTGGTCGGCACGTCCCACCGGCGAGTGATCTGTCACCATCACCGAGAACGCCACCGTTCGCCCGCTCGCGCACTCCACATATCCGCTCAGCGCACGCGCCTCCGCCAGGGTACCGGTCTTGGCGAGAACCTTGCCGTTTAGGGGCCCTTTCCCGAAGCGTCCGACAAGCGATCCATCCACTCCGCCGACGGGCAGGCTGGCCTTCCACGCCGCAAACCATGGCTGACCGCTCGCCCACATCAGAAGCCGCACTGTCGCCCTCGGCGTTACCAAGTCGTGCCCGCTAAGACCCGATCCATCGAAGAACACGAAGTCTTCCGGATCTACCCCCGCCTTTGTAGTAAGAAACCACCGAACCACCCGCGCCCCCTGCGCAGCTGTGCCCGCATCCCCCAGCTTCGCTCCCAGCTGCCGCAGCAGCAGCTCCGCGTGTAAGTTCTGCGAGACCTTGTTGGTCAGTGTCACGTCTTCTCCAAGCGTCGGCGAAAGATGCTGCGCGACCTCCTTCATGCCCACGTGATTTCGAAGGTCGCAGTCCCGGATGCACCCTGCTTCGTCCCTGCTCACCTTCGCTCCGCTCGCCGCGTCTGCGAATAGCGGCTCGTGGGCCTGCTTCTGGAACCCCACCGTCTCACTGCTCTCCCGATGCAGCGCGCGCGCCACTCCCTTTACAGCAATGCCCCGGGCCTCCAGCATCGCCTTGAACGCCATCGCGGCGTACTCCGCCGGATCCGCGATCGCGACCTCTTCCATATCCGCACTGGCGTCTGCCGCGAGCTTCCCATACACCCGCAACACCCGAGATCCGGGATCGCGCTCCACTTCGATATCCCCGCCTCCGCTCTTCGCGGGCATCGTCATCACCGTCGCCTGCACCGTGTAGTAAGGTACCGCCTGGTCCAGCGCGACCACCGCCAGCTGACCCGCCTCCGCCGGAGTGACCGTCAGCCGCATCTGCCCATCCGCCACCGTGAGCGCCGAGACCGGAGCTCCGTAGCCCCAGACCATGTCGTCGATCTCCCAGGCTTCGGGAAACGGCTCCGACGGCCAAACCGTGTCGTCTCCAACTACGTCCCCCGGCACCTCCTTCACCCCGTTCGCAACTACCGCATCAGCCAGAGTGGCCAAGTCACGCAGAGGGTTGGGCGGAACCGTCGCACTCGCGCCGGTCGCTGGCTTCGGCCTAAGCGAGGGCGGCACATATGGCAGCTCCCTTCCGGCAAGATTCGCGTCCCCTGCGCCCACCAGCAGCAAGTCCCCAGGCTTGTTGGAGCTTCCCTTGTTGGCCGCCGCCGCCGGATCTCCCACCAGCACCCTTGTCACAAATCTCTCCTCCGGGCCAAGCAACGCCATCGCCGTCGCGGTCGTAAACAGCTTTGTGTTGCTCGCGGGCTGAAAGAACTGCCCTCCATTCAGGCTGTAGATCGGCGTCCCATCCATCCCCTCAACCACCACTCCCCAGTGCGCCCGTGACACCGCTGGTTCCGCAACCAGCGTCTCAATCTGCCCACCAAGGCTGCCCCCCTTGACCTCCTGCGCACTCCCCCAACGAGCGGCAAGCGCCACTCCCCAAATACATCCCCAGACGATCGTTCGCATGGGCGGAGTCTAGCATCCACCTCCATCCCGGCCAGAAGCACCGTCCGGCACATAGAATCCTCCAATGCCTTTCAGCGCTCGGCCTCGCTACACCTGGCGCCTTCGCTCTCGCACCCTCGAGCTGGGGGCTCGCACGCTCATCATGGGTATCCTCAACATCACTCCCGATAGCTTCTCCGATGCTGGCAAGTTCCACGCGCCCGAGATCGCTATCCAACATGGCCTCGAACTCCTCGACACCGGTGCCCATATCCTGGACCTTGGGGCCGAATCCACCCGCCCGAACGCTACCCAGCTCTCGGCTACCGAAGAGCAAGGACGGCTCCTCCCCGTTCTCGAGGCCATCCGCACCGCGCGGCCCGACGCCATTCTCTCTGTGGATACTTACCACGGCTCCACCGCGCGCGCGGCCATGGAGGTTGGCGCAGAGATCATCAACGACGTCAGCGGACTTACCTGGGATCAGCACATGGCGGGTACCCTCGCCGACGGAGATCCGCCCCCGGGCGTCGTTCTCATGCACACCCGTGGAACTCCCCAAGAGTGGCATACTCTCCCTCGCCTAGAACCCACCGCAGTCGAGCCCCTGGTCCGCAATCAGCTCAGCCTTCGCCTCCAGGCAGCCCGCAAGGCCGGCATCCCCGCAGACTGCATCGTCCTTGACCCCGGTTTCGGCTTCGGCAAGCTCGGCCATGAGAACTATCCGCTTCTCAGCCGTCTCAACTCGCTCCGTGCGCTGGGCCGACCCATCCTGGTTGGTCTCTCGCGTAAGGGTTTTCTCGCTCACGCACTCTCGGCCACTCACGTCGGAAATACGTTCACCAATTCGCCACCGCCAGTTAGCCGCCGGCTGAACGCCACTATCGCCGCGAATACCGCGGCCATTCTTGCCGGCGCTCATCTCATTCGCGTGCATGACCTCCGCCCCGCCATCGAGGCGGCCGCCGTTGCCGACGCCGTCCTCGCCAGTTTGTAATCGGATCACCGGGGCCGACTCCGCCAAACAGAAGAGGCGCCCGCGTTGGGCGCCTCTTCTCCGGTTGAACTTGCGGTTGGTTAGAAGTAAATCTTTCCGACAAGCTGCGTCTGACGAGCGGCGTGCTGAACGCTGGTGATGACACCAAACGTGCCACCCTGGTCGGGCGTGCCGTCCGAGAAGTTGCCGTCAGGGAGAGCAAACTGCGTGTGGTTGAAGACGTTATAGCTCTCAAGCCTCAGCTGGATGATGTGGGTCTCATCGTTGCGATAGCTGAAGTTCTTCGAGAGCGCGACGTCCGTATTGTTGAGGCCGGGGCCGTGGAAGGGATCGCGGTGGACGTTGCCGAAGGTGCCGGTGGCTTCATCAACGAAAGAACCGGTCGTCGAGGATCCGTCAAACCAGGCGGACTGTCCGTTCAGGAGACCGCGGGGGTCCGTCCGTTTCAGAGCACCGACCTGATTGGGAACATCAGGGCAGGCATAGTAGGAGTCAGCCGCGGAGCAATAGAGCGAGTAGGAAACAGCACCACCGTAGCTGATGTCGTAAGGGAAGCCGGTTGCGAGGGTGAGGATACCGCTGACCTCCCAGCCGCTGAGGGCAAGGTTGGTAAGGGTGTGTCCACCCTGACGGAAGGGGACGCGGTAGACGGGGCTGAAGACGAAGCGATGACGTGCATCGTACGACGAATCTCCGTAGTTGAGTGCCTTGTTGTACTGGTTGTAGCCCCGAGTGGAGCCGCCATAGCCGGCGTTCTCGTAATTGGAGGAGTCGTCGAGCGCATGGCCGTAGGTATAGCTGGCCTGGAAGATGAGGCCGTGGGTGGAGCCCTTGGTGGCACTGACCTGCAGCGAATTGAAGTTGGACGAGCCTTCGGTGTTCACAAAGCCGTTGCTCTTGAAGTAGTTCTGTCCCGTAGTCGGATTGACGACCGCGTTCAAGACGTGCGAGGGGTAGAGAAGGGTCTGGTTATCCTGGTCAGCGATGCAAGCCGGACTGGCGAGGCAGGCATCGTGACCGGCCTGGGTGGTCGCAAGGCCTTCGTAGTACACCTGGTTACGGCGGCCGAGAGAGCCGACGTAGCTGAGCCGCGCCACAATCTGGCTTGGGAGTTCACGCTCGACGGTCAGGTTGAAGTTTTCCGCGTACGGTGACCGGAAGTTCGGGGCGTACTGGCTGAGCTGGAAGGGCTCAAACGGGGTGAAGTCAGGCGAGCTGCCGGGCGACGGAAAGGTAGCTGGGAACTTGTTTGCCGTGACTGCTCCGGTCACGATGTTCTGGTAGGGGTTGGTGAAGCCAGGACGTCCGCCAGCGTAGTCGGTCGCACCGCTCGAGGAAAGACCAAACGGCGGGTCGCCGAGATTGTTGAGCGAGGTCTCTTCTTCGGAACGGTTGTAATAAATGCCGAAACCGCCGCGAATGGAGAGCTTCTTGTCCTGGCCGCCGGACAGGAGACCGAAGTTGGGTGAGTAGGCAAAACCAACACGTGGGCCCACATTGCCATAGTAAGTGGTGGCGCTCGAGGCGTCATTGCAGCCAGGGTCGCCAGGGTAGTTGAGGCCCACGGGAGCTGAGATGAAGACCTTCGACTGTTGGCCGGGGATGAAGCAAGTTACGCCCTCGCCACCGTACTGCCGGTTGTGGAGGGGCGTGTCGACCTGGTATCCGATACCGTATGTGACGGTCAGACTGTCGGTCGCCTTCCAGGAGTCCTGACCGTAGAAGTAGTTCTCGTACGCACGCGCGTCGATACGACCGCCAGCTGCCTGAGAATAAGAGTTCGGGATGCCGAGCAGGAAATCTGCCAAGGCGTTGCCGGATCCGTACAGGTTGCTGTTAGAGAAGCTGAAAGAGCCGTTGTTATTGGAGTAGAACGGGTTGTCGACGTTGAACCGGCGACCATCCCAGCCGAACTTGAGCGAGTGGTGGCCGATGACCTTGGAAAAGTTGTCATCGATTTGATACGTCTGATCGGTGCGGGGCTGAGGACCGTTGTTCGAGAACCCAAGGGTGAAGAGGCTGCCGACCGTGATTTTAGGAACGCTGGCCACGGACGGGTTCTGCGAAGTGATGTCAAACCCGAGATCGGAGGGCTGGACGACGTTCTGCGGGGTGACCGCGCCGTAGGCGAAGCGGGTGTAATGGAGCGAAAGAGAGTTCAGGGCCGTCGCAGAGATCTGCCGGCTGTAGTTGATGGTGAGCTGCCGGATCTCAGAGGTGTTCGTGTCCCCGAAACCGGGCAGGGTAGCGCCAGTGAAGGGCAGAGTATCGCTGGTCGGCGAGTGCTGGTAGATGCCAGTGAATGAGATCTGGTCGCGGGTGGTCGGGTTGAAATCAACCTTTGCAATTCCCTGATCCTGAACGGTCGTGGTCTGCGGATTGAAGAGATAGCGGTTTCCGGTCGCGTTGGACGCAGGAACGTACTGCTTGACCAGCGCCGCGGAGATGGGATTGAAGGCGGAGACAGGAATCTGCCCGCCTGCGAAGCACTCGGCAAAGGTGGTGACGCCGGAGACGCAGCCAGGGATGGTAACGCCCACGGGAACAACGTGTGTCGAGCTAAAGGTAGTCGTGGAGAAGTTACCGGTCAGCTGCGCTGCTGAGGGTACGGTATTGGTGCTTACGGTCTGGGGAGAGACGGAGCGGTTGCCCTGGTACGAACCGAAGAAGAAAAGCTTGTCTTTGACGATGGGTCCGCCGATGGTGCCACCAAAAATGTTCTGGTGGTACTTCGAGGGGGCGGTCTGGAAGTAGTTGCGGGTATTGAGGAAGGTATCGCGGTAAAAATCGAAGGCGCTTCCGTGGAAGGAGTTTGTGCCGCTCTTGATGGAGGCGGTGACGATCGCTCCGGAGTTACGCGAGTATTCGGGGTTGAGGGAGTTGGTGACTAGGTTGAACTGGCTGATGGCATCGACGCTGGGAACAAAGGTCGCGGTATTGAGCGGCAGGTCATTTGTATCGGCGCCATCAATCAGGAAGCTCGACTGCTGAGTCTGGCTGCCGTTGGCGGAGTAGCTGCCGAAACGGTCGCTCGAGGCCTGGACACCCGGCAGGAGCTGCTCAAGCTGAGTGAAGTTCCGCCCGATCAGGGGGTACTCCACCATCTGCGAGGAGTTGATGATGTTGCTGAGCTGCATGTTCGAGGAGTCAACCTGTACCGGGTCGGCCTCAACGGCGACGGTCTCACCGGCACCACCGATGGTGAGCTTAACGTTCTCCACGTACTGCTGGTCGATATTGAGAACGATGCCATTCGCGGCGAAGGTCTTGAATCCCGGGGCGTTGATCGTAACGTTATAGGTTCCGATCGGGAGCCGAAGAAACTCGTAATCGCCATTTGCTAGGGACGTGGTGGTGTAGGTCTGGCCGGAGGCTGCGTTGACCGCTGTAACGGTGAGGTTGGGGATCACCGCGCCGCTGGGGTCCACGATGTTGCCCTTGATCCGGGCGGTGACGTCTGCTGCGAACGAGACGGAAGCGGTTGCGACAAGTACAAGGAGGAGGAGGAGCCTGGAAAGCGGTGACTTCAAAATCATTTCGCTTGGGGTGCCTTTCAGCGTGACCGGGTGATTTACTTTCGGTGCCAAAGATTAAGCAATTGTGACGCCAAAGTTGTATGGACAGAACAAACTTCCTGTTATGAACAGTTGAGATCTGAGAAATCGAACCCGTTCCTCTGAGGATCCAGAATCTTGTAGTCCGCGGGGGCGCGGATGCAAAGAATTGGATCGTGGTAAGTAGATGTGGGCTGCCACTTAGATCCGAATGTGAGGTATGCGACGTATACCTTTGCAGGGTCACCAGCAAACACGATGTTCGGTTCAGGATGGCAGCGCTGTCCTTCCAAGGTGTAGGCTTCCCTTCACGCACGCGGCGCGGCGGTTCTTCTGCGGGCGCCCCAGGCAATCGCGGTTGACCCCAAGGAGGCCTTTCCAATCGATCATGCCTCTCTTTCCGTCCATAGAACGTGCCGGCTCCAAGCATGGAGCGCATGTCCGCGCATTTCAAAAGCTCTATGAATTTCACGGTTTCCGGACGGGCTCGCCGCGGGACTTCCTACAGTTGGCCCCGAGGCTCGCTGCGAGCGAGGCCTTTCGCTTGGATTTTTCGGACCTGGTGCGCGCGACGCGGGACCGAGAGCACGGTCGACTCACGGCCGGGGAGATGATGACGATCGCTGGTGTGGCGATCGGTGGCCCAGGGATCTCCACGTTGGAGATGGAGCTTCTCGAATCGGCAGCCATACTGCAGGTGCTGCTGGCTGGAGTGGGAGGCTGGCGGGACCAGCCCGACCAGGCATACCCGGGACCTGCCTGGGACACGGCGGATGCCGAGCGCGAACGCAGGGAACGGCTTGGGTATAGCTCAGCGGAGGCTTGGGGTCTAGCGGGCGATGATCTGAGGCGCGGGTCCCAGTTTGAAGGCGAGGGCAGGCGTGAGGAGCCGGAGGAGATCTTGGATGCGGCGGAGGTTTCGCCGGAGATGCGGGAGACTCTGGACCGGTTGGAACTGGCGAGTCTCGAGCTGAAGCTTCACCTGGAGGAGATGGAGCGGCGGATAGATGCCGACGGTAATCCCGACTCGGCACGACAGCACTCTGGAGCGGAGTTCAGCTCTGCTTCCAAGGGAATGCCCGCCGAAGAAGAGGAGTTGAACTCCTGGGCGTCCACAGTGCGAAACCGCCTTCGGACTGACAAAGAGCAGGAGACAGCCACCTCGGAGTCAACGCCAGAGCCGACGTCCGAGCCTGTGAGGGATTGGAAGGCTTCGGCCGAGTACCAGGCCAACGCCCGTGCGGCGAGAACGATGTTCGCAGAGGGAATGGAGGCCGACAGGGCGGAGTGGGCCTCCCAGAGGAATGGGGTGCGTGGAGATGAGGCGGAGGAGCTCCCTGTTTCCTCGCTGGAGCTAAGCAAGGAAGGGGAAGCGATCGGTGAGCCGGTGTTGGCGCCGGCGGGAAGCTCCGCCCTCTCGCACGAGCAAGCTTCGGCCGCAAAGCTACCACCGGCGGAGGAGTCCCGTTCTGTTCACGAAGGAGGTCCAGCGACTCCCGAGATCGAGATGCCACCGGAGGCCGAGGAGCGCCGAAGCCGGGCATCTTGGATTGCGCTCATCGCGCTGCTGCTCGTCGGCGCATTTGGGCTGGCGTACGTGTACCTGCCGATGTTGCGTCAAAGTTCAGCGAGGAGCTCTGGTGCCGCCAACTCGAGTCTCGAGGCGGCGACCTCCGGCGACGAGAGCCGCACCGCGGCAGTAACGGAGGCAGACGGTGTGAAAGGATCCGAGAAAGTGGAGGGCAGCGCACCGGGGCGGAATGGCGGAGTAAGCAGATCGACCGGTGTGCAGGGTTCAAGGGCTGGTGCACAGGAGTCAAAAGCAGGGCTCAGATCAACGCAGGACAGGCCACTGCAGGAACAGACTGCTCCTTCAACAACGGATGCGGCCGGAGCGCGAGCTGGAATCGCTGGCGTAAGCGGTGATGGCGGACTGTCGGCCGCCCGATCCGACGTGAACGGGATGGATCAAGCGACCGAGGCACGGAGAACCGCGGCTTTCGAGCGAGCAGCGGTCGGGAGCGGGGGTGCTCTGCCCGCCCAGCCGAGCGAGAATGCGGGCGGCGGCACGGTACGCGTGCCGGATAGTGTCCCGGTCGGTACTGGCGGCCGCGTGCTGGTGGCGCCCGGACCGATGTATCCGCGGGAAGCGCGGGATCGTGGGATTGAGGGCAAGGTCGTGGTTCGAGCGCTGGTGGACACTGGCGGCCGGGTCACGGGCGTTCAGGTGCTGGATGGTCCTGCGGAGCTGCGGCAGTCCGCGGCGGATGCCGTACGGCGGAGAAGGTACGAGCCGTTCGTGGTGAAAGGGGAAGCGGCGCCTTTTCAAACGCTGGTGACGCTGAACTACAAGCTGATGCGATAAGGGTAGAATTCGTCGGTCTCCCCTGCCCCGAGGCGGGGGGTCCGGAGGCTGGATCTTGCGGCTAGCAGGTTGGGTCTACGGCCTCACGGTGTTTCTGGGCGCGGCTCTGCTGTTTGCTGTGGAGCCGATGGCGGCCAAGGTAATGCTGCCGGTGCTGGGTGGGTCTTCGGCGGTCTGGCTCGCTTCGTTGTGCTTCTTCCAATGTTTGCTGCTGCTGGGGTATGGGTATGCGTACCTGCTGACCGGGCGCAGAGGCGATGCGGGATGGGTGCATTGCGGGCTGCTGGTGTTGGGCGTGGTGTCGCTTGCGGGGTTGCAGGCCGGCGTGGTGGGGGGTGGATGGGCGGGGAGTCACGGCATCCGGCGATGGCGATCTTCGTGGGTCTGGCGCGGATGGTGGGGCTGCCATTCCTATTGTTGAGTGCGACCAGTCCGTTGCTGCAAGTGTGGGCGGCGCGCAGGTTTGGAAAAGGCGTGCCGTACCGGATGTTTGCTTTGTCGAACGTGGGGTCGCTCCTGGCGCTTCTGCTGTATCCGGTGGTGATTGAGCCGTATGTGACGTTGCGGTGGCAGCGGGCCGGGTGGGCGGTTGTGTTCTGTGTGTATGCGGCCCTGTGCGGGTGGGTCGCTTTGCGCGGAGCGGGGGGTAGCGCTTCGGACGCTGCCGCAGAGAAGCAGGATCTTCGCTCGGTTCCGAATGACACGCAAGAGAACAGGCAAGAGGAGGTTTGGAATGGGCGGGAGCGTGCGGGTGCGCGGTGGTGGCTCTGGTTTGGTTTAAGTGCCGCCGGGGCGATGCAGCTGTGCGCCGTGACGAGCCACCTGACGGTAAACGTGGCGGCGATTCCGCTGCTTTGGGTGGTGCCGTTGGCGGTCTACCTCGTGAGCTTTGTGCTGGCGTTTGAGTTCGCGGGGATCTATCGGCGTGGGGTGGTGGTGCGGCTTCTGGTAGTGATGCTGGCGAGCCTGGGATACCTGCTGTCAAAGACGGATGTGAGTCTGCCGATCGGGATGAGCGTGGCCTTCTTTTTGCTGGAGCTCCTATGCGCGTGCTGGTTCTGCCACGCGGAGGTGTATGCGCTTCGACCCGCCGGGGCGCGGGCGGCAGCTCGGTTCTATTTAGTGATAGCGGCGGGCGGAGCGGCGGGGACAATGTTTGTGGCAGTGGTCAGCCCGCTGGTCTTTCGGGCGAACTACGACCTGCCGTTGGCGTTTGCGATGACCGCGGCGATGGCCACGGCAGTGACCTGGGAGGATGGCTGGCCGCAGCGGATGCTGTGGGGTGTGAGCACGGTACTGTGCTTCGCGCTGGTGGGCATGCTGTACAACGGGTACCGCATCGGCGCCATCGTGAACGTACGGAACTTCTACGGCTCCCTGCGGGTGAAGGAGACGCATGAGCCGCCGCAGGCGGGGACGTCGCGAGTGCTGCTGCACGGATCGATCAAGCACGGGATGCAGTGGTTCGCGGATGAGTACCGGCATGAGCCGACGACGTACTACGCGCGGGATTCGGGGGTGGGTCTCGCAATGGGGTACTGCTGCGAGGGCCGTCCGCGGAGAGTGGGGGTGATCGGCCTAGGCGCGGGCACGATGGCGGCTTACGGGCGCGATGGCGATACGATGCGGTTCTACGAGATCAATCCGCTGGTGGAGGGGATTGCGGGGGCGCTGTTTACGTACCTCCGGGAGTCCCGGGCGAGAGTGACCGTTGTGGAAGGGGATGCGCGGGTGTCCTTATCCAGGGAGGCTCCGCAAGCGTTCGATGTGCTGGTGGTGGACGCGTTTTCGGGCGATGCGATCCCAGTGCACCTCCTGACCGTGGAGGCGCTCAAGGAGTATCGGCGGCACATGGCGCCAGGTGGGGTGATTGCATTCCATGTGTCGAACCAGTACCTAGACCTCGCGCCGGTGCTCGGGAGGCTCGCCGAGGTGAGCGGGATGCAGGCGCGGCTTGTGGGCTCCCCCGGACGTGACGATCGCGGGGAGTATGCGGCCAATTGGGTGCTGCTGAGCGAGGGCGACGCGCTATTCGGGCGCAAAGAGTTTGGGTGGGCGGCTGAGCGAATTCCGGAGCGAGCAGGGCTGCGGGTTTGGACGGATGACTACTCGAGCCTGCTGCCGATCGTGAGATGGGGCGGCAGCGGGCATTGAAGTGTTAGGTACTGAGGTCCCGGAGGCGGTTTCTTTGCTGATGACCGCTTCTGCGCGCCGCATGGGTGCATCTGACTTTGGGGAGCTTCGGGCAGGACTTCAGGGACTTTTGGTCTCCCAGAATCCTTCGGCAGACTCCGTACGAGGTGAGAACGATGTCCAGGTTCAGGAAGACAATGACGGCTCTGGTTCTGACGGTAGCGACCGCGGGCCCGGCGCTGGCGCAGCACAATGGGTACGACCAGGGACTGCAGCGCGGATACCGCGGTCGGAATGGCGGCTACAACGATCAGTATGATCACCAGCGCTACGACAGCCGGGACGAGTACAACCGGACACACGGCGGAATCGGGCCGGGCAAGGGCGCCGCGATCGGCGGCGCTGGAGGAGCGGTGCTAGGCGCTCTGTTTGGCGGTGGTCTCAAGGGCGCGATCATTGGCGGCGCGGCCGGGGCCGGAGTCGGTGCCATCGCCGGCAAGGTGCACCAGGACAACAAGAAGCAGGACTGGCGCGATTACAGGGATGGCCGGCGCTATTGAGGTTTGCCTGCAGGAGGGCCGGGGTAAAGGGCCCTACGACCGATCACTACGACGAGAGGACGAGAACGATGAAGAAGATGGGAACGATAGCGGCGGCGGTAGTTGTTATAGCGGGGATGTCGGTCGGAGCGTTCGCTCAGGAGGCACAACCTCAGCAGACGGCTCCGGTGCGGGATCCGGCAGCGGTCTCGGTAGGCGGAGCCTCGAGCGGACAGGCGCATAGCTGGACGACGGATCAGCTTGTGACGAGCACGGTTCACGAGGCTTGGGTACTGAGCGGCCGCAATGAGGATCAGTTCTTCGACATGGTTAAGGAGTTGGCGGCCATGAGTGCGCAAAAGCGCGGGCTTACGCTGCCTGAGACGGCGGATGCGGGAGCCAAGGCCGGTGCAATGATCAAGCGTGAAGCGAGGAAGGATCCAGACCAGCTGTTGTATGCGGTGGTGGATCGGGCCGTGGTGAAGACCGTGGGAAAGACGGGAGCGGCGGCGGCCTCGACGAAGTAGGGCGATGCAGGCGCGAGACCGTAGCTGGACAAGCAGGATCGCAGGCTGTTCCGCTTTCACTTAGGGTGACAAAGACAAAGGGCTCTCCATAGAGAGCCCTTTGTCTTGCTTGAGCATTAGCTAGAAGGTGACTCGACCTGCGAGCTGAAAGATCCGGGGATCGTAGGCTGCCGTGGCGTTGCCAAACGTTCCGGAGTTCAGCGCGGTGGTGAAGGTGGAAAGGTTGGGATGGTTGAGGATGTTGAAGGATTCGAACCGAAGATTGAAGGCGAGGCGCTCGCGAATGGGAAAACTGCGGCTAAGCGCGGCGTCAACATCATAGAAGTTCGGTCCACGGAAGGCGTTGCGGCCGAGGTTGCCGAACGTGCCGAGGGCGTTCTGGGCAAATGCTGCCTTGTTGAGGAAAGCGAGGTTTCCCGCTGCCTTCTGGGTAATCTTGACGCCGGTGTAGACCGCCTGCGGATTGATCAGGTTCGGGCGGTCGAGGCCGCTGCCCGTAAGTGAGTTGTCGACACCCGACGTGACGTTGAGGGGCAGACCGCTGGTCAGGCGAATGATGGGAGCGAGCTGCCATCCGTTCACAAGCGCGGCGGAGATCCCGTGCAAGCTGCTGACCCGGCTCGACACGATGAAGGTGGTGTTGAAGATGTGGCGGACGTCGAAGCCGCAGTTCGCCCGGTCGAGACGTGGGTTGGCGGAGTTCTCGTAGGTGGGCGCCGCGATGTCGCCCGGCGAGTCGCCGACCGAGATGCAATGCGACCACGTGTAGTTGGCGAGGAAGCTGAAGTTGTTCGCGAGCCGGTGCTGGATGACGGCAAGGACACCGTTGTAGCTGGAATTTGCGCCGTCGTCGATCCGCGTCATGGTGGGGCTGTAGCCCTGTCCCTGCACGGGATTGATGAGCGAGAGAACGGTGCGGAGATTAGCGTTGGTGGTCGAGGAGCAGGGCTTTCCGACACCAGGTGAGATGGTCAGGGCGCCGCACGATCCGGGACCACTCCAAATGCCAGGGATATAGACGGAGGGGTTGATGGCGCGGCCCAACCAAAGGTGGCTGTTCTTATTGCCCAGGTACGTGATCGACATGTTCCAGCCGCGGCCGAGCTCCTGTTCGACGCTGGCCGTCCACTGATTGACCGTCGGCGTTTGGATGTGCCGCGGGATGAGGATGTACAGAGTATTGGTCGGGAAGGGCGAGGTGGACTGCGGCGGATTGGCGATGGGGAAGGGGTCTCCGCCGGGGTAGGTCGCCCACGGATTGGCGAAGCTGACCGGGCCAGGCTCATCAATCTCGTTGGTATAGGGCGGATTGGAGCTATTGCGCTGGCCGGTATAGAGCGCGGGATTGTCGTACATCAGCGCGCCGCCCACGCGGAAGACCGTCTTTCCATTGCCGAAGGGATCGATCGTAAAGGAAGCGCGGGGAGAGATGTTCGCGAGGCGATCGTCGGTCATGGAAGGTGTTACGCCTGGATCGCCGTAGTAGAAGGAGCCCGCGGGAGCATTGACGTAGACCTGGCTCTTTTGACCGGCGGTGAAGGCGGCCATGTTGAAGGTGCTGCCGCGATGGAAGTTGTCGATCGGGAAGAATTCTGGCTCCCAGCGGACACCGAGGTTCGCGGTGATGTTGCGGGTGAAGTGGTAGGTGTCCTGGGCGTAGATGCCGAAGGTCGTCTGCCGATACGCGGTCTGCTGGGCTTTGCTCTGGCTGAACGCGGTGGACGTTCCGATATTGGACAGTGAGCCGGCAATGAAGTCGATCATGGGCTCGCCCTGCTTACCCCCCACGCCGCTTGAGAGTCCGCCGAAGTTGAAAGAACCGTTCTGGAGGTAGCCTGCCTGGGTATTCTGGCCCGTGCGCAGGATTTCTCCGCCAAACGCGAACTGATGTTTTCCGCGGACGTAATCCACGTCATCGGCGAAGTCTTCGGTCTGCGTGTTGAAGTGTCCGGGAGAGCAGGTGCCGCAGCCAACGGAGAAGCCGTTGGTGATAGCGAGGCGGAAGTCATCGGAGACGTAGGGGTTGAAGTTGATGCCGATGTCTGTGCCGTTGATGCCGCCTGCGGTAGGACCGCGGTTGTTGCGACGACGGGCGTAGGTGCCGTGGAACGTGTTTACCAGCTTGGGCGTGATGATGTAGGTGTCGCCAAGGGTAAACGTCTGCACGCGCTCGTCGTTCCCGGCAATGGTGGTGAGAAGGAGATTCGTGGGTGAGAAGTAGGCCGGTGCGTTGTAACCAGTGAGGAAGTAGCGACCGAACAGGTTGTGCTTGTCATTGACGGTGTAGTCGATACGCCCGATGAACTGGTTCTCGGTGCTGTTGGCCGGCAGGGCAACGTTGACGCGGCCATACTGGTCCGCCTGGTCGAGGGGGAGCATCTTCGAGAGAGCGACGGCCTGGGAACTGATGCTGGTGACCGGCAGCATGCGCGTGGCGGAGATATTCGCACCGGTCACGGGGTCAATAATGTTGGTGGCGTTGGGAGCACAGTTACCGCCCATCTTGCTGAAGTCACCTTCGAGCTCGGCAGGGGTAGGAACGCAGTACCCGGTCGCGCTGCTGGTCTGGCGATTCCGTGTTCCCTGGTACCCGCCGAAGAAGAACATCTTGTCCGTGATGATCTTTCCGCCCAGGGTGCCGCCAAACTGCGATCGCTTCAGGGTGTCCTTGGAAGTAGAGAAGAAGTTATTTGCGTTGATGATGTTGTTCCGGAGGTACTCGAACGCGGTACCGTGCAATTGGTTCGTACCAGAGTTGGTGACGACGTTCACAAGCGAACCGGGGTGGAGGCCGTTACGCGCGGGCAGCGAGTTCGATTCGACCGAGAACTCGCGGAGAGCATCTGGAAATGGATACGGCAGATTGGTGTTGGTAAACGTGTCAGTGTGGGTACCGCCGTCGAGGACGTAGTTGTTGTAGATACCTTGGCTGCCGGCGACGGCGATGACTGGGGTGTTTGCGTAGGTCTTGGAGCCATTGATGTCATTGGCGGGCGCGTTGACGGCGCCGCCGGAGACGAGGATGAGCTGCGTGGCCTGGCGACCATTGAGCGGAAGTTCGGTGATGCGCTTCTGATCGATCACCTGCTTGAACGTACTTGTCTCGGTTTCGAGAACGGAGCCGGAGGCCTGAACCTCCACCTGCTCGGAGGAACTTCCTACGGTGAGCGGCGCGTTGATCTGGGTGTTGTTGCCGACTTCGAGAACGCCTTTCTCGGTGAAGCTCTGGAAACCGGGAGCGGTGATCGAAAGGCTGAAAGGTCCCACGGGGAGATTGGGGAGGCTGTAGCGGCCTTCGCTGTCCGAGACAGTGTCGCGACTCGTGCCCGTGTCCGTCTTGGTAAAGGTGATCTTGGCGTTGGGAACGACCGCGCCAGTTGGATCCGTGACCGCACCCTGAACGCTGGCGGTGCCGGCGGTCTGGGCGAAGACCATCCTGCCGGGGAGGAGAATGAACAGAGATGCGGTCATGAGGAGGACGGCATCGAGCCAACGATGTGCGGTACGCTTGGTCATCTTGAGGATCCTTGGGCTATTGGGTTTGGCGGAAAGAGGTCCATCCACTCGCCACCGACCAACGGGCTTTTTGTCTTCGGCCCCGAACTATATCGACGCGAGCAAACAGCAGTCAAGGGAATGACTTCGGTATCGAAAAGTGGCGCAAGGCCGTGAAGAACAGTGCCTTTCACGGAAACTGCCGCAGCGTGACGACTGATCCGAGGACCTCAAAAAGCTCGGCAAAGCCACCGGGGCAGACGTGGTCTGACCGGCGAAGTGGTCCGGTCTGTCAGCGGCCGAGCGGACGGAAGCCGGGTCGATCTTGATCCAACAGTCGCGATAAGTTGTCATCCGAGGCCCTGTCCATTGTCCACGGCTGAAGAAGCTGGAGCGGGCTGCGGCGCGGGTGCGGCGCGTTGGGAGTTTCACGCGGGGGACCGGTGCGAAGAGACGTGCGCCTGCATGGCAGTCCGGCGACCGTGGGCGTTTGGCTCAGGGCGCGAGTCGGCCACACTCCGAAGAAAGGCGCATCAAATACCTGGCACGAGCGCACGCAGATCGAGTTTTGGAGACATATCAAGATGGCAGATCAACTGGCTGTGGTGACTGGAGCTTCGATGGGGATCGGTTACAACCTCGCGAAGGTATTTGCGGAAAATGGGTTCGACTTGGTGGTCGCGGCCAACGACGACAAGCTGGACAAGGCGGCCGCGGACTTCCAGGCATTGGGCGTGCAGGTCAAAGCAATCAATGTGGACTTGGCCACGTATGACGGTGTGAAGAGCTTCTGGAGCGAGGTTGAATCGATGGCCAGGCCTGTGGATGCGGCTGCGGTAAATGCAGGTTTCGGTGTTGGCGGGCTGTTTGCAGAGACCGATTTGGACGACGAGATCGCGCTGGTCCGGACAAACGTCGAGGGCACGGTGCACCTGACGAAGTACGTGGTCCAGCACATGACAAAGCGCGGGCAAGGCAAGATTCTGATCACATCTTCAATTGCGGCTGAGATGGTCGCGCCGCGCGAGGCCGTTTATGCCGCTTCCAAGGCCTTTGATCTCTCGTTTGCCAAGAGCTTGCGAGCGGAGCTCGAGGATACCGGCGTGACGGTTACCGCGCTGCAGCCCGGACCGACCGACACAAATTTCTTTCACCGCGCGGGCATGGACGATACCAAGGCCGGGTCGGAAGGCAAAAAAGACTCCGAGCCGTACGATGTGGCGAAGCAGGGTTTCAAGGCGCTGATGAACGGCGACAAGCACGTGTACGCGGCGAGCCTGTCGACAAAATTCGAGGGTGCCGTTGCAAACATTGTGCCTGACGCAGTCAAGGCGGCGATGCACGAGAAGCAGGCCAAGCCTTTGAGCGGGCAGTGATTTCGTAACAGGTTGAGCGAAGAAGAGGAGACGGCACCCGGGTCCGGGTGCCGTCTTTGTCTTGACTCTGGGCCAATGGTCGATCGGCCGGCTATTGCGGTCCAGCAGAGAGGGTTGGTTGTTCGGTCATTGCAAAGCGGCCATCGGGGGAGCGGGTGAGGGTGGGAGCATAGGTGCCGAGCAGTTGGCGAGTCCACCAGACTCCCCTTAGATCCTTTTCGGCGGAGTTGGAGAACCAGTACTGCCAAAGCACGGCGCGGACGTAGCGGGGTGGGGTGGCGGAGAATGGATTTGCGGCGAATAGACCGAGGACGTCGTGATCGTTGGTGAGGAGGAGCTCTTCCGTACGCGGGACGATGGGGTAGTCGGTCCACGAGCCTAGGGAGGCGAACCATAGGTTCCAGTCGAAGCGTGGCTGGTACGGGGCGTAGATGCGAGGTCGCTCGGCGGGATCCTGGGGCTTGTAGCGGAAGGGGTAGACGGTCCAGTTCTGCCCGTCGTTCGAACCCTGGAACTCGATCTCGTAACGGTGCGGGGTCATGACCGCGAAAAGGCCGTACTGGTTAGCGATGCGGAAGGGCTCGAGGGCAAGGAGCGGCTTAGTGGGAAGGGGAGAGTCGCGCCAGAACATGTCAATCAGCTGGACGGTAGTGCAGTACGCCACAAGGGTAAGCGCCACCGCGGTGACGGCGAGGCGGATGGCGTCGAGATGGTTGCGAAGGGCGGGCTGTGGCTGGGGCGCTTCGTTCAGGTGACTGGCTTGTGTCATCGCGGGCGCTTGGACCTCGGCTGCACGTTCGCCCAGAATGACCGGACCCTGATGAGGCACGGACAAGGGTGCGGTAGTGAGAACTGGACCGCGCCAGCGGCTGGGGACGAAGCGAGCGAGAAACCGGTCGTCAAGGAGAAGGAACGCGAGGATAAGGACGAGGTAGTTGAGAAACGCGTAGTTCGCAGTGAGGATAACGCCGGCTTGCCACACCGTGACGATGAAGAAGCAGGCGATGCGCCAGCGTCTGGGGAGAAACGCCATGAACACAAGGACGAGCTCCATAAAAAGGGTGAGGCCGGCAGTAGCGATATGGAACCAGTGCGGTAGATGTTGGAGGTACCAGCCGACCCAAGTGGGGAGCGGGCCGTTCTGGTAGTACTCGTACATGGCCGTGAGATTGCGCCATGTCGGGTCGCCGGAGAGGAGTTTGACGACGCCGGATTGGAAGTAGATGCGGAACCACTCCCAGAGGAGGAGAAACCAGGCGGCGCGCGAAGAGAGGCTGCTTGCGCCCCAGCCGGGGAGAACGCCGCGGGGCGCGACAAAAAGGGAGAGAAAGCCGGCCTCGAGGAGCATGCCGTCGGACTGATAGCTGGAAAAGTCACCCGCGGCGGAGACGAAGGAGAGGAAACAGACGAAGCAGAGGAGCAGGCTCACGCGCGGCCAAAGGTTCAGCACGACGAGAACGGACGCGAGCATGCCAATCCAGCACAGGGCGGAGAGCATTGGGTCGCCCGCGGAGACCCAGAGCAGGGTGGGAGCATACCAGAAGCGCAGGGAGCCGAGGCTCTGGCTCACGGTGCGGAGGTACTCGTGCGCGGGCAGGATGCCCAAGGGCCCGATCAGACCGTGGATCTGGAAGACCAGCGAGAAGAATGCAGAGAAGTAGATCAGGCCGAGTGCGCGAAGGAACAGCCAGCGCGCAACCAGGTGATTGGGGACGCCTTCGCCCGAGCTGAAGAGATAGCGAAGCAGGTTGGATCGAGGCCGGGACATGTCTCTTCCCCTATGGGCTTTGGATGCCGAGTTGGGTACAAGGTGCGTTTGACTCAGATGTCAAACTTTCGGTGGACGCGTATCGCTCGGGCCGCGGGTTAGTATCGCGGAGCTACCAGGCATTAGGCATCGGGTGCTGGTGAAATCTGCCAGTGCCCGGCTACCGTGAGGGCCGCGGTTCTATTGGAGGTGAAGGTTTGAGGCAGCGGATATCGGCAGGTTCGATGGTGATGATCGCGGCTCTGCTGGCGGTGTGGCAAGTCGCGGCGCTACGCCATCCGGACGCGCTGCTGCCGGGGCCGTGGGGCGTACTTAAGGGTCTTGGAGACCTGCTCGAGCACGGGCTGCTCCTGAAGTATGTGGTGGCGTCGTTGTTCCGGGTCACGTGGGGGTTCGGTTTCGCCACCCTGCTCGCAGTGCCGCTGGGCATGGCCATCGGGTGGTACGCGCGGGCGGAGATGGCGCTGAATCCCCTGATCCAGGTGCTCCGTCCGATTTCGCCGCTGGCGTGGATTCCGATCGCCATCTTGTGGTTCGGGGTGGGCGATGGAGCGGCGATCTTTCTGATCTTTCTAGGCTGCTTCTTTCCTCTGCTGCTGACCTCCATCCAGGCCGTGCGGAACATCCCGGCCGTATACCTGAACGCCGGTCGAAACTTCGGCCTGCGACCTGTTGATATGTTTCGGCGCGTACTGTTTCCGGCGGTCATACCCCAGCTGCTCACCGGCCTCCGGATTACGCTGGGTGTGGCGTGGCTGGTCGTGGTCGCGGCGGAGATGATCGCGGTGAACTCCGGGCTCGGGTTTCTGATTGTGGATGCGCGCAACGCTGGCAACCGCTACGACTTGGTGGTCGCCGGCATGGTGCTGATCGGTGTGATTGGACTGCTGCTCGATGTAGGAATCCGCTCGCTCGAGGGTGTGGGTTCGTCACGTTGGAGCTACACGGAGGAATGATGATCTCGACGATGGACGAAAAGGTCGGCGAGCTTGAGCGAAGCGGATCGGCGAAGCTAAAGGTCGAGGGTGTAGGGATGGTGTTCGACCGTGACGGCAAGCGGACGACGGTGCTTGAGAACGTTAATCTCCGGGTTGGGGAGGGTGAGTTCCTCTGTCTGCTGGGACCCTCCGGATGTGGGAAGTCGACGCTGCTGAATGTGATGGCTGGATTTCTGCGGTCGACGACCGGAACGGTGCGGGTGGACGGCGAGGTGGTACGCGGGCCAGATGCGCGACGGATCTACGTCTTCCAGGAGCGCGGGGTCTTTCCGTGGCTGACGGTCGAGGGCAATATCGGGTTTGGGCTGGGGCGGCTGCCGCGCAGCGAACGAGAGGGCCGGGTGGCGCATTACATCAAGATGGTAGGGCTGGAGGGATTCGAACGAACCTATCCGCCAGAGCTCTCGGGCGGTATGAAGCAAAGGGTGGAGGTGGCACGAGCGCTGGCCGTCAATCCGGATGTGCTCTTTCTGGATGAGCCCTTCGGGGCGCTCGATTCCATTACGCGACTCACCATGCGGCGCGAGCTGCTGCGCATATGGGAGGCGGAGCGAAAGACTGTCATCTTCGTCACGCACGATATCGACGAGGCGGTGCAGCTCGCTGACCGGATCGCGGTCATGAGCACCCGGCCGGGAACGATCCAACGAGTTGTAACCGTGGGAATTGAACATCCGCGGGACATGAGCTCAGCACGCTATCTCGAGCTGCGCAACGAGATCTCAGGCGAGATCGGACTGGCGCACGCGGTATGACGAGCCTGGGCAGGGCAGCGCGATGGGAGCGGGTAGTGTGGCCCTTGCTGGCGTCCCTCCTGTTTCTAGGAGCGTGGCACTTCGCCGTGCGGTGGAGCGGGACCAAGGTCTTTCCCTCACCCATAGAAGTCGGCAAAGGGCTGCGGGAGCTGCTGCACAAGAACGTGCTGTGGAAGGATATTGCGGATTCGTTGCGGAGGGTGGTGATCGGGTTCGGGTTGGCGGCCTTGGTGGGCGTGCCGCTTGGGCTGCTGCTGGGCTGGTACCAGGCGGCCAATCGGGTGGTCAATCCATTGATGCAAATCCTGCGGCCGATCTCGCCGATCGCCTGGATCCCCGTAGCTATCATTGTGTTTGGAATCGGAGATCATGCCGCAACGTCACTCATCTTTCTGGGGGCGTTCTTTCCGATCGTGACGGCGTCAGTCAGCGGCGTGGCGAGCGTGCCGACCATTTATCGAAGGGCGGGGCGAAACTTTGGACTCTCACCCGTGGAAGTCCTGCGACGCGTCGTGTTTCCGGCAGCGCTTCCGCAGATCCTGGTAGGTTTGCGGATCGCGCTGGGCATTGCGTGGCTCGTCGTCGTAGCGGCGGAGATGGTGGCGGTCGACTCCGGGCTGGGATATCTGGTCATCGACTCGCGCAACTCAGGCAAACGTTATGACCTGGTAGTCGCCGCGATGCTGCTGATCGGGGTTATCGGCCTGCTGCTGGATCTGCTGTTCCGGAGGGTGGAGTCAGTTCGCTCGGTCCGGTGGGGATTTAGACATGAGTACTAAGACCAAGCTGTTTCTAGGCCTCGCCATTTGGATCGCCGTGGTGACAGGGCTGCACGCATGGCTGAATGTGAACTGGGGAGCAGTGCTGAACGCGTACCAGCCTCCGGCCAAGCGCAAAGTGACCGTGGCCTACATTCCAGTGACATGCCAGCTGACCTGCCCGGTAACGGACTACATCTCCAAGGTCTCAGACAAAGGAGAGATCTTTTTGCCGCGGATGTTTCAGGGCTTTCCGGAGATCAAGGAGGCGCTGATCGCGAACAAGGTGCAGGCCGCCTTTATCGTAGCTCCGCTCGCCATTGCGCTGAAGTCCCAGGGTGTACCGATCAAAGTGGTGTACCTGGGGCACCGATATGGAAGCGCAATGGTGGTGAAGAAGAACGGGCCAGTCAAGACGTTCGCCGATCTGAAGGGAAAAACGATTGCGATTCCGAGCCGATTCTCGGATGAGCGGCTGATCGTGTTTCGGGCGATGAAGGTCTGGGGGCTAAAGCCGGGCGACATCAGGATGGTAGAGATGGCTCCGCCAGATGTCTCCGGAGCGCTAGCAGCCGGGGCGATCGACGGCTTCGTGATGGGCGAGCCCTTTCCTTCGCAGGCGGAGATGGCCGGATACGGGCGTGTGCTGTTCCAGGCAAAGGATTACTGGCCGGACTACATGTCGTGCATTCTCGTTGTGCGGCAGGACCTGATCGACACCCGGCCTGAGACGGTGCAAACGCTGGTTGACGGGATTGCGCGGTCAGGCCTCTGGCTGGATCAGGGCAAGCCGCAAAGGGAAGACGCAGCCGACTTCGTGGGGCGCTTCTATTACAACCAGAAGCCCGCACTGCTGCGATGGGCGCTCACCAAGCCGATGGATCGTGTGGTCTACAGTCCGCTCGCCCCGCGTAAGGCTGACTTCGACATGGTGCGGGACCTCATGATCGAGACCGGTGTGCTGAAAAAGAAGATCGACTTCAGTGAGTACACCGATACGCGATTTTCCGATGGCGCCGCGGCGCAGACGCCCTGGAGATATCAGGCTGGCATCGCGGCCGCGAAGTAGGCGCCCGGGAGATCAGTTGAAGCATGGCAGCCAACCGCGCGCGCCTACTTGTGCTCACAAGGAGTATGTGTCTCCCGGGATAACCGAGTGAGATCTCTGCCCGTTGGAGCTGTCGATGTTGAGTTATGCGGAGGGCGTGGGGACCCCGTCACTTGAACGGCTGGTGAGTTATGGGGGTGAGCTGCCCCGATTGCTGGTCGTACTGGCGCATTCGGACGATGAGGTTTTGGCCGTCGGTGGGCGGCTCGAGCGAATGAGGGCGAGCCGGATGCTGTGCGTCACAGATGGGGCTCCGGCCGATGGCGCGGATGCGCGGGCGCATGGGTTTGGCTCACTGCAGCGGTATCGCGACGCTCGACGAGCGGAGCTGCTTGCCGCCCTCGCGCTGGGCGGGGTGCCTCCGAGCTGCGCGGCGACGCTCGCCGTGAAGACGGGTGAAGCTCTGCGTGTGTTGGCGGATCAGACGGCGGCGTTGCACCTCGCGGACCTGACCCGAGCGGTGTTGGCTGAGATTCAAGAGTTTCGGCCAGAGGCGGTGCTGACCCATCCATACGAAGGCGGTCATCCGGACCACGATGCATGCGCCTTTGCGATCCGAACAGCGTTGGAACTGATGGGCGAAGGCGAGCGGCCGCCGGTGCTGGAGGCTCCGTTCTACCATGCGGGGCCGAGTGGGATCGAGACGGGGTGTTTTTTACCTGGGAATGACGCTCCCCAGGAGGCGGTGGTCTGCGACCTGTCAGCGGAGGAGCAGAAGCGAAAGCGCGACCGGCTGGCCTGCTTCGCCTCACAAACGGAGACGCTGGCGCAGTTCGGGGTCGAGCGAGAGATGTTTCGCGTCGCCCCGTTATACGACTTCACGCAGCCGCCGCATGGCGGACGGCTCTTTTACGAGAACTTCAGCTGGGGAATGAGCGGAGCGCGCTTTCGGGAGTTGGCAGCAGCGGCGTCGACGGAGCTGGGGTTCAGCGGGACGTGTTGTCGATGAGCCTGACGGTGCTCAGCGTCGCATACCCGTTTGCGGTGGTGGGACCCTGCGCCGTAGGCGGGGCAGAGAGCATCCTGACAACAATAGAAGCGGAGCTGGTGCGGCGAGGGCACCGATCGGTGGTGGTGGCGCGCGATGGCTCAGCCTGTGCGGGCAGGCTGCTGCCCACGGTGGTACCGGAGGGCGTGATCACGGACGCCGTTCGCAGAGAGGTGGTGCGGCGGCACCAGGCGGGGATAGACCGCGCGCTCCGGACGGAGGAGGTCGACGTCGTACATATGCACGGACTTGACTTCGATAAGTACCTCATTCCGGGGGCGATGCCGATCCTAGTGACCTTGCATCTACCTCCGTCGTGGTACCCCGAGGCAATTTGGAAGCTCCCAGCGAACTATCGGCTGCAGTGCGTGTCGGAGACGCAGCGTCAGGCGTGTCCGGCGGAGTGTCGAGAGCGGGTGGAGGTGATCGGCAATGGGGTAGAGCTGCCCGCTTTGGAGCGGCTGCCCGCTCGGCGGAAGTATGCGGTTATGCTGTCGCGGATCTGTCCGGAGAAGAACCTCCACGCTGGTATCGACGCGGCCCATGCAGCCGGAGTGCCGGTTGTGCTGGCAGGCGAAGTCTTTCCGTATGAGGAACATCTGCAGTACTTCCGGGGAGAGATCGAGCCTCGCCTAGGGGAGGGTGTGCGCTTTGTGGGGGCAGTTGGTGGCGCCGAGAAGACGCGCCTGCTGGCGCGCGCGCGCTGCCTGCTCCTGCCCACGCTGGCTCCGGAGACGAGCTCGCTGGTGGCGATGGAGGCGATGGCGGTGGGGACGCCGGTGGTGGCGTATAGGCCGGGCGCGATACCGGAGGTGGTGCAGGAGGGGCGGACGGGTTTCCTGGTGAGCGATGTGGCGGGGATGGCGGCGGCGATCGGCAGGGTGGAGGAGATCGATGGGGCGGTTTGCCGGAGCGTGGCGGCGGAGAGGTTTTCCTTTGAGCGGATGTCAGGACAATATCTCGCCTTGTATGAGCGGCTTAGAGTGCGTGACCGATCAGTCAAGGTGTCTGTTCGGACCGAGGAAGAGCTCCGTTGTTCGGTGTTGAAGACCACGGAAGAGCTCGAGCGTATGGAGGGGGAGTGGCGGGCGTTGTGGCGGCTGGATGACCGGGCGACCCCGTTTCAAAGCCCGGAATGGCTCATTTCGTGGTGGAAACGCGTGGGAGAAGGTGAGCTTTTTGTGGTGTTGTTGCGGTCCGCGGATGGTGAATTGCGCGCGATGTTGCCGATGTACATCTACACGCAGCCCGAAGGAGGGGAGCGGCACCTCCTCCTATTAGGCGCGGGGACGAGCGACTACCTTGACGGCGTATTTGGGGAAACGAGGGAAGGGGCGGAGCAATACGCGGGTCTGCTCCTCGAAGAGCTCCAGCGGCATACGGCGATGTGGGATCGGGCGTTTCTGCACCAGATACGCGAGAGCTCCCCTTTGGTGACCTGGGCGCGGTGTGCCAGGAGGGAGCTCTACACGGCGGAGCCCTGCTCATCCGTCCCAGTGGAGGGTTGGGAGCGGCTGCCGGCAAAGATCCGGCTGAACAGCGGCCGGTATATCCGGCGGGCGGAGGCTCGCGGCAGGGTGCGTTTCTGCGTAGCAGAGACCGCGGCGGAGGCGGTCCAGGCATTTGAAAGGCTCGTTGGGTTCCATGGGAAGCGGTGGGCAGAAGGGGGTGTGCTGCGGCCGTGCGCTGTGCAGGCACATCATCGCGACGCTGTTCCGAAGCTGCTCGAGGCGGGGCTGCTGTGGATGCTGTCGATGGAGATGGACGGCCGCACGATCGGCGTGTTGTACGTCCTAGTCGACCCGCTCGAAAGGGCGCGAGCGAGGGAAAGACGGATCTATTCGTATCTGGTCGGCTTCGATCCTGAGTTTGGGGACCTAAGCCCCGGGACGTTGCTGTTGTCGCGAGCCTTTGACCGTTGCAGGGCGGAGGGCGTTGGACGAATGGATCTCTTACGGGGTGATGAGGGGTACAAGCGGCTGTGGGGAGCGTCCGAGGAGCCGACGTTCGGATTCGCGTTGGACGGGTAACGCGCTTCGGTCAGGGTGACAACGGCGATTCGACCGGATGAGCGTCGACGGGCGAATCGGAAGGGGCCTCGTGTTGGAATTCGCACTCTGGCCAGAAAAGGACGGCAGTTTGTGGGTCATCCTATAGAGAGCCACGAGGTTGGGCGGCCCCGGAACTAATGATGACGACCTTTGCCCTGTTGAGTACGCTGGTCACGCTGGCCGCCCTGTTCGGGGTGGTGAGCTACCGTGTGCTGCGCTTGCCCACGTCGATTGGCACGACGGTGCTGTCGTTGTGTGCGGCGGCCGCGATCCTGGCAGGCGGGCACGCTGCGCCAGGTCTGCGGGCGAGTGCGGGACAGATTGTTGGCGGCATAGACTTCAATGCGGTCGTGCTGCACGGGATGCTCGCGTTTTTGCTGTTTGCGGGAGCGCTGCAGCTCAACCTCCAGGAGCTTTCGAAAGAGAAGCTGGCGGTCTTTTCGCTGTCGGTCTTTGCGACCGGGCTGTCGACCGTCATCGTGGCGGTGCTCTTCAAGCTTGGGCTGACGGCGCTCGGTATCCCGATCAGCGTTATGGCTGCGCTGTTGTTTGGCGCGCTGATCTCGCCGACCGATCCGATTGCGGTGCTGGAGATGCTGCGGCGGGTAGGTGCGCCGGGAGCGCTCGAGGCTCAGCTGGCGGGGGAGTCGCTCTTCAACGATGGTGTGGGTGCGGTGATCTTTCTGGCGCTGGTGGAGGCGTCGACGACGGGTGCACTGCCGACCGTGCAGGGCTTCCTTTGGCTGCTGCTGTTGAAAGCGGTGGGTGGGCTCGTGCTGGGAGCGGTGCTCGGATACGTGACGTATCGCTTGCTCCTGCTGATCGACGATTACCGGATCGAGGTGCTATTGACGCTGGCGCTGGCGATGGGTGGATACGCGCTGGCGGATGCGCTCAAGATCTCGGCTCCGCTCGAGGCGGTGGTGGCAGGGCTGTTTGTGAGTGGGCGGGCGCGGGCACTAGCGATGTCAGAGAAGACGCGGGCACACGTGGATACGTTTTGGGAGCTGCTTGACGACATCTTCAACGTGGTGCTGTTCCTGCTGCTGGGCCTGGAGCTGCTGGTGCTGCCGGTCGAGTGGAGATTTCTGAAGGCGGGGCTGCTGGCGATCCCGGTGGCGCTGCTGGCGAGACTGCTGAGCGTCGGTGTGACAATGAAGGCGCTGGAGCTGGTGCGGCATAGTTCAGGCGGGACGGTGCTGACGCTGACGTGGGGCGGTCTGCGTGGAGGCCTGGCGATCGCGCTGGCGCTGGCCCTGCCGCAAGGCCAGGGGCTGGAGCGAAGCCTTCTCCTGGTGACGACCTACGTGGTGGTGGTCTTTTCGATCGTGGTGCAGGGACTGACGGTGTCGCGGTTGTTGCGCAAGCTGGGGTTTGAACGGCAGGGCGCGGCTGTGGTGAACGAGCTCGTCTGAGGGTGCTGGTGCCTGCGTTTAGACAGGTCGGTCGCTTTGCTCAGGATGACAGGCACCGGCACACCGAAGGCGAATACTGAGATTCCGCTTCGCTCAGAATGAGGGTGGGGGTCGGGGCGGCAGGGCGGCAGTCGCTTCGAGGAAGAGGCGTATGCCGGCGACCCCCGCGGCTCCGGCTTCGATGCAGAGCGAGGCATTGGTCTCGTCGATGCCGCCCAGGGCGATCAGCGTGGAGGCGCGGGCGAGCGCCGAGGCTTCGTGGAGACATGAGAGGCCGAGGCCGGGTCTGACGAGCTCTCCACGTACGCGCTTTTCAAAGATGGGTCCGAAGAGGATGTAGTCGACCTCGGGGGCGCCCTGGAGCTCGTGGACGGAGTGGACGGAGAGGCTGAGGACCGGAGGAGGGAGGCCGGCCACGGCAAAGGTCTGGCGTGCGCGCTCGACGTCCTCATCGGTCGCACCGGAGCGGAGGTGGAGACCGTGAGCGCGGACGGCGACGGCCGTGTGGGCGGGGCCGTTGAGAAGGATGCGAAGGTCGGACGGCCGTACTGCGTCGATAACGTTTTGCGCGAGGAGTTCCAGATCGCGGCCGGAGAGATCTTTCTCGCGGATCTGAAGGAGGTCGGCCCCGCAGCTGGGCGCCCCGCGCGCGGAAAGGCGCAGGGCCTGGTCGAGAAGCGCGCCCTGGCGAGCGGCTTCGTCTCCCGCAAAGAGATGCCGGTCAGTGATGGCGTAGCGCAGCATGGGTTTCAGTGTATTTTGGTGGCGGCTGGAGGTCGGGGATATCATAACGATGAAGCGTTACCCGGGACGCTCAGCCGCGGGCGTACGGATGCAGGGTTTTCAGTGCCGAAGGGTGTCTCCGAGGGCGGCCGGCGCTTAACAGGTTGAAGTAAAGAGGAAGAACTCACCGCTCATGAGCAGCGTCTACGATCTCATTGTCATCGGTTCCGGTCCTGCAGGGCAGCGTGCCGCCATCTACGGCGCCAAGATTGGAAAGAAAGTTGCGCTCGTGGAGATGCGCGAGGTGGTGGGCGGCGCGTGCATCAACACCGGGACTATTCCGTCAAAGACGATGCGCGAGGCGGTGCTGCATCTCTCGGGATACAACTACAAGTCGATCTACGGGATGAACTACCGGGTCAAGGAACGGATCACGATGGCGGACCTGGCATTCCGGGTGCAGCACGTGATCAAGACCGAGATCGATGTGACGGAGGCGCAGCTTTCGCGCAACAACATCGAGATGCTGGTGGGGACGGCAAGCATTGAAGATGCGACCCATGTGCGGGTGACGAACTCGCGCGGATCAACGGTGTACGAGGCGAAGAACATCCTGATCGGGACGGGGACGAAGCCGGCGAGCTCGCCCAAGGTGGCGATCAACGGAACGACCATCATCAACTCGGACCAGGTGCTGGACCTGAAGAATCTGCCGAAGACGCTGATCGTGGTGGGTGGCGGAGTGATCGGGGTGGAGTACACCTGCATGTTTTCGGCGCTGGGCGTCCGGGTGACGCTGATCGAGCGGCGGCCGCGCCTGCTGGAGTTTGCGGACCAGGAGATTGTGGAGGCGCTGAGCTACCACCTGCGGGATTCGCGCGTGACGATGCGGCTGAACGAAGAGGTGGAGTCGGTCGAGGAGAACCCGGACGGGACGGTGAATGCGAATCTCGAATCGAAGAAGCGGGTGCAGGGCGATGCTCTGCTGTACGCGGTGGGGCGGCAGGGCAATGTGGCCGAATTGAATCTTCAGAGTGTGGGGATCGAGGCTGACAGCCGCGGGCGCATCCCGGTGGACAAGGACTTCCGGACGAAGTGTCCGACGATCTTTGCGGTGGGCGATGTGATCGGGTTTCCCTCGTTGGCCTCGGTGTCGATGGAGCAGGGCCGGATCGCGGGGGCGCGGGCATTTGGGGACGAGACGGTGCTGTCGAATCCGAGCTTCTACCCGTACGGCATATGGACGATTCCGGAGATCAGCTTTCTCGGCAAAACCGAGGAACAGCTGACCGAAGAGGACGTGCCGTATGAGGTGGGCGTGGCGTATTAC
Source organism: uncultured Acidobacteriaceae bacterium (assembly GCA_963850375.1). GTDB lineage: Bacteria > Acidobacteriota > Terriglobia > Terriglobales > Acidobacteriaceae > Edaphobacter. The sequence continues at coordinate 436,089 of CAWKKV010000002.1, read as the reverse complement.
CGGGAGATTGCGCGCGGGCAGATTCGCGGGGATACTACCGGGCGGTTGAAGCTGATCTTTCATCGAACGAACCACACGCTGCTGGGCGTTCACATCATCGGCGAGGGCGCGAGCGAGCTGGTGCACATCGGGCAGGCCGTGATGGCGCTGGGCGGAAAGCTGGATTATTTCGTCGATACGGTGTTCAACTACCCAACCCTGGCGGAATGTTATAAAGTGGCGGCTTTCAATGGGTTGAATCGCGTCAGCAAGTTTGAGTGAAGCGGCTGCGATCGATCCAAGGACGCGATGGGAACCCAGGGGGGTTGAGGTATGGCGAAGTCCAAGGGCGCGAAGTCGATCGGGGTCGTTCTTTCCGATCGCATCTCCACAGGTTTGGTGATGGATCACCAGCTTGCGGGCCCGATCCTGGCATATCCGGAGAACCCGGACGACGAGCACGCGCTGGTGGAGCTCCACACCGACATGCTGGCGCAGACGATCTGTGAGCAGGTCCTGCGCGCTGCCGATGGTGCGAAGGACATCGGGGCCGTCGGAGTGGCGCTTCCGGGGCTGATCAAGAACGGTGTGGTCGAGGAGGCGCCCAATCTGCCGCAGCTCAAGGGCGCGAGGATGAGGGACCTCCTGGCGACGCATCTTGAGAGTCATGGACTCTCCGTGCCGGTGACGATCCTGAATGATGCTGACGGCATGGCGGCAGGTCTGGCGTGCCAGTTCGGCAAGCTCGACAGCATGATCCGGGTTTGGACGCTGGGCGTGGGCATCGGCTTTGGACGGTATCCGTATGCTCCGGGGGTTTGGGAAGGCGGGCACACGGTGGTGAGCATCGACGACAAGGAGAACTTCTGCGGCTGCGGCGGGCGCGGTCACATGGAAGGGATCATGGGACATCGGGCGATGCGGCTGCGGTTCCTGGACATGGAGCCCGAGGAGGTCTTCGAATCGGCTAATCGGCGGGAAGATCCGGAGACGCGCTGCCTGGAGTTCAAGCGGCTTTGGCATAAGGCGCTGGCGGCGGCGAGTGCATCGTCCATTCACCAGAGCGGGCCGGGGAAGTTCTTCCTCACGGGATTCAATGCTCGCTTCGTAGACCTGCCGATGCTGAAGGACTACCTCCAGCAGATGGTGAAGATGAGTCCGCTGCAGGGGTATTCGGTGGAGATCGTTCCCGACCTTCCAGAGACCCGCGTGATCGGAGCGGCGGTTTGGGCGGAGCAGGCGACAGGGCGCTAACGATCGACTGGTCCGACCTCCCCTGGCGTGGCGCAGGTTACGTGCACCGCTAGCACAGTTACCTGTGATTGGCCGCTCAAACGGCGGAGACCAGTGCGCTTCGCATCCAATTAGAACTGCGGGAGCCCGCAAGGAAACAAAAGCGGCATCGGCGGGTTTTTACAGATCGAGGAACGTGCGATGCGAAGCTTCAGGCGTAATCTGGGTCGTGGTTTGATATTCGGGTCGGTTTTGCTCCTGGGCGTCGGGTGCCGTTCGGCCTCGCAACCCGGCATGGTCGCGGTTGACGACAATGGGCCGGATCCGGCGGATGGGAACATGGCGCCGGTCTCGAACCCGTCCGGCGGGCAGCAGCAGGGGATGTATGCGGCTCCCGCGCAGGGCTCGACGCGCATGCTGGACGGTAGCAGCACTGTGGCGCTGGGTGGCCAGACGACGAATGCCAGCAGGCAGACCGTCGGGTACACGCGGCAGTCACCCGGATATTCGCAGCCTCAGAGCTACGCACAGCCCCAAGGCTACGCTCAGCCCCAGAGCTATCCTCAGCAGGCCTATCAGAACGAAGCACCGATCGAGCGCAGGTTGCCGGAGGATGCGGCGGCGCAGCAGGGGTATCCGGCCGATGGGCAGCCTCCTGCGGAGGGCTACCCGGACCAGGCAGGCTCGGGTGACTGGACCGACGCGGAGCAGGATGCCTACAACCAGGTAACGGAGGAAGCTGAGCAGCCGCCTCCGCCGCTGCCGGTCTACGACCAGCCGCCGGCTCCCGCACCGAACTACCTTTGGACGCCGGGCTACTGGGGCTATGCGCCGGCCGGGTACTACTGGGTTCCAGGAGCCTGGGTGGCGGCTCCGTACGAGGGTGCACTGTGGACGCCGGGCTACTGGGGCATGTGGCACCGTCACTACGGTTGGCACCCTGGGTACTGGGGCCAGTATGTGGGCTTCTACGGCGGCGTCGCCTATGGATTCGGGTACTACGGCACGGGCTACTACGGCGGGTACTGGCGCGGAAGGGACTTCTACTACAACCAGTCAGTGAACCGGGTCAACGTGGTCAATGTCCGGAACGTGTATAACCGCGACGTCCGCATCAACAACACGGTGATCAACAACCGGGTGCAGCTGAACCGGGTGAGCTACAACGGCGGCCCTGGAGGCGTACAGGCGCGGCCTCGGCCGGCGGAAGTGGCGGCTTTCCGTTCTCCGAGGATCCCGCCGATGACCGCGCAGCTCCAGAACCAGAGGGCGGCGGCGACGAACCGGGAGCAATTTTTTCAGCAGAACAGGGGCCGGCCCGCAATCGCAGCGGCTCCGCGGCCGTTTGCGGCTGATCGAGGCATTGCTGCGCCGGCGCGAACCAGCTTTGAAGCCGGCCGCGGTGTTGGCCAGGCAGGAGCAGGGCAGTTGCAGCGGGGCCAGGGCGATCCGGTCCGGGGACAGACGTTGCCCGGACAGATCCCTTCGGGACGAGGCCTGAGCCAAGGCGTGCGTCCTGCGGAAGGAGTAAACAGAACGACGCCGGGAGGCTTCAACGGGCAGACGCGGTCCAGCTCCCAAGGCGAGACGCGGCAGACGCCGGAGCAGCAACGGGCCTTTGAAGGCGGGCAGCGCAACACCAACACACAGCAACACGGACTTGCGGAGCAGCAGCAACGGACCCAGGGACAGCTGCCGCAGCGAGGGTTCGAGGCGCAGCGCGGCGTTCCTGCCGGCACGGGGGTCAGGAACCCACTGGCCGGCGAGAACAACGCGCAGCAGCAGCGGACGGTGCAGGGCCAAGCGGATCAGCAGCAACGCGTCTTGCAGCAACAGCAACAGCGTGGCCTTTCCGCGCAGCCGGGACGCGGGTCGGAGCAGCCTCGGCAGCAGCAGCTGCAGCAGACACAGCAGAACCGGGGGGTTCAGGGATCGCAGCAACAGGCGGGGCGCGAGTTCCAGCAGCCTGTACAGGGGCAGCAACAGCGGGTCCAGCAGCCATCACAGGAACAGCAGCGTGCAGTGGAGGCGCAGCAGCAGCAGCGTGCCTTTCAACAACAGCAGGACCAGCAGCGCGCGGTTCAAGGGCAGCAGGTGCGTGGCTTCCAGCAGCCTGTACAGGGGCAGCAACAGCGGGTCCAGCAGCCGTCACAGGACCAGCAGCGTGCAGTGGAAGCACAGCAGCAGCAGCGTGCCCTTCAACAACAGCAGCAGCAAGACCGCGGACAGCAAGTGCAGCGGGGATTTCAGCAAGGAGGTCAGGAGCGTGGATTTCAGCGCTCGCCGGATGAGCAGCGTTCCGCGCAGCCAGCCCAACAGCCGCGTTACTCCCCCCAGCAACAACCGCGCAGTTTTGCGCAGCCGCAGCCTCAGCAGCAACGTGTGCAGTCGGCTCCCCGGCAGGAGAGCCGGCCGGCTCCACAGGGGCGGCCTCAGGGCGGCGGAGGCGGCGGCAATCGACCCTCGGGAGGAGATCACCACGATGATCACCACCACTGATCTGTGGCGGATCGGACGTGAAGAAGAGCTCGCTTCGGCGAGCTCTTCTTCTTTCCAGGATTCCTGCTCAGAGACGTTTCGAGGTAAGGCGTAAGCCGATCCACATTGACTACGCTCTGATCGCATGCCTAGTGTCAGACGACCAGTTGGACCAGAAGAACAGCGTTGAGCGCGAGGACGACCGAAACGATGACCCACCCGGCGATGCGGGTGCGGCGAGCGCTGACAAACGAGTTCATGACGGAGCGGCGGCTGGTGAGGATGAGCAGAGGGATCAGCGCGGCGGGAAGGGTAAAGCTGAGGACCACCTGAGACAGCGTGATGATACGGAGAGGCTTGAGGCCCATGGCGATGACGATCAGCGCCGGGACGATCGTGATCAGGCGGCGAACAAAGATGGGGAACTTGATGTCCAGGAACCCCTCAATGATGACCTGCCCCGCCATGACGCCAACTGTAGAGGAAGACAGGCCAGAGCAGAGCAGGGCGACGGCGAATGCGGTAGCGGCGAGTGGGCCGAGCAGCGGGCCCAGCGTGTGATGCGCGACCTCGACATCATCGACTACGACGCCATGGGTGAAGGCGACAGCGGCCATGATGAGCATGGCGGAGTTGATCAGCCAGGCGCCGTTCATGGCTGCGAAGACGTCGATCAGCTCGAACCGGAGGAAGCGAAGGCGGGCTCCGCTGCTGGGCCCCGTACGCAGCGACATGGAGCTATGGCCGGAGGTGGGCGAGGTGGCCGCCAGCTCTTTGAGGCGGGGTTGCACGAGCGCGGAATGGAGATAGACGACGTGCGGCATGACGGTGGCGCCAAGCATGCCGACCGCTAAGTAGATGCTCTCGCGAAAGCTCGATGAGGAGCTGCTGTCGAGGGTCGGGACGAGGGTGTGAAAGGCGGCGCTGCGCCAGTCAGGATGCGCGAGAAAGACCTCGATCGCATAGCAGCCGCCGATGATTCCCACAAAGGCCATGACCCCGCGCTCGAGCCAGCGAAAGCCGGCGAGGTCGAGAGCGAGGATGGCGAAGACAAGGACGGTGGAGATAAGGGCGGCGGTGAACAGAGTCTCGGTGTAGCTCCAGCCATGTGCAAGCAGGAGCGGGCCGAAGAGGAGATAAAGGCCGAGGGAGGCGCCAAGAAACTCCGCCAGATCAGTGGCGATGGCGGCGACCTCGGCGGCCACCCAGAGGAAGATGGTGACGGTGCGGCTGAAGTGCCGGCGGCAGTTCTGCGGAAGGGTGAGACCGGTGACGATGCCGAGCTTGGCGGAGAGGTACTGGATCAGGATGGCCATGGCGTTCGACCAGAGCAGTACCCACAGGAGGCGATAGCCGAAGCGGCTGCCGCCCTCGATGTTGGTGGCGAAGTTGCCGGGATCGATATAGGCAACGCTGGCGACGAAGGCGGGGCCGAAGTAGGTCCAGATCTCGCTGCGGCGGAAGCGCATCTTGGGCGCGGGCGGCAGGGGCCCGCCGGAGGCGGCAAGCGCGGCGGGCGACGTCCGGACGCCTTCGATCTCGTGCTCGGTGGAGCTCCTGTTTGGCATGTGTTCTGAAATTAGGTATACCTAATATTGCGAGATGGGTCAAACTGGAAGCTGGAGATCCGAGATGGCTGGACGCGCGCGGGCGGGCCGAAGTACAGAGTCTGTCGATAACTACCTCAAGGCGATCTGGACCCTGAGTGGGCCTGAGACAAGACGGGTGACGAGCAAGTCGCTGGCTGACCGGCTGTGCGTGGCAACTGCGTCAGTGACGAACATGCTGCAGAAGCTGGCCGCGGCTCCGCGTCCCTTGGTCGAGTATGAGCGGCACCGCGGCGTGCTTCTGTCGCCTGCCGGCAAACGGCGTGCGCTTGAGATCCTGCGGCACCACCGGCTGATCGAGACGTTTCTGTACGAGGTGCTGGACTACCCGCTCGACGAGGTGCATGACGAGGCCGAACGACTGGAGCACTTCATCTCGGAGCGTTTCGAGGAGCGGATCGCGGCGAAGCTGGGGCACCCGACCATAGACCCTCATGGCCACTCGATTCCGAGCATGACCGGAGAGATGCCGGAGGAGGCGTCGGTGCCACTGACGGCAGTGGAGGCAAAGGGCGAGTTCGTGATTGAGAGTGTTTCGGATCGCGATGGTCGTTTGCTGCAGTTCTTTGAATCCCACGGAGTGCGGCCGGGTGCCCGTCTCCGGGTGAAGGGGCAGAGCGTGAAGGACGGGTATGCGGTCAGTGTGGGGAGATCGACGGAGGTCTTTGCCATCTCGAGTGCGCGGGCCCGGGAGCTGCGGGTGCTGATGAAGCCGGCGAGCGGAAGTTGAAAGGGACGGGCTCGATGAAGGTCCTGGTGATCGGCGGCGGGGGGCGGGAGCATGCGCTGGTGTGGGCGCTCGGGCGGTCGCCTCGCGTGAGCGAGATCGTGTGCGCTCCGGGAAACGCGGGGATCGCAACGCTGGCACGGTGTGTCGCGCTCGAGGTAAATGACGTCGCAGCCACGGTGGGGCTCGCGATGCTGGAGCAGCCGGGGTTGGTGGTGATCGGGCCGGAGGTGCCGTTGTCGCTCGGCGTCGTAGATGCACTTCAGGAGCAAGGTTTTCGAGTCTTCGGGCCGACGCGCGAGGCGGCCATGCTCGAGACGAGCAAGGCCTTCGCGAAGGAGTTTATGCGCAAGAACGACATCCCTACGGCCGCGTACGCGGTATGCGCGACGCCGGACGAGGTGACGGAGGCGCTGCGCGGCTTCAGCGTGCCCGTGGTGGTGAAGGCAGACGGGCTGGCGGCGGGCAAGGGCGTGGTGATCTGCCAGACGCATGGGGAAGCGGAGGCTGCGGCGGCGCAGATGTTCTCGGGTGAACTGCTCGGCGCGGAGACAGGTGAAGTGGTGATCGAGGAGTTTCTTGGGGGAGAGGAGCTGAGTTTTTTTGCCCTGTGCGACGGTGCGACCGCTGTGCCGATCGCGGCGGCACAGGACCACAAGCGTATTGGCGAAGGTGACACGGGGCCAAACACCGGCGGAATGGGGGCGTACTCGACTGATGCGCTGATGGGGCCGGAGATGCGGGCATGGCTGACAGCCAACGTGGCGCAGCGCGTGGTGGACGGCATGCGCGACCAGTGGAGCGAGTTCCGGGGCGTGCTGTTTTGCGGAATGATGATGGTCCCGAGCGGAAAGGGGACCGTGCGGCCGACGGTGCTGGAGTTCAACACACGCTTTGGCGATCCCGAGACGGAGGCTCTGATGCTGAGGCTCGAGACCGATGTGCTGGACCTCCTCGAGGCCGCGGTAGACGGGACGGCGGATGCGCTCGACGTGAAGCTGAAGCCGGGAGCAAGCGCGTGCGTAATCGCGGCGAGCGGCGGATATCCGGGCAAGGTGGAGATCGGGAAGGCGATCTCAGGACTGCGCGATGAACCGGAGGATGTGGTCGTCTTTCACTGTGGCACTGCGGAGCGAAACGGCGAAGTAGTAACCGCGGGTGGACGGGTGCTGGGAGTGGCCGCGGCATCTGCCGAGGGACTCGAGGATGCGCTTCGCAAGGTGTACGCGGCGATGCGCAACATCGGGTTTGAGGGAATGCAGTTCCGCCGCGATATAGGATGGCGCGCGTTGAAGGAGGACGCATGAATGTACTCAGTGGAGAGGAACTGCTCGCTTGGGTGGAGACAACCTCAAGGGAGTGGCAGAAGCTGTTGACGGATCATCCTGAGGCCTTGGAGCTGCCGTGCGACGTGCTCGATGTGGGCACGGCGGCGAGGCTTCTGCAGCACATCGTCGCCGTGGAGCTGCGATATGCGCAGCGACTGGCAGGTGAGGCCGAGACAAGCTATGACGAGGTGGGGTACGGGTCGGCGGAGGAGATCTTCCGTACGCACGCCCGGGCCATGGAGATGCTGCGGCCACTGCTGGAGCGAGAGGCAGGCTGGTGGGACGAACGGATCTCATTTATGACGCGGAGCATGGGAGAGCTGCGGGCTTCCCGAAGGACGGTGCTGGTGCATCTGCTGATGCACTCGGTGCGGCACTATGCGCAGCTGGCAACGCTGGTGCGCCAGCACGGGATCAAGCCGGGGTGGGCGATGGACTACCTGATGATGGGTGCGGAGCGGCCCTAGCCTGTCGAGGTGCGATGCGGTCTGCTCGACGGGACCGGGTTGCTGGCTGTAGAGCTTAAGGTGCTCGGAGGTCAACGACAGACGCGAAACGTGCGATTCACATGCCTGACCGCTTACGGTGCCTCTGACAAGCGCCACCTCGCCGCGTTGATGGCATACATGCGGACCTCGATCGCTTTTGGCCCCCACGCGATGTTATGCGTATAGCCGAAGCCCACGCGCTCCAGGAGCTTCTGCGAGTTGTCGTGCCCTAAACCATGTCCAGCGACAACCACCGTCAGGCTGAGTGTGTCGAAGGCAAACGCGAGCACCGCGCGCAGAGACTCCTCGCCCAGCCGCAGTCCCCAGGCAGATCGCATGAGGTGAACACCGGCCTCGATTGTCTTTGGATCCATCTGCCATGGCCGGAGGCCGGCACAACCCGCAAACTCACCTGTGTCACGCAAAAACATCGGCCAGTACTGGATCCCAACGCTGTTCTCGCGGTTACGTTCGATATCGAGCCGGGCACGGGCTTGTTCGCTGGTCATAGCGCCGCCGAAGTAGTGAGTCACTTTGGGGTCGCACCATAATGCTTCAGCGAGCGCGGTATCCTCCTCAGTCCAACTGCGAAAGGATAAGCGAGCAGAAGAAGGAGGAGTCACGCGCAACAAGCTCCAGGCTCTTTGGATGACGCTCATTGTATCTGGCGGACTGACGTCGAGAAGTCGGCTGCTCGCCAGCGATCGTGAGATGAAGAGTGGTCTCGAGAACTAATGCCGTGGGCGCGAGCCCTCGATGAGGAGGTCAACAATTCTGCGGGCGCTGGCTTCCCAGCCGGGCAGAGACGTGGTGTGGAAGACGCCGATAAGGGCGCGGATGATGTCGTCAGGATTTGTCTCTGCGCGAAGATCGCCGCTATCGATGGCGCACTGGATCAACTGACGAAAGGTGCTGTGCACCAGGCCCTGCGTGCCTTTGACCATGCGCATCGAGCCCCCGGGCACGGTGTCCATGGCGGGGAGGATGAGCAGCTTTTTTGCCACGTAGTCGATGAACACGAGCATCCAGGCTCGGAGCGCCGGGAGCGGCCGGAGTGTGGCGGTGCAGCGCTCGGCCGGCCGCGGTCAGCTTTTCGACCTCGCTGCGGTAAACGGCTTCGATCAAAGCGTCGCGGGTGGGGAAGTGGCGGTACAGCGTTCCCGGGCCGATTTCCGCGCGGCGGGCGATGTCGTCGAGCGTGGCGTCCGGCCCGTGTTGGGTAAAGGCCTCGCGGGCAACCTCCAAGATGCGCTCGCGATTGCGCTGAGCGTCGACGCGAGGCCTGCGCGCGACGGGTGTGGGAGGAGGGTGCTTCGGCATAGCCCAATCTTCGCAGAAGTTTATGCAACCGGAGGATATCTCCGCTTATCTGATACGGAGATTGTCTCCGCTTCGCTGCGGAGGCGCGGCACACTTCTGGCGCGCGGCACTTCGGTCGCGTCAGCAAACAGCAGAGGAGACAGGTCATATGCGGATTTTTATTACGGGAGCGACAGGCTTTATTGGTACGGAACTGGTCAAGGAACTGATCGCCGAGGGCCACCAGGTGCGTGGGCTTACCCGCAGTGAGGCGGGCGTGGAGCAGTTGAAGGCTGCGGGTGCCGAGGCACATCGCGGCACTCTCCAGGATCTGGAGAGTTTGCGGAGCGGAGCGCGGGGCATGGATGTAGTGGTGAACCTGGCGTTCAACCACGATGACATGTCGAAGTTCGCCGAGAACGGGCGGGATGAACGCAATGCGATTGAGGCGCTGGGGTCGGTGCTCGAACCGGGCAAGCTGCTGGTAGTCACGTCCGGCACGGGGCTTGCGAGTGGCGGGCCGGGCCACGTGCGGGTGGAGAGCGATCCGCCGCAGAGCTCCGAGGCGATTCCGCGGCAACCGGAGGCTGTGGCGCAACTGGCCGCCGAGCGCGGTGTGCGCGTGGCCATTGTGCGGCTGCCGCAGGTGCATGACACGCGCAAGCAGGGCCTGGTGCCGTTCCTTACGGAGACGGCTCGCCAGAAGGGCGTTTCCGCCTATGTGGGCGACGGCGCACACCGTTGGGCCGCGGCTCCGCTGCCTGATGTGGCTCACCTGTACCGGCTGGTGGTGGAGCAGACCGGGCCCGGCGTGACGGTGTACCACGCGGTGCAGGAGGAAGGCGTGACGCTTCGCGCGATCGCGGAGACGATCGGCAAGGGACTGAAGATACCGGTGGTGTCGCTCGACGAGGAGAAGGCTGCGGAACACTTCGGCTGGCTGGCGCACTTCGCTGGTCTGGACATGCCGGCGTCGAGCAAGTGGACGCGCGAGACGTTGGGCTGGGAGCCTACCGGGCCGGGACTGATTGAGGACCTGACGAACATGAAGTACTAGCGGCGGAGTTGTGCTGCTGCCGGTTACAAGGGGCCCCATTTCAATGGGGCCCTTTCATGTGGCGGAGCGGTAGGAGTGGGCCGGCTGATCGGCTGGTTCCTGTTAAGTGTCGCCTCCAGCTTGATTTCAGTTTCCGACGAACTGAGCTCGAGAAGATTCGTCTTTCGTGCTGGCTTGATTTGCCGAAGAGCTCTCAGATAGCGCAGTTTGTTCGTTCTAGTATTTTGCCCTTCGATGGTGGTGGCAGAGCCGTTCATGAGGTGGAGGACGGGAAGCTCGTTGTCCCTGAGTGCCGGTGGGTGCATGTGGGCCGGGTTTGTGGAAGAAATATGCGTGGGACCGAGAACTGGGGTGATTGGGGTTTGGGGTGAAACTCTACCTCGAAACGGCTCGTCAGGAGGGTACGACACAGCTCTGAGGCAGATCCCATGCGCCAAATTGCATCTTTGTTTGTTGCTCTCCCCAGTCTGTTTTTGTTTGGTTGTGGCTCCTCGTCCAACCCGAGCGTGCCTCCGCCAACGTTGAGCGCCGACACCGCTGTTGCGGGTACGGCGAATCCGCAGGTGGCGAACTACACGGTGGGGGTGCCCTCGGCGGGGTCGGTGACTGTGCGGTTCGGGACCAGCACGAGTTATGGCCGGAGTACGTCGAGCGTTTCGGCCACAGGTGCGGGAGCGGTGAGTGTGCTGGTGGCGGGGATGCTGGCGAACACGACGTACCACATGCAAGCGACCTTTACGAGCAGCGCGGGCCAGGTGGTGGCCGACCAGGATCGCACTTTTACGACAGGGGCGGTGCCGGCCAAGTTTGTCGCGACGTTCAAGGCGACGACGGCCTCGGGCCAGACGCCGCAGCCGGGGGTGGAGATGCTGGAGGGGATTGCGAGCCCGGGCGGGCTGCCGGGGCCGGTGGTGACGGACCTGAGCGGCAACGTGATCTGGACGTATCCGAACACGGACAATGCGAACGGACAATCGGCATTGTCGGTGCGGATGTTGCCGAACGGGCACATGTCGCTGCTGGTGGGGCAAAACTCGAGCTTTCTGCTGGGCAATGCGGCGGGCGTCGACGCGACATCTGAGATACGCGAGATCGACCTGGCAGGGACGACGATACGGAGCCTGAGTATCGGGGCGTTGAACGCGGAGCTGGCGAAGAATGGGTTCGCGGTGGTGGGGGGCGCGTTTTCGCACGAGCTTTTGCCGCTGAGCAATGGGCATTTCCTGACGCTGGTGACCACGCTGAAGAGCGTGACGCTGACGGGGGCTTCCGCGCCTACGACGGTGTTGGGCGATGTGGTGGTGGATCTTGATGCGACGTGGCAGCCGGTCTGGGTGTGGAACGCGTTTGATCACCTGGATGTGAACCGGCATCCGTTCAATTTTCCTGACTGGACGCACGGGAACTCGATTGCGTATGACACATCGGACGAGTCACTGATTGTTTCGCTGCGGCACCAGAACTGGGTGTTGAAGATCAACTATGGCGGCGGAGCGGGGGACGGCGCGGTGATCTGGAAGCTTGGGCCGGAAGGAGACTTTGCGTTGAAGAGCGGTGATGGCGCGGCGGATGTAGACCCGAAGGACTGGTTCTACTCGCAGCACTACGCGAACCCGATCTCGAGGGCGTCGAACTCGGTATTTACGATGGCGCTGATGGACAACGGGGACGACCGGCAGTTTTCGGATGGGAGCAGCTGTCCGGTCGATGCGGGGTCGCACTGCTTTACGACGATTCCGCTGTTGCAGATCGACGAGGGGGCGAAGACGGCGACGTTTCTGCTTCACCAGGTGCTGACGCCGGATCTGTACTCGTTCTTCGGCGGGGACACGGAGGTGCTGTCGAACGGGCACCTCGCGTATGACCTGGCGGGGCTGGCGAATACGGAGGCAGCGGTGTACGAGGTGACAGACGAGGCGCAGCCACAGGCCGTGTGGTCGCTCCAGATCAGCAACGGGTATGTGTACCGGGGGAACCGGTTAACGAGCCTTTATCCGGGAGTGCAGTGGTAGGTGGGTGAGGGCTAAGGACGAAGCGGCTTGGGCGCGCGCCCGGTACGTGGTTGGCCGCTGGCTGAGCGGTTGAAAGAATTTAGGGTGAGCTCCGCCGGGATGATGACGAACCGCGCGGCGTGAGTTTTTAGGCTCTTGAGCTACTTTCCTGTGATCTCGGACCAATGTTGTCGTATATTGAAATCACAAGGATTCAGTAAGGAGCCAGATCCCCGCGCAGACTCTTGGCGGAGAACGCGAGGACCTGGCACACACAACTCTTGCGAGCTGCGGATACCCCATCATAGGTGTCGCAGACTCGCCTAGCAACCGCCGGAGCCATGCCCTGAGAGGGCTGACACGCGCGGCGGGAGAACCATGCCATGATGCCCCCCCTCTCCAGATCTGCCGGTCGCAAGCACCGGATGCGGACGCCTATCGCACGTTTCCTATGCCTCCTCCCCCTGCTGCTGGGGACGAGCGGTCTGTGTCAGCGAGGGGCGCAGAGCCATTTCGAGGCGCGGGCGGTTGACACGTCAGGGGCGTTGGTCCCGGGCGTTGTGCTGACGCTGCAGTCGGTCGAGGACCCGGGGAGAACAATCGAGCGCGTGGGGGATGCGGCGGGATCCTGGGATCTTGCGGTCGCACCGGGGCAGTATCACCTGACGCTGGCTCGGCCAGGGTTTCGGACCGTGGTCCAGGACATCGTGATGCCGGTGCGGCAGGCTTTGCCGCTGACGTTTGTGCTGAGCGTCGACCAGCATTCCGAGAGCGTGGACGTCCACACGGAGGATTACAAGGGGGATGTGGCGACGACGGCCTCGCGGATGCCGATGACGATTATGGAGACACCGCAGCAGGTGCAGGTGCTGACGGGGGAGTTGTTGCGGGCACGCAATGTCGAGTCGATGAAGCAGGCGGTCGAGGTGGTTCCGGCGGTGGGCCTGCAGCTGGGTGAAGGACGGCGGGACAACTTCTTTATTCGCGGCTTCAACGCGGTGGGCGATATGTATATCGACGGGACGCGCGACGACGCGCAGTACTACCGGGACCTTTCGAATACGGAGCGGATCGAGGTGCTTGAGGGGCCGGCGGCGGTGCTGTACGGGCGTGGGTCGTCGGGTGGGCTGATCAACCGGGTGACAAAGAAGCCGAGCATGGAGGGGACGCTGGGTGAGCTGACGTATACGGCGGGGAGCTATGGGGAGCAGCGCGGCTCGGCGGACCTGGACACGGTGGTTCCGGGAACGAGCCGCAAGCTGGGCTTCCGGCTGACGGGTGCGGCGGAGCACGAGGGCAGCCAGCGGCACTTCTACTGGGAGGACCGGTACGCGTTTGCGCCTACGCTGGCGTGGCACCCGAGCGAGGCGACGACGGTGACAGCACAGGTGGAGCGGCTGCGGGATGACCGTCTGCCGGATCGGGGTATTCCGTATCTGCCGTCGACGGGTGCTCCGGCGGTTGTGCCGGTGGGGAACTTCTACGGGTATGTCGGTCCTCTTCCGGGCAGCAACTTCATCCACAGCGCGGTGACGGACGGGACGCTGGATGCGAAGCACGTGTTTGATTCGGGCTGGACAGCGCATGCGGTGCAGCGGCTCGCGGGCTACGCCATCAACTTCGTGAACATGTATGCGAGTGCCGTAACACCGGCGGCGGGCGGGGATGCGCTGGTGGCGCGGGGCGAGTACAACGGCGGGCAGAACTGGAACCTTGCATTCACGAACCTCGAGGCGTATCGCTCCGGGAGATGGCTGGGCATGGGGCACACGGTTCTAGTAGGCGCGGAGTATGGGCGCGAGGGCACGGATTCGACGCAGTACAACGGGCCGACGAACCAGACGCCGGTGAGCCTGCTGGCTCCTGTTCCGACGGCGCCGGTGCTGAGCTCGGTGCTGAACCGCAACAATCGTTTCCTGGGGCAGACGGAGGCGCTGTATGTGCAGGACCTGGTAACGATCGCGCCGCGCTGGAAGGCCCTGCTTGGGGTTCGGTATGACAACTTCCGGCAGGCGCTGGAGCTTCGGCCGCCAACGAACACGATCGCCGAACCTCGGGCGCACGGATAATGCGGCGAGCCCGCGTGTGGGTGTGGTGTACCAGGCGCGGACGTGGGCTTCGGTGTATGGGAACTACAGCCGGACGTTTGATCCTTCGGGCGAGAATCTTTCGCTGGCGACAAACAACGCGCAGCTGGAGCCCGAGGTGACGCAGAACTATGAGGGCGGAGCGAAGTTCGACCTGCTTCGGCAGCGCCTGCTGGTGACGACAAGCGTCTTCAGACTGGATCGCACGAATATCAAGACGACTGACCCGAACAATCCGCTGGCACTGCTGAACCTGGGTGAGCAGCGAACGGATGGGGCGGAGATCAATGTGCAGGGATCGTTGGCGCGCCACTGGCAGGTGTATGGAGGGTATGCGTGGCTGGATGGGCGGATTGTGTCCTCAACGACGCTCTCGAATGGAGTGAGTCTCGAGGGGCGGCGACCGGCGATGAGCCCGCTTCACAGCGCCAGCCTTTGGACGACGTACACGCTTCGGAACGGTGTCGGTTTCTCGGGTGGACTGGTTGCGCGGGATGTGCAGTTTGCGGCGACGGACAACCTGGCGAAGCTGCCTGGCTACTCGCGTGTGGACGCGTCGGTGTTTTACCGGCGGAGCCGCTATGAGGTGCAGGCGAATGTGCAGAACGTCGGCAATATCCGCTACTACGATGCGGCGCAGTCGGACTACCAGATCTATCCGGCGGCACCGGTGAATGGCGCGGTGACGGTGCGGTACCGGTTCTAGAAGGCCACAACTCTGCGTCGAGGTGAGGCTCTTCTCCCGCGCGAGTTGTGGATCGGCTTCGGATCTGGATACACCGCCGAGCATCGCGGATGGGTACACTGGACGGGCTTGAGCGTTAGGGTGCCCATGACCGAAGCCCGCAATGACCGAATGGGTGGCGTTGCGCCACTGTCCCGCAGGAACTTCCTGCAGCTTGCCGCGATGGCCGGGCTCGTGCCCCGGGCATTTGCGGGTGTGGGACGGGCCGAGGATGTTCCGGTTGTAAAGACAGCGCTGGGCGCGTTGCGTGGGGAGAGCTCGGCCGAAGGTGTGCGGGTGTTTCGCGGCGTTCCATTTGCGCAGCCGCCGACGGGCGAGCTCCGGTTTCGAGCGCCAGTGGCTCCGAAGGCCTGGACGGGGGTTCGCGACGCTACACGGTTTGGCGCCGCGGCGATGCAGCCGAACGAGCCGAGTGTCGCGCAATCCGAGGATTGCCTGTATCTGAATGTGTGGGCGCCACCAAGTGGTGGGGGACCACACCCGGTGTTTGTTTGGATCCATGGGGGCGGGTACACGGGCGGCCAGGCAACCGCGCCGATCTTTGATGGCTCGCTGTTTGCGCATGAGGGAATTGTGCTGGTGACGGTGGCGTACCGGCTGGGCGTATTCGGATTTATGGATCTCGAACCGCTGCTCGGTGCGGGGTATGCGGACTCAGCGAACAATGCGATTCGCGACCTCACCGCGTCGTTGCGGTGGGTGCATGAGAACATCGCAGCCTTTGGCGGGGATCCGGCGCGAGTGACGGTGGGGGGAGAATCGGCGGGAGCGAAAGCGACGGCGGCGCTGATGGCGGTGCCGGAGGCTCGCGCGTTGTTCCGGTCGGCGATCTCCGAGAGCGGTGGCGGCGAACGCGTGCTGACGGAGGCAGAGGCGGGCAAGGTGGCGCAGAGCTTTGGGGAGCTTTGGCGCGGCGAACACGCCCTGGCGACTGCGGGATTTGAGGATCTGCGGACGGGGGACGCGCGTGCGCTGATCGAGGTGCAGCAGCGGGTGATCGCCCGGTCGGAGATCCACTTTCCGTTTCGGCCGCAGGTGAGCGCCCGGCGAAGCGCGTTGCTGGCACAGAGACCGGTCGATCTGGTGAGGGCGGGCTCGGCGAAGGGACAGCGGCTGCTGATCGGAACGAATCGTGATGAGAGCGCATTGTTTCTGGGGCCGCGGCCGGCGGCGGATCCGACACAGCGCGATCTTGGCAATCTTTCGCTGGCGCGATTTGACGAGGTGTTTGCGCGCTACAGTGCGCTGTATCCCGAGATGCCGGAGTGGCAACAGCGGGTGCGTGCGGTGACTGCGGAGGAGTACTGGGTGCCAAGTGTGCGGCTGGCCGATGCTCACACGGAGGCGGGCGGCGAGGCTTGGATGTATCGGCTCGACTATGCGGAGACTACGGGCCGCATGGCGGGCGAAGCGTACCACTCGGAGGACATCGGCTTTGTGTGGGACAAGTTAGGCAAGACGGAGGCTGCCGACCCGGAGGCAGTGCGGCTGGCGCAGGCGATGCACGCGGCCTGGTGCGCGTTTATCCGCGGGGAGGCGCCTGCGGGTCCGGGGCTTCCGGCATGGCCTGAGTACAGGGCTGCCAGTCGGCCAACGATGATTCTGAATGTCGAGAGCCGGGTGGAGCAGCGACCTTTTGAGTCGGAGCTTCGGGTTTGGGACGGCGTGCTTTAGCCATGGGGGAGAGCGACGCGGGACGACTGGGGTTGATTGCGGGCAACGGACGCTTTCCGTTTCTGCTGCTGGATGCGGCGCGAGCGCATGGCCTGACAGTGGTGGTCGCGGCGATCCGGGAAGAGACTGAGCCCGAGATGACGGAGAGGGCGGCGCGCGATCCGAAGATTCATCTCCACTGGTTGTCGCTGGGCGAGCTTTCGCGGCTGATCGAGACATTCCAGGCAGAGGGTGTAACGCGGGCGACGATGGCGGGGCAGGTGAAGCACAAGCAGATCTTCTCGTCGATTCGTCCAGATTGGCGGCTGGCGAAGCTGCTGCTGAATCTTCGATCGCGAAATACGGATATGCTGCTGGGTGCGATCGCGAAGGTGCTGGCGGATGAGGGCATTGAGTTGATCAGCTCGACCGAGTATCTGGAGCCGCTGCTGGCGAGGCCTGGCGTGCTTACGGCGCGGGGACCTGACGAGCAGGAGCGGGCGGATATCAGCTACGGGCGCACGGTTGCGCGAGGGATCGCGGGGTTCGACCTGGGGCAGACGGTGGTGATCGCGGCACAGGCGTGCGTGGCGGTGGAGGCGATGGAGGGCACGGATGCGACGATCGCGCGTGCCGGAGAGCTGTTTCGGGAGATGGACGACGCGGTGCCTGGGGGGGCGACGACGCTGCGGCGGTCGCTGACAGTGGTGAAGGTGGCGAAGCCGAACCAGGATATGCGGTTCGACGTGCCCGTGATCGGGGTACGGACCATCGAGGCGATGCGCGACGCCGGGGCGACGTGCCTTGCGCTTGAGGCGGCGCGCACGCTGCTGTTCGATGTTGATGGGATCGTTAGGACTGCGGATGACGCGGGGATTGCGATCGTCGCGGAGTAGAATTCTCCTGCGAAGCCAGCCGGGAGCTCAGATTTTCTGGCGGCTTTGGACGTCATGCTGGGAAGCAGTCGCCTTCCAGCCATTTGAAGCAGAAAGAGGAAACGAATGCGCAAGTCCCTTATCGCCTACAGCCTCCTTGCCGCCGCGGCCGTTCTTCCGTTCGGAGTTTATGTGCGTGGCGCCGCTGCTGCGGACACCATCGCCGTGGGCGCGACGGCTCCGAGCTTTACGCTTCCATCGCAGGAGGACAAGCCCGTCTCGCTTTCCGATTACAAAGGCAAGTGGGTGGTTCTCTACTTTTACCCCAAGGACCAGACGAGCGGATGCACTCTTGAGGCGCACAACTTCCAGCGCGATCAGGCGAAGTACACCGCGGCCAATGCGGTGGTGCTGGGCGTTTCGCTTGACACGGTCGAGAGCCATAAGACGTTTTGCACGAAGGACAGCCTAACGTTCAAGCTGCTGGCGGATCCTGATCACAAGGTGATCGATGCGTATGGCGTGCCGGTGAAGAACTTCGGCGTGGCGAAGTTCGCCAACCGCGATACGTTTCTGATCTCGCCTGAGGGCAAGGTAGTGAAGCGGTGGGAGGTGAAGGACATCGCCAACCATAGCGATGAGGTGCTTGCCTCGATCAGGGACGGCGGGAAATAGAGTCTGGAAGAGCGCGGCGTGGTCTCCCGACAGATGCGGTGAGACCACGCGGCGCGGCCTGTTTTCTGTCGAGTGCTGGGGGGCACAGGCACTTCGGGACGGAACGAGCGTGATACATTGCGCGTACTGCGGTACAAATCCAACCTGATCCCTGGAGAATCGCTCCATGGCTTTGACCATTACGGGTCTATCGAAGACCTATCCGAATGGCGTTCGCGCACTCAAGAATCTTTCTCTGACCATTGGCAACAACATGTTCGGGCTTCTGGGACCGAACGGCGCGGGGAAGAGCTCGCTGATGCGCACGGTCGCGACCCTGCAGGATCCTGACTCGGGCAGCGTCGACCTGGACGGGATCAATGTTCTGACTCAGAAGAACGAGGTACGCAAGATCCTCGGGTATCTGCCGCAGGAGTTCGGCGTGTATCCGCGGATGTCGGCGACCGACATGCTTCATCACCTTGCGATTCTGAAGGGCATCACGGCCGCCGGCGAGCGCAAGGAGATGGTCGATGCGCTTCTGCACCAGACCAATCTTTGGGATGCGCGCAAGAAGTCTCTTTCCACTTACTCGGGCGGGATGAAGCAGCGCTTCGGCATTGCGCAGGCGTTGCTGGCCAACCCGCGGTTGATCATCGTGGACGAGCCGACTGCGGGTCTTGATCCGGCGGAGCGGAATCGGTTTCTCAACCTCCTCTCTTCGATCGGACGCGATGTGACGGTGATCCTTTCGACGCATATTGTCGACGACGTGCGCGAGCTTTGCCCGCGAATGGCGATTATCGCCTCGGGCGAGGTGCTGCTCGAGGGTGCGCCGAACGAGGCCCTGGGAGCGCTGGACGGACAGATCTGGTCGCGGGTGGTGGCGACGGATGATGAACTGCGATCGCTTGAGTCGGAGCTGAACATCGTGAGCACGCATCTTGTTGGCGGGCAGCATGAGATTCGGGTCTTTGCTCCATCTTCCCCCGGCAGCGGCTTTCACCCTGTGCCCTCTGGACTCGAAGATGTTTACTTCCTCAACCTCGCCCGCCACACCAAAAACTAAGCGTTCGCACGAAGGGACATCAGCATGGCCATGTTCTGGGAGTTTCTCTCCTTTGAGCTTCGCTTCCGCCGCAAGAGCATCTCGACCTACGTCTACTTTCTGCTCTGGTTTGCGTTCTCCTTTTTCTGCGTCGCATCAGAGAGCTTTGGACCGGTCGGCAACTCCAACGGCAAGGTGTTGTTGAACGGGCCATTCGCGAATTCCACGAATGATTTCGGGGCGTCGCTGTTCGGAGTCATCATCATTGCGGCGATCTTTGGAACGTCGATTCTTCGCGACTTTCAGCGCGACACTTATCAGATCCTTTTCACCAAGCCCATCTCGAAGTTCGCCTATCTCGGAGGTCGGTGGGCCGGATCGTTTCTTACCACCGTTTTTGCGTTCTCCGGGATGATGTTTGGCACGTTTGCGGGCACGTTTGCGCCCTGGGCAGATCATAGCCGGATCGGACCGAATCACCTCTGGTGGTATCTCCAGCCCTTTCTTTCGATCCTTGTGGTCCAGATCTTTTTCATGGGCTCGCTGTTCTTTGCTGTCGCCGCGCTTACCCGCAAGATCTTTGTGGTTTACCTGCAGGGCGTCGCCATCTTCATGCTCTATGTGATCGGGCTTACGGTCTTCTCGGCCACGCGATCGCTTGAGCACTTCTGGTCCGGGATCTTTGATCCGGTCGGATTCATCCTGATCGACGACCTTACCCGCTACTGGACGGTGATCGAGAAGAACACGCTGCTGCTGCCATGGAATTTCTCGGGTAATTCACCGGGCGTGTTTCTTTACAACCGGCTTCTCTGGATCGGCGTTGGACTCCTTTCGCTGGGTGTAGCGTGGGTCTTGTTTCCGATGTCTGTTGAAGCGTTGACGGCGCGTTCGCAGGGACGTCGCGCCGCTAAGGCTCGGATGCAGGAGGAGGAAGAGCAGCGGCCTGTGCGCTCGCTTGTTGCAGCGCGGCTCCCCAGGATTAGGCAGGTCTTTGGCCCGAGCGCGACTTTTGCACAGTATCTTTCGCTGACGCGGCTGCGTATTCGGACGATTACGCGCGAGATCCCTTTCTGGGCGATCGTCGGTCTGCTGATTGTGTTCGCAGTGAACAACGGCCACTTTGCGGGCAAGCGCGGGGATGAAAATGTCTGGCCGGTGACGTACCTGATGCTTCAGGCGGTGGAGGGCAGCGCGACACTGTTCTTCTACATCGTTGCGACGCTGTACGCGGCAGAGCTCATTTGGCGCGAGCGCGACAACCACTTCGATGGCATTCACGATGCGCTTCCGATGCGCGAGTCCACGGACTGGCTTTCGAAGCTGACGGCGATTGCGTTTGTTGAGCTGGTGTTGCTGACAATCACGATGCTTGTCGGCATCTTTATGCAAACGATTGCCGGCTACTATCACTATGAATTGCTGCAGTACGTGAAGGAACTGTACGTCGTCACCTTTCCGCAGGTCATGGGGTTTGTTCTGCTGGCCATGTTCGTCCAGACGATCGTGTCGAACAAGTTTATCGGCCATGGCATTGTGATCGGGCTGTTTGTGATCGTGCCGATTCTCTACAACTTTGGTTGGGAGAACACGCTTTATCTCCCTGGCACCGTGCCCACGTATATCTACTCGGACATGAACGGTTATGGGCACTACGTGCCGGCGCTTTTCTGGTCGATTACCTATTGGTTTGCTGTCTTCGCGATTCTTGGTGTCATCTCGATCGCTTTTGCGCGTCGAGGCGCGGATGATTCACTCCGGTCCCGGACGCGGCTGGCCTTTCAGCGCGCGCCGCGGCTGTTGCCGGCCGGGGCGTTCTTTGCCTTGCTCGCAATCGGGTCGGGCGCCTGGTACTTCTACAACGCTCACGTCCTCAATGAGTACCTCACGGCGAAAGATCGTCGCGACATTCAAGCGAAGTACGAGCGCGACTACAAGCAGTATGAAGAGCTTGACCAGCCGAAGGTCACGGCTGTCGATGCGACGATCAACATCTACCCGGAGCGCCGTTCATTTGACGGAACGACGCGGATGACGCTGCAGAACAAGACCGCGGGTCCGCTCACGCAGATACATATCAGCGATACCAACCAGTCGGTTTCCAATATTCAGTTTGATCGTCCTTTTCATCTCGTGAGCAGTGGGCCACGGAACATCTACCGCATCTATGCGTTTGAGCAGCCGCTCGCCCCGGGCGAGACCTTGGTGATGACCTGCAACGTGGGCCACCAGAGCCGTGGATTCCGTGACGGCAACGAACTCGCCGAGTTTGCGTATAACGGCACGTTTTTCGATGCGAGCTATCTGCCTGGAATCGGCTATTCCAATGGGAACGAGATTACCGACCCGCGCCGCCGCAGGGAAGAGAAGCTTCCGGCGCTCCAGGAGATGAAGCCGCGGGGTGACGCGCGTCACTCTCGCCTGAACCTCTTCACGGGCGAGCAGTCGGACTGGATCACCTATCACACAGTCGTGAGCACCTCGGGCGATCAGATTGCGGTGAGCCCCGGGTACCCCGTACGACAGTGGAAGAGCAACGGCCGCAATTACTTTGAATACAGTATGGGCTCCACGCACATTCTGGATTTCGCCTCCTGGATCTCCGGCCGCTATGCCGTTGCGCGCGAGCAGTACAAGGGGATCAACATCGAGGTGTACCACGACCCGGCGCACGAGTACGACGTCCAGAAGATGATCGATGCGTCAAAGGCCGGGCTCGACTATGACCAGGCGAACTATAGCCCTTTTCAGTTCGCGCAGTACCGCATCCTCGAGTACCCGCGTTACCGAAACTTTGCCCAGTCTTTTCCCAACACGATCCCTTTCTCTGAAGGCATCGGCTTTATCGATCGGCTCGTGGATCCGAAGAAGGATATCGACTTCGCTTACTTCGTGACAGCACACGAGCTGGGTCACCAGTGGTGGGGTCACCAGCTGATCGGCGGAGACGTCCAGGGCTCGAACATGATGTCGGAGGCGCTTGCCGAGTACACGGCGCTTCGCATCATGGAGCACAAGTACGGCGAGGAGAACATGCGTCTGTTCCTGAAGCATGAGTTGGACGGATACTTGCGTGGGCGCTCGGGTGAGATCCGGCATGAGCCGCCGCTCGCCCTGGTGCAGAGGGAGCCATACGTCTGGTACCAGAAGGGCTCCGTGATCCTTTACGCGTTAGCCGACTACATCGGCGAGGACAGGCTGAATCTCGCTCTCCACAACTTCCTCATGCAGTATCGTTACGCGAACGCGAACAATCAGGTGGACGCGGCCGATACCACCCGCGGAGCTGGAGCTGTGAACCAGCCGTATCCGGATACAACGCAGTTTGTCGCAGCCCTGCGTCAGCAGACACCGCCCGAATACCAGTACTTTATCGACGACGGTTTCAACAGGATCGTGCTATACGACAACAAGGCGATCTCCGCGACGTCGCAGAAGCAGCCTGATGGGAAGTACAAGGTCGTTCTGAACGTCCAAGCGCGCAAGGTGCAGGCGGATGGCAATGGTGTGGAGTCGCCCATGCCACTGGCGGACTATATCGACATCGGGGTATTCAACGGGAAGAAGGACGAAGAGAAGCCGCTGTACCTGAAGAAGGAAAAGCTTACGCAGGAGCACCAGACGTTTACGGTCGTCGTTGACCAGCAGCCGACCCGCGCCGGCATTGACCCTTACAACAAGCTGATCGACCGCATTGCGGATGACAACCTGATCGACGTAACGAAGCAGTAGACGGCGCGAAGCCGGGAGCGGCAGACGCAAAAAGGCCCGGGCTCTCAGATGAGAACTCGGGCCTTTTTGCTTGCCTTGAGATTGTTGCCTAGCTTACTTCTTTGCTGCTGTCTTTTTTGCCGGGGTCTTCTTTGCAGCTGCCTTTTTGGGTGCGGTTGCCTTTTTCGCCGGCGCCTTCTTTGCTGCGGTCTTCTTTGCCGGGGCTTTCTTTGCAGCTGCCTTCTTTGCTGGGGCTTTCTTTGCTGGAGCTTTCTTTGCTGTTGCCAAGGTAGTACCTCTCGCTGTTGGTTTTTTGCTACGTGCTGTGCCCTTGTTGCCGGCCGCACCCTTCCGGGGAGCGACCTTCCCGCCGCGTTGAGCACTGGACTTCTTTGCGGCAGATCCTGAAATCTTCTTCCCGGTGGAGTTTTTCGCGGGAGCTTTCTTGCTGGCGACTTTTTTCGCAGCCGTCTTTTTAGCTGGAGCTTTTTCGACTGGTGACCTCTTGGCCGGTGCGGCTTTCTTCGCCGGTGCAGACTGCTTTGCTGGGGTGGCCTTCTTTGCTGGTGCGGGCTTTGCAGAGCTTTTCGCAGGGGTCTTCTGTGCAGCGGCTCGTGAGGCTTTGAGCGAAGCGCCTACGCTTGGCTCGGAGGCGATGCGGTCCGGTCTCTTCGAAGGGCGTGTGGGGGGCGTGTACGGATCGACTTGTGTGGATGGGACCGCATACATGCTTGCGTCCTCACCGTGAGTAGTGTCGTGCTTCAGAAGTCCCTCGTTGCTCCCGGCACCCGACTCGTCATCCTCGTCGGAGTCTTCGGTCGACTCGCCGTCGTCCGCAGCTTCTTCATCGTCATCGATCTCGTCAGCATCATCGTCCGCCGAGGTCAGCGTGACCTCTTCTTCGTCGTCCTCTTCGTCCTCATCATCGATCGACGAGTGATCGGCGTCTTCGTCTTGGTCATTATCATGTGCGGCGGCATACAGCTTGATCGTTTCGTCGAAGCTCATCTGTTTCCCTCGTCGCTTGCATCATTGCACTTCTTACGATGCAACAATTTCGAGCTCGCACATCGCGGATCGGATTCTAGCAACATACTGCATCGGTGCGCTAGCGATGGCAAGCAATCTTTTCGTTCGAGAAGCTTATCGAGCAGCCTTGTGCTTGCTGGATGGTTTGGATGTGAACGACGAGTTCTTTGCAGATCCCCTGGAGGCCCGTGTTGCGGTGCTCGTAGAGGCGCGGGCAGAGCTCTTTCCAGAGCTCCGAGCTGCTGCGGTATGCGCAGCAACGGTGCGGCTGCGCGATGTTTTAGAGCCGGCGCGTCCCCTTGCACCGCGTGCGCGGAGATGCGTGACCGGGCCCATCTTCAGAGGCTCGGTGACTGCGAGCGTGCGTCCCGCGCTCACGCTTGCCGACGACAGATGATTCCAGCGCCGCAGCTCTTCGACAGAGACGTTGAAGCGATCGGCGACGGTGACGAGCGTGTCGCCGCGACGAACCTTGTAGCTCTGCGCATGCGCGCCATTGGCGGCGACGCTCGACGTTACAGGGACGACGAGCTCGTCACCCACGGCGACGTCGTCGCCTGCGGCGAGGCCGCTTGCGGAAGCGATGTCGGTGGGGTGGGAGTGCAGCGTGCTCGCGATGCTCTCGAGCGTTTCGCCGCTCTTGACCACGTGGAAACGCCAGCTCGCGCGCCGCTCTTCGGGGATGGCCTTGATGCGCTCCAGGAAGACGTCGCGCGTTCCTGCCGGGATGTGGAGGTCAAACGTCATGTCGCGGGGCGTGCTAGTACGCAGAAGACTTGGATTGAGTGCGACGATCTCGCCGACCGAGACGTCCGTCAGATCGGCCACGAGACGCAGGTCGACTGCCGTATCGGTCTGCACGGTGTCGCTGATAACAGCGGGCATGGGAACGAGCTTGTCGAGTCCATACTGCTGCGGGTTCTTCGCCATGATGATGGCGGCGATGATGCCGGGCACGTAGTTCTTGGTCTCGGAGGGGAGAACGCCGCGCCGATAAAGCTCCCAAAAGTCGGCGTAACCGGTTCGCATCACGGCGCGCTGCACATAACCGGGACCCCAGTCGTAGGCGGCCATGGCGAGATACCAGTCGCCGAACTGCGCGTAGAGCGACTTCATGTAGCGCGCGTATGCCTTGGAGCTCTTATCAGGATCGAAGCGCTCATCGAACCAGCCGTTGCGGGTTAGGCCGTAAGCGCCCTGGAAGGGCATGAACTGCCACATGCCACCGGCGCCGCTCTTGGCGTTCAAGGCCTGTGGCTGGAAGCCGCTCTCGGCAACGGCGAGATAGATCAGATCCTGGGGCACGCCCTCGTCCCGCAGATTTTTCTGGATCATCTCTTTGTACTTGCCCGCGCGCTCAAGCGAGCGGAGGAGATGCGCGTGCCCGGTGGGAGAGTTCGAAAAGTAGCTGATGAAACCGGCGACGTAGTCGTTGACGACGAGTGGGAAGTCCGACTGCGTGCTCTTCAACTCCTGGGTGACCTGTGCGGTGAGAGCGGCGTTGGGTGGGAAGGTGACCTCGTTGGCAGCGTCGAGAGGGGCGGCTTCGATCGGTGCCGAAAAGCCATTGCCCTGCTTGAGCGCGGCCATCTCGAGCGAGTTGACGGCGCTGAGCAGATGATCGAACTCATCGGAGAGCTGCGCGTCGGCCTTGAGGTCCATGCCGCTGGTGAGCATGAGATCGACGGCGAAGTCGAAGTCGTTGCGCGCGGCATCGAGGTGTCCGGCGCGATAGTTGTTGACGCCGCTGGTGTAGGCGCGCTCTGCCTGGCTAATGAGTTGCTGGACCTTTTGTGCCTGGGCCGGGGTCTGTGGTGGCGAAGCGAGCGCGGCCACGGTGCTTACGGCACCGGCCGAGGCCAGCTCGGTCGAGCGAATGGGCGTGGGAGCGGGCATTGATGGCGCGGTGGCCTGCGCGGGCACCTTGCCTGCAACGCCGACCTCTTCATTGGGACAGCCCATCACCAGCAGGAGCGGAAGACATCCCACTACCAAACTCCACCGCTGCGCCTGCCCTCGTAAGCTAGTCTTCCTCATCGTCCCCGTTCATTGTAAGACGGCCGGCAGAGACAAAGTTCTCAGACCCTGTCCGATGTCAGCCGGGTCGCGACAGCGGTTGACGCAGGTGGGGGTTGATGCGTGTTATCGCGGCGGCGCGCGAGATCAGCGAAGGTGCGAGCCAGACCGCGCCCGAGATGGCCCCTTGCCCGACGGGCGACAGCATCAAGCGGGAGAGTGCGGTCGCCCAGCCGATCTGCGCGCGCAGTTCGCGATGGAGACGCCGGGTCATGGCTTCGGCGGTTTCGTGGCGCAGATAGGTCTCGGCGGCGACTCGCGCCGAATGGAGCGCGATGGACATCCCGTCGCCCGAGAACGAGGGGATGACAGCTGCCTGATCACCGATGCACCACATCCCTGGTGCGGGCGCGTGACGGCGGACGAAGCCGTACGGGATGCGCGACAGACTCAAGGGGCGGTCCAATACGGGCTCGGCTCCACGGAGTCTTCTGCGAAGATGCGGGGACTCCTCGACGAGGGTGGAGAGCAGGGCATCCCATCGTCCGCCGAGCTCGCGGAAGCGCCGTGCCTCCACAAGCAGGCAGAGGTTGGCGCATCCACTCTCCACGGTTTGTAATCCAGCGTAGCCAGATTGGAAGAGGATGAGCTCGATGGCGGCATCGAGGTGGCTCTGCTGCTCCGATGCGAGCCGGAAGTACTGCTTGAAGGCGATCAGGGGTTCCTGGGCACCGGGGGGGCGCGCATATCCGCGGAGATCGTGCTTGCCGCTGGCGCAGAGGACGTCTGGGGCAAGCAGTTCGTCTCCGTTTGTGATCGTGACTCGCCAGCCTCCTTCCGCCTGGGGTTGGAGAGATTCTACGCGGTGCCCACGGCGCACCTCGGCACCGCTTGCCGACGCAAGCTCGAGCATGGCTCCGTCGAGCACACGACGGGTAAGCGAGCAGGCGGCAAAAGGCAGCGGGTGCGAGATGCAGCTGCTGCGGCTGACCAGACGGACCTCGCGAATGGGGACTGCACCGAGAGCCTGGAGGTCGAGGCCCATTGCGGAGAGCAGGTCGCAGGCTTCGGTGGAGAGGAACTCGCCGCACATCTTATGCCGGGGCTCGGCGTGCTGCTCGAGCAGGGTGACGTCGACACCGCCGCGCGCGAGCAGTGTTGCGGCAGCGCAGCCGGCGACGCCGCCGCCCAAGACGAGGACGCGAGGGCTCACCGGAGCCGCTCCACACAAAGCCGGGCCGGGAATGTTTGAGAGACACGCGCGGCCCCGGTGGGGACCTTCGCTTCGCGCAGCATGGCTTGCCACTCGTGTGTGCGAAAGGCGCGCCGGAAGGATACTGGCCCATCATGCTGCACGAAGCGGTGCCAGCCCATGAGGCGTGACAGCAGAGCGAAGGCGCGTGCCGGGCGACGGGCGCGCTCGAGATCGTTGGCGAACCAGCCGATGCGGGCGCGCGCTTCCATCCAGCGGAGGAGTTGAACGATCTCCGCCCGTGACAGGTGATGCATGACGAGCGAACTGATGACGAGGTCCGCGTCCTGTACGGCAGGGTCGGTCAGGGCATCGCCCGTTCTCCACTCAATGAGCTCGCCTCCGGTGGTAGCCGCGCGCGCGATCTCGGCGGTTGCGGGATGGAGGTCGATTCCTGTGAGGCGAAGCGGTACGCCACGCTTCCTTGCCCAGTGCCAGACCGCCCGCAGCATGTCGCCGTATCCGGAGCCAATGTCGACGACGTGCAGCTCGCGGCCTGGGCAGGCGCGCAGGGCACTGGCTAAAAATCGCAGGGTCGGGCGATAGGACAAGGTGAGGCGGTTTACGGTCGCGAGGTCGCGGAGGCAGGATCGAAGCTCGGCCGGCGAGCAGGGCCCGTCCATCCACTCCGGAAGCTCGGCCGGTTCGGCTCGACGCGCGAAGTCAGCGGCGGTCCATCTGCGCCACGCGGAAAGATCGTCGTCAGGCTGCATGGAAGAGCAGCGTCTCCGCGGTGAGCCCCGGGCCAAACGACATGGCGCATCCGGTTTGTCCCCTTCGGGCGCGCCGCATGATTTGTTCGAGCACAAACATCACTGTGGCCGAGGACATATTTCCGAAGCATTCGAGGACTCGACGCGAGGACTCGAGAGCGTCGCTGCGCAGATCGAGACCCTCTTCGACGGCGTCGAGCACCGAGCGACCGCCTGGATGCACAGCCCAGAGATCGACATCCTGCGCGTCACGTCCGCCGGTTATGTCCGCGGCGGAGCGGCGGAGCGAGCGTGCGATCTCCCCGGGAACGCGGCCGGAGAGAAGCATGTCAAAGCCGAGCTCACGAATCTTCCATGTGATGAGGTCGCGGGTCTCGGGGATCACGACGGATCGAAAGCTATTGAGAGCGAGGCCGGTCTCCTCGGACGTGACGAGAGAGGCGGCGCAACCGTCGCTGAAGACGAGGAACGAGAGTACCTGCTCGAGCTCCTGTGTCTCCTGGAGATGTAGGGTACAGAGCTCGAGGTTGAGCACCAGCACGGCGGCACCGGGCTCGGAGCGAACGATATGACGCGCCACCTTGAGGGCGTTCATTGCGGCGTAGCAGCCCATGAAACCGATAACGGTGCGCTCGACGGTGCGGCGGAGACCGAGGTAGTCCATGATCTCGAAATCGAGCCCTGGGGCATAGAGGCCGGTGCAGGAGGTGACAACAACGTGGGTCACGCGTGCCCGCTCCGCATCGGTGAGGCGGAGCCGATCCAGAGCACGATGGGCTAGAGGCGGAGCGTGCTGCTCGTAGAGGTGCATCCGGGCCGCGGTTCCGGGGAACGAACCGCGCGTGTAGAACCGTGCGGCGTCTACGGTTCCGTCTCCGGTGACGGCCGCCGGATTGAGAACGGAGTACCGCCGGGCAATGCCGGAGATGCGGGCCATTCTCCGGAACAGACCACGCGTTCGGTCGGAACGGAGCATCTCTGCCGCAAAGCCCACGAAAGGATGGTGTACGTCGAACTCCGGAACAGCCGTTGCAACCCGGTTCAGATAAGCAGTCGTCATAGCCCTCGCCCGAACCGGAGCTTTCCGGAGGCATACCTCATTTTCCTGCCCACAGCGTCTCCCGTGTGCCATAGTCGCGACAGCCGACGATGTTCTCTTTGATGCGCCGCATAGAACCGCCTCTCGGCTCAAGCTTGCGCAACCTCGAAGATTCGAGCGGGGGGAGGGTTCTCGTCCTCGGAATCGGCCCTGGGCGGGTATCCTGTCCGGACCAATGCCTATTCGACCCCAGCTTTGCCTGCTGGTTCTCCCTGCAGCTGCGGTGCTCGCGCTGCTTGGGTCATGCCGTCGTCCGGAGCCTGTTCGGACTTATCGTTCCGCGTCCGCCGTGCCGGTGACCGTGTGGGCGTGGCAGGAGCCGGAAGACCTCCGGTCGATCGACCCGCTTCGGATCGGGGTCGCGTACCTGGCTGAGACGATTGTTTTATCAGACCATCTGGCGACCGAGCCGCGCCATCAGCCGCTTCGGCTTGCGTCCGGCACCCGCGTCCTGGCAGTGGTCCGCATCGAGGCTGTTCGCGGCTTTCGCGATACGCCCGAGCTTCGCTCCGCGCTGGCTCACCATCTTGGCGAGCTCGTTGCGGAGACGCGGGCGACGGGACTTCAACTTGATTTCGATGCGGTGGTCTCGCAGTACCCCTTCTACACCGCTGTGCTGCAGAGCTTGCGCGCGCTGATGCCAGCCGGTCTGTCGCTCAGCATGACTGCGCTGGTGAGCTGGTGCCGGGCTCCGACGTGGCTTTCAGACCTGCCGATCGACGAAGCAGTGCCCATGTTTTTCCGGATGGGCGGCCCGGCGGTGAACGACGCCAGGGTACCGAACCCGCTCCACGGCTCCGTCTCTTCGAGTGGGCAACCGTCTCTGCCGAAGCTTGCCGCGCCTTGCCAGAAGAGCGTTGGGCTTTCGACGGATGAAGTCTGGCCGCAGCTTCCGGCCGCCGGGGTCGGGCTATATTTGTTCTCGCCGACACCGTGGAGTCCGGAACAGATCCACATGCTGAACACCTTGGACCTGTCAAGCCTCGCTGCCCAACCCGCAACGCTTACGAGATAGCGCCTATGCACGTTGTGCCCCGGTTTCGCCTTTGGCTCGCCCCCATCAGCCTCCTTGCACTTGCCTACCCTGCCGGAACGTGCGGCCCCTTCTTCCCTGAGGCCATTTTCGTCAGCCGAAGTGCGCCGGCGTTTCCGTACCCGAAGTACGTTGCCGGTGATCTCGGCGTCGTCCAGCCCTCTTATCCGGTCCGCCATCTCGTGATCGCCTACAACATCCTGAGTGGGCGTCCGCTCTCGGCGACGGAGCAGGCCGAGGCTGCGAAGTTACAGGAGATAAGACTGACGCACAGCTACGATGAGAAACCTTCGGCGTCGAGCGGCATTGCGCAGTGGATTGCTCTTCGCCAGGCGATCTCTCTGCCGGGCAGCGGGATTGCGCTGGCGTACCCGAACTCTCCGAATCCCCCGACGATCGACACGGAGCGCCCCCTGCCGGGGGAGGACTACCAGAGCTTTACCAACTGCCTAGATGACGCGTTTCGCACGGCGGCGCTGACGCTTGAGGCGCGTCAGCGGGACCACGGGGCGGCCTCGCCGGAGGTGATGGACTGGGTTCGCGGGCAGGATGATGTCTTCAGCAATTGCGCCGGTCCGCGGCGCCAGCTTTATGGGCCGCCACCTCCGCCGGTTCCGGCAGCGCTGGCTGCGGACCGCACGCCTGGAGAGGCGGCGGTGTCTGCGAGCTCGTGGTTGAAGCAGGATCGCGCCTACCAGATTGCCGCTGCGCACTTTTATCGCACTGATTACGAGACTGCGGCTTCGGAGTTTCGTACGATCAGCACCGATGCTGGGTCACCGTGGCAGAGACCTGCGCGATATTTAGTGGCTCGGGCGATGATCCGTCGCGCCACTGTGGGTCAGATCTCTGACATCCCTGCGTCTGCAGATGCCAAGAACCCGAACGGGGACTATGAGGCTCAGCAGAAGCGCGAGGCTGCGCTTCTTGCGCAGGCTCCGGCGCGCCTGAAGGAGGCGGCGGCTGTGCTCCAGAGGATTCTTAGAGATCCTGCGATGTCCGGATGGCACCATGCCGCGTCGGACCTGCTCGATCTGCTGGACGCGCGTCTCGATCCGGCTCGCCAGGCCAATGTGCTTGCCGGCCGGCTTACGGCAGCCAAGCCACCGGCGAGCAGCACCTTCAGTCAAAATCTTATCGACCTCGCCTACGTGCTTGACAAGGGGAGCGAGAAGCCCAGCGGCTCGGGAGGGGCGACGGCGGAAGCACCCAAGGGCGCAAGCTCGGACGGGCTTCTGGGCTGGATTGCCGTGATGCAGGCCGCCGCTCCTGAGACGGATGCTCCGGCCTCTCGGCTACAGCTTTCACCCGCGTCGGCGGCGGGCGAGGCTCTTGCGGCCTGGCGACGTACGCACTCCGCCCCGTGGCTGGTTGCGGCTCTTACGCTGGCGCAGCCGAACGGACCTGGGGTGCCGGAGCTCATCGAGGCAGCGGCGAAGGTCGCGACGAACTCGCCAGCGTGGCTTTCGGTGACGTACCACCGCCTGCGGCTGACGCCTCCCTCCGAGACTGCGCGGCGCGAGATTGCGGCCCTGCTGCCAACGCTTGAGCGGGCGGCCACGGGTCCCACGGATCCTTCCGCGATCAACCTGTTTCGTCAGTTGCAATCAGCGACCTCTCCGACCCTTGACGCTTTTCTGGCGCAGGCGGCGCGGATTCCGGCGGCTGTTGTGATCGATGACGGGGAGGAGCCGCTTGGGACGAAGCCAGGTGATCAGCCCTGCGGGCCGCAACTTGCGGAAGACAAGACCCCCCTGTTCAACAGCGACACTGCCGTCCTGTTGAACCAGCGCCTGCCTGTCCGCGTGCTGGCCGAGGCTGCGCTCTCGTCGACGCTTCCGCCCAACCTACGATTCCAGGTGGCGCAGTCTGCCTGGACGCGAGCTGTTCTGCTGGACAAGCCGGAGATCGCGCGGTCGGTCGCGCCTGTGCTGATCAACTGCCGATCCGCGTGGAAGCCCGTGCTCGACGGCTACGCGGCTGCGTCGACGCCTGAGACACGACATCTAGCGGGG
The DNA here is from genome assembly GCA_963850375.1 of uncultured Acidobacteriaceae bacterium. Taxonomy (GTDB): domain Bacteria; phylum Acidobacteriota; class Terriglobia; order Terriglobales; family Acidobacteriaceae; genus Edaphobacter. The sequence goes on along the minus strand of CAWKKV010000002.1, from coordinate 403,972 downwards.
CTGTTCGCCATGATGCGTTTCGCCTCGACCGAACCGTTTGTACGTGAGGGTGAGCAACGTCCGGAGGGCTTTGCGACCTATAGCGAATACCGTGACAACTGGTGGTGCGGCAACACGTCCGAGACGGGTAGCGACGGTAAGCCCGTTCCCCTGGACGACCCGCACCATCGCTCACAGTTGTTCGGGCGGCCGGTTGTTACGACGGCTGTTGTGCCGGATCCGCCCTTTGTGACGGCCGCGGATCGCGCTGAAGGCTCGGCCGAGATCGCGGCGCTTCAAGAGATTCCGGGGGCGCCGGACTACTTCGCCCGCGAGGCCCTGGCGAACTTCCGGGCGCATCCAGGGGATCCGGAGAACTCCGAATTGCTTGGGCAGGCGGAACGCGTGGTTCGCAACGGGTGCCGTACGGATGCAACCAAAGAGCTGAACCACCAGCTGTTTACGGCGGTGCAAACCAATTTTCCGAACTCACCGTGGGCGAAAAGGTACACGACCTGGGAGTAGAAGGATTCGAGCCGTCAGTACGAGGGGTGGAGATGGATCGTTGTACCGGTCGCGGCGGAGCGACGAGCTGCATCGAGGATGCGGACGACGGTGACGTTGGTATCGAGTGAGGAGAGGTCGTGCTCCGGATGGAGCGTGCCGCGGAGCACGGCGGTGAGGTAGTCCGGTGAGTTGTCGTTGGGAGTGGTGAGTGCGGGCGCGGTTTCGACGTGTTCGGCGGTCTCGCCGGGGAGGCGGATCCGGAGCCTGGCGCCGGGGTCAGGGCTTTCGTAGAGGGTGTCGACGTACCCGGTGGCGCCATAGATTTCCAAGTCCTTGCGATCAAAAGGCCAGTTCCACGAGCCCTGGATAATGGCGACCGCGTGGGGGTAGGTGAGGATAACGGTCGCGTCGTCGTCGACGTGGGGGTAGATCTCGGGCTTGAGGTGCTCTGTGACCGCAGTGACGGTGAGGGGGAGTTCGCCGTGCATGATCCAGGTGGCGAGGTCTACGCCGTAGCAGCCGAAGTCGAAGAGGGCTCCGGCACCGTTTTGCTTGGGATCGGTGAGCCAGCGGAGGAACTCGGGGCCGACGCCGATCTCCTTTGGGCCGCGGTGGCCGTCATGTACGACGAGCTTGCGAAGCTCGCCGATCTGCCCGGTGGCAAGGATGTGGGCGGCGGCGGTGTTGGAGTTGTACCAGGTGGTCTCGTAGTTGGTGAGGATAGGGACGTGGTAGCGGGTGGAGATCTGCTGGATGGCGAGGGCGTCTTCGACGGTGGTCGCCAGTGGCTTTTCGACCATGGCGGCGATGCCGAGGGGAGCGGCGGCCTCGATGGCGGCGCGATGGCCCGCGATGGAGGTGTAGACGAGGATGGCCTGCGGGTGCGTGGCCTGGAGCATCGCCGCTTCGGTGGGGAAGAAGAGGGATGGGGGCAGGTGGGCCTGGGTGATGTAGTGCTGGCGCAGGTCGGCGTCGGGGTCGGAGATGCCGACGAGCTGGAGCTCGGGATGTGCGTGAAGGCTCGAGAGGAAGCCCTGGACGTGTCCGTGGACGAGCCCGACGACGGCAACGCGGATAGAGGTCTGGGGTTCGGACTCGGCGGAGGAGTTTAGGATGCCGAGCAGGAGGAGGGGTGCGAGGAGGAGTTTGGCGTTGGGCATAGATGTACGGAGGTGCTCTCACTGAAAGTACGCTATTTCGGTGCCGGGTTGGGTTGCCGTCTCCGATGCAACGGAAAACATCTGCGGAACCGCCCGAGGGTCCGATCATCCAACCACCATGTTGCTTCGACCGGCTCGGCGGGACGGCCGCCGCTATGTGAATCCTGTGCCGACGGCGGTCGGCGGTCCCTCACTGATGTTCAAGGTGGTGCCGCAGTTCATCTTCGGCGCGAAGGCGCGCTCACCACGTGGGCCGCTGGGTCCATTCCACACGGACGCTTCGACCTACCTCCGTGAGCCGCGTTCCGGAGTTCGCATCACCTGGATGGGACACGCGACGTCGCTTGTCGAGATGGATGGCATCCGGGTGCTGATCGATCCGGTGTGGGATGAGCGCGCGTCTCCAACCACATGGAGCGGGCCCAAGCGTTTCTTTCCTGCTCCTTTGGAGCTGGTTGAGCTTCCACCCCTGGACGCGGTGATTCTCTCGCACGATCACTACGATCACCTGGGTGCGAGTACGGTTCGGTCGCTGGCGCGCATGACAGCGGCTGCGAGAGCGCAATGGATAGCACCGCTCGGCGTGGGCGAGGTGCTCAAGGGCATGGGTGTGCCGGCAGCACGGTGTCTGGAACTGAACTGGATGGAAAGCACGGAGGTAGGTCCGGTGAAGGTGACGGCTCTGCCGGCGCGGCACTTCTCGGGACGCAGCCTCTTCAATCGTTTTGAGACGCTGTGGGCCTCGTTTGCCTTGGTCGGGCCTAAACACCGTTTGTACTACGGAGCCGACTCCGGACAGTGGCCGGGCTTCCGGGAGATCGGGGAGCGGTTTGGTCCATTCGACCTGACTATGCTGGAGATTGGCGCGTATGACCCGCTATGGGCCGACATCCATATGGGACCGGACGGTGCGGTGTGCAGCTTCCGCGAGCTCGGTGGGCACGGGCTGCTCATGCCTATTCATTGGGCACTTTTCGATCTGGCGCTCCACCACTGGAAGCAGCCTATTGAGAAAATTTTTGCTGTTGAGGGGTTGAAGCTCTGGTCGCCCACGCCGGGCGTTCCGTCGGAGGTCATTGCAGGCGAGGAACTGCGTTCGGAGTGGTGGCGCTGACGATTCAGTCACCGACTTGGTGAGACGCGCCGACCAAGCACTTCAAGTACGACTTGCCCGGTTGATGTGTCTACTGATAGAGGGCTCGCAAGGCTACTTGATGATGCCGCGATCCGATGAGGCGATGAAATCGGCGAGGTACCGCACGTGCTCCGCGGTGGGGTCTTCGGCGGAGAGTCCGGCGAGGGTGGAGCGGATGGCGGCTAGGGCGTCGGTGGTGTTAAGTTTCGAGTGCTGGAGGAGGCGGTAGGCGTGGCGAAGCTGCCGGAGCTGCCCGGGGGTGAAGCCGCGGCGTTCAAGGCCGACCTTGTTGAGGCCGTAGGCGTGGTTGTTTCGCTCGATGGAGGTGAGCGAGTAGGGGAGGACGTCCTGCGTGATGGTGGTGCCGCCACCGATGTAGGAGTAACGGCCGATGCGGCAGAACTGGTGCACGGGGCAGAGGGCTCCGACCACGGCGAAGTCCTCGACTGTGACGTGGCCGGCGAGGGTGGCGGAGTTAGCGAGTATGCAGCCGTTGCCGATGTGCGAATCGTGACCGATGTGCGTGTAGGCCATGATCAAACAGTCGTTGCCAACGGTGGTTGTGCCGCCGCCGCCGGTGGTTCCACGCGAGATGGTGACGTACTCGCGAATGGAATTGTTGTCGCCGATGGTTAGACGCGTGGGCTCACCCGCGTACTTAAGATCCTGGGGGGCAATGCCGAGACAGGCGAAGGAGAAGATCGTGTTGTTGCGGCCGACCGTGAGATAGCCGTCGAGGACGACGTGCGAGACGAGCTCGCATCCTTCGCCCAGGACGACATAGGGACCGACTGTGCAGTACGGGCCGACCGTGCAGGAGGCGGGGATGTGGGCGCCTTCGGCGATGATGGCGGTCGGGTGGATGCCGGGGCGCGGGGGAACGGGGGCGCTCACTGCGGCTCTACTCGGCGACCTGCGAGGTGGCGGGCGCGGGTGTCGCGGAGGGCTTGCCGGGGCGCGGTACGAGCTGGCAGGTGACCGTGGCTTCGCAGACGAGCTTGCCTTCGACGGTGATGGCGCCGTGCATCTTGACGGCGCGGGAGCGCCAATTGAGGACGTTGACCTCGATGCGAAGCTGGTCGCCGGGGGTAACGGGACGACGGAATTTGGCGTCTTCGATGCCGGTAAAGACCATCAGTTTGGAGTCGCGGTCCGGGATCTCGGTAAGGAGGAGGGCGCCGCCGGTCTGAGCAATGGCCTCGACCATAAGGACGCCGGGCATGATGGGGTAGTCGGGGAAGTGGCCCTGGAAGTGGGGTTCGTTGATCGTGACGTTCTTGATGGCGACGATGCGTTTGGTGCGCTCGATCTCGAGGACTCGATCGATAAGGAGGAAGGGATAGCGATGCGGCAGGATGGACATGATCTCGAGGATGTCGAGCGTCTGCGTGTGAGGGCTGCTTTCATGAGTGATGGCAGCTTCTGTTGCGGGTGAGGTCATGGCAGGGTCGAGTATAACTGCGGATTGCGTTCAAAGCCCATAACGGGAGTGGATGAGACACGGACTGCCTTAGTCGGGAAAGCCAGTTCCGTTTTTTGGTGCGCCCTTTAGCGGGGATGCTGAGCGAAAGGCGAGATTACTTGCATTCGCAATTGGCCGCCGAGTTGCAGGGAGTGTGATCACTGATCTCACCAATTCCATCGAGGACTAACTTCCATGTCTCACTTTGCTTCCCGCCTCTTTTCTTCTCTCGTTCTTCTGGGTACTGCTGTAGCTTTCGCAGGTCCGATTCCTTATAGCAACACGGGGCATGCGGCCTCGCTGATGAATATAACCGCCTCCTCCTCCGGTCCCATCATGGGCTACTTTGTCGATTCGAGCGCGGGTGATTCGGACTCGATCGCGATGCTCGACATTACGACCGGTGTGATGAGCTCATACTTTTTCTCGAACCACAGCACCAGCACTGGAGCGACGGCGAACTTCGGTACGGTCGCAGCGGGTGATCACCTGGTGTTTGTTATGAACAACTCGACGCAGAACGATCTTCTGCGGTCGGATGCGGTTAACGCGGACGGCATCACGCACGCTTACCTGACGACCTATGCGGGCGGCATGCTGGACGGCAGCAGCTTTCCTGCTGGGGTCTACGTTGGGTTTGAGGACCGCCTCAGTTCGCAGGGATCGGACCTGGACTACAACGACGACAACTTCATCTTTACCAACGTTGCCGCGCAGACGGTGACTCCGGAGCCGGGCTCGCTGGCGTTGATGGGTACGGGAGCGATGGGAGCCCTGGGTATGCTTCGACGGCGGCTGGCGCGTCGCTAGTCGCAGCACGACACCTGGCGAGAGAATCCGAGCCTCTGCTGAGCGATCAGCGGAGGCTCGGTGCCTTGCCGAATGGCTGCGGCTACTTCTTCTTGACGAGGATCTCGGCGTTGAAGGTATCCGGGGGGAGGGGGACGTTGTATTCAACCTTGCTCAGGAACCGCTGATTCTGGATATCGCCGTTGTGATAGCGGGTAAGGGTGAGCGGGGTCGGAAGGCCGTTGAAGGTGTGATAGTCGTCGTAGGTTTCGCGATCCTCGTCATGATCCTTGAACTGCTCGTTGCGCCACTCGAAGGTGCGCGATACGGGGAGGTGGGTGGTGGCATCGAGCTCGATGGTGACGGCGTCGTTCTCGGCGCTGAGCACTGTGACCTTGTCGACGGGGTGGCGCTCAACCATGCCCGTGCCTTCTGCGATGACGATGACGCCGGGCTGCTTGAGCCAGTGAAAGATGACGGCTTCGATGGAGTGATTGCGGCGGCGGAGATAGTCCTCGACCTGTTCCTTGGGCAGCGTGTTCTTGCCCTTGTAGGTGATCTCGTATCCGTTGTCGGCTGTCCAGATCTGGACGACGTCGATCTTTTTGCCGGGCAGGATCATGCTTTTGTCGGTGATGAAGCCGATGCGCTCGAGGGGGGGCTGGGTGGTGTTGCGGAACTGCTGCTGCTCGGAAAAGTCGATGGTGTTGCCGTTGGGTGCGCCGTGAAAGAAGGCGGCGGTGCGACCGAGCTCGGTTGCCGTGGTGCGATTGAGCCATGCGTCGCCACCGAGAGCTACGACCATCTGGTCGAGAAGTTCTTTGCCGCGCTGCTCCTGGGTTTGGCCGTTGGGGAGGGGAGGTGTGGCGTCCTGGAGGTCTCGGGCCTGGGCGTGGAGGGGTACTGGCAGGAGGAGGGCAAGGGCGGCGAGGGTGAGGCAGAGGCGCATGGGCATGGGTCTCAGTTCAGGGGGGGCGGGGGGTGGGATCATCCGACGAGGACGGCTCCTCCGTTGACGTTGAGGATCTCGCCGGAGACGAAGCCGGCGAGGGGGGTGCAGAGGAAGAGGATGGGGCCGGCGATCTCGTCGACGTGTCCGACGCGGCCGAGGGGGATGAGGGACATCGCCTTGTTGGACGTCTGGGGGTCGTTGAGGGCAGCGGCGGACATCTCGGTGGCGACCCAGCCGGGGGCGACGCAGTTGACGAGGATGCCTTCCGGCGCGAGCTCGGAGGAGAGGCTCTTGGTGAGGGAGACGACGGCTCCCTTGCTTGCGGCGTAGTCGGCGTGGAAGGCTTCGCCGCGCTGCGCAGCCGTGGACGCGACGAGGATGATGTGGCCGCGCGGGGAGCTGCGCTGTCCGTGGGTGTCAGCCTGCGGCTTAGAGAGCATGTGTGCGGTGGCGGCCTGGACGAGGCCGAAGGTGCTGTCGAGATTGATGGCGAGGGTGGAGCGCCATTGCTGGAGAGGCATGGTGTGGATGGGCTGGTCGTGTGCGGGCCAGACACCGTGGTTGACGACGAGGATGTCGAGCGAACCGAGGACGTCGATGGCGGCGGTGACGAGGGCCTGGCCATGCTCGGGGGTGGCGAGGTCCTGCTGGATGGCGATGCAGTTCGCTCCGGCTGCCGAGGGCTTGGCGGGATCGCCGTGGTCCAGCTCGGGGTCCACTTCCTGGTCGAGAGGGCCGTTCAGCTCGTGGACGAGGGCTTCGGCCTGCTCGCGTGCGGACTGGTAGGAGAAGGCGACGCGGGCGCCGGCATGACGAAAGAGGCGGACAGTGGCGGCGCCGATGCCTCGGGAGCCTCCGGTGATGAGGGCGGTCTTGCCGACGAGCGAGAGCGCCGGTCCGGAGGTGGAGGTATTTTGCATATCCCGACGCTATCTAAAGATCTTATGGACACGCAAGCCGGTGGGGGGCGATGCTGGCTGGGAGCGTTGGAGGAGTGTGGACGATGAGCAAGGTGATCCTGGTTGTGCGCATTCTGCTGGGGCTGATGTTTTTTGTGTTTGGGTTGAACGGGATTCTGCATTTTATTCCGGCGCCTCCTATGCCGGACAACGATGCGTCACGCATGGCGGCGATCCTGATGCGGAGCCACTGGATGACGTTTGTGGCCCTCCTGCAGGTGATCGGCGGGCTCCTGCTGCTGGTGGGGCGGTATGTTCCGCTGGCGCTGGTGATCCTGGGACCGATCATTGTGAACATCCTGCTGTATCACTTTCTTCTGGACCGGCATGGGGTCGCGGCGGGGCTGGTCGCGGCGGTGCTGGAGGTGTTTCTGATCTGGGTGTACCGGAGGTCGTTCCGGGGTCTGTTTGATGCTGCGCCGGAGGTTGCGTAGGGTACCCTCCCCCCCCCCGTACTTTTCGCAAAGTATTTGAAAGGCAAGACTTAGGTGCGGACTTCCGGTTTGGACGGGGGTACTTTGCACCGGGCCCCAGCGATGGGGGGCTGGCGGCCGGCACCCTAGGTGATCTGGTTGGAGACGCAGGTCCTTCGGCTACGGCTCTAACTTTGCTCAGAATGGGCGGGGGGCAGCCGTCCCTTCGCGTCCGGTCAGGATGATGGATGTTGGGTTTGAGGCTCTTGTTCTATTGTAGGGAGCCGAGTGGGGTGATTGCGCCACAGTTGGCGGGCTTTTTCGAGGCTTGTGGGCAGGCGCCCCGGTCCTGGTGCGTGAGGTCGCTGCCGTGCGGCGCTAGGCCGGTGGCTGCGGTTTCTTTTTGGCGGCTCCACGAGGAGTGGGGGAGGGTTTGCGGCGGTCGGCGATGAGTCGCTGGAGCTCGCGGGCCGGGAGATTGAGGGCGGTGCGGACACCCTTCGGGAGCCTGGCCAGGGTGAGGCTGTGGGCGTGGCCGAGGTGCGCTTGCCATTCGGCATCGCGGAAGACGTCCCAGCGTTGGGCGGCGAGCCAGTGGATGCGCGCGAAGTAGGGTGCTGGGACGAGCCCTTCGCGCTCGAGGAGCTCGTGGTAGAGCTCCGGGCCGGCGGCGAAGGAGACGACGCCGCGGCCGTCGGCGTCGAGGTTGAGGAGGGTGAACATCTTTCCGCCGATGGCCTTGTCGCCGACCCAGAAGACGAGGTTGTTGCCCCACTGCTCGGTTTCGACGACGTGTGGGAGGGAGAGGAGGAGGGCGCGGGCCCTTTCGGCGTTCATACGGCTATTTTGCGGCAGGGGGTGGTCTTGTTGCGGTGGCGCTGTGGGTGGGGCACTGAAGGCGGGCGTCGGTGCCATGGTGTAGCAGGCGGAATACCAGGATTCTTCAGCCTCGCTCAGAGATCTTCACCTTCTGCCCCAGCCAGCAAGCTGGCCGGGGACCCCGTTCGGCTCAGAACGACGGCGATGTGTGGGATGAGGATCAGCGATGGTTGAAATGCTTGTGTGATGCCGATGAGTCCTGGTTACTTTCGCTGGCCGCTGAGCTTGGAGGCGGCGGCTGCTTTTTGATCGCCCTTTTTCTCGGCTGCGGTCTGGTGGGCTTTGGGTTTGCAGCTGCCCTTTTCGCCTTGCATTTTGCCTGGCGTGGGTTCGAAGCCGGGCCAGCAGGCGTTGGCGCTCGACGACTTTTTGCCAGTGGAGGATTTCTTTGCGCTCTTTTTGCCGGGGGTCTTGTGGGTGTCGGCACCGGTGATGTGTCTGCGTCGCGCGGCGGTCTTGGTGTTGGCGGTCTTGGTTGCTCCCTTGGGCGGGGTCTTCCGGGAGGTGGATTTCTTTGCGCTGGCCTTCTTTGCAGAAGCTTTCTTTGCGGATTTCTTTGGGCTCTTTTTTGCGGCCTTCTTCGCTGGGGCGGACTTCGTGGATGTGGGCATGGGTGGTTAGAGGGGGAGTTGGGCGGCGGCGTTGACTGCGTGGTGTTCAGCGTTGAAGAGATCGCAAACGGATGGGACCTTTTGCAGTGGATCCGTCGACGGGGTGGCCGCCCTGGGTGATCTCGATGTGGCCGGCTGCGACGAGGCGGAGGGCGGCGGCGCGTGCGGGCGCCATGAGGGGCTGCCAAAGATTGCGGTCCGGGCCGGCGGCGGGCGAGAGAGTGGAGGCGACGGCGCGGGCGGCTTCGGAGGGGCAGATGGTTTTGCCGGAGCCGCGGGCGCGGAGGAGATCGAGGATGGCCGCTTCGAGTTGCGCGTCCTGTGCAGAGGGTTTGTGGGAGCGGCAGCGATCGGAGCAGAACTTTACGGCGTCCCAGTCGCGCTCCCATTTCTTTCGCCAGGTGATGGTGCGGCCGCAGGTGGCGCAGCTCTTCGGTGGGTGAGTGGAGGGTTGCTGGGGCCTGGGCTTGCGGTCGGGCATGAGAGGGAGATGCGCTCGGTGGGCGTCGCGGCTGAGAAGAGCCAAGGCCCCGCGGCGAAAATGTCGCGGACCAAGCGCCTGTTTGCGGTAGGGTGGCGAGCATGACGGGAAGGCATGACCGGTGGACGATCGTGAGTATGGCGGTGGTGGCTTCGGCGGCGGCGACGCTGCTGCACGAGGGCCTGGGGCACGGGGTGACGGCGTGGGTGCGGGGGGACGTAGTAACGGAGCTGACGAGCAATCATCTGAGCTCGCTGCGACCGGACCGTGTGGTGGATGCGGGTGGGACGTTGGTGAACTTAGTTGTGGGTGCGGCGGCGCTGGTGGCTTCACGGGCTGCGGGGTCGCGGGCGAATGTGCGCTACTTCTTCTGGATCCTGGGAGCTTTGAATCTTCTGCCGGGTGCCGGATACTTCCTGTTTTCGGGGGTGATCGGGTTTGGGGACTGGGCGGAGGTGATTCGGGGGCTGCCGCACCAGTTGGCGCTTCGGGTTGGCATGACGCTGTTTGGGCTGGTGCTGTATGTGCTGGTGGTGCGGTGGCTGGCGGTGGAGGTGCGTCCGTTTGTGGCGGATGGGGGTGAGTACAACAGGGTGGGGCGGCTGCCGTACTATGCGGCGTGCGGGTTCAGCTGCGTGGCTGGGGCGCTTGATCCGTTGGGGCTGAAGCTGCTGCTCGTGTCGACGATGCCGGCGGCGTTTGGCGGGTCGTCTGGGCTGATGTGGGCGGATGGCCTGATGCCGAAGGGGCGGCCGGAACGGGTGCTGGTGGTGGGGAGGAGCCGGGCGTGGTGGGTGGCGGCGGCGGTGCTGGGCGGCTTGTACGTGGTGGTGCTGGGGCGTGGGATCCAGTTTGCGCACTGAGCTCGAGCGTCCAGGAGCTTTGCTAGGCTAGGGAGCACGGCTGCGGCCGGCAGGGAGAGGCAACGGTGCTTGATGTGCATCCACCGCACGAGGCGGTACATGGTTGGCGGGATTTTCTGCTGCATCTGGTGACGATCACGATCGGGCTGTTGATTGCGTTGAGCCTGGAGGGGTGCGTGGAGTGGCAGCATCACCGGCACCTCCTGCGGGAGGCGGAGGAGAGCCTGCAGGTGGAGATCAAGCAGAATGCGGCGGGGCTGGGCGACACGTCTGCGGAGATCACAAAGGAGCAGCAGGACCTGGCACATGATGTTGGGGTGCTGAAGTACCTGATCAAGAACGGAAAGATGCCGGTGGATGATCACCTGGATATCGGGTTTCATGTGCGGGGCTTTGCCAATGTGAGCTGGCGGACGGCGCAATCGACGGGGGCGCTGGCGTATATGCCGTACGCGACGGCGGAGGAGTACTCGAGTATTTACAACCAGCAGGAAGAGGTGGACGTGGCGCAGCAGCAAGCGCTGCGGGATGCGACGCTGAGCCTGGCACCGTTTGTGGGCGCGGAGAAAGGCGACCACCCGACGGTGGAGGAGGCGAAGGTGATTGTTGACCGGATCCAGGTGCTGCAGGGGCAGCTGTTTGTGTTGAGTTCGATTGTTGGGGGGTTGGATGGGCAGTACAAGGAGTTCCTGAAGGCTCACCCGTGACGGGAAGGACGGTTTGAGGCCTGACTGGGTGGGTTCCCTATACTTGGGACTGGATGATGACTGCGAGTGCGATGACGTTTCCGAGTGTGGATGAGCAGCTGGACCTCCTTACGAAGGGTGCGGCGGAGATTGTGCCGATGGCGGCGCTGCGCGAGCGCCTGGAGCAGAGCGTGAAGACGGGTGTGCCGTTGAGGATCAAGGCGGGATTCGATCCGACGGCGCCGGATCTCCACCTGGGGCATACGGTGCTGATCCGGAAGCTGCGGCACTTTCAGCAGCTGGGGCACACGGTGATCTTTCTGATTGGGGACTCGACGGCGCTGATCGGGGATCCGACCGGGCGGAACGTGACGAGGAAGCCGCTGACGCGGGAGCAGATTGCGGAGAATGCCGAGACGTACAAGGAGCAGGTGTTCAAGATCCTGGACGCCGGGACGACGGAGGTCCGGTACAACTCCGAGTGGCTGGACAAGCTGGACTACTACGCGATGGTGACGCTGATGGCGCAGTTCACGGTGTCGCAGATGCTGGAGCGGGAGGAGTTCAGCAAGCGGTTTGAGGCGGAGCAGCCGATCGGGGTGCATGAGCTGATCTACCCGATTGCGCAGGGGTACGACTCGGTGGCGCTGCGGTGCGATGTGGAGCTGGGCGGGACGGATCAGAAGTTCAACCTGATGCGGGGGCGGGATCTCCAGAAGCACTTCGGGCAGCCGCAGCAGATTGTATTGATGACGCCGATCATCGAGGGGCTGGATGGCGTGCAGAAGATGTCGAAGTCGCTCGGGAATGCGATCGGGATCAACGAGCCGGCGCCGGAGATGTATGGAAAGGTGATGTCGATCTCGGATGAACTGATGTGGCGGTACTGGACGCTGCTGACGGATCTGCGTGGGAGCGAGATCGAGGCGATGGAGGCGCGGGTGGCGGGAGGCGAGCTCCATCCGATGCAGGCGAAGAAGGACCTGGCGCGGACAATTACGGCGGGGTTCCATGGGGAGGCTGCGGCGGAGCGCGCGGCGGAGGGGTGGGCGAAGCAGTTTCAGCAGAGGGCAGTGAATGAGGATGTGCCGGTGGTGGAGGTGAGCCGGGGGGTTGAGGGGCTGGTGGGCATGGATGAGGGTGGAGCGGAGGCGGTGCGGATGCCGAAGCTGCTGGTGCTGGCAGGGCTGGCGAGCTCGGCGGGTGAGGCGACGCGGAAGCTGGGAGAGAATGCGGTGAGCATCGACGGCGAGAAGTTTACGGGCAAGGTGGAGGGCTGGGAGCGCTTGAAGGAAGGGCCGGTGCTGCGGCTGGGGAAGAAGAGTGTGCGTGTGCGGTGGGTTTAGTGGGTGGTCTCAGTCTCGGGTCTCAGCTGTCAGCTCTGGATGGGGCCAGGTTGAGGGGCAGGTTGGTTCCCCGGTGGTGGGTGGGTTGGCAAACTGAGTCGGTTCAGGCGCGTCCTATAGTTTAGGTCTATGAGTCGAAGGTCGAGATGCTGCTTGCTGACGGTTTGTCTGGGTGTGGCTTTTCCAAGCGTTCTCCATGCGGAGGATGCGCGTGAGATGGTGCGGCAGGCTGTGCGCTCAGAGATGAAGGCTGCGGAGGCGGACCACTCGCGCTGGCGGTATCGCGATGACGAGCGGGACAAGGGAACGGTCTCGATTGTGGTGCAGACGGATGAGGGCTCGGTGAAGCGGCTGGTGGAGCGGAACGGGCATCCGCTCTCGGGCGAGGAGGCGCAGGCGGAGGATCGGCGGGTACAGGAGTTTATCCATGATCCGGCCAAGCTCGCGAAGCAGAAGAAGGATGGGGCGGCGGATGACAAGAGTGCGGCGGAGCTGCTGGAGATGCTGCCGACGGCGTTCACGTGGAGGGTGGCGGGCGAGAACGGCGAGGTGGTGACGCTGGCGTTTGCGCCGGACCCGAACTTCCGTCCGCCGGACATGCAGTCGCGGGTGCTGGGAGCGATGGGCGGCGAGCTGGTGGTGAACAGGCGGCAGCAGAGGATCCAGACGATCCGGGGCAAGCTGTTGCAGGACGTGCTGCTGGGGTACGGGCTGCTGGGGCATATGAAGCAGGGCGGGACGTTTGATGTGGAGCGGCGCGAGCTGAAGCCGGGGTTGTGGCAGATTATCGAGACGCACGTCCATATCGACGGAAAGGCGCTGTTCTTCAAGACGATCGGGCAGCAGCAGGACGAGGTCGAGACGGAGTTCCGGCAGGTCCCGGGCGGGACGACGCTGGAGCAGGCGGCGGAGATGTCGAAGGGAAAGTAGGCACGGAGAGCCCCGGTTCTCAAAAATCAGTTCTGAGGAACAGGGGTGTGAGGGGCGATGGCGAAGACACCGTATGCGCGGACGGATCGTGAGCTGATCAATCGGATCGGGCGATCGGCGGGGCAGCGCGCCGGGTACAAGCAGCTGGTGCGGGAGCTGGGGCTGGGTGGCGGGCGTGAGCGGAGGCTGCTGCTGGAGCAGCTGGCGCGGATGACGGCGCGCAAGGAGCTGGTCAAGATCGAGGATGAGATGTGGGCGCTGCCGAGTGCGGTGCCGGAGCGTACGGCGCGGGTGCGGCGGGCGGTGGACGATGTGGCGGCGAAGGCGACGCGGGCCGGTGAGGGCTTTCGGGAGACGCGGGATCGGCTGGTGGCGGGGCGGCTGGATCTCCATCGCGATGGGTATGGGTTTGTGCGGCCGAATGGGAGCTCGAGCCGCGAGGACGACCTGTTTATTCCGCCGAACGAGTTGAACGGCGCGATGCAGGGCGACGAGGTGTTGGTGGACGAGGCCCCTCCGGGTCGGGATGGGCGGAGGTCGGGGCGGGTGGCGCGGGTGCTGACGCGGCGGAACCCGACGGTGGTGGGCATCTTTCACTATGCGCGGCCGCACCGGCGGCGTGAGAGCGAGTGGGTTGATGGATCGCTGGTGAAGGGGAACTATGTGACGCCGCTTGATGAGCGGATTGGGGCGCCGGTGCTGATCCCGGAAGGGATGGAGGTGGTGGTGGAGCGGGAGTCTCCGCACCGGGTGCTCGGGGAGGAGGCTCAGGCGGCGCGGCGGCGGGGTGCGGGCAGGGAGAGAGAAGCGGATTCCCCTGGCAGGCTCAGGACAGGGTCTCCGTCTTCGGCAGAGGATGACACGGGTGAGGTGGGTCCGGACGATCGCGATGGGGGTTGGCTGGCGAACGGGCAGGAGCCGCTGGAGGGGATGGCGGTGGATGTGGAGATCACGGAGTTTCCGCAGCCGGGGCGACCGGCGAAGGGAAGGGTGATCGAGGTGCTGGGGCCGCCGGATGCATTTGGCGTGGATGTGGAGATTGTGATCCGCAAGCATCATCTGCCGCACGTGTTTCCGGCGGATGTGCTGGCGGAGGCGGCGGCGAGCGCGGAGTTGACGGTGGAGACGCTGGAGGAGACGGAACGGGCGCGGCGAAGGGACTTCCGCGGGCTGCCGATTGTGACGATCGACGGGGAGACGGCGCGGGATTTCGATGATGCCGTGATGGTGCGGGAGCTCGCGAACGGGAACTGGGAGCTGCAGGTCCACATCGCGGATGTGAGCCACTACGTGCGGCCGGGGACGGCGCTCGATCTTGAGGCGCGGTTCCGGGGGACGAGTGTTTACTTTCCGGATCGGGCGATTCCGATGCTGCCGCCTGCGCTTTCGAGCGGGATGTGCTCGCTGCGGCCGAACGAGGATCGGCTGGTGGAGAGCTGCGTGATGGAGATCGACGCGCGCGGCGAGGTGGTGCGGTACGAGGTATGCGAAGGGATCATCCGGAGCGTGCAGCGGATGACGTACACGCAGGTGCAGGCGATTCTGGACGGCGATGCCGTGGTGCGGGGCGAGTTCGGGGACCTGGTGCCGGAGTTTGAGCGGATGTACGAGCTGGCGCTGCGGCTGAATGCGAAGCGGAAGCGGCGGGGTTCGATCGATTTCGATCTGCCGGAGCCGGTGGTGCAGTTCGATCCGGACGGGAACATGGCGGCGATCACGCGGTCGGAGCGTGGGTGGTCGCACCGGCTGATCGAGGAGTTCATGCTGAGCGCGAACGAGTGCGTGGCGACGTGGATCGAGCGCCAGGGGGTGGCGAGTGTGTACCGGATTCACGAGATGCCGGATCCCAAGCGGATTGTGGACTTCGAGGAGACAGCGTCCGGATTTGGTTACACATTGGGGATCGGGAATCTTCCGGTGAAGCGGATGACGATGAAGAGCGACCGGCGCGACGTGCAGCGGGGGCACTCGGGTGGGGGGCGGGGGCGTGAGGCGCGGGTGCACGAGGTCGCGGAACGGATCCCGGTGACGCCGCAGATGTATCAGCGGCTGACGGCGAAGATTGCGGGCAAGCCCGAGGAGCGGATCCTGGCGTACCTGATGCTGAGGAGTCTGAAGCAGGCGAGGTATGCGGAGAAGAACGAGGGGCACTTTGCGTTGGCGAGCCCGAGCTACACGCACTTTACGTCGCCGATCCGGCGATACCCGGATCTGATTGTGCACCGGCTTTTGCGAGCGCTGCTGGAGGAGGGTGCGGACCCGCGGGGCGGGGCGATTCACTCGGAGGACTGGCAGCCCTGGCGGGCGGAGGTGGAGGCTGCGCAGGGGAAGAAGGGCGAGCGCGGGGCGAAGAAGGTGGAGGAGGATGCGGGGCCGATCCCGGCGAGCGAGCTGGAGGCGATTGCGGCGGAGTCGAGCCAGACGGAGCGGCGTGCGGACGATGCGGAGCGGGAGCTGATCGAGTGGAAGAAGATCAAGTTCATGCAGGACCGGGTGGGCGAGGAGTTCGACGGGATTGTGCTGTCGTGTACGAAGTACGGATTTTTCGTGGAGCTGAACGAGCTGTTTATTGAGGGGCTGGTGCCGATCGCTTCGCTGGGCGGGTTTGGGGCGAGGGATTATCGGGACGAAGATCGTTACGTATTCCGCGACACGGATCGGGTGATTGTGGGCCAGAGGAGCGGCCGGGTGTTTCGGATGGGAATGCCGGTGCGGGTGCTGCTGGACCGGATCGATCGGCAACAGAGGCGGTTACAGTTTGCGTTGATCGGGGCGCCTGGAGCGGAGGAGGACCGGATCGCGACGGGGCGGGATCGCTGCGCAGGGGGTCGCGGAAGAGAAAGGTCGCGGGGGATGAGCCGGGACGGAGTCCGGAGCGAAGCGGCAAAGCGAAGAAGGGAAAGAAGCGGCTCCGGAATCAGAAGGCGAAGGGGAAGAGGCGCTAGCCGAGAGGGAGAACGGCTGCGACGAGAAGGGCGAAGGCGATGGTGAGGAGCGCGACTCGGATGCGGTGGAGCCGGTCCCATTCACGCCGGTCCTTCTGCCAGCCGAGGTAAGGCGAGCGCGGATCCAGGTTTGCGATGCGGGTGTTGCGGGGCACCAGAGCGCTGATGGAAAGGGCGATCGTGACTGCCCACAGGACCGAGGCGACGAGCAACAGGTCGAAGGCGGCGGGACTGAAGCGACGCAGCCACAGCTCGAGCAGGAGAGCGGCGAGACACAGGCCGTACCAGGGCGGCATGACGCGGCCGAGAGTGGCGGCGATGGGTTTCGCGGCGGTGAGTTGCGGGCGTGGCTCGAGCCGGTTGAGGATGGGATGAATGAAGGCGGCGACCGAGAGCTCACTGCCCACCATGAGGCCGACGAGAAGGATGGCGGCGAGGTCGAAGGCTGCGCCGACAAGCGAGTGGAAGGGCATGTTTCAGATTTACGCGAGCAGGGCAGGGAGAGTTCCCCTGCTCCTGCTCGGTGCGATGGTGGGAAGTACTGCGTTAAGCCTTGCTGTCGCGGAGGGCTTTGACCTTGTCGTGTGAGGCCTGGATGGAGGCCTGCTGACGGGTGAGGACGTCGCGGACGTCGGCGGGGAGGTGCTCGTTGAGGGCTTCCTCGTAGGCCTTCTTGATGACGTCTTCGCCCTGTTCGGCGGTGGCGAGCAGGGTGTGGTCCCCGCCGCCGAGCTTGGCTTTGAGCTCGCCCCAGGTGCGGTGGACTTTGCCCGAGACCATGCCACTCTGGTGGACGTCTTTGACGCCGAGGCGGTGGAGCTCGTTTTCGAGCTCGCCGGAGAAGTTGGCGCGTTCCTGCGTCTCCTTGAGAAAGAAGGTGCGGGCTTCGTGATCCTGGAGATTCTTTTCGAGCTCAAGGAAGCCTTGGTGACTGTCGCGCAGAACGTCGATGAGTTTGCCGAGCGTTGCTTTTACTTTTTCCTGATCGATGCTTTCGGGCATGTGATTCCTCCACGGTGGTTGGATGCAGGTGCGGGGCTGCGGTATCCCGTTACAATGAAGACCAGGAGTGTTCAGCGACCCGATGGCACACATGGTGTTTTGCGCGAAGTACAAGGCGGAGATGGAGGGGCTGGACGAGCCGCCGTTTGACTCGGATTTTGGACAGAAGATCTACAAGAGCGTGAGCAAAAAGGCATGGGGCGAGTGGGTGGAGCGGCAGAAGATGCTGTTGAACGAGTACCGGCTGCAGCCGTGGACGAGGGAAGCGCAGGAGTTCCTGGTGGAGCAGATGAACGAGTTTTTCTTTGGCGAGGGTGGAGCTTTGCCGAAGGAGTTTGTGGCTCCGACGCACTGAGGCTTACGCGCTGGGGTGGGTGAATCGTAAGCGGCTCGTGTACACTTGGGGCTGTTGGTATACCCTGCGGTTCGGCCCTTTCGGGCGGATCGGCATTGAAGTCGGGACGTGGCTCAGCCTGGTAGAGCGCACCCTTGGGGTGGGTGAGGTCGCTAGTTCGAATCTAGTCGTCCCGACCATTTCTTTTTGGCCGAAGCTCACGATGGTGGGTGAGGTTGCCAGTTCGACTCTTGTCGTCCCGAACATTCTTTTTTGCGAGCTCGTGGGTCGCGTGGACACCGAGTTGGCTACGGGCGTCCAGCCAATCCGAGATGTTCTCCCCCCGGCTCTGGCTGACGGGTTCGGAGATCGGGGAGGTCGAAGAGGCCACGGGAGGCGGGTTACCGCCGGCTTGACGAGGAGGGTGCTTGCAGCAGAAAGTTCTCCCCCTTCGGCGATGTGCGCGAGTAGACTTTTTTGTGCGCAGCCGCGCTTGTCAGAGCACTGCCGGAACACCTGAACGACTTGACGCGAGAGGTTCTCTGAGCTGGACCGAAAGAGGTCCGGTTGATTTTCAGGAGACGTGTCCCCATGGAACTGTTTTGCGATGCACACACGACGGCGGAACGTTTCAGGAGCCATATCGGAGAGCTCCAGCGGCTCCTTGTGTTTCACGGGCTTCGGTATGGGCTTCCGGAGAGCTTTGGATCTCTTGGACAGAAGCTGACGGAGAGCAAGGCGTTTCGGACGGATATGTCCGCGATGGCGCGGGGTGTTCGCGACCAGGAGCAGGGCGACATATCAAGCGAGGAGATGCTGACGCTGGTCGGTCTGGCGGCGGGCGGGGAGGAGCTGGTCGACGGAAGGTCGCCGGTGATGGGGGTTGGCAACACCGTGGGTGTGCTCCGGGTGCTGCTGGACGCGGTTGGCGGATGGCGGGATTCCGCGGACGGGTCGATGGGGAGAGTGGACGAGGGCGTCGCCGGTGCGCGTGGCGGGACCGACGTGGCAACGGGAGCTTCGGCTGAAGCGGGGGTGGCTGAGGGCGGAGCGTTAGGCGCGAGAGGCGTTCAGAGGGCGAGCAGATTCGGCGACATGATGGAGATGAGCGGGGTTCGAGAGGAGCCCGTGGCGGCGTTGATTGGGGAGGAGCCCGAGCGGAGGACGCCGGAGGTCGAGGATACGGGGGCGGCTCCGCCGGAGCTGGTTGCGGGGGGCGTAATCGCGGGGTCGCAGGACAGGGTGGAGCTTGCGATCCGGGAATTGAAGGTTTACCTGGATGACATCGACCGGCGGATTAGCCGGCTGGAGCCGCATGTAGAGGATCTTTCGCAGACATTGCGCGGAGCCGGGAGGCGACCGGCCGAGAGTGGGGATGGGCCAGGGACGGAGGTTCCGGACCGTGATGGGCCTTGGACAGTGCCGGAAGCGGTGAGCTGGGAGATGGGTCACGCGGCGTCCGGGGCGGCTGAGGCGGGCAATGGGACGAGCGCGGGCGGGCACGAGGCTGCGAACGGGTATAGCGGCGGGCGAAGCTGGGCGGCCCTGGACGCGTTACGCGAGAGGAGCCCGGATCAGACGAGGGACTGGGATCAGGAGAAGGACCGGGCCGTGCCTGCGACCGAGCGTACCGGGGAGGTGCGGGGGAGTGCACCGGATGCGCTTTGGAAGGGGAGCGCGGGCGAAGGTTTGGACGAGATTGAGACGGAGACGGCCGGGGTCGGGGTTCCTCTGGTCACGCGGGCGGCGGAGCCGGAGAGGGGCAGGCGGCTTCCGCTCGAATGGAGACACAGGGCTGGGGTGTGGATGGCGGGTGTGGCGCTGGTGTTCGGGATCCTGGGCATAGCAGGGCTGGCCCGGCTTTGGCCGCCGCTGGGCGGGCAGAGTGCGGCGGCGACTCCGGCGAAGAGTGTGGCTGCGATGGCGGGCGCGGCTCATACCGGGGCTGCTGGCGGTGCGAGTGTTCCGGTGGCCAAGGCTCCCGCGGCGGCTGCGCCTGAGAGCGAGACGGTCTCGGCCGGCGAGGTGGAACGAACCAGGGAGCGGGATTCCGCGGCCGCAGCGGCGGGATTGGGGACGAGGGAATTGCCGGGTACGGAGCCGAAGCCGGCGCCTGTGCGGAAAGCGGCCACGGTGCGCTGAGACGAAGGCGAGCAAGACGCCGGAGAAGGGATCCTCGGTGCACGCTGCGGCGACGCCGGTGAAGACACCCGAGAAGAGTGCCGCTGCTCCGCCGATAGTGGTGGCATCTGTTCCGGTCGCGAACGCTGCTGTGCCGTTGCCGGGGACGGTGCCGGCGAGGGCTTCGACAGGAGATGGCAGGCCCAAGGTAGAGGTGAGCTCAGCCGGGAACAAGGTGGTGAGTTCGAAGACGCCGCTGTATCCCGCGGATGCACTGCGGGCGCATACGGAGGCGACCGTGGTGTTGAACGCGTTTCTATCGAAGGATGGGACGGTGCGTCGGATGGATGTGGTGCAGGGGGCGTACGGGTTCAACCGGTCGGCGATGGATGCGATCTGGCAGTGGCGGTTCAGGCCGGAGATGGAGCATGGGCAGCCGGTCGAGGGCAAGACGCAGATTACGGTCAACTACCGGCTGCGTTGAGGACGGGGTGCCGTATACGGCGAAGTACACGTTTTACCGGGTGAGTTCGCGGTAGGGCGTCAGGGAGTTTTGGTTGGGTGGTGGAGGCCGTGGCGGGCGGCCTTGATGAGGGCGGCGGATGGGGAATCTTCGCTGAGCTCCCAGGCCATTACGCCGCCGAGGTGCTGGGCTTTCGCGAACTCGGCCTTGTAGCCGATGGAGATGGGGTCTTCAAAGGTCCAGAAGGTTTGCCCGTCGAAGAGCCACGGTGCGTGGGAGATGGGATCGCGGTGGCGAACGTAGGGCTGCGGCGCTGGAGCGGGGGTGGTCTCTCGCGGGGGGAGGGCCGTGGAGGTGGGCTTGAGCGTGGGGGGCGTGGCGGCAGGCGGCTCGACGGGGTGCGGGGGCGGCGGGACGGTGGCGGGGGCGAGGAGCGACTCGAAGTAGGGGAAGGGGCGATCTCCACGGATGCCCTGGCCGGGCTGGAAGAGGCCGTCGCGGGCGGTGGGGACGGAGTTCCAGCCGTAGCCGTAGAAGGGCAGGCCGAGGAGGAGCTTGGAGGCGGGGATGCCGGCTTGCTTGAAGTCGAGGATGCTCTTTTCGACGGAGCCGCCCCGGGGGTTGTCCGTGTAGAGCGGGGCGAGGAAGCCGGTGGTGTGGCTCCAGGGGCCGATGTAGTCGTAGTTCATGATGCCGACCTGGTCGACGAGCTTGCTGACCGCGACCATGTCGACGCCGGGGTACATGTGGGGCGAGGGACCGACGGCTACGGTGAGGCGGAGGCCGGGACGGACGGCGTCCATCTGGTGACGGAACTCGGTGAGCAGAGCGAGGAAGTTGGCGGCGTTATCGGGGCCGGGGTACTCCCAGTCCAGGTCGATGCCGTCGAAGAGGCGGGGCTGGTCGGGGATGGTCGCGGGGACGTTGCCGCTGCCGGCGAGGTGGCCGCGGAGGAAGATGTCGACGCAGGAGCGGACAAAGGCGTCGCGGGCGGCGGGCTGGGCGTCGGCGGCGAAGTCGGAGGCGCGGCCCTCGAGGGAGATAAGGACCTTGAGGCGGGGGTGGAGACGCTTGAGCTCGGCTATCTGGTGGAAGTTGCCGTGAAAGGTGGTCGAGGGGTCGTCGGCGCGGCCGTTGACGGAGTCCTGGGCGGAGAAGGCGATGTCGGTGTCGGCGTGGGGGTCGGCTACGGAGCAGCGACCGTTGGTCACGAAGCCCTGGGCGTAGTTGATCTGGTCGAGCTGGTCGGCGGCGCCGCCCGTGACGAGGTTTTTGACGAGGAAGTGGTCGTAGAGGCTCCATTGGCCGAAGTAGCCGACGACCAAGGGATGGGAGGCGTGGGGTCGCGAGGTTTGCGCGTGCAGGGTGAACGGCGAGGCGAGCAAAAGCAGCAGTGCCGCGGTTTGGCGGAGGGAGGGAACTGTGAGGGGCACGAACATACTGACGTCCGTGGGGTGGGCGGGGATTCAGACTCTCGGTGTGTTGGAGGTGGAGCTTGGTGACGTGCTGGAGGGGATTTCGATGAATTTTTGGCCAGCCTATAATGAACTATGGCAAGTGTTCCGCCGGCCAGCTCGCAGATAGACCCGAAGCCGGGGTCTCGTGCTGGCTTTGAGGGTGAGGCGGAGGCGCTGAGGACGGATGCGGGGATCGAGCTCGAGGCGGCTCTTCCCGTGGCGGCGAGCCGGCTGGTGGCGACGGGATCTCCACCCGCGACAGGGACAGATGGAACGGGTGAGCTGCCGGCTCTTGATGAACCGAGCGGGAGCTTCGTTTCGTCGCTGGGAACGATGCTGGAGCATGGCGCAAGCTTGATGCCTGGGGCGTCCACCGATCCGTTGCAGGCGTCGATCGATGAGCGCTTCCAGAGGCTGCTCGAGACGGTGCATGCGAACCGGCCCGGGGATGACCTGGAGATTATCCGCAAGGCCTGGGTGTTCTGCGTGCGGCAGCATGCGGGGCAGAAGCGTGCCAGCGGTGAGCCGTACATCATCCATCCGCTCGAGGTGGGCCAGGTGCTGGCCGAGCTGAAGATGGACTCGACTGCGATTGCGGCGGGGCTGCTCCATGATGCGGTCGAAGACACGAACATCACGTCGGACGAGATTGCGAAGCAGTTCAACGACCAGGTAGCGCACATCGTCGAGGGTGTGACGAAGCTCGACAAGATCAAGTTTGCGAATCGCGAGGATCACCAGGCAGAGAACATCCGCAAGATGCTGCTGGCGATGGTGACGGATGTGCGCGTGGTGATCATCAAGCTGGCGGACCGGCTCCATAACATGCGGACGCTCGAGCACCTGAAGCCGGAGAAGCAGCAGAAGATTGCGCGGGAGACGCTGGAGATCTTTGCTCCGCTGGCGCACCGGCTGGGGATGGGCAAGCTGCGCGGGGAGCTTGAGGATCTGGCGTTCCGGTATACGGACCCGTACACGTACGCGCAGGTGTCGGACGAGGTGGATGCGCTGCGCGGCGAGGGTGAGAGCTTTCTGCAGCGGATTGTGGGCGAGCTCGAGACGAAGCTGGCGGAGCACCACATCCAGGGACGTGTGGAGTCGCGAATCAAGCGGCTGTATTCGATCCAACAAAAGTTACAAAGCCAGCAGATTCCGGTGGACCAGGTGTATGACCTCCTGGCGATCCGGGTGATCTGCCAGACGGTGCAGGACTGCTATGCGGTGTTGGGTCTGCTCCATAGCGTGTGGCGGCCGGTGCCGGGACGGATCAAGGACTTTATCGCGATGCCGCGGCCGAATCTGTACCAGTCGCTGCACACGACGCTGATCGCGGAGGGCGGGCACCAGTTCGAGGTGCAGATTCGCACGGAGGATATGCATCGCGTGGCCGAGGAGGGCATTGCGGCGCACTGGAAGTACAAGGCCAGTGACAACGTGACGGCCAAGGATGAGCAGAGGCTGGCGTGGGTGCGGCAGCTGATGGAATGGCAGCGCGAGATGAGCGATCCGAACGAGTTCATGTCGACGCTCAAGATCGATCTGTACCCGGAGGAGGTGTACACGTTCACTCCGAAGGGCAAGGTCGTGGTGCTGCCGAAGGATGCGAGCCCGATCGATTTCGCCTATGCGATCCATACCGAGGTGGGGAACACGACGACGGGCGCCAAGGTGAACGGGCGCATTGTGCCGCTGCGGACGCGGCTGCGCAACGGCGACATTGTCGAGGTGATGAC
The DNA here is from genome assembly GCA_963850375.1 of uncultured Acidobacteriaceae bacterium. Lineage (GTDB taxonomy): Bacteria > Acidobacteriota > Terriglobia > Terriglobales > Acidobacteriaceae > Edaphobacter. Next base: position 380,765 of record CAWKKV010000002.1, on the reverse strand, counting down.
GCAGGCGGGGCATGCGCCGAGCCGTGACTGGCTGAGCTTTACGAAGAGCTCGCGGGCGCGGAACAAGATCAAGCACTGGCTGAACGAGCATCAGCGTGAGCGCGCGATCGAGATTGGGAAGAAGCTGCTGGATCGCGAGGCGCGAAAGTTCAAGGTGTCGCTGACGAAGTTTGGCACCGAGGACTACACGCGGGTGGCGGGGATCTACGGCCTGGGTTCGGAGCCGGAGCTGCTGGCGGGCGTGGGGTTTGGGAAGTACTCGGCGCGGCAGGTGCTGAACAAGCTGGAGCCGGGGTCGACGGCGCCGGCGGAGGCGGAGGCGCAGGAGCCCGGCGTCGTCGGCAACGTGGTGGGGCAGATGTCGGAGGCGGTCAAGCGCGTGTTCTTTGGGCGCGGATCGGACTCGCTGCAGGTGGAGGGGCAGGACGATCTGCTGGTGTACCGAGCGCGCTGTTGTAACCCAATCCGTGGCGAAGAGATTGTGGGCTATGTGACGCGGGGCAAGGGCGTTGCGGTGCATGCGAGAAGCTGCCCAAATGTGCAGAATCTGCTGTACGAGTCGGACCGGCGGATCCAGGTGGAGTGGGCGGAGCTGCCGAGCGCGGATGGGGCTGCGACCGCGAAGCAGCAGACGTATCCGGTGAAGCTGACGGTGCTTTGCGATGACCGACAGGGGATGCTGAAGGAGTTTACGGCGATCATCTCCGATGATGGGACGAATATCCGAAGCGTGGATACGAAGCCGGCGGCGGATGGAAGCGCGGTGGTGGACTTTGTGGTGGAGACGGTGGATGTGCGGCACCTGAACAAGCTGGTGCAGAATCTGCGGCGAGTGCCTGGGGTGCGGGATGTGCAGCGGGTGCAGAAGATTTGAGAGGCCGAGTGGGGCGGTTGCGGCGAATGGCCCATCGATGTAAGGTAGAGGGCGTGATGACGAACTGCCCCAGCCGATTCCCGTTTACGTTCCGCTACTGGTACCCGGTAGCGGCCGCGGCGGGATCTGTCATCTGAGAGTTCAGCGTTAGAGTTCAGTTGATTTGAGAGACCCACGAGCCGCGACCGATCTGGTTGCGGCTTTTGCTTTGTGTGTGGCGAGGAGGGTTGGGCGATGAGTTCGATGGCGGCGATGGTGAATCCGGCGGGCCCGGTGAAGTCGGCGGCGGGGCGGTTTGGGGTGTACGGCGGGCGGTATGTGCCGGAGACGCTGATGGCGGCGCTTGAGGAGCTGGAGGAGGCGTATGCGGAGGCGCGAGGCGGATCCGGCGTTTCAGGCGGAGCTGGATGACCTGCTGCAGAACTACTGCGGGCGGCCGACGCCGCTGTACTTTGCGAAGCGGCTGACGGAGCAGCTGGGCGGGGCGAAGATCTATCTGAAGCGCGAGGACCTGCTGCATACGGGCGCGCACAAGATCAACAACGCGCTGGGGCAGGGGCTGCTGGCGCGGCGGATGGGCAAGCAGCGGATCATTGCCGAGACGGGCGCGGGGCAGCATGGGGTGGCGACGGCGACGGTGTGCGCGCTGCTGGGGCTGGAGTGCGTGATCTACATGGGTGAGGAGGACATGCGGCGGCAGGAGCTGAATGTGTACCGCATGCGGCTGCTGGGGGCGGAGGTGCGCGGCGTGGGTGCGGGCTCGGCGACGCTGAAGGACGCGATCAACGAGGCGATGCGGGACTGGGTGACGAATGTGCGGACGACGTACTACATCCTGGGGAGTGCGCTGGGGGCGCATCCGTATCCGACGATGGTGCGGAACTTTCACCGGGTGATCTCGGCGCGAGGCGCGGGCGCAGATGCTGGAGCGAGAGGGCAAGCTGCCGGAGGCGATTGTGGCTTGCGTGGGCGGCGGGTCGAATGCGATTGGGGCGTTCTATGAGTTCATCCCGGATGCTACCGTGCGGCTGATGGGCGTCGAGGCGGGCGGGCGCGGGATCGGGGCTGGGCGAGCATGCGGCGCGGTTTCAGAAGGACGGGCGGCGGTGTGCCGGGGGTGCTGCAGGGAACGTACTCGTATGTGCTGCAGAATGATGCCGGGCAGGTGAGCCGACGCACTCGGTGAGCGCGGGGCTGGACTATGCGAGTGTGGGGCCGGAGCATGCGATGCTGCATGACTCGGGGCGGGCGACGTATGTGTCGTGCTCGGATGAGGATGCGTTGAAGGCGACGGTGACGCTGAGCCGGACGGAGGGGATTCTGCCGGCGCTTGAGAGCGCGCATGCGGTGGCGGAGGCGATGCGGATGGCTCCGGGGATGGCGAAGGACGGATGTGCTGATGGTGAATCTTTCGGGGCGCGGGGATAAGGATATGGGGATCCTGGCGCGGGAGCTGAAGCTGGCGGGCGCGGAGCCGGTGCGGGCGGAGAATCTTGGGACACGATAGGGAGACGCGGTAGCAATGGCGATTGAGTTCAAAGGGAAGCCGGGGTTGGTGGTGTACCTGACGGCGGGCGATCCGAGTCTCGCGACGACGCGGGAGATTGCGCTGGCGGCGATCGATAAGGGTGCGGATGTGATTGAGCTGGGGGTGCCATTCTCTGATCCGCTGGCGGATGGGCCGGTGATTCAGCGGGCGAGTGAGCGGGCGGTGGCGCGCGGGGTGCGGCTGATGGATGTGCTGGCGCTTGCGAAGGAGTTGCGGGCGGCGCGGCCGGAGTGTGGGCTGGTGCTGTTCAGCTATCTGAACCCGGTGGTGCGGATGGGGATGAGGAGTTCTGCGCGGCGGCGGCGGAGGCGGGCGCGGATGGAGTGCTGCTGACGGACATGATTGTGGAAGAGGCGGGGGAGTATCTGGAGGCGATGCGTGAGGCGAAGCTGCAGCCGGTGTTTCTGGCGGCGCCGACGAGTACGGATAAGCGGTTGAGAGGCGATTGCCGAGGTGAGCGAAGGGTTTGTGTATGCGATCTCGCGGGTGGGGATTACGGGGACGCAGGACAAGGTGGCGGGTGATGCGGAGGAGCTGGTGGCGCGGCTTGCGGCGGTTTACGACGACTGCCGATTGCGGTGGGGTTTGGGATTTCAAATGCGGAGCATGTGCGGGCGGTGGGAGAGTTTGCGGATGCGGCGATTGTTGGGAGTGCGATTGTGAGCTTGATCGAGAAGAGTGACGCGGCGGAGCGAGGCGAGAGCGGTTGGAGAGTTCGTCCGCAGTCTCAGGGCGTGATGGCGGCGCGGGTATCATGAGGGCTGCGCGTTTGGCAGAGTTGTGAGCACGGTGTTGATGACAAGTTCAGAAGGACGGGACGGCTGATGGAGATCTCAGACTGGCGTACGCAGATCGATGAGCTGGATGAGCAGATTGTTGGCCTGATCAGCAAGCGAGCGGAGGCGGCGAGGGCGATCGGGATGTTGAAGCAGACGATGGCAGCTTCCGATCTATGAGCCGCAAGCGGGAGCAGGAGGTCTTCGATCATGTGCGAAGCGATCAATCCCGGGCCGCTGGGCGGATGCCGAGATGCTGCATGTGTACGAGCGCATTATCGACGTGATGCGGACGCTGCAGCGGCGAGACATGGATTAGGGCAGGCGGGTGCAGGGATGCGATCTGTAACCGGATGTGAAGCGAAATTGAACCAGGGAAGAGACGCGAGACGATGATTGTAGCGATGCAGAATACGGCAACCGAAGAGCATATCCAGCAGGTGATCGAGCGGATGGTGGAGCTCGGATTCAATGTCCACCGGACGACGGGGGAGGCGCAGACGATCCTGGCGGGTGTGGGGACGCCGGATCACTTCGAGGTGACGGAGTTCAAGGTGCTGGCGGGCGTGCATGATGCGTACCGGATCTCGTCGCCGTACAAGCTGGCGGGACGCGGGTTCAAGCCGGAGGGGACGCGGGTCACGTTTCCGAACGGCGTGGTGGTGGGGGGCGAGCAGGTGGTGGTGATGGCGGGGCCGTGCTCGGTGGAGTCGCGGGAGCAGATCCTGCTGAGCGCGAAGCAGGTGGCGGCGGCGGGGGCGCAGTTTCTGCGTGGCGGAGCGTTCAAGCCGCGGAGCTCGCCGTACAGCTTCCAGGGCATGGGGCTGGAGGGGCTGAAGCTGCTGCGCGATGTGGCGGACGAGACGGGCCTGCTGGTGATCACGGAGGTGATGGAGATCTCGCAGATCGAGCTGATGCTGCCGTATATCGACTGCTTCCAGGTGGGCGCGCGGAACATGCAGAACTTCAACCTGCTGCGCGAGCTGGGGCATGTGCGGAAGCCGGTGCTGATGAAGCGCGGGATCTCGGCGACGATTGAAGAGGTGCTGCTGTGCGCGGAGTACATCCTGAGCGGCGGCAACTACGACCTGATGCTGTGCGAGCGCGGCATCCGGACGTTTGAGACGTATACGCGCAACACGATGGATATTTCGGCGATTCCGGTGCTGAAGAAGCTGACGCACCTGCCGGTGCTGGGCGATCCGTCGCATGGCGTGGGGATTCGCGACCTGGTGCCGGCGATGGCGCTGGCTAGCGGTGGCGGCGGGTGCGGATGGGCTGCTGATGGAGATGCATCCGAATCCCGGATAAGGCGATGAGCGATGGCGCGCAGAGCCTGTATCCGGACCAGCTGGAGAAGCTGATGGAGCAGCTCCGAAAGATTGCGCCGGTGGTTGGGCGGACGGTGGCCTAGGCGCGTCCTCTCATGTTCAAGCGCATCACCATCGTCGGGACGGGCCTGATCGGGACGTCGGTGGCCCTGGCCTTGCGGCGGAGCGGCTTCGAGGGCGAGCTGATCGGCATCGATCGAGACGAAACGGAGCGATCCCGGGCCTTGCGAACGCTCGCTTTCAACGAGGTCAAGCTCGATACGTGGGGGGAGGGTCTCGTCTCCCGCGATTCAGATGTCGTTGTGCTCGCGACGCCGGTGCTGGGGGTTTTGGACTGGATGGAGCGCCTCTCCGAGGTGCTTGGGGAAGATCAGCTCGTGACGGATGTGGGCAGCACCAAGGAGACGATCGCGAAGCATGCGCGGGCGCTCTACAACCGGCCGGGACGAGCGCACTTCCTGCCGGGTCATCCGATGGCGGGAAAGGAACGCGGGGGCGCCGAGCTGGGTGACGCCGGTCTGTTCGAGAATGCGATGTGGCTCTTCACCCCGGTGAGCGAGCCTACGCCGGCGGCCGAGGAGTGGCGTCGGTGCGTGCAGGGGATGGGCGCGAAGACGCGAGATCTCGATCCGGCGCGGCATGACGAGTTGCTGGCGTGGGTGAGCCACCTGCCGCAGATGCTGTCGACGGCGCTGGCGGCGACGCTTGAGGAGCGGTTCGGGGAGGATGCGGAGATCGCTGCAATCGGGGGGCGGGCGCTGCGGGAGACGACGCGGCTCGGGGCTAGTCCTTACAGCATGTGGCGGGATGTAGCGATGACCAATACGGCAGCGGTTGCGGACGCCCTGCAGGCGCTTGAGCAGGAGCTACAGCACATCCGGGAGAATCTGCGGACGCCGGAGCTGCGGGAAGAGTTCGCGCGCGCGAACCGGTTTCGTGCGCGACGAGATTGACCGTCAGCTAGGCTGCGGGCCAGATGGGAAGCGCCTCAAAGGCAGGCTCCGCGAAGTAGTTCCCCTGCATGTAGCGGACGCCAAGGTCCTCAAGGACGGCAGCCTGATGCGCCTCTTCGACCCCTTCCGCGATGAGCTGGATGTCGAGGTCGACGCAGATCTGCAGGATGGAGCGGACGATAACGCGGCTGGCGATCCGCCTGTGGATGTCGCGGGTGAGCGCGATGTCGACTTTGAGGATGTCGGGGCGGAATTCCGTGAGCAGTGACAGTCCAGCGAAGCCTGCGCCGAAGTCGTCGATGGCGATGCGGAGGCCGCGCTCACGAAGGTGATGAACGCTCGCCTCGAGCTGTGCGGGATCGCGGAGGCGTTCCTGTTCGGTGATCTCAAAGATGAGGCGGCTGAGCGGGATGCCGGCGCAATCGGCTGCGGCCGCGGTTGCGGCGAGGCTGGCGAGGTCGTCGGATGCGGCTCGGGCGTTGATATTGATGGAAAGGTCAGCGCCGGACTCGAGCAGGCCCACGGCGGAGGCGATTTCGATGGCGGTGCAGCGGCAGGCACGATCGATCTTGGCGCGGCTGCTGAGGCGGGAGGCTGAGAGGATACTGGCGGCGGGCTCGTTTGCGAGGCCGCGGACGAGCGCCTCATACGCGACCACGCTTGTGGTCTCCAGGTCGACTATCGGCTGAAACGCCATGGAGAAGAGACGGGAAGAGAGGGTGACCGGCGGGTCAGGAGTCTGCGGCTCGAAGGGGTAGCGGGACTCGAGGTTTGAGGCGAGGACGGGGGGAACCGTGGACGGGAAGTGCAGTGGAGCTCCGGGCGTGGCCATAACAGTCTCCAGTCGCAGGTTTGAAAAACTGGGCAGACCGAGAAGACTTGCAGAGGAGCAGGCTTATTGCATGTGTAAGAAGAAGACGGCTTTGGGGCTCTCGGGGTTGTCTGCGAGCTCCGTGTTAAGCGCGATCTCCAATTGCCACCCACAGTAACACCCCGCTGGGTCCCTGAGCTTCGGATAAACGGGTACGAATAACCAAAGGTACTCTGCCAGCGAGGCTTACGAGCAGGCCACCCGGGATCAGTGAGCAGCAAGCTCTTCGGGAGCGGGCTTCTCCGCCTTACTCGGCAGGCGCATGAGGAAGGGCAGAGGAGTGAGGCAGAGGATGGCGGCGGAGAGCAGGGCGAAGGCGTTCTTGTAGCTGAGCATGGTGGCCTGGCGAAGCATCTGCTGGTAGGCGTAGCCGACGGCGGTCTGGGTGGCCTGCGCGGCGGACATGCCGGCGGACTGAAGCATGCTGGCCATGCCGCCGATGTAGCGCTGATAGGGGACGCTGCCCGGCACGACGTTGGCGGCGAGCTGCACCTGGTGGGTCTGGGCGGTGCGGGCGAGAAAGGTGGTGAGGAGGGCGGTGCCGGCGGAGCCGCCGAGGTTGCGGGCGAAGTTCGAGAGCGAGGAGATCTGGTTGGACTTCGAGCGGGGGACGCCGACGTAGTTGAGGGTGGAGATGGGGATGAAGACGAAGGGGAGCCCGACGACCTGGAGCGCGCGCCAAAGGGTGACCTGGCCGAACGAGGAATCGAGCGAGAGGCGGGTGAGGTTGAAGAGGCCGGCGGCGACGGCGACGTAGCCGATAGCGACCATGATGCGCGGGTCGAATTTTCCGAGGGAGCGTCCGGCGACCATCATCATGGCCATCATGACGAAGCCGGCGGGAGAGAGGGCCATGCCGGCGCGTTCGGCGGTGTAGCCGAGCATCGTCTGGAGGTACTGGGGGATGAGGACGGTGGACCCGAAGAGGACCATGCCGAGGATGAGCTGGAGGAAGACGGCGGTGCCGAAGTTTCGGTTCTGGAGCAGGCGGAGATCGACGATGGGGTCGGGGTGGCGCCACTCCCAGATGACAAAGGTGACGAGGAGGACGACGGCGACGATGGCGGCGACGCGGATCATGGGATCGCCGAACCAGTCCTTCTCCTGGCCCTTGTCGAGGAAGAACTCGAGGCAGCCGACGCCGGAGGCGACGAGTGCGAGGCCGGTGAAGTCGACGGGCTTCTTCTCACCTTTGTGCGCGGTGATGTTGGGCGGGTCCTCGACCATGCGGTGCGAGAGCCAGAGGGAGATAAGGCCGATGGGGATGTTGATGAAAAAGATCCAGTGCCAGTTGTAGTTGTCGGTGATCCAGCCGCCGAGGGTGGGGCCGATGGCGGGGGCGACGACGACGGCCATGCCATAGACGGCGAAGGCCTGGCCGCGCTTGGCGACGGAGAAGGTATCTGCGAGGATGGCCTGCTCGCTGGGGGCGAGGCCTCCGCCGCCTGCGCCCTGGAGGATGCGGGCGATGATGAGGATGGGAAGTGAAGGAGCGAGGCCGCAGAGCAGTGAGCAGACGGTGAAGATGCCGACGCAGGTCATGTAGAAGCGCTTGCGGCCGAAGCGATTGGAGAGCCAGCCTGAGATGGGGAGGACGATGGCGCTCGAGACCAGGTAGCTGGTGAGGACCCAGGTGGCCTCTTCCTGGCTGGCGCCGAGCGAGCCGGCGATGTGCGGGAGGGCGACGTTGGCGATGGAGGTGTCGAGGACCTCCATGAAGGTCGCGAGCGTGACCGTGAGCGCGATGGCCCAGGGATTATGCTTCGGCTTCCATTCGGCTTCGTGGATGTGCTGGTCGGGCATATCAGGCTCGCTGATAGAGTATCAGGAAGCTGATATGACGACATCTTCCCCAAAGGGTGCAGCGGAGGCGCAGCGGCAGACATTGCGGCGGATGAAGCATCTGCTGATCGCATTTCGCGGGAGGCTGGACGAGGAGTTGAAGCCTATGGGAGTGACGACGGCGCAGATGCAGATGCTGGACGCCATCCGGCAGCACCCGGGGGCCTCGGGAGCGCAGCTGGCGCGGGCGTGCCGGGTGACGCCGCAGACGGCGCAGGGATTTCTGGGTCGTGCGGAGCGCGAAGGGTGGATCGTGCGGGGGAAGGACGCGGAGAACGATCGGCTGGTGACGCGGTCCCTTGCAGCGGAGGGAATGGCCCTGCTGGCGAAGGCGGAGCTGCTTTCGAAGGCGATCGAGAAGACGGTCTGGCGGGGGACCAAGGCGGAGGAGCTGCGCCTGGTCAACGAGGTGCTGGACCGTTGCATGGGACATCTGCAGGGCTGAGCGGAGCTGACCTGGGTGAGCCGGCCGCGAGCGGATTGGTTAGTCTGTAGCGTATGCCGAGTGAACTGGAAAAGACTGCCATTGGACTCGAGGACGTCCTTGCTGCGCGTGAGCGGATACGGGAGGCGATCTACTACTCACCGTGTGCGCACTCGGAGATGCTGTCCGGGCTGACGGGGCAGCAGGTGTATCTGAAGCTCGAGAATCTGCAGATGACGGGCTCGTTCAAGGAGCGCGGGGCCTTGAACAAGATTGCGATGCTGGTGCCGGAGCAGGCGGAACGCGGGGTAATTGCGGCGAGCGCGGGCAATCATGCGCAGGGTGTGGCTCACCATGCGACGACGCGCGGGATCCGGAGCATGATCGTGATGCCGCAGCAGACGCCGCTGGTGAAGGTGACGGCCACGCGCAACTTCGGCGCCGAGGTGCTGCTGCACGGGGCTAACTTCGACGAGGCGTATGCCGAGGCACGGAGGATCTGCGGGGAGAACGGGATGACATTTATTCATCCGTTCGACGACGCGGCGGTGATGGCCGGACAGGGGACGATCGGGCTGGAGCTGCTGGAGCAGGTGCCGCGGCTGGAGGCGGTGGTGGTGCCGATCGGCGGCGGCGGACTGATCGGCGGCATTGCGTGCGCGATCAAGGAGGCTTGTGTTCAGGCTTCGCGACCGGAGGTAAAGGTAATTGGGGTGCAGACGTCGCGGCTGCCCTCGATGATGGAGGCGATGGCCGTGGGTGGACCGGTGACGGTGGATCCGGCGACCACGATCGCCGATGGGATTGCGGTGCGGAGGGCGGGCGCGGTCACGTTCCCGATGGTGGCAAAGTATGTCGACGAGATTGTGACGGTAGATGAGGACGAGATCGCGTCGGCGATCCTGATGCTGCTGGAGCGGGAGAAGACGCTGGCGGAGGGTGCGGGGGCGACGGCACTGGCCGCGGTGCTGCAGAGGAAATCTGCGTTGCTGAGGCCGCAGGCGCATACAGCGGTGCTGGTGTGCGGCGGCAATATCGATGTGACGCTGCTGAACCGGATCATCGAGCGCGGCCTGGTGCAGGATGGACGACTGATCCGGCTACGAATTCATCTGCTGGACCGGCCGGGAGCTTTGGCGGAGTTGACCCAGCTGATTGCGAGCCATCGTGCCAACATCATGGACACGCTGTACAACCGGGCGTACTACGGCGTGAGTCTTGGAGACACAGTGATCGACATCACGATGGAGACGCGCGGGCGCGAGCAGGTAGCCGAGCTGCTCGCTGCGCTGACGGCGGGTGGATACCGGCACAGCCGGGTGCTCTAAGGTCGGTGCAGGCTACTGGATGGTGTAGGTGTGGGCTCCGCTACCGATGTCTTCGGGCTTGTGCTGCGGCAGGGTCACCGTGGCTGTTGTGTTTGGCGGGATGGTGACCGTGAAGCGGTGCTTGCTTTGCTGCCAGTCGGAGACGACGGTGCCGTAGGCGGAGTCGTACTCGGTGTGGAGCTGGGGCAAGGCGGGGTCGAAGAGCGGGGCGACGGTGAGGTGGTGGAAGCCGGCGCCGGAGGGATCAGTGTCGATGCCGGCGGCGCGGCGATAGACCCAGGCCATAACGGAGCCGAAGGCGTAGTGGTTATAGGAGTTCATGCTGGGATCGCCGGTGTCGCCGTTCCAGCGCTCCCACCAGGTGGTTGCGCCCTTGCTGACCATGTACCCCCAGGACGGGTAGGTGTCTGAGAGCAGGAGTTTGAAGGCGAGATCGGAGTGCCCATTGGCGTCGAGCACGGAGAGGAGGAAGGGTGTGCCGAGGAAGCCGGTGGTGAGGTGGTTGCCGTGCGCCTGGATGTCCTTTACGAGGCGGTTGACGAGCTCGGGACGCTGCGCTTCGGGGGCGATGCCGGTGAAGACGGTGGCGAGGTAGGCGGTCTGGGTGTTGCCGGCGACGCTGCCATCCTCGTGGACGTAGGCGGCGCGGTAAGCGGTGGAGATGTGGTCGTAAAGCTCTTTGTACTTCGCAGCGTCATCGGGGCGGTGAAGGGCTGTGGCCATCTCGGCCATCTCGCGGGCGATGAGCGCCCAGTAGGCGGTGGCGATGAGGTCTTTGGGGGTGTTCTCGTCGGGTGCGAGCCAGTCGGCGTAGTTGTTGCCGAGCTCCTTGCGGCGCAGGAAGTCCGGGTTGCTCTTGCCGATGAAGTCCAGCCAGCGTTCCATGGCTGGCCAGGAGCGCTGGACGACGGCGGTGTCGCCGTACTGGAGCCAGGCGGCGTAGGGGATGAAGACGCCGGCATCGCCCCACCCGGGGGCTCCGGGGCCGTCTCCCAGGAGGTTCGGAGAGACGTCCGAGAATGCTCCGGCCGCGGTCTGGGCATCGGTGACGTCGAGCATGAACTTGTGGGTGAAGGCGTCGATGTCGAAGTTGAAGGTGCCGGTGCGCCAAAAGGCGCCGGCGTCGCCCATCCAGCCGAGGCGTTCGTCGCGCTGCGGGCAGTCGGTGGGAATGGAGACGAAGTTGCCGCGCTGCCCCCAGGCGCCGAGCTCGTTCATCTTGTTGAGGATCTGGCTCGAGCTGGTGAGGCGAACGGAGGGAACGTCGGGCAGGCTGTTCTGGACGAGCCCCTCGATGGTGGCAAGCGAGGGAGCGGCTACGTCAGTTTTGGTAAGGACGGAGAGCTCGACGTAGCGGAAACCGTGAAAGGTGAAGGCCGGGGTCCAGGTCTCAGGGCCATTCCCGGCGAGAGCGTAGGTGTCGGTAGCGTCGGCGTTGCGGAGATTTTCCGTGTAGAGACTGCCGTCGGGGTTCAGGCGCTCGGCGTAGCGGAGGCGGATGACGCTGCCTTGATGACCGCTGATATGGAGGCGGATATTGCCGACCATGTTCTGGCCCATGTCGTAGACGGTGCCGTGGGCGTCGTTGGCGGGGGTGAGTTTCGCGGGGTGGAGGACGATGCTGTCATGAATGGGAAGATCCGGCTCAGCGGTGAGCTCGAGGGAGGCGGAGGGTGCATCGGCGGAGAAGGCAGGAGTCCAATGGGACGAGTGGAAGCTGGAGGTATTCCAGCCGGTCTGCGCGAGGCGTGCGTCGTAGGACTCGCCGCCATAGATCTCGGAGAAGGTGATGGGCGATGGAGCGGTGAGCCAGCTTGGATCGGTGATGACGGCCTGGTGCGATCCATCGGCGAGTTCGAGATCGAGCTGTGCGCGAAGGAGATTGGGGCCGGGTGTATCGCGGTAGCCGGCCCACGTCATGGGTGAGCTGTACCAGCCGCCACCGAGCATGACGCCGATGGTGTTTGGGCCTTGCGCAAGCAGCGAGGTGACGTCGTAGGTCTGGTAGAGCACGCGTTTGTGGAAGTCGGTCCAGCCGGGAGAGAGCAGGGTGCCCGGGGCGACGGGTTTGCCGTTGAGATAGGCCTGATAGGCGCCGAGTGCGGTGATGGTGAGCCGAGCACGCTTCACTCGGCTGGGAAGAGTGAAGTCCTTCCTGAGGAGCGAGGCGTCGGTGGCGATGCGGTCGGGACCGGCAACGCCGCCTTTGCGGTCTGTACCGATGTCGAATGGCTCAGAGAGCGGTCCGGCTACTTCGGCTGGCTGCCACTGCGCTTCGGGAGTGGAGCGTACCTGCCATGGATCACCAGTGGTGATGCGCTGCTCCTTGCCGTCAGCGGAGGTGATGTGGATGGAGGCGGCGAAGGCGGCGGGTACGGTGGTGTTGGCGGCTGTTTTGGGCGAGACGACGTCGATCTCGATCTCGTTATCGCCGGAGTGGAGGTCCTGGAGGATTTCTTCACGGTCGAAGGCTCCCCACTCGTTGTGATGGCCGGTCACTCGCCCGTTAACGTGAGCGATGAAGTCGCCGCGCGTGAGGACGTGGAGGCTGGCGGCGAGGGGTGCCCCTGCGAGGTGGAGCTGATAGCGGAAGTGTGCGGGGGTGGAGCTTGCCACGTGCTTTGCGTCGGCGTGCGGCAGCCAGATCCAGCGCATGTCGTCGTGCTCTTTGATGTCGGCGTCATCGCGGCGCATGATCCATCCGGCCTTCCAGTCGGCGGGCGTCATCAGGCCGGTCTCGAAGGTGGCTGGCGCGGAGAGAGAGGCGTGGTTCCTGTTATCCCAGGTGCGGACGGCCCAGACGTAATGCTGCTGCGCCTTGAGCGGCGGACCGCTGTATGCGATGTTGACGGACTCGGAGGAGGCGATGCGTCCTCCATCCCAGACGTCGGGTTTGCCACTGGTGAGGAGACCGGGGTCGGTGGCGACGAGGATCTCGTAGGCGGATTGCATCCAGTTGGGTGTGGTTGCGTCGCTGCGCCAGGAGAAGGTGGGCTTTGGCGTTGCCAAGCTGAGGGGAGCTTCGAGCGAGTTGGTGCGGAGGTGAACGGAAGCGCCCTGGGCGATGACGGCTGTGCCGAGGAAGAAATGCTGTTGCGAGAATGCGCATCGTTGTTGGCGTGCTCCTTGATTCTTGGCCCGGACTTTTGGCCGAATGTTTCGGCCTGGGACCGGGGGTGCACGATCCCAGGGCCGAGATCAAGGTACGCGATGTGCGCGCTGGGGCGAGCTTTTGCACGAGGTGTGCCGGGTGGGCGGCACTACTCGCGGGCGAAGGAGGTCTGTTTCTTTTCGGCGTGGCGCTCGCGGGCGAGGTCGATGAGGCGATCGATGAGCTGCTTGTAGGGAACGCCGGTGGCCTCCCAGAGCTTGGGGTACATGGAGATGGAGGTGAAGCCGGGGAGGGTGTTGATCTCGTTGAGGTAGATCGCGGGTTTCGCGCCCTTTCGGGCGGGCTCCATGAGGAAGTCGACGCGGGCGAGGCCGGAGCAGTCGCAGGCGCGGAAGGCGGCGATGGCCATAGTGCGGATCTGCTTTTCTTCGGCTTTCGAGAGCTTGGCGGGGATGATGGGGACGGAGGCGTCGGAGTGGTACTTGGCGTCGTAGTCGTAGAACTCGGCGCCGGGGACGATCTCGCCGACGACGGAGGCGACGGGTGAGTCGTTGCCGAGGACGGCGACCTCGAGCTCGCGGGGCTTGGCGCCGGGGCCGCCGACGCCCTGCTCGATGACGAGCTTGCGATCGAAACTCGCAGCCAGATCCATGGCTGCCGGAAGTTCGGAGCGATCGTGGACCTTGGAGATGCCGACGGAGGAGCCGAGGTTTGCGGGCTTCACGAAGAGCGGGTAGCGGAGGGTGGCTTCGATGCGTTTGGTGGTGCGCTTCGGGTCGGAGCGCCACTCGCTGCGGAGGAGCGAGAGGTAGGGCGTCTGGGGCAGGCCCGCGGCGGAGAAGAGCTTTTTCATGGCGTCCTTGTCCATGCCGGCGGCGGAGCCGAGGACGCCTGATCCGACGTAGGCGATGTCGGCGAGCTCGAAGAGGCCCTGGATGGTCCCGTCTTCGCCGAACGTCCCGTGGAGGACGGGGAAGACGACGTCGAGAGCGAGCGACTGGCGGCCGAGCTCGGAGGAGGCGGAGAGGGCGAGCGGGTTGAGGGACTCGGCGCCTTTGCCGGCAGCAGGGGGTGCGGGGGCGGGCGGGATGAGGACGGGCTGCTCGCTTTTGCGGATGACCTCGGCCGTGGGTGTGGCGGCGGGGTCTCCGGCGAGGAGCGGGTTGGACGGGGGCTGCGACCCGGCAAGGAGTGCCTGCGCGTCGTGGGCGGTGACCCACTGGCCGGACTTGGTGATGCCGATGGGGACGACGTCGTACTTCTTCTTGTCGATGGCTTTGAGGATGGAGGCGGCGGAGAGGAGGGAGACTTCGTGCTCGCCGGAGCGGCCGCCGAAGAGGATGCCGACGCGGAGTTTGGCTGGTGTTTTCTTCATGTGTCGTCGGCTCAGGATGACACATTTCCGTGGTGTGGATTTGGGGTTTAGGGGAGGGCGTACCTCTAGGGGCAAAGTCCTGTTGCCCAGCGTGGGCAAGCTTATGGGGTACGCAGATCATTTGTAGGCCGAGGCGATGACTCCGGTCCATCCCATCCATCGATTGTGGGGTCCGTCCGTCTGGCCCCTTCCGGGGCATGTCGGGGCCGGCATGAAATTCCGGAGGGGGTTCGTGAACGCGCTAGTAATGGGTCCTAGCAGAGCTGACAACTTCCCACCTGACATTTGCTGCGACGTAGATTTTGAGCTGGCGGCGTTTTGCCCCGTGACTAAGGGTTTCGGTTAGGCGAGTTTGCGGGAGAACTGTGCGGTCATGGTGCGGAGGACCTCGCCTACGCCGAAGAGGGGCCAGCAGAGCGCGGTGAGGAGGCCGGTGGCGAGGAGGGAGGAGCCGATCTGCCAGAGGATGGGCAGGGCGGCGGTCTTGTTGAGAAGTGGGAGTGAGGCGATGAGGGCGCAGGTGCAGAGGACGGAGAGGCGGCGGAGGTACTTGAGCTCGAGGCGCTCGAACTGGGAGAAGAGCTTCATGTTGAGCCGCACGATCTGCGCGATCTGAACGATCTCGACCGCGAGCCATGTCCAGAGAAATCCTACGATGCCGAGGAGATGGACGGCAGCGACGGAGACAAGGATCATGCCGATGTAGGAGAAGAACATGAGGCGGGCGAGCTCTTCGTGGGTGTTGGTGGAGAACTGGAACTGATACTTATGCTCCTTGAGCGAGATGACCATGGAGATGGCTGCGGAGAGCACATAGGGATAGGGGCTGAAGAGTTCGGCGCGCTTGTGCATCCAGAGCGTAATGAGGACGGGCGAGCCGATAAGGACGGCGACGTTGACGATGGGGATGAGGAAGAAGATGAAGCGCTCAGAGAAGTCGTAGAGGCGGGAGAGGGAGGGCCAGTCGCTGCGGCCGAAGAGATTGGTGATCTCTGCGCCCATGGATTGCGTGAACATGGCGAGGATCTGCCGGCACATGGAGAAGACGAGGCGCATGACGATGAAGCCGGCCACGGCGACGGGGCCAAGGAGCCGCTGGATGACGATGAGCGGCGCCTGGTAGGTGAGAAAGGTGCAGATGGTGAGGAGGCCGAAGTAGCCGCTGGGCTTGAGGATTTCTTTCACGGCGGCGGGATCCCAGTAACGGAGAGAGGGGAAGATGTCGGGGGCGGTGCGGCGGATGTCGATCAGGACGGCGAGGATCGCGATGCTCATCGTGACGACCTGCACGCCGGCGAGGACGGGAAACGGGAGGTGAAGCGAGACGCAGCCGAGGAGGACGAGCGCCGTGAGAAGGGCCTGGAAGTTGTTCCAGTAGGCGCCGCGATGGGCGCGCGCGACGCCCATGAAGATGCCGGCGAGATATCCGTTCAGAAAATTGAGCAGCACCTGAATGGCGAGGAAGTAGGCGGTGAGCTGGGCGGTGCGGCGGCCGATGTCGAGGTGCAGCAGGCTGTCGATGGGGATGAGAAACACGACGAGCGAGAGTGTGCCGGCGACGATGACCACGCCGAGAAGGAGGCGGAGGGCGGTGGATTGGCGGATGTGGTAGTTCTCGAGCTCGCCCTTGGCATAGCGGACGGCGAGATCCTGGTTCATGTAGGTTTGCACGCCGAAGTTGAGGACGGCGAGGGCGGCGACCGCGCCGGAGAGGACGCCCCATTCCCCGAACTGGGCGGTCGAGTAGCGATGAATAAAGATGGGGGGGATGATGACCTGCTGCACGATGGTCAGCAGGCGCCCGGTGAACATTGCGCCCAGGTTCTTGAGAATTCGGGTGAAGATGGCCATCGGGAGGAGGTCGTCGGGGACGAGCTACGCTTCGGCCATTCTACTTGGTTCTTCCGCAAGATGATTGAGGGAGTTGAAGTTGCGGATCAGGCGTCGTGTTCGCGAAGAAGTTTGTCCACACGGATCTTTTCGGAAAAGAGCTGGGCGAGCGCGGGCTGGTCGGCTTTCTGTTCAGCGGCGGTGATGGAGGTGCGGATCTCACGCTGGCGGGCTTCGAGGTAGCGGCGATGGAGGACGTGAAGCGCGGCTTCGACCTGCTGGGCCATGGTCGGGGGCGGCGCGGCGTGGAGTGAGGAGGCGGCTTCGGGCTCGTCGCGAAGGACGCTGGCGAGGGTGGCCCGGGTCGCCTGATCGGGCGCGGCGTCGAGCGGGTTCGAGGGCGGATCGGCGTTGGCGAGGATCTCGATCAGGGTTGCGGCGGTGATGCCGTCGTACCACTCGGGGTGCTCGGCGAGGCGGCTGGCGGCAAGCTGGCGAGCCGGGTCGGAGGAGGGGAGGACGAGGGCACGGAGCAGGGTTCGCTCGACCTCCGTGACGGGCTGCTGCCGCCGGGCGGGGAGGCTTTCGGTGCGGGCGGCGGCGGCCTGCTTGAGCTCCTGGCGCATGAGGGCTGAGTCAATGCCGAGCTTTTGGGCGGCATCGGCGGCGAAGCTATCACGGGTGAGGGCGTTGGGCATGCGG
Source organism: uncultured Acidobacteriaceae bacterium (assembly GCA_963850375.1). Lineage (GTDB taxonomy): Bacteria > Acidobacteriota > Terriglobia > Terriglobales > Acidobacteriaceae > Edaphobacter. Next base: position 363,798 of record CAWKKV010000002.1, on the reverse strand, counting down.
CGGATGTGGGGGAGGAGGAAGTTGACGGCCTTGACCCTGGCCTCCGGAGTACGCGCGGGGAAGAGCTCGCGGGCGCGATCGATGAGATGGTCGGAGTGGCGTTTGGCGCCGCGGAGAGCAGCCATGTAGGCCTCGATGCCGTTCTCGCGGACGAAGCGGTCGGGGTCGAGACCGCCTTCGAGCGTGACGACCTTGACCTCGAAGCCTTCTTCGGTGAGGAGGGCGATGGATTTCTCGGCGGCGTTGGCACCGGCGGTGTCGGGGTCGAAGTTGACGACCACCCTGTGGGTGAAACGGGAGAGGAGGCGGACCTGGGCCTCGGTGAAGGCGGTGCCGGAGGTGGCGAGGACGTTGCGGACGCCGGCCATGTAGACGGAGATGCAGTCCATCTGCCCCTCGACGAGGAGGGCGAAGTCGTGGGTGCGCATGTCGGCTTTCGCCTTGTCGAGGTTGAAGAGGACGTTGCCCTTTGTGTAGAGGGGGGTCTCGGGGGAGTTGAGGTACTTGGCGAGCGGGCGGCCCTTGTCGTCGACTTCGTCGAGGGCGCGGGCGGTGAAGGCGATAGTCTTGCCGGCCTCGTTGCTGATGGGGAAGGTGATGCGCTTGCGGAAGCGGCTGTACATCTGTCCGGGGGAGCCGTCGGGCTGCTCCTTGGCGCTGAAGAGGCCGGAGGCGCGGAGGACGTCCTCGGGGAAGTGTTTGCCGAGGCGGTCGCGCATGTCGTTGAAGTCGTCGGGAGCGTAGCCGATGCGAAATTTTGCGATGGTGTCGGGGGTGACGCCGCGGCCGGTGAGGTACTCGCGGGCGCGGGCGGCTTCGGGGCTCTTGAGGTACGCCTCGAGGTACTGGGTGGCGGCCTCGTGGATGTCGATGAGCTGGCGGCGGATGCCGGCTTCGCGGGCTTCTTCGGGCGAGGTGAACTCGCGCTTGGGAAGCGGGATGCCGGCCTTGGTGGCGACGGTGCGGACAGCCTCGGGGAAGCTGAGGCTTTCGAGCTTCATGACAAAGGTGAAGACGTCGCCTTTTTCGTGGCAGCCGAAGCAGTAGAAGTAGCTGTGGGCGGCGTTGACAGAGAAGGAGCCGGTCTTTTCCTTGTGGAAGGGGCAGAGGCCGGAGTAGTTCTGGGCTCCGGATTTGCGGAGCTTGACGTAGTCGCCGATGATCTTGACGATGTCGACCTGCTGCTTGACGAGTTGGGCGAAGTTATCGGCCATCGGGTGGTTCCCTGCCCTAGTGTAAGTGGGTGGGAGTCGCCTTTGGGTTAGGGGTGGCAAGTGATGCGGTCCGGGAGATCGAAGATTGTCTTGTCTTAACGCCTCAATTTATTGGGCTTATGAGATCCGCTCTTCAAGGATCTGCTGGAAAGGGGTGAGTCGTGCGCACGGCGGCATTGGTGGTCCCCGTTGAGATACTAAGATCCTTCGCTGCGCTCAGGACGACGACTTGGGATGGTTTGGTGCTCCTGTCGGGTGAGGAGGACGCGGGTGTACTGGGCTTCTTTCACTTGGCTCAGAATGAGAACACCGGCGTCGCGCGGACCCTATGAGGTTCCGTCGGGCGTTTGGCCCGTCTAGTGGCGGGACTCCCCGCTGCTGGCGGGGGCTGTGGGGAGGTCGCCCTGGCCCAAGCGGCGGTGGAAGAAGTCGAAGGCGGTGCTGTACAGGCGGAGGGCGAGTTCGGGGTCGTAGCGGGCGCCTTCGTCGCGCATAAACGCGTGGGCGCCGTTGACCTCGATCCAGGTGTACTTGGCGTCGACCTCGTTGAGGCGAGCGTGGACTTTCATGCGGCCTTCGAGGGGGATGTGCGGGTCCTGACGTCCCCAGATCATGAGGAGCTCGCCCTTGATGTCGGCGGTGCGGGCGAGCGAGTCGTCGTGCATGCCCTTGCCGAGACTGCCCTTGTGGATGTCGGTGGCGTAAAAGCAGACGGCTCCACGGACGTCGGGGTTCATGGCGGCTCGAAAGGCGAGGTGTCCGCCGATGCAGATGCCCATGGCGCCGAGCTGCCCGGTGCAGTCTTCGCGGGATTTGAGGTGATCGAGAACGGCGCGTGCGTCGGCGTCGTAGCTCGCGAGCTCCTTGGTGGTCTTCCAGTTGTTTCCGCGGTCGGAGCCGGCCTGGTCGTACGCGAGGACGGTGCCGGAGGGCTCGAACTCGTGGTAGATCTCGGGGACGGCGACGATGTAGCCGTGACCGGCGAGCATGGCGGCGGTGCGGCGGATGGGGCCGGTGACCTGAAAGATCTCGGAGTAGAAGACGATGCCGGGATACCTGCCGGGGGCGGCGGGGCGGAAGATGTGGGTGCGCATGGGGCCGAACGGGGTGCTGAGATCGACGTGCTCGTTGTCGATGATGATCATGAAACTCCTATCAGGTTTCAGGCCATTTTAGGCCGAGGCAGGAGTTTGGGGGAGTTGGTGCGCAGAAGGTACGGATAAGCGGGTCGAAGCTTCACGAGCGAGGCACCCGCAATGCGTAGCGGCCCCCTTTGGAGGGGGCCGCTGATCGGTAACTGATGTTTTGCGCGCCTGGTGAGGCCGCCCACTTGGCCTAGCGATTGGTACCAGTGTTGTTCAAGGTGTGTGTGTGCTGTTTCCGGAGGCCTGCCAACCCGAGTAGTCCCAGAAGTCCGATCCACCCATACTCGTGGTGGGGCGTGTCGTCGACGCGCTGAGCGCCGGTATTTGCTGAGGAGCCGGCCGTGTCGCCAGAGCCGGTTTGGGCAAACGCGGAACCGCTGAGAGTAAGGGCTGCAACGAGTACTAAGATGTTTTTCTTCATTATTTCTCCTACTTACTTCCAGTTTGATGATCAATGTGCCGGTGCCCGACGTCCCGAGGGCGAAATCGTTAGCTGGTGCGCAGCAATACTTGTTGCTGTGACCAATGCGGCTGAGAGATGACCGCGTCGGCCGTACTGAAGGCGCTGATGTGCCTTGGTAAGCGGGGACGCGCCACGGAAGCTGAGCGGAAGCGGTTTAGTAGCCCGCGGAACCGACGATGTTGTGGAGAGGCTGTCCGGCGAGGAAGCGGCGGACCTGGTCGGCGCCGAACCGGAAGGCGCGATGGATGAAGTCAGGGGTGGAGCCGCCGACGTGGGGAGTGATGAGGCAGTTGGGGGCGGACCAGAGGGGATGTCCGGGCGGGAGTGGCTCGGGGTCGGTGACGTCGAGGGCGGCACGAATGCGTTGGTTTTGGAGAGCGTCGAGGAGGGCGTCGGTGTCGACGACGGGGCCGCGAGCGGCGTTGACGAGGAGGGCGCCGGGCCGCATGAGGGCGATCTCAGGAGCGCGGAGAAGGCCGCGCGTCTCGGGGGTGAGGGGGACGAGGATGACGACGATGTCTGCCTCTGGGAGAAGTTCGTGGAGGTCAGTGATGGACTCGACAACGCGCGGCGGATGGCCGGGCTGTGCGGGTAGGGTGCGGGCGCTGCGGGCGGCACGCAGGACGTTGGCGCCGAAGGGGATCAGGCGGGCTTCGACGGCGGCGCCGATGGAGCCGTAACCGATGATCAGGACGGTTTTGCCGCTGAGGTCTTCGCCGAGGACGCGGTATTGGCCGAGCTGGACGCCGCTCTCTCCGAGGAAATCTTCGTCGAACCTCCTGCGACCTTCCCAGAGCTCGGTTTGCTGTTGGCTGATGTACCGGGGGATGCGCTTGAGCGAGGCGAGGATCGCGGTGAGCACCCACTCGGAGGTGGAGATGTCGTGGATGCCGCGGCCGTCGCAGAGGGTAATGCCGGGGGGGAGCCAGGGGGTGATCCAGTCGACGCCGGCCATCATGGACTGGACGACTTTGACGCCGCGGAGACGGGTGAAGATCTCCGCGGCGTCGGAGCGGACAAAGGTGAGGATCCAGAAGTCGACGTCCTGGATGATGCTGGAATTGCGGGGGATACGGACGACTTCGGCCTCAGGGGGGAGATCGCGGAGGAGCTCCGGGGCAAGCATTGCATCGACGCCGACACGCACCATATGTGTTTTAGTTTGCACCATTTCTGTCACACAAAGCGTGCCGATCTGGCGGTGACGGCGTGGTGAAGCTGTGGCTTTTGGATGGTGCGTGAATGGTATAGTCCGCGCATGCGGGTATCGGTTTTTGGAGTTGTGGGGTTGTTGGCGTGTGTTTGCGGGCCGGTGAACGGGTGGGCCCAGGGTGCGGGAGACAGGACGGAGCACCTTCTACAAAGGCTTTCGGATGCGCCGGGGCCGCCGGGAGCGGAGGAGGCGGTACGGGCGATCATGGTGGGCGAGATGAAGCCGTTCGTGACGGAGGGGATCCGCTACGACGGGATGGGAGATGTGATTGCGCAGCAGGGCAAGACGGGCCCGCGGATCATGATTGACGCCCACATGGACGAGCTCGGCGGGATGGTGCGGAGAGTGACGCCGACTGGCTTTCTGACGATGCAGATGCTGGGCGGGTGGCTGGACCAGGCGCTGGTGGATCAGCGGTGGACGATCATTGGGTCGAAAGGTCCGGTGCATGCGGTGACGGGGATCCGGGATATCCACGTGGTGCCGGCAGATGAGCGGACACGGGTGTTTCCGCGCGACATGCTGTATCTGGACGTCGGCGCGAAGAGTGCGGAGGAGGCGGCGGCGATGGGGGTCGAGCCGGGCGATCCGGTGGTGCCGGACGCGCCGTTTACGGTGATGAACGGCAGCGACAATTACCTCGGCAAGGCGTGGGACGACCGGATCGGATGCGCGGTGCTGCTGGAGGCGATGCGGCGGACGGCGACGATGCCGCATGCGAACCAGCTGATCTACGTGGCGACGGTGCAGGAGGAGGTGGGCCTGCGCGGGGCGCGAGCGGCGACCCAGACGGTGCGGCCGGATATCGGGATCGCGATCGAGGGTGGCATTACGGGAGACACGGCGGGGGCGCATCCGGAGGAGACGCAGGCGAAGCTGGGTGCGGGACCGGGGATGTTTCTGTATGACTCAAGCACGATTGCGAACCGGAAGATGGTGGCGATGGTGAAGGCGACTGCCAGGGAGAAGGGCATACCGCTGCAGCTGGACCTGGTGCAGGGATATGGGGACGACTCGGCGGAGATGCAGACGGCGGCGGGTGGGGCGCCGACGGTGAACCTGGTGGTGCCGGTGCGGTACACGCATGCGCACAACGGGATTGTGAACAGGAAGGACTTCGACCGAATGGTGGACCTGGTTGTGGACCTGCTGGTGAAGATGGATGCGCGGACGGTTGAGGGTCTGCGGGACTTTGCGCCCGCCCCTTAAATCGTGGAGGCTTGCAAGGCTGTGACGGTTTGCGCCTGCACCGGAAGTTGCAGGACCGGGGATGGCGAATCGTGAGCGCGAGGGAAACTTCGGGAGTGTAATGGTGTCTCTGAGAGGGTGCCTGTACCGCTGCGGTGAAAGGGCGGACGGGTCCTTGAATGGGGTACGGATCGATATGCGAGTCTTCTCTTCTTTTCGGACGTTTGCTGTGGCGGCGGCGCTAGCGGTTGCGCCGGCTGCCTCGTTTGGGGCGGTGTTTATCTCTGTCGGGATTGCGCCGCCGGTGTTGCCGGTGTACACGCAGCCGATCTGTCCCGGTGATGGGTATCTATGGACGCCGGGGTATTGGGCGTATGGCGATGAGGGGTACTACTGGGTTCCGGGCGTATGGGTGCAGCCGCCGACGGTTGGGTATCTTTGGACGCCTGGCTACTGGGGCTGGGGCGGGAGCGCGTTTCTCTGGCACGCGGGGTACTGGGGACCGCATGTGGGCTTTTATGGCGGCGTGAACTACGGGTTCGGGTATGTGGGGTCAGGTTACGAGGGCGGGTACTGGAATCACGGCGTGTTTGCGTATAACCGCTCGGTGAACAACATCAACGTGGTGAATGTCCACAACGTCTACAACAAGACAGTCGTGGTGAACAACGTCACGTACAACCGCGTGAGCTACAACGGCGGCAATGGTGGCGTGCCGGTGCGGCCCAATGCGCAGGAGCTGGTGGCGCAGCGTGAGCAGCATGTGCAGGCGACGCCGAACCAGATGCAGCACGAGCAGTTTGCGCGATCGAATCGCGGGCAGCTGGCGAGTGTGAACCATGGCAATCCGGGGATCGCGGCGCAGGCCCGCGTGGGCGACAGGGCGAACGTGGTTCCGGCGCGTGGTGTGGTGAATACGCGTGAAGGCAATCAGCAGCAGCGGATCGCGAACGGCGTTCGCAGCGGGCAGATGAGCTCAGGCGAGGCGGCACGGGCGGATATGCGGCAGGGCCGGATCGACCAGCAGGTGCATAACGACCGCCAGGCGAACGGTGGGGCGTTGACGCCGCAGCAGCGCGGGCAAGTGAATCGCGAGCAGAACGGCGCGAGCCAGCAGATCTACCGGGAGAACCACAACGCTAATGTGCAGCCACAGGCACGGGTGCAGCAGTCTGCGCAGCCGCGTCAGGAGCAGGCGCAGCCCCGGCAGGAACAGCCCCGGCAGGAGTCGCGACCGCAACAGGGGCAGTCGCACGGTGAAGGTGGGCACGAGCACTCTCACTAAACGGAGTTTTCAATGCAGTGCGAGGGGCCGGCGAAGTTCGCCGGTCCTTTTCGTTTTTGCCGGGGCCGGGTTGGGTTGAGAAGCAGATCCTCCGCCTGCGGCGAAGGATGACAATGTTGGGGTGGCGCGTGGGTTCTGTGGAGGCCCGGAGAAGCAGATCCTCCGCCTGCGGCGAAGGATGCGAATGTTGGAGTGGCGCGTAAGCTCTGTGGAGGCCCGGAGAACCAGATTCCTTCGGCAGGCTCAGGACAGGCTTCGCCTTCGGCCGAGTATGACAGTGTTGGGGCTTTGGTGGTGCATTCGAGATGTGTGGGAGGTGGAGATGCGGATCTCCGGCCTCGGAGTCGGATGACAAATAGGTGGGGTGTGTTCACGTTTGAAGCTGGGGCGTTTTGCGCGAGACGTGCGGGTGTGCGGCCTAGAATGTGGGGATGCTTCTGGAGGAACAGCGGGACCGGGTATGCGTGGTGCTGGTGCGGGCTCGTAATCCGCAAAACATTGGTGCGGTGGCGCGGGCGATGCATGACTTCGGCTTCGGGCGAATGCGGGTGGTGACCGACTACCCGGCTCCGTTTGAGGGCGCGCGGTCGGCGGTCGATGCTTCGGCGGTGCTGAGTCGGGCGCAGGTGTTCGGAAGTGTAGGCGAGGCGGTGGCGGACTGCACCCTGGTGGTGGGGACGACGGCGGTGGGGGAGCGGCTGCTTGAGCATCCGGTGTACCTCCTGCCGGAGGCTGCGGAGCGGATTGGGGCGGCTGTCGAAGCGAGTGAGGGGCGAGTGGCGATCCTGTTTGGGTCGGAGAAGACGGGTTTGAGCAACGAGGAGATGAGCCACTGCCACTGGCTGGCGACGATTCCGATGCAGGTGCATGCGGAGGTGCGGCACCCTTCGATGAACCTGGGGCAGGCGGCGGCGGTGTGCCTGTGGGAGCTGGTGCGGGGGATGGAGACGCGGCGGTTTCGGGAGGCGGAGCGGCCCGTGAGTGCGGCGGGAAGTGAGCGGCTGATGCGGCTGCTGCGCGAGGTGCTGGAAGAGGCAGGGTATCTGCGGCATCATCCGGCAAACAGCGGGGAGGAGCATCTGCGGCGGCTGATCGTGCGGATGGGGAATCGCGCGGGCGATGAGGCGGTGTGGATGGGGATGTTGCGGCAGGTGTTGTGGGGCTTGCGGCAGAGAGGTGCAGGCGCGTCGGAGTGAGCGGCGGGAAGTAGTCGAGTGGATGGACTGTAGACTTCTGACATCCCGAGCAGATGGTGAGCCGGAGGCTTTTTGGGCTGGAGATGAGACGTATGCGTGTGTGGTTCGGGCGGTTGGGTGCGGCGGCGGTGTTGGCGACGGTTGCGGTGGGTGCGGGAGCGCAGGAGGGAAGTGGCGGCGGCCGGGTGTATACGACCGAGGATTATGCGCGGGCGGAGAAGATGCTGTCGTACAACGTCGGGCCTCTGGTTTACCACACGGTGACGAATCCGGTATGGGTGAGCGGGGAGCGGTTCTGGTATCGGGATCGCGGGCCGGAGGGCTTCCGGGTGATGCTGGTGGATGCGGCGAAGGGGAGCTCGGCGCCGGCGTTTGACCATGCGCAGATGGCGGCGGCGGTGTTGGCGGCGAAGCCGGGCGCGACGGTGAGCGAGAACGATCTCGACGTAAAGGCGATTTCGTTTGAGGGCGAGAAGGAGATTGTGACTGTTTCGGTTGCTGACTCGTCGGTGCGATGCGAGGTTACGGCGAACGTGACGTGCGCGACGGCGGAAGGCAAAGCAGCTGAGCAGGCGACGGGTACGCGGCGGGCCTCCGCGCCGCTGGAGGTGATCTCGCCGGACGGGACGAAGGTGGCCTTTATACGCGACTGGAACCTGTGGGTACGCGAGGTGTCGAGCGGCAAGGAGCGGCAGCTGACTAAGGACGGCGTAAAGGACTTCGGGTACGCGACGGACAATGCCGGGTGGAAGCACAGCGATGGGGCCATCGTGTTGTGGTCTCCGGACTCAAAGAAGATTGCGACGTTTCAGCAGGATCAGCGGAAGACGGGAGAGATGTACCTGGTTCCGGTTACAAATCGGCACCCGAAGCTTGAGGCTTGGAAGTATCCGATGGTGGGCGACAAGGACGTGACGATGATCGAGCGTGTGGTCATCGATGTGGATAAGGCGAAGGTGGTGCGGTTCAAGATGCCGCCGGACCAGCATCGGTCGACGATCTGCGATGACGTGAGCTGCGCGGGTGGGTGGGAGGACGTGCAGTGGTCTGAGGATTCGAAGCATGTGGCGTTTGTGTCGACGTCTCGCGATCACAGGAAGGAGTGGCTGCGGGTGGCGGACCCAGGCAACGGCGATGTGCGCGAGGTGTACACGGAGAGCGCTGCGAAGTGGTTTGAGAGCGGCATGGACAAGGTGAACTGGCACTACTTGTCACGGACCGGGGAGTTCCTGTGGTGGTCGCAGCGTTCCGGGTGGGGGCACCTATATCTATACGACGGGGCGGGCAAGGAGAAGAACGCGATTACGCAAGGGGACTGGAATGTGGCGCAGGTGCTGGCGGTGGATGAGCAGGCGCGCAAGATCTACTTTGTGGGCATGGGGAAGGAGGGGTGGGATCCCTACTACAGGGCCTACTACAGTGTGGGATTCGATGGAAGTGGGCTGACGCTGCTGACGCCGGAGAAGGCCGACCATGCAATTACGCCATCGCCGAACGGACAATTTTTCCTGGATGTGGCGAGCACGCCGACGGAGCCGCAGGTGGCGGTGGTTCGCGACGCGGAGGGGAAGAGCGTTGCGGAGGTGGCGAAGCAGGATATCGCCAAGCTCGAGGCGACGGGGTGGAAGCCGCTGACGCCCTTCTCGGTGAAGGGCCGCGACGGGAAGACGGACGTATTTGGTTACATGTTCAAGCCGACAGACTTCGATGCGTCGAAGAAGTATCCGATCGTCGACTATGTGTATCCGGGTCCGTTCACGGGTTCGTGCGGGAGCCGGCAGTTCAGTGCGGCGCATGGCGACAACCAGGCGTTGGCGGAGCTTGGCTTTATCGTGATCTGCCTGGATGGGATGGGGACGCAGTTCCGGTCGAAGGCGTTCATGGAGACGTACTTCGCAGATCTTGGAGACAATACGCTGCCGGACCAGGTGGCGGGGATCAAGGAACTCGGCGCGCGGTTCCCATGGATCGATCTCGATCGGGTCGGGATGTGGGGGCACTCGGGTGGGGGGAATGCGACGGCGGCGGCTCTGCTCCACTATCCGGAGTTCTTCAAGGTGGGGATCGCGGAGAGCGGGAACCATGACCAGCGCGAGTATGAGGACGACTGGGCGGAGAAGTGGGCGGGGCTCGAGGTGATTGGGCCGGACGGAAAGAGCAACTACGACAGCCAGGCGAACGCGAACTTCGCGCAGAATCTGAAGGGTCACTTGCTGCTGGCGCATGGGACGATGGATGACAACGTCCCCCCAAACAACACGCTGCTGCTGGTGGATGCACTGATCAAAGCGAACAAGGATTTTGACTTGCTGATGATCCCGAATGTGCACCATGCGTATGGGCCGGCGGCTCCGTACATGATGCGGCGGAGGTGGGATTATTTCGTGCGGAACCTTGCGGGGGGGACGCCGCCGAAGGAGTACCCAATGACGAGCGCGGCGGACGCGGCGAAGAAGATGAGTGGGCCGGATGCTGGGGTGGAGCCGTAAGGTATCGGGTGGGAGGCGGGACGAACTGAGTTCGTCCCGCCTCTGTTCTGATCGTGCGGTTTACTTGACGATCTGGCCGTCGGATGCGGAGGTTGGTGTGCGGCTGGTGCTGCCGGGTGCCGAGGTGAGCTGCCATCCGTTGGTGGTGTTGGTGAGGGTGGCGACCGCGGAGTGCGGGCCGGAGAGGTCGGTCTGAAGGCTGGGGAAGGCGGTCTGCGTTTCGGCTGCCGAGGCCCAACCGGGAACGCCGTCGACCGTGTAGTGGTACGCGATGCTGGTGGTCGCGCCTGGGTCAGTGGTCGTGGGTGAGGCGCTGTCGATGCCGGTGACCTTGCGGTGGCCGTAGCAGAAGTTCCCGTAGCCGGGCTGATTGGGGTCAGCGGTCCAGGCGGAGCGGCCCTTCTCGGAAAGGTCGTAGTTGTTGACCTGCTTGGAGGCGATGATCATGACCTTCTTTTCGGCGGTGGTGCGGGTGAGGAGGCCCTGGTCGACAAGGGCGTCGTACTCGGAGGTTTTGCCGGAGCCGGAGGTGTCGGCCTGTGCGGGGAACTGCTTGGAGGAGTCCCAGAGGCAGGCGGGGTGCGCGCTGTAGTAGGTGTTGATGGCGCTGGTGTAGTTGGAGGTGCTGTCGGCTTTTTTGTTGCAGCCAAAGGTCGCGGTGAGGGCGATTGCTGCGATCGCGAGCGAGCGTACGTGGAGGTTTGCTGGGACGAGCTTCATGCGTGACTCCTTCAAGGGTGTCGGATGCACGACGTGGGTGCGGGGGCTAGGTACGCGAACGAATCATTGAGAGTACCTCGCCGGAGGTGAGGCCCTGCGCCCGGAGGGTGCGGAGGGAGAGTGCGTCGTGGCGCTTGGCGAGGCGGCGACCTTCGGCGTCGAGTAGAAGCTGCGTGTGGAAGTATGCGGGCGTGGTGAGCTGGAGCGCGCGTTGCAGCAGGATCTGCCGCGCGGTTGACTTGAGGAGGTCGCGGCCGCGGACGACCTCAGTGATGGCGGTAGCGGCATCGTCGACGACGCAGGCGAGCTGGTAGCTGGGGAGGCTGTCTTTACGCCAGACCAGGAAGTCGCCGAAGTCGGTTCCGGCCGTAAAGGTTTGGGGGCCGAGGTTGCCATCCTCGAACTTGATGAGCTCGCCGACGGGGACGCGGAAGCGGTAGTTGGTGTTGGGAAGCAACTCGGGCGAGGGAGTGTGGGTGGGTCGACAGTGGCCGTTGTAGACGGGCTCGTCGTCGGTGTCCTCGTGAGGGGCGGCGATCATGGCGAGGAGATCTTTGCGCGAGCAGGTGCAGGGGTAGACGTGCCCGGAGATGAGGAGCTGGAGCATGGCTGCGCGGTAGAGGGGAAGGCGCGCGGACTGGGTGAGGATGGGTGGGGACCAACGGATGCCGAGCCAGTCGAGGTCTTCCACCATGGCGGTTACAAATTCGGGTCGGGAACGCTGGGGGTCGAGGTCTTCGTTGCGGAAGAGGAGAGTGCCCTGGGCGTCCTGGGCACGGTGGAAAGCGGTGAAGAAGGTAGCCGCGTGGCCGAGGTGGAGATAGCCGGTCGGGGACGGGGCGATGCGGCCGATGTAGGGGTGGGCGATGGTTGGTGTCACGTTCGTGGTCGGCGAAGTCTGAGGTTCTGGAGGGGTGAGAGTAAGGGCAATTACTGAGATCCTTCACTTCGTTCAGGATGGCGGCTCCGACAGTTCTGCGGTTTCCCTGGGATCTTGTCCAGGGTTGAGCGCGTGATGAGGTCGCGAGGATTTCTGGCCAATGTCCTTCTTAGAGCCAGCCTTTGGCTCGGGCGATGCGGGCGGCGTCGGTGCGGTTGGAGGCGTTGAGTTTGGCGATGGCTTCGGAGAGGTAGTTGCGGACGGTGCCTTCGGACAGGCGGAGGTCGGCGGCGATCTCGGAGGAGGTGCGGCCGTCGCCGGCGTGACGGAGGATCTCGCGCTCGCGGTCGGAGAGGGGGTCAACTTCGGCGGACCAGGCCTCGGCGGCGAGGTCGGGGTCGATGACGCGGAGGCCGCGGTGGACGCGGCGGACGGCTTCGGCGAGCTCGGAGGCAGGGCGGTCTTTGAGGAGATAGCCGCGGGCTCCGGCATCGAGGGCGCGGCGGAGGTAGCCGGGACGGGCAAAGGTGGTGAGGATGATGGTGCGGAGCTGCGGGTGATGATCTTTGCAGAAGGCGGCGACCTCGAGACCGGTACGCAGGGGCATCTCGATGTCCGTGATGAGGACGTCAGGGGCGTGCTTTTTTACGGCGTCGAGGGCCTCCTTGCCGTTGGCGGCGCGGGCGACGACGGACATATCGGGCTCGAGCGCAAGGAGGGCGGCGAGAGCTCCAAGGACCATGCCCTGATCTTCGGCGAGGACAACTTTGATTCGACTGGCGGAGGTGGTGGTCATGACCTCATCCTCACGATCCCGATCGCTGGAGGTCGGTGGCGGCGGGGAGCTCGATCAGGAGCGCTGTGCCGGGGAGGGCGGAGCCACCGCAGCCGATGCGGAAGCGGCCGCCGAGAGACTGGACGCGCTCGCGCATGCCCCGGAGCCCGTTGCCTTCGCGCGAGAGCTCGCTGTGTCCGTCGTCTTCGACGAGGAGTGTGCGGAAGCCGTCAGGGGTGAGGCCGAGCCGCATGATGCAGGCGGTGGCCTGGGCGTGGCGGACGATGTTGGTGACGGCTTCGCGGACGGCGAGCGAGAGCACGGTCTCTTCGGTGGCGGAGAGCTCGAGAGCGGAGGGCTGGAGGGAGGTGTCGAGGTCAAGGGTGACGCCGGCCGAGCGCAGGGTGCGGCGGGCGAGATCGAGCTCGGCGGCGAGGCCTTCGGAGCGGTAGCCGACGATGGCGCTGCGGACCTCGGCGAGAGCTTTGCGGGCGGTGGTCTCGATCTCAGCGATTTCGGTCTGCGCCGTATTGAGGACAGTTGTTGCGGGCAGTTGGGATGGGATTTGATCGAGGAGGCGGCGGGCGAGCTCGGACTTGAGGACGATGACGGAGAGGGTGTGGCCGAGGACGTCGTGCATGTCGCGCGCGATGCGTTCGCGCTCCGCGAGGGCGGCGAGGCGCTCGATCTCTTCCTGAGCGTAGATGAGCCGGCCGGTGGCGCGCTTCTTCTGCGCGATGAAGACGTTGCTGGTGCTGACGACGATCAGCATGAAGACGGAGATCGCGTAGTTAGGCCAGTCGACGTGAAGGAGCACGCCTTCGGCGGTGACGAGGATGGCGGCGGCGGTGACGCAGGGGATGACGACGGCCGTGCTCTCGATCGTGAAGGGGAGGATGGCGACGGCAAAGGTGATGAAGCAGGAGGCGCCGGCGTTGAGGGGGAAGGCGGCGAGGCCGATGGCGGCCATGGCGGCGAGGAGGAGGAGCTTGCGTGTATGGCTGGGGGTGCGGACGCAGCCGATATAGACGGCAAGGAAGACGAGGTAGACGAGGCCGTTGATGAGCCAGAAGCGCAGGCGATTGCGGACGATCGGCTCGATGAAAAAGAAGATGGAGTAGGCGAGCCAGATGTAGTCGCCAGCGCCGGGTTTTTCTGGTTCGGCCATGAGTTTTCCTCAGCAGTGTACGCGCCCGGAGTGGCCCGGGCGCAAGGATGAAGTGGTGGGCTAGCTGTTGCGCTCGGCGCGTTGGAAGACGAGCCAGCTGGTGCCGAGCATGACGAGGGTGAAGCCTGCGAGGTAGAGGGCGTGGCCAATGTTCGAGCCGGGCTGGGCGTAGCCGAAGGTGCCGAGCATCATCTGCGCGAGATGGTAGGTGGGAAGTGCGGGTGCGATGCGCTGGAGCCAGTGGGGCAGGGCTTCGATGGGCATCCAGAGACCGCTCAGGAAGCTCATGGGCAGGTAGATGAGATTGACGACGCCGGGCGTGGCGTTGGCGGGAATGACGAGAGCGAGGAGGAGACCCATGGAGGCAAAGGGAACGGCTCCGGCGGCGGTAAGTGCGATGATCCGGGCGAACTCGCCGACGGTGAGATGGACGCCACCCAGGGTGAGGCCGATGACGGTGAGGATGCAGCTGATGATGACGCCGAAGGCGATGGCGGTGGCGCATTTGGCGACAAGGTAGGCGAGGGGCGGCATGGGGCTGGAGCGTTTGAGATCGAGCCATCCGGCGGTGCGCTCCATGGCGAGGCCGACGCCGATGCCGAAGAGGGCGGCACCGACGACGCCGAAGCAGCTGTATCCGCCGAGGAGGTATTTGGCGATCTGGAAGGAGCCGGTTCCGGAGCGGCGATTGGCGACGCCGAAGAGGAGGTAAAACATGACCGGGAAGCCGATGACCGCGAGCGAGAAGGAACGGCGGCGGAGAAGCTTCAGGAACTCGTAGCGGATCTCCTTGCCGTAGAGGCGGGGGAGGCTGGCGGTGGGCTGAGGTGCGAGGGCGATGGGTGCGGTGGCCATGGGGTTTCTCCTTGATGATTTCGGGTCAGTGGCTTGAGTGGCTGAGGCGCAGTACGGGGGTCTTAGCTCGGCTCAGAATGGCAACGAGGGGGAGCGCCGAGACGATGCGGAGTGCGCGCGCTCAGGATGATTGAGTAGAGGATTCGGGGTTGGATGGTGTGAGAAGGGCGAGGAAGGCGTCTTCGAGGGCGGGGGTGAGCACCTCGATTTCGCTAAGGGAGGGGTCGCGGGTGAGGAGATCGCGGAGGAGCTGCTCGACCTGGTTGGCTTCGAGAGTGGTGAGGCCGGTGTGGGTATCAGCGACGGCGCTGAGCACGCCGGGCAAGGTGCGGAGGGTCTCGACGGGGATGGCTGTGCGGCAGCGGATGAGGCGGGCGTGGCCGGAGCGCTTGATCTCTGCGGGGGAGCCCTGACGGAGGATGCGGCCCTTGTCGACGACGATGATGCGGGTGGCGAGAGCGTCGGCTTCTTCCAGGTAGTGGGTGGTGAGGAGAATGGTTTTCCCGCGGGCGGAGAGGGCACGGACCTCGGCCCAGAGGGCCCGGCGGGTTTCGATGTCCATGCCAACGGTGGGCTCGTCGAGGAAGATGACATCGGGGTCTCCGGCGAGGGCGAGGGCGAAGAGGGTGCGCTGCTTCTGACCGCCGGAGAGATCTCCGAACTGCTTGTCGAGAATGCCGTCAAGGCGAGCGATGCGGACGAGCTCGGCGACGGGAAGCGGGCTGGGATAGTAGGAGCGGAAGAGGTCGATGTGCTCGCGGGCGGTGAGCATCTCGGGGGCGTGGCCGACCTGGAGCATGGCCCCGACGCGGGTGCGGGTGGCGGGATCGCGGGGGTCACGGCCGAAGACGCGGGCGCTGCCGGATGTGGGGGAGGTGAGGCCCAGGAGGAGGCGGACCGCAGTGGATTTGCCGGCGCCGTTTGGGCCGAGCAGGGCGACGATCTCACCGGGGTGGAGGGTGAGCGAGAGGTTGTCGAGAGCGGTAGCGGAGCCGTAACGCTTGGTAAGGTCGCGGAGCTCGGCGACAAAGGGCGAGGCGGAAGTGGGGATGTGCTGCGCGGCGGGGCGGCTGAGGTGCTGCTCGGGGATGAGGGTGGTGGCGGCCATGAGGACTCTCCTTGATTGCGGTGAGCATGGAGGAGGTCTCACCGAAGCATAGGAAGAGCTTGCGCGCTTCGCGGCGCTGGCTGAAGTGGCGCGTGTCAGTGCTGTGAGGTGACAGATGTCATGCAGACTTGGGAGCGATGGCGTCGATTTTGGACCGGATTACGAGGGACGGAGGCAGGAAAATCAGTGTTTTGCGGGAGGAAGTGCGGCGTATCATAGAGAGCGCGACGGTTGAGCTGCCTGGCTGTACGACCTGCCCGACAAGCTTTGCTGCTCGAATTGCACTGCCCATTTACAGGGATCCGGAACGAATGCAGACGATGGATTTGGCATCTGCGGATACAGGTCTCGAGGTCATTGACCTCGAGGCGGACATGGCGTTTGCGTCGAGACGGCTTCATGCACGGAGCACCGCGGCGCAGATGGAGGCGATGAAGCGGATCGCTCGAGCGTTTGTGGACGAGCCGGAGTCGATTCTGCAAGAGCTGGTGAATGCGGCGATTGACTTCTGCGAGGCGGACAGCGCGGGCATCAGCGTTGAACGGGAGGGAGCTCCGGATCAGGAGTTTTACCACTGGGTCGCAACGGCCGGACAGTATTCGCAGTTTATGGACGCGGTGCTGCCGCGGTATCCGAGCGCGTGCGGAGTTTGCCTCCAGCGTGGACGCCCCCAGCACTTCCGGGTGGGACAGCGGTTTTTCGACATCATGGGCATCGAGGCGCCGCTGGTAAACGATGGGCTTCTGCTGCCATGGCAGGTGGATGGCACGCGTGGAACGATCTTTGTGATGTCGCATGGGCGGACCGAGGCGTTTGACCAGGACGATCTCCGGATGATGGAGATGCTGGCGGATTTCGCGGCGATGGGTGTGCGACAGCAGAGGCAGCGGGCACATCACCTCCAGCAGGCGAGTGCGGCCGCGGCGGCCGGGATGGCAAACGAGCTGGCGCACAGGATCAACAACCCGCTGCAGAGCCTGACAAACGTTCTGTATCTCGCGTCGGAGGGGTACCATGGCGCGGATGCGAAGGCCGTGGGAGAGCAGGCGATGGGGGATCTCCAGAGATTGTCGCAACTGGTGAACGAGCTGCTGGCGCTGGAATTTCGCGGCCGGTAGACGCGCTGGCCTGGGCTTCTTGCCTGGGTGTTCCTGATCGAGAACCCCGTCTTCGACGGGAGAGGACTGCTCGTTTCCGCTGGCGAATCGCCGCATCGTTGGCGGAGGTGTCTGCATCGAAAGCGCGTACCTCCAGGCCAATGCGAGGTGTGTGCGATGCGGTTCCGCGTGCTCTGTGCGTTCTTCGCTGTGATGGTTTCACTTACGCCCGAACTTCTCGTGGCGGAGAGTCCGGCGGTTTTGATTCAGCAGGTGGTGGCGTCGGAACGCGCGGCGAATGCGAAGGATCGCGCCAACTGGACCTACCTCGAGGAGAGCCGGAAGCCGAAGGAGCAGGTGTTGCAGTGGGTCGGCTCAACGCAGACGGGAGCGGTGGACCGTGTGCTGCGGAGAGATGGGCAGGCGGTGCCGGAGGCGGAGCAGAGAGAGATCATGGAGCGCTATCTCCGTGACGGGAAGGCGCAGAAGAAGCAGGTCGCGGAGAATGCACATGACCTCCAGCAGATCGATGACTTTCTGAAGCTCTTGCCGGAGGCGTTTCTGTGGACCCAGACGAGCGCGACGGCGACGAGCACGACGCTCCATTTTGAGCCGAACCGGGCCTTTCATCCCCCTACGCGGGAGTCGCGCGTGTTTAGCGAGATGTCCGGCGACCTCGTGTTCGACAACGAGCACCTCCGGGTGCGCAGCATGACGGGAAGGCTGGCTCGCGATGTGACGTTTGGCGGAGGCCTGCTAGGACGACTTAAGGAAGGAAGCTCGTTTGCGCTGGAGCAGGAGGGGGTCGGGGAAGGGTACTGGGAGCTGACGGCGATTCACGTTCACCTGGTGGGGAATGCGTTGCTGTTCAAGAGTGTTTCGCTGGAACAGGATGATCTGCGATCGAGATATGAGCTGCAGGCGAGTTCTTTGACACCCGAGCAGGCGATGGAGCTCTTGATGAGACAACCGGTGGAGCTCAGCGCCTCCAGGTGATGTGGAAGGTTAGTCTTGCATGCGCTCTTAGCTCCACGCGAACGGTGCAGCGCGGGGTGGGACGGAGTTCACGCTTTGCGCGCCGCTCCCGATTTTGAAGAGGGCTTTGGCTTGGGGATCTTTCCGATACGCGGATCGCGGTGGGATATCAGATTGCAGGCCTGGAGGGCGGCCTCTTCGAAGTCGGGCGAATCGGAGGGGAGGTTTTGCCAGCCGGTGATCTTGCCTTGAAGCAGTTGGATCGGGCGCATGTTGGGGAAGTCATGGCGGAGGCTGCTGTGATGCTCCTCGGTGGTGGCGATCCAGACGCCGTTGTCAACGGAGCTGGCATCGGATTTGTCGCGGAGGAAGAGCACGATCTTTTCGCCGATGTAAACAGCGGTGCAGCCGAACATGGGCCGTGTGCGCGGGGAGAGTTGGGCGAGGGCTTCGAGGACGAACGCGAAGGGCGGTGACTTACGGGGTCGCGCCCTGGGGAGATCGTCTGGGGGAAGGATATCTTTCTTCTGACGAGAGACAGGCCGCGGGCTCATGGGAGCAGTCTAGACCGGAGCCGTTTTCTGGACGAGCAGCTTACATGTAGTCGACGCCGTACTGGACGGGGATCTGGGTGAAGGCGATGCGGGTAGGGGCGGAGTCGCGGGCGGGGAGCATGCCGGCGAAGTGCACAGTTGTGTGGCCGAACTTGAGGTTGAGCTTGTCCATGGTGGCGGAAAGATCGGCGCGGTTATTGGGGTCGGCAAAGAGCTCGGCCTGATGCTCAGAGGCGGGGATGAGATCGCGGAGGGTGACGCCGACGAAGAAGGGTCGATCGTAGTCGGGACCGGAGGGTCGCTTAGCCCAGAGCTTGCGGAGAATGTCGAGGAGGGTGAGGGTATCCTGGGCGTCGCGGAAGCGGGCTTCCATGGCCCAGCCGGTGTGCTGGATGCCGCTGGTGTGCTGCTTGGTGCGGGTGCGTGGAGACGCCTGGGCGCGTTCATCGCGAGCGCGGGCGGCGACCTGCTCGCGGGTGAGCGCGTACTTGATGGTGACTGCCATGGAGCCGGCGTAAAAGGACTCCATGCGGAGGCGCATGGCGGCCTTGTGAAGGAGTTTGTGGGCGACGGCCCAGGCGCCCTCGTTGGAGCGGTGCTCGGGGCCGAGAACGTGGGAGTGGCCGAGCGATTTCTGGATATCGGAGGCGACGGGCGCGCCGTCATCGCCGGTGACGCCGCCGCGGAGCCAGTGATAGAGTCGGTCGCCCCAGACGGAGTCCCAGAGCTTATGCATGCCGGGGCGGTCGAGGTCGAGGAGCTGCTCCATAGTGGTGATGCCCTTGCGTTTGAGGCGATCCTCGGTGCGTGCGCCGACACCGGGGAGGTCGCGGAGGCTGAGGTGAGCGATAGCGCGGGGGAGCTGCGAGGGAAGGAGGCCGATGAGGCCATCGGGCTTCTGCATATCCGAGGCTATCTTGGCCAGGTAGCGATTAGGGGCCATGCCGATGGAACAGCGGAGAGTCTCGCCGACGTCATCGCGGATGGCCTGCTTGATCTCAAGAGCGATACGACGGGCGGTGGCTGGTTCCTGCTCCCGGCCGATGAGCTGGCAGACCATCTCGTCGATGGAGGGGGTGTGGGCGACGGGGCAGCAGCGTTCGACGGCGGCGGCGATCTTATGGGAGTACTCGGCGTAGGTGGTATGCGAGCCGCTGACGAGGATGATGTCGGGGCAGAGGCGCTTGGCCTCGCCGACCTTCGTGAGGGTATGGATGCCTAGGGCCTTGGCCTCGTAGCTGGCGGCGATGAGTGCGCCGGTGTCGGCCATGGTGCCGCACACACCCAGGGGCTTTCCGCGGTACTCGGGGTGGAGCTGCTGCTCGACGGACGCGAAGAAGCTGTTGAGATCGATGTGAAGGAAGCCGAAGCGGTCCGGTTGGGGAGCACTGTGCATGGCCATGTTCAGGGTACACCTGTACGCCTTCTGTTCGCCCCGCGAGTGGTGGGCAGAGATTATTGCGGCGAGAGGAGCGATGGTGGAATTTTGATGTGCCTGGAGCGGCGAGAGGGTAGACTCTGTGCGAAGTTGTCGGCGCACGCTCAAGGGCTCCGAAGAGCCGCCGAGGAGGTTGTTCTGTGAACCGTGTCTCTGCCCTTGCTCTGTTGTTTGCTATGGCTGCAACGCCGCTCCTTGCGCAGTATCGTCCAGGGCCTCCTAACCAGGGACCAGATCCGTGGTCGTACAACAACGGGAATCCCGGGAACTGGGATCGATCGTGGAACAATCGCCCGATGCCACGGAGCGGAGCGTGCTTCTTCACGGACCGGAACTTTTCGGGCAACAAGTTTTGTGTGCGGTCGGGCGACCGGCTGCCCCGGCTGCCGGGCAACTTCGGTGACAATATCTCGTCGATCCAGGTGTTTGGGCGGGGCGGGGTGCAGGTGTTTGATGACCGGGATTATCGCGGCGTGAGCCAGCGGCTTCGTGGCGCTATCCCAGACCTCCGGCGTTTGCCGTCAAAGCCGGGGCATACGTGGAACAACCGGATCTCTTCGGTTGCGGTGTTTTGATCGGGGAAGCGGCTGCGATCCCGAACCGTTCTCTTCTGCCGGTGAGCCGCGACTCGGCGGAGCACTACCGGTGGGGCGGACCGGATGGCTCGTTGTGCGATGGATGGCACCTGCTGAAGACGGGCGAGCTGAGCGTGATCGAGGAGCGCATGCCTCCTGGGGCGGAGGAGGTGCGCCACTTCCATGAGCGTGCGCGGCAGTTCTTCTACGTGCTAGAAGGTGAGCTGACTATGGAGATCGGCGGCGAGGTGCATGTGCTGGCGCAGGGTGCCGGTGTCGAGATCGCGCCGGGATCTCGGCACCAGGCGATCAACCGAAGTGAGGCGAACGTGAGATTCCTGGTGGTGAGCCAACCGCCGAGTCACGGGGATCGGTCGGTCGAGGCGTAAGAGCGCGGGGTAGAAGACTACCCCGCGCGTTCGATCTAGGTTTGTTCGGAGAGCTCGGGGCCGCGGGTGGGGCCTGGGGGTGGGGAAAGTTTGACGACCTTGCCGGTGCGGGCAGACTCGTAGATGGCGTCGGTGATGCGCTGATCCTGGAGCCCTTCTTCGCCGGGGGTGTGCGGCTGCTTGTTGCCCTGGACGCACTGGGCCATGTGATCCATCTCGAGCGCGAACTGGTCTTTCGATTCGACCTGCGGCTCGATGGTGAGGTTTTTGCCTTCCGCGGTGGTGGAGGTCCGGAGCTTGAGGCCACTGTAGCCGAAGGCAGGGCTGAGCTCGGCCCAGGCCTTATCGCCTTCGAGGCGAAGCATCTGCGAGCGATGCGAGCCATAACCGCAGGACGAGACGGCGACGAGGCCGGAGGGAAAGCGCATGCCAAAGGTGCAGGTCTCTTCGACTTCGCGAAAGCGGGGATCGTCCTTGGGCTGGTAGACGGTGCCCCAGACCTCGACGGGCTCTTCGCCGGAGAGGAAGCGCGCGGCATTGAGGCAATAGACGCCGACGTCGGGGAGGCAGCCCCCGCCGGCTAACTTGAGGTTTTGCCGCCACTGGTTTGGGTCGCCCTGATTCTGGCCGTTGGTCGCGATGTAGCTCTTGAGCGTGCCGAGTTTGCCGGCTTTGCGCATCTTGACGATCTCGCGGTTCATGGGCTCGTACTGCTGGCGATACGCGATCATGAGCTTGACGTTGGCCTGCCTGCAGGCCTCGATCATGCGCTCGCAGTCACGGGCGCTGGTGGCCATGGGCTTTTCGCAGAGGATGTGTTTGCGGGCCTTGGCTCCCCGCACGACATACTCGGCGTGCATGCTGTTGGGGAGCACGATGTAGATGACCTGGACGTCCGGGTTGTCGGCGAGCTTGTCGTAGGTGGTGTAGTCGTATAGTCCGGAGTCGGGAACGCCGTACTGCGCCGCAAGCTTGCGGGCCTTTTCGCGGTCTCCGCTGACAAGCGCGGTGAGCTTGCAATACTTGCTGGTGCCGATGGCGGGGAGGATCTGATTGATGGCGAGGTGGCCGAGGCCGACCACGGCGAAGCCGACGCGCTGGGCGGGAGGCTCGGAGGGAGCGGGGGCTTTCTCGGGCGCCTCGGTGGCGGCGTGGAGCTGCGGGAGTTCGACTTTGTTTTGCTCGTTGGGGATGGACTGCGCGCCGAGGGCTGCGGCTCCGAGGCCCGAGGCGGCGAGGATGCCGGTGGCGCCGCGGACGAAGCTGCGCCGGCTAAGCAGAGGGGATTCGGGATCGGCGGGGAGTTGTTCGGCGGTCTGGCCGGTGGGGAGGTCGGTGAGGCTCATTCCCGCATGGATGCCCGGCGCGAGAGCGCAGGATGCACCCCCAACCGGGTGCGTTGTGATGCGATGGAAGTCAGATCAGGGGGAACGGAGGGGAGCTATTTGCCTGTGTCGATCTTGAGGTTGATGACGATGTCGGGCTTGCTGTCGAAGGAGCTTATGGACTTTACGGCGCTCTTTTTGCCGGACGCCTCTGCCCATACCTCGTAGTCGGTGTTGAGCGAGAGCTGCCCGAAGCGGTAGCCGCCGTTGTCATCGGAGATGAAACTTTTGACGGCAAGGGTGTGATCGTCCTTGAGGAAGACGACGGCTCCAGGGAGAGCGGCGTTGCCCTTGTCGGTGACCTTTCCGGAGAGAACGCGCTGGACGGGACCGCGCTGCTGTGCGTGTGCCGGTGTGTTGAAGACGGGGAGCGCGGGGGCAAGGAGAGAGACAACGGTGAGCACGAGAACAGCGGATCTACGAGCGGAAATGCGAGCGGCTTTTGAGACAGAATTTAGGGGCCGGGAGGGGGTGCCGGGGAGAGACGTCATGCGCTTAAGTATACGCGGCACTACTCTTCGTCCTCGTCCTCGACGGGGGTCTCAGCCTCGTCGTCGTAGCCGGTGTTGTCGACGGGTGCGAGCTCGAGCGGATCGAGTGAGACGACCTCGAGATCGAGGCCGCATTCATCGCACTGGACGGTCTCTCCTTCATCGACCTCATCCACATCGACGGTGATGGGGTTATCGCATTCCGGGCAAACGACAGCCATGACAGGTGCCTCCGTGGTTCTGGTTGTGGGAGCTGCTTATAGGATGTTGGAAAGACTGGATCGGCCCCCGCTGAGGTTATTTTCTATCGGCCCTACCTTGCGGCGTCAAGCGGCCGGCAAACGTTGTGATGCGTGAAGGGAAGAGAATGCAGAGATTATCTGGTGGGTTTCGACGGGCTGTGACGAGCGGTGTTCTTGGCGTCGCGGCGGTGTGCTCAATGTGGGCACAGGCTCCTGCGGGTCGACCCCTGGCCCCGCTGCCGGCCGACCCGGCAATTGCAGGTGCCTTGGCCCAGGTTTCGGCGGAGCGGATCCAGGCGACGATCGAGAAGCTGGTGAGCTTTGGTAACCGGAACACGCTTTCGAGCATGGAGACGGATCTGAAGCCTGGGACGGGGATTAACGCGGCCGCAGACTGGATTGCGGCGGAGTTTGGGCGGTACTCGGCGGAGTGCGGGGGCTGCCTGGAGGTGAAGCGGGACGAGTTCGTGGAGCCGGGATCGGATGCGGCGAACTCGAGAATCAAGAAGGCGACCAAACTGACCAATGTGTACGCCGTGCTGAAGGGAACGGATCCGGCGCAGGCAGCAAGACGCGTGCTGGTGACGGGGCACTACGACTCGCGCGAGACGGATGTGATGAACACGCACAACCCGGCGCCGGGCGCGAACGACGACGCGAGCGGAACGGCGGTGTCACTGGAGTGTGCGCGGGTGCTGAGCAAGATGAAGTTCCCGGCGACCATCGTGTTTGTGGCGGTGGCAGGCGAGGAGCAGGGGCTGAACGGGAGCAGGCACCTGGCGAAGCTGGCGAAGGCGGAGAGGTGGCAGCTCGAGGCGGCGCTGAATAACGATATCGTGGGCGGGGATACGACGCCGGGCGACACGCTGGCGGACAAGACGGCGGTGCGGGTGTTTTCAGAGGGGGTGCCACCTTCGGCGACGCCGGAGGAGGTGCGGGCGATCGAGCGGCTGGGGGCGGAGGGGGACTCGCCCTCGCGGGAGCTGGCGCGGGCCACCGTGGACATTGGGGCCAGCTATTTCGCGCCGGGAGCGCAACGGCCGCCGTATCCGGGGCCGGCGCATGCGCGATCGAATGCGATCAGGCAGGTGCCAGCGTTTCATCCGGTGCTGATCTTCCGGAGCGACCGCTTTCTGCGGGGCGGCGACCACTCGAGCTTCAACGCCGAGGGTTTCACGGCGGTTCGGTTTACGGAGTGGAGAGAGAACTTCGACCACCAGCACCAGACGCTGCGGACAGAGAACGGTGTGGAGTATGGAGATCTGCTGAAGTTTGTGGACTTCGGGTACGTGGCCAATGTGGCCCGGCTGAATGCGGCGGTGCTGGCGGACTTGGCGTCTGCGCCGGGCATACCGCAGAACGTGCAGATCCTGACGCAGGCACTCGACAACAACACGGAGCTGACGTGGGAGGCACCGGCGGGTGCACCGGCGGGAACGCGGTATGAGGTGCTATGGCGAGCGAGTGAAGATCCGACCTGGACGACGGTGCAGGGCACGGGGGCAGAGACGCACGTGAAGCTGCCGGTGTCCAAAGACAACGTAGTGTTTGGCGTGCGGTCGGTAGATGGGGCGGGGCACCGAAGCTACGCGGTGCTGCCGCAGCCTGCGGGGCGGTCGGCTCCGACGCGTCCGGCGAAGTAGGAGAGGGATGCCGGGGCGGTCCGGGCGTGGTCAAATAGAGCGTGCGGCTTGCTGTGCCGCCGTGTGTAACGACCTATGCGCCGCTCGGGAACCACAACACTGAATCTTCCGCCGTTTGCCGGCACGACTCGCCAGCTGATCCTGCTCAACGTCGGCGTGTTTTTCGCAATTGCGATCTTTTCCTGGGTGTCACGCTCGGGAACGAACGCGCTTGTGTCGCACCTGGTGCTGGAGCCGCTGGCCCTGCTGCGGGGCGAGCTGTGGCAGCTGGCGACCTACTCGCTGATGGAGCAGGGGATCCTGGCCATTCTTTTCAGCATGCTGACGCTGTGGTTTACGGGGTCGCTGCTGGAAGGCTCGTATGGCGGGCGATGGGTGGCGGAGCTTTATGGGGTATCGGTCGTAGGTGGAGCGCTGATCGCAAGTGCGGTGGCGTTTACGCGGGTATTTGGACTCCATCCTGCTTCGGCCGCGGCCGGTCCTTGGGCTGGGATCTTCGGGATGCTGATCGCGATTGCGATGCTGTTTGGCGATCAGGAGTTTCTGCTGTGGTTTGTGCTTCGCATCAAGGCGAAGTACATGGTGGCGATCTACATCCTGATCGCGGTGGCGATCCTGCTGAAGCAGGCGGACAGCTTCAGCGCGCTGCTGCAGCTGGCGGGCGCCCTTTGCGGCTTCCTGTATGTGCGCTATGCGCCGCGGCGGGGATTAGCGTTCGGTGTGACCGAGCGGGTCTTTGGGATGCGCAATGACTACTACCGGTGGAAGCGGCGACGCGCGGCGCGGAAGTTTGAGGTGTACATGCGCAAGCAGAACCGCGAGGTCCATTTCGATAAGGACGGCCGATATGTGGAGCCTGACGATCTCCAGAACCGAGAGGCCCGGACGGAGCGCGAGAAGATGCGGCAACAGAATGACAAGCGCTGGATGAACTGAGCGCACGGTGGAGCCCTGGTCCAAGGCTGCCGGGCTTTCGCTGAAATTCAGAGTGAGCGTCACCCGGCGAACAGACGTGTGGGGCAGGGGTCTGAGAACCTAACATTCGTGCGGTTGAAGGATCCAAATCCGGCGTTTGGCTTGCTTTGTGCCTTGTGCGACCGACCCCTACGGACGGTGATGAACCTCACCGCTGGTACGACGAAAAAGGGTGTGTGTTTGAACAACTGCTGCCCAGGAAAGCTCCAGGCAAACAAGCTGGCGAATTAGATTGGCCGCCTGGGCCAGGAGCCCCGGTCGATCTCGGAGCACCGGCTCTGCTCTTGAAGAGCGAAGCTAGAGTTCCTCTGCCTGCGGTGTGAGTTTTAGCCTCAATCTTTCCAGAGCTTCCGCTTCACTCGAACCCAGGCTGCAGTCGGGCAGGTCGGAGCATTGCGCGAGGATGAGGTCCCCCTCGGTCCGTTCGAGTGTCACCGGATGGGTTTTGCCGTTTGTCGTCAGGGTTGTGTGGTGTGACATCGTGCTCCCCCAGATTCGGTGTTGCTGCGAACGGACCAGCGTAGATCGGAGCGAGGTGAACGTCGGGTTTAGCTGGCGATCTTGTTGAACAGCCAGAAGAGGCTGCCCGAGAGAATGGCCGCGGCGGGTAGCGTAAAGACCCAGGCGAGGGCGATGTTGCGAAGCGTTGACATCTGGAGCCCGGAGCCGTTTGCGGCCATGGTCCCGGCTACACCCGAAGAGAGCACGTGCGTGGTGCTGACCGGCAGACCGAAGCTGTCCGCGCCCAGGATGGTGACCATGGCGACGAGCTCTGCGGCGGCGCCCTGCGCGTAGGTGAGGTGCGTCTTGCCGATCTTCTCACCGACCGTGACGACAATTCTCTTCCAGCCGACCATGGTTCCGAGCCCGAGAGCGAGAGCGACGGCCACCTTGACCCACGAGGGGATGTACTTGGTGGACTTGTCGAGGAAGCCTTTGTAGTTCTCAAGCGCCTTGATGTCGCCGGAGTTCATCTTGGGGCCGTACTTTGGAAGCAGCCGCATGGTCTCGCTGGTGAGGTACATCTGGTTCCGGACGTTGGTCTGCATGTCCTGCGGGACGTTGCCGAGCGAGCCATAGCCCACGGCCTCGTTGCGGATGTCGACCACCATCTGCTGAAGGGCAAGCAGGGTCGACGGATGAAACTGATGACTGGAGACGAAGCTCTCGAGTTCGGGGCCTGGGTCTCCGACCGTTGCGCCGCGTTCGACGTAGTTCCCGATCGCGCCGGCGACCTGCGTTGAGACGGCGGCAAAGGTATCCACTGAGCCGCGATCCACGGCGTGATTGAGGGCGTAAGCGGTCGGGACGGTGCCGACGAGGATGAGCATGATGAGCCCCATCCCCTTTTGTCCGTCGTTGGATCCGTGCGCGAAGGACACTCCGGTGCAGGTGAGCACGAGGAGGGCGCGGATGTAGAACGGCGGTGGTGCGGTACCTTCCGGAGCTTTGTAGAGCCGGGGATCTTTCATCACGAGCTTGAACAGGAAGAACAGCAGTGCGGCGAGAACGAAGCCGATGATCGGCGAGAAGATCAGGGCTTTGAAGACCTTGGTGACCTGCGCCCAATCGACGCCGGAGGTGCCGGTATGGCCGTTGATGAACTGGTTCGCGAGTCCGACACCGAGGATGGAGCCGATCATGGTGTGGGAGGACGAGACAGGCAGGCCGCGCCACCAGGTTGCGAGATTCCACAGAACGGCCGCGACCAGAAGGGCGAAGACCATCGAGAACCCTGACCCTTTTGAGACTTTGAGGATGAGTTCGACGGGCAGCAGGGCCACGATCGAGAAGGCGACGGCTCCGGACGAGGTAATGACGCCGATGAAGTTCCAGAGTCCCGACCAGACGACGGCGATGTGCGGCTCAAGCGAGTGGGTGTAGATGACGGTGGCCACGGCATTGGCCGTGTCGTGGAAACCGTTAACGAACTCGAACCCGAGGGCGATCAGGAGGGCGACGCCCAGGAGGATATAGGGGAAGACCGAGGCCTGGTGGACTGAGGAGAGATCGATCGAGAGCCGGGAGACGATAAAGATGATGCCGCCCACAAGAACGAGCGAGAACGCAGCGACACCCCATTTTGCGGGAGGGTTGTCCTGGAGCTTCTGATCAAGGATGGAACGGGTCGCGACTGGAGCTGTGGCCATGGTGTGGTCGCCTCTTATTGTTTTGTCTTGGGTCTATGTTGAGGCTAGGAGACGGTGATGAACGCGATGTGAACGCCCCGTGAATCCTGATCCGGCTTCGTGTGATATCGAACTTCACCCGGCGCGGAACGAAGGTGCGGTGGCTACCCTGGGCTTGAGCAGCCGGCTCGCTCGCGGTTAGTCTAAGAGATAGCGATGGAGTTGCTTTCCAATCTCGTCTGGTTAGCCGTGTGCTTGATTGTGCTCGGGACGACTCTGTTCGGGATTCGCCGTGGAACCATCAAGCTGTCTCCCCGGTCGGCGCTGACTGCTGCTGCCGTGCTGTGCCTGCTGCTGCTGCCGGTCATTTCCATGACAGACGACCTCATGGACGACCACCCGCCGGCTTTGCCCCTTGCCGCACAGGCGTGGCATCTGGCGTCCGATGCGGCTTCGGTGGGGCTGGAGGCGGTTTCGCTATTGAGCGCCTGCCTGTCGCTTTTGATCTGGTCGCTCCGATCAAGGCTTTTGCCGATTGGCGCGAACGAGCCGTACCCGCGTCCGTACGCGGCCTGGCTCACACGTGCCCAGCGGCTCAGGCCACCCCCAGCTCTCGCACTCTAAAAACTCCCTGTATTAGCTTCGCTTGTTCCATGCGCCGTGCTTGCGCGCGGCGCCAGCTATGGAGTTTCTCGTGCGCAGATGCTTTCCCCTGCTTTTGTTGCTGTGTCCGGCGTTTTCCGGGGCGCAGAGTATCCCACCGTCGGTATCGCCGCCTTCCCTAACCGCCCCGAGCTCCTCGCCGGAAGCGCCTGTTCCGTTGACGCTCGCGCAGGTACTGGAACGGGCGCGTCGTGCCAACCCTACGCTTCAGGCGGCGGCTCAGCACCTGGCCGCCGTGCGAGCACAGGAGGTCACGGCTGGCCTCCGCCAGAATCCGAATGCCGTATTTACCGGCCAGGCGCTCACGACCGGTTTCAACGATCCAAGCGGGCCGCCCTTTGAGTCGGCGGGAGTGCAGCGGCTTTTTGAGCGCGGCAACAAGCGTGCCGTGCGGGTGGACAATGCCCGGGCCACGACGGCGCTTACCGGCTTTCAGCTTGAGGACCAGCGGCGCCAGATCGACCTCGCGGCGCGTCAGGCGTTCTCGCGCATGGTGTACGCGCAGGCCGCGCTGGCAATCTCCCGCGAGAACCTCACTGGGTATCGGCGGACGGTGGAGCTGATGCAAGTCCGCCTTGATGCCGGCGCGATTGACCGGACCGACTTCGATCGCATCGAGCTGCAGCTGGCGGGCTTTGAATCCGATCTCGATAACGCGCAGCTGGCGCTGGAGCAGGGCAGCATTGCGTTGCAGACGCTGCTTGGCTACCCCTCGCCGGTCCAGGGCTTCGCGATTGCGGGGACGCTTGAACCGCCCAAGGTGACCTCCACGCTTGAGGATCTTCGTGCGGCGGCGCTTGCGAATCGCCCTGATCTCCGCGCGGCGGAGGCGCAGATCCAGGTCAACGGCTCTGCCCTGCGGCTGGCGCAAGCAAACGGCACGGCAGACCCGACGGTGGAGGCGGACTACCAGCGCAGCGGGCGAGCCAGCACCGTGGGAGGAAGCGTCAACATCCCGCTGCGCATCTTTGATCGCAACCAGGGGGAAAAGGCGCGAGCGGGGTACGAGTTCGAGAGCAGTCAGCTTGCCCTGACAGCGGCGCGCAACCAGGTGGTTTCTGACGTGAACACGGCCTGGGTCGGCTACCAGACGGCACAGACCCAGGCAGCGCGATACCGCTCCAAGTATCTCGCCGAGGCCGCACATGTGCGCGACAACGTCGAGTTCAGCTATCGCAATGGAAACACCACGCTCCTGGATTACCTAAGCGCCCTGGCCGACTACCGTCAGGTGAACCTGACAGCGCTTAACGCCGACCTGCAGCTTCTGCTTTCGCTGGAGCAACTGAGCTACGCCGCTCACACGGAGATCCTTCCATGAAAATGATGTGCCATTCTCTGCCGCACGCGCTCTGTGCCGCTGCGCTTGCGTCCGCCGTGCTCACGTCCACTGTGGGTTGCAGGCGCGAAGTCGACTCCGCCGCCGAGCAGCCCGCGACTGCCGGCATCAAGGTCGGCTCCGTGCACGTCCAGACGACCAACGAGGTGCTGAGCATCCCCGGCCGTGTAGAGGCGGACCCTGCTCATCTGTTACACATCTACGCTCCGCTGAGCGGTCGGCTGCTGAAGATGACGCTTACCCCGGGGCAGGAGGTGCGCAAGGGCCAGACGGTTGCGCTGCTCGAAAGCGGCGATGTGGCGCAGGCCCGTGCGGACTTTGAGAAGGCACACATCGAGACGGTGCGTGCGGACAGTGCTTTGAAGCGCGGCAAGCTGCTGTACGCGCACGAGGTGCTGGCGCAGGCGGACTTGCAGGATCTCCAGGCGGCGGACGATGCCGCGCACGCCGAGCAGGAGCGGGCAAGGCAGCGCGTGCACGAGCTTGGGTTTTCCGAGAATGGCAGCAGCGACGTGACGGCCGTGACCTCACCCATCTCGGGCACGGTTCTTGAGATCGGCACGTCGGCCGGTGAGCTGCAGCGATCGCTCGAAACGACCGCAGGCATCGCAACCGTGGCCAACCTCGATACGGTGTGGGTGACGGGCGACCTTTATGAGCAGGATCTCGCCCTCGTTCGCCTGGGCCAGCCTGTGGCCGTCAGCTTCTCGGCGTACCCCGGAGAGGTGATCCACGGCACGGTCGCCAACATCGGAGACTCTCTCGATCCCGCAACGCACGCGGTGAAGGTACGCGTGGTGCTTGCCAACCCGGACCATCGCTTCAAGCCGGCGATGTTTGCTGCGCTGGGCATTGCGCGCCCGTCGTCGCGGCGCATCCTGTTGCCGCAGACCGCGGTGCTGCACGAGGGCGCCGTTGCGGAGGTGTACGTGCCGTCTGGTGATGGGAAGTATGCCACGCGCCAGGTTGATGTCGGTGCGACGGTGGGCGACAAGGTTGAGATCCTCAGAGGTCTACAAGAGGGCGAGCAGGTGGTTCTCGAAGGCGCGGCGTTTCTGCGCCAGCCGGTGGGAGACTGACGATGGGCGGCTTGCTGAATGCACTTCTGCGCTACCGCACCCTTGTGCTGATCGTTCTTGTGGCGGCGCTTGCCGCGGGTACGGTGGGCGCGTTGAAGCTGGACGTGGAAGCCTACCCGGATCCATCGCCGCCGCTGGTTGAGATCATCACACAGAATCCATCGTGGTCGGCCGAGGAGATCGAGCAGCAGGTTACGGCGCCGATCGAGCTCACGCTGAACGGCACTCCCGAGCTGGAGCAGGTTCGATCCATCAGCATCTTCGGTCTGTCGGACGTTAAGCTCTACTTCCAATTCTCGAGCGATCTCTTTCATGACCGACAGGAGGTGCTCGCTCGCCTTCAGACCCTGACGCTGCCTAATAATCTGCAGCCACAGCTTTCGCCGTGGTCGCCCATTGGAGAGATTTACCGCTACCAGCTGGAAGGGCCGTACACGCTGAACCAGCTGAAGGAGACGCAGGACTGGCTGGTGCGCCGCGAGCTCAAGCAGGTGCCCGGTGTGGTCGACATCACCACTTTTGGAGGAACGACGAAGCAGTACCAGGTGGAGCCCGACCCCTCGAAGCTGCTGGCGTATGGCGTGACGCTGCCGCAGTTGACGAGCGCCATCCAGAACAGCAATGCCAACGCCGGCGGGAACTACCTTTCACTCGGCGATCAAAACGTTAATGTGCGTTCGCTCGGCCTTTTGAAGGGTGTGGGTGACCTCGAGAGTATTGTCATCGCGGAGAAAAATGGGACCCCTGTGCTGGTGCGCGATGTGGCCACGGTGAAGGAAGGCTTTCAGCCGCGGCTAGGCAAGATCGGGCGAAACGGTCAGCAGGACATCGTCGAAGCGATCGTGCTGCTGCAAAAGGGCGCCGAAAGCCTGCCTGCGCTCGATGCACTCAAGCGCAAGATCAGCGAGCTTAACCACGGAACACTTCTGCCGCCCGGCATGCACATCAGCACGATCTACGACCGTACCCGGCTGATCGATCAGACGACGCACACGGTGAAACATGTGATCGTGACTGGGCTCGTCCTGGTGACGCTGATCCTGCTGCTGATGCTGGGCGACCTGCGCACGACGCTGATCGCGGCCATGACGATTCCGTTTGCCGTGCTGTTTTCCTTCTCGCTGATGGTGCTGACCGGGCGCTCGGCAAACCTGATCTCGATCGGCGCGATCGACTTCGGCATTCTCGTGGACGCGTCGATCGTGGTGCTGGAGAGCGTGTTTCGGCGGACTTCGCGACGCTCCGCTGGAGCGCGGACTGAGGACTTGATCATCCGAGGGGTGACGGACGCAGGCCGTCCGGTGCTCTTTTCGACGCTGATCATCCTGGTCGCGTTTCTGCCGCTTTTTACGATGGAGGGAGTTCCCGGCAAGATCTTCGCGCCTATGTCCGTGACCTATGGTTTTGCGCTGATCGGCGCGTTGCTGTTTGCGCTGATCTTTGCGCCGGTGCTGAGCGCGGTGTTCGCACCGAAGGTCGTGAGCGAGCGCGGCAGCGGCTCCAGTGAAGACGCTGAAGGTACGCGACTCAGCCGCTTCTTCTCCCGAATGTATGCCCGTGCCTTTGATCGCGCCATGCGGCATCGGAAGCTGGTCTGGACGGTGGCGGGTCTGTCGCTCGCCGGCGCTGTGGTTATCTTCCTGTTTGCGATCGGAGGCGAGTTCATGCCGCCGCTCGAGGAAGGAAACCTCTGGATTCGCGCCACGCTGCCGCAGGATATTTCGTTTGAGCGCGCGGCTGTGCTGGCGGACCAGCTCCGTGGGGAGATCAATCGCTTTCCCGAAGTGACGCAGGTTGTCTCGCAGATTGGCCGGCCTGATGACGGCACCGATGTGACAACCTTCAACAACCTTGAGTTCGGTGTGGATCTCAAGCCTTCCAATCAATGGCCGCACGGGTTGCACGGGCGGAAGGACACGCTCATCGAGCAGATGCAGCAGACATTTGCGAAGTACCCGGGAGTGGTCTTCGGGTTTTCGCAGACGATCCAGGACAACGTGGAAGAGGCCATGAGCGGCGTGAAGGGAGAGAACTCCCTGAAGCTCTTCGGCGACAATCTCGATGAACTCACGAGCCTCGCCAACGAGATGGTCGGTGTGATGAACCAGGTTCGCGGTGTGGCTGATGCCGGAGTGTTCACCGTGAACGGTCAGCCGAGCCTGGTGATCGAGGTCAATCGGCAGGAAGCTGCTCGGTACGGCATAGCTCCGGCTGACGTTAACGCGGTGATCCAGGCAGCGGTGGGCGGCGCATCCATCTCGCAGATGATCGAAGGCGATCGACGCTTCGACATCGCGGTGCGCTACCCGGGCGCGGATCGCTCGGGCCCAGAAGCAATCGGGCGCATCCTTCTGAGTACACCGGACGGCGGTCGCGTCGCGCTTTCGCAGCTGGCGAGGGTTGGCATCCGGGAGGGCAGCTTCATGATCTATCGGGAGGGCGGCCGCCGCTATATCCCGATCAAGTTCAGCGTGCGCGGCCGCGATCTCGCGGCCACGATCAAGGATCTGCAAGGGCAGCTACTCGAGAAGATCAAGCTTCCGAACGGCTACACGTACTCGTGGGCAGGTGAGTTCGACTCGCTCCGGCGCGAGCAGCAGCGGCTTGCCATCATTGTTCCATTGAGCCTGGCGGTCATCTTCCTGCTGCTCTATATCCAGTTTCAGCGCTGGAGCGACGCGCTGATTGTGCTGGGGACGCTTCCCTTCTGCGCGATCGGAGGGATCCTGTCGCTGCTGCTGACACACACCTCCTTCAGCATCTCCG
Organism: uncultured Acidobacteriaceae bacterium; assembly: GCA_963850375.1. Taxonomy (GTDB): domain Bacteria; phylum Acidobacteriota; class Terriglobia; order Terriglobales; family Acidobacteriaceae; genus Edaphobacter. Next base: position 330,359 of record CAWKKV010000002.1, on the reverse strand, counting down.
CGGCCGTGGGTTTCACTTCGCTGACCGGCGTGGCGACGCTTGCTGCCGTGGTGTTTCTTTCCGGGATCCGTCGCGCGCAACGTGAGCATCCGGGATCGGACGCAATCCGTTTCGGGGCACTGGATGAGCTGCGGCCCGTCCTGATGGCCTGCATGGCAGCGGGGTTGGGACTTCTTCCTGCCGCCACGATGAACGGCATCGGCGCTCAGGCGCAGCAGCCACTGGCCCGTGTCGTGGTCGGCGGAATGGTGACAACGGTGGTTGCCGTGTTGTTCCTGATACCCGCGCTGGTATGGCTAACGAAGCCTCCAGAAAAAGGCGCGGGCGAGAACGTCAGCGGAGGAGTCCTGCGCGAGGGTTGACTTGCCCGGAGATCAACCGTGACGCGATCCGTCAGCGCAGGAGAGCCGCGGCGGCCCACATGACTGGAGCCTGGCCGTGGAAGTCTCCGGTGCGCCGCTTGCGAAGGAGGTAGTACTCGTAGTCGTTCTTCTTGCCCGTGCCTTCGCAGACCTGGGTGACGTCGGCATTCTGGTCGATATAGCCGACGAGGGCGATCCATCCTCGCCGGGCTGCGGGGCCGTAGGTCGCGGCGTCGAGCCAGCCGTTACGGACGCCGGAGATAAGAGCAAAGGTGAACATGCCGGTCGAAGACGACTCGGGCCAGGCCTCTTCCTTGTCGATCAGCTCACGCCAGGCGCCATCCTTGCCCTGGTACTTGAGGAGAGCGGCCATCATGCTCCGGTAGCCGGCGAGGATGCGGGGGCGCTGCGGGTGGTTCTCGGGAAGGGAGCGAAGGACCTCGGACATGCCGGCGGCCATCCAGCCGTCGCCGCGACCCCAGAAGAAGGGCACGTCCGGGGCATGGAAGAACAGTCCGTTAGGCTGCTGGAGCTTGTCCAGGTAGGCCACCATCTCGGTGGCGGCGCGGTCGAGGTACTTATGATCGCCGGTGGCGCGGAAGGCCTGAAGCTGCAGGATGGTGAGCATGTACATGTCATCGATCCAGAAGCGGGTTTCGCCCGAGAGACCGGCGGCGTCGGGGTTGGCCCACTGGCGGTCGGCGAAGCCCTGGCCGAAAGCGAGGTACTCCGGTTTCTTGGTGATGATGTACAGCTCCAGCGGGGCGGCGCCGAAGACTGAGTTGTCGACGTGGCCGCTTGAGGGGACACGCGCTGGATCGGAACCGCCGGGCATAAGCGGCTGGAAGCGCTTGGCGAGGTCGTCCGTGAGCTGCTGGTCATGGGTAAGCTGGGCAACCTCAAGCGCGCCGTACCAGCTGACGGTCTCGGAGTAGTGAAGCGTCTTGGTGTACTGGTGCGGGCTCGACACGAAATGGCGGGCGAGGAGGGGACCGACCTCCTGCGGGCTCAGGCCGGCGGGCCAGTTCGAGAAGTAGGTCTGGCCGGCGGGGTTGGCGGTCTGCGCGACCAGCAGTCCGGGTGAGAGGAGGGTGGAAAGGGCGGCGAGGTGAAGAAGTGCGCCTTTGAGTTTCGAGGACATCGCGTGGTAGGACCTCCAACCGCATTGAATTGTACAGAAGGTTTGTGCGGGCGTGAGGAGGTGGACTCACGGCGGAGAGACAGGGTTGGGAGGGAGGATTCGTCCGTTGTGGGCGGGGTACACTGGACGGGTATGCTTCTTCGCAAACTGCTCTCTTTACTCGTGTTCTGTGTTGTCGGGACGTCGGTCGCCGCGCATGCGCAGTTAGCAGCTTATGGAACGGTCTCAGTGGAGCACGTGACGGGGTTGACATGCCTCAACCCACCCTGCGGGAACAACAGCGGAACGGTCTCGCCAGTGGGTGGGGGCGGCGGTATCTTTTACGACTGGCGGACGGTTGGGCGATTTCGGGTGGGCTTCGACGCCCGTGCCAGCAGCACCATCACGAACAAAAACGCGGTGCAGTATGGCGGGTCACCCTCGCCACGGATCTTTTCGGTTCTGGGGGGCGTCCGTGCCTCGACACGCATTCCGGTGCTGTCGATGAAGCCTTACGCGCAGGGGTCGGTGGGATGGGACCGGACCAATGTAGCAGGGCACCAGTTTGACGCGAACGGGAAGGAGATCTTCTCGAGCGGTCTGGAGTTCCGGGGGTTCGTGGGTGTGGACCTCCCAGTCTTTCCAGTGATGGACTTTCGCGTGGTGGAGCTGGGAGCGGGATCCGTGCACGCGAGCGGGTCGACCTTCCCGATCTACAGCATCAGCACGGGATTGGTCTTTCATCTGCCGATCGACCGGTAGAGACAGCCTCCGCGCATTCGAAGGCGCCGGGGAGGCGATTACGAGCGGGCGTTGACGCGGAGGCTGAGCTCACGAAGCTGCTGGTCGCTGACTGGGGTGGGAGCGTCGACCATGAGGTCGATAGCCTTGGCGGTCTTGGGGAAGGCGATCACTTCGCGGAGGCTGGTGGCGCCGGCGAGAATCATGACGATGCGATCGAGGCCGAGCGCGATGCCGCCGTGTGGCGGGGTGCCGTATTCGAGCGCGTCGAGAAAGAAGCCGAAGCGGGTCTGAGCTTCTTCATTGGACATGCCGAGCGAGCGGAAGATCTCCTGCTGCACGTCTTTACGATGAATGCGGATGGAACCGGAGCCGAGCTCGGTGCCGTTGAGGACGATGTCGTAGGCGAGAGCGCGGACGGCACCCTTGTCGTTGACGAGCCGGCCAGAGGTGATGTCGTCCTCGTGGGGCGAGGTGAAGGGGTGGTGGGCGGCGTCCCAGGTCTTGGTCTCCTCGTTCCACTCGTACATGGGGAAGTCGGTGACCCAGAGAAACTTGTAATCCTTTGCGGTGCCTGTTTTGTCGAAGAGCTTGTGCTTGTCAGCGAACTTGCGGGCCAGCTCAAGGCGAAGGGCACCGACCCGCTTCCAGATCCACTGAGGGTCGAAGTTCCATCTCTCGGGAGTGCCGGGTTTGGGAGTGATGACGATGGCAAGGTCGTCGGTGGTGAAGTTCTCGCCTGAGAAGACGATCTGCTCGGCGTTGAGCCTGGCCCCAATGGCTTCGGCGAGCGGATGGTAATCCGGGTTGGTCCGTAGCCGGGCGGTGTCGAGGAAGTCGAGACCGGACGTACCGAAGAAGGTCCGGATCTCATCCGCGAGGGCGCGGCGCTGCGTGCCGGAGAGCGCGCCTACGCGGGGAATAGTGAAGCCGAGCACGGGGAGGGACTGCTCGATCTTGAGCGTGGTGCGGAGCTCAGGCGTGAGCGTCTCGGTAAGGTCGACGAGGGCTGGCAGGCGCATGTCGGGTTTGTCGATGCCGTATCTCCGGATCGCCTCGTCGTAGGTCATCCGGACGAAGTTGCCGGGGAGTGTAACGCCGGCGGTTGCAAATGCAGCGGCAAGGAAGCCTTCGACGATGCGGAAGATGGTCTCCTGGCTCGGGAAAGTGGTCTCGAGGTCGATCTGGGTGAACTCGGGCTGACGGTCGGCACGGAGGTCTTCGTCGCGGAAGCAGCGGGCGATCTGAAAGTAGCGATCGAAGCCGGAGATCATGAGGATCTGCTTGAAGATTTGCGGGGATTGCGGCAGCGCGTAGAAGGAGCCGGCGTGAACGCGGGAGGGGACGAGGTAGTCGCGAGCGCCTTCGGGAGTGGAGCGGGTCATGAAGGGCGTTTCGATCTCGAGGAAGCCCTCCCCGACGAGGTAGTTTCGAATCGCCATGGCCACGCGCGAGCGCAGGGCGAAGTTCTTCTGCATCTCGTCGCGGCGAAGGTCCAGGTAACGGTATTTGAGGCGGACCTCCTCGTTGGCGATTGCATCTTCGGCCGGCGAAAAGGGCGGGGTGCGCGCGTCGTTCAGGAGAAGGAGCTCGGTGGCAAGGACTTCGATCTCGCCGGTGGGCATGTTTGGATTTTCGAGACCCTGTCCACGGCGACGGACCTTGCCTTTGGCGGCGACGACGAACTCTGGCCGGGCGGCCTCGGCGCGCTCGATGGCGTGTCCAGAGAACTCCCTGTCGAGCACGACCTGGGTGATGCCGGTGCGGTCCCGGAGGTCGAGGAAGATGAGGTTGCCGTGGTCGCGGCGGCGGTTGACCCAGCCCATCAGGACGACGTCTGTGCCGGCGTGTTCGGGCCGGAGATCTCCGCACATGTGGGTACGGGTGAGGGAGCCAAGGAAATCCAATTGCATGATTGCTTTCTAGTATGAAGGAAAACTCCGGCGACCGCGTCCAAAGGCCGCGCCTGCCAACTCTGCCGGCGCGGACGCTGCAAGGTATGCTGCGACCTATGATCCGTACGATTGCTGTCCAGGGCTATCGATCTTTGCGGGAGCTTGTCCTGCCTCTTGGGCGGTTGAACGTGATCACGGGTGCGAATGGGAGTGGGAAGTCGAGCGTTTACCGTTCGCTGCGGCTGCTTGCCGATGTCGCCCAGAATGCGGCCGTAGCTTCACTGGCGCGCGAGGGCGGGCTCCAGTCGACGTTCTGGGCGGGGCCGGAGACGATCGCGCGGAGCGTTCGGCACGGGGAGCACCCTGTGGAGGGACTGGCGAAGCGAGCGGTGGCGAGCCTGAAGCTGGGGTTTGGCGGCAATACGTATGGGTACAGCATCGACCTGGGATACCCTCCTCCGCCGCCTTCGCCCACAATGTTTGAGCTGGATCCGCGGGTGAAGCGGGAGTGCGTGTGGCACGGGCCGCTGTATCGCAAGGCTTCGGCGCTGGTGGACCGGCGAAACAATTTCGTCTGGCTGACGACGATGCGGGACCAGGAGCCGGTGATGCTGACGCAGCATCTCCCCGACACGGACAGCATGCTGGCGAGCATCGCCGATCCACAACGGGCACCGGAGATGCTGGCGGTGCGAGAGATGATGCGCGGTTGGCGGTTCTACGACCACTTCCGGACGGACGCGGAGTCGCCGGCTAGGGCGGCGCAGATCGGGACGTTTACGCCGGTGCTGCATCACGACGGGAGCAATCTCGCCGCGGCACTCGAAACGATCCTGGAGATCCGGTCGGATGGAGCGCTGGCGAGGACGGTGGAAGATGCGTTCCCGGGCAGCCGGCTTTGGGTGGAACAACGGAGCGGAGTGTTTGAGTTGCGGCTCCAGCAGCATGGGCTGCTTCGACCGCTATCGGCGGCGGAGCTGTCGGATGGGACGCTGCGGTATCTGCTGTGGACGGCGGCCCTGCTCACGACGCGGCCGCCAGAGCTGATGGTATTAAACGAGCCGGAGACGAGTCTGCATCCGGATCTGCTGCCCGCACTCGCGAGGTTGATCGTTGCGGCGTCGGCCGAGACGCAGATCGTTGTTGTGTCGCATGCGCCAGGCCTGATCGAGGGGCTGGCGGGTGCACCGGGATGTACGCGCCTGCACCTTGTCAAGGAGTTCGGAGAGACAACGCTTGAGGGAGCGAGCCTGTTCAACAGGCCGAAATGGAGCTGGCCTCAGCGGTAGAGAAAGGAAAGGCCCTCCGGGGGAGGGCCTTCGCGTGGGTGCGGCTGGAACGGGAACTTAGCCCTGGGGGACGGGGAAGGGGTTGCGCTCGTTGAACTGGACCTGGTGCCAGTAGGGGTAGGCGAGGGGGGTGGCGCTGGCAGCGTCGAGCTTGGCGATCTGCTCGGGCGTGAGCTTCCAGCCAGTAGAGGCAAGGTTTGCGCGGAGCTGTTCTTCGTTGCGCGCGCCGATGATGAGCGTAGAGATGGTGGGCCGGCGGAGGAGCCAGTTAAGGGCGATCTGGGGGATCGACTTCCCGGTTTCTTTGGCGACCTCGTCGAGTGCGTCGACAACTTTATAGAGGTACTCCTGATCGGGTTGCGGGCCGGCGTCGACGACGGACTGCGTTTTCAGGCGGCTGGTCTCCGGAAGGGGATGGCCCCGGCGAATCTTGCCCGTGAGGCGACCCCAGCCGAGCGGGCTCCAGACGAGAGCGCCGACGCCCTGATCCTGCGCGAGCGGCATGAGCTCCCACTCGTAATCGCGGCCGACGAGCGAGTAGTAGACCTGGTGGCCGACGTAGCGCGCCCAGCCGTAGCGTTCTGAGACGGAAAGCGACTTCATCAGATGCCAGCCGGAGAAATTGGAGCAGGCGATGTAGCGGACCTTGCCTTCGCGGACGAACTTGTCCAGAGTGTTCAGGGTTTCTTCAACGGGAGTGAGGGCGTCGAACGCGTGGAGGTGATAGACGTCGACGTAATCGGTGCCCAGGCGCTTGAGTGAGCCCTCGAGAGCTTGCGTTAGGTGATAGCGGGAGGAGCCGACGTCGTTGGGACCGGAGCCAAAGCGAAAGGTGGCCTTGGTGGAGATGAGGATGTCTTCGCGCTTCAGGTGGGCGAAAGCCTTGCCGAGCATGGTCTCGCTCGCACCGTTCGAATAAATATCGGCGGTATCGAAGAAGTTGACGCCGGCTTCCATGCAGATATCGATGAGCTTGCGAGCTTCCTCCTCGCTGGTCTCTCCCCAGGCCTTGAAGAATTCGTCGCCTGCGCCAAACGTTCCTGCGCCGAAGCAAAGCTCCGGCACCTTGAGTCCTGATCTGCCAAGTTGTCTGAATTCCATGCTTATGAGATGCCTCCGTGGAGGGATGGACTCGATTCGTGAATCAGTCGGCGAAACGGGATTTGAGGCGGAGAAAAGGAGTTTCGAAGAAGCGGAAGCTGAGCCAGGAGAGAAGGACGGTGCAGAGGAAGGCGAGGAAGAGGTAGGCGGGGCCGACATGGCGAAGATGCGGAGAGAGAAGGTGGCGCGCGATCCAGAGAAAAAGAGGCTGCAACGGGTAGTGGAGGATGTAGAAGCCGTAGCTGATCTGTCCGAGCCTGCGAGGCCAGGGGAGTTTCATCAGGATTCGCGAACGGGGAGCGGTCCCGGATGCAGATAAGGACGATGCCGGCCCAGAAGAGGTCGAGGATGGTGAAGCCGACGGTGCTCATCCAGAGTCCGGTGGACCTAATGGGGACGAGGTTGTGTTGGGTGGTCCAGGAGACCGCTTCGGCGGTGCAAAAGAGAAGCGTAGCGGCGGCGGCTACCCAGGGACCGGAGCGTTCAACACGAGCGCGATGTGGCCCGCGGAGAAGGATGGCCACGAGGCCGCCGAGCAGGAGGGCGTCGACGCGGAAGGGAGTGACGCGGTAGAGGAGATCGGCGTTGAGGAGGGATTGCGGAAGGACGAAGGCGCAGGTCAGGCGGAGGACGAGGCAGGCGGCGAGGACGGCGAGGCAGAGGTTACGGAGTCGGACGCGGTCGCGGACGGCGAAGACGACTCCCGGCCAGACTAGATAGAACTGCTCCTCAATGCAGAGCGACCAGAAGTGGCTGAAGGGAAGGACGAGCGGCATGTGCGGCCGATGGAGGAGCCAGCCGGCGAAGTGAGTGGCGAAGGGGTTCTCGATAGTCGGCGACAGCGGACCGAGGAAGTCATGCAGGAAGAGGAAGCGGGCGTAGTTGCCCAGGTAGAGCGGGATGAGGAAGAGCCCTGGATGTGGGATCCAATGAAAGACCGGGTATAAGGCGGCAGTGAGAAGGAGAACGGCGTAGAAGAGGGGAAAGATGCGAAGCGCGCGGCGGGCGTAGAAGTTGCGATACCGGTGCGGCTCGTCGCGGGTGTCGTAGAGGATGCCGGTGATCAGGAAGCCGGAGAGCACAAAGAAGAGATCAACGCCGGTCCAGCCCCAACTGAGAACAATTCTCTCTGTGGGGTAGTGCTGGAAGAAGACAAGGGTGACCGCGAGGGCGCGCAAGCCGTCGAGGGCGGGGTAGAAGCGGCGGTTTTCGGGCTCGGGCAGGCCGGGTACGAGGTCGTCGCGGTGCGCGGATTCGGGGGTGGCGTTGTGGCGCACTGGCGTGGACGAAGGGCCTGCACGAGTATAGCGGGCGACCGTCAAGGGGTGCAGATCCGGGTGCCCGGAGCCGGTGGAGGCCGGCTAATCCTCTGAGGATTTCGTTAAGCTGGGTGTCATGAACAAGCGTTTCGACTTCGGCGGCGCGGGTGAGGTGAAGGCCGTGAGCGAGCGACCGGCGGTTGCGGGCAGCGGGATCGCTGCCTCGGGGACGAGTGGGACCTCGTTGTTTGAGGAGCATGACGAACTGCCGCCGACGTGGAGCCGCGAAGGCAAGATCTTTCACACGACTGAGAAGTGCTCGCGGCTGCGAGCGATCAAGCGCAATAACCGGGAGAGCGGGCGACCGGGAATGCGAGAGCACTGCCTGAACTGCAAGGACATCATGGCCACCAAGCGGCGAGGGTAGGACCGTTGCGCTTGCCGTCTCCTGCGCTCGCTGGTTGCGAGCGAAACGGCAGTCTTGTTCGCGGCCGTGACACAGGTTCGCGAGTTTACGAGTTCGCCGGCGTTTCCTCGGTATCCGCGGGTTTGTCGACCTGCGACTGGTAGACCTCTTCGACGCGCTCTACGGTGTCGATTTCGGCGAGAGGCTTATCGTCGCGGATGCGGAGAATGCGCGGAAAGCGGAGGGCGAAGCCGCTGGCGTGGCGGTCGGAGCGCATGACATTGTTGAAGGCGACCTCAAGGATGATCTGCGGCTCGACGGTGCGGAAGTGGCCGAAGTCTTCGAGGGTGTGGGCCTTGAGCCAGTCGGTGAGGGTGACGATCTCGGCGTCGGTGACGCCGCTGTATGCTTTGCCGACGTTGAGGAGCTCGCCGCCGGGGCCGCGGACGGCAAAGGTGTAGTCAGAGAGAAACTGGGCGCGGCGACCATTGCCGTATTCGGCCCCGGTGATGACGACGTCCAGGGTCGCGAGCTCACGCTTCAGCTTGACCCAGGCGAGTCCGCGGCGGCCCGGCAGATAAGCGGAGTTGGCGGCCTTGAGCATGACGCCCTCATTGGCGCGGGCACGCGCGTCGGCGTAGGCACGGTCGATCTCTTCGGCGCTTTCGACGAGGCGGGAGGGTGAGACGTGGAGGCGTGGAACACCTTTGACATCAGGGCGTACCTGTGGACCGGAGGTGTCCTCCTCGTCGAAAAGAGCGGACTGACTGGAGGCGTTTTGTTTGGGCGCCTCGAGTGGGGAGCAGACCGCTTCAACGAGCTCTTCGGCGGCGGCTTCGAGCTTGTTGCGTCGCTCGCGGAGGGGCAGGTGCAACTGCAACGCGCCGTCGGCAAACATGAGGTCGAACGCCATAAAGATGACGGGGATCTCACGGCGGACTTCATCGGAGACACGCTTGCGGCCGATGCGCTGCCCGAGGATGGCGAAGGGGAGGGCGCGTGCCTCGGCGATGTCCCAGCCGAGGATCTCGCCGTCGAAGATGAGGGCGCCGGCGCCGGTCTCACCGACGTGGGCGAAGGCCTCTTCGAGCTCGGGAAAGGATTGGGTGATGTCTTCGCGATTGCGGGAGTAGATAGCGACGCGGGCGGGCTGGTTGGAGTCCCCGCAGTGGACCTGCGCGCGCATGCCGTCGTACTTGTCCTCGAGAAAGGCCTGCACGGGCGAACCGGTCTGGGGAGCCGATGCACCTTCGGATAGGAGGGCGTCCGAATCGATTTCGGGAGGGGGTCCGAGGAGGTCGGTCTCCGGGACGTCGGGAAAGTCCTCGGCCTGCTCGGGTGCGGGGTCCTCGCCCCGCTTCTTGCGGGGCTTTTTCGCGGGCTTTGAGGGCTTCGGCGTTGGAGGCTTCTCGGTGAAGCGCTCGATGGCCTCTTCCGGAGATTCGACGGGGCTGGCGAGCATGAATCCGAGCGGGTGGAATAGGCGCATACGGGCGCGGTCGAGGGTCCCCTCAAAAGCGCGGCGCACTGCAAAGGCGAGGTCGGCCTCGAGCATAACGGCGTGGCGGACCTCCGCGACAGGGATGGTGGTGGGCGGGGCCTCGGAATCAGGGCCAGCGGTCCCGGAGGCTGCGATTGCGATCGCCTCTTCGACGAGGCTTTGCTTCACGCCGATGCGCATGTCGCCGAGGATGAGCTTGAGCAGGTACTTGGCTTCGAGGGCGGTGGAGCGGCGGAGCAGCCCCTCGAGGAGCCCGGCCCGAATCGCGGTGGTCTTCGCGGTTGCCATGCCGTCGAAGGCTGTGGCGATCTCCGGGAGAGTCAGGCTGGGGTCTGTAGGGGCTTTGTGCTCGAGCAGATCGAAGGCGGCGGCGCCGAGGTCTCCGTGGCGGCGGTATGCGGCGCCGAGCTGGGCCTCGGTGGCTCCGCTGACGGCCAGGAGCGTGCGAGAAAGGAGGGCTCCGCCGGCGTTGAGCTTGCGAGGGTCGGCCTCCGCAAAGGGAGTTCCGGCGAGATAGAGGGCGAAGAGGCCGGCGTTGTCGAGGGACGCGGCTGCAGCTGCACGAATCGCGTCGGCGATTGCGGAGCGCTTTTTGAGTCTGCCGCCTTCGCTGGCGAGCTGATCGGCGAGGATGGCTAGATCTGCGAAGCGGGCCATGCTTGTTCCTCTTTAGAGAAGGATGCTAAGTGCGGGTGCGGGGATCGTTGGGGTGACTGCGTGGTGTTTGAGAGTGCCGAGCGTAGCGACGGTGCAATACCGGCGGGGGAAAGCTAATAGTTTTCCCTGCGAACGTGAAAAGTCTTTCATCTTGATTTTGCTTCAGAAGACAAGGATCATGGAGGACCCTCCCTGATGACTGTTTTGAACCATTCACGGGAGAACTGTGCTGGAAACGGATCTTTTGCACGAGGGGACTGGTTCCCCTAAGAGACCCAGGACGGAGCGGCGACTCCCTTCGCTGGACGGACTGCGCGCTGTTTCCATTGTGTTGGTGCTGCTGGGCCATGTGAGCGGAACACGTGGAGCCGGTGTCATCAACCTGCAGATTGGGAATTACGCTCATCTGGGCGTGGTGGTCTTCTTTGTCATCTCCGGGTTCCTGATCACGAGTCTGCTGATGGCGGAGTATGAGAGCCACGGACGGGTATCCCTTCGACTGTTTTTCGCGCGCCGGTCTTTGCGCATTCTCCCGGCGATGTATCTGTACCTCGTTCTTCTCTGCGCATTGTGGATGCTGGGACTGGTTCACCTGACGAACCGGGATCTGTGGCATGCGCTGACCTACACGGTTAACTTTGAGCCTGGCCACGCGTGGCAGGTCGGGCACCTATGGTCTCTTTCCGTCGAGGAGCAGTTTTACCTCCTGTGGCCGCTGGCCTTTGTTTATCTCCGGCCGCAACGAGCGACGTGGGCTGCGCTTGGTGTGGTTTTCGTCGCGATCGTTGCGCGTGTGGGGAATCGTTACCTGCTCATCGGGACTCCTTTTCACGATCTCGAGATGTTTCCGATGGTTGCGGACAGCCTGGCGATGGGTTGTCTGCTGGCCAGGGGAAGGGGCTGGCTGGAAGAGCAGAGCTGGTATTTACGGATGTTTCGGCCGCAGTGGTCGCTCCTGATCCTGGCGACGGTCCTGCTGCTGAACCGGTACGAGGGCTACACGCTGGTTACGGTGTTTGGCATGTTGATCCTGAACGCGGGTGTGGCCATTCTGATTCACCGTTCGGTGTACCACTCAGAAGATGTGGTCGGGAGAGCGTTGAACTGGAGGCCGGTGGCGTTTGTTGGCGTACTGTCGTATTCGCTCTACGTGTGGCAGCAACCTCTGCTGAACCGGACTTCGAGCGCGTGGATCAATGCGTTTCCGCAGAACATCCTTTTAGCCATCGGCGCGGGATTGGTGTCGTACTCCATGATTGAGAAGCCGTTGCTGAAACTCCGTCACCGATTGCGTGCACGGTCGGCGGCGCCTCCGGTCGATGTTCCGGAGCCGGTTGGACCGGAGTGCGTGGCGTCGGGAGCGGCAGTCGACTATGACGGAGCGGCAGCGTAGGCTTCAACGGCTTTGAGGGCAGGTGGAAGCCGCATCCTTGACCGCGGCTGTACCATCTAAAGAACGGAGATGTTGCGAACGCTCGCAAACCTGGTGAACTCCCCCATTGTGACTGGTCTGGTGCTGGCCGGCCGTCACGATTTTGCGTAGCTGCGCCTCCCTGCTCCCTACCCATACACACACTGCTGATTGAATGCCCTGCTGAGAGAGGCAGGAGGAGACCGACCATGTTTGAACGACTGGACCAGATGGAAGCACGATATGAGGATCTTGGGCGGCAGCTCTCGGATCCGGCGCTGGTGAACGACCAGAAGAAGTTTCAGGCGACGGCCAAGGCTCATCGAGACCTAGAGCCGGTGGTGGAGAAGTTTCGGCAGTACCGCAGTGTCCAGCAAGGAATTGCCGATGCAAAGGGCATGCTGACTGAGAGCGATCCGGAGATCCGGGCGATGGCGACCGAGGAGCTCGCCACCCTGGAGCCGCGACTGACGGCGCTTGAGGAAGAGATCAAGGTGTTGCTGCTGCCGAAGGATCCGAACGATGACAAGAACATCGTGATTGAGCTGCGGGCCGGGACGGGTGGCGATGAGGCGGCGCTATTCGTGGCGGAGATGTTTCGGATGTATCTCCGCTTTGCCGAGCAGCATCGGTGGAAGGTGGAGATCCTGTCTCAGTCGGAGACGGGCATCGGCCATGGATTGAAGGAAGTGACCGCCATCTTCGAGGGTGACAAGGTGTACTCGCAGATGAAGTTCGAGTCGGGCGTGCACCGGGTACAGCGGGTTCCTGCTACGGAGACGCAAGGTCGGGTGCACACGTCGGCGATCACCGTGGCAGTGCTCCCGGAGGCCGAGGAGGTGGACATCAAGATCGAGGCCAAGGACCTGCGGATCGACACGTTCTGCTCTTCGGGGCCGGGCGGGCAGTCGGTAAATACGACCTACTCGGCGATCCGGATTACCCATCTGCCGACCCAGACGGTTGTGAGCTGCCAGGACGAGAAGTCCCAGATCAAGAACCGCGAGAAGGCGATGCGTGTGCTGCGGGCGCGACTGTATGAAGTCGAGGCAGAGCGGATTCATCAGCTGCAGGCAAAGGATCGCAAACAGCAGGTGGGTACCGGAGATCGCTCAGAAAAGATCCGGACTTATAACTTCCCGCAAAACCGAATGACGGACCACAGGATCGGCCTGACGAACCACCAGCTGGCGATGGTGATGGAAGGACAACTGCAGCCGACCATCGACGCGCTGATTGCACATGATGTCGCGGAAAAGATGAAGGCGGAGACTACCGCGGCCTGATGCCGTTGGGAGCTGGGCAGGAATTTTGCTACAAGCGCACCGTTTGTACCGTCTCTCCCCGTCGCGGATGGTGAGGATGCGACTTGCGTGGGTCTGAGCGCCAGTTGGCTGGCGGGGTTGAGGACAGGCACTTGCCTATTGAGTCGCGGTTTGTGCCTGGCTCACTAGGAACCCGGATCCAGATGGTCCCCTGATTGCACATGCATACCGACATGACTCTTCGAAAAGCCGTTTCGGCGGCGGCGGGCAAGCTGGCCGGCAACGAACACCTACGGCCGACCGCCGGGCTCGACGCGGAGTTGCTTCTGCTGCATACGCTGGCGCTTCCACGGAGCACGATCTACGCCTACCCGGGGCGGCTGCTGAGCTCAGAAGAGCAGGCGGCCTATGACGCTGCTATTGCTCGCCGCCTGGCGATGGAGCCGGTTCAATACATCACTGGAAGGCAGGAGTTCTTCGGGCTGGAGCTCGAGGTCGGGCCGGGTGTGCTGATCCCCCGACCCGAGACCGAGCTGCTGGTGGAAGCGGTGCTGAACCGCATGCCGCGCGATCAGCCTGTGCGTGTGCTGGATGTAGGAACGGGGAGCGGAGCGATAGCGGTTGCGATCGCCGCGCACCTCCCGCTGGCGGAGGTCACAGCGATCGATGTTTCGGCGGCGGCACTCGAGATTGCCGGTCGCAACGTGCGTAAGTTTGCCCTTGGAGACAGGATTAAGCTCTTGAACTCAGACCTGCTGACCTCGGTTCCGGAGAGCGAGACGGGCTTCGACGTGGTGCTGTCGAATCCGCCCTATATCCCGCTGGCGGAGAGAGCGAGCCTCCATCCTCAGGTGCGTGAGTACGAGCCGGACGAAGCGCTGTTCGCTGGACCGGACGGGTTGGCGATGTATCGCCGGCTTATCCCGGAGGCGAACCGGGTTCTGACCACGCAGGGGTTGCTGGCGCTCGAGATCGGGTACGGACAGAAGGATGCCATGGCAGAGCTGCTGGCCGATTGGCGGGGGGTGCAGTTTGTCGACGATCTCCAGGGTATTCCGCGAGTGGCCATGGCGTGGAAGCGGTGAGCTGAGGTGTCCCAAGCGGCTCGCGGGGACCGCTGCGGCTCTGCTAGCCTTAAGAACAAATGCCTACCCCTCTTCGCTCAGCACTGCTTACCGCGACCCTGTTCACGTCTGGTATCTCCTGTCTTCGGGCTGCTGCTCCGGTATCTGCGTCCGATCGGCTTTCCGCGCAGAACGCGCTCTTCGAGGAGCAGTACGAGTCCGACCTGCGGCTCTCGCCCGAGCGCGCAACGGCGGTCGGCGACTACCGTTATAACGACAAGCTGAGCGATCGTTCGCTGGCCTCGATCGCCCAGCGGCATGGCATCGACCAGGGTTTTCTGGCGCGGCTCAAGGCCATTCCGACGGATGGATTCACCGAGCAGGACCAGCTCTCGCATGACCTCATGGTGCGCAGCCTCCAGCAACGCGCGGAAGACTACGAGATGAAGGACTACGAGATGCCGGTCGACCAGATGAGCGGACCGCATACGAACCTGGCGGATCTGCCACTTTCGGTGCCACTGGACTCCGTGAAGCACTACGAGGACTACATCGCGCGGCTGCACCAGATCCCACGGGTCTTCGAGCAGACCGAGGAGGTGATGCGGGCAGGGATGCACGACAACCTGATGCCCGTGAAGTTCCTACTCGAGAAGGTACCCGCGCAATGCGAGGGCGTGATCGCGGCCGACCCGTTCCTGGGACCGACAAAGAAGTTTCCGGCGAGCTTCTCGGCTGAGGAGAAGGAACGACTGACGAAGCAGATAACAGACGCGGTCAACGGTGAGGTGTTGCCGGCATACAAGAGCTTTGGGAACTATGTCGCGACCCAATACGCACCGCACGGCCGGACGACGCTTTCGATCGAGTCGCTGCCGGGCGGTGCGAAGCGCTACGCGAACGCCATCAAGGGGCGCACGACGACGGAGATGAAGCCGGAGGTCATCCACGAGATCGGGCTCAAGGAGATCGATCGCATCGAGGGCGAGATGACAGCGATTGCCCACAAGGAGGGATTCGCGGACCTCGCCGCATTTCGTGCGTCTCTGAAGACGAATCCGAAGTACGTCCCCACATCGTCCGAGCAGATCCTTGACGACTTCCGACGATACATCGCGCAGATGGAACCGAAGCTGCCGCAACTTTTTGGGCTATTGCCGAAGTCACCGGTCACGGTTGAGGCAATTCCAGCGTTTCAGGCCGCGATGGCCACGCACTACCAGACGGGGACTCCGGACGGGAAGCGGCCGGGGCGTGTGTCGGTGGCTACGTCAGAGTTCGAGAAGCGCAGCCTGATCGACGATGAGGCGATTGCGTATCACGAGGGGATTCCGGGGCACCACATGCAGCTCTCGATTCAGCAGCAGCTGACGGGATTGCCTAAGTTTCGTCTGCATGGCGGTAACTCGGCCTACGTGGAGGGATGGGCGCTCTATGCCGAGCAGCTGGGCAAGGAGGTCGGGTTCTACCAGGATCCGGTGAGCGACTACGGGCGCTTGTCGAGCGAGCTGTTTCGCGCCGTGCGGCTGGTGGTCGACACAGGCATTCACTCGCAGGGGTGGACGCGTGACCAGGTCGTCGACTTCTTCCGCAAATCGGGCGCGGTGGATGAGCCGACGATCCAATCAGAGACCGATCGTTATATTGCCTGGCCGGCACAGGCGCTGAGCTACAAGCTGGGGCAGCTCAAGATCCGCGAGCTGCGGGACCGCGCGCAGCGGGAGCTCGGACCGAAGTTCGACATCAAGTCCTTTCATGATGAGATCCTGGACGGCGGGGCGTTGCCGCTCGACGTGCTGGATGCCCGGGTGACGCGGTGGATCGCGGCGCAGAAGGGAAAGGCGTAGGTGAGGAGATTCTCCGAAGGAACCGCCTTAACCTGGCTTCACATCAGCCATGCCTGCGCACGGCTTGGAATGTGACCTTCTCGCATTGCGCGATACTGGATGCATGGCTGTCGACGAGACCGGTGTGAGTACGCCTCCTAACTATTTTGCTGTCTTTGATCTTCCGCCCAAGCTGCGGGTGGATGCAGCCATGCTCGAGAAGCAGTTCTATGCGCAGTCGCGCAAGCTGCACCCGGATCGCTTCGTGAGCAAACCTGAGGCGGAGCAGGAGGAGGCGTTGCGGCGGAGTTCGCTTCTGAACGATGCGTATCGCACGTTGCGGGATCCGGTGTTGCGGACGCAGCACCTCTTACATCTCGAGGGGATCGAACTCGAGGAGCAGTCCAAAGCGGCGACCGATGCGGCCCGGGCCAGCGGTGGGGAGAAGAAACAGGCTGTCCCCGAAGAGCTGTTGGAAGAGGTCTTCGAGCTCAACATGCAGCTGACCGAGATGCGGGCCGGGAAGCAAATGGGCGAAGACGACCCGCAGCTGCGAAAGGATCTCGAGGCGGCGAAGCGCAACTTTGATGCAAAGATGGACGAGACGCAGACGGAGCTTGAGCAGCAATGGGCAGCGTGGGATACAGCCTACGATGCAGGGGATGGGGCTGGAAAAGAGAGCGCCAAGGAGAAGATGGTTGCGTCGTTGAACAAGCGGCGGTACCTCCGCAACCTCCTTCGTGACGTCAACGAAGCGCTCGAGGCTTAGAACGCCGATGGCGGCGCTAGCTCAAGCCCAGGGCGAGCCGTTCGATCTGATTAAGGTGATTGATGTCGTGGCCGGCCATGGTTTCGACGATCGTCCAAAGAGTCATGGTCCCCCGCTCGGGATGGGTAACAGGAAGCTTGCGTTCGGAGGCGCTGATACCCCGCAGCAGCTTGACGTTCCACGTGCGCGTGGCTGCAAAGAGCCGGCAGGCCGAAGGGAGATCGTAGAGCGCGTAGCGCTCGGCCCACTCGCCCTGGTCGAACGGCTGCAAGGTTGGGTGGTCACCGGTGAGAGTTTGGCGGAGGCGAAAGGCGAAGACGATCTCGCAGTCGGCGAGGTGCGCGATGATCTCGCGGACGCTCCATTTCCGGGTAGCGGGGCGTCTGTCGCAAACATCAGGGCCAAGGCCGGAGGTGAGGCGGCTGAGGCGGTCCGGAGTCGAGCTGATGACCTCCAGCGGATCACCATCGCCGAGGTACATAGCGTAAGGGTTCAGATCCATGCGTCGACGGTACCACGGGTCGAACATTCCGTGACGGGATAGAAGCGTTCGGCGGGGACCCCGGCTCGTTCGCAGATGTTGTAGGAGAATGGAAGGAGGCTGGCTCCGGCGCTGTGCGCCTTCCGAGATGAGCGGCTATCCCTTTCAGGATGGGCAGGATATGGCAGAAGAGCGAGTCGTCGGAATTGACCTTGGAACAACGAACTCCCTGGTCGCGTTTATGGAGGGCGGCACGCCGACGGTGATTCCGGGTGAGGACGGGGACCGCCTGGTGCCGAGCGTTGTGGCGATCTCGGGAGACGCAGTGCTGGTCGGGAACGCGGCGCGAACGACGCTGCTCGCCTCTCCGGGCCAAGCGGTGTACTCCGCCAAGCGACTTATGGGCCGAGGCGTTGCAGAGGTCCAGGACGAGCTGAAGCTGTTTCCGTTTCATCTCGTTTCTGGTGAGGGCGAAGCAGGATCGGCGGATGTTATTCGGCTCAGAATCGGGTCGCGCACACTGACCCCGCCCGAGGTCTCGGCCTACGTTCTGCAGCAGTTGAAGCGCAATGCGGAGCGGTTCTTTGGAGCTCCGGTGACCAAGGCCGTCATAACGGTGCCGGCGTACTTCAACGACTCGCAGCGGCAGGCGACCAAGGATGCCGGGCGGATCGCCGGACTGGACGTGCTGCGGCTGGTGAACGAGCCGACCGCGGCGGCGCTGGCCTACGGGCTGGACAAGAAGAAGGACGGCCTTATCGCCGTGTATGACTTCGGTGGCGGGACGTTTGATATCTCCATCCTGAAGCTGCACGAGGGGATCTTCGAGGTGATCGCGACGGGCGGGGACACGCACCTGGGCGGCGACGATATTGACAATCTCCTGATTGCGATTGCGCTCGATGATATTCGAGGAGATCTGGGCGAGGACGTTCGCGATAATCCAGAGGCGGTACAGGCGATCCGCAAGTCGGTCATCGAGGCGAAGATCCGGCTGTCGAGCGAAGAGTCGGCGCGGCTCGATGTCCTGCTGCCGGCCGGCAAGCGTTATGCGCGCGAGATCTCGCGGGCGCAGTTCGAGGGGATCGCGGCGGCCGTGATCGAGCGGACCGCTGCGCCGTGCCGGCAGGCGCTCAGGGACGCCGGTCTTGAGCCAGCGAAGATAGACGAGGTGGTGATGGTCGGCGGGTCGACCCGCATTCCCGCGGTGCAGACGCTGGTAGACGGGCTGTTTGGTCTGCGAGAGCGGGGAAAGAAGCCGCATACGGAGCTGAATCCGGATGAGGTCGTGGCGCTGGGGGCGGCAGTGCAGGCTCAGATTCTTGCGGGCGGCTCCGCGGCGACCGAGGACCTGCTCCTGCTCGACGTCACCCCGCTGTCGCTGGGGATCGAGGCTCTCGGCGGGGTGGTGGCAAAGATCATTGAGCGCAACTCGACCATACCGGCATCCGCGACCGAGCACTTCACGACCGGCGTCGATGGGCAGACAAACGTGGCGATTCACGTTGTTCAAGGCGAGCGCGAGCTGGCGAAGGACTGCCGATCGTTGGCACGTTTCGATCTGAAGGGGATACCCCCGATGATGGCGGGACTGCCGCGCATTGAGGTGAAGTTTCTGATTGATGCGAATGGAATTCTCCATGTGTCAGCGCGCGAGCAGCGAAGCGGCAAAAATGCCGAGATCGACGTCAAACCTACCTATGGGCTGACGGATGAGCAGGTGGAGACGATGATCCTGGCGTCGTTCGATAACGCGGAAAGCGACATCCGGGAGCGACAGGTGATCGAAGCAAAGAATGAGGCAGAGACGATCCTCGCTGCCGTGAAGAAGGGAAAGAGTCACGAGGCGTGGCAGCAGCTCTCGGGCGATGAGATCCAGCTGATCGAGCAGGGAGAGAACGAGCTCTCGGCGGCAATCAAGGGTGGTGACCACACCATCATCCGGCAGGCCATTGAGCGGCTCGATAAGGCGACGCGCCGGTTTGCGGAGTTGATGATGGATTCGGCCGTGGGTGGCGCCATGAAGGGTCAGACGATGGAGTCCGCGGGCGCAAAGATTGGGGATGGACCTACGGCGCCGCACCCGTTCGCAAAGGCTGAGATCAACTCACCGGCGCGCGAACTGCCGGCCATCGAGGCAGCGGATTCGGGCGACCGGGAGAAGTAAGAGAAAATAGGTCTATGTCAGAAAACAGCAAAGCGAATGAGACGGTGGATACGTCGAAGCCCGTCGCGGAAGGAAACGTCCGCGTGACGTTTCTCCCTGAGAACCGCACGGTCGAGTTTCCGTTCGACTCGCTGCCCTACGACGGGCACGGTCTACCGATGTCGTTTCTTGATGTTGCGGAGAACTACGGGATCTTTCTCGACCATGCATGCGGCGGTGTGTGCGCCTGCACGACCTGCCACATTCATGTGAAGCAAGGCGCCAGCGGGATCAGCGAGGCCGAGGATCTTGAACTTGACCGCATGGAGACGGCCGCGGACATCCAGCTGAACTCGCGGCTCGGCTGCCAGGCAGTGATCGAGAAGCCTGGCACTTACGTGGTCGAGATCCCGAAGTGGAATCGAAACTACGTCCAGGAAGGCAAGCCCGCGCACGGACCGGGCGCGTAGTTCTGTCCCGAAGAGATGGAACGAGGAGAAGAGAGATGCCACGCGAGATTGACTGGACGGATACCGAAGAGATTGGGATTCAACTGCAGGAGAAGTTTCCGGACGTCGATCCGTACACGGTTCGCTTCACGGATCTACATCGCTATGTAACCGAGCTGCCAGGCTTCACGGGAGACCCCGCGAAGTCGAACGAGGGTCTGCTGGAGGCAATCCAGGCGGCATGGAACGAGGAGTATCAGGACGCCAAGTAGCCGGATGACTATCGTGCGCGAAGCTGCCGAAGCATGGTGGACCGTGTCACAGTCAGTGTCCCCCAGGCGAGCAGTGCCCATACAGCTCCGCCGATTGCGAGCTCGCGCACGTCGCCGGTGTAGGTCTCCGAAGAGGGCAGGACGCGCAGCAGTGCCACAACGCCAAGGACGCTGATCAGGGCGGCCGCGAGCGCCTTCGCGATCTCACTACGATTCAGGCCTGCGAGCGGAACCAGGGATCGCCTCTGTAATAGGACAGCCAGCGTTCCGGTGTGCGCCAGAATCGCGAGGTTCGACGCCCAGGCCAGGCCCATTACGCCGAAGTGCCGGTGCAGAGACCAGTAGATCGGAATCGTCACAACGGTGATGATGGTGCCTGCGAGCATGGGCAGAAAGGTCTCGCCCGCAGCATAGAAGGCTCGTGCATAGATGGCCTGCGAGGACCAGAGAGCGAGCGAACCGGCGAAGATGGCGAAGTAGAGCGCAGTCGCGTTGGCGTCGTTGTGGTGAAACGAGCCGCGGCGGAAGACGAGGTCGACGGCGGGTCGCGCCAGCGCGATCATTGCGGCCGATGCGATGAGGGAAAAGACGATCAGGCGCGAGACGGATCGGTTGACCGCCTCCGCATAGCTGGCGAACTGCTTGCGGCCAAAGAGCGACGCGAAAAAGGGAAGCGAGGCTGCCCCGGCGGCCTGTCCGAGAATCGCCATGGGCGCAGTGAAGAGGCGTTTTGCGTAGTTGAGCCGAGAGATGTCGCCTGAGCCGTGCTTGGCGAAGTAGCCGAGGATCTGGCTATCGAGCGTGATGATAGTGACGCCGAGCATGAGCGGAAGCGACAGGCGCACCCACTCGCGCAGCCCTGGGTGCTTGAGATCGAGGATGGGATGGTAGCGCACGCCAGCACGCCAGGCACCGATCGCGTTGATGAGAAACGGGCCCAGGATCGCTCCGGCGAGCGCCCCCACACCGAGTGAAGAGACACCCATGCGATGCGCCAGAAGCACGCCTCCAGCGATGATGCCCAGGTTGTAGACGAGCGGCGAGACGGCCTGGTACGAGAACTGCTTCCGGACGAGCAGAACCGAGGCGAGGACGCCGCCAGCGAAAAAGAAGAGCTGCGCCGGAAGAAGAATCCGGGTGATGCGGGTGCAGAGCTGGCCTTCCGGTGAAGCCGGATCGAAGTAGATGCGCGTAAAGAGAGGCGTGAAGATCTCGGCGAGGAGCACTGCGCCGCCAAGCACGAGGACCATGGTGTTGAGAATGGTCGAGAGAGCCCGTTCCCCCTCGGCTTCCTCACCATTCGCGCGGTATCGGTCCAAGATGGTTACAAATGTGATCGAAGCCGCACCTCCGACGAGGAGGTAGTTGATCCACTCCGGCAGGTAAAAAGCCACGTTGTATGCGTCGGTATTGCGCCCCGCACCAAAGGCATACGCGATGTACTGATCGCGAACAAGCCCGATCACGCGCGAAAGCAGCGCCGACACCGTCAGCAGAATGGTCGCGGAGGCGGCGGTGTGGGTGTGAGAAGGCCGCAGGAAGGCGAAGCGGCGAGGCCGATCGGCAGAGGTCGCGATGGGGTGAGGTGGGTTCGACAAGGGGCGGCGTGCGTGCTGCAAGGAGAAAGTCTTCACCGATTTTACGTGGTCGCTTTGAGGTTCACTGGCCATTCTGCATGGACACCCCGCCGAACTCGGCGCATGCTGGAGGGGCGAATGGTTCGGAATCTCTTCTACATCGGCATCATTCTTTCGGCGAGTGGCCTGATCTCCCCGCCGATCGCCCTTGCGGGTGGCCTGATCTTCGGCCTGACGACGGTGCACCACTTCCACGTCGAGAGCCGTGCACTGTCGAAGTTCCTCCTTCAGGCAGCCGTCGTTTGCCTGGGTTTTGGCATGAACCTGCAGGAGGTGGTGAAGGCTGGCCGATCAGGATTTGTCTATACGGCGATCAGCATCGCGTTTGCAATGGCGCTCGGGGTCCTTCTGGGCAAGTTGCTGCGCGTGGGGTCGACGCAGTCGCTGCTGATCAGCTTTGGAACGGCAGTGTGCGGCGGAAGCGCGATCGCGGCCATGGGGCCGATCCTCCAGGCGAGCGAGGAGGAGATGGCAGTTTCGCTTGGAACCGTGTTTGTGCTGAACTCCGTGGCTCTGCTCCTGTTCCCGGCGATTGGCTGGGCGATGCATCTCTCACAGACGCAGTTCGGGCTGTGGGCGGCGCTGGCCATTCACGACACCAGCTCTGTCGTCGGCGCCGGGGCGAAGTACGGGACGGTTGCCCTGGCCGTCGGTACGACGGTGAAGCTCGCGCGTGCCCTGTGGATCGTGCCCTTGGCGGTCGGGACGTCTACGCTGCGCAAGAGCACGACCAGGATTCGCTGGCCGTGGTTTATCGCGTACTTCTGCCTCGCCGCGGTGCTGGCCACGTATGTGCCGCGGATCATCCCATCCTCGACGGCGCTGTTCGGAGATCTGGCGAAGCTGGGCCGCGCCGGGTTGACGGTGGTGCTGTTTCTGATAGGCACCGGGATCACCCGGAGCACGCTGCGGGAGGTCGGTCTTCGACCTCTCCTTCAAGGGCTTGGCTTGTGGATTGTGGTGGCGTCCTTATCGCTCTGGGCAATCCACACAGGCTGGATCTCGCTCTAGCGCGTACTCTGGTCCGTCGGCCGCCGGACATCGGCTCTTTGCTGGGTGGAGCGTCGCTTGCGCTGTGTGCGCGCGTTCGCCGGAAGCGAGATTCCCGCAAGCGTGAAGCTGACCAGCTGCCGTTGGGCGCACCGGAGGCAGCGTACCGGGTACCGCATGAGAAGCAGCGATCGAAAGTCGTCGCTCCGCAGACGCGAGCGCCGAAACTTCTGGCCCACGCAGAACTGGCAGCGGATCGGCACGCCACCGCGCTCTTCCGCGTACTCCTCGCTCACATCGACCCCGAAGCTCTGTGTCACGAACTTGGGTTCTTCCGGTGGTGCCAGGGGGTGGTCGCCGAGATCGCTCATCATCGCTATCCTTGTTTGTTGTCGTCCTGCGTTGTGCCGAGGTCGAAGAGACTCTCCGACCGCATTTCGACGGGTTTGAGACTTCGCTGCCGCCGCACAGGCTCCCCGTGCGTCCGCGCCGAACCGACTGGGCGGGAAAGAACGGCAAGGAGCTCGCCAAGCTGATCGCGAAGCTCTTCCAATTGCTGAGATCGGGGATCGATGGCTGCCTCGGACGAGAGCAGAAGCTGCGGGTCTTTCTGCTTCTGCTCAGCCTTCAACAGTTGCCGTGCGCCCGGAATCGTGTAGCCCTCATCATAGAGCAGGCATTTGATCCTGAGAGCCATCTCGACATCGCGGCGCCGGAAGAGCCGCTGGCCGGAGCCGCCCTTATTCGGCTTCAACTGCGGGAACTCGCTCTCCCAAAAACGCAAGACGTAGGCTGGGACGTCGCAGAGCCGCGCCACTTCCCCGATGCGGAAGTAAAGCTTGTCCGGAATCCCGGTGCCCCGCAGGCCTCGTTCAGTGCGGATTGGCGACTGGTGAGCCATGCCAAGCTCCGTTGCCGGTTTGTGCTCATCCTCCGCCCGGCGCCACCAGTATAGGCCAAAGGGCGAGTACCATTGGGATTTCTGTGTCGCGCGCTGAGGCAAGGCAGGCGGCCCAGCGGCGAACTTTCAATGTGGCTCCGCCGTACTATCTCCTGGATACCGAGGTGTTCTATGACCCTGAATCGAACTCTGCTCGCGGCAGCTAGCCTCGGCTGCCTTGCCGCGGCAGGCTGCCGCTTTGACTCGCACAAAAACGGGCAGAGTGACAACGTGAAGATCGCTACCCCCTTCGGCGGGATGCAGATCAAGACAAACGATGCAGCCGTCCAGAGCGCGATTGGGCTGCCTGAATACCCGGGCGCGACGCTGGTGAAGAAGGACAAGGATAACGGCGCGGCCGACATCAACATGAGCTTCGGGAGCTTTCAATTACGGGTAAAGGCAGCGAGCTACCGGACCGAGGACTCGCCAGAGAAAGTCGAGGACTTCTACCGAAAGGCGCTCGCTCGCTACGGTGATGTAATCCAGTGTGCCGAAAACCGGCCGGTCGGCACACCCACGCACACCGCCGAGGGCCTGACCTGCGACAACGAGAAGCAGAACCACATCTTCGTGAGCGACGAAGTCTCGAGCAAGTTCGAGCTCAAGGCCGGCTCGCAGCAGCACCAGCATGTCGTCGCCATCGAAAAAGAGAACAGCGGCGCCAAATTCGGTCTCGTCGCCCTAGATCTGCCCGGCCACCTCTCGGTCGGGGATAAGGAGTCGAGTCAGTAGCCCTTCCCCTCTCCTCCCTCTCCGATCGCGCAAGGCTTGTCCGTGCTCCCAGGGAGGCGTAGCTTCGGTATATGCCTCAAGAATGTCACCGCTGCGGAGCGGACCTGGACTTGGAAGCCAATTCGTTCTGCTGCCCGCATTGTGGGTCCCCGCAGCTCCAGATCGCCGCAGAGGTGTCAGAAGGTCTCATGGGCGCGGCCTCCACCGGACATGCGCCACCGCCGCGGCCGCCTGATCTGAACTGGCCCTCCGCTCTCCGATCCGCCATGCTGGTCGCCGTTGTGGGTGCCGTCCTGTTCGGCATTGCGACCTATATTCCGGCGCTCACCATCTTCAGCCTGCTCTGGATCCTGAGTGCCGCTTCGGTTGCGACCGGCCTCTATCGGCATCGGGAGCCGGCGCTTCGCATGAATGCCTCGATCGGCGCACGCATCGGCCTCTCCGTTGGCCTCCTAATGAACTTCCTGCTTTCGATCCTTCTGGCGATCGCCGGCCTGATCGCCCGGTTCAAGACGCACAGCATGGCCTCGTTCGATGCCGAGATGACCCAACGCATGCACGATCAGATCGAGCGGGCGCTGGCCACCAATCCCGCCCCCGCCGATGTTGTGCGGCAGATGCTCTCGCAGGAGTTCCGCACCGGGGTAATGCTGGCTGTCTTTGTGCTCTTCGCCTTGGTGATCCTGGCCTTCTCCACGGTGGGAGGCGTCGTAAGCGGGATGCTTGCAGTCGGGCGTGATCGCGCCGCCTGAGTTGGCGGGCATGGAGCCCGCGGGCTGCTATGATCAACCCCAATCGTCATGACTGAAAACGGCGCCCCTACCCAGACCAAGCTCCGCGAGAAAGGCCGGCTGATGTCGGCTTCGGAGATCGAACGGACCCTTGTCCGCCTCGCGCACGAGATCGCCGAGAAGAATGAGGGCACCGCAAACATCGGGCTTGTCGGCATTAAGCGCCGCGGAGTGCCGCTGGCGCAGCGGCTCGCAGCCCTGCTCGAAAAGATTGAGAAGCGGCCGGTTGATACGGGGGTGCTCGACATCAGCTTCTACCGGGACGACCTTTCCACCTCGGGCCCCCGACCCACCGTCAACCCGAGTCCGATCGGCTTCGATGTCACCGGCCGCGATGTCATCCTGCTGGACGACGTGCTCTACACGGGCCGCACTATCCGCGCTGCACTCGACGCGCTCTTTGACCAGGGTCGACCGCGCAGCGTGCAGCTACTCGTCCTGATCGATCGGGGCCACCGCGAGCTTCCGATCGAGGCGACCTACACCGGGCGCTCCGTCCCCACCTCCAGCCGCGAGATCGTCGAGGTCAAGCTCCACGAAGTGGACGGGCAGGACCAGGTGCTGCTGGTAGAGCTCGCGGACTAGACGTACCCTCCTCTGCCATGCCTAGTTCTGTCACAGCTACCGCGCCAAATCACGCCCCGGGATCTCTGGTCAGCATCGAAGACCTGTCTATCCCGGAGATCTCGGCACTCCTCCGCCTGACTGCCGAACTCGAGGCCATGCCTCACGCGGATCGCTCTCGGATGCTCTCTGGCCGGCGTGCGGCTCTGCTGTTCTACGAGTCGAGCACGCGTACCCGGACCTCCTTCGAGTTGGCCGCGAAGTCGCTCGGCATTACCACCACGCTGGTCAGCGATAAGTCTTCTTCGATCGAGAAGGGTGAAAGTCTCAAGGATACCGGCCTGACGCTCAGGGCGCTCGGCGCACAGTGCATCGTGCTCCGTCACCCGTCGTCCGGCGCACCGTCATTGCTGGCGCGCGTTACCGGTCTGCCGGTGCTCAACGCGGGCGATGGTATGCACGAGCACCCCTCGCAGGCGCTGCTGGATCTGCGGACGATATTGACTCGGCTTTCCGGTTTCGACCCTGCGACAGTACATCCAACGACGCTTGCGGGGGTCACGGTCACCATCACAGGTGACATTCTTCACAGCCGTGTGGCACGTTCCAATGCGATGCTGCTGCCGCGCCTTGGCGCCCGAGTGATTCTCTGCGGCCCTGAGCCGCTCCTGCCCGAAGACGCCCTGGGACTCGGCCCAAACGTCGAGATCGAGCGTGACTTCGAGCGGGCACTCGGGCAGTCGCAGGTTGTCATGATGCTTCGGATCCAGCGCGAACGGCTCGCCGGTCTGGAACTCGATCTTGCCGGCTACGTCGAGCAATTCCAGCTTAGCCAGGAACGGCTCTCGACCCTGGCTCCGCGCGCCCTGGTGATGCATCCCGGGCCCATGATTCGCGGCCTCGAGATCGCGGACGAGGTCGCCGATGGACCGAACTCCGCGATTGAGGAGCAGGTGAGCCAGGGTCTCGCCGTCCGCTCAGCCCTGCTCGTCCGTGCTCTCTCGCCAGAGCGTCTGCAAGGAAGAACCGCATGAAAGATCTCCTGATCCTGAACGGCCGTCTTATTGATCCGGCATCCGGTATCGACGGGGATCGTGATCTCCTGTTGCGCGATGGGCGGGTCGCATCCATCGAGACACCAGGTGCTCTGCACGAGGTTCGGGATGTCGAGGTCCTCGACGCCGCAGGGCTCATCGTCGCTCCCGGCTTCGTCGACGTGCACGTCCATCTCCGCGAACCGGGCCAGACCTACAAGGAGACGATCGCCACGGGCACGCGCGCTGCTGCGGCAGGCGGCTACACCACGGTGGTGGCGATGCCCAACACCATTCCCGTGAACGACACGGTCGCTCGCGCGCAGTGGATGCAGGACCCGGCACGCGGCGCGGTTGTCAACCTCTTCTGCATGCCCGCGGCCACGATCGGCAGCATGGGTGCCGCGTTGACGGACTTCGAAGCGCTCCACGAAGTGGCCGGTGCTGTGGGGTTTACCGACGACGGCAAGCCCATACTCGAGGACGCAATCATGCGCGCGGCGCTTGTCTCCTCGGCACGGCTCGGCCTCCCCATCTCGCAGCATGCGGAGGACACCCGGCTGACCGGAGGATGCAGCATGAACGCCGGCCCGCTTGCTTTTCGTCTCGGCCTGCGCGGGATGACGGTGGAGGCAGAGGCCCGCATTGTGGAGCGCGATATTGCTCTGCTGCGTGACATCGAGCGCATCGAGAAGCTCCGTCCGCACCTCCACGTCCAGCACGTCTCCACCGCACGTGCGCTGAGTGCGGTGCGGGAGGCGAAGCGGGAAGGTCTTCACGTCACCTGCGAGGCCGCACCCCACCACTTCACTCTCAATGAAGATGCGATCGGCGACTACGACACGCACGCGAAGATGAATCCGCCGCTGCGTGCGGAGAGCGATCGCCTCGCTGTCATTGAAGCGCTCACTGACGGTACGGTAGATTGCATCGCCACGGATCACGCTCCGCACGCAGCCCACGAGAAGGAGGTCGAGTTCGAGCGTGCCCCCAACGGCATCACCGGCCTTGAGACCGCATTCGGTCTCGCACTCCGCGTACTCCATCGCGAGTACGGCCTCCCGCTGGCGAAGGTTGTAGCCCTTATGAGCACAAATCCCGCTGCCCTCGTGCTTCCTCGCGGGTACGGGGCTCTCGGTCCTGGAAGTCGCGCGGACCTCGTGCTCTTTGATCCCGCGACCTCGTGGACCTACGACGTCGCGCGTACCCGATCGAGATCGAGGAACACGCCCTTCCATGGCGCGGAGATGCTCGGGCTTATCAACACGACGATCTGTGGCGGTCGCCTCGTCTTCAGCGCGCGGAACTAGCCAAGTCCTCGATCAGGCCAGCACGCCCATGCGCTTGCCCACAGACGCAAACGTCTCGAGCGCCTGGTCGATCTGTTCGCGCGTGTGCTCGCTCGTCATAATCGTCCGCACACGGGCCTTCCCCTCAGGAACCGTGGGGAACGCGATGCCTGTCGCCATTACGCCAGCATCGAAGAGCGCTTTCGAGAACTCCATCGTGCGCCGGCCGTCGCCAAGGATGATCGGTGTGATCGGCGTCTCGCTCTTCGGAGTCGTTCGGCCGCCCGTGTCGAAGCCCGCCGCCTCGAGCTGCCCGCGAAAGTACTCGGTATTAGCCCACAGCCGCTCGATGCGCTCCGGCTCGTTCTCGAGAAGATCAAACGCCGCGATACACGTTGCCGCCACGCTTGGCGGGTGCGAAGTTGAGAAGAGAAAGGGTCGCGCGCGATGGTAGAGGTAGTCGATCAGGTCACGGCTGCCGCAGACGTATCCGCCCAGCGCGCCGATCGCCTTAGACAGCGTCCCAACCTGCACATCCACCTTTGCCGTCGCGCCGAAGTGGTCTACAGATCCGCGTCCGTTGCGTCCCAGCACACCGCTCGCGTGCGCGTCGTCGACCATCATGATTGCACCGTACCGCTCCGCGAGATCGGCCAGCTCGCCGACCGGGCCGATATCCCCGTCCATCGAGAAGACGCCGTCGGTGATGATGAGCTTGCGTCCAGGCTCGCCCGCGACCTCCTTGAGCAGCTCTTCGCAGTGCGCCACATCCTTGTGCCGGAAGACCTTGATCTTCGCCCGGCTCAGGCGTGCGCCGTCGATGATCGAGGCATGGTTCAGTTCATCTGAGAGGATGAAGTCTTCTTTACCCAGAATCGATGACACCGTGCCCGCGTTGGCGGCAAAGCCGCTCTGGAAGACAACGCACGCTTCGACGCCCTTGAAGCGCGCGATCTTCTCTTCGAGCTCCATGTGGATGCGCATCGTGCCCGCAATCGTCCTCACGGCGCCGGATCCGACACCGTACTTCTCCGTCGCTGCGATTGCTGCTTCCCGCAGCTTGGGGTGATTGCACAGGCCAAGGTAGTTGTTGGAGGCCAGGTTGATCACCCGCCGCCCGTCATATGTGCACACCGGGCCCTGCTCATCCTCAAGCACGCGCAGCCGGAAAAAGGTTCCCCGCTGCTTCAGGTCGTCAAGCTGCTGGGTCAGGTGAGCGAGTTGAGGGCGGGCAGTGGCGGCGGTCGTCATGGGTCAATCGTAAACCTGTTCCGGCCGAGGCGGCCCAGCTTGGCTGCCGGGCTCTGGGGTGGAAGTCGGTTAGTGGGGTATCGCACCGAGGTGCTCGGCAACCAGGCGCTTCGCCTCGGCGAACACGTCAGGGTCCTCTCCGAAGCCATTCAGCCACCGCATCTCTTGCTCCCGGCGGAACCACGTCCCCTGGCGCTTGGCGTAATTGCGATGTCCCTGCTGCGTCTTCTTCACAGCAGCATCGCGGCTGAGCTCGCCGCGGAGCACCGCCATGCTCTCGGCATACCCCAGCGAACCGAGCGCGCGGCACTCCCCACCATACCGGTTGAGCAGCCACCGGGTCTCCTCC
Source organism: uncultured Acidobacteriaceae bacterium (assembly GCA_963850375.1). Lineage (GTDB taxonomy): Bacteria > Acidobacteriota > Terriglobia > Terriglobales > Acidobacteriaceae > Edaphobacter. The sequence goes on along the minus strand of CAWKKV010000002.1, from coordinate 300,765 downwards.
AGCAGGCCGACCTCAAACATCCAAGCGGCTCTTCGCTCGATGCGGCCGTAGAGCTCCGCCCTCGGAGGCGCCAGACCAAGCCGCAGTATCCGATATCCCTGGAGTGCCTCACGGCCGCCACTCTCCCACTGCTCGCTCATCGGCCTCCGAGCCGTAAGCGTTACCTCCAGCGCACGCACGATCTTCGGCATATCGTTGGGATGAATCAAGCTGGCGGCGTCCTTATCCAGCCGGCGCAGCAGCCGATGGAGATACCCCGCACCTCTGGTCTGCGCCGTCGCTCTCAGGCGATCGCGTAGCTTTGGATCCACGGCCGGTGCAGGGAACAGCCCATCGATCAGTGCGCGGAGGTACAACCCCGTTCCGCCCGCGACGATCGGCACGCTCCCCCGGCTTGTGATCGCGGCCAGCGCCTCGCGCCCCAGGCGGCTGTAGTCGCCTGCCGTGAACGGCTCGTCCGGCCACGCGACGTCCAGCAAATGATGCGGCACACGCCCGCGTTGCGCGGCCGTAGGCTTCGCCGTTCCGATCTCCATCTCGCGATACACCGCAACCGAGTCGCAGCTGACGATCTCGCCCCCAAACTCCTCGGAGAGCCGCAGCGCCAGAGTCGATTTGCCGCTCGCCGTCGGTCCTGCAATCACGATCAACGGCAGCATGCGAGTCTCTGCCACGACGTCACCAGAGCCGCCACCAACCCGATGCGAAGACCCGATCGAAACCAAACCTCCAGAGGCTGAAAAGGAGCACAGCGAGGGCCAGCATCATGAGTCCTCGCGCCTGCCTTCCGCGCTCGATTGACTCTCGATGGGCAAGCTCGTGCGGCCCTTGTTGAGGTGCCGAGTTCACCGAGCCGAAGGGCTTCCTGGGGCGGACAGGCGCTTCGATTCGCGAAGACTGGTCGGACGTCCACGGCATCGGGCCGACTACTCCTGCGTACCCTTGTTCACCATGTAGTGGATCCGCAGCTCCAGGTTCGGTCCGTGGAACTCGCTCGGGAGTGGAGGGAAGACACCGACACCCGTGATCGATCCCCACGCCGACTTGTTGATCGCATCGTCATGCGTCGAATCGTCAAGCGACATCGCGCCGATGTGACCGTCCGGCAGAATCGTGAACCGGATCAGCGTCTCGCCTTGCTTGTTCAAGGGCGGCCGCGCCTCCTCAGGAATGAGCGGCAGCCAGGTCGTCCGTATCTCGCGCAGAATCCTCGTGAGATACGGCCCGAAGTTTACGCCCATCGTGTCCGACAGGACGTCGACTCCCGTGTTCAATCCCTGGTGCGCGACCGGAATACTCGCGCCGTAGTCTCCACCCTGCCCGGGGTTGCGCGAAGCCTGCTGCGCGGCCTGCCGGATCGCATCACCCGCGCTCACCGAGGGCGATCCGAAGTTCGGCCTGGTCGGCGCTGGCCGCGGTGCATCGACGATCGCCTGCTGCACCGGAGGACGCTGCGGAAGCGGCGTCGGCACCTGCTGCTGAGGTCCTGGCGGCTGCTGCTGTGGCTGCTGCTGGACCTGCGGCGCCGGCTCGGTCGCCTGCGTTCCCATGCGCTGGTTCTCCCGCGCTGGCGTTTGGGCTCCAGGAGCGCCAGCCCGGCGCATCGCCTCGAGCTGCTCCAGCGTCTTACGGTCGAGCGTCGGCTTCACCGTCTGTGCCGTCCGGTCGCGATCGCTAATCACGTTCGTCGGCTTGCGCTGGAGCTGCTTGGACACATCCTTGGGCATGTCCAGGAATGTCAGCTCCTTGTCGCGCTGTTTCAGCACATCGGAAGGATTGATCAGGCGCGGCTGATGAAACAGCACCTGCGGCCCGTAGAAGAGAAACCAGCCCACCGCCAGGTAGAAGATGACGGAGATGTAGACTGCCTCACGAAAGCGTGCCTTTGCCCGCTCATCATCCAGCGTGTCCAGCAGCCGGATAAGCTCATGGGTCTCGAGCTCGCCGTAGCGGCCAGTCTGCACCTTGGCCGGTGTCTGCGGGGCTGCCGGATTGGGCGGTGTCTCTAGGGTGGGCATCGGTGCTGTCAGTCAGACGTCTCGCAGCGCTTCCAAGTCTCGACCACTCCCGAGTCCATTGGCGGCGCCGCCCGTCGGGAAGGGTCCTCAGAGAACCGTCCTTTTATCTTCTCATCCCTCCCCTCCGCTGGGATAGCTTCTCGTCAACCCGAAGATCCAGCTCAACAACGTAAACTACAGATGTGACTCCGCTTTTCCGCCCCGGCACCCGATCCGTCGTACTCACGGTCAGCGACCGCTGCTTCGCGGGAACCCGCCCCGATCTCTCCGGGCCGATTATTGTTGAGCAGCTTCAAGCAGCGGGAGCTGCCGATCCGGCGACCGAGATCGTGCCTGATGAGCTTGAACAGATTGTTGCCGCTCTGCGCCGCCACGCCGCCACAGCCGACCTTGTCGTCACCACCGGCGGCACGGGCCTCGCTCCCCGCGACGTCACGCCAGAGGCCACGCAGATTGTCTGCGAGCGCCTGGTCGAGGGCCTGCCCGAGCTGATGCGCTCCGCGGGCCTCCGGCAGACCCCGCTCGCTCCCCTCAGCCGCGCCGTTTGCGGAACTCTGGGCACCACCCTCATCCTCAATCTCCCCGGAAGCCCGGCTGGCGCCGCCGCCTCGCTCGCGGCCGTGCTCCATCTGCTCCCGCACGCGCTCGATCTCCTCGCCGGCCGCACCGCCCACGAACCCGGTCAGCCGCCGCCTCAGCCAGTAGAATCCATCCATACCTCGTGAGCTCGTGACCTCGTGAAGATCCACCCGGCAGCTCTCCTCCAGAAGCTCAACCTCCTTATGCTCGCGGCGCTCAAGCCGCTCGGCGTCTGGGGCATCGGTGCTCTGGCCATCGTCGATTCGGCCGCGATCCCGATGCCGCTCGATCCACTGGTCATCGACTACGTCGCGCACGACCACCCGCGCTTCATTCTCTACTGCTTCATGGCCGCTCTCGGCTCTGCCGTTGGCAGTCTTCTTCCGTACTACATCGGCCGCGCCGGCGGCGAGCTCTTCCTGCTCAAGCGGATCAACCGCCAGCGTTACGAGAAGCTTCGCGACCGCTTCGAAAACCAGGAATTTCTCGCCATCCTGATCCCGGCCATGATGCCACCGCCCTTCCCGGTCAAGCTCTTCGAGTTCGCCGCCGGCGTCTTCGAGATGAAAGTGGTGTGGTTCTTAAGCGCAATCTTCCTGGGCAAGTTCGTGCGTTTTCTCGTCTGGGCGATCATCACCATCGTCTGGGGACCGGCCCTGCTCCACAGCATCACCCGCGCGTTTCACCAACACCTCGGCCTGGTGCTCGCCCTGATCGGCGTGCTCGCCGTTGGCATCGCCGCTTATGTCGTCCGTCGCCTCTTCGACAAGCGTCGAGGAACCCGCTTCCCGGTTGAAGAGGACGAGACCGCCTGAGAGCCACTGAGGCAAAAGAAAAGGGCCGCATCATCGCGGCCCTTCTTTCCCGAAGCGTAGATCCGAACGATCACCCCAGCCGGAGATCGTTGCCTTGTGCTCCGCGCATACTCTGGGCGATCGCCCGCGCCAGCACCGGCAATCCGAACAGCGCACCCGCAGTCACTGCGGTCGACATCAGATCATTCGCATAGAAGGGAATCGCCGCCACGAAGCAAGCGCTGAGACCGGCAGCCGAGTGGGGATACAGCCCGCCACCCGCCCACACCATGAAGTTGCTCAGCAGGAAGAACGAGGTCGAGGAAGCCAGCACTGCAGCTCCCACACGCAGCACCGAGCGCTTCTTCGCAAGCAGGCCATACCCAAGCAGGCAAACCGCTCCGTACCACGCCCACGTCAGGAGGTACCCACGCAGATGAAACGGAAACCCATATGCGTACACCGTCAGGTAGTAGTCGGTCAGCGCCATGGCGGCAACGGCGGCCAGCACCTGCCAGCGGCCGCGCCGCGAACCGAAGAACAGAAGTCCGCCGCCAACCGCGGTGAAGTTCACGCTGGTGGTGTGGAAGGCGTGCGGCAGAATACGGCTAAGGATCGCGAGCAGAAGAACAAGATAGGCGTACATGAGGTCCTCGGGGTTGAGCACACCGCAGAAAGCGGGCCAAGCTCGATTCTCAAGGCTCGCCGCCCATGGGTCAAATGCTTCCTGCATCGCGCGAGCAAAGATTTCGCACGGTCAACGCTGAATTCGGTCGTCCATCGTCATCTGCACGATCCTTCGATCGGCACTGACGCTCACCGATCCACTCAGCGGAGGCGTCTCGCGCCCGTGCATGAACGACACGTCGTAAAGGAACCGGAGATCGCGAAAGTTCACCTCCGAGACTCCATCCGCATCCGGTCCGGTATCCGTGATCAGCGGAAAAGGTGACCAATCGAGATACACCTGCCCCAGCCAGCTCTGCTTCGCTTTCAGCATCGCCAACGTCGAGGGCTGCTTGTGAAAGACGTCTTCCTGCACCGAGGTCGCCACCGTCCCGTTCCATGTATCCACCGTGGCCAGCTGGTAGAACTCACCGGTGTCGACCACCGCGTGCCAGGTGAATGGAGTGAGCGGATATGGGCTCACGTTGGATCGCAGCACCTCGACACTGCCATAATCCCCACCCAGGGCCAGCCGCTCGGCCGTGACCCGTTCCCAGCCTCGCCAGCACCAGAGCAGCGCGACGGACACAAGCGCAAACACCGCCCATCCTCGCCCGCGAAACGGCTCCCTCCGCGCTCCAATCTCGCCCCCTATAAGCCCGAACAACAACGGTGCCAGCAGCCCAATCAGCAGCAGCACAAACATGACCGGCTCAAAGATAAACACGAATGACCCCGCGTACCATCGCGGGTTGAACGGGAAAAACGGTCGCACGCCGTAGTTGTTCGTCCAGTCCAGCAGGATGTGGCTCAGGAGCGCGACGCAGGCAAAGCCATACAGCAGGCCCCAGCGAGCCGGCAGAGCCTCTCTCGCGCGGCTGCCGGTGCCTTACTCGCACTTTCGCGCCGCACCTTCCAGCGGTGCCACAGCCACACCCCACCAACGACGATCGCCGCTTCAAACGGTATGCCCAGCAGCGTGTGCGTCCACCCACGGTGGTGCTCAAATCCCGCAACCGGCCCGCGCAGCGACCACAGCGTATCCAGATCCGGAGCTTCGGCTGCCAGCGTCATGGCCAACGTCGCGTACGCCGTCTTCCGGTTGAAGCCGGTGCGCGCCAGACATGCGCCGGTCAAAAAGTGGGTTACTGGTTCCATCGATCGTCGAGATCCTCGCGAGCCAAGCATACCGCCTCGCTCTTTATAATCTCCATCGATGCCCAACCAGCTCACGGCCGACCAGCAGATCCACGCGCTCCGCGACGAGCTACGCCATCACGAACATCTCTACTACGTCCTCGACGACCCTCAGATCACCGACGCCCAGTACGACACGCTGATGAATCGCCTCAAAGCGCTTGAGGCCGAGAACCCCGATCTCGTCACCCCCGACTCTCCCAGCCAGCGTGTTGGGGGCAAGCCGCGCGAAGGGTTCGCGAAGACTCCGCACTCGCGCCCTATGCTGTCGCTCGACAACGCCTACAACGAGACCGAGCTCCGCGCCTGGGAGCAGCGCGTGCGAGACGCCCTGCCCTCGTCCGAGCAACCCAGCTACGTCTGCGAGCTCAAGCTCGACGGCCTCTCACTCGCCCTGCACTTCGGTCCCGGCAAAAAGAAGAGCGATCACGACGCGTATCTCCTCCGCGGCCTCACTCGCGGCGACGGCAGCATCGGCGAGGACGTCACCTCAAATGTCCGCACCATCCGTTCCATCCCGCTCAGCATCCCGGCCGCGAAATTGAAATCCGCCGGCCTGCCGCAGAGCTTCGAGGTCCGCGGCGAAGTCGTCCTGCCCCAAGCCGCCTTTCGCAAGCTCAACCAGGAGCGCGAGGCCGCCGGACAGGCACCCGCCGCCAATCCGCGCAACGCTGCCGCCGGCACCATCCGTACTCTTGAGCCCAACATCGTCGCGCAACGCCGCCTCGACCTCTACGCCTACTTCCTCCTCGATCCCACAGGCGAGCCGCTCCTCCCGCAGCAGTCGACCGCTCTCAACGCCCTGCGCACCTGCGGCTTCCGCGTGAACCAGCACGCACGGCCCGCGAAGGACATCGACGAGGTCCTCGCCTTTATCGCCGACGCCGAGCCCCTCCGCGACACTCTCGGCTACGAGATCGACGGCGTCGTCATCAAGGTCGACTCCGTCACTCAGCAGCGTCGCCTCGGCTTCACCGGCAAGGCCCCGCGCTGGGCCATCGCGTACAAGTTTCCCGCCCGCGCCGCCATCACGCGTCTCGAACGCGTCTCCTTCCAGGTCGGCCGCACGGGCAAGCTCACGCCCGTCGCCGCGCTCACCCCCGTGCTCATCGGCGGAACCACCGTACGCCGCGCCACGCTCCACAATCCTGACGAAATCGCACGCCTCGGGGTCCGCATCGGAGACTGGGTATCGGTCGAGCGCGGGGGTGACGTCATTCCCAAGATCACCGAGGTCGTCGACGACAAAACACACCCGCGCGGCACCGAAGAGATCGCCTTCCCCACGCACTGCCCCGAGTGCCGCAGCGAACTCGTCCGCGCCGAAGGCGAGGTCGACTGGCGCTGCATCAATGCCAACTGCCCCGCACGCCTCCGCGAAGAGCTCCTCCACTTCGCCGCCCGTTCGGTGATGAATATCGAGGGCCTGGGCGACGCAATGGTCGCGCAGCTCCTTGGACAGACCGCTCTCACTACCGACGAGGGCGCCACCGAGGAAGAGCAGTCAGTTGCCGACTCCGAGGCTGAGCCGGCGACTGAGAAGCCCACACGCAAGATCCTGGTGCGCACCCTCTCTGACCTGTACCACCTGAAAAAGCCCGACCTGCTGCAGCTCGAGCGTGTCGGCGACAAGTCCGCGCAGGCGCTGCTCGACGAGATAGAACGTTCGAAATCCGCTCCCTTGCCGCGCGTCCTTCTCGGCCTCGGCATCCGCTTCGTCGGCGAGCGCACGGCTCAGCTCCTGAGCGCGCACTTCGGATCAATCGACGCTCTCATGTCCGCCACTGCCGACGAGCTCGAAGCTGTAAATGAGGTCGGTCCGCGCGTCGCCCAGGCCATCGTCGAGTTCTTCGCCGAGCCTCACAATCGCGATCTCGTTCAGCGCTTCAAGGACGCGGGCCTCACCATGCACGCTGAAAAGCGCATCACCACCACCACGCTCGAAGGCCTCACCTTCGTGCTCACCGGCACTCTCCCCACCCTCACGCGCGAGGTCGCAAAGGAGCGCATCGAGTCTGCCGGGGGACGCGTCTCCGGGTCCGTCTCGAAGAAGACCAGCTACGTCGTCGCGGGGGAGGAGGCCGGCTCCAAGCTCGACAAGGCGGCGAGTCTCGGCGTCCCGGTACTCGACGAAGAAGCCTTTCTCTCACTCCTCGAGAACGGCCCCGGTCCCATCACCACCGCCGAATGATCAACGCTCTCGCAGCATAGGTCGCAACAGCACCGGAGAGAATGTCGCGACCAATGCGAGGAGCTCTATCGCGCTCAGGAGGAGGACGTCGTGCCGGACCGCAAACACAACCCAGCTCAGCAATATCCAGAACGCCATGTTTGCCGAAGCCGCAAGGTAGACCCAGTCAGAAAAGCGATGCTGGTCGCGCAGGAAGTCCATCGTGCCCAAGGTTCGCGTCGGCTCATCGTCCCGCATGTTACGTCGCAGCAACAGCACTGGCAGAAGATTCAGCGCCAGCACCAGCGCGATCCACACTAGCACCGCATACGGTTGCGCATACCGCGGCTCGATCCACCACGTCACAGCGATTGTGGCCATAACGTTCAAGGTCGCACCTGCATTCACGGCGGGAGGGAAGTGCAACATATCGCCGAGCCTGTTCATCCCATCCAGCCGCTTCTCCTCGGATCGCATTGCAAACCTCGCCTTCCAGCACGGAACGAGTCTACCCTTGCTGCGAGGGAGCTCTTCGATGGCATCCAAACCGCACGCCGAGACCGTTGAGTCAGTCTGGGATTATCCACGACCACCCAAGCTCGAGTCCACGCCTCGTCACCTTCGCATCGTTCACGCTGGCATCGTGCTCGCCGACACGACCCGCGCCCTGCGTATTCTCGAGACCAGCCATCCGCCCGTGTACTACATACCGCAAGCCGACATTCTCATGCAGCTCCTTCGGCCTGCATCGCGCCGTGGCAGCTTCTGCGAGTTCAAAGGCATCGCCACCTACTGGGATCTCGACCTCGGCGGCGCTCATCAGCCCGACGGCACACCCGCGCCCGCAACCCCCGTCGTGACCGCGGCGGCATGGAGCTACGCCGACCCCTCCCGCGCCTACCGCGCACTCAAGGATCACCTTGCCTTCTACGCCACCAAGCTCGATGCATGCACCGTAGACGGCGAACGTGTCCTCGCGCAGCCTGGCGACTTTTACGGTGGCTGGATCACCTCACACGTGCGAGGCCCGTTCAAGGGCGCACCCGGAACCTTGGGCTGGTGAGTCTTCAACCTCTACGCGATCGTCCGAAATCCGCACGCCAGCATGGCCGCCTGCGGCTCCGGATTCTTCATAAACGTATCCCATACGAAGTGCGTCCGCAGATTCTCCGCCATCACGACGCCGATGCCGACATCGATCCCGAGCACATCGGGGTCATACCAGTACTGCGACGGATGAAAGGCATCGCAGAAACCATATCGCCCCCATGCGTCTGTTCCGAACTTGTCGAACAACGACCGCAGCACCCGCACACACTCGCGCGGCAAAAAGGGCAGCGACCCCGCCGTCGCGCACGGCACTACCGATCCGTCTACCGGCCCCATCAGTGGCGGTCCGCCCCACGCCGTGTATCCATGCTGCCAGTCTGACGCTGTCACGCCCCAGTAGTCGTTGTTATAGCCGCGGCGCAGCGTAGCCAGAAAGGCCTTATGCGCGCGCGTCGCCGTCACCGAGTTGGCGAAGTAGTCCGCATACCGATCCCGTACATTGCTGAAGTCGAACCAGGCATGGCTGTACTGGTGCACAAACAGCGGGTCGCGCCCGGAGATATAGGTGTACGGCCCGTACTTGATGTGTGGGCGTGCCCAGGCGTCCCACGCCCTGGGCGGAATCGGATGCGTGCTCGATCCGATCGCCAGGAGATAGATCATCATCAGCTCGCAATAGTGATCCCAGCGCGTGGAGATGAAGCCAGAGTTCGGGTGCCAGCCCATGCTGAACGTCGTTCCCCCGTTCAACATCCACGGCCAATCCACCCGGTCGAAGATACGCGTCGCCAGATCGTTAATGCGCGCATCCGTATCAAAGTAGGCGCGGCACGTCAGCACACCGCACAGTAGCAGCGCCGTATCGATCGAGGAAACCTCGCTCCAGCTCAGCGCGCGGCCCGTCACCACGTCGTTGAAGTGGTAAAAGAACCCATGTTCGTGCGGCAGCCGATTCAGATGAAAGTCCAGCGTCTGGATTACCTGTTGCCGAATCCGGCCGCCCGGCATGTAACCGCGACTATCGGCAATACACAACGCCGTTAACCCAAAGCCGGTCGCAGCAATACTCGCTGCCCGTCGACGGTCCAACGCTCCTGTGGACGTTCTGTTCACGGCCCGGTCCAGCACCTGTCCCGTCGCCGGCCCGGCCTGCTCGACGAAGTACAGGCAGCCACGCCGCTCCATCTCGTCCAGAAAGGCCACATCCTCTGCCGTGAGACCGGCCTTCACCTCCTCAGGCGAAAGCCCCGGCCCGGTCGGCGTAACAGTCGCCTCTTGCGCTCTTGCCATCGTGCGCATCGCAGGCGTCAACGACATCAGCGCTCCACCCAGCAGCCTCGTCGCATCACGTCGCGTCATTCCTCTGCGCTGCTCCCCACCACCGGCTGCCACTCTCCGCCTTAGGTTATCGTCCTCCGTCGTCACGGCCTCTCGGATGCATCGATGTGCTGCTCTCTTTCCCGATTAGCGGCCCGCAAGCACCTTCACAACCACCAGTCCCTGCGGCGGCACCTGCACGGTGAAGCTGCCATCCTTAAGACTACTCTTCTCTTCCGGCGCAGGTGCTGCCGCCGCCCGCAGCTTTACGATCTGCTCACGCGAAGGCGTCGCCGGCCGACCCATCGCATCAAAAGCCTTCACCACATTGCCGTGGTCCGCGTCCAGGCGCCATAGCACAACAGCGGCATCCTTCCTCAGGCCCGCGATGCTCACGGTAAAGCTCTTCGTAGGGCCGGGATCGGCTGGCGGTCGCGTATAGCTCGCTCCTTCTCCGTACGGAGCCGCATAGTTCCACAGCGCCACCTCGACTGATCCGTCCGCCGACCGGGTCGCCAGTGCGCTCTCCGAGTCGACCGTGATGCGCCGATCTCCCAACTCATGCAGCATGGCAAACGCATGGAACGCGGGCTTCGGGATCTGATCCGCGGCGATCAGGCCGAAGCCCCCATAAAATGGCGTTCGGACGACTCCCTGCTCCTCAAACACATCCGAGAACGCCCAGTAGCTCATCGACTCCGTCAGTCCATCACACAGGCGGATGTTGTTCGCCAGCCACGGTCCCATGTATACCGAGTCCGTCACATCCGGCTCATTTGCATAGCTCGCGTTGTACTCGGAAAAGATCAGCGGCATCTTCGGATACGGGGAAGCGGCGATCTCGTCATGGACCTTCTTTACGGCCCGGTACACCATTGTCGCCCGAGGTACCTGCTCATTTGTCTTGAGCACGTTATCCGCCGTGTCGTTGCCGTACACGTGCGTTGAAGCGAAATCCACCGGGATGTCCTTCGCCTTGCAGTGTGCCAGGAATTCGCCGACAAATGCCGCCTGCGCCGTCGCCGGCCCACCCACACGAATCCGCTTGCTCACTCTCTTCAGCGCCAGCGCTGTATGGTCGTACAGGTCGTAGTACGTCGGCATGTTCGGCCGCCCGCCCCAGAAGTCCAGGTTCGGCTCGTTCCAAACCTCGAAGTCCCAGGTCGACACCTCGTCAATTCCATACCGCTCGATGAGATGCTGCGCAAACGCCGCGATCATCGCATCCCATTGCGCATAATCCTTCGGAGGCGACACGTTGGGCTTGTACCAGAACGCATGCAGCATTGCCGGATCTGCCGCCATCTTCTTCGGCATAAAGCTCATCTCGACAAACGGCCTCACACCCATCTCCAGCAGCCCGTCATAGATCTGGTCGATGTAGCTGAAGTTATACGGCCCCGCCGATTCCACCTTCTCAGCGGCCAGCCCAGGATTCTTCACTACGGCATCCGGATCGTAAAGCCCGACCTCATCGTTGAATATTCCGTGGAATCGCACCGAACGAAAGTCCGTCACCTTCTTCACGGAACGCACGTCATCGCGATAGCTCTGGCGCAACGCAAGGATCGCTCGTCCCGACCCAAACGTCTGCTCCCAGAAATGCGGAAACGGAGTGGTCTTGGCCTTGGCATCGATGCTGATCACCGTACCCCCGCCCTGAACTGCGGGGCCCTGCGCCGGGGACAGACTCGCGTTCCAAAGCAATAAACCAAGCGTTACCCATCGCGCGCCGAAACCGATCGTCATTCCACACCCCTCACTAGTCACTACCCTAAAAGAAAAGCGGGAGCGTCTGCCCCCGCCTCAGTTGAAATGATCTGCGTTAGAAGTTGATCCGAGCGTAGAACTCGATCTGACGACCCGCGTCCGCATTCACCGGCTTGCCGAACTGCGAGTTCGCCCGTGTTGTCGATCCGCCGCTATCCGGGTTATCGCCCACAATCAACGCCGGCCCGCCCGCGTTCCCGTTCGTATACGGATTCAGGTTGAGCTGGTTGAATGTATTGAAGAAGTTCGCCTGGAAGCGCAGCGTGATCGGATGATCGCGAGGCGTAAACTTCTGCTCGCGCGCAAAGCTCATGTCAATGTCCGTGTAGCACGGTCCGCTGAAGCTGTTGCGTCCGATCCCCGGACGGTAGGTCGCGCCAGTCGGAACCGTCGAGACGAACACCGTGTTCTTCACGTCATTGCCAGTGATGTAGTTGCTGTTCGAGCAGCTGGACACGTACCCGCCCAGATACGCGTACGGCCGTGCCGGGCTGATCGTGGCCGCCGTTGGAACATAAGGATTGCTGCTCAGATTGTTGACCACGGGCGTCCACGGGAAGCCTGTGTGAAACGTGTAGATCCCGTTGATCTGCCAGCCGTTCGTCAGCACGTTCACGATGTGGTTGTCGCCCTTCGTCCCCGCGATCGTCCATAGGCCGCTCGCCGTAATGCGGTGCCGCGTGTCGTAGTCGCTCGGCCCCCACTCCGTCGTATTGTCCGCCGGATTCGTCTGGTTCGCCAGACTGTTCGCCCCGCTGCCGTTCGAGATCTGATCGAGCGACTTCGAATACGTGTAGGTCGCGTCGAGCTGCCATCCATGCTGGAAGGTCTTCGCCACATGCACATTCGCCCCCGCATAGTTCGAGTTCGAATCCGTCTGCGCGAAGTAGGCGCTGGTAAAAGGGGTAGTTGTTGCCGTCGCTCCCGTACCGCTCGAGGTCGCGTAGAGGAAGTTCTGGTTCACCAGCCGCGGCAGATGGTGCGCCTCCGACCCCTGGAACCCAACCGTCAGCACCAGGTTCCTCGGCAGTTGTCGCTGCACCTCGAGCGAGTAGAGATACGCATACGGCGTCTTCACCGTCGCCGGGCTGCCGTAGACCTCGATTTGCGTCCCGACCGGAAGATTGTTCACGATGGGCGTCTTCAACGCTGGGTTGGGCGCAAAGCTGAAGGGCGAATGGCTTGTGCCGATTGTGTACTGAATCTTGCCGCCGTTGAGCGGTGTCCCGAAGTCGCCAGCGTTCGTTCCGCAGCACAGCCCGAAGTTGAAGAACCCTGGCCCATCCTCAACCGCCGGATCGAAGATCGAGAAGTTCAGCCTGTTCATCGCACGTGCCACGCCGCCGCGAATCACCGTCTTACCCTCAAACACGGCCGGGCTCCAGGCGAATCCGAACTTCGGCGTTACCCCCGTGAAATCCGAGTTGAAGAAGTGGTTGTGAGGCACCAGCGTCGCATCGATCAGCTGCGCCCCCGAAGTCCCTGAAAGCACCGGCAAGTTCAACTGCTGGCCCTTGTTGCGAATCGGCTCAAAGTACTCGTACCGTACACCGGTGTTCACCGTGAGGTTAGGCGTCACCTTCCAGTCGTGCTGCACAAACAGGCCAAGCGTGTCGGAACGCAGGTAGCGCGCCGTGTTTGCCGGCCCACCCGTCGTCGGGTCCGCCGTGATGCCCTCATAAATCGGCGCATTGTTCACGAAGTTGAATAGCCCCTGGAACGCATACACCGGCCGCGATCCGCCGCCCAGGTTGTTGTTGTCCTGCTCCCACCGGTACTCGACGCCCATGCTCAGCGTGCGGCTGCCGAAGCTCTTCGTCAGCTTGTCGCGTACCTCGTACGTGTTCTCCGCAAAGATGCCCGGTGTCGCGGGACCCTGCGCCACCCCGTAGTTGATATTCCCGCCCACCGGCAGGTTCTGGATGTTGATGTACGGGATCCCATAATCCACGCTCGTCCCCGCGTCTGTGATCTGGTTATCGAAGAAGCGGGTCAGGTTCGCACGCAGCTCGTTCAGGATCGTCGGGCTAAACGTGTGAATGTAGATAAACGTCGCCGCCGTGTTTAGCGGCTTCTGCGGAACATCGGCGCCGGGCCGCGACCCTGCCGCTCCCGATTGCCCCAGGGCATCGAGCTTCGTGATAAATAGGCTCGCCGCGAGCTGATCCCGCTGCGTCGCAAACCAGTCCGCACGCCCCATGAACTGGTTCGCGTGGCTGTGTGAAGGCGTCAGCAGCTGCACATACTCGAGATCCGGCACACCATCCAGCCCTGATCCTGTCTGAAACCCGCCCGTACCCGCCGCAAATCCCGCAACGCACGCCGGATCCGTCGCCTTCGTGCAGTTGCTCTGGTAGTAGTACTGGTTGTTGAGCGCAGCTCCGCCAAACGATCCCACATCGATGCCCGCACCCGCGATCTGGCAGGGAAGGTTCTGCGAAGTGTAGTTGGAGCAGGTCGGCGTCAGCACGCTGACGATGCGCGGCGTCACCCCGGCCGACCCCAGGATCGAGCCCGTTGTCGTTCCACTGCGCGCCGCAAGGGCCGCGGCGTCGTACTCCGGCGTCTCCACCCACTGCGACACGTATGCGTTGTTGCTGACCTTAAATCCCTCGTAGGACGAAAACAGGAACAGCTTGTCCTTGATAATCGGTCCGCCCAACGATGCGGCGTAGTCGCGGATCTTGTTGTTTACCCGCAGCGGCGGGCTCTCCAGGCTGCTGCCCGCAACGAAGGGCGACCGGTTATACGCATTCAGCCCCGGCTCGTCATACCGGAAGTACGCACTTCCATGCACCTGGTTTGTGCCGCTCTTGGTCACCGTCTTGATCTGCGCCCCGCTGTTACGACCGTCCTCAGCAGAGTAGGAGCTCGACAGCACCGTGATCTGTCCCACCGACTCCTGGTTCGGCGTTACCACCGCCGCTCCCGCCTGCCCCAGCGAGTTCACGCTTACGCCGTCGATCAGGTAATTATTCGCGCCCACCTGCTGCCCGGCCGCACTGATCTGTACCTGGTTCTCCGTCTGGAAGATGCCGCTGTTGGACTGCCCCGGTCCAGCTCCGTTCGGCAGATATACCGCATTGCCCGCACCGGCGCGCGCCGCGTCTCCCGTGATACCCGGAGCCGTTCGCAGCAGCTCATACACATCGCCGCCCTGCGTCGGAAGCCGCTGAATGGTCTCCGCATTCAACGAGCTTCCGATCGACGCGTCCGACGTTTGAAGCACGCTTGTGTCGCTCGCATTCACCGTCACCGTCTCGGTCGTCCCGCCAGTCGACAGCGTCACGTTCTCCGTCCTCGGCGTCTCTGCCGCCACTGCGATGTCGTTGATCGTTGACGACTTGAAGTTTGGTGCCGTGGTCGTCAGCTTGTACGTCCCCGGTGCCAGCTCCGTAAAGCCGAACCCGCCGTCGGGGGAGCTCGTCACCGTTCGCGACTGTTGATTCGCCTGGTTCGTCAAGGTCACGGTTGCACCCGGAACCACCGCCCCCGTCGGGTCCTGGACCGTTCCGTTCATGCTCGCCCCAAACTGCGCGAGCATTCGCCCCGGAATCAGAACCGCCATGAGAGCTAGGGCAAACACAACGCGCGAGATTGCCGCAGGCAACATCCAAACCTTTCGCATACCGCCTCCAAAGTAGAACTCAGGGATAGAGAGCACACACCACACACGCGCTGGGGAGCCGGGCAATCGTTTGCCTGACTGCACATACTGCTCGTTCCAAAAGAAGCGTGTCAAGCCCCTGAGATGTGCTTTGGCGAGCAAGGGATAGCCGCCGTCAACAGGTAGTCTCTCCCGCTGCGGAGCGCGCTTCGACCGGCCCCTTTGCACCCCGGTCCAGCTCCTCGTTCTATGTGGTGGCGTGGATCGATCTGCCCCGCGTCAGCCCGAAGATCGCGATGTACACGTAGCAGATCGCAGGGATAAAGAATGCGTGGTGAACACCGATCCGATCCGCGATCCCTCCCTGCAGCACAGGAAGCAGCGCTCCGCCCACGATCGCGGCCACCATCAGGCTCGACCCGCGGCTCGTCAACGGACCCAGTCCCTCGATCCCCAGCGTAAAGATGCTCGGGAACATGATTGAGTTAAACAGCCCCACTGCCAGAATCGACCATACCGCCATGTGCCCAAACGTCAGCATGGAGATCACCACCAGCACCGTCGCGACGATCGCCGTAAACCCCAGCAGCCGCGACGTCCGAAACTTGGTCAACAGCCACGATCCGATAAACCGGCCCACCATCGCTCCGCCCCAGTAGTACGTCACCAGGTGCGCCGCATCGCGCTCCGTCATGTTCCCGATCTCAGGCACGCTGAAGTAGTTCACCAGAAAGCTTCCGATCGACACCTCCGCGCCCACATACAGGAAGATTCCCAGCGCCCCCAGCAGCAGCTGCGAGTGCTTCCAGACGCTGTCGCCGCTCGCCGTCGTATCCAGCTCACCGGGCCGGATATCCTGCGTGAAACTCATGGATGGCAGCTTGATCACCGCGAGCGAGATGGCTAGCAGAATCAGCGCGAGCGCGATTCCCGCGTATGGCAGCCGCACCGTGGAGGCCTGCTGCTCGCGGTAGGTCTGGAGCGCCGCCCCCGAAAGCGCACGCAAGCGATCCGGCGAAAGCGTCGCCGCGCTCAGGATCACTGCAGCCCCGAAGTACGGAGCCACTGTCGTTCCCAGGGAGTTGAAGGCCTGCGACAGGTTGAGCCGGCTCGAGGCCGTCCGCTGCGGCCCAAGGTTCGCCACATACGGGTTCGCCGCTACCTGCAGCAACGTGATCCCTCCCGCCAACACCACCAGGGCCCCAAGAAACAGCGGAAACGTCGCAAAGCTCGCCGCGGGCAGAAACAGCAACGCGCCCGCAGCCATAATCAGCAGCCCCGTCACCATCGCCCGCTTATAGCCGATCACGTCCACTAGCTTGCCGGCCGGCAGTGCAAACACGAAGTACGACGAGAAAAAGGCAAACTGCACCAGCATCGCCTCGAAGTAGTTCAGGTCGAAGATCGACTTAAGATGTGGAATCAGGATGTCGTTCAGACACGTCAGAAAGCCCCACATGAAGAACAACATCGTCGCAATCGACATCGCCCGTACGTTTGTCGATTCGAGGTCCGGTCCCGTGTAGTTCGTCGCGCTCTGCGTCGCCATCGCCATCCGTCGTCTCTCCTGTACTTCAATGCCCGTCGTCCAAGGTACAGCTTTCCCGCTCCTCGTCGCTACCGTGGCCTCGATCCCGCGCCTGTTATCGATAACGTAAACAGCGCCAGCCCCGGAAGTCTCCGTCGCATAGCTCGCTATCTCAACAATCCTCGCACCCGGGGTGCAAAAGCCCGCTTGCTTTCGGTAAATGCATTTTCTGGGTACGATGAGGTCGCGCCCTGCAGAACTCCATCCCGGGCGCTCACATCTTCGCCGAGAGATCCGACCCATAGATGAACCCCCAAGCTCCCAAGCTCCGTCCTCCCTCCCTCCTCCTCCTCTCCGTCCTCCTCTCGCCCCTTTCCCTCGTCGCCCAAAGCCATACGGAGCCGCCTCTCGTTCTTTCACGCAACGAAGCCACCGTCATGTTGGAGCCCTATGCGCCCAACATCGTTCGCGTCACTCTTTCGCTCCGCAAGCCCGACGCCGTTGCTGCCCCGGGCTACGGCATCTCCGCCCACCCCAGCGAAACTGGCTGGCGCGCCTCCACCTCCGACAAGGGGGACACTCTCACCTCCGACCGCCTCACCGTCACCGTCTCCCCCGAGTACAAGCACACTGGCCCACCTGCCCACCCGGTCGACACGGCCAAGTTCTTCAGCGGCTCTACCCCCGGCGTCGGCCTCGATATCCGCACGGCCGACGGCAGGGAACTCCTCCACCTCAACGGCTGGCAGATGTCCGTGCCCAACTACAAAGACGCAAACCACGACATCCTCTACGATCGCCGCCCGCAGGATCACGACTTCTTCCGCGTCGGCGCCACCTTCCGCACGCCGCCCGACGAGCACTTCTACGGGCTCGGCCAAAATCAGGAAGGCTACCTCGATCGCCGCGGACACGTCGTCCGTTGTGCGCACGATTACGACGCCCCCTCCGGCCAGTCCGTCTGCGTCCCCTTTGTCGTCACCAACAAGGGCTACGGCCTCCTCTGGGATAACCCCTCCCGCACCACCGTCGCCTTTGGCTTCAACGACCAGACCTCCTGGACCTCCGACGTCGGCCAGCGCGTCTCCTTCTTCGTGATCGCCGGCAACACGTATGACGAGCTCTACTCCGGCTACCGCCTCCTTACCGGCGACACCCCCATCCCGCCCCGCTCCGCCTTCGGCTACATCCAGTGCAAGCAGCGCTACAGCTCGCAGGCCGAGCTCCTCGCCGTCGCCCACGGCTACCGCGAGCGCCACCTCCCCATCGACGACCTCGTCATCGACTGGTTCCACTACACCGAGATGGGACAGATGGACATGGACCCCGCTTTCTGGCCCGATCCCGTCGCCATGAACAAGGAGCTCCACCAGCTCAACTTCCACACCATGATCAGCGTCTGGCCGCGTTTCGTTCCCGAATCCCGCTACTACCAGACGGTCCTCAAGAACAAGTGGTTCGAAGCGCTCGCCGACGGAACCCCCACCAACGGCCTGCCCTACGACCGCGCCGGCTCTGACATTGACTCCACCAACCCCGACGCCCGGAAGTGGTACTGGTCCATCATCAAGGAAAACTACACCGACAAGGGCTTCGACGCCTTCTGGGCCGATGAGACCGAGCCCGACCTTCCGCCCAACGGCTCGTATTGGAAGATCGGCCCCGGCACCGAGTACTTCAACGTCTTCCCTGTCTTTCATACCGCCGCCTTTTACGACGGCATGCGCCGTGACACCTCCCAGCGCGCCCTCATCCTGGCCCGCGACGCCTGGTTCGGCGCGCAGCACAACGGCGCCATCTTCTGGTCCTCCGACATCTCCCCCAGCTGGGACGTGCTCAAGCGCCAGGTTCCCACTGGCATCAACTTCGTCGCCTCCGGCACGCCCTACTGGTCGACCGATATCGGAGGCTGGCAGGGCCTCCCCTCCGTCCACCACCCCCTCCGCACCCCGCTCCTCGATCCCTCCGACGCCCGCGACAACGTCGGACACTACGACGACTACCCCGAGCTCTACACCCGCTGGTTCGAGTACGGCGCCTTTCAGCCCAACTTCCGCACCCACGGCACCCGCAAGCACAACGAGGTCTGGTCCTACGGCAAACAGGCCGAGCCGATCCTCGAGAAATACCTCCGCCTCCGCTACCAGCTCATGCCCTATCTGTACTCCCTCGGCCGCATGACCAACCAGACCGGCGCCCCCTTCATGCGTGGCCTCTTCATGGACTTCGGCTCCGACCCCAAGGTGGCCGATATCGGGGACGAGTACATGTTCGGCCCCGCCCTCCTCGTCGCCCCCGTCACCGAGCAGGGCGTCACCTCCCGCGAGGTCTACCTCCCCGCTGGTACCGACTGGTTCAACTTCTGGACCAACGAGCGCATCCACGGCGGTCAGACCGTCCGCGCCGCCGCTCCCATCGACACCATCCCCCTCTTCGTTCGCGCCGGCTCCATCCTGCCCCTCGGGTCCGTCGTCGAGAGCACCAATGATCACCAGACCGTCGCCACGGTCCGCGTCTACCCCGGCGCAGACGGTCGCTTCGACCTCTACGACGACGACGGCACCACCTACGCTTATGAGCACGGCGCCTCTAAGACCTCGCACCTCCAGTGGTCCGAATCCAACCGCAAACTAACCCACACCGGCGACGACCTCACCTCGGGAGCGACAGTCGATGTCATCTCGCGCTAGACTGTATCGCCTTTGGTAAATCGATTGCGCACCTGCACCCGGCACCCGGAAGAGAGAACCGCTCCCATGACCCCGATCCAGATCCTCCGCAAGATCCTCCCCGCACTCTGCCTGGCTGGCCTCACCGCCAGCGCCGTCGCGCAGCATCACGCCACCAAACCCGACCTTAAGGCCATGCCCTGGATGGACTCAACCCTCCCGCCAGAGCAGCGCGCCGACCTCGTTTTGAAGCAGCTCACCCTCGACGAGAAGATCAGCCTCGTTCACGGCATCGGTTGGGGCCCACTCCGCAACGGCGACCCCGTTCCCGCGGATAACAACGGCGGCGCCGGGCAGGTCCTCGGCATCCCCCGCCTCGGCATCCCCTCCATTCAGCAGGCAGACTCCGCCGTCGGCGTCCGCATGGCCGCCCCGCAGTCCCGCTACGCCACCCTTCTTCCCTCGGTTCTAGGCGCCGCCGCCTCCTGGGACCCCGAAGCCGCCCACCTCTACGGCGACGTCATCGGCCGCGAGCTCCGCGCCCAGGGCTACAACCAGTCCATCGGCGGCGGTGTCGATCTCGCCCGCGACCCCCGCAACGGCCGCCTCTTCGAGTATCCCGGCGAAGATCCAGTTCTCGCCGGAACCACCGTCGGCCACCTCATCATGGGCCTCCAGCAGAACCAGATCATGGGCGACATCAAGCACTACGCCTTCAACGATCAGGAGACCGGCCGCACCGTCGTCGACGTCCACCTCGCACACAAGGCCGCCCATGAGTCCGACCTCCTGGCCTTTGAGATCGGCATCAAGCTCGGCCACCCCTCCTCCGTTATGTGCTCCTACAACAAGTACGAGGGCGACTGGGCCTGCGAAAATGACTGGCTCCTCAACCACGTCCTCAAGGGCAACTGGCACTACCCCGGCTTCGTCGTCTCCGATTGGGAGGCCACCCACTCCACCGTCAAGGCCGCCAAGGCCGGCCTCGACATGCAAATGCCCGGTGAAGAGCACTTCGGCGCACCGCTCAAGGCAGCCGTCCAATCGGGCGAGGTCCCGCAGGCCCGCCTCGATGACATGGTCCACCGCATCCTCCGATCGCTCTTCGCCTCCGGTGCCGTCGACCACCCGCCCACCCCGCGCTTTGTCGTCGACCCCTTCAAAGGCCTCGACGACGCCCAGCACATCGAAGAAGAGTCCATCGTTCTCCTCAAAAACGCGGGCAACACCCTCCCGCTCTCGCCTTCCGTCCGCTCCATCGCCGTCATCGGCGCCCATGCAGACGTCGGCGTGATGTCTGGCGGTGGTTCTGCCCAGGTCGATGCCCCCGGCGGCGACGCCGTCCACCCCGGCCAGCCCACCCAGTGGGGCCAGGCCGTTTACTTCCCCTCTTCTCCGCTCAAGTACATCCGGGAGCACGCTCCCTCGGCCAAGGTTGAGCTTCAACGACGGCACAAACATCGCCGCAGCCGCGAACTTCGCCAAGTCCGCCGACCTCGCCATCGTCTTCGCCGACCAGTACATGAGCGAAGGCGGCGACGCCCCGACCCTCTCGCTCCCGCACCCGCAGGATGACCTCATCGCCGCAGTCTCGAAGGCCAACCCGCACACCGTCGTCGTCCTCATCACCGGCAACCCCGTCTCCATGCCCTGGCTCAGCTCCGTTCCCGCCGTCATGGAAGCTTGGTATCCCGGCATCGGTGGCGGACAGGCCATCGCCAACATCCTCTTCGGCACCGTCAACCCCTCGGGCAAGCTGCCCATCACCTTCGCGAAGTCAGAGGCCGACCTGCCCCACAAGACCATCTTCGGTCTCACGGAGACCACCGGCAACGGCGGCCTCCCCGAACACTGGGTCGCGCAGGAGAAGAAATCCAGCTTCCCCGCCGACTATTCAGAAGGTGTCCGCTTCGGTTACAAATGGTTCGACTCCGAGCACAAGGAGCCGCTCTTCGCCTTCGGTCACGGCCTCTCCTACACCAATTACACCTACTCCGGCCTCTCCGCCGAGGTCGCCAACAAGACTGCAACCTTCACGGTGAAGAACACCGGGCAGCGCGCCGGCACCGAAGTCGCGGAGCTCTACGCCCAGCTTCCGTCCGCCTCCGGAGAGAACTTCCGTCGCCTCGTCGCGTGGAAGCGCGTCCCCCTCAACCCCGGCGAAAGCAAGCAGGTCACCTTCGATCTCGACACGCTCTACTTCTCCGTCTGGGATGACGCCTCCGACTCGTGGAAGCTCCTTAACGGCGAGTACACCCTCTCCGCCGGACCCTCGTCGCGCGACCTTCCCCTCACGACGAAGTTCAACCTGCAATAAAGTCCAAAGATCATGGACGAAAGAACCAAGGGCGTTCCCACCGGAACGCCCTTCTAACGTCTGCTCCCCTCGCCGCCTCAGGTAAAGAGCGGCTCTGCGTCCTGATACGACCGGCTTGCTTCGTGGCTAGCGGTGACTGAGACGTTTACTCTGCCGAGGCTCAGGCACACTGCTTTCGATCAGCATGTCCTCTTCCACCAACTCCAGGCTGTACTGGACGTTCCAGTAGAGAACAGTGCTCTTCACAAAAGCCTGGCGCGCGATCTGCGAGTTGCCGCTGCGAATGCCCTCAAGAATTGCCAGGTGCTGTTGCACGGTCTCCGACGCCGTCAGCGTGAAGGGATACTTCGCCCACCCATCTCACTTCGGATGGAGGTCCACCGACGCGGTCCTCGCCGTCGCTCTTGAGCAGAGCAGGCTCGACGTCGCCCGCGATCTCGGAGCCGACGAAACCTACCTGGCAGCCGATCCTGATCTGCTCGCAAAGCTCCGTGCCGCCACCTCCGGACACGGGCCCGACATCGCCGTCGAAGTCGTCGGTGCGCAGAAGTCGATCCTCACCGCCGTCGAGAGTGTCAGACGCGGCGGCACCGTCACCCTGATCGGCAACCTCGCCCCTCGCGTCGAGATCCCGCTGCAGACCATCGTCACACGGCAGCTCCGTCTCCTCGGCTCCTGTGCCTCTGCCGGCGAGTACGGCGAATGTATCGAGCTCATGGCAAGCGGCGCCATCAACGTCCATCCGCTCATCTCCGCAATCGCTCCCCTCCGCGACGGCGCCGCCTGGTTCGATCGGCTCTACCATCGCGAGCCCGGCCTCATGAAGGTCATCCTGCAGCCCTGACTCTCCGTAGCAGATCTGGCTTCACGTCATCCCTGGCTCGAAAGACGTCAGTACCTCCGCCCCTTACTGACATCTACGCCAGCGCCATTCGAAGCCGCTCTATCCCAAAGTACTCAGCCCGAAGTCGCGCAATCTACGACCCCGGAAGCCGGGGCCTTCACCCAACAGCAATCACCACACGCTCACCAGCAAAACACCACACCCACACCACAAGATCACCAGACCAAATCACTCCGGATCGCCTACAACCACCCCAAAACCATTCGTACCCAGGTACACCCGCCCCGCCACCCGGGGGTCTCCGCTGATCGGCGAAACATACCCGTACGCATGCTCCGGGTCATCGATCCGGACCCAGGTCTTTCCCTCATCGCTCGACCGGTAAACGCCTTTTGTTCCATGGACATCGCCCGAAAGATACAGCGTCTCCGGACCGCCTGCCGCCATCGCCCGGCCCAGCCCCAGCGCATACGCCGCCCGCACCGGCCCTAGCCGCATCAGCTCCGTCCCGCGCTGACGCCACACCCCGTCACGCCCCCACATCCAAACGTCGCCCGCCCCCGCCCCCGCCACCATCTCAAGGTCCCACGGCAAGCCATTCTGTATCTCTTTCATTCCAGATCCAATACCAAACATCGAGAGCGCCCCGCGAGATCGGTCCATCAGGAAGAACTGACCGGCCACACTCCGGTCCGCCACCACCTCCATCTTCTCGCCCTTCGCTATCTCCTTCCAGCTAAACCCTTTATCCCTCGATCCGAATACCCCGGAGGACGTCACCCATACCATCGCCGTACCATCTGCTGAGATCGCCACCCGTCCACCCTTCTCCGCCCCCAAGGGCTCAGAAACGAAGGGCTTCCAGCTCTTTCCGCCATCCTCCGAGTACCCACCGTGGCTCTTCCCCGTCCAGACCCGCCCCGACATCACCACCATGTCGGTCGCCAGCGCGGCAACCCGAAGCGAATCACAGTTCGACAGCCTGGGAGGCCCCAGCACCGCGACCCCTCCGCCCACCGGATCATCGCTCCGGAAGCATCCGATATCCCCGAGCCCGGCGTAGAGCGGCGCCCCTCCCGCCGGGCTCTCGAGCGAGATAACAGCCGTCTCTTCAATACCTTCCGCTCCGACCGACCACTCCGTCGAGCGACCGTGGTCCGCGCGACGGGCATTCTGCGTAGCCCATAACGTCTCCCCCGTGCCGTACAACATGTGGTCCGAATCAAACGGATCGATCGCCACCGCGCCGATCCAGTGCCCCATTCCCACGACGCCCGCGTCATTGCGCAGCCACGGGCTCAGCGCAGGCTCCATCTTCGCCTTCTCCCGCAGCGAAACCCAACGTTTCCCGCCATCTACGCTGTGGAACAACGTGTCTCCCGGCTTCCACCGGTCCATCGTCGACACCACCACGGTCCCGTCGTGCTCCCGGTCGAGCGCCAGCCCGCCATACCCTCCCCCAGCCCCCGCCATCTCCGGCGTGATGTCCTTCCACGCTCCTTCCCTGGACCGCTTCCACACCGCGCCAGCCGTCATCCCGTTCGGCCCCGGAGCGTTTCCGTATGTGAGATAAAGGTCTCCATGTGAGTCGGTTACAGCATGGTTCGGAATCATGCCCCGAGGCGCACCGTTCACCATCCCCCAGCTCGCCCCGGCGTCCTCAGAGACAAACAGGTTGTCCCCTTCAGTCGACACGCCCGCATAGATCGCCCCCGGTGTTCCGTCCCTCTTCACCCCAGACACCACAAACGGAATCCCTACGCCATTGTTCGTGTGCCCCGGAAACGCCTCCACCCGCGTCCACGTCGATCCACTATCCGCACTCTTCCAAAGGCCATCAAGCCGCGTCCCAAAGTAAAGCGTGCCCGCATGCAGCGGGTCCAGGAAAAGCCGCTCGCCTGCGAAACGCCCCTCCTCGTTTGCCCCAAGCTTGAACGGCAACCGTATCGTTTCGAAGCTCTTACCGCGATCATGCGAGCGCAGCAGAGCACCGTTCGGAGAGTTCCCATGCGTGTATGTCCCCGCAGCAAGATACAGGTCATCCGGGTGCGCCGCATCGACCGCCATGCTTTCCACACCGATCAGGTTCGCGTCCGCCATCCCGATCCATTCGCTCAGCGCCGTCCACCGCCGCGTCGCCTCATCCCACCGGTACGCGCCGCCAATGTCCGTCCGGCAGTACGCCAGCCCCTTCACCGACGGGTGAAACAGGATGCCGGTGATAAAGCCGCCGCCCACAATATGGAGGTGGTGAAACCGGTAATTCGCATGGCTGACCCCGACCGCCTCCGGGACACTCTGCCCGATCGCCGCGCTGGCCGCGAGCCACACCACGGCCGCACAGCTCCGTCCAAAGCCGAACCTCACCGCTCAGGATCCTCCGTGTGCCTCAACGCAACACTGCCACACCGTACCGCGGCAGCGTCACACTGGCGCTCTTCGTTCCATCCAGAACATTTTCCATCGCCCCTGGAAGGGTGACACTCTTCGCCTCGGGGGACAGATTGATCAGAATGACGACCTTCTTGCCACCACCGGACCGCACCGAAACATCAACTCCCTCGGGAACGCCAGGCCAAACCGCCTCTACGCCGCTCGTCTCCAGCATCCACTTCGCCGCCGCCTGCATCGTCGGTCCGTCAAGCATCGCTCCGATATAAGTTATGCGGCCCTTGCCGACCTTGCGTGTCACCGCCGCGGGCTGGCCATCCAGCCATCCATTGCTCTTGCCGTAGCGCATCAGCACCTCGGCATCCGGCGCCTTGGTGCTCATCTGCTCGGCCCAGATCTTGTCCGTGCCGTTGCCCCACTTGCCCTCGATCGGCACCTCCTTATCGAGCGCGTAAAACTGCTCCACCCGCCCACCCAGCAGCTCGACCAATGGCCCCGGCTGCCGCTCCACCGCGAGCGCATTGTCCTGGTCCTTCATCCCCGAACGCTGTCCCAGCACCAGATGTCCACCGCCGCGGACATACGCCTCCAGATTCTTTACCGCCGCGGGCGTCAGCACGTTCAGCGCCGGCGCGACCACCAGCTTGTAACGGCTGAGCGGTGCCGTATCGGCCACCACGTCGACTGATCGCACCTGCTCCCGAAGCGGACCGTAGTAGCTCGTCAGCGCGGCCACCGGGTCGAACGCCTTGTTGTGACGCTGCCAATCGATCGCCCATCGGCTGTCGTAATCCTGCAGCACCGCCACGTTCGATTCCACCGTCGTCCCGGCCAGCAAAGGACCTGTCTTCGCAAACTCCGCCCCGATCTGCGCCACCTCCGGATAGAGCGGCACCGGCGTTCCATCCGCTCCGACCAGAACCCCGTGATACTCCTCCTGACCGTTCAACGCAGAGCGCCACTGCCAGTAGCTCACCGCCTCCGCACCATGCCCAACGTCGTGCCACGCCATCGCGCGCACCTCACCCTTGTCGAGCGCGTTGTTGTCCGCCGACCAGTTCACAAAGCCAGGCTGCGTCTCCATCACCCAGAAGTTCTTACGCAAAAATCCGCGGGTAAGATCGTGCGCCATTCCGTTACGAATCGGATCCAGGTGCCCCGTCCCTACGTAGTCATCCCACGAAGCGAAGTCGAGGTCCTGCGCCACAACATAGTGGTCATAACCGTCAAACCATCCCATCATGTTGGTCGTAATCTTCTGCCGCGGATCGGCATACTTGCGAATCGCGGCTAGGTGCAGCTGCGAGTAGCTCCGATACGTATCGGTGACAAACTGCTTCCAGTTCAGCAGCAGCCCAGGATTCCCATACTTCGTCTCGATCGGGATCTGCCGCCAATCCGAGTAGGTCTGGCTCCAGTACGCCGTCGTCCAGCGCGCATTCAGGTTATCGAGCGTCCCGTACTTCGCCTTCAGCCAGTCCTGCCACTGTCGCTTCGTCCCCTCGTCGTAGGACTCTGCGGCAAGCTCGTTATCGATCTGCCATCCGACAACGTTCTTGTCGTGTCCAAAGCGCTGCGCCATCTTCTCCGTGATGCGTCCAACCAGCTCGCGATACTTCGGGTCCGTGAAGTTGAACTGCTCCCGGTTGCCGTGCTCGTCTTTTCGCCCGTCTTCCTTCGTCCGCAGCGTCTCCGGATACTTTTGCGTCAGCCATGCTGGCGGCGCCGCTCCCGGTGTCCCCAGCACAACCTGGATGTGGTGCCGCTCGGCTGCACGGATCGCGTGCTCCACCCAGTCCAGCTGGAAGTTGCCTTCGCTCGGCTCCATCGCGCTCCACGCAAACTCTGTAACCCGCACAAACGTGATGTGCGCCTTTTCCATCAGCTCAAGATCGGCGTCCCAGCGCGACTCAGGCCACTGCTCCGGATACCAGGCTGCTCCCAGCGAAAGCGGCGGTGCATTCGGAACAACATCCGCCTGCTGCGCCCACGTCGCCGAAGCACCGGCAACCAGCAGCAGCAGAAAAACCCGGGCAAACCTTGGTAGATGGGGCATTCTCTCTCCTCTGTTCTCAACGCGTCGCACGCCTGGGAAATCGCGCCAGGGCAAGCGACGAGCACGACCAGCATAGCGCGGCCTCACCCCACTCTGCCCAAAACACGCAGAACCGCTCCCTCACCCCAAACGCGAGAAAGCCTCCCAAGCGGGAGGCCTACGTCCATATCAAAGATGGTGGCCAGAGACGGGATCGAACCGCCGACGCCGGCCTTTTCAGGGCCGCGCTCTACCACTGAGCTATCTGGCCTTGGCTGAAAGAGAAGCGTATCGCGGAGCCGCCAAGATCTCCACGTACCCTGCAGACCGCACATCTGCCGCCCACAACGCCTGTCACACACCAGTCAGTCTCAGGGGAGAATCCGCAGGAGAAGGGAACCAGCAGCTCAAACGCAAGCCAAGTATAGCAATCCGGAGCCTGCCCGCCAAACGCGCTCCGCGGTTCCTGCCTCCGGCGCCACGGCTGCCATCCGATGCCGAACATAATAGTGGAGCCCCCGGCGGTTCGCGCTATCCTCTCTGGAACCCCGAGTCAAGGACGTCCCAATGCTTCGCGAACTCCTGAGCCTCTCCGCCCTTGTGCTGAGCACGCTCCCTTCGGCCCCTCAGACCCGACGTCCCGCCGGCGCGGACACGCCCTCCGCCTCCGAGCGCCGCGCCCTTCGCGCCTTTGCCGCAGCCCGCAAGAGCCCGCTCGAGCTCCGCGCCTTTCTTGTGCGCATGCCAAAGGGAGCCGACCTCCACATGCACCTCAGCGGTGCGGTGTATGCCGAGACGTTTCTCGCCGACGCCCGCGCCGACCTCCTCTGCGTCGACCCGAAGACCCTCAGCCTTTCCCCAAACGTCGGCACCTCGCGCAGTATTCCGCCGCAGCCCGTCTGCGGTGAAGGCCGCGTCTCCGCCGCCAGCGCCTTCAAAGATCAGCATCTCTACAACGCACTCGTCGACAGCTTCTCCATGCGTGCCTTCGTCCCCAGCGCCGGCACCAGCGGACACGATCAGTTCTTCGCCACCTTCGGCCGATTCAGCGGCATCGAAAAGTCGCACACCGGGGAATGGCTCGACGAGGTCGCCACGCGCGCCGCCTCCCAGAACGAGCAGTACCTCGAGATCATGGAGACGCCGAGCTTCACCAATGCACGCCGCCTCGCCTCCGAGATCGAATGGCCCCGAACCCCGCCTGCTCCGCTCTCGCTCAACACCCAGGACACCACCGGAACCTCTCCTCAAGAGCTCGCACTGCTCCGTGACAAGCTGCTCGCCGGCGGTCTCCGGGACGACGTCGCGGCCGATCGCCGCTTCTTCGCCGACAGCCTCGCCGCGCGCAACTCCATCGAACACTGCGGGGAGGCGAACGCAGCTGCGGCCTGCTCAGTCGAGATCCGCTTCCTCTACCAGGTCCTCCGCTCCAACCCACCGCAGCTTGTCTTCGCTGAAACTCTGCTCGCCTTCGAAGTCGCTGCCGCCGAAGCCGCCACCGAGAACCCGATCGTCGTCGGTCTCAACTTCGTCCAGCCCGAAGACGACTACCTCGCCATGTCCGAGTACACCCGGCAGATGCGCATGATCGACTATCTCCACAAGCTCTACCCGCAGGTGCACATCTCCCTTCATGCCGGCGAGATCGCGCCCGGCCTCGTCCCTCCCGAAGGCCTCCGCTTCCACATCCGCCAAGCCGTCGACCTCGGCCACGCCGAACGCATCGGCCACGGCGTCGACGTCATGTACGAGCAGGATCCACAGGCGCTGTTGAAAGAGATGGCCGAGCGCCACATCATGGTCGAGATCAACCTCACCTCGAACGACGTCATTCTCGGCGTCTCCCTCAATCGGCACTCGCTCCCGGCCTACCGTGCCGCCAGGGTGCCCACGGCTCTCTCAACCGATGACGAGGGCGTCAGCCGAATCGACCTCACGCACGAGTACGCCCGCGCTGCCACCGACTTCGACCTCGGCTACCTCGACCTCAAGAAGATGGCGCGCACCTCACTCGAGCACTCGTTTCTTCCCGGCAATAGCCTCTGGGCCGCCCCGGATCTGTTCACGCGCGTCAACGCCGCCTGCACCGCCGGTCCGCTTGGCAGCGACGACCCCAGCCCAAGATGCGTCGAATTCCTTCGCCTCAACCGGAAGGCCGCCGCGCAGTGGCAGCTCGAGCACCGCTACGCTGTCTTCGAGTCCCAGCTTCCCTGAGTTCCGCGCGCAGAATGAAACAAGCACTCCTGACAGTTCTCCAATTCGTTCTCTTGCTCGTCGCCTACGCCGCGGCCACTTTCGCGGTCCCCTTCCATCACGAGACCGTCTCCGTCCACACCGGGACAGTCACCCGCGTCTTTCTCTGGGATGGGGTGATCACGGATGTTCTGCTCTTCCTCCTGTTTCTCACCATCGCCGCCACTCGAAAACGCCTCCGATCCGCCCTGCCGCTAAGCTTACTGGCCCTGGTTCTGTCCTTTACGGTCAGCTATGCCCTGAAACTTGGCTTCGTAACTCACGAATTCTGACCGCAACATCTTGCAGGTAGTACGTGTCAATACCGAAATTGAGCCTTACGAAAACGGTTACACAGCTCTACCATTTGCTAGTCTTAAAGGCAGCCGTCCGACTTCCTTTCTCCTTCGGGAGAAGGCATAGCCAAATCGCCAATCGGGAAAGAGAAGTCTGAGTCCGCCGTCTGGACACATCGCCCAAGGTCGCCACATCAAAGGATCGACAAATCGCATGATTCATTCGACAGACCCTGCCACCCCTTCCTCCATGGACATCTCCCAACGTCGCATCGCGTACTTCTCCATGGAAATCGCTCTCTCTCCCAACCTCCCAACCTACTCCGGCGGCCTCGGCATGCTCGCCGGCGACACGCTCCGGTCCGCAGCCGATACCGCCGCCCCCATCGTGGCGATCTCGCTCGTCCATCGCCGCGGCTACTTCCGGCAGCACCTCGACGCAGTCGGACAGCAGACCGAGAGTGACGTTCCCTGGTCTCCCGAGACCACGCTGCCAAGCGGCGGCAAGACCATCAACATCTTCATGAACGGCCGCAATGTTCAGATCCGCGCGTGGCGTTTTGACGTCGTGGGCGTCACCGGTCACGTCGTTCCCGTCTTTCTGCTCGATACCGACATCGAGGGCAATGATCCCTGGGATCGCCAGCTCACCGATCGCCTTTACGGTGGCGATCCCTTCTATCGCCTCTGCCAGGAGACGGTCCTCGGCATCGGCGGCATCCACCTCCTTCACGCCCTCGGTTGTCGCCCCGAGGTGCACCACATGAACGAGGGACACGCGGCCCTTCTGTCCATCGGTCTGCTCGAGGACTACCTCGGCCAGTTCGGCGGTCGCTCTATCTCCGCTGCCACCGAAGCCGACTTCGACCGCGTCAAGCAGCAATGCGTCTTCACCACGCACACACCCGTCCCCGCCGGTCACGACCAGTTCGGCATCGATCACATGTATCAGGTCTTGGGCAATGAGCGTGCCGCCATCATCGAGCGCGCTGGCGCCATCCACAACGGCTGCCTCAACATGACCTATCTCGCGCTGCGCTTCTCCCGCTTCGTCAATGGCGTCGCCATGCAGCACGGCAAGGTCTCGCAGCACATGTTCCCCGAAGCCACCGTCCACGCCATCACCAACGGCGTCCACGCCGCCACCTGGCTCTCGCAGCCCTTTCAGCAGCTCCTCGATCACGAGATCCCGAGCTGGCGCACCGATAACCAGTACTTCCGCTCCGTCTACGGCATCGCCCCGGCGCAGATCTCTGCCACCCACCGCGTCGGCAAGCTCGCACTCGTCGACTACGTGAAGCAGCGTACCGGCCAGCAGTTCGATCCCAACGTGCTCACGCTTGGCTTTGCACGGCGCGTCGCGACCTACAAGCGGGCCAGCCTGCTCTTTACCGATCCGGCGCGCCTCACCGCGATCGCCGAAAAGATCGGCGGCCTCCAGATCATCTTCGCCGGCAAGGCGCATCCCGCCGACCAGGGCGGAAAGGCACTCATCCGCGACGTCTTCTCCGCCGCGGCTCACCTCAACTCCTCCGCCCTTAAGGTCGTCTACCTCGAGAACTACGACTGGGCTCTCGGCGCGCAGCTCACTCAGGGCGTCGACGTCTGGGTGAACACCCCGCTCCGCCCGTATGAGGCCTCCGGCACCTCCGGCATGAAAGCCGCTCTTAACGGCGTTCCCTCCCTGTCCACCCTGGACGGCTGGTGGATCGAGGGCTGTGCCGAGGACATCACCGGTTGGGCCATCGATGACCACGACACCGTCGCCGAAGAGGCCCGCAGCCTCTACGAAAAGCTCGAAGGCCACATCGCTCCCCTCTATGCCGACAAGGGTGCCTGGGCGCGTATGCAGCAGCACTGCATCGCGATGAACGGGACCTTCTTCAACACCCACCGCATGCTCGCGCAGTACTTCTCGAACGCCTACCTGCCCCCGACGCAGGTGGGAGCCATCTCGGAGCTCGAGGAGTTCACCCAGCAGCACGTCGACCCAACCATTCAGCAGGTGCAGCGCGAGCCCGCACTCGTCTAGCGCTCAAGCAACTCGCACGAAGAATCGCCTCCCGTCTCTTCAGCGGGAGGCGATTTCACTTAACCGCGACGCCGATACCGTACTTCTCATCCAGGAAACGTCGCAGCCCACCCGGGAGCTCCGCCGACAGCTCCTGCCACGTCAGAAGCCTCAGTCGATCCCGCAGCTCCCACCGGCGAACAGCTCGCATCACGCGATACCAGCTCTCCGCCATCGACGATCGGCGCCCATCGCATAGCACCAGGAAGCGCTGCTCCCGCGCGTGCGCCGCCAGGACCCCGCGAAGTAGCTGGTACTCCGCATACCCGCCGTCCGCAGATCGCCGCGGCAGCATCTCGACATCGAAGACCTCCTCCAGATCTCGGTAACGCTCCACCAGCGCCGGCCGCGCCTGCTGAAATCCCGTCTCGGTCAGCTTCGCTTCCACCATGTAGTCGCCGAGCAGCATATCCACCTCCGTCCGGTCGCAGGCTCCGCTGCGAAGTGGCACACCGACCCGCACCCCGAAGCATGGCCGCACCCCACGGTCGATCCCCAGTAGCCGGCACACCCCCGGTCGCCCCGTCACCCCCGGATAGCAGAACACATTCATCAGCAGCGCATCCGAGCTGTTCGCGCAGTCAAGCTCGGATCTACGGCGGTCGTGCTGTCGCGGCACCCGCCTGCTCGCGGTATACACCTTACCCAGCCGCCGCGCCCACTCCGGATGCGCGCAGATCCTTCGGTACGAAGCGTCGATGAAGTTGCCATGACTCCCCCCGCCTTCCGTCTCCGCATAAAGAACACTGGCGACCTCGCCGTACGTCGTCTCATGCGCGACGGTCGCCGCCCGCACTCGATTCCGTGCGCTCAGCTCACGTCGCAGGGCTCCGGAAGAGATCGACCGCCGATCATCGGGCAAAGGCATGCAGCGACTCTAAAGGCGAACAGGAGGCGAACGCAAGTGCATCCGCGAAGCGCTCTAGTCCCCTGCAACAGGCTGCGGTTCCGCAGCCCGAACCCGTCGCCCACCCGCCTTGCTCTTTACCTTCTCCACCCGCATCCGCAGCCGGTCGAAGAACAGGTAAACCACCGGCGTGGTAAACAGCGTCAGCGCCTGCGACACAATCAGGCCGCCAACAATCGTGATGCCCAGCGGCCGGCGCAGCTCGCTTCCCGTCCCGCGCCCCAGGGCCAGCGGAAGTCCGCCCAGCAGCGCCGCCATCGTCGTCATCATGATCGGCCGGAACCGCAGCAGGCAAGCCTCATAGATCGCCTCCTGCGGCGTCTTGCCCTCGTCGCGCTCAGCCACAAGCGCGAAGTCGATCATCATGATCGCGTTCTTCTTCACAATGCCGATCAGCAGGATGATGCCGATCATCGCAATCACACTCAGGTCGATGTTGAAGATCAACAGCGCAACGATCGCGCCCACACCCGCAGAGGGAAGCGTCGACAGGATCGTGAGCGGATGGATATAGCTCTCATACAGGATCCCGAGCACGATATACACCGCCACCAGCGCCAGCAGGATCAGGTACGGCTCTGACGAGAGTGACGCCTGAAACGCCTGCGCCGTCCCCTGAAAGCCGCCGCGGATCGTCGATGGCATACCGATGTTGATGCGCGCCTGCTCAATTGCCGCCGTCGCATCGCTCAGCGATGCGCCCAGCGTCAGATTGAAGCTCAGCGTTGTCGCAGGCGACTGCGACTGATGGTTCACCGTCAGCGGTATCCGCTGGGTCTCGAAGTGCGTCACCGCCGTCAGCGGAACCATCGCTCCGGTCGTACTCTTTACATAAATGTTGCGCAGCGACTCTGGATCCCGCTGATATTGCTGATCGACCTCCATCACCACGTGATACTGATTCAGTGGCATATACGTTGTGGAGACCTGCTTCTGCCCAAATGCGTCCGACAACGTCGAATCGATCGTCAACGGAGACACGCCCAGTCTGCTCGCCGTATCGCGATCGATTACCAGTTGCGCACGCAACCCGTTCTGCTGCTGATCCGTCGCGACGTCCTTCAGCTGTGGCAGCTTCTGCATCGCCTCCATCAGCTTGGGCGACCACTCGTTCAGCTCGTCGAGATTATCTGCCGTCAGCGAATACTGGTACTGCGTCGCCGTGCTGCGGCCCCCGATGCGGAGCTCCTGCTGCGATTGGAGATAAAGCTGTACACCCGGGATGCCGCTCGTCTTCGGTCGAAGCCGGTTGATCACCGCCTCGGCGCTGTCACCAGTCTTCTGCCGCTCCGCATCCGGCTTCAAAAAGATAAACAGGCTGCCCGAGTTGCTGCCGCCGCCGCCAGGACCGCCGCCGCCCACAAACGACATCACGTTCTCGATCCCAGGGTCCTTCTGGACGATGCTCGAGATCTGCATGATCTTCTGCCGCATCGCATCGAACGAGACGTCCTGCTGCCCGCGAATCTGCCCTCCGATCCTCCCCGTATCCTGCTGCGGGAAAAACCCCTTCGGCACCAGGATGTACAGAAACACATTCAGCACAAACGTAAGGATCGTGATCGTCAGCACCAGCCCCTGGTGCGCCAGGACCCACCGCAGCCCGCGCACATACTCCGCCGTCATCCACGCCAGCGCCTTCTCTCCCCACACGTATAGGCGCCCATGCTTGCCTTCGCCGTGCGGGCGTAAGAACTTCGCGCTCAGCATCGGGGTCGTCGTCAGCGAAACCACCAGCGACACCAGGATCGCCACCGAAAGCGTCACCGCAAACTCGCGAAACAGCCGCCCCACTATCCCGCCCATCAGCAGGATCGGAATAAACACCGCGATCAACGAGGTGCTCATCGACAGCACCGTGAAGCCGATCTCCTTCGAACCCTTCATCGCCGCCTCAAACGGCGTCAGCCCACTCTCCAGATGCCGGCTGATGTTCTCGATCACCACGATCGCGTCGTCAACCACAAACCCCGTCGAGATCGTCAGCGCCATCAGGCTCAGGTTGTCCAGCGTGTAGCCCAGCAGGTACATCACGCCAAACGTCCCCAGCAGGCTCAAGGGAACCGAGACGCTCGGAATCAGCGTCGATCGCACCTCGCGGAGAAACAGAAACACAACAACAATCACCAGCACGATCGAGATAATCAGCGTCCGCGTAACATCTCTAACCGACGCACGGATCGTCGTCGTCCGGTCCAGCGCGACATTCACCTTGATCGCCGGCGGAATGGACGCCTGCAGCGTCGGCAGCATCTTCAGGACGTTGTCGACAGTCTGGATCACATTCGCTCCAGGGCTCTTGAATACGACCACCAGGATCGCTGGCTTGCCATTGAAGAGCCCGCCCGTGTGGATGTCCTCAACGCCGTCAAACACCCGCGCAACGTCCTGGATACGCACCACACCTTGGGTCGTGGTCTCTGCCGCCGCCGCACCCTGTCCGCCCGTGCTGGACCCTGCTCCACTCGCACCCGTCGCGCCCGCCCCTGTCCCGCTGCTCGTCGTCGTCGCAGGTCCCGCGGTCGAGATGCTGCTCGCCACCGACGCCGGGAGCCCGCTGCTGGCCGCCGCGGAGCTCACCGGCCCGCGGTTGGTCGCCACCACCAGGGGCGCGTACGCGGCCGCCCCAAACAGCTGATCCGTCGTGCTGATGCTCCAGCGCTGCGTCTCGTTGGTCAGGTAGCCCTTCGGCTGGTTGACATTGACCGTCGCGATCGCCGCCCGCAGCGCCTCCAGGCCCACGCCCGTGCTCGCCAGCAGCATCGGGTTAGCCTCAATCCGCACTGCCGGTTTCGCGCTTCCGCCGCAAAACGTCTGCCCCACACCCTGTACCTGCGCGATCTTCTGCGCCAGGATGCTGTCGCACGCGTCATAGAGCTGCGGCACGTTCAGGATGTCCGAGGTCAGCGCCAGGATCATGATCGGCGCATCCGCCGGGTTGATCTTGCGGTACGTCGGGTTGTTCGGCAGATTGGCCGGTAGCTGGCTTCGCGCCGCGTTGATCGCCGCCTGTACATCCCGTGCCGCGCCGTCCACATTGCGGCTCAGGTCGAACTGCATCGTGATTCCGGTTGAGCCGGTCGATGACGACGACGTCATCTCGTTAATCCCGGCGATCTTTGAGAACTGCCGCTCGAGCGGTGTCGCCACCGATGACGCCATCGTCTCCGGATCCGCGCCCGGCAGCCCGGCGCCCACCGAAATCACCGGGTACTCCACCTCCGGCAGACTCGAGACCGGCAGCAGCTTGTATCCCACCGCGCCCGCGAGGATGATCGCAAACGACAGCAGAAAGGTGGCGACCGGCCGTTTGATAAACGGCGCGGAGAAGTGCACGCCGCCGCCCAGGTCGAGGCTGTTCGCGTCGCCGGGCTTGGCCTCGTTGTCGAGCGTCCCGGGGTCGCCTTCATCGCCCGCCCGCGCATGGTCCGTCGGCGCCTTGTCCCCCGCGCGGAGGTCCGGCTCGCGGGCGTTCAGCCGTTGCTCATCCCCAGGCCGCACTCCGTCCCGCGGAGTCTTATCCCCAGGTTGCGGTGTCGTATCCATCAGTCTCCCGCCGCTGGTGCATGAGTCGGCGGTTCATGGCCGCTATGCGTGTGTTCGTAAAGCTCGCGATCCGCCTCGGCTGTGTGGAGATACCTCCGCCCGATGCGATCAAAGAACAGGTAAACCACCGGCGTCGTAAACAGTGTGAGCACCTGCGACACAATCAGTCCGCCGACAATCGCAATGCCCAGTGGCCGACGAAGCTCGCTTCCCGTGCCCGTGCCCAGCGCCAGTGGAACACCGCCCAGCAGCGCCGCCATCGTCGTCATCATGATCGGCCGGAAGCGCAGGAGGCACGCCTGGTAGATCGCCTCCTCCGGCTCCATACCCTGGTCGCGCTCCGCCTCGAGCGCAAAGTCGATCATCATGATCGCGTTCTTCTTCACAATGCCGATCAGGAGAATGATGCCGATCAGCGCGATCACGCTCAGGTCGATATGAAACAGCAGCAGCGCCAGGATCGCGCCCACACCCGCCGACGGCAGCGTCGAGAGGATCGTGATCGGGTGAATGTAGCTCTCGTACAGCACGCCCAGGACGATGTACACCACAATCAGTGCCGCCAGGATCAGCAGCGGCTCGTTCGTTAGCGAAGCCTCAAACGCCGCCGCCGAACCCTGGAACTGCGCGTTCACGCTCGGCGGCATGTTCAGCTCTGCCTTGGCCTTGTTCACCGCCGTCACCGCGTCGCCAATCGACTTGCCCGCAGCCAGGTTGAACGACACCGTCACGGCAGGGAACTGACCCTGGTGATTGATCGCCAGCGATGACGCCCGTGGCTCAAAATGCGTAAACGCCGACAGCGGCACCTGTGTTCCGTTTGAGCTCTTCACGTAAATGTTGTCGAGCGACTGCGGGTTGCGCTGGAACTTCGGCGCAACCTCCAGCACCACGTGGTACTGGTTCAGCTGCGTAAAGATGGTCGACACCTGCCGCTGCCCGAACGCGTCATCCAGCGTGTCGTCGATATTCTGCGGAGTGATGCCCAGCCGGCTCGCCGTATCCCGGTCGATCACCAGGTGCGCCTCCATCCCGTTCAACTGAGCATCGCTGGCCACGTCCGTCAGGATCGGAATCGTCTTCAGCTTCTCGATCAACGCATCGGTCCACGTCGCCAGCTCCTCCGTGTTCGCGTCCTCGAGCGTGTACTGGTACTGCGTCCGGCTCACCCGATCCTCAACCGTCAGGTCCTGCGACGCCTGCAGAAAGCACTGGATACCGTTTACCTGCGCTACCTTGGGCTGCAAGCGCCGGATAATATCGGGTGCCGTCATCTTGCGCGATTCGCGGTCCCGCAGATTGATCTGGATGCGCCCGCTGTTCAGCGTCGTATTCGTTCCGTCGATGCCGATAAACGAAGACACGCTCTCAACATCCGGATCCTTCAGGATGATGCGCGCCAGCTCCTGCTGCCGATCGCTCATCGCCGCAAAGCTGATCGTCTGCGGAGCCTCCGTGATTCCCAGCAGAACACCCGTATCCTGCACCGGGAAGAAGCCCTTCGGCACAACGATGTACAACACCAGCGTCAGCACAAACGTCGCCAGCGTCACCAGCAAGGTGATCACCTGGTGCCGCAGCACAAACCGCACGCCCACCGCGTACTTCGCGATCACATACTCGAAGAACTCTTCGCTCTTGCGATAAAACGCGCTGCGCTGGTTCTCCGGCGTATGCTTCAGCAGCTTCGCCGACATCATCGGCGTCAGCGTCAGCGACACAACCGCAGACACCAGGATCGTCACCGCCAGCGTCACCGCGAACTCGCGGAAGAGACGCCCGACAATGTCACCCATGAACAACAGCGGGATCAGCACCGCGATCAGCGAAACCGTCAGCGACAGAATGGTGAAGCCGATCTGCTCCGATCCCTTCAGCGCCGCCGTCAGCGGATCATCGCCCATCTCCAGGTACCGCGAGATGTTCTCGATCATCACGATCGCGTCATCCACCACAAAGCCCGTCGAGATCGTCAGCGCCATCAGGCTCAGGTTGTTCAGGCTGTAGCCCAGCAGGTACATCACCCCAAACGTGCCCACAATCGAGAGTGGTACCGCCACCGCCGGAATGATCGTTGCCGCGATCGATCGCAGAAATAGAAAGATCACCATGACGACCAGCGCGATCGTCAGCATCAGCTCAAACTGCACATCCTTCACGCTGGCCCGGATCGTATTCGTCCGGTCGGTGAGCACCGACAGGGTCACGCTCGCTGGCAACGACGCACGCAGCTGCGGCAGCAGCTTCTGCACCTCGTTCACCACGCCGATGATGTTTGCGCCCGGCTGTCGCTGGATATTGACGATCACCGCGGGCTTCAGCACAGCTTCACGTGCCGGCTGCTCCTTCGACGCGGGCTCGGCCGCAGTCCCCATCCACGCAGCCTGGAACAGGTTCTCCGCACTGTCGATCGCGTCCGCAACATCGCTCAGCCGCACCGGCGATCCGTTCCGGTACGCGATGATCACCTTGTCGTAGTCGTCGCTCGTCAGCAGCTGGTCGTTCGCGCCAATCGTATAAGCCTGCCGCGTCCCGTTCAGGTTGCCCTTCGCCTGGTCCACGTTGGCCGTGCCCAGCGCGGTTCGCATGTCCTCAAGGCTCAGGCCGTAGTTGGCCATCGCCGTCGGGTTCGCCTGGATCCGCACCGCCGGCTTCTGTCCGCCGGCAATCGACACCAGGCCCACACCCGAGAGCTGCGAGATCTTCTGCGCCAGCAGCGTATCCGCCAGGTCCTCCACCTTCGAGAGCTCCAGCGTGTCGCTCGTCATCGCCAGCGTCAGGATCGGCGCATCGGCCGGGTTCACCTTGCTGTACACCGGCGGATTCGGCAGGTCCTTCGGCAGGTAGCTTCCAGCAGCATTGATCGCCGCCTGGACATCCTGCTGCGCTACGTCGATCGACTCCGACAGCGAAAACTGCAGCGTAATCACGCTGCCCCCGCCCGAGCTCGTCGAGGTCATCTGGCTCATGCCCGGGATCTCGCCGAACTGACGCTCAAGCGGCGCCGTCACCGAGCTCGCCATCACCTCCGGGCTCGCGCCAGGGTAAAACGTCATCACCTGGATCGTCGGGTAGTCGACCTGCGGCAGCGCCGAAACCGGCAGCTGCTGGTACGACACAAAGCCCGCCAGCAAAATGGCCACCATCAGAAGCGAGGTGGCCACCGGACGCAGAATAAATGGCCGTGAAGGACTCATTGCGGCGTACCTTGCCCTTGCTGTTGCCCCTGATGCTGCCCCTGCTGCTGCTGCCTCTTGCCGTATTGGCCGTGCTTGCCCGGCTCGTCGATCGCCTGCGTCTCGCCCGGCTTGGACGTGTCAAACTGCGACGCCGGGGTCGTCCCCTGCTGCTGCGTACCGGCAGTTCCCGAAGCCGCACTCGCGCCCACTCCGCCCGCAGCCGGCGTATGCCCCTGTGCCTGCCGCGGAATCACACGCGCCCCGTCCTTTAGCTTCTCCTGCCCGTCCACCACGATCTGGTCCCCTGGCTTTACGTCGCCCGGGTTCAGAATCACGACCGAACCCTCGGTCAGGTTCACCTTCACCGGCACCGCCTCGACGTAGTAGCTCGGACCTTTCGGCTGACCTTCTGCCCCCTGACCATCGCCGCCGCCCTTCGCCTCGCGTGGGCTCTTCGAGGCCGCACCAGCAGCCCCCGCACGAGCGGACCCGGCCCCCGTCTCGTCCTGCTTGTCGGCCGGCGGTTCGCCCTGCTTCACAAGGTACACAAAGCTGCCCTGCGTCCCGTTCTGGATCGCCACCGAAGGAACCACAATCGCATTCTGCTGCTGCTCAAGAATCAGCCGCACATTCACGAACTGGTTCGGAAACAGCGCCCCTTCCTTGTTGTCGAAGACCGCCTTCACCTTGTCGGTTCCCGTCGTCGTGTCGATCTGGTTGTCCAGCGTCAGCAGCGACCCCGTTCCCAGGTGCGTCGAATTCGACCGGTCAAACGCATCCACCGCCAGCTTCTGCCCGGCACGCGTCCTTTGCAGCACCTGCGGCAGCCAGTCCTCCGGAAGCGTAAAGATCACCGAAATCGGATGGATCTGCGTTATCACCAGCAGCCCAGTTGTATCCGACGCGTGAACGATGTTGCCCGGATCCACCTGCCGCAAGCCCACTATGCCGTCGATCGGCGATGTCACCTTGGTGTAGGCCAGGTTCACCCGGGCCGCCTGGATCGCTGCCTGGTCTGCCTGGATCGACCCCGTTGCCTGCCCGGCCGTCGAGAGCTGTGCCTGCTGGCTCTCTTTTGAGACCACGCCCGCCTGGTAAAGCGCTGTGTATCGCGCCGCCTCCGCCTCGGCATTCCGGGAGTTCGCCTGGTCTTTTGTTAGCTGCCCTTCCGCCTGCGCCAGTGCCGCCTCATACGGCCGCGGATCGATCTGCAGCAGCAGCTGACCCTTCCGCACCGCCTGTCCTTCGCGCACGTTTACCTGCAGCAGCTGCCCGTCCACCCGTGTCTTGATCGTCACCGTGTTGTACGCCGTTACCGTCCCGAGCGCCGTCAGGTAGATCGGCATCGTCCGCTGCTGGACCGCCTGCGTCTGTACCGGCGTCGGCCGGTTCGCCGCCGCCTCCATCTTCTGGCTCTTCTCGTCCTGCTTCTGGCCGTTGCGGTGGATGATCCAGATCACACCGCCGATCACCAGCAGGATCACGAGGAGCACGATCCACTTCCGCGCCCTGTTCCCGGACGGCTTCTCAGGCGTCGGCAGCGCCTTGTGAGGCTCCGGAGCAGGCAATGCCGCGTGAGGAGCCCGTCCGCTCAGCTCCTCTTCTCTCGTGGTCGCAGGAGACATCCGTTAGATACCTTTCCAAAACACAGGGGACCGCTCGCTTCCGCGAGGGATCACAAGATAGATAATACTGACGGCAGGGGGGAGACTAAGGTTTCATGGTGCATCGAAACGGATGTGGCACCGTCCACAGGTCTTCCGCACCAGGGAACAAAGCCACTGCGGTGACCGTTAGACAGCAACAGGAGGCCAGATCGCTTGTCGAGCACCATGCCATCCCCGCCTGAACCCACCGAGATCGCCGGCGATCTCTCCACGCCGCTCTGCGTCGATCTCGACGGGACCCTGGTCAAGTCCGATACCCTCGTCGACTCAACACTCGCTCTCGCCCGCCAGCATCCCCAGCAGCTTCTACAACTTCCCGCCTGGCTCCTCGAAGGCAAGGCAGCTCTCAAAAAGCACATCACCTCCTCGGTCGAGCTCGACGTCGTCCACCTCCCCTACAACCGCGAGCTCCTCCAGTTCCTCGAGCAGCAGCATGCCGCCGGCCGCTCCATCTATCTCGCCACCGCCGCCGACCGCGCCCTCGCTCAGCGCATCGCCGACCACCTCGGCCTCTTCGCCGGCGTCCTCGCCTCCGACGGCACCACCAATCTCGCCGGTTCAAACAAGCTCGCCGCCTTCCGCGAGCGCTTCGGCAACAACTTCTGCTACATCGGCAACGCCCGCCCAGACCTCCCCGTCCTCTGCGCCTGCGTCCAGCCCATGGTCGCCAACCCCACCCGCGGCCTCAGCTCCGGCCTCCGCTCCGCAAAGGTCACCCTCCACCGCACCTTTTCAGAGACCACGGCCAGCCCCAAGGCCTGGCTGAAGGCCATCCGCCTCCACCAGTGGGCCAAGAACATCCTCCTGTTCCTCCCCCTGCTCCTCGCCCACACCCGCTCCGCCGGCCTTCTCGCGGGAGCCCTGGTCGCCTTTCTATCCTTTGGCCTCTGCGCCTCCGCGACCTACATCATCAACGACCTCCTCGACATCGAGGCCGACCGCCTCCACCCCCGCAAACGCCGCCGCCCCTTCGCCTCTGGCGATCTCTCCGCCATCCACGGTGTCGCCGTCGTCGCCCTCTTCTTCGTCCTCTCCGTCATCCTCGCCTTCGCCGTCCCCCGTGTCGTCGACGCCATCTCGCCCGATCTCGCCCTTGCTCACCCCTTCAAGTTCGTCGAGTGGCTCGGCATCTACACCGTCACCACCCTCGCCTACTCCCTCCGCCTCAAGCGCGCCATTCTCATCGACGTCATCGTCCTCTCCGGCCTCTACACCATTCGTATCCTCGCCGGCTCTGCCGCCACCGGCGTCAGCGTCTCCACCTGGCTCGCCGGCTTCTCCATCTTCTTCTTTCTCTCGCTCGCCTTTGTGAAGCGCTTCGCCGAGCTCGAAAGCCTCAAGGCCCGCGGCGGCCTCTCGCCCAAAGGCCGCGGATACCACATCGACGACCTCGAGCAGCTCCGCTCCTTCGGCTCCGCCTCTGCCTACGCCTCGGTCGTCGTCTTCACCCTCTACATCTCCAACCTCTCGAACGCGACCGAGCTCTACCGGCACGTCAATCGCCTCTGGCTCCTGGTCCCCGTCCTCCTCCTCTGGCTCTCCCGCCTCTGGCTCCTCGCCTCCCGCGGCCAGCTCGATGAAGATCCCGTCGTCTACGCCATCACCGACCGCCGCTCGCTCGCCCTCGGGGCGATCGTGCTCATCATCGTCCTCTCCGCTCTCTAGGTCGCAGGCGCCCCCACCAGCACCTCCTCCGGCACCCGCCGCGAAGACGCTTCGAGATACGCGCACGCCATGCTGATCAGCTCGCGTCTCAGGCTCTCCATCTCCTCCTTCGCCGGAACCCCCGCCTCCAGCATCCTCCGGCTCACCCCCACCATCGCTCCCTGCAGGATCGTCGCCGCCACCTCCGGGTCCGTCCGCAAACCCTCCCGTGCCGTCCGCAGCATCCCGCTGATCGCCCGGTTCGACCGTTCCCCCATCTCCCGCGAGATCCTCGCCCCGTCCACATCTCCACTCACCGCGTAAAGCGCCACGCTCGTCTTCGCGTCTTTCATCTTGGCCGCGAAAAACACCGAGATCAGCGCCGTCGCCATCTCGGCGAGCGGAGTTCCCGCCTTCGCCTGGCACACCGCCTCCACCGCCTCCGTCACCGCATCCAGGTGGCGCTTCAACGCCGCCTGCAGCAGCGAGCTCTTGTTCGGGAAGTACTGGTACAGCGTCCCCACCGACACCCCCGCCCGCATCGCCACGCGCGTCGTCGTCAGCCGCTCCTTGCCTACCTCGAGCAAAACCTGAATAGTCGCTTCAAGCGTCGCATCGACGCTCGCCGTCGATCGCGCCTGCACTGGCGTCTTCCGTGGCTCAAAGGCCTCTCTCTCGCGCTCCGCCAAATGCGAACTCCTAACCTGAAGCTTCCTTCATCTAAACACACGCGCCTCGGTCACCAACTCCGCCGGCATGCACGAAAGGACCCACCTCAATGACCACCCAGCCCAAACTCGGCGGCAGCTTCACCCTTCCCGGCACCTCTACCTCCGTCAACCGCTTCGGCTACGGCGCCATGCAGCTCGCCGGCCCGCACGTCTGGGGTCCGCCGCGCGATCACGCCGCCGCCCTTGCCGTGCTTCGCGAGGCCGTCAGCCTCGGCATCAACCACATCGACACCAGCGACTTCTACGGCCCGCACGTCACCAACCAGCTCATCAAGGAAGCTCTCCACCCCTATCCCGAAGACCTCCTCCTCGTCACCAAGGTCGGCGCCCGCCGCGGCAGCGACGCCTCCTGGCTCCCCGCCATCTCCGCACAGGAGCTCACCGGCGCCGTCCACGACAACCTCCGCAACCTCGGCCTCGACACCCTCGCCGTCGTCAACCTCCGCCTCGGTCCGCCCATCCTCGCCGCCGACGCCTCCCTCGAGGCACCGCTCACCACCCTCCTCGAACTCAAGCAGCAAGGCCTCATCCGCCACATCGGCCTCAGCACCATCACCCAGGTGCAATTCGAGGAAGCACAAAAGATGACCGACATCGTCTGCGTCCAGAACCAATACAACATCGCCCATCGCGAAGACGACGCTCTGATTGACCACCTCGCACAGGAGGGCGTCGCCTACGTCCCGTACTTTCCTCTCGGCGGCTTCACGCCCCTGCAGTCCTCAGCCCTCGACGACGCCGCCAAAGCCGCCGGTGCCACCCCCATGCAGATCGCCCTCGCCTGGCTCCTCGCAGCGCTCGCCCAACATCCTGCTGATCCCCGGTACCTCCTCGGTCGCCCACCTTCACGAAAACCTGGCAGCCGCCGCCATTACCCTGGATCCCGCAACACTCGAGAAGCTCGACGCTATAACCCTCAACCAAGCGTCCTGACCGCAATAACCATCGCTAAACCGGCAGGGCGGGGGAAGCGCCTCTCAATAGCGCGCCCGCCCGCCCCGCCAGCAACCAGCAAGCCCTCTGCTTCTCACCCCACCCGCTTCACCGCCAGCGCAACATCCCCAGCCAGTGGCGGAATCGACAACCTCGCGTCAGCTCCCAGTTCCTGCACGCCCGAGCGCATCAGCTCCCCCCGGACCGTATCCCACGCCGCAACCGTGTACCGGCCCGGCTCTAATATCGGCAACCCCACCCTGAGCTCGAGCGGTCGTGCTCCCCGGTCTACCTGCCCACTCTTCAGCAGAGCGTCTCTCCGCAGCAGGTACACCAGCGCCTGGTCCCGCGTCGCGCAACCAAACCGCGCCACGCGCCTCTGCCCCACCGGTCTCCCGCGCTCGTCCGTCACAACCATCGTCTCCGACACATTTACACGGTCGAATCGCAGCCAGTCGATACAAGGCATAAACCGCGCCAGCCCCCGCTGCGCCACCCGCATCCCCGCCGTCAGGCTGTGCGGCTTCCGGTTCGGCCAGCGCATCCCACCCCCGGCTCCCCCGCTCGCCAGGTGCGCCCACTGCATATGCCGGAAGTACTCGTCGTCAAACGCCTCCGGCAGCGTCACATGCCGATCCTTGAACCGGTG
The DNA here is from genome assembly GCA_963850375.1 of uncultured Acidobacteriaceae bacterium. Taxonomy (GTDB): domain Bacteria; phylum Acidobacteriota; class Terriglobia; order Terriglobales; family Acidobacteriaceae; genus Edaphobacter. The sequence continues at coordinate 255,958 of CAWKKV010000002.1, read as the reverse complement.
GATCGGCCCATGCTCTGTATCCAGAAACGGACGCCCGTCGCATATCTCGGCCAGCGACTCCTTGACGATCCGCCCCATGCCCACCGCCGGGTCCACCGTGTTCTTCGGATCGTCGATCGTCCCGTGCTCATAAATGTGGATCGTCGCGAAGTCCAGCGACGGATGCCGAAAGATCGCATGCTCCATCTCGAGCTCGGCCCGCAACTTCAGCTCCGGTCCAAACAGCGACACCGTCTGCGGGTGCGACCGACCATAACGCCTCTGCTCCAGCCCCCGCACGTGCGAGCTCAACTCCTCGATGAACTCCAGAAACGGCTCCGCGCTCATCTCCGCCTGGGCCGGGTGGATCTCGTTCCAAAGATCCCACGCAAACAGTGCCCCCGATCCGCCCCAGCGCTCCACCGCAAACGTCAGCCGAGCCTTGATCGCCTCCCGCATCTCCCGCGAAAGCAGTGTCCGCGACGGATGCCCCAGCGGCCCACCTTTCCCCTCGCTATACGGATGATGCTTGAAGTGAAGCCACATCCAGAACGTGTCAAACGGCGTCAGCAGGATCCGCATCCCATGCCGTTCGCACATCAAAAACAAGTCGTCCCAGAACTGCACCATGTTCGGCGACCACTTGCCCGTAGCCGTCTCGAAGTAGCGATGCCGCACCTGCGCATACTCCAGCATCAGCCGCATGCACGTCACACCATGGCTCGCCAGCATGGCCACATATCGCTCTGCCGCCGCGACGTCCCTCCGCCGAAACAGCGGATTCAGCTCCCGCCAGCTGATCGCATCGTTCTGCCCGATCGGATGCCACGGCAGACCGTCTTCTGTCTGGAAATACGGCGCGCCGGGCATCGTGCTCACCCACCCCAACGACACTCCTGGCGACGCGGTCTCCAACAAGACCCGCTCTATCTCTTCATCAACAACCATGGCCGGCTACAGTTCCCAACATCGGTGGATTAGGCACACCTTGCTTTCAAGGCTCCCTCGTCCCTTGGATGTAAGTAGCTGATCGAGAGTCCCCTCGCCTTCCCCACCTTCCGATGATCTCGCGAAAACTTCCGCTGTCGTACCCTAGACATCGAATGCCCGACATCATCCCGCACCTTCCCAGCTACGACGAGCCCACTCTCGACACCTCCTTCGCCGTTCTCGCCGAAGAGGTCCGCTCCGAAGCCGCCGCCCTCACCACCCCCGACGCCCAGGAGAACTTCCGCCTCCACTGGCTGGGCCGCAAACAGGGCCGCCTCAAGCTCATCTCCGACGCCTGGCTCAAGTCCGCTCCCGCCGAGGCCCGCAAGCCCCTCGGCATCCGCTTCAACCAGCTCAAAGCCGAGATCGAGCACGCCCTCGAAGCCCCCGCCGCACCATCCTCCGCCTCCGCCGCCCCGCAGCTAGACATCACCCTCCCCGGCCTCGTCCGCAAACCCGGCATCCCCCACCCCCTCACCGAAACCATGCACGCCGTCGTCAAGGTCTTTGAAAACCTCGGCTACTCCGTCAACCTCGGCCCGGAGGTCGAGACCGACTTCTACAACTTCGAAGCCCTTAACTTCCCCCCCAACCACCCCGCCCGCGACACCCAGGACACCCTCCTCATCGCCCATCAGGCCGCCAAGCCCTCCCGCGACCGCCTCCTCATGCGCACCCACACCTCTCCCGTCCAGATCCGCACCATGGTCGCGCAGGAGCCCCCGATCCGCATCGTCATCCCCGGCAAGGTCCATCGCAACGACGCCGCCGACGCCACCCACTCGCCCATCTTCCACCAGGTCGAAGGCCTCGCCGTCGACACCGACATCACCTTCTCCGATCTCAAGGGCACCCTCGATCACGCCATGAAGGCCCTCTTCGGCCACGACGTCAAAACCCGCTTCTTCCCCTCCTTCTTCCCCTTCACCGAGCCCTCCGCCGACGTCCAGATCTCCTGCATCTTCTGCGGCGGCTCCGGCTGCCGGAAGTGCAAACACTCCGGCTGGATCGAGCTCCTCGGCTGCGGCATGGTCGACCCCGCCGTCTTCGCCGCCGTCACCGCCGAACGCACCCGCCTCGGTCTCGACCCCACGCCCTACGACCCCGGCCGCATCTCTGGCTTCGCCTTCGGCATGGGCGTCGAACGCATCGCCATGATCCTCCACGGCGTCTCCGACATCGGCCAGTTCTACTCCGGAGACATGCGCTTCTTGGAACAGTTCGCCTGAAGCAGCCCGGCTCACAACCGTCCGCCGCATCACACCTCCATGGGCTCCGCTCTCCTCGCTACCTCTAAAACCATCATCGAGTACCTCGCTCGCGCCGTGGAGTTCGCCGCCGCCCTCGTCATCGGCATCGCCGCTCTCGAAGCCACCGTCAAGTCCATCGTCCTCTTCTTCCGCCGCAGCGCCCCTCCGGAGCAGAAAGTCGAAGTTCGCCTCACCTTTGCTCGCTGGCTCGCCGTCGCCCTCGAGTTCGAGCTCGCCGCTGATATCCTCAACACCGCCGTCACCCCTAGCTGGAGTGACATCGAAAAACTCGCCGCCATCGCCACCCTCAGGACCGCCCTGAACTACTTCCTCGAGCGCGAGATCCAGCAGGAATCCCAACCATCGCAGCGAACCGCAGAACAGGTCACTCTCGGCCACAACGCAAACCCCCTCACCGCCCCCGATGCCCACCTCTGAGACCACCGTCATCGCCCTCGGCGGCTCGCTCATCGAGCTGCTCGCCGCCGTTGTCGTCATCCTCCACGTGCTCTGGGCCATCGTTCGCATCCTCACCGGCCACGGCAGCGACGATGCCCGCCTCATCACCGCGCGCGGCGTCCTTGCCGCCCTCAGCTTCTCCGTCGCAGGAACCCTGCTCAAAACCATCGCGCTCCAGAGCTGGCCGCAGATCCGGATCTTCGCCTTTGTTCTCCTTCTCCGCACTCTGCTCAAGCAGGTCTTCCGCAGCGAACAGGCCAGCATCGAGCGCCGGTCTGCCCTCCGCCGTCTCCCGCTGACTCCGCGCACGGGCATCGCCGCCGCAATCCTCCTTCCCCTCGCCGCCACACTGCTCTCCCCCACCTCCCTCCACGCAGCCACAGGCACTCATCTCCCCCAGAGCACCCTCTACCCCCGCCTCATCCGCCTCCACCACGCCCCCGGCCCCCTCCGAGACTCCATCCTCGCCAAGACCAGCAACAAGCTCTTTCGCTCGCTCGACGACGGTCAGACCTTCACCTTTCTCACCACGGTTCCCACCGTCAACCTCGAAGAAGGCAGCCCCGACGCGGGCAGGAACGACCCTGATAAGGAGCGCTGCTGCTCCACCATCTACGAGCTCCCTCGCAAACTCGGCCGCTTCCCCGCAGGCACCCTCCTCTACTCCGGGTCCTTCTTCTCCCGCGGCGTCCCCGCCGTCGAGATCTTCACCAGCACCGACTCCGGCGTCCACTGGCACTACCTCTCCACGCCCATGCGCTCCGGCGACGACCACCATGGCCTCTGGGAGCCCGCCTTCTCGCTCACCAAAGACGGTGCACTCGCCATGTTCGTCTCGGACGAGACCGATCCCTGCTGCTCCCAGAAGCTCATCCAGATGCGCACCCGGGATCTCCGCATCTGGACCCCCAAACAGGACACCGTCGTCGGTCCCGCGCCACCACCCGGCACTCCCGGCAAGAATCGCCCCGGCATGGCCATCGTCACCGAGCTCCCCGACAGCACCTACCTCATGTCCTACGAGGTCTGCGGCCCCACCACCCATTGCCAGGTCTTCACCCGCACCTCAGCCGATGGCTGGAACTTCGGCGACCCCGCCAGCTTCGGCACCCGCGCCGTCACCACCACCGGCCAGTACCTCGCGCACGCCCCCACCAATATCTACAACCCCAGCACCAGGGAGATCGTCCTCTCCGGCCAGGTCCTCTATGCCAACGACGGCACCGTCTCCCCGGGCAACGGACGCTTCCTCTTCACCAACGCCAACCTCGACGGCTCCGGCCCCTGGCATACCATCCCGGCACCCGTCGAAGTTCCCACCGCATACGACAACTACTGCCCCAACTACTCCTCCGCGCTCCTTCCAACGGCCCGCGGCCTCCTCGAGCTCGCCTCCGACTACGACGCCCCGCAGCACTGCACCTCCTTCTTCTTCACCCTGCCGCCAACTCCGTAGTGGTCCAAACGCACGAAAGCTCCCATCAGGCGCAGACATCACGCCGCAAGGGAGCTCTCCGAGGTTGATGGAGGGGGAGTCATCGCCGCGGAAGAAGCACATAGACGCAGATCGCGCGTCCTGCGTCTCTCCTTCTCGCGGAGGTTGGTTAGCGGGACGATCCAAACTGCTCGCGCAGTTGAATGAAACCGATGAAAACCAGGGCAACCGTAGCTGGGGCGAAAAGTACGTACATGGTGTCTCTCCTTTGAGTGAGGCAGCGAAAGTGGTTCAGGTCTGTGGTGTGGGTGTCTGCCCATCCACATCCCATCTGCAATGACCAGGGTTATTGCAGTTGCTGTGCCAAATCGATGCACTCCACCAAAGATCCCCAACCTCGCCAGAAGCAGCCCATTTTGCCCCGATTCCATCCTGCCAACCGGGAAAGTCCCGGAATGGCATGCGCAGGGGGTTGCCCAGCCCTGAAGTATTTTTCTCTTCACCGAAATCCAATCCACACCGAGACCCGTCTCGGGCCGCACCGGCCCAAAACGGCGATTCGTTAGACTGGATCTCGTCCAAACATGAAGATCCTCACCCGCTGGCTTCGCCTGTACCTGCCCTCGCTCCCCGTCTCCGACCGGCAACTCGCCGACGACCTCACCCTCCGCGGCATCGCCGTCGAAGGCGTCCATTCGCTCGGCGAAGCGAACGGCCACCTCTTCGAGATGGACATCACCACCAACCGCGTCGACGCCATGAACCACTACGGCATAGCCCGCGAAGCCGCCACCATCTACAACCTCCCACTCGCCCCCCTGCTCGACGAGCAACCACCCCGTCTCCCCTCCCCCACCCAGCCCTTCCCCGTCCGCATCGAAGCCCCCGGCCTCTGCGGCCGCTTCACCGCACGCGTCCTCCGCGACATCACCGTCAGCCCATCGACCGGGCACGTCAAAACCTTCTTCGACCTCCTCGGCCAGAAGCAGATCTCGGACGCCGTCGACGCCTCGAACTTCACCCTCCTCGGCATGGGCCACCCCACCCACGCCTTCGACCTCGACAAGATCGACGGCGGCATCATCGTCCGCCTCGCCCACAAGGGCGAAAAGCTCAAGCTCCTCGACGGCACCGAACGCACCCTCGAGCCCGACGACCTCGTCATCGCCGACCACACCAAGGCCCTCTCCCTCGCCGGCGTCATGGGCGGCTGGGACTCCATGATCACCCCCGAAACTCGCAACATCCTCGTCGAGTCCGCCTGGTTCGATCCCGCCACCGTCCGCCGCTCCTCCCGTCGCCATCTCCTCCACACCGACGCCTCCCACCGCTTCGAGCGCGGCGCCGACTTCAATGCCGCGCCCACCGCCAACCACCTCGTCACCGCCCTCATCCTCGGGGGTGGCGGCACCGCCGAAGGCGACCTCATCGACGTCGTGGACCCCGCCGTCGCCGCGCGCACCGCCAGTCGTCCCCCCATCACCCTCTCCATCCGCGAAGTCCAGCGCCACCTCGGCACCACCCTCGACGACACCCCCGCCGCCGGCTCCGCGCTCACCTCCGCCCTCATCACCCGCTTCCTCACCGCGCTCGGCTGCACCCTCAAGCCAGCCTCCTCGCCGGCGCAGACCCGCGCCATGCTCCACGCCCGCGAAGACACCCCCGCCGACACCGTCTTCTCCGTCACCCTGCCCTCCTGGCGCCTCGATCTCGAGCGCGAGATCGACCTCATCGAAGAGATCGCCCGCGTCTACGGCTACAACCGCTTCGCCAACACCCTCCCCACGCCCCGCCCCGTCCTCGTCCACCCTGGTGCCACCCCGGCTCGCGCCGTCCGCTCGCGCCTCCTCGCCCTCGGCTTCACCGAGACCATCTCCAGCACCTTTGCCAGCGCCCCCGAAAGCGACCTCTTTGCCCCCATCGCAGGGGAGGGAAGCACGCACGTACTGATGGAGAACCCCCTCTCCGAAGAAGCCGCCAACCTCCGCCCCTCACTTCTCCCCGGCATGCTCGCCATGCTCGCCAACAACCTCAACCGCGACGTCCCCACCGCGCGCCTCTTCGAGCAGGGGGAGATCTTCCGCGCCACCCGCCTCTCCCCGACCCACATCGACGACGTCGACGAGCAGCCCTCGCTCGCCCTCGGCCTCACCTCGGGCTCCCCCGAGCCCACCTCCCTCTACCCCGCCTCGGACGCCCCCATCTTCGAGCTCAAGGGTGCCATCGAGTCCCTCGCCAGCCTCTTCACCCTCCCAGGCGGCCTAGAAGCCCTCACCGTCACCACCGGCAACCCGCCCGCCTGGCTCGAGCCCGGCCGCGCCGCCACCGTCCTCCTTGGCGGCGAGCCCCTCGCCCACTTCGGCGAGCTCTCCCGCGCTGAGTCCTCCCGCCGCAAACTCCGCCAGCCCGTCTTCCTCGCCGAGCTCCACCTCGCCCGCCTCTACGCCCTCCCCCTCCGCAAAGTCACCGCCCACGAGATCTCCCGCTTCCAGGCCGTCGAACGCGACTTCTCCTTTCTCTTCCCCGACACCGTCCACTGGCACACCGTCGCCTCCGCCATCCACGCCCTCTCCATCCCCGAGCTCCTCCGCCTCAACCCCCTCGAAATCTTCCGCGATCCCAAAGGCAAGGCCGTCCCCGCCGGGCAACACTCGCTCCTCCTCCGCACCGTCTTCCAGTCCACCACCCGCACCCTTACCGAGGACGAGCTCACCACCTTCTCCCGCCGCATCACCGAAGCCCTCACGGCTCTCGGAGGAACCCAGCGCGCCTAGATCGTCGCGAGCCACCTCGCACAAGGCAGACCCCGCAACCACCTGGATTCACCCTCCTATTTCCGCCCGTTATTCCACGAGCGGCCCCGCTATACTCGGGGGCAGGAGCCCCGCAGTATGAGCACATCCGCACCCATCAGCCCCACCGTGAGTCAGGACGAGTTCCAGGCGCTCGAGCAAAAAGTTCTCCGCGCCGTCGAGATCGTTCGCCACGAGCGCGAAGCCCGCGCCGCCGCCGAGGCACAGGTCGCCCAGCTCCGTCAGCAGCTCGCCCAACGCGATGGCGAGCTCGACCAGCTCCGCGCCGATCACGACGCCCAAAGACACGCGCACACCGCCGAGCTCAGGGAGCACACCTCCTCCACCGAGGCACAGATCTCCGCCCTCGAGCAGGAGCGCGCCGAGGTCCGCCAGCGCGTTGAAAAGATGCTCCAGCAGATGGACGAGCTCCTCTAATCTCACCCAGCTCGAAAGGAGTCCTGATGGCCAATCAAACCGGCACAACCTATGCCGAACCCGCCGCCGAGCCCACCTCCCAACGCACCGCCCAGCCCGACCCCCGGCAGGCACCCGCAACCGCCGTCGCCGTCGATATCTACGACCAGGTCTACCACCTGCGCGGCACCGATCCCGCTTACATCGAGCACCTCGCCCACATCGTCGACACCAAGATGCGCGCCGTCTCCGCCCACGGCAACACCGTCGACTCCCTCCGCGTCGCCGTCCTCGCCGCCATCAACATCGTCGATGAGCTCGTCACGCTCCGCGGGCGCTACGACACCCTCGCCGGCTCCATCTCCCAATCCCAGCGAACCCTCCGCAACCGCGCCGGATCCCTCGCCCACATGCTCGATGAGGTCATTACCGAAACCCGCAAAGTAGGCTAAACTCCAGCGCATGACGCTTCCGCAAGCCTGCGCCATCCTCCCCCTCACCCTCCTCCTCTCCTCCGCTTTCGCCCAGCAACCGGCCCAGCAGCCTCCCGCCGTCCCCGCCTACCACCCCGACGCCGCCACCCAGGCGGAGATCAACGCCGCCCACGCCGCCCCCGACGCCGCCACCCAGATCGCCCACTGGCAGCAGGCCGCCAGCCTCTCCGGCGACACCTGCCCCGAGTGCGCCGAGCGCATCGCCACCCTTAGCTTCCGCACCGGCGCCTGGGAGCCCGCCATCGCCGCCGCCACGCACTTCGAGCGTCTCTCCCCACTGCCCAAAGACCAGGCCTACGCCGAACTCCTCCACGGCAGCGCCGCCCTGCACCTCAACGGCGATCAGCCCACACCCAAAGAGCTCGCCGAAGCCGACACCGCCTTCAAGGCCGCCTTCACGCACGACCCCTCCCTCCGCACCGCCCTCTACCTCGATGGCCGCGCCCTCGCCGCCCTCCATCGCGACGACGATGCCCGCGAAGCCTTTACCCGCTACGTCGAGATCGCCCCGCCCACCGACCCCTACCGCCCCCGCGCCCAGAACTACATCGCCAATCTCAAACTCGCACGGGCCTCCATGGCCCCGCCCTTCACCGCCACCCTCTCCGACGGCAAGCCCGTCACCCTCGCCGATCTCCACGGCCGCGTCGTCCTTCTCGACTTCTGGGCCACCTGGTGCGTCCCCTGCCGCCAGCTCCTCCCGAAACTGCAACAGATGGCGGCACACTTCCAAAACGAACCCTTCACCCTCCTCTCCATCTCCTGGGATGAGGACGCCGACGCCTGGAAGAAGTACGTCGAAGACAACCACATGACCTGGCCACAGGTCCTCGACACCGACCACAAGCTCTCAGGCACCTACGGTGTCGACGCCCTCCCGCACTACTTCACCATCGACGCCGACGGCGCCCTCCAGTCCGAGGTCATCGGCGTCGGCGACGACCACCTCGAGGCCCGCCTCCAGGCCCTCATCACCCGCGCCAATCAGGAGGCCCACCCCCGCCGCCGCCTCGACCTCCACCCCGGCGACTCCCAGCCCTGAGCTCCGGCACTAGCACCTCTTGAACCGCATCCCGCAACGGGCAACTCCCGCCGCCTGCTCCCCCATTTGTGACAGGCGATCGGAGCGAAACCTCTTGCCCCCTACCCCAAACACCGCCATCATGGTTCGCATTGGAGCTCTTGCTCATGCGTCCCCTCTTATCTGCCCTCGTTCTTCTCGTGCCATCCGTCCTCTGCGCCTCCGCAGTGCCCGCGCAACAACCCCCCTACCTCTCCGATCCCAAGTTTCAGAAGGAGGTCGCCGCCGCCAAGGCGCCGCACCAGCGCTGGATCGACCAGGTTGATCATTGGAAAAAAGCAAACAAGATTGCAAACGGCACCTGCGCCGCCTGCCTGCAGCAGGCAGCCTTTCTTCAGCTCCGCATGGGTGAGTTCAAGGATGCAATGGGCACCGCTGCGGCTTTGAAGGCCGCTGGCACGACCCCAACAGCCGCCGCCGCCGCCGACCTCATCCACGGTCTGGCGCTCCTCGGCATGAGAAACGGCAAACCCCACCCCGATCAACTCGCCGAGGCCGACGCATCCTTCAAGTCCGCTCTGGCCAGCGACCCCAGCCTCCACGCCGCCCAGTACTTCGACGGCATCGCCCTCGCCAGGCTCAACCGCGACGACGAGGCTCGCCCACTCTTTGCCAGCTACGCGGCCGCTCTGCCAGAGTCCGACCACTACCACCTCCGTGCCCAGCACTTCTCCGTCAACCCCGCGCTCGCCCGCGCCCGCATGGCACCGCCCTTCGCCGTCACCACCGCCGACGGCAAACAGTTCACCCTCGATGACATGGGCGGTCGCGTCGTGCTCGTCGACTTCTGGGCCACCTGGTGCGGCCCCTGCAACGAGGAACTCCCACATATCCAGAAGATCGCACAGGAGTTCGCCGGGCAGCCCTTTGTCCTGATCAGCGTCTCCTGGGACTCCGACCCGGCCAAATGGCAGGCCTTCATCGACGCACACAAGATGACCTGGAACCAGTACCGCGACGCCGACCACCAGCTCTCAAACGCCTACGCCGTCAACGCTATCCCCCACTACTTCACCATCGACGCCGACGGCGTTCTCCAGGACGAGCAGCTGGGCTCAGGCGCCGACATCGAAGGCAAGCTCCGCAAACTCGTCGCCCGCGCCCGCGCCGCCGCCCCCCTCCCCACCTCAACTCCGGGAGGCAACTGACCGCACCTGACAGACAACATCGGGCAGACATGGCGCAACCACCCGCCCCGATCCTCTATCCTTAAAGCAGAACCAACGCCGGGAGCAGGCCCACCTTCAGCACCGGGCCGAGACCCAGGCCAGACGCACAGAAACATCTTCCGCACAGTTCAGTCAGACCGAGGTCCAGACCTAAGCCTCACCCTTCGAATACTTTGCGCAAAAGTACCGGGGGAGGGGGGCCTCCGCCGCGCTCCGGGGCTTTCGTCGGCGTATAAGTTTCGTCGGCGTATAAGTTGTCATCGGCGCATAAGTTGCGTCGGCGCTAAGTTGTCATCCTTCGCCGCAGGCGGAGGATCTGCTTTTGTTGTTATGTCGCCGCCCTTCGCCGCAGCCAAAGGATCCGCTCTGTTCTAAGTTGTCATCCTTCGCCGAAGGCGGAGGATCCGCTTCTCCAACCACCCGACGCTTCACCCAACCAACACACCGCGCATCCCATCGAACCCCTCCCTCCGGCCAGGCTCGCCTCCGCCCCTCCAGCCCGCATCGAACCGTCCATCAGCCAACGGGAGCCAGCGCACACATGGACAAGATCGAAATCCTCGACGACCAGGTCGTCCCCCTCGACAACATCGCCCCCGGCCTCCAGGGCCTCCGCATCCTCTTCGTCAACGTCTTCGGCGTCACCCACCCCGACGGCACCTGGACCCTGATCGACGCCGGCGTCCCCCACGCCACCGCCCGCATCAAGGCCTGGGCCGAAAAGGCCTTCAACGGTCCCCCGAACGCCATCGTCCTCACCCACGGCCACTTCGACCACGTCGGCTCAGCCCTCGAGCTCGCCGACGCCTGGGACGCCCCCATCTTCGCCCACCCCCTCGAGTTCCCCTACCTCACCGGGCAGAAGGAGTACGAAGGCCCCAACTGGAAGGCCGGCGGAGGCATGATGTCCCTCCTCTCCCCTCTCTATCCCAAGGCCCCCGTCGACCTCGGCAACCGCCTCAGGGAGCTCCCCGGCGAGGGTGCCGAGCTCTCCCTCGCCCAGCTCCCCGGCTGGACCCTCCTCCACACCCCCGGCCACACCCCCGGCCACGTCTCCTTCTTCCGCAAATCTGACCGCACCCTCCTCGTCGGCGACGCCTTCTGCACCACCAAGCCCGAAAGCTTCTTCGAAGCCGCCATCGCCCAGCAGCCCGAACTCCACGGGCCGCCCGCCTACTTCACCTCCAACTGGTCCGACGCCCGCGCCTCGGTCGCCAAGCTCGCCGCACTCGACCCCATCACCGTCGCCGTCGGGCACGGCAAGCCCCTCTCCGGCGAGCACGTACCCGAACGCCTCCAGGCCCTCGCCCAGGCCTTCGACGAGGTGGCCGTCCCCGACAACGTCAAGTCCTAGCCCGGCAGCTCTCCCCCAAAAAGGGGAGTGCCGCCGGAGTAACTTATGCCGAAACGCCGTGTCTAAGCAGGTGAGAGAGGTATTCCGTATGCGCTGGCGCCCCTGTGTCATGCTTTTTGCGTCCCTTCTGGCGGTCGGAGCTGCGGAGGCACAGCAGGAACCGCCCAGCATCCCCCAGGCCCTGGCCGCCCTCGCCGACCAGCCCGCCACCCACACCTCCTTCACCTTCGACCGCTCCATGCTCGCCTCCGCCGGGGGCTTCATCGATCCCAACCAGGCGGACGCTCGCCGCGTCGCGGCCGCCCTCAACAGCATCACCGTCGACACCTACCGCTACCCGCAGCCCGCTTTCTACGCCCCCGAAACCATGGGCATGATCGTCGGTGCCTACGACGCCGCCGGCTGGAAGCACCTCGTCAACGCCAACGTTGGCCCCGCCCAGGGCGCCCAGCCCTCCAGGCCCATCACCGACATGTGGCTCCACTTCCGCGGCACCGAGATTGACGACGTCGCCATCCTCGTGCGCGCCCCCAGGAACATGAACCTGATCCAGGTCTCCTGCCTCCTGCGGCCCCTCGATCTCGTCCACCTCGGCGGTCACTTCGGCATCCCCAAGGTCGACCCGGACGCCGTCATGGTGCCCGCCCCGCAAGGCCGCTGAAACCCGTCTTCCGATGGCTAGGTGACGTGCTCCGGCCGCACGCCCAGCCCGATAAACCGAGCCGTCAGCCGATGAAAAAGCCGGCTCCGGCTCAGGATTCGTAGCGCCAGCGGCGCCCTGAAAGGCCCAGTCTTCCCCAGGTATCGATCCAGAAATCCGTGAATCATCACCTGGAACTGCTGCGTAATGCGCGTCGGCGTCGCTCGCCGATGCTGCACCTCCGCCAGGGACATCTCCGTCACCGGAGTTCCACGGGCCTGCGACGTCCGAAGCACCGGCAGCAGGATCCGCGCCGCCGCCACCGCATCCTGGATAGCCAGGTTGATCCCGATGCCGCCCACCGGCGACATCGCATGCGCCGCATCCCCAATGCACAGCAGGCCGGGGGCGTGCCACTTCACCAGCCGGTTCACCTGCACCGGCAGCTTGCTCACCTGCTCCCACGAGGTAATCTCTTCCACCCGCGCCCGGCCATCCTGTCCCGGAACTCCGAGCGCCGGCGCAACACTCACGATGTCCCGCCGGAAAGCCTCAATTCCTGCAGGCTGAATCGTGCTCTCATAGCTGTCCTTGCGGATGATGTAGCCGCACTGGAAGTAGTCCGCCCGGTTGATCAGCACGATCATTTTGCCGTTATTCAGATTGCCCAGCGCATTCTCAGGATCGGTCTCGTGCCGCGATAACCGAAACCACAGCACATCAATCGGAGCCCCGCGATCCACACGCCGGAACTGCGCGGCCTCGGTCGTCGTCGCGTGCCGCCCGTCGCATCCGACCGTCAGCTTTGCCCGCACCTCCACCGGTCCGTTCGGCGTATCCGCCTCTGCCCCAAGCACCCGCCCCGTCGCCGGATCGCGCAGCAGACCCGTCACCCTGTGCTCCATCAGCACCCGCGCACTCGGGTACTTCCTCACCTCTCCCGAGAGGAAGTTCAGCAGATCCCACTGCGGCATCAGCGCAATGAAGTTTGTCGGCTTTGCCAGCAGCCGGAAGTCAGCGACAGTATAGGTTTTGCCCCCAAGCGTTGCATCCCCCCGCTCCAGCATTTGGTGGGGAAGCTGAAGCAGCTTATCCAGCAGCCCAAGCTCCCGCATCACTCGCAGCGTCGCCGCATGGATCGTATCGCCCCGGAAGTCCCGGTTAAAGTCCTTATGCTTCTCAAGGACGGTTACATCGATTCCCGCTCTTGCCAGCAGCAGCCCCAGCACAACCCCGGCTGGCCCCCCACCCACCACACACACCGTTGTCTCGAGCACGTTCCGTTCCATGCAACGAACTCTACACCCGTCCCTCCTCCGGGCTGTATTGCTCCACCTCCCGCAGCAGCGCCAGCTTGCGCGCGGGCTGCAAAAAACTGGCCTCGACCGAGTTCGCCGCCAGCTCCCGCATCTGCTCAAGCGAAAGCTCGAACTGCTCATGCGCCAGCCTGTACTCGCCCAGCAGATCCGATCCAAACATCGGCGGATCGTCCGAGTTCAGCGTCACCATTAGCCCATACTCGAAGTACAACCGCAGCGGATGCTTGTCGATCGAAGCGCAGCAGCCCGTCCGCAAGTTCGACGTCAGGTTCAGCTCCAGTGGAATCTGGCGCTCGGCCAGGATGTCCATCAACTCGAGATCCTGCTGCGCCGCCAGCGCATGCCCAATGCGCTCCGCACCGATATTGATCGCCGACCAGATCGACTCCGGTCCGGTCGACTCGCCCGCATGCGCCGTAAGATGCAGGCCGGCCTCCCTCGCCTCGGCATACGCTTCGCGGAACTGCTCCGCCGGCCCGCGCGCCTCGTCTCCACCAATGCCGATCCCGACGATCGAGGGATGCTCACGTCGCAGCTCCGCCGCCTTGCGAAACACCCGCGCACCCTCCTCAGCACCGAAGTGCCGCACCGCATCGATCAGCCACAACACCGTCACCCCAAACTCCCGCTCAGCTCGCAGCCGCCCCGCCTCGATCGCCGCAAACACCTCGTCGACGTCCAACCGTCCGAAGCGATAAAGGATCCCGAACGAGATGTACACCTCGGCATGCCGCACACCCTGTGCCGCAAGATCGCGCACCATCGCGTACGTGATCAACTCGTAGTCCGCGGGCGTGTGCAGTCGCTCGGTCACCGCCTTGAAGCTCAGGAGAAAGCTCGGGAAGTCACTGTACTCGTACAGGCTCGACGCAGCCTGGAGACTCAGTGGCACGGCGTCGTTACGTTGTGACAGCTCAACGAGGGTCGCTGCGGTAATGGAGCCCTCAAGATGAAGATGCAGCTCGACCTTGGGCAGGTGTCGGAGCCAGGTCGCGGAATCGAGACTATCCTGCTTTATGCGACGTGCCATAAACACAGTCTAGAACCCATACGCTCCTGGCATCTCGCAGCCGCACTCCCATCGGTCGAGCGCTTCACCTCGGAAGGAGTTCATCCATGAAAGCAGCAGTGGTCGACAGCTTTGAAACCGCACCCCGGTACGCCGAATTCCGCCAGCCCGAGCCCAGGGAGGGCGAGCTGCTGGTCGAGGTCCGTGCCGCCGCCCTTAGCAATCTCGTCAAGGGTCAGGCCAGCGGCAGGCACTACAGCAGTGGCGGTGCGATGCCCTTCGTCCCCGGCAACGACGGAGTAGGCGTCCTGCCGGACGGGCAACGCGTTTACTTCATAGGCCCGGCAGCACCGTTCGGCTCCATGGCCGAGCAGAGCCTCGTCTCCGCAAGCCGGACGATTCCGCTTCCTGACTCCCTCGACGACGTTACCGCCGCCGCGCTCGGCAACCCCGGCCTTGCCTCCTGGGGCGCGCTCATCGGACGCGCCAGCTTCGCGCAAGGGCAAGCGGTCCTCATCAACGGCGCTACCGGCGTCGCCGGGCAGCAGGCCATCCAGGCAGCGAAGCACCTCGGCGCACGCAGAATCGTCGTTACCGGGCGCGACGAGAAGAGCTTCGACCGGCTGCGAGCACTTGGTGCCGATGAAGCAATCTCGCTTCAGCTTGACGACCAGGCGCTGGCAAAGGCCTTTGGACGCGCACTCGAAGCCGGGGTCGATGTCGTGCTCGATTATCTCTGGGGCCGTTCCGCCGAAATTCTTCTCCGGTCAGCCGCCGGAAAGGGCTCGCTCAAAGGCGAACCTCGACTGCGGTTTGTGCAGATCGGCTCCATCAGCGGGGAGACGCTCTCGCTTCCCGCAGGTCTGCTGCGAAGCTCCGGCCTCGAGATCGTCGGCAGCGGCCTCGGCAGCCTGTCGGCGCAGCAGATCGTTACAGCGCTTCACAGGATGTTCGACTCGGCGCAATCAGCTGGTCTAACGATCGACACGGAAGCTGTGCCGCTCAGCGAAGTTGCAAACGCGTGGAATCGAACTGAAAGCGGCCGGCGCACCGTCTTCACCATCTAGCGCACCCTGCAGAGACCACCTGATCAACGGGCGTAGAACTCGCTGCGCTTCCGTCCGTAAAAGCCGTACACCAGCAGCCCAATCACCAGCCACGAAAAGAACCGAAGCCACGTCTTCGCCGGCAGGCCTGCCATCAGCAACGTGCAGAACACGACCGATAGCACCGGGATCACCGGGCCGAACGGAACCCGAAATCCGCGCCGGCGATCCGGATCCTTGTACCGCAGCACCAGAACGCCGATCGACACCAGCACAAACGCAAACAGGGTTCCGATATTCGACATCTCGGCGAACGTGCCCACATCAAAAAGTCCCGCCGGAACCGCCACCAGCACACCCGCCACCCACGTCGCAAACGCTGGAGTCCGAAACTTCGGATGCACCCTGCTGAAAGCCGACGGCAGCAACCGGTCGCGCGACATCGCGTACCAGACACGTGCCTGCCCAAGCTGAAATACCAGGATCGACGAGATCATGCCCACGATCGCGCCAAGCAGCACCGCCAGCCGAACCCAGTGCAGCGGATGGCCGCCCGGCGTCAGCGACACGCGCTTCAGCGCATTCACCACCGGCGCCCCGTCCCCAGCGATCGACTGCCACGGCACCAGCCCCGTCAGCACGACCGCGACCCCGATATACAGGATCGTGCAGACCACCAGCGTCGCCAGGATCCCGAACGGCACGTCCCGCTGCGGCGACTTGCACTCCTCCGAAGCCGTCGAAACCGAGTCGAACCCAATATAGGTGAAGAAGATGATCGACCCGCCCGCCAGCACACCCGACCATCCGTTCGGACTGAACGGGTGGTAGTTCGCCGGGTGAATAAACGAGATCCCCGCGAAGCAGAAGATCAGGATCGCAGCAATCTTCACCAGCACCATGATGTTGTTCGTGCGGGCGGATTCACGGATCCCGCGGACCAGCACGACCGTAAGCAACAGTACGATCAAAAACGCCGGTATGTTGAATCCCGAGTGCCACCCCGGAGCATAGATGTCCTTGCCCTGAAGGTCCTGCAATCCAAGCGGAAGATACGCCGGTGAAAGCCACTTCGGCGAGATAGGGAGCCCCAGCCAGTCCAGCAGATCCACCACGTGCGCCGCAAACCCGACCGACACGCTCATGTTCGAGAAGGCGTATTCAAGGATCAGGTCCCACCCGATAATCCACGCGACCAGCTCACCCAGGGTCGCGTACGTATAGGTATAGGCTGACCCCGCAATCGGGATCATCGACGCCAGCTCCGCGTAGCAGAGCCCCGTCAACGCACACACGATCGAAACCAGCACCAGCGAAAGCGCCAGCGCCGGACCCGCGCCAGGTCGGCCCGCAACCTGCCCTCCGGTGTGGTGAAGCCACCCGATCAGCAGATCCACCACCGGCGAATCCGCCCAGGTAGCCAGCGCCGCGGGGTTTCCGCCAATCGCTGTTCCGATCACCGTAAAGATGCCAGACCCGATCACCGCGCCAACGCCGAGCGCCGTCAGCGAGATCGGCCCCAGCGTCTTCCGCAGCGCGTGCTCCGGCCTCTCCGATTCAGAGATCAGCTTGTCGATGGACTTTGTGCGGAAGATCTGTCGGGCCAGCGCGATTGCTCCTCAAAACAGATTGCTCCGGGCCGGGCCCGACGTCACAATACGGCTTTGTTGCAGGAACTGGAGGAGCTGGAATGGCAAGGTATCCGCTTCCGGATACCCGGCCCATGCCGCGTCAATTAGCGCTTCGATTGACCGCGCGACGCCTTCTTGATCTTGGCCTTGTTCTCGCCGCGGGCGCCCGTGCGCTTCGCCTTCGGAGCCGCCTTCTTGCGGGCTGCGCGCTTTACCTTCTTGCGCTCTTCGGTGTCGGTGATGCTCTTCGTATTTGCCATGAAATGCGTTTCTATCTTTCGCGAGCTTGATTCAAAACCTAAAGGCGCTCCAACTGGGCAAACTTCTCCACCAGCTTTTTCACGCCGTGTAGCTGAAATTGTACTGTAATCTTCGCGTCTTCCCCGTCGCCTTCACGCCGAAACACCGTGCCCTCCCCATATTTCGGATGGCGAACACGCGTTCCCTGCTTCAAGCCGGTGTTTCCCGTCGGCGCTGGCACGGCAAGCTTCGGCCTTCCAAACCTCTGCCCCGGCTTCGCCTGCCCTCGCGCCGCGAAGAAATTCGCAATGTTGTCCAGAGATCCCGAGCCCCCGCCGGCAACCCCCGTCCCCCGCGCACTCCCACTCGTCGCCGTACCACCACGCTCCGCATCCTGGTTGTCGTCCTCGTAGCTGTAGTGCCGCTCTCCACTCTCTTCGCCGCCCCGCGCTCCTCCACTCCACCCGGCACGGGGATAGGGCGTGGCATACGCTTTGCCCGAAAATCGACTCCCGTACTCGTCCGCATCGCCCCTCGAGAACTGCGGCCGAGCCGCCGGCGATCCCAGATCCTCCACCAGCCTGCTCGGGACCTCCTCCAGAAATCGTGACGGAATCGATGCCTCCGGCATATCGGACCCATACCTCCGCCGGTAGCGCGCACGCGTCAGCACCAGCGTATCCATCGCACGCGTCATCCCCACATAGCAGAGCCGCCGTTCCTCCTCGAGCCCCGTCGGGTCCGTAAACGTCCGCGAGTGCGGAAACAGACCCTCTTCCATCCCCGCCAGAAACACCAGCGGAAACTCCAGCCCCTTCGCCGCATGCAGCGTCATCAGCGTCACCCGCGCCTCGGCCGAGTACTGGTCCGCATCCGAAACCAGTGCAGCATGGTCGAGGAAATCAGCCAGCGTCTCCCCGCGCTGCTCGGCATCCTGCGCCGCGTTCGCAAGCTCCTTCAGGTTCTCAATCCGCGAAAACGATTCGGGCGTCGCCTCGTCCTCCAGCGCCCGGATGTACCCCGATCGATCGTTCAGAAACTTGATCAGCTCCGGCAGCGTCGCCGGATCGCCCGGCTTGCGAAACGCCTCCGGCTCCCGCGGAACCTCGGGCATCTCCTCACCCGCATCGGCCGCCCTCTTGCGTGCCTCGTCCTGTACCGCCTGCCGCTTCGAGATCGCACTCGCCTTCAGCGGCACCGGAGCAAATGGGTTGAAGCTGGCCGCATCGATCGCATGCGCCGCATCCGAGTCCACCGCGTTCTCGGGCGCAAGGGTCGAAATCTCTTCACTCGGCCCGAAGTCGAAACCGAAGTTAAAGCTCGTGTCGAACTCTGCCCGCGCCTCGTTCGGTCCCGCGACGCTCTCCTCCGCCTCATCTCCAAACGAATCCGGATCGAAATCAGTGCTCTCACCCGCCATCTCTTCGAGCGCCCCGTCGTCGCTCGCGGCAGCCAGCTCATCCGCCGCAATATCCTCCGAAAGCTTCCCCGCAAAGTCCGGCCCCAGCATCGCGCGCGCATCGTGGATCAGCCGCCGGAAGTTCTCAAGCGCACTGATCGCACGCTGCGGCAACAGCCGGTCGCGAACAGCCGCGCCGATCGCATCCCACGTACTCGTGCCGGTCGCCAGGGCCATCCGCTCCAGCGTCTCCATCGTCGTCTTCCCGATACCCCGCGCCGGCGAGTTGATCACACGCGCCAGCGCAATCGAGTCATGCGGATTCTGCACCAGCTTCATGTAACTCAGGATGTCCTTGACCTCGGCCCGGTCATAAAACGAGAACCCGCCCACCATGTGGTACTGGATCCCATACCGCCGCAACGACTCTTCCACCAGCCGCGACTGCGAGTTCGTCCGGTAGAGCACCGCACACCTGGGCAGATCTACCTGCTGGCCTGCTTCCTTGATATAGCGCTGGATCCGGTCTGCGATAAACAGTGCTTCGTTCTCCCCGTCCGGAGCCTCGTAGTACCCGATCAGCGACCCGCCCTCGCGAGATGTCCACAGGTTCTTTCCTTTGCGTTGCGTATTCTGCGCCACCACCGCGCTCGCACCCTCCAGGATCACCTGCGTCGACCGGTAGTTCTGCTCCAGCCGAATCGTCTTCGTCTCCGGGAAATCCTTTTCGAACTCCAGGATATTTTTGATGTCCGCGCCACGCCACGAGTAGATCGACTGGTCCTCATCGCCCACCACGCACACGTTTCCATGTGCGCCCAGCAGCTTCATCAGCTCGTACTGCGGACGGTTCGTATCCTGGTACTCGTCAATCATCAGATATTTGTAACGGCGGTTGTAGCGTTCTCTGACCTGCGCATCCGACTTCAGCAGCCGCACCGTCTCCAGCAGCAGGTCGTCGAAGTCCATCGCGTTCGCCTTGCCCAGCTCCTTCCGATAGATCTCGAAGATGTGGGCGATCTTCTCTTCCATCGGGTTCGTCGAAGCCAGGAAATACTCCTGCGGATCAATCATGTGATTCTTCGCCCACGAGATCCGTCCCAGCGCCACCCTCGGCTTCAACTGCTTGTCATCGATCGACAGCCGCTTCAGCGCCTGTTTCACCACGGCCTGCTGATCCGTCTCGTCGTAGATCGCAAAGGTGCGTGTCAGCCCCTGTCCCCCCACACGCAACGCCTCGATATCGCGCCGAAGCACCCGTACACAGAAGCTGTGAAACGTCGCCAGCGTCGGCTGCGCCAGGGTCGAGTGGCCCAGGATCTTCTCAACCCTTTCTGCCATCTCCTTCGCAGCCTTATTGGTAAACGTCACCGCCAGGATCGCATCCGGCGAGACCCCGCGTTCCTGGATCAGGTAAGCGATGCGATGCGTGATCACCCGCGTCTTGCCCGAGCCCGCTCCAGCCAGCAGAAGCACCGGCCCATCGACCGTCGTCACGCCCTCGGCCTGTTGCGGATTCATGTTTGTGATCAGGTCCGTCAAGGTCGCTCCATCTCTTATTTTAGGTCACCCCATTAACCATCCGCAGCTCGCCCCGCTCACCAGCCACGTTCATCACAAACCGGGCAAACGGAGGAACCTGCTTCACAGCCGCTGCGTAGCCATACACACGACGAGCTTCACTGAACCATGGCAGCGAAACACGTCGATCTCAACGCTGTCTTCGTAGGAGTTGTCATGAATCGTCGCACCATATTTGCGCTCTCACTCGCCGTCGCTTCAGCATTCACCTCTGAAGCCGTCTTCGCCGCACCGGCAGCAATCCATTCGCCCGTGCACGCCATGTTCGCCAAATCAAAACTCGTTAAGTTCAGCCTCAGAAATGACGGCGCTGCGCCGCTCACACTCAAGGCTGGGGACGAGACGATCACCCTTGAAGCCGGAAAAACAAAGGACGTAGAGCTCGCCGTCGGCACTCGCATCACGCGACAGGAAGCAACCGGCACCGAACAGGCAGGAACCGTCATCGCCGAAGTCTCGAAACAGCTCAGCGGCACCACCATCGCTCTGAAGAACTAAACCCTGCGTCTCGCGTGAACGCGACGGTCTGAGCCTCGCGTCCAGCTCCTGCGGCTGCCATGGCCAATCCATGGCGGCCGCCCCCCAGGTCTCCTCCCCGGATGTCTTCTTCACAATCTCGTCGTCCGCCGCTTGCTATCCTCGCCCTATGAGCTTGAACAGCATCGCGGTCTTCTGCGCAAGTGCCATGGGCGTCGACGCCGCCTATCGTAACGCCGCCGAAGAGCTCGGAACGACGCTCGGCCAGCGTGGCATCGGTCTCATCTACGGCGGATCGGACGTCGGTCTCATGCAGGTCGTCGCCTCCTCCTGCCTCGCGCACGGCGGTCGCGTCATCGGCGTCATCCCAGAAGTGCTCGTCGACAAAGAAGTCGCGCATCACGGCATCACCGAGCTCCACGTCGTCGACACCATGCACACCCGCAAACGCCTCATGGGCGAGAAAGCCGACGCCTTCCTCATCCTCCCCGGCGGCTTCGGCACCATGGAAGAGATGTTCGAGGTGCTCGCCTGGCAGACCCTCGGCCTCCACACCAAGCGCATCGTCCTGCTCAACACCGCCGGCTTCTACGATGCGCTGTTCACGTGGCTCGATCACGCCGTCGCACAAGGCCTCCTCAAACAGGGAAGCCGCGATATCCTCCTCTCCGCGTCCACCGTCCCCGAAGCTCTCTCCCTTCTCGAATAGCCTCCGCAACACACCCCGGTTGTCATCCCGCCGGGGCAACGTCACAGGCCTTCTTCACATCTCTTGATAGGCGAACAAAAAGCGTACAGGAGAACCCGAAATGCCGGAACGTGAAGTAGTGCTCGACACACCCGCAGACTCGTCAGCACCAGAGAGCGAAGCTGTCCGCAGCGCAACCGAACGGGCAGAGAAAGCCGAAGCTGAACTAGCGAAGCTCAAAGCCGCAACGCAGAACAACGGACACGCAGGCAAGTCCTCCGCTCCCCAGCAGGACACCCGCGATACCGGAAACGCGAGCGAGGGCGGCGAAGCCGAACTACGCAAAGACTCCATGATGGCCCACCTCCTCGACTCCCTCAGCGAGGGCAAGGACATCGGGCACTACGGCCGGCTCGTCTTCGCCATGGTCGCCCGCCATTTCCTCCCGCACGATGAGGTACTCGCCTACCTGACCAAGGATGGCGACTTCGATGACGAGCAGGCACGGCTCATGCTCCGCCAGGTCGAAGGCCGCGACTATAACCCACCCAAGCGCGACCGCATCCTCGAGTGGCAGTCACAGCAGGAGTTCCCCATCCTCCCCAACCCCGAAGACCCCGACTGCGGCAACCTGTATCGCAATCTCAGGTTCCCCGAAGAGATCTACAAGCACATCGGCCACTACCAGGAGCAGAAGATGGAAGCAGGGGAGTAGCCGCAGTCGAGCTACTTCCCGTCGCCTTCTTCCTCCACCCTCTTCAGGCACTCCTCACATCGGCACACGCGCCGCAGATACTCCCACGAGTAGATCCCGCTCTCGTGCCCGTCGTTCCACTTGAAGCGCAGCGCATACTTCCCCACAGGCGTCACCTCCAGCGGTCGAGGCGGCGCCTCATACATCGCCAGCAGCGCCTGCTGCTTCGGCTTCGGCTCTCCGGGCATCCGGCCGTCCTTCTCGCGTTCTTCGTGGCACGTCGCACATGGACACGCGTTCCGCAGCCAACGGAAGTTCCACGAGCTGCGGTGTCCGTCCTTCCACTCGATCTCGACACCGGTACCTTCCGTCTTCTTCACCCGCACCTTCGCAGGCGTGCGCGCGTCCAGGCTAAGTTCCACCTCGGGCGGCGGCGCTGCATCGGCCCGACCTATGCGTATTCCCTCATGGCTCATCGTTATCCCTTTCGATGCTCCGGAGATCTCACTCGATCCACCAGCCGCCGCCCGGCTCCGCCTGACAGGTGCATCACGCCTGCCTCCAGAAGAAATACCCCGCCACGCCGAGACCCGTGATCACCACGATCACCCGCAGCACGTCCGCATTCATCCGCCGCGCGTACCGCGCCCCCACATACCCCCCCACCCCCGCAAACACCATCGAAATCAGGCAGAAGTGCCACACAATCGCACCCTTCACCAGGAACGTCAGCACCGCGCACAGGTTGGACAGGCACGCCGCCAGCACCTTCAGTGAATTGAGCTGGTGCATCTCCTCAACGCCGAATAGCGCCAGTGCCGTCATGATCAGAAACCCGGCTCCGGCACCGAAGTAGCCGATGTAAAACGTAACCGGGAGCAGCACAAAAAACAGCGGCACCAGGGCCGGTGTGCGCTGCCGATGATGCTCCAGGTCCGCAACCTTGGACCGCCCGCGCAGCCACCGCGAAACCGGCCCGCTCACCCCGAACAGCACAGACGCCACTACCAGCAGCCACGGCACCAGGTGCATAAAGGTCCGCTGCCGAGTGTGCAGCAGGATGTACGCTCCGCCAACGCCGCCCACAATGCTCGAAATCGTCACCACCGGCAGCAGATCGCGGCGAAGATCATTCCGCAGCGCCGCCACGCTGGTCAGCTGCCCAGGCCACAGCGCGACCGTGTTCGTCGCATTTGCCTGGACCGGCAAAACACCCATCCCCAGCATCGCTGGGAACGAAAGAAAGGAGCCCCCGCCAGCCATCGCATTCATGACGCCCGCGATCAGCGATGCCGCAACAAGCCACGCGTACCGCCAATGGAGAGCAAGGGTATGAAACATCTCCTCTCATTGTAGAGGCGCTATGCCACTGCCCGTATCGCGCCGTGAGCCCAGGCACTAAGCCACGGGAAGCTCCGGTGTCGCCGCGATCAATCGCCGTGTGTACTCCTCCCGCGGAGCCTCGCACACCTGCAGCACATCGCCCGTCTCCACAATCCGGCCGCTCTGCATCACAGCAACTCGGTCGCACAGGTAGCGAACCAGCGGCATCGAGTGCGAGATAAACAGGTACGTCAACCCGTGTCTCTGCTGCAACGTCCGCAGCAGATTGATCACCTGCGCTCCCACCGAAACATCGAGCGCGCTGATCGGCTCATCGAGCACCAGGAACTCCGGCTTCAACGCCAGCGCTCGGGCAATATTGATCCTCTGCCGCTGCCCTCCCGAGAACTCGTGCGCAAACCGCGGAAGGGCCGAGGGATCCATCCCAACCTCACCGAGTACCGCCTCCAGCCGCGCCGGGAGCCCCTCTTCCGGACGCTCCCCATGAATCGCAAACGGTTCCGCCAGGATCTCCCGCACGCGCATCCGCGGGTTCAGCGCAGCATACGGATCCTGAAACACGATCTGCATCCGCCGCCGCATCTCCCGCAGCCTCCGAGGCCCGAGCGCCAGCACATCGATCCCGTCGTAACAAACCGTCCCGTCCGTCGGCTCGATCAGCCGCAGCAGCATCCGTGCCACGGTCGACTTCCCTGAGCCCGACTCCCCCACCAGCCCCAGCGTCTCCCCCCGCGCAATCTCAAGCGACACACCCTCCACCACCCGGCTCGAGCCATACCGCTTCTCAAGCCCGCTCGCCACCACCAACGGCGTCTCACCTGATCTCTCGCCCCGCGACGCCATCGGCAGCATAGCCGGATCCTAGCATCGCTCCGTCTTTCCGCGCCTCGCCGCAGGAATGCCGGCGCTCTGTTCATCGTGTGAGATCGGCCCACGTAGCATGGAGGGATGTCGTCGACCTTTATGACTGCCGCGTGGCGCAAGCTCATCATGGCCCAGTACGAGGTCACGCCCGACACGCTCCAACCCTTCCTGCCCGCGGGAACCGAGCTCGACCTCTACGACGGCCGATGCTTCGTCAGCCTCATCGGCTTTCTCTTCACCGACATTCGCCTCAAGGGCTGGCGCATCCCCTTCCACGGGAGCTTCGAAGAGATCAATCTCCGCTTCTACGTCCGCCACCGCGACCGCTCAGGCACCAGCCATCGCGGCGTCGTCTTCCTCCAGGAGCTCGTCCCTCGCTTCGCCGTCACCACCATCGCAAACACGGTGTACGGCGAAGCCTACAAGACGCGAAGTACCCGGCACACCTGGCATCAAACCCCGGATCGCCTCGCCATCGAATACGGGTGGCGTTGGAGAAAAACCTGGAGCCGCCTCGCTGTCGAAGCCTCGCCGATCCCCCAACCCATCAGCCCCGGCAGCATCGAAGAGTTCATCACCGAGCACTACTGGGGCTTCACCCGCCGCAGCCCCCAACGCACCTCCGGCTACGAGGTCGCGCACCCCCGCTGGCACATCTATCCCGTCCGCAGTCACGTGATCGAGCTGGACTTTGCCGCCCAGTACGGCCCCGCCTTCGCCCACCTCCAGACCCGCCAGCCCGACAGCATCCTCCTCGCCGAGGGCTCCGAGGTCACCATCCAGTCCGGCGCCGCAGTCGAGATCGGCCACCCATCCTCCTCCTGAGCTCTACGCTCACGAGAGCTTCGGATGCTCGAGATGGAAGCCCGTCTTCTGCTGATATGCCCGCGCAAACGCAGCAACCCGCGCGTCCGAGTACAGCCCTCCCAGAAACGTAATCGACACCGGCGTCCCCGGCCCGCCCGCATTGTCCACCTCGCCATCCTCGTCGTGCGTCGACACCGGCGCATCCGCACCACGCAACCCGTTCGGCACAATCACCGCCGGATGCCCGGTCAGGTTCGTCGCCACCAGCTGCGTCCCGCCCGACGGCGTCACCAGCACATCCACGTCCGCGAAGACCTTCGCCATCACATCGATCGCCAGCGTTCGCGCCCGCATCGCCTGCACGTAGTCCACCGCCGAGTAGAACCGCGCAACCCGAAACTGTATTCGGCCAGTCGTACGGCTCCTGCCCGTTCAACAGCTTGTCCCGTCCGTTGCGCGTCAGCTCATCAAACGCTGCGGCCGCCTCCGCCTCGAGCACTGGCACGATCGCCCCGAAGGGAAACTTCGGGATCTCCACTGGGATCAGAGTCACGCCCATCCCGCGCAGCACATCGAGCGACGCCGACGCATACTTGGCGTCGTACTGCCGTCGGACGTAGTCCTCCTTCTGCCGTTGCTGCCGCTGCCGAAACGCCTCCAGATCTTTTCCCGTCAACGTCTCCGAAGGCGGCTTCGCTTCATCCGGCGGACGCACCTCAAACGCCGACTTGATATACCCCACCCGCAGCCGCTTCCAGTCAAACTCCGCGTCCCAGGTGAACGCCGCCGGCTTCACCGAGCGATCATGCCCATCCGGTCCGTGGATCACCGACATCACCAGCGCACAGTCCTCGACTGCTCGAGCGATCGGCCCGATCTTGTCCATCGTCCACGAGAGCGCCATCGCTCCCGTCCGCGGCACAAATCCAAATGTCGGCCGCAGCCCCGTCGTCCCGCACCGCGTGCTCGGCGAAGAGATTGACCCCAGCGTCTCCGTCCCGATCGCAAAGCCCACGCACCCCGCAGCCACGGCGCTCGCACTCCCGGCCGAAGATCCGCTTGAGCCCTGCCGCGGATTCCACGGATTCCGTGTCCTCGCCCCAAACCAAAGGTCGCCCTGCGCCAGCGCTCCCATCGTCAGCTTCGCAATCAGCACCGCTCCCGCCGCATCCAGCCGCTGGACCACTGTCGCGTCATAGTCGAAGCTCTGGTGCTCGAACCCGCCCGCACCCCATGTCGTCGGATACCCCTTCACCGCCAGCAGATCCTTCCCACCCCAGGGCACCCCATGGAGAGGCCCGCGATACTTGCCCGCCGCAATCTCCCGGTCCGCCACCGCCGCGCTCGCCATCGCGCGATCCTCCGTCAGCGTGATCACGAAGTGCAGCTTCGGGTCGTACCGCCGCAATCGCGCGAGATACATCTTCGTCAGCTGAGTCGACGTCACCTTACGCGTCCTTAGGAGCTCCGCCAGCTCGCGAACCGTCGCAAACGCAAGCATCTCCTCGCCTGACGAACCCGCTCCCGCCGAAACTCCACCCGCCAGCTTCGCCACATCCGGAGCCCGGCTGATCCGCTCCGGCCGTACCGCCGTATCAAGCACCATGCCGCCCGGCACCGGGTCAAACACAAACGCCGGCGCGGTCGCATTCTCAATCTTCAAGCCGCGAATCGTGACCACGTCCTCACGCTGCGACGTCAGCCCCTCGAGCATCATCGCCTTCTGCTCAGCGCTGATCGACAGCCCCGCAATCGCCGCCGCCGCATCGATCATCTCCGGCGAAATCTTCGGCAGCGCCGCAGCCGCCTTCTCGTCCGCCGCACCGTCTTGCTGCCCCTCGGCACCAGCCGGTATAGCCAGAGCCAGCAGCGCTCCCGGAAACAGCGTGTGAGCAAGTCCGGCACTCGAACACACGCCAAGCAGACGCCGGCGGCTCAGGGAAAAAGACTTCGATGGATCGGTCATCTCCGCATTATTGCACCGCAGGCGCAAGCAAAAAGGCCCCGTACCAGCGAGGCCTTTCGCACACACTATTCTCGAACCCTAGATGTCGAGGTTCTTCACATCCAGCGCATTCTCTTCAATAAACTTGCGCCGCGACTCCACATCCTCGCCCATCAGCGTCGTAAAGATCTCCTCGCATCCGGCAATGTCCTCGAGCTTTACCTGCAGCAACGTGCGCCGCGACGGATCCATCGTCGTCTCCCACAGCTGCGGTGCCGTCATCTCGCCCAGGCCCTTGTAACGCTGCACCTGGTACTCCTTGCGGCCCTGCTCGATCACGTACTCAAACACCTCGCGCGGCGTGCGCTTCTCGACCGGATCCTGCGTCGCCTTCGCCGGACGCTTGCCCGGCTTCGCCTCCGCCATCGTGCCCGGCGCCGACGCAATCACCTCGTTCACACCCTCTTCCTGCTCCACCTCGTCGGCCTCGTCAAGCGCCGCTTGCGATGTCGGCGCAGGTTGCTTCGCGGCATACTCGATCAGGAACGGCCCTACGAGCTGCTCACGAATCTGCGCATGCTTGGCCAGCATCTGCCGCGACTCCGGCGCCGTCGCCAGCGTCCAGTCAATCTTCCGCACCGCACCCTGCGCGTCCGTAAAGGAGACCGAGTACATCTTGTGCTCCTCGTCATACTCGACCTCGGACAGGTGCTTGAACTGGTACGTCCGCTCCAGATCCTTGAGCTTCGCGCGCATCCGCTTCAGCTTCTCCGGAGACTCGAAGTCCGCACGCCGCGCAGGGTCCTTGCCCTCGCTCGCGAAGATCTCCGCAAACGCCCGCACCACCTCCTCGTTGCGCACCCGCTTCACCACCTTGTCGAAGAACCCGAGGTAGTCGTTCAGCTGCGACATGTACTTCGTCAGCTCCTTGCCCTCGAGCTTCGCTCCGCCCTCGCCATACCGGATCACCATGCCGTCCGACGCGCGCTTCACCATCACCGACACATACTCGCGATCGTCCTTGATGTACTGCTCAAACTTGCCCTTCTTGATCCGGTAAAGCGGCGGCTGCGCGATATACACGTGCCCGCGCTTGATCAGCTCCGTCATGTGCCGGAAGAAGAACGTCAGCAGCAGCGTGCGGATGTGCGATCCGTCCACGTCGGCATCCGTCATCAGGATCAGCTTGCCGTAGCGCAGCTTCGTCGCATCGAAATCGTCCTTGCCGATCCCGCAGCCGAGCGCCGTAATCATCGCCCGGATCTCCTCGTGGCCCAGCATCTTGTCGTAGCGCGCCTTCTCCACGTTCAGGATCTTGCCCTTGAGCGGCAGGATCGCCTGGAACTTCCGGTCGCGCCCCTGCTTCGCCGTCCCGCCGGCCGACTCACCCTCGACCAGGTACAGCTCGCAGTTGTCCGGGTTGCGCTCCGAGCAGTCCGCCAGCTTGCCCGGCAAGCCACCGCCGTCGAGCGCTCCCTTGCGCCGCGTCAGGTCGCGTGCCTTGCGCGCCGCCTCACGCGCCCGCGCCGCATCGATCGCCTTGTTGATGATCTTCTTCGCAACCGAAGGGTTCTGCTCCAGGAACGCGCCCAGCCGCTCATTCACAAACGCCTGCACCGTCCCCGCGATATCCGAGTTCAGCTTGCCCTTGGTCTGCCCCTCGAACTGCGGCTGCGGCAGCTTCACCGACACCACGGCGACCAGACCCTCGCGCACGTCATCGCCGCTCAGGTTCTCCTTCACATCCTTGAACAGCCCCATCTGCTGCCCGGCCCAGTTGATCGTCCGCGTCAGCGACGTACGGAACCCCGAAAGATGCGTCCCACCATCCACCGTGTTGATGTTGTTCGCAAACGAGAACACCGTCTCCGAGTACGCATCGTTGTACTGCAGCGCAATCTCCATCGCCACGCCATCGCGCTCCGCCTCCATGTAGATCGGCTTCTCGTGCAGCACCTGCTTGCCCTTGTTCAGCAGCTTGATGAACTCCGCAATCCCGCCCGTGTACTTGAACGTCTGCGTCTTCGCTTCGCCCGTCTTCGTCTCGGTCGTGCGCTCATCCGTCAGCGTGATCTCGATGCCCTTGTTCAAAAACGCAAGCTGCCGCAGCCGGTTCGCCAGCGTGTCGTAGTTGTACTCGTGCACCGAGAAGATGCTCTTGTCCGGCAGAAAGTGGACCTTGGTCCCCTTGCGCGTCGAGGCGCCCATCTTCCGCAGCGGGCTGATCGGATCGCCCTTCGAGTAGTCCATCTCCCACGCAAACCCATCGCGCCAGATCTCGACGTCGAACTCCTCGCTCAGCGCGTTCACGCAGCTCACACCCACGCCGTGGAGACCGCCCGAAACCTTGTAGTTCGACGCGTCGAACTTCCCGCCCGCATGCAGGATCGTCAGCACCACCTGCACCGCCGGCATCGTCACGCCGTTGATCGTCTTGTCGTCCACCGGGATCCCGCGCCCGTCATCGACCACCGTCACCGAGTTGTCCACATGGATCGTCACATCGATCCGCGTCGCATACCCCGCCAGCGCCTCGTCCACCGAGTTGTCCACCACCTCGTACACCAGGTGGTGAAGCCCCTGCTCGCCGGTCGACCCGATATACATCGCAGGCCGCTTCCGCACCGCTGCCAGGCCCTCCAGAACCGTGATGTTCTCAGCGGAATAGCCGCCGCCCGGTGTGGGTGCGGCCGCTTCGGAAAGGTCAGCCGCTGCGGTTTCGGGAGGAAGTGCGGTCGATGCCATGGGAGCTCCTGGTACGAGATACCGTCCCGACTACCCGCGACCCAGTTTTCGACCTCCGGTAAACCCCACGGAATGAGCCGCTTAGCTAGACTTCAGGAAGCAGTTTCGGTACATCCAGTATACCACGCGAAAGCCACCTTAAGCGGTTACAAAGTCGCCCGGAATGGGTGACCTCCAGGGCTCCCCAACCCCGCCCGAAAAACCCCGCACCACCGCAGCAGAAGGGGCAGGACGAACCAGTCGTCCCGCCCCCCTCTAAACCACCGCTGCAGTCCGCCAGGCCCTACCAGACCTTGCACGTCGGCGTATGCACCATAGGCTGCCCGGCCTTGCAGCCGAACGCCTTCTGGAACTGCGGCATGTTGCTCACCACGCCGTTGATCCGCGCAAACCCCGGCGAGTGCGGATCCGTGATCGCGCTCACCCGCAGATTCTCCGGTCGCTCGTTCTCACACGCCCACTGCGCCATGCCCACAAAGAACCTCTGGTCCGGCGTAAACCCGCCCACTTCCTTCAGGCGCTCGTTCGCCGTCTGCTTCTGCCACGCGATATACGCCAGCAGCGTCCCGCCCAGGTCCGCCACATCTTCCCCGCTCGTCAGCTTCGAGTTGATGTGGATGTCATCGACCATCACATACCCCGCATACTGGTCGCGAATGCAGTTGATCCGGTCCTCAAAGCCCTTCGCGTCCGCCGGCGTCCACCAGTCCTTCAGGTTGCCCTTCGCGTCGAACTGCCGCCCCTCGTCGTCGAACGCATGCGTCAGCTCATGCCCGATCGTCGCGCCCGTGTTCCCATAGTTCGGCGCATCGTCCAGCTTCACGTCATAGAGCGGCGGCTGCAGCACGCCCGCAGGAAAGTTGATGTCGTTCATCTGCGGGTTGAAGTACGCATTCACCGTCGGCGGCGTCATCCCCCACTCCAGTTCAGGTCCACCGGCTTGCCCAGCTTGCGCCACTGCCGCGCCTCCTCAAACTGCGCCGCCCGCCGCACATTGCCGAAGTAGTCGTCCGGCTTCACCGTCAGCGCCGTGTAGTCCCGCCACGTATCCGGATACCCGATCTTGTTCCGGATCGCATGCGAGCTTCCGCAGCGCCTCCTTCTTCGTCTCCGGGCTCATCCAGTCCAGCCCCTCGATCTCTCCGCTGCATCGCCGTCTCGATCTGCTCGGTCATCAGCTGCGTCTTCGCCTTCATGTCCGCAGAAAACGTGCGCCGCACAAACTCCTGCCCCAGCGCCTCGCCCAGGTTCCGGTCCACCTGCCGCGTGCACGTCTTCCACCGCGGCGGCATCGCCGGCACGCCGCGCAGCGTCTTTCGCGAAGAAGTCGAACTGCGCCTGCTCAAACGGGTGCGCCAGCGCACGGCGCCGCCGCCGTCACCAGGTGAAACCGCAGATACGCCCTTCAGGTCGTCCACCGGCTCGTGCGTCAGCTCCGTCTCCACCGCCTTCATGAACTCCGGCTGCGATACATTCAGCTTCGTCACATCCGGCGCGCCCTGCACCCGCAAGTAAGCCGGCCAGTCGATCGCTGGCGCCAGCGTCCCGACCTCCGCCACCGTCATCATGTGGTAAATCTTGTGCGGATCGCGCCGATCCACCCGCGAAAGCGAGTGCCTTCGCCAGCGCGCGTCTCGATCCGCAGCACCGTCGTCGCGTCCGCCTGCACCTGCGCATCCGCCTCGCCCGTCATCTTCAGCATCTGCACCACGTACGCCATGTACTGCTCGCGGATCTTGACGCTCTTCTCATCGGTCTTCAGGTAGTAGTCGCGATCCGGCAGCCCCAGCCCGCCCGCGCCCAGCTCCACGATGATCGTGCTCGAGTCCACCGCATCCTGCCCCGTTCCCGCGTCGAAGAAGTAGCTGCCCGGCAATGTGTGCTGCATCGTCGCCAGCTCCGCCGCCACAGCGGCCTTGTCCTTCAGCCCATCGATTCGTCGCCAGCGCCGGCCGCAGCGGCTCCATGCCCGCACGGTCGATCGCCGCCGTATCCATGCACGCCGCAAAGTAGTCGCCCACCTTCTGCTGCACCGGCGTCCGGTCCTTCGCCTTCGCGTCCTCCGCCAGGATCCCCCACAGAAACTGCTGGTTCGCATTGGCCAGCTTCGCGTACACGCTCCACGCCGCCTGGTCCGCCGGAATCGGATTGCTCTTCTCCCACCCGCCGCACGCAAACTTGTAAAAGTCCGTGCACGGGTCCACCGACCGGTCCAGGCTCGCAGGATCGAGCGACGGCGAATACGGCATCGCCTGGAGCGGCTGCGGAGCCTGCTGGGCAAACATCGAAACGGTGGCAGCAGCGAGCGCAAGGCCCGCGCAAACGGCCCCCGCGGCCGTCCGGACAGTCTTTCGTGGCATGGGATCTCCTGATCTTCTGTGGTGCCATCCTATACGCACCCTCTCGAGACCCGGTTCAGAACGCTCCGTTCCTGCCTACTCCGCCGGCCGCGGCGCAAAGTACCCCTTGCGCGTGCTCACCCGGTACCGCGGATCCGTCGCCTGGAGATAGATCGTCCGGAAGCTCCCGTCCGCCTTGAAGTCCGCCGGCCGGTACTGCAGCGAGTACTGCGACCGGAGCTCCTCCTCGATGTTATGGAAGCCCGTCGCCACATCCTCGATCTTGATCGGATAAAACGCCCGCCCGCCCGTCGCGTCCGAGATGATCTTCAGCGTCTCATCGCCCTTGTCCTTGCTCGGGCTCACGTTGGTCGAGATCGTATACACGATCGTCTCCGCCCGCTGGCACTCCTTGATCGCATCCGCCTGCGTCGCGCGCGAATAGTTGTCGTCCCCATCCGACACCATGATCAGCACCTTGCGGATCGCCTCGTCCCCACGCAGCGTCAGCATCTGGTCGCGGCACGTCTTGTAAAGCGCGTCATACAGCGCCGTCCCACCGCCCGGCCGCAGCTTCCGTATCCCCTGGTTCAGCAGGTCCACCGAGTTCGTATAGTCCTGCGCAACGTTGGTCTCGATGTCGAACCCCTCCACAAACGCCCGGTCGTTCCGGTGCATCACCTGGAGAAAGAACTCCACCGCCGAATCCTGCTCAAACTGAAACCTCTGCCGGATCGACGACGACGTGTCGATCATGATGCCCACCCGCAGTGGCAGATTCGTCTGCTGCCGAAACCCGATCACCGCCACCGGCGGCCGCCCATCGTCCAGCAGGCCGAAGTTCTCGCGCTTCAGCCCCGTGATAAACCGCCCCTTCTTGTCCGTCACCGTAAAGATCAGGTTGACCTCGTTCGCCTGCACCTTGAACGTCGTCACATCCCCGGGCGTCGTCGCCGTGTCTCCGGGCGGCCGCTGCTGCAGCGTCGGCACCTGACTCCCCGACGGCACCTGGCCCCCAGCCGGTGTCTGACCCCCAGTCGTTGTCTGGCCCCCAGGCGTCGCTGTGGTCGCCGGCTGCCCAGTTGTCGTCCCCGCCTGCCCCTGGGCCGGCGCTGTCGCCTGTCCCGCACCCGGCGCTGTCGCCTGCCCCTGCCCTGCCTGCACCTGTCCCGTCGTCGGTGTCGTTCCTTGCGTCCCCGTAGCCTGGCTCGTCCCCTGCACCGCCGGAGCAGCATGCGTCGCTGGCTGTAAGCTCCGCAGCTGCGGAGCCGCCGGACTAAAGGGCGCCGCCGAAGGCTTCGTCGGGTCAGGAGCCTGCGCCTGCATCGCCGACGCAAACAACATCAGAATCAGAATGGCAGGGGAGAGAAGAGCGACACCGGGCACACGGAGCCGGCGCGCAGGAGCCTTGCGAGAAAAGACGATCACAGCCCCGATTCTATCGGAGCGCCCCATCCCCGCGCAGCGCCGACACAAACGCCGTTAACTCCGGAGGTAGCGCCGCCTCCGCCACCACCTCCTCGCCCGTCCGCGGATGCCGAAACCGCAGCCGGGCCGCATGGAGGAAGTTTCGTGGGAGCGACATGCCCTCACCCGTCGGGTCGCCCACCCGCCGTATCTGGTGCGGAGCCCCATACAGATTGTCCCCCACCACCGGGTGCCCCATCGACTGCAGGTGCACGCGTATCTGGTGCGTCCGCCCCGTCTCGATCCGGACCTCCACCATCGTGAATCGCCCATACGGCGTCTCCATCCGCTCCAGCACCCGGACATGCGAAACCGCCGACCGTACCCCCGCAGACTCCGCCGACCTCCGCGTCGTCATCCTCGTCCGCCGCACAATATCCCGCCCGATCGGCAGGTTCACCGTCGTCTCCGTCCGCCCGATGTGCCCGTGCACCAGCGCCACGTAGGTCTTGTCCACCTCGCGCGCCGCAAACATCTCCCCCAGCTTGCGATGCGTCGTGTCGTCCTTCGCCACTACCAGCAGGCCGCTCGTCTGCTTGTCCAGCCGATGCACAATCCCTGGCCGCAGCTCCCCGCCCACGCTCGACAGCCGATGGTTGAAGTAATGGAGCAGCGCATTCACCAGCGTCCCCGAAGACCGCGGATCATGCCGCGGACCCTCCACCCCGCCTGCTGTCTCCCCATCCTCCTCCTCCGCACTCTCCTCCTCCGCGAACTCCGCCCGCGGCGCCGCCGCCCCCGCATGCACCATCATCCCCGCCGGCTTGTTCACCACCGCCAGGTACTCGTCCTCAAACACCACATCGAGCGGGATCTCCTCCGCCGTCGCCTGCAGCGGAGCCGGCCGCGGACTCCCTGTAATCACGATCTCCTCGCCCGCCACCACCCTGTGCTTGCCCTTCGCCGCCACCCCGTTCACCGCCACCTGCCCATGCTCCACCAGCAGCTGCACCCGCGACCGGCTGATCTCCGGGATCGCCTGCGCCAGGTACTGGTCCAGCCGCATCCCCGCCGCCTCTGGAGGCGCAACGATCCGGTGCGTCGCCGGCGGCGCTCCTCGCTCCTGCTCGTACACGTCCAGATCCACCGTCGGGATCACCGGCGAGGCCACCGGCTCCACCCCACGCGTCGCCACATACTCCGCTCGCACCGACCTGTGCCTGTGGCCCTTCGGCAACATGTTCTTCGAAGGCATCAGCGCACCTCCCCGGCCGCAAGCCCATCCTGCCGCAACTCAACCGGCCCTCGCCCGCGGGACACCACCGCTCCATACAGCAGCCCACCCGCCAGCACCATCCCCACTGCCACAAACTGGATCGGATCCAACAAAAATCCTGGCGCGTCCGGCGCATACGGGTACGGCTGCCGCACAAACGTCAGGACAAACTGCGCCAGCCCCACCAGCACCAGCCCCATCGCAGCCACCATCCCGGCAGGATGTCTTCGCCGCAAAACACCGTACAGACACCACGCAATCACCACCGCAAACACGGCCGCAAACAGCCCCACCGGCTGCTGGAGGTCAGGGTCGGGAGGCACGCGC
This sequence comes from uncultured Acidobacteriaceae bacterium, assembly GCA_963850375.1. Classification (GTDB taxonomy): domain Bacteria; phylum Acidobacteriota; class Terriglobia; order Terriglobales; family Acidobacteriaceae; genus Edaphobacter. Next base: position 220,760 of record CAWKKV010000002.1, on the reverse strand, counting down.
ACCGCCCACATCGCCCGGCTCGGCAGCCCCGGATCCGACCCTTCCATCAAATGTCCCACCGCCAGAAACGCCCACAACACACACCCCGGCACCGCCCAGGCATCCATCACCCCCAGCAGCGAAACCCTTCGGAATCTGAGGTATACGAAAATCGCGAAAGCCGTCAGTAGCAATCCCAGCCCCGTCAGCGAGGGCACCCGCAGCACCAGCACCGGGTACTCGAGAAAGCTCCGGAGGTTCGTTGCTACGAGAATCAGCCGCGAGATCACAAAGGCCGCCGCCACCGCAAACACCCCCGCATCCCACGCCACCGCCCCAGAAACCTCACAAAAACGCGCACATGTGCCCGTCAGCGAAAGCGCCGTCAGCAGCCCAAGCGCCGCCAGGACCCCAAACGTGGGCATCTGCAAATGTCCGAGATGGAAGAGGATCGGGTGCACGGCTCACCCAAGTCTAGGCCAGTGCACCCGAAAGATCACAGAAACCGACCCGCGTGGCCGTGCAGCGAAGCGCTGGTGAACCCGTCCTAAGACGGCGGGACCCTGCCGTGGCTCTTTAGGCATTCCGGACTGGCGGACACTGCACACCGAGCCATGTATACGAGCTAGGTCCCTGTTCAATGAATGTTGGTTCAACCAGCGGAGATCGCCATACCTGCTTAGCAGGCCGGTCTCTTGCAATGGATGCTACCGAGGTCGCCACGGATGCGCAAGTCAAGCGCTTACAACTCCCGGGGCATAAGAAAGCCCTCACGCTTCTGCTGAGACCACCGCCAAACCTCGTATATACTCAGAGGGTTGTCCACAAAGCACCACCCCCAACGCACCAGCTAGGAACACCCAATGCCAAAGTTGAAAACCCACTCGGGCGCAGCCAAGCGCTTCCATAAGACCGGTACCGGCAAGTTCAAGCGCGGCCAGTCCAAGATGCGCCACATCCTCACCTCCAAGGCCACCAAAACCAAGCGCAAGCTCGGCGGCTCGGCCCTTATCTCCGAGGCGGATCACCACAAGGTCGCCCGCATGATTCCCTACGCCTGAGCTTTCCGTCAGGGCAGGGAATCACCAAACCCCTTCCGTCAAGCCGTCTGCGCAAGCAGGCAAAGGGCCGGCAAAGCGTACATGGCCCCTGGGATCAAGCGTCAGCAAGAGCCCACTGAGACAGAAGCAGCACAGCGAGTGAAGAGGCCACCCTTACCTCCAGCCGCTAAAACGAACTACGCAAAAGGAGACTCACCATGCCCCGTGTCAAACGGAGTACCAAACGTAGCGATCGCCGCAAAAAGATCCTCAAGCGCGCCAGCGGCTACTTCCTCACGAAATCCAAGCTGTACCAGGCAGCCCAGGAAGCCGTCGAGCGCGGACTCATGTTCGCCTACACCGGCCGCAAGCAGAAGAAGCGCCAGTTCCGCTCTCTCTGGATCGTCCGCATCGGCGCCGCCGCCAAGCTCAACGGCATGAGCTACTCGACCTTTATCGCCGGCCTCAAAGCCGCGGGCAACGGCCTCGACCGCAAGATCCTCGCCGACATCGCCGCCAACGACGCCGCCGGCTTCACCGCACTGGTCGCCCAGGCCAAGGCCGGTCTCGCCTCCAAGCAGCAGAAGACCGCCGCCTGATCGCATCACCTCAGACCAAGAAACGGGGCACGGCCAAACGGCTGTGCCCCGTTCTCTTGCACGTACGCCTAGGAGATCGCCAACGCCCGTGAAGCCTATCCTCCTCAAACCCTTCCTCGCCGCTGCCCTCCTCCTTCTCCTCGCCCCCGGCCTCCACGCCCAGCAGATCGCCCTCACCTTCGACGACCTGCCCGCTCACGGCGACCTCCCGCCCGGCGAGACCCGCCTCGACGTCGCCCACTCCATCCTCTCCACGCTTCACGCGGAGCACCTCCCACCCGTCTACGGCTTCATCAACGCCGCCCAGCTCGAAAAGACCCCCGCGGATCTCGCCGTCCTCCAGGCCTGGCGCGCCGCCGGCCAACCCCTCGGCAGCCACACCTGGTCCCACCCCTCGCTCAACGACCTCACCGCCGCCCAGTTCGAAGAAGAGATCGCGAAGAACGAGCCCACCCTCGCCAAACTCATGCCCGGCGAAGACTGGCACTGGTTCCGCTACCCCTTTCTCTGGGAAGGCGACACCCTCGAAAAGCGCCGCGAAGTCCGCCGCTACCTCCTCGAACACCACTATCAGATCGCCGAGGTCTCCATGGACTTCGAAGACTACCTCTGGAACAACCCCTACGCCCGCTGCTCCGCCCGCCACGACGACAAGTCCATCGACTATCTCCGCACCTCCTACCTCGCAACGGCGGACAAGTACATCACCGTCTTCCGCGACCTCACCCATACCCTCTACAACCGCGACATCCCCTACGTCCTTCTCCTCCACATCGGCGCCTTCGACGCCCGGATGCTCCCCGACCTCATCGCTCTCTTCCGGCAGCGAGGCTTCACCTTCATCACCCTCCCCGAAGCCCTCAAAGATCCCGTCTACGCCGCCGACCCCGACATCGCCCTCAAATACGGCGGCGCCTTCCAGGAGCTCGTCGCCCCCTCCCGCCACATCAAGATCCCGCCCAACACCAAGCCCTACAAAGAACTCGAAGCCATCTGCCGTTGACCTCACCCATCTCCGCCCCCGGAGAACCCCTCCGGTCGGATATCCTGAAAGCTATGGCTGAACCCAGCTCGCCAGAAGCATCCATCGCCTCCACCACCGATCTCTTTGAATCCTGGGGACGCTACCCCAACCATCGCGCCCACCTCATCCCCCTCCACTGGCAGAGCGACTTCCCCGCCGTCACCGAAAACCTCCACCAGGGCGTCCTCCCCGTCGGCATGGGCCGCTCCTACGGCGACGTCTGCCTCCTCAACGAAGGCAACCTCCTCGTCACCACCGGCATGGACCGCCTGCTCGCGTTTGACCCCGCGACCGGCGTCCTCACCGCCGAGGCCGGCATCACCCTCGCTCAGATCCTCGACTTCGCCGTCCCCCGCGGATGGTTCCTCCCCGTTACTCCCGGCACCAAGTACGTCACACTCGGCGGCGCCATCGCCAACGACATCCACGGCAAAAACCACCACATCGCCGGCACCTTCGGCCGCCACGTGCCCGCCTTCGAGCTCGTCCGCTCCGACGGCTCCCGCCGCATCTGCTCCGCCACAGAAAACCCAGAGCTCTACGCCGCCACCATCGGCGGCCTCGGCCTCACTGGCCTCATCACCTGGGCCCAGCTCAAGCTCCGCCCCATCGTCTCCCGCAAGATCGACTACGAGGGCATCCAGTTCCACGGCGTCGATGAATTCCTCGACCTCACCAATCAGGCCGGCCACATCGAGTACACCGTCTCCTGGGTCGACTGCACCTCCACCGGAAAGAACTTCGCCCGCGGCATCTTCATGCAGGGCGACCACTCCGAGGTTCCCGGCCCACTCACCGTCTCCCCCGAGCCCAAACTCTTCTTCCCCTTTGAAGCCCCCGGCTTCGCCCTCAACTCTGTCTCCGTCGCCCTCTTCAACACCGCCTTCTTTCACAAGCAGATCCACAAGCGCGCCATCGCCCTCCAGGACTACGAGCCCTTCTTCTACCCGCTCGACAAGGTCCTCCACTGGAACAGGATGTACGGCAAGGGCGGCCTCCTCCAGTTCCAGTACGTCATCCCCTGGGACCACGCCCGCGAAGGAACCATCGCCGTTCTCCAGGAGGTCGCAAAGTCCGGCCTCGCCAGCTTCCTCGCCGTGCTCAAGGCCTTCGGCGACGTCCCCTCCCCCGGCATGATGAGCTTTCCCAAGCCCGGCATCACCCTCGCCCTCGACTTCCCCATCAAGCCCGACCGGAGCTTCCCCCTCTTCCACCGCCTCGCCGATATGACCCGCGAGCTCGGCGGACGCCTCTACCCCGCCAAAGACGCCGCTATGACGCCTGAGCAGTTCCAGGCCTTCTACCCCCAGTGGCAGCACTTCGCCCAATACCGGGATCCCCAGATCGCCTCCTCCTTCTGGGAACGGGTCACCGGAGAAGCAATCTAGGCTGACCAGAGCTCCGCCATCAGATCCCGCGTTGCCACCCTTTGCGAAGCGGAAGATCTGCTTCTGTCTGTTCTTCTCACCCTGGGCAAAGCGCAACAAGCTACGGACGGACTCCGGCATTCTCCGCCTGCGTCATCCTGAGCGAAAACGAAGGACCTCCTTCTAAAATGGTTCTATAAACCCGAAATTCCGCACCAAACAAACTATGACCTCCAGACCCGCCGACCCCATCGCTCCCGGCTCCATCGCAGCCGCCACCGAGAACGCTCCGCTCGCCGAAGAGGCCACCCCGCTCTCCGTCCGCTCCGGCCAGTTCAAGACCGTCAAAAAGATCCTCGTCCTCGGCGCCACCTCCGGTATCGCCGAGGCCACCTGCCGCATCTGGGCCGCGCAAGGGCACAACCTCTATCTCGTCGCCCGCAACCCCGAAAAGCTCGCCATGGTCGCCGCCGACCTCCGCACCCGCGGTGCCGCCTCCGTCTCCACCGCCGTCGCCGACCTCGACGACACCTCCCGGCACGCCGAGCTGCTCACCCGCGCCATCAACACCCTCACCGGCCTCGACATCGCCTACCTCACCCACGGCATCCTCGGTGACCAGCAGGCCGCCGAACAGGATTTCGCCCACAGTGCACAGATCCTCCACACCAACTTCATCGCCCCGGTCTCCCTCCTCACCTGGCTCGCCAACTTCTGCGTCCAGCGCCACTCCGGCACCCTCGCCGTCATCAGCTCCGTCGCCGGAGACCGCGGCCGGAAGTCGAACTACCTCTACGGCTCCTCCAAGGCCGGCCTCTCCGCCTTCCTCGGGGGCCTCCGCAACCGCGTTGACCGTGAAGGCGTCACCGTCCTCGCCATCAAGCCCGGCCCTGTCAAAACCGCCATGACCGCCAGCATGAAGGGCTCCAACAAATTCGCCGACCCCAACAAGGTCGCCCAATCCATCGTCAACGCCATCGAAAAAAAGCGCGACACCCTCTACGTCCCCTTCCAATGGCAACCCATCATGTTCGTCATCCGCCACATCCCCGAACAGGTCTTCAAAAAACTCAACCTCTAACCGCCTCTCCGCTCCCTTGCCGGCTCGGCCCCGCCCACTTCACGCCGCCCGCCTGCCTTCGCGCAGGCCACCGCCCCTCGACGTTTACGCCGCTCCCACCCCCACCAACTGTCATCCTGAGCAACGCGAAGGATCTCAGCACTTCCACCCGTTCCGCCCGCTAGACACCGATCCCGCCAACAGCAGACCGCGTGGCGCAATCTCCGTCGCAACCCGCTAAACTGGATGAAGAACAAGAAAAGGCCCTGCCATGTGGCGGGGCCTTTTCGTTTGTTTTGAAGACTTTACCTGTAACCGCAATGGAAGCAAGACCTTACAGGGTCCAACACCGCTATCTGTGACAAACAGGAGACTTAGCAAAAAGTACCCGGGGGAGGGGGGCCCCACACTCACTGCTGCTGCTGCGCGCGCTGCCATCATCTGCATCCGCGTCAACGGCGCGGGCTGTTCCGGCAGAGCCGTCGCCTTCTCCACCAGGATCGACCAGTCCTCCGGCACCGGCATCTCCTGGTCCAGCGAAAACGTCCCTTCGCTCGGCGTTACCCGCACCGCCACCGTCAGCTCGCTCCGGGCCTTGCCCCGAAACATCCCGTGCGTCGGAGGGACGTCGGCGTAGTCACGGCCGATCGCCGTCCGGATATGCCGATCGCCCGCCACCAGCCAGTTCGTCGGATCAAACCCCACCCACCCCAGCTGCGGCACCAGCGCCTCCACCCACGCATGCGTCGCAGAGTTCACCGAGCGATCCGTCACACTGTCCCCGTGGTACAGATACCCGCTCACGTACCGGCACGGAATCCGCAGCTTCGATCGCACCAGGGCGATCATGACGTGCGCAAAGTCCTGGCACACCCCCATCTTGTTCTCAAGCGCCAGATCGATCGGCGAGTCCACCTTGGTCGACTTCGGCTTGTAATCGAAGTACTCATACATCTGCTGGTTCAGCTGATGGAGCACCATCAGCGGATCATCCCTCCGCCGCACGTCGAGCTTGGCCGCCAGCTCCTCCAGCGCGGGCGTCGGCTGCGCGAACTCGCTCGGGTACAGCATCTCCCAGTAGTCGCCCTGCTCCACGATCTCGTCCAGGTCCGCCCACGCATCGGGCGCCAGAAACGACGGCACCGCCGACATCTCCTCCATCTCGACCAGTGACTCCGCCACGATCACCAGCTGCCCATGCGGCCCTGGGATGTCGAAGTGATGAACGTGGTTCTGCAGATGATCGCGAAAACTGAACACCCGGCACCGTGGGCTCACTGACAGGTGAAACGTCAGGCAGCGCTGTGTCTGGTCCGTCCGCGGATGCATCCGCGTCTCCATCATGCTCTCGCTCACGTCGTTGCTGTAGAGAAACTTCGTCAGGTGCCGGATCGAGTAAAACAAACAGCCCTCCCCTTCTTCATCGCTTTGATCGCCAGCTCAGATTTCCCACCCCTGCCAGGCTCAGCCTGCCAAAGCCGCCTGGATCGAGTAATCGACGTACAGCTCATACAACATCGTGTGAATGGCGCGCAGCTCCCGCTGGACCTCTCGGAGATAGCCGACCACGTCGCTCGCCAGGATCTCCTCCACGCCCACATAGCTCAGCCTCGCCTGGAGCCTTCCTCCCAGCCGGCGCAAAGGCTCCGCCCTCTGCTTGCCGCTCTGGCCATGGATCCCTTCAAGCGCCGTCTGGAGGCTATCGATCGAGAACCGCAGCGAGTGCGGAAACTCCGCGTCCAGCAGCAGGAACTCCAGGATCCGATCCGGCGTCAGGTCCGCCGTATACACCTTGCAGTACGCCTCAAAGGCCGTCGCCGACCGGAGCAGCCCCATCCAGTCCAGATATTCGTTTGCCTCCGGCAGCCGCTCCGACGGCGCCCACACGTCCGGGTAGTACGCTTCGAGCAGCATCGCGATCGCCTCTGCACGCTCCATGTAGCGCCCCACCTGGATGAACTGCCAGCCCTCCCCATGGCTCATGGTCGAGTCGCTCACCCCCTGAAACTGGTGCACCGCCTCCATCACCTCCTGGAGGAACTCCCCCGGCTGCTCCCGCCCCGAGATCAGCGCCTCGGCATGCATATCGCTCTGCATCTCTGGCCGCATCACCCGGAGGTACAGGCTGTTCAAGCGCTGCCATTGCTCCGTCGAGATCTGCTCGCGCACATGCCGCGAGTTCTCCCGCGCCGAGACTATGCACGCCACAATCGAGGACTTGTGCAGCGCATCAAAGGTCAGGGTGTTGGTCAGGTCGTACGGATTGCCGGTCCAGCTGACCTCCTTTGGCCGCCCCAGCGCATGCAGCACCCGCTCCCACCGTCGCTCGGCGCTGGCCGGACCCTCATCCAGCATCAGATTCAGGTTCACGTCCAGGATGCGCGTCGTATGCTCCGCACGCTCCAGGTACCGGCTCATCCAGTAGAGGCTGTCGGCCACACGGCTCAGCATCGCGATCTCCCCCTCACCGGCTCAAAACCCACGTGTCCTTGCTCCCACCACCCTGCGACGAGTTCACCACCAGCGACCCGCGCTTCAGTGCCACGCGCGTCAGCCCGCCCGGCACGATCGTCACCTTGTCCCCGTAAAGCACGTATGGCCGAAGATCCACGTGCCGCGGCTCCAACTCGTCGCCGATCAGGCACGGGGCGCGAGAAAACGAGATCGTCGGCTGTGCGATGTAATTGCGCGGGTCGGCCTCGATCTTGCGCGCAAACTCCTCCCTCTGGGCCGCGGTCGACTGCGGACCGATCAGCATCCCGTACCCGCCGCTCTCGCCCACTGCCTTCACCACCAGCTTGTCCAGGTTCTGCAACACATGCTGTCGCTCCTTCGGCCGTGTCAACAGAAAGGTTTCGACGTTCTTCAAAACCGGCTCCTCGCTCAGGTAGTACCGGATGATCTCCGGCACATAGGCATAGAGCGCCTTATCGTCAGCCACCCCGGTTCCAAACGCATTCGCCAGCGTCACATTACCCGCGCGGTACGCATTGAACAGCCCCGCCACGCCCAGGATCGAATCTCCACGAAAGGCCAGCGGATCGATGAAGTCGTCGTCCACCCTGCGATAGATCACGTCCACGCGTCGCAGACCGCTGGTCGTCCGCATGTAGACGACGTTGTCGTGCGTCACCATGTCGCGGCCTTCCACCAGCATGATGCCCATCTGCCGCGCGAGGTACGCGTGCTCGAAGTACGCCGAGTTGAAGACTCCCGGGCTCAGGAGAACGATGTTCGGCTCCGGCCGGCCCTCCGGCGCCAGGGATCGCAGCGTGCTCAGCAGCAGCTGCGTGTACTGCTCGATCGGCCGGACGTTGTAGCTCCGAAACAGGTGCGGAAAGATCCGCTTCATCACCCGTCGGTTCGTCAGCATATAGCTAACGCCGCTCGGCACCCGGAGATTGTCTTCGAGCACCACAAACTCGCCGTTCTCCAGCCGGATCAGGTCCGTCCCGCAGACCGCGATATATACGTTTCTCGGCACCTGCAGGCCGCTCATCTGTCGCCGGAAATGCTTGCAGCTATACACGACCTCACGCGGGACGATGCCGTCCTCAAGAATGCGTCCCTCGTTGTAGATGTCCTTCAGAAAAAGGTTCAGCGCCGTGATTCGCTGAGTCAGGCCCGTCTCGACCGTCTCCCATTCCTCGCTCGTGATAATGCGCGGGAGCATGTCATAGGGAAAGATCCGCTCCGTGCCCTCGTCGCGGCCGTAGACCGTAAACGTGATGCCCTGGTTGAGGAAGCTTAGGTCCGCCGCCTGCTTCCGGCGCTGTAGCTCATTCGGCGCGAGGGTCGAGAAGTGCTCCAGCAAAGGAAGGTAATGCTCATGGAGCTCGTCCTGTGCGGCAAACATCTCGTCGTACGCGTGGTCCAGCAGGTAACTCTTGAGCGCGGCCTGCGTGAACTGGGTCGACTGGACTGGGGGCATGAGGAAGTTTGAGTATAGCGGCACATCCTTGCCCGACCAAGGGAAAGCAGCCGCTAAGCCTCGATACGGTGCCCGTCCTTGCTGAAGTAGCTCAGCGACCGCCGATAACAGCGCTGCTTCTCGAGATCAAACGCGATGCAGCTGTCAAACGGCTTCGAGTACACGTGGAGACTCACGCACCCGGTCGTTCCGGCGTTCTCGATCTGGTGAATCGTTTGCAGCTTGTCGACAGTTACCATGCCCGTGCCCTCTGAGCAGACCACCGTCCCCACGCGGTCCAGACGCAGCTCCGTGGCCCCACCCAGGCAGTCGATATTGACCACATTTTGGTTCTGCGGCGCATTGCAGCTCTCGTGCCGGAACTCGTGCGTGCGCACCTCGCCCTGCGCAACAGTCATCCATCCAAGCTGCCCGTTGTGGGTGTGCACCGCCGTCTTCTGCCCCGGAGACCAGCAGATCGTCATCACCTCAAACAGATCATCCCGGTAGATCAGATTGCGCGTGTACAGGCTGTCACGCCACCACACGTACTCGCTCAAAGCCTCCGGCCGCAGCGTCGTCGCCGCCATGTACTTGGCAATGCGGTCCTTGGTAATGAGGTCCCGCTCAAGCTCCCGCAATCCCGCGACAAAATCAGCCACGGAAGTCCTCAAAGGGTGAGTCTTCGCCGAAACGCTACAGTCCGCGTCCATATCCTCTCCTCAGGCCCAAAATGGGCTCGGCCCCCAGTACCGCGTTACCGTAAGTCTCTCACGATCACTAATATCCCCTGCGGTTGTCGTCAGATCTCACGTACAGTAGAGAACGCCACTCCGGGCCGACCGCACCAGGGGGCAGAAACTGGACGCCCTCGCTCATGCGAATCTCTCTTCCTTTCCTTCGTCTGCTCTGCTGTTTCTGGCTTTTGCTGGGTTACCTGCTCGTCCCGGCCAATCCCGCCCGCGCCTACTCCGTCCTCTCACATGAAGAGGTCGTCGACATGGCCTGGCTCCCGCACATCGTTCCCCTCCTCCGTGCCCGGTACCCAAATCTCACCGACGACCAGATCAAGGAGGCGCATGCCTATGCCTACGGAGGCTCCGTCATCCAGGACATTGGCTACTATCCCTTCGGCAGCCACGAGTTTTCCGATCTCCTCCATTACGTCCGTACTGGCGACTTCGTCTCGGCCCTTCTCCGTGAGTCCTCCAGCCCTGATGAGTACGCCTTCGCCCTCGGCGCCCTGGCCCACTACTGCGGCGATGTGGTCGGTCATCCAGCCGTCAACAAGGCCACAGCCGACGAGTACCCCAAGCTCCGCCAACGCTTCGGCTCGGTCGTTACCTACGAGAACGACAAGACGGCCCACATCCGCACCGAGTTCGGTTTCGATGTCGCGGAGGTAGCACACGGCCGTTACTCCCAGCAGAACTACCGCGACTTCATCGGCTTCCAGGTCTCCAAAGCTCTCCTCGAGCGCGCCTTCCAGGAGACCTACGGCGTCCCGCTCACAACCTTCATGAAGCATGAGGACCTCGCGATCGGCAGCTATCGCCGCGCGGTCAGTGGCCTCATCCCGAAGATGACCACCGTCGCTCTCGTCCACTACAAGGATCAGATCGAAAAGGAGAATCCCGGCTTCGACCGCGCTAAGTTCGTCTACCGCCTGCGCCGCACGGAGTATGAAAAGGACTTCGGCCGGGAGTACGCACATCCCCACTTCGGCTCATACATCCTTGCCTACCTCATTGCGGTCGTGCCCAAGGTCGGCCCGCTCAAGGTCTTCGCCCTCAAGGTCCCCACACCAGCCGAGCAGGATACCTATCTCAAAAGCATCAACAGCACCGTCGACCGCTTCAATGGCTACCTCACCGGCCTCCAGGCCGTCGCGCCCGCCCGGGCAAAGGAGACGCAGCACGCACCCGACCTCGCTGAGATTGACCTCGACACCGGCAAACCCTCGGAGTTTGGCGAGTACCGCCTTGCGGACCGGGCCTACGGATCGCTGCTCGGGACCCTGGTCCACGATCCGCATACCGTGATCCCCGCCGACGTCCGAAAGAGTTTTGCCGATTTCTATGCCAAGCGGGGGAAGCCCGCCTGGTACAGCAAAAACCCGCGGGAATGGCAGCAGCTCAACGCGGACCTGAACCTGCTCGATCAGACCGGCCGCGCACCCTTGCAGGCGCAATCCCGCTGCGATCCCGGGATCTCCTCACCTCCCGCTGATCCCGGCAGCACAGTCGCGAACGACCGCTGATCGCAGGAAAACCAGTACTCTCGAATGGACGGGTTCTACCCCGCTGCCCCGCATCAGATGCCAAGCGAGAGGAACTCGAAGTGACGAACACCCGCTCTGAACTCCCCCAACCCATCGGCCTCCTCTGGCTCGCGTTTGTCGCTGTCACGCTTCTGCTCTACCTCACCGCATATACGCACCGCCATCTCGGCCCCCATTTCTTCGGCAATCTCTTCTCCGGAGAACCCCTCGAGGACCTGGTCGTCTACCTCGCCATCTTCAGGTCATTCCATACAGCTCAGTTCTTCCAGCCGGGTCACTTCGCAGGGTTCGCCTACCCCCCCGGAGGCGCCGTCGTGTACCGGGCTTTCTACGCACTTCCCCGGCTCAAGGTCGGCTACTTAATCCCGTGCGCCGCCTGGATGCTGTTTGGTGTCGTCTCTGCTTATCGTGCCCTCACCCGCCGAGGTCTCGCCCCTTGCACCGCAGGAGCCATCGCCGTGAGTGGCGCTCTGGCATTTCCATTCGTCTTCCTGATCCAGCGCGGCAATATCGAGATCATCCTTTGGATCGTCTCCACCCTGGGCATCCTCGCCTACCTCCGGGGCCGTCCCTACCTCGCGGCGGTTCTCTGGGGCATTGCCGCCTGCATCAAGATCTACCCCATCCTCCTCCTTGGCGTCTTCCTGGGCCGACGCTTCCGCGGACAGGCCGGCCCCTTTCTCACCGGCATCAGCACAGCCGTGCTCACGACAGTCGCCGCACTCTGGTATGTCGGACCCTCGATCGGCGTTGCGTCGCGGGGCTTCCTCCAGGGCATCCAGGGCTTTCAGGGCAGCTACGCGCAGATGGTCCGCACAGGTGAGATCGGGTTTGATCACTCGCTCTTCTCCGTCGTCAAACTGGCGGCCGTCCTCTCCGGATCCTCTGCCGGCGCTCTCCTCCACCCGTACTATTTCGTGGCCGGCGCCGTCGCTCTCCTCGTGTTTTTCCTGCGCGTACGACACCTCCCCTTCCTCAATCGCCTCGTCTTCGTCACCGTGGGCTTCACTCTGCTTCCGCCTGTCAGCTACGAGTACAGCCTCGTGCATCTCTACGCTCCCGCGGCTCTTCTGCTCCTGTACTCAGTCATCCCCGCCGAGAATACTGAAGCCCTCTCCCGTAGCACCCGCCCACCGAACCTTGCGCTCGCGTGCCTCGCCCTCCTCTTCCTCCCGATTAACCTCTTCGTCTTCCACGGCGTCATGTACGCCGGGCAGGTGCAGACGATTCTGCTCCTTCTCCTCGCCGCGCTGGCAGCCCTCCACCCGTGGCCGAGATCTTCGCCCGGCTCAGCACACGCAGCAGTTGGCGCCGTCGCACGCACCTGAATCGGTCATATCCGGCAATCTGCATTAGACTTGAGTAAGACACGTTTCTTTCGCCCCACGCATGGGCGCGAACCCTCGTCACCTTAAAGAACAGGACCAACCTCCTCAGTGAGTAACCCGAACTCCGCCCAAGCAATCCGCAACATCGCCATCATCGCGCACGTCGATCACGGCAAGACCACGCTCGTCGACGCCATGCTGCGTCAGTCCGGCACCTTTCGCTCCAATGAGGCCGTGGCCGAGCGCGTCATGGACTCGAACGACCTCGAAAAAGAGCGCGGCATCACCATCCTCGCCAAAAACACGGCGATCCAATACCACGACTCGAAGATCAATATCGTAGACACCCCAGGTCACGCCGACTTCGGCGGTGAGGTCGAGCGCGCCTTGAAAATGGTCGATGGCGTCGTCCTCCTCGTCGACGCCTCCGAAGGCCCGCTCCCGCAGACCCGCTACGTCCTCTCAAAGGCCCTTGAGGCCAAGCTCACGCCCATCCTCGTCATCAACAAGATCGATCGCCCCGATGCCCGGCCCCAGGAAGTCGTCAACGAGGTCTATGACCTGTTCATCGATCTCGACGCCGATGAGAGCGTCCTCGAGTTTCCAATCATCTACACCAACGGCAAGGCCGGCACCGCCACCATGGATCTCGCCACGCCCGGAACCGACCTCCAGCCCCTCTTCGAGCTGATCTTTCAGACCATCCCGCCCGCTACCGGAACCGCGGACGGTGACCTCCAGATCCTCGTCACCAACCTCGACTACTCGGACTACCTCGGTCGCCTCGCCATCGGTCGCGTCTTCAACGGCTCGCTCAAAAATGGCCAGGAGGTCAACCTCTCCAAGCTCGACGGAACCCTCCAGCCCGTAAAGGTCACCAAGCTCTTCACCTTTAACGGCCTCAAGCGCGAAGACACCTCCGAGACCGCGGTGGGCGATATCGTCGCCGTCGCCGGCATCCCCGGCATCACCATCGGTGAAAGCTTCTGTGCCCTTGAAGATCCCAAACCGCTCCCGCCCATCAAGATCGACGAGCCCACGATCGCCATCGTCTTCTCGGTCAACAACTCGCCCTTTGCCGGTCGCGAAGGCAAGTTCGTCACCTCCCGCAACATCAAGGAGCGACTCGAAAGAGAGCTCCTCACCAACGTCAGCATTCGCGTCGAAGACACCGGCTCCCCCGATAGCTTCAAGGTTCTCGGCCGCGGCGAGCTCCAGCTCTCCGTGCTCATCGAGATGATGCGCCGCGAAGGCTTCGAGCTCATGGTCTCGCGACCCACCATCGTCACCAAGCGCGTCAACGACCAGCTCATGGAACCCTCCGAGATCCTCACCATCGACATCCCGGAAAACTTCGTCGGCACCGTCATCGAGCGGCTCGGACCCAGAAAAGGCGAGATGGTCAAGATGGCCAATCACGGCTCCGGCCGCGTCCGCATGGAGTTCAAGGTGCCGTCGCGCGGTCTCATCGGCCTCCGCAACGAGATGCTCACCGAGACCCGCGGAACCATCGTCATGAACTCCATCGCAGGCGAGTACATCCCGTACCAGGGCGAGATCCCGCAGCGCCCCACGGGCGCCCTCATCTCCGACCGCAACGGGACGACGACCACCTACGCCTTGGACGGAGTTCAGGACCGCGGCATCCTCTTCGTCGGCGACGGAACCGAGGTCTACGAGGGCATGATCATCGGCGAGCACTCTCGCGATAACGATCTCGACGTCAACGCCGTTCGGGAAAAGAAGCTCACCAACATGCGCGCCTCCGGCTCCGACGATGCCCTCCGCCTCGTGCCCTACAAGCAGCTCACGCTTGAGCAATCGATCGAGTTCATCGCCGATGACGAGCTCGTCGAGGTCACCCCCAAGTCGCTCCGGATGCGCAAGCGCATCCTCCAGGCCAACCGCCGTCCCAAGGGCGCCCGCGGTGGCTCACACCTGGAGTAAGCTCCCGGCCTCGCAGACAGAAAGAGCCCCGGCCAAAACCGGGGCTCTTTCTTTACCGAAGGGAACCGAATCCAACTCCTTACTCCTGGTCACCGGAGGGCGTATCTGCACCGCTCGGCCTGCTCACCGGTGCCGGATGCTCATGCGGACGCGAATTCATCACGCCCAGCATGTACCCAGCGACAAACACCCCAAGCAGCGTGATCAGCAAAAGAAGCGTCTTCATGAGGCACCTAGTATAGGCTCCCTCAGCGGCCTCGTTCCGTCGTTACGGCGAGCACGCGAGAGAGCTGAAAGGTCTACCTGCTCTTCGCTGTCGCGAAGCGCTTGTTGACCTCTTCCCAGTTCACAACGTTCCACCACGCCGCCAGGTAATCCGGCCGCTTGTTCTGGTATTTCAGGTAGTAAGCATGCTCCCAGACGTCATTGCCCAGGATCGGGTAGAGACCCTGCGAGATCGGATTGTCCTGGTTCGGCGTCGTCACGATCTTCAGCTTGCCGCCCTCAAACACCAGCCAGCCCCAGCCCGATCCAAACTGCTTTGCCGTCGTCTCGTTGAAGAGCTTCTTGAAGTCCTCAAACGAGCCGAAGTCCGACTTGATCTGTTCGGCGATCTCGCCTGCCGGTTCTCCGCCGCCGTTCGGCTTCATGATCTGCCAGAACATCGTGTGATTCACATGCCCGCCGCCGCTGTTGCGCACCACCGCACGGACGTCGTCCGGAATGCTGTTCAGGTCCTTCAGCAGATCCTCCGGCGACTTGCTGCCAAGCTCCGTATGCTTCTCGACCGCGCCGTTCAGGTTGGTCACATAGGTCTGGTGGTGCTTATCGTGATGAAGCTTCATGGTTGCTTCATCGATGTGCGGTTCAAGCGCCGCGTAATCGTAGGGAAGTGGAGGAAGTTCGTAGGCCACAGCTCGTCTCCTTGTCTGCTTCTTGTGATCGTCTGCTGCTTCGTGGATCTGCTGCTTCGTTGATCGGAAAACCCGAATAAAAACCCGGATCAGGTGCGCGGGCGCGCATGCAAAAGCTCTGGCGGCGACTCCTCAACCGCGCTTGCCATCGTATCTGATGCCAGCCCGGAGGGGTGCGATGCACCGGCCTGCTCCATCGCGCATCCTCGAAATTCTTCATCTCACCGTCATCACTCCGGTCTGCACACGACCGGAACTTGCGGTCTAATGGTGGCTCATGCAAGAACCCATCTCCGCTTATCGCTGGCTCACAGACGACGGCCCCGCCTTCGGCGCTCCCGGCATCGACCCCCGCTGGACCTCCAGCAAAAAAGACGCCGTCTCCACCGCCTACGCCGCCTCCAGCCGCATCTGGTTCACCCTCTCGCATGGAACGCTGAACGAGATCTACTTTCCGACCATCGATCGCCCGCAGACCCGCGATATGGAGCTGCTCTTCACCGATGGTGAAAGCTTCTTCCACGAGGAAAAGCGCGACTTCACCTACGCATTCAGCTATCTCGACGCCAGCGCTCCTGCCGTCCGTCTCACCGCCACCGCCCCCGGCGGCAGCTACAAGGTCACCAAGGAGTTCATCTCCAACCCCCACCATCCCGTTGTGCTGATGTACGTCGAAATCGACGCCCCGCCAGAGCTCCTCGCCCGCCTCCGCTGCTTCGTCCTCCTCGCCCCTCACCTCGATGGCGGTGGCGCCGGCAACTCCGCCCGCTCGCTCGAAGTCGCTGGAAAGCGTGCCCTCCTCGCCTGGAAGAACAACGTCTCGCTCGCCCTCGGCGCCAGCTGCGGCTTCATCCAATCCTCCTGCGGCTACGCCGGTGCCAGCGACGGATACCAGGATCTCTCCACCAACCTCCAAATGGACTGGCACTTCGGTGAGGCGCTCGACGGCAATCTCGGGCTCACCGGTGAGATCGATCTCGGGTGTAACCCAAAGTTCACCATCGCCGTCGCTCTTGGCCAGGGACATCATGCCGCTCTCTCCAACATGATGCAGACCCTCGCGACACCCTACGCCGCCCATCGCGATCGCTTTCTCCTCCAGTGGAAGCGTGCCAGCGTCCCCGATGGCTTCGGTGCTGCCTCCGGTGATAACGGAGCGCTGCTCCGCATCAGCCAGAACGTCATCCTCACCCACGAGGACAAGACCTTCTCCGGCGCGTTTATCGCTTCGGCCTCCATCCCCTGGGGCAACGCAAAGGGCGACTCGGACCTCGGTGGCTATCACCTCGTCTGGACCCGCGACATGATCCAGTCGGCCACCGCCATGCTCGCCTGCGGCCGCACCGACACAGCCCTGCGCGCTCTGGTCTATCTCGCCTGCACCCAGCGCCCCGATGGCAGCTTCGCCCAGAACTTCTGGATCGACGGCACTCCCTACTGGAGCGGCATCCAGCTCGACGAGGTCGCCTTCCCCATCGTTCTGGCCTGGCGGCTCTGGAAGCTCAATGCCCTCGGCAATTTTGACATCCTCCCCTTTGTCGAGCGGGCTGCCGGCTTCCTCGTCCGCTACGCCCCCGTCACCCAGCAGGAACGCTGGGAGGAGAACGCCGGCTACTCCCCCTCCACCCTCGCGATCGTCATCGCCGCGCTCATCTGCGCGGCCGACATCGCCCGGGCGCGCTCGGTCGAACCCCTCGCCAGCTATCTCGAGACCTACGCCGACTGGATCGAGGCCAACCTCGACGAGTGGACCACCACCACCGAGGGAATCCTCCATCCCGAGGTGAAGCGTCACTACATGCGAGTTCGTCCGCCCGCCCCCGGGCAGCCGTTCTTCAACGATGAGATCCCCGTCGGCTCCATCCGCATAGCGAACCGCGGACCCGGCGAACAGTCCGTCTTCGAGGCCCGCGAGGTCGTCGACGGTGGCTTCCTCGAGCTCGTCCGCTATGGCATCCGCCGGGCCGACGACCCGCTCATCGTCGACTCCCTCAAGGTCGTTGACGCCGTGCTCAAACGAGAAACGCCCTCCGGTGTCTGCTGGCGTCGCTACAACCACGACGGCTACGGCCAGCGAAAAGACGGTGGCCCCTTCGAGGGCTGGGGCCAGGGCCGTGCCTGGCCGCTGCTTACCGGCGAGCGCGCCCACTACGAGCTCGCCGCCGGCCACGACGTCAAAGATCTCATCGCCTCTATCGAGCACTTCAGCTCCGTCGGCGGCATGCTGCCCGAGCAGATCTGGGACTACGACGACCTGCCCTCCCAGGGCATGTACCTGGGCCAGTCCGCCGGCTCCGCCCAGCCGCTCGTCTGGGCCCACGCCGAGTACATCAAGCTCCTTCGCTCCACCCACGAAGGCCGCATCTTCGACAACATCTCGGTTGTCGAGGAGCGCTACGCCGTCGCACGCGATCAGCGCAAGTTCACCAGCCTCATCGAGATCTTCGATATCAACCGGCCCGTTCGGGAGATCGTCGCCGGTCTCACTCTCCGCATCGTCAACGCCCAGTTCTTCCGTGTCGTCTACACCACCGACGCCTGGAGAACCAACACCAATGTCGAGTCAAACGCCGTCGGCTTTCCTGGTGCCTTCGTCGACATCCAGACCCGTCCCGATCAGACCGGCAGCATCCTGTTTACGATGGCCTGGCCCCATACCAACCAGCCGGACCAGTGGCTGGGCAGAAACATCGAGGTCCGGATCGTCACGCCCACCCCAACGCCCTGACCCCCACCCGCTCTCACGGCGCTCGGCTAGTACACTGTGCAGGAACGTCCATATTCGCATCACACGACCAACGGCAGCCGCACACTCGCGCCGACAGTCTGAAAAAGGAAAAAATGAGCGATCAAAACGCCAAGCAGCAGGAGCTCGACCAGCTCTCCATCAACACCCTCCGACTCCTCGCCGTCGACATGGTCGAAAAGGCAAACTCCGGACACCCCGGAGCTCCCCTCGGCCTCGCTCCCCTCGCCTACCTGCTCTACACCAAGTTCATGAAGCACGATCCTTCCGATCCCATGTGGTCCGATCGCGATCGCTTCGTCCTCTCAAACGGCCACGCCTCCGCCCTCCAGTACGGCTGCCTTCACCTCTCCGGTTACGACCTCCCCATGGATCAGCTCGAGCACTTCCGCCAGTGGGGATCCCACACCCCCGGCCACCCGGAGTACGGCGAAACTCCCGGCGTCGAGGTCACCACAGGCCCCCTCGGCCAGGGCTTTGCCGAAGCCGTCGGTCTCGCCATCGCCGAGCGCCATCTCGCCGCCATCTTCAATCACGAAAACAACACCCCGGTCGACCACTACACCTACGTCATCTGCGGTGATGGCGACCTGATGGAAGGCATCTCGCACGAGTCGTCGTCGCTCGCCGGAACGCTCGGCCTCGGTAAGCTCATCGTCTTCTACGACGACAACCTCATCTCGCTCGACGGCCCCACCGAGCTCTCTTTCACCGAAGACGTCACCAAGCGCTTCGAGGCCTACCACTGGCACGTCCAGATGGTCGATGACGGCAACGACCTTGAAGCCATCGAGCAGGCTCTGCTCAAAGCCAAGGCCGAGACGACCCGTCCGTCGCTCATCCGTCTCCGCACCGTGATCGGCTACGGCAGCCCCAAAGCCGGAACCAGCAAGGTTCACGGTGAAGCCCTCGGTGCCGCAGCCCTCAAGGAGACTAAGAAAAACCTCGGCTTCCCCGAAGACAAGAGCTTCTATGTCCCCGAAGAAGCCGCAAAGAACTGGGGCAAGACAAAGGAAAAGGGCAAAAAGCTCCACGAAGAGTGGCAGAAGACCTACGAGGGGTACCAGAAGGCCTACCCTGAGCTCGGCGCGGAGTACGACCGCCGCACCTCCATGAAGCTCAAGGAAGGCTGGGAAAAGTCCCTTCCCGTCTTCCCGACCGAAAAGCCCATTGCCACCCGCAACGCCGGCCAGACCGTCATGAACGCCATCGAGAAAGTCGTCCCCGAGCTCTTCGGCGGAGCCGCGGATCTCACCACCTCCACCAAGACCATCTTCAAAGACTCCCCCTCGTTCCACGTAGACCCCAAGGGGCGTAACGTCTTCTTCGGCGTCCGCGAGTTCGGGATGATGGCCGCCGTCAACGGCATGGCCGCGCACGGAGGCATCATCCCGTTCGGCTCCACCTTCTTCACCTTCTCCGATTACTGCCGCTCCGCCCTCCGCATGGGCGCGCTCCAGTCCTCGCACTCGCTCTACGTCTTCACCCACGATTCCGTCGGCCTTGGCGAAGACGGTCCCACCCACCAGCCGGTCGAGCACCTCATGGCCCTCCGCGCCATCCCGCAGCTCACAGACTTCCGCCCCGCCGATGCCAATGAGACCGCCGCCTGCTGGCGTCTTGCACTCGAACGCCACTCCGCCAGCTTCATGGCCCTCTCGCGTCAGGACCTTCCCGTCCTCGACAACGAGAAGTACAAGGTGCAGGAGGGCGCCCGGCACGGTGCCTACGCGCTCGACAACTCCGGCAAGGACATCATCCTCGTCGCCACCGGCTCCGAGGTCTCACTCATCATGAAGGCTGCCGAAGAGCTCAAGAAGCAGGGCATCAACGCAACCGTCGTCTCAATGCCGAGCTTCAAGGTCTTCGACGAGCAGGAACAGTCCTACAAAGACGAGCTCTTCCCGGAGAACACCCCCAAGCTCGCCGTCGAAGCTGGCGCGACCATGGGCTGGTGGAAGTATGTGGGCCACAACGGCGGCATCATCGGCCTTGACCGCTTCGGCGCCTCCGCACCCGGCCCCATCGCTCTCGACAAGCTGGGTATCAACGTCAACGCAGTCGTCGAGCTCGCGAAAAAGCTTGTTGCCAACACGAAGAAATAACAGCCGAGGGGCGGCACCAACCCACCAGGAGGCGCCGCCCCTCAATCTCAGGACCGAATAGCATGTCCGATCAGCGCACCAGGGACGAGGACGATCGCGCCATCGAGGAGCTCGCACGCTCCCGCGCTCGCGACGTCGACTCCTCCCTCCAGCCACAATACGAAGACCACATCCTCCCGGATCGAAGCTGGGGCCACGAGCACGACTCCTAAGCAGCCGCATGGAGGTCAGGAACACAGGAGCGTCTCCCCGAAGTCGAGACGCAGATCAAGCTTTCCGGCCAGCAAAAATCTTCTTCGCGAGTGCAAAGATTCCGGGCTCTCTCCCCGCGCACGCGAGTCTCATCGGGCCTTCGCCGCATCTCTAACCTCATGACACCTCAAGCGCAAAGCAAAACCTGGTTCATCACGGGCGCCTCCACCGGCTTCGGTCGTCTCCTTGCGGAGGAGGTCCTCCAATCAGGTGGAAAAGTCATCGCCACGGCGCGCAGCCTCGACAAGGTCGTCGACCTCGAGCAGAAATATCCCGAGCAGGCCAAGGCCTACGCCCTCGACGTCACCGATCCCGCGCAGGTCATCTCCGTCGTCGCCCAGGCGACCGCCTGCTTCTCGCCCGTCGACGTCCTCGTCAACAACGCCGGATACGGTCTCGCCGGGGCCATCGAAGAAGCCACCGAAGACGAGTTCATGCCCGTCTTCAACACCAACGTCTTCGGCCTCATCAGCGTCACGCGCGCCTTTCTCCCGCACCTCCGGCAGCGCGGCCACGGCCACATCGTCAACCTCTCGTCCGTCGGCGGCCTCATCGGATCGCCCGGCTGGGGCTATTACAACGCCACCAAGTTCGCCGTCGAAGGCCTCTCCGAGGCACTCGCCGCAGAGCTCGAACCCCTCGGCATCCACGTCACCGTGGTCGAGCCCGGCCCCTTTCGCACCGACTTCCTCGGACGCTCCGGCGTCGAAGCCGAAGCGCGCATCCCAGACTACGACGCCACCGCCGGCAAGACCCGCGAATACTTCCACACGCAGGCGGGCAAACAGCCCGGCGACCCCGTCCGCGCCGTCAAGGCCATCGTCGCCGCGGTCGAATCACCCAAACCGCCCAGGCATCTTCTCCTCGGCAAGCTTGCCCTCACCCGCTTCCGCAAGCGCCTCGAAGACTGGAAGTCCGAGCTCGACACCTGGGAGCAGACCACTGTCGGCGCCGACTTCCCCGAAGGCGAGCTGCAAGCCAAGTGACGCCTCGGCAACAAGGCATGGACGCCGCCGGATCGCCCGAGATCCGCACCATCTTCTGGGATCTCGGGGGCGTCCTCCTCACCAACGGCTGGGATATCCACCAGCGCGCACGCGTCCTGTCCTCGCTCGGTGTCGACCTCGAAGCCTATGAGGCCGTCCACGACACCCACAACTACTTCTGGGAGCGCGGCCTCTCCTCTGCCGAAGACTTCTTCCGCGAAACTGTCCTGCTTCCCAACCCGCAACTCGAGCTCACCTTCGCCGGGCTCTGGCCGCTGGTCTGCGCGGAGTCCAGGGTCCTTCATCCGGAGTCGTTCGACATCCTCCAGGCACTCCATGCGAGCGGCCGCTTTCGCCTCGCCACCCTCAACAACGAGAGCAGGGAACTCAACGCCCATCGCCTCGACGCCTTCGATCTCCGCCGCTACTTCGGCTACTTCCTCTGCTCCGGCTACCTCCACGAGATGAAGCCGGCCCCGGGCATCTACCGCTACGCCATCGAAATCTCCGGCCACCACCCCTCGTCTGCCCTCTTCATCGACGACAAACCCGAGAACTGCGCGGCCGCCCGCGCCCTCGGGATGCAGACCATCGTCTTCGGATCTCCGTCGCAACTCCGACGCGATCTCGGCAATCTCGGCATCCAAACCGCATAAGCTAACCGAAAGGAACTCACAACCATGGAACTCGGAATGATCGGCCTCGGCAAGATGGGATTCAACATGGCGGAGCGTCTCCGTCTCGCAGGCCACAAGGTTGTGGGCTTCGACTTCAGCAAAGACGCCACCGCCAAGCTCACCGCGACGGGCTCCGTCGGCGTCGACTCGCTCGAAGACCTCGTCAAAAACCTCCAGGCTCCCCGCGCCATCTGGCTCATGGTCCCCGCCGGTGACCCCGTCGACGAAACCATCGCCAAGCTCGAACCCCTGATGCAGAAGGGCGACATCTTCATCGATGGCGGCAACTCCAACTACAAGGACACTCAGCGCCGGCACGACGCCGAAAAGGCCAAGGGCTTCGAGTTTGTCGACTGCGGCACCTCCGGCGGCATCTGGGGCCTCAAAGAGGGCTACTCCATGATGGTCGGGGGCGATCAGGAAGTTGTCGATCACCTCAAGCCCATCTTCGAGGCACTCGCCCCCGCACCCGATCAGGGCTGGGGACGCGTCGGCCCCTCGGGCGCCGGTCACTTCGTCAAAATGGTTCACAACGGCATCGAGTACGGCGTCATGCAGGCCTACGCGGAGGGCTTCTCCATCATGAAGGCCAAGCAGCCCCTGCAACTCGATCTCGAGCAGATCTCCCAGATCTGGCGCTTCGGCTCCGTCGTCCGCTCATGGCTGCTCGATCTCACCGCCGACGCCCTCAAGAAGAACCCCACGCTCGAAGGTCTCGAGGCCTATGTGCCAGACTCCGGCGAAGGCCGCTGGACCGTCTTCGAGGCCATCGACCTCAACGTCTCCGCGCCGGTCATCACTGAGTCGCTCATCCGCCGCCTCCGCTCGCGCGAAGAAAACAACTTCACCGACCGTATGCTCGCCGTCATGCGCAACGAGTTCGGCGGGCACGCCGTCAAGAAGTCCGAGTAGCCGGCGCCGCACAGCCCCACACACAAAAATTCACCTCCGAGGATCTCCATGGCGACCGCACAGGTAATAGCCTCCCCCGTCAATACCGCAACCGCTCAGACCGAACGGAGGCCCGATCCCTGCATCGTGGTCATCTTCGGCGCTTCCGGCGATCTCACCAAGCGCAAGCTCCTCCCCGCGCTCTACCACCTCGATCAGGCCGGCCTTCTTCCCGAGAACTTCGCCGTCGTCGGTGTCGCGCGCCGCTCGCTTGAGCAGAGCTTCGCCCCCGACATGAAGGAAGGCATCGTCGCCGGCGGCGGCGTCGAAGAGAACGATCCCAAGCTCGCTCCCTTTGTCGACCGCATCCAGTACCACGCCATGAACTTCGACGATGCCGGCGGCTACGACGCTCTCAACAACAAGCTCACCGAGCTCGACGGGAAGTTCGAAACCAACGGCAACCGCCTCTTCTACCTCGCGGTCGCGCCCGAGTACTTCTCCGACATCGTCAAGTTCCTCGGCGAACACGAGATGGCCAAGCCCGCCAACCCCAAGAGCTGGGTCCGCACCATCATCGAGAAGCCCTTCGGCCACGATCTCGAGTCCGCCCGCGCCCTCAACGACGAGGTCAACAAGGTCTTCTCCGAAGACCAGATCTTCCGCATCGATCACTACCTCGGCAAAGAGACCGTCCAGAACATCCTCGTCTTCCGCTTCGCCAACGGCATCTTTGAGAACGTCTGGAATCGCAACTACATCGATCACGTCGAGATCACCGCCGCCGAGTCCATCGGCATCGAAGGCCGCGGCCCCTTCTACGAGACCGCCGGTGCCCTCCGCGATGTCGTGCAGAACCACGTCATGGAGCTCCTCAGCTTCGTCGCCATGGAGCCGCCCATCTCGTTTGAAGCCTCCGCCGTCCGCAGCGAAAAACTCAAGGTCTGGCAGGCCATCCAGCCCATTCACCCCGCCGACACCATCCGCGGCCAGTACGGCCCCGGCACCGTCGACGGCAAGCAGGTCATCGGCTACCGCCAGGAAGATCGCGTCCATCCGCGCTCGCAGACCGAAACCTACGCCGCTCTTCGGCTGGAGATCGAAAACTGGCGCTGGGCCGGCGTCCCCTTCTACATCCGCGCCGGCAAGCGACTCGCCAAGCGCGTCACCGAGATCACCATCACGTTCAAACAGCCGCCGCTCCAGCTCTTCAAGAGCGCCGACGGCCGCGGCGCCGAGGGCATCAAGCCCAACGTCATCTCCATGCGCATCCAGCCGGATGAAGGCATCAGCCTCCGCTTCGGCGCCAAGGTCCCCGGCGCCAACATGACCATCAACTCCGTCAACATGAACTTCAGCTATGCCGATGCCTTCGGCAAGTCCTCCGCCAACGGCTACGAGCGCCTCCTGCTCGACGCCATGCTCGGAGACGGTACCCTGTTCGCCCACCGCGACGGCGTCGAAGCCACCTGGGCCCTCATGACGCCCATCCTCGAAGCCTGGAAAAACAATCCCGTCCGCGATTTCCCCAACTACGCCGCCGGCACCTGGGGTCCCGCAGCCGCCGACGCCATGCTCAAGTCAGACGGCCGCAAATGGCGCAAACTCTAAAGCCGGGACCGCCATTCCCGGGAGCAAGTGCCGTCATCTTCGCCCTCGCTCCTGGCTAAGAGCTAAGAGCTAGCAGCTCAACACCGCAGAAAGACACCATGCCGAAACCAGTCACCGTCACCTACGCCACCTGGCCGAGCTCAGACCAGGTGGCCGCCGCTGCCGCCCAGCTCTTTCTCGACTCCGCCCAGCACGCCGTCACCACGCGCGGCCTCGCCCGCATCGCCATCTCCGGCGGCTCCACGCCCAAGCGGATGTTCCAGCTCCTCGCCGATCCCGCCCAGCCCTTCCGCAACGCCCTCGACTGGTCAAAGCTCCAGCTCTTCTGGGTCGACGAGCGCTGTGTTCCGCCCACCGACCCTGACTCCAACTACCGCATGACCGACGAGGCCCTGCTCAGCAAGGTCCCGCTTCCGCCCGAAAACATCTTCCGCATGGAAGGCGAACTCGACCCCGAAGAGGCCGCCAGCCGCTACGAGAGCACCCTTCGCAACTCCATGAAGCTCGAAGGCGCCGAGTCCCCCGCCTTCGACCTCCTCCTCCTTGGCATGGGGGACGACGGCCACACCGCCTCGCTCTTCCCTCACACCGCCGCCCTCCACGAGCTCGGCCGCCTCTCGGTCGCCAATCACGTCGTCCAGAAGGAAACCTGGCGCATCACCCTCACCTGGCCCGTCATCAACCAGGCCCGTGAGGTCGCCTTCCTTATCGAAGGCGCCGCCAAAACCGACGTCCTCGCCGAGGTCCTCACCGGCCCCTACGACCCCGAGCGCCTCCCCTCGCAGTTCATCCGCCCGTCCAACGGCAAGCTCCGCTTTCTCCTCGACGATGCCGCCGCGGCCAAGCTTCCCCCGCCCTCCAACACCTTGACGGCCACCGGTGGCTCGCATAGGGTTGGCACTCTGGAGCTCTAAGACCACATGATCCTTGCAGGTGATGTCGGCGGCACAAAGGTCCATCTCGCCCTCTACAACTTCGAGTCCGGCCGGCTCCAGCCCGTACGCGATCAAAAGTTCCCCGCGACGGAATTCGCCTCACTCGACGAGATCGTCCTCAAGTTCCTCGCCGAAGATCCCGACGCGGACGGAGATCCGCACAAGCCCCTCACCGACCATGGCGTCGTCGCCGCCTGCTTCGGCTGCCCTGGCCCCGTCCGCGAAGGTCGCATCAAGCTCACCAACCTCCCGTGGACCCTCGACGTCCGCGACCTTGCCAAAACGCTCGCCATCCCGCACATCTTCCTCATCAACGATCTCGAAGCCAACGGCTACGGCATCCCTGAGCTCACCTCCAGCAGCATCTTCACGCTGCAGAAGGCTGACTCCTCCGCTGTCGGGCACCGCGGCCTCATCTCCGCCGGCACCGGCCTCGGCGAAGCCCTCCTGATCTGGGACGGCCATCTCCGCCGCCATACCCCCATCCCCTCCGAGGGCGGCCACTGCGACTTCGCCCCGCGCACTGACCGCGATGTCGCCCTTCTGCAATACCTCCGCCGCACGCTCGAGGGCCGCGTCAGCTTTGAGCGCGTCGTCTCCGGCATCGGAATCAAGAACGTCTACGCCTTCCTCCGCGACGACCAGAAGATGGAGGAGCCCGCCTGGCTCCGCGAACGCCTCGAGGCCGAAGACCCCAACGCCGTCATCGGCGCCTGTGGCGAAGACGGCTCAAGCGAGATCTGCCACGAGACCATGCAGATCTTCTCCGCAGCCTTCGGCGCCGAGGCCGGCAATATCGCACTCAAGGTCCTCTCGACCGGCGGCATCTATCTCGGCGGAGGCATCGCCCCCAAGGTCCTCAAAACGCTCCAGTCCGGCGCCTTCCTGGAAGCCTTCCTCGACAAGGGCCGCCTCCGCCCCATCCTTGAATCCATGCCCGTCCGCGTCATCCTCAACGAAAACACCGCCCTCTTCGGAGCCGCAGCCTACGCCGAGGCCCGCGCCTCCGAGGTCTCCGGCCGCTCCGAACGAGCCGCCTCCATCCAGGGCTGACCGCTCCCGTCCAAAGCGTCACCCGAGAGGAGACCAGGTTGCCCCCGCCTCTCCCACCCTTCACCCTCGAGTCCGCCCGCCAAAAGGTCCAGGCCGCCGAAGACGCCTGGAACACCCGCGACCCCGACCGCGTCGTCCTCGCCTACACCGAAGACACCGAATGGCGGAACCGCTCCGAGTTCCTCCACGGCCGCGCCGAGATCCACGCCTTTCTCACCCGCAAATGGCAGCGCGAGCTCGACTACAAGCTCCGCAAAGAGCTCTTCGCCTTCCACGAAAACCGCATCGCCGTCCGCTTCGAGTATGAGTTCCGCCTCGCGACCGGCGAATGGTTCCGCGCCTACGGCAACGAAAACTGGATCTTCGCCCCCGACGGCCGCATGAAGGAGCGCTACGCCAGCATCAACGACCTCCCCATCCGCGAATCCGACCGCCGTCTCCTCTGATCGCGAGGCCATATCTGTCCTTCCCCTCGAACTTGAAACGGCTTCTGTGGCCGGGCAGGTGGGCACCAGTCGACAAGGAGAACGAGGCAGACGTGGGCACGCATTGTCCAGGGAATGTACATCCCTCCCTGGCGGGCCTGAACCAACAAAAGCCGCACCCTGCCCGCTTGCCGTAACCTAGTTGCTGTGAAGATCTCCGGCTCCGTCGTTCCCCTCCTCGTTCTCATTCCCGCACTCACCCCCGCCCACGCACAACGCATCCCCACCAACGCCCACCCCGAGCACTACACCCTCCACCTCACCCCCGATCTCAAGGCCGCCACCTTCTCCGGCGACGAGACCATCGATCTCACCCTCGACACCCCCAGCCCGACCATCACCCTCAACGCCGCCGAGATCAAGTTCCAGGCCGTCACTGCAGGCCCGGCCGCTGCCGCCGTCTCGCTCGACCCCGCGAAAGAACAAGCCACCTTCACCTTCCCTCAGCCCCTCTCCGGCCGCGTCACCCTTCACATCCAGTACACCGGCCTCCTCAACGACGAGCTCCGCGGCTTCTATCTCTCCAAAACAGAAAAGCGCAACTACGCCGTTACCCAGTTCGAGCCCACCGACGCCCGACGCGCCTTCCCCTCCTTCGACGAGCCCGCAGATAAAGCCACCTTCGACATCAGCCTCACGGTCGACAAATCCGACACCGTCATCTCCAACACCAATCAGGTCTCGGACACCCCCGCCGGTCCCGGCAAACACACCCTCACCTTCGCCCGCACGCCCAGGATGTCGACCTACCTTGTCGCCTTTCTCGTCGGCGACTTCCAGTGCACCAGGGGCTCGGCCGACGGCGTCCCCATCCGCGCCTGCGCCACGCCCGACAAGGTCGCCTACACCCGCTCCGCCCTCGAAGCCGCCGAGTACATCCTCCCCTATTACGACCGCTACTTCGGCATCAAGTACCCCATGCCCAAGCTCGACATGATCGCCCTGCCTGACTTCGAGGCCGGCGCCATGGAGAACTTCGGCTGCATCACCTACCGCGAGACCGACCTCCTCCTCGACCCGCGCACCGCCGCCATCTCCGACCGCAAAAACGTCGCCTCCGTCGTCGCCCACGAGATGGCCCACCAGTGGTTCGGTGACATGGTCACCATGCAGTGGTGGGACAACCTCTGGCTCAACGAGGGCTTCGCCACCTGGATGTCAAACAAGCCCCTCGCAAAGTGGCACCCTGAGTGGAACATCGCCGAAGACGTCGCCCAGGATCTCGACCGCACCTTGGACCTCGACGCCGGCCCCGCCACCCGCACCATCCGCGCCCACGCCGAAACCCCCGGAGAGATCAACGAGCTTTTCGACGGCATCGCCTACGGCAAGGCCGGTGCCGTGCTCGGCATGGTCGAGCACTACCTCGGCGAGGAAACCTTCCGGCAGGGCGTGCATAACTACCTCGCGGCCCACCTCTACGCAAACGCCACCGCCGAAGACTTCTGGGGAGCGCAAACCTCCACCTCCCACCAGCCAGTCGACAAGATCATGGCCAGCTTCATCGACCAGCCCGGCGTCCCGCTCCTCAGCTTCGGCCCTCGCCAGGGCTCCGGCATACCGGTGACCCATAGTCGCTTCACCCTCGACGACACCTCCGCCGCCGCCAGGGTCATGCCGCAATGGACCATCCCCGTCTGCCTCAAATCCACCACCAGGGCGATCTGCCGCATCCTCGAGCCCACCGCCTCCACCCTTCCGCTGCCCTCCGACGCCCCCGTACCCGTCTTCTTCGCTAACGCCGACAACAAGGGCTACTACCGAACGCAGTACGCTCCCGCTGAGCTCAACGCCATCGTCCCCAAAGCCGAGTCCTCCCTCTCCGCACCCGAGCGCATCGGCCTCCTCGGCGACCAGTGGGCCCTCACCCGCGCCGGCAAGTCCTCCGTCGCTGACTTCCTCGACCTCGTCGTCGCCCTCAAATCCGACGCGAGCGGCCCCGTACTCGACACCGCTATCTCCGCGCTCAACCAGCTCAAGTCCATCATCGCCGCCCCCGCAGACCGTCCACGCCTCGCCGCAGCCCTCCACGCGCAGTTCGCCCCCGTCTACGCCAGCCTCGGACCCGCAAAGAAGTCCGACTCGATCGACGTCCAGCAACGCCGGGCCCTGCTCTTCGAGCTCCTCGGCGCAGCCCGCGATCCCGCCATCCTCGCCGAAGCCAACCGCATCGCCGATCAGGTCTACCCCGCCACCGGAAAGCCCGACGATACCCTCGACCCCGCCTTCGCCCAGGCCGCCCTCAACGTCGCCGCCAGTGCCGCCACCGACAGCTCTCTTTACGACCGCGTCGTCGCCGCTGCCACAACCGAGAGCCCGGACCCCAATCGCCAGTCCGAAGCCCGCCGCCTCCTCGCCCGCTTCACCGCTCCCGCGCTCGTCACCCGCACCCTTGAGCTCACCTCCTCCGGGCGCATCCGCAAACAGGATTCTTCGCACATCTTCATCCTCCTGCTCTACAACCGTGACGCAAGGGACCAGACCTGGACCTGGATGCAGGGGAACTGGCCCAAGGTCGAATCGCAGCTCACTCCCTTTGTCGGTGCCGGTATCGTCGCCGGCACCGGTCAGCTCTGTACCGAAGAACAGGCCCGGGAAGTCTCCACCTTCTTCGCCGCACACCCCGTCAACGCCGCCGAGCGCGCCCTCCCTCAGGCAGAGAGCAGTATCGGCAGCTGCGTCCGCCTCCGTGCATCACAAAATCCCAGCCTCCTCCGGTGGCTCGCCCAACACCCCGGTTGAGGCCGCGCCCCTGACTCAACTTCTCCCGGCATCCCACCACCCGCTCTACATCCCATGGGTCATCCATCCCCGAATAGAGCCACGCTCCCAAACGCGATTGACCCTGCTTTTCATTGACACGCGCCCAGCCACACCGTACCTTCCACTTGAGGAATCCATGAAGAAATCCCCCCTTCTGCTCTTCAGTGCCGCACTTCTCTTCCTTGTCTCCGTTCCGCGCCTTCACGCGCAAACGGGATGCGTCAACTCCCCCGAGAACCCGACCGCGGTCCTTGCCGTCGTCGGCTCCGCTGGTGCCTTCTTCTTCTCCCGCCGTAAGCTGCGTATCAAATAACTCCTCTCAACCTCCGGCAACCTCGGATCGCACGCGAACGGGCGAGATTGGAGACCCTTTGTCCACTCTTCCATCGGCTTCACCTCGCCCGCTTCCTCCCCTCTCCGTCGCAAGCCGTCCCTCCGCCACCCTCCCTGTCATTTACGCGGTAGCACTCGCCGCCCTCTTCGCCGCGCTCGGCACCATCACCATCTGGCCCACCGCCCTCTCCCTCTGGGCACTCTGGGTCAATGACCCTCTCAAATCCATCGGCATGCTCGTCCCCATCGCCTCGTTTGCGCTTATCCTCCGCGCCTGGCGATCGCTCGGCTGGGAGATGCACGGCACATGGTGGGGCCTCGTCCTGCTCGCCGCCACCGCGCTCGCCGTCTACGTCCGCGAGCACGCGGTCGTCGTGCTTGTCATCGCCCCCCAGTGGAATCTCTACTTCCCGCCCAACTCCCTCGTCGCCCTCGCCTATGTCTCCGGAGTCGTCCTCCTCTTCGGTGGCACCCGCCTCTTCCGCGCCGCGCTCTTTCCCATCCTCCTCATCCTCCTCGTCAACCCCGTCCCCCATGTCTTCAACGTCTTCGTCGATCTCCCCCTCCAGCGCACCTCGGCCCACGTAGCCCGCGCCTTCGCCCACGCCCTCGGGCAGCCGCTCACGCCCGACCAGATGCGCCTCATGTTCACCCCAGACTTTGGCATGTTCATCGCACCCGGCTGCAACGGCATCCGCGGCGCAGTCACCATGGGCATGATCGCCCTCATCGTCGGCTACCTCTACCGCTTCCGTGCACTCCCGCACGCCCTGTTCGTCGTCGCCGCCGTCCTCCTCGGATACCTCTTCAACTTCGTCCGCCTCTGCACCCTCGTCCTCTACTACATCGTTGCGCTGCACATCCCGCGCCTCCAGCCCCACGGCGAGATGGCCGACTACATCATCGGCGCCTCCCTCTTCCTCCTCGCCACCTGGCTCCTCACCTTTATCGTCCGCCGCGCCGAAAACTTCACTCGCTCCACACCCGCCTCTCCCGGTCCCGACCCCGCGCCAGCTCCCCACACCCACTCACGTACCAGCCTCCTCTTCCCCCGCCTCGCCGCCTTCGCCGTCCTGATCCTCATCACCACCGCCTCGCTGGTCCGCGCCCACGCCGCCGCCGCCCGCCTCGCCCCCCAGGATCCCGCCGTCCTCGGCACCTTTCCCGCCCACATCGGCGCCTACACCCTCAGCCGCTCCTGGAACGAGTACGTCACCGGTGGCCCCGTCATCTTTCAGTGGGCCGACTACGCCCCCGCCGATCCCGCCAGCCCCCACATCAGCATCGGCATCTCCCCCGTCCTCGGCTCCCACGACACCCTCATCTGCCACTCCGCCCGTGGCGAAGACCCCATCTGGCACGCCGAGCTCCCCGTCCGCACCGCCGCCGGCCGCACCAGCTTCAGCGCCTCCTTCTTCGCCGACGGAGCCTCCCAGTACCTCGAAACCACCACCCTCTGCCAGGGCTCCTCCTGCGGCGAGTACTCCGACAATCGCCGCCACCTCGGCTTCGTCTACAGCCGCCCCTCCCCCGCCTCGCTCTTCCTCCACGACCCCGGCCGCCCCATCCCCGTCATGCTCCGCACCGAAACCCGCGACACCGCCATCCCCGCCGACCTCGCCCGCCAGCAGCTCACCGCCGCCACCGAAACCTTCCTAACCTCCCTCAACCTCGACGACCTCCTCCGCCCCTACCGGCACTAGCGCCACCCCGAACATTTACCATCGTCCCCAACCGTGTTCCGCCTCCGTCTCACCCTCCTCCTCGCCTCAGCCCTCACCCTCACCGGCTGTGGCGGAACCGTCTCCCATAACTCCGATCCGCCGCCCCCACCGCCCCCCAACGGAACCGGCGTAGCGATCCACGGACACGCGCTCGCCGGTACCGAGCCCATCACTGCCGCCACCATCCAGCTCTACGCCGCCGGCGTCACCGGCAACGGCTCCGCCCCCACCGCGCTCGACACCAGCGCCGTTACCGACAGCTCCGGCGCCTTCACCATCCCCGCCGGATATACCTGCCCCTCCGCCGCCTCCGAGCTCTACCTCGTAGCCCGCGGCGGAAGCCCTGGTGGCACCGGCTCCCCCAACCCCGCCATCGCCCTCACCGTCCCCCTCGGCCGCTGCGACAGCGTCGCCTCGAACGCCAGCTTCGTCCTCAACGAAGCCACGACCGCCGCCACCGCCTGGGCCCTCGCCCCGTTCCTCTCCCCCGACGGAAACATCGGCGCCTCCCCGACCAACACCATCGGACTCGCAAACGCCGTCCGCATCGCCCTCTCGCTCGCCGGCAATACCACCGGCACCTCGCCCGGCCCCACCTTTCCCTCCACCGGCACCTCCCCGGCCCCCCGCATCAACTCCCTCGCCAACCTCCTCGACGCCTGCACCGCGGACGCCGGGCCCGCGCTCTTCCGCTGCACCTCACTCCTCGCCCTCTCCGCTGCTGGCGATCCCACCCCACCCACCGACACACTTCAGGCCGCAATCGCCATCGTCCACCACCCCGGCAACAACGTCCTCGCCCTTTACAACCTCTCCCAGGACGGCACCGCCTTCAGCCCCACCCTCCCCTCCAGCCCCGCCGACTGGACCCTCCCCCTCACCTTCACCGGAGGCGGCCTCATCGACCCCGGCCCCCTCGCCATCGACTCCACCGGCACCGTCTGGGTCGCCAGCTACTCCGGTGTCGTCTCCGCATTCTCCCCGACAGGCACGCCCATCTTCCCCACCGGCCTCACCGGCTTCGGCCTCTCCGAGTCCTACGGCCTCGCAATCGATCCCTCAGACAACATCTGGGTCACGGATGAGGCCAGCCCCGCCAGCGTCAACGGCGGCTACGGCTCAGTCACCGTCCTCACCTCCACCGGTGCCTCCCTCTCCGGCACTACCGGCTTCTCCTCCGGTGGCCTCAACTACCCCGTCGCCATCGCCCTCGATACCAACAACACCGCCTGGGCCGTCGACTACGGCAACTCCCACCTCACCCTGCTCTCCCCCACCGGCGTCCCCCTCTCCGGTTCCGCCGGATACTTCTCCAGCCTCTTCGCCTTTCCCACAGCCATCGCCATCGACGGGGCCCACAACGCCTGGGTCGCCTCCGCGGGCGCCAACAACATCACCCGCATCTCCCCTGACGGCCAGCAGACCCTCAATGTCCTCTGCTGCAACAGCCCCTCCGGCCTCGCCCTCGATCCCGCCGGCAACATCTGGGTCGCCAACTACCTCGGCGACAGCATCTCCGAGGTCTCCCCCACCGGCGCGGTCCTCTCGCCCGGCTATACCGGCGGCGGCCTCCTCCATCCCCAGGGCATCGCCGTTGACGCCGCCGGCACCGTCTGGGTCGCCAACTTCCGCGGCAACTCCGTCACCGAGCTCGCCGGCGCCGGCTCCCCCCAGCCCGGCCGCATCCTCTCCCCCGCCGCCGGCTGGGGCCCGACCCCCACCTCCCTCCAGCCCTTCGCCATCGCGGCGGACGCAAGCGGCAATCTCTGGATCTCGAACTTCGCCGATCGCAGCGTCACCGAGCTCGTCGGCCTCGCCACTCCCACTAAAACTCCCCTTAACGCCCTCCCGAAAGCTCCCTGACCACCACCTTCCCCTCCTGACATCCCGACCGGACCTCGAGCGAGCGAAGCGAGTGAAAGGGGAAGCGGAGAGACCTGCATCCCCAACTCCCGCAAAAGGAGCCCCAATCACCCCGCTATACTTCCGCTAACCAGGAAGCCGCCCCCATGCGCCCACTAACCCTGCTCCTCCTGCTCACCCTATCCGCAGCCGCCCAGCAGCCCGCACCCACCGGCACCGTCACCGGCCACGTCATCTGCGACGACACCCACCTCCCCGCGCGCATGGCCTCCGTAGTCCTTCAGCCTGTCGTCGATCTCAACTCCTCCGATCTCAAGCCCGACTCGGAAACCGAGCCCTACACCGTCACCACCGTCATCCAGACCCTTCTCGACGGCTCCTTCATCATCCAAGACGTCAAGCCCGGCAACTACTACGTCATCGCCGAAAAGATCGGCTACCTTTCGCCACTCGCCCAGCTCTCCCGGCAGGACCTCAACCATCCCACTCCGGCCACCGCCGCCCTTATGACCACCCTCCTCACCCCCGTCTCCGTCGCTCCTAACCGCACCTCCACCGCCGAGGTCCACCTCCTCAAAGGCGCCACTATCTCCGGCACCATCCACTTTGATGACGGCACCCCCGACTCGAACGCCGGCATCTCCCTCTACCGCAAGGACACCTCCGGCAAGTGGAGGAGGTTCTCGACCAAGCTTCTCTCCACCTCCTGGAGCTCCATGAACACCAACGACCAGGGCAGCTTCCGCGTCACCGGCCTTCCCGCCGGCGAGTACCTCCTCAAGACCTCTCTCGAAATCTCCGACCTGCAGCTCAACCACATCTTCAGCGACAGTCGTTCCTCCGCCGGCAACACCCGCTACTCGCTCGATATCTACTCCGGCAATGCCATGCGTCAGCGCGACGCCAAAGCCATCAAGCTCGCTGATGGCGAAGACTCCGATGCCAACGATATCGAGATCCCCCTCAGCACCCTCCACGCCATCACCGGAACCGTGCGCGAAGCGGCCACCGGTCGCCCCGTCAACGCCGCCCACGTCGAAATCCACTACACCGACGATGACACCCAGCTCGTCTCCACCGACGTCAGCAAAGACGACGAAGCCTTCCACTTCCTCTACGTTCCCGAAGGCGAGTACACACTCAAAGTCACCCGCGCTCGGGACGTCACCCGCACCGAAATTCCCAACTGCTCCCAGTGCATGCCGCCCAGCCACACCGAAGAAAAGACCCTCCGCTCCTTCGGCATCGCAGAGCAGCCACTCCTGCTCCACTCCGACATCACCGGCCTCACGGTCTCCGTGCCACCGAAGCCCGCCACCTCGAGCAACACGCCAGCCTCCCCCGCTCAGTGACCGTAGCGGTTACATGATCCGGAACCGCTCCCGCATCAGCCGCTGAAACCGCGGCCGCCAGATCAGGTCGTACGCCAGCTCCTTGCCCGGAAACATCGCCAGCGCCGCCTTCCGGCTGTCCGCGATCATCTGCGACGCGTCGTCCACTGTCAGCGTTCCATCCTGCGCAATCACCTGCATCACCATGTTCATCATCATCTGCAGCCGGCGGATCAGCTTGCCCTCCTCCGCCCGCTCCTCCGGCGTCATCGCCGGCCTTTCTGCTTCCATCCCTTCCACGTTCCCGATCCCCATGGCCCCTCCACGTTCCTTGGTCAATACACTACCTCCGTTCCCCATCGCTCGCCAGCCAATCGGCGCCCGTACCTCCGGGGGAACCTGCACCGTCGTGCAAACTCGACGGCTCAATCCGCTCGACGCTCCACCCCCCACACGTTAGACTTGCGCGACTCACCCCCGGGCCCAAATCTTCACCATGATCGGAGCACCATGACACGACCACAATGGATCCTCGCGTCCACCCTTGCCCTCCTCTGTAGCCCCTTCCTCCACGCCCAGGCCCCCGCCGGCTCCACCGGCCAATGCAAAGACGGCACCTACACCAGCGCCGCCAAAAAGGAAGGCGCCTGCCGCGGACACAAGGGCGTCCAGACCTGGCTCGTCGCCTCAACCCCGGCCACCGCGCCAGCGGCGGCGGCAGCCCCCACACAGAAACCCACCGCCACCCCCGCCCCGGCTCCCAGCGCCCCCGTGCTCCCTCCCGCGCAGACCGCCGTAGCCGCCAAGCCGGCCACCCATCAGAGCCCCGCCGCCGCAGCCGCAGCGCGTACGGCGGCGCCCGGTGGGGGTCCAGGCCTCGTCTGGGTCAACACCTCCACCAAGGTCTACCACTGCTCCGGAAGCGACTTCTACGGCAAAACCAAGGACGGCAAGTACATGTCCGAGGCTGACGCCAAGGCCGCCGGCGCCCACGCAGACCACAACAAGCCCTGCACCAAGTAGCTCCCCACGCACCGCAGGCGACCAACCTCCCCGTCGCCCTCCCCCCGCGCGAACCCTCCCTAAAGCTCCTTCTCCAGCATCACAAACTCCAGCCCCTCCCGGAGCGGCCGCCCAAAGCGCGCATCCCCATACGGAAACGGCTCCCTCTCTCCCGTCAGCCGATACCCCCGCCGCCCATACCAGGCCAGCAGCGTGTCCCGTACGTTCACCACAGACATCCGCATCCGCACCGCCCCACGCTCCCTCGCATACTCCTCCGCAGCCGCCATCAGCTCTCTCCCCAATCCCCTGGCCTGGAGATCCGGGCGCACTGTCAGCAGCCCCAGATACCACGCCCCGGCAGCCGCCGTCGGCTCCAGCCACACCGTCCCCAGCAATGGCCCCTCAGCCACGTCGCGGTACACCAGCAGGTGCGCCTCAGGCTTCGCCCCGAGATCCTCCCGCAGCCGCGCCTCCGTCAGCCGATCCCCCTCGATCAGCTCCGCCTCGGAGTTCCACCCCGCCCCATCCCCCGTCCCCCGGTACGCCTGGTTCGCCAGCCTCACCACCGCCCCGAGATCCGCCTCCACCGCCCGCACCAGCACCATGGCTTGCAGTCTATCCGCCCCGCCCAAACCGGGCCCGGTCCAGGCTCGAGCTTCCGTCGCATGACGCCGTCCCGGGCACAACTTCCCCCCGCGATTGGTGCTCTAAAGAAGTAGTCGAGGTGAACGAAATGTCTGGTTTCAAACTACTTGCGTCTTCCATCTTCACTGCAGCTCTCTTTAGCGCATCGGCCGCCGCCCCCGCGCAGATCTCCGTCAGCATCGGAGCTCCGCCCGTCTGTCCCTACGGCTACTTCGATTACGCCCCCTACAGCTGCGCCCCCTACGGCTACTACGGCCCGGACTGGTACAGCGGCGGCGTCTTCATCGGAGCCGGTCCCTGGTTCCACGGTCCGCGCGGCTTCTACGGACACGTCGATAACCGCTACGACCCCCACTACGGCTATCACGGACCCTTCCCTGACCGCGGCGAACAGCCTTTCAACCACTTCCATGGCAACGAAGCCCGCGACGGCCAGGGCCATATCGGCAACCCCGGTCACGAGCCCGGCGGCGAACACGCCCTCCCCGGATATCGTGGCGGTGGCGGTGGACCCCGCGGCGGTGGCGGATCTCACGGCGGCGGTCATCACTAGACTCCTGCCCAGCTCACACAGAACCAAAGGCCCGCCCGCAACTGGCGGGCCTTCATTCTTTCTCGTAGCCCCAAGGCTCCCGCCCGGAGCCGCCCCTCACTCGCTACCCACCACTTCCCGTATACCCCCATCCCGCCCGATCAAAAACGTCGTCAGCCCAAACTCATCGGTCCGAAACATCCGCACCCTCGCCCCCGCAATCCGCTCAATCACCTCGCCCCGCGGATGCCCAAACGTGTTCCCCTTGCCCACCGAAATCACCGCCTCCTTCGGCGCCGCCGTCCGAAAAAACTCCTCCGTAGTCGAGCTCCGGCTCCCGTGGTGCCCCACCTTCAGCAACGTCACCGGCGCTATCCGCCCGCTCTCCACCATCGCCCGCTCACTCGGCGCCTCCGCATCCCCCTCCAGCAGCACGCTCCCCTTCCCGTAATCCACCCGCAGCACCAGCGAGTCGTCATTCTTTGGTGCCCCCGCATTCTTATACTCACGGAACGGAGCCAGCACCTCCACCCGCTCCGCCCCCCACGCAAACGCGTCCCCAGCCCGAAACCGCCGCACCGTGATCCCCAGCTCCGCCGCCTCCGCCAGCAGCGCCCGGTACGCGTCCGTGTTCGCATCCACCCCCACCCACAGCTCCCTCGGCCTGAAGTTCCGCAGCACCGCCGGCATCCCGCCCATGTGGTCGCTGTGCGCATGGCTCAGCGCCACCACATCCAGCCGCCGAACCCGCCGGCTCCACAGGTAGCTCGACACCACCTCCTCCCCCACGTCGAAGTTCGCCGTCGCCTGCGCCGCCTCATCCACCCCACCCACCGGCCCGCCCGCATCCACCAGCATCATCCGGCCGTCCGCGCCCCTTACCAGCAGCGAGTCCCCCTGCCCTACATCGATCGCCGTCAC
This sequence comes from uncultured Acidobacteriaceae bacterium, assembly GCA_963850375.1. GTDB lineage: Bacteria > Acidobacteriota > Terriglobia > Terriglobales > Acidobacteriaceae > Edaphobacter. The sequence goes on along the minus strand of CAWKKV010000002.1, from coordinate 182,453 downwards.
CTCCATCTCACCTGCCTTCGCCCCCATGGCACCCGAAGTTGCCCGCTCCGGCCACAACACCAGCAACGCCACCAGCGGCAGCGCCACCGCCGTCCCTATCGCTCCCCACCCGCCCCGCCGAACCGCCCAGCAGCCCACCGCCCATGCCCCCAGCGCCAGCGCCACCACCCACCACGCCGGCCCCGGCACCCGCACATCGGCGGCAGCCACGTGGCTCATCCGCCCGATCGCCCACGTCACCCCATGCAGCAACGCCGCCGTCACTGCCCCCGGCACCATAGCCACCCACGGACTCACGAGCACGCCCGCAAACGTCGCGATCGCCACCGGCATCAGCAGCCCCACCAGCGGCACGCTCACCATATTCGCTGGCAGCGCAAACACCGTCGCCCGGTGGAAGTACGCCGCCATCGGCAGCACCATCACCATCTCCGCCACCGTACCGATCAGCAGCAGCTCCAAAGCCACGAGGCCCACCCGCACCACCCGCGCCGGCAGGCCAAACGCCCACCCGCCCAGCACGCCCGCCATCGCCTCGCCCCACACTCGCAGCATCACCCGCATCTGCGCCACCCGCGGCTCCATACCCGCGTCCCTCCACTCTTCGCGGATGTGCTCTGCCGCACGTGCGTATCGCAGAAAGCTCCACTCCCCCAGCGGCACCGCCATCCCCGCAATCGCCACAATCGCCAGAAAAGTCATCTGGAAGCTCGCCTCAAACAGCGCCTCCGGAGACCACACCAGCACTCCCAGCGCCGCCGCCCCTAATCCGTTCAACACGCTCCTCTCGCGTGACAGCAGCCGCGCCACGAGAAAGATCGTGGTCATCCACAACGCCCTCTGCACCGGCGCTCCAAACCCCGTCAGCACCGCATATCCTGCCGTCAGCGCAATCGTAACCAGCGTCGCTACAATCTCCCGCAGCCGCAGCCTCCGCGCAATCCAGAAGATCCCGCCCGCCACCAGCGCCACGTGCATCCCCGAAACAACGAACAGGTGAAACGATCCCGTCCGCTCGAAACCCAGCCGCAGCTGGTGGTTCAGCCCCGCCCGGTCGCCGAACAGCATCGCGTTCAGCATCCCCGCATCATCCGCCGTCAACCGCATCGCCCGCGGCAGCATCCGGTTCGCCCGAGACCGCGCATACCTCAGCACCCGCCCGCTCGCCCACGCCTGCGCCGCTTGTACTCGGCACGCCATCGTTCCCGCCTCGTGCCCCGGCACCCGCAGCTTCGCCGCATGCACAGTTGCATGCACGCTCATCCCCTGGCTCAGCAGGTAGTCCGCATACTGCCACGCACCCGGATCGTGATACCGCTCCGGCTCCCGCATCCGCATCGGAGCCTCCACCACGTCGCCGCACCCGATCTCCGGCAGCTTCCCGTCATCCGCGATCACCGTCGCCCGCACCCCACCCGTCATCGGCACCATCTGTGACACATCCGGTGTCAAATACTCCACGCTGTCGACCCGCACATCAATCTGCAGCGCCCCCACCGCCTGCGCCTGCTCATCCTGCTCCCCGCGCCAACCATCCGAGTCCGCATCGTCAGGGTTCGCTCTCGCCGGCAGCGGCCTCACCCGAACCACCCGCCCTCGCACCTCGCGGCTCAGGTTATCCGCATAGCCCAGCAGCGCCATTTGCGGATCCGGCGCCGGCCGGACCTGCGCACACCACCAGCCCGTCAGCACCCAAAGCCCCGCCACCGGAACAAGCACCGCTCGCAGCCCCCACCGTAGCGCCGCCCAACACAACCCCACCATCAGCCCGATCGCCAGCAGCAGCAGCACCGCCGGCCGCCACCCCGTCCGCGAAAGCAGCTCCCCTACCGCGAAACAGATCGTACCCAGCAGCAGCGGAGCCTGCCGGAATCGCAGCCGATCGACCCGGTCCGGCCGAGCCCTCCTCGATCTTCCACCCGGCGAGCTCGAAGGCCCCCCTTCTCTCCCGCCAACACCACCCCAAACACCATCCGAGGCCCGCAAACGTACCGTCCGTGCACCACAAAATCACCACGATCAGCGCTGCAAAACAGCCACCGTCTCCAGGTGATACGTCTGCGGAAACAGGTCAACCAGATGCAGCTCAGCGAGGTCGTAGCCGGAGTCTACCATCACCCGCAAATCCCTAGCGAGCGTCGTCGGATCGCACGAAACATACACAATCTGCGGCACTTGTAACCGCGCCAGCAACTCCGAAACCTCCTTGCCCGCACCCGCCCGAGGAGGATCCATCACCACCAGCTCCGGCCTCTCCCGCCCCACCGCCGCCTGCCGCAGAAACTCCACCACAGACCCCGCAACCCCTCGCACATTCCCCACCTTCGCCGCCGCTAAGTCCCTTATCGCTGTTGCATTTGCCTCAACCGCTACCACCTCCCCGAAACCATCCGCCAACACCCGCGAGAACAACCCCACCCCGGCAAACAAATCCCACGCCAACAATCCGTTACGCCCGTCCGTCACAATCCGCACCAGTTCATCCAGGAGGAACCGGTTCACCTGGAAGAACCCCCCGCGAGACACCCAATAGCTCTTCCTTTCAAGAACATACGTCAGCCCACCCTTGCCCCAGCTCTCTCCACCCGCAACACCCACACCCACCAACTCAGGCACAGCGCCCAACAATTCACCACAAAACCGAGCAAACCCTGAACTTCGCCGTTCCCGCAGATGCAGCAGCACCTGTACCGCCCCTTGATCCGCGGTCGTCGAGATCTCGACCTCCTCAGTCGACCCCAACCACTGCCTGCACAGCGAGCTACTCTCCCCCAATGACACCAGCGTCGCCGCCGTCCGCCAAAGCACCGGAGCCGAGATCGGGCACTCTGCGATAGGCAGAAACTCATTCGTCTGCCGCACGTTATACCCAACCCGCCCACCCTCCACCCGCAGCCGAATCCGGTTCCGGTATCCCCACGGCTCCGACGCATGAACCTCGATCTTCGGCCGGTTCCGGAGCCCCACACGCTCCAGTGTCTCGCTCAGGATGTCGGCTTTCAACGAGATCTGAAGCTGATAGGTCGCATGCTGGTACTGGCACCCACCACACCGCCCAAAATGCTGGCACCCCGGCTCGACCCTTCCTGACGACGGCTCCTCGATCCCTATCAGGCGCTTGTCTTGATCCAGTTCCGCCCACTCGCCCGGCAGCGTGAACGGTACAAGCACCGTGCGCCCGTCCCCCGCCCGCCCCAACCCATCGCCCCCGTACACCACCCGCTCGATCGCAACCCTCATCCGTGACTCATATAGAAAAGACTCAACCGTGGCAGCCCAAAACTCTCCAGCAGCCGCTTCTGCAGGAACTGCTGCTGCACCTGCCGGATCTGCACGGCCTGCATCTTTCCACGATAAGGCGCAAGCTCGCGCGCAGCCTGCTCCCGCAAACCCACCAGCTGCTCCTCCGGCGCGGCCGTCATCAGCGCCGCAATCAACCGCTCCTCCAGCACCGTCAGCGTCCGGTCAAGCTCCTCAAGCGCGCGCGCTCCCCCCGATGCTCGCGTCTCTAGGGCAAGGGCACGCAGCCGGAGAGAGACCTCGCTCGCCACCTCGGCCGAAGCCGAAGGCAGCCCCGCAGCATCAAGCTTTGCCGCATTCTCTTCGAGATACCGCGCCACACGCTCGCCCTCAAACCCACTCTCAACAGCCGCGGCGGGCACATCCGCTGCACCCGCCGAGCCGGCCGCCGCATCCTGCATCTCCTCCACCGCCTCGAGCACGCTCTGCGCACACCACGCCAGCCCGTTCACCCGCCGAACCCGCACCTTTGCCCGCGACACCTTGGCGTCGTGCTTGTCAAAGGCATTATCGATTCCGCGAAGCACCGCTTCGAGTGGCACGCCAGCCTCTCTCCACGTCTCGATCAAAGCCCAGTCCAGCGTCGAAAGCATCAGCAGGGAACCCCGGCGCTGCTGGAATCTCTCCTCGATCTCGGTGAAGTAATTGAAATAGTTCTGCATCGGTTACAAATACATCACAGCGGCGGCCTGTTCACGCCGAAACGCCGCCCCGTCGCTTGTGCCGGTCGAGATTACGCTCATAAATAAGCCGCAGCCCCGTCAGCGTCAGCATCTCGTCGACTGATCCGATGTACTTCGACCCGCTCGCGATCAGGCCCGCCAGGCCGCCGGTGGCAATCGTCTTCGTCTCCGGTCCCATCTCCGCCAGCATCCGCTCCAGGATCCCGTCCACCAGCCCGATGTACCCGTAGTACAACCCGATCTGGATGTTGTCGACCGTACCCGTCCCGATAACCTTGAGTGGCTTCTTGATCTCGATCCGGGGGAGCTTCGCTGCCCGATTGAACAGCGCATCGGCCGAGATCCCCAGCCCGGGTGCAATGGCGCCCCCAAGAAACTCGCCGTCCTTCGAAACCACGTCGAACTTCGTCGCCGTTCCCATGTCCACGATAATCACCGGGCCACGAACCTTATCGTAGCCGGCAACGCAGTTCAGGATCCGGTCCGCGCCGACCTCCGAAGGATTGTCCGTAAGTACAGGGATCCCCGTCTTCACGCCCGGCTCGATAAACAGCGGCTTGATCTTGAAATACACATCGCACATCTGTCTCAGGGCAGAGTCAAGCGGCGGCACCACCGAGGCGATCGCAATCCCGTCAACTGCACTCAGCTCGAGATCGCGCAGCCCAAACAAGCTCTTCAGCAAGAGCCCAAACTCGTCCGCCGTATGGGAAAGCGGTGTCGTCACCCGCCAGTTCGCCACCATCTCCGCAGCTCCACCCTCTCCCGAGTTCAATCGGTAGAGGCCCAGAACCATATTCGTATTTCCAACGTCGAGTGCCAGTAGCATGATCGCTATCTCACCTCGTCTAGCTTTCTACTTCTGCTTCGCGGACACCGCCCGAGAGCACAATCCGCTCGCTCCCATCGCTTGTCCGCACGCGAAGAAATCCCTGCGGGTTCAACCCCACCGTGACGCCAGTATAGCCGTCACCCTCTCCCACCCTGACGCGCTTGCCGTCCACCCAGCTCGAAGCCGACGCAAACCTTTCCAGCAGCCCCGGCCCGTCGCCCAGCGTACCCGCATGCTCCGCGTCCAGCATCCCTAGCTCGTCGTCCAGCGCGCGCAGCAACGCGATCAGGAGGTCGCGCCGCGCGATCCTGTGCCCCACCTCCATCCGCAGCGAAGTAGCAACCTCTCGCAGCGAGACCGGAAAGCTCTCGTGCTCCACATTCATCCCCATGCCGATCACCGCATACCGCATCGTCTCTCCAGCCTCGCCCTGGGCCGCAGTCATCGCACTCTCCACCAGGATGCCGCCACACTTGCGGCCCCGAAGCAGAAGATCGTTGGGCCACCGGATATCGGGCTCGAGACCGCTCACCTCCGCGATCGCCCGTCGCGCCGCCAGTGCGGTCGCAAGCGAGATCCACAGCGCCCGGGAGGCCGGCACCCGGGGAACCACCAGCGCGCTCACATACAGCCCCTCGCCCGCCGCCGAGTGCCACGCGTGACCGCCTCGGCCGCGACCTGCTGTCTGCTCATCGGCAACCCACACGCCCTCCCGTGCTCCCGCCTGCGCTGCCTCAAGCGCCAGCGAGTTCGTGGAACCCACGGAAGGGAAGTGCCGCACCACCCCGGCAAACCTCGTTCCCTCGAGACCCGCAGCCACCGCGCTCAAGTCGAAGCCGGCCGCGTCCCCATCCCTAGGTGACATCAGGCGTAATCCGCATGCTCAGATCCACCGCCGGCGCAGAGTTCGTCAGGGCGCCAACCGTGATGTAGTCCACGCCGGCCTCCGCATAGCTCCGCGCCGTCTCCAGCGTCACGCCACCCGCAGCTTCGATCGACATATTCGGTGTCGCCTCCCGAATACGCTTCACCGCCCGCTTCACCGCTGCAGGAGTCATGTTGTCCAGCAGGATCGACTCCGCCCCGCCCTCGATCGCCTGCTCCAGCTCCTCTGGCGATCGGACCTCCACCTGCACCACCTGCCCCTGCTTCCTGCCCTTCAGCGCTCTCTCAAGCGCAGGAGGCAAGCCGCCGGCCAGCGCGATGTGACTCCCCTTGATCAGGATGCCGTCCTGCAGATCCTGCCGGTGATTCAGACCCCCTCCGCAACACACCGCGTATCGGTCCAGGGTTCGCAGTCCGGGGATGGTCTTGCGCGTGTCCAGCACCTTGGTCTTCGTTCCCGCCAGCGCGTCGACGTACTGGTGCGTAATCGTCGCAATGCCGCTCATCCGCTGCAGTAGGTTCAGGATCGCCCGTTCGCACGACAAAAGCGCCGCCGCGTTGTGTCGGATCACCGCCAGCGTCTGCCCGCTCCTCACCCGCACGCCGTCAAAGATCTCCGGATGGCTCACCACCTCGAACCGCCCCACGGATCCGCCGTTCATCTCCGCAAAGCTCTCCAGAAAAATCGGAATCGCGCCCAGCCCAGCCACCACGCACGGCTGCTTCGCCACAATCGTTCCGATTGCCCTCATTCCCTTGGCAACCGTCAGCGCTGTGGTCACATCGTCGACGACCTTATCCTCGGCCAGCGCCGCTTCCACAATCTTTCGGACCCGCTTGCTCTTCCAGTCCATTCCCCTCAGCCCTCCGGCCGCCATCTGCATCTTACTGCCAGTACCGAAACCTCTGATGATGACGCTATCGCGCCAGTTCGCCTACCTTGTGCTGCTCGCACTTCCCATAGCCTGCGCCTCCTGGACCGTCACCCACGAGGAAGTCTTTCGCGAGCCGCGGGAGTTCTGTAAAGACAAGAGCCAAAGCTGCAAACCCCTCCTCGCACGCAAATTCTTCTATCTCTTCACCTGCGAGTACTGCTTCAGCCATTACGTGTCCGCGATCTTTCTCTTCATCACCCGCTTCCATATGCTCTACGACGACTGGCGCGGCTATCTCGTCTCCTGGTTCGCCCTGATCTGGGTCGCCAACATCTACATGAGCCTCTTCAACCGCCTTCGTCTCGACATCAAGCACGAAAACGTCACCATCGCTGTCGATCAAGAGGTCCAGAAGAAGGTGGAGGCCAGTACCTAGCAGGCGTCCGTAGCAAGCCAGGAAAACCCCCTTCGCCCTCGCCTTCATCTCAAGTACGAGAGAAGAAAGGGTGCGCGATGCAGAGCAACGATCCAAAAGAACATCCTCCGGAGCCGCGTGGCTTCGGCGAGCACGCTCGAGGCCTCGCCAGTGAGTACGCCCATGAACAAGGCTGGGGTTTGAACGAGGAAGAACGTGTCAAGCAACCACCGCCGGAGCTCCAGGCCGACGGCGGCACCGACTATGACTACGGTGCCCAGGACTTCGGAGACATCCCCGTAGACACCTCCGAGGCCAAACCCGGGCCTGAAGCCAACCTCACCAGCGACACCGAAGCCACAAAGGGAGCTTCCTGAACATGTCAAGCAGCAACAAACACACCGAAACACGGAAACCCGCAAAGACGATCGGTGGCACCGACAAGCAGGCCATGAAAGACTTCGACGCCCACGCCATCGAGGGCGAAGACGTGGATCCGGTACCCCTCCCCGATCAGGGCGGCCACGCTCACTCGCACGCCGCCCACCTCAGCGGAAAAGCCAGCAAGTACGTCAACGACAAGGAAAACGCGCAGAATAAGCCCGAAGGGAACCTCCGGCACGGAGCCCACCCCACAGGCCTCCGCGAGCCGCCGCAAAACGTCAGCCGTGTCGGCAAGGGGCACCGCGGGGAATAACAGCTCAGGCAACAAAGAACAAAGGCGCCGCCCGCAAGGGAGGCGCCTCTGTCTCTTTTGCTCTGTTGCCTTTAGACCTTGTTCCCCGTCTGGTTCACACCTGCCAGCGAATCCGGCCGGTCCTTCACCACCTTCTCCTGCCGTGCACTCTCTTCACTCGCCGAGTGGTTTGTGATCCCCTGGTTCTCGCTCTGCGGCGTCCGCGTACTCGTCGTCCCGGTCTGTGCCGCGGAAAACTGCTCGGTGTTGTGCTTCGGACCCTGGCTCTGGTTGGCGTTGAAGGCGCGTGTCCCGCCGGTCTGGGCTCCGTCCATGTTCTCGTACGTGCCGGCGTCCTCGCCCACACCGGCGTCCTGGACGTCCTGGTTCGGGTCAAGCTCGTCTGCAACCGCAGACTTGTTCTGCTGACTCTCCGTATGCGGCGTACTCTGAATTGCCATAGAAAATCTCCTCTGGCCTATCAGACGCCCACACCGGTCCTTGCCGTTGTCACCGGCTGCCTACGCCTTCGGCAAAGCCTCGAGCGCGCTCTTCGCCTTGTCGTAAAGCCCCTTCGTCTCCGCCGCCTGCTTCTTCAATCCCTCCACAATATGCGCCGGAGCCTTCGCCACAAAGCCCTCGTTGCCAAGCTGCCGCTCCGCCGCCTGCATCCCTTTCTCAAGCTTCGCCAGCTCCTTGCGTCAGCCGTTCGCGCTCCGCAGGAACGTCGATCTGCCGCTCATACACCACCGCCACGTCGAACTCTGCTGTCGAGCGCGCATCGCCTCCCGCCAGCGGCTCACTCGCAAACTCCACCGAGCTCACGCGCGCCATCCGCGCCAGCATGTCCGCGTTCGCATCCGCCAGGGCCACCACACGGTTATCGGCATGGAGCCGGATCGGCGCCGGCTCCTTCTCCGGAACCCCCAGCTCCTTCCGCAAGCCGCGCACCGTCACGATAGCTCCTGCAGCGTCATCATCGCGCGCACTGATCCCTCGTCGGCAGGGAAGTCCGACGCCTGCGGATACCGCGTCAGCGCAATCGACTTCGCCGGCACCGCATCCCCGTACAGCGCATGCCAGATCTCCTCCGTGAGAAACGGCATAAACGGGCTCAGCAGCCGCAGCGCACTCTCAAACACGCCCACCAGCGACGCCAGCGTCACCGCCGTCACCGCATTCTGCTCCGCTCCCTCACCGAACTCCAGCCGCAGCTTCACCAGCTCCAGGTACCAGTCGCAGAACTCGCCCCAGAAGAACTGGTACACAGCATTCGCCGCCTCGTCGAAGCGATACTCGCCCAGCGCCCGGTCCACCTCGGAGCACACGCCCCGCAGCCGTGACACGATCCATCGCGTCTCGAGCGGCGTCCCCTCCGGCAGCTCTCCGATCGCACCTCCCGCATCAAGCATCGAGACCTTGTACCCAGCCGCCGTAGCGCGGTCCACCTGCATAAACAGAAACCGCGCCGCATTCCAGATCTTGTTAGCAAACGCGCGATACCCCTCCGTCCGCGCCTCGCTGAACGCAATATCCGTCCCCGGGGAGGCCATGCTCGCCAGCGTAAACCGCACCGCATCCGTCCCAAACCGCTCGATGATGTCGATCGGATCGATCACGTTCCCCTTGGTCTTCGACATCTTCTGCCGGTCCGCATCCCGCACCAGCGCGTGGATATACACCTCGCGAAACGGCACCGCATCCGCAAGCGTCCGCGCCGATCCGTCCGCCATCGGCTCATCGAGCATGAAGTGCGTCCCCAGCATGATCATCCGCGCCACCCAGAAGAACAGGATGTCGAATCCCGTCACCAGCAGCTGCGTCGGATAAAACTCCTCGAGATCCCCAGTCCGCTCCGGCCACCCAAACACCGTGAAGGGAAGCAGACCCGAGCTGAACCACGTGTCCAGCACATCCGTCTCCTGCACCAGCGCCTCGCCCGTCGCGCCGCAGTGCTCGCAGGCCTCAGGCGTCTCCCTCGCCACCGTAGTCTTCGCGCACGCCGCGCAATGCCACGCCGGAATCCGGTGCCCCCACCACAGCTGCCGCGACAGGCACCAGTCATGGATGTTGCCCATCCACTCGAAGTACGTCTTCGCATACATCTCCGGCGTAAACCGGATGTGCCCTTCCTTCACCGCCGCGATCGCCTTGTCCGCCAGGGGCTGGATCTTCAGAAACCACTGCATCGAAAGCCGTGGCTCAATCACCACGCCGCTCCTCTGGCTGGTCGCCAGCGCGTGCGTATGCTCCTTCACCTCCACCAGCAGGTCCAGTCCGCGCAGGTCCTCTACGATCTTCTCGCGCGCCACATACCGGTCCATGCCGTCGTATGGTGAGCCCGGCAGTGACACATGCGCCCGCTCATCCAGGACCGTCAGTTGTGGCAGCCCATGCCTCTGCCCGATCGCAAAGTCGTTCGGATCATGCGCCGGCGTCACCTTCACCGCGCCCGTCCCGAACTCCGGATTCGCCCACTCATCCGCAATCACCGGGATCTCGCGCTCCGGCCCGCCATCCACACCGCTCAACGGCAGCCGCAGTCTCTTTCCCACCAGCGCCCGTGTACCGCTCGTCCGCCGGGTTCACCGCGACCGCAACGTCGCCCAGCATCGTCTCCGGCCGCGTCGTCGCAATCACAATCGATCCCGTCCCGTCCGCTAGCGGGTACCGCACATGATAGATACGCCCGATGCGCTCCTCATGCACCACCTCGAGGTCCGACACCGCCGTCTGGATCGCCGGATCCCAGTTCACGATGTAGGCCCCGCGATAGATCAACCCCTGCTCATGCAGCCGGACAAACGCCTCCTTCACCGCGCGGCTCAGCCGCTCATCCATCGTGAAGTACTCGCGGCTCCAGTCCACGCTCGCACCCAGCCGCCTCATCTGGTCCAGGATCGCGCCACCGTAGACACCCTTCCACTCCCACACACGCTCCACAAACGCCGCCCGCCCCAGCTCCTGCCGTGTCTTGCCCTCGCCCGCAAGCTGCCGCTCCACCATCATCTGCGTCGCGATCCCCGCATGGTCCGTCCCCGGAACCCACATCGCCACGTCGCCGCGCATCCTGTGCCACCGCGTCAGGATGTCCATCTCCGTCTGGTTCAGCATGTGGCCCATGTGCAGTCGGCCGGTAACATTGGGGGGCGGCAGCAGCATCACGAATTTACTCGCGTCCGCATCGCTGCCCTCCGCTGCCCCGGAAACGTCAAACAGCCGTTCCCTGACCCAGTACTCGGCCCATCGCTCTTCTATCTCTCTTGGTTCGTATGCCTTTGGCAGCTCTCGGATCATGACTGTTAAGCCTAGCATTCGCGAGTGACGCACTCTCCCGAATGCCACGGCCGCCGGAATGACATCTGTCACTTCCACTACCGAACCGCCGGGCCTACACTTTCTCCATCGAGGTCAGCTCCATGTTCAAACTTCTTCTCGCCGCCATGGTCGTCTTCATGTTTCTGCGCGCAGGGAGCCACGGCGACGGCAACGATCGCGTCGCAATCTTCTCGCCCATCGATGTCGCTGAGGGCGACACCGTCGGCGATGTCGCCTGCGCCTTCTGCTCCGTCAACATCCACGGCGACGTCCACGGCGACATCGCCGTCATCTTCGGCACCGTCACCGCCGATCCCAATCGCACCATCTCCGGAGACGTCGCCATCCTCTTCGGCAGGCTCTACCTCGGCGACAACGATCACATTGGCGGTGACCTCGCCGCCGCCCTCAGCACGACCGAGATCCCCTCGAGCGCAACCGTTGCCGGCGATCGCGCCATCATGAAAAGCGGCTTCGGCCTCACCGTCCTCGCCGCCCCGGTCCTCATCCTCGCCGGCATCATCGGTCTGGTCATCTTTCTCGTTCGCCGTAACCGGTATCCCTACCCCGTCTAAAAGCAGCTTCGCCCCGACGATCTGCTCCGAAGCATGGAACCTTCGTTCTTCCATCTGCGTAGCTCACAGCTGCGCATAACTTTCCGAGCGCGCGAAGGGAGCCAGCCTCTGCCTGTCCACGCCCAAAAGCTCGCCGGGATGCTCCTCTGCTTCGCCGCCCCCGTGCTCGCACTCCAGTCCGCCCAGCTCCGCCCAGACCACTCCATCCGTCGTCTCGTCGCCCCGCCCACACGCCAACCGTACCTACCTCGGCCAGGACATCTTTGTCGCCTCCGGGCAGCAGATCCACAATGCCACCTGCCTCTTCTGCTCCGTGCAGGTCGAAGGCGATGTCTCCGGAAACATCCTCGTCCTGTTCGGCAATCTCACCGTCACCGGCCGCGTCTCCGGCAACACCACCGTGATCAGTGGCAACACCGTTGTCGATTCGCAGGCCCGCATCTCCGGCCGCACCACGGTCATCCACGGCAACGCCGTCTACGAGAGCGACGAGTCACTCTCGGGAGACGCCTTCGTCCTCGGCGGCCATATCTCGAACTTCGCCGGTCGCGGCAGCTCCCGCCACCGCCTCGCACTTAGCCCCACCCTGTTCACCGCTGTCGCAGTCGTCATCATCCTTCTCTTCGCCGTTCTGCTCTTTCCTCGGAGCCGTCGCCGGGTGCCGGTCGTCTGAGCTCACACGCAAAAAAGGGAACGGCCGCCGAAGCGGCCGTCCCCTTTCTGTCCCGAACTGCCCCTTCCCTAAAACGGATTCAGCTTGTCCAGGCCCTTCTTCTTCTTGTGCTTGCTCGACGATTCGTCGTCCTTGTCGTACTCCGCCTTGGCCTTCTTCCCGTTCGCCGGCGCCGTCTGGGCCGCCGCTTGCTTCGTCCCCGGGGTGATGTCGTTCACCTGCTCCGGAGCAGGCTCCGCCTTCTCGACCGGCGGCAGCGCCGTTGTGTCGCCCGGCCCAACCGCTTTCAACCCGCCATTCGGATCCGGCGCCCCGGTACGCACACCCGGTGTCAGAATCTCGGCACCGACCGATGCACCGCCGCCAACGCTTGAGCCCGTCGTCGCCGGCACAGCCGTCGTCACGCCGGAGTCAGCGCTGCCGGTCGACCCCGCACCTGCAGCGGGGACATCCTGAAACGCGAGGGGTGCTGCCGGCGTCGCCGGGGTGGCGGGAGTATCGCCTGCGGCAGCCGTAGTCGGCGCCGGAACCGGGGTCCCATCCGTCCGTGGCGCCGCCGAAGGATTGATCGCACCATTGAAGTCCGCCATCAGCTGCCGCGTCACATGCGGCGCAATCGTCTGGGCCGGATCCACCAGCGTCGGATCACCGACACGTGCCGCCTGCACCACGTCCGGCGAGTGGAACACCAGGAGCTTCGCCCGGCTCTGGAGGCTGTACTGCTGACGGCTGTTCTCAAGCGCTGCACTCGCCTGCGCCTGCTCAACCGAAGGCGTCGGGATCGGCAGATTCATCGCTGCCAGCCGGTCCTTCGCATCCTCAACGTGCGGTGCGGCCGAGTGCTCCAGCACCACCTTCCGGTAAGCGTCCGCCGCCCGGTCGTCGTAGATCTTCTCGAGCCGCGCCTTGGCCGCCTCGGGCAGCTGCCGCTGCATCCGTACGGCCCGCGCCTCGGAAGAATACGCGTCGCCCAATCCGATCAGGACGTCATCCATGTGGCTGTACTGCGGATACGTATCCACCACCGTCTGGTACCGCGCAATCGTGGCCGGCCAGTTGAACTTCGTCGAGTAATACCCTGCAATCCCGCTCTCGCGTGTCGCCAGCACCTCCTGGACGTCACGGAGCCGCTGCTTCGCCTGGGGCACCAGCGTCGAATCCGGATAATCCGTCAGCATCCGGCGGTACTCCTCTTCGGCGTGCGTCGCCTTGGTGTAGTCGCGGTCCGGCTTGTCCATCTGCCGGAAATAAATATCCCCAATCCGCATCTGCGCCTCGGCCGCCTCCGGAGCGTTCGGGAAGAACACCCGGAAGTCCGAGTACTCGCTCTCCGCCTGCGTCAGCGCCGCCGTCCCGCCCTCCCGGTACCAGCTATCCGCGATCGCCAGCTTGGCGCGCATCTGGTACTGCGAGTCCGGGTACGTGTTCAAAAGTGTCTGGAGGTCCAGCCGCGCCACGTCGAAGTGGCCCTTCTTCGTCTGCTCCAGAGCCTTGTCGTACAGCTGCTTGTCAGGCAGCCCGACGTCCTTGCCCACCAGCGGATCGATCTTCTTCTCTTTCCGGGCAGCCTTCTTCGTGTCCTTGGACTGGACGACCTTCTCCTTCTTCTGGCGCTTCACGCCGTTCAAAGGCGCGTTCAGGGTCACGCTCTCCTGCTGCTGACCCTGCGCATCCGTCGTCGTCTGCGAAGACCCCGTCACCTGCGCGCCAGCGCCGGCCACACTCAACAAAAGCCCCGCGACTGCGACCCCGGCCAGCAGGCCGGACCTGGTTGTCGGAAAGAAAGATCTGGGAAAGAAACGTCGATTCATCACTCAGTCGAACTCCATCGCTGCTCCGCGTTCCCGCGTGCAGGCCGTGCCAACATTCTAGTCTTCCGGCCCCGTTCCTGCATCGCCGTCCACACCCGCCTCGTCCTTGGCAGCCGCCTCTCGCGCCAGCCGCAACAGCTCCCGCGCATTCCGCTCCGTCTTGCTCGGCGAAAACACCGCCGACCCTGCCACCAGCATGTCCGCTCCTGCTTCGACGACCCGGGCGACCGTATCGTGAGCGACCCCGCCATCCACCTCGATCCGGTAGTTCAAGCCCATCTCCGTCCGCAGCTCCGCCAGGTGCGCGATCTTGTCCAGCGCCAGCGGCAAAAACTTCTGCCCGCCAAACCCCGGATTCACGCTCATCACCAGCACGTGGTGCACCATCGGCAGCACCTCGATCAACATCTCGACCGGAGTCGCCGGGTTGATCACCACCGCCGGCCGCATCCCATGCTGCTCAATCAGCTGCAGCGTCCGGTGGAGATGCCGGCACGCCTCCTGGTGCACCCCCACAAAGGTCGCGCCCGCCTCCGCAAACTCCGGGATGAACTGGTCCGGATTCTCGATCATCAGGTGGCAGTCGAGCGGCAGCTTCGTCACCGCCCGCAGAGCCCTCACCATCGCTGGACCAAACGTAATGTTCGGCACAAAATGCCCGTCCATCACGTCCACATGCACAATCGTTCCGCCCCCGCGCTCGGCCGCCGACACCTCGTCCGCTAGGTGCGCAAAATCCGATGCCAGGATCGAAAAAGCCAACTCAATCAAAGCGGATCACCCCTCCAAAAAGTCTACCAGCGCATCTGTCTGGATCTTGTTGCCGCCCCGCCCCGCCCCGTCCCGTCACTCAGGCCCGTCGCGGTCAGCCTCGTCCCGAATCGCATCCAACGAGGACTCCACCTCGGGACCTGCCACATGCTGCATACCATCGCCTGGATATCGATCGCCCTTGCCCTCTGCTCAGCCCTCATCATCGCGATCGATGAGCTCCGCCGTCCCCAGGCCATGGCCATCATGAATATCGTCTGGCCCGTCACGGCCCTCTACGGCAGCCTGTTCGCTCTATGGGCTTACTTCACCGTCGGCGTCACCAGGAGTGCGTCCGCCATGAAAACGATGCAGCAGGAGCCTCCGCACCAGCCAGCCACTGCGCACGCCGAGAACCGGAACACAAACGCACCCCCAACCCCCACCCGAACTCAGGTCGCCCTCGCCACCAGCCACTGCGGCGCCGGTTGTACCATCGCCGATCTCTTCACCGAGTTCATCCTCGGCGCCCTCGGCATCACGCTCTTCGGTCTCACCCTATGGGCCAGCTTCGTCTATGACTTCATCGTCGCCTGGACCCTCGGCATCGTCTTCCAATACTTCAGCATTCAGCCCATGCGCCACCTCCCGCCCACCCAGGCCATCCTCGCGGCCATCAAAGCTGACACCCTCTCGATCACCGCCTTTCAGATCGGCATGTACGCATGGATGTCCCTGGTCTTCTTCGTGCTCTTTCCCAAGCCTCACCTCACCCCGTTCGACCCGCGTTACTGGCTCATGATGCAGATCGCCATGATTCTCGGCTATCTCACCGCTTACCCCATGAATCGCTGGCTCGTCCGCTCCGGTCTTAAGGAGGCCATGTAACGCTCACTCCGCGGCTCGGGCCCGACCCGCCGGCCTGAACCACGTCCGCCTCGGGTAACTGCAGACCAGCATGTAAGATGGACCCTCGCTGCGTCTCAGCGTTACGCCACAAAGGTGAGTATCTATGCAAGGACCTTCTTTAGGCCTCCGGCTCCTCATCGGCAGCATCTTCGGACTTCTCTGCTTTGGCTGCGGCGGCAGCGGCAACAGCGGAACCCCTCCCATCTCCGGCACCCCCATTCCGAACCCGGGCAACGCGCCCTCCCAAAGCTTCTACGTCACCGTCGATAACGACGCCTTCAGCCCGCCTCAGCCATCGAGCATCCTGCAGTTCTCCCGAACTGCCACAGGCACTACCACTCCGCTCGCTACCATCACCGGTCCGGCCAACTTCATCTTCGGCCCCGCCGTCATCGACGCCTCAGGCTACCTGCTGGTCGGCGGCCAGACCCTCGCCACAATGACCGCGACTTCGGTCGCAAGTGTCCTCATCTACGCGCCCGCGGCAAGCGGAACCGCGGCGCCCGCCCAAACCCTCCAGCTCCCCGGCCTCTTCAACAACTTCATCGCTGGCATGGCCGTCGACACCGCCGGCAACCTCTACATCTCCTCCGACGTCGCCATCGGCTCCGGTCCCGCAGGCCGCGTCTACCCAGGCATCTCGGTCTACACCTACAGTCCAGCGCCTGCCTCGCAAACAAGGACCATCGCCGGCGATCAAACCACCATCCTCGGCGACACCGAGATCGCCGTCGACCCCCCAGGCAACATCTACGTCACCGGAGGCTCCTACGCCGACGGACCCCAGACGGTCCTCATCTTCGGTCCCAAGGCCACCGGCAACGTCGCTCCCGACGCCACCCTCGCCGGCCCAAACACCACCTTCTACTTCATTCGCGGCATCGCCACCGACGTCCTCGGCGACATCTACATCGCCTCCCTCGCACAGAACACCTCCGGCGTCGGCGGACCACTCAGCGGCGTCGCCAGCATCCTCGAGTTCAGCCCCGGCGCCACCGGAAACGTCGCCCCCATCCGCACCATCACGGGACCTGCGACCGGAATGGGCGAGATCGGCAACCTCCAGGTCGACAGCGCCGGCAACATCTACGTGCTCGACGGCTCCAGCATCCACAAGTTCGCACCCGACGCCAAGGGAAACGTCGCTCCGGCAGCCACCATCACCTCCTCATCTTTCGTCGAATCAGGCGGGGGAATCGCCCTCCACTAACGCGTTCCTCCGCGGCCTGCAGTTCTCATAGCGCTGAGCCACCGGTCTCGCGTACTCAAACGACGTCGCCCGGCACCACGGCCTTCCTCCGCCGGCTCCGAAAGGTCTGCGGGGTCTCGATCACCGGCACTACCCGCTCCACCTCCGGCCGCCCCTCGTGCAACACCTTCGTCTTCAGCCCTTCTGTCCGGATCGCCTTCGCTCCCTCCCGATCCGTCTCCTGCATCGCCTTCGGCTCGCCAATCACCATCCGCGCCGCTCCCCGCAGGATCCGCCGCACCGGCCAGCTCCCATCCGCGTTCGGCAGAAACACCTCGCCCGCCCTCTGCTTCTCCGGCCGGTAGTACCACCGCCGCAGCAACGCCAGGTGATCGCTCAACAGGGCCGTCTCCAGCTCTCCGTCGCGCTCCCGCTCAAGCTCCCCCAACGCCCGCCGCACCCTCTCCTCCGGAGCCCCATCCGTGCCCACCGCCACCGCACCCGCTGCCGTCTCCGCCACCTCCACCGGCGGCCCCAGCGGAACCGCCTGCAACATCAACGGCTGCGCAAACAGGCTCGACCCCACACTCGTCTGCTCCCGCACCGCCCTCACCCCCAGCGTCGACAATCGCTCCGGCCCCGCCAGGCATCCCCTCTCCAGCAGAAACACCGCTGCCTCCTCCGCCCGGTCGGCGCCACTCGCCGGATCATGCCCCGCCGCCTGCACAATCACCGCGCGCAGCTCCGGCACCGGACGCACCAGCTCATCCGCCAGCCCAGCCGCCGCCTTTACCTTCTCGTATCTCTGGTGGAGCTCCGCCGCCCGCTCAAAGTCCATCTCTTCAGAAGCCCGGTCCCGCTCCGCCGCAACTCCCGCCAGCACACTCTCTCCCCGCGTCGCAAAGAACGCCTTCACCGCCCGCGCCTCCGCCCCATACTCCTCGCTCGTGCAGCCCACCTTGCAGGGCGCCATGCACCGCTTCATCTCGCCATACGCACACCCCGGATGCTCCGGGCTCACCTCGAGATCCTCCCAGCACCGCCGCAGCTTGAACAGGTCCAGCACCGCATCGCAGTACCGCTCCGCCGCCAGCCTCGAAGGAAACGGCCCATACGTCTCCCCCAACCCGCGTCTCGACAATCGGTTCGTCGAGTACACCCGGGGATGCGCATGCTCCATCGTCAACCGCAGGAAGTACGGTGTCCGCAGCTTCAACCGCCGCCGCGCCTCCGCGTACCCGAAGATCGCCGCCGTCGTCCGGTACAACAGCAGCAGCGACTCAAACTCCGATCCCGTCACCGACCACGCAATCCGCCCCACCCGCTCGCGGAGATTCAACCGCTTCGACACCACCGGTACCCCATCAGCGCCGGACAGCTCCGGCGCATCCACCAGCCGCGCCACCCGCCGCCGCAGATTCGCCGTCCGCGTCACATAAGGCTGATCCCCCTCGGCATGCCCAAACAGCGCAAATACCCCCGGAGCCTCCGGCACCCCACGCACGATCTCCCGCGCCCGAGCCGCCTCGAACTCAACCTCGTGCTCGAACTGGGACCCCACCGCCATACACGAAATTCTAGTCCGCACCCTCACTCCCCGGCCTTCCCCCGTAAGGAGCATATCGACTGATAGGGCCAGAACCTTAGCTGCTCACCGGCCCTCAACTCAGCCCAGCACCCAACCTGTCACTTCTGGGCGAAGCGGAAGAATACCCGTATTCTGCTTGTGCCACCCACGCACTGGAAAGCGGAGCTACCAGGTATCGAGTTCGCCCTTCAACCCCCCGCGATCATCATCCCCTCAACCCGGATCGTCGGCACCGCACTACTGCCCCGCCACACCAGGTCGTTCCCCACCGCCACCACGTTCTTGTACATGTCCTTCAAGTTCCCGGCGATCGTAATCTCCTCCACCGGAAACGCCAGCTCCCCGTTCTCAATCCACATCCCCGCCGCACCCTGCGAGTAATCCCCCGTCACCAGGTTCACCCCGAACCCCATCACCTCGGTCACATAAAGCCCGCTCGTCACACCGCCGATAATCTGCTCCGGCGTCTCCGTCCCCGGCTCGAGATAGAAGTTGTGCGCCCCCGTCCCCGGGTTCCCCGCCAGACCCCGCGACGCACTTCCCGTCGATCGCATACCCAGCTTCCGCGCCGTATACGTATTCATCACGTAACTCTTCAGCACGCCCTTCTCCACGATCACCGTCCGCCGCGTCGGCAAGCCCTCGCCATCAAACGGAGCCGTCCCAAACCCGCCAACCCTCTGCCCATCCCGCTCAAAGATCATCGTCCCATCGTCCACAATCGTGATGTTCTCGCCCGCCACCCGTTCGCCCAGCATCCCGTTGAACATCGACGCATTCCGATAGATCGCATCGCCCTCGGCAGCACTGAAGATGCTTCCCATGATCGACTTCGCGATCTCCGGCGAAAACACCACTGGTGCTGCCTGCGTCTTCACCTGCCGCGCTCCCAGCCGCCGCAACGTCCGCTGCGCCGCAATCCGCCCAATCTCCTCCGCGTCCTCAAGCCCCCGCACCGTCCGCGCACTCGAGTACCAGTAGTTCCGCTGCATCGCGCCCTTCTCGTCATGCGCAATCGGTGCACACGAAAACCCGCAATAGCTCCTCCGGTACTCCCCCGCAAACCCACGCGAGTTCAGGAGGATCTTGTGCGACGTCGCCGTATCGAAGTCCCCTCCGCTCGAGTTCTGGATGCGCGTGTCATACGCCATCGCCGCCGCCTCGCAACGCCGCGCCACCTCGATCCGCTCCGCCGGCGGCATCTCGTTCACATCCTCGAAGTACAGCCCCATCCCCGCACCCCGGTCACTCCCGTCGACCACCGCGCCCTCGGCCGTCCCGAACTCCCCCGCCTCCGGCAGCCCCGCAAACGGATCCTCGCTCGTCACCTTTGCCAGCTCCACCGCACCCGACACCAGCCGCTCGATCGACTCAGCCGAAAAGTCCGACGACGACGTGCTCGCCACCCTCTGCCCCACAAACACCCGCAGACCCACCGCCCGCGACCCTGACTCCTTCAGCGTCTCCACCTGCCCCAGCCGCACCAGAGCCGAAAACTCCTCCCCCTCGTACACCACCGCCTCGGCATCCGTCGCTCCAGCCTTCAGCGCTTTGCCCAACACATCGCCTGCGAGCTGTCTCAGAGTTGACTCGGTAACTTGTCTTGTTGAAGCCATGGGAAGCTATCGTCCTTTACAGTTTGTCGCCGCGTCGTTCAGGCGCAGTTTGCCATTCGTCTGCCGCAGAGTTGGTATGTGCTCCCCGTGCGCAGTCACCTTGCCACCGTGTACGCGTGCGAGCTCCTTGCACGCTGGGCACGTGAACGACACCTTGTAGCCCGCACGTTTCGCCTCGTCGCGTCTTTCCAGCGCCTCTCCAACAGGCATCGCGATCGAGGCACCGTTCTCCTGCAGGACCACGGCCGGCATCAGCAAGCCACGTCTTCTACGCATCGCGTTCTCTGGGCACCGGGGCCTTCTTACTGCACCGGCGTCCCCGAAGGCCTCGCCAGACGCCCATCCGTCGCCTTCAGGAAGTGCAACCCCGCCGCGCAATACTCGGAGTCCGCCTTCAGCTTGTGCTCGATATGCAGCGCCGGCCCGGTCTCGCTGCGACGCTTCACCACCTTCACCGCGCCGCCACAGTCCTTGCACCGGAACTCCGTGTCGTTATCCTCAAGCGCCTCGGCGATCGACTTCACCTTCCAGAACGGCTCATACCCACCCGCCGCCCGCACCCGCCGCCGCTTCACCTCGCACTCCACAAACATCTCTCGTTCAACCGCCATCGCAACCTCCTCCATTTTCATGCTTATGTTGCGCCCAGCGGTTCTTTCCGATGTACTGCGCGTACGCCAAACCCTTGCCTCTGAAAACTCGGAACTCAACTCCCCGAGAACTCACGCCGAAACTCAGGCGACCGGCTTCTCCGACCAGCGGCTCACCCGCCCATCCGTCGCCCGCTTGAAGCCCGCACCCGAAACGCAGTAGTCGCCATCCTCAGTACGCTTATGCTCCACATACGCCGGCGTCCCGGCCTTGCTCGTCTTGCCCAGCACCTTTACCTCGCCGCGGCAGTCCTTGCACCGAAACTCCGTGTCGTTATCGACCAGCGCATCGGCAACCTTCTTCACCTTCCAGAACGGCTCGTAACCCCCGCCTTCCTTCACGCGCCGCCGCTTGACCTCGCACTCGTACATCTTCTCCCGTTCCGCAACCGCCATCGTCCTTACCGTCCCGTTCCCCCGACCGTCATCCGGTCGAGCTTCACTGTCGGCATGCCCACACCAACCGGCACACTCTGCCCAGCCTTGCCGCACGTCCCGATCCCTTCATCGAGCGCAAGATCGTTGCCCACCATCGACACGTACTTCAATGCCTCCGGCCCGTTGCCCACCAGCGTCGCGCCCTTCACCGGCCGCGTCACCACGCCGTCCTCGATCAGGTAGGCCTCGCTCGCCGAAAACACAAACTTCCCGTTCGTGATGTCCACCTGCCCGCCGCCGAAGTTCACCGCATACAGCCCGCGCTTCACGCTCTTCAGGATGTCTTCCGGCATGTCCTCGCCGTTCAACATGTACGTGTTCGTCATCCGCGGCATCGTGATCTGCTGGTAGCTCTCGCGCCGTCCGCTGCCCGTGCTCTTGGTCCCCATCAGCCGCGCACTGTGCTTGTCCGTCAGATAGCCCTTCAGGATCCCGTTCTCGATCAGCACGTTCTCCTGCGTCGGTGTCCCCTCGTCGTCCACATTCAGTGATCCGCGCCGTCCCGCCATCGTCCCGTTATCAACCACCGTCACCTTGCTCGACGCCACCTGCTGCCCGATCAGCCCCGCAAACGCGCTCGTCTTCTTCCGGTTGAAGTCCGCCTCCAGGCCATGCCCCACCGCCTCGTGCAGCAGAACACCCGGCCAGCCCGGTCCCAGCACAACCTCCATCTCGCCCGCCGGCGCATCCACTGCCCCCAGCTGCAGCATCGCCGTCCTCGCCGCCTCCCGTGCAAAGTGCTCCGGGCTCTTCGCCCCTTCAAAGAAGTCCAGCGCCACGCGACCGCCGCCGCCGCTCGTCCCTCGTGCCAGGTTCGGACCGTCCTTCGCAATCACAAACACGTTCAGCCGAGCCAGCGGCTGCGTATCGCTCGCAAACGTCCCATCGCTCGCCGCCACCAGGATCCGCCGAAGCTCATCGTTAAAGCCCGCCCGCACCTGCGTAATCCGCGAGTCGTACGCCCGCGCCGCCCGGTCCGCTCTTTGGATCAGCTTCAGCTTCTCCGAGATCTCCGCGTCGCTCGTCGCCCCGGCCACCGGGTACAGCGCCGGCGTCTCCGTATGCGTAAACCCATGCTCAAGCTGCTTTGCCGGACCGGACGCAATCAGCGCCGCCGTCCGCGCCGCCTTCAGCAACCTTTCCGAACTCAGATCGTCTGTATACGCAAACCCGGTCCGCTCGCCGCTCACCACCCGGATACCGCATCCGACGCTGATCCCCTGGCTCGCCGTCTTCACCAGGCCCTCGTCCACCCCCAGCGAGGTCGAGGTCACCGATTCGAAGTACAGGTCCGCGTACTCCCCACCCGCGCTCAGCGCCTCACCCAGGCACCGCTCCATCAGCCGTTCCGAAATTCCGAGCTTCTCAATGAAATAACGCTTATGATCCGGAACCAAACTAGTCATTCTCTCTAGTCTAGGCTGCCAGTCAAGCTACGGCAAACGTCTCCGCGTGCCGCCATTCCAATTTGGGAAGTTGCCACACCGGAACGCAAGTACCCTCTCCGAGTCCCAAAACCGCTCCACAATCCAGCTTCTTGCTCCGGAAACACATGCAAATTCTGGTCTTCTGGATTGGCCCCTGCGTTGCTTTCCTTCTCAGCGTAAGTAATAAGTCTGACTCTCTACGAAGGAAATCTAATGGCATCGCTTGCAACACTTCTCAAGTCCCTCTCTGTCTCTGCCTCCGTTCTCTTGATCGCTGCTTCGGCCCACGCTGACACGTTTAACGTCTCCTATCTCGGAGCCGGCGTTCAGTCCTCTTCTTCCTACACCTCTGTCGAGACCTTCAACTCCGCCACCGTCTCCGGCGGTACGCTCACCACGAACTTCAACGGAAGCTCCGTCATCGGCACCTACAGCGGAGACTTCTCCCTCTCCGCACCCAACGTCTTCGGCGGAGCCGGCGGCACAGGGAAGTTCATCACCACCTCCAGCACCTACACACTGTCGCTCAGCAGCACCGTCAACTACTTCGGCATGTGGTTCTCCGCGCTCGACTCCGGCAACCAGCTCTCCTTCTATAACGGCTCGACCCTGGTCTTCAGCTTCTCGCCCGCAAACTACGCCGCGCTCGTCGGCTCCTGCCCAACCTCGGCTCCGTCGCCCAACTTCTGCGGCAACCCCAACCCCAGCGAAGCCGGAAACACCGGTCAGCAGTACGCGTTTCTGAACTTCTACGACCCCACCGGCACCTTCAACAAGGTCGTCTTCACCGAGAACCCCCAGGTCGGCGGCTTCGAGTCTGACAACCACACCCTCGGCTCGCTCACCGCGCCTCCCACCGGCACACCCATCACCCCCACGCCCGAGCCGTCCACCTTCGCCCTGCTCGGTACCGGTCTCGCCGGAGCCGCCGGTGCGATCCGCCGCAAGCTCTCCCGCGGCTAACTCGCAACGTCCACAAGCAACAAGAAGGGCTGCCTCCATCGAGGCAGCCCTTCTCTCATGCAACACGAACCGTCAGCAGGCTCAAGCAGTCACACCCTACACAACCGCCTGAAGGCACTCCTCCAGGATATCCAGCGCCACATCCGCCTCCCCTTGCTTCACAACCAGCGGCGGGCACAGCCGGATCGACGTCTCTCCGCACCCAAGGATCAGCAGCCCGCGCTCAAACGCCAGGTCCACTACCTTGTCGCGCAGCTCCGGCACCGGCTCCCGGCTCTCCCGATCCTTCACCAGCTCGACCCCGATCATCAGCCCGCGTCCGCGCACATCCCCGACGTTGGGGTGCTTCTCCGTCCACGTCCGCAGCCGGTCAAGCATCGCCCCGCCCACCGTCGCCGCATTCTCGATGCCCTCACGCTCAAGCACATCCATCGTCGCCAGAGCCGCCGCAATCGCCACCGGGTTCCCGCCAAACGTCGACGCATGCGAGCCCGGCTTCCAGTCCATCACCTCCGCCTTGCTGATACACACGCTCAGCGGCATCCCCGACGCAATCCCCTTCGCCGAGCACAGGATGTCCGGCTCCACGCCCGTATGCTGGATCGCCCACCACTTGCCCGTCCGGCCCGCGCCCGATTGCACCTCGTCCGCAATCAGCAGGATCCCGTACTTGTCGCAGATCTTCCGGAGCTCCTGCATAAAGATCGTCGGCGCCACCACATACCCGCCCTCACCCTGGATCGGCTCCACGAAAATCCCGGCCACCTCCTCGGGAGGCAACGTCGTCTTGAACAGCTTGTCCTCGATGAACCGCGCACACGCCAGCGCAAACTTCTCCTCCGCCTGTGGTCCGCCCGAGCACCCGCGATACGCATACGGATACCGCACATGCGTCACGCCAGGCACAAACGGCGCAAACCTCCGCTTCTGCTGCGGCTTCGATCCCGTCAGCGAGAGCGCACCCATCGTCCGACCATGAAACGCCCCGTAGAACGCAATCAGCCCCTGCCGGCCCGTGTGGTATCGCGCCAGCTTCATCGCGCACTCCACCGCCTCCGCGCCCGAGTTGCCGTAGTAGAACTTGTGCGGTCCCTTCATCGGCGCAATCGCCGACATCCGCTCCGCCAGCTGCGTCATCCCCTCGTAGTAAAAGTCCGTCCCCGACATGTGGATCAGCTCACCCGCCTGCCGCTGGATCGCCGCCACCACCTCCGGATGACAGTGCCCCGTCGAACACACCGCGATCCCCGCCGCGAAGTCCAGGAACTCGTTCCCGTCCACATCCTCGATCCGCACGCCCCGCCCGCGCTTCGCCACCAGCGGATAGCTCCGCGTGTACGAGGGCGACATGTACCGATCGTCCTTTTCCACCACCGCCCGGGCGTTCGGCCCCGGCAACGGCCCGTTAATCTTCGGTCCGAACTCGCCCCGCGATCCCACCGCCTTGGGCGTGTCCATCGCGTCAATCTCCTGCATCACAGCAATCGTTCCCTGATCCATCATGGCTCTCTCCTCTTGGCTCGGCACTGCATGCGCAGCACGGACGGCAGCTTCGCCCCACACCCTCGGGGACGGGCATCAGCACACAAAAGAGAAGGGAAACTAGTCGCCCGCGAACAGGTTCGGCCGGGCCATGCACGGAGGCACGCACCCGCGATCAAACAGCCCGCAAAAGCCGGCCGTCGCGTTGGAGCAGGAAAAAGGAGTCAGCATGCGCAAAGCACCCTCCTTCAGAGCAGACCGCCGCGAAGACACACTTCCGCAAATCGGTCCCGGATGCACCGAGTCTCCCCCGCCCAACACCATCCTGGCAAGAAAAATCGCGCCCGCATGTCAAACTAGGAGGCGCCCTCCGCCCAAAGCGGAACACCTCTCTGAAAGCCCGGTACCTCCCGTGAGCACCCAGACCATCCTCGAGCCCGCCACCCACACCTCCTCCCTCCGCGACGAAACCCGCGACCTCCTCCTCCACCTCGGCGTCCCCGAGACCGCCTTCACCCGCGGCACCCTCCCCGCCCGCACCCCCATCACCGGCGAGCACCTCGCCGACATCCCCGTCACGCCCGATCCCGGCGCCGCCATCCGGGCCGCCCACCAGGCCTTCCTCCATTGGCGCACCGTCCCCATGCCCCGCCGCGGAGAGCTCGTCCGCCTCCTCGGTGAAGAGCTCCGCGCCAACCTCGACCCACTCGGCCGCCTCGTCACCATCGAGGCCGGAAAGATCCTCTCCGAAGGCCGTGGCGAGGTCCAGGAGATGATCGACATCTGCGTCTACGCCACCGGACTCGCCCGCACCATCGGCGGCCTCACCGTCCAGTCCGAGCGCCCCCACCACCGCATGATGGAGCAGTGGCACCCCCTCGGCGTCACCGGCATCATCTCCGCCTTCAACTTCCCCGTCGCCGTCTGGAGCTGGAACGCCGCCCTCGCCCTCGTCTGCGGCAACTCCGTCGTCTGGAAGCCCTCGGAAAAAACCCCTCTCACCGCCCTCGCCACCCAGGCCCTATTTGAGCGCGCCGCCCGCAAGTTCGCCGAGCAGCACCCCGGCGACCTCCCCCCCAACCTCTCCACCCTCCTCATCGGCGACAGCACCGTCGGCGAAGCCCTGGTCGACTCCCCCCTCGTCCCCCTCGTCTCCGCCACCGGCTCCACCCGCATGGGCCGCGCCGTCGGCCCGCGTCTCGCCGCCCGCTTCGCCCGCCAGCTCCTCGAGCTCGGCGGCAACAACGCCGGCATCGTCTGCCCCTCGGCCAACCTCGACCTCACCCTCCGCGCCGTCGCCTTCGCCGCCATGGGCACCGCCGGCCAGCGCTGCACCACCCTCCGTCGCCTCCTCGTCCACACCTCGGTCTACGACCAGCTCCTCCCCAAACTTCGCCGCGTCTACGAGAACGTCACCGTCGGCGACCCCCGCTCTCCCGAAACCCTCGTCGGCCCCCTCATCGACCCCCCCGCCTTCGAGTCCATGGAGAAAGCTCTCGCCGAAGCCCGCACGGCCGGTGCCCGGATCACCGGCGGCCAACGCCTCGACGTCGCTCCCGCACAACCTGTCATCCCGAGCGAATCCGAAAGGGCGCAGTCGAAGGACCCGCGTCCTGAAACCCCCCAGGCCCACTACGTCCGCCCCGCCCTCGTCGAGCTCACCGCTCAAACCGACCTCGTCAAGCACGAGACCTTCGCCCCCATCCTCTACGTCCTCCGCTACAACACCCTCGACGAGGCCATCGCCCTCCACAACGACGTCCCCCAGGGCCTCTCCTCCTCGATCTTCACCCAGGACCTCGGCGAAGCCGAAACGTTTCTCGGCGCCACCGGCTCCGACTGCGGCATCGCCAACGTCAACATCGGCCCCTCCGGAGCCGAGATCGGCGGAGCCTTTGGGGGCGAAAAGGAAACCGGCGGCGGACGCGAATCCGGCTCCGACTCCTGGAAGTCCTACATGCGCCGCTCCACCAACACCATCAACTACGGCAAAACCCTCCCCCTCGCCCAGGGAGTCGTCTTCGACGTCGACTAAGCGACCTATCCGGAGAGCCTGTAGAACACCTTTGCCTCACCGTCTGTCCCCGCACTCAGTTTTCCCTCTGGTCGAAGTTCCTCCTTCACACGCCCGCTCTCCCCCGCCGCCACACCGCATCCAAGCGGGGAAGAGCACAGGGGAGAGCACACACACAATGTCACCGACACCCATCAGCAAGGATCCCGCAGCCCGCCTCGCGGAACGGCAGGGCTGGATCACAGCAGACGCGCAAGGGGCCGTCCAGACCGCCGTTGCCGATACCCTCGAAGCCATCGGCGGCCGCACCCTCCGCGAAGTGCTCCACGGCAACTGGCTCCACGAGCCGCTACACGCCGTTCTCACCGACGTCCCCGTCGGCTCCTGGACCGCCGCCGTCGCCTTTGACGCGATCGCCGCCATCTCCGGCAGCGACACCCTCGACACCGCCGCCGACGCCTGCGTCGGTCTCGGCCTCCTCGGCGCCGTCGGTGCCGCCGTCACCGGCATGAACGACTGGGCCGAGGTCAAGGACGAAGCCCCGCGCCGCATCGGCGCCGTCCACGCCCTTCTCAATATCGCCGCCACCGGATTCTTCGTCGGCTCGCTCGTTGCCCGCCGCCGCGACGGAGGCCGCTCGACCGGCCGGGCCCTCGGCGCCCTCGGCTACCTTGTCGCCTCCGCCTCCGCCCACCTCGGCGGCAACCTCGTCTACGAGCACGGTGTCGGCGTCCAGGGAAGGGAAGAGATCCTCTAAGCAGCGCAACCCCGCGCCACTTCACCCGGAACTTCGCCCCGCTCGCCTGCGTAGCCTTAACCTGCACGGAGATCTGCGCCCGGACGAGCATATCTCTTTGCCATGGCCGCTGATAAGCTTTGTGCACTGAGGCGAAATGGAGTTAAAAGAGGCATTCAGGATTGCGCTGCAGTCCCTCTGGGCCAACAAGCTGCGCACCGTGCTTACCCTGCTCGGCGTCGTCATCGGCGTCGCCAGCGTCATCGCCGTCGTCACCCTCGTCAACGGCGCCAATACCTACGTCACCACCAAGTTCGCCAGCTACGGCGCCGACGTCTTCACCGTCTCCAAGATGCCGCAGCTCATCACCAGCTCCGAAGACTACGAGCGCTTCCAGAAACGCAAAGACATCCTCTTCCCCGACTACACGTACGTGGCGGAAAACTGCAAGCGCTGCGTCGGCATCGGCGCCCAGCAGTCCACCACCGGCAAGATCGTTCGCGGCACCGAGTACACCACCGACACCAGTATCCGCGGCTACACCTGGCAGATGCCGGCACTCCAGAACCTCAACGTCGTTCAGGGCCGCGGCTTCACCGAAAGCGACGAAGAGCACTCCTCTCACGTCGCCATCATCGGCACCGACATCGTCGATCACCTCTTCGTCGGCATGGACCCCCTCGGTCAGGAGCTCCGCGTCGACGGCACGCCCTACCGCATCATCGGCATCAGCGAAAAGCAGGGAAGCACCTTTGGCGCCAGCCAGGATAACTGGGTCGCCGTCCCCCTCACCGCCTACCAGAAGAGCTACGGCACCTCAAAGACGCTCGTCATCTACGTCAAGGCGGGCTCCGCCGGTCCCGTGCTCGATGCCGCCGCCGACGAGGTCCGCACCCTGGTCCGTGCCCGCCGCCACGACGCCCCCGGTGCCCCCGACTCCTTTGAGCTCGACACCAACAACACCCTCGTCGGCTTCTTCGCCACCGTCACCAAGTCCTTCGGAGCCGTCGCCGGGGCCATCGCCCTCATCTCCCTCGTCGTCGGCGGCATCGTCATCATGAACATCATGCTCGTCAGCGTCACCGAGCGCACCCGCGAGATCGGCATCCGCAAAGCCCTCGGCGCCCGGCCCGGAGACATCCTCCTCCAGTTCCTCATCGAGTCCGGCACCATGGCCCTCATGGGCGGAGCCCTCGGCGTCCTCGGAGGCATCGGCGTCGCCCAGATCGTCACCGTCCTCATCGGCTTCCCCTCAACCATCGCCTTCTGGAGCGTGCTCGCCGGCCTCCTCATGGCCACCGCCACCGGTGTCTTCTTCGGCGTCTACCCCGCCCGCAAGGCAGCCATGCTCGATCCCATCGTGGCTCTCCGCGCGGACTAACACCCGTCACGCGACAGGTTCCACGCACCCGCAGCACCAGCTAGCAATCAAAAGGACGCGAGCACGATGCGCATCGCCGATCTCAAAGAAACCGTCAAGATGGCCCTCGACACCCTGCGCACCAACAAGCTGCGCAGCGGTCTCACCATCCTCGGCATCGTCATCGGTGTCATGACCGTCATCATCATCTCCTCCGTCGTCAACGGCCTCAACAACAGCGTCGGCAACTTCGTCCAGTCGCTCGGCTCCAACGTCCTCTTCATCTTCCGCTTCCCCGTCATCGGCCAGCGTCCCACCACGGAGATGCTCACCCGCAAGCAGATGACTTACGAGGACGCCATGGCCATGCGCGACCTCCCGCACGTCGTCGCCGTCTCCCCCGCCCTCCAGTACACCGACAACAGCGCCCCCGGCCGCAGCGGCAACACCGCCATCAAGGGCAACGGCCGCAAGATGCAGAACACCATCCTTGAAGGCGACACCCCCTCGCAAAAAGATGTCAGCGAGCTCGACATGCGCGAAGGCCGCTTCTTCAACGAAAGTGACCAGGAGCGCTCCGCCAAGGTCACCGTCCTCGGCAGCGACACCGCCGACGAGCTCTTCGGCACTCAAAGCGCCATCGGCCAGGAGGTCACCGTCGGCGGCATGCTCTTCACCGTCGTCGGCGTCCTCGACAAGCAGAAGCAGCCCTTCGGAGGCGGCAAAAATCCTCAGGACAACCACGCCTTCTTCCCCATCACCACCTTTCACCAGCTCCACCCCGAAACCCTCGACTACTGGATCACCCTCAAGTACGACGACCCCAAAAATCGCGCTCTCGTCGAGGACGAGCTCACCGAACTCCTCCGCCGCCGCCGCAAGGTCGCCAACGAGAAACCCGACAACTTCGCCATCTTCGGCACAGACTCCCTCACCCGCCTCTGGAACAACATCACCGGCGGCCTCTTCCTGCTGCTCTTCGCCCTCTCCAGCGTGGCCCTGCTCGTCGGCGGCGTCGGCGTCATGAACATCATGCTCGTCTCGGTCACCGAGCGCACCCGCGAGATCGGCATCAGGAAAGCCATCGGTGCCACCAAGCGCACCATCCTCACCCAGTTCACCCTCGAAGCCATGACCCTCTGCGCCGTCGGCGGCCTCTTCGGCCTGTGCATCGGCGCCGCCATCGCCCTCGGCCTCCGCTTCCTCCTCCCCTCCGAGGTCTCGCCCGCCTGGGTCCTCGTCGCCTTCCTCAGCTCCTGCGGCATCGGTCTCCTCTTCGGCATCTACCCGGCCTGGAAGGCCGCCAACCTCAACCCCATCGAAGCCCTCCGCTACGAGTAGTCCACCCGGCCCTCAGACGCTGGCTCTCCTCTCGATAGATCGCCCGCTTCGGTAAACTCCTCCAAATGGCCCTCGCAATCGAAGCGGTGCTCCTCCTGCTCACGCTGAGCGGCCTGGCCTACATGGTCATCGCTCTGCTCGCCGCCCGCTCCTTCGCGCGCTCCGTCCGCCGCGCCAACACCACCGCACCGCCCTTCAACCCCGGCGTCACCCTCCTCAAACCCCTCAAAGGCATCGACGATCGCATGTACGAGGCGCTCGCCAGCCACTGCCGTCAGCAATACCCCGGCCCCTACGAGCTCATCTTCGGCGTCAGCTTCCCGGACGACCCCGCAGTCCCCCTCGTCCAACGCCTTCGCGACGACTTCCCCTCCATCCCCATCCACCTCGTCGTCTGCACCGAACGCCTCGGCACCAGCGGCAAGGTCAGCAACCTCGCTCAAATGATCCGGCACGCCACCCACAGCTTCGTCCTCGTCAACGACGCCGACATCGCCGTCGGCCCGCTCTACCTCCAGCGCGTCATGCGTGGCTTCGCCGACGACGCCGTCGGCATGGTCACCGCCCCTTACACCGGCCGCGCTACCCCCGGCTCCTCCGGCCGCATCGGCCTCTGGTCGCGCCTCGAAGCCCTCGGCATCTCCACCGACTTCATCCCCGGCGTCCTCACCGCCCGCATGCTCGAAGGCGGCATCCGCTTCGGCCTCGGCTCCACCCTCGCCATGCGCCGGTCTGCACTCGAGCAGGCCGGCGGCTTCGAAGCAGTCCTCGAGTGCCTCGCCGACGACTACGAGCTCGGCGCCCGCATCGCCGCGGCCGGCTTCCGCGTGGAGCTCACCGCCGAAGTCGTCGAAACCTCCGTCCCCGCCTATGCCTTCACCGGCTTCCGCGACCACCAGATGCGCTGGGCCCGCTCCACCCGAGACTCCCGCCGCTGGGGATACCTCGGCCTCGGCGTCACCTTCTGCCTCCCCTGGGCGCTGCTCTGCTCCATTGCGAGCGGCTTCGCCCTTTGGAGCCTCGCCCTCCTCAGCATGGTCCTCCTCGCCCGCGTCGCCGTCGCCCTCACCGTCGGCGTCGGCATCCTCGGCGACCGGGCAGTTCTTCGCGATCTCTGGCTCCTCCCCCTCCGCGATCTCTTCGGCCTCGCCTTCTGGATAGCGAGCTTCGCCGGCGACACTGTCGTCTGGCGCGGAGAACGCTTCCGCCTCCACGCCGGCCGCCTCACCCGCCTCAGCTGACCCGCACCGCCATCACCGCCCCGAGCAGGCGTTATCGACCGCGCGACGGATCCGCCGTCCCCGCCACACTCAGGTCCAGGTGCATCCCCGGCAGATCAGGGACGTAACAATTCCCATCCGCCGCATACGTCTTCGCGCACCCGCGCGTAATCTCCGGCCGCCGCGGAGACTGCGCATACTGCCAAACCTCCGCGTCCGCCGTCCCGCTCTTCCCGAGCGCCGGCGCGGCCAGCATGCACCCTGGCGCCGGCGGACACGCATCCTGGTACACCCACATCGTCACCTCGTGGAGCCCCTTCGCCCGCACCTGCGCCCGTATATCCTCGGCCGTCGTTATCGTTCGCCCCGGTCCATCGTCAACCGCCTGCCCGCTCCCATACACCCCCGGCCGATAGCCCCCCTTCGCCACCGCCTCCGTCCACGCCAGCAGGTAGCCCGCCTGCTCCGGCAGCATCCGCCCGCCCTCCTCCTGGTCCAGAAAGATCGTCGCCCCGGCAGGGAAGTGCTCGCCTCGCGCCGCCGCCGCCGCCGCAGCACCTTCCCTCGCGCCCAGCGCCTCCGGACGCGTCCCACCCTTCTGCGCCTTCAGGATCTCCGCATCCAGCCGCCCGTTCCACAGCAGGCAGAACCCAAACCCCGCCGCCCGCAGCACCTCCCGCTTTCCCACCCACCCATTCGCCGTCTCTCCCGGCGGCGCATTCAGCCAGTAGCCCACAAACGCAAAGTGCCTCCGCAACGCCGGCAGCGCCCCATCCCCCGGATACTCGTTCCGATCAAACCCCACAAACTCCCGCCCCAACCCGCCCCCCGCCTGCTCCCCCGCGACCAACGCTAAAGCCCCATCCACGAAACCGCCACCTCCAACCCCCGCCCGCCCATTCCCCCACAACGCTCCCCCACCCACCGCCAACAAAGCCAGAACGAACCACCGCATCATCCACCCCACACCAAAGAGCTAGCAGCTAGCAGCTAAGAGCTAAAAGCTCACAACTGAAAGCTCAAACCGAAAACCCTATGCTACCCTCCGCTTGAACCCTCAATCTCTGAACCTCCAACCCCCCTGAAGCCACAAAAGACCAGGAGTCTCCCTCATGTCCCCCGAGCTGCCTGACCTCCGATACCCCATCGGCAAATTCCAGCGCCCAGACACCATCTCGCCCGACGACCGCCTCGCCGCCATCGAAGTCCTCGCCGAGCTCCCGACCCACCTCCGCAACGCCGTCCAGGATCTCGACCACGCCGAGCTCGCCACCCCCTACCGCGACGGCGGCTGGACCGTCCGCCAGCTCGTCCACCACATCGCCGACTCCCACATGAACGCCGTCATCCGCATCAAGCTCGCCCTCACCGAAGACTGGCCCACCGTCAAGCCCTACGACGAAAACTCCTGGGCCCTCCTCCACGACGTCACCGGCCCGATCGAGTGGCCCCTCAACATCATCGAAGCCCTCCACGCCCGCTGGGTCATGCTCCTCCAATCGCTCAACGAAGCCCAGTGGCAGCGAGGCTTCCGCCACCCCCAAATGGGACCCAGCTCCGTCGAGCTCTCCACCCTCCTCTACGCCTGGCACTCCCGCCACCACACCGCCCACATCACCCACCTCCGCCAACGCGAAGACTGGTAACCCACCCGCGCCCCCACGATCGCCACCACCGCGCCCTCCGTGTGCCCCACCCTTGTCATCCTTCGCCAAAGGCGGAGGATCTGCTTCCGCCTTTGCTCTTCGCTCCGTCCTTAGCCGCTCCCCCTAAGCACCGCCCCACCAGAAACACCCCATGCCCAACATCCACCTCGCCACCACCGACACCGACATCCTCCGCACCCTCCCCGTCCTCCGCGAGCTCCGCCTCCATCTCGCCGAATCCACCTTTCTCGCCCGCATCCGCGCCCAGCAAGCCGAGGGCTACCACCTCGCCTCCCTCGAGCACGAAGGCGCCATCACCACCGTCGCCGGCTTCCGCATCCAGCTCATGCTCGCCACCGGTAAAACCCTCTACGTCGACGACCTCGTCACCGCCGCCTCCTGCCCGCTCCCTCGGCCACGGAAAAGCCATGCTCGCCTGGCTCATCGACCACGCCCGCTCCACCGGCTGCAACTCCTTCTCGCTCGACTCCGGTACGCACCGCCACGAAGCCCATGCCTTCTACCTCCGCGAGCGCCTCCGCATCACCAGCTTCCACTTCCACCTCCCGCTCTAACCTCCCTGGTCGCCCCTCCACCGCAGAACTTCCTCACCCCTCCCCGCGTATAGCCGTTGAGTGACGCCCCTCCGCTCGACCTTCGCCGCGCTCACCCTCTCCGCCCTCAGCGCGATCTCACCAGCCCAGCAGCCGCCCACACCCGGCGAGCCGCCCCTCACCGCAGATCGCATCATGGCCCTCGTCGCCGCCAATCAGGAGCGCTCCGAAGCCGAGCGGACACACTACGTCTACGTCCAGCACGCCCGCGTCCTCTCCCGCAAAGGCAAGACCCTCATGTGCGAGGAGATCACCGACACCCGCGTCACCCCGACGCTCAACGGATCACACGGCGAGCTCCTCAAACTCGATGGTCGTGTCCTGTCAAAAGGCAAATACATCAGCTACACCACGCCCCCTCCCCCAGCACCCCGAACCGCAGCGGACGCAGACAAGCCGCCCGACTCCCTCTCGATCACCCTCGGAGACGACGACCGCGCCCTCGTCGGCAACATGCGCTCAAGCCTCACCGAAGACAACTCCAAAGACGGCATCAATCGCAGGCTCTTCCCCCTCACCTCCACGCGGCAGGCGGACTACAACTTCCAGCTCGTCGGACGCGAGCTCCGAAACGGCCGCGACGTCTTTCACATCGAGTTCCGCCCCAGGGACAAGACCGACTACGACTGGAAAGGCGACGCCTGGATCGACGTCGCTACCTTTCAGCCAGTCCTCATCAGCACCGCCATGGCCCGCAAGATCCCATTCGCCGTCCGCACCCTGCTCGGAACCAACATCCCCGGCCTGGGCTTCACCGTCATCTACGCCCCGCAACCCGACGGTCTCTGGTTTCCCGTCAGCCTCGGAACCGAGTTCAAACTTCACCTCCTCTTCTTCTTCAGCCGGCAGATCATCATCGACGCCGAGGACCGCGACTTCGCAAAGACCCACGTCGAGACCCGGATCGTTCCCGCATCGGAGCTTCCTTAGCCTCACCTAACTCCTCCTCACGCCGAAGTGCTATCCCCACAACCACTTGCCGCCGTTACCGTCACCCCATGCCGTATCGCGCAGCACGTCCCGCAGTAGCCGCAACCCCGGAACCCCAGACCCCGGCTCACATCAGCACCATCATCCAGGCCTTCCTCGCCGAACACCCCAACGCTCTGCTCCTCGAAGACGGCCGCACCCTTTTCGACCTCCGCGAGGCCCGGCTCTCCATCGCCGCCGAACACGACCGCGCCACCCTCCACCTCTGGTCCGAGCATCGCAACCTCGTCCGCCGTGTCCTCGCCGTCACCCCCCGCTCCCGCACCCTCCGTCTCACCACCCAGCGCTTCGGCCAGCCCCGCCCGCAAACCCTCGAGCTCACCCCCGACAAGCACCTCCGCACCCCCACCGCACGCGAGACCACCCGCCAGCGCTACCTCCGCGTCCTCGATCGCGTCCTCTTTCGCGCCTTCCCCGACGACCGTGCCGAGGCCTTCCGCTCCACCATGGACCTCGAGCGCTCCTTCGGCCCCGCCTACGCCCGAGGTACCCTCATTCGCGGTCAGAACGCCTGGGCCGTCATCGCCGTCAACGCCTCGGAGTCCCAGGCCACCATCGACGCCATCCTCACCATCGGCATCCTCTGGCTCCAGCACTGCCGCGATCACTCCGCCCCAACCACCATCCACCAAACCCGCCTCTACGGAGGCCTCCGCCTCATCCTCCCCTGCGGCACCGCCGCCACCACCCTCTCACGCCTCGCCTGGCTCAACCCCCGCATCGCCCAGTACGAGCTGTACGAGCTCGACGAGACCACCGAAGAGCTCATCCGCAAGGACCCCACCGACCTCGGCAACGTCACCACCCGCCTGATCCATGCTCCCAATGAGACGGCCGCCCTCGCCCGCTTCGCCGGTGCCATCCCCGCGGTCCTCTCCCTCCTTCCACCCGGCACGCAGATCCACGGTCTCGACTCAGGCCGCCTGACCGCACCTCCCGCCTCCGCCCCCGGCACAACGAATGGAGTCGACTCACCCCCGGCCCGCACTCCCCAGGCCCCGCAGCTCTATCGCGACGGCTGGGCCGACTCCCCCCAGCCCCCCGCCCTCCCCGCACACCGCAATGCCAACCTTCCCCTCGCCCCGCAAACCTGCGAGCTCCGCCTCCGCTCCGCAACCGAGCTCGCCTTTCTCCTCCATGGCCTCGAGTTTGCCCGCATCCGCTCCTCCTTTGCCGGCCAGTCCTTCAACCGCCAGCTGGAGATCTCCGTCGGCTCCGGCGCCTCCGAAACCACGCTCTCCCCCTCCACCGAGCCCCAGCTCCGCGAGCTTATCCGCCACCTCTTCGATCGCCGCCGCGCTGCCCTCGACCCCGCCTACGAGCCGCACAACCCCATACCCCTCAACACCATCCAGGATCCCATCTTCCGCATGCAGCCCGAGCGCTGGCTCGAGTCCAGCCTCCGCAGGGATCTGGCCGCCCTAGACCCGGCCCTCGAAAACTCCCCCGTCTACACCGGCGTCCCCGCCTTCACCGGCTCCGGGGAAAACCTCGACCGCGGCATGCTCGACCTGCTCGCCGTCACGCGCGCCAATCGGCTCGCCGTCATCGAGATCAAAACCTCCGAGGACCTCCAGCTTGCCTTCCAGGGGCTCGACTACTGGATCCGCGTCCGCCACCACCATCTTGCAAATGTTGATCCCACAACCGGCCTCGGCGACCTCCAGCAGCACGGTTACTTCCCCGAGACCCGCCTTCGCTCCGAGGCGCCCCAGCTCTACCTCGTCGCCCCGGCCCTGCGCATCCACCCGGCCACAGAGACCATCCTCCGCCACCTTTCGCCCGCCATCCCATGGACTCTGGTCGCCCTCGACGAGCGCTGGCGCACCGCCGTCCGTCCCATCTGGCGCAAGCGCAGTGGTGCCTCGGCCTGAGGCTGACCTCAGCCCTGCACCGCGAAATTCTTAGGTCTTTTGTTGTGCCCTTACCGGAACCGGTAAGCTACCCCAACCGTCGCCAGGTTCGGTTGCAGACCCCGAGGTGGAAACGATCCCCAGTGCTGGTACTCATAGTCCAGCCGAAGCGTGAGCTTGTACGGTCCCCGCACGTCGAGCCCGCCTCCGCCCGCATACATCGCATACCCGCCATTCTGGTAGCTGTGCTCAAACGTAAACGTGCCTCGGCCGGCAAGGATCTTGAGGTACGGTTCAAACCTGCGGATTGGGTACCTGTACCGTCCACCAATCTCGTACGTGTGCTCCACCAGATTGTCGTCCGCGCTTGAGATCCGGTGAAACTCAGCTTCTACCCCGAAATGCCGAAACACATCGACATCGCCAAAAATGGCAAGGCCGTTATAGTTGTGCACCGTGTAATCAGGGTGTCCGTTGATGTACCCCGCACCAACCTGCAGCCCGCCGGCCTTGTACGCCGTAGGAGCCGCCTGACCCAGCAACCGCGGGCTCACCGCCAACAGACAGAAAAATAGCAAGCCAACCGGGAAACATAACTTTCTCAACATGCGCGCCACCTTTCTGCAATAAGACTCTATCTCCTGAGACTAGTTGCCCCGGCGTCCTAAGAAAGGACAACGCATACCGATCGTGTCGCAGGACAAGCTAAGGTGGTTACCGAGGTTACTTGCGCTCTGGCCTCCCACGCCGCATCCACGAGCCCGTGCAACCTCAACATTCTACGCGACAAAGCGCACGCAGACGTATTAACTTACGACTCCTCCCCCACCTTCTCCCTCACCGCACTCCCACGCAGAGTCAGCTCCCCTGCTGTCCCGCCTTGCCACCGCGATCGCAACCGCCTATAGTCGATCATCGATATATCCATTATCAACATAACGATCATCGACATATCGATCTTCGACCCATGCCTAAACGCAAACTCGACCCCCTACCCTCCGCCGCCTTTCACATCCTGCTCGCACTCGCAACCGGAGAGCTCCATGGATACGGCATCATGCGCGAAGTCGCCGAACACACCGGAGGACACATGCGCCTCGGCCCCGGAACCCTCTACAGCTCCATCCAGTCGCTCCTCGAAGAAGCACTCATCGAAAACGCGCAACATCCCGGCGACGCCCACGACGTCGCCGAGCGCCGCCGCCGCGTCTACCGGCTCACCCCCGCCGGCCGCAAGCTCGCCCGCGCCGAGGCCGACCGGCTCGCGGACCTCCTCCGCGTCGCCCGTGCCCGCAGGATCTTTCGCGGCAACTCGGTCTGAAAACCACCCAAAGACTCGTTGCAGTCGCTCCCAACCCGCGTCCGCTGCAAACGCTCCCAAACGACTGTTCGGGTCCGCAGGCCAGCCGATCCTCAGTCGCAGCCCACACCCATCTCCTCAAGCGACCCATCCGGCGCGGCCTCGCCCTCCGGCTCCTCCGCCCGCCCGGCAAAGAACTCCTCCACCGCACCGAGCACCGCCGCCCCGCTCTTCGCCTCAAAGATCGCCCGCCGCAGTCCCGCCCCACCCGGAACACCGTGCGTAAACCAGCTCGCAAACTGCTTCATCTTCCCCACGCAGTCGCGCTCCACACTCTTGTTCGGAATCCCGCCCAGCACCGACCCCGCCCCGCGCTCCTCCGCCGTCACCTCGTCCACCAGCATTCCGAAGTACGTCCGGATCATCCGGTACCGGTCCTCCCCCGTCGGCACGTCATATCGCCCCGTCGCCGTGTACTGCGCAATCTGCCGAAAGATCCACGGATTCGCCGGAGCCGTCCGCCCGATCATCACCGCGTCGCACCCTGTCGCCTCCACCATCGCCGCCGCATCCTCCGGCGTCCGGATATCCCCATTCCCGATCACCGGGATCCCCACCGCATCCTTCACCGCCGCAATCCACTCCCACCGCGCCTGCCCCGTGTACCCGTCCTCCCGCGTCCGCGCATGGAGTGCCACCGCATTCAAACCGCACTCCTCCGCCATCCGCGCCAGCTCCACGCACACAATGTTCGAGTCGTTCCAACCCATCCGGAACTTCACCGTAAACGGAATCGCTACCGCCGCCCGCACCCGCTCAAAGATCACCCGGATCAGCGGCAGGTCCTTCAACAATCCCGACCCGCCATTGCACGCCACCACCCGCTTCGCCGGACACCCCAGGTTCAGATCCACGACGTCGAACCCAGCCTCCTCCACAATCCGCGCACTCTCCGCCAGCGTCTCCGGATTCGACCCAAAGAGCTGCGCCGAGATCGGATGCTCGTCGTCGTAGTACGTCAGGTAGCGCTTCCGCTTCGACTCCCGCATCCGGCTCAGCCCGTCCGCCGACGTGAACTCCGTCATGATCAGCCCACACCCTGACCGCTCATTCGACGTCGCCGCCTCCACCGCGGCACCGTCCTCACCCGCACCACGCTCCCCCAGCGAGCCATCCCCCCCAACCGCGGAAAACACACTCGCATTCTTGATAAACCGCCGAAATACCGTGTCCGTCACCCCGGCCATCGGTGCCAGCACCGTCGCCGGCGCCACCTCCACCTTTCCGATCGCAAACCCAGCAGGCACACGCGTCCGCTCCGGCATCGGGTGCGCCACCGGGTCGTCCCACCGCTTCTGTTCCAGCGTGTACCGCTTCTTCAAGCGCCCTCCCACCTCACCTCAAAACAGAAACGGCCCCCGCCAGGCGGAGGCCATCCCTTCAAACCATTGCGCTTACTTGCCGGCCGCGGCCGCTGCCTTGCCCGCATCCGACTTGGCAAACTTCTGCCGGAACCGCTCCACGCGACCCGCCGTGTCAATCAGCTTCTGCTTGCCCGTAAAGAACGGGTGGCAGTTCGAGCAGATTTCCAGAACAATGTCGCCCTTATGCGTCGAGCGCGTCGGAAAATTGGTCCCGCAAGCGCACTTCACATTGATATTTTCGTACTTCGGATGAATCCCTTCCTTCGGCATAACCTGATCCTCTCAGTCTTCTGTGCCCGCCAGGGGAGCGGTTCGCTTGCAAGCGGCCAGTGTCACGCTCACATCGAAATCCAGTCGCATCCCGCGGCTCACATCGCCTCTTCGGCTATATGCGGCGCTTTCCTCAGTCTAAGTTAGATTCCCACACCGGGCAATTGGATTCGTCG
Source organism: uncultured Acidobacteriaceae bacterium (assembly GCA_963850375.1). GTDB lineage: Bacteria > Acidobacteriota > Terriglobia > Terriglobales > Acidobacteriaceae > Edaphobacter. The sequence goes on along the minus strand of CAWKKV010000002.1, from coordinate 142,454 downwards.
TCCCCAACCCCGCCCTGGCCCTGCCATACTGAAGCTCGCGCCCATGCCCGATATCTGCCCCATCTGCGAAGGCTCCGGCTTCCAACTCGTTGAAAGGAACGGATCCCGCTTCGCCGAAGACTGCTCCTGCCGCATCGAGCGGCGCGCCAGCCGCACCCTCACCGAAGCCCGCATCCCGCCCCGCTACACCCAAACCTCGCTCGACACCTACGACTACGGCTCCACCAACCCCAGCCTCTCCGCCGCCTTTCTCGTCGCCCACCACTTCGCCGTCGGCTACCCCGTCGAAACCCGCGGCCAGGGCATCCTCTTCACCGGCCCCCCCGGCCTCGGCAAAACCCACCTTGCCCTCGGCATCCTCCGCGACGTCATCACCCGCCGCGGCGCCACCGGCTTCTACTGGGAACACAAGGAACTCCTCGAAAAACTCCGCTCCTTCTACGACAAGCCCGTCGCCGGCGCCGAAGACAAGCTCCTCCGCTCCGTCATCTCCTGCGACCTCCTCGTCCTCGACGACCTCGGAGACATCACCCCTAGCGAGTGGTCCTGGGACACCACCTCCTACATCCTCAACAGCCGCTACAACGAGAACCGCTCCACCGTCATCACCACCAACCTCCCCAACGAGGCCGCCTTCCAGCCCGCCGCCGGTGAGGGCACCAGCCAGCTCTCCCAGGCACGCCGTGCCATGCGCCGCGATACCCTCGGCGACCGCATCGGCGAAAGAATGCGCTCCCGCCTCCAGGAGATGTGCGTCCTCGTCGAAATGCAGGGTGAAGACTTCCGCCAGCGAAACAAACGCGCCAGCTTCGGGAGCACCCAGCGATTCGCCTAGCTCCCCTTGGACGACCCGCGCGCACCCAGCCGCGTTTAGATCACGCTGGCCAGCAGAAACAGCGCAAACACCACCGCAATCGCGCCATACCAGAGCTCCCCCCGGCGGGCCTCCATCCCCGTCCGCTCCCCTCGCTCGTCGCCCGTCTGCCCCGACCCCAAACCTCCACAACTCTCCACCCTGGCGCCGTCCATCCCCTGGTCCTCCTGCTCGTGTAGTAGACCTAACGCAATCTTCCCCCGGGTAGTTGCAAATACGTCATGAAAAACTCACCAACTCTTTTCGCTGGGAACCCCAACCGGTACACGGGATCGCTCCGCCCATCACCCAGGCACTCCGGGAGGCGCACCCCGCAAGGCCGAAACCTCGCGATATAAAATCGCGGGACCATGAGAGACCCCAATCGCCAGGGCGACCCCAACCTCCAGAGCGACCCCGAACCGAACGCCTCGCCGTCCGCTCAGCCCGCACCCCGCCGCCTCCTCCACCTCCTCACCCCTGTTCACCCCCTCCCCCACAAAGGAGGGCGGTCTCCCCCTCGCCGCTTGGGGGATCGCCGGTCTAGCCGTCCTCCTCATCCTCGGAGTCCTGATCTTCGCCAGCCGCCGTCACTCCGGCGGGGCCGCCAACACCGCTCTTCCACTCGACCCGTACGCGCAAAGCCTCCCGATATCCGGCGTCGCCATGAGCGAGTCCACCAGCCTCTCCGGCGGCAAGTCCACCTTTGTTGACGGCCACATCCGCAACGCCGGCACAAAAACCGTCACGGCCGCCACCGTCCAGGTCTTCTTCCGCAACGAGGAAGGCATGCCCCCTGCCATCGAAACCCTCCCCATCTCGCTCGTCCGCACCCGCGAGCCCTACGTCGACACCCAGCCGATCTCGGCCGCACCCCTCAAACCCGGGGAAGACCGTGAGTTCCGGCTCATCTTCGAGACCATCCCCGCCAACTGGAACGTCCAGCTCCCCGAGATCCACATAATCCGCGTTACCACGCAGTAAACACGGGAGAAACGGCCCACCGGCAATACTTACCCGACCTAGTAAAAAACTACCGGAAGGAAGGGGTGATTGTAGATCCTTTAGACCCCTCTCATAATGAGCTAAGTCACGTTCCTTCTGGACTTATGCCCCTACGCCGGTTTTGGCCACAGGGATGCTCTAAGAGACAGCGTGATTCACTGTAATGCTGCCGGTACGGAAAATAAGAAAGCTGCCAAGACAGTCTAAGGAGCCAAAAAATGACTAGGGCCTTCAACAAATACACGATCTCAACACTGATGCTCAGCGGCGCGCTGACCCTTCCCGCGCTCGCACAATCAACCGGGACCTCGCAGACCCAGACCGATCCCGCTGCTGCCACGTCCAGCAACGGCATGAATCCGAGCGACAACGCCACCTACGCTACCGGCAAGCCCCTCGAGCAGCAGTCCAAGGAAGGTTTCTGGGGTCACGTCAATCCCTTTGCCCGTAAGAAGTGGGTCAATCGGCAGATCACCCCGATCAAGGACCGCACCAACGAGCTCGATCAGCTCCAGGCCAAGAACGCAAACGACATTCGCGATGTGGACGGTCGCGCGCAGGCCGGTATCACCAAGGCCAACGCCGCCGCCGCTCTCGCTGATCAGCACGCACAGGACGCCTCGAACCGCGCTAATTCGGCTAACACCCTCGCCGGAAACGCAAGCTCCAAGACCGACGCGCTCCATGGCACCGTCAGCAACCTCGATCAGTACCAGGAAGTCAGCTCCACAACGGTAAACTTCGTCCCCGGTCACACGGCCCTCGGCAAGACCGCCAAGGCTGATCTGGACGACGTCGCCACCAAGCTCGGCGCAGAAAAGGGCTACATCATCGAGGTTCAGGGATACAGCCGGTCCGGTGTCCAGAGCTCGCAGGCAATGGCCGACTCTGTCGTCCGCTACCTCGTCACCGAGCATCAGGTTCCGGTCTACCGCATCTACAAGAGCGGTCTCGGCAAGAACACCGCCAAGGCAGGAGACGGCGAAAAGCCCCTCACCAACGGCGTTCGGATCACGCTCCTTCACAACAGTCTCGCGACGATGGACAGCAACACCGCCAGCAACGCCACGCCGCGCACGCAGCAGACCGGTACCAGCAACCCGCCGGCCAACCAGTAAGGGCTTCGGCCCTCTCCAGGGTGGATTCCTCACCCGACAGTTTGCAGAGATAGCGACACAAGAGCGCACTCGCAAAACACTCTCCTAACCAGAGAGAACCAAGGCAGATTGGCCCCTCACGCGAGGGGCCGTTTTTTTAACTTCCTTCCCGTGCTCTCCTGACCACGGTTCCACCGCGCCCGCGCCCGCGCTGTCAACCCTATAGATAAGTCAACTTCCTCGAAGCAGACGTCTTAGCTCTGGCACATCAGACCTCCGCGATCATCTAATCTGGATGAGGGGCAAAGGTTTATCCGGAAAAACCAAAACCCGGACCTGAACAGTTGGAGCCCTCCCTTCCGCTGTCATCCTGAGCGAAGCGCGCAGTCGGAGCACCCCGAGTAGCCCCGCCTTCCTCCGCCGCTATACCCCCTCAGCCCTCGGTCGCACCGAAAGCTCCCTGAGCGCTGAGACACACCTGCTTGCGCAGGTACCCTCGTGCTAATCCGCGTCGTTTGAAGACTTTACAAAAAGTACGGGGGGGGGAGGTACCCCCTCTACCGGCTGCTCACCGCCGAATGGACCCGCAGCAGCTCCTCGAGCACATCCCGTAGCCGGTCCAGCCGCAGCGCATTCGCCCCGTCGCTCTTCGCGCACGCCGGGTCGTCATGGACCTCCAGGAACACCCCGTCCACCCCCGCCGCCACCGCCGCCCGCGCCAGCACCGGAATAAACTCCGGCTGCCCCCCACTCACCCCGTTGCCCGCACTCGGCGTCTGCACCGAATGTGTTCCATCGAAGATCACCGGCGCAAATCCACGCATCACCGGCAGCGACCGCATATCCACCACCAGGTTGTTGTAGCCGAAGCTGGCCCCCCGCTCCGTCAGGCACACCCGCTCGTTCCCACTCTCGCGGATCTTCTCCACCGCGTGCCGCATATCCCACGGCGCGACGAACTGCCCCTTCTTCACGTTGATCGCCCGCCCCGTCTCCGCCGCCGCCACCAGCAGATCCGTCTGCCGGCACAGAAACGCCGGTATCTGCAGCACCGCTTCCGCCTCCCCCAGCGCATCCGACAACCGCCCGCAATCCTCCGGCGTATGGACATCCGTCAGCACCGGCAGCCCCGTCGAGCGGGCAATCCCCCTCAGAATCCCGGCCCCCTCCACCGAGTCCAGGCCCCCGAAAGCTTCGAATCGACGTCCGATTCGCCTTGTCGTAGCTCGCCTTGAAGATGTACGGGATCTTGAGCTCTGCGGCGATGCGCTGGATCGCATCCGCCATCTTTCGCGCATGCTGCTCCGACTCGATAACACACGGTCCCGCAATCAGGAACAGGTCCCCGCGCCCAACGCCCACGCGGTTCGGTCCAACGCCAACATCAAACGGAGCAGTCACACCCGCTATTTCACCACACCCTCGCTGCGGTAGCGCAGCCCTCTACTCCTTCAGGGTCTGCCCAAGGCTCGACAGCATCAGCGTCAGGAACGACAGCCCTCTCCGGCTGTCCTCGCTCGCCAGCCGCCGGCCGATCTGCCACAGGCTCGGTGCCTTCACCTCGCGCCTGTGCTGCAGCGCCGCCGTATCGAGAGCGTTCGCCAGGCAGTTCATCACCTCCGGATCAAGCGTGGTCAGGATCTTGGCGAACGAGAGCAGATTGCGCATCCCCGCAACGCCCTCCGGCAGCTTGGCATACTCCGCCAGCTTGCCCGCGATGGTGTCCTTCGCCCCTACCAAACCATGCAACGCATCCAGCAGGCCTTCATCGTGCGCCGTCTGCAGTACATCCCATGCCACCAGTGTGGCTTCCCCATGCTCCATCGGTGCCGCGGAAAGCCTCTTCTCCAGCTCCAGCTTAGGGTCAACCGGGTTCGGCTTGAATGCTATCGGGTTTGCCATGAATACTCCTCACTTCTAAGAATCATGTTCGACGGACGCGACGTTCTAAACGGTCGTGGACTTGATCTGCACCAGCTTGTCATCCGCTCTCGTCCCCGGCAGGTAGTAATCCTCTCTCGCCCACTTCTTCTCCACCTCAACCCCTGGCAGCGGCGTCCGCTTGCCGTACCGGAAGTTCTGCCGCGGCAACGGGTTCTCGCCCTGCTCCGGAAGCACCGTCATCTTCACGGAGGTCTCCTTGTAAGCCGGCGTGTGCGTCGCCCGATCGGTATGGCTCCCCGTCAGCTTATTCACCGGCTCCTTCGTCGAGTTCATCGGCATATACAGCTGCTTGCCCTGCACCCGGTCCGTCACCAGCACCTGCACCCGCAGCTGCCCATACGGCGAGTTCAGCTGCACATGCCGCCCACTCGTCAGCCCGCGCTCCGTCGCCAGCTCCGGCGAAACCTCCACAAACGTCTGTGGCGTAATCTCCTGGATCCCCTGCGACCGGTACGTCATGCTGCCCTGCTCGAAGTGCTCCAGCAGCCGCCCGTTATTCAGGTGCAGGTCGTACGTTTCCGAGAGCTCCTCCGACGGTGGCAGGTACTCGATCGGGTGGAACATCGCCTTGCCATCAGGAAACGGAAACTTATCCTTGAAGAGCAACGGAGTATCCGTTCCGTCTGCATGCACCGGCCATTGCAGGCTCTTGTACCCCTCCAGCCGCTCATAGGTCACGCCGGCAAACATCGGCGTCAGCCTCGCCACCTCATCCATCACCTCGCGACGGATGCTTGTAGTTCCACCCCCCCGCGCCGCCCAGCTTCTTCGCGATCAACTGCAGGATCTCCCAGTCCGGCTTCGACTCGCCCAGCGGCTCGAGCGCCTTGTACAGCCGCTGGATACGCCGCTCCGTGTTCGTGAAAGTGCCGTCCTTCTCGAGCGATGGACTCGCCGGCAGCACCAGGTCCGCATACGCCGCCGTCTCCGAGAAGTTCACGTCCTGCACGATAAAGAAGTCCAGCATCCGGAAGGCCTCGCCCACGTCGCCCTGGTTCGTATCCGACGTGATCGTATCCTCACCCTTGATGTACAGCACCTTCAGCTCGCCCCGCTTGATCGCCTCGATCATCTCGTGATTGTCGAGACCCTTCTTTGTCGGCAGCGTCACGCCCCAGTCCGCCTCGAACTTCGCCCGGGCCTCCTCATCATCCACGTGCTGGTAGCCAGGGAAGATATTCGGCATCGACCCGAAGTCGCTCGCGCCCTGGACGTTGTTGTGCCCGCGCAGTGGATACGCCCCCGCTCCATGACGCATGTAGTTTCCCGTCAGCAGCAGCAGGTTGGAGATGGCCGTCGACGTATCCGATCCGCCGCAGTGCTGCGTCACTCCCATCGCCCACAGAATGCACACACCGTCCGCCGTCGCGATCTCGTTCGCCACCGTGATCAGCGTCTCGCGAGGGACGCCGCACACCTTCTCCGCATACTCCAGCGTGAACGGCTCCAGCGACGCCTTGAACTCCTCGAACTTGTTCACCCACTTCTCGACGAAGTCCATATTGGCCATGCCGTTATCGAGCATGTACTTCGCCACCGCCGAAAGCCACACCGCATCGGTCGAGGGATTCGGCCGCATAAAGATGTCCGCTCTCTCCGCCATCTCGTGCTTCCGCAGATCCGCCACAATCAGCCGCTGTCCCGCGATGCTTGTGCGAGCGCTTCACCCGCGTTGCCAGCACCGGGTGGCTCTCCGCCGTATTCGATCCCACAATCACCACCAGCCCCGCACTCTCGATATCCGAGATCGACCCCGCGTCGCCGCCATACTTCACCGTACGCTGCAAACCCATCGTCGCCGGCGTCTGGCAGTAGCGGCTGCAGTTGTCGATATTGTTCGTCCCGATCACCGCGCGCGCCAGCTTCTGCATCAGGTAGCTCTCCTCGTTGGTGCACTTCGAGGAGGCGATAAACGCCAGTGCGTCCGGGCCGTACTTCTGCTTCGTCGTCGTAAACTTCTCCGCGATCACGTCCAGCGCCTCGTCCCACGTGATCTCGACAAAGCTGTCGCCCTTACGCAGCAGTGGCTTCGTCAGCCGATCGTCGGAGTTCACGTAATCCCACGCGAACTTGCCCTTGACGCAAGTCGAGATCCCGTTCGCCGGTCCGTCCATCGGCTCGATCTTCAGGATGTGCCGATCACGCGTCCACACGTCGAAGCTGCATCCCACGCCGCAATACGTGCACACCGTCTTGGTCCGCTTCACCCGCATCGTCCGCATCTCCGCTTCCATCTCGGAGAGCGCCAGGATCGGGCCGTAGCCGGTATTCGGCTCCACCGCCTTCACCACCTCGATCATGTCGTCGAGCACCTTGCCAGGGAGGTTCGTCAGGTACCCCGCATGGCCAAGCATCGTCTTTTCCATCAGCGCATTGCACGGACACACCGTCACGCAGTGTCCGCAGCTCACGCAGCTCGAGCCCTCGATCCGCTCGCCGCCATCCCACAACACCCGCGGATTCGCGCTCGTCCAGTCGATCGACAGCGTCTCGTTTACCTGGACGTTCTGGCAGCTCTCCACGCAGCGCCCACACAGAATGCACTGGTCCGGGTCATAGCGGTAGAACGGGTTGGAGAAGTCCCTCTCATACGGCTTCTCCCGGTACGGCCGTGCCTGGTGCTTCACATCCAGGTCAGCCGTGGCGTTGTGCACCGTGCAGTTCTGGTTGTTGTTGTCGCACACCGTGCAGTAGAGCTCGTGGTTCTGCAGAATGCGGTCAAACGCCTCTCTCTGCGCGATGTCCACGCGCTGGCCTTCCGTAGTCACCGCCATCCCCGGCGTCACCTTGGTGGAACACGCGCGCACGAGCTTCCCATCCACCTCCACCATGCACGTGTCGCAGGTCTCGATCGGACCCATCGGCGTCAGATAACAGACATGCGGCACCTTTTTGGAGCTCGTCTCGTCCGCCACCCTGTTCAATGCCTCGATCAGGTACTCGCCCGCGTGCGCCTCCGCAGCAAGCCCATTGATCGAGATCCGTGCGTCCAGGGTGGTGTCAGGAGGGGTGTTCAGCAGCGGCTTCATAGACATAGCTGCTCTGATGCTCAGGAGCTTCCAAGGTGTTAGCCGTGCGACTTTGATCCCACGCCATCTCCGCCACCGCTTATGCATTGCGCGCCTCCCGCAAAGTGCATCGAACGAGGTGGCTCCGAACGGTGCTGAGCCGACACCATCACCCACGGAGAGGACCACCCATGTCTTCCAACGCAAATCCTGACCCGCGCGAACTCGGCCCCAAGCCGCCGTTCAAAGAGCAGAAGCAACAGCATCCGGGCACCGTCCGTGCCCTGGACCCGCCCGCCGATCACGGCGAGACAAGCTACACCGGAAAAGGCCGCCTCACCGATCGCGTCGCCATCATCACGGGCGGCGATTCCGGCATCGGCCGCGCCGTCTCCATCGCCTTCGCAAAAGAGGGCGCCGACATCATCCTCAGCTATCTCCCCGAAGAGGAAAACGACGCCCGCTCCGTTGGAGAGATCATCGAAAAAGCTGGCCGCAAAGCCATCTGCCTCCCCGGCGATATCGGCGATCCCGCCTACGCCCGCTCGCTCGTCTCCGCCGCCACCAATCGGCTTGGCCGCCTCGATATTGTCGTCAACAACGCAGGCTTCCAGATGGTGCGCGACAAGATCGAGGACGTCAGCCCCGAGGAGCTCGACCGCACCTTCCGCACCAACGTCTTCGGCACGTTCTTCCTCACCCAGGCCGCCCTCCCTATCCTCAAACCCGGCGCCAGCATCATCAACACCACGTCGATCGAGGCTTTCACGCCAGATAAAGGCCTGCTCGCCTACGCCGCCACCAAGGCCGCCATCGCCAACCTCACCAAGTCCCTCGCCAAGCTCGCCAAAGACAAGGGCGTGCGCGTCAACGGCGTTGCCCCCGGTCCCGTCTGGACCCCGCTCATCCCCGCGACCATGCCCAAGGAAAAGGTAGGCAAGTTCGGCGAAAACACGGTCTTCGGACGCCCCGCGCAACCCGTCGAGCTCGCCCAGCTCTTCGTCTTTCTTGCCAGCGAAGACGCCAGCTACGTCTCCGGAGAGATCTACGGAGCCACCGGCGGCCGCACACCGCTCTAGAACCACAACGCACTTCCGCACCCCAAAGAACCTTCGAGCGCTCTCGAACCAGGTCCCCCATCCTGGCGACGTATCATCGTCGCCAAGATGGGATTCCTCACGCCGAGGACCTCCGATCTATCTCCTTTGGCCTCTAAACCACATGCGCCGACCCCCAACACTCAGCGAACCCAAGCCAACCGGCCAGATCCGCATCGGCATCTCCGGCTGGCGTTACAAGGGCTGGCGCGGCGTCTTCTACCCACCCAAACTCCAACAGCGCCGCGAGCTCGAGTTCGCCTCCAGCACCTTCAACACCATCGAGATCAACGGAACCTTCTACTCGCTCCAGCACCACACCAGCTTCCAAAGCTGGGCCCGCGAAACCCCCGACGACTTCATCTTTTCCATCAAGGGCTCGCGCTTCATCACCCACATGAAGAAGCTGCGGGACATCGATCAGGCCTTCGCCAACCTCCTCGCCAGCGGCCTCCTCGCGTTGGGCCACAAGCTCGGCCCCATCCTCTGGCAGTTCCCACCGCAGCTCCCCTTCAACGCCGACCGCTTCGCCAGCTTCTTCCGCGTCCTCCCCCGCACTACCTCCGAAGCCGCAAAACTCGCCCAGGGTTGTGACGACCGTATGCTCAACCGCTCCGTCCTCGAAGCCTCCGTCGACATCCCGCTCCGTCACACCGTCGAGATCCGTCACGAAAGCTTCGCCACCCCGGAGTTCATCGACCTGCTCCGTGAGCACGACATCGGCCTCGTCGTCGCGGACACCCCAGAGTGGCCGCTCCTTCTCGACGCCACGTCGTCTCTCGTCTACATCCGCCTCCACGGCTCCGAGCAGCTCTACGCCAACTCCTACAGCGACGAATCCCTCGACATCTGGGCCGACCGCATCGTCACCTGGGCCCGCGGAGAAACGCCCGAGTCCCTCACGCCCGCACGTCGCGTCCACCCCACCCTCGCTCCACTCAAGCCACGCGACGTCTTCGTCTACTTCGACAACGACGCCAAGGTCCACGCCCCCTTCGACGCCCAAAGACTCCGCACCCGCGTCGACGCCCTCCTCGCAAAGTCCAAACCCTAATCCCGCGACCTCGAAAGCCCGGCAGTCCCTAAAGCTCGGCACTCCTCCCCGGCCCGCCGCGTTGCCGCCTTCGCCCGTCATCCTTCCGCAAAGCGCGAGGATCTGCTTCACCCGCCTTCAGCCCCGCCCATCCCCCAGCACCTGCGCCGCAGCCCGCAACCCACTTCGCATCGCCCCATGCACGGTCCCCCAGTGCCCCGTCACGTCCGTATGCTCCCCCGCGAAAAACAGCGTGTCCATCACCGGCTCACTCATCACCTTCGAAGCCTCCGCCCCACCCACCGCCACATAGCTGTACGACCCCCTCGCAAACTCATCCGCGCTCCAGTCATGCGCATGGCACGCAACCATCTGCTCCCGCACGATCGCCTCCCCTACACCGAAGATCCTCCCCAGCACCACGCACGCCTTTGCGCCCAGCTCCTCCGCGTTCTTCCCCAGCAGAGCCTCCGCCCGCGGTCCACCAACCCACCCCGTCAGCAGGCTGCTCGGCTCCGGCTGCGGTGTCCACCACACACTCGGCAGCTCCCCAAACGTAAACAGAAAGCTCAGCTCGGCCATCTCGGGCTGCGGCTCCAATCCCTCCCAGAACCTCGTTCGAAAGACAGCTGTAAACCGGCACACCGGTCCCATCCGCATCCGCTCCGCCGCGCGCATCACCTCCGCCGGCTCCGGCTCCATCCTCACGCCACCGTCCAACAGCACACCCAGCGGCAGCGTCACCACTGCCTTCGGAGCCTCAAAGCTCTCCTCATCCGCGATCACCCGCACACGCCCCCGCTCCCACTCCACCCGCCGCGCCACCACGCCCGTCCGCACCTCGCCTCCAAGCTCCCCAACCCTCTTCGCCAAGTAGAGCGGCAGCTGGTCATACCCTCCCCGCACCCGAAACACCCGGTCCCCTTCGATCGCATCCTCCGCGACCTGCTGTACGCCCAGCGCGCGCACACTCATCACCCGGGCATCCGCCGCATTGAAGCCCTCGACATAACCCGTCGCCGACCCGCGCTCCTCCTCGCTCAATCCCTTGCCCGCCACCCACCCCGCAAAGCTCACATCCTCACCTGCGAAGTCCTTCAACTCCTCGAGCGGATCGAACGCTGATTCCATCTCCTCCCCGCACTCCGTCAGCGCCCCGTCCTCAAAGCACACCTGCGCTCCGTCCCTCTCATACATCTCGCAGCCCATCTCGTCGATCAGCGCCAGCAGCTCCGCCGGTCGCCCATGCACGAACTCCGCCCCTAGCTCCACCGGCTCCTGCCCCTCCACCCGCACCGTATGGATCCGCCCGCCCACACGGTCGCGAGCCTCGAGCACAAGCACCTTCAGTCCACGCTCCCCCAGCGCCCGCGCACACACCAGCCCCGCCATCCCTGCACCGATCACAATCACATCCAGTCCCATAAGCCTCTCTCTTCTGATCTCCGACACCCATCCCTCGCGTCCGCCTACGCCGCCCCAAACCTCTCCCGCACCAGAGCCAAACCCTCCTCCGGTGTCTTCACCCGGCCCTCGAGCTGCGCATCCTCCGCCGCCTCCAGCATCTCCTTGAAGCGCGGCCCGGGTTTGTAACCATGTGCGATCAGATCCCGTCCAGACACCAGCAGCTTCGGCCGCATCGCCTCCGGCTCCGCCTCGTATCGCGCTCGCGCCGCGCGCACGTACTCCCACATCCCCAGCTTCTGGTGGCATGCCATGCAGTCCAGCCAATGGAGATCGAGGTGCTCCTCAAAGCGCGGCAGCCGCAAGAACCGCTTCAGCGTCGACTCCCGCATCTCCAGCACATCCCCAAACCGCATGTGGTTCTTCACCAGCGCCACAATCTGCTCCGCATCCTCATTCGAGAACCGCAGTCGCCGCAGGATCTCCTCCGCGATCCGAACCCCCACCTCCGCATGCCCGTTGAACCGGATCCGCTCCTTTCCACCCGTCGCGATCGCCGACCGATCCACCTGAAACGTCGCCGGCTTCCCGACGTCATGCAGCAACGCCCCCCATCCCAGCGTCGCCGCGCATCCCGGCTCAAGTCGCTCCAGCAGCATCATCGTGTGTACCCAGACGTCGCCCTCTGGGTGATACTCCGGCGGCTGCTCCACCCCGTGCATCCGCACAGCCTCCGGCAGCACCTCGCGCAGCAGCCCCGCCTCGTCCATCAAGCTCAAATGCCCGCCGCGCATGCCCTTCCGTCAGCATCCGCGTCAGCTCTTCACGCACTCGCTCCGCGCTCACCTGCCCGATCTCGTGCGCCGTCGCTTGCATCGCACGCATCGTCTCCGCCTCAATCGCGAACCCGAGCCGCGCCGCAAACCGCACCCCCCGCAGCATGCGCAGCTTGTCCTCCGCAAACCGCACCCGCGCGTCCCCGATCGCCCGCACAACCCCAGCCTCGAGATCCTCGCGCCCACCCACAAAGTCCAGCACCGCCCCGGGTACATCGCCGTTCTCCTCAAGCTTCACCGGATCGAGCAGCATCCCGTTGATCGTGAAGTCCCGCCGGACCACATCCTCCCGCGCCTCGGTCGAAAACCGCACTGCATCCGGGCGCCGCCCATCCGTGTACACGCCATCGTTGCGAAAGGTAGCGACCTCGGTGGCAATCTCCTTCCCATCCACCTCGCGCCCCAGGCACACCAGCACCACCCCAAAGTGCGCCCCCACCGCAAACGTCTTCGCAAATAGCCCGATCACCTCATCCGGCGTCGCGCTCGTCGCCACATCGAAGTCCTTCGCCTCGAGGCCCAGCAGCATGTCCCGCACACACCCGCCCGCAAAGTAAGCCGCATGCCCCGCCCCGCGCAGCCTGCCCACGATCTCTCGCGCCGCAAGGTACCGCGCACTCTGCCGCCACTCGCTCACCCGCCCATACCTCCCCTAAACTGTATAGATGCCCCAGACCCCCGCAGGAACCGGCCCCAGCCTCGGCCTCATCCTGGGCATCGAGAGCTCCTGCGACGAGACCGCAGCCGCCGTCGTCCGCAACGGCACCGAAACCCTCTCCAACGTCGTCGCCTGCCAGATCGCCCTCCACGCCAACTTCGGCGGCGTCGTCCCCGAGCTCGCCTCGCGCGAACACCTCCGCAACATCGTCCCCGTCACCCGCGCCGCCATCGCCGAAGCCGGCCTCACCCTCCAGGACCTCGACGCCATCGCCGTCACCCGCGGCCCCGGTCTCGCCGGCGCCCTCCTCGTCGGCATCACCTACGCCAAGGCCCTCGCCTTCGCCCTCGCGAAACCCCTCATCGGCGTCAATCATCTCGAAGGCCACATCCACGCCGTCCTCATGGAGCACGCCTCACTCCTCTCCCCCGAGCAGACCGGCAAACCGCTCCTCGCCCTCGTCGTCTCCGGCGGCCACACCCACCTCTACCTCGCCGGACAGACAGGGCAGGGAAGCGCCTGGCACTACCGCAACATCGGCCGCACCGTCGACGACGCCGCCGGCGAAGCCTTCGACAAGGTCGCCAAGCTCCTCGGTCTCGGCTACCCCGGCGGCCCCTGGATCGACCGCCTCGCTCCTCACGGCAACCCACGCGCCGTCCCCTTCACCTTCTCGCCGATCAAGCACCGCCACCCGGATCCCACCACCGGCCCTCACTTCGACCTCTCCTTCAGCGGCATCAAGACCGCCGTCCTCCGCTACACGCAAACCCACGGCATGCAGGCCACCATCGAAGCTCGCCGCCCCATCACCCACCCCCTCAGCCCTACCCCCGATCACATCAGAGGCCTCATCGCCGACAGGACCCTCGACCCACAAACCCTCGACCTCCTCGCCAGCTTCCAGTACGCCGTCGTCGGCAACCTCCTCAAGCAGACCTTTGCCGCGGCCCAGCACTTCGGCGCCCGCGCCATCCTCGTCTCCGGCGGAGTCGCCGCCAACTCCGAGCTCCGCCGCCGCTTCACCGCCGAAGCCAACAAGCGCGCGCTCCCCATCGCCTTCCCCACCCTCGCCCTGTCCACCGACAACGCCGCCATGATCGCGGCCGCCGCCTGGCCCAAACTCCTCGCCGGAGATCTTCGCCCCCGACGACCTCACCGCCACCCCCCAGCTGCGGCTCGGCTAAAATTACCCCAGCAAACACAATCAACAGAGCACCGCACACGCGGCTGCGGCAAAGGCACCCAAAAGCCACGTGGCAACCCTCGACCTCTTCAACACCCTAAGCGGCACCATCCAGCCCCTCACGCCCGTCGGCGCCCCCGCCCTCCGCATGTACTGCTGCGGCCCCACCGTCTACGACTACGGCCACATCGGCAACTTCCGCACCTTTCTCCACGTCGACGTCCTCCGCCGCTTCCTCCACCAGCAAGGCGTCGCCACCCAGCACGTCATGAACATCACCGACGTCGACGACAAGATCATCCGCAACGCCCTCGCCGCCAACGCCTCCATCGGCGACTACTCCCGCGTCTACGAAGACGCCTTCTTCGAAGACATGGACGCCCTCTCCATCGAGCGCCCCGAGATCATCGCCCACGCCACCGAGTACATTCCCGAGATGGTCTCGCTCATCCAGCAGCTCGCCGCCAAAGACATCGCCTACCAGGCCGAAGACGGCTCCTGGTACTTCCGCATCGCTCGCGATCCCGACTACGGCAAGCTCTCCAAGAAAGACCTCGAAGGCATCGAAGACGGAGCCCGCGTCGATCTCGACGAGTACGACAAAGACGCCGCCCGCGACTTCGCCCTCTGGAAGGCCGTCAAGACACGACGAGCCCTCCTGGCACACCGCGCTCGGCAGCGGCCGCCCCGGCTGGCACATCGAGTGCTCCGCCATGGCCACCAAATTCCTCGGCGACAACTTCGACCTCCACGCCGGCGGCGAAGACCTCATGTTCCCGCACCACGAAAACGAGATCGCCCAGTCCGAGTGCGCCTCCGGCCAGCCCTTCGCCCGCCACTGGATGCACGTCCGCTTCCTGCTCGTCGAAGGCAAGAAGATGTCGAAGTCCGAGGGCAACTTCTACACCCTCCGCGACCTCCTGCTCAAGGGCTATCGCGCCTCCGCCATCCGCTTCCTCCTGATCTCCGTCCCCTACCGCCATCAGCTCAACTTCACCTTCGACGGCCTCACCGAGTCCACCAACGCCATCGACCGCCTGCGCACCTTCCACGCCCGCATGCTCAAAGGTGCAGAGGGGGGAAGCACCCTCCCCGAGGGCATCGACCCGCACATCGAATCCCTCACCACCCGCGCCGCCGAGCTCTACACCGCCGCCCTCGCGAACGACCTCAACACGGCCGAAGCCCGCGCCGCCATCTTCGACCTCGTCCGCGCCGCCAACACCGCCGCCGACCACGGAACCCTCAAGCGCGGCAACGCCGTCGAGATCCTCGCTGTCCTCGACCTCTTCGACGCCGTCTTCGCCGTCCTCGACGATCACGACGCCGAGCACACCCGCGCCGCCCTCGCCTGGGCCGAAAAGCGACGGCCGCCTCGACGAGGCCGACCCCTCCCTGCTTGCCACCCTGTCCTTCTCCGACGCCGACATCGACGCCCTCGTCGCCGAGCGCACCCTCGCCAAGAAGCAGCGCAACTTCGCCCGCGCCGACGCCATCCGCAACGACCTCCTCGGCAAGGGCATCCTCCTCGAAGACGCCAAAGACGGCGTCCGCTGGAAGCGCAAGTAGGCTGAGCCGCAAACGAAAACGGCCGGCCCGAAGGCCGGCCGCTGTTCTTCCGCAGGCGTTCCTACGCTGCCACCGCGTGAGCCGCCTCCTGGTTCACCTTCTCCTCGCCAATCTTCGTCAGCTTCGCGTCGCCGCCCTTGCTGTCCTCGAGGTTCTGCTTCAATCCCTCAGCCGCATCCTGCTTGCCCAGCAGCTGGGCATACGTCTCAAGCGACCCGTACGAAGCCACACGGTAGTGCTGCTGCTGATTCGCAGCCACGATCAACGCCGCATCACGCACCGGCGAAGCGTCCGTGTTCTGGATCATGTTCTCGACCTCTTCGATCATCGCCTTTGCGATCGAGTTCGTGTTCCGCTCCACACTCTTGCCCAGCTTCCCAAACGTCTGCTCAACCTTTTGCGCGTACTCCTGGCTCTTCGCCACCGTCTTCTGGAACGCCTCTTTCAGCTCCGGATTCGACGAAGCCTCCGCCATCTTCGACGCCTCCTTCGAGATCTGCTCCTCGAAGTCCAGCACATAGCTCAAACCAGTCAACATCAAATCCTCAACACTCTGCATCTTCATCGGAAATCTCTCCCATCAATCTTTCGTCTCCCGGCCCCTCGCTATCGCCTACGATCAGGTGCCGGACTGAGTAGTTAGTTGAGCCCGTACGCGTCGTCGTTGCCACCCAGCCCGATCGCCGCTTTCATGCCCCGCAACACCTCGGCACGGCCTTCCACCATCGGCTCGGCGTCACCAGGCAACGCCTGCAGCACAATCCGGAAATCTCCACCGTCCTTCGGAAGTGCTACGCTGGCCCGCATGAAGTACTACCCTGGACTCGCCCTCGCCCTCGCTCTGCTTCCCCTTGCCGCCGCCGCCCAGGGTCCCGCGCCCACCACCACGACCTTCCGCAGCGAGTCCCTCAATCTCCGCTTCACCTACCCCGCCGACCTCCACGAGACCGACCCCAGGTCCGCCCTCGCCGGCACCCACCTCAACGTCCTCGGCATCTCCACCGACGCGGACCCCGCGCTCTCCAAGGCCACCGTCTGCCTTCGCCCCTTACTCCTCGCCAAATCTCCCGAGTCGACCTCCGGCTCCACCTCCGCCTCTGAGACCACGCCCGACGGCGTCACCCACACCACCATCACCCCCACCGCCTCCGCCACCATCCTCCTCGCGGAGCTCGACATCGGTTGCGTCATCGATCATGGCAACGGCGACGCCACCGACCTCCTCACCCGCATGGCCGAGACCGTCGAGAAAACCCCCGGGATGTCGCCCCTCATCCAGCCCACCTGGTACAACGTCGGCCGCCAGCACGTTCACATCGCCGCGGCGCAGGGTCACCCGCAGACCGGCGGCGTCCCCAGCCCCTTCACCCTCTTCACCATGGGCCTCTCCACCACCTGGAACAATCACCTGCTCGTCTGGTTCTTCACCTCCAACAACATCAGCCTGCTCGACAGCATCACCAAGAGCACCGTCGCCTTCGGCCGCGAGTCCCCCGCCCCGATCTATCCCTCCACCGTCGGCAACGGCAACGCCGCCCCGCCCGAATAGCCCAGCCTCACGCTTCCGTCAGCACCTCGGTCGCGTCTTCCACCTCCCCGTTGCTGTCTCCACCCGCGCTCCGCTTCACCCGCGACAGAATCACCATCACCACCGCCCCCAGGATCGTCGCCATGCCCACCACTTCCGCGGCCGCCAGCCTTTCATGCAGCAGCACCACGCCCAGCAGCACCGCGATAATCGGATTCACATACGCATACGTCGCCACCTTGGTCACCGGCACATGCTGCAGCAGATAGGTCAGCGCCGTCAGCCCCACGATCGACCCGAACACCGACAGGTATGAGATCGCAACCAGTCCCGATCGAGTCCAAACCGCCGTCTTCAGCGTCCCGCCCAACACCGCAATCGTGATATTCACGGCACCCGCTGCGCCGAGCTGCCACATCGTCGCCACAAACACATCCATCTTGAACTGAAATCTGCGCGACAGCGCCGACCCCGTCGCCCACGAGAGAGCCGCCAGGCCCAGCACGCCGAACGCCAGCAGATGCCTCCCGCCCGCCGGAGCCGAACTCCGCAGCGACGGCCACACCAGCGCAACCATCCCCAGCGTCCCCAGCAGAATTCCCGCCCACCCACGCTTGTTCAGCGCCTCTCCACCCGGCAGCCCCGCCTCCATCAGCGCCAGCATCAGCGGCATCGTTGCCACCACCAGCGATGCCAGGCCGCTCGGCACCATCGTCTCCGCCCACGTCAGCAACACGTTATTGCCCGTCATAAACAGCACGCCCACCAGCGCCAGCCGCCACGCCTCGCCTCGCGTCACCCGCAGGCTGCGGCCCGTCACGAGGCAGATCCCGATCAGCAGCACCGTCGATAGGATCGATCGCGTCGCTGCCACCAGCGGCGGCGCCAGGTGGAGACCCGCCACATGGATCGCCGTATACGTCGACCCCCAGAAAAAATAAACACAGGCAAACGCAACAACAACACGGCTCGACAGGCGACTGGAAGGGGAAGGGGACATGGGGGGTATCCTCCCAGCATACCAACCCTCGCCTTGCTAGCATGGACATGCACCTCCCATCGCTGTCTCTGTTGTCGCGCTCGGACCTGCCTCCGTTGGCAGCTCCCGTACCATCTCACCCCGAAAGGTCCCGCTTGCCCGCCCAGCACCTCAACGCCGAAGCTCCCAGCGCAACACACTCGCTACACCGCGCCGCATCGTCGTCAAGCTCGGCACCAACGTCATCATGCGTCCCGATGGCCGCGTCGCCCTCGGCCTCCTCTGCGGCCTGGTCGAATCCATCGCCGCCCTCCGCGAGCTCGGGGACGAGATCCTCGTCGTCTCCTCCGGCTCAATCGGCCTCGGCATCGAGCGCCTCGGCCTCGCGTCCCGCCCCACCGACCTCGCCGAGATCCAGGCCTGCGCCGCCATCGGCCAGTCCCGCCTCATGAGCATCTACGACGACGCCTTCGATCGCCTCGGCTGCCGCATCGCCCAGGTCCTCCTCACCGAAGACGACTTCCGCGATCCCACCCGCCACGCCAACCTCCGCCGCACCCTCCATGCCCTCCTCTCCCTCGGCGTCATCCCCATCGTCAACGAAAACGACACCGTCTCCACCCTCGAGCTCGACCGCCCCGCCGAGCCCTCGCCTGCTCCCGGAGCAGCGTCAACCGATCGCATCTTCGGTGACAACGACAAGCTCTCCGCCCTCCTCATGACCCATATCGACGCCGACCTCCTCGTCCTACTCTCGGACGTCGACGGCCTCTTCGATCGCAATCCCTCCGACCCCGACGCCACGCTCATCTCCGTCGTCCCCGAGATCACCGAAGCCGTCCGTGCCCACGCGCAGGGCGGCAACGGCCGCGGTCGTGGCGGCATGGCCTCCAAGCTCGAAGCCGCACGCATCGTCACCGAAGCCGGCCACATCGCCGTCATCGCCAACGGCCGCACTCCCCAGGTCCTCGAGCGCATCTGCCGCCCGCCAGAGCCTGACTCCAGCCCCGTCGGCACCACCTTTCTCCCGTTCGCCCAATGACCATCCGCCCCGCCACCGCCGCAGACGCCCCCGCCATCGCGCACATCCACGTCGCCACCTGGCAGGCCACCTACCGGGGCATCGTGTCCCACGCCTATCTCGCCTCGCTCAACGAGGCCGACTTCGCCACCCGCTGGACCGAGTGGCTCAAAGGCGACCCTTCCATCCTCATCAGCGTCGCCGAGCAGGGAACAGACCTCATCGGCTTCGCCTCCGGCGGCCCCATCCGCAAGCCCGTCCCCAACTACGACGCCGAGCTCTACGCCATCTACATTCTCCCGAAGGCCCATCGCACCGGCCTCGGCCGCAGACTCGTCACCGGCATCGCAGACCACCTTCGCAATCAGGGCCACACCCGGATGCTCGTCTGGGTCCTCCGCGACAACCCCGCCGCCACCTTCTACCAGCATCTCGGAGCCGCGCTCGTCACCGAAGACACCGTAGAAATCGCCGGCTCGCAACTCCCGGAACTTGCCTTCGGCTGGCCCCTCACCCGCCCGGCCCTCACCTCAGCAACACAGAGCGAGAGATCCCCCGCATGAACCTCTCCCCTCGCCAGCTCGCCGAAGCCGCCCGGCACGCCTCCCACACCCTCGCCCCGCTCTCTCTCGCCCACCGCAACCAGGCCCTCGAAGCCATCGCGGAAGCCCTCGATTCCGCGACCTCCCGCATTCTCGCGGCCAACACCGAAGACCTCGCCGCCGCCGATCACCTCGTCACCGCCGGCGAGCTCTCCCCCGCCAACCGCGCCCGCCTCGCCCTCTCCCCGCACAAGCTCGCCGAGATGTCCGCCCAGGTCCGCGCCGTCGCCGCGCTCCCCGACCCCCTCGGCCGTCCCCTCGACGCCGTCGAGCTCGACCGCGGCCTGGACCTCGAAAAAGTCTCCGTCCCCCTCGGCGTCCTCGCCGTCATCTTCGAAGCCCGCCCCGACGCCGTCACCCAGATCGCCGCCCTCGCCCTGAAGTCCGGCAACGCCGTCCTCCTCAAGCCCGGCAAAGAGGTCGAGCGCACCGCCGCCGCGCTCGTCAGCGTCATCCGCGAAGCCCTCGCCTCCACCCTCATCCCCCCGGACTCCGTAAGCCTCATCCTTGGCCGCGAACAGGTCGCCGAGCTCCTTCACCTCTCGCAGCTCATCGACCTCGTCATCCCCCGCGGCTCCCGCGCCCTCGTCGAGCACATCCAGGCCAACACCCGCATCCCCGTCCTCGGCCACGCGGACGGCATCTGCCACATCTACGTCGACCGGCACGTCGACCAGCTGCAGGCCCTCGCCATCATCGACGACAGCAAGACCGACTACCCCGCCGTCTGCAACGCCGTCGAGACCGCCCTCATCCACACCGCCATCGCGCCCACCTTTCTCCCCTCGCTCGCCGCCCGCCTCAACGCCAAGCACGTAACCCTCCTCGGCGACGATCGCACCGCGGAGATCCTCGGCCCCGCACAAACCGGCACAGTTACAAATTGGCACACCGAGTACGGCGACCTCACCCTCGCACTCCGCATCGTCGACTCGCTCGACGATGCCATCACCCACATCCACACCCACGGCTCCGCCCACACCGAGTCCATCTGCACCACTGACCCCGGCGCCGCCGCACGTTTTCTCAACGAGGTCGACGCCGCCACCGTCCTCCTCAACGCCAGCACCCGCTTTGCCGACGGCTTCCGCTTCGGCCTCGGTGCCGAGGTCGGCGTCAGCACCTCAAAGATCCACGCCCGCGGCCCCGTCGGCCTCGAAGGCCTCACCACCTACAAATACATCGTCCGCGGGGAAGGCCACCTCGTCGCCACCTACCGCGGCCCCCAAGCCCGCCCCTTCACCCACCGCCGCCATACGTGACCTCAGCGGTCACATATAGGAAGCCCGCATCAACTCTCTGCCCCTCAGGATTGTCATCCTTCCGCGAAGCGGGAGGATCTGCTTCACTCAAGCCGCAGCAAAGAGAGAAGGGCCGGCACCAAACCGCAAGGCCAGCCCTCCCGATCCCGCACTAGAAGTTGAACGTAACCTGCCCGGTTACAGTACGCGGCTCCACAAAGTGCGTCCCGGAGAACGTCGACAGGAAGTTATACAGCGCATACTTGTCCGTCACGTTCACCGCCGTCACACTCAGATTCGTCTTCACCTTGTCCGAGTGCAGATGCCCGTGCAGCACGTCATCCCAGCCCGCCGCCATGTCGAACATCGTTCTCGGCGAAACGCGCGGCGGATTCTTGTCATCGTTCTCCGTCCCCGGAGCCGGTATCTTCACCAACGGTGACGTCAGCGACTGCGGCGCGCAGCTCGTCAGAGGTGCCGAAAGCGTCGCCCGCACACCACCGCAGGTCAGGTCGATCTGCTGCTGCTGATCGGCCGTCAGATACGTCAGGCTCACCGGCGTCGTTGTATCCGTCGCAAACGGCGCATTGCCCGCGACGCCGCCGCTCTCATACCGCCACGTCATCCCATACCAGGGCCCGTTCGGCTTCGGCTGGAACTGGAGGTGCGTCGTCTGCTGGAACGCCTGGTCATGGTCGATCCGGAACGGCGCCGTGCTCGTCGTCACGTTCGGATCGTTGAACAGGATCCCGCCCACCTCCGGACCAAAGAACCGCGCACGCGTATGCCCCAGCACCGAGTACGCCGAAACTCCATGCGTCTCCGGCATCGAGATCTTCAGACCGAACCCGTCGATCTTCGATTGCTTCCACTGGATCGGAAACGCCAGCGGTGTGTTCAGCAGCACATCGAAGTCGAAGTCCCGGTCCGTGTACTTCCAGAAGTAGTCGCCGTTCACCACGACATGCTTCCCAAACCCCTGCTCAAACCCGGCGTTGTACTGCTTCCGCGTCGCCGGCTTCAGCGCCGTCGCCTCACCCGCGCCCTCAAGCCCCCCGATGCCCGTAGAGCTCGAAGCAATCAGGTTCTCGTTGTACGGCGTCAGAAACAGCTTGCCGTATCCCAGTCGCAGCACCGTGTTCGTCCGGCCTACGTTGTAGGTCACGCCCAGCCGCGGCTGCACCAGCGATCTCCGGCTGATGCCGTTGTAGTTGTCCACGCGCCCGCCCAGCAGAAACGTCACGCTCTTGTACGTTAGGTTGTCCTGGAGGTAGATCGCCTCCTGCTTGATGTCCGTCCGCCCGTTGAAGTGGTAGAGCGTTCCGCCTCGCGTCAGGTCGTACGGCCCAAGCGACGCGTTGTAGTTCTCGTTCACCGTGTACCCAAACCCCGCACACTGCCCCGGATTCGTGATCGCCGGATTGAGTACCGGCTTCCCGCTCGCGTCAAAGCACGGTGGGTTGTTCGATGGATCCGTCACCCCCAGCGAAAACCCCTCATGGAGAAACGTGTGGTAAAACATCGCCCCGGCCTTGAACGTGTTGATGCCCTTTGAGAAAGAAAAATCCGCCTTGATCCCCGCGTTCTGCAGCCGGCGCGACTGCGCCAGCGTGTCCGGGATATCGTCGAACACGTTCTTCGACGGGTAGTAGTGGAAGTTATCCTGCCGAATATACGGGTTCACCGAAACGAGGCTCTGCGGGCTGAGCACGTGGGTCCAGCTCGGGCTGAAGTTATAGCTCAGGATCTTGCCCCTCTGGTCCTGCCCCGCCAGCTCCTGGTCGTACTGGTTCGGATTCTGAAACCAGCTCCGCGACAGCGAAGCATTCATCTGCAGCTGGTCTACGTCCGTCGGGTGGAAGTCCACGCGGTCGAACAGGTTCTCGTTGTTGCCATGCGCATGCAGCGGCTGGAACTCCGGCGTATCCAGGTATCGCCCGCTCTGCATCCCGTCAAAGCTCACGAAGTTCCCGAAGCGCGCCGTCCCCAGCCCCATCGCCACGCTGCCCACCGAACTCCCAAAGCTCCCGTAGCTGTAGGAGGCGCTCCCGGTCGGCTTCAGCAGCCCCAGCCCGCTCCGCGTCGTCGTCTGCACCACCAGGCTCGCCTTGTCGCCATACTCCGGCGGCGCAATGCCGTCGATCACGTTGACCGACTGAATCGCATTCACACTTAGCTGGTTGCCGAAGACCCGGCTCTGCTGATCGCTCACCGGCTGCCCGTCGATCGAAAACGTCGTGTCCGAGTGCTCGCCCATCGGGTGAAACAGCCCGTTCGAGTCTGCCGCGATCCCCGGCGTGCTCAGCGTCACCAAAGAGCTCAGCGCCGAGCTCGTGCTCTCCGTCGGCAGCTTCACAAACAGGTCCCGGTCCACCGTCGTCGAAGACGTCGGGTCCGTGTTCACCATGTCGTTCGCCTCCGCCTCCACGTTCACCGTCTGGTTCGTGGTCGCAATCGCCAGCTTGAAGTCCGCAGCATTGCCCGCCGCCGACCGCACCGGGGCGTCCTGCGAGCTCGCCTCGAACCCCGTCATGCTCACCGCAACGTGGTACCGGTTGAACGGCAAATTGCTGAAGCGGTACTGCCCGTTCGCATCCGTCTTGGTCGTCTGGTTATACCCGCTCGTCGGTCCCAGCACCGTCACCGTCGCGCCCGAGATCACGGCTCCCGTCGCATCCGTCACCGTTCCCGTCAGGGTGCCCGCCGTACCCTGCGCCCGCAGCGTCGAAACGCCGGCCAAAAGAAGAGAAAAAACAAGAAGTCGTTGCAAAGATCGCAGCATGTGAGGGAAAACTCCATCGCGCCTTGGTTGGCGCCGCTGGGAAGTCATGGGGGGAGCTGGAGGAGAAAAACACCGCTCCCGATTCCGGTCGGCATGCGCTCAACCTCAAAAAAGGAGAGAGCGCGTCAGCATCGATCGGATCAGACGAGGAAGGAAACGCAGGAGGAGGTCGGCTCGCCATCTCAAACCGCCATCGAAACATCCGCTCCGCATCCGCAGCCACCGAGTCCAGCGCCCGCACCGTGCTCAGCGGCTCCGGCGCAACATGGATATCCGTCGGCAGCGCAGAGTGCATCGCCACGCACAGCGGGCAATGATCGTCCCCGCCCAGGTCTCCCTGTCGCGAGCCCTGCTTGGACCCCGGCCCGTCATGGACATGGCAAACCTGCACCGTGCTCATCACCACAACCAGCAAAAGGCACACCATCGCCAGCACGCGCAGAAATGCAGATCGGTCCCCGGACAACACCCCAGGCCTCTCCGCCTTCAACGTCGCGCTTTGGAAGAATCTCTGCATCAGAAATTGGCTGTCTTACCTGTGTAGCACACTTCGGTCACGCGGACCGCATCTCCACGGGCACCCGCGCGCGTCTAAAATTCAGTTCCTGACTATGGGTAAGACGTTTCAACTCGCCGCGAAGTTCGCAAAACACCACGCACTCACCACGATTTACCTGCTCGTGTTCATCGCTGCACCAGCGTCTCTGACCGCACAAAACACCACCGATCCCGCCCTCCCCCATCGCATCCACCTCATCCTCAAGGACGGCAGCTACCAGGTCGTCACCGGCTATCGAGTTGACGGCAAAAACGTTATCTACACCAGCGCCGAGCGCGGCGGCGCCCAGGAGATCATCCCGCTCGCCCTCGTCGACATCGACGCCACCCACACCTGGGAAAACCAGCACATCCCCGGCTCCCACCCCGAAGCCAGGCCCGCCATCGATCCCGAACTCCTCAAGGAAGAAGCAGATAGAGCCGCCTTCACACCCGAGATCGCACCCGATCTCTCCCTTCCCGAGCAGGACAGCGTCCTCGCCCTCGACACCTTCCAATCCACCCCCGAGCTCATCCCCCTCGCCCAGTCCGCCGGCGAGCTCAACCGCAACACCGCCCACAACGTCCTCAAAAGCGTCATCAATCCCCGCTCCTCCGCTCACCAGATCGTTGAGCTCAAAGGCTTTCGCTCCTCCGTCCAGCTCCACGTGCAGGACCCCGTCCTCTACGTCCGCGTCGGCGACGACCCGCCCACCGGCGGCGGAGGCACCTTCACCGTAGACACCGGCGGCGCCACCGGCAACGCGCCCACCGCCAGCCCCGGCGGCTCCGCCAGCAGCCGCTACGTCATCGTCCGCGTCGACGTCCGCACCGACTCCCGCATCGTCTCCAGCTTCTCCATCCCGCTGCTCAACTCATCGCAACACCAGGAAGACCTCGTCGAAACCACCGCCCAGCCCCTCCCCGGCGGCCATTGGCTCAAGCTCACCCCACGCGAGCCCCTCACCTTCGGCGAATACGCCCTGCTTGAAGTCCTCAGCGACCGCGAGGTCAACCTCGGCGTATGGGACTTCGGCGTCCACCCCGTCGCACCCGAAAACCGCGACGCCATCAAGCCCCAGCCCAAGCGCCCCTTCCGCCTCGACCACCGCCGTCCCGACTAGGACACCCCGCCAGCAGCATCTTGAGCACAACTGCAAACGCAGAGCCTCACGACGCGATCGGAGGTTCCCCGCTTCGCCCGTACCCGTCGCCCCGCACCTCCGGCGGCCCCAGCCGGTTCTGTTCCGGTCCTACGCCCGCGACCATCCCGCGTCCCGCCACCGCCGCCGCATCCCGGTAAACCTTGGCCTCGTACATCATCGTGTCCGCGGCCCGCAGAATCGTCGACACCGAACTCCCATCCTCGGGATAGGTCGCCAGCCCGAAGCTGCCTGACAGCTGCAGCGACAATCCCGCCCCCTCAAGAAACCGGCAGTTCCGCAGATCGTCCCGCAACCGCAGCGTCGCCCGCATCGCCTCATCCTTCGACAGCCCCGGCAGCAGCACCACGAACTCGTCCCCGCCATATCGAAACGAAGACGTCGCCGGTCCCATCGACCGCTTCAGCAGGTTCCCAACCTCCGCCAGCAGCCGGCTTCCAATCAGGTGCCCGTGCGTGTCGTTCACCTGCTTGAACCGGTCAAGGTCGATAAACAGGAGGCTGAACACACCGCGATTTGCAATCTCGGCGTCAAGCATCGTGTACAGGTGTCGCGCATTGAACAGCGACGTGCAATCGTCCGTAATCGTCAACTCCTGGATCAGCGTCATCGACCGCGCGTTCTGGATCGCAATCGCCGCATAGTCGCACAGGATCCGCAGAAACGAAATCGAGTACTCGCTCAGGAGATCGAGCTTGCTGTTCAACAGCTGGATCACGCCCAGCGTCTTATCTGCCGATCGCACCGGGACGCACGCGATCGACTGGATATTCAGCTCCGGATGCGCCTTCGTAAACACCGACCAGTGAGGATCAAGCGCAACATCCGGTACCACCAGCGGATTTCCCGTTGCCGCCACCCACCCGGCAACACCCTCGCCCAACGGAACCCGCAGCCCCTTCAGACTCTCCGCATTCTCCCCCACCGCGATCGCATAGTAGAGGTCCTGCGCCGACTCGTCGACCAGCAGCATCGACCATCGCTCCGGCCCAAAAAACGTGGCCATCTTGTCCATGATGGCGCCCAGGATCTCCTCGAGTTCAAGCGACTGAGTAAGCGCACGCGCGACATCATGGAAGAGCCGCAGATGCTCCATCTGCCGGCTCTCCGTCACCTCGAATGCGCGTCTGTCTCT
Organism: uncultured Acidobacteriaceae bacterium; assembly: GCA_963850375.1. Classification (GTDB taxonomy): domain Bacteria; phylum Acidobacteriota; class Terriglobia; order Terriglobales; family Acidobacteriaceae; genus Edaphobacter. The sequence continues at coordinate 115,776 of CAWKKV010000002.1, read as the reverse complement.
CAACGCAAGTCCCCCCAGATTCGTAGGAAACCGGTCGTTACACCACAGCTCGACGAATGGCAGCGGGGCGAAGTTTCACCGTGTGTGCCCTATCAACATCAGCCGCCAATATGAACCATGCTACGCGAGGGCTTCTCGAATCCCACTTCCCCGATATGGTGACGTGCTTCCTTTCGCATCACCACTCCCTCCACGTACGCACGCAGCTCCCCATCCGTTCCCCCGCGCGCCATCACCCCGAACAGATCGTGATCGCTCTGAGAAAACAGGCACGTCCGGATCTTTCCATCCGAAGTCAGGCGAACCCGGCTGCAATGCCCGCAGAATGGCCTGCTCACCGGCGCGATAATCCCGATCTCGCCCACACCGTCCTCAAACGTAAATCGTCGCGCTGTCTCGCTCGAGCTGTTCGGCGGCAGCTCTACCAGCGGCCGCACGCGTCCGAGGCGCTCGACGATCTCTTCCATCGTCACCACCGTCTCGAGCTTCCACGTCCGGTCCTCTTCGAGCGGCATCCACTCGATAAACCGCACGATCACACCCTCTTCCCGCGAAAACTCCGCGAACTGCTCAATCTGCCCGTCGTTGAATCCGCGCAGCAGCACGCAGTTCACCTTCACCGGCCCAAGTCCCACCGCCTTCGCCGCTCGCACCCCCGCCAGCACCCGGTCAAAGCTCCGCGGCACCCGCGTGATCGCCGCAAACGTCTCCGCGTCCACCGCGTCCATGCTCACCGTCACCCGGCTCAAACCGGCATCCTTCAGCGGCTGCGCCAGCCCCTCCAGCAGATGCCCGTTCGTCGTCAGCGCCACATCCAGCGGCAAACCCCGGCCCGCGCTCGCCCGCTCTCCGTCGGGCAGAAAGCCCGTACGCATCCGCGAAAGCTCGTCCACCATCTCCACCAGGCCGCGCCGCAGCAGCGGCTCGCCACCCGTCAGCCGCACCTTCTCTACGCCCAGGTCCACAAACACCCGCACCATCCGGAGGTAGTCTTCAATCCCCAGCTCCGTATACTGCGCACCCTCATTTCCGGTCCGGCAATACACGCACCGGTAGTTGCAGCGGTCCGTTATCGACACCCGAAGATCCGTGATCGCTCGGCCAAACTTGTCGCGAAGCCTTCCCTCGCCCTGTGGTGCCGCAGCTTCCGGCAGCCCCTCCACCGGCTCCAGAAGAGCCGAGGGCGACGACGAGCCCGCAATCGAGATGGGAAAAGAATGGAGAGACATTGACGAGAACCACGCCCGACCATCACAGTCTAGCGTCTACGGCCTCCCATTGGATGCACCGAAGTCGCAGGGGACGCGACCCGTGGTGTAGCTCCGTCCCTACCCCTTTGCCGCTGCCACCGCCTTGGTCAGCTCCGGAACGATCTCAAACAAGTCCCCGACCACCCCGTAATCCGCCACCTCGAAGATCGGCGCATTCTCGTCCTTGTTGATCGCAATCACCGCCTTCGACCCCTTCATGCCGACCAGGTGCTGAATCGCCCCCGAAATCCCGACCGCCAGGTACAGCTTCGGCGCCACCGTCTGCCCCGAGCTCCCCACCTGCCGCTCCATCGGCAGCCATCCGTTGTCGCAGATCGGCCGGCTCGCCGCCATCTCCGCTCCCAGCGCCGCCGCCAGCTCCTCGATCATCCCGATGTTGTCCTGCTCCCCGATCCCCCGGCCAACCGACACGATCACCGGCGCCGCACTCAGGTCCACCGTCTGCGCCGACTCCCGGAACCGCTCGCCCGGCTTGTTCCGGATCGCCGAAGCCTCGATCGTCGGCGCAAAGCTCTCCACATTCGCCGTGCCGGCCTCCACCGCGTCTGCCCGAAACGTCCCCGCCTGCACCGACACAAAGCACGGTCCCGCGCCCGTCTGCCGGTAGTCCGCATTCAGCTTCCCTTGCAGCAGCTGCCGCACAAACACCGGCTTGCCACCCTGGTCACCCTCTTTGAAGCCCGTCACGTCCGAGATCAGCACCTGCCGAAACCGCGTCGCCAGCGCCGGCGCAAAATCCCGCACCTGGTACGTGTGCGGAAACACGACGTACGCCGGACACTCCCGCTTCAGCAGCTCCCCCAGCGCGGCCACATACCCGTCTGCCGTGTACTCACGGAGCAGCTCATGCGTCACCGCAAACACCTTCTCGAGCCTCTTCCCTGCAAGCTCGGCCGCCAGCGCCTCCGCATCCTTGCCCACCACCGCCGCCGAACACACCACTCCCATCTTCGCGGCCAGCTGCTGCCCGGCTGCCAGCGCCTCCAGGCTCATCGGCACGAACTCCGACCCGCTCCCCGCCGACGGTCCCTTGCTCGATGCCCTCTGCTCCAAAACCACCAGAACTCCGCTCATAGCACTCTCACCTCGAACTTCAGCTTCTCCACAATCTGCGCCGCAACCTGTGCCGACGTCCCCGTCAGCATCTCCGTCTTCTTCACCTTCTCGGGCAGATACACCCGCTCCATCGCCACCGCCCGCTCGCCCGTCGGTGCCGCCGGCTCCACCGTCTTGGTCTCCTTCGACTTCGCCCGCTTGATCCCCATCAGCGTCGCGTACCGCAGCTTGTTGCCCCCGCTCTGGATCGTCAGCAGCGCCGGCAGCGGCATCTCCACATGCTGGAACCACCCGTCTTCGAGCTCGCGCTTCACCTTCAGCCCGCCACCTGCAGCCACCTCCACCTGCTTGATGATCGTCGCGTGCGGCATGCCCAGCAGCTCCGCCAGCACCACCCCCGTCTGCCCCAGCCCCAGGTCGTCCGACTGCAATCCCGTCAGCACCAGGTCAGGAGCCTCCGCCTTCACCGCCTCCGCCAGCATCTCCGCCAGCTGCAGCGTGTCCCGCTCCTGCAAGTCATCAGTCTCGATATGCACCGCCCGGTCCGCACCCTTCGCCAGCGCCTCCCGCAGCGTGCTCGAAACCCGATCCGGCCCCGCGCACATCACAATCACCTCACCCGAGCCCGCCGTCTCCTTCAGCCGCAGCGCCTCTTCAAGCGCATATGCGTCCGGCTCATTGATCGTCCAGTTCACATCCGCGTCGTCAATCCACTTCGCATCAGCCGCCACATGCACCGGCGCATCCCGCTCCGGAACCTGCTTTACCGCAACTAAGATCTTCATCGCTCTCCTCGCACTCCCGTTCCCATGAACCGTTGTCGTCGCTCGTTCTAAACCGTTGTCATCCTTCGCCAAAGGCGGAGGATCCGTTTCTCTACCCAAAACTCCCGCAGCAAACCCTCGTTGTCATCCTTCGCCAAAGGCGGAGGATCCGCTTCTCTACCCATTCGCCTACCTGTTACAGACTCACTGCACTACCTCGGCTGAGACCGGCAAAGCCCGCGCCGTCAGCTGCGCAATATCCAGCAGCTGCGGCTTCCGCTCGCTCGCCGCAATCGCATCGCGAAACATCGTATTGCAGAACGGGCAAGCCGTCCCCACCGTCTCCGCGCCTGTCGCCACCAGCTCCGCCGCCCGCACACTGCTCACACGCTCGCCCGTCTCCTCACCCAGAAACGCCAGCCCTCCACCCGCTCCGCAGCAGAAGCTCCGCTCCTTCGACCGCGGCGCCTCCACGAGCTCGCCCGCCCGCGACACAACCGCCCGCGGCTCCTCATACACATCCTGGTACCGCCCCAGGTAGCACGGATCGTGATACACGATCGACTCGCCATTCTGTTTCGGCAACTTGTCCGCAAACCGCGCCATAAACTCCGAGTGGTGCTCAATCTCCGGAGCGACGCCGTACTCCTTCCAGTCCGTCGCAATCGTCCGCACGCAATGCGGACAGATCGCCACAATCTTCTGCACCTTCGCCTTCTCAAACGCCGCCAGCCCCGCCTCCGCCAGCGTCCCAAACACCAGGTCGTTTCCCAGCCGCCGCGCCGGATCGCCCGTGCACTTCTCCTTCTTCATCACACCGAAGCTCGTGCCGAGGTACCGCATCACCTTCGCAAAGTCCGCAATGATCTCGCGTCCCTTCGGGTCATACCCGCCCATGCACCCCAGCCACAGGCAGTACTCCTGCGAGCCGTCAAAGATCGGAAAGCCCTGCTTCGCCACAAACTTGTCCCGCTCCGTCGCGCTCAGACCCAGCGCATTGCCGTTCTTCTCAAGCGCCAGAAACAGCTTCGTGCCATACGTGTCCTCCCACGCGCCCGTATTCACCGCCCCGCGCCGCAAGCCCACGATCACCGGCAGGTGCTGGATCCCGACCGGGCACTGGTACTCGCAAGCTCCCGCACGTCGTGCACTGAAACGCCGCCTCCATGCTCAGCCAGTTCGCCGGCGGATTATCCGTCGACGCATTCACCGGCGCATCCCGCATCTCGTTCAGCAGCGGCACCCCACTCGCCGGCCCAAACTCGTTCAGATAGCTCCTCGTCCCCAGGATGATCTCCTTCGGGTTCAGGATCTTTCCCGTCGTCGCCGCCGGACAGTGCTCCGTGCATCGCCCACACTCCACGCACGAATATGTCTGTAACGAGATCAGTTGCGTAAGGTCTTTGCCCGCCACCAGCCCGAAGTCTTCATCGCCATCCAGCTTCGGGATCTTCGAAAACCCGTCCCGCTTCAAAAACACCGTCAGCGGGCTCAGCACGAGGTGGAGGTGCTTGGTGTGCGGAATCAAGCGGCAGAAACACCAGCAGCGCCAACGTATGCGCCCACCACAGGCCATGCACCGCCGTCCCGCCAGCCGGCACAAAAAACGCCGCCAGGTACGTCACCATCAGCGCAAAGATCAGAAACGCGATAAAGCCCGACTCGTACGACACCTTCTTGCCCAGCCACACCGGCCGCACAAAGAACCGCCGCACGAACAGCCCCGCAATCGAGATCGCCACCAGCAGCGCCCACACCGCCGCAAACCAGAAGTAGAACCGCCCCACGTAACTCTCAGGAGGCAGAAACCCCAGCCGCACCCCCGTCGCAAAGTGGTTCAGGCTCACCAGCGCAAACGCCAGAAACCCCCAGAACACAAACGCATGCGCCACCCCCGGCAGCGGGCGCTCCTTGATCACCTTGCCCTGGCACAGGACCTCCCACACGAACTCCCACACCCGCCGCCCCACCGGCGCAATCGAAAAGTCCGCATCCTTCTTCGAACGGAGGATCCGCCCGAGGATCGGCTCAAGTCGGGAGAAGAACAGCGCCCCCGAAACCAGCGCCAGGGCCAGCACCAGCCCGACCTCCGGCCACTGAAACCGCTCCGGCTCCGCCAGCACCGACGAGAACGCAATCCCGCTCTGCAACCAGAAGCACCCAGCCGAAACACTCGCCATACCAGCAGCCATCCGAACCCATCCGCACACGACACCTCAACCCGGCGCGTCGCGCGCTCACCTACCAAAACATCGCGGCAGAGTTGGGCCGTCTCAGCCGGACCTCACGGTCCTCCCTGGAGCTGGACCGTGCTGATCCTTCTGGTACCGGACCGGCAGATCCTTGCTAGTAGCTGAGAAACTCGTGCTTGCCGCCGCGCAGGTAAAGACCCGCAACGCCAAACACGCCCGCCAGGATAAACATGATCGCGTCCCAGTACACCATCGGCCTCGCCCATCCAGGCGAGTACGTCGCGTCCTGGCCAGACCAGAGCGTCACCAGCGTCCCGACGATCAGGCACTGAAAGCAGATCACCAGGAACAGCTGTCCGCGTCTGCGGCGCCGGTCCACGTGCTCCACCTGCTCCGGTGTCAAAACACGTTCCTCGATCGGCAGCAATGTGTTCGCCATCTTCTCTTCTCTACTCCCGCAAGGGTATGAAGTCCAGCGGCCAGACTCCTTGAGAGGCGGCCAGCAGCCTCCATTAGACCACAGCCCTCACACCATCCAGCACCGCGCAAAACCGCGATCCTCTGCAACGGCGAGAAGCATAACTGAACCACCATTCAGTCGTAAAGAGCCCCTCGCGAACCGCTTTGATCCCATACCTTCAAAGCGCGTTCAGCAGCCCGTCAAACGTCAGCAGCAACGGCAAAAAGATCGCGAGGATGATCCGGAAACCCACAAAAAAGAACCCGATCATCAGGTACAGGCTGATCCGGTCAAACGTCTGCTGGGCGTTATACGGCAAGAAGTGCCGCAGCACCTTACCCCCATCGAGCGCCGGCAGCGGGATCAGGTTGAACGCAAACAGCAGCAGGTTCACCAGGATCCCGAAGTACAGCAGCAGCACCACCGGAAACAAATTCGGCAGCCCGGCAGTCGGCACCGGCTGCCGCAGCGCCAGCGCCTCCGCTGTCTCAAGACTCGCCCGCACAAACGGCAGCGCATGCTTCAACACCACTAGCACCACCAGGAACAGCACCGCCGCCGCCAGGTGCGTCACAATCCCCGAGAGATATACCAGCATCTCGTCCCGTCCCGGCCGTCGGAAGTTCCGGCTCGTGATCGGGATCGGCTTTCCCCACCCCAGCACCAGCGGGCTCTGAAAGATAAACAGCACCGGCCAGATCAGCGTGCCCAGGATGTCTGCGTGCTTCACCGGGTTCAGCGAGATCCGCCCCAGCATCCGCGCCGTCGGGTCTCCCAGCCGGTTCGCTATCCACGCCTGCACACAATCGTGCAGGGAGATCGAAAGCACCAGGACCACGAGTTCAAATAACGCAAGAGCGACGTTCTGGTCCATACGGACAAGCTTATCGGAGCCGCCCACACACCGCCATCACGTATCCGTGACACAGCCCTGCGGCCCCGCCCCTACGGAGCCGTCGAGCTCTCAATCGCGAAGATCGCCCGCACGGTCGCCGTCTTCTCGATTCGCCGCGGACTGATCGCCAAGGGCTCGGAAGCATCGGCCGCTTTGTGCATCGCCATCATCGGCACCGCCCGCACCGTCGCCGCCTCGCTCTCGTTTGAGGCATACAGCAGCTCGCCCAGCCGTGCATTCAGCGCCTGCGCCATCTGGCTCGCCACCGCCCGTGCCCGCTGCAGTGCCCGTGCCGCCGCGTCCGCTCCCGCCGCGCCCTCATCCTTCAGCGCCCAGTCGATCTGCCCGGACTGGTTCGCCCCCGCCAGCACCGCAATGTCGAGCACCTTTGCCACATCCGCCGGCGTCGTTCGCACCAGCCACGACTGCTGCACCTGGAAGCGCCGGTTCGCCAGCTCCGCCGGGGACAGCCGCTCCACCTGGAAGTTCTGCACCGGGGCCAGCCCCTGGTTGTCGCTCTCAATCGCGTCCGCCGAGATCCCCGCGCCTCCCAGCGCCTTGATGATCGCGCCCGAAGCCTGCGTCCCCGCGTTATACGCCGCATCCTTGTCGCGGCCATACACCACAAAGCCGATATGGACGATCGCCACATCCGCAGTCATGCTCACGCGTTCCGTCGCCGTAATCGAAACCGTGCGGTTCTCCCGGTTCACCTGGATCGTCTGCGCTCTCGCAGGAGCGGCCGAAACGGCAAGCGCCGCCGCCGCGGCCGACCCCGCCAGTCGAAGCTGAAATCGAGTAAGGGCCTTCAATGTTTTTCTCCCGCTTGATGCTGAGGTGTGAGCAGATCGGCGAGCGTCTCTTTGTAGCGGGGCTTCGCCGCCTGCTTCTGTTTCGGATCAGGCAGAACACGCTCCGGCGGCGGCGTGCCGACACGGGCGCGGGCATTGGCCTTCACGGCCTTCACTTTCGAAAAACTCGCTTTCTTCGCTCGTGCCATACAGCCCAGCTCTCCCTGGGGCTCTGCAGCCACCATCCTACCGCCCGGCTAGATGGTATAGGAACGCAGAATCGAATACTCTGGTGGGCGGATGGGTGTCCGGCGGAAACGCCGACGTAGCGGGCGTTGACTCCCCCATCGAGGTGGTTCATGGAAGAACGGGATTTTTTCGACGAAAAGCCGGAACAACGGACGCATCCGATGACCTGTCCCCACTGCGGACAGCAGAACGAGTACGAGCTGAGCTGGCTCGTGCGACGTAAGAAAGCACAGCTCCCCCGCGGCGCCGACGATCGCGACCGTGCCCGCTTCGCCAAGGCCCAAAGCTACATGGTTCGTCGCGACGACATGGTCGGCTGCAAAAACGTCCGCTGCCGCAAGCGCTTCGACGTCGCCGGCATCCAGTCCGTCGCCTTTATCTAGCCGCACCCGTGACACATCAGGGGTTCACTCGGGCCTGGGTCTGCTGCCATCGCTGCACGCATCCTGAACTGCGCCACGACCAGTGCGGTTCCGCGCCGAACGCAACGCTCGCCCCCACATCGAACCGAAGTCCATCGACGAACTTCCCGCCTGGCCTCTCAGCCCTTCCGGCTCCGCCGCCCCCTAGGCGCCACCCTCTCTCCCAACCCGCACGCCTTCGGCGGATTCGTCATCTGCTTGGCAAATACCCGGTAGCTCGCCCCGCCCGGCCTCAGCGTCGACCAGTACCCCGACCCCGAAAGCAGTGGCTTCCGCTGCTCGATAATCTGGTTCCGCAGGATCTTTATCCCGCACCGGAGATTGTTCTCCGGCTGCAGAATCGTCTTCGCCGGATCTTTCGCCGGGAGCTTCCGGTCCTGGTCCCAGTCGAACGCGCACCCATACCGCTCCTGGTCCTCGTACGTCAGCTGCAGCAGCCCCTCGCTGCGCACCATCCGCCCCGTCACATCGTCCTTCACCGCCACCGCCGGCTCCGTATGCCGCACCCGTGTCGCCGGATCCAGTCCAGCCTCCGCCCCGGCCAGCGCCTGGAAGAAGTACGCCCAGAACGCTCGCTTGTCCGCCTCGGGCATGTCGTAGAACCGCGGGCAAAACCTCCGCACGTCCCGCGGAACCCCACGCCCCAGCATCTCCGGTGGCAGCGCCTCCTCCACCACCTTGTCCCAGGCCGGATCCCACGTCGCCCCGCCCAGCTCTTCCTTTTTCGATTCGATCGGCGTCGCCGGAGCCGGCTTCATCTGCGGCCCCGGAGCCGCCGTCACCGTCTTCGGCTCCGCCCGCCTCTGACATCCACCCATCCCAAGCACCAGAACCAAACCCAAACCGCAGCGCAAACCCAATTGAAACAGTCTCATCACGTGCACGTCCTTCGTTCTTAACGATCCGCGCCTTTGTATCTCCTCCCGGGAGCACCTGTCCAGATAACCAATTCCCGATTACCCGTTCGCGCGCCGGTCTCCGGTCGCGGTCATTTACCATCGACCTCGAACCCAAAATGCCCGACCTCACCCCCCAGCCAGCTCCTCCCCGCGTCCTCTCCGGCATGCGCCCCACCGGCCCACTCCACCTCGGCAACTACATGGGTGCGCTCTTCAACTGGGTCCGCCTCCAGAACCTCCTCACCGACGCCGGCCAGCCCCAGTACGACTGCTTCTTCTTCATCGCCGACCTCCACGCCCTCACCACCGACTACGCCGACCCCGTCAGCCTCCGCAACAACATCCGCGACGTCGCCCTCGACTTCCTCTCCGCCGGCCTCGATCCCGAGCGCTCCACCCTCTTCGTCCAGTCCCACGTCCCCCAGCACGCCGAGCTCTTCACCCTCTTCAGCATGTTCACCCCGCTACCCTGGCTCGAGCGCGTCCCCACCTACAAGGATCAGCAGGAGCAGCTCCGCGAAAAAGACCTCAACACCTTCGGCTTCCTCGGCTATCCCCTCCTCCAGTCCGCCGACATCCTCCTCTACCAGCCCGACTTCGTCCCCGTCGGCGCCGACCAGGTCGCTCACGTCGAGCTCACCCGCGAGGTCGCCCGCCGCTTCAACCAGCTCTACTGCTCGCGCTCCACGCCCGCCATCGAACAGGCCAAAGCCGATCACTCCGACAAGGCCCTCCTCACCGCCGAGATCTCCGCCGACTCCGTCGTCGAAGGCATCCTCCCCGAGCCCCGCGCCCTCCTCACCCCCAGCCCCAAGCTCCCCGGCCTCGACGGCCGCAAAATGAGCAAAAGCTACGGCAACACCCTCATGCTCTCTGAGCCCGAACCGGACCTCCGCGCCAAGCTCAAGACCATGGTCACCGACCCCGCGCGCGTCCGCCGCACCGACCCCGGCAACCCCGAGATCTGTCCCGTCGGCGACCTCCACAAAGTCTTCTCCCCGGAAGAAACCCGCGCCGAGGTCTGGCAGGGCTGTACCACCGCCGGCATCGGCTGCATCCAGTGCAAGGGCTGGCTGGCCGACAACATCGTCCGCGAGATCGCCCCCATCCAGCAGCGCCGCCGCGAGCTCGAGGCAGAGCCCGAACGCCTCGACGCCATCCTCTGGGACGGTGCCGCCCGCGCCCGCCTTCGCGCCATCCAGACCCTCCAGCACGTTCGCCAGGCCATCGGCCTCGAGTAAGCCAGCATGCCCGACGAAACCCCCAATCCCCAACCCCTCACCTCAGAGCCGGCCACCGGCCCGGGTGGGTCTGCCCCTGGGTCAGAGGGACAGCCCCAGCCGTCTAAACCCTCCGAGACGAACGAACCCCCCTTCGCCCTCCAGCTCCAAAACCCACCCCCAGAACCCAAAAAGCCCGCCCCCAAACCCACCCCCGAAGAGGCCTCCCAGTCCCCCTTCTCCGTCACCGTCGGCCACGTCTACGACGGCCCCCTCGACCTCCTCCTCGACCTCATCCGCAAGCAAAACATCGACATCTACGACATCCCCATCGGCCGCATCACCGCCCAGTTCCTCGACTACACCCACCAGCTCAAGCAGACCGACGTCGACTCCGCCGGCGAGTTCATCTACGTGGCCTCGCTCCTCATCCACATCAAAAGCAAAACCCTTCTCCCTCGCGACCCCTCCGACGTCCTCGGCGGCACCGACTCCGAAGACCCTCGCCGCGAGCTCGTCGAACGCCTCCTCGAGCACGAGCGCTTCAAGGCCGCCGCCCAGATGCTCATGCAGAAGCAGCAGATCGAGGAGGCCACCTGGACCCAGCCCGGCATGCCCGGCTTCCTCAAGGACGAGCTCGCAGCCTCCACCGAAGGCGAGCCCGTCTCGGACGACGGCAGCCCCGTCCAGGAGATCGCCGCCGACACCGTCGACCTCGTCCGCGTCTTCCAGGACATCCTCGAGCGCCTCCGCAAACGCCCCGTCCTCAACGTCGACGAGGAATCCGTCACCGTCGCCCAGATGATCGACTACACCAAGCGCCGCCTCCTCATGGAAGACCGCCCCGTCTCCCTCCGGCGGCTCCTCGGCAACACCCACACCGAGCGCGCCCTCATCTGCACGTTCCTCGCCATCCTCGAGCTCGTCCGCCTCCAGGCCGTCCTCCTCCACCAGCCCATCCTCGGCGGCGACATCCTCATCAAGAAATCCGAAGCCTTCGACCAGGTCTTCGAAGACCAGCAAACCGCCCGCGACGACTGGCGCTGACCCTCCCTCCCACCCGCCGCCACCTGGCGTCAAACTCGCGAGCACCCCCCGACTGCCAGGGCGCAGTCTCCTCCGGTGGCGCAACCTCCCCCTCCAGCCCCGTACACTGGTAAGAGCTCATGGCCTCACCCGCGAGTTCCTCGTCAAATCCCCCAACCGACAGGTCCAGACTTAAGCCAAGCAATCTGAATCTTTTGCGCAATAACAAGCGGGGGGTGGGGTCGATCTCGCCCCCAGATCATCCAATCGCCTGAACGCCAATCCCACCCGCAAAGGCACCCCCAAAGATGAAATACAACACCCTCGGCCACACCGGCCTCCTCGTCTCCGAAATCTGCCTCGGCACCATGACCTTTGCCGCCGGCGAAGGGATGTGGAAGCCCATCGCCGGAGTCGAGCAGCCCCTCGCCGACCAGCTCCTCAAAACCTCCTTCGACGCCGGCGTCAACTTCGTCGATACCGCCGACGTCTACACCCAGGGCGAGTCCGAAAAGACCCTCGCCGCCGCCATCAAAAACAACGGCATCAGCCGCAAAGACATCGTCATCGCTACCAAGGCCTTCGGCCGCACCGGCCCCGGACGCAACGACGTCGGTGCCTCCCGCGGACACCTCATGGACGCCGTCGACGCCTCCCTCAAGCGCCTCGGGACCGACTACATCGACCTCTACCAGATCCACGGCGCCGACTCCGTCACCCCCGTCGAAGAAACCCTCCACGCCCTCGACACCCTCGTCTCCCAGGGCAAAGTCCGCTACATCGGCTGCTCCAACTGGATGGCCTGGCAGATCATGAAGGCCCTTGGCATCTCCCACGCAAAGCACCTCGCCAAGCTCGACACCCTCCAGGCCTACTACTCCATCGCCGGCCGTGATCTCGAGCGCGAGATCGTTCCCCTGCTCAAAGACCAGGGCACCGGCCTCCTCGTCTGGAGCCCCCTCGCCGGCGGCCTCCTCTCCGGCAAATACTCCCGCGAAAACCAGAAGCCCGAAGACTCCCGCCGCTCCGCCTTCGACTTCCCCATCGTCGACAAGGACCGCACCTGGCGCATCCTCGATGTCCTCAACCCCATCGCGAAGGCGCATAACACCTCAGTCGCCACCGTCTCTCTCGCCTGGATCCTCACCAAGCCCTTTGTCACCTCCGTTATCATCGGTGCCAAAAAGCCCGAGCAGCTCCGGGACAACCTCGCCTCCGTCGACCTCGAGCTCACCCCCGACGAGATCAAGCAGCTCGACGAAGTCAGCGCCCTCCCGCCCGAGTACCCCGGCTGGATGATCCCCTTCCAGAACATCAATCGCCTCGCCGACGTACCCCGGGGCTAGCTTCCAACGCCGGCCTCCAGCTTTCCTCGGAGGCCGGCCTCCCCTCCCCCGAACCGCACACGGCCGCCCGTCCCATGCCCCGCGTCTTCTCCCAGGCGTTCGCGGTACACTCCCACCCATGCGTCTCTCCGTGCTTCTCCTGCTCGGCTTTTCTTCGCTCGCGCTCAACGCCCAGACTCCCCCGCCACCCACCGCAGCGGACGCCCAGGCCTTTCTCGACCGCGCCGGCGCCGAGCTCCGCAAAGCGTCCGTCGATGGCTCGCACGCCGAGTGGCTCGCCGAGACCGACATCAACGAGGACTCCGAAGCCACCGGCGCTCTCCTCGTCGAGCAGGGCTCGGCCCTCCAGCTCAAGCTCATCGAAGAGAGCCATCGCTTCGATCACCTCACCCTCCCGCCCGCCCAGCGTCGGCAGCTCATGCTCCTCCAGGTCAACGCCCCCGCCGCACCGCACGACCCCAAACTCCTCGCCGAAAGCTCCACCGTCGCCGCCCAGCTCACCGGCATGTACGGCAAAGGCAAGTACTGCCCCGGCGCCACCCCCGGCCAGCCCGTGCCCGAAGGCACAAAGTGCCTCAGCATCGACGAGATCAGCAGCATCCTCGCGAAATCGCGCGACCCCGAAGAGATGAAGCGCCTCTGGATCGGCTGGCACGCCATCGGCGCTCCCATGCGCTCCGAGCTACGCCCGCTTCATCGAGCTCCAGAACATCGGCGCGCGCGAACAGGGCTACAAGGACACCGGCGATCTTTGGCGTGCCGGCTACGACATGACGCCCGACCAGTTCTCCGCCGAGCTCGACCGCGCCTGGACCCAGCTTGAGCCCATGTACCGCGAGCTCCACACCTACGTCCGCCACCGCCTCATCGCCAAGTACGGCAAAGCCGCCGACCGCCCCGACGGCCTCATCCCCGCGCACCTCCTCGGCAACATGTGGGCCCAGGAGTGGGGCAACATCTACGACGTCGTCGCCCCCACCGACCCCAAGCTCTCCCAGTTCAAGCCCCTCGACCTCGAGGCCGCCCTCAAGCAGCAGATCGCGCAAAAGGATCCCGCCGCCGCCCCGTCGTTCGGAACCGCCGTCGACCCCACGGGCGATGCCGGCCACGCCGCCCACATCGCCGCCGCCAAAGACATGGTCCGCTACGGCGAAAGCTTCTTCAAATCCCTCGGCTTTGCCCCCCTCCCGGACACCTTCTGGGAGCGCTCCCAGTTCGTCCACCCCCGCGACCGCGACGTCGTCTGCCACGCCTCCGCCTGGGACCTCGACTCCGCCGACGACCTCCGCATCAAGATGTGCATCGAGGTCAACGCCGACTACTTCACCACCGTCCACCACGAGCTCGGCCACAACTTCTACCAGCGCGCCTACAACGAGCAGCCCTTCCTCTTCCAGCACGGCGCCAACGATGGCTTCCACGAGGCCATCGGCGACTCCGTCGCCCTCTCCATCACGCCCGCCTACCTCAAGCAGCTCGGCCTCGCCACCTCCGAGCCCCCGGCAGAGGCCGACATCCCCCTCCAGCTCCGCACCGCCCTCGACAAGGTCGCCTTCCTCCCCTTCGCCCTCGCCCTCGATAAGTGGCGCTGGCAGGTCTTCTCCGGCGAGATCAAGCCCGCCGACTACAACAAGGCCTGGTGGGCCCTCCGCGCGAAGTACCAGGGCGTCGCCCCGCCCGTCGACCGCACCGAAGCCGACTTCGACGCCGGCGCCAAAAACCACGTCCCCACCAACGTCCCCTACGCCCGCTACTTCCTCGCCCGCATCTACCAGTTCCAGTTCTACAAGGCCATGTGCGACGCCAGCGGCTACAAGGGCCCGCTCAACCGCTGCTGCTTCTACGGCTCCAAAGCCGCCGGCGACAAGCTCAACACCATGCTCGCCGCAGGGCAGTCCCAACCCTGGCAGCAAACCCTCAAGACCATGACCGGCACCGACCACCTCGACGCCCAGCCCATGCTCGACTACTTCGCTCCGCTCTACGCCTGGCTCAAACAACAAAACGCCGCCGCCAGGTAAACCTCCATCGCACTCCCACCAGCCCCCTCCCGTTGTCATCCTTCGCCAAAGGCGGAGGATCTGCTTGTCCCGCCGTCCACAAACGCCACAGCTTTAGCCTTCACACCCCGTCACCTCTCGTCAAAGCACCCTCCCACCCTCATGTCATCCCGAGCGAAGCCGAGGACCCGCCCCTCGCCACGCCTAACCCCATCCCCTCGCCATCGGCTCACATCCCACCCCACCCGTTGTCATCCTTCGCCAAAGGCGGAGGATCTGCTTCTCCCGCGCGCCACAACGCCACAGGCTAGCCTTCACGACCCGCCACCCCCGTCAAAGCACCCTCCCACCCATGTAATCCTGAGCGAAGCCGAGGCACACGCCCCTCGCACGCCTAACCCCACACCCTCGCCATCGCCTCACATCCCACCCCACCCGTTGTCATCCTTCGCCAAAGGCGGAGGATCTGCTTCTCCCGCGCACCCCAAACGCCACAGGATTAGCCTTCAAGTCCCCGCCACCCTCCTCAAGCGACCCGCCATAGACCGCCGCAAAGCGTCATACAGTCAATCGCATGAGATCTCCCGCCCTCCTGACAATGCTCCTCGCCATCGCACCCGCCCTCTCCTTCGCTCAGCAGCCCGACCTCCCCGCCTGCACCCTCCAGGGCAGAAACTACGTCTGCAGCAAGCCCGCACTGGTGCAGGCGCTCGCCGCCGCCCATACCGTCTCCCTCGTCTCCCAGCCCGCCAACCACGCCTCCGACGCCGCCCTCGCCTCGCTCGCCAAAGCTCTCGGCAAGACCGTCGTCCCCGGCACCGAGGCGAGCCCCGCCGACCTCACCTTCCGCCTCACCCCACTTGAACCCGCCGGCGTCAGCGTTGGCACCGGCACCGTCGACCTCGCCACGCTCAACATCTTTGTTGCCGCCCCCGGCGACCCCACCGCTCGCCTCCTCTGGTCCGAAACCTACAATGGCGACCCCGACATGCCCTGGCCCGCCATCGCCCGTGCCCTCACCCGGCAGCTCCGAACCCGCCTCGGCCTCAAATAACCCGCTTGGGAGTTGGCGCAAATACCCCCAACGGGTCGCTAGAATAAGAGAAGTACACCCCTCCGGCAATGGTCGCGGGGGTGACGGGGTGGCTCCTGGTAAACCGGAACCGCTGCAGATTCAAGACTTTGCGTCTAAGTCTTGGCGGCTGAATACCTTACAGGTATACCTTCCCGGATCTGCGGTAATGATTGGACTTAGCGGGTACCCCGGGGTGGGGGGAGGGGGTACCGGACCGGCTCACCCGATCAGCCAAGCAGTCCTCGGTAGATCTGCTCTGTCTCCCCGTCAAAGCAGCAGAACAGCACCCGCTCGACCCCGCTCTCCTCGACGGACTCCCGCACCGTTCGTACCGCAATCTCCGCCGCCCGCTGCCGCGGAAACCGGTACACCCCCGTCGAGATCGCCGGAAATGCCATGCTCTTCACCGCATGCTCCCGCGCCAGCTCCAGGCAACGCCGATAGCACCCGGCAAGCAACCCATCCTCGCCCCGCCTCCCTCCACCCCAAACCGGTCCCACCGCATGAAACACCCACCGCGCCGGCAGCCGAAACCCCGCCGTCGCCTTGGCATCCCCCGTCTCGCACCCGCCCAGCGCCTCGCACGCCCGCAGCAGCTCCGGGCCCGCAGCCCGATGGATCGCCCCATCCACCCCACCCCCACCCAGCAGCGACGTATTCGCCGCATTCACAATCGCATCCACCTCCAGCGTCGTAATATCCCCCGCCACCACCTCCAGCCTCATCGCCCCCCCCGTCCACTCACCCTAGGATGCCACCCTGGGATGCACAACCCCCAGGCCACCCCACCCCACGGCTCCGGTTATCCTGAAGTGCGCCGCAAACCACGCTGCACCTTGGAGCTCGGAAGCTAGACGAATGAGCCTGAAAGCAAAGATCGAAGCTGTCATCTACGCCGCAGAAGAGCCGGTAACCCTGTCCCAGATCGTCGGCCTGTTCGGCCTCGAGGCGCAGGCAGAGCTGGACCGGATCAGAGCTCTCCAGCAGGACCTGCCACTCGACGAGCTCCCATCCCCCAGCGAGCCCGACCTCCTGAACGAGGAGATCCTCACTGTCGAGGACGAGACGGACGACCAGCCGGAGGATCCCTCCGACCCCCCAGACCCTCCCCTCGAATCACCCACCCATGCCACCCCTCCCGAGGACGCCGAACCTGCGAAGCTCTCCCCCGGCAAAGAGACCGTTGGCGATGCCAGGGAGCAGGCAAGACTTCTCCGCGACTACGTCCGCAGCATCCTCGACGAGCTCATCCGCGACTACGCAAGGACGGACAAAGGTCTCGAGATCCGGGAGGTTGCCGGGGGCTTTCGCGTGGGGACCAAGCCCGAGTATCACGACGCTGTCCGCGGATTCGCCAAGTCGCTGAAGCCTTCGCTCAAGCTTTCGCTCCAGGCGCTCGAGACCCTAGCCGTTGTCGCTTACAAGCAGCCCGTAACCGCGCCCGAGATCTCCGAGATTCGCGGCGTAGACTCCGGTGGCGTGCTTGGCTCCCTTATGGCCCGCAAACTCGTGACAACTGCAGGTCGGAAACAGGTAATTGGCCGCCCAATACTTTACAAGACCACAAAGGACTTCCTACTGCGCTTCGGACTGAAGGACATCAATGAGCTTCCAAGCATCGAAGAGTTCGAGAAGATGGCTGGGGAACTCGCGGATAGCGAGACCATGCAGGAGGAGATTTCCATGGTGCAGCAACCGTCGGCAGAGAACCCTCATAAAGACCCGGAGCTCGTTCGTTATGGTCGAGGTACGGCGGACTCGATCACATCCGCCAACCACGAGGAAGAGAAGGATGCAACCGAGCCGCAGGCAGACGGCGACAGTGACGCCCTGGACAGCATCAGCCCCGATGGTCGCCTCTCCGGGATTGTGCCTCCTGCCGGGACCTCTACGAACACCGATACCTCTGCAGCAGAGGGCGAAATCCGGCGCCAACAAAGTGAGTCTCAGGAGTAGTCATGGCAGAGAAGATACTGACGCCCAACCCTGACGATCCACGGGACTCTCCTGATGATCCCGAGATCAACCGATCGTCCACGGTAGCGACCCCGGAGGGCGACAATGAGTTCACCCCGAACGAGTCGTTGACACCAACCCCTGAGGGCCTCCAGCGGACACCGGCCATTGATACCAACAAGGTGTAATCAATAGCGTGCAGCCTGGGATACGTGAAGCCGTGCGCACGGGGGATGAATCACTACTTGGGCTCTTCTCTCAGTGCTAGACTCGGCAATCTGTGAGGTGCTGATGTTGGAAGTCGAGGAGAGGCGCCCACCGGCATTAACCAAGCTGGGCGAAGATGAACAGATGTTCCGCAAAACAGTGCGGCAGTTCGCCCTAGAGCGGATCGCCCCTCTCGTTCGCTCGATGGACGAAGCACAGCAGATGGATCCCACCCTGATTCGAGAGATGTTTGGACTCGGGCTGATGGGAATCGAAGTACCCGGGATTTACAACGGAGCTGGCGGCACCTTCTTCGAGGCGATTCTCGCAGTGGAAGAGCTATCTGCCGTGGATCCTTCAGTAGGTGTCATGGTGGACGTTCAGAACACACTCTGCGTCAACGCCCTGATTCGCTGGGCGGACGATACCCAGAAACGTCAGTGGTTGCCGAGGCTGGCGACAGACACCATCGGTGCCTATGCCCTCAGTGAGGCAGGGTCCGGCTCTGACGCATTTGCCCTTCAAACCCGAGCGATGAGACGCGGAGATGATTGGGTCCTCAACGGCCAGAAGCTTTGGATCACGAACGCCAAGGAGGCAGGCCTGTTTTTAGTCTTCGCTACGGTCGATGCAGCGGCAGGTTACAAAGGGATTACCGCCTTTCTTGTCCCGAAGGGAATGCCGGGGTTCACTCTGGGGAAGAAAGAGGACAAGCTCGGCATTCGGGCTTCCAGTACCTGCGAGCTCGTCTTTCGCGACTGCGTGATTCCGGGTACGCAGGTTCTCGGCGAAGTAGGGAAAGGCTATAAGATCGCGATCGAGACGCTGAACGAAGGGCGAATCGGCATCGGAGCCCAGATGCTCGGGCTCGCTGTCGGAGCGTGGGGCCACGCGGCTCGGTGGGCAAGGGAGCGCAAGCAGTTCGGAAAGCCGCTCGCGGAGTTCCAGGCCATGCAGTTTCAGCTGGCGGAGATGGCGACGGAGGTCGAGTCTGCGCGGCTTATGGTGTACAACGCCGCCCGCCTGAAGGACGCCGGAGAGGACTTCCTGAAAGAAGCAGCAATGTGCAAGTACGTGGCCTCGCAGGTGGCAGAGCGAGTTGCAAGTCTTGCGGTCGAGGTCTTCGGCGGTTCCGGATTCGTTAAGGACTACCCCGTTGAGAAGCTCTACCGCGATGCCAAGATCGGCAAGATCTACGAGGGAACTTCCTTCATGCAACTCGCGACCATAGCGAAGCTCACGCTGGGATCGCTCTAGCAGAGTGAAAGGCAAACTCCTTTGCCGCCGCAAAGGTGACCGTTAGACTAGTCGAGAGATCATTTCCTTCCTGTGTCGTCCATAAGCCCTGCAAAGAAGTCTCCCAGTCCCCGAGCACCGCTTCCGTTTCTTGGACTGGCGTGCGCCGTTGGTGTCTCATCGATCTACTACAACCAGCCCTTGCTCACGGAGATGGCTCGGACGTACGGCGTCGACGCGGGCCGGATCGGCTTCGTCGCAGTCGCCACCCAGGTGGGTTACGCTCTTGGTCTGCTGGTCTTTGTCCCACTTGGGGATGTCCTGGAACGTCGCTCGCTGATGATGCGGATGTATGGCGCGGTGGCAGTCGCGCTGACACTGGTGGCGGTCTCTCCCTCGCTCGGCTGGCTCATTGCGGCAAGTACTGCTACCGGGGTGCTGGCGGCTGTGACGCATATCGCTCTGCCGATCGCTCCGGAACTCGCGACGGAAGGACAACGCGGGCGAGCGATCGGAATCGTGATGACAGGCCTGCTACTAGGGATCCTTCTCGCGCGCACATTCTCTGGGTGGGTCAGTCACATCCACGGATGGCGATGGGTGTTCGCGACGGCTGCATTGATCAATGCCATCTTCGTCCCGCTGCTATGGCGCATCATGCCGCGCTTATCTCCCCGGCAGGATCTTCGATACGCGGAAGCGATGCGCTCGCTTTGGACTCTGGTACGAACCCAGCCGATTCTGCGAGAGTCCTCGATGATTGGCGCCTTGGTCTTTGCCTCTTTCTCGTGCTTCTGGACCACCTTGGCTTTCCTTCTCGATACGCACTACGGGTTAGGCGCTGGGGTGGCGGGAACTTTTGGGCTGGTGGGAGCCGCCGGTGCCTTGGTGGCACCGCTGGCGGGCCGACTCGCTGATAGGCACGGATCGCGATGGGTCATTACGATGGGAATCGTTTTCCTGGCCTGCTCGTATGCCCTGCTTTGGGGTCAAGAACGTGCTCACGTCCGTCTGCCCGTGCATATCGGCGCTCTAGCGATTGGAGTCATCGTGCTCGACCTGGGAGCGCAGATGACGCAGGTGGCGAACCAGACCCGCATCTTCGGGTTGGTGCCGTCGGCTCGGAGTCGCTTGAATACGGTGTACATGGTGGTCTATTTCACGGGGGCGGCGGTGGGGTCGGCGCTTTCGACGGTAATCTGGGCGCGTTGGGGCTGGGACGGGGTGTGCTCGTTAGCTGTTGCATTGATTGGGCTTGCGGCGCTTCGGCATGCGCTCGGCAGAAGCCGCGGGGTCGCGGACGGGGTGCGTGGGGCGCCAGTGAATGAGATGGAGCCGGTCTAGATCACCACGTATTGACCAAAATCACGTGGTGAATCCGTGGTTCACGTGTGGTGTTCTGCGGTCACGTTGCGGTGTTTGGGTTGACGCTGCGTGAAGCTCGCTCCCGCCTGGCGGGAGCAGGTCGGGCTTCCCGGCGCGAGGAATTTGTTGATGCGCTGGGGTGGGGTGGTGAGCGAGGCAGGGCTCGAACCTGCAACCGTCAGCTTAGAAGGCTGATGCTCTATCCAATTGAGCTACTCGCCCCGGGGCTACCGCACCCTGATTGTAGCGGTTCGTTCCGGACGCGAACCAGAGCTTACGTGTTGGGGGTGAGATCGCGGCTTCGGAGGAGGGCGACGGCAGCGTCGAGGCCGGCTCCCCAGGTGGCGACGGCGGCAGGCTCATCGATGCCTGCGGCCTTGACATAGAGGGTGAGGGCGAAGCCTTCCTGGGGGCCGGCAAGGTCGAGGAGCGCAGGACGGATCACGCACTCGAGCATGACGAGCGGGTGGTCCAGCGGCTCGGCACGGCGGGCGAGCCGGTGAATGAGGTGCTCGTGCTGGTGGAAGGACGTGAATATGGAGCGGTCGCGCCAAAGGAGGTCGATGTAGCTTGAGAAGCCTGCGCGGCAGAGGTCCGGGGCAAGATCGAGCTGGAGGCGGAGCTCCTCGAGATCAGATTCAGATGCGAACCAGGCGTCACACTTGGCGGTGAAAAGGGGGGAGCGGGGTGCGTTGAGAGCCCGCAGTGCCTGGAGCAGCGGAGGGTGTGCCTCGGCCTCGGGGATCTCTTCGGCCGCGTACGGATCCTGACGGAGGTCGATAAAGGGTGCGATGCCGGGAGAATCAGACGGATCGGAAGACCAGGGGACGACGAGGACGGGATCGTCGGCGGCGCACTCGGCGGACCAATCAAAGAGCATCTGCCTATCTTATCGATCACGCGGAGGGTCGCATGGAAGGTGGGCGGGCAAGGAGGGGCTTGCGGACACCCATTTACTTGCGTAGATTGAAGAAATGAGGGAGCAGGGATACCTTGGCGAATTTGAGTTGATGATCCTGCTGACGATCCTGCGCCTGGGGGACGAGGCGTACGGGGTTCCGCTTTGCCGGGAGCTCGGGACGCTGCGGAGGCGGGAGGTGCCGATGGGAAGCGTCTATGCGGCGCTGGACCGGCTGGAGCTCAAGGGCGCGGTAGTGTCGCGGATGGGCGAAGCCACGCCGGAGCGGGGCGGGCGGGCCAAGCGATACTTCCGGGTGACGGAGCAAGGGCTCCGGTCTGTTCACGAGACGCGCAAGGTGCTGAGTAAGCTTTGGAAGTCGCTGCCCGCGGTCGGGGAGGGCGTGGCATGAGAGGCATGAGCTTAGCCCGGGTTGGGACGTGGGTGTTGCGCCATCTCCCTCCACATCGCTACCTCGAGGCACTTTCGGGAGATTTGCTCGAAGAGTTCGCATCGGGGCAGCGAACGGCTGGCTGGTACTGCCGGCAGGTGATGGCGGCGGTTGGGCTGACGCTGTTGCGGAGCTCGCGCGGTTATGGATTTCCGCTCGCGTTCTCGGCGGTCTGGAGCCTCCTCTACCCAGCCTGGCAGCAACTGCTATGGACGGGCTGGATGGAGGGTTCGGGTAGATGCGCGCTGGTGGGCGCTGGACTGGCCGTACTCTGCGTTGCTGGAGATTGGCAGCGGGATGCTTCCGGCGCTGTTGTTTCTGTGGCTGGGCTTTGCCGTGTACGTTGCGCTACGTGCCGGTTTAGTTTCGGATCCGGGGTGGGGGCGGCGTAACGAGTTTTCCTGGGGACGAGTTCCGGCCAGCTTTTCGTTCAGTCTGAGTGTTCTGCTGGTAGCCACGCTCGCGGTGTTTGGCCTGGCCGGCGGCTCTCGAGAAGATCACTCACAGGTGCTGGGGCACGCGATCTTTTTCCTCGCACCGTATCGACCTGTGCTGAGCCTCCCGCTCGGTCTTAGCCTCCTGGCATCGATCCTGTCGGCACGGACGCCTGGGGAGGCGAGGACATTGCCGGCTCGCTAACGGCCTGCGTCTGCGACCACTTTTCCATTTGAGTTGTTGGCGAACCGAGTTGTTACGACGCGGGAGTGACTGGGCTCATGGCGCGGGAGGCGATCCTTCAGCTTCGGATGGGAGCGGCTTCCAGCGCTGGGGAGGAGAGCTCTCGCACGATGCGCTCCCTGGCCGTGCCGCTAGGGGGAAGTATTGCGCAGACCTACGGGGCGTTGTGGCTGCTCTGCAAATCCCCCTGGAGCTCCTCGCTGACGTGGCTGCACCTGCTGGGCACGGCGGTGTCGTTTCTGCTAGTGACGGCCGCTGCCCACGCGTTTGCCGTTTGGTTGAACCGGCGCATCTTTGGCGAGAGAGCGGACGCTCCGGCCAGGTTTCTGATCGCGGCGATCTGGCCTTCGGTGTTGTGGATGCCGCTGCTGGTACTGCTGGAGCGGGAAAGCTCCGTGTGGGTGGTGGTGGTGCTGGCGCTAATCGCGGGCTCCGCAACGGGGTTGCTGCGGAGGTGGAGCTACGGTTGCGGCCACGGGTCGGGGGAGCCGGGGAGGGCTGAAGGGCCTATCTCGAGCGTGTTCGCTCCCCAGGAGCCGCGGAATCTGGTGCTTGTGCTGATTCCGGCGATTGCGACTGCTGTGGCACTCGAAGGTGCGATGGCGGAGCTGGCGTTCGGTCGAAGATTTAGTGCGGGGATGCTGCTGGGCGCGTCGACGGTGCTGCCGGTGTGGCGGTACCCGCGGCGGATCCGCACCTTGCGAGCGGAGGCAGATCAGGCGTCGTTGCTGCGGGTGGCTGCACGACGGACGATGTGGATGTTTTTGCTGCTGGCGATTGCATTGACGCCGTATCTTCGCTCGGCGCATCTGAGCCGGGCCATGAGCGCGTTGCTGCGGACGAGACCTCTGGTTTCAGGGGCAAGCTTGCCTGAGAGTCACAAGGTCGCTGGCGCTCATGGAGCCGCTTACTTCGGCGTGATCCTGGTGCTGCCACCGAAGCCGAAGCACGAGGTGATTGTGCCCGCTCCCTCGCGCGCGACAGAGCTGCGGAGCTTTGGGCGGAAGAGCGTCGTGATTCCGTTTGATGGCGCGTACTGGTATTTCAAGCGGCCGGACGAACGTCCCAGGGCAAGTGCGCCGGTGGTGCGCGGGGATCCGACGCGAAAAGAGATTCGTTCGACAGATATGCGGCCGCTCTCGATGGAGGCGCACCAGCGGCTTGCAAAATCGGTGGCGATGAACTGCTGCAGTGCAATTCGCGTCACGGTGCGGAATGCGGAGCGTGAGCCTGGAGCGATCGCACTGGAGGTGCTGCTGCGGGATGGCGGCCTGAAGGGAAGTGCGGCGGTGTCTCTGGGGCGAGTGATCATCCGTTCGAGCGAGATCGGCGCGAGGCCGGGCGGCGGTGAGGCTCCGGCGGAGGAGGTTCTGAGCTTTGCGTTTCCGCCCTTCGTGAAGGGGAGGCGCTTTGATGAGATTGCCGTGTCGATTCAATCGACGGGCGCCAGGGCACGGCGAGGGGCACATGTGGCGATCGACTCTTTTGAACTCATCCCGTAGGCGAGAGATTGTGCCTGATGCAGTTACGGATGCGCGACGAGGAAGCGGAGCAGGGTGTGCTCGGCCCAGTAGCCGTCGTAGCCGCTGTCGCGGTCGGGGCGGGCGAGAAAGGCGCAGTGGCCGCCGTGCTCGGGCTCGATGAGGGTGATCTTGGGATTGGCGAGGATGCTGGCGCGCGTCTTGGAGGTGAGGCGGACGAAGGGATCGTCGAGCGCGTGGAGGATGAGGGTGGGGACGGCGATGCGGTCGAGGACGCGGGCGGCGGCGGCGCGGAAGTAGTAATCGTCGGCGCCGGTGAAGCCGGAGTAGAAGGCGGTGACGCGGTCGTCGAACTCGCGAAGGGAGTGGATGTTGTCGGCGCGGGCTGGGTCGAAGGCGCGCGGGAAGAGGGCGGCCTTGCGGCGGAAGCGCTTGATCAGCGCGCGGAGAAACTTCTGCTCGTAGATACGATTTGCTGGCGAATGGAGGGCGTCGGCGGAGTCGGCTAGATCGATCGCGGGGGAGATGCCTACGGCCGAGCGGAGCTCCGGCGGCGTGTCGGTGCCGAGGTCGCCGACGAGCTTGAGGACGAGGTTGCCGCCCATGGAGTAGCCGACGAGGGAGACGGAGGAGAGGCGCTCGCGGGCGACGAAGAAGCGGAGGACGGCGAGGACGTCGGCGGAAAGGCCGGAGTGGTAGAGCGTGGGCGAGAGGCGCTCGGTCCCGCCGCAGTTGCGCATGTTCATACGGATGGCGTTGCAGCCGGAGTGCCAAAGCTTGTTGGCGTTGCCAAGGACGTATTGCGAGTTCGAGGAGCCTTCGAGGCCGTGGAGGATGATGGCGGTGGGAGCGGAGGCGCGTAGCTCTGGCGGCTGCCAATGGCAGTGGCAGAGGACTTGCGAGGCGATCTGGTGGCCTGTAGCGGGCGAGACCTCGACGAAGACGGACTCGGGCGGGGCGAGGTGGTTGGGGCGGGGGAGGAAGTTGCCTGCGATGGTTTGGAAGTGACCATTCGCGAGAAAGCGCCGCGGATGAAAGGTGTCAGCGTGGACGTCGATCGAGAGGAGATCGGGGGCGTTGGCGACGGGCGGCATCAACGCGGCGTAGGGGAGGTGAGGGCGAGAGCGCCGGCGAGGAAGGCAGTTGCGTTGAGCGCGCCAGTGGGCTCGTCCTCGTGCTTGAAGTAAGCGTAGACGTCGCGGTCGCGGGTGAGGGGAAGGATGCGGGCGGCGAAGGCGTCGATCTCGGCGGGAGTATAGCCACCATTGCGCCGGAGACGGAAGCAGACGTGGGTGCCGGCGGGGTGGACCTCGGGGGTGTTGAGATCGCCGGGTTCTTCTCCGGTCTCCGCCACGCAGAGGGCGGCGTTGTGGTCGGCGAGGAGTTTGTAAATCTTGTCGGTGAACCAGGATTCGTTGCGGAACTCGAAGGCGATGGGAGTGGTGCCGGAGGCGAGTGCGGGAGTACGAAGGATCTCGGCGAGGCGGTCGGGGTCGGCCTTGAAGTTCGGCGGGAGCTGGAAGAGGAGGAGGCCGAGTTTGCCGGCCTGACGGACGGGCTCAAGTGCCGAGACGAACTGCTGGACCAGGGCGGCGCAGTCGCGCAGGCGACTGAAGTGAGTGATACGCTGCGGGGCCTTGAAGCTGAAGCGAAAGTTTTCAGGGGTGGCGGCGAGCCAGCCTTCAAGCATCTTGATCGTCGGGAGAGAGCGGAAGGTGTAGTTGACCTCGACCGAGCTTAACTGCGAGCTGTAGAAAGCGAGAAAGTTCTTCTGCGAGGTGCCGGCCGGGTAAAAGCCGGGCTTCCACGTGGGGTAGGCCCAGCCGGAGGTTCCGGCGAAGAGGCGGGGCGGGTAAGAGACAGCTAGCTCCACAACGCTCGGCGGCGGGTGAGAGGCGGGTCGTTCCACAGGGCTACGCTCTGTGCCAGATGGAGATCGCACCAATGCGCTATGCTCCGATCGCAAAGACACGACGTACCGGGGAGTTGTCCTGGATGTTGAAGAGGGTCTTTGGGGCGGCTAGTGGGGTTCGAACCCACGACATCCGCTGCCACAGAGCGGCGTTCTGCCACTGAACTATAGCCGCCACAATGGCCAAATTATAGCATCAGATGAAGTGGAAGCTCCTCCTTCCATCTGAGGTGGTGCATGGCGATTACGACGGAACCCGAGATTCTCTCGCCGCGTGTGAAGCGAGGCGGCCGGGCATTTGGCGATGAGAATCTGGACATGCTGAGCCACCTGCTGGACGATTTCATCCGGATTCCGGGAACGTCGATCCGGTTCGGCCTGGACGGTGTGATCGCCCTGGTGCCCGGAGTGGGTGATCTGCTGCAAGGGCTGGCGTCGAGCATCATCATCGTGGCGGCCTGGGCGCGCGGCGTGCCCAAGGTGACGCTGGGGCGGATGGTGGCCAACGTGGGGATCGAAGTGGTGGTTGGCCTGGTGCCGGTGTTTGGCGACATGTTCGACATCGCCTGGAAGGCGAACCGGCGCAATTACGCGTTGTTGACGGGAAGCATCGTCGAGCCGCAGAAGCATGCGCGGCGGAGCTGGCTGTTCTTTGCGGGGCTGTGCCTCGTGTTGATCGTGCTTATGGTGCTGCCGCTGCTGCTGTTCAGCTGGCTGACCGCGCACTTCCTCCACGGTATGTTGCCGGCGCATCTCCGCTGAGGCTGCCGAGCCGGATCTGACGCCGGGGCTGCGATAGAATCTGAGGTGAGTCGGGGCGTAGCGCAGCCTGGTAGCGCATCTGCTTTGGGAGCAGAGGGTCGGGGGTTCGAATCCCTCCGCCCCGACCATCAAACCCCTGTCACGGTTGGCGTCGTGCGAACCTGCTGGGCGGAACCCAAACCGAAAGAGTGCCTCCAACCGCATGAAAGACGTAGCGGGCCTGCTTGTTGGCCAGGCTTGGACCTCTTCGTGTCCGTTGGTTGGGTGGAATGAGGCAGATCCTCCGTGTTCCGCTGAGGATGACAACAAAGAGGGCGGGATTTGAAGAGCAGAGGGAGCAAGAGGCTGCTGCGCTTCGCCGCGGCTGTCCCATTTTGGGCCTGAGCAACATTGTGCGGAACAGATCTCGTCGATGACACGTCGTTGAAGTGTTAGGCTTTCGATGTTCCCAAGAAGGCCTCATGTCCATCTCCGTCATCATTCCTGCGTATAACTCCGAGGCGCTGCTCCCGGAAACTCTTGAGAGCGTGCTCGGCCAGACCACCAGGCCTGACGAGGTACTGGTGATTGATGACGGATCCACGGATGGCACGGCTGCGGTCGCCGGCGCGTTTCCAGCGCCGGTTCGGGTCATCAGTAAGGCGAACTCCGGGCAGGGCGCGAGCCGGAACTTCGGTGTGGAGCTGGCGACCAGCGAGTGGATCGCGTTTGTCGATGCGGACGACCTATGGGAGCCGAACAAGCTCGAGCGGCAGATGGAGGAGCTGGCTCGGCACCCGGACGCGGATATCTGCTACACGGGTCGTGTCGAGCTGATGCACTACGACGAGCGGCCCACGCTCGGTAAGGTCATCACGGTTCCAGGGCCGGAAGGGTTACGGAAGTCGCTGTTCCACAACACGACATTTCTTCCGAGCTCGGTAGTGATCCGGAAGTCGGCGTTTCAGGCGATCGGCGGCTTCGATCCACACTTCCGACTGGTGCAGGATTGGGACCTGTGGCTGCGGCTGCTGCATGCGGGGGCGAAGTTTGCGGCGTGCCCGGAGCCGCTGGTGCGGTATCGGATACATCCGAAGAGCGTGACGCACAACAACGGTATCGCTGCGCTGGCGGCTAAGGACGAGATTTACGAGGCGCATGTGCTGCCGCACCTCGATCCGTTGACACGGAAGCTACGGCGCAATCGCTCGCGCAGCGAACACCAGGCCTGCGCGGCGTATGTGCTGCGGCAGGCCGGGGATAAGAAGTGTCTGCCGATGATGTTGACTTCGGTGCTGAACGACCCCTTCTACGACCCGATGCGCTATCTTGCGTTGGCCCACATGGCGTATACGCGGCTGGGCGGCAGGCCGAGACGGAAGCACGCGCCGGACGAGCACGTGCCCGCTCGGACTGCTGCGGAGATCCGCCCCGGCAGAGCGGACGTTTGAGGTGCGGGTTGGAGCGGCTGACCGTGGGGATCGCTGAACCACGATGAGCAACGTCCTGACGCTGCGGATCGATGACAAATCGCAGGCCCACTTCGAAGGTTTGCGTCAGCGGCACTTTCCGCCCGACAGAAACAAGATCCCGGCACACCTGACCATGTTTCATCAGTTGCCTGACGTAGCCGAGGTGGACGAGGTGCTGGAGCGGGAGACGCGGGAGGCGAGGCGCTTCCGTGTGGCGGTGACGGGCGTGCGATCGCTGGGGCGGGGTGTCGCTTATACGCTCTCGTCGGGCGTCCTCGCCGGACTGCATGGACGCCTTGCTGCGGAATTTGCGGAGTACCTTTCTCCGCAGGACCGGCAGCGGTTTGCGCCGCATATCGTGGTCCAGAACAAGGTCGAGCCGACTGACGCGCGAAAGCTGCTACTCGAGCTGCAGGGGACGTTTGTGGCGAGCGAGGTGGAGGCGGTGGGCTTGGATCTGTGGCACTACCTTGGTGGGCCGTGGGAGCTGGCGCGAACGTATGCGTTTGCGGCTGAGCGCTAAACGGGATTAGGCGGAGAGCGCGTGGCGGGCGGCTGAGCGAGCGTCGCGGATGAGATCGGGAAGACCGACTCCCCGATAGCTGTTTCCAAGGAGTGAGAGACCGGGGAACCTGGCGATGCGCCGGTCCAGCGCGGCCATGCGGTCGAGGTGGCCGACGGCATACTGAGGGAGACTGCGCGGCCAGCGGCGGACAACCGTGAAAGCAGGTTGGGGGAGCGGGCCGAGGATGCGAGCGAGCTCTTCGCG
Organism: uncultured Acidobacteriaceae bacterium; assembly: GCA_963850375.1. GTDB lineage: Bacteria > Acidobacteriota > Terriglobia > Terriglobales > Acidobacteriaceae > Edaphobacter. Next base: position 86,944 of record CAWKKV010000002.1, on the reverse strand, counting down.
GGCGAGCTCCGCGAGGGTCTCATCCGATGTGTTCAGTAGGCTCGCGGCGGGGCTGCCGCCGAAGAACGCGCGGAACAGGCGGGCTCCGCTGGGGACGCGGCCGGCGAACTTCTGGTCCACAAAGGTGCAGGCGAGGAGCTGCCGATCCGACGACGGGGGAACCAGGAAGCCGAAGCCCGGGGGAAGTTCCAGGGATTGCGGGGACGGGAAGGCGAGCGCGACGATGATGGCCGAGGTGGACTCGAGCTCGAGCAGGCCGGATGTGTCCGGGTCGAGGGGACGGAGGAGAGATCGGGTGACGTGCGGGGGGGTGGCGAGGAAGAGCTGGTCAAAGTCGAGCGGCTGGAGGTCCGGGCCGAGATAGACGCGCCAGTGCCGGTCGTTGTGGGAGATGGCTTGGACCGCGGTGTTGCGGCGAAGCCAGGGCTGCGGGATGGCTTCGATCATGGTCCTGATGAGGCTCTCGAGGCCGCCGCGAAGGGTGGTGAAGATAGGCGGCGGGGAGATGCGCGAGGCGCGGGCCTGAAGGCCGGCGATCAACGAGCCGTGGGAGCGCTCCATGGCAACGAACTGCGGCATGACGGCCTGGACGCTGAGGGTCTCGACGTCTCCTCCAAGGACACCCGCGAGCAGGGGAGCGGCGATGCGGGTGAGGACCTCCGTGCCGAAGTGGCGGCGGGTGAAGCTAGCGATGCTCTCGTCGGCTTCGGGTGCGATGCGTTGGAGCTCGGAGGCGCGTGCGAGTTCGTCGTGAAAGGCCTGCTTGGCGGAAGAGCTGAAGAGGGGCGAGCGGTCGACCGCGTCGAGGTCGGTGGGGACCATCATGCGCAAGCCGTCGGGCATGGTCTGGAGGCGATCCTCGATCAGGATGTGCGTCTTGCGCGTGTCGTCATTGGAAGAGAGGAGATCGGACTCAAGGCCGAGCTCGATAGCGAGATCGCGGGCCCAGGGCTTCTCGGTAACCCAGCCGTCCGGTCCGCACTCAACGGTGAAGCCTTCGCGGTGAACAGTTTCAACGATTCCGCCGAAACGGGGAGAGGCTTCGAAGAGTGTCGCTTCGATGTCGGCGCCGGAGTGGGCGAGTTGAGCGATCTGCCAAGCGGCGGTGACGCCTGCGATGCCTCCACCGATGATCGCGATGCGTGTAGTCATGACTGGTGTCTGGGGCGCGTGGAGAGAAGAGGTGTTCGGCACCGCGGTGGCCGGATGAGGTCAGGCCTGGAGGGCTATGGGGGAGTCGACCTCGAAGAGATCGGCCTTGTACTGTCCCGTCGCGACCTCGGCGATGGCGCGGACGAGGGTCGGCGAGTCATTGAGGCTTTCGGCGCGCCAGAGTTCGAGGCCGAGCTCCCGGGCCGTCTGCCGGAAGGCGATGTCGATATCGTAGAGGATCTCGACATGATCGCAGAGGAAGCCGACAGGCTGCATGACCACGCCTCGGAATCCCTGAGCGGCGATGGCTTTGAAGGTGTCTTCAACCGTGGGACCGATCCAGGGACCACCGCTAACTCCCTGGCTCTGAAAGGCGAAGAACCAGTCCGTGTCGTGCATGCCGACGGCGGAGAGGCGCTTGGCCACAAGCTGTGCGGTGCGCTTGGCTTCGACGGGGTAAGGGTCCGGGGTGTTCTGTTCCGGAGTTCCGGGGCGCGCGCCGATTACCGAGGCCGAGCCGGTGGAGATGGTGCGGCAGGGAACGGAGTGCGCGGTGAAGAGGACGGGGATGCGCTGGCCGGTCGTGGCACAGGCCTCGGCCCAGACGGGCCAGAGACGCTCGGCAAAGGCGAGGGCGAGCAGCGGGTGCTCGGCCCAGCCGGCGACGAACTCGACCTCCATTCCTTGAGAGGCCTTGAGGACGGCACCGCGATAGAGGCCGACGCTGGTGCGGGAGTTCTGCGGAGCGAGGCAGACGGCCCGGACGCGCGTGACTCCGTCGCGACGCATCTGGTTGATGACATCGGGGATGAGCGGGTGCCAGTTGCGCATGCCGACGTAGACGCGGGGGCCGCAGAGGGCGCCCTCGAGGAGGCGGCCCTGGAGCATGGTCCATCGCGTGAGCGGGGGCGGCTCGGAGCCAGGCACCTCACGGAGTCCGATCTCGGCGTACCGGTGCTGAAGCTCTGTGACGACCTCGTCCGGAAGTGGGCGGCCGCCCGTGACCTTCTTGAGGTACTCGGCCATCTCCCCGAGAACGTCGGGTGTGCCGTGGGCGAGGAGGAGGACGGCCTCCGTGGCGTCGAGGAGGGCGGGCGTATGCATCAGAGCGAGAACTCCTTCACCCAGCGGACTACGTTGAGCACGTTCTCAACTGGGGTTCCGGGCACGATGCCGTGGCCGAGGTTGAAGATATGCCCAGGGCGACCGGCGGCTGCGCGGAGGATCTCGTCGACGCGGGTCTTGAGGAGGCCTTCGGGAGCGAAGAGCGTGATGGGATCGAGGTTCCCCTGGATGGCGCGGGTGTAGCCGAGCGAGCGCCAGCCCTCGTCTAGCGGAACGCGCCAGTCGAGTCCGATGACGTCGGCGCCCGTCTGACGCATCGTGGGGAGGAGCGAGGCCGTGTCGACCCCGAAGTAGATGACTGGCACGCCGAGGGCCTGGATGCGCTGCACCAGCTCCGTGGTTGGACCGAGGCAGAACTCGGTATAGTCGGTGACCGAAAGGGCACCAGCCCAGGAGTCGAAGATCTGGATGACATCGGCGCCGGCTTCGACCTGCTGCCGGGCGTAGCCGGTGAGCACGGTGATGAGCTTCTCCATCAGGAGAGGCCAGGCGGAAGATAAGTGGGCGTTTTCCGTTGCCGGTTGTGAGCCGGGTGGGGCGCTGGCGTACATGAGGCGCTTGGTCTCGATGTAGTTGCGCGAGCTGCCGCCCTCGATCATGTAGCTGGCGAGGGTGAAGGGCGCTCCGCAGAAGCCGATAATGCCAAGCTGATCTGGACCGCGGTCCGCACGCTCGGGCGGTCGTGGGCTGTTGAAGTGGGCAGCGACCTTTTCGATGGCGCGGGCCACGTAGCTGAGTTCTTCGATGCGATCAGTGCGAAGGCCAGCGACCTGCTCAAACGAGCGGATCGGCTTGTGAACGACGGGGCCTTCTCCCGCGAGGAACTCGAAATCGACGCCCATGGGAGTGAAGGGAAGGAGCAGATCGGCGAAGATGATCGCGGCGTCGACGCCCAGACGCTCGGCCGCAGTGATGGTGACCTCCGCGGCGATCTCAGGCGTGCGGCAGATCTCGAGCAGCGAATGGTGCTTGCGGACGGCCATGTACTCCGGCATATAGCGGCCGGCCTGCCGGAGAAACCAGACGGGGGTGCGGTCGACAGGCTGGCGAAGGCAGGCGCGAACGAAGCGGCTGGAACAACTTTCCCCGGTGTCTCGAGAGGTGGTTTGCGGGAAGCGGATCGGATCCGCGGAGATGTTGCTCAAGTGGGGGTCGACTCCTCTTCTGAGCGTAGCACCCTGGGAGAGGGCGAGAACCTACTCAGGTGGCGGCGAGTGAGACCATGTTTATGCCGCCGCACGGCGTATCCGCGCACATTCAGGGCTCGAGATCAAAGGTGAACTCTTCAATCACAGGATTGGTGAGCACCTCTGCTGCGATCCGCTGGACCTCTTGGCGCGCCGCTTCGGGGTCGATGCTGTCGGCGAGCGTGAGGAGGAAGTATTTGCCCTGTCGGACGTCGTCGACACCCTGGTAGGACATGCGCCGCAAGGCATCAGCAACCGTCTTCCCCTGGGCGTCCAGCACCGTGCGCTTCAGCGTGACATAGACATGAGCCTTCATCGTGTCTGATTATAGACATGCGGTCGTATCCGTCCGGGGCGAGTTGAAGCGCGTCAATCCTGCGTCTCGGCTGCTGCCGGCGAGGCACATCCCTCCCTGTACCTTGACCTAAATCTCTGGAAACGAGAAGACACTTACACCACCTATGACGAACTACCTGGAACTTCCCGTTGGGTCCGAATCGCCTGAGGTCATCAACGCGGTGATCGAGATCCCGCTTGAAGGGATTAACAAGTACGAGTACGACAAGAACCTCCATGTCTTCCGGCTGGACCGGAATCTGTACTCGCCGGTGCACTATCCGGGCGACTACGGTTTTGTGCCGAGCACGCTGGCCGGCGATGGCGACCCGCTGGACGTGCTGGTGCTGGTAGACGCAGCAAGCTTTCCCGGGTGCGTGATGGAGGTTCGGCCGATCGGGATCCTGGACATGCTGGATCAGGGCGTTCCGGACGAAAAGGTGTTGTGTGTGGGAAAAGGCAATCCACGGTACAAGGACGTTTGGAACTTTTCGGAGATCTACCCGCACATGCTGAAGGAGATTACCCACTTTTTCGCGATCTACAAGGATCTTGAGGGCAAGCGCGTTGAGGTGAAGGGCTGGCGTGATGCCTCGTATGCGCGCAACAAGGTGACGGAGGCGCAGCAGCGTTTTCTCGAGAACAAGAAGCAGATCGATGGGCAGCTGGTGAAGGCGTAGGCGAAGGTCTTTCCTCTTAAGGCCTAGGGGTTGTTGTGCGACTGCATCGGCGAAAGCGCTTCAGGTAAGTTGCACGGTGAGTTTAACCACGGAAGATGGCGGAAAGAGGAAGGTCAAAGTAGATCCGCTCACCTTGACGTCTGCGGACTTGGTCTGCACGTTAGCTGGCTCGGCGAAGGTGTTGTGGGTATGGACGTCGATGCCGCCGCCCAGGACCTGTGCTGTCGCAGAGCTTGCGGTGGCGCCGCCGCGAAGGTGGATCTCCGTATCGCGAGCTTCGGTGAGGTGTGGATTGACCACGGTGAGAGTGAGGGTCTGTCCCTGGCGTGAAGCTGATCCGTTAAGTCCCCAGAGATGTGCCTCCGCCCCTGCTTCGTCGCGTGCGACTGCTTCGTCGCCAACGGGGCTGAGCTGGCGCTTCACATCGACGCGCGGATACGCGATGGTGGGCGCTGCGAACTCGACCCGGACACCTTGCCCGCCCATGTGGTCCTTGTACATGTCGAAGACGTTGAAGATGGGTGTGGTGATGAACTGGTCTTCGTGCGAGAGGAAGAGGGAATCGATGCAGTTGATCAACTGCGCACATGCTGCCATGGCCACTTTCTCAGGGTTGCGATTGAAGATATCCAGCGTCATGGCGGTCATGATGGCATCGCGGACGGTGAGCTGCTGGCCGAGCACATGCGAGGGGTCGACTTTGGTATCGCTGAAGCGGTACCACGGGCCGTACTCGTCCACGATGAGCTTGACTGAATGATCGCGATCGTGGACGCCCATTGCCGCCCAGTGATCGTTGATGATCTTCTCCATGCGATCTGCGAGGGAGTAGCCGGGGTAGACGTCTGCGGCCTTGAATTTGAGCGCTTCGGGAAGATCGGTGTAGTAGTGGAGGGACCAGCCGAATGGAGGCTTGATGCGGCGACGACCGAAGGCGTTTTCGAAAAAGCCCTGAGTCCACTCGACGTCGTCCTGGTTGGGGCCTGATGCGATCAGCTTGAGGTCGACGCCATAGCTGGGCACCCATGCCGTGTACCTCCGGTACTCCGCGGCGTACTCGTCGGGGGTAAAGGTACCACCGCATCCCCAGCTCTCGTTCCCAACGCCCCAGAACTTGACGTTGTAGGGTTCGCGGGAACCCCCGGCGGCCCGGGTTTCCGCGAGAGTGGTGCTGCCTGCAGGCGAGTTACAGTATTCCACCCACTGGTCGAACTGGTAGGCAGGGAGGCTGCGTACATTTGCTGCGAGGTATGGCTCGGCGCCGGACAGTTTGCAGAAGCGAACGAAGTCGTCGGTCCCAAACTGGTTTGGGTCGAAGTTTCCCGGGCCCAGAGGCGCCGTGCCCTTGGAGTCTGGGTCGTCTACCCAGAAGTCGGTGCGCCGGGGTCGTTTGTCGCGAGGCCCTACGCCGTCGCGCCAGTCATAGCTGTCGGCGAAGCAGCCTCCCGGCCAACGCACGGCAGGTGCCTTGATCTGGCGCATCTTTGCGATGAGGGCGGTGCGGATGCCCTGCGTGTTTGCGATGCGTGATCGTTCTCCGACCCAGATGCCGTCGTAGATCACGGCGCCAAGCTCCTCAGTGAAGTGGCTATAGATGAACGGGGAGATGGTGCCGGTAGGTGTGTCCAGCAATACCTCTATGTGGGCGTCGGCGTTTGCCGCCCAGGTCAACTTGGGCTTGACCAGGAAAGCGGTTCCGGCGAGTGCACCCGCTTTCATAAACTCACGTCGCTGCATGGGATCTCCTTTTTGCTGGGCCGCCGTGGTGCCTGCGGTAAAGGCCGTGCTGAGATGGTGATTGATTCTGAGCGAGGTCTCCGTCACGCTGAGCTGTGCATGAGGTCGATCAGAACGGACCTGCAGTTGTTTGTTAGATCTGGTTCAGCGATGGTGCTCGTAGCTACGACGTGGGCGATCTCTCTCAACTGTCGAGCTGCGGGAGGACGGGCAGGAGGCGAAGCAGCAGACGCGAAGTCGTTTTCAGAACTCGCCCCAGACGATGATCGCGGTGGGTCCTGATTTCACATTTCGCTTGTTGGAGACGTCATGTTCCCTCAGGCCCACCACGATCTATGCAGCTTCGAAGACTTATAAACACTCAGCGAGAGACCGTCAAGACGTCTCATCCATCCTCGCGCCAGGGCAGGTGTTCTAGTGGTGCAACATCGGTTGCCGCCGGTAGACGGGACTGAACAGCTCCGGCCCGACAGTGAGCGGCGGAGTGCGGATGTCGGAGACCACCCGATTACGGCCCTCCCTCTTAGCGCGATAAAGGAGAACGTCGGTCCGTTGCAGCACCTCATCCGGTTCCGAGGCGCGATCTGCTGCCCGAACACTCAAAGCACCCGCGCTTATCGAGACTTCGAGAGGGCCCGAATCGGTTTGCACTCTGGTATCGCGGATCACCTGGCAGATCTCGTGTGCACGCCCCGGCAGAGCATCGGCCTCACACCCGTTCAAAACCAGAAGGAACTCCTCGCCACCATAACGCCCCACCGCTTCGCCCGGGCGGCATACGCCCCTGAGCCGTCGGGCAACTTCACGCAGTACTTCATCACCGACGGGATGACCGTACGTATCGTTGATCCTCTTGAAGTGATCGACGTCACACAGCACAACGGACAGGTTTGTGCCGGTGTCCTTGTGATTCCTGAGGTCTGCCGAGAGCGTATCGACGATTGCGCCACGGTTCAGTAAGGATGTGAGCGCGTCGTGGTTGGCTCGAAACCGCATCTCGTCATGTGCCTTCACGAGATCGTCTTCAAGCCGGAGAACGCGTTGCCCGGTTCGCAGCCTGGCCCGGAGCTCCTCCGGGTTGCAGGGTTTGGTCAGGTAATCGTCCGCACCCGCCTCCAGACCTGCGATCAGATCGTCCTTTGAATCTCTGGCCGTAAGCAGGATGATGTACACGTAACCCTTGTCCGCCTGTGTTCGAATCGCCTGGCAGACCTCCGGTCCGCTGAGCTCCGGCATCATCCAGTCAAGAAGCAGCAGCCTGGGACCGCCCTCCGCGAGAATGCTTTCTACGGCCGTGATTCCGTCGCTGGCGGTTACCACGTCGTACCCACTCCCCTGGAGCATTCGACGCATCATCATCAGAGATACCTGGTCATCGTCCGCAACAAGTATCTTCACGACGCACGCTCCATTGAGACTGAGCTCAAGGTCTCAAGTGCCCGAGTAATTTCGGACGTGAGCTGAGGTATGAGGGTGTGAGCGGCGGTGAGGCTTTCAGCCGTTCCAAGCGCCTCGAGCTTCGCTGCGATCGCGGCGGCTGGCTTGGCCGAAAGGTTCGACAGAGCTCCTTTCAGCCCGTGGGCGGCACGTTTCAAGCCCTGTGCATCAGCAGCCTCCAAGCAATCGCGGATGATGGCCAGCTTGCGTGGGCAATCCTCGCGCAGCACTTCCGTAAGCTCCGCGATGAAGACGAAGTCCTGGTCGACGCGTTCCAGGAGGTCCGGCAGATCGATGGCAGCTTCGGCCGGAGCGCTTGCCAGCACCGGGCTGGGTGCATTGTCCCGTTTGTGCTTTGTATAAGCCTCGAGTACGGCATCCAGCTCCTGCGGGCGGATGGGCTTGGACAGATATCCGTTCATCTTTGCGTCCAGACAGCGCTCGCGGTCTCCCTTCATCACCAGGGCAGTCATGGCGACGATCGGCTGGTGCCGATCGGTTCCGCGCTCCTGATCGCGGATAGCATTGGTCGCTTCGATTCCGTCCATCTCCGGCATCTGGATATCCATCAGTACCAGATCGTATGCGCGGGCACCGACCGCCTGGACGGCCTGCCGACCGTTGTGGGCCACGGCTACCGTGTGTCCGCGCTTCTCGAGCAGGCGGATGGCGAGCTTCTGGTTCACTTCGTTGTCCTCGGCCAGCAGTATGTTGAGGAAGTCTTTTGACGGGCGTTCCGCTTGCAAGCTCTCCTTGGTAATCATTGGTGCGTGTACCTCCTCGGCGTGCGTACCCAGGGCACGTGCGATGGCCTCCTGCAGTTCGGTCCGTCGAACGGGCTTGAGGAGGTACGCCGCGATCCCCAGCTCCTGGCATTTGGCTGCGTCTCCGCGGTGCCCGCCTGAGGAGAGCATCATGACTGTTGCCGCAGAACCCTGGCTACCCTTTTGCAGCTCCTGGACGACCATGAATCCGTCCATCTTCGGCATGTGCATGTCCGTGAGAATCAAGCGGAAAGGTTCTCCGGAACTCTTTGCCTCCTCCAGTTTTTGAAGAGCGCTCTCTCCGTCGGCTGCACTGGTGGCGTTCATCCCCCATTGTGCGAGCAGTCCTTCAAGAATGCGGCGATTGGTTCGGTTGTCATCGATGATGAGAACCTTCACGCCGGCCAGTCCTTGCGTGGTCGAGAGAACTTCACTGCACGGATTGGATCGCGTTGCCTCCTTCAAAGGAACTTCGAAGTGGAATTGAGATCCTCGACCGACCTGGCTTTCTACCCAGATGCGACCGCCCATGATCTCGATCAGGCGCCTTGAGATCGTCAGACCAAGGCCGGTGCCACCATAATGCCGCGTGGTGGACGTATCTGCCTGGTTGAAGGATTCGAAGATCTTGTCGATCTTTTCCGGAGCGATTCCGATGCCAGTGTCAGCGACAGTGACGTGGAGCAAAGGACCGGCCTCGACCGAGTACGCGGAACGGAGCGTAACGGAGACCTCGCCTTCGTCGGTGAACTTGATGGCGTTCCCAACCAGGTTTGTGATGATCTGACGAAGCCGTCCCGGATCGCTTGCGATGGTCTCCGGAAGGTCCGGATTGATGTCGCACAGCAACTCTAAGCCTTTCTCATCCGCTCGCAGAGCGACCGTCTTCAGCGTGGCTTCGACGCACTCACGGATGTCGACGGATAGCTCCTCCAACTCTATCTTCCCGGCCTCAATCTTCGAGAAATCCAGGATGTCATTGATGACGCCCAGCAGCGAGTCGGCGGACAGCTTGACCGTTTCGAGGTAGTCCCGCTGATCGCGGGTGAGCTCCGTCTCGAGAGTCAGATCTGTCATACCGATTACGCCGTTGAGGGGGGTGCGAATCTCATGGCTCATATTTGCAAGGAATTCACTCTTGGCTCGATTGGCGGCCTCGGCGCTGGCGCGAGCCTCCTCCATGTGCTGCTCGACCAACTTCCTTTCCGTGACATCATGCACAAAGACGGCGAACATCTGCTTGTTCCCCACCTGAATTGCAGAAGGAGCCATCTCGACAGAGAACAACAGCCCGCTCTTATGGCGTGCCTGGGTCTCGACTCTGCCCTGCGTGAACATGCTAGTAGGCGTAGAGGAGCGCTGGTTCTCCTCGCCGGCGACCTGTTCCTCGTCAGCGCAGACCATCTGGTGGATCGGCCGACCCAAGGCCTCCTCAGCGCTCCAGCCGAAGGTGGAGGTCGCCTGCTCGTTCCAGTCGGTGATGATGCCCTCTGAAGAGACGCCGATAAAGGCGTCAAAGGCCGAGGCGATGATGCGGCGGTAGCGCTCTTCGCTCCCTTCCATCTCCAGCGCGTGGTTGGAGAACCGTCGATCGATGATGGCCGCCAGAAAAACCAGGCAGAGCATGACGACTGTGACCAGCGCGATGCTTGCGGTGCCGAGGTCCGAGATGCCGATGGCATGGCGCAGATCAGAGGGCGCGAGATTCGAAGGAGTCCAGATGGCTGCCGCCATTCCGGTGTAGTGCATCACCGGGATGGCAAGGCCCATAACAAGCGCGTTCAGGCCCTTGCGCCAACTCCAGGTCGTTGTAATCAGCCTTGTGGCAAAAGTGATGCGCAGGGCCGCAAAGGCGATGACCACGGCCAGTGCGATCGACAGGCCGACGAGGCTCTTGGAGTAAGTCATCGTGGCAGGCATGCGCATGGCCGCCATGCCGATGTAGTGCATCGCCGCGATGCCTCCTCCCATGGCCAGGCTGCCGATGCCTGTAGCGGCGAAGCCCATGGTCCTCCGCGAGGCGATCAGCAAGGCGACCATTGAGGCCGCGACGGCCGCCAACATGGAAAGGAGCACCGTAGGCCAGTCGTAGAGCATGGTCATCATCGGCATGCGGAATGCGAGCATGCCGATGTAGTGCATCGACCAGATGCCGATGCCCATGGTGATGGCTCCGCCCCCCAACCAGGCAAGCCGGGCAGAACGAGACTTGCTGGAGGAGACGCGTCCGGAGAGATCCAACGCAGCATACGCCGAAAGGACAGCGATCAGGACGGAGAGGGAGACAAAGGTCGGGTCATAGTGACCGGTCATGGCGGAATTCGGAAACATGGCAGCCTCAAAAGAACTTCGATCGTCTTATCGGCGGATGCGACCCTTCCATGAGCCACGTTTTGAAAATAGTCGAAACATTCAGTTCCGGCCCTGTATGTCCTGCAAGCGCTGGCCCTTAGCGGCTCTCTCCGCTGGCAGTCAAGATGAGGGAACGTGCCCTCTCGATCTCATCGGGTGAGATTGTGTGTGGTCGGCCGGGGTAACGCCTCGTCGTGACGCTCGCTCCCATCGCTTGCAACACCTTCGCTGACTCCTGCACACGAGTCCAGGGAACATGTGGGTCCGGATCTCCGCTCCCCAGGAACGCCGGAGTGCCTGCGAGCTCGACTCCGGTGTAGCGGCTTCGATCGAGAAGGACCGTATCCGGTGGACCGATAAGGCCGCCGGTCAGTGCTATCAGTCCACCGTAGCGGGCCGGGTGGCTCGCGATGAACTCCGTCGCGAGACACGCACCTTGCGAGAAACCTGCGATCACAACGCGCTCCCGGTTGAATCCGGCGACCTCCGCAGATCGCACCACAGCCTCAACCTCGGCCAGCGCCGAGCTCAGGAACGGCTCGTTTGCTGCGCGAGGCGCCATAAAGGATTGGGGATACCACGTGTGGTTCTTCGCCTCGGGCGCTAGATAAGCAACGGCCGGAACATCGATCGCGGAGGCCAGGCCGAGGATGTTCTCGGCCGAACCACCGCGCCCATGGAGCAGGATGACCACCAGCATGGCATCGACGAGCGGTGTGCCCGCCTGCAGCACACTACCTTGAGCCTGAGAGTTGGCGCTCAAGACCGCACTTCCTTCTGCGTCTTGTGAAGTGTTACGGGCGGCAGATGCGTGGTCATCTCCACCCTGTGAGGAGCCAGCCAGCCAGGAACACACAGCTGTTCGCCAAGGGACTCGAGAGGCTCATCGATAGAGAACCCGGGCATATCTGTTGCTAACTCAAACAGCACGCCGCCTGGCTCTCGGAAGTAGATCGAGCGGAAGTAGTCGCGTTCCATAACCGGGGAAACAGATAAATGCTCGCCGATGATCTTGAGCCATTCCTGCTGATCTTCGAAGTCCTCTGACCGAAAGGCGATATGGTGCACTGTGCCGGCCCCCAGCTGGCCACGTCTGGCGGTGGGGTCGACGACTATGTCGATGTGATTGCCCAGAGCATCACCAACCGCGGAGAAACGCATCCGACTCCCCTCTTCAGCAGTCTTTCGGAAGCCAAGAAGGGCCAGGGCGGCCTCCGTCTTCCGGGCGTCCCGATGCAGCATAGTCACGCCGAAAAAGCCGCGGATCGCATGCTCCGCCGGTACATCGGCGAAGCGCGGCGGGTTTGATTCTGCCGATTCAATGTGCCCCACAAGCTGAAGCAGCATGCCATCCGGGTCGCTCAACGTCAGCACGGACTCCCCTATGATCTCCGATCGCTCAAACCCGATGTTCTGCGCAGCGAGCCTGTCCTCCCAATAGGGTATCGACCGGGGCGGTACGCTGAACGCCGTATGCGTGACCTCGCCGGCGCCGATGATGCCGCGACTCGCGGTTGGCCATGGAAAGAAGGTAAGAATCGTCCCGGGCGTTCCTGCGTCGTCACCGAAGTAGAAGTGATAGGTACCCGGGTCGTCGAAGTTGACGGTCTTCTTTACGAACCGGAGCCCGAGTACTTCCGTGTAGAAATCCAGGTTTCGCTGCGGATCGCTCGCGATCGCTGTGACGTGGTGTAGACCGACGATTTGCTTTGCGGACATGAGTGCGTACTCCTTCGATAGGATAAGATTCGATATCGAAGGAAAAGATGCAAGGGCCTGCTCGCATAGAGATCCAGGAAAGTTCGGCCCCTGCCGCGAGACCTCGGACGGTTCAGTGACGGGTCGATGTACGGCTTGGCCTTCTCAGTCACTCCGTGCGCGGGCACCGGGGCGCGGAATTGGTCTGATCGCCCCTGGAGCGAGAAGGATCGCGGTGATTTGTATGCGAGGGGGCAAGGCTGGCCAACAGAGTTCGCGGCGAAGCGATTCCGGAGGGGGAACAATAACGAAGCCTACTTCGAAGAGGAAGCATCGTATGGAACTGTGACAACGGCGCGCAATTCCGACTCGAACAGCACCACAGCTCCCAAGCTCTGGGTCGTCCTGGCGCGAGCCTATGGTGCGCTTGCCTCCTACGTTGAAGCCTCCATAGCAGCGGAGGGATTGTGCCTGAGCGACTTCATGGTGCTCGAGGTGCTCTTGCACAAAGGGCCGATGACTATCTCGGCTATAGGAGAGAAGGTTCTGCTGGCGAATGCTTCGATGACATCCGCAGTTGACCGCCTGGAAGAGCGCTCCTTTGTAGAACGCCTGAGCTCGCAAGACGACCGCCGCATCAGGATCGTGGCTCTCACCAGGGAGGGCCGGTCGTTCATCTCAGGGCTGTATGCCCGCCATGCCAGGGATATAGAGGCAGTGGTATCGGTACTCACTCCACAAGAGCAGGTGCATACCCGTACAACACTCAAAAAGCTCGGGCTAGCCGCGAAGATGGCCACTGATAACCAACGTGCTCGCGCATCTTCTGAGCCCTCGCCCAGACTAGTGAAAAGCAGTAGAAGGAAACAGCGCGGGTGATCACAACCTGGAAGCCGAACCACGCGGTCCTGCCGACGTGAGTTGGTTAGTTTCCCATCCAGCTTCATGTTTGCGACATGTGAACGAGAATCCATTTAGGCAAGGGTACAAGGGAAAGTCGATCATGACCTGCTACCTTCCTCCCGAGCGCTGGTGTCTTCGCGACGAAAGCTGGAGCTTGCCTCGCAGAGTACACCGAGAGTGACAATGCTGTAGGCGACTTCGACTTGGCCACTCGCCCTTCCGGCTCGCGATAAAGCTTCATAAGCGGACATAGCCTGAAACACGATAAGGGGTAAGTCTGGCCGATTCTCGTCCTCTCAGATAACATCCCTCGATAGAGTTCAGCCGCTCTTCGTGAGGGGCGGATGTTCCGGAGATCTTACTGATGCCCGACCGAGTCACACCCGGATTGGATTCCGCAGGTGCTTGGGCCGTAGTCTTGGCCGGCTTTGTAGCTTCGTTTGTGACCTTCGGCATCTCCTACTGCTTCGGAGTCTTCCTCAAGCCAATTGCGCTCACATTCGATGCTAGCCACGCTGCCATGTCAGCGCTCTTCTCAACAATCACAGCAATCTCCTTCTTCGCTGCCCCAGTTACAGGTAAGCTCGCCGACCGCTACGGTCCTAGGCCGGTCGTCACCATCGGAGCTCTGCTTATCGGCTCCGGACTGATTCTCGCCGCCCACGTGCACACCTTCGCATTCCTGTTTTTGACCTACGGGGTCGGCTTGGGTGGAGGGGTAGCGTGCACTTACATCCCGACTGTCTCAGCAGTAGGCGAGTGCTTCAAAAGATATCGCGATTTGGCTCTTGGTTTGGCGATCAGCGGCATAGGCTGTGGAACCTTTGTAGCCGCGCCACTCTCAGCCATGCTCATTGCTCGCCACGGATGGCGTACAACCTTTGAGATCTTTGGTTCGGGTGGCGCGGCTCTTCTTCTCTTCAGCGCAGCTTTGCTCTTCCGCCCACCTTCGGTCGGCGAGAAGAATAAGGCAAGCACAACCGCCAAAGTTAGAACTCGCCCATTCGTCCTCCAATACGTCTCATTACTTTTCTCCGGAACGGCCATCTATATCTCACTCGTCTATCTCCCCGTCTTCGCTGAAGACCTCGGGGTCAGCCGGGTGGCAGGAGCCGCACTTGTAGGCTATCTCGGCGCCTCTAGCGTCATAGGCCGTCTTGGTCTCGGCGCTTTGTCGCGTAGATTCGGTTTGATGCGCGTGTACCAGGGTTCTTATCTCATCCTGCTTATCAGCTTCGGTTTATGGGTGATGGCGGGCTCCTACACCGCGCTTGTGATCTTTGCTTTGACCATGGGAGTTGGCTATGGCGGTATCGCAGCAATGGCGCCGGCAGTGGCCGCAGTTACGTTCGGCGTGGAAGGATTGGGCGAACTTCTTGGCATGCTCTTCACCGGTTTAGGAGTTGCGGCCCTCTTCGGCCCACCGTCGGCGGGCATCCTGATAGATCACTACCACAACTACAAGCTGCCCGCTTTCGTGGCTGCCGGAGCCTCGGTCTTGGCTCTGCTCTTCGCCATACTTCTGCAGGTTCACATTGCTAAACCAAAAGCTGTTGAACCAACAAACGCGATTTGCTGAGGCACGGACTAGTGCTTAGCTAAACTGTGCGGTTGCTCTACAACCTCGCTGCCGTCCGCGATTCCCGAAACCTTGAGAGCCTGCTGACGACTTGCTTATCGGCACGTTTTTAGAAGCGTTGCATGCACGGTTTGCGCATAGTACGTTTTTGCCGTTGGCCGCCCAACACTACAGTCGTGCTTGAACCCGACGCAACTCCCGTAGCAAAGGCCTAGCACGCTGTCAACGCATGCGTTTTGGCTGATCTCGCGATCCGCGAGATGCTTAAGCTGACACAAGGGGATGGCGACTGGACGAATCCCATCTTTTACCCTCGAACGAAAGATGATGAAGCAGCGATCGCGTTGCTCGTGATCGCGACCTCTCGATCCTAGACAAGGCTTGCCTATGCCTCGTGAAATTGCGCTACAAGCAAGCCGTTCCTCTGGAAAGCTGAGCGTAGGAGATGGGCGCCGGCTTTCTGCTGTGCTTGTCTCAAGCGATACGGGTGATGGCGTGCTTTGAGAGCAGGTAGAGAACTTTGCTGGAACCGCCGAGTGCCTCGATACGCCTCGTCCAAGCACTTTCCCTGAAACAGAGCATCACTGTTTCCTCCTTGGCTGGCAGGGTGTATAACAGCACAAATTTCCTCCTTTGAGCGGTCTGCATATATCCAGATGAGGTTCAGATGCTTTTGAGAAAGCTCCTGCCGGTCCTTCTGTTTTCTACTCTACTTCTCGCAGTTAACCCTTACGCTATCTCCCAGGCGACGACGTCGCTTGGCGGTCGGGTTATGGATAGTAGCGGGGCCGTTATCCCTGGAGCCAGCGTCACCTTGACGCTGACAACCACGGGCTCCTCTCGGAACAACGAGACAAATCGCAACGGCGAGTTTCAGTTCTCGCAGATCGCGCCTGGCCACTACAACCTGCTGGTCTCGGCGAGCGGCTTTGGAAGTGTCGAGAAGACCGGGATGGATCTCCTTGTGAGCCAGCCTGCAACCATGAACGTCGTCCTGCCCGTTTCAACTCTGAACGAGCAGGTCAGCGTCAGCACCAATGTTCAGCCGGTTTTGAACACCACCGACGCCACCATGGGAAACGCGTTCGAGGGCAAGCAGGTTGCATCACTGCCCATCGAAGGCCGCAACGTGCCCGATCTTCTCAGCCTTCAACCGGGCGTTACCTATATGGGGCGCACGGACGACCAGAACGGCACAAGCGCGATCGGCAACAATGAAAGCGACTCCCGTAGCGGGTCTGTGAACGGAGGACGTAGCGATCAATCCAACATCACGCTTGACGGCGTCGACGTCAACGACATCAACAACGGCTACGCTTTTACCAGCGTTCTTCGAGTGACGCAGGATTCCGTCGCGGAGTTTCGTGTTACCACGAGCAATCCAAACGCGGATGAAGGACGGTCGTCGGGCGCCCAGGTCGCACTCGTTACTAGAAGCGGTGGGAACAACTTCCACGGAGCTCTGTATGAGTACAACCGCAGCAATCTGTTTGAGGCGAACGACTTCTTCAATAAGCAGCAGCAGCTTGCGGCTGGACTTCCCAACAAGCCGCCAAAGCTGATTCGCAACGTATTCGGCGCAGCCGTCGACGGGCCGATTCTGAAGAAGAAGGCATTCTTCTTTCTCAACTATGAGGGGCGTCGCGACACGGAGGGTGAAAGTGTTAACGCCGGCGCCGTACCCACTGCTCAGTTTCGTGCTGGCAATCTTCAATATGAGTCCCTCAATGGTTCGGGCACGGATCAGGTAATCCTTCTTACCCCCGCCGACATCAAGAGCATGGACCCGCAGAACATCGGGGTGAACCCTGCGATTCTGCAGATCTTCAATGCCTATCCTCTGCCCAACGATCCGACCCAGGGGGATGGGCTTAATACCGCCGGATACCGGTTTCCTTACACGCTGCAGCGGAGCTACAACACGTATATCGCCCGCCTTGACTGGAACATCACGTCGGACGGCAAGCACACCGTCTTTTGGCGCGGTAATCTGCAGAATGACAATGAGCCATCGGCTCCGGCATTTCCTGGTCAGCCGCCAGCGCTGACTACGCTGACGAACAGCAAGGGATTCGCGGCTGGCTATACGGCGCTTATCACGAGCAATCTCGTAAATAATCTGCGCTATGGGCTCACACGGCAGGGAATCGATAGCGCGGGCGTTTCGAACGAGCCACACGTCAGCCTCGCGGCCGTGGCACAACCACAGGCCTTCACACGGTCAAACTCAGCGATTATCCCTGTGCAGAACATTGTGGACGACCTTTCCTGGACGAAACACACGCACAATCTTCAGTTCGGGACCAACATCCGGCTGATCGACAATCGCCGTGTCAGCACCGCGAACTCTTTTCCGGATGGGCAGATGAACCAGGGCTGGCTTTCGAACGGGTCGACGGTTGCGAACAGCGGCGGCCCGTTCGATCCGCCGGTATATGGATACCCGGCCGTCGATTTCTCGAATTACGGCAATGAATACAACAGCGCCCTGCTCGGAATCACCGGCATCATCACAGAGGGCGATGCCGTCTACAACTACGACAAAGATGGGACTGCTCTGCCTATCGGAACCCCCGTCAAGCGCGACTACGGTTGGAAGGAGTTCGAGGGGTACGCGCAGGATTCGTGGAAAGCGCTGAAGGATCTCACGCTGACGTATGGGATTCGCTACTCGTATCTTCAGGCGCCGGCAGAGAAGAGCGGAACGCAGGTTGGGTCCTGCATGATGTCCGGCTCAACATGTCAACCGTACTCTCTTTCGAAGTACTACCAGGCAAGCGGCCAGTTGGCTGCCTCGGGACAAGGAGCTAACGGCGTGGGCGAGCTCGCCTTCGATCTAAACGGCCGCTACAACCATCGCGCGGATTTTTGGACGCCGGATAAGGGCGACATCGGTCCGCGGTTTGCCTTCGCCTACTCCCCCTCTGCCACCGGCGGACTTTTCAACAAGGTCTTCGCCACCGGCAAGAGCAGTATCCGCGGAGGATACTCGCTCGTCTTCGATCACTTCGGTGCCGCGACCGTCAATACGTTCGACTACAACGGTTCCTACGGTCTCTCGACCGATCTCTCGAATCCTCCTGGCTCGGTCAACATCGGCACTGCACCGCGATTCACAAATCTCACGTCGATTCCTGCAAGCTTGCTTCCCGCCGCACCTGCTGGCGAATTCCCCGCTATCCCATCGACGGACAACTTCTCCATCAGCTGGGGCCTTGATTCCGCGATCAAGACGCCTTACTCCCACCTGGTTGACCTTTCGATCGCACGAGAACTCGGCAACGGATCTTCACTCGAAGTCTCCTACGTGGGAAGGTTCGCGCACAGATTGCTGACCCAGGAAGACGTTGCCATGCCCACAAACCTGGCGGCCGCGGGAAGCACGTATTTCGCTGCCGCGCGAGATCTCGCAAAGCTCTCCAGGTCAGGCGCGCCCATCTCCTCAATCCAAGCCGTACCCTACTTCCAACAGGTCTTCGCGGCACTGAATAACGTCGATCTTGGGCTCGGCTACGGACCCGCTTCTGCGACCCAGAACGTTTATCAGCTCTTCCAGCAAAACCTCTACAACGAAACCTATGCCCTCTACGAGCTCGACGTTCCTGATTCGCTAAGCGGCGCCGGTGTGAACCCTAATCAGACCTACCCATCCTACCGGTACTACCACGACCAGTATTCTGCCCTCTATGCCTGGCGATCCATCGGCTTCTCGAACTACAACGCGCTCCAGGCGGTCTATCGTCAGCGCTTCGGCGCGGGGCTTCAAGCAGATCTCAACTACACCTACTCAAAATCGATGGATATCACCTCGCAATCTGAGCGGCTCAACACCTCAGGCGCAACGAACTATGCGCAGATACTGAATACCTGGATTCCGAATCAGCTTTACGGTGTCTCGGACTACGACGCGACCCATCAGATCAACGCGAACTACGTCTGGGACCTGCCGTTTGGCCGAGGCAAAAAATTCGCCCCATCCGTGGGCAGGCTCACGGATGAGCTCATCGGAGGTTGGGTCACAACAGGCATCGTTCGCTGGACGAGCGGGTTCCCGTTCCTCATGAATAATGGCGCCTACTATCCGACAAACTGGGACATCGAGGGCTGGGCCAGTCAGATTGCGAAGATACCACCCCGGGCAGCGGCTCGCGGGCACCTCACGCAACGCTTCGCGGATCCGGCCGCCGTATTTGCCTCTTTCGATCACGCCCTGCCCGGTGATTCTGGGACACGAAATCCGTTTCGTGGCGATGGTTATTTCTCTTGGGATACTGGACTCGATAAGACCTTCACCATTCGGGAGGCTACCAAGCTGCAACTCCGTTGGGAGATGTTCAACGTGACCAACAGCGTCCGCTTCGACTCCCATTCCATTAGCGCGACTTTGGACAACCCGCAGAACTTCGGGCAGGCGACGGCCCTGCTGACAAACAAACGCCTTGCGCAGTTCGCGGCCCGACTCGAGTTCTGAGAACATGTACGAGGCGCGCGGCTCGGGATCACAGAATGACACCTCAAGATGTCTTTCGTTTATGCGCGATAGCTACGGCATTCGCGTTCGCATCTACGCTTTCGGCACAAGTGCAGACAATTGTTCCCGCGCCTGTGCCGGGTGCAAAGCTGGTCACGGTTGAGCACATCAAGATCCACGGTGCGGCGCTTGAAGGCAACCTCGAAGGCGACGCGGTGGATCGGGACGTGATCGTGCTGCTTCCACCCAGCTATCAGACAGAGTCCCACCGCCGGTATCCGGTCGTATATGCGCTCCATGGCTATTCGATCGGCGCCGAGCAGTGGACGCATGAGATCCATGTGCCGCAGACCGCCGAAGGTGCATTTGCCCAAGGCTCGCACGAGATGATTGTGGTTCTGCCCGATTCGAAGACTATCTACAACGGCTCGATGTATTCGAGCTCGGCGACTACCGGCGACTTCGAAACGTTCATCTACCACGACGTGGTGGGGTATATCGACAGTCACTACCGCAGTATTCCTGACCGGGAGAGCCGTGGCCTGGTCGGGCACTCGATGGGCGGCTACGGCGGCGCGCGAATCGGGATGAAGCATCCAGAGGTCTTCGG
Organism: uncultured Acidobacteriaceae bacterium; assembly: GCA_963850375.1. GTDB lineage: Bacteria > Acidobacteriota > Terriglobia > Terriglobales > Acidobacteriaceae > Edaphobacter. The sequence goes on along the minus strand of CAWKKV010000002.1, from coordinate 66,913 downwards.
TGCTCTCTATCTCATGAGTCCTTGCTGCTTGTCACCGATGACCGGAGGGGGCCCGGGACCGGCCGACCAGGCCAAAGAGCGTGCTCTCGCCTCAGAGAAAAAGGCCGCCGTTGCAAAATCACCAGCGGATCTGGCCGCGCAAGCGCCTGGTTTTGGCTCGGCTCAGTATGCTACGGCAGCGGCGTGGGCGCCTGATCCGACGAACCCACCGTTGTACTTTGACCTGCCGACCAAGGACGGTGTTCTACAGCCGGAGATCGTTGCGAAGTTCGCAGCGAATGCGCCGCTTGCCTTTGTGGATCAATATGTCGGGAAGCTGAAGCAGTACCGCGCGATCGCCATGGACGTGGGCGATCAGGATGATTTGCGCTTCGATGCCATCAAGCTGCACAATCTCCTCGACAAGTACGCAGTTGTAAACAGCTTTCAGATCTACCCTGGCACGCACACCAGCGCGGTTGCCGACCGATTTCAGAACCATGTCCTGCCGTTCTTCAGCAAAAACCTATGCTTTGCGGCAACCTGTCACTAGCTGATTGGCTCAATCCAGCTTGGAGAAATGAATGAGAAGTAGCGCCAGATTTATCCTGGTTCGCGTAGTTGCATGCTTGGTAACGTTGGTTGTGGGCGCGATGCAGCAAGGTGCCATGGCGCAGAACTCCGCCAGTCTGCCCTACATGAATCCTCAGCTTTCACCGGAGCAGCGGGCCACAGATCTGGTGCGTCGCATGACGCTTGCGGAGAAGGCGTCGCAGATGCAGAACAACTCGGCTGCTGTGCCGCGGCTAAACGTTCCGGCGTACCAGTGGTGGAGCGAAGCTCTTCACGGCGTGATCAACGAAGGTGTGACGGAGTACCCCGAGCCCGTTGGGCTCGCTGCCACATTTGACGCGCCGGCCATTCACACCATGGCTGCGCAGATTGGGGTGGAGGGGCGAATCAAGCACGTGCAAAACCTCCGCGAAGGACACACGGGGATTATGGGAGGCCTCGACTTCTGGTCTCCGAATCTGAACATCTTCCGCGACCCACGCTGGGGCCGTGGGCAGGAGACCTACGGCGAGGATCCGTTTCTAACTGCCCGGATGGGTGTGGCCTATGTGACGGGGCTGCAGGGCGACAACCCAAAGTACTACCTGGCGATCGCTACACCAAAGCACTTCGACGTGCACAGTGGACCAGAGCCAACGCGTCACATCGCGGATGTGGACGTGAGCAAGCACGACGAGGTCGACACGTATGAGCCGGCATTTCGTGCTGCGATCGTGGAAGGCAAGGCGGGATCGGTGATGTGCGCGTACAACGCGATCAACGGTGAGCCCGCCTGCGCTAACCAGTACCTGCTGCAAGATCAGTTACGCGGGAAGTGGGGATTCCAGGGCTACGTGGTTTCGGATTGTGATGCTGTCCGGGACGTCGCAGCCAACCATCGGTATCGTCCGACGCAGGCCCAGGGCGCGGCAATCTCCGTGCTGCGTGGCATGGATAACGAATGCGTCACCTTTACGTCGCGCTTCGGCGATCCAGTTGAGAAGGCGTATGTCGACGCCGTGCAACAGGGATACCTCCCAGAAGGCGCTCTCGACACCGCCCTGATTCGCCTGTTTACAGCCAGGATCAGGTTGGGGATGTTTGATCCTGCCGAGATGGTTCCGTACTCGAAGATCGATGAGAAGGAGCTCGACAGCGCGGAGCATCGTGCGCATGCTCGCAAGCTGGCGAATGAGTCCATGGTGCTGCTGAAGAACGACGGACTGCTCCCTTTCAAACCAGAGATCCGGAGAATCGCCGTTGTTGGTCCGCTTGCGGACCAGACGCGGCCGCTGATCGGAAACTATGCCGGCCAGCCAACGCACATTGTTTCCATGCTCGACGGCCTCCACTCTGCCTTTCCGAATGCGACGATCAAGTTCGTTCCCGGAACCCAGTTCCTTCGCGCCGACGGAGCCCCGGTGCCCAATGCTCTGCTGACGACCCCAGAAGGCAAGCCTGGGTTAAAGGCCGAGTACAACGAGGGGCGCCGAGGACCGGACCAACAGCCCAAACAGATCATCAGCCGTACCGAACCAAATGTGAATCTGACGGAAGCCAAGCTCCCACGCGAGGTGACCGGTAAGAAGAACTTCGGCGTCCAATGGTCCGGGTTTCTCACACCGCCCGAGTCGGGCGACTTCCTGATCGGCCTCCGGTCCCAGGGGTTTACAAGGGTGAGCGTCGACGGCAAGCAGGTCGCGATGGCCTACGGGGGCTCGGAGACTGTGCCGGTCGTTGGTCGTGTTCACCTTGAAAAGGGCCGCAAGGCTGCCGTTGAGATCGCTTACGGCACAGAGAATGGAAAGGCCAATGCAGAGCTGATCTGGGCGAAGGTCAACAACGCCGTCTCGCCCGAAGCCATCGCGGCCGCAAAGGATGCCGACGCCGTTGTTGCGGTGGTCGGCATCACCAGCGAGCTTGAGGGCGAAGAGATGCCGGTGAGCGAACCTGGTTTTCTTGGCGGAGATCGCACCAGCATCGATCTGCCTCAGCCCGAGGAAGATCTGGTAGAGGCTGTGGCGGCTACGGGGAAGCCACTCGCGGTGGTTCTGATGAACGGCAGCGCCCTGGCTGTTAACTGGATCAACGACCATGCGAACGCCGTTCTTGAGGCCTGGTATCCCGGCGAGGAGGGCGGAGCAGCGGTTGCCGAGACATTGAGTGGGAAGAATAATCCCGCCGGCCGGCTACCGATCACCTTCTACAAGGGTCTTGACCAGCTACCCAACTTCGAGGACTACGGAATGGCAAACCGCACCTACCGGTACTTCACGGGGAAGCCGCTGTATTCCTTTGGCTATGGACTGAGCTATACCAAGTTCGCCTACAGCAATCTGAGCATTCCCCCGCAGGCGGTAGTGGCAGGGCAGCCTATGGACGCTGACGTGACCGTGGCCAATGTGGGCAGGCTCGCAGGAGATGAAGTTGTGCAGCTCTACCTCAAGTTCCCAGCGCGGAACGGAGCTCCCTTGACTGCGCTTCGTGGGTTCCAGCGCATTCACCTGGAACCGGGCGCGAGCCAGAAGGTACATTTCCATCTCGACCCGCGCGATCTAGGCATGGTGACCGAAAATGGCGATCCAATCATTGCTCAAGGGGACTACACGATCAGTGTCGGAGGAGGACAGCCCGAGACCACGGCCCCAGGCGTGAGTGGGCACTTCCATGTAGACGGGCAGTATGCCTTGCCGGAGTAGGGTGGAGTGGCCGAAGGCGCGTTGCGCAGAGTATTTCCATGATCATCCAAGTTCCACGCAAAGGAGCCGTCGTCTCTGATCTATGCTCAACCGAACCGCAGTATGTCTCCTCCTGACCTTGACCTCCGGCCCAAGCTTGTTCGGCGCCGATCTTGCGATGAGGGTGAACGACAAGAACTATCTTGATGCCCAGGGCTTCAGCGTATTTCTCTACGACAGCACGTACCATCCGGTCTTTGTAGACCAGAAGAACACGGCCATGGAGGTGATTCTCCAGGGTCAGCGCATTGCCACTAACGGCGACGTCCGACTGATGCCGACGCCCGAGCAGTGGGATCTGGTGGCGACATTGAAAGGGCGTCATGCGGATAAGGCCGATAACCGGCTCACCGCTGACCTCGCCTTCCCGACCTTTGATCTGAGCTACACCCTGGAGGTCGCAGCGGAACCCGGCGGCGTGAAGGTCAGCATCAATCTCGACAAGCCGCTCCCAGAGAAGCTGGCAGGGCGGGCGGGGTTCAATTTGGAGTTCCTGCCATCGATCTACATGGGCAAGGCTTACCTGGTGGACGGCACCAAAGCTGGCATCTTCCCGCGAACGCCAAACGATCCGATGGTCAAGGTGTTGCCGCTTGCTGACCAACCGAAGCAGGCGTACTACCTGGAAGACTGGGACAAGGCCAAGGGGTTCACCCAGCCGCTGCCGTTTGCGCAGGGCAAGAGCATCACGATGGGAGTCGATGACCGGTTAGCCCGAGTCACGGTCAAGTCGGATACAGCCGATCTCATGCTGTTCGATGGGCGCAACCGCGCACAGAACGGCTGGTTCGTCCTCCGTTCCCTGATCCCCTCGGGCAAGACCACCGGCGCCGTTGTGTGGCACATCAGGCCGGACGTGATTCCGAACTGGACACGGCCGCCGATGATCGCGCACAGCCAGGTGGGGTATGCGCCGGGCTTCTCCAAGGTGGCGGTCCTCGAACTCGACCCGAAGTACAGCGGCCCGAAGACGGCCAAGGTGCTTCGCCTGACGGAGGACGGATCTTACCGACAGGTGTTCGAGGGCCCGATCACGCCTTCAACCCCATGGCTGCGCTACGTGTACTCGAAGTTCGATTTCACCCCGGTGAAAGACCCCGGGCTGTACGTCATTGAGTATGCAGATCAGCGTACGGCACCCTTCCCTATCTCCACCGATGCGTATGCGAACACATGGCAGGACAGCCTGGACCACCATCTGGCGGAGCAAATGGATCATGTTTCGGTTCGTGAAGCCTACCGCGTGTGGCACGGCGCTTCGCACCTGGATGATGGTCGTCTGGCGCCCGTTGTGGGAGAGCAGTTCGACGGCTGGAACCAAGCGACGGCAACCGACGGGAAGTACAAGGGCGGCGATCACATCCCTGGGATGAACGTGGGCGGATGGTACGACGCTGGCGACTTCGACTTGGAGGAGCCTGCGCAGCTGAGCGTGATCCAGAGCCTGGCTCTGGCGTATCGCGAGTTCGATCTCAAATACGACGAGCTTTCGGTGGATGAGACCGCGCGCGAGGTTGAGATGCATCGCCCTGATGGCGTGCCGGACACGGTGCAGCAGGTGAAGCACGGCGCAGTGCTGATTCTGGCGCAGTTTCACAACATCGGCCACTCGATCCGCGGTACACATGAACCGGATCTGCGGCAGTACACGCACCTGGGCGACGGTGCGTCAAAGACCGATGGGCGCATCTATGATCCGAAGCTTGGTCCGAATGAAGTGAAGGGCGACCACTCCGGCAAGCCGGACGACCGCTGGATCTTCTCGACGACGAACCCGTTCTTCCAATGGAACGCCATCGCAGCGCTGGCTGCTGCGGCCGATGTGCTGAAAGGCTATGACCCCGTACTGGCGAAAGACTGCCTCGACACCGCGATCAAGACATGGAACGACGAGAGGGCGCACCCGACGCAGTTTCCATCCGGGGGCGGCATCGGCGGAGGTGCTCCGGAGAATGCTCCCGCGAGCGGCGTGCTGGCGGCGTCGCAGGGTGCAGTGTCTGGCGCTCGGAGCGGTCGTAACGGACGGGGCAGCTCCGGGGCTCCCACCAGTTCTGCAACGACCAGCGCACAAACAGCTCCGCCCGCCGGCTTCGGCGTCGGACAGGACTGGGCTGCGGCCTTGGAGTTGACCATCGCCACAAATGGCGCCGAGCCCTACAGGTCTCGTCTGAAGGAGCTGTTCCCTCAGGTGATCACTCCGCAGCAGATGGGCTTTCACGGATGGACAGCAGTCCGGGCACTGCCTTACCTGGACGCAGGCGCGAAAGAGCAGATGCGAGAAGCGGTGAAGACCTACGTGGCGGGTCTGGATAAGGAGCTGGACGCCACGCCGTTTGGCGTGCCTCCCAGCCTGGGCACATGGGGCGGCTCAGGAGCCGTGGTCGACATGGCCAACCGGATGTACTTTCTCCATAAGGCATTTCCGGATCTTGTGAGCCCTGAATATACCCTCCGCGCGGTGAACTATATCCTTGGCACGCACCCGGTATCCAGCACCTCGTACGTCGCCGGTGTCGGTACGGTCTCGAAGACAAAGACGTACAGCAACAACCGCGCGGACAATGCATACATTCCGGGAGCGGTGATTCCGGGATACGTCATCATCAAACCGGATTTTCCGGAGTGCATCGACGACTTCGGATTTCTATGGTTCGAGGATGAAGCGGTCGTGGCCGGATCGGCAAGCTGGATCGTGGCGGGAAACGCTGCAGACGCGATCACGAAGGAAGCGAAACAGCGTCAGAAATAGGAATCACCCGCTGATGCCTAGAGATACCGCCGCGGCGGCACAATCAACCGTCTGCATATGCAACTCGTGTTGAGATTACTCCGATAGAAATCCAGAGCCTCTTCATACAGGGGCCACTGACGGAAGCCACTGTTCAACTATGAGCTACTTTGGCATGCCTGTAAGGCTGCTGGCCTGGCGTAGGGCGGAGCCTTGGAGGCGGTAGCCGTCGAGGAAGACGGTGTCGACGTGGCGCAGGTTGGCGAGGCTGGTGGACACGTCGCCGTCGACGAGGATGACGTCGGCGGTCATGCCGGGGGCGATGGAGCCGATGTGGTCGGACATGCCGGTCATGCGGGCGGGGATAATGGTGGCGGTCTGGAGGGCCTCGGCGTTGGTGAGGCCGGCACGCTGGTAGAGCTCGAGCTCGCGCACGAGTTCGAGGCCGTAGCCGTCAGTGCCAGCAACGATGGGAACGCCGGCCTGGTGGAGTTTGCCGACGAGATCGACCATCTTGGTGAAGCTCTTACGGAAGTCATCGCGGGTGAGGCCGCCGAACAAAGGGTAGCCGCCGGTATGCCAACTGCGGGCTACGGATGGCGGGGCGACGTCGGCGAAGGCAGCGTATTCGGGTGCGATGGCGGTGCCGTCGGAGGTCATGAGCGGCTCCCAGACGGTGAGGGTGGGGTCAACAATCGTGTGGCGGGTGACGAGCTCGGCGTAGAAGGCCTTCATGGCCGGGCTGTCGAGGTCGACGTCCTTGCCGTATCTGGCGGGGCCTTCGAGGCGGGCGGCTGTGTTGGCCTTATCGACGACTTCCTGTGGCATGGCCTGCATCATGATGAAGTTGATGTGGGTGACTTCGTCGTAGCCGGCGCGGACGGCGTCCAGCGGGCGCATGCCGGCGGGGACGTGGCCGTGAACATGGAGGCCCTGTTTGTGGGCTTCGGCGGCGGCTGGCGCGATCCAGGCGGGATCCATGGACGTGTAGAACTTGGCGCCCCAGAGGCCGGCTGCCTTGATCTTGTCGACGGCAGCCACGGCTTCCGCGGCAGACGTGACGGTGAGTCCACCCTGAGCGGCGAGCGGTCCCTTCTGGTCGATGATGACGGAGATCTTGCCGTCGGGAGCGAGGAGGTCGCCGGCGGCTCGGCGCTTGTAGATGCTGAGGGCGTCGTCGATCTGGGTGCCGGGGCTGCGGTAGTTGGTCATTCCGGTGGCGACGTTCTGGAGGAGGTTCCAGTCATCTCCGCCGACGTGCCGGTGCGAGTCCCAGAGGCCCGGCAGGAGCGTCTTACCGCGTCCGTCGAGGACTGTGGCGCCAGCGGGAACGGCGATGGAGCCGGCGGGGCCGACGGCGGCAACTTTGCCGTTGGCGATCAGGACGGCGCGGTCGGGAAGATACTGGCCACCGACGGAGTCGAAGAGCAGGGCGTGATCGACGAGGGTGGGTGTGCGATTGGCGGCGTTCAGGAACCGGTGGGCGACCTCGCGGACCATGTCGGCAATGGCCTCGTCTTGGATCGCTTTAAGTTTGGGGCTGTAGCTCTCGTATCCTTCAGGCAGCAGGGCCATGCCGCCGGCGAAGCCGAAGAAGTGGTTGTCACTGTCGAGCCACATGGGTGAGGGTGAGAAGTCGAGGCCGCGGACGAAGGCGAGTTTGAGGGCTTTTGAGCCCTTCGACCCATCGACTTGCTGGAGCGGGCCGACGGTGATGGAGGCGTGGCCGGTCGGAAGCAGGTCGATGCCTTTGTCGCCTGCGGCGATCAGCGCCTTGATGTCGATCTCCGATTCGAGCCAGGGCCCGCCATAGGTGTTATAGCGCTTGTTGCCGAAAGGAGCCGTGCCGGAGTCCACGAAGGTTTTCCAGTGCGCAACCCCGCTTGCGTCGACATCGAAGTTCTCGGTGGCATCGCCAGAGTCGCTGTAGCCACGGACGGCGATTGCGGTTGCCCGGCCGTCGGGCCCGAGGGTCACCTGCTCATCTTCTTCGGTGATCCAACCGCGCAGGTTCATGGACATGCGATAGCCGATGTGGCCGTTCGGCATGGGCCATGACCAGACGTCGCCGTGTTTCCCTGCCATGGAGCTGATGGTGTAGTGGCGTGCGCCAGCGGGCGGTGTCATGAGCTTCTCTTTGGCGATGGTCGCAGCGGGGGCGGGTGTTTGCGCCGCGACGGGAATCGCGTTGAAGCTGAACAGCGCTGACGATGCGAGGCAAAGAAGTTTGTGCTGCATCTGAATCATTGAGCTCTCCGAAGGCAAGCAAAGGTGCCACGTGCACATTGTGCTCTCCAGAGACGCAAACAGGCCAATGCACTCGTTCAGGCCTCCGCGACTACATCGGCGATTTACCACTTGTGCCTAGAGCCTAACTGAGCCAGTTAGTAGTCATCACTTCTCCGGAGAACGCGTTGCTCGGTCAGTTGACGGGCTGCCACTGAGTCGGACCGTGCGTACCAGGTTCTTATGTAAGGTCTGATATAAAACGCAGGCCAGTGATGCTCGGCAGAAACGTGTATGCGGAGCCGCGAGTGGTGACAAGGCGAGGAAACTTGGAAAGCACAATCGGCGTGGAACCCTCGCGAGGAATTACAAACGTGTTTTCCCCATCAGCAGAGTTTCCAAGAATCGGATCGGTCGTGCCATAGATACCTGGCGCAAACGTGCTCCCATTGATCCACTCCGACATTAAAAACTCAAACTGGTCTTTGATGCTCACCCCAATGAACAGCCCAAGAAGTCCACGCTTAATGCCATCGTCCGGCTTCGAAGGATCATAAGGCGGCCCATACGGAATGCCCCGCCTGACAATGCGATGCTTCGATCCGCCATCCCCGGCAATCGTCGATCCGCGCGGATTAGCACGGCGCATGTGCGAGCCGATTGGACAGCGCCCACCCCGGCGATCATTGAAGGCATCCCGAACCGCATCTGACGGCACATAATCATACTGATTCCAATCCGAAGCTCCCAACGGCGGAACCGGAGAATCCGAATCCGGTGACACACTCAGCGGTGTTCCGTTGCGCCACCGCCCGATCATCTTTGCGGCCAGCAACTCTCCATCGATGCCGTAGCTCGCCTCCGCTTGTCTCAGCAATGTGTCAAACGCAGCGCAATCCTGTTCCAAGATTCGCAGCACCATAAAGCTTCCATTGCGACCCAGGTCGTCCGGTACAGGAACCGGATAGCTGAACTGATCGAATTGGCTGGGGTAACCCAGGAGAAACTCACCAGTGGGCGCAACCGGCTGCTTGTCCGGAAACGGATTCTCTAGCCCGCAATCAATTGTCGGCTGCGAAAAGCCGTCGCGATACCCAAAATGCGCAACACTTCCCGGCAGCACATCGCCCGGCAAGGTCGCCACCTCCGACCACGCACCCCCCGAGATCAGCGTCTCTCGTAGTAAGGCCGTCTGCGCATCACGAACCTCGTCGCTCTGGGCGAAGAGCAGCACAAGCGCATGCAACCCAGGCTGACCCAGCCTGTGATCCCAGTTCTCAGCCGAGCAAGGCCCCGTGTCTCCAACCTCCGCACATCGGCTGAACGCACCCGCTGTGAACTCCTGAGGAAATGAATCAAGAGAGGACGCCGCAACGCCCAGCGCCGCAAGCCCCTCGTAGGTCAGCGCCACATTGACACAGAAAGCAGGCTTCTGCTCCCACGATGCCCCTGGCGTGACAGGAAGACTCCCCAGCGTTCGCCGCGCACCTAACGCATCCTTCACGGACAGTAAGAAGAATGCCGCGCAATCCATCCCGTAGCTCCGCAGGATCAGCCCCTGAACATCATCCAGCGGCACCATAAGGGTCAGCCCTGATTGAGCGCGTCGAGAATTGTCACGACAGAAGACGTAGGATACGCACTATAGAACGGATCCATCCCCCGCAAGTCGTTTTGCTTCACATACGCCAGAAACGCATCCCGATTCTGCTGCACCGGCAGCGCAGGCGCCCCCTGCATATGCGACAGCAGAGCATTGAAGACATCTCCGATCGCATCAATAAAGTCATTAATGTACTTGTCGAAACTCCCGTCATATGTGGTGATCACCGCTAACTGGGTATTGTTCGAAAGAAAGACAAATCTCGCAAAATGCACTGTCTTCAGCTTTGTCAGTGCAACCCAGATCGGATTCTGCTCGAGAGGAGCACTTTGAATCTTGGTGAGCAAGCCATTCAGCTGAGCGAAATCCTCAGGTGACTTGATGTTCATTATCAACGTGAGCGGACTTTGGACGATGTTCATATCGACACCTGCTTGCGAACCTCGAGCGATGGGAAGCGAGTGTACCAGATCAGCGGCGCAGAGGAATGGAAGAGAGGACTGCCGGAGCCCCACCCTCCCGGTCCGGATCTCTCTGATTGAGGTGCTAACTCGGCTTGTCGGCATGCTTCCTCTGTTCTCAGCTGAGGATAGCGAGCCAATGCACTCATCGAGTCCTGAACAGAAAGCTTGGCCTTAACGGAAGGCAACGTCACCGACTACTCTCATATCCCCGCCGATCTGCTCCTGGATACTGCGACCTTTCAAGTGAAAAAGCTTGCCTTCGATCAGCGCTCAGACACGGGTCAAGCCTTTCCTTTGCGCATGGAGAAGCTACATCGCGTTCAGCGCGTTTCGCTCCTCAGCGATTCGTGCAACGCGAGAATGAAACCGGTTTCCTCCCCATCTAGAGTTGCGTGATTTGCCAACGCACCCCACACGCATTTCTATAGGGAAACAATTTATGTTCCTTGACAAGTTTCAATTCGCTTGTATATGGTTCTGCCGATCGATGGGGACTCCGCTCGCGGTGAGTCCAAAGGCCACGATGAGACACGAAATGTACCAGCACGGTTCAGGCACACACTGAGCCCGTGTAGTTCAAATTGGGGAGGCGCTATGGGGCTTAGGAAAATCGCAGGAGTGGTGTTCGTTCTGCTGTTGGCCAGCACAACAAAAGTATTTGGTCAGGCTTCGTCTACCGGCACCATCATCGGGCGGGTGAGCGACGCCAGCGGTGCCTCGATCCCCGGTGCGAGTGTGACCGTCACAAACACGGCCACTGGTACGGCTCGTACGTTCAGAAGCAACAGTTCGGGCGACTATGCCGCCCCGGAGTTACAGCCCGGACCCTACAAGGTTACGGTGGAAGCGCCTGGCTTCGGAACTCAGGTCAGCAATCTGACCGTCGTCGTGGCCCAGGAGGCCCGGGTCGACTCGCAGCTGAAACTCGGCGGGGCAGTCGAGACCATCGAGGTCAATACATCGGGTGCGCAGCTCGATACGGATACAGCGTCCGTCTCGCAGCTCGTCAGTCAAAAGCAAGTGGAGCAGCTGCCCCTGAACGGGCGCAACTTCCTCAACCTTCTGTTCATCGGGGCCGGTGCCGTCCAGACCGTCGGGGAGCAGGGACAGATGCGTTCAGGCGAAGGCAACGCGATCTCGATTAATGGCGCCCGTCCGGAATCGAACAATTACACGCTAGACGGCATGGTGAACACCGATACGGCTTTGAACACGCCCGCTGTCATCCTTTCGCAGGATGCAATCCAGGAGTTCAAGGTTCAGAGCGAGACTTATTCGGCCGAGTTTGGCTTCAGCGCCAATCAGGTAAATATCGTTAGTAAGAGCGGCACAAACGAGCTTCACGGGGCGGCCTTCGAATTCAACCGAAACGATGCCTTCGACGCAAGCACTCATTTCCAGGCCACGAAGCCTCTCCTCCGACAGAACCAATTCGGCTTCGTGCTCGGAGGCCCCGTGGTCCTGCCCAAAATCTACAACGGGCGCAACAAGACCTTCTTCCTTGCTAACTATGAAGGCTGGCGCATCAAGGTTGGTACCAGTCCAACCAATACCAACGTGCCGGATCCTGCACAGTTGAGCGGCAACTTCGCCGCCTCCGGGCTACCGGTTTTCAGTACGGCTGATAAATCACCTTGCCAACTGGCGATCGCCGCTGGAAACTCCTGCCTCCCTGTAGATCCCGCTACAGGCAATCCATTTCCGGGCAACATCATTCCCTCAACGCGATTCTCTCGCGTGGCCGCGGTCACTCTCGGCGCTAACCTCTTCCCGGAGCCTAACTGCACTACCGCCGGTTGCACGGGGAACTATGTTCTTCGCACCGTTCTGCCCAACCAGACCGACCAGCAGACCTATAAGTTGGATCAGGACCTCGGGAGATTCGGGCGCATCTTCGGCCGGTATACCAAGGCTGATTACACCGTGACTCAGGCGGGAACTGTCTCACTCCCCTACGGCCTCAATGTGTTCACAGAGAACTCAACGAGTTGGGAAATCTCACACACCATGAGCTTTGGCCCAAACAACATCAACAACATTCGCTATGGCCAGCTCGGTGCTAAGTCGATCCAGGGTGTAACCCCGGCTCCCGCCTCCGACGTAGCCACCCTGAACGTCGCTTCCGTGTTCACGGACCTGCCTGACTACGCGCGTGGTTACCCGAACATCAGTATCGGCGGTTACAACGCATCGGCAGGCAGCCCTGGAAACACCCCCACAACGAGCGATATTCCCACGTGGGAGATCGCCGACTCCTTCAACTCAATTCACGGCAAGCACTCTCTCAGCATCGGCTTCGATTTCCGCAGCTGGGTACAGAAGCGAAATCTCTCCGGCAATTTCCTCGGCAGCTACGGGTATTCGAGCGCAACTATCAATCAAAATGGAAGCAACGGCACAAATGGGTGCGCCACCGTCTATTGCGGCACCGGTAACTCCACAGCCGACTTTCTCCTCGGCTACTACTCCGGCGCATCTACCTTTCAGCCCGGGCCATTCTCAACCGGCAGCACACCTGGCAACCTGAACCAGTTTCACTTCAAGTACTTCGCTCCTTACGTGCAGGACGATTGGAAAGCGACGTCGAACCTTACCTTGAACCTGGGCATTCGCTGGGACTTCCGCACCATTCCCTACGAAACCAATGACAAGATGTTCTGGGTTGATACGGCAAATACCAAGGGTGGACTCTGCTTTGCCAATAAGGCGCTTCTGACAGATGGCATCGCCCCGGTCGACAACGGCTTCTACCGCTATTGCGGTCGCAACAACCCGAGAACACCATCGTATCTGCCCTTTGCTCCTCGTCTAGGCTTCGCCTATCGTCCCTTCGGTGACAACAGGACGGTCATCCGCGGCGGATACGGCATCACCTTCGACTCGAGTCTTACCCGCGAAATTGATAACTCGGGCGATCTCTACCCCTATGTCATCCGAACCGCACTCAACCCGGTCACGCAAACGGTCCCCAAGCTCACCGACCAGCTCTTCCCCGCGACCGCAACACCGCATGCCGTAAGCGTCGCCACCGAGGGTGGCCAGTTCATCGCGGTGATCATCTCCGAAAATCCCATCAACCCTTACGTCCAGCAGTACTCGTTGTCCGTCCAGCGCGAACTCGCTCCCAACACCACCCTGGAAGTGAACTACGTCGGCAACAAGGGGACACACCTCCTCGACCGGGTCAACATCAACCAACCCACGACTCCTCTTAATCCGGCCGCATGCGACGCCAGTCAAGGTATCGGTGGAGATTGTCCCGTTGTCAATCGGCGGCCGCTTCCGAACTTCACCAGCGCGAATGGCGCGCTCGACAGCCGATGGATCGGCTACTCCAACTACAACGCAGGTAACGTCAAGTTTGAACGCCGCAGCTCCGATCTGGCTGCCGTGCTCGTCTACACCTACTCCAAGAGCATGGACGACAAGTCAGCGGCGGCCGGCATCGGTGCGACCAACGGCTTTGCCGGTCACCTGGATGACCGGAATCCCTCCCTGGATTACGCGCGATCAGACTTCGACGTGGGCCAGCGCTTCGTCGCCAGCTTCGTCTACAACCTTCCCGTCGGCAGGGGCAAGAAGCTCCTCGGGTCAAGCAATCGCGTCGTCGATGCCGCTGTGGGCGGATGGTCGGTCACAGGCATCGGGACCTTCCAGAAAGGCTTCCCCTACTCCGTCCAGGCGAATGACAAGTACGGTCTCCTGCTGGCCTTCAACCAGCGCGCCAACCTCGTCGGCAATCCCAACACTGGCTTCACCAAGAGCGTGAATCAGTACTTCAACACTGCCGCCTTCTCACAGCCGCTCGCCGGCACCTTCGGCAATAGCGGTCGCAACATCCTGCGGGAGCCTGGCATCAACAACTGGGACATCGGAACGCTCAAAAACTTTGCCCTTTACGAACGCGTCAACCTGCAGCTCCGGCTCGAGTCGTTCAATACCTTCAACCACGTTCAGTATGGTGTCGACCCCACCTCAGCCTCGGCTGCGGCCGGCGGACCTGGAACCGGTGCTATCGACCGAAACGTCAATGACCAAACCATCTACGGGAGCGTCAACAACAACTTTGGAAAGGTAATTTCAGCTCGACCCGGACGCATCCTGCAACTCGGCGGCAAGATCACCTTCTGAGTTGCAGAAGTTCCTTGGGGGTCTGTCTGCCACGACGGGCCCTCACACACTGGGCTACCATGACCGCGTTTGCGCGCGTCAGGGTAGCGCAACAGGCAAGGAGGCCGGGTGCAAACACCGATCACCAGCAATAAAGCAAAGGTCAGCCGGCAGAGGGCGCTTCAAGGAGTCGTTGCCTTCAGTGTCCTCATCACCGCTGCGCTCGCACAAACCCCTGAGCCGGCCACTCGAGTCACCGTGGACTGGACCAAGCTGACTCCCTCGAAGTCCACACCCACGCTGCAGGTTGTCGTTAACCCCATGCTCTTGCGGGGAGCACCCATGCACGACGGCTCCTTCGCAGCCCTCCAGGCCCTTGGTGCTGATTACGTCCGCTATGTGCCCTGGCTTCCCTACCCAAGGCAGGCCGTGGCAGAGCTCGCCGAACCGGCCAACGGAACGACCTCTTGGGATTTCTCGCATATCGATCCAACCCTCGACGACTTCATGAAGGCCACCGAAGGCCACACCGTAGTCCTCAACTTCAGCACCATCCCCGCATGGATGTTCAAGACCGATAAACCCGTCACCTATCCCGATGACCCCAACCAGGTCTTCTGGGATTACACGCAGGGCACCGACCTTCGTGACCCATCCATGAAGGAGATCTCCGCGTACTTCGCGCGCCTCCTGGCCTGGTATACCCAGGGCGGCTTTACCGATGAGTTGGGAAAACGTCACGAGTCCGGCCACCACTACAAAGTTGCGTACTGGGAGGTGCTGAACGAGATCGAATTCGAGCACCACTGGACGCCCGAGGCCTACACCCGCTTTTACGATTCCGTGACCGCGGCCATGCTCAAGGTAGACCCCAATCTCAAGTTCATGGCACTCGCACTCGCGCAGCCTAGCAAGACGCCCGAGATGTTCGAATACTTCCTCAACCCGGCGCACCACCGGAAGAACGCGCCCATGGACTTCATCACGTACCACTTCTACGCGACACCCTCTCCGGAAGAAGGTCTCGACGATTGGCAGTACTCCTTCTTCAATCAGGAAGAGGGCTTCCTCAACACGGTGCGCTACGTCGAGACCATTCGCAAGCGCTACGCGCCAAACGTCAAGACCGATCTGAACGAGCTCGGAGTCATCCTCCCCGAGGATGAAAAGGAGATCCGTGGCAAGGGCAAATATGTCGCCAAGGATGAGCCGAAAGCCTATTGGAATCTTGCAGGAGCGATGTACGCCGATCTTTATGCGCAGTGCGCGCGCATGGGTATCGATGTCATCGGAGAATCTCAGCTCGTCGGATACAAATCACAGTTCCCCAGTGTCAGCATGATGAACTACAACACCTCCGAGCCGAATGCGCGCTACTGGACCCTGAAACTTCTGCTGGAGAATTTCGGACCAGGGGACAAGCTCGCAACCACCAGCACACCCGACGGTCTCACCTCCGCGCAGGCCTTCGACACGACCCATGGTCGCAAGCTCCTTGTGATCAACAAGCGCAACCGTGAACAGCAGCTGCTGCTTCCGTCGGAGACCGCAGGCGCAACGGTCACCCGCGTCTCACCCTCCACCGGCGATCGTAAGCCGCAGACGGGCACGCTCTCAGGCGCCAGTATCACCCTCGAGCCGTTTGAGGTCGCGGTGGTGAGCTATCGCTAACGACGCAAGCACCTCAGGCATGCAGCGGATTGCCTTTCAGCTGCGCCTTCGTGCAGGCACGGAGGAAACCTACGACCAGGCGCACAAAGCGGTCTGGCCCGAGCTCCTCGCTGAGCTCACGGCTGCAGGTGCGCGGGAGTACTCGATATTTCGCCGTGGCCAGGAGCTCTTCCTTTACCTCCGGGTCCCGAACATGGACGCGTTCTTCAAGCACATGGACAACGCTGACGTGAATCGTCGTTGGCAGCAGGCCATGGCACCGCTCTTCGAACCCGTCCTCTCACTCCAGCCAGGCGAGCGCTTCGCGATGATGCAGGAGGTCTTCTACATGTCCGGTGTGGAAACCGGACCCGCCCAGCCCGCCCATCCGCCATTCGAAAAGGGATCCGATGGAGAGTAAGTATCGCCAGCTGCGCGTCGGTCTTGTGGGCCTGGGTCTCGAGGCTTATTGGAGCCAGTTTGAGGGCCTGGAGCAACGTCTGCTGGGATACCTCGGCGAGGTCGAGCAGCTGATCTCCTCCGACGCCCGGGTGATCGTCAATCTTGGGCTCCTCGATACGCAGGAGAAAGCACTCGAGGCCGCGCATCGCTGCCGTCGCGAAGAGATCGAGATCCTGCTCGTCTACGTGACCACCTACGCGCTCTCGGCCACGGTGCTGCCGCTCATCAAGCGCGCTGGCGTGCCCGTGCTCCTGCTCAACCTCCAGCCCGCAGCCGCCATCGACTACGAACGGTTCAACGCCATGGAGAACCGCACCGCCATGACGGGTGAATGGCTCGCTTACTGCAGCGCCTGCCCTGTCCCGGAGATCGCCAACGTCCTTCGCCGTCTCGACATCCCCTTTCACCAGGTCACGGGCATGCTGCACGACGACCCCATCGTGACGCGTGAGCTCGAACAATGGCTGCGCGCGGCAGAGGTCGTGCACGCGCTCGCCCACAGCCGCCTCGGCCTCATGGGCCACTACTACGGCGGTATGCTCGACATCGCCACGGATCTCGTCCAGGTCAGCGGTCGCTTCGGCCTACATATCGAGATGCTCGAAGTCGACCAGCTCAGTGCCTTCCGCAGGGACATCGACGATCTCGCCCTTGAGCAAAAGGTGGCAGAGCTCAGGGCTTTCTTCTCCGTCGCCGACGATTGCTCCGCGGCTGAACTCACGCTTGCCGCAAGAACGTCCATCGCGCTCGATCGTCTCGTGGCTGAGATGAAGCTTGACCTGCTCGCCTACTTCTATAAAGGGTCCGGCGTCGCCGAGAACGAAGAGACCATCAGCTCCATCATCCTGGGCGCGTCCATGCTCACGGGACGCGGAGTTCCCGTCGCCGGCGAGTACGAAGTTAAGAATGTCATCGCCATGAAGATCATGGATCTGCTCGGCGTCGGTGGATCGTTCACCGAGTTCTATGCGGTCGACTTCACCGAAGATCTCGTCTTGATGGGCCATGATGGCCCCGGTCACACCCGCATCGCCCAGGAGAAGATCAAAGTTCGGCCGCTTCGCGTGTACCACGGTAAGGTGGGCGCTGGCCTCTCTGTGGAGATGTCAGTTAAACATGGACCGGTCACGCTGCTCTCGGTCGTTGAGCACCCTCAGCGCGGCTTTCTGCTGCTCATCGCAGAAGGGAAGAGCGTACCGGGCGCCACTCTCGAAATCGGCAACACCAACAGTCGCTATCGCTTCGATCTTGGAACCCGTGAGTTCCTCGAAGCGTGGAACAGCCACGGCCCCGCGCATCACTGCGCCATCGGCTTGGGGCACATCGCCTCGCAGCTTAGTAAAGTCGCAAGCCTGCTTGGCCTTGCTTCGGTGCAGGTCTGCTAAGCGCGTCAACTGACGTCAACGTCCATTTCCTCAAACTAGCGGCACGGCGGTCCCCATGATCATGAAGCCCACCTCCTACTCCTCCGGCAAGCCTGCCTGGCTCAACGCCATCGCCTTAGCGTTCGCAGCTCTTCCATGCATCGTCTCGCACTGCGTCTATGCGGCCGGCGTGCAGACCGGGGCTCCCGTTGCTCTGCAATGCGACTCCCTCATTGAGCCCCTCGGCCTCGACAGCCTGCACCCCCGGCTCTCCTGGCACCTACAGGATCAGCGGAACGGTGCCCGTCAGACCGCTTACCAGATCTCAGTATTCAGCCGGCAGCCCGTCGGGCCTGCGTCCAAACCTGACGTGTGGGACAGCGGCCGAATCGCTTCCGATGTCTCCACGGGCGTGCCCTTCGCAGGCCAGGAACTCCGGCCGGAAAAGCGCTACTTCTGGCGAGTCACCGTCTGGGACGCCGAAGGCAAGCCATACCCTGCCAGCAATATCAGCTGGTTCGAGACGGGTCTCCTGCAGCAGTCGAACTGGCACGCGGAGTGGATCGGCTATGAGCCTGCGGAACTCCACAGCATTCGCGAGTCCGGAGCAACATGGATTACCAATGTGGCGTCCACCACGGCTGCTACCCACGACACGCATCACGACTTTCGCTATCGCTTCCCACTCGACAAGCCGGTTGAGCGAGCCGTCTTGTACACCACCGGGGAAGACACGGCAGCTGCGTGGTTGAACGGAAAACAGGTTCTCGAGGCGAAAGCGCTCGTGCCCTGGAAGCAGATGCCGTGGGGCACCTACGAGCGGGTCGAGGTCACGCCCGCGATTCAGCAGGGTGACAATCTCCTCGCCATCGGGGTCACTCGCTTCAAGATCCCTCGCGCACAGGAGGTCTCCACGCAATCGCCAATGAGCGCCGTGCTCTATGTTGCCTTCGCAGATGGCTCGACCAAAATCTTAGCCAGCTCCGCCGAAGGCTGGAAAGCGCAACTCGACGCGCCCGGCGACTGGTGGCAGCCCGCACATAAAGACAGCAACTGGAAGTCCGCCGAGCAGTATCAACCAGCGTCCGATCCCTTCGGCAGCCGCGACGACGGACTTCCCTGGCCGACCGGTCCCGTCGCAAGCCTTCGCAAAACCTTTTCGCCGCAAACCAAAAAGCTCGTTTCGGCGCGCCTCTATGCCACCGCTCTCGGCGCCTACAAGTTCCGTCTCAACGGCAGCGCCGTTGGCGATCAGATCCTCTCACCGGGCTGGATGGATTTTCGCGAGCACGTCCCATATCAGGTCTATGACGTCACGCATCAGGTACACAGCGGCCGCAATGCGCTGTCAGCCTATCTCGCTGCGGGATGGTACAGCACGCCGCTCCGATGGTTCAGACAAGGAAACAACTACGGCCCAACCCAGCCTGCGCTCAAAGCCCAGCTCCGCCTCGAATACGCGGATGGCAGCATTGACTGGATCGCCACCGATAGCACATGGAAGGCGGATATCTCGCCGATCCTGTTCGCGGAGATCTACGACGGCGAGACCCATGACGCGCGCCGCGAGCAGGCCGGCTGGGACATGCCCGCGTTCAACGACAAGACCTGGCACGCCGCCTCGGTCGTGCCTGCCAAGGAACCGCGTATCGAGTCGCAGTTCTTTCCGCCTATTCGCCAGGAACAAGTCATGACCGCGAAGTCGATCACAGAGCCAAAGCCCGGCATCTACATCGTGGACTTCGGCCAGAACATGAGTGCTCTGCCCCGGCTGCACGTCCATGGTGTCGCGGGCCAGGACGTCAAGCTTCGCTTCGCGGAAGTGCTCAATCCAGATGGGACGTTATACGTTGACAATCTGCGCACCGCGAAGGCCACCGATCACTTCATTCTCGCCGGCAGTAAACGAAACGGCGGCGGCTTCGAGGACTTTCAGCCTCTCTTCACCTTTCACGGCTTCCGCTACGCCGAGATCACAGGCATCCATACCAGGCCGACTCTCGCCACCTTGAAGGCCGTGGTGCTTCATACCGACGCCCCCTTCACCGCAAAGCTGTCCACCGGCGAGCCAATGGTGAACCAGCTTTGGAGCAACGTCCTCTGGGGACAACGCTCCAACTTCGTCGGCGTCCCCACCGACTGCCCGCAACGTGATGAGCGCCTCGGATGGAGTGCCGATGCCCAGGTCTTCTGGCGGACTGCGACCTTCAACATGGACCTATCCACGTTTAGCCGGAAGTATGCCGCTGACCTCCATGGCACCCAGGTCAACACGGCCATGTACGGCATCTTCGCGCCCGGCATCGATACCGCCAACCCTGGTTACGGTGCGGCGTGGAGCGATGCTGGCGTCATCATCCCGTGGACAGGATGGATTCAATCCGGCAACCCAGGCATTATCGACGAGAACTGGGACGGCATGCAGCACTACCTCGCTGAGATCGAAAGCAAGAACCCCGATCACCTCTGGCGCAATGGCTTCGGCGCTGCTTTCGGAGATTGGCTCACCCCCACCATCACCACCCCGGAAGACCTCCTCGCCACGGCTTACTGGGCTTATGACGTCACCCTGATGGAGCAGATGGCGCTCGCCACGCACCGCAAGTCCGACGCTGAAAACTATGCGGCACTCTTCGAGAAGATCAAGGCTGCCTTTCAGCAGGCGTACATCCACTCGGATGGCTTCGTCGGTATCGTCGATCGCTTCCCCAGTATCCCGCCCCCGACGGTGAACCCAGTCGACGCCGAGCGTTCCAAGTCAGAGCCCGTCGAAACCCAGACCGGCTACGTGCTGGCGCTCTACATGCATCTTATGCCCGACAATCTCCGGGCGGCTGCCGCAAACAAGCTTGTAGCAAAGATCCGCGACAACCACTGGCTTCTAGGTACCGGCTTCCTCGGCACGCCATATCTCTTGGCCGTCCTCTCCGACACAGGGCACAGTGACGTTGCCTACCGCATTCTTCTTAACCGTGACTATCCCTCCTGGGGCTACCTGATCGACCACGGCGCAACCACCACCTGGGAGCGCTGGAACGGTGACAAGATGCGCGACGATCCCAGCATGAACTCATACAACCACTACGCCTATGGCGCGGTCGCGGAGTGGCTCTACCGCTACGCCGCTGGTGTAGATACGGTCCCTGGCGATCCCGGCTTCCACACCGTATCGCTTCATCCGAACTTCGATCCCCGCCTCCACCAACTCGCCTTCGCCTACGACTCAGCCTTCGGATCGGTACGTTCCGAGTGGACCGTCAAAGGTCGGGAGATTCGGTGGCAGGTCACCGTGCCACCCAACGCTTCCGCCGTCCTCTCGACCAGCGGCACGAATGCAACTCAGTTTGCCCTTGGTGGAGTAGCGCTCAACGAAGGCAAGAGTGCGCTCAAGGCGGGCAAGTCTGATGGTGAATTCCTCCTTCCAGCCGGTTCTTACAGCTTTACCGCAACTCTGCAGCAGACCACGACGGAGGTGGCCGATGCCACGCACTAGCACCCTGCACCTTGTTCGGGCCAGCGTCGCTCTGGCGCTCTCGGTATGCCTTACCCATCCAGCCTCTACGCAGCAAAGCTCCGCGGCCACAAACGACCCCATGCTCCAGGGTTTTCTTACACCGCCCGCAGCAGCCCGCCCGCGCGTCTGGTGGCACTGGATGAACGGCAACATCACCAAGGAAGGCATCACACAGGATCTCGATTGGATGCACCGCGTCGGCATCGTCGGTTTCCAGAACTTCGACGCTGCGCTCAACACGCCCAAGGTGGTCGACCAGCGCCTCACCTACATGACTCCTGGCTGGAAGGACGCCTTCCGATTCGCCATCGGCAAAGGAGACTCATACGGCTTCGAGATGGCAATCGCTGGCTCCCCCGGCTGGAGCGAGACCGGCGGCCCGTGGGTCAAGCCCGAGCAGGCCATGAAAAAGGTCACATGGAGTGAGACTTCGATCGAGGGTGGCAAGCCCTTTCACGGCACTCTGCCCGAGCCCCCGCGCGTCACCGGTCCCTTCGGCAACCTCGCCGAGCACGATCTCATGGGCGCCATGGGCGGCAGCGAAGCTCCGCCCCCGCCAGTCGACTTCGGTGCCGATACAGTCGTCCTCGCCATAGCTGAGCCGTCGATTGAAGTTCCAATCTCAAGTCTCCACCCCAAGCTCACGACCTCGAGCGGAACAGCCGTCGATGCTGGGAGGCTCTACGACGGTGACCTCAATGAGAGCGTCACCTTCCCAGCCGCCGCCTCCGGGCAGACGAGCTGGCTGCTCTATGAGTTCCCCGAGCCCGTCACCATCCAGGCCGTCACCTATGCTGCCGGCGGTCCGCGCAATCCGCTCGCGATCTTTATGGGCGAGAGCAACGACGGACCTCTCCTTCAGAGCAGCGCGGACGGCCAGACCTTCACCGACATCATCCGCATGCCCGTGGCAGGATCGGTCGAGCACACCTTGGATTTCGCTCCCGTCACGGCTCGCTTTTTCCGACTCGCCTACGCAGAAAAAGGACCGCCTCCCAATATGCAGGGCGATATCGACCTCAGTGAGTTTGGCGGAGCCAAGAGCTCTGGTCCACCAACCCGCAGCATCGCCGAACTGAATCTACATACCGGGCCCCGCATCCATCGATTCGAAGAGAAAGCCGCCTTCGCTGCCGTGCCGGATCTCTACGCGGCGGCAACGCCCGAAGTCGCCACCAACTCCGTCATCCCGAAGACTGGCGTCATCGACCTTACCGGCAAGATGGCGAAGGACGGCACGCTCGACTGGACACCGCCCGCCGGTCGCTGGACCGTGCTCCGCATGGGCTATTCGCTCACCGGCATCACCAACCACCCAGCGCCTCCAGAGGCCACGGGACCGGAGGTCGACAAGCTGAACAAGGCTGATGTCCAGGCCTACTTCAGCCACTATCTCGATAACTATAAGGACGCCACCGGCGGCAACATGGGCAGGGAAGGGAACGGCAAAGGGCTTCGCTTCGTCATCACCGACTCCTGGGAGGCCGGAACGCAGAACTGGACCAACGACATGCTCGCGGAGTTCGCGCGAAGACGCGGCTACGACTGCCGCCCCTGGCTTCCGGCGCTCACCGGCCGCATCATCGGCAGCGCCGCGGAAAGCGATCGCTTCCTCTGGGATTACCGCCGCACCATCGAGGAGCTTCTCGCGGAAAACCACTACGCAACACTCAACGAGATGCTTCATGAGCGCGGGATGGGTCAATACGGCGAATCCCACGAGGCTGGCCGCGCCACCATCGGCGACGGCATGGAGATGAAGCGCTATGACGACGTCCCCATGTCCGCCATGTGGGTGCAGCGCCCGGGTGTCAACGCCAACAACTTCGGATACAACGCGGATATCCGTGAGTCCGCCTCGGTCGCCCACATCTACGGACGCCCCTTCGTCGCAGCCGAATCGATGACCGCCTCCGCGAGTCCCTGGGGTTGGTCCCCTGCGACCCTGAAGCCCACCGCGGATAAAGAGCTCACCATGGGCCTCAACCGCTTCGTCATTCACTCCTCCGTGCATCAGCCGCTCACCGGTCCCGGCGGAGCAGATGCGGGCAGCCCGGCTCCGGGCCTCGCCCTCGGACCCTTCGGACAGTGGTTCAACCGCAACGAGACCTGGGCCGAGCAGGCAGCGCCGTGGATCAACTACCTCGCGCGCTCCTCCTGGATGCTTCAGCAGGGCCGCTTCGTCGCCGACGTTGCCTACTACTACGGAGAAGACAGCAACATCACCGCTATCTTCGCCGAGCGCGCACCTGACGTCCCCGAAGGCTACAACTTCGACTACGTCAATGCGGACATCCTCGAGCACAAGCTGCGCGTCGAGAACCACGACCTTGTCACCGATAGCGGAATGCACTACCGCGTGCTTGTCTTGGATCGCTACGCACAGCACATGTCTCTGCCCGTCCTCCGCCGCGTCGAGGCACTGGTCCGGAGCGGTGCCACGGTCGTCGGAAAGCCACCCGTGAGTGACCCCTCGCTCGCCGACGACCAGGCGGCTTTCACCTCCATCGTTCACGAGCTCTGGGGTTCGGGCTCAGAGTCGAGCCGCAAGGTCGGAAAAGGGTCGGTCGTCACCGGCGATACCGTCGAAGCCGCGCTCAAGACCATCAATCTGCCCCTCGACACCACCTACACCAAATCGCAACCCGACAGTGAGATCCTCTTCGTCCACAGGCGCACCGCGGACGCCGATCTCTACTTCGTCGACAACCGCTCCAGCCGCGCGGTAGACACCACGGCCAGCTTCCACGTCACCGGGAAGACGCCTGAGATCTGGCACGCCGACACTGGCACTGTCACTCCTGCGTCCTTCAGCATCGCAGAGGGCCGCACCTCGGTTCCGCTCTCGCTCGATCCCTGGGGCACCGTCTTCGTCGTCTTCCGCCACCGCACCAAGCAGACCTCGCTAACTCTCCCTGGGCTCACCGAAACCAATCTGGCCACCGTCTCCGGTCCCTGGGACGTGCAGTTCGACGAGAAGCGTGGCGAACCTGAAAGCATCCACCTCGACACGCTTGGCTCCTGGAGCGACAACGCCGACCCTGGAGTCCGGTACTTCTCTGGCCACGGCACCTACGCCAAGCACATCGACGCGCCCGCCGCGTGGTTCAAACCCGGCGCAAGCATCCTGCTCGACCTCGGAGACGTCGCCAACCTCGCCGAGATCTCCGTCAACGGTAAGCCGCTCGGCACACTCTGGAAGGCACCGTTTCGCATCGATGTGTCCGCGGCAATGCACCCCGGCGACAATCTCCTGGAAGTTCGCGTCGTCAATCTTTGGGTCAATCGCCTCATTGGAGACGCGCAGCCAGATGCCGCCAAGAAGTACACTTTCACTGCGCGCAACCCGTACAAGGCCAACTCGCCCCTGGTGCCGGCAGGGCTCCTCGGTCCAGTCCGCCTCCTTCGGGAAGAGCACGGAGGAGGCACCGGCAACTAAGCTCGCGCGGAGGATCTCGCTGTGAGGTATCGCATCCCGGCCTCAGTTCTGCTGTGTGGCCTTGCATCCATCCTGGGCCCGACCGCTCCTACAGCAGATGCGCAACAACCTGACGTCGGTCAGGCCTACGCCGCAGCCCAGAGCACCCTCGCCCGCGGCGACCTCGAGGGTGCTCGCCGCCAATTCGCCACACTCAGTCACGCACATCCCGAGATCGCGGAGATCCACGCAACCCTCGGCGCTCTCTTGTTTCAAAGCGGAGACTTCACAGGATCCCTCAGCGAGCTCGAAACAGCACGAAAGCTGAAGCCCTCGCTGCCAAACCTCGATGGCCTCATCGCGATGTCAAACGCCGAGCTCGGCCACTACGAGTCCGCGATCGCTCCTCTCGAGGAGATCTTTCGTTCCTCCTCGGAGCCGGCCATCAAACGCCAGAGCGGCCTGGAACTTGAGCGCGCCTACACAGCGACCAGGCAGGATCCAAAGGCCGTCTCGATTGCCCTCACGCTCCAGCAGCTCTTCCCACGCGATCCCGAAATCCTGTACCACAACGAACGCATATTCGGGAACTTCGCCTACCTTACCGTGCAGACCCTCACGGAGGTAGCTCCCGACTCGGTCTGGCGCTACCAGGCACAGGCGGAGGCGCTCGAAAGCCAGGGCTCGCACGATGCAGCCATCGAGGCATATCGCAAGGTACTTGCGTCGGATCCAAAGCGCCTTGGAATTCACTACCGAATCGGCCGTGTCCTGCGGGAAAGAGCCCGCGACAGCCATCATCCAGAGGACCTTCAGCTGTCAATGGCGGAGTTCCAGCAGGAGCTGAAGATCAACCCTGACAACGCAAATGCAGCCTACGAGATCGGAGAATTGAACCGCCTATCCGGTCATCTGGCGGACGCGCGCAAATACTTCGAGATGGCCCTCCAAACCTATCCCAACTTTCCCGAGGCGAGCCTTGGCCTCGGAACCGTGCTCGCCTCTCTCAACGAACCCGCAAAAGCGCTGCCCTACCTCAAAACCTCCGTTGAGGCAGATCCCAACAGCGAGGCGAGCTGGTACCGGCTCTCTCAGGTAGAACGTGCCCTGGGCCAGAAGGCTGATGCCGACGCCGCACTCAAGCGCTTCCTTCAACTGCGCAGTACCGGAGCCGCGGAAGTGAATCGACCCCAGGAAAATGACATCAGCCGCCAAACCATCGACCCCGAGGAAAAGCCCTGATCTCCAACGCCGCACCTTTCTAAACCCTGACCACGATCTTCGCGATTCCTACGGCGACGATGGATAAGCTGCTCCGTCGCGGGTTTGCCTTTGTTTATATGGAACGATCATCGACCAGACCACAAGCGAGCCGTTTACGGAGGAACTCCGTAAAGAGGTGCTGGCTGACATGTCGAACGCTCTCGACGCACGCGAAGCCGCAGTCGCGTGAGGCCTCGTGCCCTCGGTCACCAGTACAGACCCATTCGCTCACGGCGGGTACAAATTGGCGTCTCGTCTGCTCAAGCTCATTTCGCAGAAGTGTCCGACGCGGAGGTGTGTGATGGCCAAGAACCAGATCGCTTACATTGAGTTGCCAACAGCAGAACTGAGAAGGATCAGGTCGTTCTACGCTGAGGTGTTCGGCTGGTCCTTTCTCGAATTGGGAGAAGACTATGCTGTCTTCCAAAACGCCGGCATCGAGGGAGGAATCAATCCCAACGAGAACGACCGAACCAGGACGCCTTTGGTCGTTATAGAAACAGACGAGATTATCTCCATGCAGCGTGTCATTCGTGACACCGGCGCGACCATCACGAAAGCGCTGTTTGAATACCCGGGGGGAAGCCGATTCCACTTCCTGGACCCAGGCGGAAATGAACTGGCCGTGTTTCAGCGAGATCCGACAACAGCTCCCTAGTGTCTGGAGGCAGGGATCACAACCCGCCGTGAGAAGACAAGCGCTTGTAGCTATCGATGCCTGACGCTGATAGATCCCTTGACGAATCCATAACCATACGGTTATTGTTTTGTTCGTGAAGCCAGACCATTCCAATCCGGTGTTTCGAGCTCTGGCGGACCATACACGCCGGGCGATTTTTGCTGAGCTGTCGAGTAAGGGCGAGCAGACGGTGCATGCGCTCACGCTCTTCGCGGGTGTTTCGCAACCGGCGGT
The DNA here is from genome assembly GCA_963850375.1 of uncultured Acidobacteriaceae bacterium. Lineage (GTDB taxonomy): Bacteria > Acidobacteriota > Terriglobia > Terriglobales > Acidobacteriaceae > Edaphobacter. The sequence goes on along the minus strand of CAWKKV010000002.1, from coordinate 39,929 downwards.
ATCGAAGCACCTTTCCGTGCTGAAACGGGCGAAGCTGGTGCGGCATCGGCGGGATGGGCGAGAGACGCACTACAGGGCTCAGCCCCAGGCGCTGGAACCAATGGTGCAGTGGCTCCGCGACTATGGCGCTTTCTGGAAGGATCGCTTCGATCGACTTGAATCTCTGTTGGAAAGGATGGACACGTGAGCCAATCGGAAGAACAAACCCGCAGTGTCGTTATCGAGAAGACCTTCGCGCATCCGCCTGAGAAGGTGTGGCGGGCGCTCACTCAGCCGGCTCTGCTGACGCAGTGGCTCCTCCGGAACGACTTCCTTCCGGAGATCGGCCGGAAATTCCAGTTCAGGAACGAGCCGGTCGGGGGCTGGGATGGTGTGATCGACTGCAAGGTTCTCGCGCTCGATCCTCTGCAACGGATCGCGTACTCATGGAGCGCTTTTGGGCATGAAAGTACCGTGGAGTTCACACTGACTCCGACCGAGGGCGGCACGCACCTGCGGATGGAGCATGCGGGCTTCCGTGCCAATCAGGAAGCCGCGTATCAGGGTGCGAAGCATGGTTGGGGTAGGTTCCTTGCCAATCTCGAACGGCTCCTGAAGGAGGCCCAATGACGAGGTCAAAGGCAGTGGTGATCGCATTTTGGATAGTGACTGTGCTGTTCTGCGTGGAGATGACCTTTACTGCGTATTGGGAGTGGCTGACCCCGCAGGCAGCGCAGGCCTTTGCGCGTCTAGGTTTTCCGGCGGCGTCCTTCCGTGTGGAGCTTTCGGTGGCGAAGATGGTTGGGGTGTTGGCGCTGCTTGTCCCAGCTACACCTTTGCGCTTGAAGGAGTGGGCCTACGCGGGTTTCGCGTTCAACCTTGTATCGGCGCTGATCGCACACTTCTCCATCCATGACCGGCATGCGGCATTCGTTCCTTCTACTCTCACGTTATTGCTCGGGACGTGTTCCTATGTGCTGTGGAGACGAGGGGAAAGTCCGCAGCTCGAGAGCTCACAAACGCGACGATCTATTCCCATGCTGCGACAGCATGGGACCGCTCCGTCCTGAGGTTCATATAGCTCACTCATCGTGGCTTGCGGAACTCTTCGCCCTTCCCGCTCGCATCGTGGAGGTCGCCCACGGCCACGCCGTCGAATGGCAGCTGGTCGAGAACTCGCAGCGCGCGGACGTTCACCCTTACGGAAGGCTTCGATCGAACCGTGTAAAGATGCCGCAAGGAAGCATCTCGCTACTTCGATTATGTCGGCAGGGAACGCCTAACGGAACAGGATAGGAGCGACCTGCGAAAGATACAGGCGCCAGTTCTTCCACTCGTGCCCGTCAGCTGTTTCCTCGGTTTCGAGGTGAACGCCGGCCTTTTGAAAGCGAGCAATGCAGGCCAGGGCGTTATCCCGCGCAATATCGGTCTGGCCCCAGCCCCACCAGAACAGTTTGAGCTTCGCGTTGTACTGCGCGATGCGTGCAGCGTCAGGGCCGTTGAAGAAGGCATCACGATCCGCGGGGAACCAGCCTGAGCTCATGACAATAAGTGAGCTAAAGGTGCCGAGGTTATGAAGGCCGATGTTGAGGGTCTGGATGCCACCCATGGATAGGCCCCCGAGAGCGCGATGTTCGGAGTCGGCGAGGGTGCGGTAGTGCGAATCTACGAAGGGGATGATGTCTTGGACCAGTTCGTTGTTGAAGGGATCCTTGGTGGCGTCGGCGGTCATGACTTGGGGACCTGAAGGAGTCCAGCCGGCGGGCATCACGATGATCATGGGTTGCGCTTTGCCTGCGGCGAGCAGGTTGTCCAGAATGTCGCCGGTGCGGCCAACCGTCGACCAGGAAGAGTCGGTCTCGCCGCCGCCATGGAGCAGGTAAAACACAGGGTAGGCTCTCGCGCCTTTTTCGTAGCCGGGTGGAGTGTAGATGTACATCTCGCGGGCGGCGCCCCCGAGCGTAGAGGCGTTGTAGTCTATGCGGGCCACCGCACCGTGAGGCACGGAGCGAGTTTGGGAGAATCCGCCCGGGGTGACGAGGAGACTTTCGTTACCGTGTTGGTAGGGCGAGGAGAGGACGTTACGCGGGTCGGGAACGTCCATGCCATCGACGCGGAAGTGGTAGCGCCACGCGCCAGGGAGAAAAGCGGCAGTAGATGTGCCGGTCCATAAGCCGTCAGGGCCTTTGGTCATCGGGATGGACGAGGGCAGTGCAAGCGTAGTGCCCGTACGTGGTAGACCCTGGTAGATGTCGCCTGCGAGCTCAACCGAGGTGGCGTGCGGCGCAAGGAGGCGAAAGGTGACGCGACCATCTGGAAGGACCTGCGGAGACGGTGAAGGAGGCTGCCGCTGCTGCGGCGGAGTTGCGGGCGCGGGTGTTTGTGCTGCGATCGGGTGGACAACGGCGAGCGCGAGAAGGAAACGGTAAAAGGGCATGTGGCGCGGCAAGACCTCACTGGCTGGGTGCTCGCCATGGTAGCAGGGCTGCAGGGTGGCGCCAGTAAGAGTAAGTCGCGCGTGGCCAAAGATCTTTGCGGGCGGTATACGGATGCCCGTCAGGCCTGAGCAGCCTCTCCCACGGCTCCCCAGATTTCGCTGACGAGAAGTGCGTTTATTGAGACCAATCCGGCCTGGTTTGCAACTCTTCCACTCAGAGACGCAGCGGACCTCAAAAAGAACACGCCATCGAAGGTGTCGCTCTCCCCCACGACACCGGCCTGGTTGTTGCTGTGCCCGTACACACCTGGCCATGAGTCGCTCCGTCCGACGACGCCCTGCGCGGTTGCACTGCTGCTCCAGACGCCCACGCCGCTCGTACTGTTGACCTCCACTCCGGTGTGCGCTTCGCTCACACCGACAACGCCTCGACCCTGTCCCGACGCGAAGCCGAAGACGAGCGACTTCGGGACTGCCCCCTTCGCACCTCTTTGGAAGAGGATCCCACACTCCTCCTCAATGCGATCTGCCGAGAGGAGACTTCGATACGATGATTGCCTTCACGGCCACAACTCAGCGTCTCTGTGGGGGCGACCAGCGCAATCCACCGCCAAACGTCTGCTTGTAGAACTCGCGCTGTATGGGATAGATCGTACTTCCCTGGTAGAAGCCGAAGACCTCGTTGTTAAGGTTCAGCCCGTATGCCACCACTGTAAATCCCTTGGCCAAAGCGTACTCTCCCTGGAGGTCGACCTGCAGATGAGAATAGAGATACTGATCGCCGTTCGGTCCCTTGATACCGCCGCCACTGCTCGTGGTTGGATCAAAGGTTCCAGCATTGGCGTCCTGGTAGTTGTAGGCGAAGATATTCGCTGCATTGAAGCTCAGTCCAAGCCGCACTGAAAGTCCACGCTTGTCATAGGTAGGGCTGATGTTCCACGTATGTGGCGCTTGTCGGAGGAGATCCGGATGGTCTGTGCGCCCAACTCCGCTGTCAGTTCCGTCTGCGTTTGTTACGGGCGGAAACGTGACCTGCGATGCCGTGTAGCCATAGTTCGCGGAGAGTCCCAGCCCGCTAAACATCCCGGGGAGGTATGTGAAGTGCTGCTGGTACGCTACCTCGAACCCATAAAGATATGCGCTTCCTGCGTTGATTGGTCGCGTCTGGATGATCTGGTTCGGTGTTCCAGCATTGAGTGTCTGTGACAGGGCAATGATCGGATCGGATAGTCGCTTATAGAAGAGGCCGCCTTGTAACAGCCCTACGGGATTGAGATTGCGTTCGTACAACAGGTCCAGGTTGTCCGCATGCTCGGCGCGCAGGTTCGGGTTTCCGATTGTTGAGGTTGTTCGCACGCCCCCAGGCTGAATGGAAGCAAACGGCACGAGATCCGAAAAGTTCGGCCTGGAGAGACCGCGTCCATAGACGAGCCGGAGACCCGAAGCAGGCGTAAGCCCGTATCGGACCGACGCGCTTGGCAGTACGTCGAGGTATGAGCCTGTTCCCACGGTCGGAACCGGCGCTCCCCCTGCCGTCGTCGCGGTATACCCCCTGATGTTCTCGGTCGTGTTCTCGAACCGGAGCCCTGCGACGATGCGGAATCGCTGAATGTTAACGGAGTCCATCACATATCCGGCAGCAATCTTTTCGACCTGATTGAAGTTGTTGCCGATCGTCGTCTTGTAAGGATTCAGTGTCTCCGCTCCAAAGGCTGTTATCTTCGCGTAGTCTACCGTCGGCCCAAAGGTGTAGCTTCCCCCGTAGTAATTGGGATCGGTAAACCCACCGAGGAAGTTTGTCATCCGCAGTGAAGCGTCGCCTGAGGCCGCGTTTGGCACATAGGATCGAACATCCAGATTCTGGAATTTATGCTCGTTTCGGAAGCGGCCACCGATCTCGAGCGTGCTGGGGTGCCCCGCCACACTGTAGCTGACCGCCCAGGACGCGCCAAATCCTAAATCTACTTCCGGGCTATAGCTGTACTGAATACGTTCTCCCCCATACTCAAACTGGTTCGGGTCGTATAAGTTGACGCCGTTCTGCGGGACGAGCTTTGGGAGCAGTGGTCGGCTCGTATCCAGAGCGAACGGGATTTCGTTTAGCGGCGAGCCAGAAATGGGTGCGAAAGAAGCGTCCGAGTAGCCCTTGTCTCGGGTTCGCCCCACCGAGCTCTCCACATCCCATGAGACGAGTGATCGTGTAATCACGTGCCGTCCGCCGAGTTGGATGCTGCCAAGGTCCTGTACCGGCCGTCGCACCTCAGCCCCGAAACTCACGGTCCCTGCGCCGCTTCCCTGTGTCGCGGAGACGAGCGGCGTGCTGAGCTGATAGTCCCAACGATTCCCAAAGTTATTGAAGTGCGAGTACAGCCCTTTGAGGTAGACATTCGAGACATCGCTGAACTTGTAGTCCGCCGTTCCCGCAAATCCCAGCCGATCCCTGTAGTACTGGTAATCGCGCTGATCGTAGGCTCCGAATACAGCCGGACCTGGCTCTACATCGTTGATCCCGCGCCCGTTCCAATCGTAGGATCCGCCGCCGAGCAGACCCAGCTTCCTATTCAGAAACCGCTTGCCCACCGTCCCGTCGAACTGGTAGGCCGGGCGGCCGCCGATGATCGGCGTATAGCCTCCTGTCGATTCAAGAAACACAGTGGGCACGTCTTCGGCATTCTTCGTCCGCAGATCGATGGACCCACCGATACCGTCCGCCGGCATATTCGCTTGAAGCGTTTTGTTGATCTGCACCGACTCCACGAGATTTGCCGGGATTATATCGAGCTTCACTTGACGCACGGTCTCCGCCGAAGCCAGGTTCACACCGTCGACGGTGACATTGGTTAGCCGGGGCTCCGTCCCGCGTACCTGGACATACTTTCCCTCACCCTCGTCACGCTCCAACGTGACCCCAGGCAGTCGCCCAAGCGCATCCGCCACATTTGCATTTGGCAGGCTGGTGATGACATCCGCCGGGAGCACGTTGATAATATTGTCCGCGTTGAAGGTGCGATTGATCGCCTCCACCTCGCCACCCTCGCGCCCGGCGTAGACTTGCACGTCCTGCTGGTTGCCCGCGATCTTCAGGACAGCTTCCACCCGTGCTGTTTGACCGGCTACAAGCGACAACTCCTTCGTGAAGGTGGTGAAGCCGGCGTACGAGATGGTCACCGTCGTCAGTCCGGACTGAAGATTAGTCCCGCTGAACTGACCGAGCGCGTCCGTCACGAGCGTCACATCGCCCGGCTGAAGACTGACCTGCGCACCCTGCAAAGAACGACCGCTGACATCAGCAACAGTGCCCGTCAACGACGATCGGCTCTGCTGAGAAAAGGCAAATTGCCCGATTGCGAGCATTGTTGCGACACCTAAAACTGAAAGACGCATAGCACCTCCGGAATGGTGGACCAAACAGAGGCGGCTATAACCTACTGATCCCGGTACACACGAACTGGAGAGTACAGACCACATTTCATCGTTTTGTTACGGGGATGCAATTGTTCCGTGACAAGCATGAAGGTTGGCTTAAGACCGCAGACTCTGAAGAAGGTACTCGAGGAGAGACGACCCGTTACGATCACTTACTTCGACCATGTAGACGTTCCAGTGTCCGTGGCGCTTCAGCTCGATGCATCCGGATCCATGATTGGGGAACACCCAGCCCTGCGGGCCGCGCGTCATCCTCAAAGGGTTGCCGCAGCAGCCGTACTGGCGGTCGAGCGCGCCAGATGCACAAGGCCCCAGGTAGACCTTGATGGCCTGGGTTGGAGGTCCGGCTCCCTGTACTAGGTCTGATTGCTGCCGCGCGTGTTCATCGAGCAGGCGAGTGAGCCGGCTTTGTACACCTGTTCAGCGGCTGTGGTTGGCTGAGCAGACAAGTTCGCGCATCATTGCTTGTATAGCCCGCGAAGAGGACACCTCATGAAGCCGAACCGGAAATCGACCAAGACGGAGGCAGCGCCGCCGAACGAAGCCGCGGAGGACGCCGCTGCGCCAGGTATGAGCGAGCCTGACCCACATCGCATACCTCATCCAGCACGCGAGAAGGCCATCTCCGCCGCATCGCAGGTAAAGGCAGGCACAGCGAAGAACCAGTCGACGAAGCGCAGCAACAAAACAGGCCAAAGCGAACGTGAAGTGCGCGAGGCGGCAGCCTTCGCGGCGCTCTCGCCGGAGCTTCCCGAAAGACTGAGACGTCTGGCCAGCAATGACCGCGTCACGGTACGTCGTGACGGCGCACCCCGGCCGCACGGCAAGGTGGTCGTTTACTGGATGCAGCGCTCAGAGCGCGGCGTGGACAATCCGGCCCTGGACCTCGCTGTCGAGGTTGGGAACGAGCTCGGCCTGCCTGTTGTTGCCTTCTTCAGTGGCGTATCAGATTTTCCGCACGGCGTACTACGCGGCTATATTTTCCTGAATGAGGGTTTGCGGGATGTAGAGGAAGACCTGAGGAAGCGCAATGTCAGCTTCATCCTGCGCAACGCTCCCCATGAAGATCGTCTTCGTTTCTTCCACGACGTCACTGCAGCTATTGTCATTGGCGATGAAAATCCGATGCGCATACCCGAAAGCTGGCGCCAGGAGGTGCAGGAGAAGTTTGACGGACCCTTTTGGACTGTGGACGCCGATGTCATAGTACCGACGAAACGTTACGAGAAAGCACCCTACGCCGCCTATACCGTTCGTGGGCGCATGTGGAAGATGCTTCCCGAGTATCTTGAGGAGTCAACGAACCCTCATGCCAAGTACCCCTGGAACAAGCCTGAATATTTGATCGCCGACGATCCGGCGGACGATATGACGAAGGGCTGGAAAGACCTTGACCGCAGCGTGGGCCGTGCGAACGGGCTGCCCGGAGGTGCGCATGCTGCAGAAGCGCGACTTGCTAAGTTCGTCAACGAAATGCTGCCTGACTATGCGGCGAAGCGAAACCATCCGGAGGTCGACGGCACAAGCATCCTTTCGCCCTACCTGCACTTCGGGCATATAAGTCCGCTCCGCATCTATCTGGAGATTGAATCCGCGGCTGCTGCGCATCCGAGGCTCCGGGAAAGCGCGGATGCCTTCCTCGATGAGTTGGTCACATGGCGCGAGCTTTGTATCGCCTGGGTTAAACTGGGACCCTAACTATGACAATCCCGCCACGGCGGAAGAGTGGGCGCGTAAGACCATCGAACTTCATGCCAATGACAAACGTGATCATCTATACACCGTGGCACAGATGGAACAGGCACAGACCTACGACGAGTTGTGGAACGCGGCGCAGCGTCAGATGGTCCATCGTGGCTGGATGCATAACTTCATGCGCATGTACTGGGCCAAGAAAGTGCTCGAATGGTCCCCCTCGAATGCGAAGGCGCAGGAGACCCTCATCTACCTGAACGACAAATACTTCGTCGATGGTCGCGATCCTGGAGGATACGCAGGCATAGCTTGGGCGATCTTTGGTAAGTTCGACCGACCCTGGGGCGAGCGGCCCATCTTCGGCAAGATTCGTTATATGAGCAACGCCAGCACCGGGAAGAAATTCAACAGCAAGGCCTACATCGCGCAGAACCCGTAGAGCTTGTCCCGCCTGGTAGGCCTAAAGAGCAGTGTTCCCCGGTAGAGCGGCTTAGACCTTGAGCAAATCAGGCACTATCTCGCTATAGTCACCGTCAGGCGGTGCTCATTCGCATTTTCCCCGACACGCAACACGCGATCGGTATCTGGCCGGACCCATGCGTGGGTGCTTGTTGACCAGTATTCGAAGAGACGACTTGGGACCAGGAGCTGGACATCCCTGCTTTCCCCTGGCTGAAGAGACACCCTGGTGAAGGCTGCGAGGACACTGGGGGCGAACTGTACGCCTGCCGGAGCTTGTGACGGCGACTCGAGGTAGACCTGCGGTACGTCATCGCCGGCGACAGGCCCATCATTTCTAACCTGAACACTCACCGTGGCTCCACCATGGGGCATCTTCTCTACACGTGGTTTGCTGTACGAGAAATGGCTGTAGCTCAGGCCAAAGCCAAAAGGGAACAGCGGTTCGTTCTTCTGTGCCTCCAACCACCGATACCCGATGAGCACACCTTCGCTGTAGGTCGTCTTGCCGTCAACACCCTTCGCGGAGCGCTCTGGATGTGCAGGATCTTCCGGCGCGTAGTCCGCAAGCTTTTTGGCCCAGGTCATCGGGAGACGTCCGCCGGGATCACGACCGCGGTCAGGAACCCGGACCTGTTTACGACTTGTCTCGAGTAACGACATCTGGCCAATGCACTCATCGAACTGACATTTAGGCTGGCTTCGGAACATCGGTCCTGTAAACGCGCTTCCTGGAAGCATGAGGATGGGTGTATCTTCCCGGCGTTCCAATACCCACTTCGCGATCTCATCCTTGCGCGCAAACCAGACCCCCTCATGGCTTTTGGCATAGGTGAGGAAGCGATCAAGCATCCGGATGCGATTGGCCTATCCTTTGATGCGGTCATGGAAATCAATCAACATCATGCGGCGGGGAGTCCTGCCCTCTTAGGTAGGCGGTTAGAACGGCGGACTATTCCCCGCTTGAGGTGGAAGACGCCAGGACCACTGGCCCAAGAGATCAATCCGCTACTTTCCGACACTAGATCGTCAATGGTGCCTCTGTTCAAAAGACAACTGACGACGAGAAGCCCTCCGAGAACCAAGGCCAAAGTTGCAGGCTCTGGGACAGGCACAGGTGTCGCCGAAAACTTGGCGGACAATTCTGTGTATCCAACGCCTGGGTTTGAAAAGAACTCCAGGTATGTGGGCGTCGGCAGGAAACTCGCGTAGAAAGGATTGCAATAGGTTCCATCAGACAGTGAGAACCCGAATCCGTTGCTAGTCAGTTGAGCTCCTGGGCCGTTAGAGACCAGATTATCGACTGTATACGGCTCGTTGCCAGGGATCGAGGTGCCTGCAGCCTGCAAGCCATCGATTGGCTGTCCGTTGCGCATTCCTGTAATCCCAATGATCAGGTAGCCACCACCTGCATCCGGGCTCGAAACAGTGACAAACGTCCCACTCGCCGAACTCTGCGAAGTGGAGTAGTCCCAATCCCAGATGGTCGAAGCAGATGCGGATAGAGAGGTCGCGCCGAAGGCCAGGACGCCCACCCCAGCTATGGTTTGCTTGCGGAGGAAATGAAGTAAGCGCATAGCCGAGAGAATAACAGCCGCGAGATTGATTATGTTTTGTCATGCATCTATGAGAGGTTTTGCCTTCGAGCTTAGCGCAACCGTATGTGCTGCAAGGAAACGAGAAAGAAAGCTGCCGGGCTTACCACGTGGATCGCGTAACTGACGGCTCTCGCGGACGGGAGCGAGCCGCTGGTCAACTCCGGCGTCTTGAGAGGCGCCGATGGCTATAAGCGCAATCAGAACCCCATCTGCAAGCTGGAAAGGAGGAATCCCGATGCTTCCGGCCTGAGAACTGAGAAGAGCCCTTCCATTTCGTCGACCATTCCGGTGGCAGGCTTCGCGGCGATTAAAGCCGCGAGCCTCTCGGAAGCGACTGAGGCTGTACCGACATCGCCATGTGCCGTTGCACACGGCGTTGTTGAGGCATGGCCTCTCCTTGAACCCTGACGTGACACATGTCACTTCCACACTCTGGCGGAGCCCGCAAGTAGGTGCCCACCACCATTGAATGCTGCTGTGGCTTCGATTCGCAGATCTGGTGTCTACTTAGGCGTCGTCAGACCGACGTTCGGATCCCGCTGCGTACTTCGTCTCCTCCGGTAGAAATACCCGGACGCAGGTGCCATGCACCTCAGGAGCAATGCTGGATTCCAGGGTGATGGTTCCACCATGCTCTTCCACGAAGTTTCTTGACACGAACAACCCAATGCCGGTGCCGACTGTCGTTCGTGTCGTGAAGAATGCCTCAAACACCTTCGGAAGCACATCGTCTGGAATGCCGACTCCGTCGTCTCCTATGGCGATCATGACACCGCTTGCGGGTTCCTCAATGTCCTCGACAGCAACGGTCAGAGTTCCACCACTCGACATGGCATAGAAAGCATTTGCAAGCAGATTTGACACAACTTGCATAATCTCGCCTTGCCGTATCGCGATCTGCCTTTCACTGCGAATCGCAGCATCGAGTTTGATCTGAGCAGAGGCGAAACGAGGGCCATAAATCGTGAGCGCCTGTTCGACGATGCCACCCACATTCATCACTTTCGACGACGCGTGTTCCCGGTAATATCCGAGCGTCTGCTTGGCAATGTGCGACACACGCATCAACTCGCTCTCGGCAGTGTCAAGATATCCAATGCCTTGGGTGCTCGCGACTTCCGGACGCAGCAGGTACAACAGGTTCGCGATGGCTTCTAAGGGGTTGTTGATCTCATGGGCAATGGTCATGGCCATTCGACCGGTAGCCGCGATCTTCTCCGCCTGCAGGAGAGAGTCTTCCATCCGTTTCCGGGAGGAGATGTCGCGCAGAATCTTCGAGGCGCCGATGATCCTTCCTTGATCATTTTTGACGGGTGAAATGGTGAGCGAGACCTGGAGTTCACGCCCATCTTTCGTCAGCCGGACCGTCTCGAAGTGCTCGATGGCCGTTCCAGCTCGGATGGTCGAAAGGATACGATCTTCGTCCGAACGGAGGTGTTCCGGGATCAGCCTCAGAATGGAAACACCTACCATCTCCTCGGCGGTATAGCCGAACAGCCTTTCCGCTGCCTTGTTCCAACTCGTAACAACACCATTCAGGTCCTTGCTCAGGATCACGTCGTCAGAGGATTCAACAATGGCAGCCAGTTGCCCTAACCGCTTTGCCACATCTTCCTGAACTCTCCTCGCGTCTTCAAGCTGGGCGATCTGTAAAGCGGATAATTCTCGAAGTCTTGCATTCTCGATGGCGCTGGACGCCTGGGCCGCCACGGACGACACCAGATCCTCAGCATCCTTCTGGAACATGTCCGTATCCTCGTGCCCATAGAAGAGGCCGCCCAGAATCTCTCCACTCTGCGCCTGGACGGGGATTGCTAAATAACTGCGGATAGGGAGATGTCCTTTAGGCATATCCGGATGCGGCTCATTCATTCCGTACCGGGTGTCCTTGGTGATGTCGCCCGAGCGGACCACGCCTGTGCCACCAAAGGTCGGCGCAAAGGCCGCCGTGTTGCGCGGCATCAGAAACTGCGCAAACTTTTCACCGTCGACACCGGACAGCGCGTAGAGGAGGTAGCTCTCTCCTGAGGCCTTCACCACGTTGTAGAAAAACGCCCCGAATTGAGCGCCACATAACTCCAGGCCAGCGTCCGTCGCGGCCTGCACGATAGCTTCGAGGTCGAAACTCTTCGAGAGCAGAAGTCCCGTTTGGACGAGCAATCCGAGTTTGCGCTGAAGATCCTCCGGCATGGTTTTTCCATCATCGCAGAATTCACCTATGTCTGACTGAAGATCGGCGACAGGTCGAAGCGCCGCTTACCTCACTCCGGATTGGGACTCTGCGTCGCCGGGGAGCTGGCGATCACCAGTAGCTTTGCCTGGTGACGAAGTCGCCCGCGGCCCGCTCGATTCGCGAACGATGAGCTCCGGTTCCACCCAGATTTCAGAATGCGCGGATGCGCCTGTGCGGAGCCTCGCCAGGAGTACCTTAGCCGCAGTTTCGCCCATCTGCCGCAGCGGTTGACGGATGGTTGTGATGGAAGGCATCGAGAAAACCGCGACCCGGATGTCGTCGAAGCCCACCACCGAAATGTCATGTGGTGTCCGTAGTCCGACATCGCCAATGGCGCGAATGGCGCCTAACGCCGCAATGTCGTTAAAGCACACAATCGCGGTGAAGTCTGTCGTTTGCCTCAGCAGCTTCTGAACAACGAGATAGCCCAGTTCCGGCGAAGTAATGTCCTCATTCAGCTGCACCGCAAGAGCTTCGGGGATATCCAGGCCGAAAGCTCGTGCGGCCCTGGCTGTCGCTTCCCAGCGCACAGCGGAGTCCGAACTTGCGGGTTGACCCTTGATCACAGCAATTCGGCGATGTCCCAGATTGCTCAAGTGCTCCATCGTAAGTTTCGCCGCGTTCTCATGGTTCAGCTTCACGTTCGTGACATTGGCCACCTTCTGATGGCCGCCAACAGCCACTACGGGCACGTGAAGCACCCGCGGAAGGTGTGTATCAATGGCGATAAGTCCGTCCGCGCCCCGCGAGATGAGCATGTCCGTATATTCGTGTAGCTGCTCGGCATGGTGTCGATGCTGCGCGATCAGATAGCAGTATCGATTGCGTTCGAGTTCATCGGCAACGCCGCTCAACACCTGAGCGTGATACTCCTCACCAACGAGAGGCAGCAGGACGCCGATCGTGTGGGTATTCCGCTGCCGCAAGGAGCGCGCAAGGAGACTCGGCTTGTAATCGAACAGCTGGGCGGCTGCCTTGACCCGCTCGCGTGTCCCCGAGGAGATGGAACGCCCCGGCACGTTGTTCAACACGACAGAGATCGTCGAGGGATCGAGCTTAAGGTATTCGGCCAGATCTTTAAGCCCGATAGGCTTGCTTGCTCCGTTCTCAGGAGAACTAGACCTACGTGATTGCTTCTTCGTCGATTTCAAGGGCAAAGAGCTGGTCCACCTGTCACTGGTTTAGGGGCGAATTTAGTCTACGCGGGAATGCCTACCCTGAGCAGCCTTTGCTGCCGAGCGCCGGCGCTATATCTAACGGTCCCCTTCTTTGAGCGTGTGATAGCAGCTGCGTGCGCTTTAGCTCTCAACAGTATTCTCACTCAAAGTGGGAGAGTGTGAGGGGCTTTTGCCTGCTCGACAGACAGTCATTGCCCTCTGCACAAGTCCGCGGTTACAGTAGGTGCGGATGATCATCAGATGAAAATCACCGGAACCAAACGTTTGTTCTGCTTAATTTGCGCAGGCCTGCTCCTGCCCATTTGGTATGCGAGCCTGCCCGCAGGTGCCTTGCAGGAAACCGAGCGGAGCGGGCAAGATCGCTCTGAAAGCGGTGTTGACCGTTTCGTCGATACGTTGCTGAGCAAGATGACGTTGGCGGAAAAGATTGGGCAAATGGAGCAGACTGCGGGCCAGCCTATGTACACGCCGCCGGCACGTGCGGAGGAGCTTGCTCGCACCGGCGGAACCGGCAGCTTTCTCTTCTTCACGGATCCGGTTCGGATTAACGAATTGCAGCGCATCGCGGTGACAAGCTCGCGATTGCACATCCCGCTTCTGTTTGGCTATGACGTGATTCATGGATTCCGCACCATCGCGCCGATTCCGCTAGCCATGGCATCCTCCTGGGATCCCGAGCTCGTCATTCGGACACAATCCATGGCCGCCAAGGAGGCGCGCGCTGCCGGCCTGCACTGGACCTTCGCTCCAATGGTCGACATTGCGCGCGATGCCCGCTGGGGCCGCATTATGGAAGGCGCCGGCGAAGATCCCTTTCTGGGCGAGACCATGGCCGCGGCTCAGGTGCGTGGCTTCCAAGGTGAGTTCATTGGCAGCCCCGACCACATAATCTCTTCCGTGAAGCATTTCGCGGGTTACGGCGCGGCTGAGGGTGGCCGCGATTACGATAGCTCGGACATCTCCGATGAACTGCTGTACAACGTCTATCTTCGACCATATAAAGCTGGAGTGGATGCAGGCACGGCTAGCATCATGTCTGCCTACATGGATTTAAACGGCGTACCTGCCACTGGTAACACCTGGCTGCTGCAAGACGTGCTGCGTAAAGAATGGGCTTTCAAGGGCTTCGTAGTGAGCGACTGGGACTCCGTCTCAAGTCTTGAGACCCACGGCTTTGCAGCCGACCCGGCCGATGCAGCTCTCCGCGCCGCGAATGCTGGCGTTAATATGGAGATGACCAGTTCTACTTACCGTGAGCACCTGGCCGATGCCGTAAAGCGAGGCGAGATCACTGAGGCCCAGATCGATGCATTGGTCCGGCCATTGCTCGCGACAAAGTATCGCCTTGGCCTCTTTCGGCAGCCATATGTCGACCTAGAGCGCTTCCGGGGCGTTACAGGCGCTCCCGAGCAGCGCGCTGCCGTTCGTGAAGCTGCGGAGCAAACCGCTGTGCTGCTTCGTAACGAGAACGGTACGCTGCCCCTCCGCAAGGATCTGCGTTCGATTGCGGTGATCGGGCCCCTTGCCGACAGCAAGCTCGATACGCTGGGTTCCTGGGCCATCCACGGCGATCGCGAGAACGTCATAACCGTCGCTCAAGGCATCCGCGAGCACTTGCCCGGGGCCAACGTAAGCGTCAGCATGGGCGTCGAAATCGAGCGCGGGTCGCCAACTATCTTCGACGAGCAGGTGCCGCCAACCAAGGCGACGTTGACCACGCAGGTCGCACGCGAGGCAGAGTTTCAACACGCACTCGACCTTGCGCGCGCGGCTGACGTTACGGTACTGGTGCTTGGCGAAGCGCAGACCATGAACGGCGAGCGTGCTTCCCGGGCGAGCCTCTCTCTTCCGGGAGAGCAGCAACGCCTGCTCGAAGCTGCCGCGGCGCTTGGAAAGCCTATTGTGCTTGTCCTTATGACCGGCCGCCCTCTGGACATCACCTGGGCTTCTACCCACGTGCCTGCGATTCTGAATGCCTGGTATCCGGGCTCCGAGGGCGGCCGCAGTGTGGCAAACCTGCTCTTCGGGGATGCGAATCCCAGCGGCCATCTGCCTGTCAGCTGGCCGCGCTCCGCCGGGCAGGAGCCACTCTTCTACAACACCAACCTTACGCAGATTCCAGAGGATACCCAGGGCCGCTATTGGGACCTGCCGAGCACACCCCTGTACCCCTTTGGCTATGGCCTAAGCTATTCCTCCTTCAACCTACGCGACCTGCGAACCGATCGCTCCACGTTGCGTGCCGGGGAAACGTTGCGGGTCAGGCTGACGCTACAAAACGTCTCGTCTGTCGCCGGTGCTCAGGTAATCCAGATCTACACGCACCAGCGCGCCGGGAGCGCATCTCGGCCAGTCCGTGAGCTGAAAGCATACCGGAAGGTATTGGTGCCCGCGAACGGCACGCAAAGCGTTGAGCTCTCCTTCAACGCCGACGACCTCTCCTTCTGGAGCCCGGCTTTCCACCGGCGCGTGCTGGAACCGGGTACGTTCGATCTGTGGGCCGGCACGGATTCGCGCGCAGCGCTGCACACCACGTTCGTCGTAGTGAAGCCTTGACCGAATGGTCCAATCGCCCCCTAGAACGCCGGCAGGCAACAGATCTTTGTTGGAGTGTAGAGCCCTCGAGACAAGCTGCGCGGCGTATACGAAGCCATTCGGCAGAATGCGCAGAGCGACAGCCGTGTCCAGCCTTTAAGCGTATCCGTAGTCGCCCTGATGCTGCTGCTAACCCGCACGAATAACACCCTTCGTGGCGGCCAGGCCGGAGCAATCCCGTCCGGGGTGCCGGGTAGCGCGAATACATAGCTTGGCTCCGCGGGGCCTCCTCTAGTCGCAGATACACTCGCTCGATCGCGAGTTTTCAGAAGACGAGAAACGTCGGCTCGCAGACTGCCCAGCCTCCCTGGGAGGCTGTGCGGGTGTCTCCGAACTCAAAGAATGCGCCCGGCATGGACAAATAGTACAAAGCCCAACGCCGATCTCTGTAGCTCTTCAGGGCCGAACAATGGTGGCATCCGCCTTGGAGACGTCCGGAGTCCCGATCGAACTGAAAATTCGAGGAGCTAATTAGCGGGTCTGCTGCAAAACCACTACGAAGGAAAACTGGAGGGAGATCGATTGCGCTTGGGCGTATACCATCAGGTTCGTGCATCCGCTCTCAGCTCGCCCAGGCAGTTTGCACGCGGGGTTTACCAGAACATGCCTTCTGTACGCCATTTTCTTTGGCACGGGTGTCGGATTGGTAGTTCCAGGCGCCATGCTCCCGTTGCTCGTCGCGAGATGGAGGCTTCTCGATCCGCAGGCGGGTGCTCTCCTTTTTCTTCTGTTCATCGGAAGCGTTGTAGGCGCTGCAATCTCTCGAGGTGCCCTTTCCGTATCGATCGCACGGGGGTGCATCGCGACAGCTGTTGGGGCATCTGCCCTCACCCTTACCTTCGTCCCGGGCGCCTTCGCGGCAATGTTCCTCTACGGCACAGGCTTGGGTATGGTGATGACTTCCATAAGCCTACTGCAAGCGCGCCGTCACGCGTCTGATAGCCGAGCCGAGATGGCGCGGCTTAACCTTACGTGGTCTATAGGTGCGTGTGCCGGGCCATGGCTTGCCCTGAAAGGAACATTCCGTTTCAGCGAGTCCTGGGTGCTCTTTGCTATCGGGGCCTTCTTCCTGCTGTGTAGCCCCCTTGCGCTCGTATACGCGCCGGTTTCGGACACATCGGCCGTAGCGCGCTCGACAAGCTACGGCAGGCAGCCGTCTCTTTCTTTGATCCTGTTGAGCATGGTGGCTCTCTCGACAGGGATCGAGGCAGCAACGGGCGGGTGGCTCGCAATCTTCTCGCAGCGGTTTGGGAATGCATTGGACGCTACGATCGGGGCGGTAACATGCTTTTGGTGCGGCATGTTTGTAAGCCGTTTCGCCCAGTCATACCAGCGCTTCTCGGTAGTCCTCTCGAGGCACTTGGTCGTCCTCGGTCCAGCTCTAATGAGTCTCGGGCTCTGTGTCATACTCTTCGCGCGTTGTGGGTCCGAAATCCAAGTAGGAGCCCTTCTACTCGGCCTGGGTGTGGGGCCCATGTACCCTTTGCTCCTGGCATCTGTGCTCCAGCGTGGCGAAAAAGGCAATGCGGTCTTCATTGTCGCGGGATGTGGTTCTTCGCTTTTTCCGTTCGTGATCGGAGCAGTTTCTGGAAGACTCGGTTCCATACGAGCCGGTATCGGCATTTCTCTTGCCGGCGCTCTCCTGTTAACAGCCTTCGGCTACGCATCGCGTCACTCTGCGTCTGGCAGCTTAGATACTGGCACTCCGAAATCATGACGCACGTACCCTCGCGGGACGCGATTGCACGGGGCCGCCTTCCTAAGGAAGTCGCCGTGTGCGGAGCCGAGAGTGAGTGAGCCGTACCTGATGCAGGTCGTAGAGGGAGAAGCCCCTTGGATCCAATCCTACCCACGCCGCTCCTGCCTGTTGTAGGCCGCTTCGATACTGCCGCGCAACCCTAATCAGCACCTTCTGTCCGGAATGTTTCATGATCGGACAACGGCTCGCGCTTGTTTGCTATATCCGCTGTTTTGGCGCACTACCTGTGTGGCAGCAATTCCTTGCCCCACATGATGAACATAGCTGATGCTTTCCTCGCGAAACGTTCTACAACACAAGCCTTCGCCGAGTCGAGGTTCGCCACAGTTTTCGAGGTAAAACACCGGCCTGAATTATGTGCTTGACAGTGAGGCTCGCACTCCGCTTATATAAGGCGCTAGCCGTAGAAAAACGATTGTTTCGGAATGCAGCTGCTGCCAAGCAACACAGAAGCGGAAACAGCGATTCGAAGCAGCGTTCTGGACTCAAGGGGTGCTTGGATCGTTTGATGACCGGCACTGTACGAAAGAAAGCATGCGGACGCAGGTGTGTACCAAAGCGCTCTCTTCGGAAGTAGACGAAGTACCTGACTGCTTCGAAGTTCAGAGAGAGGTTGGTAGTCACCGCGCAGGTGCTACGAAATGGGCAATACTTTGGAGGCGTAATGGTTCACAGACTTACAACTTTGCTTCTCGCAGCCGCGTGCCTTTTGGCGACGGGGAATGCACGTGGGCAGGCAGCAAACTCGGGCGATATCCGGGGCACCGCAACCGATTCCACCGGGGCTTTGATCGCGGACGTAACAGTCACCGTCCTCAATACGGGCACAGGCGTCTCAAAGACATTGACTACCAACAGCGACGGCCTGTTTGACACCGGCCCGATCGTGACCGGCAACTACAGCGTCACGTTCACGAAAACGGGCTTCACCTCATTCTCGCGCACGGGTTTGAACCTCGACGTTGCGACGGTCACGGTCGACGGCACCTTGAAGATCGGTTCTACGACGGAGCAGGTGACAGTCGACACAGACGTGCCGCTCATTCAGACGGACAGCGGCGAACAGTCCGCAACTCTGGACTTCAAAACTCTCGATCAGCTTCCAAACACTGGCGGGAGCGGAACGGGTCCTACGTGGGAGAACTTTACGACGCTCATCGCCGGAGCCGCAGCGACGCCCTCTGCGCCGCTTGGTAACAACCCCGGACAGTCGGTATCGGTCAATGGAAACCTACCCTACAGTTCCATCCTCTCCGACGGAGCGGAGTCAACGCTGCCCAGTTCAGCGAACGCCGATACCTACGTCTTCGAGGTCGTTCAGGAAGTCAAGGTAAGCTCCTCTGCTTTTTCCGCGCAGTACGGAGTAGGCGGCATTCTTTTCAACCAGATCAGCAAAGGTGGAACGAATGGGTTCCATGGCGCGGCATACGAGTACAACCAGAATGATGCTTATAACGCGAAGCCATACAACTTTGCGGGCGGCTCGATCAGTAAGAATCGCGTGCGCTTCAACAACTTTGGCGGTTCGATCGGCGGACCAGTCCTGAGAGACAAGGCCTTCTTCTACTTCAACTATGATCAGATCACGAACAACTCTGCGGTCAACGGACTTGCTTCCGTTCCTACCGTAGCGGAGCGGAACGGAGATTTCTCCGCGCAACTTGTTCCGGGTGTCGTGTGTGCCACAACAGTTCCCGGGGGAGCGAGCAGCCCTGGCTGCGTGTACGATCCAGCCACCCAGGTGAACGCGAATGGAACCTTTGGACGCACTCCCTTTGCGGGAAATATCCTCACGCGAATCGATCCGGTGGCGAACAAGATCCAGGGGTACTTCCCTGCGCCCAACCGCCCTGGGACAGTACAGGCACCTTCCTATCTGAATGGAACGTATACGCCCGGCTTCACCAGCAACAATTACTTCTACCAGGGGACGCAGGCCAACCCGTTCAAGAAGTACTTCGGCCGCCTCGACTTCAACCTTGGTAGCAAGGATCGTCTCACCACGACGGTGGCGAAACGCGACAATCCGGCATTTACGATCAATCAGAATATCTGCCCGATCAATTGCTTTTCCGGAGACGTGGATAGTACAAACGCGCAGGTCACCGAGGTGCACCTCTTCAACAGCAACTTCATCAATGAGGCGCGGTTTGGGTACACCAACCAGCTGAACTTCTTCGTCGGACAGAGCTTTGGTGGGGGTTTCCCTGACAAGATTGGTCTGCAGTACGCCAAGGCCGACGGATTTCCGCAGATCAACTTCAGCGGCGGTCTCCTGGACCTCGGGCCTGGGATCAATGCCATCTACAAGGAGCACGTCTTTGATCCATCTGACGTTGTGACCCTTATTCGAGGGCGTCACATCCTCCACTTTGGCGGCGAATTTCTCATCAACGAAGATAACTCGACAGCATGGGGGAATCTGAATCCGGGGACCTTCGGCTTCACGGGCGATTACACCAAGGGCAGCCTAGCCGATAAGAACTCGGGAGTGGATTACGCTGACTTCCTGCTAGGCACGGCGCATGACTGGAGTGCGCAGGTGCAGCCTGAGTACGCCGGTCGCCAGAAGACGCCCCAGATGTTTGTGCAGGACGATTACAAGATCCGTCCGAACCTGACCCTGAATCTGGGTCTGCGCTACCAGATCCAGCTTGGCTGGAAAGACGCCAAGAACGACCAGGCCACGTTTGATCCCACGATCAACAACCCGATCACAAACACCCCCGGGGCCATCTGGTTCGCGGCGAACAAGACGAACGGACGTACGGCGCTGCAGCAGAACAAGTACACCGTCGTTTTGCCGCGGGTTGGCTTTGCCTACACCCCACACCCGGATGTGGCATTTCGAGGCGGCTTCGGAGTGTACTCGTACAACTGGAGCCTGGACCAATACGGTCAGGGTCAAGGCCAGGCCATCCTGACGAGTGGGAACGTTTCGGACAGCTCGAACGGTCTCGCGCCAGTAACGACCCTGGCCGGAACGGGCGCAAACTTGCCATACGCGCTGCAAAGCACAGATCCGGGCAGCAAGAACGGCCAGAGCTTCAACTATGTGCCGTACGACACTCCCGTTGCACGCATCTTGCAGTACAACGTAGGCGTCGAGAAGCAGTTCGGCACCAATTTTGCCGTTCAAATCGCTTATGTCGGAAGCAAGGGCTACAACCTGGTCTTTCCTTCCGGAATCAATCAGCTGACCGCGGCCAACCTTGGGAAAGGACAGGCAGCACGGCCCTATCCGCAGTACCAGGACCTGAACGGGTACCAGACGGGTGCAATCTCGAACTACAACTCGCTCCAGATCTCGGTGACGAAGCGTCTGTCGCACGGCTTGAGCTTCGACACGAACTATGTCTGGTCCAAGTTCCTTGACGAGGCTGACTCCTCGGGCTGGGGTAGTCGCGCCGGAACGCTGCAGTATCAGGACCCTTACGACTTCCACGCAAACTACGGGCCGTCGAACTTCGACATCCGGAACGCATGGAAGGGCAGCGTCATCTACAACCTTCCTGTGGGAAGGGGCGCACAGTTCCTAAACAACAGTCGCTTGGTGGATGCTGTCATAGGAGGATGGCGCGTTTCGTCTACCTTCCAGCTTCAGGATGGCAATCCATTCACGCCGACGATCAACGGCAGTTTGAATAACAGCAACGCCTTGAGCTCGTCGAACTTCCGCCTGCGGCCTAACCAGATCGGCAATCCTATTCCGCAGCATCGCACGCTCCAGGCGTACTTCAACACAGCTGCGTATGCGAACCCTGCCGCCAACACGTATGGAAACGTTCGTCGTAACAGCCTCTATGGTCCTGGCTACGAAAGCTTCAATACGTCTATTGGAAAAACCTTCCACTATACCGAGACTATCGGCCTCTCAATCCGTGCCGATGTAAACAACGTCCTCAACCATCCGACATTCGGCTTGCCGAATACCGACACAACAAGCGGTGGTGGCCAGATCACTACTACTTCTAATCAGAGCCGCAATATGCAGTTGAGCGCACGGTTCTCGTTCTAGGGAGAAACATACTGTTGTCCGGCTGGCGGGAGGGACGCGCGTCATGCGTGCCTCCCGCTTTGCTTTTGCCCGCCAATGGGAGATCCTAAGCGAAGGTTTGCACTTTGAAGAAGAATTCTCTTTTATTTCTTGGGGGCTGCTTAGTCCTGCTCTTGTCTTATGTCCCGCCCTTAGCCGGGCAAGCGGACGCCGCGACGGTAACGACACATCTACAGCGTGCCCATGCGCTGCTTTCGGAGCGGAAACCGGAGGCGGCCATTCCGGAGTTCGAAGCCGTGTTGGCGGCGGACCCGGATAACGCCGACGCGGTCGGGAACCTCGGCGTGCTTCTGTACTTCCGCCACGATTACCCCGCTGCGGAGCCCCTCCTGCGGCGGACCGTAGAAGCCCAGCCCGTGCCCAAACTGAAAGCACTACTCGGCATGTGCGAGCGGCGCAATGGGAATACCTCTGCGGCACGCAAGGATCTCGCGGCGGCTCTGCCGGGACTGGATGACCCGGCCATTCGACGCGAGGCTGGGTTGGAGCTGGTTGAACTGGCGAGCGTAGCCGGGGACCTCTCCGGGGCGGCGGCAACAGTTTCGGAGCTCAAGGAGAAATCTCCTGAAGATCCGGCGATACTGTACGCTGCCTATCGCATCTACACGGACCTCGCAGGCGAGGCGCTGCTTGGCCTGTCGGTGGCTGCTCCCACCTCAGCGCAGATGCACCAAGCCATGGCGCACGAGCTCTTGCGACAACGCGACACCACGGCCGCAATTGCAAACTATCGCTTGGCACTGGCAGCGGATCCTAACCTGCCGGGAATCCACTATGAACTGGCAGAGGTGCTTCGCACGTCTTCCGAACCTGAGTTGAAGGCAGAGGCCGAGGTGCAATACGAAGCGGCCGTACGATCAAATCCAGCTGACGCGCGATCGATAACCCGGCTCGGAGATGCGGCGGCGGAGCGGGCGGATCACGGTAAAGCGATCAATCTGTACAAGCAGGCCTTAGCCGTAGCGCCCAACGATGTGGGAACAGAAGTGGGCCTGGCACACGAGCTTGTGGAGACAGCGGATCTTCCGGGCGCGCTCGCCTTGCTTGAGGCCGCGGAGAGGACCGACCCTACGGACATGCTGGTGCACTATCGCCTAAGCGCTCTTTACCGGCGCATGCACCGCCCGGATGATGCCAGGCGCGAGGTTGCCGCGTATGAAAAGTACAAGGCCATCAAGGAAAAAATGCGAGCTCTCTATAAGGAGCTGAAGATGGAAGCGCCCGGGGCCGATGCGCCTCAGCCCTAAGCCCTGAGATACGTTTTCCTGCTCCAAACTGCGGAACGGCTGCTTTTGCTTTAATGCTTCAGCGACAGGCAACGGTTTAGGGGCTTCACCTCTAAAGCATCACGTATAAAAAGCCTCCGTAACCGGGTTGCCGCCCAGGCCTCCCATTCCCTATGTTGGGTGTTGCGGATAGAGGTCCTTACGCGAAGGTCCAAACAGGGGAACACTGATGTCTCAACAATCGTGGAACAGACGGCAAATCCTACAGGTAGGTGCACTCGGCGCATCCGCGGCCCTCACACGAATCGCCGCCGGTCAGCAACTCCCTTCGGCCGCCCGCCTGGACGACGCCCGGCTCTCCTTGACCACCACCACATCGACTAGTCCGTGGAGGTCCGGTCCACTCTACCAATCCACCTTCCAATGGAACATGCTCAACCTGAATGTGAGTGAGGAGGATCTATCGCAGGCTGCCCGATCAGCGCATACCATCCAGGGATTCGGAGCGTGCTTCAACGAGCTCGGTTGGACCGCTCTCAGCAAGCTCTCGCAGCAAGACCGCGACTCGGTGATGCATGAGCTCTTCGACCCGTCCACTGGCGGCCGCTTTTCATACTGCCGTATGCCCATCGGCGCAAATGACTTCTCCACGGAAGCCTATAGCTACGACGAGACCGATGGCGACTTTGACCTGAAGCATTTCACGATCGAACACGACCGAACAACACTCATCCCCTTCATTCATGCCGCACAGAGCCACAACCCCTCTCTGCGCCTTTGGGCATCACCGTGGACACCGCCAAGCTGGATGAAGCGAAACCATTTCTATGCGGAAGCAGAAGCACGCGGCGGTTGGAAGCCGAACGGCATTCGGCCCGACCAGATCGGCCACGAAGGACAGGACATGTTCATTCTGGAGCCGCGTTACCTGGACGCCTACGCGCGCTACTTCGCCAAGTTCATCGAGGCCTACCGGGCCCATGGCATCCAGGTCGGCACAGTGATGCCGCAGAACGAATTTAACTCCGCGCAAAACTTTCCGAGTTGCACGTGGTCGCCGCAAGGACTCATTCAGTTCATCTGCGCTCTCGGTCCGCAGATGCAGAAGCTTGGCGTCGATATCTTCTTCGGAACGCTGGAGCGCGGCAATCCTGCGCTTTTCGAGACCGTTTACGCCGATCCTGTTGCGGGACCTTTCCTCAAGGGCATCGGCGTTCAATGGGCTGGGAAGAACGCGCTCCCAGCACTTCGGAAACGGTTTCCTGATCTGCCCATCTACGGCTCAGAACAGGAATGCGGAGATGGCACCAATACCTGGTCCTACACCGGGTATTGCTGGGACCTGATGAAAGAATACTTCCGCAATGGCGCCCGCGGGTATATGTACTGGAATATCGCCCTGGAAGAAGGGGGCAAGAGCACATGGGGCTGGTCGCAGAACTCGCTTGTGCTGGTTGATACCGGTGCCCGGACGTTCCGCTACACCCCTGATTACTATCTGCTGAAGCACCTTACCCACTACGTAGACACGGGAGCAGCCTTCGTCCCAACGAGCGGCACCTGTGACAACGTTCTGGCCTTCCGGAATCCAGACGGGAAACTGGTCTTAGTTATCCGCAACGAGCTTTCACAATCGCAGACCGTGCAGGTTCAGGTTATAGATCGGATTTTCTCGCTTGAATTGGCACCCGACTCCATCAGTACAGTGACGGACACACAAGCCAGCGCTTAAAGACTCGCCGATCACCTGTAGGGTGAACATGCCAAAGTGGTCGTCGCGCGGCTTAGGCGCGTGTAGCCCACGCCAATTCATCCGGATCATATGCGTGGACTCCTACCCATGCCAATATCAGGTTGATCTTCCCCGCAGCGCCACAGTGTCCTTGCAGCCTCGCTGGTAATCAGGGTCACGTGAAGAAGAGAAAGCTATGTACGCGAGAACGCGCCGGATGGCTGCTTGGGCTTCGGAAATTCTGGAGCCACCTTGGCTATCGAGGGCCGAGATGAGTCGTCCCGGTCACGGAGGTTAGTCGCCGTGGGAAGCCGCTCCTGCGGTCTACCTGCATGAGACCTTGACGGGGTAAATCATACTGCTGAGGTCACCGCGCAGAGCTCGGATCTCTTCGGAACCTGTTTTCGTGCGCGGCTAATCCTAAATGCCGTGACAGTTCATCTCGCTGACAAGGAATAATGCGAGGCGTCTACAACACGCAGCCCTCGCCCGAGGGAAGAACTCTTCTGAGCTTTCCTGCTGCTGGACACATAGAAAAACGATTGTCTATACTTGGCCACGCTCTCAACGCGACACGCGCGAGCTCGAGAAACTCCAACCCAGCTCAGACCAGCAAGGACCCGCATGCTCACTCCCATCACGCGTCGTGACCTCCTTAAACTCGGTGCGGCCGGGCTGGCCGCCACGACCAGTCCTTTTTCTGCCTTCGCGCAAGTCCCAGGCCCGATCACGGTGGAGCAAACTGCCGGCTCCAAACGCTTCGCCAAAGAAGCCAACCTGCACTGGCAGCCGACTGCGGCAGCAGGAGTCGAAAACGTCATCACCGTCGACCCCTCCATGATGTACCAGGAGATCCTCGGCTTCGGCGCCGCCATGACCGACGCTGCTACCTACATGATCAGTCAGCTCAGCCCCGCGGCCCGCGAGCAGTTCCTCCATGAACTCTTCCACGTCTCCGAACTCGGCATCAACGTCGCCCGTGTCTGCATTGGCGCCAGCGACTTTTCCCGCGACGTCTTCAGCTACGACGAAGGCGAGCCCGACCTCAAGCTCGCCCGCTTTTCCATCGACCACGACCGGGCCTACATTCTTCCTCAACTCGTCACCGCCCGCAAGATCTGCCCCGAACTCTTCCTCCTCGCCTCGCCCTGGAGCCCGCCCGGCTGGATGAAGAATGGTGGCAGCATGCTCGGCGGAGACATGAAGCCCAAGTACTTCGCCGTCTACGCGCAGTATCTGCTCAAGTTCCTGCAGGCTTACGACGCCGCGGGCGTGCACATCAACGCCATCACCTCACAAAACGAGGTCGATACCGAACAAGCCGAACGCATGCCCGCATGCGCTTTTGCGCAGGAGCACGAGGTCATCTTCATCAGCAAGCACCTTGGCCCGGCGCTGCGGTCCGCGAATCTTGATACAAAGATCTGGCTTCTGGACCACAACTGGAACCTGTGGGGCCGCGTCTTCAACACCCTCGAAGACCCCGACGTCTCAAAGTACATCGACGGGATCGCCTGGCACCCCTACGTCGGCAATCCCACAGCGATGACGCGCATCCACGACGCCTACCCTACGACTCATCAGTACTGGACCGAAGGTCAGTTTGCCACAGCAACCCGCTCCGCCCTGATCCGGACCGCCGCGACGCCAGGGCCCATGACCCAGACAGCCGCCACGCCTGGCCCTATGACTGAATTGCCCGCTACCGGCCAGCCGGACACCGGCGTCATGGACCTCACGCCCCTGCACCCGCAGGAGGCTCCGGATGTAGCCATCGCGGCAGGCGGCACTGGCGGCGCCATGGCGCTGCGCAACTGGGCACGCTGCGTCATCGATTGGAACGTCGCTCTCGACGAGCGCGGCAACCCGAACATCGGCCCGTTTGTGCACGGCCATGGCACGGTGACCATCAATTCCAACACTAAAGAGATCACGCGCAACCCGAACTACTGGGTCATAAAACATTACAATCACGCTGCCCGCCGAGGCGCGCGCGTCATTGACTCGCGTGGTGAAATCGACAGAGTCGCTCACGTCGCTTTTCTCAACCCCGACGGCCGCAAATGCCTGGTCCTCAGCAATTCCGGCGCTGCACGCGCCGTCACGGTGCGCACGCCGGGAGCTTCTGCCGAAATCTCTCTGCCCGCCAACTCTGTGACGAACCTCAACTGGACCTAACCCCTACCTTCTCGACACGGACAATTGCGGACTGCTGGATCTCATCCTTGTGAACGGTCACGTGTACTCGCAGGTTGACAATGCAAAGCTCGGCATGGCGTACCGCGAACGCTTCACGCCTTAATCTGTGTCCAACAAAAAGGGGGATTTTGGCAAGGCCGCCATCCCTTCTTCTTCAGGGACTTCGGGTTAGATGCTCATACCCCTAACGTACCCCCGCCCAACGTCGGATTGCCTAGGACGTCACGGGACGCTAAAAGACGAAAGCGCAACATCTGCCATGCTTTCGAGAGCTCTTGGATGGAATGGGCTGGTCTTGGAAGTGTTACTGGCGAGTAAGGAGTTCACTATCTGGTTAAGGCGCGATCTACCCCCCTTTTTACAAACCCCCCTTTCCGTCGCCTAATTACGAGCCTCGTAAAGCGTAGAAGAGGAACCTCGCTGTATGGAGACCAGCCGTTTGCTGAATGCTGAAACGTAATCCAGAACCCAGAGGTTGGCTCCGCTTCACTAAGGCCTTCTCAGCCCAGCTCACCGACCTGTTCCTCCTCGCGCCTCGCATTGGCCAAGTCCCGCATCCCTCTGCCGCTGCCGGATCCTTCTACTTTGCACGGAGCCGGGTAAGTTTGTCGCCAATGTCCAAGCTCTTTCCAAGGATCACAAAGTGGGACAAAGGGGGGAAAGGCGGTGGTCCTTAACATCCGCTGGTGGCACTGGAGACTGAGAGAGAAGGGAATTGGAGAGCCTTAGATTGCGTTTCGGGAGTTCCGCTCAGGGTCCCTGTATTGCTCGATCCTCTTGACCGGCACAAGCCCCGCACCTCATCAATGCCGAGTACGAAGACCTCGCCCGCGTCGTGCAAAGTCATTCGCGGAAAGAATCTGAGCAGCGCAAGGCGTAAGGGAGTTTTAGACAGCTACGGACTGGGAATCGGCCTCTGAGAACGCCTCAGGCCTCCGCGTCCGATGAGAGGGTTGCGGTCGCAATCCAGAGTGCAGCCTGATTCCCGTGAGTGTGTTTCGGCGATCCGTGAGCATGAAATCGATGAGCACACCGTGCTTGTCGACAGCACGGAACAGGTACTTCCATCGGCGCCGACCCTGACAGAGGTGTCGTCCACTCGCCACGAGGTCGAGCCATAGCCCTGATATGCCGGCACTCGCTTCTCAAGCTCGGGGGCATAACGATGGAGCGCCAGCGCATGATGGTGGACGGATCCACTTACACGCCGCGCTCCTGCAGCATCTCTGTCAGGTCTCGGTACGAGATTCCATACTTGCAGTACCAACGAACACAGAACAGAATGATCTCAACCGGGAAGCGACGACCCTTGGAACATGACAGGGCTCCTCGACTGAAACCCAGACTACGGCACCGGAGTTCACGCAACAGAGCCGTTCTTAGGGAGTACATGGGTGCAGGATGTGAAGCCGAAATTGCTGCGCTTGCGGGAATAAGCGATGGAGACCTGCGCGCGATCGCGTTAATGGTCATGCTTCTAAATTGCGAGATGTAGCAGCCGACCTCACATGCGTATTCGAGACGTCATCGGAGTCCTGGATAAATCTCCAAACGCGATACGACGTGTGGCAGGCAGAGAGATTGCTTAAGCGTCCTTAGCAACTCAGTAGGACACCCTAAGGGATGTCTCATCCGTACTCTCCGCGCGCAAAGGCACAAAGCACAATGCGCGACGATGCCTGCTCGTAACGTGACACAATCTCCTGAAACGGCTCCCTTCCGACGCGTACCCTGAAAATCCTTCCCTTCACCGGACGCGCTGCGTGAGTTCATTGGCGATTGATCTCCAACAGCAGTCAACCTTTTCTAGAAAAGCGTTTCTCGGAATCAAACGCTTGAGTGCATGCTAGACTCCGCTTCATCCATGGAGGTCCTTATGCTCAGATCCCGTTGTTGGATTTGTCTGTTCTTTGCTTTCGGATTCATCCGGGTAGTCATAGCCCAGGACGCGACGAAGCCGCAAGTAGATCATGTGGCGATCTACGTCTCGGATCTGCAGAAAAGCGTTGCCTTCTATAAAGACGTCTTCGGGTTCGAGCAAGTTCCGGTCCCCGTGAAGATCGCCGCCTGGCTTTCGATGGGGAAGGGGGTTATGTTGCACATGATCGTGGGACGAAAGGAGCCTGTTGCCAACAGCAAATGGGACCACCTTTCGATCGCATGTTCCGACATGGCCGTGATGACGGCGTCTCTGGATGCAAAGCACATCCGATGGGAAAGCATGGAAGGCAAGCCAGAACCCGCTGTGCGTTTCGACGGTGTGAAGCAGATCTTCATCAAAGATCCGGATGGCTATTGGATTGAGATCAACGATGCATTGAAGCCCCATGAGAAGTGATCGGTAAACACTGCGAGGCGTTTCGGTTCTGACAAAGTCGGCTTGCTTTTACTATCCGTTTAAAAAGTCGACGGGTGCGTTCGGGCCAAGTCACCCGTTGAGCGCTGCAGTAGGACCGGTCTCGGCAACTCTTGTGGGATCCTCGGCAGTCCGCAAGTGACCTCGCAGAGCTCGCCTGTGAAGTCGGGCTTCTTGGAATAGCGTAAAGGTCTTAGTTACTTCTGTGAGGTCCTGGCTTTCGAGCTCTAGAGAAGCCGACTAGGACGCTCTTCGTCAAGTATCCTGTGATGAACACGAACGAAATCCTCTCAGCTATCGGTGAAGAGATCTCCCGTCTGACGCAAGTTCGAAGCCTGCTGGGTGAACCCGATACAGCCGTTGCCGTTCACAAACGCCTCACGCCCGATACGCCCCGAGACGTGGGCGGCCTAAAGGCGTTCTCAATCTTGGTCGACTCTTCAAAGGCGAGTCGCTGAATCGGTACGAGGTGAAAGCAACCGCGTCTCTCATTACCTATCTTGGCAATTGCATGCCAGATGGAAGACTCTGTGAAAGAGTGTGTCGGCGATCGGCGAGCAGGAGCATGGGCTTCCTCTTAGCCACAGCCTGATGGGTGCCGATGGAACGAAATTGAGTTTTGGTTAGTTCGAGTGTGGACGTACAGCGTTGCTTCCACGCGATCACTTCCAGGCGTAAACATCGAGCTTACGGATGGCTGCCGGTTGACCCTCGAACGAGAGGTCGGCGGTTCCCCTGGGCAGGATGAGTCCAACCACGCCGTTCCCTGATCCGGCGGTCGGGGGGAGAGCAATGGCTGTGGACAGACCGGACGTGCTTTTCATTCGTAAGACAACAGGATGATCAGCGGCGTTTGTGTAGTGGAGTCGCGCGAAGGCAGGCACGGGGAGTGCCTCGATGCCAGTGATGCTGGCTTGATTCGCCGGATACTCTGCGGGTGTTTCATCTTCGCCATCGACGACCACTAGCTCGAGATCATGCGCGGTAACAGACAGGGCGGCATCAGCCGAGGCGATCGCTTGTTTGCTCCAGACATCGCGCGCCGATTTTGGAATGCCCTTTAATCCAAGTTTTTTCCAATCGACTTTCACCTGTGCTGAGGTGCCGGTGCGATTCAGGATCGCGACGGCGCGGCGTCCTGCAATCTCCATAGGTTTTGCCCATATCTCCACTCCGGGAGAGGGTTCGTCGACTTTGATGGGCTGCAAACCATAGCTGTCGTTATGAATCGCGAGCGCGTCTTCGTTAGTCAACAGTGACAGGGTGGCGGGCGAGAGCCGGGTAAGGTCGGAGCCGACCATGAGCGGCGCACTGGAGATTGCCCACAGGCCCATATGGGTCCGATCGAGGGCGTTGTTCATGCCTCGCATGCCCATCACCATCATGTCGAGGTCATTGAAGTAGCCGGTGTGCTGCGCTTCAGGGTGCAAGCCAGCGTCGAAGGATTCGAGTACGTTTCTCGCGGTGATGACGCGCTTCTCGTGTTCGGCATCATGCAGGCTTTCGACGACAGGCGGGATGATATCGCCACCGGTGCGCCACAGGGTGCTTTCGATGCCGCCGACCCCTGGTCCCCAGAACCAGGGGTTCTGGCTGCCCCACTCACAGATGGAAAAATATAAGCTGCGCCCAGTTGTCTTTTCCGCCTTCTGAATGGCGTGGGCGATCTCGGCATACTGGACGGCGCCGGAGCGCTTGTTCTTTGCGCCGCCGCACCAGTCAACCTTTACGTAGTCGAAGCCCCACTTGGAAAACTGCAGGAAATCCTGGTCGTAATGACCCTCGCTCCCGGTATGCAGATATTTCGGGCCGGAGTCAGGGTACATGCTGCAACCATCCTGTCCGGCATCGGTATAGATTCCCGCCTTCAGCCCCAGGCTGTGGATGTAGGCAGCGATGTTGGCCATGTCCCCGGCCTTCTCGCCGGCCTGAATCGCGGGCCATTGCCTGGGATCGACGACGATGTTCCCCCCGGAGTCTCGTTTGCCCAGCCACCATCCTTCGTCAATAACGACATACTCGTAGCCCGCTTTTCTCATGCCGTTTGAGGCCAGAGTCTGGGCTTGTTGTTGAATGATTCCGGAGTTCACGATGTTGGCGAAGCTGTTCCAGGAGTTCCAGCCCATCGGCGCAGCGCCTAGGCACGCGGTTGCGAACATGAAAGCAAGGCACGAGAAACGCATCAGAGCACCATACCACCATCCGGAGTTCGAATACGCGATCTGATCAAGCGCGGGAATGTACGGGTTTCAGCAGCAACTACGCCTTGCATGGCGATCTGAATCGCAGGGTGGCTGACACACTCGGCTCGATGGTTCCGACGATTGAGACCTACTCGATCGATGAGAGCTTTCCGAATCTGGGCGAGTTCAACAGCAGGGAAGTGGAGCCTCTGGCGCGGGAGCTGCGCGAGCGCGGCCGTCGTTGCGTGAGGCCGAGCCGATGAGAACCGCCGCGTGCAATCCGGCGGTCGGGAATGTGAAGAATAACGGGCCCGAGATGCTGAACAGCACGTAGCGGCTACCTGGGTCGGCGGGGTTGCCGCGGAGCGCGGAGCAGGACGACGTTGACCGGGCGTTCGGGTGCGTGCGGCTCGGTGACGACAGCGACGACGACGCGCTCGAGCCAGGCGTAGCGGACGAGGGATTCGATCTCGGCCTCACGGCTGAAGAAGGTGCGTTCGAGGCCGGTTTCGGTGAAGAGAACGAATGCTTCGAAGTCGCCGAAGCGGTCGTAGATGACCCCCTCGATCTTGCCGATGAAGTCGCGGTCGCGGCCGAAGAGACCGCCTTTGCCGAAGATGCCCTCGCCGGGTTCGCCGGGAGCGTGTCCAGTGCCCTTGCCGTGTGTCGGTGGCGGCCCGTAGGATCCCCAGGGCGAGGGCGTGACCGAGCCGGGATCGACGCCGATGCCGGTGAGACGTCCGCGGATCAAACCCAGGTAGCGCTCGAGGACGGGAATCCAGCGGTTGCCCGGGTCCATCTGGGTGAGCCGCCAGCTCAGGATGGAGTAGATGTTCTTCTCGATAGGCCGGATGGTGACGGGCTTCGCGACGGGGATGCGCACCATAAACGAGCCGACGATATAGCGCCAGTTGCGCATGACGTGCTTTGGGATGTCGATGACGTCGGCTAGATGCAACGGAGCGTCTTGGTCTGACTCGAGGCTGGCGGTAGCGCTGCCGGCGATGTGGGGCTGAGGAGGTGCGGGTGGAGGCGTTGGTGGCGGCTGCCGGAAGGAACCGCGGCGCGTGGAAACCCGACGCACGTGGATGGTGAACTCCTGCCCTGCCGTGACGCCCTGAGGGAGAGCGACAGTAAAGAGACCGGCGAAGTTGGCCCCGGTGATGGGAGGGATGGGGACGAAGGCGTATCCCTTCTGGACGGTGCACTGGATGGTGTTGGCGTCGGAACTAGAGAGCTGGTTGGTGGAGTAGAGCTTTTTCGCGAGCGTGAGGACGTCGGAGGCGGCGACGGCGGGCCAGTAAATGCTGGCCACCGAGCCAATGGGCGTGTTGCCCCAGTCGATCATGAGCTCATCGGGATAGTCTTCGAGCTGTCCGGGGGCGCCGAGCGCGAGGCTGGGGCGGGCGTCAAAGGTCTGCGGGCAGATGTGGGCCGCGGGCGGTCCGGGATTGTCGGAGAGGGTGACCTGGAGGTTGCGCTGGGCGAAGTTGTCGGAGTACTCGGGCCCCTGGATGATGCCGGGGCCGCTCGGCATGGGAGCCTGGTCGTAGACGAGCTGCGCGACGATGCAGCTGTGAGTGCTGGGAAGGAGGGACTGCACCGACTTCCCGCCGATGGTGTTGCCGGTTGGATAGACGTTGAGGTAGCAGCCGTAGTAAGCCCAGCTCAGGCCGCTGGCACCGATCTGCACAGGCTGGTTGTTAATGCTGTTTCCGGAGTAGTCGGTGTTGACGCCGAAGTCGGAGTTGGACTCGAAGTTGCCGGTGGCGAAGAAGGGGATGGTGGTGTTGCCGGTGCCCAGGAGCGGCGAGAGCGGCTGGCCTTCGGCGTCGGGGTTCGAGGGGTAGGTGAGGGTCTGGAAATCGGTATCGGAGGTTTGGGAGACGAAGAGGCGGAAGAGCACGCGGACGTTGGCACCGGAGGAGGTGTTCGGGGTTCCGCTGAGACGGACCCTGGCGATGGCGAAGTTGTAGTTGGTGAAGGGCGTTCCGGTGGGGTGCGCGGGATCGACCTGCGTGGGGGTGACGGAGGAGTCCGCGCTGAAAGCGTTGGTCTGATCGGGCAGGAGCGTGAAGGGATCGGTGCCGGTGGGGTTGTTGTAGGTGGAGTTGAGGTGGTTGAGAAGTGCCTGGATGTAGCCGTAGCCGTTCGCGGTGTCGAACTTGGTGTTGTCGGCGACGTTGAGCGGGATGCCATCGACGGGCGCGTTGTTGATGCCGGGGCAGACAGTGAAGACGCGGAGATCCTGGCTGAGGGCGAAGTCGCCGTTGGTGGCGTAGTTGGAGAAGTAGGGGTCGGCGCCGGGGTCGAGGTAGATCTCGGATTCGGCGGCGAGGGCTCTGCCGCCGATGAGAATGGACGAAGCGATGAGGGGGATGGCGGTGGGGGTGGGTGGGTCGCCGGGGTTGGGGAAGATGCCGCCGGTGGCGAGAGATTTGACGGCGGAGGGATCGAAGTCGACAGTGCAGTTGAAGAAGATACGCTGCGGCGTGTCAAGAGCGGAGACGATCTGCGGGATGGCGGGGCCGACGTTGATTGTGACCTGGCTGAAGGAGGCAGTGACCTTAGGCTTGATGTTGGCGGCCGTGACCTGGTTGGGGGAGAAGCCTTCGAGCACCAGCTGGATGGGAACGGGGTTCTCGAACTTCGCGTTGATCTGGGCCTCTTCGAGGCCGAAGGAGCCTTTGTTGACCTCGAAGTAGAAGGTGGGATTGTAGAGGAGCGAGCCGATGCCGTTGAGCAGCTTGGTGCCGTCAACGCTGCCGAGGCCGGTGCAGGCGTCCCAGCCGGGACCCGCGGAGAAGAACGGCGCGTTGCCGGTGGTGCCGGTATAGCCGGGGATGGCGAGTGCGACGTTGGCCGGAGTGTCGAGCGAGCTGTTGTTGCCGGAGGTGACGTCGTTGAAGGCTACATCCTTGAGGGCGTAAAGAGTGTCATTGAAGGGGCCGAGGTCGCGGCCGATGGCGGAGCGGATGACGGCAGCAAGGCCTGCGTAGAACGGGGCAACGCAGCTTGTGCCGGTGAAGCCGTAGCTGAAACCGTTGGCGAAAAAGGAGCTAAGGCCGACCATGCCGGCGATGTCGGGGACGCCGCGGCCGGTCTGGAGATTCCCAGCGGAGTCCGTGGCGCCGGTGATGCCTGCGGCGGTCTGGTAGGGTGCGTCGGTGGATGCGGTGAAGGTCTTGCTTATGCCGCCGCCGGTGGTGCCGAAGTTATTCTTGGGGTTGCCGAAGCCTGAGGTGGAGAAGGCATCATTCCAGACGACCTCGGAGGAGGTGCCGAGAACGGTGCCGCCAACGGCGGTGACCCAGGGATCGGTGCCGGGGTACATGACATGGCTGGAGCCGTCCGGGGCGGTGGGCGAGCCGGATGCGAGTGGCCACCAGTTGTCGGCGCCCCAATCACCGATTGCGATGAAGACGTCGACACCGACCGCGGCGAGCTGCTTGAACTGATTGGTCATCAGGGAGACAAGGGAGCCGCTGTCGGAGAGACTGCCTACGGAGCCACTGTCGTCGCTGAGGACGAGGGGGTAGCTGCTGGTTACGACGGTGGGACCGTTTTCGCCCTCGGGCAGAAGGACGCGATTGAGAAAGATGAGCCAGCCCTGCTCGCTGTCCTGGGTGAAGTAGACGTTGACGGTCGCGCCCTGGGCGACGGTGGACGAGGTGGAGATGTCCTGGGTGAGCTCGATGATGGCAGAGTTCGCGGAGGAGCTGAGAGTGGCGTTGGTGATGGCCTGGACGAGGGCGGTGTTGTTCTGGAAGGTGGTGCCGCTGACGGTGAGATTGATGTTGTTAAGCGTGGGTGCGTTCCGATAGGCGGCGACCTGGCCAGGGAAGTAGAGGTTCAGGATGTCGTTGGAGAGATAGCTGGAGATGAAGGTGCCGTTCTGCGGAGCGTGAACGCCGATGGTCTGGTCTTTGGCACCCGGGTTGGGGAAGTTGTAGCGCTGGGCGAGTGCAGCGGCGGTGAAGGAGTTGGCTCCGGCGGGATCGTTGCCTGCACCGGCGGCTACAGGGGCAGCGGCGCCGGCGCTGACGCTGCGGGCACGATCATCGAGGCCGACCACGGCCTGGATTATGCCTTGGAGATCGGCTGGAAGTTGAATGGGACCGTCGTAGCCGTGGTGGATCTGAGTGAGGGGTGTTCCCTGCTCCGCTCCTTGCGCGTGGACGGTCTTGCGGGGCATGGGGAGTGGGGCCTGGTAGCGATTGAGCATGATGCCGAAGGCGGCGTTGAACTGCGGCGGGGTTCCTTCGAGCGTGACGGTGCGGCGGCCGGGGTGGGACTCGACGACGGTGAGGCCGTAGGCGGCGGCGAAGGCGTGGACCTTTTGGAGCTCGACGGGATCGGCACCGTAGCGGCTGGCGTACTCTTCGCGGGTGAGCGCGCGGCGCTGGGCGATGGGCGTGTTGTGCCAATCGGCGAGATTGGGCAGCGGGGGGCTGGAGGGGCTGGGGCGAACGAGAACAGTGACGCCGAGACGGCGACCGGGATCCGCGGGTCCGAGTAGGGTATGCGACTCTCTGCGTGGACGTGTGCTGCCGACGAGGGCGGCCCTGGAGTCTGAGGATGTCATGGATGCATCTCCTTGCGACGAAGGGCCCGAATCAATTGGGAATTCTCGCCCACAACTGGGAATGCGAAGGAGCCGCCGAAAAGGTGCCAGCGGGCGGGCTTATATCTTCCAGATCGTGGCGATCTTCGAGGTCCGCGCTCCCCCTCGATCGGTTCCGGAAGAGCTGCTTTTGAAGACTTCGAACAGTGCGAAGTCTTCGCCCGGATCGCTCGAGATCGGCTTTAGAGGTCTACCGGGAGTACTGGGCCTTTTCTCCCGTTCCTTGCCGCACGCGCCTGTTCTTAACGCGTTTTTGCAGGCTACAGTCTACCCCGCATCGTTCCGATCGCAGGCTGCCTTGACAGACCGCAACACCCATTCCTACTATGATCCGGTTGCTACTGTGGAAACGATACCACCCGACCAACTCGCACGCTCGTCATCCATCTCCCCATCTAACTCCGGATCGTCACCCCGCTCCCACGCCCTCTGCATCAGACCCTCTTCCACTCAACTTGTTTGCGTTCCGAACTGTAGGTTTCCTCATCGCAAGAGGTACTAATGACCTGTCCTGAGATCCTCAGCTTCAAGCCGTGGCTGCTCGCCGCAACCGCCGTCGTCGCCCTGGCGATTCCCGCAAAAGATGCCACGGCCCAGACCATGAAGGCCCCCGATATCACCAAGCAGCCTACCCTCTACGTGGTGCCCTATGCGCACCTCGACACCCAGTGGCGCTGGGAGTTTCCCCAGGTGATCAGCGAATACCTCCTGAAAACCATGCGCGTCAACTTCGACTACATGGATAAGTACCCGCACTACGTCTTCAACTGGTCCGGCTCCAATCGCTACCGGCTCATGAAGGAGTACTACCCGCAGGACTATGCCCGCCTGAAAGGCTACGTTGCCAAGGGACAATGGTTTCCCGCCGGCTCCTCCGTTGAAGAAGGCGATGTGAATTTACCCAGCGCCGAATCCATCTTTCGCCAGGTCCTCTACGGCAATACCTATTTCCGCAAGGAGTTCGGCAAGGCCAGCTTTGAATACATGCTGCCCGACTGCTTCGGTTTTCCCGCATCGCTCCCCACGATTCTCGCCAGCTCGGGCGTCAAAGGCTTCTCCACCCAAAAGCTTAGTGCGGCCTGGCAGCCCGCACCCCTGATCGGCGGCCCTGACTCTCCTGAAAAGACTCCCGAAGGCATCCCCTTCAACGTCGGCATCTGGAAAGGCCCCGATGGAGAACAGATCCTCGCCGCCCTAAACCCCGGCGGCTATGGCAGCACCATCGACTCTGACCTTAGCAAGACGCCTCCGCCCCCGCCGCCACCGCCGCCCGGAACGCCTCCGCGCCGCAGCCGCACCCCTGACACCGACTGGGTCTCCCGCATCGCCATCGACGGCAAAGCCACCGGCATCTTCGCCGACTACCACTATGTGGGCACC
Source organism: uncultured Acidobacteriaceae bacterium (assembly GCA_963850375.1). Classification (GTDB taxonomy): domain Bacteria; phylum Acidobacteriota; class Terriglobia; order Terriglobales; family Acidobacteriaceae; genus Edaphobacter. Next base: position 2,813 of record CAWKKV010000002.1, on the reverse strand, counting down.
GGCGACATTGGGGGAGCCACCAATGAGGAATCCGTAAAGCTCCTGGAAGCCACGGTTACCGGCGGTGAGGCAGTGATCCCCACAAAGTTCATGCCGGGCACCTCCGGCGCATCCGGAGACATCGTCACAGAGGGCAATCCCGTCAAGATGGGAGACGGTCCGGTCAAGGTCATTTCATCCTCCGCCGATCAGATGTTCCTGGACATCAAGCCGGACATGCAGACCAGGATGCCCAGCTACCAGGGCGACCTTGAACTCATCAATCACTCCGCCGGCTCACTCACCTCGCAGGCGTACCACAAACGCTGGAATCGCAAGAACGAGATCCTCGCCGACGCAGCTGAGAAGGCTTCCATTGCGGCCTCGTGGATGGGCGGGCAACCCTACCCGCAGGAGCGTCTCAACGATGCCTGGACCCTGGTCATGGGCGGGCAGTTCCATGACACCGGCGCCGGCACCGCGACTCCTCGCGCCTACGAGTTCGCCCAGAATGACGATGTCATCGCCTCCAACCAGTTCGCTGACGTGCTCACAAGCGCCACCCAATCCGTAGCTTCGGTCCTCGATACGGAGGTCAAGGGCACCCCGCTGATCGTGTACAACCCGCTCAACATTGAGCGCCAGGACGTAGTGGAAGCCATGCTTCCCGCCTCCTCCAAGGGAGTCGAAGTCTTCGGTCCCGACGGCCAGCAGGTTCCCGCCCAGGTTGAGAACGGCAAGCTCCTGTTCCTTGCCAAGACCCCCTCGGTCGGCTACGCCGTCTATGACATCCGCAGCGGCAAGAATTCCGCGGTCTCCGCCGAACTTAAAGTCAGCCCCACCATGCTTGAAAATGCGCGCTACCAGGTCACCATCGCTCCCGATGGCGATGTTTCCAGCATCTTTGACAAGTCCATCAACAAAGAGCTGCTGGCAGCTCCCATGCGCCTGGCCATCTCCAACGACGCGCCGAAAAACTGGCCCGCCTGGAACATGGACTTCGACCAGGAGCAGGCCGCTCCCCGCGCCTATGTTGCCGGCCCAGCCAAGATCCGCGTCGTGGAGAATGGCCCGTTCGTGTAGCTGTCGAAGTCAGCCGCCAATCCGAAGGCTCGAGATTCACGCAGACCGTTCGCCTCTCCGCAGGGGAAGCCGGGAATCGTGTGGAGTTTGGCGAATCGGTCGACTGGCGTACCCTTTCCGCTAACCTGAAGGCAGTCTTCCCCCTGGCCTCGGCTAATAAGCTGGCCACCTATAACTGGGAGGTCGGCACTATCCAGCGCCCTGCCGCGTTCGATCGACAGTTCGAAGTCGCCTCCCACCACTGGATCGATCAGACCGACGAATCCGGCTCCTATGGCGCAACCATCCTCACCGACGTCAAAAACGGATCCGACAAGCGGGACGCCAGCACCATTCGCCTCACCCTTCTTCGCTCTCCCGGTGGCGCTTCCCAGATGAAGGGCGCCTACACCGACGAACTCAATCAGGACTGGGGCCATCACGAAATTCTCTTCGGACTTGCCGGCCACTCGGGCGACTGGCGTAAGGAGCAGACCGACTGGCAGGCCTACCGCCTGAGCACTCCGCTGATCGCCTTCGACACCTCCAAGCACCCCGGCTCCCTCGGCCACAGCTTCTCGCTGGTTTCGGTCGACAACCCCGCGGTCCGCCTCCTCGCCCTTAAGAAATCCGAGATCAGCGACGAAATCATCATCCGCATGGTCGAGCTGCACGGCCAGTCAGCCGCCTCCGTCCACGTCAAGTTCGCCGGACCCATTGAGTCCGCCCGCCAAGTCAACGGCCAGGAGCTTCCACTCGAAGGCGCCCCAGCCGCGACTGTGAGTGCGGGCGCTCTGGAAACCTCCTTCCGTGCCTACCAGCCCCAGACGTTCGCGCTCAAACTCGGCGCAGCCCCGGCTAAGGAAGCCGCCGTCATCTCCGTTCCCGTCAACCTAGCCTACGACCTCGCGGCGGCCAGCGAGGATGATACGAAATCCACCGGCGGCTTCGACCAGAAGGGCAACGCCCTGCCCGCTGAGATGCTGCCCACCCAGCTCGCCATCGACGGAGTCAAGTTCCAGCTAGGCCCCGGCGGGTCCGGCAAGCCTGACGCCCTGACCACCAAGGGCCAGTCCATCGACCTGCCCTCAGGCGACTTCAATAAGCTCTACATCATCGCCGCTTCCGACAACGGGGATCAGCAAGCCAGCTTTAAGGTCGGCCAGCAAACGACCACGCTTACGGTTGAGGATTGGGGAGGCTTCATTGGTCAGTGGGATACGCGCGTCTGGAAGCCCCGTCCTGACTCCGTGACTGAGGGCGGTCGCGGCGGCACTGCACAGCGTCAGGTCGCACTTCGCAAGGACTGGGCGTTCTCCGCCACCCACGCCAAGTGGGATCTCAAAAACTCCGGCTCACCTGACTGGTCCCCCAAGTATCCAGAGGACTACCTCGGCCTTCGCACGGGTTACATCAAGCCGGCAACCCTCGCCTGGTACGCCTCTCACCACCATACCGCCGAGGGTCTGAATGAGCCCTACGCGTATAGCTATCTGTTCGTTTACGCTCTCGACGCTCCGGCTGGAGCCAAGGTTCTCACCCTCCCCTCCAACCCCAACATCCGCATCCTGGCCATCTCAACGGCACATGAAGAACCAGCCGTCAGCCCGGCCCAGCCCCTCCACGATGTCCTTACGTTGACCACCCCCAGAGCCGTCATCGAAACTCCCGCCCAGACGGCGGCGATGAGATAGGAGCACTAGTCGGTGAGTCGCGGCCGAGTCAGTTGGCTGCCTACATAGCGCTGCTCACGATGGCACAGGATGTCAGTG